>NZ_JAFBBJ010000001.1:0-2400000 GCF_016907085.1 Clavibacter michiganensis | reverse complement strand
CACCGTCCACGCCATCGCCGCGGCGAGCGACGACCCGGGCGCGCAGGCGTGGGCTGCCCACCTCCAGAGCGAGTACATCGACCAGGGCAAGCTCGGCGTGGAGTCGGGCGAGGGGTTCTACGCGTACCGGTGAGGCCACGGGCCGACGACGGGCCCCGCCCCGTGGATCCGCCAAGCTGGTGATCCCGGCAGCGGACCACCCGCCGCCGACCCGCGAGGAGGGCACCGCATGATCACCCTGGCCGCCGCATCCGCCATGGCGCTCGTCGCCCTCGGCATGGTCCTCACGCCGGGCCCGAACATGATGTACCTGGTCTCGCGCAGCATCAGCCAGGGGCGTCGCGCGGGACTCGTCTCGCTGGCCGGCACGGGCGTGGGCTTCGTGATCTACATGACAATGGCCAACGTCGGCCTCGCCGCCGTGTTCGTGGTCGTCCCGTGGCTCTACACGGCGCTCAAGGTCGCCGGGGCGGCGTACCTGCTGTGGCTCGCGTACTCGACGCTGCGCCCGGGCGGCGCCTCCGTCTTCGACACGCGCGACCTGCCCCGCGACTCCACCGCGAAGCTCTTCCGGATGGGGCTCGTCACGAACCTGCTCAACCCGAAGGCCGCGATCATGTACCTCGCGCTGATCCCGCAGTTCGTCGACCGGGCCGCGGGCGACGTCGTGGCGCAGGGCTTCCAGCTCGGGGCGGTGCAGATCCTCGTGAGCCTCGCGGTCAACGCGGGGATCGTCCTCGCGGCCGGCTCGATCGCCGTGTTCATGCGCGGTCGGCCCCGGTGGATGCGCTGGCAGCGCTGGGCCACCGGCGGGCTCCTCGGCGCGGTCGGCCTGAAGCTCGCCGTCGAGGCGCCGGCGCCCGCCTAGGTCCGGACCCGTCCGGGAGGATCCGGCTACCGCGGACCCGGCGCCCCGCTCGCCGCGAACGACCGCGCCGCGCGCGTCACCGCCTCCGACAGCGCGTGCATCGCGGGCGTCTCGACGCGGCGGGCGAGGGTGGCGAGGTAGATGGTGCGCGCCGGGATCCGGTCGGCCGGCCGGAACGACACCGCCCGCACGTCGTCCCGGTGCGACGCGAGCGCGAGCCGCGGCGCCATCGCGATGCCGACGCCCGCCGCCACCATCGCCTGCACCTCCTGGTAGTCGTACGCCTCGTACGCCACCTCCGGCGTGATCCCCGCGGCCGCGCAGCTGCGGTAGAGCACGTCGGCCGCCGGGTGCCCGCCGTTGCGCGTGATCCACGACTCCCGCCGGAGCGACCGGAGCGACACCCCGTCGCGGATGGGGCTGTCGGCCGCGACGAGCAGCATCGTCTCGTCCTCCACGAGCTTCCGCAGCGCGAGGTGCTTCTCGGTCTCCTCGGTCCAGGCGTAGCTCCACAGCAGCGCGAGCTCGACCTCGCCGGAGCTGAGCTTGTCGATGAGCTCCGGCCGCAGCGCCGACTGCACGCGGATCTCGATGCCCGGCCACGCCGCGTGCGCGTCCTTGAGCGCATCCGCCAGCAGCGATGCGCTCACGGTGGGGAAGGACCCGAGCCGCACGGTGCCGTGCTCGAGCCCGCGGATCGCCTCGAGCTCGCCCTCGGCGGCGCGCAGCTCCCGCCGCACGGTCCGCGCCTTCGCGGCGAGGACCTGGCCCGCCTCGGTCAGCCGCATGCCGCGCGGGAGCCGGTCGAGCACGGGCTGCCCGATGAGCTGCTCGAGCTTCGCGATGCGCTGCGACGCCGCCGAGGTGGTCATCCGCGAGCGGGCCGCGCCGCCCGTCAGCGTGCCGGAGTCGACGACGTCGAGCAGCAGATCCAGCGTGACGAGGTCGAAGGAGGCCATGCCGCGACTTTAGCTCAGCTGAACAGGGGCGTAGGAGATCGAGATTTTGCTCAAGGCGCCGGGTTCATAGCGTGAGGTCATCGACGACGACCAGGAGGCCTCGTGAGCATCCCCGCCACCCTCATGCGCGGAGGGACCAGCAAGTGCTGGCTCTTCGACCGCGATGCCGTCCCGGCCGACCGGGACGCCCTCGCCGAGCTCCTCATCGAGCTGTTCGGCGCCGACGACCCGCGCCAGCTCGACGGCGTCGGCGGGGGCACCTCGGTCACGTCCAAGGCCGTCGTCGTCGGCCGGAGCGAGGAGCCCGGCATCGACGTCGACTACCTCTTCGCGCAGGTCGCGATCGGCGCGCACGTCGTAGAGTGGGGCAGCAACTGCGGCAACTGCGCGACGGCGGTGGCCCAGTGGTCGGTCGAGCGCTTCGGTCTCGCCGGCTCGGACGACGCGCCCACCACCGTGCGGATGCGGAACCTCAACACCTCCGCCGTCGTCGTCGCGCAGGTCGCCGGCGCCGCGGCCGGTGAGGTCTCGGTGCCGGGCGTGCGGGGATCCGGCACCGCCGTCGACCTCGCGTTCGTCGACCCGGCCGGATCCACGACCGGCGCGCTCTTCCCGACCGGATCCGTGCGCGAGGAGCTCGTCGTCGACGGCGCCGCCTACGAGGTGACCATGGCCGACGCTGGGGCGCCCGTCGTGCTGCTCGCCGCGGCCGACCTCGGGCTGCCCGCCGCCGCGACAGAGATCGAGATCCTCGCCGCCGTGCCGCTGCTGCGCCGGATCCGCGCGCACGCCGCCGTCGCGATGGGCATCGCGCCGAGCGTCGAGGCCGCGGGCGACGCGGTGCCCAAGGTCGGCGTCGTCGGGCCCGCCGTCGACCACGTCACCACGCTCGGCCAGGAGGTGCGCGCGGCCGACCACGACGTCTCCGTCCGCATGCTCTCGATGAACGCGGCGCACCCCACCATCGGCCTCACGAGCGCCGTCGCCCTGGCCCTCGCGGCGCGCGAGCCGGGCACCGTGCTCGAGAGCGTGGGCGTGGATCCGGCCACCTCGCCCCTCCGCCTCGGCACCCTCGGCGGCCCGCTCCGCGCCGGCGTCGAGGTCGACGCCGCAGGCACCCGGGTCCTGCTCCAGCGGGCGGCCCGCCGCCTCGCGGACTCGGAGCTGCTCACGCACCACGAACCCATCCCGCTCGCCCCCACCCGCTGACGCGTCCCGCGTCCGCGATCACCAGGAGAAGACAGTGTCGTCTATCGAGATCATCCCCCTCATCGGCCTCGTCGTGATGTTCGTCATCGCGACCGTGTTCCCGATCAACATCGGCTTCCTCGGCTTCATCGGGGCCTTCCTCGTCGGCGCCATCGCGTTCGGCTACGACGACAAGGAGATCCTCGAGGTCTTCCCGTCGTCGATCGTGCTCACGATCATCGGCGTCACCTACTTCTTCGGCATGGCGAAGCAGAACGGCACCATCGACCTGATGGTGAGCGCCTGCATCCGGGCCGTGCGCGGGAAGCTCTACCTGATCCCGTGGGTCTTCTTCCTGGTGGCCGCGTTCCTCACCTCGCTCGGCACGTTCAGCCCGGCCGCGGTCGCGCTCATCGCCCCCGCCGCCATGGCCTTCGCGGGGCGCACGCGCATGAGCCCGCTCGTGATGGGGATCATGACCATCAACGGCGCCCACGCCGGCGCCTTCTCGCCCATCTCGGTCTCGGGCGTGCTGGTGCGCGACATCGTCGAGGGCAACGGCCTGACGCTCGACCCCTGGCAGCTGTTCTTCTCGAGCTTCGGGATCAACACGCTCCTGTCGGTGCTGACGGTCGCCGCCTACGCCATCACGAGCCGTGTGAAGACGCTCGAGTACACGGCCACCGGCAGCGTCATGACCATCGAGGACGACACGGTCGACGCCGACCACGTGCCGCTCACCCGGGTGCGGATGCTGACGCTCGCGCTCATCGCCGCGATCCTCGTGATCGTGCTCGTCGGCCACCAGCCGATCAGCTTCGTCGCCATCGCCGCGGGCGTGATCCTGTCCTTCACGGATCTCAAGAACACCAGCCGCTCGATCGCCGGCATCAGCTGGCCGACCGTGCTCCTCGTGGGCGGCATGGTCACGTACATCGCGATGCTCCAGGAGCTCGGCGTGATCGACGACCTCGCCGACATGGCGCTGCTCATCGGCGCCCCCGTGGTCGTGGCCCTCGTGCTCTGCTACGTGATCGGCGTCTCCTCGGCCTTCGCCTCCTCCACGGCGCTGCTGGCGGCGATCATCCCGCTGTCCCTGCCGCTGCTGCAGCTCGGCGAGCTGCCCGTGGTGGGCGTGGTCGCGGCGCTCTCGATCGCGGCCACGGTGGTCGACGTCTCGCCGTTCTCCACGAACGGCGCGCTCGTGCTCGCCAACGCGCAGGGCATCGACCGGACCGTCTTCTACCGGCAGCTGCTGCTCAACGCGGGGGCGGTGGTGGCCATCGCCCCGCTGATCTGCTGGGTGCTGCTGGTGGTCGTCCCGAACGCCTTCGCCTGATCCGACCGCACGCGCCTCCCGCTTGAGTGCGGGGGAGGGAGAGTGGAGCATGACCGCACCGATCCGCATCGCCGTCCTCGACGACCACCAGGGCGTGTCCGCTCGTCTCGCCGACTGGGGATCGATCCCCGGGGCCGAGGCCACCGCGTTCCGCGCGCACCTCGGATCCGCCGAGGAGGTGATCCAGGCGCTGCAGCCCTTCGACGTCGTCGTCGCGATGCGCGAGCGCACCCGCTTCGACGAGGCCGTGCTCTCCGCCCTGCCGGAGCTCCGCCTCCTCGTGACCACGGGCCGCGCGAACGCCGCCATCGACCTGGGGGCTGCGGCACGCGCCGGGATCCTCGTGTCGAGCGGCGCGACGGGCGGCACCTCGGGCGCCGCCGAGCTGACGTGGGCGCTGATCCTCGCCGCGCTCCGGCACGTCCCCGAGGAGGACCGGCGCGTGAGGGACGGCCTCTGGCAGGGCACCGTCGGCGGCGACCTGGCGGGCCGGCGGCTCGGGATCGTCGGCCTCGGCGCCATCGGCGCGCGCGTCGCCCGGGTCGCCCTCGCCTTCGACATGGAGGTGGCGGCGTGGAGCCGGCACCTGGATCCGGAGCGGGCGCGCGCCCTCGGCGTGATCCCGGTGGGCAAGGACGAGCTCGTCGCCACCGCCGACGTGCTCAGCGTGCACGCGAAGCTCGACGCGGCGTCGGCCGGGCTCATCGGCGCTGCGGACATCCAGGCGATGAAGCCCACGGCGATCCTCGTCAACACCGCGCGCGGACCGCTCGTCGACGAGGCCGCGCTGCTCGCGGCCCTGCACGCGGGCCGGATCGGCGGCGCCGCGCTCGACGTGTTCGACCGCGAGCCGCTGCCGCTCGACTCGCCCTGGAGGTCGGCGCCGCGCACCGTGCTCACGCCGCACCTCGGCTACGTGACGGAGGACACCTACCGGCGCTTCTTCGCCGAGGCGCACGAGAGCGTGGCCGCGTGGGTCGCGGGAGCGCCGATCCGGCTACTCGGCTGATCAGCCTCGGCGGATCAGCGGCGACGGGCTCCCGCGGTCGTCCCGCCCGATCCCAGCACGAACCGCACCAGCCGCGTCACGCTCTCGGCGTGGTCGCCCTGCCGGCCGAGCACGCGCAGCACGATGACGCCGAGGATCGCCTGGCCGAGCTCGTCGACGGGCGCGTCGGCGGGGAGCTGGCCCGCGCGGATTCCCGAGGCGAGGCGCTCGGACAGGTCGCGGTCGACGCCGAGGCTCGCGCTCAGGCTGTCGCCCACGGCCTCGTCCTCGGCGGCGGCCGCCACGAGCGAGCGGACGAGCGGGCCGCCGGTCGGGGCGTCGAGCACGGCGAGCACGTCCGTGAGCCAGCGCTCGATGTCGGCGAGGAGGTCGCCCGTGTCGGGCACGGCGAACTCGACCGGCATCAGCCGCCCCTCGGTCATGCACTCGGCGATGAGCGCGCCGCGCGACGGCCACCACCGGTAGATCGTCTGCTTGCCGACGCCGGCCTCCTTGGCGACGCCCTCGATCGTGAGGTGGTCGTAGCCGACGGCGTGGATGAGGCGCACGGTCGCCCCGAGGATCGCCTCGCGGGCCGCTTCGCTGCGGACCCTCCCGGTTCGGTGCTCGTTCACCTGCACAGGGTAGCTCCAGAAACTAGACGAGACGTAGCGTATCGTCGAAACGTCTGAGGGAGATGACATGGCGTCAGTGCTGTACCGGCTCGGTTCGATGGCCGCGCGTCGCGCGTGGCTCGTGATCGTCTCGTGGGTGGTGATCCTCGGGATCGGCGTGGGCTCGTTCCTCGCGTTCGCCGGCACCCTCGGCAACAGCTTCGACATCCCGGGCACCGCGTCCGGCGCCGTCACCGACGAGCTCGCGGAGACGCTGCCCGACACCGCGGGCGGCACCGGCACGGTCGTCTACCGCACCACCGACGGCTCGGCCTTCACCGACCAGCAGAAGCAGGACATCTCCGCCCTCGCCACGAGCGCCGGCGACCTCCCGGGCGTCGCGCGCGTGGTGGATCCCTTCGCCGTCACCCAGCAGCGCGCCGACCAGGCCGCGCAGCTGCAGAGCGGCGACGACCAGATCACCGCGGGCCGCACCCAGCTCGACGCCGCGCAGCAGCAGCTCGACGCCGGGAAGGCGCAGCTCGACGCGGGTCAGCAGCAGCTCGCCGCCGCGCGCCAGCAGGCCGAGGCCGCGGGCGCTCCGGCCGCGCAGATCGCCGCGCTCGACGCGCAGCAGGCCCAGCTCGACCAGCAGACCCAGGCCCTCCAGCAGCAGCAGGCCACGGTCGACTCCTCGCGCGCGCAGCTCGACTCCGGCGCCGAGCAGGCCGAGCTCGGCCGCACGCTCCTCGGCCTCACGGACGGCATCGGCGTCGTCTCCGCGGACGGCTCGACGGCCATCGTCAACGTCTCCTTCACGGATCCGCGCCTCGAGCTCTCGGAGGAGACCAAGGAGTCCGCGATCGCGCACTTCCAGGACTCCCCCGTCGCCGGCACGAGCGTCGACTTCGCGACCGACCTCGCGCAGGGCGTGCCCGAGATCTTCGGCATCGGCGAGGTCGTCGGCCTCGTGTTCGCGGCCATCGTGCTCATCGTGATGCTCGGCACGCTCATCGCCGCCTCGCTCCCCATCGTCACCGCGGTCGTCGGCGTGGGCGTCGGCGTCACGGCGTCGCTCGCGTTCTCCGGCGTGGTCGACATGGCGTCGGTGACCCCGGTGCTCGGCGTGATGCTCGGCCTCGCGGTCGGGATCGACTACTCCCTCTTCATCGTCAACCGGCACCGGAAGCAGATGCTCGCCGGCACGGGCGTGCGCGAGTCGATCGGGCTCGCGAACGGCACGTCGGGCACGGCGGTCGTGTTCGCGGGATCCACCGTGATCGTCGCGCTCCTCGCCCTCAACATCACCGGCGTGCCGTTCCTCGCGCTGATGGGCACGGTGGGTGCGGTGTGCGTGCTCGTGGCCGTGCTCGTCGCGATCACGCTGACGCCCGCGGTGCTCGGCCTCGCCGGAATGCGCGTGCTGCGGAAGCGCGACCGGGCGGCGGCGGCCGAGGCCGGATCCGCGGCTCGCCCGCAGGAGGCCGCGAAGACCCTGAAGCCCATGTCGAACGCGCGCGCCGTCCTCACGGTGCTCGGCACGGTCGTCGCCCTCCTCGTGATCGCCATCCCGAGCCTGTCGATGCGGCTCGGCCTGCCCGACGGATCCAGCGAGCCGGCCGGATCCACCAGCCAGCGCGCCTTCACCACGGTCGCCGACGAGTTCGGCGAGGGCGCCAACGGCCCGCTGCTCGTGGTCGCGGACGTGCCCGCGGGCATCGCCGACGCGGACCTCCTCGCCACCCAGGTCGACGTCGCGCAGGCGCTGCACGACCTCGACGACGTGGTCGCCGTGGCGCCCGTCGCGAACACCGACGACGGCACCGTCCTCGCGTTCCAGGTGCTCCCCCAGGAGGGCCCGAACAGCGCGTCCACCGAGCGGCTCGTGCAGGACATCCGCGCGCTGCCCGAGCTCGACGGCGGGATCACGCTCGGCGTCGCCGGGCAGGCCGCCACCAACATCGACATCTCCGAGGCGCTGGCCGCGGTGCTGCCGCTCTACCTGCTCGTGGTCGTGGGGCTGTCGCTGCTGATCCTGATCGTGGTGTTCCGCTCGATCCTCCTGCCGCTGATCGCGACCGGCGGGTTCGTGCTGTCGCTCTTCGCGACCTACGGCCTCATCGTCGCGGTGTTCCAGTTCGGCTGGGGCGCGGGGCTCATCGGGCTGGAGAGCCCGGGGCCGATCCTGAGCTTCCTGCCGGTGATCCTCGTCGGGATCCTGTTCGGCCTCGCCATGGACTACCAGCTGTTCCTCGCGAGCGGCATGCGCGAGGCCTACGTGCACGGTGCCGAGGCGCGGCTCGCGGTGGTGCAGGGGTTCCGGGCGGGGCGCGCGGTCGTCACGGCGGCGGCGCTCATCATGGTGTCGGTGTTCGGCGGGTTCGTGTTCTCGGAGTCGACCATCATCCGGTCGATCGGCTTCGGGCTCGCGTTCGGCGTGCTGCTCGACGCGTTCGTGGTGCGGATGCTGCTGATGCCCGCGCTCATGCACCTGCTCGGCCGCTCGGCCTGGTGGCTGCCGCGCTGGCTCGACCGGATCCTCCCCGACGTCGACATCGAGGGCGCCGGGCTCGACCGCACGCACCCGCACGCGGCGTCGGCGGGGGCGGATCTCCCGGCCGGCCTCCCCGCGGACGGCGGGCACGGCGCGCACGCGGCCCCGCCCACCGCGTCGACCATCGAGGCGGAGACGGCGGCGGTCCCGCGCGACTGAGCGCGCGGCCGGTATCGTCGGAGCGGGCTCACCGTCGTGCCCGGGAGGCGAGCACCATGACCACGTCCGATCGCCGACCGGGAGCCGCCGACGCACCCGCCGACGCACCCGCACCCGACCGCCTGCCCGTCGTCGTGGTGGGCGCCGGCGTCATGGGCGCGCTCTGGATCCGCATGCTCGCCGACTCCCCGCACGCCGAGCTCGTGGGCGTCGTCGACCTCGACGTGCCGCTCGCGGAGTCCGCCGTGCAGGCCGCGGGGCTCGAGGGGATCGCCGTGGGCGCGTCCGTCGCCGAGGTCGCCGCGCGCTCCGGCGCCCGGGCCGTGGTGAACGTGACCGTGCCGCAGGCGCACCGCGCGGTCAACGAGCAGGCGCTCCGCGCGGGCCTGCCCGTGCTGTGCGAGAAGCCGCTCGCGCCCACCGTCGCGGAGGCGCTCCGCCAGGTCGCCCTCGCCGACATCACGGGCGGCCTCCTCATGGTCAGCCAGTCGCGCCGCTACTTCACCCACCTCACGGCGTTCCGCGAGGCGGTCGCGCAGGTCGGGCCGCTCGCGGTCGTGCACGCCCAGTTCCTGCACGAGGACCACGAGCCGGGCTTCCGCGAGCAGATGGCGCACCCGCTGCTCGTCGACATGTCCATCCACCACTTCGACCAGCTGCGGTACGCAACGGGCGAGGAGCCCGTGGCCGTGCGCTGCAGCTCGTGGAACCCGCCGTGGAGCTGGTTCGCGGGCGACGCCGCCGCGACGGCCGACTTCGAGCTCGCGTCCGGCGCCCGGTTCGCGTACGTCGGCAGCCGCTGCACGCCCGGCATGCCCACGTCGTGGAACGCGGACTGGCGCGCGTACGGCGAGCGCGGCGCGGCGCACTGGGACGGCGACGACGTCGTCGGCCTCGACGTCCCGGGCGCCCGGTTCGACGTGCCCGAGCACCCCGAGGGCATCGCGGCGTCGCTCGAGGAGTTCGTCGGATCCCTCCGCGCCGGCACGACCCCGCCGACGGAGGTGCGGCACAACGTGCCCAGCCTCGCGATGGTCGAGGGCGCGATCCGGAGCAGCGAGCGGGGCGGCGCGCGCGTCGTCATCGCCGACCTCCTCGAGGACGCGCTCGCCCAGGCGATCGCCGACGAGCGGAGCCCCGACGTCGCCGACCTGCTGCGCTCCTGGACGAGCGCGGCGGACGGCATCCGCAGCCAGGCCTGGGGATCCGCCCCGGCCGCCCCGCCCGCGGCGACCGCCTCGCGCGACGCCCGCTGACCGACAGCCCGCCTCACGTGCGGCGCCGTCCCCTCCCGCCGCGGCAGGCTGGCACCGACCGCCCCTCCCCTCCGTCTCGACAGAAGGAAGCCCGATCATGAGCGACAGCACCGCCCGCATCCCCAAGCCCGAGCACCCGCGCCCGCAGTCCACGCGCCCCGACTGGCTCAACCTCAACGGCCCGTGGCAGTTCGAGCGCGACCGCGGCGACAGCGGGCTCGAGCGCGGACTGCTCGAGCGCGATCTCGCGGAGGAGATCCTCGTGCCGTTCGCGCCGGAGTCCACCGCGTCGGGCATCGGCGACGTCGACTTCCTCACGGCCGTCTGGTACCGCCGCACCGTGCGCATCCCCGCGGGCTGGAGCGGCCGCCGCGTCCTCCTCCACTTCGGCGCCGTCGACCACGACGCGACCGTGTGGGTGGGCGGCGAGGAGGTCGCCCGGCACCGCGGCGGCTTCACGTCGTTCACGGCGGATCTCGGCGTGCGGGCCGACGAGGAGGAGGAGCTGACCATCGTGGTCCGCGCCCGCGACACCCGCGACGAGCCGCAGGCCCGCGGCAAGCAGGCGACCTGGTTCGAGAACACGTCCTGCTTCTACACGCGCACCACCGGGATCTGGCAGACGGTGTGGCTGGAGCCGGTGCCCGAGGCGCACATCCGCTCGGCGCACATCGAGCCGCAGCGCGCGGACTCCTCCTTCACCGTCACCCCGGAGCTCTCGCACCGTACCGCCGGCCTCGCGTTCGAGGCCGTGCTCGCGGACGCCGCCGGCGAGATCACGCGCTCCCGGATACCGGCGGGCGACCTGGGGGCGCGCGTCACCCTCCGCATCCCCGAGGATCGCGTGCGCGAGTGGTCGCCCGAGGATCCGCACCTCTACGACATCACGCTGCGCTTGGTCGACTCCGACGACCGCGTGGTCGACGAGGTCGCCTCCTACGGCGGCCTCCGCTCCCTCGCGATCGACGGCTGCGACGTGCTCCTCAACGGCCGCCGCGTCTTCCAGCGGCTCGTGCTCGACCAGGGCTACTGGCCCGACACCCTCATGACCTCCCCCGACGACGCCGCCCTCGTCCGCGACATCGAGCTCTCGATGGCCGCGGGATTCAACGGCGCGCGCCTGCACCAGAAGGTGTTCGAGGAGCGGTTCCTCTTCCACGCCGACCGGCTCGGATACCTCGTGTGGGGCGAGTTCGGCGACTGGGGCGCGGGAGGCGGCCTGGGCAAGGACGCGCAGCAGCCGACGGCGTCGTTCATCACCCAGTGGATCGAGGCGGTCACGCGCGACCGCTCGCACCCGTCGATCGTCGGCTGGTGCCCGCTGAACGAGACGTACCAGGCGATCCACGACCGCATCACGCAGCTCGACGACGTGACCGCGGGCATGTACCTGGCCACGAAGGCGGCGGATCCGTCGCGTCCCGTCCTCGACGCCTCCGGCTACTCGCACCGCGTTCGCTCCTCCGACGTCTACGACTCGCACTCCTACGAGCAGGACCCGGACGCCTTCCGCCGCGAACAGGCGGGCCTCGCCGACGGCCGGCCGTTCGTCAACGACCTCGACGGCCGCGCGATCTCCGTGCCCTACGCCGGCCAGCCCTTCTTCGTCTCCGAGTACGGCGGCATCTGGTGGAACCCGGACGAGATCGACCGCCCGCAGGCCGACGCCAGCGACCCGGCGCGCGCCGTCTCCTGGGGCTACGGCGAGCGCGTCGCGAGCGTCGAGGAATGGCACGCCCGGTTCCGCGGCCTCACCGAGGTGCTGCTCGGGGATCCGCTCATGTTCGGCTACTGCTTCACGCAGCTCACCGACACGTTCCAGGAGCAGAACGGCATCTACGACTTCCACCGCCGGCCGAAGTTCGACATCGCCCGGATCCGCGAGGTGCAACAGCAGCGGGCGGCGTACGAGGAGCGGGACGACGAGGCGTAGCCGCACGCTCCCCGCACGACGAGAGCCCGCCCCCGCGATCACATGGATCACGGGGGCGGGCTCTCGTCCGGGGCGAGGCCGCATCACCTCCCGGCGAGCGACCCGCCGATCCCGCCGACGCTGAAGTACTTGTTCAGCAGGGCGAAGATCAGCACGGGCGGCAGCATCATGATGACCGCGACCGCCATCACCGAGCCCCAGTCGGCCGCGTTCTGCTGGAAGAACGTGTTGAGGCCGATGGGGAGGGTGTACTTCGTGAAGTCCTGCAGGAACAGGAGCGCGATCAGGTAATCGTTCCAGGCCAGCAGGAACGAAAAGATCGCGGTGGAGAGGATGCCCGGCAGGGAGTTGCGCAGCACCACGTGCACGAAGCCGCTGAATACGCTCGCGCCGTCCATCCACGCCGCCTCCTCGAGGGTGATGGGGATGGAGTCGATGTACGCCGCCATCATCCAGATCGCGACCGACATGGTCGAGCCGATGTAGATGATCGCCACGCCCTGCAGCGTGTTGATGAGGCCCATGGCCGAGAACGTGATGAACAGCGGGATCGCCGCGGTCACCACCGGCAGGGCCTGCACCACGAACAGCACGAGCGAGTACCCGGAGACGAGCTTCGACCGCGAGCGGCTGAGCACGTACCCGGCGGGCGCCGCGATCACGACCGAGACGACGACGGTGACGAGCGCGACGATCAGGCTGTTGCCGAGCCAGATCATCACGTCGGTGCCGCCGAGCACGCGCTGGAAGTTCTCCAGCGTGAATCCGGTCGCCGTGGAGTTCTGCCCCGGCTGGGTGGAGAGGAACAGCACCGCGAGGATGGGCGTGATCACCACGAGCGTGATGACCGCGATGAGCAGGAAGCGCCACCACTGGCCCTTCTGCTCGCGCTGCTTCGCGGAGGTCCGCTTGACGTCCCCGACGGTCGCCGAGGTGGCGCCGCCGACGGCGAGTGCCTGGCTCATTCGATGTCCGCCTTCTTGATCTGCCGGTACAGCAGCGTCGACACGATGACGAGCACGGCCGTCATCATGAACGCGACCGCCGTGGCCGGGCCGGTCTGCAGGTTCTGGAACGCCTGCTGGTACGCCAGCACGATCAGCGACGTCGTCGCGTTCACGGGACCGCCCTGCGTGAGCAGGAAGATCGTCGGGAAGTCGTTGACGCAGAAGATCGTCATCAGCACCCAGCTGATGTACGTGGTGCGGGAGATGATCGGGAGGGTCACGCCGCGGAACGCCTGCCACGCGTTCGCGCCGTCCATCTTCGCCGCCTCGTAGACGTTGGTGTCCACCGACGCGAGCGCCGAGGACATCATCATCAGCATGAACGGGAAGCTGATCCACACCTTGAAGACGCAGACCACGACCTGCGCCAGCACCGGATCGCCGAGGAAGTTCGCGTCGGGGAACCCGAGCCTCTCCAGGATGATCGGCACCGGGCTCTGCGGCGTCGCCACCAGCCAGTTCCACGAGGTCGACGAGACGACCACCGGGACGATCCACGGCAGGAGCAGCAGCACCTTGAAGAACCCGTTGGCGGGGATCCGGGTGCGCAGCAGCAGCGCGAGCGCGAGCCCCACGAGCCACGACCCGAAGACGCCCACGACCGTGAACACGATCGTGAAGGTGGTCGCGTTGCGGAACGACTCCGAGGTGAGCACGTTCGCGTAGTTCTCGAGCCCGACGAACGGCGTCTGCCACGGCAGCGTCGACGGCGTGCCCCGCTGGAGGGACTGCAGGAACGAGTACACGACCGGATAGACGTTGAGCAGGATGAGCAGGAGCAGGGACGGCAGCGCGAACAGCGCCAGCGTCTTCCCCGCCCGGCCGAGCGGCGTCTTCCCGCGGCCCTTCCGCGGCGCGCTCGGCGGCCGACCGGGGCCGGCCACGCCGACGCCGCGGCGGGCCAGCCCGATCTTGTCGGCGACGCGGGTGTCGACGGCCATCAGATCACCCCGTCCACGTCATGCCCTCCGGATGCGCGCGCATCAGGCGCCCGCCTCCAGCTCCTTCTGCAGCGTCTCGAGGGCGGCCTTCGCCGTGACCGTGCCGCCGAGGACCGCCTGCGCGAACGAGATCGTCGGCTGCGTGCCGTCGACCTTGGTCACGTTCTGGAAGACCGTGTTCGAGCCCGGGGCACCCCAGGTCTTCGAGATGGGCTGCCAGTCGTTGAGAATCTTCGTGGTGTTCGGGTCGTCCGCGTACGCCTCGTCGGCGATGGACTTCAGCGGCGGCAGGCCGATGCCGGTCTGCTTCGTCCAGAGCGACTTCATGTTCTGGTAGTAGTACGTGAGGAACGCCTCGCTGTTCTCCTGGCTGGGCGTCGACTTGTACATCATGATGTTGTTCGGGAAGTAGAGCGCGCCCTTCTCGCCGCCGGGGCCCACGAGCGGGTCGCCGACCACCATCTGCGCCGCGGTCTCGGGCGTCACGTTCGCCGTGGCCCCCGCGCCGTCCCAGAACATGCCGAACGTGCCGGCGTCCATCTGCTGGTACGCGTTGTCCGAGGTGTAGGTGGCGCTGCGGGGATCCACGTAGCCGTTCTTCACCATGCCGAGCACCCACTCGACGGCCTGGATGTTGGCCTCGGTGACGACGTCCGGGTTCTGGTCGGCGTCGAAGAGGCCGCCGCCGTTGTTGATCATGTGGGCGACGATCTGGTGGAAGCCGGTGAACGCGCCGGCGCCCGAGCGGGTGCCGTAGCCGTAGACGCCGATCTTCTTGAGCGCGGCGCACGCGGCCTCGTAGGAGTCCCAGTCGGTCGGCACGTCGGCGCCGGCCTTCTCGAGGAGGTCCTTGCGGTACCAGTACATGCGCATGTCGAGGTTGTACGGGACGGCCGCGTAGCCGTTGGCCGTCTTCAGGGTGTCGACGAGGCCGGGGAGGAAGTCGTCGTAGATCCCGTTGCCCTTCCACGTCTCGATGAGGTCGTCGGCGTACGCGATCTTGCCCTGCGACTCGAAGAGGAACGCCGTCGTCCCGCCGCCCGAGCTCACGGCCGGGCCGTTGTTGGCGGCGACCGCGGTCGAGAAGGTCTGCGTGAAGTTGGCCCACTGGACCTGCTGGTAGCTGACCTTGCCGAACCCGCTCGCGGGCTTGTACGCGGCGGAGATCACCTTGTCCTCCGTGAGGAAGGCGGGCGCTCCCCAGGGCATGTTCCAGAACTTGAGGTCGCCGGCGGCGCCGCTCGCGCCTCCGCCGCCGCCGCTGCATGCGGCGAGGAGGCCGACCGCCGCGGCGCCGACGCCCGCGCTCAGGAGGGATCGTCGGGTGAGGCCGTTGCCGAAGGCGCTGGATGACTGCTGTGGCATTTCTGACTCCGTTGTCCGGTGGTGCTGTGTGTGGTGGAAGGGAAGGGGCTGGGTCTAGGGGCGCGCGTCGGCGGCGAGCGCGGGCGCGGCGGCGAGGAGCGAGCGGAGGTCGGCGACGTCGTCGGGCACCTGCCGTCCGTGGGCGCCGTCGCGGGCGAGGCGCATCGCGGTGCGGTGGCCGGACTCGAAGACGACGGGGAGGTCCTCGCGGCCGGCGGCGTCCGTGACGCTCGCGCGCCCGGGTGCTGCCGTGCCGGGCGCGGGGAGTGCGACGTGCGCGGCGCGGTCGCCGACGACGAGCCGGAAGGTCGCGCACGCGTGGGCGTGGGCCGTGACGACCGCGCTCACGATCACGTGGACGCCCGAGGCGGTCTGGCCCGAGAGCATCAGGTGGTCGGGGGTCCGGGCGAGCGGCGCCAGCTCGGTGAGCGGGGATCCGACGAGCACCTGCGCGGTGAGGGCCAGCGCGCGGGCGGAGCCGGCGAGGTCGTCGGTCGCCGCGACGGTGGCGCGCGCCTCGAACAGGGCGCCGGGGGCGGCGAGGCGGTGGATCCGCGGGGCGACCCGGCGCACGGCCTCGTCGTGCCGCCACGGCACGTCGAGCACCACGGGGACGCCCGCGGCAGCGAGGTCGGCGAGGTCGGCGTCGGCCACCGGACCGGGATCGAGCACGAGGAGGGCGCGGGCACCCGATCGGGCGGCGTCCGTCGCGCGGCCGGCCCAGCCGGCGTCGCCCGCGACCACGACCACGTCGCCCGCGTCGTCGGTGCGGCGGAAGGACTCGGGCAGCGAGGCGAGGGTCGCGACGGCCGCGTGCGCGTGGGTCGCCGAGGCCGCGGGATCGATGCGGAGGGTGAGGGCGGTCATGCCGCGACCTCCGTCCGGGTGGCGTGTGCGTCGGATCCGCCCTCGGTCGCCGCGGGGACGACGCCGCCCGCGCGGATGATCGCCGCGCACTGCTCCGCGATGTCGGTCGCCAGGTCGAGGTCGGCGAGCTGCACCTCCATCGGCACCGGCGCGGTCCGGCCCGTGATCACGTCGTGCACGTGCTCCCACTCCCCCATGTAGCCGTTGTCCGCGTACGGGCCCCAGCCGGTGGTGCCGCGGACGTCCGTGAGGGTGGCGGTGCTGGATCCGGCGTGCACGTAGGAGAGCGAGAAGTCGAGGTGGAGGGAGCGGTCACGCGCGACGGCGTCGAGCGTCCACTCGGGATCCCACGATGCGCCGCCGATGCCGTGGATCTCGAGCACGCTCTCGCCCACCATCGCGACGATCTCGTAGCCCCACGGCCGGAGGGCGCGCGCGCTGAGCACGCGCGGGCGGGCGTCGGGCAGGAGGCGGCGCGCGAGCGGGAGGTCGTGGATCGCGAGGCCGAGCACGCCGCCGGTGACCGCGAGCGCCTGCGCCTCGAGGTCCGGCTCGCCCGCGATGCGCGGTGCGGGGCGGCCGACGATCTCGGTGGCGGAGTCCTCGGAGTCGGGGTTCGGCGGGATGACGGCCGAGATGCGGACGGTGTGCGGCGCGCGGCCGGAGGCGTCCCAGGCGTCGGCCGCGGCGATCCACGCGGGGTCGAACGCGTGCATCGTGCCGACGATCACGGGCACGCCGTGCTCGGCGGACGCGCGGGCGATGGCCCGGCCCTCCTCGGCGGAGACGGCGAGCGGCTTCTCGCAGAGCACGGCGCGCTTGCCGGCGCGGCACGCGGCGATGACCTGCTCGGCGTGGAAGCGGTTCGGGCTGCCGATGACGACCACATCGACGGCGGGATCCTGGATGAGCGCGTCCGCGTCGGTCGAGTGGCGGGCTCCCACGCGGGCGGCGACGCGCTCGGCGACGTCCGCGTCGACGTCCATCACGTGGACGACCAGGAACCGGTCCGCCATGCGCGCCAGGGTCGGCAGGTGGATGGCCTGCCCGACCGGTCCGGCCCCAATGAGGCCCACACCGAACACCTCTTCGCCCACGACGCCCTCGTCCCTAGCAATGGTCACCGTGGCACGAAAACTGACGCTTCGTTTACGGTTGAGTCACTGTACGTCGGGGTCCATGGAGGCACAAGAGGGAGAATCGGCATCGTGACCGAGTCGAGAAGCGCGGCCCCGAAGCGACGCGCATCCGCCGCCTCGGTGGAAAACTTTCCGCGTGATGACGGGGATCCGGAGGCCTCGGCAGGCGCTGCCGCCGCCGCGGGATCGCCGTCCCGCGGCCTCTACTCGACGGGCGTCCGGCGGCGTGCGGAGATCATCGCGGCAGCCGTCCGCGTGTTCGGTGTTCGCGGCTACGGCGCCGCCACCATCAAGGAGATCGCCGACGAGGTGGGCGTCTCGCCCGCGGCCGTGCTCCGCTACTTCCGCAAGGAGGAGCTGCTGACGGAGGTGCTCCGGCAGTGGGACCGGCAGCAGCCGTTCGTCGCCGAGGCCGCCCCGGGCCTGCCCGCGATCCGCGCCTTCGTCGACCTGATGCGGTACCACGTGGAGCACCGCGGCTTCCTCGAGCTGTACCTGACCTTCGCGACCGAGACGAGCGACGCCACGCATCCGGCCCACGAGTACATGCGCGGCCGGTACGCGCGCACTATCGCGCAGATTCGCCGCCGCATCGGCGAGGCCGTCGCGCTCGGCCAGGTGCCGCCGATGGACGACGCGACCCTCGACTACGAGGCCGCGTGCTTCCTCGCGATCCTCGACGGGCTCGAGATCCAGTGGATCCACAACCCGGCGCTCGACCTGCCCGCCCTCGTGGGCGAGTACGTGGAGCAGTCCATCGCGCGCTGGCGCGGCGGCACCCGGGCGGCGGTCCCGCCGGGCTCGGCGAGCTGGGACTGAGGGCGTCGACGTGCGCCGCCCCGACCCGGAACGCGCGCCGCGGGTGATCCGCGCCCTCTGGATCGCGGGCTTCGGCATCGGCACCACCACCCACGTCCTCGACATCGTGATCGGCGGGGCGGATGTCTACGCCGGCTTCCCGCTCGCGCTCCGCGCCTTCTGGCTGTCGCTCACGGTGCTGGATCCGCTCGTCATCGCCCTGCTAGCCCGACGGCGCCGCACCGGGGTCGCGCTCGGCATCGCCGTGATCGTCGCCGACATCGCGGTCAACTGGACGGTGTTCGCGACGATCGGCGGCCTCTCGGTGTGGGGCGTGGTGGACCAGACCCTGTTCGCGATCCTCGTGCTGACCACCGCGCCCACGCTCCTCCGGCGGTGGCGTCGCCCGGAGGCCGTGGCGCGCTAGCCCCGCCGCGTCAGCGCCCGCCAGCGCGGCTGCTCCGTGACCACCACCGCGAGGCACAGCACCGTCACGGCCACGGCGATCCACGTCGGCCAGATCGCCCACGCCGCGAGCGACGCCGCGACCAGCTGCAGCAGCACGAGCAGGATCGTCACGATGCCGGGCGCCGCGACCGGGCCGTCGCCGCCCGGCCGGTCGCCGGGGGTGCTGAAGATCGCGGGCAGGCCGATCAGCAGCACGACCGCGCCGATGGCGAGCGGGATCGAGTGCGGCCACAGCGCCCACGGGGTCGCGACCCACGCGACCAGCTCGGCGAGGAACCGCAGGCCGCCGGCGAGGGTGTCGTGCCCGGGCGGCCGCGCGCCGGACCGCGTGCCGGGCCGCGCCGACGGGACGGCCCGCGAGCGCACGCCGCTCACGATGCGCGCCCGCCGCCGGCCGTCGCCCGGAGGCCGCCGTCGAGGAACGCGACGATCCAGCCGAAGCTCACGTCGATGTCGGTCGCCATCTGGAAGTCGTCGGCGACCTCCAGGGTCGCGAAGCCGTGCAGCACGCTCCGCAGCATGCGCAGCGCGTGGATCCGGTCGGCCTCGCCCAGCCGGTAGCCGTGCAGCACGGCGGAGAGCGCGTCGAGGGCGCGGGCGCGCGCCGGGTCGAGCGGATCCCCGTCGCCCGTCGACCGCGCGCCGACCGTCGCCGCGTAGCGCCCCGGGTGCGAGGTCACGTAGTCGCGCAGGGCGTGCGCCGCGCCGGTCAGCGCCTCCTGGCCGGATCGGCCCTGGGTCGCGTCGCGCATCGCGTCGCCCGCCTCGGCGGTGGCGAGCACGGCGATCCGATGCTGGAGATCCGCGAGGGAGGCGACGTGCTTGTAGAGCGACGGCGTCTTGACCCCGAGCCGCTCGGCGACCGCGCCCATGCTGAGGCCCGCGAGGCCGATCTCGTCGGCGAGCGCGGCGCCCGCCTCGGTGACCGTGGCGGCGTCGAGCCCGGCCCTAGGCACGGGCGCCCGGGGTCGTCGCGGCGAGCGTGCGGCCGAGGAACGGCAGGAGCAGGGCCAGCGCCCGGTCCGGCGTCTCGGCGTGCGGGTAGTGCCCGGCGCCGTCGATGACGGCGAGCTCGCCGAGGCCGTCGGGCAGATCCTGGAGGATCCGCTCGCCCTCGGCCCGCGGGTCGGCCCAGTCGGGATCCGCGCCGCCCTCGATCACGAGCACGGGGCACCGGACGTCGGCGAGCCGCGCGCCCGCGTCCGCCGGGCTCGTCTTCGCCATCGCCCGCAGCACGGCCATGCGCTCCGGTCGCCCGAGGGTCGTGCGGATGCGGGCGCTCTCGGCAGCCCAGTCGGCGGGCTTGGCGGGGAACGCGAGGTCGAGGTACTTCATCCAGCCGGCGAGGCTGCCGCTGAGGAGGACGCGGGCGAGCTGCACGGTCGCCGCCCGGTGGGCCTTGGCGCGGAGGAGGCCGCCGAGGTCCGCCGACTGCGCGCGCGTGAAGGGCGCGAGCTCGACGACGCCCGAGATGACATCGGGGGCGTCGGCCGCCGCGATGGTGGCCGCGCCGCCGCTGATCGACTGGCCGACGACGACGGCCGGGCCGCCGAGGTGCCGGACGAGGGCGACGAGGTCGCCCGCGATGTCGGTGCGGCTGTAGCCGGTCCAGCCGGTGCTGGACTCGCCGCAGCCGCGGATGTCGACGTTCGCGACCCGGTAGCCGGCGGCCACGAGCTGCGGCACGAGGAAGCGGTACGAGCGGCGGCTGTCTCCCATGCCGTGGGCGAGCACGACGAGCGGGCCGTCGCCGATCAGGTCGTAGGCGAGGGTCTCCGCGCCGATCTCCATGGTGTCGCTCATCGTGTCCTCCCGGGCAGCTAATCGTCTTAGCTAGAAGCTAACACAATTAGCCGCAAGAGGGGACAGCGTCATCGGCCCGACTTCTCGAGGCCCTGATCCACGGCCGCGACCGCGGCATCGACTCGGGAACGCATCGTCTCGATCGTGAGAGCGTCCGCGCCATGGGCGGCAGCTCGTCGCGGAAGCCGCGGCAGCGCCGACCGCAGCCGCTCGAGGAGATCGCGTGCGGGTGACGGACGGACACCGAACAGGTCGAGCGCGTCCACGGCGGTGAAGGAATCGAGGCTCGTCTCGCGATCGCCGAGGAGCGCCAACTGGTGCGAGTCACCGTTGCCGAGCGGCTCCGGGTTCACGTCGAACGCGGGAGCGAGGGCCCAGGCTGTCCCCTCACGGAGGAAGCCGTGATTGCGCAGATGGTCGTCGAGGTTCCCGATGAGCGCACCGAAGACGGACCTCCGCCACAGCTCGGTCGTGTCGGCGCCGGCCGATCGAGCGAAGTCGACCAGGTCGACCCAGTCCCCTCCGTCGCCATCCGTCGCCTCGAGAGCGGTCATCGCCGAGATGTACGGGACTCGGACGCCGTCGGCGGTGCGGTCGAAGCGCCTCAGGAACAGCACGGTGCGTCGAGTCCCCTCCACCGTGATCGTCTTCGTGATGTGCTGCGGCACGTCGATGCCCACCTCGCCCATCACGTCGAGCGTCGCCGCTTCCCACGCCATCACGTCCCATTCGTCGCCGATGGGCTTGGGGAACTTCGCCAGCCACAGGTCGGCGCCGATCCTCACGTTCGCCTTGGGACGGGCACCACCCAGCGAGCCGGTCGCTCGGAAGAGGCGCCGGACCGCGGCGTCGTCGATCTCCGTCGCGCCACGCTCGATCTGGTCGGCGACATGGATGATCTGGGACAGGTCTGCTTCCACGGGGACCCCGGCGCCTGGCGCCATCGCGACACCGCCCTCCCAGAAGCGGGTCGCCCCCTGTCGCCCCTCGTCATTGACGCCGAACATCAGCGTGAGCTCATCGAGGGCGCGGCCGGCTGCGCGGTTCTGCACCTTCCGACCCCAGGTGTCCGGCGCCGAGTCGCTGAAGGGGTTGATGGGAGAGAGCGCCTGGGCACCGGGGAACAGACCCAGGGCGGGCGACAGCGCGAATGCGTCCCTTCGCCGCAGGTAGTCCGAGTCGTACTCGAACGACCCGGAGGTCCTCGTGCGGTAGATCCGGCCCGCGCGCACCTCTTCGCGGCCGAGCACCGTGGTGACCTCGTACACGTCAGCCACGCTTGCTCACCCGGACCCGTTCCGGCAGCTTCTCATCGGCCATCAGTCGGCCTCGCTCGGTCTCGAACGGATCGGTGGCGACGACGACGGCGTCCATGAGTCCCAGGACGCGCAGGACCCGGAGCGTGATCTCGAGGCTGGTCCCTTGGCCGTTCTCGAGCTTGCTGATGGTCTGCGGCGTCGTCCCGGCGCGCTCCGCGACCATCTTCGCCGTCAGACCCAGCAGCTTCCGTTGCGTGGCGAGGTTGCGCCCGACGGTGCGCATCGCTCGCGAGACAGGAGGAGGCGTGGGCGGCATGCCATCAACTTAGATCAAGCACGCCATAAGCAGAAGCGCTTTGCATCACGCAGGATGGATGCTGCGATGCGTCCATCCGCCGCGGGCCGCGGGCGGCGGCCCACGCCGGAGCCTGGCCGCTAGTGCGCCGCGACGCCCTCGGGGACGGGCTCGGCCGGGCGACGCACGAAGAACGACGCGACGATGGCGGCGAGCGAGATGAACCCGCCGATCATGAAGGCCGCCTGCACGCCGGCCGCGGTGGCCGTCACCTCCGACTGCCCGTCGGCGAGGCCCGCGACCGTCGTGGTCGTGAGCACCGTGACGAACAGCGCCGTGCCCGCCGCGCCCGCGAGCTGCTGCATCGTCGAGACGGTCGCGCTGCCGTGCGAGTAGAGGCGCGGCGGCAGGGATCCGAGCGCCGAGGTCAGCAGCGGCGTGAACATGAACGCGAGGCCGGCGTTGAGCACCAGGTGCACCGCGATGACCCAGCCGATCGACGTGCCCTCGTGCAGCATCGTGGTCATGCCCCAGAGGGCGATGCTCACGACGATGGCGCCGGGGATCACGAGCGGGCGCGGCCCGACGCGGTCGAAGAGCCGGCCGACGATGGGCGACAGGATCGCCATCAGCGCGCCGCCGGGGAGCAGCAGCAGGCCGGTCTCGAGCGTGCCGAGCTCCAGCACGTTCTGCAGGTAGAGCGGCAGGACGATGAGGCTGCCGAACAGCGCCATCATGCTGACGCTCACCATGATGATCGCGACCACGAACGGACGGCTGCGGAAGGTGCGCAGGTCCATGAGGGCGCGGTCCTCGCGCTGCAGCGCGATCTGGCGGGTGATGAACGCGGCGAGCGCGAGCACGCCGACCGTGATGGGGATCCAGAGCGGCAGCGGCGCGTCGCCCTCGGCGGACTCGCCCAGGCTGGAGAGGCCGAAGATCAGGCCGCCGAACGCGAGCGTCGAGAGCACGACGGAGAGGATGTCGAACGGCAGCTTCCGCGGCGTCGTGAGGTTCGTGATCTTCCAGAGGCCGAGCGCGAGCGCGATGAGCGCGATGGGCAGCACGATCCAGAACATCCAGCGCCAGGACAGCGAGCTGAGGATGAGGCCAGAGACCGTCGGGCCGATCGCCGGGGCGACTGCGATGACGATGGAGATGACGCCCATGAGGCGGCCGCGGCGCGCGGCGGGCACGAGGTTGAGGACGGTCGTGAACAGCAGCGGCATCATGATCGCCGTGCCGCTGGCCTGCACGATGCGGCCGAGGAGCAGCACGCCGAAGCCGGGCGCGATCGCGGCGACGAGCGTGCCGAGGGAGAACAGCGTCATGGCGGCGCCGAACACCTGGCGCGTGGAGAAGCGCTGCAGGATGAAGCCGGTCGCGGGGATCACGACGGCCATCGTCAGCATGAAGCCGGTGGTGAGCCACTGCGCGGTGGCGGTCGTGATGTCGAGGTCGGCCATGAGGCTCGGCAGCGCCACGCTCATGATCGTCTCGTTGAGGATGACGACGAACGCGGCGACCACGAGCAGGCCGATGACGAGCGGGGCGCCCTGTGGGAGGCGCTCGTCCTCGGGGGCGACGGCGCGGTCGGAGGCGGCGCGGCTCGCGGTGGGGAGTGTCTCGCGCCGGGTGTCGGCGGAAGGCGGCGTGGTCATGGGGTGTCTCCGGGGAGTGGATGGCGGGGCGCACGCGACGCTGCGGAGCGGGGGACGATCCAGATGTCAGACTCGGACCATGTGGCAGTCTATGACACGAACGACGGATCCGGCAGGTCGGATCCGCGGAGGGCGGACGAGGGCATGAGCACGGTGAGCGAGACGGCGGACGGCGAGAGCGCAGGCGCGAGCCTCCCGGCGGCCGGCACGACCGGCCTCCGCGAGCGGCGGCGCATGGCGACGACCACCGAGATCAGCGAGGCGGCGCTCGCGCTGTTCGAGCAGCGCGGCATGGCGGCCACCACCATCCACGACATCGCGCAGGCCGCGGGCGTCTCCGACCGCACGTGCTTCCGCTACTTCCCGAGCAAGGAGGAGTCGGTCCTCACGCTCCACCCCGTGTTCGACGCGCCGCTCGACGCGTGGCTGGCCGACGTCGACCGTGGATCCGCACCCCTCCCCCAGCTCGAGGCGGTCTACGAGCGCGTGCTCGCGACCCTCGACGGCGACCTCTCCGCCATCGCCCACCAGCAGCTGCGCGTGCGCCGGCTCATGGCCGCCGAGCCGCAGCTGCGGTCGACGGCGGTCTCCCTCGACGCGACGCGCTCGTGGGAGCTGGCCGAGCGGATGACGACGGCGTTCGGCGGCCGCATCACCGCCCAGGAGGCCCGGCTCGTGACCGAGTTCGCGGGCGTCGCGGTGCGCGCGGCCTTCGACGAGTGGGCGGATGCGCGCACGGCCGGCCTCGACGCGACCCTCGTCGCGTCCTACGCCGCGGTCCGCCGGCGGCTGCGCGAGATCGCGGGGACCGGCGCGGCCTGAGACGCGACGGGCGCGCAGATCAACTCTGAGCGCGTCAGAGGTGATGCCGACCGGCTCGGAGCGCGCTTGTCGCGCCTCACCCGAACAGGTTCGCCCGCAGCCCGCCCGGCGTGAGCTCGTCGCGGAGGATCCCGCGGCGGCGGAGCACGGGCACGAGGTCGTCGAGCATGCGGTGGAGCGTGACCGGGTGCAGGTCGCCCGAGAGGAGCAGGCCGTCGTTGTCGGCGTCGTCGCCCAGCTCCTCGACGAAGTCGGCGAACGCCTCGGCCGTGCCGACGAACCCGGTGCGCTCGGACACGAGGCCCTTGCGCGCCTTGCGGGTGAGCAGCTCGCGGAGGGGCGCGTCCTCGGTGCCGCCGTAGAGGCCCGCGATGGTGCCGTGCGAGACGTGCTCGCCGAAGACGCCGCGGTCCACCGGGCGGTCGAGGTCGAGGCCCGTGAGATCGGTCTCCAGGTCGCTCGACCAGCCGAGCGCGATCGCCCGCAGCTGCGCGTCGGTCGGGTGGCGCGACGCATCCACGACCCGGCGGGCCTCCTCCGCGCTCGCCACGATCTCGGGCTTCACGACGAAGAGGATCCGGATGTCGCCGGGCCCGCGGCCGTGGGCGGCCGCCGCGTCGAGCACCTTCGCGCGGTACGCCAGCAGCTTCGCGGGCTCCAGCGGGGCGAGGCCGAGCTGCACGTCGGACTGCGTGCCGGCGAAGGAGAGGCCGCGCGGGGATCCGCCGGGCGAGACGATCACGGGGTCGCCGAACGCGGAGGGCACGGCGTTGAGCGGCCCGTCGACGGAGAAGTGGGCGCCGCGGTGCTGGAACGCGTCGAGCAGGGATCCGTCGGCGAAGCGGTCGGTGGCCGCATCCTCGACGAGCGCGCCGCCGTCCCAGCTGTGCCAGAGGCGGCGGACCACCTCCATCCACTCGTCGGCGCGGTCGTACGCGCCGTCGTGCGAGAGCGGTTCGAGGCCCACGTGCCGGGCGCTGCCGACGTCGGTGACGAGGTTGATCCCGAACCGGCCCGCGCTCATGTGCTGCAGCGTCTGCGCCTGCCGGGCCGCGAGGTACGGCGGCGTGATCCCGGCGTTGATGGTCGGCACGAGTCCGATGCGCGAGGTCGCGGCGAAGAGCCACGGCGCGAGCAGCAGCGGGTCGTGCTTGGGGCCGCCGTACGCGCCGCGCACCCGGAGGTCGAGCGTCTCGGGCGAGCCGAGGGAGACGGCGTCCTCCATCACGACGAGCTCGAAACCGGCCTGCTCCAGCTCGCGCGCGGACTGCTGGTAGAGGTCGGGCCGGGTCCAGTCGTGGTTCCACTCGCGGTACGGGTGGCCCCAGCCCTGCGGGCCGAAGCCGCGGGAGAGGAACCAGCCGAGGTGCTGGCGGCGGGCCACCGTCAGGATCCGATCGCGCGCGCGGCATCGAGGCCGCGCTCGAGGTCCCGGAGGATGTCGGCGATGTCCTCGATGCCGATGGACACGCGCAGGAGGCCCGGCCAGATCCCCGCGGCGTCGCGCTCCTCGGGCGTGCGGCCGGCGTGCGTGGTGGACGCCGGGTGCAGCACGAGCGAGCGCACGTCGCCGAGGTGCGTCATGCGGCTGAACAGCCGCACCGCGTCGGTGAACGCCTCGGCTGCTGGCTCGCCGCCCGCGAGCGTGAACGAGAACACGGATCCCTGGCCGTCGGGCAGGTACTTGAGCGCCAGGTCGTGCGACGGGCTCGACTCGAGCCCCGCGTAGTCGACCGACGACACCTCGGGCCGCCGCTCGAGGAAGCGCGCCACCGCGAGCGCGTTGGCGGAGTGGCGCTCGACCCGCAGCGACAGCGTCTCGATCCCCTGCCGCAGCAGGAACGAGCTGAAGGGCGCGGGCGTCGGGCCGAAGCGGGAGGCCACGATCTCGCGGGCGTACGCGGCGAGCGCGCCACGGCCGAAGCGGTCGGCCCAGCTCGCGCCGCCGAACGAGCGCTCGGGCTGGTTGAGGTGCGGGAAGAGGTCGGGCCGGGCGGCCCAGTCGAAGGATCCGCCGTCCACCACCACGCCGCCGAGCACCGAGCCGTGGCCCGCGAGGAACTTGCTCGTCGAGTGCACGACGACGTCGGCGCCGTGCTCGATCGGCCGCAGCAGGTACGGGGTCGCGAGCGTGTCGTCGACCACGAACGGCAGGCCGTGGCGGTGCGCGACGTAGGCGATGCCGGCGAGGTCGAGCAGGTCGTTCTTGGGGTTCGGGATGGGCTCGCCGAACAGCACGCGCGTCTCCGGGGTGATCCGGCGCTCCCACTCGTCGAGGTCGCGGTGGTCGTCCACGAAGTCGACGCCGATGCCGAGCCGGCCGAGGTTCTGGCGGAAGAGGCCGCGGTTGCCCTCGTAGATGCTGCTCGAGGAGAGGATCCGGTCGCCGGCCTGGAGGATCGAGAGCAGCGCCGTCGTGGTCGCCGCCTGGCCGCTCGCGAGGAGGATCGCCTCGGTGCCGCCCTCGAGCTCGGCGAGGCGCTTCTCGACCTCGTCGGTGGTCGGGTTGCCGTTGCGCGTGTAGAGGTAGCCCTCGTCGACCCCGGCGAAGCGGTCGCGGGCCTCGGCGAAGCTGTCGAAGACGAAGCCGGCGCTGAGGTGCACGGGCGAGACGCGGGCGCCGTGGTCGCCGTCGATCGCGGATCCGGCGTGGACCTGGCGCGTGGTGAAGCCGGCGGCGGTCGGGGCGGTGTCGGTCGGGGCGGTGTCGGTCGGGGCGGTGTCGGCCCGGGCTCCGTCGACAGGCGCGGCGGCGCGGATCCCGTCGAGCACGCTCACTCGCCGAACGCCCGACGCGAGGCGATGGCCGCGCCCTCGACGAGCGCGCCGAGCTTCGCCCACGCCACGTCGGTGGCGACGAACTCGTAGCTCGCGAAGGTCGAGAGGCCGCAGTCGGTGCCGGCGATCACGCGGGTCGGGTCGCCCACGGCGTCGATGACCTCGAGGATCCGGTTGGCGATCACCTGCGGGTGCTCCAGGTAGTTGGTGGTCACGTCCACCACGCCCGGGATGAGCACCGCGCCCTCGGGCAGCGGGTGCGCGCGGAACGACGGCGCCTCGTGCTGGTGCGCGGGGTTGCCGAGCGGGATGCTGAACGCGCCCACGTTGGCCCGGTACAGGTGCGGGAGGAGCACGTCGACGGGCACGTCGTCCTGGTGCGGGCCCTGCCAGTTGCCCCAGCACACGTGGAGGCGCACCTTCTCCCGCGGGATGTCGCGGATCGCGTGGTTCAGCGCGTCCACGTGCAGGTCGACCGCCGCCAGGAACTCCTCGAGGGTGGCGTCGCCGAACTGGATCACCCGCTCCATCGCGAGGTCGGGCGCGTCGAGCTGGAGCGTGTGGCCGCGCGCGACGATGGCGTCGTACTCGAGCTTGAGCTGGTCGGCGAGCGCGAAGACGTAGGCGCGGTCGTCGCCGTAGTGCGGGTTCGCGGCGTCGAGCAGCAGGGTCGTCGAGACGATCCCCGGGGTCGCCGCGGAGAAGAACGTGCCGACGGGCGCGAGGCCGCGTCCGGCCTGCACGGCGAGCTCGCGGTCGAAACCGTCGAGGTCCTCCGTGATCCCGGCGAGCGCGGGGTCGTACTCGAGGAGGCCCTGGGCGACCGGCGGATCCCAGACTCGCGCCACGTCCGCCCCCTCCACGATCTGCTTCGCCTGGAACGCGGCGTACTCGGGGAACTTGATCGAGTCGAGCGTGGGCTTCCGGTGACCGGCTCCGCCGAACCCGTCGATGCGCTCGAGCACGTAGGTCGAGAAGCCGACGCGCGGCACCTCGCCGTCGTTGACGATGTCGAGGCCGGTCTCGAGCTGCCGGCGCACGGTGTCGGCGACGGCGGAGGCGGTGACCTCGGCGAGCTCGTCCACGTCGAACGCGCGCCGCTGGTCGCGGGCGACGAGCAGGCGGGTCAGCTCGGGCGTGCGCGGGAGGCTGCCGGCGTGCGTGGTCAGGATGCGGTCGGTCATGCGGGTGCTCCTCGGTGGGTGACGGCGCGGGTCGGGACGCGGGCGGGGGTGCGGGTGGATGCGGCGGATCCGACGGCGGCCGCGATCCGCCGCACGGCCTCCCGCAGCACGTCGGGATCGCAGGCGAGGTTGAGGCGCGCGTGGCCGGCGCCCCCGGTGCCGTAGCGGTGGCCGGCGTTGAGGGCGACTCGAGCCCGCTCGAGCAGCACCGCGGCGGGATCGGCGCCGAGGCCGAGCGGGCGGAGGTCGAGCCAGGCGAGGTAGCCGGCGGCGGGGCGGTGGTGGACGACGCCGGGCAGGTGCTCGGCGAGGAGGGAGGCGAGGAGGCGGTCGTTCGCGACGATTCGGGCGATGGCATCGTCGAGCCAGTCGGTACAGGAGAACGCGACGACGTTCGCGTGCAGCCCGAGGATGCTCGTGCGACACGCCACCTCCTCGACGAGGCCGGCGAGGAGGGCGTGGGTGCGCGGATCCCCCGCGATGACGAGCGAGCACTTGGCGCCCGCGAGGTTCCAGCCCTTGCTCGCCGAGGTGACGCACACCGAGCTCGCGCCGAGCGACTCGGCCAGCGGCGCGAACGGCGTGAAGGTCGCGCCCGGCAGCGTGAGCGGCGCGTGCACCTCGTCGCTGATCACGAGCACGTCGTGGCGGGCGGCGAGACGCGCGACGGCCGCGAGGGTCACCGCGTCGTGCACGAGCCCCATCGGGTTGTGCGGGTTGCAGAGGAGGAACGCGTCGACCCCCGACGCGAACGCGCGCTCGAGCCCCGCGAGGTCGAGGGAGGCGCGGCCGTCGGCCACCAGGAGCGGCACCTCCTCGACGCGCGCGCCCGCCTCCTCCACCAGCTCGAAGAACGGCGGGTACACGGGCGGCGTGACGACCACGCGGCCGCCGCGCGGCACCGCGAGCCGCAGGGTCTCGACGATGCCGACGCTCACGTCGGTGGCGATGCGCACGCGGGACTCGTCGACGATCCAGCCCCACCGCTCGCGGGCGAACCGGGCGAAGGCGGGCGCGAGCGGCCCGGGCCCGTCGAGGTAGCCGACGTCGGACGCGCGCACGCGCCGCACCAGCTCCTCGACGACGGGCTCGGCGATCGCGAAGTCCATCTCGGCCACGAACAGGGGCAGCACGTCCGCGGGGAACCGCGTCCACTTGATGCTCGTGCGCTGGCCGCGGATCTGCTCGATCGGCGCCGTCGTGACCTCCACCATGGCGGCCATGGTGACGCCCACGGTGCCGCGGCCGCGAGCGCGCGCGTCACACGGCGACACGCGCGGCCTCCCGGTCACGTCGCGGTGCGCTCCGTGTGGACAGATCCGCTGACCTCCAGGGACCGCTCGCTACCGTGCACCACCTGACCGCGGGCTCCCCGCGCACCCGATCGAGGAGTCCCCGCATGCGTCGTCCCCTGCACCGCCGGCTGCCCCTCGTCTGCGCGGTCACCGCCCTCGGAGCAGGCTGCGTGGCCGCCCTCGTCGTCTGCACGTCCCTCGTGTCGGGGACGGTCGGGCTGCATCGGCTCCTGCTCGCGGATCCGCTCGAGCCCGAGCCCGTCCTCGCCGCCTGCACCTGAGACGCGATCCCGCTCACCTCCCCGCCCCGGCGACGCGCCGCCGACCGGCCCGCATCGCCTTCGAACGGAAGCCCCGCCATGCCCTCCTATCTCCTCTGCGCGCCGCCCATCTACGGCCACGTGACGCCGCTCGTCGCCGTCGGCCGGGGCCTCGTCTCCCGCGGCGCCGACGTCACGCTGCTCACGGGCGCGAAGTACCGCGGGCTGGTCACCGACGCCGGGCTCGCCTTCGCCGCGCTGCCCGCGGACGTCGACTTCGACGACGCCCAGCTCGACGGCCTGCTCGGCGAGGCCAACGCCGCGCGCGGCGTCGCCGCGATCCGGAAGGGGATGATCGCCATGTTCGTGCGGGTGATCCCGGGCCAGCACCGCGCGCTCCGCGAGCTCCTGGAACGGGGCCGCTTCGACGCGGTGCTCGCCGAGGCGGCATTCACCGGGATCGCGCCCTATGTGGCCCTGCCGCGCGCCGACCGCCTCCCCGTCCTGGGGCTGGCGACCACGCCCGTGACGCTCACGAGCGTCGACGCGGCGCCGTTCGGCGCGGCCCTCCCGCCCGGCCGCGGCCCGCTCGGCCACCTCAGGGACCGGGCGCTGACGGCGGCCATCCGCCCGGGTCTCACGCGCCCGCTCCGTCAGGCGGTCGACGTCGTGCTGGCCGAGATCGGCGCGCCGCCCGCCCGGACGGACACCTTCGACTTCGCGTACCTCTGCTTCGACGGCCTCTTCCAGCTGAGCGTCGCCGACCTCGAGTACCCGCGCCGCGAGCTGCCCGACACGGTGCGCTTCGTGGGCCCCCTGCGGGATGCGATGGGCAGCACGCACGACGCATCGCTTCCCGACTGGTGGTCCGACCTGCAGGACGGCCGCCCGGTCGTGCACGTGACCCAGGGCACCATCGACAACGCGGATCCCGGACGGCTCATCGCCCCGACGCTCCGCGCCCTCGCGGACGAGGACGTGCTCGTCGTCGCGACCACGGGCGGGCGCCCGGTCGAGGAGCTGGAGCGCGCGTTCGGCGGCCCCCTCCCCGCCAACGCGCGCGTGGCGGTGTTCGTCCCCCACGACCTGCTCCTGCCGCTCTGCGACGCGGTCGTGACGAACGGCGGATTCGGCGGCGTGCAGCGGGCGCTCGCGCACGGGCTCCCGCTGGTGGTCGCGGGATCCACGGAGGACAAGCCCGAGGTCGCGGCCCGCGTCGCCTGGGCCGGGTGCGGGAAGGACCTGCGGACGGGCACCCCACGGCCGCGGGCCATCCGGCGTGCCGTGCGCGACGTCCTGACCACGCCGTCCTACCGCGCGCGGAGCCGGGAGCTCGCCCGCGTGATCTGCGCCCTCCCGGATCCGGTGGACGTCATCGCCGAGGGGCTGGCCGCCGCCGTGTCCGTGCGCCGGGGTCCGTCGGCGACGCACGGCGCCTGAGCGGGCGGGGCCCGGCGGCCAGCCCGCTGGTCATCACGGGCGGTACTGCGAGAGCGCGAAGAGGATCCCGCCGATCACGAGCACGACGACCGCGGAGGCGAGCAGCCCGAGGGAGGCCACCGCGATGCCGCCCCCGATGAGGCGCGGCCGCTCCGCCGGGTGCCGCCGCGCATCCGCGATCCCCCTCCGGACGCCCACGATCCCGATCACGAACGTGACGATCGACGCCGCCGAGAACGGGAACACCCCGATCAGGAGCTGCGGCTGGAGGCCCCCGTACGCGGCCGCGATCGACGCGACGACGCCCACGGGCCCGATGAGGCTGAGCCAGCCGAGTCGCCAGGCGCGGGATCGCGGGCGGAGGGCGGTGTCGTGCGGATCCGTCATGGGTGCAGGGTATTCGCGGGCCGCGCCTCACGGACGGCTGCGCGCCCCCCTCGCGGCCCGCCCGGCAGCGCCAGCCGTCACGCGATGCGGATCAGCTTCCGGTTCGCGAACTCGTCGACCGCGTGGCGACCGAGCTCGCGACCCGAGCCCGAGCGCTTGACCCCGCCGAAGGGCAGCTCGGCGGCGTCGCCGAGCACGAGGTTGACCCAGACCATGCCCGCGTCGATGCCGTCGGCGACCCGCATGGCCTGCTCCGGATCCGTCGTGTAGACGTACGAGCCGAGGCCGAACGGGGTGTCGTTCGCGAGCGCGACCGCCTCCTCCTCCGAGCGCACGCGGTAGAGCGCGGCGACCGGGCCGAAGAACTCCTCGCGGTAGGCGTCCATCTCGGGCGTCACGTCGGCGAGCACGGCCGGCGGGAAGAGGTTGCCGACGGGCTCGCCGCTCGCGAGCACGGTGGCGCCCTGATCCACGGCGCGGGCCAGCTGCTCCGTGAGGCGCTGGGTCGCGGCGCGCGAGGAGAGCGGGCCGAGCAGGGTGCCGTCGGCCATCGGATCCGCGGGCTGCGCCGCTGTGAGCTCCGCCGTGAAGCGGGCGGCGAACTCGTCGTAGAGGTGGTCGATCACGAGGAAGCGCTTGGCGCCGTTGCAGGACTGGCCGTTGTTGTCGAGGCGCGCGTTCACGGCATCGGTGACGGCGGCTTCGAGGTCGTCGGTCGACAGGAGGATGAAGGGGTCGGATCCGCCGAGCTCGAGCACGACCTTCTTGAGGTGCCGGCCGGCGATCTCCGCGACGGCGGCGCCCGCGCGCTCGGATCCCGTGACGGAGACGCCCTGCACGCGCGGGTCGGCGATCACGCCCTCGATCTGCGCGTTCGTCGCGAGCACGCTCACGTAGACGCCCGGGTCGGCGCCGAGCTCGGCGGCCGCGTCGCGGTACATGCGCTGGATCGCCGCGGCCGACTCGGGGCACTGCGGCGCGTGCTTGAGCAGGATCGCGTTGCCCGTGACGATGGCCGGCGCCGCGAACCGGGCCACCTGGTAGTAGGGGAAGTTCCACGGCATGATCCCCAGCAGCACGCCGAGGCCCGAGCGGCGCACGAACGCGGATCCGGTGCCGTCGGCGAGCTCGATGGCCTCGTCGGCGAGGAACTCCTCGGCATTCCGGGCGTAGTAGGCGTAGATGTCGGCGGCGAAGTCGACCTCGCCGAGCGCCTGGTCGAGCGGCTTGCCCATCTCGCGCACGATGATCCGGGCGAGCTCGTCCCGGCGCTCCACGTGCAGCTCGGCGACGCGCGCGACGAGCGCGGCGCGCTGGGCGATCGTGGTGCGACGCGACCAGCCGCGGTACGCGCCCTCGGCGGCGGCGATCGCCTCCTGCAGCTCCTGGTCGGTGATCTCCGGATGCTCGGCGACGGTCTCGCCGGTGGTCGGATCGGTGACGGCGTAGCTGCTCATGGGGGCTCCTCCTCGTGCTGCCGCGCGGGTCACGCGGGTGGGCCCACGATATCGAGCGGGTCGGCGCGAGCCCCGTTCACGTCCGTGCCCTTGAGCCGGGGCGCGGACTGTGGGACGTTCGTGATCGGGGGAGGACGCATCGTCGTCGCCTCGCGCGCATTCCTGGGGGGGGATCCGATGAGCGACGTCCGGGGTGCCGAGCACGCGAGGGCCCTGCGCCCGGGACAACCGCTGGGGCTCCGGCTCGACGCCCGCGTCGACGAGTTCCACGCGCTGCTGCTGCAGTGCCCGCTCGACGAGGTGCGGCCCGCCGGACGCGACTGGCTGCGGCTCCGGTACGCGGAGATCGTGCCGCTGGTGCTGGGATCCGCGCTCTCGTCCGTCGAGCACGGGCGCCCGCTCCCCGCGGCCTGCCTCGAGGACCTGCGGGGCGTCGCCCGGCGCAGCGCCGCCGAGCCGGACGTCGACCTCTCCGTCGCGCTCCGCGGTGCGCTGCCCGCGCTGCGCGTCTTCGCCCTCGTGATGCAGGCGGCCGTCGCGGAGCGGAACGGGATGCTGATCGTCGCGATGGCCCGGGCATCGCACGTGGCGCACGAGCTCGGCACCTGCTGGGTGGAGGCGTGGGCGCAGCACCGCGCGGAGGACGCCGCGCGGCCCGCGGTGCCGGCCGCCGTGCCCGTCGTCGTGACCGTGCCCGGGTCCGCCGTCGCGGATCCGGCGGCGGAACCCGAGCCGGAGCCCGAGCTCGACCTCGTGGCCCGCGCCCCCGACCTCGACGACGTGGAGGAGCGGATGCTCGCGCTCACCGCGTACGGCATGTCGAACGACGAGATCGCGCGCGCCACCTCCTACAGCAGACAGGCCGTCGCGTGGCACCTCGGCCGGCTGATGCGCAGCTGGAACGCGCCGAACCGCACGGCGCTGGTGTCGGTCGCGTTCGTGCGCGGCGTGATCCGGTCGCGGCGCGTGCGGCGACCCCGGGCCATCACGGGCACGACGGACGACCGCCCCGCCATCTCAGGAGGATGACGGGGCGGTCGCGGTGCAGCGCTCTCGAGGGGATCAGCCGCCGTTGATGCTGATGACGTTGTCCGTCTTCACCTGGTTGCCGAGCACGCCCCAGTTCAGGAAGCCGCCGTCGCCGTTGTTGGTGACGCGACCGGGTCCGTCGAACCAGTAGATGACGTAGCTGCCGCCCTTGATGTCGATGGGCTGCGCATCGACGATCGCGCCGGTGACGTCGATGGGCTGGTTCTTGTTGACGACCGCGACGGTGAGGCGGTCGGGGTTGCCCGCGTTGTAGTAGCCCACGTCGAGCGCGGCGAGCACGGCGCCGTTGCGGTCGCCCTGGTCGTTCACCGCGGCGCTGACCGCGGCGATGATGGCGACGGGATCGAGGTTGACGCTGCCCGTGATGGGGCTGTTCACCTCGCTGGACGCGGCGGGCGCCGGCTCAGCCGCCTGGGCGGGGGCCGCGGCGAATCCGCTGAGCCCGGCGATCAGGGCTCCGCTCAGGGTGGCCGCGGCGATGGTCTTCGTGGTCTTCGACTTCAGCTTGCTCATGATTTCGTCCTCTTCCGTATAGGGGGTCGGATTGATCTGTCGTGTCGACGAGTCGGTGGTGCTGACGAGTCGGTGTTGCTGACGAGGAAGAGACTGCGGCAGGAGAGGCCGGACCGCACGCGTCCGAGGCGCTCGTTGGTCGGTCGTCCAACGTCCGGCAGCACCCGGCGTCGGCGGGTGTATCGGGGCCGGGGCGGGACCGGCCGGGCAGCTGCTGTGCATCCACGGTGCTCGACCGGTGCCCGGGATCCGCGGGTGCATACTGGCTGCATCGTCATTCCCGGCAGTGGGGCTTGCCGGAACCAACCTCGACATCCGTCGACAACGGTCCCTATCCAGAAGCGGTGCTCGCGCACCCACTGAGATAGGAGGACCACGATGCCCCACCCTTCCCGGATCCCCGCGACGTCGTCATGACGGGCCTGCTCGTCCTGCTGCGCCACGGGCAGAGCGCCGGCGACACGGCGGGCCGGTTCGCCGGCCTGCGCGACGTGCCGCTGACGGCGTCCGGCGCCGCCGAGGCCTCCCGCGCGGGCGCACGGCTCGCCCGGGCGGGCATCGCGCCCGACCTCGTCCTCACGTCGACGCTGCAGCGGGCGACGCACACCGCCGAGCTCGTCACGGATGCGCTCGGCCGGGACGTGCCGACGCACGCGCTGTGGCGGCTCAACGAGCGCGACCACGGCGCGCTCACCGGGCGGCGGCAGGACGACGTCCGTCGCGAGCTCGGCGACGACCGGGTCGACGCGCTGCGGGGATCCCTCGACGCGCGCCCTCCCCGCATGCCCGTCGGCAGCTGGGTGGCGCTGTGGGCGAGCCCGGCGCTCCGCGGCCTGCCGATGGCGGCGATCACGCGCGCCGAGTCGCTCGGGGACGTGGTGCACCGCGTGCGGCCGGTGCTCGACGACCGCATCGCGCCCGAGCTGCGGCGCGGTCGGACGGTGCTCGTGGTCGGGCACGGCGACTCGCTCCGGGCGCTCGCCCTGTGCATCGACCACCTCACCGAGCCCGAGCTCGCGCGGCTCGAGCTCCCGGCCGCGCAGCCCGTGCTCCACCGGCTGGACGCCGACGGCCGGCCGTTCCCGCGCGGCGGCGCGCACCTCGACCCGGCGAGCCAGGGCGTGGCGGACGCCCTCACGACGGACGGCGCCGCATGAGCCGCCCGATCCCCGCACCCGGCTCGCACCCACCCGCATCGGAAGGACCCGACATGCAGTTCGACATCACCATCGAGATCCCGCGCGGCAGCGGCAACAAGTACGAGGTGGATCACGCCACCGGCCGCATCCGCCTCGACCGCGCCGTGTTCACCAGCATGGTGTTCCCCCAGGACTACGGGAGCATCGACGGCACCCTCGGCGACGACGGCGACCCGCTCGACGCCCTCGTGCTGCTCCCGCGGCCCACGTTCCCCGGCGTCGTGATCGAGGTCCGTCCCGTGGGCATGCTCCGCATGGTCGACGAGAACGGCGGCGACGACAAGGTCCTGACCGTGCCGGCGGGGGATCCGCGGTTCGCGCACATGCAGGACGTCGGCGACGTGCCCGCCTGGACCCTCGACGAGATCGCGCACTTCTTCGCCCACTACAAGGAGATCGAGCACGGGAAGCACGTGACGACCTCCGGCTGGGCGTCGCGCGCGGAGGCGGAGGCCGTCATCGCCGCCGCCCAGCGCCGCGGCGCCGACCCGCGCTGAGCGTCGGCCGAGCCGCCGACCACCACCCCACGATCACCCCGAACGACCATCCGGAGGACCAGCCATGAACGACTACATCAGCACCACCCACCACGACGCGCGGCGGCCGGGCGAGTACGTGACCCGCTCCCTGCACCCGGTCGCGCTCTCCGGGGTCCGTGCCAGCCGCATCCTCGACTCGCGCGGCCACCCCACCGTCCGGGTCCACCTCACCCTCCTCGACGGCACCGTCGTCACGGGCGACGCCCCGGCGGGCGCGTCCACGGGCGCGCACGAGGCCCGCGAGCTCCGCGACGGCGGCGACGCGTACCTCGGCCGCGACGTGTCGCAGGCGCTGGATCTCGTCCGCACGGAGATCGCGCCGATGCTCACGGCGCGGTGCTGGACCTCCATCACGCAGGTGGACCAGGCGCTCGCCCGGCTCGACGGCACCCCCGGCTACGGACGCCTCGGCGCCAACGGCGTCGTCGCCACCTCCATCGCCATGGCCCGGGCCCTCGCGTCCGCGGCGGGATCCCCGCTGTGGCGGTGGATCGCCGACGTCACCGACAGCACCCCGCGCCTCCCCGTGCCGCACTTCAACGTGCTCAACGGCGGCGCGCACGCGTCCAACGACCTCGACTTCCAGGAGTTCATGGTCGCGCCCGTCGCGGCCCGGAGCATGGCGGACGCGGTGCGCATCGGATCCGACGTGTACCACCACCTCGCCGCCCTCGTGCGGGAGCGGTTCGGGTCGGTCGGCCTCGGCGACGAGGGCGGGTTCGCGCCCGCGATCTCCTCGCCCGAGCAGGCGCTCGACCTTCTCGTCGCGGCCATCCGCGCGGCCGGGTACGAGCCCGGCGCCGACCAGGTCGCGATCGCGCTCGACCCGGCGGCGAACGAGTTCGCGCTCGACGGCGGCACGTACCGGGTCGCCGACCGGACCCTCGACCGGGACGGCCTGGTGGGCTACTACCGCGGCCTGGTCGAGGCGTACCCGGTCCGCAGCATCGAGGACGGCTTCTCCGAGGACGACCACGGCGGCTGGGCGGCGATGCAGACCGCGCTCGGCGACCGGATCCAGATCGTCGGCGACGACCTGTACGTGACCGACCCCGCGCGCATCCGCGACGGCGCGTACGACGGGCTGTCCAACGCCGCCCTCATCAAGCCCAACCAGATCGGCACCGTCTCCCAGACGTTCGACGCGATCCACGCGGCGCGCGCGGCGGGCATGCGCTGCATGGTCTCGCACCGCTCGGGCGAGACGATCGACGCCTTCATCGCCGACATGGCGGTGGGCACGGGGACCGGGCAGATCAAGTCGGGCGCCCCGGCGCGCGGCGAGCGGGTGGCGAAGTACGACCGGCTCACCGAGATCGAGGAGACCTCCCCCGGCCTGCCGTACGGGCTGTCCTGACGCGACGCGAGGCGGCGGCGCCCGGGAACGACGCACGGGCCGCCCTCCTGGTGGAGGACGGCCCGTGCATCACGCCGCGGGGGCGTGGTGGCGATCAGACGCCGTAGTACAGCTCGAACTCGAACGGGTGCGGGCGCTGCGCGAGGGGCTTGATCTCCATCTCGCGCTTGTACTCGATCCACGTCTCGATCAGATCCGGCGTGAACACGTTCCCCGCGGTGAGGAACTCATGGTCCGCCTCGAGCGCCTCCAACGCCGCACCGAGCGACGCGGGGACCTGCGGGATGCCCTTCGCCTCCTCGGGCGGCAGCTCGTACAGGTCCTTGTCGACCGGCTCGTGCGGCTCGATGCGGTTCTTGATCCCATCGATCCCGGCCATCAGCTGCGCCGCGAACGCGAGATACGGGTTGCTCGACGCATCCGGCGCCCGGAACTCGATCCGCTTCGCCTTCGGGTTCGTGCCCGTGATCGGGATCCGGATCGACGCCGACCGGTTCCCCGCCGAATACACCAGGTTGACGGGCGCCTCGAAGCCCGGCACGAGACGGTGGTACGAGTTCACCGTCGGGTTCGTGAACGCCAGGATCGCGGGCGCGTGCTTGAGGATCCCGCCGATGTACCACCGCGCGACATCCGACAGACCGCCGTAGCCGGCCTCGTCGTAGAACAACGGCTTCCCGTCGTTCCACAGCGACTGGTGCGTGTGCATCCCCGACCCGTTGTCCCCGAACAGCGGCTTCGGCATGAACGTCGCCGTCTTGCCCCACTGCTCGGCCGTGTTCTTCACGATGTACTTGAACTTCAGGATGTCATCCGCCGCGTGCACCATCGTGTCGAACCGGTAGTTGATCTCCGCCTGCCCACCGGTACCCACCTCATGGTGCGCACGCTCCAGGATCAGACCCGCATCGATCAGCTTCAGGCTGATGTCATCACGGAGATCGGCCTGCTTGTCGACCGGGCTCACGGGGAAGTACCCGCCCTTGTACGGGGTCTTGTTCCCGAGGTTGCCGCCCTCCTCCTCACGACCCGAGTTCCACGCACCCTCCTCGGAATCCACCGAGTAGAAGCTCGTGTGCTGGTTCACCTCGTACCGGACGTCATCGAAGATGTAGAACTCCGCCTCCGGCGCGAAGAACGCCGTGTCCGCGATCCCGGACGCCGCGAGGAACTTCTCCGCCTTCTTCGCCACCTGACGCGGATCACGCGCGTAGATCTCGCCATTGCGCGGGTTGTAGATGTCGAAGACCATGATCAACGTCCGCTCGATGCGGAACGGGTCGATGTACGCCGTCGTCACGTCCGGGATCAGCTGCATGTCCGACTCATGGATGCTCGCGAAACCACGGATGGAGGAGCCGTCGAAGGCGATCCCCTCCGCGAAGAACGCGTCGTCGACCGTCGATGCCGGGATCGTGAGGTGCTGCTGCACCCCGGGGAGGTCGGTGAACCGGACGTCGAGGAACTTCACGTCGGTGTCCGTGATGAATTCGAGGACCTGGCTGGTGTCAGTGAACACTCTGTCTACTCTCTGCTTCGATGCGCAGGTGATCGCTGACAGGGACCGATGGCACCGCGAACGACCACCTATACGGGTGGGGTAGGAACCATCAGCAAGCGGTGCGGTTCGAACGGGACGTTCGGGCGGGATCCATCGCCGCCGCGAGTGTAGCCGCCCATGCCGACACGACCGTGTGCGTCGTGCCGAGCGCGACCGCGGGGACCGATCAGTGCCCGGCGCCGAGCTCCCCCGCGAGGCGGCCGTGCATGGCGGCGGACGAGTCGTTCATCCCGCTGATGACGGCGCGCTTGCCGTGCCGCTCGTACTTGTACGTGATGGCGTCGAGCGCCGCGACGGTCGAGGCGTCCCACACGTGGGATCCGGTCATGTCGATGACCACGCGCTCCGGGTCGCCCGCGTAGTCGAACTGCGTCGTGAGGTCGTTGCTGGAGGCGAAGAACAGCTCGCCGATCACGGCGTAGTGCGCGATCGGGGCGCCGTCCTCGTCGGTGCGCTCCGTGCGCTCGACCGTGGCGAAGTGGGCGACGCGGCGGGCGAAGACGATCATCGCGGCGATCACGCCGATGATGACGCCGATCGCGAGGTTGTCGGTGAGGACCACGACGATCACCGTCAGCACCATCACGAGCGTCTCGCCGACCGGCATGCGGCGCAGCGTCGACGGCCGGATGCTGTGCCAGTCGAACGTGCCGACCGAGACCATGATCATCACGGCCACGAGCGCGGCCATCGGGATGATCGCCACGATGTCCCCGAGGCCCACCACCAGGATCAGCAGGAACACGCCCGCGAGGAACGTGGAGATGCGGGTGCGGGCGCCGGAGGCCTTCACGTTGATCATCGTCTGGCCGATCATCGCGCAGCCGCCCATGCCGCCGAACAGGCCCGAGAGGATGTTGGCGCCGCCCTGGCCGAGCGTCTCGCGCGTCTTGCGCGAGGGGGTGTCGGTGATGTCGTCGACGAGCTTCGCCGTCATGAGCGACTCGAGGATCCCGACGAGCGCGAGGGCCAGCGCGTACGGCGCGATGATCCGCAGGGTGTCGAAGGTGAGCGGCACGTCCGGGATGAAGAGGGTCGGCAGGCTGTCGGGCAGGGCGCCCTCGTCGCCCACGGTCGGCACGGCGAGCGCGGTGACGACCACCGCGACGGTGACCACGACGATCGCGACGAGCGGCGCCGGGACGACCTTCGTGATCCGCGGCATCACCACGATGATCGCGATGCCGACGGCCACCAGCGGGTAGACGAGCCACGGCACGCCCACGAGGTTCGGGATCTGCGCCGAGAAGATGAGGATCGCGAGCGCGTTGACGAACCCGACCATGACGCTGCGCGGGATGAAGCGCATGAGCTTCGCGACCCCGAGGAGGCCGAGGACGATCTGCAGCAGGCCCCCGAGGATCACCGTGGCGATGAGGTAGTCGAGGCCGTGGTCGCGCACGACCGGCGCGACGACGAGGGCGACGGCGCCCGTGGCCGCCGTGATCATGGCGGGCCGGCCGCCGAGGAACGCGATGGCGACGGCCATCACGAACGACGAGAACAGGCCGACGCGCGGATCCACGCCCGCGATGATCGAGAACGAGATCGCCTCCGGGATGAGCGCGAGCGCCACGACGAGGCCGGCGAGCACCTCGCGGCTGAGGAGACGCGGGCTCCGCAGCGCCTCGAGGACGGTCGGGCTGGGGTGGCGGACCGCGGGCGTGCGGACGGCGGGCGCGGGCGTGGCGGTCATGTCGACTCCGAGGGAGGAAGAGGAGGGGGCCTGGCCCGGGCACCCTCGTGGGGCGCGTCCCGGTGCGGCTGGCTGGGAGGATGGCGTCGGCCGTCAGGCCGCACAGGACACCCTATCCTGACGTGAGGGTAGGGTCGCAGCGACCGGGAGGACGGCCCATGACCGCGTCGGAGAGCGCCATCACCATGCACATCGGCGAGCTCGCCGAGCGCACGGGCCTGTCCCACCGCACGATCCGCCACTACGACGAGACCGGGCTCCTCCCCGCGTCGGGACGCACGGAGGGCGGCTTCCGCCTCTACACGCAGGCGGACCTCGACACGCTCCTGCTCATCCGGCGGATGAAGCCGCTCGGCTTCTCGCTCGAGGAGATGCAGGAGCTCCTCCGCGTGGTCGAGGGGCTCGCGGACGCGGACGCCCCGGCCGCCGCGCGGGCGGATCTCCGCGACGCGCTGGCCGCGTTCATCGCCGAGGCGGAGCGCCGCCGCGCCAAGCTGGTCGACCAGCTCGCGCAGGCGGACGAGTTCCTCGGGATGCTCCGCCGGCGCTGAGCCGCGGGCGCGTCCGCGGGTGCGGATCCGGTCAGTGGCCGGAGCCGAGGTTGCCGGCGAGGCGGGCGTGCATCGCGGTGGATGCGGCGTTCATGCCCACGATCTCGACCTCCTTGCCGTGCTGGTGGTACTTCGTGGTGATCGCGTCCAAGGCCGCGACGGTGGAGGCGTCCCAGACGTGCGACCCGCTCATGTCGATGAGCACGCGGTCGGGGTCGCCCTTGTAGTCGAACTGGGTGGTGAGGTCGTTGCTCGAGGCGAAGAACAGCTCGCCGTCGACCTCGTAGTGCGCCGTCTCGGTGCCTGCGGGGTCGGTGCTGATGCGGCGGTCGACGGTGGCGAAGTGGGCGACCCGGCGGGCGAAGACGATCATCGCGACCACGACTCCCGCGACCACGCCGATGGCGAGGTTGTGGGTGGCGACCACGATGACGACGGTGAGCACCATGACCGCGGTCTCCCCCACCGGCATGCGCCTGAGGGTCGACGGCCGGATGCTGTGCCAGTCGAAGGTGCCGACCGAGACGATGACCATCACCGCGACCAGGGCGGCCATCGGGATGACGGCCACCACGTCGCCGAGCCCGACCACGAGGACGAGCACGAAGATCCCGGCGAGGAAGGTCGAGATGCGCGTGCGGGCGCCGGAGGCCTTCACGTTGATGAGGGTCTGGCCGATCATGGCGCAGCCGCCCATGCCGCCGAAGAAGCCGGAGAGCACGTTCGCGGCGCCCTGGCCCCAGGCCTCGCGGGTCTTGTGGCTCGGGGAGTCGGTGATGTCGTCGACGAGCTTGGCGGTCATCAGCGACTCGAGGATCCCGACCACGGCCATCGCGGCCGCGTACGGCGCGATGATCTGGAACGTCTCGAACGTGAGCGGCACGTCCGGCAGGAACAGCGACGGCAGGCTGCGCGGCAGCTCGCCCTCGTCGCCGACCCGCGGCACGTCGATGCCCATCACGAGGACGGCCGCGGTGAGCAGCACGATCGCGACGAGCGGCGCCGGCACGACCTTCGTCACCCGCGGCAGCAGGACGATGATGAGGAGGCCCACCGCGACGAGCGGGTAGACCGCCCACGGCACGCCGATCAACTGCGGGAGCTGCGACGTGAAGATGAGGATCGCGAGCGCGTTGACGAAGCCGACCATCACCGAGCGCGGGATGAAGCGCATGAGCTTGGCCACGCCGATCACCGCGAAGAGCACCTGGAAGACGCCCGCGAGGATCACGGTGGCGATGAAGTAGTCGAGGCCGTGGTCGCGCGCGACCGGCGCGATGACGAGCGCGATGGCGCCGGTCGCCGCGGTGATCATGGCGGGGCGCCCGCCGAGGAACGCGATCGAGACGGCCATCACGAACGACGAGAACAGGCCGACGCGCGGATCCACGCCCGCGATGATCGAGAACGAGATCGCCTCCGGGATGAGCGCGAGCGCGACCACGAGGCCGGCCAGCACCTCGCGGCTGAGCATGCGCGGGTCCTTCAGCGCCTGCAGCACGGTGGGCCCCGCGGGTGGTCGGTGGCGGACGGGCGTGAGGGTCGCGGTGCGAGAGGGCATGGAGGGGCTCCGTTCTGTCGCGGGCGTCGCGCCCGCTCTGATGAGGGCTGGGGCGCGTCGGCGCGCGGATCGAGGGCGGCCGCGGCGGCGTGGCCGGGGGCAGCGGGGGAAGGGGATCGGAGCGGGGCTCCTGCACGCTACCCTAACGTAAGGGAAGGGTTGCCGTCACGTCGGGACCCGGAGGAGGGCGGACGACCGTGGGGACCGAGGGGCCGACCGCATCCACCGCGCCGGCCGCGGCGACCCGGACGACGACCCGGACGACGCTCCGCCGCCCCTCCCTCGCCGACGTCGCGGCCCTCGCGGGCGTCTCGAAGCAGACCGTCTCCCGGGTGGTGAACGGCAGCGCCGCGGTGCGACCCGAGACGCGCGCCCGGGTGGCGGCCGTGATCCAGGAGCTCGGCTACCGCCCCGACCAGGCGGCGCGCGCCCTCGCCACGGGCGGGCGGGAGTCCATCGGCATCGTCACCCTCGGCCGGCCCGCCTCCGAGAACGCGGCCATCCGGGATGCGCTCCGGAGCGCGGCGTCGGCCGCGGGCGTGCGGACGGTCGTCGCGGGATCCGAGGGCGAGCGACGGGACGACGTCGAGCGCGCGTTCGCCGACCTCGCCGTCGAGCGGCCGGGCGTGATCGTCGTCATCGGCAGCTCCCCGTGGTCGCGCGCCGCCGCGGAGCTCGTCGCCCCCGGCACCCCGCTCGTGCACGCGGACGACGCCCCCGCGGATCCCGCGGCCGACCCGCAGCGCACCGCCGCCCGCATCGCCACCGAGCACCTGCTCGCGGCCGGCCACACGCGCGTCGGCCACGTCGCCGGGCCCGCGTGCTCCGGGACGGCCCGCCGTCGCGCCGCCGGCTGGCGGGACGCCATGCGCGCCGCCGGCCTGCCGGTCTTCGCGATCGCGGAGGGCAGCTGGTCCGAGCGCACCGGCTACGAAGCGACGCGACGGCTCCTCTCCCGGTGCGCCGTCACGGCCGTCCTCGCGGCCAGCGACGCCACCGCGGTGGGCGCCCTGCACGCCGCCCGCGACGCCGGGGAAGCCGCGCCTGACGGCATCAGCGTCGTGGGCATGGGAGACTCGGGCATGTCCGCGCACTGCGCGCCGCCGCTCACCACCGTGAGACTGGACCTCGCCGCCCTCGGCCGATCCCTGTTCGACCGGGCGCGAGACGGCACCAGCGCGACGCGCGTCGCGTGCGCCCTCGTCGTCCGCGACTCGGTGCGGCACCACCCGCCCTCACCGGCGGCCCCCTGAACATCACCGGAGGCACCGTCTCCACGCACGAACCGCGCGAGCACAGCCCGCGCATCTCGGCATCACCCGCACGACCTGACCAGAAAGGCACCATGCCTCCCACGTCCCACGCCCACGCCCTCGACATCGCCAAGCCCGGGCGCCTGCCCCGCGGCGGCCTGCGCGTCACGCCCCTCGGCGGCCTCGGCGACGTCGGCCGCAACATGACGCTGTTCGAGTACGAGGGCGAGCTGCTCATCGTCGACTGCGGCGTGCTCTTCCCCGAGGAGAGCCAGCCCGGCATCAACGTGATCCTCCCCGACTTCAGCACCCTGCGCGGGCGCCTCGACAAGATCACGGGCATCGTGCTCACGCACGGCCACGAGGACCACATCGGCGGCGTCCCCTACCTCCTGCAGGAGCGGCCCGACATCCCCGTCATCGGATCCCGCCTCACGCTCGCGTTCATCAGCGCGAAGCTCGAGGAGCACAAGATCAAGCCCGTCACCCGCCAGGTGAAGGAGGGCGACCGGATCGCCGCCGGCAAGTTCGACCTCGAGTTCGTGGCCGTGAACCACTCCATCCCGGACGGCCTCGCCGTCGCGATCCGCACGGGCGCCGGCATGGTCCTGCACACGGGCGACTTCAAGATGGACCAGTTCCCGATGGACCGCCGCCTCACCGACCTCGGCGCGTTCGCGCGCCTCGGCGAGGAGGGCGTGGACCTCTTCCTCACCGACTCGACGAACGCGGAGGTCCCCGGCTTCACGACCGCCGAGAAGGACCTCACGCCCGCCATCGAGAAGGTGTTCCGCACGGCGCCCAAGCGCATCGTCGTCTCCAGCTTCGCGAGCCACGTGCACCGGATCCAGCAGGTGCTCGACTCCGCCGAGCAGTACGGCCGCAAGGTCTCGTTCGTGGGCCGCTCGATGGTCCGCAACATGAAGATCGCCTCCGACCTCGGCTACCTGCGCATCCCCAAGGGCCTCGTCATCGACCTCAAGGCGCTGAACAAGCTGCCGGACGACAAGGTCACGCTCATCTGCACGGGGTCGCAGGGCGAGCCGATGGCGGCGCTCAGCCGCATGGCGCGCCGCGAGCACATCATCGAGGTGGGCGAGGGCGACACGATCCTCCTGGCCAGCTCGCTCATCCCCGGCAACGAGAACGCCATCTACGGCGTGATCAACGGCCTCATCCGCTGGGGCGCCGACGTCGTGCACAAGGGCAACGCGAAGGTGCACGTCTCCGGCCACGCCAGCGCCGGCGAGCTCGTGTACTGCTACAACCTCGTCAAGCCCCGCAACGTGCTGCCCGTGCACGGCGAGTGGCGCCACCTCGTCGCCAACGCCGCCCTGGCCGAGAGCACGGGCGTGAAGAACGCGCTCGTCATCGAGGACGGCGTGAGCGTCGACCTCGTCAACGGCCGCGCCACCATCTCCGGCCGCGTCCCCGCGCCCTACGTGTTCGTCGACGGCATGACCATCGGCGTCGCGACCGAGGAGGCCCTCGAGGAGCGCCGCACGCTCGCCGCCGAGGGGCAGATCACCGTGCTCGGCATCTTCGACGAGAAGGAGCAGAAGCTCATCCACCCGGCCGAGCTCATCACGCGCGGCTTCGTGGAGCACGACGGCTGGATCCCCGAGGCCGAGGCCGCCATCAGCACCGCCCTGAAGAACGCGGCCGCCAAGCGCCACCTCGACGGCGTGGCCGCCGAGCGCGCCATGAGCGACGGCCTGCAGCGCTGGCTCCAGCGCCGCCACCGCCGCACGCCGGTGGTCACGGTCATCGTGGTGGACGCCGACTAGCACGACCCGCGGAGACGCGACGAGGGGCGCGTGCGGGCTGAGCCTGCACGCGCCCCTCGTACGATGCTCCGGTGACCACCCGGATCCGTCTCGCCACCGCCCGTGACCTCGACGCGCTGCAGCGGATCGAGGACGCGGCCGACCGCCTGCTCGTCGACCTGCTGGATCCGGAGGACTGGCCGCCCGCGCCGACCGGGGCGTCTCGGGCCGCGGAGCCGGGGTTCCTGCTGGTCGCGGAGGAGACGGCTGACGGATCGGACGCCGCGCTCGTGGGCTTCGCGCACGTGCTCGAGGTCGACGGCCTCGCCCACCTCGAGCAGGTCTCGGTGCCGCCCGCGCACGGCCGTCGCGGCCACGGGCGCGCGCTCGTCGAGGCGTCCGCGGATGAGGCAGAGCGGCGCGGCCACCGGCGGATCACGCTGCGCACCTTCGCGGACGTGCCGTGGAACGCGCCTTCCTACGCCCGCGCCGGGTTCGCCGAGGAGCCGCCCGCGACGCCGTTCCACGCGGCGCTCGTAGACACGGAGGCGCGGCTCGGCCTCGACCGGCTCGGGCGGCGGATCCAGATGGGGCGCGAGCTGGGTTGAGCGATCGTGCGGCCGGGGCCCGACGCCGGCACGCGGGCCGTGTGGAACGCTGAACGCATGATCGACGCGGACGACCTGACGCTGTCCGAGGGCGACCGTCGGCGGCTCATCGTCTGGTCTGCCGCATGCGCGGCGCGGCTCCTCCCGATCTTCTCCGCCGAGCGCCCGGACGACGGCCGGCTGCGCGACGCCATCGCGGGGGCGGCGGCGTTCGCGGACGGATCCGTGGGCGTCGCCGCGATGCGCACCCTCGCCTTCGCGTGCCATGCCGCCGCCCGCGACGCCACGTCCCCGGAGGCGACGGCCGTCGCGCGAGCCGTCGGCCAGGCCGCGGCCGTCGCCCACATGGCCGCCCACGCCCGCGAGATCCCGCGGTACACGCGGAAGGCGCTGACGGGCGAGGCGCTCGTCGCGGAGCTGGCCCGGCAGCGGGAGCAGGTGCCCGCGGACCTCGCGTCGTACGTCTTCGGCTGAGCCACGCGGATCCGCCGCGGGCCTTGCGGCGGGATCGCCGCGTCCGCCACGGTGGATGCATGTCGTCGAGATGAGCACCGCCCACGCTCCCCCTCCACCCGCACCAGGCCGATCCGCCCGGCGCGCCTCGACGACAGGACCCCGCATGACCGCGCACCCCGCGCCCCCCATCCGCGCCTACTCCCCCGCCGACGAGCCCGGCTGGATCCGCTGCCGCGCGCTCTCGTTCCTCGGCTCGCAGTACTACGACGACGTGCAGCAGCGGCGCCCGGAACCGGCCGAGCCGTCGGTCGCGCTCGTCGCCGAGGATCCGGACGGCACGATCGTCGGGATCCTCGACATCGGCGTCGAAGGCGCCCTCGCCACCATCGACACCGTCGCCGTGGACCCCGACCACCAGGGCCGCCGCATCGCCACGAGCCTGCTCGAGGCCGCCGTCCCGCTCCTCGCAGGCACCGGCGCGACCGAGCTCGACGCGTGGACCCGCGAGGATCCCGCCGCGAACGCCTGGTACCAGCGCGTCGGATTCGTCGAGGAGACCAGCTACCTGCACGTCTTCGTGGGCGATGGCGACGACACGACCGGCTTCACGACGCCAGAAGGCCTCGGCCGGCCGGTGCTCGCGTTCCTGCACGCGCCGATCGAGCGCGAGGCGGAGATGCGGGCGCGCTTCCGGCGCGTGCACGTGTGCCGGCGGTACGTGCAGCCGCTGGGCGATCCGCTCGGCTAGCGCGAGCGCCGCAGGGCGACCGCGAACAGCGCCGACATGATCGCGGCGACAGCGGCGCCCACGAGCATCGCGACGCCCATCGCCCGGATGCCCTCCGCGCCGTCCGTCACGGTGAGGGCCAGGACGCCGACCACCGCCTGGCCGACAGCGAGGATGGCCCAGACGATGACGAGGAGGCGGCGGATCGTGCGGATGCGGGCGGGATCGACGGGGTCCGTCACGTCGCAGGCTCCGCGGCGAGGATCCCGCCGACGCGAGCGAACGCGGTGACCTGGTGCGCCTGCCGCTCGGCCCGGACGCCCGGATCCCGGTGGAAGAGCGCCTGTCGCCCGGGGTGGATGGTGCGCACCACCTCGACCCCGGGTCCCGGGAGCGCCGGGTCGAGCACGAGCGCCCGGGCCCAGATCCGCTCGGCGTCGCGGCCCTGGAGCAGCACGACCTCGAGGTGCGGGAGCAGGCGGATCAGCTCGACGAGCGCCTGCGCACCCGCACGGCCCTGCTCGGCGTTCGGGGCGGCGTCGATGTACCAGGGGTAGGCGTTCCACGGCAGCACGTCGCGGTCGCGGATCCCGTGCTCGGCGAACAGCGTCGCCTGGCGCTCGGCGGTCGGGTCGTCGTTCTCGACGCTGAGGAAGCCGGATCCGACGCCGACCTGCGTCGCCGGCCCGGGGTCGCGGAGGACGCTGAGGACCCGCGCGTCGACGCCTCCGTGGTGGGGGGCGACGCCCGGCGCCCATCCCCGTCCGTCGCGGTCCTGGATCGCTGCGACGAACCGGGTGATCGGTGCCATGTGCGGCGCGGCGGCGGCCTCGCGCTCCTGCGCGGCGCGGAAGACGGGGTCGGCCATGCGTCGGGTCATCCCTCGACCGTACGCGGGCGAGCGCGGCCCGCGGAGTGCGGGCGGATCAGCTCCCCGGCTTCTGCAGCTCCCCGGTCACGTACTGGGCGCGGCCGAAGCCGAAGGACCAGTCGGCGGCGGTGTTCTCCACGAAGCCGACGACGAGGTCCTCGCCCGCGACGCCGACCTCGGCGAGGGAGGCCGCGAGGGTGCGGAAGAACTCCTGCTTCTCCTCGGTGCTGCGGCCCGCCTGCGTGAAGATCTGGATGACGACGACCTGCTCGGACCGCTCGATGCCGAGCCCGACGTCGAGGGCCGTGAGGCGACCCGGCGCGTGCTCGGTGACGATCTGGAAGCGGTCGCGCTCCGGGAGGCCGTAGACGTCCACGAGCGTGCGCATGAGCACGTCGCCGATGGCGGCGATCTGCTCGTCGGGTCGTCCCTCGACGAGGTCGATGCGGATGAGGGGCATGGGGTTCCTTTCGGTCGGTCGGGGTTCGGAGGCGGCGCGGAGGACGACGGGCGGATCGCCCGGCCATCACCCCAGGTACGCGAGGACGGCCAGGACCCGGCGGTGGTCCTCGCCCGTGTCCTCCAGGCCGAGCTTCACGAAGATGCTCGTCACGTGCTTCTCGATCGCGCCGGTGCCGATCACCAGGGCCCGCGCGATCGCCGCGTTGGTGCGGCCCTCGGCCATGAGCGCGAGCACCTCGCGCTCGCGCGGCGTGAGCGCGGTGAGGGGATCGCGTCGTCGGGCCATGAGCTGCGTCACCACCTCCGGGTCGAGCACGGTGCCGCCGGACGCGATGCGGCGCACGGCGTCGTCGATCTCCTCGAGCCGGGTCACCCGGTCCTTGAGCAGGTAGCCGATCCCGGCCGTCCCGCTCCGGAAGACCTCCTCGGCGTAGGCGGCCTCGACGTACTGGGAGAGCAGCAGCACGCCGATCCCCGGCACGCGGCGGCGCGCCTCGACCGTGGCGCGGATCCCCTCGTCGGAGAACGTCGGCGGCATGCGAACGTCCATCACGACGACGTCGGGGGCGTCGGCGGCCAGCGCCGCGAGGAAGCTGGCGGCGTCCGCGTGCTGGGCGACGACGTCGATGCCGGCCTCGACGAGCACGCGCGCGAGCCCCTCGCGGAGCAGCACGGCGTCGTCGACCACGACGGCCCGGATGCGCGCTGCATCCCGGCCGTCGTCCATGGTCCCGAGCGTAGCGAGCGGGATGCTCACGCGGCGGGGTCGGGCGAGGAGGCGAACGGGCCGCCCGCCTCGGCGCCGGTGCCCGTGCCGGTGCCGGATCCGTCGGTCGGGACGCCGTTGAGCGTGAGCAGGGGCACGCGCGCGGTGATCCGGGTCGGCCCGCCCTGCGGGCTGGAGATGCTCACGTCCCCGTCGAGCGCGCCGATCCGTCCGACGAGCCCCTCGAGGCCGTGGCCCTCCTGCACGGACGCGCCGCCCCGGCCGTCGTCGGTCACGCGGGCCACAAGGATCCGCGCGCCGTCGAAGTCGCGCATCAGCACCAGCGTGACGTCCGCACGGGTCGCCTCGGAGTGCTTCGCGACGTTGGTGAGCAGCTCGCTGACCGTGAAGTAGACGTTGCGCTCGACCTCGGTCGGGAGCACCAGGGTCTCGGGCAGGTGGACGTCGAGCGCGACGGGGACGGTCGCCCGGGACGCGAGGGCCTCCAGCGCGGCGACGAGCCCGCGGTCGAGGAGGATCGGCGGGGCGAATCCGCGGGACAGCGCGCGCAGCTCCTCGAGGGTGTCGTGCGCGTGCTCGGAGGCCTCGGCGATGAGCGTCCTGGCCCGCTCCGGATCCGTGTCCAGCGCGCGCTCGGCGGCTGCGAGGTCCATGCGGAGCCGCACCAGGCGCTGCTGCGGTCCGTCGTGCAGGTCGCGCTCGATCTGGCGGAGCGTCTGGCCCTCGGCCGTCACGGCTCCGGCGCGGGACTGCTCGAGCCCCTGGACGCGGCGCTCGAGGGCGTCGGACTTGAAGCCGCCGAGGAGAGCGTGGTCGGTCCAGTAGTGGGCGAGCACGGCGCCGCGCGCCCAGAGCGGGAGCAGCACGACGGACAGGATCATCGCCGTCACGCCGAGGACGCCGGCGAGGGCGAAGGTGCGTCCCGCGTCGTAGCCGTGGTCGACGAGGATCTGCTCGAAGCGCCAGCCGTAGCCGAGGATCGCGATGCCGCCGGCGATCGGGCCGAGGAACCCGGCGACCAGCAGGGCGCCCACGCCGAGCGTCACGAACGACACCAGCGGGTAGACGACGACCGCGTGCAGCAGGTGCAGCCAGTAGTGCGGGCTCGCGACGGCCGAGAGGATCCGCGTGGCTCGGTTCTGCTGCCAGCGCGGCGTCCAGTCGACCGGGCGGATCGGCCGGGGCTCGGCCCACCCGATCCGGGCCCGCTCGACGGCGCCGAGACCCCGCGCGGCGAAGAGCGCCGCGAGGAGCGCGACGGCCGCGAAGAGGCCCGACGCGGACCACAGCAGCGAGTCGAAGAGGCTGTAGACCGCGGCGGGGAGCGCGATGTAGACGGTGGCGAGCAGCAGGGCGGTGAGCGCGAGGTAGCCGAAGTCGCGCGGGAGGTGGCGCCAGGCGTCGGCGTAGAAGGAGCGGCGGCGCGCGGGCGGCGTGCCGGCGCCCTCGTCCGTGTCGGCTAGGTCGTCGGCGTCCGCGGGTGCGGCGGGGAGGTCTTCGGGTGGCACGGGCGTCGATTCGGCCTCGGTGGTGGGCGATGTCTCGTTCATGATCCCAGCCTCGCGAGCGCCGGGCACGGGGCCCATCCTGCTCGCTCCCGGATCGGGGGTGGGGGATGCCCCCGTACGACGAGCGCGGTGAGGGCTCCCGGCGACGCGGGGATGACCGCGCGGGCGCCTGCCACCATGGAGGGCGGCCCTGAGCCGAGCCGCCCGCCGAGGCGAGACGAGACGAGACGAGGGACAGGACCCATGAAGTCGGAGCACGAGTTCTTCGCGACGGAGGACATCGAGTGGACCCGCGACCCGGGCAGCCCGGGCATCAGCGAGCGGGTCCTCAGCCGTCAGGGCGACGTCATCCTCACGCGTCTCGCGCGATGGGACCCGGGGCTCGACACCAGCGCGGCGGGGGTCATCCGGCACGCGTTCGTCGAGGAGGTGTTCCTCCTCGACGGCGAGCTGACCGACCTGTCGCTCGGCCGCACCTTCGGCCCTGGCCACTACGCCTCGCGTCGGCCGGGCATGCCGCACGGGCCGTACCGCACGGCGACCGGCTGCGTGATGCTCGAGATCCGGTCGGAGCCGTCTCGCCGCACTGAACATCGCTGACAGCGTCCCCGCTCGGCCCCTGACGCGGCGCTCGCGAGGGTCGCCTCGCCCCGGGGAGCGCCGGTCGGCCACCTGCTGTTCACGTCACGGTCGAGGACCTCCTCCCCTTCGTTGAGGACGAGGCCGCAGGTGGCCGCTCGTTCAGCAGGCGATCCTCCTCACCTACGACGCGGACCGCACGAGCGCATCCGCTGCGCCCTCGGATTGGCCGGACCTCTGGAACGACCCGGCGTACAAGGGCCGGTACGAGAGCGCGAAGAGCATGGGCTCGACCACCGGCCAGGTCCTCGTGGCGAGCATCCTCTCCCGCTACGCCGACCCGAACGGCGAGCTCGGCGTCTCAGCGGAGGGCTGGGACCAGATCCCCATCGCGAACGATCGAACTCGACCTGCACCCTGCCGCTGAGCGTCGGCGTGTGTCGACGCGACTGGTCCGGTAGGGGATCCCTCTCCGGACCACCGCGACGCCGGGCACCATCCGCGGATCCACCCGCCTCAGGAAGGTGGTCCGGCGACTGTTCCGGTGAGGGGACCTCGACTGAGATGAGCCGAGTGCTGTGAATGGCCACCGACAATGAGAGTTATGTCTGGTAGGGGGTCGGGGCACTGGGCCTCGACCTAGCCCTACCGAGGACGCAACGACGACGACGCTCCACCCACAGCCCAGGCCACGTCCCTGCCGCCTGCTCTTTCGCGATCCTTCTACTACAGGCACACCCTGGATACCTCTTGAGAATTGTCGCGTCGTCACCTGGCGATCTGATCGTCTGATTCCCTGAGCTTCCGTGTTTTGAGCTGGGAGCTCTGGGCACCACTGCCGCTGCGGTGGCAATGCCAGGTAAGCCGGAGAAGCAGGCGATTTTCGTCGCAGAAATGGAGTTCACAATGGTCAAGGATCTGACTGCTGTATGGGTCCCGGTCACGGACATGAAGCGGGCCACCGCGTTCTACCGCGATGTTCTGGGTCTCACGATCACGAGCGAGAGCGACACCTGGAGCGAGATCGAGACCAGTGGCGTGGTCATCGGGCTCAACGCCCGCGAGAACGCGGCCGTCTCCGAGCACGGAGGCGCTGTCCTGAGCTTCGAGCCCGATGGCAGCATCGAGGATGAGGTCGCGGCGATGAACGAGAAGGGCGCGGGCATCACGCCGGAGATTAGCGAGAAGCCGTTCGGCCGGATCATGCCGTTCAAGGACAGCGAAGGCAACGACCTCCAACTCGTCACCGCGCAGGAGTAGCGGTCCACGCCCGACATATTCTCAGGCCGCGTAGACACGTCTGCTGAAGCGACTACGTCGGGATCGCGTGCCGCGTCGCTGCGTGCGCGCACCAGGGCATGGGAGATGGCCGGGGAGTCTCAAGAACATGAGACCCTCGGCCATTCCTCTCCAACAAGGCTCTGCGACCCGCTCACCAAAGGCGAAGACATTACCCACTCGGGGGCAGGGGCGTCTCGGCCGGTCGTCGAGCTGGCAGCTGCGGACGGCAGCACACATGAAGACAGGCCGCCGATTCACATCCCCGAAACACACCCGATATTGATCCGACCCACGGACCTGATGGACTGAGATCGTCCTCGGCGAGGGCGCCCGCCAGCTGCACCGCAGCCCCAGCGGGGAGGCACCCTCGATCTCCTGCATCGGCTTCGTGGGTCTGACGCGCCGGGTCGCAGGCCGACCACGGCCACGCGGTCCGCACGATGCTGGCCGCGTCACACCTGCTCAGCAAGGAGACGGAATGTCCAGCGCACTGCTCGTCATCGACATGCAGAACGGTTTCATCCACCCCGACGGATCACTCCCCCGCCTCGGCATGGGGATGCCCGACGTCGACTCGGTCATCGCCGCGAACGCGCAGGCCATCGCCGCCGCACGCGCCGCCGGGATCCCGGTCATCTACACCCGCAGCGTCTTCCGCCCCGGGATGGTCGACCTCCCGATGCGGATGGAGGGCTTCCTCCCGCCGCACTTCGAGCTGCTCGAGCGCGGCAGCTGGGACGCGGACGTCCACGCGGCCCTGACGCCCGCGGAGGGGGAGGCGGTCATCGACAAGAACCGCTACGACGCCTTCCTGAACACACCGTTGGAGCAGGTGCTGCGGACGCTCGGTGCCACGACCGTGCTCGTCACGGGGACGGTCACCTCCATCTGCGTCGAGTCCACGGTGCGGTCGGGATACATGCGCGACTTCGACATGTACGTCGCCTCGGACTGCGTCGCCGGCGCGCCCGGGCAGCACGAGGCCTCGCTGGCCATCATGGACGCGGCCTTCGCGACCGTCCTGCCCTGGAGGGAGGCGATGTCCCGCATCAGCGGCGAGGGAGTGCTCGCCGCCACCGGAGCCTCCGACGCCGACTGACTGCTAGTCACTCTGGCCACCTAGCCACGAACGTAGAGACGGCCTCCGGCACCGAGATGGTGCCGGAGGCCGTCTCCGTCATGCGGTCAGGATCAGTGCACCGGTACCGCGACCTCGGCGTCCGCGCCCTGGGGAAGCAGGTCCGACTTCGAGCCGCGGATGAACACGGCCGCGATGATCGATGCCAGCACCAGTCCGATGGCCGCCGCGAGGAAGGCCACCGAGTAGCCGCTCGTGAAGGCGTCGAGCTCCGATCCGCCGCCGTCGTAGCGGTCGACCGTGGAGGCGTACAGGGCGGTGAACACCGACAGGCCGATCGATCCGCCGATCTGCAGGGCGGAGTTCAGCGTCGCCGATGCGGCGCCGGCGTCCTGCGGCTTCACGCCGGTGAGGGCGAGGTTCTGCAGCGGGACGAAGATGAACGCCATGCCGATGCCCAGGACGATCAGCGCCGGCATCACCTGCACGAAGTAGGAGCCGTCGACCGTGATGCGGCTGAGGTAGGCCAGGCCGACCGCGGAGATCAGCGGCCCGCCGATCATCATGGGGCGCGGCCCCACGGTGGAGAGCAGCTTCGTCGCGACCGGCGCCATGAGCATGATCATCAGCGTCATAGGCAGCGTGGCGAGTCCTGCCGGCAGCGGGTCCATGCCCAGCACGATCTGCAGATGGAACGCCACGTACAGCATGGCTCCGATCAGCACGCTGCCCACGATGGCCTGGATGAGGAACGCTCCTCCTCGGACGGGGTCGGTGACCACGCGGAGCGGGAGCAGGGGCTGGGCGACACGGCTCTCGATCAGGACGAAGAGTGCCAGAAGGCCGGCGCCCAGGGCGAGGAAGCCGATCGTGTCGATCTGGCCCCAGCCGTGCTCGGCGAGGGTGAATCCGTACACGAGCGAGCCGAGGCCGAGGGTCACGGTGACGGCACCGAGCATGTCGTAGCGGTTGTCGCCTTCGGCCTTGCTCTCGGTGACCAGGACGGCACCGCCGATGACTCCGACGATGACGAAGAAGACGTTGACGAGCAGGCACCACCGCCAGTCGGCGAACTCGGTCAGCACGCCGCCGAGGACGAGGCCGACGGCGGCGCCGGCACCCGCGACCGTGCCGAAGACCGCGAAGGCGGTGTTCCGCTCGCGGCCGCTCGGGAAGGTCACGGTCAGCAGTGCGAGGGCGGCGGGCGCAAGCAGGGCCGCGAACACGCCCTGCAGGCCGCGCGCGACGATCAGCTCGGTGCCGTTCTGAGCCAAGCCGCCGATGACGGAGGCGATGCCGAAGCCGATCATGCCCACCATGAAGGTGCGCCTGCGGCCCCAGTAGTCGGCGACCCGGCCACCGAGCAGCAGCAGGGCCCCGAACGCGAGCGCGTACGCGGTGACGACCCACTGGCGCTCGACGTCGCTGAGGCCGAGCTCCTGCTGGGCCTGCGGCAGGGCGATGTTGACGATGGTGCCGTCGAGCACCACCACGAGCTGGGTGAGCGCGAGGACGACCAGCGCCCACCAGCGCTTGGGAGAGGCGGGGGCGTTCGACGCGCCCCGCAAGGGTATGGACGTAGACATAGAGGATCTCCGGGCTTCGATGGGGATGCCGGAGGTTTTCAGCCTCGGACCGACCGCGCGAATGCGCCGAGTCGACCGCACCGATCACAGTCGGTCAGACGGAGACGGTAGCTCACGTGCGCCGACGTACGCACGTGCGCACGGACACTTCCCCAGGCCTTTGTAATGAGATGGTCCTCGAGACCTGGGTCTGGAGGACGCGGGCGATTCCGAGTCGCTGACCTATGATGCGCTCCGCGTCGTAAACCTGGGGGGGGTATTGGTTGGCATGGCCCCTGAAGGGCTCGGCGGCACGGTGATCGCCTGGTCGCGACGAGCTGATCGGGTCGATGTGCCGCGACTCGCCGGCGACGGCGGCTACCTTCGTTGCGTGCGCACCGCCAGCGCTGTCGTGTGGGCGTGCCCCCACCTCGTGCGCCGCTGGTGGACAGCCCGCGGTGCGTTCGACGGGGCTCGTCTAACGTCAGGACCCTCATCAGGCCGGCGCCCTGCGAGACAGCCTCGCAACGCGGCCCCCTGCCGCCTGCAAAGCGGCCCACACGCCGCGGCAGCCACGCCCCCTTCCTCGACCGACCACCGGATGACACGGAGATGCACCCATGGACACACCCGACCTCGCGTTGAACGACGGACGCACCATCCCGCAGATCGGACTCGGGACCTACCCGCTCACGGACGACCAGGTCCGTGAGGTGGTCGTCACGGCGGTCGAGGTCGGGTACCGGCACATCGACACGGCCGCGATCTACGGCAACGAGCGGGGGGTGGGCGAGGGCGTCCGCCGCTGCGGCCTACCGCGCGCCGAGCTGTTCATCACGACCAAGATCGGCAACGACGACCATGGTCGCAGGAGGACCCGCCGCGCGCTCGAGGAGTCGCTGCGGCGTCTCGGGGACGACCACGTCGAGCTCGCCCTCATCCACTGGCCGATGCCGTCGCAGGACCAGTACGTCGAGACTTGGGAGACGCTCATCGAGCTCCAGCGCGAGGGCAAAGCACAGAGCATCGGCGTCTCGAACTTCCGCCCGGAGCATCTCGACCGGATCATCCAGAGCACCGGGGTCACGCCGGCGGTGAACCAGATCGAGGTCAACCCCGTCGTCGCCCACCGGGAGCTGCGCGCGGCCACCGCCGCCCGAGGCATCGCCATCGAGTCCTGGTCCCCGCTCGGACCTTCGACGAACCTGCTCCAGCACCCGGTCGTCCTCGACATCGCCGAGCGCAGCACGAGCACGCCCGCCCAGGTGATCCTGCGCTGGCACCTCGCCCACGGGCTGATCGTCATCCCTAAGTCCGCGTCCGAGGATCGCCTGCGGCAGAACCTCCGGGCCCTCGACGCGACCCTCAGCGCGGCCGACATGGCGGCCCTGGATGGCATGGATCAGGGAACGGCGGCGCGCTACGACCCTCCCCTCGCAGGGGACTGATCGTCACCCCGGTCCCGGGATGACGCCGTCGCGACCCGACGCGGAGCGGGGCAGGACGCCCCGCCCGGCTCCCGCGTCAGTACCGGATCGCGTCGATCACGAAGACCCGCACCGCGACCAGCGCCGGCAGCAGGCCCGCGATCGCACCGACTGCGAGCGATACTCCGAGTCCGAGGATCGCCGCCGACAGCGGTAACGGCGGGAACTCGGTGACGCCTTAGGCGACGTAGGAGAGGATCACCGGGTTCTTCACGACGGCCACGGCGACCACGACGCCGGTCACGCCCGCCGCGACCGTGGCGACGATGCTCCTCATCATCACGGCGAAGAAGATCCGACCCGCGCTCGCGCCGAAGCTGCGGCGCACGCCGATGTCGCGGATCCGCTGCTTCACGGTGACGAGCGAGATGTTCACGAGACTGAGGGCGACGAGAAGCATAGGAGGCACGCATTACGCCCGGTCGGCATGAACCGCCAGCTACGATTACCGCGGATTGGACCACCTGGGATGGACGTGGGGCAGGTCACGATGCCCCCTTCGCCCGGATGGTCCCGAAGAGGTACTCGTAGAGCCCAGCGGTAGCCATGGAGCTCAAGCCGACATCCGGAGCGATCCATGACAACTCTCTGCGAGCTGACCATTTGGCCACTGGCGCTCGGATCGTGACTCCGCGTCTCAGCCGCTTTCCCTGGGTCTTCGCGTACCTCAACAAAGCCCTGCGGAGCGCGACAAGGGGTGCGGAGTGTGTCTACTAGGGGGTCCCTGCCGGAGGTGGGCACATTGCGTAGGCCGATCTTCGGGAGTGTGTCCATCGTTCTTCGGAGGTCTTCGACGGTTACATCGCGCTGGTCGTCGTGCCGGGAATAGCGCCGCAGGGGCGCGGTAGCTTTCTCGACATGAGCGCGCTACCCCTCTCCCAACGCATCGACCGCTCCGAGTCGATAGATCCCGCACCGCTGGTCGGCATCCATTGGCGGCCCGTCGTCCTCGCCGACGTCGATGCTCTCGTGCAGATCGGTGAGAGGATCGCCGAGGCCGACCATCCTGACTGGGTCGACACACGAGAGGACATCCTCGAAGAGCTCGGCCATAGCTACATGGACCTCGCGTCGGATTCGCTCGCCGCCGTGACGGAAAACGGCGAGATCGTCGCATGGGGTCTCGTGATCCATCCTCCGACCCAGGAGACCCTGGTTCGATCCATCCTCACCGGCGGTGTGGCTCCGACCCGACGCGGAGAGGGCATCGGCCGTTCCCTCCTCGCCTGGCAGCATTCGAGAGCCCTGCAGCAGCTCGCGGAGTCCGCGAGCACACTGCCCGGGTGGGTCGTCGTCGCTGCCGACGAGCGCGCCTCGGGTGCCGCATCCACGCTCCGGCATGCGGGATTCGCTCCGAACAGGTGGTTCCAGAACCTCGCACGCACGACGACCGGACCTCTCGAAGACGTCACTGCGCCCGACGGGATCCGCATCGTGGAATACGCTGCCGAGCACTCCGAGGCGGCGCATGCCGCGCGAGACGCGGCGTTCCGCGGACATGGCAGCAGCCAGCCCATGAGCGACGAGCAATGGGACTCGATGACGTCGCTTGAGACGTTCGACCACGGACTCTCTTATCTCGCCCTGGATGACGCGGATCGCGTAGTCGGACTCATCCTGACGCTCCTCACCGAGCATGGAGCGGAGGGCCCTTCGGCCTCGAGCGGCTACGTGTGGGTCATCGGCGTCGTCCCCGATGCACGTCACCGCGGTGTCGCGCGCGCGCTGCTCGCGCAGCACCTCCGCTCGGTGAATGATGCGGGAGTGGATCGGAGCGTCCTCGACGTCGCGACCGACGGAGACGGCAAGGGCCTCGAACTGTTCGAGGGGCTGGGTTACGTTCCGCAGACGGTCAGCGTCAACTACGTCGCCGCCTATTGAGCTTGAGCCTGACCCGCTGGGGTTCTGCGATCGCTTGGCAGCTCGGTGCTAATGGAGAGCATGGGGCCTCGAGGTCAGACCAGCACCTCGGCAGGCACTTCGACCTGCGAGACGCCTCGCAGACAAACGGCTGCAAGGCGCCCCGTCCGGGGAGTGAGGCGTTCTGCCATCGCCGGCTGAAGAGGAACCCTAGTCGCTGCGTGCCTCGAGCTCCGCGGAGTCGTCGACCCCGGCTGCGATCGCTTCGCGTCGGCGCGAACGCAGCGACGGCGCGGCCAGCGCGGCAATGATCGCGAGGGCTCCGACGCCGACGGAGGCCCAGAACCCCATCGTGAACGCGTAGTCCGTCGGAGCCCCCTGTGCTGTCACGTTCGAGGAGATGAGCGCCGCTATGACAGCCGTGCCGACGCTGCTCCCCACCGTCCGGATCACCGTGTTGGCGCTGATGGCCTCGCTGGTCTGCGCGGCAGGGACACTCTCCACGATGGCATTGGAGGTGGCGGCGAGGGCCATGCCGACGCCGACGCCGGTGAGAACGCCGGACAGCAGGATCTGCCAGTCCTCCGCATGCCCGAGCGCGGGGATGACGAATGCGACAGTCACCGCGACCCCGCCGATGACCATGGGGATCTTCGGCCCCATGCGGCGGATCAGGATGCCCGCGACGACACCGGATACGACCATCCCGACGACGGTCGGCAGAAGGTAGAGGCCGGCCTCGCTTACGGACTTGCCGAACCCGTAGCCGAGGAGGGTGGGCAGCTGCAGCAAGGTGGGCACCAGGATGAAGGTGGCGAACATCGCGAATCCGAAAGCAAGCGCCACGATGTGCGCGGTCCAGACCCCACGGTGTCGGAACAGGCGCACGTCGATCAGCGGGTTCGCCGCTCGGAGCTCCACGAACACGAACGCGACGAGGGACACGGCACCGAGCACGAGCAGCCCGACCGTCTTGCCGTCACCCCATCCCCACTTCTCTCCATCGCTGATCGCCAGGAGCAGGGCGACGAGGCCGATGGAGAGGATGCCGGTACCGAGCATGTCGAGGCGACCCGGTGTGCGCACCGGGGACTCCGGGATGCCGAAGATCGCGCCCAGCAGGGCGATCAGCACGAGCACCGCGGGAAGCCAGAACAGCCAGTGCCAAGACAACGTCTCGACGATCGGTCCAGCCGCGACGATGCCGACACCCGCGCCGATCCCGAAGATGGCCGAGAGGAGCCCGATGGTCACGCTCACGCGCTCTCTCGGGAGCTCGTCGCGCACGATCCCGATCGACAACGGCATCACGGCACCAGCGGCACCCTGGAGGATGCGCGCCACGATCAGCACGCCGAGGTTCGGTGCGAGCGCGGCGAGCACTGTGCCGACCAGCAGCAGCGAGAGCACGACGATGATGACCTTCCGCTTGCCGACCATGTCGCCCAGGCGCCCGAGGATCGGAGTCAGCACGGCGGCAGAGAGCAGGTACGCCGTGAGAACCCAGCTCGCGTCAGCGGTCTCGACGCCGAGGTCCGCACCGATGGTGCCGAGCGTCGGCGCGACCAACGACTGCAGTACCGAAAAGGACAACCCTCCCAGCGAGAGGAACAGGATGATCGCCGCGCCGCGGGGCCGAGGAGCCTCCGCATCTTGACCGGTCAGGGTTGGAACCGAGCCTGTGGCAGAGCTGTGTGTGATGGTGGACATGAATCTCCTCAGAATGTAAACGTCTGCTGACCCCGCGAGTCTTCTCGTTTGCGAGGCGTGTGTCAACACGCGTTTACACTGGGCGTAGGACGCGCTACGGTTGCGTCGAGGATGTGAGACATGAGCTACGAGACCCAGACAACGAGTAGGGCACTCCCCAAGCTCCCGCTCTCCGACGAGGACGAGCTGCAGCGCCCGGAACGGGGCGGGGCGGCGACTCGCCGCGCGTTGGTGGGGGCAGCTCGACGGAGGTTCGCGACCGACGGCTACCGAGCTACGACGGTCCGTCAGATCGCCGGGGACGCCGGGGTCAACGTGGCCCTGATCAATCGGTACTTCGAGTCCAAGGAAGGCCTGTTCGAGGCCTGCATGCTGTGCACTTTCGATGAACTCGAGATATATGCATCGCCACGTGCAGCCGACCTGGATGGCCTGATCGACCGGCTCATCACGCACGTCGCGAACACGCCGGATGAAGACGATCCGCTTCAACTCCTGTTGCTGCTGCGCTCCTCGGGAGATGAGAACGCCGACCGCATCCGCCGCAGGACCCTCGAGCACTTCACTCAGAGCATCGCCAGGGCCGCGGGCTGGAGCGACGACGATGCCCGCACCGCCTCGATACTCCTCCGGGCACAGCTCACCATCGCGACGATGACGGGAGTGGTGATGCTCCGTACCTCCGCAGCGGTACAGCCCGTCGCCACCGCCACCGCAGAGGAGCTCTCCGGCCCGCTCGCGCGAATGTTCCGGACGCTGCTCACGGAGCACGACGTCTAGTCGGATCGGCCTGACCTTCGTCGAGCAATGCATGCGGGGTGTCTTGCAACCAGCTCGTCTCCCCACCCGAGGGTTGCCGAAGGCAGTACGCGGCCACGGAGGCGACTCCGGGGTCCGAGGACGAGGAGAGGGGGACATCGCGGCGCGCGTGTTCAGCAGGGGGGGATGACGAACCCGCCACCCTCACGGCCGCGGCACGCTTTCACCGCGTACTACGCGGACGCGACGCCGCTGGTCAACGACGCGCGGAGCGCAACGACGTCGAGGGCCTAGACGATGGGTCCGGCGTAGAGGAAGACGCTCTGAAGCGGACACCGCTGGCAGGCAGCGCATGACCAAGATGCTTCGATCGTCGTGAGCGTGGCAGAGCGCCCCGCGCCGAGGCCGGGGCATCGCATGCGCCGGGAGCGTCTGCCGCTTAGGCTGTCTTCCAAATGAGGGGACCGGGGGCGCTGGTGATGGCCGGGCGGGGGACGCGCGTCGTGCGCGGCCTCGTCACGGCTGCCTTCGCGATCCTCGTCGCGATGCTGTCGCACATGGCCGGGGGCGGACACGCGCCGGGAGCTGTGGGCCTGGTGCTCGCTGCGGCGCTCGCGGTGCCGACGTGCGTCCTTCTCGCGGGGCGCACCGTCTCGACCACTCGCCTGTCCCTCGCCGTGACGGGGAGCCAGGGCATCCTGCATCTGCTCTTCTCCGTCGGCGTCCCGACGTCGACGACCATGCAGGTCATCGGCGGCCATCACGGTATGGGCGGTCACGTGGTGACCGACGGCTCGGCGTCGGCCGACATGGTGGGCATGGGTGCGATGCACGCAGGATCCTCGATGTGGATCGCTCACCTCGGTGCCGCGATCGTGACGATCGTCGCCATGCGGTTGGGCGAGCGTGCCTTCTGGGACGTGCTCGCGCTCGCGCGCACGAGCTTCGCAGTGGTGTTCTGCGCCGTCGCGTTCCTGGTCGCCCCTCGCGCGGAGGTGCGTCACCGGGTAGCCCACGTCGTCCGAGTCGAACTCCGCGACCTCGGCGTCTTCGTCGCAGCGTCCCCGCTCCGCGGGCCTCCGACCGCGGCCTGACCCGACTCTCCTGTCCCGTGCGCTGCCGCGCGCTCGGGCATTTCCCGGCACATCTTCCCGTGCCGTGCTCTTGCCGCGTCCCCTGACGCGGCCACGCGCCGTCCGCGCTCTCGACGAGCCGGCCGGAACCGTCGAGCCGTCCTCCACGGCGCCCATCTCAGGACCCCTTTCATGCCCTTGCGCACTCCCCTGCCCTCCGCCGACCACACGATCGGAGTAGACGACCCCGTCCTCGAACTACGGACCACGGACGTCCACGTCGGCGACGCCCTCCCGTGAGCTCACGCACCGAGCGGACCACCGACAAGCAGCCGGCCCAGCCGGCCCGCGACCACCGCCGGCCCGTCGGGCTCGCCGTGCTGCTCGTGATCACCGGCGTCCTCGGCTGGGCGGGCTCCTTCGTCCTGGTGCTCGAGCGCATGTCGCTGCTCGAGCACCCCGGGCGTGCCCTCTCGTGCGACATCAATCCGTTGGTGTCCTGCGCCACGGTGATGCAGTCCCCGCAGGCCTCGTTGCTCGGGTTTCCGAACCCGCTCATCGGCGTCGCCGCCTTCATCGCGCCGATCGTCGTCGGAATGGGGCTGCTCGCGGGAGCGAGGTACGCGCGCTGGCATTGGACCGTCTTCACCGCGGGGCTGTCCATGGGGTGGGTGTTCATCACGTGGCTGTTCACCCAGACCGTCTTCGTCATCGGCGCCCTCTGCCCGTACTGCCTCCTCGTGTGGATGGCGATGATCCCGCTCTGGTGGACCACCTCCATCCACGCTCTCCGGTACAGCCAAATCCCCGCGCCCGCCGCGGTGCGACGCATGGCGACGGCGATCGCCCCGTTCACGTGGGCGGTGGTGGTGCTGAACTACGCGGTCATCGTGATCGCGATCATCACCGAGTTCCCCGCCCTGATCCCCTCCCTCCTTCCCTGACCGACTCCCGACAGGAGCACCAGACCATGAGCAAGAAGACCACCGCCGACCGCGACCGCACACGCGAGATCCGCGAGAAGGCCAACGCCCAGCGCCGCCTCGAGGAGACGAGGCGCAAGCGCCGGCGCCTGTTCGCGCAGCTCGGCGTCGGCGCCGCCGTCGTCGTCCTGGTCGCCGGCATCTGGGGCGGCGCGAGCCTGCTCCGCGACCAGGCAGCCGCCGGCAGCGTGCCCCCCACCGCGGACGCCGACGTCGAGCTCGCCAGCGGCGGCCAGGCGCAGGTGACCGCCGAAGCGGACGCCGTGTCCGTGGGCGCTGCCGACGCCCCGGTGACGCTGGACATCTACGAGGACTACTCCTGCCCCCATTGCCAGGAGTACGAGGCCACCACCGGCGACCTCCTCGACCGGCTCGCCGGATCCGGGCAGGTGCGGGTCGTCTACCACCCCATCCAGATCGTGACCAACTACGGCAGCACCGCCGGCAGCACCGCCGCGTGCGTCCTCCAACACGACCCGTCCGCCTGGCCCGACGTGCACTCCGCCCTGTTCGCGAACCACTCGGCCGCCACCGACTCGTGGACGGGCGCTGACTTCTCCTCGTGGCTGACCTCTCGAGGCGTCACGGACCCGGAAGCCATCACCTGCACCGAGAAGGGCGCCTTCACCAGTTGGATCGGCTCCAACACCGACGTGGCGGCCGCCGCAGGCGTCACGGGTACGCCGACCCTCATGATCGGCGGCCAGAAGACCGCGACCGTGAGCGGCCAGGGTCTCGTCGACGCGCTCACCGCAGCAGGTGCCTCCCTGCCGTCCGGGATCGCCGCCGGATGAGCGGCCTCGCCCGCCGCGTCCTCACGGCCACCACGACGACCGCGACGCTTCTGATCCTCGCGACCGCCTGCTCCGCGAGCACCTCGGCCCCCGTGCCCGTCCCCGGCGGCGCGTCCGGGGGCTCGTCGAGCGAATCGTCCGTAGGGGCGTCTTCGGCCGGGTATCCCGTGACGCTGACGAACTGCGGCCGCGAGCTCACCATCGATGCTGAACCGCAGCGGGTGGTGAGCCTCTGGCAGTCCACCACGGAGGCGCTCCTCGCCCTCGGCCTGCGGGACCGGATCGTGGCGGTGCAGGAGGCCTACGCCCCCTACCCCGACTCCGTCGCCCAGGACGCGGCCGCGCTGCCGACGATCGGCGGCCAGACGGGCTTCCCCTCCAAGGAGGTCCTGCTGAGCGAGATGCCCGACTTCGTCACCGGGCAGGTCCTCGACGGGTACGCCTTCGATGCCTCGCGGGGATACGCGACCGTCGAGCAGCTCGAGCAGTCCGGCGCGACCGTGTACGGGGCCAACCTCTGCACGTCCGCGGATGCGCAGAGCACCGACACATGGAACATCGAGTCCGCCCTCACCACGTTGCGGGACTACGGGATCGTGTTCGGCGTTTCCGCGAAGGCGGACGAGGTCATCGGAACGCTCCGCGACGACGAGCAGAAGGTCATCGACGCCGTGGAGGGAGCGCCGACGGTCAGGACGGCTTTCTTCAACGGCGGGACCGGCCCGCTGAACGTCCTCGCGGGCGGGCTCCACGACGATCTGATCCGAACCGCGGGCGGCGAGGACGTCTTCCCGGCCGGCTCGGTCTACGTCAGCAAAGAGGAGTTCGCCGCATCCGACGCGGACGTCATCCTGGTCGGCACGTACCCCGGCCAGGACTTCGCCACGCAGAAGGAGTTCCTGGAGCAGACCTTCCCCGACCTCCCTGCGGTGAGGAGCGGCCGGATCAGCGAGGTCCCGACGCAGGAGGCCGACTCGTCGATCTCCGTCATGGTCGGGCTCACCAGGATCGCGAACGCACTCCACCCGGACCTGGATCTCCCGGTGCCGAGCTCGTGACCATGACGATCGCTCCCCCGCGGCCGGCCCGACGGGTCGTGCGACGCCCGCACATCACGCTCGGGCTCCTCCTCGTCGCCTGCGTGATCGCCGTGATCCTCTCGGTCGCCGTCGGCAGCGTGGGGATCCCGCCCGGTCGGGTGGTCGACGTCATCGGCGCCCACCTGCTGCCCGGGGGCGGCGAGAGGGGCACCGCGTTGGATGACCGGATCGTGTGGGAGTTCCGTCTGCCGCGAGCCCTGCTCGGCTTCGTCGTCGGCGCCGCTCTCGCGGTCGCCGGCGCCGTGCTGCAGGCCGTCGTCCGCAACCCGCTGGCGGACCCGTTCGTGTTCGGGGTCTCCTCGGGTGCGTCGGTGGCCGCTGTAGCAGCGCTCACCCTCACCACCGGCCTGTTCGCCGCGGTGTCGACCCCGGTCGCGGCGTTCATCGGGGCGTTCGCGACGACGGTCCTGGTGTTCGTGCTCGCACAGCAAGGAGGGCGGGTGACCCCGAACCGGCTGGTGCTCGCCGGTGTCGCGATGTCTTACCTGCTCAGCTCGATCACGAGCTACCTCGTCCTTCGCTCCTCCGGCCCCGGTCAGGGCGTCGGGCAGGTCCTGTCCTGGCTGTCCGGGAGCCTCGCCGCCGCGACCTGGGGCGACCTCGGGGTGCCGGCGCTCGTGCTGCTGCTCGCGACCGCTCTCCTGGTGCTGCTCGCACCCGTGCTGAACGCGTTCCTCACCGGGGACGAGACCGCGGCGAGCCTCGGCGTGGACGTCGGGCGGGTGCGGCTGGGGCTGTTCCTCATCACATCGCTGCTCGTCGGTGTCGTGGTCGCCGTCAGCGGATCCATCGGGTTCGTCGGCCTCGTAGTCCCGCACGCCGTGCGGATGGTCATCGGCTCGGATCACCGGTGGGTGCTGCCCGCGTCGGCTCTCGCCGGCGGGCTGCTCCTGGTGGTCGTGGACATCGCCGCCCGGGTGGTCCTCGCCCCGACGGAGGTCCCGGTCGGCCTGCTCACCGCCGTCGTCGGCGCCCCCTTCTTCCTGTGGCTGCTGCGCCGGTCGGGGAGAAGGGGACGGTGAGCGCCGGAGACGGCGCATCTCTGCGCATCACGGGCGTCACCGTCGAGATCGCGGGCCACCGCATCATCGATCAGGTGACGTTGGGCGCGCACGCGAACGTCGTCGGTCTCGTCGGACCCAATGGCAGCGGCAAGTCCACGCTGCTGCGGACGGTGTACCGCATGCTCCGCCCCGCCGACGGGCAGGTCATCGCGGGCGACCAGGACGTCTGGACGATGCCCGCGCGCGACGCCGCCCGGATGATCGCCGCCGTCGTCCAGGACAGCCCCGCGGATCTCGAGCTCACCGTCGCCGAGTGCGTGGCCACGGGACGGATCCCGCACGGGCGCATCCTCGGCACGGATCACGATGCGGACCGGCGGGCCGTGGAGCGGGCCATGGTCCGGGCGAGGGTGGCGGAGCTCGCTGACCGCGACGTCAGCACCCTCTCAGGTGGCGAGCGGCAGCGTGTGCAGCTCGCCCGGGCGCTCGCGCAGGAGCCGCGGATCCTGATCCTCGACGAGCCCACCAACCACCTCGACGTCCGCCACCAGCTCCAGCTGCTCGCCCTCGTCCGGGAGCTCGGGATCACCACCCTCGTCACGCTGCACGAGCTGAACCTCGCGGCCTCCTACTGCGACGAGATCGTGATGCTCGAGCACGGCCGCGTCGTCGCTGCCGGTTCCCCCGAGGCCGTCTTCACTCCACCGCTGCTCCGCCAGGTGTTCGGCGTGCGCTCCGCCGCGATCACGAACCCCCTCACCGGGCGCCTGCAGCTCGTCTACGCCGACAGCTGAGACGTCAGCTGCCGCCCGCCATCGACCAGCACCACGTCAGAAGGAACAGGAGAACCACCACATGCACGATGAGCACGACACCGTCCTCGGCGCCGCCGCGTCCCACGCAGGCTCAGCCCCGCTCGACGCCGCCCGCAGCACCCTTCTCACCGCCCCCGACGGGGACCCTGCCAAGCGGGCGGCCATCGACCGGTCGATCGCCGCTCATCGGACCCTGGAGTCGCTCCCCGGGCTCCGCTTCGCGACGGATGCGACGATCCTGATCGTCCTGCACCCGGGATTCGAACTCCTCGACGCGGTCGGACCCTTCCACTTCCTCGCGGCGACCGGCGCCGCCGTGCACTTCACCACCACAGGGAGCCTCGGCGAGCCGGTACCCAGCGGCAGCGGCGTCTCCCTCACTCCCACGGCGACCCTCGCGGACGCGGTGGAGGGGCCGGAGGTGATCCTCGTCCCAGGCGGCGACACCGGGATCCTCCTCCGCGACACCCGTGCCATGGGCCACCTCCGCCGCCTCGGCGAGACAGCCACGTACGTCACCAGCGTCTGCTCCGGATCCATCGCCCTCGCCGCGGCCGGGCTGCTGGACGGGCGTCATGCCACCTCGCACTGGTCCGTCCGGCACCTGCTGCCCGGATACGGGGCCATCGAGGTCGATGAGCGCGTGGTTGAAGACGGCAACCGGCTCACCGCCGCCGGTGTCACGGCGGGCATGGACCTGGCGATCCGGCTCGTCGCGTACCTCTGCGGCGAGCAGCTCGCCCGATTCGCCGAGCTGGGCGCCGAATACGCGCCCGAGCCGCCCTTCGGCACCGGCACGCCGGACGCGGCCGGAGCGGCCCTCACCACCTTGTCCCGGGACTTCCTGGCGCCTCTCGTGGAGGAACTCCGTGCCCCTTCCCGTTGAGCGATCGAGGCCCTCGATGCCGTCCGCGTCGACGACGGATCTCCGTGGCGCGTCCATCGGGCGACGCCGCGCGGTGCTGGCCGCCGCCGTGGCTGCCGGGATGATCCCCGTGGCCATCGTCGTGACGACGGTGCTGCTGCTGGGCGACAGCGGGTACTCCGCGATCGGCCGCGGCGACCCGGGCATGACGACCTCGATGACCAGCGCCATGCTGCGGCTGGTGGCCGTCGTCGCCGGCGCCCTGTGCCTCGGGGCCCTCACGGTGGCCCTCTTCGTGGTCCCACGGGCGGGTCGGGATCGGATGCGCGTGCACTCCGGGGTCGACCTGAGGCTGGTGCGGTGGAGCGCAGGCGCGTGGTCGGCGGCGGCGGCGGCTCTCGCCGTCGTGGATGCAGCGGACGCCAACGGCGTGCCGCTGTCGCGCGCGATGGAGCCGGGTGCGCTCGCGTACCTGGCGCAGGCGTCGTACCTGCCCGCCGCGTGGATCGTCACGGCGCTGCTCGCCCTGGTGGTCTTCTGCGCAGCGCATCTGGTCGACGCCTGGACCTCGACGCTGGCGCTGGCGGGCATCTGCGTCGTCGCCATCCTCGCACCGGTGCTGGTCGGGCAGGTGCTCGTCGGCCCTGACCACGACTTCGGAGGGGACGCGGCGATCTTCGCCGATCCCGCGATGTCCGCGTGGCTGGGTGCCACGGTGACCGTGCTGGTGCGATGGCGCTCGACGTCGATGCGCTCCCCCCTGGCACAGAGCCGGTTCGTGGGGCTGAGCCTGGTGTGCGCCGGGATCGCGACGGCGGGTCAGCTGGTCATCGCTGCGTTCGAGCTCGCCGGCGGATCGCCGTTCGCGTCCACGACGGGCGTGCTGTTCCTGGTCCGGTTCGCTCTCCTCGCTGTCCTCGGAGTCCTGGGGACCGTGGCATGCCGGCGGCGCGGCTCGTCCACCGAGTTCGGCCGCCCGCTCGTCGCGGCCGGTGCCGCCCTCCTGCTCGTGTCCGCGGGCGTCTCCGTGGCGATGCTGCGGATCCCGCCGCCGCAGTACTTCGTGCCGACGTCGATCATGGAGCTGTTCCTGGGGTTCGACGTCACCCCGGCACCGACGTTGGCGGTGCTGGTCGGAGCGTGGCGCGTGAACATCCTCTTCGCGGTGCTGGCCGCTGTCGCGGTCGTGTCCTACCTGGTCGGCGTCCGGCGGTTGCGTCGCCGCGGGGACGCGTGGCCGCGAGGACGCACCGTGGTGTGGGTCCTGGGGTGGGTGGTCGTGTTCGTGACGACCTCGTCCGGTCTCGGGAAGTACTCCAGCGTGTCCTTCAGCCTGCACATGCTGCTCCACATGAGCCTGAACATGCTCGGCCCCCTGCTCCTCGTGATGGCCGCCCCCGTGACGCTGGCCTTGCGTGCGATACCACCGCGGCGACGCGGAGAACCGGCGGCGGCGCACGAGTGGATCACCGGGTTGTTGAACTGGTCGGTGACGCGCACCCTCCTCAACCCGCTGTGGGTGTTCGTCTCCTTCGTCGGCAGCTACTACCTGATCTACCTGACGCCGATCTTCCAGGAGGCGATGCGGTACCACTGGTCGCATCAGCTGATGAACCTGCACTTCCTCATCGGCGGCTACCTGTTCTACAGCCTGGTCATCGGTGCGGATCATCCGCCCCGCCCGCTGCCGCACATCGGGAAGCTGGGGCTGGTGCTGGCCGCCATGCCGTTCCACGCCTTCTTCGGGGTGATCATCATGACCTCCACGACCGTGATCGCCGAGACCTTCTACGCCTACGTCGACGCCCCGTGGATGACGGACCTCGCCGGGGACCAGTACCTCGGCGGAGGCATCGCCTGGTCGGCCGGGGAGCTACCGCTGATCGTGGTCGTGATCGCCCTCGTCACCCAGTGGGCACGCCAGGACGCGAGATCGGCCGCCCGCACCGACCGGCACCTCGACAGCGGTCTCGACGACAGCTTCGACGCCTACAACGAGATGCTCACGCGGTTGAGCGACCGCACCCCCATCGTCCTCACCGGGGCGACGCCGACGAAGGAGGAGGACCGATGACCACCATCGACGACCGGAGGTCGACCCTCGAGGACCAGATCGAACTCGACATCGGGGGCATGACCTGCTCGGCGTGCGCGAACAGGGTCGAGCGCCGGCTCAACAAGCTCGACGGGGTCACCGCGTCGGTCAACTACGCCACGGAGCGGGCCCTCGTCACCGGCCTGCCTGTGCATCAGACCCAGCGCGCCATCGACGTGGTCACCCGGGCCGGGTACACCGCGGCCATCCGCAGCGGTGAGGACGACACCTGGTCGGCCCGGGCGACCGAGGTGCGCATCACCTCGCTGCGTCGACGGTTGGCCGTGGCCGCGCTGCTGACGATCCCGCTGTGCGACCTCACCATCCTCCTGGCCCTGGTCCCCGGTTTCCGCTTCGACGGATGGCAGGCGGTCTGCGTCCTCCTGGCGCTGCCGATCGTCACCTGGGCGGCATGGCCCTTCCACCGCGCGACCCTCCGTGGGCTCCGCCAAGGCACCGCGTCGATGGACACGCTCGTCTCGCTGGGCAGCGTCGTCTCGTTCGGGTGGGCCGTGTGGACCCTGGTGTTCGCACCGAGCGACACGCCCGGCTACTGGCTGGGATTCGGGGTGACCCCCGCCGGTGCCGACTCGATCTACCTCGATGTGGCAGCGGGCATGGTCACCTTCCAGCTCGGCGGACGCTACTTCGAGACGCGGGCCCGACGGCGGGCCGGTGACGTGCTGAACGCGATCGGCGACCTCGCCGTCCGTCAAGCGCGCCTCATGCAGCCCGACGGCACGGAGACGGTCGTGTCGGCGAGCACCCTGTGCGTGGGCGACCGCATGGTCGTCCTGCCCGGGGAGAGGATCCCCGCCGACGGGGACGTCGTGTCGGGCCGCTCCGCGGTGGACACCAGCGCCATGACCGGGGAGTCCGTCCCGGCGGAGGTCGACCCCGATGATGCCGTGATCGGCGGGACCACCAACATCTCCGGACGCCTCGTCGTACGGGTGACGGCCGTCGGCACGCGCACCCGTCTGGCTCAGATGGCGGCCCTCACGGACGACGCCCAACGGCGCAAGGCGAAGGCGCAAGCCGTCGCCGACGCCATCTCCGCGGTCTTCGTCCCCTGCGTGATCGTGCTCGCCACGATCGTGACCGCCCTCTGGCTGCTCGTCGGCGCCGAGGCGGCCACCGCCGTGGGCAACGGCATCGCGGTGCTCATCATCGCCTGCCCCTGCGCCCTGGGCCTGGCCACCCCGACCGCGTTGATGGTGGGCATCGGGCGAGGCGGGCAGCTCGGCATCCTGATCAAGGGGCAGGACGCCCTGGAGGCCAGCGGGGTCATCGACACGGTGGTGTTCGACAAGACGGGCACGTTGACGACCGGGAACATGCAGGTGTCCGAGGTCATCCCCCTCGCAGGCAGGTCCCTCCCCGAGGTGATGCGCCTCGCTGGTGCGCTTGAGACGGGATCCGAGCATCCCATCGGGCGCGCGGTCGTCGCCCACGCCCGCACCATCGTGTCCGAGCTGCCGCCGGTGGAGGACTTCCGCGCGCTGGTCGGCACCGGTGCCGCCGGCACCGTCGGCGGGAGCTCCTGCATCATCGGCAACGAGCGCCTCCTCGCCGAGCAGGGCATCGACGGGGATGGGGATGCCAGGATCGCTCGCGACCGGGTGCTGCGGTCGGGGGGCACGGTCGTGACCCTGATCGTGGACGGCGCCCCTGCCGCGATCATCGTCGTCTCCGACAGCGTGCGCCCCTCCGCGGTCCCCGCGGTCGCGGCTTTGAAGGAGCTCGGGCTGACGACGGTCCTGCTGACCGGCGACCGGGACCTCGTCGCCCACGACATCGGGCGTCTGGTGGGTGTGGATCGCGTGGTGTCCGGTGTGCTGCCGGCAGACAAGGCCGGCGTGATCGAGTCGCTCCAGGCCGAGGGCCACCGCGTGGCGATGGTCGGGGATGGGATCAACGACTCCGCCGCGCTCGCGACCGCGCAGCTCGGGATGGCGATGGTGCAGGGGTCGGACATCGCCATGAAGGCCGCGGACATCATCCTGGTTCGGGAGGACCTGCGGGTGGTAGTGGATGCCGTGCAGCTGTCCCGCCGCACGCTGCGCACGATCCGGGGGAACCTGATCTGGGCGTTCGGGTACAACGTGGCCGCGATCCCGCTCGCCGCGTTCGGTTTCCTGAATCCGCTCATCGCGGCAGCCGCCATGGCGCTGTCGTCGGTGCTCGTGATCTCCAACAGCCTGCGCCTGCGGAACTTCGCAGGGGATCGGACGCGGACGGGCGGGTGAATCGAGGAACCCCGAGCATGAGCTCGTCGCGACAGGGGATGCGGACGGATCAGGCTCCCCACCGCGCCGGGCGAGAGCGAGCGGGTTCTGAGCCGTCAGAACGACGTCATCCTCACGCAGCTGGTTCCGGGGACCCGGGACTCGATGCGAGCGTCGCGGGAGCCGCGCACGGAGCGGTCGATCCGCTCTCTAGGACAGATGGCCCGGACGTCGAGCGCCGAGGATCAGGTCGATCCTCCGGTGCGTTCGGGTCGGTTGCCCAGACGACGAGGACGAGCATCCGCATGGCCTTGTCGACATGCTCGTCGACGTCCGGAACCGCAGGATGGGAGCCGATCGCCGCCACCACGGGTCCGCGGGAGATGGACTACCGCGGGCCGTCGTGGAGGGCGCGCTCGATCCGCTGACGCGTCCTGCTCTCGACCGGCACCGCTCCGCCGCGCGGCGTCATCGGCCCGAGCGCGCGGCGCGGGAGGACATCGGGCCGGAACCCGCCCAGGAGGAGGTGATCGATCCAGAAGTGCGCGAGGGTCGCACCACGAGCCCAGAGCGGGAGCAGCACGATGGACAGGAGCATCGTCACCGCACCCAGCACGATCACGGGGATCCAGGTGCTCGGCGGGGTGAGGCCGACATCCACGATGTAGGCATCGACTCGATCGCCGCGCTCGAGCACGGCCATGGTGCCGAGAACCGGGAGGACGAAGCCGACGGCGAGGAGGGCGCCGGCGCCGAGGGTGACCATGGACACCAGCGGGTAGACGACGAGCGCGTGCAGCAGGTGCAGCCAGTGATGCCGATCGGCGACTGCGGAGAGCACCCGCATGGCGCGGTTCCGCGTCCACCGTGGCGTCCAGTCGACCGGGTGGATCGGTCGGGGCTCGGCCCATCCGATGCGCTTCCGCTCCACGGCACCGAAGGCCCATGCCGCGAACAGGGCCGCGAATAGGGCGACGGCCATGGTGGGGCGGGAGAGGGTCCACGGGTGCGCCACCAGGTACGGGTAGGCCGCGGTCGGGAGGGCGTAGTAGAAGGTGCCGAACAGTGCCGCCGTTGGGATCAGGTATCCGAGATCCCGGGGCAGTCGCCGCCAGGCGCCCGCGTAGAAGGAGCGGCGGCGAGGGTCTCGGGGCGAGGTGCCGTCGTCTGCGTCGGCACCCCCGTTCGCCTTCGCTGCGGGAGCGTCGCGGCCGCCGGATTCGTCGATGGGAAGCAGCTCCCCGAGTGACAGGAGGGTCGGATCGGTCTCAGTGGTGGGCGGAGTCGTGTTCATGCTCCAAGCCTCGTGCGGCGGGGGCGCGCGCCACATCCTGCCAGCTCCCGGATCTGGGGGGTGGTAAACCCCCGGGACCCGGCGGGTCGACCGCGTGGACATTGCCGGGCCGGATCGGGACCGGCAAGACGATTCCTCCGTCTCGCAGCGGCGAGGATGAGGGGAAGGACTCTTTCTCGACATGATCGGCTTGATGATCCGCGGGGGACGGGATCTCCGCAGGCCGACGCGGAGGTCGCCTCGCCGTATCCCGGTCTCCCGGCGACCCTCTCCGCGATCGAGAGCCTCGCCCTGCCCGTGGTCGACGTGCACCTGGAGGGCTGAGCGGTTCCGCACTCCGTCGACGGGCTTGGTGACGACCTCGCGCCGCAGGGCGTGCGTGATGCCGACGTGACGGTGGCACCGGCGACCCGCATCCCTGCGGCATCCGCATGACGGACCTCGCTGACGCCGTGACGGCAGTCGCCGAGATCGTGCGTGGCCGCCGAGATGGCGGGCCGGGTTCGCCGAGATGATCGTGGCGGGGCGGCGTGCGGGACGGGGCAGCCTGCTGCACGACGGAGACACGACCAGCCCCGACGATGTGTCTGGCAGTCGGCGAGCTCGGCGCCGTGCACGGTGCGGAGTCGATGCGGCTCCTGCTCGACGAGCGGGTCGCGCGCGGGCTCTACGGGTCCAGCTACGTCGCGACCGGCGCTCACCGCGCATCCGCTCCGGGTGCTGCCCGACGGCGGCGTGTCCGTAGCGACGCCACAACGTCCTTCGGCACGGACCCCCGGGAGGAGCGTCGGCAGGCGCGACACCATCGGGCTCAGGCGGACCGGCCTGCGAGCGGTCGCCGCATGGGCATCGCGGCCGGCTTCGCCTCGGCCGAGGTGAAGGGGCGGCCTCGTGACGAGCTGGAGGGGCGGCCGTGTACCGTGCGCCGGGCGGGCGGGCGCACCTGGCATCCCGTCCCGCTCGGCGTCAGTACCGGATCGCGTCGATCACGGACACCCGTACCGCGACGAGCGCCGGCAGCAGGCCGGCGATCGCGCCGACCGCGAGCGAGACCCCGAGGCCGAGGAACGCCGCGGAGAGCGGGAACGGCGGGAACTCCGTGACGCCCGAGGCGACGTAGGAGAGGATCACCGGGTTCTTCACGATGGCGACGGCGACGACGACGCCGATTACGCCAGCGGCGACGGTGGCCACGATGCTCTCCATCATGACGGCGAAGAAGATCCGCCCCGCGCTCGCGCCGAAGCTGCGGCGGACGCCGATCTCGCGGATCCGCTGCTTCACGGTGACGAGCGAGATGTTCACGAGGCCGAGCGCGCCGAGCAGCATCACCAGCCCTGCGACGGCGCCGACGAGGATCCTCAGCGACTCCAGCGGGTCGGAGGAGAAGACGCCGCGGTCATGCCTGCCCACCTGCACCTGGACGCCGTCGGGGACCGCCGCCGCCATGTCGGACTGGATGGCCGTCGCGAGCCCGCTGGCCGCCTGCTCGGGGACCCAGAACTCCATCTGCGGGAGCATGGCGTCCAGCGTCGGCGTGCTCAGGAGCCGCGTGGCGGTGGAGGGCAGCACGTACATCGACGGCTCCTCGGAGGCGTCCTGGTCGGGGATGACCCCCACGACGACAGCGGTGCGCTCGCCCTGGTCGCTGCGGAGCACGACGGTCGGGTGGGTGGCGATGTCCGGTGAGCCGAGGTCGTCGAGGAAGGCCTGGTTGACCACCAGGGTGGGCGCGAGGAGGGAGGCGTCCTGGTCGTCGAACCAGCGGCCCTTCGTCACGTCGATGCGGTGCATCTGCCCGTAGGCGACGTCCGCGACGGTCGCCTGCACGTCCGAGGTGCCCTGCGGGAACTCGACGGATACGTCCGAGTAGCCGACCGTCGTCGCCCATGTGATGCCGAACCGGCCGGACACCTGGCCGAGGATCGCACGCTGGTCGGCGTAGGACGTGACCGCGCCGGTGTCGGACTTCATCGTCACGGAGAGCGTCGCCGGTCGACCGCTCGAGCGCTCCATCTGCTCCGTCTGCGCCTGCTGCACGACTGCGCCGAGGCCCACCACCGAGGTGATCGCCGCGACCGCGACGGCGACCCCGACGAGGGAGAGGAGGACTCGGGTGCGGTGGATCCGGAGCTCGGTCCAGGCCTCGACGACGGCGCCGACGAGTCCGGTGCCCATGCGCTGGAATGAGGCGTTCATGCGTGGGCTCCGCGGGTGAGGGCCTCGGCCGGCGCGAGCACGCCCATCTCGAGGCGGTGGTGCCGGTCCGCGCGGGCCGCGACGGTCGGGTCGTGCGTGATCGTGACCAGTGCGGCGCCGGACGCGTGCGCGACCTGGGCCAGCAGGGTCATCACGGTGACGCCGGTCTCGATGTCGAGGGCGCCGGTGGGCTCGTCGGCGAGGATCAGGCGGGGCGAGCGCACGAGAGCGCGGGCGATGGCGACGCGCTGCTGCTCGCCGCCGGACATCGTCTCGGGCATGGAGTCGATGCGATGGCCGAGGCCCACGCGCTCGAGCATGTCCGCCGCGATCGACGCCCGCCGCCAGAAGGTGCGACCGGTCGAGTAGAGCAGCGGCGTCATCACGTTCTCGCGGGCCGTGCGGCCCTGCAGCAGGTTGAACTGCTGGAAGATGAACCCGATGTCGCCCCCGCGGGCCCGGTCGCGCCGCGATCCGGACACGTGGGCCATGGGTACGTCGTCGAGGTAGACCTCGCCCGTGGTCGGGGTGTCGAGCAGGCCGAGGATGTTCAGCAGGGTCGACTTCCCGGATCCGGACCGGCCGACGATGGAGACGTGGTCGCCGACGGAGACGTCGAGGTCGACGCCGTGCAGGATCGTGAGCGGCTCGTCGTCGGCCCGGTGGACCGTGCGGGTGACCTGCTCGAGGCGGATGAGGCTCATTCGGTGTCTCCTCCCGTCTTCCTCGTGTCGTCCTTCGCCTTGGGGGCGCCGGGGACGAACTCGAGGACCTTGTCGCCCTCGTCGAGGCCGGAGGTGATCTGGATGACCTTGCCGTCGCTGATGCCGAGGCCGACGGCGCGCTCCACGGGGGCGCCGGTGCCCGACGCCACCCAGACGTTGCCGGTGTCGACGAGGCCCTGGACCGCGGTGGTCGGGAGCGTCAGCACGTCGGCCGCCTGGCCCGCGGGGATAGTGATCTCGGCGGCGAGGCCCGGGAAGACCCGGACGCCAGAAGGGATGACGCACCATGCCTCGGTCCCGGAGGAGGCGGCGCCGCTGCCAACCGTGGAGCCCGCGGTGCCGCCCGTGGTCCCGGTGCTGACCGCGGCGGCCTGCTGGCCGATCCGGAGATCGGTGCAGTCGAACGGCGCGGGGCCGGAGGTGATGGCGACCTTCGCGGCGGTCGGCTGCGAGACGAGCCGGTACTGCTCCTCCGCGGTCAGCGGGGCGACGGCGCGGAAGGTGGTCGGGGAGACCTGGCCGACGACGTCGCCGACGGCGACCTCCTGGCCGACCAGCACGCCGAGCGAGGAGAGGGTCCCCGCGGCGGGCGCGGTCACGGTCTGCGTGACGACCTTCGGCTTCGACTGCGTGACGGTCCCGTCGGCGGCGACCACCGGGTCCACCGACGTCTCCTGGCGGATGACGAGGATCGGGTCGCCGGCCTTCACCGTCGCGCCCTCTCCGGCGACGAGCTTCGTGACCTTGCCCTGCAGCGTGGCCTTGACGGGCACGTCGGGATCCGGCTGGATGGCGCCTGTGACGGTGACGTCGTTGACGACCGTGCCGATCTTCGCGGCCACCTGCGACTCGACGACCGAGCCCGTCGGGGTCTCCGCGGTCTCCTCCGTCGCCTGGCCGATGAAGGCCATGCGGACGAGCGCGACCGCGATCGCGGCCAGCACCACCAGCCTCGTCATCGGGAAGATCCACTTGCGCCAGACGCTCACTATCGCTCCTTCTCCGGCGGTCCCTCGTGGCTCGTCCGGTCGCTTACGACGCTACGAAGGGGGTGCTCGCGCGGGATCGGTCGAACGGCCAGGACCGCGAGACGAACGGCCACTCCCCCTGCGCCGTCGCTCGAAGCGCGAAGGGCGAGACTCGTCAGGCGACCCGGGCGGAACGGTCCAGCCGCGTGAGGATGCGCTGGGCGGGGATCTCGATGCCGTGGTGCAGGACGAGCGCGAGTGCCAGGGCCGCGCAGAACGCGGAGACCATCAGCGCGGTGGCGGCCGGCCAGGGCAGGAGGGGATGCCCGCCCGGCCACGGCGACGAGATGGAGGCCATCACCAGCACGTGCACGAGGTAGAACGCGAAGGACGCGCGGCCGAGTGCCTGCCAGGCCGGACCGGCGAGGAACGTGCGCCCTCCCCCGGCATCCATCGCCGCCAGCGACGCGATGAGGATCGCGAAGGCGAGGGCTCCGATCGCGTGCACGATCTGGAGGCGGTCGTCCGGCTGGTCGGGCAGCAGCCCGACGGAGTAGCCGAGGACCGCCAGCGGGACGGCGATGCGAGGGCGCGGTGGTCGCCACTGGTGCTGTCGCAGGAGCAAGGCGGCCGTCATCCCGATGACGAACTCGGGTAGGCGCAGCAGCGGCGTCGCCGACGCGGACATGGGCACCGGCGAAGCGGCGGCGAGGGAGGGGGCGAACAGCATCACGGCGAAGGCCAGGGCGCTCACGACGGCGAAGGTGGGAGCGGTGCGGCCGGAGAGCAGGCGGATCAGGAGCGGGAACAAGAGGTAGAAGAAGGCCTCGCAGACCAGCGACCAGCTGACCGGGTTGCCCGCCTGCCACCAGACCGGGTTCCATGCGCTCACCAGCAGGAGGTTCGCGCCGAGGGGCGCGGCGCCGTGGGTGCGGATGCCGGGCACGAACGTCGCCGCGGTGACGAGCGCGAGCGCCAGCGCGACGAGGTGCAGCGGGTAGACCCGGGCCAGGCGCCGGACGTAGAACGAGCCGACGCGCTGGTGCGGGCGGCTCCCCCAGGCCAGCACGAAGCCGGACAGGATGAAGAACACGGTCACGCCGGCGGTCCCCCCGAAGAAGACCGTCATCCACGGCAGGGACCACGGGTCGGCGAAGTAGCTGACGACGAGGACGTGGTACAGGAAGATCATCATCGCCGTCACCCACCTGAGCCCCGTCAGCGACGGGAGGTCGGGCGCGCGGACGAGGGCGGATGACGGGAGGGGGCGAGCTGATCCGAGGCGCAGGGGGAGCATCCTCCGAGGCTCACGGCGAGGTCCGCGGCGCGGATCGGTCGATCGGCCAGGACCGCGAGCCGGATGGCCACTCCTTCGTCCTGGCGTAGGTGCGCCGAGACGGGGGACATACGGTTGCCCCTGTGATCAGATCCTCGACGAGCCGGAAGTCCTGGCGGCGCGACATCGCGCTCGTCCTCCTCGCCCTCGGCGCGATCCTCGCGGGGAGCCTGCTCGCCATCGCCCTGGGTCTCCGCGAGGCCCAGGTCCTCCTCATCGCCGTGGCCGGCGCCCTGGCCGCAGGTGCCTGGCTCACCACCGGACGCTGGCCGCGGACCTCCCTGGTCCTCGTCCCGGTGATCGTGTACGCCCTCGCCTGGCCGGTGGGGCTCACCGACCTCGAGGCGCTGCTGCTCCGCTCCCTCGCGGTCCTGGTCGTCGCGTTCCGTGCGGCGGTCGCCGGCGTCAGGTGGGCGGTGCTCCTGCCGCTCGTCGCCTTCGGCGCGTTGCTGTGCATCTACGACCCGGCCGCGAACTTCTCGGGGCTCGAGAACGTCCTCTGGCACCTCCTGGACGACCCCGTCCCGCGGACCCTGCTGATGGTGCTCCTCGTGTTCCTCCTCGTCCTCGGCCACATGATCCACCGGCAGCGCGAGGCCGCCCAGGCCCTCGTGCGGCGCGACGAGGCGCTGAAGGAGACCGAGCGCGAGCGCGACGCCGCCCGGGTGCGCACCGCGGTGGCACGCGACCTCCACGACACCGTCGCCCACCACGTCAGCGCGATCGTCATCCGCGCGCAGGCCGCCCTCCGCACCTCGTCCGACGATCCCGACGCGCTGCGCCGGACGCTCGAGGCCGTGGTCACGGACGGCGGCGAGGCGCTCACCTCCATGCGCCGGGCCGTCACCCTGCTGCGCTCCCCCGACGCCGCGACCACGCGGCCCCAGGGCTCACCCGCCGAGCGGCTGGACCGCGCCGTCGAGACGGTCAGGTCGACCGGCGTCTCCGTCGAGGTGTTCGGCGCGCTCGAGGGACCCGAGTACGCGCAGAACGCGATCGTCGAGGTCACCCGCGAAGCGCTCACCAACGTCATGAAGCACTCGGAGGGACGGCACGTGACCATCGACTTCCAGCACCGCGACCGACGGTTCCACGCGGTCATCGCCGACGAGGGTCCCGCGCGTCACCGCGAGGCGGGCGCGCCCGGCTTCGGCATCGTGGGCATGTCCGAACGCGCCATGTCCCTCGGCGGGACCCTCCGATCGGGGCCGACGGCCGAGGGCGGCTGGCGGACCGTCCTGTCGATCCCCATCGAGGAGACCCGAGAGGCGGCCGACCGATGAGCGGGACGATCACGATCGTCGTGGCCGACGACCAGCCGGTGATCCTCTTCGGGATCCGCGCGATGCTCGAGTACGAGGCCGACTTCACCGTCGTCGCGACCGCGGCGAACGGCCGCCTCGCGGTCGAGGCCGCGGCCGAGCACCGGCCGGACGTCGTCGTGATGGACATCCGCATGCCCGAGCTCGACGGCATCGCGGCCACCCGCCGCATCCTCGACGCGCAGACCGCCGGCGCGGTGCTCATGATCACCACCTTCGATGACGAGGAGTACCTCCTCGACAGCGCGCGGGCCGGCGCCTCCGGGTTCCTCCTCAAGGACGCGGGCGCCGACGTGCTCGCGGCCGCCGTGCGCAGCGCCGTCCGTGGCGATGCGCTGATCGACCCCGCCATGACCCGCGGCCTCCTGCAGCGCCGGATCGAGGCGACCCGCATCTCCGATCCGGCGAAGACCGCCCAGCTCGCCACGCTCACCGACCGGGAACGGGACGTGCTCGCGGCGCTCGTCGACGGGCTCAGCAACCTCGAGATCGCCGGCCGGCTGTTCATGAGCGAGGGCACCGTGAAGTCCCACGTGAGCGCCATCCTCGCCAAGTCGGAGTCGCGGAGCCGCGTCGGCGCCGCCGTCTTCGCGTACGAGAGCGGCTTCGTCGTGCCCGGGGAGGGCGACCGCCGCGGAGCGTGACCTCCGCGCGCGGTCGAGGCGACCGGTCCCCGCGTCAGGCGACGCGGACGCGCCGGTCGAGCCGCAGCACCAGGCGCTGGGCGGGGATCTCCACGTAGCGGTGGAGGATCCACGCGAGCGAGAGCGCGAGGAGGAACGCGCACAGCATCAGCGCGGTGGCCTCGGGCCAGGGCAGGACCGGCTGGCCGTCCGGCCACGGGGACGACACCGACCAGATGACCAGCACGTGGACGAGGTAGAACGCGAACGACACCTGGCCGAGCACCTGCCACCTGGGGCCCGCGAGGAACGTCCGGCCGCCGCGGGCGTCGACGTGCGCGAGGGACGCGATGAGGAGCGCGTAGGCGCCGACCTCGACGACGTGCCCGGGCTGGATCCAGCTCCCGTCGTTGACGGGGAGCATGGCGAGGATGGAGGCGGCGTAGCCGACGACGGCCAGGGTGACCGCCACCCGCAGGCGGGGCGGCGCCCACCGGTGCTCCCGCATGAGGACGGCCGCCGCCATGCCGATCACGAACTCCGGCAGGCGCAGGAGCGGGGTGGAGTCCCCGTTCATCGGCAGCGGCGACGCGGCCCCGATCCCCGGCGCCAGGAGCGCCACCGCGAGGCACCCGACGACCACGAGCCCCAGCGTGCGCGCCGAACGGCCGGACAGCAGGCGCATCAGCACGGGGAACAGCAGGTAGAAGAACGCCTCGCAGGCGAGCGACCAGCTCACGGGGTTGCCCGCCTGCCACCAGCCGCGGCTCCACGGGTTCACGAGCAGCACGTTCGCCGCCAAGGGGACGGGCCCGTCCGTCCTGATGCTCGGCACGAGCGTCGCCGCGACCACGAGCGCCAGCCCGATCCCGACCAGGTGCAGCGGGTACACGCGCGCCAGCCGCCGGATGTAGAAGGAGCGCGTCGAGCGGCCCGGGACGTGGCCCCACGCGAGCACGAACCCGGACAGGACGAAGAACATGGTCACGCCGGAGCGCCCGCCGGTGAAGGCACCCATCCAGGGCATCGCGGCCGGATCCGCGAAGTAGCGGACGACGAGGATGTGGAAGCCGAAGATCATCACCGCGGTGACCCACCGGAGTCCCGTCAGGGAGGGCAGGAGCGGCGCTGCGCCGGGCGCCGCCTGCGGCAGCGGGAGGACGGTCGGGAGTCGGAGGGAGGACATGCTCCGAGCGTGATCGCGACGCTCGCGACGCGGATCGGCCGCGCGACCACGGGTGCGCGCCGCTCGACCATGCCTGGCGAGCCGGACGACGGATCGCGCGTCGGCTGCCCGGCGGACCCCGGGCCCCGCGCCGGACTACCGCCCGCGCGCCGCCCGCCCGCGCCACAGCAGCCACACGAAGTACGGCGTGCCGACGAGCGCGGTCACGAGGCCGGCGCCGAGCTGGCCCGGGGCGATCACGGTGCGGCCGAGCAGGTCGGCGAGGGTCACGAGCGCGGCGCCCAGGAGGATCGCCACGGGCACGACGCGCGCGTGGCGGGATCCGACGAGCGCGCGGGCTGCGTGCGGCGCGACCAGGCCGACGAAGCCGATCACGCCGACCGCCGCGACCGCCGTCGCCGTGAGGACGACCGCGACCGAGAGCGCGAGCAGGCGGGAGCGGCCGAGCGAGACGCCGAGGAGGCGCGGGGTGTCGTCGTCGAGGGCGACGAGGTCGAGCATCCGGTGCCGCGGCGCCGCGACCGCCACCGCGAGCACGAGGGCGACCAGCACCGGCAGGGCGTCGTCGAAGCCGCGGCCGTAGGTCGATCCCGACAGCCACGTGAGCGCCTTCGCCCCGTTGAACGGGTCGGTGAGCACGATGATCATGCTGATGGCCGCGGCCGTGCCCGCCGAGACGCCGACGCCGATGAGCACGAGCCGGTTCTGCGGGAAGCCGCCGCGCGCGGCGAGGCCGAACACGACGGCCGCCGCGGCGAGCGCGCCCAGCCCGGCGGCGCCCGCGATGCCCCAGCCGGACGCGAGCGGGGCGGTGGTCACGAAGAGCACGGCGCCGAGGCCCGCGCCGCCGGAGACGCCGAGGATGGCGGGATCGGCGAGCGGGTTGCGGGTCACGGCCTGCACGAGCACGCCGGCGAGCGCGAGCGCCGCGCCCGCGAGCACGGCGGCGAGCACGCGCGGCACGCGGGTGTCGAGCACGTAGCTGACGACCGGGCCGGCGGTGCCGCGGATCCCGTTGACGACGTCGCCGAGGAGCAGCTTCGCGTCGCCGAGGAGCACCGACGCGAGCAGCAGCCCGACGAGCACCGCGACCAGCGCGCCGACGACGAGCGCGACCCGGCGGCGGGTGACCACGCCGTGGCGCTCGGTGGGCGCGGGCGTCGCGCTGTCGCGGGTGCGAACGGCGAGGACCACGAGCACGACCGCGCCGATGAGGGAGGTGACGAGCCCGGTCGGCACGGCGACGGACGCCTCGGCGCCGACCACCGCGCGCAGCAGCACGTCGGCGAGGAGCACGACCGCCGCGCCCATGAGCCCGGCGACGGGGATGAAGACCCACGAGCGGCGGACGCCCGGCACGAGCCGGCGCAGCGGCCGCACGAACGCGGGCGCGTACAGGCCGACGAAGCCGATGGGCCCGGCGACCGTCACCGCGGCGGCGGCGAGCAGCACCGAGGCGAGCACGGCGATCACGCGGGTCGCCCGCACGTCGACGCCGAGGCTGCGGGCGGCGTCGTCGCCGAGCCCGAGCGCGTCGAGCCGGCGGGTGATGAGCAGCAGGATCCCGAGCGCGACCACCACGACGGGCGCCATCTGCGCGACCGCGTCGAAGCCGTTCTGGCCGATGCCGCCCTGCCCCCAGCGGTAGAGGCCGCTGGTCTGCTGCGGGAAGAGGAGGAGGAGCGCGCTGGTGACGGATCCGAGGCCGAGCGCGAGCGCGCTGCCCGCGAGCACGAGGCGCACGGTGCCGGATCCCAGGCCCGAGACCGCGAGCACGACAGCCGCCGCGACGAGCCCGCCGACGAACGCGACGCCCGCGCCCGCGAGCACCGGCAGCGTGAGGCCCGTGACCGCCGCGACCGCGAGGGCCGCGTAGGCGCCCGCGTTCACGGCGAGGGTGTCGGGCGACGCGAGCACGTTGCGGCTCACCGTCTGGAGGGCGGCGCCGGCCGCACCGAGGGCGAGGCCCACGAGGATCCCCGCGGCCATGCGCGGCAGCCGCGAGGCCACCACGACGGACGCGTCGCCCGGCGTCGCGCGCCCGGTGAGCGCGTCCCACACCTCGCGCGGGCCGACCGCGGCGGTGCCCTGGGTGACGTCGATCACCGCGAGCACCGCCACGAGGAGCGCGAGCGCCCCGACGACCGCGACCGCCCGCACCGGGATCCGGCCGGCCCCGTCGGCGCGCGCGACGGCGGCGAGCGACGGGGCAGGATCCGGGATCGCCGCCGACGCGACGGACGCGGGAGGCGCGTCGGCCGGCGGGGGCGCGGTGCGGACGGGAGCGGTCATCGGATCAGCGGGATGCGGTTCGGCGGGGTGCGGGTCAGCCGGCCAGCAGGTCGGACACGGCCTTCGCGTACGCCGTCATCGACGCCGGGCCGCCGAACGCCCAGATGCCGTCGGGCATGCGGTGCACGTCGCCCGCGGTCACGAACGGCAGCGACTGCCACACGGCGTTGCCCGCGAGCGTGGTGGCGAACGGGTCGTCGCCCTGCGTGGAGTTGGAGTTGTAGAGGAACTGCACGTCGCCGACGGTCGTGAGGCCCTCGACGTCGGTGGATCCGAGGCCGTAGGCCGGGTCGACCTCGCCCGTCCACGCGTTCTCGAGGCCGAGCTCGGTCGTGACGTCGCCGATGAGCGAGCCCTTCCCGAACGGGCGGATGGTGACGGCGCCGGCGTCCACGTACGCGTCCGCGAACAGGAACCTCGAGCCGGCGAGCCCGGCCGCGTCGAGCTTCGCCTTGGCGTCCGTGACGGCCTGGTCGTAGGCGCCGATGACCTCGGTCGCCTTGTCCTCGGTGCCCGTCGCCTTCGCGATGAGCTCGAGGTTGTCCTCGCTCTGCTGGATCTGCTTGCTGCCGTCGGCGGAGTTCACCTGCAGCACGGGCGCGATCGCCTTGAGCTGCGTGATCGCGTCGGCCGGCAGGTCGGTGGTCGCGACGATGAGGTCGGGCGCGAGCGACGCGATGGTCTCCACGCTCGGCTCGCCGCGCGTGCCGATGTCGGCGGGCTCGTTGACGAGCGGCACGGCCGACGACCACGCGCTGTAGCCGGCGACGTCCGCGACGCCGACGGGATCCACGCCCAGCGACACGAGGTTCTCCACGACGTTCCACTCGGTGCCGACGACCTTGGTCGCGGGCCCGTCGAGCGTGACCTCCGCGCCGGTGCCGTCGGTGAGCGTGATCTGCTCGCCGGCGGGCGTCGTGCCGGATCCCGTGGACGCCTCCTCGGTCGTGCCGCATGCGGTCAGCGTGAGCGCTGTCGCGGCGGCGAGGGCGGTCATCGCCAGGGTTCGTCGTCTCGTGATCACGGGTGGAGCCTCTCGTTCCTGTGGTGGTGGCGGGCGACCGCGCGGGTGCGCAGGCTGCCCGTCGTCGGGTCCGCGTGGACCTCGACGGGGATGCCGTAGACCTCGGTGAGGAGGTCGGGGGTCAGCACCTCGGATGGGGTGCCGGTCTTCACGATCCGGCCGTCCGAGAGCAGCGCGACGGTGTCGGCGAGCGCGGCGGCCTGATCGAGGTCGTGGAGGACGACGCCGACGGCGATGCGCCCGTCGTCGGCGAGGTCGCGCACCAGGTCGAGGAGCTCGACCTGGTAGCGGAGGTCGAGGTACGTCGTGGGCTCGTCGAGGAGCAGCACCCCCGTCTCCTGGGCGAGGCAGCTCGCGAGCCAGACGCGCTGGAGCTGGCCGCCGGAGAGCTGGTCGACGCCGCGGTCGGCGAGGGCGGCGAGGCCGGTGAGGTCGAGCGCGCGATCCACGGCCGCGCGGCCCTCGGGATCCGCCCCGCCGAAGCGGCCGCGGTGCGGGTAGCGGCCGAACTCGACGACGTCGCGGACGCTCAGGCCGCCGGGCGTCGGCCGGCCCTGCGTGAGGAGCGCGACGCGGCGGGCGAAGCGGCGGAGGGAGAGGTCGAGGGCGTCGGACTCGCTGCCGTCGTCGGCGCTCGCGTCGCCGGCCGCGCCGCTCTCGTCGCGCAGCACGAGCGATCCCGAGCGCGCCGCCTGCAGCCGCGCCATCGTGCGCAGCAGCGTCGACTTGCCGCTGCCGTTCGGGCCGACGAGCGCGGTGACGCAGCCCGGCCGGATCTCGAGCCCGGCCCCGTGCACGACCTCCGTGTCGCCGTACGCCACCGTGATGTCGCGGGCCTCGAGGGCGGATGCGGCGGATGCGGCGGGCGTCGGATCCGGGTCCGCGGCGCGCGCGATCGGGGCGGTCGAGGCGGGGAGGGTCACGCAGGTGAGGTTAGCCTAACCTCATCATCCGCGACAAGCCGGGCGGGGATCCCGCCGCGGCAGCGGCTCAGGCCCGCGCGTCGGCGAGCGCCTCCGAGAGGTGCGCGCCCCACGAGCGATAGGTGCGCTGGTAGCGGCTCTCCTCCGACTCCGGCCGCCACAGCGCGCGCGTGAGCCCCTCGGGGAACGGGACGGCGCGCGTGCACGGGAGCCCGTCGATCACGTCGCGCGTGCTCCGGTTGAGGGCCTGCGCGTGGAGGCCCGCGGCGAGCCGCGCCGGCCGGGAGAGGCTCCCGGCGTTGTCGAGCGGCGGGATGTCGGCCACGAGGATCCACGCGTCCCGCGGCAGGTGCACCCGCAGCGCGTCGATGGCGCCCTGCATGTGCCGGCTCCACGCGCGGGAGGAGGTGACGCGCATCACGTCGGTGATCCCGGCGAGCAGCACGACCGCGTCCGCCCGCGCGAGGTCGTCCTCGGCGCGCTCGATCACGGCGGGCGCCTCGCGGAGGCGCGAACCGGGCAGGGGCGCGATGGACCAGTTGACGCCGCGACCGGTGCGCGTCGCGTGGTGCCGGGCGAGGAACGCGGGGAGGGCGATCTGGTGCGTGCGGACGCCGAGGCTGATCATGCCCATCTCGCCGACCACCGCGATCCGGTCGGGGTCCGGGCCGTCGACGGTGCCGTGCGCGGCGTCGTCCGGGTGGATGTCGCCGGACGCGTCGGACCGGCGGTAGAGGAACTCCCCCACCCGGGCGGCGATGCCGGGCAGGGCGAGCACGGGCAGGAGGGGAGCGAGGAGTCGGAGCATGGGGGTCCTGGGGCAGCGGGCGGATCCGGCGCGCTCCGCTCTCGGACGCCGACGTGCGGCGGCCCGCGCGGAGGGGCGGAGGGGGTCGCGGAGAGCGGGCTCTCCGTCGTGCGCACGGGGGATGGATCCGTGCGGCCCGAGGTCCAGGGGATGCCCCACCCTAGACGCGCGCGCTGACCGTCGGCCCGTCCGGACGATCGTCGGCGCCCGCGGGTCGCTCAGCCGGGCAGGTCCGCGGGCCCCAGCCGGTGCGCCCCGCGCAGCCAGGCGACCAGCTGCGGCGCGGTGGCGTCGGCGGACGACGGCAGCGGATCCGCGCTCGCCAGCGCGTGCGCGATGCCGCCGGGCGCGCTGCCCAGCACGGCGTCGAGCAGCGCCGCGCCCCGCAGCCCGACCTCGCCGAGCAGCTCGACCTCGCGCGCGTTCAGGCCCACCGGGAGGTCGCCGTTGCCGAGGTCGGTGCCGTAGGCGACCCGGCCGCCGAGCGCGACGTACCGGCGGGCGTTGTCGAGGGCCGTCGCGAGGTCGGCGCCGTCGTGGATCGCCAGGGTCGAGATCCAGAGCACGTCCCGCGCCGCGGACGCGCGCAGCGTGGCGTCGTCGAGCCGCTCGGTCCACGGCACGTGCACGAGCACGTCGGCGCCCGCCCGGATCGCGCGCGCCGCCTGCCCCGCGCCCTCCGCGTGCACGGCCGCGGGCAGCCCGGCGTCGTGCGCGGCGTCGACCAGCGCGGCCAGCACGTCGTCGGCGAGGAGCGGTCCGCCATCGTGCAGCACGATCTTCACCGTGCCGGATCCGCCCGCCCGCGCCTCCGCGACGGCGCCCGCCGCGTCCACCGCGCGCACCACCCCGCGCACCGCGGCCGAAGGCGCCCACGGGCGGTCCGAGGGGTAACCGCCCAGGGCGGTGTGGAACGGACCCGCGTAGCGGACCTCAACGCCGGCCGGCGGGCGGGCGGCGATGCGGGCGATCTCCGCGGGATCCCACCCGAGGTCGACCACCGCCGTGACGGGCGATCCGGCGAGCGCCGCGCGATCGACGAGCCCGAGGTGCACGTGCCGGTCGACCACGCCGTCGCTCAGGCTCAGGTCGAGCCGCCCGAGCACCTCGTCGGCCGGGTCGGCGAGCGCGACGCGACCGCCGGCGATCCGCACGGCGACCTCGCGGTGGATCCGGTCGAGCCGCAGCTCCCGCACGCGCCAGGCACCGCCGGACGCGTCGCGTGCGGCATCGACGGCGTCGTGATCCATGCGCCTCCCCGGGTCCCGCCGAACCTAGCGCGCCGCGGCATGTGCAGGGCCCGCGCCGCCGGATCCGCGCGGCCCGTAGCCTCGTGCCCCTCCCGTCCGAGCCGCAGCCCGAGGTCCCATGCCGCACGCCCCGCACCCCCGCACGCCGTCGGTCGCCCTCCCCGCGCACCGCGGCCGCCGGCGCCGCGCGTCACCGGGAGCCCGCGCGTGCTGAGCAGCCCCGACCGCGACGACGACCTCCTGCAGGAGCGGCTCCGCGCGCTGCACGACGTGTGGCCCGGGGATCAGGCCGACGACGACCCGCTCCGCGCGACCCGCCGCGCGACGGCCGCCGCGGGCGCCGACCGGGTCCGCGCACCGAGGCCCTCCGACCTCTTCCGCCTGGCGTGGCGCGCGATCCTCCGCCGACTCGGCGCCAGCGCGGCCGGCCTGCCCCTGCCGCCCGTCCGGGAGCCCGCGGCAGACGCGGATCCCGCGCCCGTCGCCGATCCGCCGCCCGCCATCGATCCCGCGCCGCACCACCCCTGACCTGCCACCCGCGGCGCCCCCGCATCGCTACCGTGGACCCGTGCCCACCGCCGCCGCCCCGCACCCCGCGCCGATCCCGCTCCCCGCCGCCGACCCCGGGTCGCCCTCCCCGGGGATCCGCGCATGAGCCGCCCCGGCGCCGCCCCCACCATCCACGACGTCGCCGCGCGCGCGGGCGTCTCCAAGTCGGTCGTCTCGCGGGCGCTCTCGGGGGCGCCGGGCGTGGCCCCCGCGACGGAGCGGGCGGTCCGCGACGCCGCCGCCGCGCTCGGCTACGTGGCCAACGCCCACGCGCGCGGGATGTCGGCGCACCGCACCCACACGCTCGGCGTGCTCGTGCGCGACGCGTCCACGCCCTTCTACGGGCACCTGCTCACGGCGCTCCAGCAGCGGGCGTCGGAGCGCGGATACCGGGTCGTGACGACGACGGGGTTCGGCGCCTTCGACATCGAGGAGGAGCGCAAGGCCCTCGAGACGCTCGTCTCGCTGCAGGTCGAGGGTCTCGTCGTGTGCAGCGGCGCGCTCCCGGTCGCCGACATCCTGCCGTCCGCGCGCCGGATCCCCACGGTCGTCGCGGGCCGCCCCGAGGTGGACGCGGCGCTCAGCAGCGTCTACTGCGACGAGCGGACGGGCGGACGCGGCCTCGCCGACCACGTGGCGTCGCTCGGCCACCGCCGCGTCGCCGTCCTCACGCTCCCGCCCGCCATCTCCCTCACGATGTCCGCCCGCACCCGCGCGATGCTCGACCGCCTCCGCGAGCTCGGCCTCGACGTCGTGCACGTGCGCGGCGAGGAGCACCGGGACGGGCACATCGACGGCGCGGACGGCGTCGCGCAGGCGATCGTCGACGCGGGCGGAGTGACCGCGATCATGACCCCGAGCGACGGGTGGGCCCTCGCGATCCTCGACGGCCTCGGCCGCCGCGGCATCACCGCCCCGGCGAGCGTCTCCATCACCGGCTACGACGGCCTGCCGCCCTTCACGAGCGCGCTCCTCGACTTCACCACCTGGCGTCAGCCGATCCCCGTGATCGGCGCCCTCGCCGTCGACGCCGTGGTCGACCGCATCGACGGCACCGTCACGGGCACGTGCCACATGGCGGTGGACGGCGCGCTGATCCCGGGCCGCACGGCCGTCGCCCTCCGCGCCTGACGCGCCCCGAGCGCGCGCACCGGTCAAGCGCACGCCGGTCGACCGCACGCCGAGCGTCGGCCGAGCGCCCGGTCCGCCCGGCCCGCCGGCACCACCCGTCCACCGGCCGTTCACCCCGCGGCCGCTCCCCTCCGCCCGCGGTGTGGCACGGTGGTCGTCGCATCGTAGGGAACGTTCCCTGCGCCGCTCGACGACAGGAGGATCCCGCATGGACCACGACGACCCGAACGACTACGACATCGCCGCACCCGACATCGTCCCCGCGTCGGCGAGCCGCGTCGAGATGCGCCCGTCGCTGCTCCCCCGCGACGACAGCGACCCCTACCGCTACGGGATCTTCCTCCGCCCCGACCCGCGCACCTGCCGGGCCGTGACCGTCGTCACCGACCAGATCCGCGCGCAGTACGGCCTCGTGTCCGCGGGCGCCTTCCCCCCGCACGCGACCCTCATCGGGAGCCAGCCGTTCGGGCACGACGAGGCGCGGGTGATCGAGGCGGTCACCGAGCTCCTCGCCGACCGGCCCGCCTTCCCCGTGCACAACGCGGGCGTCCGCGAGCACGGCTTCGGCTTCGTCTACGACGTCGACGAGCGGCCGGACGGCAGCAAGAACACCGAGCTGCTCGCGCTCGCGGCAGACATCGACCGCGTCGCGGCGCCGTTCCGCCGGCCCATGGACTCCCCCGAGCACCACGTGTTCGACCCCGCGCGCTTCCGGGCGCACCTCTCGCTCGCCTCGCACGACCTCCTCGTGCGCCCCGACCTGCACGACGAGGTCGGCGACTTCATCCGCGAGCTCGACGAGCCCGTCCCCACCGGCTTCGTCGGCGACACGGTCGTCATGTACCGCACCGCCAGCCCGGACTGGTCCGGCCGCTGGTGGACCACCCTCACCTGGGAGCACGTGCGCACCTGGACCCTCGGCGGCACCGCCCGCTGACCCTCGGATCCGCGGCGCGACGGGCCTCTCACCCTCGCCTCACCCTCGGTTCACCCGCGATTCGTGCACGACGTGTCCCCCTAAATGAGGACCAGCGTCGTAGAGTCTTCTCAGCACAGCGGGTTCCCCCCCCCGATGCCGCCGTGCGAATGGATACCCGACGAGCGCCCGCCGCGTCCCCCCGCCAGCGGGGCAGCTCATCAGATCCCTCCGCGGTCCGACCCGAACGGACGCGGCAGCAGCAGGAGCCCGACGCGCGCCGTACCCGCGGACGCGTCGGGCTCTTGTGCATCCGCGGGCGTCGGCGGCGACCGGACGGGGTCCGGCGATGTCCGGCCCGCGCGTGCCGTCCCCCGTCGGCCACCGCGACGCGCCAGGATGGAGGGACGGCCTGAGGGGGATCCATGCGCACGACCGTCTACACCAGCACCGCCACGCGACACATGACCGACGAGGACCTCGCGGAGCTCCTCGGCCAGTGCATCCGCAACAACGAGGAGGCGGGCCTCACCGGCCTGCTGCTCCATCGCGACGGGAAGTTCATGCAGGTGCTCGAGGGCCCGCACGACGCCGTGGAGGCGGTGTACGCCACCATCGAGGCGGATCCCCGCCACACCGACGTGCGCCTGCTGCTCGACGAGGAGATCCCCGCCCGGCAGTTCCCCCAGTGGTCGATGGGCTTCCGCACGGTGGACGACGCGACGCTCCGCGAGCTCCGCGGCTACGACGACTTCCTCGACAAGCCCGTGTCCGCCGCGGCCCGCCCCGACGCCCCGTCCCGCGCCCGCTGGCTCCTGGAGTGGTTCCGCACGCACCCGGTGTGATCCCGGCGGGCCTCGACACCGGGCCCGAGCGCGTGCCACCATATCGACATTCGTTGTAACGATGATCGATGGGACACGACATGGGACGCTCGCCTCTCGCCGGCACCGGATCCGCCGCGCGCCTCTCGCGCGCCGTCCTGTGGTCGGCCCTCGCGATCGCCGTGCTGGTGCTGCTGGCGGTCGCCGCGGCGGCCGTCGTGAGCGCGGTGGAGACCCTGCGGACCGGGGTGGTGCGCACGTCGCTCGAGATGCGCGGATCCCTGCCCGCCGAGGCCGACGCCGGCCCCGCCGACCTCCGCGCCGGCGCCTACCGCACGGCCGAGGTCGCGGTGGGCGAGCTGCCCGGCGGGATCGTCGCGCTGCACGTCGCCCGCATCGCGCTGGACGCCGCCGTGGGCATCGCGCTCGCGGGCACGGTCGCGATCCTCGCCCGCCGGCTGCTCCGGCCGGATCCGCTCGCCCGTCGCCTGAGCCTCGTGGTCACGCTGGCGGGCGGCACCGTGATGATCGCGGCGCTGCTCTCGCTCGGCGCGCGCACGGGCGTGGCCTGGATGGTCGGCGACGCGCTCAACGACCCGGACGTCGGGCTCGACGGCTTCTGGCCCGTCATCGCGGAGGTCGACGCCTCCACCATCGCGCTCGGCTTCGCCCTGATGATCGTCGGGCTGGTGGTCGAGCACGGCGAGACCCTGCAGCGCGACACCCGCGGCCTCGTCTGATGGGCGCCGACGACGAGGGCCCCACCGGCGTCCACTGCCGCCTCGACGAGCTGCTCGCCGCGCGCGGCATGACGCTCACGAGGCTGAGCGCGATCGTGGGCGTGAGCCAGGTGAACCTCTCGGTGCTGAAGAACGACCGCGCCCGGGCGATCCGCTACTCGACCCTCGTCGCGGTGTGCCGCGCGCTGGAGTGCGAGATCGGCGAACTGCTGGTGCTGGATCCGCCGACGGCCTGACGCGCGCCGCCCGCGGTGGTGGCCGGGTCAGCCGCGCAGCGCCGCGAGCGCCTTCTCGACGCGGCGCGCGCGGGTCTCGTCCGTCTTGGCCTCGCCGATCGGATCCACGAGGGCGCGCTGCCGGGTCGACGAGAGCGCGCGGAACGCCTCCGCGAGGGCCGGGTCCGCGGCGAACGCGGCCGCGACCTCGTCCGAGATCACGGCCTCGCGCGGCGCGGCGTCGAGCTCGATGGTCACCTCGACCTCGTCGTCGGCGGCGACACCCGACGCGGCACGATGCGCCGCGCTGAGCGGGATCAGCGCCTGGCCGCCCATCGCGCCGACGCTCGTGCGGTACGTGTGGCCCGCGACGGTCACGACGACCGAGGGGCGCTTCCCCGCGCCCAGCTCGTCGAGGGCCTCCGGGGGCACCGGGAGGCCGGTCGCGTTGACGCGGGCCTGCATGACGCGGGTGCGGAAGGTGGGCATGGCGGCTCCTCGGCGAGCGGGCGCGGCACGGGCGGCCGCGGTGGACCCGAGGCTAGGCCCGGCGATCCGGCTTCGTCGAGACGGCCACCGTGAACTTCGCGTTCCGACCCGCCTCGCGCGTGGGGCCGACGATGCGCGTCAGCTGCGGCCGGTAGCCGAGCGGGCCGTTGTAGACGGTCCAGAGCTGGCCGCCGGGTCGGAGCATGCGGGCCGCGGCGGCGAAGAGGCGCGGGGCGAGGCCCGCGTGCACGGTCGCGCCCGTGTGGAACGGCGGGTTCAGGAGCACGAGGTCGGCGGATCCGTCGGGCACGGTGGATCCGGCGTCGTCGCGCACCACGGTCACCCGCTCCGCGACCCCGTTGGCGGCGACGGTCGCGCGCGCCGAGTCGACGGCCGCCCACGACTGGTCGGTCGCGACGACCCGCAGATCCGGCAGCGCGAGCGCCACGGCCGACGCGATGACGCCCGTGCCGCAGCCGAGGTCGACCGCGACGCGGGCGTCGGCGGGCAGGTCGGCGAGGAAGGAGAGCAGGAAGCGCGTGCCGATGTCGATCTTGGATCCGGCGAAGGCGGCGCCGTGCGCGCGCACCTCGAGGCCGAGGTCGGGGTGCGACTCGCGGCGGGGGTAGGCGTCGACCTCGTCGCCGGTCGCGGGGAGCGGCTCGCGCGCCACGAGGATCCGCGACTTCTGCCGCGCCAGCGTCGCGTGCACGTCGCCGAAGCGGCGGCGGAGCACCTCGGTCATCGCGGGCGTCATGTGCTTCACGCGGCCGCCGGCGAGCACGGTCACGTCGTCGGCCGCGGCACGCGCGACCGCCCCGGCCCACTCGTCGAGGGCGTCGAGGCTGCGGGGCAGGCGCGCGACGACGACCCGGGCGCCCGCGGCGAGCGCGTCGTCCAGCCCGTGGTGGGCGATCTCCGCGGTCTCGCCGAGCAGCTCCGCGTTGAGGTCGAGCGCGGTCTCGGAGGCGAGGGCGTCCTGGTGAACGCGGATGCGCACGGGATCCACGGCGCCCGCACGGCGCAGCGCGGCCGCGGCGCCGAGCGCGAGGGCGCCGTACTGGTCGCCGATCACGACGAGCTCCTCCGGCCGCACGGGACGGCCGGTGTCGGAGGCCGCGTCGAGCAGCGCGATCAGCTCGTCGAGGAGCAGCCGGTCGGCCGCGTCCACGGCGAAGAGGTTCTCGGCCTCGACGTCGGGCCGGCGGCGCAGCGCGCCGAGGTCCAGCAGGTCGTCGGCAGCGGATGACGTGGTGGGAGCGTCGCTCACCGCGCGTCGCGCCCGGAGCCGTCGCGGTCGTCGCCGGGCATGGCGAGCGCCGCCCGGTACAGCACGACCTCGGTCGGCCGCGAGGGCCGCACGCCCGCGCGCAGCGACACCACGTCGCCGTCGCCGCGCGCCGCGAACACGCGGCGGCCGGGCCGCGACAGCAGCTCGTCGGCGAGCGCCGACTCCAGCTGGCGCACGCGCCCGCGGAGCTCGCTCACCTGGTTCTCGAGCTCGAGGATCCGCGCGATGCCCTCCAGGCTCACGCCCTCCGCGCCCAGCCGGGCGACCTCCCGCAGCTGCACGATGTCGCGCATCGAGTAGCGGCGGGAGCGCCCGGCGGTGCGGGTGGGCGACACGAGGCCGAGGCGGTCGTACTGCCGGAGCGTCTGCGGGTGCATGCCCGACAGCTCGGCCGCCACGGAGATCACGAAGACGGGGGCGTCCTCGTCCATCGTGTCGCGGGGATCCACGTCAGCTCCTGGCCCGCTCGATGAGCTCGCGGCGCGGGTCCTCGTCGGGTCCCGAGCTGGCGAACGCGTCGAGCGCCACGCGCTGGGCGTCGGTGAGGCGCGACGGCACCGCGACCTCGATGCGCGCGAGCAGGTCGCCCGTGCCCTTCGGGGTCGTGACGCCGCGGCCCTTGACGCGCAGCACCTTGCCGCTGGACGTGCCGGGCGCGACCTTCAGCCGCACCGGGTCGCCGCCGAGCGTGGGCACCTCGATGGTCGCGCCGAGCGCGGCCTCGGGGAACGTGACGGGCACGTTGACCCGGAGGTTCAGCCCGTCGCGCTCGAACACGGGGTGCGGTCGCACGTGCACGGTGAGGATGATGTCGCCCGACGCGCCGCCGTCGCCCGACGGCTCGCCCTTGCCGGCGAGGCGGATCTTCTGCCCGTCGGAGACGCCGGCCGGCACGCGCACCGTGAGGGGGCGGCCGTCGGAGTCCTGCAGGCGCACGACGTCGCCCTGCACCGCGGTGAGGAAGTCGACCGTGGTGGACGCCGTGACGTCGCGGCCCTTGGTGGGCGCGCCGTAGCCCCGGTAGCCGCCGGTCGACTGGCCGAAGCCGCCGTTGCCGAACATGCCGCCGAGGATGTCCTCGAACCCGCCCTGGCTGTACTGCGGCTGGCCGGATCCGAACCCGGCCGCACGCCGCCCGCGGCCGCCGGCCTGCTGGCCGAACATGCCGCCGAACACGTCCTCGAACCCGCCGCCCGGCGCGCCGGCGCCGGGTGCGCTGAATCGCGCGCCGGATCCCATCGCGCGGATCTGGTCGTACTCCTTGCGCTGCTCCTTGTCGGCCAGCACGGCGTGCGCCTCGCTGATCTCCTTGAAGCGCGCCTCGGCCGACGGATCCGGGTTGCTGTCCGGGTGGTACTGCCGCGCGAGCTTGCGGTAGGCCTTCTTGAGGTCGGCCTCCGAGACGTCCTTGGACACTCCGAGGACCTTGTAGAAGTCCTTGTCGAACCAGTCCTGGCTGGCCATCAGACGCCTCCCTTCTTCGTCGTCTCGTGGTGGGGGCCGCACGACCCGGTCCGGGCGCCCGCGCGTGCGGACGCCCGGACCGGGATGGGTGCAGCCGGATCGATGCTGCGGTTGATGGCGCTACTCCGGCTTGTCGACGACGACCTTCGCGGCCCGCAGCAGCGTCTCGCCGATGTAGTAGCCACTCTCGACGACGTCCGCGACGGTGTCCACCTGGACCTCGGGGTTCGGCTTCTGGAAGATCGCCTCGTGCACCTGCGGGTCGAAGGCGTCGCCGACGGCGCCGACCTTGACCAGCCCGATGCGCTCCACGTTCGTCCGCAGCTTGGCGACGATCGCGGTGAGCGGCCCGCCCTCCGCGAGGTCGCCGTGCTTCTCGGCGCGATCCAGGTCGTCGAGCACCGGGAGGATGCCCTTGACCACGTCGCCGACCGCGCGCTGGCGCTCGATCTCGCGGTTGGCCTCGGTGCGCTTGCGGTAGTTGGCGTACTCCGCGGTCACGCGCTTCAGGTCCGCGAGGTGCTCGCTGTCGCCCTCGGCGGGCTCGGCGCGCGTCTGCTCGATGAGGTCCTGCAGCTCCTCGTCCATGGCGTCGGTCGTCTCGACGTCGGGGCCCTCGGCCTCGACGAACGCGCCGTCGACGCCGGGGACGGAGGCCGCCTCGGCCGCGTCAGCCGCCTGCGCGTCGGACCCGGCCGGGGCCGAGGGGGCCGCCGACTGCTCGGCCCCCTGGCCCTCGGGCGTGACGTCGTCGGGCCCGCGGCCCTCGCCGTTCGCGGTGTCCTCGGTCATCGGTCGGTCTTCTTGTCCTCGTCGTCCTCGTCCACGACCTCGGCGTCGACGATGTCCTCGTCGTCCTTCTTCGCCTCGGAAGCGCCCTCGGGGGTCTCACCCGCGGCCTGCTCCTGCTGGCCCTGCGCGTAGATAGCCTCGCCGAGCTTGGTCTGGCTGGCGGACAGCTTGTCGAAGGCGGTCTTGACCGCGTCCTCGTCGTCGCCGGCGAGGGCGCTCTTCAGGCCGTCGACGTCGCCCTGGACCTCGGACTTGACGTCCTCGGGCAGCTTGTCGTCGTTCTCCTTGATGAGCTTGTCGATGGAGTAGGCGAGCTGCTCCGCGTTGTTGCGGACCTCGGCCTGCTCGCGGCGCGTCTTGTCCTCCGCCGCGTGCTCCTCCGCCTCGCGCACCATGCGCTCGATGTCCTCCTTCGCGAGCGAGGATCCGCCCGTGATGGTCATCGACTGCTCCTTGCCGGTGCCCTTGTCCTTGGCGGACACGTGCACGATGCCGTTGGCGTCGATGTCGAAGGTGACCTCGACCTGCGGGATCCCGCGGGGCGCCGGGGCGATGCCGGTGAGCTCGAAGGTGCCCAGGTTCTTGTTGTCGCGGGTGAACTCGCGCTCGCCCTGGAAGACCTGGATCGCCACGGACGGCTGGTTGTCGTCTGCCGTGGTGAAGGTCTCGCTGCGCTTGGTCGGGATGGCCGTGTTGCGCTCGATGAGCTTGGTCATGATGCCGCCCTTGGTCTCGATGCCGAGGCTCAGGGGGGTGACGTCGATGAGCAGGACGTCCTTGCGCTCGCCCTTCAGCACGCCGGCCTGGAGCGCGGCGCCGACGGCGACGACCTCGTCCGGGTTGACGCCCTTGTTGGGCTCCTTGCCGCCCGTGAGCTTCTTCACGAGGTCGACGACGGCGGGCATGCGGGTGGATCCGCCGACGAGGACCACGTGGGCCACGTCGCCGACCGAGACGCCGGCCTCGCGGATGACGTCCTCGAAGGGCTTGCGGGTGCGCTCGAGCAGGTCGTTCGTGAGCTCCTCGAACTTGGCGCGGGTCAGCGTCTCGTCGAGGTTGGCCGGGCCGTTCTCCGTGAGGGAGAGGTAGGGCAGCTGGATGCTCGTGCTGGTGGAGGAGCTGAGCTCCTTCTTCGCCTGCTCAGCGGCCTCCTTGAGGCGCTGCTTGGCGATCTTGTCGTTCGAGACGTCGACGCCCGTCGACTCCTTGAAGCGCTTGACGAGGTGGTCGACGATGCGCTGGTCCCAGTCGTCGCCGCCGAGGCGGTTGTCGCCCGCGGTGGAGCGGACCTGGATCGTGCTGAAGTCGTCGTCCTTGCCCACCTCGAGGAGGGAGACGTCGAACGTGCCGCCGCCGAGGTCGAAGACGAGGATGAGCTCGTCCTCCTTGCCCCGGTCGAGGCCGTAGGCGAGCGCCGCCGCGGTGGGCTCGTTGATGATGCGGAGCACGTTGAGACCCGCGATCTCGCCGGCCTCCTTCGTGGCCTGGCGCTCGGCGTCGTTGAAGTACGCGGGGACGGTGATGACCGCGTCGGTCACCGAGTCGCCCAGGTACTGCTCGGCGTCGCGCTTGAGCTTGCCGAGGATGCGGGCGGACAGCTCCTGCGACGTGTACTTCTTGTCGTCGATGCCGACGGTCCAGTCGGTGCCCATGTGGCGCTTGACGGACGAGATGGTGCGGTCGACGTTGGTGACGTTCTGGCGCTTGGCGGTCTCGCCGACCAGCACCTCGCCGTCCTTGGTGAACGCGACGACGGACGGCGTGGTGCGCGCGCCCTCGGCGTTGGCGATGACGGTGGGCTCTCCGCCCTCCAGGACCGAGACCACCGAGTTGGTGGTACCCAGGTCGATTCCTACTGCACGAGCCATGGGGTGTTCTCCTTCTATTGCCGCGAGGCCCCGGATCACGGGGTCGCTTCGTGTGGTGACGCGGGTGTCCCGCGGAGTCTCGCTCGCGGTGCCGCTTCGTCAGCGGCGTGCTACTTGAGCCGCGATGACTCAACTCTAGCGGAGCCTCCGCGAGCGTCAAGTCGTGGTGCCCGGAGTTGAGCGATGTCGGCTCAACTCACAGGATCGACGCGTCGCGTACCGCCCTCGCCGGGTCGGTGTGCCCCGACCGGGGGGCCGGAGGGACGAGACGGGGGCTACTGGTTCACCTAGATCGCTACTGGGTCCCTTTTCCTGCGTCGACCGGCTGATTTAGCGTTGCCGACGCGAGGCCGGGGGGCCTCTCGGCGCCCTTCATGAGGACGTGGTCTCCAGGGGGTGGTCGACATGGTCGGTACGCGTGCGCGCCATGCCGCCGGTCCGCGTCCGGTCGCCACCGGCGCGCGCTCCCGCCCCGGGATCCGCCGCCTGGCCGCGCTCGCGGCGGCCGCCGTCGGAGCTGCGCTCCTCATCGCGCTCCCCGCGCAGACCGCGACCGCGGCGTCGCAGCTGATCGCCGAGTCGTTCAGCGGGACGAGCGTGGCCGACGCCGCGTGGAAGCCGCTCGGCAGCGCGTGCCTCACCCGCGCGACCTCGGCCCCGAGCAGCGGCTCGACGCTCGGGGTCTGCTCGAGCCGCGCCCAGTCGCTGCCCGCGAGCGCGAACCCGGGCGCGCTCCAGCTCACCGACAACCGCGCCAGCGCGGTCGGCGGCGTCGTCTACGACAACGCGATCCCGGCCAGCGGCGGGCTCGACATCAAGTTCGACCAGTACCAGTACGGCACGTCGTCCGGCGGCGCGGACGGCATCGGCTTCTTCCTCACCGACGGATCCGTGCCGCTGACGGCGGCGGGCCCGGCCGGCGGATCCCTCGGCTACGCCCAGACCACAGCGCCGGGCGTCGCGGGCGGCTACCTCGGCGTCGGCCTCGACGCGTTCGGCAACTTCTCGAGCCCCACCGAGGGTCGCGGCACGGGCTGCGTCAACGCCGGCATCGGCCAGCGCCCGAACACGGTCGCGCTGCGCGGACCCGGCCAGGGCACGACCGGCTACTGCTATCTGACGGGCGCCTCGCCGGCGTCGAGCCTGCGCGCCACCACCACGCTGAGCACGCCGACCACCGACCTCGGCCGCACGATCCGCATCACGGTCTCGTCCGCGCGGCTCCCCGTCGTCACCGTCTACGTGGGCGCGACGGCCGGCGCATCCACCGCCTCCCTCACGCAGGTCGTCCAGTACACGATGACGACCGCCGCCCCCTCCTCCTACAAGCTCGGCTACCTCGCCTCCACGGGCACGTTCACGGACACGCACCTGATCCGCGAGGTCAGCGTCTCGAGCCTCGACAACCTGACCGCCCTCACCCTCGTGAAGCAGATCGACCGGTCGACCGCGCAGCCCGCGGCCTACGCCGAGGGGCAGACGATCCCGTACCAGTTCGTGATGGCCAACACCGGCGGGCTCACGCTCTCGAACGTGTCCGTGAGCGATCCCCTGGTGTCGTCGGTCTCCTGCCCCGGCGGCCTGCTCGGGCTCGGCGTGTTCCTCGTCGGCACGTCGGTGACGTGCACGGGCGGCCACGTCGTGACGCCCGCGGAGGCCATGTCCGGCACGCTCGTGAACACGGCGACGGCGAGCGGCACCAACACGCTGCTCGCGCGCGTGACCAGCAACCAGAGCTCCGCGACCGCGCCGATCGTGGCGCCCGCCCCCGCGCTCGCGCTCACGAAGACCGGCGTGCTCACCGACTCCAACGGCAACGGCCGGGCGGACGTCGGCGAGCGGATCGCGTACTCGTTCGTGGCGCGCAACGCCGGGAACGTGTCGCTGTACACGGTCGCGGTGGCGGATCCGCGCGTCACCGGCATCAGCCCCGCCTCCACGACCCTCGCGCCCGGCGCGTCCCAGACCTTCACCTCCACGGCGTACACCGTGACCCAGGCCGACGTGGACGCCGCGACGCCGATCGTCAACACCGCGACCGTCTCCGGGAGGACCTTCGCCGGGGTGGCCGCGCCGACCGCGAGCTCGTCGACGAGCACGCCCGTCAACGGATCCGCGGCCCTCAGCCTCACCAAGGGCGCGACGCTCACGGGCGGGTCCGTGGCGGGCGCCACGGTCGCCTACTCCTTCTCCATCCGGAACACCGGCACCGTGCCGCTGACCGGGGTGGCGCTCACGGATCCGCTGCCCGGGCTGTCGGCCGTGACGTACACGTGGCCGGGCACGGCGGGCACGCTCGCCGTCGGCGCGACCGCGACCGGCACCGCGAGCTACACGGTGCGGCAGGCCGACGTCGACGCGGGGCAGATCGCGAACACGGCGACCGTGCGCGGCACGAGCTCCGGCGGCACGCAGGCGCAGGCCTCCGCGACCCGCACCGTGACCCTCGACCGCACGGCGACCCTGGCATTCACGAAGACCGCGACGCCCGGCAACGTGCCGGCCGCGGGCGGCGTCGTGACGTACGCGTTCCGGCTGCAGAACACCGGGTCGACGACGCTCACGGGCGTCTCCATCGCGGATCCGCGCGCCGGCGTCTCCGCCCTGGCGTACACGTGGCCCGGCACCGCGGGCACGCTCGCGCCCGGCCAGGTCGTCACGGCGACCGCCACGTACACGGCCACGACCGCGGACGTGGCGGCCGGATCCATCGTCAACACCGCGACCGCCACCGCGACGGCGCCGACCGGGCCGATCAGCCGCACCGCGACGGCGACCGTGCTGGCCGTGGCGGACCCGCTGGCCGACGCCGCGACGACCCCGCAGGGCGTGCCCGTGGTGGTCGACGTGCTCGCCAACGACGGGCCCGCCGCGGCAGGCGCGACCCTCAGCCGCGCGCAGCTCTCGGCGACGCCGGCGCTCGTGGGCGGCGCGGCGGGACCCGTGCCCGCGTCGCCGACCGCCGGCAGCGTCACGTGCGTCGCGAGCGGCACGGACCGCGGACGCTGCACGTACCGGTCGGTCGACGGCTTCACGGGCGTGGACGTCTTCGACTACGCGCTGCAGAGCGCCGCGGGCACCTGGAACGTGCGGGTCACGATCACCGTCACGCCCGTCAACCGCACGGCCGTCGCCCGCGCCGACCGGCTGGTCGCGACGATCGGCGGCCCGGACGTGACGATCGACCCGCGGGCGAACGACACCGACGTGGACGGCGACGCGCTCGCGATCACGGGCGCCACCCCGCCCGCCGCGCTGCCCGGCTCGTTCAGCTGCACGACCGCCCTCTGCACGTACCGACCGCCGGCGGCCGGGACGCCCGGATCCACCGTCGTCGCGTACGCGATCACCGACCGCCCGGCGGCGCCCGGCACCGGGATCGCCGCGACCTCCACCATCACGGTGTTCCTGGACCCCGCCCCGCTCGTGCCCCGCGGCTTCACGCACCGGGACGACGCCAGCCTCGGCGCATCCACCGGCACCTGGACGAGCACGACGACCGTCACCGCCGCGACGGCGAGCTGCGTCGCCGGCCGCCCGGTCACGACGCTGGCCTGGAGCGCGGTCCCGGGCGCCACCGACCAGCTCGTCGAGCGGCGCCTCGCGGGCACGACGCCCGGAGCGTGGGTCACGGTCGCCCGTCTCGCCGGCGCCGTCACCTCGTTCTCGGATGACCGGCTCGGCGAGTCCCGCTCCTACCAGTGGCGCGTCCGGCCCGACCTGCAGCGCTGGCTCGGCGTCCCGAGCGCGCCCTCCGTCGCCGTCGCCCAGCCGGCGGCCGTCTCCGCGGTGGGCTGCTGATGCCCGCCCTCCGCGCCCCCCGGCCGCATCCGCCCCCGGATCCGGCGCGCCTCCATCGACACGTCCATCACCGCACCAGCACGAACAGCAGCACCACCCGCGCACATCGCGCACCACGAGACCCATCGAGAGGAACCACCATGAGCACCACCACAGCACCCCAGCGTCGTCGCCCCTGGAAGAAGATCGTCGCCACCGGCGCGGTCGTCGCCGTGGGCACGATCATCACCGGCGGCGCGTTCGCCATCTTCACGGACTCCGACACGGCGACCCTCCAGGCCGACGCGGGTCAGCTGGACATCGTCGCCACGGGTGACTACACGGTCGCGGACATCGCGCCCGGGGACACCGTCCAGCGGCCGATCCTGCTCGAGCTGCCCGACGCGACCAACGACGGCGACCTCGTCGCGGCCGTGCAGCTGTCCTACGCGGTGACGGCGGAGACCCCCGGCACCGATGACCCGGCCCTCGCCGGAGGCGGCGAGTCCATCGTCAGCGGGGCCGCCGGGCTCACCTACTCGCTGCAGACCTGCGTCGGCGGCGAGTGGACGGCGGCCACCGCGCCCGTGGGCGCGTACACGTGCTCCGGCACCGTGCAGCAGACCGGCACGGGCACCCTCGCGTCGATCACGGGCGCGGGCAACTCCACCACGCTCACGCCGGCGGACTTCGGCGTCACGCCGACGGCGGACGGCACCTTCCCGAGCGACACCGCCGACGTCGCGCTCAACACCCTGATGGTCCTGCAGCTGCCCGACACCGCGGACAACGACTACGAGAACGCCGCCGCGTCGCTGACGTTCACCGCAGCCGCGATCCAGCGCGACGGCCTGCAGCGCTGATCGCCCCGATCGGGCCCCGGCATGCGCCGGGGCCCGATCGCCCGGCGTCGCCCCCGCGCGTCGCCCTGTCCCACCGCACCACCCCTCATCCGCCCCGACCCCGGAGGACCCGACCATGCGCGCACACCACGGCACCGGCGCCATCGCCGCCGCCGCCCTGTGCCTGACGCTGGTCGCCTCCGCCCCGGCCGCCCCGGCCCGCGCCGCCGGGAGCCCCACCGCCGTCGACTCCCCCTCGCTCCAGGTCGAGGAGCTCACCGGCCCCGACATCCCGCTCGACGACCTGGCCCCGGGCGACACCGTCGACTGGGCCGCCGACGTCACCAACGTCTCCGGCGACGCCTCGCCGCTCGCCGTCCGCCTCGACTCGATGCGCTCGATGGCCCTCACCGGCGACGCCCTGGGCGGGATCCAGCTGTCCGTCCGGCTCTGCGAGGACGGCTTCGAGACCCTCACGGCGCCCATGCGCTGCCGCGGCCCCGTCGAGCGCCTCGGATCCGGTCCCGCCGCCACGCTCGACCGCGTCGTCACGCGCACCCCGCTCGGCAGAGGCGAGACCGTGGGCATCGCCGTGCGCGTGCGGTTCCCGTCCGGCGCCGACAACGGGATGGAGTCCACCGCCGGCATGGTGCGCATCGGCTTCGCCCTCGTCGACGAGGCGGGCACCGGCACGGATCCGTCCACCGGCGGCGGCACCGGCACGGGGTCCGGGACCGGCCCGGGCGACGGGAGCGGCACGGGCACGGCGCCCGCGGGATCCGCCCCGGCCGCCGACGCCCCGCGCGATCTGCTCCCCGTCACCGGCCGCGACATCGCCTCCGCCCTGGCCGGCGCCCTGCTCGCCCTGCTCGGCGGCGGGATCCTGCTGCTCGCCGGCCGCCGCCGACGCCGCACCGTCGAGGCCGGCTCGTGACCCGCGACCGCGCCGCCGACGTCGCGCCCGCCGCCCCGGCCGCAGCGCCGGCCCGCCGCAGCACGGCCCGCCGCAGCCCGGCCCGCCGCAGCCCGGCCCGCCGCGCCCTCGGGGCCCTCGGCGGGCTCCTCACGGCGGCCGTCGGGCTGGCCGTGATCGCGGTCGTCGCGCTCTCCGCGCTCGGCGTCACCCGCTTCGTCCCGGTCCTGTCGAACTCGATGGCGCCCGGCATGCCCGTCGGCTCCCTCGCGATCACCGCCCCCACGCCCCGCGCGGAGGTGGCGGAAGGAGACGTCGTCGTCTTCACGGCCCCCAGCGGCCCGCGCGTGCGGGTGATCCACCGCGTCACGCACGTCTTCGGCCCGGAGGACGCGGCGAACCTCGACGGCTGGTCGGACGACCGGCTCGCCATCCAGACCAAGGGCGACAACAACCCCTCCGCCGATCCGTGGATCGTCACCATCGGCGACGACGCCGTGTGGGAGCGCACGTCGGTCGTGCCCTTCCTCGGCTGGCCGTTCGTCTGGCTCGGCGACCCCATCACCCGCGCGATCGCGTTCGCGGTCGTCGGCGCGACGGGCACCATCTGGCTGCTGACGGTCATCTGGCGTCGTCCGCCGCGCACGACCGGCGAGCCGGCCTGATGCCCCGCCATCGCGCCGCGCCCGCCGCCCCCGCCGCGCCCGCGCCGCACGGCCGCCGTGCCGCACGCCGCCGGATCCGCCGCGCCCGTCCTCTGCTCGTCCCCGCGATCGCGGTGGTCCTCGCCCTCGCGGGCGCCGGCACCGCGTACGCCGTGTTCACCGACCGCTCCACGTCGCGGGTCACCGTGGGCGCGGGCGCCGTGGAGCTCGACTGGGGCGGGGGCGGAGCCGATCAGCTCGCCGTCCCGATCACCGGGCTGCGGCCGGGCGACGCCCAGGTGCGTCTCGTGGACCTCGCGAACACCGGCACCGTCGCGGCGCGGGAGCTCCGGGTCACGCTCGGCGGGACGGCCGTCGCGAGCACGTCCGACGGCCTCCAGGTGGCGTTCGACCGCTGCACGGTCGCGTGGACGGGCGCACCCGGCACCGCGGTCTGCTCCGGCACGACGACCTCCGTCGTCGCCGACCGCCCCGCGACCGGGCGGTTCGCGCTGCCCGCCTCCCCCGCTCGCGCGGTCGGCGGCCGGGATTACCTGCGCGTCACGGTGCGTCTGGCCGAGTCCGCACCCACGACCGCCCAGGGCACGACTGGATCCGTGACCCTCCGGGTCGACGGCGACCAGCGCCTCGGCATGCAGCGATGACCCGGATCGGGACCCGCGAGATCACGAAAGCATCACGGGACCCATCGCCTCGGCGAGGGGCGCCGAAGCACCATCCGACTCCAACCGGCGACCACGTCGGCCGCCCTGAGAACAAAGGATCCATCATGCGCAACCTCACCAAGTCCGTCTTCGGCCTCGCCACCGCGGGCTTCCTCGTCGTCGGCCTCGCGGCCTGCTCGACCCCCGCCGAGAGCCCCTCGTCCTCGAGCTCGTCCCAGCCCGCCGCGACCGCGACGACCGAGGCGAACCCCACCCCGCTCGCGACGATCCCGACCCTCACCGGCGTGAACACGCAGGTCACCCTCGACTCCGGCTTCACCGGCGCCCTCACGACCCTGGGCCTGACCCCCGGCGTCATCGGCGGCGCGACCCTCGACGGCGCCACCGGCACCCTCGCGTTCCCCATCACCGGCGGCAACGTGAAGTACTTCGACCCGCAGCAGTCCTACCGCCCCTACGTCCAGGGCGAGATCGACCACGCCGGCTCCGGCATCAGCCTCACCGCCGGCTCCACCGTCGTGAAGCTCACCGACTTCGTCATCGACCCCGGCACCAGCCGCCTCACCGGATCGGTCCAGGTCGGCGACGGCGAGGTCATGAAGGACGTCTACATCTTCAACCTCGACGGCACGACCCTGAAGCCCCTCCAGATGGAGGGCGACAACGCCGTCCTCGAGGGCACCACCGTCAAGGTCAGCCCCGACGCCGCCGCCCTGCTGAACAGCACGTTCGGCACCACCGCGGTCACCGACCAGCTCGTCGTCGGCATCGCCAAGATCACCGTCAACACCAAGTAGCACCCTCCCGGGCTCGACCCCGGACAGCACCACCTCGAACGGCCCGGCCCACGACGCCGGGCCGTTCGTCGTGCGCCCTCGGACACGGCGGGTCCGGGCGCAGCGAGGCCCCCTCGCATGCGCAGCGAGGGGGCCCCTGCCGGGTGACTCGGACCCGGCGCATGGGCTTCGGAACGGAGCGACGATCGGGCGGGCGGGCAGGCCCGCGCGACCCGCACCGGACGATCCGCCTCGCGCGCGGCGTACCAGGAACAGCCGTCGGACGCCGCATCCATGCACATCGGAGATCTCCAGCCGCGGGCCGCATCGTATGTGCATGAGCGTTCAACGAATCCCCGTCTCCCTGCTCGCCCGCGGCACCGCCGCCCTCGCCGGCGTGGTCATCCTCGCCGGATGCTCGGCTCCCGGCGCGGCCTCCGCCGCGACCGACGCCGCCCCCGACGCCACCACCGCCGTCGCCACCACCGGCCCCACCGCATCGGGCGACGGCGGCACGACCGCCGACCGCACCGACTCCGACGCCGAGGACCGCAACGCCGACACCATCTCGGCGCTGTTCACCGCCGCGTTCCCGGATCCCTCCTCCGCCGCGGCGAACGCCGCCGCGATCGCGACCATCGCGCCCGACGCGACCGCGAACGGGACGGGCGCGAAGGCCGGCCCCGGCGGGTTCCTCGACGAGTTCGCCAGCGCGCACCAGCGGGTGCCGGGCGCCCAGGCCGTGGTCAAGCACATCGCCGCGGACGGCGACCTCGTGGCGGTCCACTACCAGATCACCTCCAAGCCCGACGACGAGCGCACCGGCGAAGCGGCCGTCGACCTCTTCCGCCTCGCGGACGGCAAGGTCACCGCGGTCTGGTCGTTCCACCAGCCGGTGCCGCAGGGCACGCCCGCGAGCGGCAACACGAACACCATGTTCAGCGACCTCTACCAGGGCGAGGCGGACGCGCCCGAGCTCACCGAGCAGCAGGAGGAGGCGAACCGGCAGCTGGCCGTGGGCGCCTACGACACGCTCTTCCGGGATCACGACGCGAGCGTGCTCGACCGCTCCTTCGACCCGGCGTACCTGCAGCACAACACGGTCGCCGCGAACGGCACGGCGGCGCTCAAGGCGTTCTTCTCCGGCGGCGCGCAGTTCCCGGCGCAGCAGTCGGTGATCTCGATCGCCGATGACGACCTCGTCTGGACCTTCTCGCAGCCGGTCGGCGCGAAGGCGGACGACCCGTTCCTGGCGGCCGACATCTTCCGGGTCGACGGCGGCCTCATCCGCGAGCACTGGGACGTGGTGCCCGCGAGCTGATCCATCGATCGCACGCACGACGGGACGGCCATCCGGCCGTCCCGTCGTCGCGTCAGCGGCCGGCGGTGTAGTGGTTCTGCACCTGCGTCGCGGTGAGCGCCGTCTTGTACACGGCCGCGAAGCGCATGCTGCCGACGAAGTAGTTGGATCCGGCGTTCGGCCAGCCCGAGGTGTTGTCGTAGCCGATGCGCCAGTAGCCGCTGTTGCTCTCCGGGGCGGTGAAGCCCGTGTTCTGGGCGACGCGGGCGCCGTCGAGGTACAGGGTCATGCCCGTGGCGGGCGACATCGTGGCCACGACGTGGTGCCAGGCGCCGTCGGCGACGTTGGCGGAGCTCGTGATCGTCTGGTAGCCGCCGTTGTAGGTGCCGAAGGCCAGCTGGCCCGTCGTGGAGACGTAGGTGTGGCGGTCGTAGGCCGACGAGGATCCGGACTGCGAGTTGCCGAAGCCGATGAGCTTGCCGCCCTTGACGGTCGTCTTGAACCACACCTCGGTGCTGAACGTCGACGGACCCTGCGCCTGCAGGGCGTTCGTGACGAAGTCGCTGCCGTCGAGCACGTAGGCGCCGCCGGTGTCGCGGGCGCAGGCCCGGCTGCTCGTCGTGTCGCTCGTCATGCCGCCGCGGTACGTGCCCGGGTAGGAGCCGGTGGCGGCGTCGACGGCGGTCGTGGATCCCGAGGCCTCGTTGAGCGGGTAGGCGAACAGCGCGTTCGCCTTGTCGGCCGCGAAGGCGCTCGAGCAGGTGAAGAAGGCGGCGGACGACGCGGCGGTGTTGTTCGTGTTGGTGATGGCGGCGCTGTAGGCGCCGCTCGTGCCGGGCGCGAGGAGGAGCACGGCGCCGAGCGCGACCGCGGAGACGGAGGCGGCGATCCCGGCGAGGCGGGAGGCGACGCTCACGCGCGACGCTCCTCGCGCTCGGCGGGGAGGCCGACGACGAGCGTGCAGAGGAGGGGGAGCGCGCAGATGCCGAAGAAGAGGATCCAGCCCCACAGCGGCAGGTCGAGCGTGGAGGACACGTCGTAGAAGCGCCCGGCCTCGCCGGCGGGGGCGGTGATGGTGCCGACCTGGCCGGCGGCGAGCGTGGCGTGGGTGCCGCCCTCCGCCGCGATGCGGATGGGGAGCATGCCGGTCGAGACGACGGTCGCCTCGACGTCGCTGCCACGCGTCGCGGCGTCGAGGACGACGAGGCCGACGAAGGGCTTGAGCAGGAAGACCGTGAACGCGGCGACCAGCGCGCCGCCGAGCATGCGCATGGAGGCGCGGTGCGTGGGCGAGCCGATGAGGCGGGTCAGCATCAAGACGATGACGAAGCCGGCGAGCAGCAGCGGCACGCCCTTCGCGAGCCAGCCGAAGCCGGGGAGGATCGTGGTGGCCTCGCCGACGAGGTGCGCCTGGTCGGTCTTCCAGGGATCCACCGCGCCGTTGATGTCGCCCTGCGTGGTGAGGCCGTCGGCGTCGACCGCGATGACGCGGTGCGTGTAGGTCTCGTCCGGGGTGGTCGAGGGGTGGAAGCTGACGACGTCGCCCGGCTGGACGTCCTCGAGGAGGACGGGGGTCGTGAGGAGCAGCGTGCCGACCGGGGCCGTGGTGCCCATCGACGGGGTCTGCACGACGAACCAGCGGCCGCCGGACGCCTGGAAGAGGAGCGTCGTCGCGACGAGGGCGGTGAGGATCACGGTGGCCGCCCACATGAGGACGGTGCGGCGGCGGATCGTGCGGGAGGCGCGTGCGGCGCGACGGGTAGCGCCGCGCACGGGGAGGGCGGGGGCGGGGGCGGGGACCAGGGGGACGAGGACCGCGGCCGGGTCGAGGTGCAGGTCCTCGGCGCGGAGCTCGAGGTCGAGCTCCAGGTCCAGGTCGATCTCCAGCTCGAGGTCGAGCTCGAGGGCGTCGATCGCCGTGGCGTCGAGCGCCGTGGCGTCGGCCGTCGGGGCGGTCGAGCGGTCCTGGATGTCGGTCATGGTGCGCCTCCCGGGTCAGGGGCTTCGAGGGGATGGGTGCGGGGCCGCCTCTCGGCGGCCCCGCGGGGGATCCAGCTGGGGGACTGGCAGGGGGGACTAGCTGGCGAAGGTCCAGGTGAGGGGCAGCGAGGCGCCGAGGCCCTGGTACGTGTTGCCGGCGGAGGCGTCGAGCGTGACGGCGAAGGTGAAGTCGGTGCTCGCGGTCGCGGCGAGGGCGGTCAGCGTCTTGGCGGAGGAGCCGGCGAGGGCCGCGGCGGTGCCCGAGTAGACGGGGGTGGCGCTGCCGGCCGCGGTGATGACGACGTTGAGCTTGGAGCAGAAGTCGGTGGCCGAGCCGTTGACGGTGCCGTTCTTGGTCTGCGTGCAGGCGGCGCCGGGGGTCAGCGTGAAGGTCGAGGCCTTGGAGGTGCCGACGTTCTTGATGTTCACGACGCTCGTGACCGTCTGGCCGGGGATCATCGTGGTCGAGCCGCCGAACTTGTTGATGGTGGAGCAGGTGGCGGCGTTGGAGTCGACGCCGGACGTCGCGCTCGTGCTGAGGCAGGTGACGGTCGCGGCGCCGTTGGCGCCGGCCTGCGACTCCTGCATGACGAGCGAGCCGGAGGCCGCCGTGTTCGTGTCGTTGGTGATCGAGGCGACGAAGCCCGACAGCGTGCCGGACATCGAGACGGAGAGGAGGACGGCGGCGGCGACGCCGCCGGCGATGGCGAGGGGGGCGAAGCGGACGCGCTTGGTCTTGGCGGCGGCGGCGATGTGGTGCGACATGGTCAGACTCCGGGTGCGTAGGGGGGAGGGGCGGGGTGAGCCCCTGGGGAGGAAGCTCGGTGACTCGCTTTGCAAGTAACTCGAAGATACAGCTACTTGGGAATCGCGCAATCCCCCCACTGCGGGGGGCGTGCGTTCGCCGAGGGGATCGCGGCCGCGAGGGCGCGTTACAGTCGCTGGACCGCCCATGGATCCGCCGGATCCACCGATGCAGGGACACCCGACATGAGCCCGGAGAGAACCGCTCCCCGCCGCGACGACGCCGCGGCCGTGGAGGCCCTCGCCAACGCGCTGCACATGGTCGAGACGGCGCAGCGCCACCTGCGCACGCGCATCGCGCAGGACATCGGGGTGAACGTCACCGACCTGACCGTGATCAGCGTGGTCGGCGACCTCCACCGGATGACCCCCAAGCACCTGGCCGCGGAGATCTCGATGGGCACGGGTGCGGTGACCGCCGTGATCGACCGCCTGGTGGGAGCCGGGCACCTCGACCGCGTGCCCAACCCGAGGGACCGCCGCAGCGTCTTCCTCGAGCTCACCGCCGCGGGCCGGAAGACCCTCGCGCGCATGGAGGCCGACTACCGGGAGGCGGCCGCCGTCGCGCTGCGGGCCTCCCCCGCGCTCGGCACCGAGGAGACCGCCGAGGACATCGCGCGCGCCGCGATCGCGATGACGGCGCACACCATCGACGGGCCGGACGCGGGCGCGTCCGCGTGAGCGAGGGCTGCCAGGTCGTGCTGGTCGACGCGGCCGGGCGCATCCTGCTGCAGCTGCGCGACGACATCCCGACCATCCCGTTCCCCGGCATGTGGGCGATCCCGGGCGGGATGCTCGAGCCGGGCGAGACGCCGCTCGCGTGCATCGTGCGGGAGGTGGAGGAGGAGCTGGGCGTGCGGATCCCGCCGGCCGAGGTCGCGCACCTCATGACGCGCACGCGCTCCTACGGGATCGAGCACACGTTCACCGCGCGGCTCGACGCGGCGGCGGAGGATATCCGGCTCACCGAGGGGCAGCGCGTGGCGTGGTTCCCGGTGGCCGACGCGGTCGGGATGGGGCTGGCCTACGAGGACGCGGACGTGCTGCGGGAGGTCGCGGGGCGGATCGCGCGCGGCTGAGGCGTCAGGCCGGGCCGGGATGCGTGCGCTCGGCGTCGAGGATCCCGCGGAGGAACGCGGCGTCGCGCTCGTAGTGGGCGGCGTCGTCGCGGAGGCGCGGCTTGCCGAGCTCGTCGGCCTTGGCGAGCGAGATCCCGGCGAGGTCGTGCAGGCGCAGGATCGCGATCCGCAGGACGTCGGCCCACGTGGCGTCGGATCCGTAGGCGTCGAGGAGCAGCGCCACGCGGCGGCGGGCGTCGTCCATGCCGGGCGCGCCCTCGGGGGTCGATCCGGTGAGCGGCACCGCGCGCGTGGCGAGGTACGCGATGTCCCAGATGCGCGGGCCGGGCGAGGCCATGTCCATGTCGATGACGCCCGTGAGCCGGCCGTCGGCGAAGACGAGGTTGTGCGGCGCGAAGTCGTTGTGGCGGATCACCTCGCTCGGCACCTTGACCTCCGACTGCCAGACGGCGCCGCCCAGCATGAAGCCGACGCTCGCGTCGTGCAGCTCGCGCAGGCGGCGGCCGGCCTGGACGAGGACGTCGTCGGCCCAGATCCAGTCGGGCAGCGGGTAGACGGGCACGTCGCCGTGCATGTACGTCAGCCGCTCGCGGCCACCCTCGATGCCGAGCGGCTGCGGGATCCCCTTGACGCCCGCGAGCGCGAGGTGCCGCATCCAGCGGTGCACGGTCGGGGTCCACGGGCCGGCGTCGCGGGTGACGGTGTCGCCCTCGCGCTCGACGCGGTTCATGTTCCCGCCGGTGAGGGGTCCGTCCATCGGGCCAGCGTAGGGGCGGGCCCGAGCGGCCCGCGACCCTGCCGCGACACGTCCACCGACTAGGTTGCGAGCATGAGCACCGCCGCGCCCGGACGCATCGACGAGCCCGCCGCCCCTCCCCGCCGACGGGTCGCCGCGTGGGCGCTGTGGGACTGGGGATCCGCGGCCTTCAATGCCGTGGTCACCACCTTCGTCTTCAGCACGTACCTCGCCAGCAGCCTGTTCGTGGATCCCGCCATCGTGGCGGCCGCGGGCGACGACGCCCGGAACCCCGCGCTCGTGGCCGCCAAGGCCGACACCTCCGGCGTGATCTCGCTCGCCCTCACCATCGCGGGCCTCCTCATCGCGGTGCTCGCGCCCGTGCTCGGGCAGCGCTCCGACGGATCCGGGCGCCGCCGCCTCTGGCTCGGGATCAACACCGGGATCGTCGTGCTCGCGATGCTCGGCATGGTGTTCGTCGAGCCCGTGCCCTCCTACCTCTGGCTCGGCGCCGTGCTGCTCGCGACCGGCAACGTGTTCTTCGAGTTCGCGAGCGTCAACTACAACGCGATGCTCGTGCAGGTGAGCACGCCGCGCACGGTCGGCCGCGTGTCCGGCCTCGGCTGGGGCATGGGCTACGTGGGCGGCATCGTGCTGCTCGCGCTGCTGCTCGGCCTCTTCCTCTTCGACTTCGGGACGCCCGGCGCGTCCGGCCTCCTCGGCCTGCCGTCGGGGGCGGAGGGCGGCGCGCTCGACGTGCGCATCGCGATCCTCGTGGCCGCCATCTGGTGCGCCGTGTTCTCGATCCCCGTGCTCGTGGGCGTGCCCGAGATCCCCGCGACGCCCGGTCGCGCGCGGCAGGGGATCGTCGCGTCGTACCGCACGCTGTTCCGCCGCATCGCCGAGCTCTACCGGGAGTCGCCGCGCGTGCTCGTGTTCCTGCTCGCGAGCGCGGTGTTCCGCGACGGGCTCGCGGCGGTGTTCACGTTCGGGGCGATCATCGCGGCCCAGGTCTTCGGGTTCACGACCACCGAGGTGCTGCTGTTCGGCGTCGCGGCCAACGTGGTCGCCGGCATCGGCACGTTCGCGGCCGGTTGGTTCGACGACCGGTTCGGCGCGAAGCCCGTCATCCTCGTCTCGCTCGTGTGCCTCATCGTCGGCGGATCCGCGGTGCTCTTCGTCGGCGACGCGAAGGCCGGCTTCTGGGCGACGGGCCTGTTCCTCTGCCTGTTCGTGGGTCCCGTGCAGTCGTCGAGCCGCACCTTCCTCGCGCGGATCTCGCCGGCCGGCCGCGAGGGCGAGATGTTCGGCCTCTACACGACCACCGGCCGCGCGGTCTCGTTCCTGGCGCCCGGCCTCTTCGGCATCGCGGTGGCGATCACGGGCGACACGCGCTTCGGGGTCATCGGCATCGTGATCGTGCTGCTCGCGGGGCTCGTGCTCATGCTGCGGGTGCGCGGGGCGGACGCGCGGGTGGCGTGACGCCGCCGCGGATCAGTCGAGCGACCCGCCGCCCACCTTCACGTCGGTCGCGTTCGCGAGCGTCGCCTTCACGACGGCGGTGAGGGCCGTCGCGATCTGCTCCATGCGCATGTAGGGGCGGTCGGTGCCGATCGCCTCCTCCGTCGAGTACGGGATGTGGACGAAGCCGCCGCGCGTGCCCGGGCGCTCGCGCAGCTCGTGCATCAGCAGGTAGAAGACGTGGTTGCAGGTGTACGTGCCGGCGGTCTGCGAGACGACCGCGGGGATCCCCTTCGTGCGCACGGCCGCGACCGCCGCCTTGATCGGCAGGGTGCTGAAGTACGCGGCGGGGCCGCCGTCGACGACCGGCTCGTCGATGGGCTGGAAGCCCGTGTTGTCGGGGATGCGGGCGTCGTCGACGTTGATCGCGATGCGCTCCACCTCGAGGGTCTCGATGCCGCCGGCGAGGCCCACGGAGATCACGACGTCGGGATCCACCTCGGCGAGCGCCGCCCGCAGCGCGTCGTCGACCTTCGCGAAGTCGACGGGCAGCTGCCGCACCTGGATCTCGGCGTCCCCGTCCCAGCGGTCGCGCACCTCCTGCACGGCCGTCCACGACGGGTTGCTGGTGTCGCCGTCGAAGGGCTCGAATCCGGTGAGGAGGACGGTGGGCATGCGGGGGCTCCTGACGGTGCGGGGCGGGTCCCGTCCACGGTACGCCTCGTCCGGGGGCGGCCCGGACGGGGGGATGCGCGGCGTCCACCTCAGCGAGAACCATGGGCACGGGCGACCCGGCCCGCAAGGAAGGAACCCACATGACCCGCACCACCGGGGGACGACAACTCCCCCTCACCGCCCTGGCCGTCGTCGTCGCGGCCGGCACCGCGTTCGCCGGGGTCGCGCCCGCGCAGGCGGCGACGACGCCCGCGCCCGCCGCCGACTCGTCGACCGCCGCAGCGGTCCGCATCCCCGCCCCCACGGTGCGCGGCTACGGCTTCGACTACAGCGCCGACGCGAACTTCCACGGCGTGATCTCGGTGGACCTCGGCGGGATCACCGACAACTCCGGCCTCCGCTACGAGTACCAGCTCGACGGCGCCGGGCCCTGGCTCTCGGACGGGACGGGCAGCGTCACCGGCGACGAGGACGAGGTCTACATCCCGGCCTCCCCCGGCGAGCACCTCATCAGCGTGCGCGTCGCCGGGACCGTGGGCGGCGTCGCCGTCACCGGCACGGCGTCCGCGCCCACGACGGTCCGGTCGGTCGGCGGCCCGCTCGAGTACACGCCCGAGGTGATCGTGGACGGCCCGTCCGTCACGTTCCGGTGGGACGTGCGCGCGGCCCTCAACGGCTTCACGCCCGAGGAGAGCGACATCTTCTACCAGATCGACGGCGGCGCGCTCGTGGACGCCGGCGGCACCGGATCCGTCACGGTCACCCCGGGCTACGGCAAGCGCGTGGCCTTCGACCTGACCTTCGGCCCCATCCCGGACGCGTGGCGCTACGTGCACGTCGAGGGCAGCACGGCGAGCGCGCCGGGCGCGCAGGCGCTCACGTCCGCCCCGCAGCCCCAGATCGTGGGGACGGTCGAGTACGGATCCACCCTCTCCGTGCGCACCGGCCTCTGGCAGCCGGCGCCCGTGACGCTCGAGTACCAGTGGTTCCGCGACGGCGAGCGGATCCCGGGAGCGACGGACGCCGCGTACACGGTGACGGCCTACGACGCCGGGCACCGCCTCACGGTGTCCGTGCGCGGATCCCGCGACGGCTACGTCCCCGTGACCCGCACGTCGGGGCAGACGAAGGTCGTCGCCGCGCCCGTCATCACCGCGGGCACGCCGCGCATCACCGGCAACCCGGTCGTCGGCCGCACGCTCACCGCGCAGCCCGGCGTCTGGAAGCCGTCGTCGCTCGAGCTCGGCTACCAGTGGAAGCGCGACGGGAAGGCCATCGCCGGTGCGACCGCGAAGACGTACACGCTGACGGAGGCGGATCGCGGGCACACAGTGACCGTCGTGGTCAGCGGCGTCATCTACCTGTACGACAACCAGGCGCGCGCGAGCGCGGGCGTGAAGGTGCGCTGACCCGCGCATCCCGCGCCCGACGGGCCCGGCTCCTCCACGGAGCCGGGCCCGTCGGCGTCCGCCCCCATGCGGGTGACTCCCTCGTGCGGGAGCGCTCCCGGCCGATACGTTCGGGGGATGATCTCCTCCCCCGGCGCCAGCATCGGCATCGCCCTCTACATCCTCGTGATCCTCGCGCTCGTGGCCCTCTCGGTCGTCGCGACCGTGGTGCTCATCCGGCTCGCGCTCACCGCCCGGAGCACGCTGCTGGTGACCACGACGCTGCAGGAGGCGCGGCTCGAGCTCATCCGGGAGCAGACCGCGCGGCTGCAGGCGGACGACGGGGACGAGCCGGCCGGGCCGTACGCGCCAGGCGCGGGTCCCGTCGGACCGGCCGCCTGAGCATGGGCGGCACGTCCGACAGCATCCTGCTGCCGACCGCCTACGACGTCGTCTGGTCGATCGCGCTGCTCGTGGCCGTCGCGCTGGTGGCGCTCGGCGCGGTGCTGCTCGTCGTGCTGGTGCGGGTCGCGCTGGCCGGCCGCCGCACGCTGGCCGCATCCGCCGCGCTCGACGACGCCCGGCTCGAGCTGGTGCGCGAGCGCACGGCGCGGCTGCGCGCGGGGCTGCCGGATGCCGGCGGCGTGGACCCCGAGGATCCGGCCGCCTGACGCGCGCCGCTCGCCGCGAGGTGGATCAGCCGACGGGCTCCGCGGCGGATCAGCCGACGGGCTCCGCGGCGGATCAGCCGACGGGCTCCGCGGCGGATCAGCCGACGGGCTCCGCGAACACGACGCGGTTGTCCTCGTAGTGGCCGACGCTGCGGTCGAAGATCCCGCCGCAGGTGATGAGGCGGAGCTGATCCGTGGGCTGCGCGCCGAAGACGCGCGCGGTCGGGAAGTCGGCCTTGGCGAAGTCGGCGACCTCGGTCACGGCGTAGCGCGTTGATCCGCCGTCGACGTCCTGCACGGAGACCTCGTCGCCCACGCCGAGCTCGGCGAGCCGGGCGAACGCGGCGGGCCCCACGCGCGAGTCGACGTGCGCGGCGATCACCGTGGGTCCGCGACCGCCGGGGCGGCCGCCGCCCGTGAACCAGCCGACGTCGTCGAAGTCGATGGGCACCTCCATGCGGCCGTCGGGGGCGATCCCGAGGTCGATGAGCGGCTGGTCGAGGTCGATGGCGGGGATCGCGACGCGCGTGGGCACCGCGCCGAGGCCCTGCACGGCCGTGGGGGCGGTCGGGGGCGGGACGCTCGGCGCGGTGGTCGGTGGCGCGGTCGGCGCCGTGGACGCCGCCGCGGGTGGCGCGGCCGGAGCCGGCCCCGGATCCGCGGGCGCGCAGCCCGCGAGGACGGCCAGCGGGATCAGCGCGCCCGCGAGCACCGCGGCCCGGCGGGCGTGCCGCGCGGGCGACGCGTCCGCCGGGGAGCGGTGCACGCGGATCAGGACTCCTGCGCGCGGTGGCGGCGCATCAGCACGACGCCGGCCGCGGCGAGCGCGACGGCACCGCCGCCCGCGACGAGCGGGATCGCGGCCGAGGTGGAGGTGGCGGATCCGCCCGCGCCCGTGTCGACGCCGCCGACCGGCACCTGGGTCAGCTGGCCGCGCACGGCGCCGGCCGTGAACGACGCGGTGTGCGTGTCGGCCGCGAAGGAAGCCGGGTCGGCCTCGATCTGCGCGACCGTGAAGCCCGTGCCGGTGTCCTGGTTCTGCGCGCTCATGATCCCGGTGGTGAAGGGCCCCTGCATGCAGCCGGAGCTCGTGCGCGTGCCGTTCCCGGCGTCGACCGGGTTCGGGAACGCGATGCGCGGCGGGCCGGCCTTGCCGACGGCGGCCTGGTGGATGTGCGTGGCCGTCTTCGCGGGGCTCTGGTACTCGCCGGTGACGCCCGTGAGGGTGATGTCGTAGCAGATGGTGTTCGACGCGGAGTCGAGGCGGAGGTCGAAGCGGCCGGTCGCGCCGGGCTCGCCGGGGGTCGCGACGCCGTCGGCGTTGAGCACCTGGTCGGGCGTCGCCATCACGGTGAACGCGCTCGTGAAGCGCTCCGGCTCGGGGACGGTCGTCTCGGCGGACGCGGGCGTCGCGACGAGGAGGGTGAGGGCGGCCGCGGCGGCTCCCCCGATGGTCGTGTTCCGGACGAGTCTCGTGTGCGTCATCGCGTGCAGCCTCTCGTGGTGGGGCGCCCGGGCGGGCACCGCTTCTGACAGGGCATACGCACGGCGGGCGGCGGGCGTTCATCGGGTGCGGGAATCCATCGAGGCCGGTTCGGGTCCCTCCCCGCCCGTCGATGAACGCCGCACCCTCCGCCGACGTATCCCCCGGTGAGGGCGCGCACCCGCCGCCTAGGCTGAGGGGGATCACGATGGCGCTCGTCCTGACGCGTCCGGCCCCTGCACCCGAGCGGAGCACGATGAGCGCACCCCCGCCCGGGCTCGACGTGCGCGGGGCGTTCGCGGAGCACGGGAGCGCACTGCTCGGCTTCGCGGTCAACGCGCTGCAGGACCGCCAGCTCGCCGAGGACTGCGTGCAGGAGACGTTCCTCCGCGCGTGGCGGGCCCGCGACTCGTTCGACGGCGAGCGCGGCAGCGCGCGCACCTGGCTGTTCGCGATCGCGCGGCGGGTGATCCTCGACGTGCACCGCGCGCGGGCGCGCACCCCGCGCGTCGTCGCCGAGGAGGAGGCGCCGGAGCAGGCGACGCGGGAGGCGGATCCGCTCGACCGGCTGGGCCTCGTGGAGGGCCTCGCGCGCCTCAGCGACGCGCACCGCGAGGCCGTCGTCGCCGTGCACCTCACCGGGCTCAGCTACCAGGAGCTCTCCACGGCCACGGGCGTGCCCATCGGCACCCTGCGCACGCGCGTCTTCCACGCGCTCCGCGCCCTCCGCACGCATCTCGACGAAGTGGATCCCGCATGACCGACGACCGCACCCCCGATCCGCACGCGCCCGATCCGGGCATCCCCGAGCCGGACATGCCCGAGGCCGAAGACCGCCGCGGCGAGCTCATCGCGGCGGCCCTCGCGGACGACCTCTCCCCCGCCGAGACCGCGGAGCTGGATGCGCTGCGCGCCGCCGACCCGACGATCGACGAGGAGATCGCGCTGCTCGGCGGGCTGCCGGGGGCGATCCGCGGGGTCGGCGGCTGGCGGGAGGCGGAGCCGAGCGCGGAGCTGGCGCGACGGATCGAGCTGATCGCGGACGGCCGCGGCGAGGCCGAGACGACGACGGACCTGCCCGCCGACCTCGACGCGCACCGCGCGCGCCGCGGACCGCGTCCCCGCCGCACCGCCCTCCTGATCGCCAGCGCCGCGGCCTGCCTCGCCCTCGGCGCGGCCGGCGGCGCGTTCCTCGCGACCCCGCGCGCCGACGTCGCGACCGGCCCGGCCGGCACGCTCGGCGCCCTCGAGGACGTGACCTTCCAGGGCGCGCCCGCGGGCGTCGACGTCACCGGCGACGTCGTCGCGCACACCTGGGGCACCGAGACCGTGCTGTCGGTCGACGGCCTGCCCGCGGGCGACTCCTTCTCCGTGGTCGTGATCGATGCGGCCGGCGGGGAGCACGCGTCCGGCACGATGCTCGGATCCACCGTGCGCATCGACTGCCGCCTCAACGCCGACGTGCTGCGCCAGGACGCGTCGGCCGTGGAGATCCGCGACGCCGCGGGCGACCGGATCGCCGTCGCGGAGCTGCCAGCCGTAACCGCCTGACGCGGATGCCGGCCGCCCGCCCCCGACGAGCCGAGCCCTACGCCTGCGAGGGCTGCCCGTTGCTCGCCGTGGTGCCGCCGTCGACCGGCAGGATCGCGCCCGTGATGAACGACGCGTCGTCGCTCGCGAGGAACGCGATGGCGGCGGCGACCTCGTCGGCCTGGCCGCCGCGGCCGAGGGAGATGCGCTTCGCGAACTCGGCCTTCAGCTCCTCGTCGTCCTCCTTGCCGGCGACCAGCTCCGTCCAGATGAGGCCGGGCGCGACGGCGTTCACACGCACGCCGTCGACCCCGTGGTCGAGCGCGGTGGCGCGCGTGAGGTTGCTCACGCCGCCCTTCGCCGCGTTGTAGGCGCTCATGTGGTGGTCCGCCGCCATGCCCGACACCGAGGAGACGTTGACGATGGATCCGCGGGTCGCGATGAGGTGCGGGAGCGCCGCCCGCGTGCCGTAGAAGACGCCGGAGAGGTCGGTGTCGATGACGCGGTGCCACTCCTCGTCGGTGATGCCGGAGATCGGCCCGGCCTGGAAGGTGCCGGCGTTGTTGACGAGCACGTCGAGGCGGCCGTGGGCGTCGAGCGCGGCGGCGACCGTGCGGTCGGCGTCGGCCGAGACCGCGGCGTCCGCGACGAGCGCCGTGACGCTCCCCGCGGGGAGTGAGTCGGCGACCGCCCGGACCTTGTCCTCGACGCTGTCGGTGATGACGACCTTCGCGCCCTCGGCGACGAAGCGGCGGGCGGTGGCCTCGCCGATGCCGGATCCGGCGCCCGTGATGATGACGACCTTGCCGTCGAAGCGTCCAGCCATGGTGATCCTCCTGAGGGGTTCGCGGGGACGACGGGCGTCGTCGCCGCGAGGCGCGCGCACCGCCGTCGGGAGCGTCCAGCCAACTCCTCCGGCCCCGCCGGCGACCACCCGCATGGAGGCGATTCCGAGGCTCCGGGCGGCACGGGCCGACCGTTCGACCGCCCCTCCCGCCGGTCCGGCGGCGGAGTGTAGCGCGCCGCCCGGGACCCGGGAACCTCGGAGGAAGCGGGGGTTTAGTTGTGTCAGTGCAACTACTATTGCGGACCCCCGGGGAGGCCCTCCTCCCGGATTCCGCGGTCGTGGCGAACGCGGATCACGCCGTGGACGGGGCGCTCGCCGCGACGGTCATCCGACGCGCATCGATCCCCGTCGCGCTCAGCGGAGCGCCCGTGCGGCCGCCCGGGGTCGTCGGCCGCATCACGCGCTGCATCGGACTCCGGGCGTGCGCCGTGGGACACCGCGACGAGCACGCCGGGATCGGCAACGGGGGCGCGGACGTCGCGCTCGACCCGGACCGCTCCCTCGCCGTGCGTGCGCGCCGGGGGCCGGCGTCCACCGGGACCGGGAGGTGGGCCGCGGTCGGGGGATGGCGTCGGCGGGGATCGAGCTCGACGAGCGCTGAAGCCGGTGCGCAGGCGCGCGCCGGGACGAACGACGAGAGGACGAGAACGTGGGGAACGAGAACATGGGGACCGAGAACATGAGGGACGAGCACGACGACGCGTCGGTCGAGGCGATCTTCGCGCAGCACGCCGATCGGACGGCGCTGCGGCAGCGATCCGGGGCGGACATCACGGACACGAGCTTCCGGGAGCTCTGGGACCGGGCGAGCGCGCTGGCAGCCGCGCTCGGGGAGACCGTGTCCGCCGGCGACCGCATCGCGGTGCTCGGCACGGCGACCGCGGACGCCGTCACCCTCGACCTCGCCACGTGGATCCTCGGCGCGGTGATCGTGCCCCTGCAGGCGAGCGCGCCCGTCGCGGCCCTGGAGCGCATCGTCGAGGAGACGACCCCGGTCTGGATCGCCGCGACCGCCGAGCAGTCCGCGATGGCGCGGGCGGTGGCCGAGGCGTCGGGCGACGGCATCCGGACGGTGCTGCTCGACACCGACACCGACACCGGCACCGACACCGACCCGACCCTCGACGGGCTCGTCGCCCGCGGGGCCGGCCTGCCGCGCCGCAGCCCGTGGCACCCCGCACCCGGCGAGGATCCGCTCGCGCTCCTGCTCTACACGTCGGGCAGCACCGGCACGCCGAAGGGCGCGATGTACACGCGATCCATGGTGGAGCGGATGTGGCACGCGCTCCGGCCCGACGCAGCCGCGGACGCAGCCGACGCCGATGCCGACGCCATCGTCGGGTACGCGTACCTCCCCATGAGCCACCTCACCGGCCGCTCCTCCCTGCTCGCCACGCTCGGTCGCGGCGGCACGGTCGCGCTCGCGACCTCGACCGACCTGTCGACGCTCTTCGACGACCTCCGCGCCTTCGCCCCGACCGAGTTCGTCTTCGTGCCGCGCGTCGCGGAGATGGTCCGGCAGGAGGGCGACCGCGAGGAGCAGCGACGGCTCGCCGCCGGCTCCACGGATCCGGACGCGGTCCGCGCCGAGGTCCAGGCCGACCTGCGCGTCCGGGCGTTCGGTGGGCGGATCAGCCGGGCGATCTGCACCAGCGCCCCGCTGACGCCCGAGCTCCGCGCGTACATCGAGGGGTGCCTCGGGCTGACGCTGCACGACCTCTACGGGTCGACCGAGGCCGGCGGCATCCTCCACGACGGGGTGATCCAGCAGCCTCCCGTCACCGAGCACAAGCTCGTCGACGTGCCCGAGCTCGGGTACCGCACCACCGACCTCCCGCACCCGCGGGGCGAGCTGCTCGTCAAGAGCGCCTCCGTGATCGCCGGGTACTTCCGCCGGCCGGACGTCACCGCAGCGGTGTTCGACGAGGACGGCTTCTACCGGACCGGCGACGTCATGGCCCAGACGGGACCGGGCACCTACGAGTACCTCGACCGCCGGAACAACGTGCTCAAGCTGTCGCAGGGCGAGTTCGTCGCGGTGGCGTCGCTCGAGGCGACCTACGGCGGGACGCCCGAGGTGCACCAGATCACGCTGCACGGCGACAGCCGGCACGCGTTCCTCGTCGCGGTCGTCGTGCCGGCGGACCCCGGGGCGTCGGAGCGCGGCGTCCTCGCCGCCCTCCAGCGCACGGCTCGCGAGCACGGCCTCGCTCCCTACGAGGTGCCCCGCGGCGTGATCCTCGAACCGCAGCCCTTCACGGTCGACGGCGGCATGCTCTCCGACGCCGGCAAGCTCCTGCGCCTGCGCCTCACGCAGCGGTACGGCGAGCGCTTCGCCGCCCTCTACGACGCGCTCGAGGCGCAGCAGACCGGCTCCCTGGTCGCCGCCCTCCGCGAACGCGCCGGCGACGAGCCGACGGTCGACACCGTGGTGCGCGCCGCCCTCCGGCTCCTGGGGGCCGAGGTGCCCCCCGCGACCGCCGCCGCGTCGCGATTCTCCGACCTCGGCGGGGACTCGCTGTCCGCGCTGACGTTCTCCGGGATCCTCGGGGACGTGTTCGGCACCGAGGTGCCCGTCGGCGTCCTCACCGACCCGACCAACGACCTCGCCGCAGTCGCCGCGTTCGTGGAGCGCTCCGCCTCCGACGACCGGCCGACCGTGACCCGCGTGCACGGCGCGGGCGCATCCACCCTCCGCGTGGGCGACCTCCGGCTCGACCGGATGCTCGGCGGCATCCCGACGCCGGTCCCGCGCGCCGCGGCCACCCGGTCGGGGTCCCGCACCGTCCTGCTCACCGGCGCCAACGGCTACCTCGGCCGGTTCCTCGCCATCGACTGGCTCGAGCGCCTCGCCCCGGCGGGCGGCACGCTCGTGTGCATCGTGCGCGGGGCCGACGACGCCGACGCCCGGCGCCGCCTCGACGCCGCCTTCGCCGCCGACCCCGCGTTCGCCCGGCGCTTCGCCGAGCTGGAGGGCTCGCTCGAGGTGATGGCGGGCGACGTCAGCGAGCACCGCCTCGGCCTCGACGACGAGCGGTGGACCGACCTGGCCGCCCGGGTCGACCTCGTCGCGCACGCCGCGGCCCTCGTGAACCACGTCCTCCCGTACCAGGCGCTGTTCGGTCCGAACGTCGTCGGCACCGCCGAGGTGATCCGCCTGGCGATCGCCGCCGGCAGCGTGCCCGTCACCTTCGTCTCGAGCGTCGCCGTCGCGGGCGGCGCGCAGCCGGGCGCAGCCGCCGACGCGGAACCGTCCGCGCCCGCCGCGCTCGACGAGCACGCCGACATCCGCGCCATGATCCCCGAGTGGGCCGTCGGCGACGAGTACGCCAACGGGTACGGCGCGAGCAAGTGGGCGAGCGAGGTCCTGCTCCGCGAGGCGCACGAGCACCACGGCGTCCCCGTGGCCGTGTTCCGCTCCGACATGATCTTGGCGCACCCGCGCTGGCGCGGCCAGGTGAACCTCCCCGACGTCTTCACCCGGCTGATCTGGAGCGTGCTCACCACCGGGCTCGCCCCGGCCTCGTTCGTGCGGCGCGGTCCCGACGGCGAGCGGCAGCGGTCCCACTACGACGGCCTGCCGGCCGACTTCACGGCCGCGGCGATCGACGGGATCGGCGCCGCCATCACCGAGGGGCACCGCACCTTCAACGTCGTGAACCCCCACGACGACGGCGTCTCGCTCGACACCTTCGTCGAGTGGCTGCGCGAGGACGGCCACGACATCGAGCTCGTGGGCGACCACGCGGAGTGGGTCGACCGGTTCCGCGCGGCGCTGGGAGCGCTGCCGGACGCCGACCGCGCCCGGTCGGTCCTGCCGCTGATGCACGCGTTCGCCTCGCCCGAGGAGCCGCACGCCGGCTCGGCGATCCCCGCCGACGCGTTCGCCGACGCCGTCCGCACGGTGCGCCCGCTCGGGGCGTCGGAGATCCCGTCGCTCGACCGCGTGCTCATCGTCAAGGTGGCGGACGACCTCGCGTTCCTCGGGCTGCTCGCGCCGGCGCCGGCTCGGGAGGAGGCGGCGTGACGCCCCCGCACGAGGAGTGAACGCGAGGGGCCGGCAGCCACCAGCTGCCGGCCCCTCCGCGCGTGCGGTGGCCGACGACGGCGACCGGATCCGTCGCCCGAGGAGACGACACACACCGGTAACACGAGGGAAACCGCGGTGATACGGGGCAGAACCACACTGGACGGAAATACCTATCAACCGATAGATACTCCGACCGGGCAACCGGATCCCCGGCGCATCCCCTCCCCGCGCCCTCCGTGAGAGGCCAGCAGATTGAGCACCCCGCACCTCCCCTCGCCGGCCGCGACACCCGCCGCGGCCGCCCCCGTCATCCCGCCCGGCTACGCCCAGGAGCTGCATCGCGGCGTCGGCCCCTTCTCCTCCTTCGCGGCCGGGTTCTCCTTCGTCTCGATCCTCACGACCGTGTTCCAGCTCTTCGGCCTCGGCTTCGGGTTGGGCGGCGCCGCCTTCTTCTGGGCCTGGCCGATCGTGTTCGTCGGCCAGCTGCTCGTGGCGCTGAACTTCGCGCAGCTCGCGGCGTCGTGGCCCATCTCGGGCGCGATCTTCCAGTGGTCGAGCAGGCTGGCGGGCACGACGTTCGGCTGGTTCACCGGCTGGACGATGATCGTCGGCCAGATCCTCACCGTCGCGGTCGCGGCCATCGCGGTGCAGGCCGTGCTGCCGTCCATCTGGGCCGGGTTCCAGATCGTGGGCGGGCCGGACGCGGATCCGTCGGTCGCCTCCCCCACGGGCTCCGCGAACGCGGTGCTGCTCGGGATCATCATGCTGGCGGTCACGACGGTCGTGAACATCCTGAGCGTGCGGCTCATGGCGCGGGTGACGACCGCGGGCGTCGCCATCGAGATGGTGGGCGTCGTCGCGCTCGTCGCCGTGCTGTTCCTGCTGCCGAAGCGGGGACCCGAGGTGGTGTTCACGACCGTGGGATCCGCGAGCGAGGAGCCGTACGTGTGGGCCTTCCTCGCCTCCTCCCTCATGGCCGCGTACGTGATGGTGGGCTTCGACTCCGCGGGCGAGCTCGCCGAGGAGACCCACAGCCCGCGGAAGACCACGCCGAAGACGATCATCCGCGCGCTCACGGTCTCCGGGCTCGGCGGGGCGCTCCTCATCGTGGGCGCGCTCGTCGCGGCGCCGAGCCTCACCGACGGGCAGCTGGCCACGCAGGGGCTGGCCGGGGTGATCACCGCGGTCGCCGGCGAGTTCGGCGGCCGCCTCCTGCTCTGCGCGGTCGCCGTGGCGGTGTTCGCGTGCACGCTCGCCGTCCAGACCTCGGGCACCCGGATGATCTACTCGATGGCCCGGGAGAAGGCCCTGCCGTTCCACCGCCAGCTCGCGAAGGTGTCGCCGCGCACGGGCACGCCGGTGCTCACCTCGGTCGTCGTCGGGGTCGGCGCGGTGCTCGCGCTCGCGGTCAACGCCGGCCAGTCCGCGATCTTCACGGCGCTCTCGAGCCTCTGCATCGCGATGCTGTACCTCGCCTACCTCGGCGTGACCGGGCCGCTGCTGGTCGCCCGGATCCGCGGGCGCTTCCCCGCCGGCGGCGTCGACGAGGACGGCAAGCCGCTCTTCACTCTCGGCCGCTGGGGCATCCCGATCAACGTGGTGGCGGTGCTGTTCCAGGCGGCCATGGCCGTGAACCTGATCTGGCCGCGCCCCGAGATCTACGACCTCACGGGCGAGTCGTGGTGGCTGCAGTACAGCGCGCTGCTGTTCATCGGCGCGACCCTCCTGGTCGGCTGGGGCTACCACGCGTGGCGGCACCGCTCCGACGGGCCGATCCGGCTCACGGAGGTGCCGACGACCGCGACGATCCCGGTGGTCGAGCCGGCGGGGGCGAGCGCGCGATGAGGGACCAGCGCACGACCGACAGCGTCACCGCCTCCCGCGCGGACGCCCGCGCGCAGGCCGACCGGCAGAGCGAGTGGATGCCGTACGTGCCGGCGTCCTCGTCGCCGCACCGGCCGGAGGGAGTCGCCGCGGACGCGCTCACCTGGGCCGAGACCGTCGCGCCGGGCGGGTACGCGCACCGGGTGCTGGCGCGCGGATCCCGCCTCCGCCTCGACGACCCCACGGGCGAAGCGTGCGCGCACCTCGTGCTCTACGACGCCGAGGCGCCGTGGGAGCGGCTGAACGTCGCCGACACCGTGAAGATCCCGTGGCAGGCGTACCTCGGCGCGGGCTCCCCGCTGCTGAGCGGCGACGGCCGGATCCTCGCGAGCATCGTCGAGGACACGTCCGGCCACCACGACGCGCTCTGCGGCACCTCGACCGACGCGCTCAACGACCGGCGCTACGGCGGATCCGCGCCCGAGGGCCCCACGCCCAGCGGCCGCTCGCTGCTCGTGAAGGCCGCCGCGAAGCACGGGCTGACCCGGCGCGACCTGCCGCCCGGCGTCTCCTTCTTCCAAGGCGTGCGGGTGGAGGCGGACGGGGCGCTGCGGCCCACCGGATCCGCCGGGCCCGGCACGCACGTGACGCTCGTGGCCGAGATGCCGCTCCTGGTGCTCGTCGCGAACGTGCCGCACCCGCTGGATCCGCGGCCCGATCACGTCGTCGGCCCGCTGCGGATCCACGCCTGGCGCGGCTCCCCCACCGGCCCCGACGACGCGCGCTTCCACGCGACCCCGGAGCTGACGCGCGCCTACCTGAACGCGATCGACCACTGCGAAGCGAGAGGAACCCGATGACCCGCACCGCGGCATCCCCCGTCCCGACCGGCGCCGTCCACGCGCCCGACGCCGTGCTCGACTGGAGCTCCTCCCTCGTCGACGGCACCGTCGTGCGCGACGACCGCGTCGCGCCGCTCGCGCCGTGGTCGGCCGTCGTGCGCGCCGGCGAGGTCCTCACGATCGTGGACGTCGGCGGCAACCAGTCCGCCGACTGCCTGGTCTACGACGCCCAGGATCCGGACGAGCGCTACAGCGTGCCCGACACCCTCGTGGCGCAGGGCAACGCCTACATCCGCACCGGCACCGTGCTCATGTCGAGCGAGGGCCGGCCGCTGATGACCGTGGTGGGCAACGAGATCGACCGGCAGGACACCCTCGGCGGCGCCTGCTCGAAGGAGTCGAACACGCTCCGCTACGGCCACCACACCGCGTACCAGCACGGCTGCCGCGAGAACTTCCTCAGCGAGGCGGCGCGGCACGGGCTCGGGGCGCGCGACATCGTGTCGAACATCAACTGGTTCATGAACGTGCCGGTGGAGGAGGACGGATCCCTCGGCATAGTCGACGGCCTCAGCGCGCCCGGGAAGCGGGTCGCCCTGCGCGCGGAGCGGGACGTGCTGGTGATCGTCTCGAACTGCCCGCAGATGAACAACCCGTGCAACGACTTCAGCTGCACGCCGCTGCGGATGATCGTGGTGCAGCCGTGAGCGCGCGCATGAGCGACGCAGGCGGCGCGCGCCGCGCGCTCGACCTCGACACCGTCCTCGTCGCCAACCGCGGCGAGATCGCCTGCCGCGTGATCCGCACCGCGAAGGCCATGGGCATGCGCACGGTCGCGGTCTTCTCCGACGCCGACCGGGCCGCGCCCCACGTGCGCGAGGCCGACGAGGCCGTGCGGCTGGGCCCGGCGGCGCCACGCGAGTCGTACCTGCGCATCGACGCGATCATCGAGGCCGCGCGCGCGACGGGCGCCGGCCTCATCCACCCCGGCTACGGCTTCCTCAGCGAGAACCTGGAGTTCGCGTCGGCCTGCGAGGAGGCGGGGATCCGCTTCGTCGGGCCGACCGCCGACCAGATCCTCGCGTTCGGCGCGAAGCACACCGCGCGCGAGCTGGCCGAGGCCGCCGGGGTGCCCCTGCTCGCCGGCACCGGCCTCCTGGCCGACGCCGACGAGGCGGTCGCCGAGGCCGAGCGCATCGGCATGCCCGTGATGCTCAAGGCCACGGGCGGCGGGGGCGGCATCGGCATGCAGGCGTGCGCGACGGCCGCCGAGGTGCGCGAGGCGTTCGGGCGGGTGACGCGGCTCGCGGAGTCGGCCTTCGGATCCACCGGCATCTTCCTCGAGCGGCTCGTGCGCCCGGCCCGGCACGTGGAGGTGCAGCTCGTGGGCGACGGCGCCGGCCGCGTGGCCGTGATCGGCGACCGCGACTGCTCCCTCCAGCGCCGCAACCAGAAGGTCATCGAGGAGGCGCCTGCGCCCGCGCTGCCCGATCGCGTGCGCGCGCAGCTGCACGACTCGGCCCGCGCGCTCGCGGAGTCGGTCTCCTACCGCAGCGCCGGCACGGTCGAGTTCGTCTACGACCCGGTGCGCGAGGAGGCCGCGTTCCTCGAGGTGAACACGCGCCTCCAGGTCGAGCACCCCGTCACCGAGGAGGTGCACGGCGTCGACCTCGTGGAGCTCATGCTGCGGCTCGCGCGCGACGGCGCCGCCGGCCTCCCCGACGACCTCTTCACGCGCGAGTGGACACCTGCGGGCCACGCCGTCGAGGCCCGCGTCTACGCGGAGGACCCGGCCAAGGGATCCCTCCCGTCGAGCGGCCTCGTGACGCAGGCCGTGCTGCCGGCGGGCCCGGGGATCCGCGTCGACGGCTGGATCGAGACCGGCCTCGAGGTCTCCGCCTCCTACGACCCGTTGCTCGCCAAGGTCATCGCCACGGGCGAGACGCGCGATGACGCGCTCGACCTGCTCGGCGAAGCGCTCGACGGCTCCCGGATCGACGGGATCGTCACCAACATCGGCCTGCTGCGGGCGCTCACCGACGACATCGAGCTGCGCACGGCCACGCACTCCACGTCCACGCTCGACGAGACGGACGACCCGGCGCCGCGCATCGACGTCGTCTCCCCCGGCACCATGACCACCGTGCAGGACCTCCCCGGCCGGCTCGGCCACTGGCAGGTGGGCGTGCCGCCGAGCGGCCCGTTCGACCCGGTGTCGCTCGCGGAGGCGAACCTCGCGGTCGGCAACCCGGAGGGCGCGCCCGGCCTCGAGATCACGGCGGACGGACCCGTGCTGCGCTTCTCGACCGCATCCGTCGTGGCGGTCACGGGCGCGCCCGCGCCGGTCACGATCGACGGCGAACCGGCCGCGATGTGGGAGCCGCTCGAGGTCGCCGCCGGGCAGACGCTCGCGATCGGCCGCGCCGACGGGCCCGGCCTCCGCCTGTTCCTCGCCGTGCGCGGCGGGATCGACGTGCCCGCGTACCTCGGATCCGCGTCCACCTTCACGCTCGGCCGCTTCGGCGGGCACGCGGGCCGGGCGCTGCTCGCGGGCGACGTGCTGCGGCCCGGATCCCCCGACTCCGACGCCGCGCACCCCGCGTTCCCCGCGGGCGCGCGCCTCGGGATCATCGGCGGCCCGACCCCGGCGCACCGCCGGCCGGCCCTCACCTCCACGTGGGAGATCGGCGTCACCGAGGGCCCGCACGCGGCGCCCGACTTCTTCACGCGCGCCGACATCGACGTGCTCTACGCCACCGACTACGGCGTGCACCACAACTCGGCGCGCACCGGGATCCGGCTCATCGGCCCGCGGCCCGGCTGGGCGCGCGAGGACGGCGGCGAGGCGGGGCTGCACCCGTCGAACATCCACGACACCCCGTACGCGGTGGGCGCGATCGACTTCACGGGCGACACCCCGATCATCCTCGGCCCCGACGGGCCGTCCCTCGGCGGGTTCGTGTGCCCGGCGGTCGTGGCGAGCGGCGAGCTCTGGAAGCTCGGCCAGCTGCGGCCGGGCGACACCGTGCGGTTCGTGCCCGTGACGGAGGCGGCCGCGGCGTCGCTCGTGGACGCGCGCGCCTCGCTCCAGGTGATCCGGGCCGGCGGCGACGGCGACGACGGCGTGATCGGCAGGCTCCCGCCGACCGACGCGCGCCCCGGCGTCGCGTACCGCCGCGACGGCGACGACAACGTGCTCGTCGAGTACGGCGACATGACCCTCGACATCGCCCTCCGGATGCGCGTGCACGCGCTGATGACCCGGCTGCAGGAGCACATGCCGCCCGGCGTGCTCGAGGTGACGCCGGGGATCCGCTCGCTCCAGGTCCGCACCGATGCGCGCGTGCTCAAGGCCACGGCCGTCACGCGGCTGCTGCAGGAGCTGGAGGACGAGATCCCGCCCACCGGGCAGCTCGTGGTGCCGTCGCGGAAGGTGCGGCTGCCGCTCTCCTGGGACGACCCGGCGACGCGCCTCGCGATCGAGCGCTACATGGCCGGCGTCCGCGACGACGCGCCCTGGACGCCGTGGAACATCGAGTTCATCCGCCGTATCAACGGCCTCGACTCGGTCGACGACGTCTTCCGCACGGTCTTCGACGCGAGCTACCTCGTGCTCGGCCTCGGCGACGTGTACCTCGGGGCGCCCGTGGCCACGCCGCTGGATCCGCGCCACCGCCTGGTGACCACGAAGTACAACCCGGCGCGCACCTGGACGGCGGAGAACTCCGTCGGCATCGGCGGCGCGTACCTCTGCATCTACGGGATGGAGGGGCCGGGCGGGTACCAGTTCGTCGGCCGCACCGTCCAGATCTGGAACCGCTTCCGCCGCGGCGGCCTCTTCCAGGAGGATCCGTGGGCGCTGCGGTTCTTCGACCGCATCGAGTGGTACCCGGTCGGCGCGGAGGAGCTGCTGGAGCTGCGCGCCGAGACGGACGCCGGCCGCGGGCACTACGAGACGGAGGACGGCGAGTTCTCCATCGCCGACCACCACGCGTTCCTCGCCGCGAACGACGCGTCGATCCGCGACTTCCGCGACACGCAGACACGCGCGTTCGAGGAGGAGAAGGCGCGTTGGCGCCTGTCGGGCGAGTTCGACGTGCGCGACGAGCCGCCCGTCGTCGAGGCCGCGACCGTGGCGATCCCGCCGGGTGCGACGGCCGTCATGGCGCCGTTCACCTCGACCGTCTGGCGGGTGGACGTGCGCCCGGGCGATCTCGTGTCGACGGGCGACGCGGTGCTCGCGGTCGAGGCGATGAAGATGGAGTCCGTCGTGGGCGCGCCGGTCGCCGGCCGCGTGCTCGACGTCCTCGTCCGCCCCGGGGAGCAGGTCGCGCCCGGGCAGGTGCTCGCCGTGATCGGGGCGGCCTCGTGATCGGCGCCGGGTGATCCCCACCTGCGAGGATGGCGGGATGGCCAAGGACGACAAGCCGGCCCGCGTCGGTCGCCCCCGGGCGGTGCCCGACGCCGGATCCCCGCTGAGCCCGCGCGAGCAGATCCTCGACGCCGCCGCCGCGCTGTTCGCGGAGCACGGCCTGAGCGGCACGTCCACGCGCGCGATCGCCGAGCGGGTCGGGATCCGGCAGGCGTCCCTCTACTACCACTTCGCCGGCAAGGACGACCTGCTCGTCGAGCTGCTCACGCGCTCCGTGCGCCCCAGCCTCGACGTGGTGCGCGGCATCGAGGACCTCGTGCCCGACCGCGCCACCGCCGCCGCCGCCCTGCACGCGCTCGTGATGGTCGACTTCCGCACGCTCGCCGACACCCCGCACAACATCGGCACGCTCTACCTGCTGCCCGAGGTGCAGGGCGAGCGCTACGACGGCTTCCGCCAGCAGCGCCGCGAGCTCCAGGACGCGTACCGGCGCATCGGCACGGCCGCGGCGAGCGCCGAGGTCCGCGCGACCATCGGGCCGGATGCGCTGGGGGCCGTGCTGATCCAGCTGGCCGAGCTCGTGATCCAGCTCCGCCGCCGCGGCGAGCCGGGGGACGCCGACCGCGACGCCATCGCCGCCACGTGCCTGCGCGCGTGCGGGCTGGGGACGGCGGAGATCGCGGAGGCTCGTCGCGACGCCGAGCAGCTGCTGTCGACGGTGCCCGCGCTCTAGCCCGCTCGGGTCACGACGCCGGCGGCAGCCCGGCCTGCAGGCGCACCCCGGCCAGCAGCAGGTCGAGCCCGGAGCGGAACACGTCGAGGTCGTCGTGCGTCGCCATCTCGCCCGCGGCGTCGTGCGCGAACGGGTACTCCTCGGGGTCGAGCTCCCGCCAGCGGTCGGCGAGCACACCCAGGAACCCCTCCCGGTCCAGCCCGCTCTCGAGGAACTCCTGCGGCGGCGGCTCGGCGAGGTCGGCCGCGACCCCGACGACGTAGCTGACGATCGACGACACCGCGTGGAAGCGCTGCCGTGACGTGAGGTCGAGCCCCAGGAGCTGCTGGCCGATGCGCTCGTACATCGCCATCGAGTTGGCCTGCAGCCCGTTGTTGCGGAGCATGTACTGCCCGAACCAGGGCCGGCGCACGAGCTCGTCGAAGAGCGCCAGGGCGACGGCGCGCACGTTGTCGATGGGGTCGGATCCGTGGGTCAGCGGCTCGGTGTCCGCGAGGACCCGGCCCATGACCTCCTCGGTCACCTTCTCGAGCAGCTCGTCGCGGCTCGCGACGTACCAGTAGATGCTCGCCACGCCGCCGCCGAGCCGCGCCGCCAGCGCTCGGAAGGTGAGCGCCTTCTCCCCGGACTCGTCGAGGATCGCGATGGCCTCCGCGAGCACCGTGTCGAGCGAGTGCGACGCGCGCTGCCGTCCCCGCGCGCGGGTGGGCGCGGCGGTGCCGCCGCCCTTCTCCGTGGATCCATCTGCCGCCATGGCTTGCATCCTACCGAACGACGTTCCATACTATCGAACGTCGTACGGTTCTCGTACGGCGTTCGATAAAGATGAGGATCCCGATGAGCACCCCCACGATCACCGCCGCGCCCCTGCGCGGCTACGCCTCCCTCCGCGCCGCCGCCATCCCGCTGGCCGCGCTCTGCCTGGCCTTCTTCGTCGAGATGGTCGACAACACGCTGCTCTCGATCGCCCTGCCGACGATCGGGCGCGCGCTCGACAGCGGCACGACGGGCCTCCAGTGGGTGACGGGCGCCTACTCGCTCACGTTCGGCGGGCTGCTGCTGACCGCCGGATCCGCCGCCGACCGGTTCGGCCGCCGCCGCGTCCTGCTGATCGGCCTCGCGGCGTTCGGCCTCATCAGCCTGGCCGTGGTCCTCGTCACCGACATCGGCCAGCTCATCGCCCTGCGCGCGGCGCTCGGCGCTGCCGCCGCGGCCATGGCGCCCGTGACGATGTCGCTGATCTTCCGCCTCTTCGAGGACGAGAAGCTGCGCATGCGCTCGATCACGATCGTCATGGTCGTCGGCATGTCCGGCTTCGTCCTCGGCCCGCTCCTCGGCGGGTCGATCCTCGCCGCGGTCAGCTGGCAGTGGCTGCTGGTGATCAACGCGCCCCTCGCGCTGCTGGTCTGGATCGGCGTCCGCGCCGGCGTCCCCGCCGACCGCCGCGATGACCTCACCTCCGAGCGCCTCGACCTGCCGGGCACGGCGCTCACCGTCGTCGCGATCGGGCTCGGCTGCTACACGCTCACCAGCGGCGTGGAGCACGGGTGGCTCGCGCCCCTCACGCTCGCCTGCGCGCTCGGCGCCGTCGCCGCCGTCGCGGGCTTCATCGTCCGCGAGCGCCGCGCGGCCTCGCCCATGATCGACCTCGCGATCTTCCGCGCCGGGCCCGTCCGCGGCGCGGCGCTCACGCAGCTCGGGGCGGCGGTCGCGTTCGCCAGCATCCTGTTCGGGCTGATCCTGCACTTCCAGTACGCCTACGGCTGGAGCCCCATGCGGGCCGGCCTCGCGAACCTGCCCATCATCGTCACGATGATCGCCGCGAGCCCGATCGCCGAGCGTTTCGCTACCCGCCTCGGCCACCGCACGGCCTGCCTCGTCGGCACCGGGTTCCTGGTGGGCGGGCTTGTGGGCCTCGCCTGGGCGGTGGACCACGGCTACCTCGCCATCATGGCGACGATGATCGTGTTCACGGTCGGGCTGCGGACGATCATGACCATCTGCGCGGTCGCCCTCGTCGAGGCGATGCCCCGGAACCGCACCTCGATCGGCGCCGCCCTCAACGACACCGCGCAGGAGCTCGGCACGAGCCTCGGCACGGCGGTCGTCGGCACCCTGATCGCGGCGCTCGTCACGACCGCGCTCCCGGCGGGCGCGTGGAGCGCCGAGCTGGTCCGCTCCTTCTTCGCGGGCGAGCGCGCCGCCTACCTCGTGGTCGCCGTGCTGACCGGCGTGATCGCGACGGTCGGCGCGCTGTCGCTCACGGACTCGCGCACGACGGAGGAGCCGACGGCACCCGAGGCGCCCGAGGAGCACGAGCCGTCCGATGCGCCCGAGCCGTCGACGGCCGACCGCGCCGCGGCCCGCGAGGTCAGCGCAGCCGCGCCCCGGCTCGAGTGAGCGCCGCCGCGACGTCCGCGTCGAGGGGCGCGTCGGGATCCAGCACGAGACCCGTCACCTCGGCGAGGTCGAGCACGGGGAAGGCCGACGCGGCGCCGATCTTCTCCGCGCTCGCCAGCACGAACGTCTCGGTCGACTGCGCGGCCATCGCGCGCTTCGTCGCGGCGTCGTCGAGCGAGCCCGTGGTGAGGCCCGCCTCCGGATGCACGCCGGTCACGCCGAGGAGGCAGACGTCCGCGCGCACGCGGCGGAGCGCCTCCGCGGCCAGCGACCCGCTCGCGACCATGGAGTGCCGGGACAGGGTGCCGCCGATGAGCACGATCTCGACGAGCGGGTGCTCGGTGAGCGCGACCGCCACGAGGGGCCCGGGCGTCACTACGGTGAGCCGCAGGTCGTCGGGGATCGCGCGGGCGACCTCGAGGGCGGTCGTGCCCGCGTCGAGCAGCAGCGTGGATCCCGGCCGCAGCAGCCGCACCGCCGCCCGGGCGACCCGCTGCTTGCTGTCCACCGCGATCGCGGCCCGCTCGGAGTGATCCCGGATCGCGGGCGACACCGGGAGCGCGCCGCCGTACACGCGCTGCAGCCGCCCGGCCTCGGCGAGGGTCCGCAGGTCGCGCCGGACGCTGTCCTCCGTGACGCCGAGCTTCGCGGCCGCGTCCTTCGCGACGAGCCGGCCGTCGCGCGCGAGCTCGGCGAGCATCCACTCGTGCCGCTCCGCAGCCAGCATCCGCGTTCCTCCTCGGTTTTGCGCGTTCATGCGTGTTTCATCTAGCGTACTCGCGTGACCGACCCGCAGCTGATCCTCATCGCCGGCCCCTACCGCTCCGGCACGGGAGGCGATCCCGAGCTCATCGCCCGGAACCTCGCCCGGCTCGAGCAGGCGGCCTGGCCCGTCTTCCAGCTCGGGCACGTGCCGATGATCGGCGAGTGGGCGGCGCTGCCGATCCTGCGCGTGGCCGCCGAGGCGGGCGTCGACACGGAGGCCGGTCCCGACGTCATGTACGAGACCGCGTCGCGGCTCCTCACGCACTGCGACGCCGTGCTCCGGCTCCCCGGCGAGTCGTCCGGCGCCGACGCGGACGTCGCGATCGCCCGCCGCCTCGGCCTCCCGGTCTACGCCGACGTGTCCGAGATCCCCGCCCGTGGCTGACGCCGGGACCGCGCCCCGGCCGCGGACGCGCATGCGCCGGCCCCTGCGGATCGCCCTCCGGATCGTCGCCGCGTTGGTGGCCCTGCCCGTCCTGACGCTGGCGGCCACGTCGATCGTGAACGCCGTCGCGACGCCGCGCGACCTCGCCGCCATCGAGCCCTACGGCGAGCGCGTGCCCGTCGACGGGAAGGAGATGAACGTCGTGGTCAGCGGCACCGGCGCGGAGACGATCGTGCTCCTGCCCGGCCTCGGCACCGCGGCGCCCGGCCTCGACTTCCAGCCGCTGATCTCCGCGCTCGACGACACGCACCGGGTGATCGCCGTCGAGCCGTTCGGCACCGGGCTGAGCGACCAGACCGATGTACCGCGCACGGCGACGGCCATCGCGGACGAGGTCCACGCGGCGCTGCAGCAGCTGGGCGTCGACCGCTACGCGCTCATGGGCCACTCGATCTCCGGCGTCTACGCCATCGAGTACGCCGCGCGGTACGGCGACGAGCTCACCGCGTTCGTGGGCATCGACAGCAGCGTGCCGGATCAGCCGGGCTGGGACGAGCCCGTCGCGACCGAGGGGCTCGGCGCGCTCCGCGACCTCGGGATCCTCCGCGTGCTGGCCGCGACCGGCGGCGACACCTACGCGGGGCTCCCCTACGACGAGGCGACGAAGGAGCAGATGCGCCTCTTCACGACGCGGAACGGCACCGCCCCGACCATGCTCGACGAGATGGACCACCTGACGGAGAACTTCGCGTCGGTGAGCGGGCGCACGTTCCCGGCGGACCTCCCCGTGCTGCTCTTCGTGGTGCAGGACGACGCGGAGGTCGACGGCTGGATCCCGCTGCACGAGGCCCGGGCGGCGAGCGTCGAGCGCGGCGAGGTGGTGCCGCTCACAGGCGACCACTACCTGCATCACACGAGGTCGCCGGAGATCGCCGCCGCCACGGACGCGTTCCTGGCGTCGCTCCCGGCCCGCTGACGGCGGCGGCCGGCGCGATCCGGCGTCAGCCGATCCGGTCCAGCAGCTCGAGGGACCGCTCGAGCACGAGGGCCGTGGCGACGGGATCCGACGACGGCAGCGACGCGTCCGTGAACAGGTGCGCGTCGCCGTCGTAGACGAAGACCTCGGCGAGCGCCGGGCCCACCTCGGCGACCAGCTCGCGGGCCGCGTCGAGGTCGCCCTCGCCGGCGAAGAACGGATCGCGCGCCATGCCGTGCACCTGCACGGGCAGCCCGGCCGGCCACGGCCCGAACGCCCACTCCGCCGTGAGCGACACGAACGACTCGTAGAGGAGCGCGCCGCGGGCACCCGGCCGGGTCTGCGCGAGGCGCTGGGCGATGGATCCGCCCCACGAGACGCCGGCGTAGACGAGCTCGGCGGGCAGCCCGTCGAGCGCGCGGTCGGTGCGCTCGGCGACGACGTGGTCGGCGAGGCCCGCCATCAGCGCGAGGCCCGCCTCGATGGACCCGGGCAGCGCGCCGTCGAAGAGGTCGGGCACGTGCACCGTGTGGCCGCCGTCCCGCAGCGCATCGGCGAACGCGAGGACGCCGGGCGTCCGGCCCTGCACGTGGTGGAACAGCACGATCTCGGCCATGGGCGCGCCTCTCGTCGTCCGCGGGGGGGGGCGCGGATCCGGGCGCTCCCGTCGCGGGCCGCCGTGCCGCGAACCTACTCCGCGGGCCAGCGGCGGGGGCGGCTCGGATGCGTGGACCCGCGTCCCCGCCGAGCCCTCAGCGAGCGGTCGCCTCGCCCACGTACGACTCCGCCGCCAGCTCCATGCACCGCAGTCGCGCCGGGGAGAGGTCGTAGGGCATCTTCGCGATGGCGTCCATCGCGCTCATGGACCGGGCGGGCCGCCGAGAGCCGACCTCGTCCGCACCGTCGGCGCCCTCGGGGTGCAGCGCGTCCCAGGCGTCGACGAGGTCGTCGTCGAGGCGCGGGAGGTCGGATCCGTCGATCGCCGCGTGCAGCGTCTCCTCGAAGGCGCGTCGCTCGGCCGCGACCTCGGCCACGCGCGGGTCGTCGACGGCGACCGTGTCGTCGAGCGCCTCCTCGGCGGCCTCGACGCGATCGGACGCCGCGCGCAGGCCCGGGAGGGTGGCGATCGCGATGTAGCGGGTGGCGTTGAGGGCTGCGCCGAGCGGGCCGAAGACGCGCTCCATCACCAGCAGGCCGTCGAGGTCGGCGGGGCGCAGGGATCCCTCGGGCAGGCCCTCGAGGCGGGTGGCGACGAAGTCGGAGAGCAGCCCGAGGCGGCTGCCCCGGGCGCGCATCCCCCGGACGGCCGCGCGCTGGCGGCGCAGCTCCGCCTCCTGGGCGTCGAGGGTCGCCTCGAGCCGGCCGAGGATGCCGTCCACGTCGGCGTCGGCCTCCGCATCCGCGCTCGCACCCGCCGACTCCGGGTCGGCGAACGCGTCGCGGATGTCGTCGAGCGCGATCCCGGCATCGGCCATGCGCCGGATCCACAGCAGCCGGATCATCTCCGCGTAGCCGTACCGGCGGCGGTCGTCGGTGCCGCGCTCGGGCTCGGGGAGCAGGCCGATCTGGTGGTAGTGGCGGATGGCACGCGGCGTGGTGCCGACGAACGCGGCGGCGTCGCCGATCCTGACCTGGCGGGGCGGGATCAGGGACGGGTGCATGGCGGGGCCTTCCTCGGCGGGGTGGGTCATGGCTCCACCCGACCACATGACGCTACGGGAGGTGCAAGCCCGGTCGCCGGGCGAGGTGCGCGCCGAAGGAGGTGCGGCGGGCCGCGTCGACCGCGTCGTCGAAGCGGAGGTCGGGGTCGGCGAGCTGCGCGATCACGGCGAGCGCGTGGATCCGCACCCGGGCGTCCGCCGCGCGCCGCGACCGATCGAGGACCGGCAGCGCCGCCCGGCCCACGCTCGCGAAGGCGCGCGCGAGGCTGGCCTGGGTGTCGCGTCCGCCGCGGCCGAGCTGCGACGCGAGCTGCTGGGAGAGCCAGCGCGCGCCGGCCGGATCGCGGTCGCCGTCGACGAGGCCCGACGCCGTCCGCCAGGCCGTGCGCGCGACGTGGTCGTCGGGATCCCGCAGCAGCGCCGGCGTGATGGCGGGCAGCGCGCGCCGGTCGCCGATCTTGGAGAGCGTGTGCAGCGCCTGGCTGCGCGCCTGCGGGATGGGCGAGACCAGCTCGGCGATGAGCGGCGGGATCGTGAGCTCGCGGTCGTGGCGGATCAGCGCCCACGTGAGCATCTCGCGCACGTTGAGGTCGGGCTCGACGCGGCAGCGGTGGATGAGGCCCTCGACCAGCGCCGGATCCGGCCGGGTGCCCGCGGTGAGCGCGGCCTGCAGTCGGGCCGACGCGTCGGGCGCGCGGAGGGCGGCGGCGAGGCGGGCGGCGATCTCGGCGTCGGCGGGGCGGTCGGGGCGCTCCGGCTCGCGTCCGGCCGGCCCGTCGTCGCGCTCGGCGTCCGTCACAGCACGTCCTCGATCGCCCGGAGCACTCGTTCCGGATCCTCGAGCTGCATGTCGTGGTGGATCCCGGGCAGGCGCCGGACGTCCCAGCCGTGGCGCTCGAGATCCGCCGCGCTCGCGTCGGGCAGCACGGAGGGCGCGTCGTCGGAGAGCACGACCGTGGACGGCACGGCGGGCGCGCTGACGGCGAGCGGGTGGAAGGCCACGTCGCGGAAGACGCTGACCGCCATCCCGCGGTCGAACCTCGCCTGCGCGGCCTCGAGCGACGCCCGGACCGACGCCGGGTAGGCGGCACGCACGCGGGCGGCGGCGCGGGCCCGCGGGATCTGCGCGGCGGCCAGGCCCACGAGCGGCGCCGCCCAGAACAGGCGTCCGCGGATCCCCGTGGTCGGCAGCGCGGGCCGGAACCCGGGGTCGAGGTAGATCGCGCGCGCGGGCTCGAGCCGGGCGACGGCGCGCACCAGCACGGATCCGCCGAGCGAGTGCCCGACGACCGCGTCGAGCCCGCGCGGCAGGGACGCGACGAGGTCGTCGGCCATCTCCTCGATGCCGTAGTCCGGCGCCCGGTCGCTCTCGCCGTGCCCGCGGAGGTCGACGGTCGTGACGGTGAAGCGGCCGGTCGCGACGAGCCGGTCGACGACGGGCGCCCAGGTCGCGCCGTCCGCGCCGAGGCCGTGCACGAGGCCGACGTGGCGCGCGCCGGATCCGGTGGTGACGCGATGCAGCTGCATGGGTCCAGTCTCCTCCGCGCAGTCGTCGGGCGCCGAGCGCGGGACGGCCCCGCATCCGTCTCGGGATGCGGGGCCGTCCGGCCGAGCGGATCGCGCTACAGCGTCGCCGCCGCCGGGTCCCAGTCCTCGGCCAGCGGCGTCGGCTTCGCGACGCTCGATGCGACCTTCACGACCTCGCGGCTGTCGGCCGCGTCGCGGATCGCGAGCAGCACGTCGAGCACGTGCGCCGCGACCTCGCCGGACGCGCGCACCGGGTCGCCGCCGCGGATGCTGCGCGCGAGGTCCAGCACGCCGGATCCGCGGCCGTACGTGGATCCCACGGCCGTCAGCGTCTCCGGCTCCTGCTGCCCGAAGCGCCACAGCTGGCTGTCGCCCTCGAACGTGTTCGGGTCGGGGAGCACGATGGTGCCCTCGCTGCCCGAGATCTCGACGAAGCCCATGCGCGGCAGCGCGTTCTGGAAGCTGAACGTCGACTGCGCCGACTGCCCGCCCGCGAACGAGATGAGCGCCGCGTGGTGCGTGGGCACCTCCACCGGGAAGTCGGTGCCCGCGCGGGGTCCGCTGCCGATGGTGCGCGTGGTGCGCGAGGTCGAGGAGACCGCGCTCACCGTCTCGGCCGCGCCGAACGCGTGCACGAGCGTCGTGACGTAGTACGGGCCCATGTCGAACAGGGGTCCGGCGCCCTTCGCGAACAGGAACTCGGGGTTCGGGTGCCAGGCGTCGGGACCGGGCACGTGGAACAGCGTCGTCGCGGTGAGCGGCTCGCCGATGTCGCCGCGGGCGATGGCGCGCATGGCCGACTGGATCCCCGCGCCGAGCACGGTGTCGGGCGCGCACGCGACCTGCACGCCGGCCGCGCGCGCCGCCTCGAGCAGGTCCTGGCCGGATTCGTGATCCAGCGCCAGCGGCTTCTCGCTCCACACGTGCTTGCCGGCCGCGACGATCCGCCGGCCGACCTCCGCGTGCGTGGCGGGCAGCGTGAGGTTCACGACGATCTCGATCTCGTCCATCGCGAGCAGCTCGTCGACGGTGCCGTGGTTCGGCACGCCGTGCTCCTCGGCGCGCGAGCGGGCGCGGTCGAGGTCGATGTCGGCGACGAACAGGACCTCGAGGTCCGGCATCGCCGTCATGTTCTCCAGGTACGTGCCCGAGATGACGCCCGCGCCGATGACGCCGACGCCGACGCGGCCGGTGCCGCCGGTCACTTGTCGTTCTCCTGCAGCCAGGCGAAGGACGCCGCGATGCCGTCGAACACGTCGCCCGCGTAGTCGTCGAACTCGACGACACGGAGCGCGTGCGGGGCGGCCGCCAGCACGGCGGCGACGTCGACGTCGCCCTGACCCGCGGGCTCCTGCATCTTGAAGGCCTGCGCGAGCTCCGGGGGCACGACGAGCGCGGACTCGGCGCTCGGCAGCACGTTCGCGATCGCGTCGGAGATCTTGCCGTCCTTCACGTGCAGGAACCGCACGCGGTCGCCGAGCTGCCGGAGGAGCGCGGGCGTGTCCATGCCGCCGACGGTCGACCAGAAGGTGTCGAGCTCGAGCACGACGTCGGCGTTGAGGCGCTCCACGAAGAGCTCGTAGACCGGGCGGCCGTCGACCTTGTTCGCGAACTCCCACTGGTGGTTGTGGTAGCCGAAGGCGAGCCCGCGCGCGGCGGCCTGCACCTGCAGCTCGTTGACGCGGTCGGCGATCCTGTGCGCGTCGTCGGCGGTCTGCCAGCGCTCGGAGGGGATGAAGGGGTCGATGACCGTCTGGATCCCGAGCTTCGCGGCGGCGTCGAAGGTGCGGGAGGCCTGGTCGTCGTCGCCGTCGATGACGGGCGCGTGGCCGGAGGGGGCGGTGACGCCGGACGCAGCGAACGCGGCGGCGAACTCGTCGGCGCGCTCGACGAACGCGTACGGCTCGACCTGCGTGTAGCCGATCTCGGCGACGCGGGCGACGGCGCCCTGCAGGTCCGCGGAGACAGCGTCGCGGACCGTGTAGAGCTGGACGGAGGGGGCGGTCATGGTCGCTCCTTTCAGGAGGGTGACTGGTGGCCCGACGGCCACCGCACGCTCCCGCCGTCGCGTACGACGGCTGAGCCACGATGCCCGCAGGGTTCGACCGGCGCGAGACGCGCCGTGCCGTCAAACCTACCGGTGGTCGGGGTCCGGATCCCAGGGGCGCGGGCGACGGATCCTGGTCGGTGTCGGACGCCGGTGCCAGGCTGGCGTCACCGCTCGACGAGGAGAGAAGGACCGCGCATGAGGATCCGGCAGACGATCGTGGTGCTCGACGCGCCGGACCTGGCCGCGGAGAGCGCCTTCTGGGCCGGGCTCCTCGACGGCGAGGTGCACGCGGGCGGCGACTGGCACTACGTGTCGTTCGACGCCGGCTGGCAGATCGGGATCCAGCCCGCGCCCGACTTCGTGCCGCCGGTCTGGCCGGGCGAGGGCCCGCGGCAGCAGCAGCAGATCCACCTCGACTTCTACGTCGACGACCTCGCCGAGGGCCGCGAGCGCGTGCTCGCCCTCGGTGGCCGCCTCCTCCAGCCGGCCGCGGACCCGACGGCGCCCGACCGCTTCGACGTGTACGCGGATCCGGCGGGGCACCCGTTCTGCCTCTGCATCTCGAGCGAGGACGCGCGGGCCTGACCGCGCGCGGGATCGGCTGACCCGCAGGCGCCGTGCCCTAGCGTGGACGCCTCGCGGATCGCACCCGACGACCCGTCCGCCGCAGGAGGCATCGCATGACCGAGCACGGCCGCCCCGCGACGACGGTCCGCGTCACGCGCCTCGTGCACCGCGGCCTCACCGTGCGGATCAGCACGCTCGGCACCCCCGACGACCGCGCGTTCGTGCTCGTCCCCGGCATCGGCGTGAGCTCCGACTACTTCGAACGCCTCGCCCCGCACCTCGACGCGCGCGGCACCGTGCACGCGCTCGACCTGCCGGGCTTCGCGGGCGTCGCCCATCCCGGCCGCGCGCTCGCGATCCGCGAGTACGCCGACCTCGTGGGCGCCGCGATCGACGAGCTCGGCCTCGACGACCCCGTGCTCGTCGGCCACTCGATGGGCACGCAGGTGGTGGCCGACCTCGCAGCTCGGCGGCCCGGCATCAGCACCGTGGTGCTCATCAGCCCGGTCATGGACCCGGCCGGGCGATGGGTGCCGCGCGCCGCCCTCCGCTTCCTGCGCTCCTCGGTGCGGGAGCCGAGCCGGATCCAGGTGCTCGCCATCCGCGCCTACCTCGTCTGCGGCGTGCGCTGGTTCCTGCGCGTGCTCCCGCGCATGATGCGGTACACGATCGAGGCGCGCCTCCCGAAGATCCGCGCGAGCACGCTCGTGATCCGCGGGGAGCACGACGCCGTCGTCCCGCGCGCGTGGGTGGAGGAGATGGGCCGGCTGCTGCCGCGGGCACGGCTGTGGGAGATCCCCGGCGCCGCGCACTCGGTGATGCACGACCACGCCGACGAGGTCGCCCGCCTCTGCCTGGCCCACCTCGAGCGGCCGCCCGTCGAGGGCTCGTCGACCGAGGATGCGTCCGCTCAGCTGCGCCGGTTCCCGGAGGGCGAGGAGCAGCACGACGAGGAGCACGCGGACTTCGCGCCCACGCTCGGCGACTCGATCCGCGGGATCCGCGCGCAGGTGGCCGAGGGCATCGCGATCCGCCGCGACGACGATGCGGCGATCGGCCGCGCGAAGACCGCGCACGCGGAGGCGATGGCGGACGCGGCGGAGCGGGCGCGGCGTCGCGGCGCGCGACGCGACGCCCGATCCCGCGGCTAGCGCGGGGTCGCGTCCGGGCGCGCGCCCGTCCCCTCGCGACCGGCCGTCGTCGCATCGCGCGACGCCCGCTCCAACGCCTCCAGCCGCTTCTCGATGCGCTCCGTCGCCCGCTGCGTCCGCACGACGGACACCGTGATGACGATGGCGAGCACGACGCAGGCGAGCGGGAGCAAGAGGGACACGAGGCCGCCGATCACGAGCCCGGCCATCGGTCCGCCGGGGCCGCCCGGACCGCCGAAGTCCTCCAGCGTGGGGGCGTCGAAGGCGGCGAGCGCGATGAGGTCGAGTGCGCTGATGGGGTCCTCCAGCTGTCGGCGGGCGCGTCCGGGCGACGCTACCCGGGCGCAGGCGCGGTCGGAAGGGGCGACGGGATCATCGCGCCCGTGAGAGGGACCGGCAGCAGCTCCCTCAGCCGCGCCCGTCCGCGCCGCCGAACGCGTGCAGCCCCAGCTCGTCCGCGAGCCGCTGCGCGAGCACCGCGCCGCGCACGCTCGTGCCCTGGTCGTCGAGCGGCGGGCTGAAGACGGCAGCGCCCAGGCGACCGGGCGACGCGAGCACGATGGCGCCGGAGACGCTCGACTTCGCGGGCACGCCGACCCGCCGCATCCACCGGCCGGAGCCGTCGTAGACGCCGCACGTGGCCATCACCGAGACGACGTCGCGCGCCACCTCGCGGGAGACCACGCGTGACCCGGTGAGCGGGTTACGTCCGCCGCACGCGAGCGTCGCGCCCATCGCCGCGAGGATCCCGGGCGTCACGAGCACCGCGCACGCCCGCGCGTAGGCGGCCACCGCGTCGTCGGCCGAGACGTGCAGCGTGCCCTCCGAGCGCATGAGGTGGGCGAGCGCGTGGTTGCGGTCCCCGAGCAGCTGCTCGCACTCGGCGACGTCCTCGTCGACCTCGAGCTCCTGGCCCGCGAACGCGCTGAGGCCCGCGAGGATCCGCTCGGTGCGCTCCTCGAGGGAGGATCCGCGCACGAGGCTCGCCGTGAGGATCGCCCCCGCGTTCACCATCGGGTTCGGCGGTCGGCCGGTGCCGCTCTCGAGCTTGATCGCGTCGAATGCCTCGCCCGTCGGCTCGATGCCGACCGCGTCGAGCGCGGCGCCGTCGGTGTCGGCGAGCGCCAGCGCGAACAGGAACGGCTTCACGGCCGACTGGATGGAGAAGGGGTGCGCGCTGTCCCCCGCCGCGTGCGTGCGGCCGTCGGGCGTGACGAGCGTGATGCCGGCGAGCGTCGGATCCATCTCCGCGAGCTGCGGGATGCTGTCGTCGACCTCGCCGCCGTCCTCGTCGGCGACCGACGCGAGCAGCCGGTCGAGGTCGAGCGCGTGGGCGACGTCGTGCGCGGGATCGTGCGGGGCGGATCCGGGGGCGGTCATGCGTCTAGCCTGCCAGCGCAACCGGCGGGCGACGCGAGCGGGCCGCGGCCGCGGCCGCGGATCCTGCGGAGACCGCGACCTCGCGGAAAATGGTGTGGCCCGGCCTCCGTGCACGGAGGGCCGGGCGGTCGGACCCTCTCCCCCGAGAGGCCGACGCTGCGCAAGGACGTCCCACCCGAAGGGCTCGTCCCGCTGATTGACAACGTAGGCCAACGGAGAACTGCATGCATCTGCATCGACGTTCCGCGGCTAGTCCAGTCGGTCAGCCGACGGTGTCGCGTGGATCCGTGCCGGCCCCCGCGCGCCCGCCGCACGTCCCGGGAGACGAGCCGCGGGAACAGCACGGCGAGCACGGCGATCCCGACCGGGATCCACCCCCGCGGGTTCCCGACCACCAGCCCGGCGACGCCCGCGAGCCCGATTGCGTTCGCGGTGCCCGACGGCGATCGCGATGCAGTACGTGCTCTTCGTCACTCGAGTTGATGAGAGGAACATGCAGCCAGGCCCGAGGGCATAGGTGTTCGCTTCTACCTGCAACGAGGCGCTGGTGCCCGCCGGAAGGCTGCATCAGGGTGGCGCGCACCGTCGCCATGAACGAACGGCCCCGCCGACACAAGTCCACGGGGCCGTTCGCCAGAGCCTCGATCGAAGTCAGAGCTCCCTGCGGCCGATGTCGCGTACGGCGAAGTAACCGCCTACGGCCAGCAAGGCTGCCACTGCCGAGAAGATGCCCCCGATCAGGATGTTGCCACCCATGAACCCTGTGATGGCAAGCAACACAGCGATTGCAGCCAATATGACGACGACGCTCTGAGCGACTCTTCCTTTATTGGACGACGGAGTCAGATTGCTCATACATCACACTCTTCCTTGACTTCCTGCCAGGTAGCCCAAACGCCAGCCCCTTCGAGGAGGAGGCCACCGGCCGTGATGGCCGTGGCGATCGCACCGACGGGGGTTGTGAGCGCAAAGCCTGCTGTTATCAGTAGCAGACCTGCGGCCGAGATGAAGCCAGCAACTGCTCCGGCGCAGCTGAGGCCGCTTGGATCGATGTTACCAACGGGGTTGCATGCCGCGTATGCGTATGGCTGAGGTTCCTGACCGGACGGATCCATCTGCGTGAAGCGGCCCAGCGATGCATCGTAGTAGCGCGCGCCTAGCTTGTACAGGTTCTCGGACTCCTGATAGCCGCCGATGTAGCGCAGCGAGTTCAGCGCCACGGGGCTGTTCGTCGAGCTAGCGCGCTCTTCGCCGTACGGGCTGTAGGAGTAGCCACCTTCCCAGATGCCCGCACCGGAGAACATACCCACGACGGAGCCGAGGAGGTCGGTCACGTAATAGTGGCTGGACGAGATCCGGAACCCCACGGCCTCACCTGAAGGCGTGCGGCTGTAGTTCTGCACGAGGCTGGCGGACGTGTTCGTCTGTCGCGACAATCCGAGGATCGAGTTGGAGAAGGATCGTCCGCCCGTGGCGCTCTGGGTGTCGGTGTTTCCCTCTCCGAACGCGGCGAAGTTGGTCGCACCGATGCTCTGCACCTGTCCGCGGTCGCCGTAGGTCGCGACGACACCGGTGATGCCGTTCTTGACCTGATTGCCGGCGGCGTCGTAGACCCACTGGGTGGTGTCCGCGCTGGTGCTGGTGAGCTGGTTCGCCGCGTTGTAGCCGTAGTCGATGGCGGTGTTCTGCGTGCCGCCCGTGTTGCCGGAGCGGTTCTGCGAGGTTCGGTTGCCGGCGGCGTCGTAGCCGTAAGCCCACATCGCGTTGGTGTTGCCGCCCACCCTCTCCTCGGCGACCGTCAGGCGACTCTGCGAGTCGTACTGGTACGCGGTGACCGCGCCGGCCGGGACGCCCTCCTCCTTGCCGCTGGTGCGGGTCTGGATGTCAAGCGTGTCCACGCCATCCTTCGCGAACGAATACGCGACGTCGGCCGACACATGGAAAAGCGATGGCCCGCCAGAGGTCCTGACGGGCCATCGCTATCAAGTTATTTCGCTTTGCGCTGACGCATGCCTGTCCAGATGCACCAGACTCCAAGGAGTAGAACAGGAATACAGACTATCCAGATTGGAATGCCGAGAGCTCCCGCCCAACCTCGAGTCGACGATTCGTACGACCCGGGTAGCGCAAAAACAAATACAGAAAAAAGGATTAGTACGACACCAAATCCGATTCCAATCTCGGGGCTTAGGTGTTGTTTTCGGTCTTGTGACAAAGGAATTCCGTTCTGTGTAGATTACAAGGCTTCACCGGTGGAAACCAAGTTTCCAACGACGCTGGACAACGCCGAGCATCCGATAGCGGCCGTCAACGATCCCATAAGGGTTGGCGCGAACCCAGTAATGATTCCTGAGCACAGGGATCCAACTATAGCACCAACACCCATGCTCACCGCTGCCTCTGCGTAACCCTTGACAGTACCGGTTCTGTAAGCCGACGCTCCATTGTATGCGAGATCGATGGCGAACATGACAGTATCGAAAACCGTATAGGCGTTATTGCCCGAAGGGTCGAGGTTGATAACTGGATTGTTGTTACCGTACGCGTACGGGGCTTTTTCTTGACCGCTCGGGTCGTACTGCGTGAAGCGTCCTACGCGAACCTCTGGCAGGTCGACGGCTACATCACCCAGGAGGGCGACAGCGGCGGACCCTGGTACTACGGCAACACCGCGTACGGGATCCACTACGGCAACATCCCCCGCGGCGGCGCGGACCGCAGCGCCTTCACCTCGATCACGGCGATCGAGGCCGCGACCGACCTGCGCGTCCTCCGCTAGCGCCCGACGAGGGGGCGGCGCACCGCCTCCCCCGACGGCAGCACGCCCGCTCCGGGCTCCGTCCGCCGGCGATGCAGCCCGCCGCCGTCGCCGGCTCGCTTGCCCGCGGCGGCGCGGCCTGCCAGCGTGGGCGCATGGGCGACGACGTGACGCTGCGTCGCGTGCCCGGGTTCCGCTCGTACTGGGCCGCTGCGACCGTCTCCTCGTTCGGGACGGCGGTGAGCGCGGTGGCCGTCCCCGTCCTCGTGGTGACGGTGCTGCACGCGACTCCCTTCGAGGTCGGTCTGGTGAACGCGGCCCAGTTCCTGCCGTACGCGCTGTTCGGCCTGGTCGTCGGCGCGTACGTCGACCGCGTCCCCCGCAAGCCGCTGCTGATCGCGGCGAGCATCGGCCGTGGCGTGTCCCTCGGCGTGATCCCCGTCCTGTGGCTGACGGGATCCCTGACCCTCTGGGCCACGGCGGCGGTGCTGTTCGTCTTCGGCGTCCTGTCGGTCGTCGGCTTCGCCGCCACGCAGTCCCTGCTGACCCGCATCGTGCCGCGCCCCCTGCTCCTGGCCGCGAACGCGCGCCTGGACCAGAGCGACGCCGCCGCCCAGACGGCGGGCCCGGCTCTCGGCGGCGTGCTGGTCGGCATCGTGACCGCGCCGATCGCGATCGCCCTCGATGCGGTGAGCTACCTCGTCGACGCCGTCCTCATCGCCCGGGTCCGCGTGGTCGAGCACACGCCGGCCCGCGAGGCGGGGGCGCGGCTGCGCCGGGACATCGCCGACGGGCTGCGGTGGACGTACGGGCACCCGGCCCTCGCGCCGCTCGCGGTCTCCACGCACCTGTGGTTCCTCGCCAACGCCGCCGGGCTGACGGTGTTCGCGATCCTCGCGCTCCGCACGCTCGAGCTCCCGGCCGCCGTCTACGGGGCGATCCTCGCCGTCAGCGGGGTCGCGATGCTCGTCGGCGCGACGGCCGCGCCGCGCCTCGGCGCGCGGTTCGGCGCGGGCCGGACGATCGTCGCCGCCCGTGCCGCCTACCCGGTCGCCTGGGCGGCGATCGCGGTCGCGACGATCGGGGTCGGCTCCGTGACGCAGCCGGCGACGGTGGCCGCCCTGTTCGTCGCGTTCGCCGTCCAGGGCGCTGCCGCCGGATGCGAGAACGCGAACGAGATGAGCCTCCGCCAGACCATCACGCCCGACGAGCTCCTCGGCCGCATGAACGCCACCATGCGCAGCGCGAACCGCACGCTCGCCGCGGCCGGAGCCGTGTGCGGCGGCGCCCTCATGTCCACCGTCGGAGGCGGGATCTCGCTGCTCGCCGTGACCCTCGTCTTCACCGCTGCGGCCGTCGTCGCCGCCTGCTCCCCCCTGCGATCCCCCGTGGTCCGATAGGGGTCCTCGCCCTCAGCGCGTCATCGACCCCTCGTCGGAGGCGGATCACCGGGACGAAGCCCGCACCGCCGCCACCGCAGCCGCCACGATCCCCCCGTCGGTCACGTCGTGCGCCGCCTCGCCGCCGCCCGGGCCCACGCGCGTGGCGGTCGCGCGCCGCCGGGCCGAGAGGTGGATCGCGTCGACGCCCGCGCCCACGAGACCGGGGATCGCGTCGACCGTCACTCCCCCGCCGGCCTGGATCTCGAGCCGCCCCTCCGCGCGCGCCACCAGCTCCGCGAGCGCCGCCACCCCGTCGCCCGCCCGCGCGGCACCGCCGGACGTGAGCACGCGAGAGGCCCCCGCGGCGAGCAGCGCATCCAGCGCGGCGATCCGGTCGTCGACGGCGTCGATCGCACGGTGGAACGTGAAGACGGCGTCGCCCGTCGCGTCGACGAGCCGCGCGAGGAGATCCGCGTCCACCCGCCCGTCCTCCGTGAGCCCGCCGGAGACGACGCCCGCGGCTCCCGCGGCGAGCGCCGCCCCCACGTCCCGCAGCATGACCGCGCGCTCGTCGGCGTCGTGCACGAACCCGCCGGGACGCGGCCGGATCAGCACGTGGACCGGCAGCCCGACCGCGACCACTGCCTCCACGAGCCCGACGCTCGGGGTCACCCCGCCCGTCGCGGCGAGCGCGGAGCACAGTTCCACGCGGTCGGCGCCGGCGGCGGCGGCGGTGCGCGCGGAGGCCGCGTCCTGCACGGCGATCTCCACCGCCACGCGTCGATCGGGGGACGGGTCGGCGGGGCGCGTCATGGCCCCATGGAAGCACGGGCACCCGGATCCGCCGATGCCGCAGATGAAGAACATGTTTATGCAGCCGCGATTTAACACGGCGCGTGCCTGCGCGGGCCCGGGTGCTCGGAGCATGGTGCCACCCGCCACCCGCACCGCGAGACCAGGAGACACCGTCATGGCCGACATCACCCGCCGCACCGCCATCGGGCTGGGAGGGGCGTTCGGCCTCACCGCGCTCCTCGCCGCCTGCGCCTCCGGATCCAGCGGCGGCGGTGGCCCCGCCACCGCCGACCTCCGCGTCTGGATGATGACCGACTCGGTCTCCCAGGAGGCGCGCGACTGGCTGAAGAAGACGTTCGAGGAGCAGCACCCCGGATCCACCCTCACCATCGAGCTGCAGGTGTGGGACGGCATCGTCTCGAAGCTGCAGACCTCGCTCGCGAGCGCCGACTCCACCCCCGACATCATCGAGCTCGGCAACACGCAGGCGCCCACCTTCTGCGCGGTCGGGGCCCTCACGAGCCTCGAGGACATGAAGGAGGAGCTCGGCGGATCCAGCCTCACGCAGTCGCTCGTGGAGCTCGGCTCGCACGACGGCCAGATGTACGCGGCCCCGTTCTACGCGGGCAGCCGCCTCTTCTTCTACCGCAAGGACATGTTCGCCCAGGCCGGCGTCGAGGTCCCCACGAGCGTCGACGAGCTCACCGCCGCCGCCGCGAAGCTGCAGGCCGCGCACGCGGGCGACCCGTCGTTCTCGGGCCTCTACCTCCCGGGCATCTCGTGGCAGTCGGCGCTCGCGTGGCAGTTCACCGAGGGCGGCCGCCTCGCCGAGCAGGACGGCGACACCTGGAAGGGCTCGCTCTCCAGCCCCGAGAGCCAGAAGGCGTTCCAGGCGCTGCAGGAGATCTGGAAGACGGGATCCACCGCGGGCGGCGTGACCGACAGCGAGGTCTCCGAGAAGCCGTGGGTGCCGTTCAACGCGGGTGAGACAGCGATGTTCTTCGGCTTCAACTGGCACCTGGCCAACATCGACAAGGCCCTCGTGGACGCCGGGAACGTGGGCTACTTCGGCTTCCCGGCCGCCGCGGGGGGCGACGCCGGGCACCCGTTCGCGGGCGGGTCCAACGTCGCCATCTCGGGCCGCTCGAAGAACCAGGACCTCGCCAAGGAGGCCATGAAGCTGATCTTCTCGCAGCCCTTCCAGGAGTACTTCGCCACCCAGGGCGGCTGGGTCCCCGGCAACCTCGACTACGCCGCCGCGCTCGGCAGCGACGAGCTCGCCACCCTCACCACCGAGGCCGTGCGGAACTCGGTCGGCACGCCGGCCGCGCAGAACTGGGCGCTCGTGGAGGGCGCGCGCGTGATCGACGACTTCTACGTCGCGGTCGCGGCCGGCGGCGACACGGTCGCGCTGGCCTCCGCCGCCGACGCCAAGCTCACGAGCCTCCTCGGCCAGGCGTGATCCGCCCGTGAGCGCCGTCCTCAGCACGTCCACCTCGACCCCGTCGCCCGCGCCGGCGCTCGAGGCGCCGCGCAGCCCGAAGGCCGAGCGCCGGCTCGCGTGGGTCCTCGTCCTGCCGGCCGTCGCGATCGTCGCGGTCGGCCTCGCGTACCCGCTGGCGCGGCAGGTGATCATGTCGTTCCAGCGCTTCGGGCTCGCCCAGCAGTTCGGGCAGGCGCCGGAGCTCGTGGGCCTCGACAACTACGCGCAGGTGCTCGGGGATCCGGCCTTCTGGGCGTCGCTCGGCCGGTCGGTGGGCTTCTGCCTCGCTTGCGCGGCGGCGACCGTGGTCATCGGCACGGCCGGCGCGATGCTGCTCACGCAGGTCCGCCGCTCCATCGCGGTCGCCGTGCAGATCGTGATGCTCGTGGCGTGGGCGATGCCCGTGCTCAGCTCGCTGCAGGTGTTCCAGCTCCTGTTCGACCCGCGCAGCGGCGTGGTCGGCTGGACCCTCGGCCAGCTCGGCGTCGAGGGCATGGTCGGCTACAACTGGCTGTCGGATCCGCTGACGTTCTTCGCGGTGGCCGGCCTCCTCATCACGTGGATGAGCGTGCCGCTCGTGGTCTTCATGGTCTACGCGTCGGTGACGCAGCTCGACGAGTCGATGATGGAGGCCGCCCAGCTCGACGGCGCCGACGGCCGCCAGCGGTTCGTGCACATCGTGGCGCCGTCGGTGGCCCCGGTGCTCCTGCTCGTGAGCCTGCTGCAGGTGATCTGGGACCTGCGGGTGTTCACGCAGATCCACATCCTGCAGCAGAGCAGCGGCATCACCGACCAGACCAACGTGCTCGGCACGTTCGTCTACCAGATCGGGCTCTCCGGCGGGAACTACGGCGTCGCCTCGGCGGCCGCCATGGTCATGCTCGCCGTCAGCCTGGTGCTCACCTGGCGCTACATCCGGGCGCTCCTGACCGAGGGGGACGGCCGATGACCGCGACCATCGCACGCTCCGCGACGACGCCCGCGTCCGGCTCCGCATCCGCCCCCGGCTCGCCCGCCGCGGCACCGGGCGACGCGCGACCCGCCGCCCGCGCGCCCCGCGCCCGCCGCCGCCGCTCGCCCGGCCGCATCGCGCTCGACCTGGTGGCGATCGCGTTCGGCCTCGTCTGGCTCTTCCCCGTCTACTGGATGGTGGACGCCGCGTTCCTCACGCCCGAGCAGCTGTCGTCGCGCACGCCCACGTGGATCCCCGTCGGCGGCACGCTCGAGCACTTCGCGCGCATCCTGGGCGACGGCCGGTTCTGGTCGGCGCTCAGGATGAGCACGCTCATCGCGCTGGTCGTGGTGGCCGGGTCGCTCGCGTTCGGGGTGGTCGCCGCATTCGCGCTCAGCCGGTTCCGCTTCCGGGGGCGCACGTCGATGATCGTGGCCGTGCTCGTGATCCAGATGATCCCCGCGGAGGCGCTCTTCATCTCGCAGTACCGCATGCTCGACGGCTGGGGCCTGCTCAACTCCGTGCTCGGGCTGAGCCTGCTCTACCTCGCCGCCAACGTGCCGTTCACGATCTGGGTGCTGAAGGGCTTCGTCGACGGGATCCCCGTCGAGCTCGAGGAGGCCGCCATGCTCGACGGCTGCAGCCGCGTCGGCGCGTTCCGCCGGGTCACCCTGCCGCTGCTCGGATCCGGCCTCGTCGCCTCCAGCATCTTCAGCTTCCTGGCCGCGTGGAACGAGTACACGCTCGCGCTCGTGACCCTCTCCGCCGACGACAGCCGCACGCTGCCGCTCTGGCTCCAGGGCTTCCGCGGCCAGATGCAGGAGACCGACTGGGGCGGCATCATGGCAGGATCGACGCTCATGGCGCTCCCCGTGGTGATCCTCTTCCTCATCGTGCAGAAGCGCATGGCGACGGGCCTCACCGCGGGCGCGGTCAAGTGACGGGCCTCCCGCGGCTCGAGCTGCGGGTCCCCCGGCCGGTCATCGCCTTCGACATCGGCGGCACCGACGTCAAGATCGCCGTCGTGGACGCGCGCGGCGAGGTCGTCGAGGCCCGCTCGATGCCGACGCCCACCCACGACGCCGCCGCGCTGGTCGCCGCGCTCGCCTCCGCCGTCGCCGACGCGGCGCGCGACCACCCCCATGCCGCGCCCGAGGCGGTCGGCGTGCACGTGGCCGGCGTCGTCGACGACGACCGCGGCGTGGTCGTGCTCGCCGAGCACGTGGGCCTCCGCGAGGTGCCCATGCGCGACCTGCTGGCCGACGCCACGGGGCTGCCCGTCGCGTTCGGCAACGACGCGCGCGGCGCCGGGGTGGCCGAGTTCGAGATGGGGGCGGCGCGCGGGACCCGCGACGCGGTCGTGGTCACCATCGGCACGGGCATCGGCGCGGCCGTCTTCGTCGACGGCCGGCTGTACACGGCGGGCGGGCGCGGCGCCGAGATCGGTCACCTGCGCACGACGCCCGTCGGATCCGACGCCGGCGTCCGGTGCGCGTGCGGCGGCTCCGGCTGCCTCGAGACCGTCGCGTCGGCGCAGGGCGTGGCCGACGCGTACGCGCGGGCGACCGGCAGCGCGAGCACCGAGGGCGGATCCGCGCGCGTGTTCCGCGCCGCGGCCGCCGGGGATCCGGTCGCGCAGCGGGTCGTCGACGCGTGCATCGACGCGCTCGCGCTCGCCTTCGCGCAGCTGACGGCGATCCTCTCCCCCGAGGTCGTCGTGGTCGCCGGCGGGCTGTCCCGCGCGGGCGAGCAGCTCCTCGGGCCGCTGCGCGAGCGCCTCGACTCCCTCCTCACCTTCCAGCGCCGCCCGCTCGTGGTGGCCGCGCGCTTCGGCGGGCAGGCCGGCGTCATCGCGTCGGCCCTCATCGCCGGGCGGCTGCCGGAGGCGGGCCGGGCCGGCGCCGTGGATGCCGCGCGGTCGACCGCCGGGGCCGTGGGCGCGTGACCGTCTCCCCGCCCGCGGGATCCGCCGGTCCGCCCGCGGCGCGCCCACCCGAGCGCCTGCTCGGCGGCGGCCGCCTCCCGCCGCCGCCCCCGCGCATCCGGCGCCAGGTCCCCGACAGCGAGATCGCCGGTGAGACCGCCTCCGCGCTGCTGTACATGATCGCCACGGGCTCGGCCACGAACCGCGCCGACCTCGCCCGCACGCTCGGCCTGCCGCCGTCCACGATCACGGGGAAGATCGCGCAGCTGCTCCGCGCCGGCCTCGTCGAGGAGCGCGGATCCGGTGACCCGACGGGCGGCCGTCGCCCGCGCGTGCTGCACCTCCGCGACGACGCGGGCGTGATGCTCGCCGCCGACCTCGGCCGCAGCCACGCGCGGCTCGCGCTCCTCAGCATGTCCGGCACGATCGTCGACGCGCGCACCATCCCCATCGACATCGGCGCCGGCCCGCTCGGCGTGCTCGCGCTGGTCGCGACGGCGCTGCGGGCCCTCGTCGCGGAGTCGGGGGATCCCGTCGTCCGCGGCGTGGGCATGTGCCTGCCCGGCCCGGTGGACACCGCGCGCGGCATGGTCGAGTCGCCCGCGTCGATGCCCGGCTGGCACCGCTTCGACGTCGTCGGCTGGCTCGCGGACGAGTTCGACGCCGTCGCCGTGGTCGACAACGACGCCAACATGATGGGCCTCGGCGAGCACGCGACCCTCGACCGCCGGGCGGCCGGATCCCGCGTGCGGGTGGGCAGCATGCTCTTCCTCAAGGCGGGCGCGTCGGTCGGCTGCGGCATCGTCATCAACGGGCACGTGTACCGCGGCGCCACCGCGCTGGCGGGCGACATCGCGCACGTCCGGGTCGCGGCCGCCGCGGGGATCCCGTGCAACTGCGGCAACAGCGGCTGCCTGGAGACGGTCATCGGCGCGAACGGCATCGTCGCCGGGCTGCGCGCGGCGGGCGCGCCCGTGCGCGACCTGCCGGACGCGGTGCGGCTCGCCCACGACGGCGACGCGCGCGCCACCACGCAGCTGCGCCAGGCCGGGCGCACGGTCGGCGACACGCTCGCGGCGGTCGTCAACTTCTTCAACCCCGAGGTGGTGGTCATCGGGGGGATGCTGTCGACCGTCGAGCCGTTCGTCGCCGCCATCCGCTCGCAGCTCTACGAGAGCTGCCACCCGCTCGCGACGACGACGCTGCGGATCCAGCAGAGCGAGGCCGGCGTGGACGCGGGCGTGCTCGGCATCGGGCAGCTGTGCCTGCGGCGGGCGCTGGCGCGGCTGTACTGAGCGGCGCCCGCGAGGCCCGCGCCGCGCTCAGGACGCGCGCGTCATCATCCGCGCGGACAGGTCGGGCGTCTCCGTCACCTCGTCGAACGGCACCATCGGCCGGATGATCCGGTGGTGCGGCAGCCGCGCGAGGTCCTGGTCGACGCCGCCGGGCGTGAGCGCCATCATCCAGTCGGCCGCCATGGCGTGCAGCTCGGGCTCGAGGTAGCCGATCTTCACCACCACGATGTCGGCCGCCCGCGCGTCGATGCCGTTCCGCTGGAAGTCCCGCTCCAGGTGGTACGGCTTCCGGCGGCCCGTGAGGATCACGCGCAGCCCGCCCACGCGCACGACCGCCTCGACGTCCGCGGCCGGATCCCCGTGCGCGATGTGCTCGACCGTGCCGCGGATCTCCGCGGGCGGCGCGACCGTGTCGTCCACGAGCGCGCCGGCCCGCACGTCGACCTCGCCGCCCACGCCCGCCGCCACGCACGCGGCGACGGCACCCGGATCCGGGATGGACGCGTACACGGCCTCGACGGCGCCCGACGCGATCTCGGGCCGCGCGAGCAGCGCGCGCAGGGTGCCCGTCGCGTCGCCCGCGCCGCCGGCCGTGGGGTTGTCGCCCGAGTCGCTGAGGAAGAAGGGCGTCGCGTCGCTCGCGACCGCGCGGTCGAGGCACTCGTCGAGCGTGCCCACGGGCGCGACGAAGGCGAAGTCGTCGCGCACCCGCCAGAGCTCGGCGGCCAGCTCCTCGGCCGACGCGGCGACGACCGCGGGGTCGTCGCCCGTGACGACCACGGCCGCGTGGTTGCGCGGCTCGTCGGCCCAGGCGTAGCCGATCCAGATCCCCGCGTCGATCACGCCGTCGCGCGCCGTGATCCCCGGGATCCGCCCGTACAGCCCCTTGGCTGGCTCGTCGCGCGTGCTCGTCTTCTCGCCCGGCAGCAGGATCGGCACGGGCACCCACGCGGTCGCCACCGGATCCCGGCGCCTCGGCCCCGTGAGCCGGTCGACGAGGTTCCCGACCGCGCGCTCCACGGTCTCGAGCGCGTCCTCGTGCGGGGCGAGGCGGTAGCAGGTGATGAGGTCCACCGACGTGGCGAGCAGCGGCGTGACGTTGCCGTGCAGGTCCATGGTCGCGGAGACGATCGCGTCGGGGCCGACGAGCTCGCGGATGCGGGCGGCGAGCGCGCCCTCCGGGTCGTCCGTGCCGATGACGCTCATGGCGCCGTGGATGTCGAGGAGCACGCCGTCGACCGGGCCGTCGTCGCGCAGCGAGCGCTCGAGCGCGCCCAGCATGTCGTCGAGGATCGCGCGGTGGTCGTCGGCCGGGACGGGGCCGCCGGGGATCGCGCGGAAGTGCGGCAGAGCCGTCCACGCGGTGCGCTCCCGCAGCGGGGATCCGGGCGCGAGGAACGGGCGGCCGGCGAGGTAGGCGTCGCCCTCGGTGCGCACGAACTGGTCGACGCGGGTCACGGCGGGCGAGTACACGCTCGCCTCGAGCGACATGCCGAGCGAGACGATCCGGGGGCGGTGCGGCATGGGGTCCCTTCCGTCCGGCGCGGGTCGGGTCGGGTCGGCGAGCGCCGCCCTCCTGCCGGGTGCTCCCACCATATGGAGGCCCGCGACGCGTCCCGCCGGCCGGCGGTTACGGCTCCGTTAAACCGGTCGCGTCCGAACGGCGGGCCCGGGACGCCGACGGACGCCGCGCCTAGCGTGGGATCACGGCCGACCGCCCGGCCGCCGGATCCGGAAAGGCCGCCCATGCGCATCGGCGTCAGCTCCTACACGTTCGCCCCGGCCCTCGAGGCCGGCACCCTGACCGTCCCCGACGTCGTCGACCTCGTCGCCGACTCCGACGCCGCCCACCTGGAGATCTCGATCGCCGGCCTGGGCAGCGAGCTCGTCGACGACCCCGCTCTGGTCGCGGCCATCCGCGCCCGCGCCGACGCGCGCGGCGTCGAGCTCGCCAACTACGCGGTCGGCGCCGACCTGCTCGCCCCCGACCTCGACGGCCAGGTCGCCCGGCTGCACGAGCACCTCCGGGTCGCGCACGAGCTCGGGATCCCCCTGCTCCGGCACGACGTGTTCGCGTGGCCCTGGCGCGAGACCGACGACGACGCGTTCGAGCGCGCCTTCGCGACGATCGTGCCCGTGTGCCGTGACCTCGCCGACCACGCCGCGACCCTCGGCATCGCCACCACCGTCGAGAACCACGGCATGAGCATGAACGCGAGCGACCGGATCCTGCGCCTCGTCGAGGCCGTCGACCGGCCCGCCTTCCGCGTCACGCTCGACGTGGGCAACTCGCTCTGCGTGGACGAGGATCCGCTCACCGCCGTGCCGCGCCTCCTCCCCCACGCCGCGGTCGTGCACCTCAAGGACTTCGACGTGCGCGACGTGCCGCCGGACGGCACGTGGATGACGACGCTCGGCGGGCGGGGGATCCGCGGCGCCGTCGTCGGCGCCGGCGACCTGCCCATCGGCCGCATCCTCGCGCTCGTGGCGGAGTCGGGCTTCGACGGCCCGGTGTCCATCGAGTTCGAGGGGCTCGAGGATCCGATCACGGGCTTCACCCAGGGCCTCGCCGCCGCCCGTCGCCTCGCCGCGGAGGCCGTCCGATGAGCGCGCCCGCCGCATCCGCCGCCCCCGTCCGCATCGGCGTCGTCGGCGCCGGCACCATCGCCGGCCTCCACCTCGCCGCCTACGCCCGGAACCCCGACGTGGTGATCGCCGGCATCTGCGACATCGACGGCGAGCGGGCCGCCGCCCGCGCCGCCGAGCACGGCGCGGGCATCGTGTCCACCGACTTCCGCGCCTTCGTCGCCGACCCCGGCATCGACGCGGTGAGCATCTGCACCCGCAACGACACGCACGCGGAGGTCGCGATCACCGCGCTCGAGGCGGGGAAGAGCGTGCTGCTCGAGAAGCCCATGGCCGTCACGGTCGCGCAGGCCGAGGCCATCGTGGCGGCCGAGGCGGCGAGCGCCGGATCCGTGCAGGTCGGCTACGTGCGCCGCCACTCCTCGAACGCTGTCACCCTCAAGCGCTTCGTGGACGCGGGCGACCTCGGCCCCCTGTACTACGCGAAGGCCGTGTTCCTGCGCCAGGCGGGGGATCCGGGCGGCTGGTTCTCGAACCGGTCCGTCTCCGGGGGCGGCCCGCTCATCGACCTCGGCGTGCACTTCCTCGACATGGCCCTCTGGCTCATGGACTTCCCCGAGCCCGTCGCGGTCACCGGCTACACGTTCTCGCGCCTGGGCAGCCGCACGAACCTCCGCGGCCTCACGCGCTACCTCAGCGCCGACCAGACGCCGTCGGACGACCCGGTCGAGGACCTCGCGGGCGCGGTCGTGCGCTTCGCCTCGGGCGCCGTGCTCGCGATCGAGACCTCGTACTCGCTGCACGGCCGCGACAGCCAGTCGTTCGAGGTGTTCGGCGAGCGGGGCGGCGCGACGCTGGAGCCCGAGCTGCGGATCACGACGGAGCTGCACGACACCGCCGTGGAGATCATGCCGAACATCGACGCGCTGTCGTTCGACCTCGACGAGGGCTTCCAAGTCGAGATCGACACGTTCGTGCGCACCGTGCGCGGCGAGGTCGCGCCCGTCGCTCCCGCGGCGCACGGGCTGCACCTCGCGCGGATCCTCGAGGCCGTCTACGCGTCGGCCGCGAGCGGGCGCGAGGTGCGGCTGGACTGAGGCGGCGGGCCTCACGACGGCTGCAGCAGCTCCCCCTCCTCCACGAGCTTCCGCGACAGCACGCGGTACCCCTCGCTCTCGAAGAAGACGGTGATCCGGTCCTCCTCCGTGCTCATCACTGTGCCCGGGCCCCACTCCGCGTGGGTGACCTGCGACTGCGCGGGGAACATCTCGTCCGACGCGGCGGGCGCGTCATCGGCGGCGGCTGGCGCCCCCATCGCCGCGTCGTGCGCGTCGCCCTCCTCGAGCCGGTCGCACGCGTCGCAGTTGCCGCACCTCTCCGGCGACTCCTCGCCGAAGTACCCGAGCAGGAACTGGCGGCGGCACTGCGGCGTCTCGGCGTAGCCGCGCATCATGTCGAGGCGCGAGACCTCGATGCGCTCGCGCTCCTGCGCGACCTCCTTGGCGCGGGACGCGGCCTCGCGCGGATCCAGCTCCTCGCGCACGAAGGCGCCGTCCCGGTCGGATCCGAGCACGCCCGCGTCCACGAGCAGGTTGAGCACGCCGCCCACCGTGCGCGCCGACATCCCCGCGCGCTCGGCGACCGCGGCCGGCCGCACCGGGCCGTCGACGCCCGCGACGGCGACCGCCGCGTACACGTCGCGGAGGCTCGCCGGCCGGGGCGTGCGCGCCGCGAAGAAGCGGCGGAGGCCGAGGTCCTCGGCGCGGTAGTGCAGGATCCCGACCGCCGGCTCCCCGTCGCGACCCGCGCGCCCGACCTCCTGGTAGTACGCGTCGACGGACTCGGGCGGAGCCGCGTGGATCACGTACCGCACGGTCGGCTTGTCGATCCCCATGCCGAACGCGCTCGTCGCGACCACCACGTCCACGTCGTCCTCGTGGAACGCGGTCTGCACGCGCTCGCGCTCGGGCGCCGGCAGGCCCGCGTGGTACGCGTCGACGCGGAGCCCGGCCGCGCGGATCTCGTCGGCGTAGTCCTCGGCGTCCTTGCGCGTCGCCACGTAGACGAGGCCCGGCTGCGTCTGCTCCACGACGTGCGCGACGATCGCGCGCCGCTTCTCCGCCTCCTCGGTGTGCCGCCGCACCTCGAGCCGGATGTTCGGCCGGTCGAAGCCCGACGAGAGCACGAACGGGTCGCGCAGCCCCAGCCGCTCCTCGACCTCGTTGCGGATGGGCGTGGATCCGGTCGCCGTCATCGCGACGGTCGGCGGGTGCCCGAGCGCGTCGATCACGCCGCCGAGCCCCAGGTAGTCGGGCCGGAAGTCGTGGCCCCACGACGCCACGCAGTGCGCCTCGTCGATCACCACGAGCGACACCCCGCGCGCCACCAGCCGCTCGACGACCTCGTCGCGCGCCAGCTGCTCGGGCGTGAGGAACACGATCCGCGCGCCCGGCTCCTCCACGGTCGCCCACGCCTCGTCGAGCGCCTTCCCGCGGATCGTGCTGTTGATCACGCGTGCAGGTGGCGCGGCGGGCGCGTCCTCGAGGTTCTGCACCTGGTCGGCCTGCAGCGCGATGAGCGGCGAGACGACGACGGTGAGGCCCTGCATCAGCACGGTGGCCACCTGGTAGATCGCGGACTTGCCGTAGCCCGTGGGCATGACGACGAGCGCGTCGCGCCCGCGGACGAGCGGGCCGATCGTGCGCACCTGGCCGTCGTGCAGCTCGTCCCAGCCGAAGGACTCGCGCGCGACGCGGAGCGCGTCCTCGGGCTCGGGTCCCGGCACGGGCTCCGGGACGATGGCCGGATCCTCGGCGGCGGGCCGCTCGTCCGCCGTGCGCTCGTCGGCCGTACGGTCGTGCGTGGTGCGGGTGGTCGTGCGGGTGGTGCGGGTCGTGCCCGCCGCGGTGCGGTTCTGCTTCACCTCCCCACTGAACGCCGGGCGTCGAGCAGTGACCAGGCGCGCGCATGCGCTCACGGCGGACCGTCACGCTCCCCTGCCGCCGGGCGCGCCGCGCGGGCGCCGGGGCAGGCGCCGGCCGCGCGGTGCCGTCAGTCCGCGTCCACCCGCGGGAACGGATCCGCGTACCCGACCCACGCGGCCGGCCCCGCCGCGAGCTCCTCCCCCGTCAGCACGGCCCGCCCGATCGCCCGCCGCAGCACGGCCGGCCGCAGCCCCACGCCGAAGAACGCGATCTCCGTGCCGTGCGGCGCGCCCTCCTGCCACGGGTCGATCCCGGTCGGCTGGAGCGTCAGCATGGATCCCACGCTCGACCACCCGCCCACCTCGCCGGGCCGCGACGCCAGCGACACGAAGCCCTTGGATCGCAGCACGAGGCCCGCTCGGTCGGGCCGCAGCTCCTCCTCCACGGCGAGCGCGAGCCGCTCGGGGTGCAGCGGCCGCGGGTCGCTCACGACGACGGATCCCACGGGCCCCTCCAGCCGATCGACCTCCCCCGGCCGCGTCGCGACGCCCGCAGCCGTGAGCTCGCGCATCCACCCCGCCGATGCCGCGAGCCCCGCCACGTCGCCCCAGCGCGGCAGCCGGTCGAGCGCGAGGGGCCGGCGGGCGTCGAGCACGGCCGCGCGCGGCGCGAGCCGGCGCACGAGCGCGACGAGCGTCCCGCGCGACTCGACCGGCACGCGCGCCATGCCGGTCAGCACCACCACGGTCGCGTACTCGACGAGGTCGGCGAGCGTCTCGGCCTCGTCGAACGCGTCCTCCACCCGGCCGAAGGCGATCGTCTGCAGCCGGTCGGCGGGCACGACCGAGACGACGTGGCGGAGCCCGAAGCCGGATCCCGCCCCGCCGAACGCCCGCTGCATGTCGTGCTCGCGGCGCAGCAGCAGGTCGAGCTGCATGCCGGTCGCGCGCGCGTCGGCGGTCGCGGGGATCCCCACCACGGCCTCGACGCCCGACCCGCGCTCCGCGAGGTCGTCGAGGAACCGCGCGATGGGCTCGACCGGATCCGCCTCCTCGGGCGGCAGCACGAGCACCGTCGCTGCCACGTCGTCGACCGCGTCGCGCAGCACCGCGCGGAGGCCGGATCCCTCTCCCACCACGAGGACGACGCCCGACGGCGGCTGCGGGTACACGGGCAGGGGCAGGTGGTCGCGAGCGGGCATGGCGCTAGTCTATTGAGAACCGTTCTCGTGAAAGGACCATCCCATGAAGGTGCGCAACTCGATCAAGGCCCTGAAGAAGATCCCCGGCGCGCAGGTCGTGCGACGCCGCGGCCGCGTGTTCGTCATCAACAAGAAGAACCCGCGCATGAAGGCCCGCCAGGGCTGACCAGCCACCCGGCCGGCGCCCCGCATCTGGGGCGTCGCCGGCGGGACCCGCGTCGATACGGTGGAGACCCACCGAGCGACGAGGGGTCCGCCGCATGATCGTCGCCGTCATCATCGCCTGCGAGATCGGCTTCTGGGCCGTGCTGGCCGCCGGGCTCGCCGTCCGCTACGCCCTCCGTCGCCCGCGCCTCGGCGCCGCGGTCCTCGCGTGCGTGCCCGTGGTGGATCTCGTGCTGCTCGTCGCCGTGACCATCGACCTCCGCGGCGGGGCCACCGCCGACTGGACCCACGGCCTCGCCGCCGCCTACCTCGGCGGATCCGTCGCCTTCGGCCACTCGATGCTCCGCTGGCTCGACGTCCGCTTCGCCCACCGGTTCGCCGGCGGCCCCGCGCCCGTGCGCCCGCCCCGGTCCGGCCGCGCCAGGGTGCGCCACGAGTGGCGGCTCTGGATCCTCACGGTCGCCGCCTACGCGATCGCCTGCGCCCTGCTGCTCGCCGCCATCGCGTTCGTCGGCGACGCCGCGCGCACCCAGGCGCTCGGGGACTGGATCGGCCGGCTCACCGTCCTCCTCGGCATCTGCACGATCTGGGCCGTCGCGTGGACCATCTGGCCGGGCCCGGAGCCCGAGGCCGAGCCCGGGGCCGAGCCGGCCACGGTCCCCTCCTCGGCGGCCGGCCGCTGAGCCGCGTCGGCGCCGACCGGCCGACCCCCCCTCAGAGCGGGAATCGCAGCCGCAGCACGTGGGATCCGTCGGGCCGCGTCTCGGCCGTGAGGCTCCCGCCGAGCAGCTGGGCGCGCTCGCGCAGGCCGGTGAGCCCGTGCCGCCCGCTCGGCAGGTCGAGCAGCGGGAGCGTCGCCCGGCCCGCCTCGACCTCGAGCAGCACGTGGCCCGCGTCGAGCCGCCCGGTGATCCGCACGGCCGCCCCGGTCGCGTGCTTCCGCGCGTTGGTGAGGCCCTCCTGCACCGTGCGGTAGACGGCGCGCTGGGCGGCCGCGGGGAGGTCGGCGGGGAGGTCGATGTCGGTCGTCGCACGGATCCCGCTGGCCGCCACGAGCGCCGGCACGTCCCGGAGGGTCGGCTGCGGCGCGAGCTCCCGCCGCTCGCCGCCCGCCGCGCGGAGCACCTCGACCATGCCGCGCAGCTCCTCGAGCGTCACCGTGCTGAGCCCGCGGATCGTGCGCGCGGCCTCCCGGGAGCGCTCGTCCGCCGCGCCGACCTGCATCGCCCCCGCCTGCACGGCGATGAGGCTGACCTGGTGCGACACCACGTCGTGCATCTCCCGCGCCAGCACCGCGCGCTCCCGGGCGAGCGCGACCTCCGCGGCCTGCCGCTGCCCGAGGGTCTGCGCCTCCCGCAGCTCGCGCAGCTGCGCCGCCGCCGTCCGCCGCTCAAGGAGGAACGCGCCGAGGAGCGCGGGCCCGACCGTGTAGATCGTCGCGTCCACGAGGGGCCCGACCACCGACTGCAGGTCCTCCGGCGGCGCGATCGGCAGCAGGTACGCGACGAGGGACGCGCCTGTCGCGACGCCCACCCGCCAGCGCGCGGCGCGCGAGAGGCCGAGGTCGAAGAGGGCGACCACGAGCGGCACGTACGCGATGCCGATGTAGAAGGCCGGCATCGCCGCGAGGAGGCTGAGCCACGGCCAGCGCCGGCGCAGCAGCAACCCGAGGCACGCGACGACGCCGGCGACCGCATCCCACGGCGACTCCGCGTCGGCGAGGAACGTGAAGGAGGCCGCGGTGGCGACCCCGGCCACGAGCAGGTCGACGAGCGCCGCGCGGATCCGGTCGGCCCGGGTCGCACCGCCGGTCGCGGTCGCGGCGTCCTCGACCGTCACGCGCATCGCCCACTCACCGGCGCGGCACGAGCCCGGCGCGGTCGGCGACGACGGCCGCCTCCACGCGCGTGCCGACGCCCAGCGCCTGGACGATCGAGCTGACCGTCTCCTTCACCGTGCCGAGCGTGAGCCCGCACTCCGCGACGATCTCCGCGTTGGACAGGCCGCGCGCGAGCGCCTTCAGTACGATCGTCTCGCGGTCCCCGAGCCGGGCGACGCGCGCCCGGGCCGCGTCGTCCTCGAGCGAGCGGAAGAGCCGGCCGGGCCGGAGGCCGGGCGCGAGCACGATGCCGCCGGACGCGAGCGTGAGCACGTGCCGGGCGAGCTGCTCGGGATCCGTGTCCTTGAGCAGGAAGCCCGACGCCCCGCGGTGCAGGGCCTCGAGCACCTGGTCGTCGGTGTCGAATGTCGTGAGCATGGCGACCGCGGGCGGCCGGGGCTCGGCCATGAGCTCGGCGAGGATCGCGAGGCCGTCGGGCGCGGGCATCCGGATGTCGAGGAGCACCACGTCGGGCGCGTGCTCCCGCACGGTCGCGACCGCCGTGTCGCTCGAGACGGCCGCGCGCACCGCGATGCGCGGGCTGGCTCCGAGCACCATGGCGATGCCGGAGCGCACGAGCGACTCGTCGTCGACCACCACGACGCTCACGACGCGTGCGGCCTCGGAGGTGCCCTCGCCCACGCCGGGTCCGTCGCTCACGCGTCCCGCCTCCCGCCGGTGGATCCGCCGCCGATGCCGGTCGCGGCGCCGCGGTCCCCCGTGTGGCCGAGGCTAGCGTCCCGGGCCGCGCGCCTGGCCGCCCGGCGCACGCGACGGCCGGCACGGGCCTCGCCCCGCGCCGCCCGCAGCGCGCCCACCAGCTGCCGGATCCGCAGGGTCGGCACGTACGCGGCCGTCAGCGCGCGCCCGATCGGCGCGAGGTCCGCCGCCGTGGGGCAGGCGAGCCAGAGCGTCTCGTAGCGCGGATCGAACTTCGCCTTGAAGCGCAGCAGCGAGGTGAAGCCGTAGGACGGCTCGAGCACGCGCCCGGTCGCCGCGAGCAGGCGGGCCACGACCCGGTCGACCAGGCCGGCGGGCCGCATCGCCCCGACGCCCGCGAGCGGCGTGCCGGACAGGCTGAGCGTCTCGAGCCCCTCCTTCTGGAAGGCGCGGGCGGCGGTCGCGATGAGGAACTCCATCACGCCGGGCATCGGGTCGGCGCCGCGGCGCATCACGTCGAGCGTCCTCCCGACGAGGCGGCCGTCGCGGAAGACGGGCAGCCAGCTGGTGACGCCGTGCACGCGGCCGTCGGCGTCGACCGCGAGCAGCATCCGCACCTCGGGATCGTCGAGCTCGCGCAGGCCGCCGAGCGTGAAGCCCATCTCGGGCAGCGCCTTCGCGTCGGCCCAGTCGCCGCTCAGCGCGTCGACCGCGCGACGGAGCGGGTCGGGCAGGCCGCGGTACGTGCCCCACAGCGCGTCGACGCCGTCCCGGGCCGCGCGGTTGGTGGCGGTGCGCAGATCCTGCCGGCGCTTGCCGGAGGTGGAGAAGCCGGGGAGGTCGATCACGGCCTCCTCCGCGACCGGCGTGATGCTCCAGCCGAGCTCGGCGAAGACCGGCAGGTGCCGGGAGTGGATGCTGTAGAAGGCGGGCACGAGGCCGTGGGCCGAGCAGTGCCGGGCGAAGGCGCGGATCGTCGCGGGCGCGTCGACCGCGGAGGCCAGCGGATCCGAGACCGTCAGCGCCACCCCGTGCGCGGCGCGGTAGGCGACGGCGCCGCGGGGGGCCGGGTCGCCGTCCTCGCCGGCGAACCAGTGGCTGCTGCCGGCCCACGTGCCCATGAAGCCGAGGGATCCGGCGTCCGAGCGGATCAGCTGCGCGAGGACGCGGTCGCGCCCGGCCGAGCGCCCGTCGGCGACCGCGCGCGCGGCGAACGAGCGCCGCCGCACCACGAGCACGACGAGCGCGGCCGCCGGCACGAGCCACGTGGTCAGCACCAGCAGGGGCAGCTCGAGGTCGATCCAGGAGTCGATGGGGAAGGCGAACCAGTCCTCGGCGAGCGGGATGACGGTGTCGTACCAGGCGAGGAGCCCGGTGACGAGTAGCAGCGCGGCGGTCCCGAGCACGAGCCCGAGACGACGCCCGCGGAGGAGCAGCGCGACGGCGACGATGAGCACGCACAGCACCGCCACCGTGGGGCCGGGATCCAGCAGCGACCCCATCGCGCTCAGCACGCCGATCGCGTCGCCCGAGACGGCGGCGATCCACCAGCTGAGCGTGACCGTGCCGAGCAGGGTCGCGGCGACGACGCGGGCGCGGGACGACGCCTCGTCCTGCCAGGCGGGGCGGGCGGACAGCGGCACGAGGACGCGCCCGAGCCCGAGCCCGATGAGGAGCGCCACGCCGCGCGTGAGGTCGACGCCGTGACCGCCCGCGAGGAGCCCCGCGAGGACCGCCGCGAGCACGGCCGCGCGGAGGCCGTCGCGGTGGGCCGGGGCGAGCCCGCGGCTGGCGGCGGCGGCCACCGCCACGAGCACGACGGACGGCGCCCAGAGGCGGTCGGCCGCGTCGATCTGCGCGTAGAGGTCGCCGACGGCGACGCCCGCGGCGAGGAGGAGCGCGGCGACGGCGACGGGCGCCAGGGAGCCGAGGGCCGCGACGAGCGCCGTGCGGAGGATCCCGATGCGGCTCTCCGACCAGGCCAGCACCATCACGGTGACGGCGATGCCGATCGCGGTGGCGGCCGGATGCGCGAGCTCGCCGAGGCCGGCCATGAGCCCGATCCACGCGCTGCCCCCGAGGACGGCGAGGATCGCGAGCGGGTGGCGGGCGAGGGCGCGGCCGACGACCCGGAGCGCACCGAGCGCGGCCTCGGCGGGGCCGGACGCGGCGCTCGTTGGCGGTGCGTCAGCGGGGTCGACGGGCGTCGGTCGGGCGGCGGGGGCGAGCGTCGGGTGCGTCACGTCCCCAGTGTGCGCAGCGCGGGGCCGCCGGCGCATCGGCCGGGGGATCCGATCGGCCCGACCATCGGCTGATCCCGTCCGCCGATCGGCTGGGCCCGCGTCGCCGCTCCGCCCGTCCTCGCGCCGGAGACGCGAAGAGGCCCCCGGGTGATCCCGGGGGCCTCCTGTGCTGGTGCGCGAGGGGGGACTTGAACCCCCACGTCCTCACGGACACACGGACCTGAACCGTGCGCGTCTACCAATTCCGCCACTCGCGCCAACCGGACGACATTATCACGCCCAGGAGCCGGTCCCGTGCCGCCCGATCCCGCGCCGCCCGGGCCCCCGTCCGCCCCTCCCCGAGGGCGATCCGCACCCCGCGCGGGGCCGGTGTCCAGGGCACCGCCTCGCGAGTTGGCTACGATCTCCCTATTCATCCGCGGAAGGACCGCGCGAGGACGGATCACACGTGGGAATCCTGGACAACTTCGAGAAGGGCCTCGAGCGCGCCGTCAACGGCGCCTTCGTGAAGACCTTCAAGTCCGGCCTGCAGCCCGTGGAGATCGCCGCGCAGCTGCGTCGCGAGCTCGACACCCACGCCGCCGTCGTGGATCGCGACCTCATCCTCGTGCCCAACTCCTTCACCCTCCGGGTCTCCCGGGCCGACGCCGAGCGCATGGCGAGCATCGGCACCGCGCTCACCGACCAGCTGCGCCAGGCGGTCGAGAAGCACGCCTCCTCGCAGGGCTACCAGTTCGCGGGCGTGGTGCAGGTGGGCTTCCGCGAGGACGACGCCATCTCCGAGGGCGTCCTGGAGATCGACAGCCGCACGGCGGAGGGCAGCGTCACGTGGATGCCCGTGGTCGACGTCGCCGGCACCCGCCACCCGCTGCCCGTGGGCCGCACGGTCATCGGCCGCGGCAGCGACGCCGACATCACGGTCGACGACCCGGGCACGTCCCGCCGCCACGTCGAGATCGCGTGGGACGGATCCCGCGCCCAGGTCCGCGACCTCGGCTCCACGAACGGCTCCGAGCTGAACGGCGCGCCCGTCACGAAGGCGCCGCTCCCGCCCGAGTCCGTCATCCGCATCGGCCGCACCGCCATCACCTTCCGCGTCGTGCCGCAGGCCACCGAGGAGCGCGGCGGGCGCGACACCCGGGGCCGGGGCCACGACGACGGGTTCTGGGGAGCGTCGTGACCGAGCTGACCCTCCTCGTCCTCCGTCTCGCGTTCCTCGCGGTGCTGTGGCTGTTCATCTTCGGCATCGTCTACGCGCTGCGCTCCGACCTCTTCGGCCAGCGCGTGCGGAAGCTGCGCGAGGAGACGGGCGCGGCGGGCGGATCCCCGTTCCCGCACTCGCCGTACGCCGCGGCGGCCGCCGCCCCGCCGAGGTCCCCGCAGCCGGCCGTGCAGCCCCCGCCCATCTCGTCGATGCCGTCCGGCGCCAACTCCGGCGCCGTCCCGTCCCGCGCGAAGGCCACCACCTCCACCGCCCGCCACCTCGTCATCACCTCGGGCGCCAAGGCCGGCACGGAGATCCCGCTCGGCACCGAGCCGCTCACCATCGGCCGCTCGAGCGAGTCGGGCCTCGTGATCCGCGACGACTACACGTCCACCCACCACGCGCGCCTGCTGCTCTGGAACGACGAGTGGATGATCCAGGACCTCGACTCGACCAACGGCACCTTCCTCGACGGCAAGCGCGTGAGCGTGCCGACGCAGGTGCCGCTCGACACGCCGATCCGCATCGGCGCGACCAGCTTCGAGCTCCGGCGGTAGCGGCGTGGCGACAGTGACGCAGGCCGCTGCCGTCTCCCACGTGGGCAAGGTCCGGTCGAACAACCAGGACTCGGGCTACGCGGGGCGGGACCTCTTCGTCGTCGCCGACGGCATGGGCGGGCACGCGGGCGGCGACGTCGCCTCCGCGGTCGCCCTCACGCGCATCATCGAGGCCGACAAGGTCTACGCCTCCGCCCACGACGCCGAGTTCGCGCTGCAGGCCGGCCTCGTCGCCGCCAACCAGCTCCTCGCCGAGACCGTGTTCGAGCACTCCGAGCTCACCGGGATGGGCACCACCGTCAGCGCGCTCGCCCGCGTCGGCCGCCACGTCGCCATCGCCCACATCGGCGACTCGCGCATCTACCTCTTCCGCCGCGGCGAGCTCAGCCAGATCTCCGCCGACCACACCTTCGTGCAGCGCCTCGTCGACAGCGGCCGCATCACGCCCGAGGAGGCGCTCGTCCACCCGCGCCGCTCCGTGCTCATGCGCGTGCTCGGCGACGTCGACGCGGCGCCCGAGGTCGACACGCAGGTGCTCGACACGCACACGGGCGACCGTTGGCTGCTGTGCTCGGACGGCCTCAGCAGCTACGTGTCCGAGGAGCGGATCACCGAGATCCTCGCGACCGCGGGCACGCCCGACACCGTCGCCGACGCGCTCGTCAAGGAGTCGCTCGACCACGGCGCCCCCGACAACGTCACGGTCGTGGTCGTCGACGTGCTGGAGGAGGACGACGAGGCCGCCGCCCGGCCCGACCCCGAGCCCGTGCTCGTCGGATCCGCGGCGCAGCCCCTCGCGTTCGGCGACGAGCCGGCGAAGCGCGCCGTCCGCATCCCGTCGCTCCTGCTGCACCCGCTGCGCGCCACCACGGCCGCGCGCGACGCGCAGTTCGAGCCGGAGTCGGACCAGTACCTCGAGGCCCTCATCGCGGAGGACCGTCGCCGCGCGCTCCGCCGCCGCGTCACCTGGCTGGTCGGCGTCGCGCTGATCCTCGCGGGCCTCGTCCTCGCGTGCGTCCTCGGCTACCGCTGGACCCAGTCGCGCTACTACGTGGGCGAGGCCGACGGCACGGTCGCGGTCTACAACGGCGTGCAGCAGACCATCGGCCCGATCGAGCTCTCGCACGTCTACGCCCGCACCGAGGTGCAGGTCGACGACCTCCAGCCGTTCTACCGCCAGCAGGTGGAGCAGACCATCAACGCCGACTCGCTCGCGGGCGCCGAGGAGATCGTCAACCGGCTGCAGGAGGCCGCGCGTGGCTAGCGCCGGCGTGACGGACGCGCCCGTGCGCGGCCGCGAGCGCGCGCCCCGGATCCCGCGCATCCGCGTGCCCCGACGCCTCAGGAACCTCGAGCTCGCGCTGGTCGTGCTGGCCTCCGTCATCAACGGCGGCGCCCTGTACCTCGTGCAGCTCGGCGTGCTCGGCGCGTTCGACCAGAGCTTCTTCATCCCCGCCACCGGCCTCGCGGTCCTCGTCCTCGGCATGCACGTGGCGCTGCGCTGGCTCGCGCCCGATGCGGATCCGTTCATCCTCCCCATCGCGACCGTGCTCAACGGCCTCGGGATCGCCGCCATCTATCGCCTCGACCTCGCCGCCGGGCTCTCGGGCTGGGACAGCGTGGCCGTGCGGCAGATCGTCTGGTCGGGCCTCGCCATCGTGTGCGGGCTCGCGGTCATCGTGCTGCTGAAGAACCACCGCGTGCTGCAGCGCTACCGCTACATCGCCATGTTCGTCGGCCTCATCCTGCTGCTCCTGCCGATGCTCCCGGTCATCGGCCAGAACATCAACGGCGCGCGCGTCTGGATCCACATCGGCGGCTTCTCGTTCCAGCCCGGCGAGATCGCGAAGATCTGCCTGGCGGTCTTCTTCGCGGGCTACCTGGTCACCGCCCGCGACAGCCTCTCGATGGTGGGCGTCAAGGTCCTCGGGATGCGCTTCCCGCGCGTCCGCGACCTCGGCCCCATCCTGCTGGTCTGGGCCGTGTCGATGAGCGTGCTCGTCTTCCAGCGCGACCTCGGCACCTCGCTCCTCTACTTCGGCCTGTTCATCGTCATGACCTACGTGAGCACGGGCCGCATCGGCTGGGTCGTCCTCGGCCTCGTCCTCTTCCTCGGCGGCGCGTACGGCGCGAGCACCCTCGGCTACGTCGGCGGTCGCGTCGACGCGTGGCTCAGCCCCTTCGACCCGTCCGTCTACGACGCGAACGGCGGCAGCTACCAGCTCGTCACGGGCCTGTTCGGCATGGCCGACGGCGGCCTGTTCGGGCGCGGGCTCGGGGAGGGCATGCCCAACCTCACCCCGCTCGCCAACAGCGACTTCATCTTCGCGAGCCTCGGCGAGGAGCTCGGCCTCACGGGCGTCTTCGCGATCCTCGCCCTCTACCTGCTGCTCGTCTCGCGCGGCTTCCGCATCGGCTTCGCCGGCCAGGACGACTTCGGCAAGCTGCTCGGCATCGGCCTCTCGTTCGTCATCGCGCTGCAGGTCTTCGTCGTCATCGGCGGCGTCACGCGCGTCATCCCGCTCACGGGCCTCACGACGCCGTTCATGGCGGCGGGCGGATCCTCGCTGCTGGCCAACTGGATCATCGCGGCCCTGCTCCTCCGCCTCTCCGACACCGTCCGCAACCAGCCCCGATTGGTGGTCGAGTCGTGAACCGCGAGCTCAAGCGCGTCTCCGTGTTCGTCCTGGCCATGTTCGTGGCCCTCTTCGTCGCGGCGTCGGTCATCCAGGTCGTCTCCGCGCCCACGCTGCAGGCGGATCCGCGCAACAGCCGCACCATCATCGCCAGCTACTCGGCCGAGCGCGGCTCGATCCTGGTCGACGGCACGCCCATCGCCTCCTCGGTGCCGGTCGACGACCGCTACAAGTTCCTCCGCACCTACGCGCAGCCCGACCTCTACAGCGCGGTCACCGGCTACTACACGCTCGGCCAGGGATCCACGGGCCTCGAGGACTCCATGAACGACGTGCTCAGCGGCACGAGCGGCACGCAGTTCTTCGACAGCCTCACGCGCACCTTCACCGGGCAGGACCCGAAGGGCGCGTCGGTCGAGCTCACGATCGACCCGAAGGTGCAGCAGGCGGCGTACGACGCGCTCGGATCGCTGCAGGGCTCCGTGGTCGCGATCGAGCCGAAGACCGGCCGCATCCTCGCGATGGTCTCCAAGCCCGGCTACGACCCGAACACGCTGGCGTCGCATGATCGCGCGGCCGTGCAGCAGAGCTACTCGTCGCTCCTCGCCGACCCGGCGAACCCGCTCATCAACCGGGCGGTCAACAGCCTCAACCCGCCCGGATCCACGTTCAAGCTCATCACCGCGGCCGCCGCCATCGAGTCGGGCCAGTACACGCCCGACTCGCTGCTGCCCAACCCGCCCACCTTCACGCTGCCCGGCACCGGCACGGTCATCACCAACGCCGGCGAGGGCGCGTGCGGCCCCGAGGCCGAGGTCAGCATCGCGACCGCGCTGCGACTCAGCTGCAACATCCCGTTCGCGCAGCTCGGCATCGCGCTCGGCTCCGAGCGGATCGCGGCGATGGCCGACGCGTTCGGCTACGGCAAGTCGATCGACGTGCCCATGGCCAGCGCCAAGAGCGTCTTCTCCCCCGACCTCGACGACGCCCAGACCGCGCAGTCCGCGTTCGGGCAGCTCGACGTCCGCGCCACCCCGCTGCAGACCGCCATGGTCACGGCCGGCATCGCGAACGGCGGCGAGGTCATGAAGCCGAGCGTCGTCGACAGCGTCCTCAACCCCGACCTGAGCGAGCTCTCCGGCTTCTCCCCCAGCCGATTCGCCGACCCGATCTCGAAGGAGACCGCCGACACCATGACCCGGATGATGATCGACGACGTCCGGAGCGGCGTCGCGTCGAATGCGAGAATCAGTGGCGTCGACGTGGCCGGCAAGACGGGCACCGCCCAGAACGGCTCCGACGACCCGTACACGCTGTGGTTCACCGGCTTCGCGCCGGCGGAGGACCCGCAGGTGGCGGTCGCGGTCCTGGTCGAGGACGGCGGCGGACGAGGACGATCGGGCTCGGGGAACACCCTCGCCGCCCCCGTGGCGAAGAAAGTGATTGAGGCGGTGCTGGACAGATGAGACCCACGAGCGGACTGACCTTCGGAGGGCGTTACCAGCTGGGCGATCGCATCGCCATCGGCGGCATGGGCGAGGTGTGGGAGGCCACCGACCTCGTCATCGGGCGCAAGGTCGCGATCAAGATCCTCAAGGACGAGTACCTCGGCGACCCCGGGTTCCTCGAGCGCTTCCGCGCCGAGGCCCGCCACGCCGCGCTCGTCAACCACGAGGGCATCGCCAACGTCTTCGACTACGGCGAGGAGGACGGCAGCGCCTTCCTCGTGATGGAGCTCGTGCCCGGAGAGGCGCTCTCCACGATCCTCGAGCGCGAGCGCGTGCTGTCCACCGACAAGGTGCTCGACATCATCGCCCAGACCGCGCTGGCCCTCCACGCCGCGCACCAGGCCGGGCTCGTCCACCGCGACATCAAGCCGGGCAACCTGCTCATCACGCCCGACGGCCGCGTGAAGATCACCGACTTCGGCATCGCGCGCATCGCCGACCAGGTGCCGCTCACCGCCACGGGCCAGGTCATGGGCACCGTGCAGTACCTCTCGCCCGAGCAGGCGAGCGGGCACCCGGCTTCGCCGTCCACCGACGTCTACTCGATGGGCATCGTCGCGTACGAGTGCCTGGCCGGCCGCCGCCCCTTCACGGGCGAGTCGCAGGTCGCCATCGCCATGGCGCAGATCAACGAGCTGCCGCCCGAGCTGCCGGTCACCGTCGCCGAGCCCGTGCGCAACCTCGTCATGTCGTGCATCGCCAAGAAGCCGGCCGACCGCCCGCAGAGCGCCGCGCACCTCGCGCGCGCCGCGCAGGCGCTCCGCCGGGGCGACGTCGCCACCGCGACCATCGCGGTCGCGGCCGTCGCCGGTGCCGCCGCGCTCGCGGATCCCGCGCCCACGCAGGCCACGCAGCTCATGCCGTCCGGCCGCCGCGCCGCCGACACGGGCGCGACCACCGTCCTGTCCTCCTCCGCGCCGCGCGCCGGCACGGCGGATCCCTTCCTCCTCGACGACGCGGACGACGAGGAGCCCGAGGAGCCGCGCGCCCGCAAGCGCGCCATCTGGATCTTCGTCGTCGTCGCGATCCTCGTGATCGGCGCCATCGTGGCCGGCGCCATCGCCCTCACCGCCGGCCAGCGCGGGGACAACGCGGCCCCTGCGCCGGTCGAGACCACCGCGACCCCGAGCGCGAGTCCCTCCCCGAGCCCGACCCCCACGCCCTCGCCCACGGCGAGCACGGTGGACGTGAACCGGGACGACTACATCGGCCGCGACCAGAAGACGGTCACGGCGGAGCTCACGGCCCTCGGCCTCAAGGTCACCGTCATCACGGGCAGCGCCGCGCCGTCCGGCGAGGAGGAGGGTCGCGTCACGGCCATCACCCCCACCGGCACCGTCGCGAAGGGCGCCACCATCCAGATCACGGCGTACGGGCCGCCCACCCTGCCCACCGCGGCGCCGGGCACGCCGACCGTCGAGCCGACGGACGTCCGCGCCGGCCAGGAGGTGGACATCTCCTGGCCCGCCTACTCCTGCCCCGCCGGCCAGACGCTGAACGGGTACCAGATCCAGGCCGACTCCGTCTCAGGTGGCGCGACCGGCACCTGGGGCGGCAGCACGAACCCGACGAACGCTCAGACCACGTCGGGCGAGATCAAGGTGGGCACGAACCCGGGCACGTTCACCGTCAAGTACCTGGCCATCTGCGGCACCAACGAGTCGCCGTACAGCAGCACCGTCACCGTCACGGTCGAGGCCGCCCCGGGCGGCACCGGCGGCGGGACGGGCGGCGGAACGGGTGGCGGCACCGGGGGCACGGGCGGCGGCGCCGGCGGCACGACCGGCATGGCGCCGACCCCCGCCCCGGGTCGCACCGACGAGCGCTCGCTGGTCTCCAGCTCCCACCGGAACCCCTGACCGGCGGTCCACGCGGGGGCGGACGGCGACTGCTCGTCCGCCCCCGTCCGCCTGTCCCGGGTCCGCCCGGATCCCCAGCGGACCCCCGGTAAGCTCATCCCCGTCCGAATCCCGATCCCGACGAGAGGCAGCCCGTGACCGACACCCGTGTGCTGGGCGGCCGCTACGAGGTCGGGGCGCTGCTGGGTCGCGGGGGCATGGCCGACGTCTTCGAGGGCGTCGACTCGCGTCTCGGTCGTCGCGTCGCCGTCAAGGTGCTCCGCCGCGGCCTCGCCGAGGATCCCGCCTTCCGCAGCCGCTTCCGCCAGGAGGCCCAGGCGGCCGCGCGCATGTCGCACCCCACCATCGTGCGGGTCTTCGACGCGGGCGAGGACGTCGTCACCGACCAGGACGGCGCGTCGCACACGGTCCCCTTCATCGTCATGGAGCGGGTCGAGGGCCGCCTCCTCAAGGACGTGATCACCGACGGCCCGCTCGATCCGGACGAGGCCGTCCGCATCATGGGCCAGGTGCTCACCGCGCTCGAGTACTCGCACCGCGCCGGCGTCGTCCACCGCGACGTCAAGCCGGGCAACATCATGGTCACGCCCACCGGCCAGGTGAAGGTCATGGACTTCGGCATCGCCCGCGCCGTGTCCGACACCTCCGCCACCATCGCGCAGACCACCGCCATCCTCGGCACCGCCCGCTACTTCTCCCCCGAGCAGGCCAAGGGCGAGTCCGTGGACGCGCGCACCGACCTCTACTCCGCCGGCGTGGTCCTCTTCGAGATGCTCACCGGCCAGGCGCCGTTCCGGGCCGACACGGCTGTCGCCGTCGCCTACCAGCACGTCAGCGAGACGCCCGTCGCCCCGAGCTCCCTCCAGGACGCGGTCTCGTCGCAGCTCGACCAGGTCGTGCTGCAGGCCATGGCGAAGGACCGCTACGCGCGCTTCCAGACGGCGGGCGACTTCCGCACCGACCTCGATCGCGCCGCCGCGGGCACGCTCGCTCCGCGCGAGGCGCCGACCAACGACGTGGGGGCGACGCTCTTCGGCGCGCCCGCCGGCCCCTCCTCCTCCCAGCAGGCGCTGCGTCAGCTCGGCGTCGACGACGACCGCACCGTCCGCACCCAGAGCCGCCCGCCGGTGCCGTGGATCTGGGCCGGCGTCACCGTGGTGGTCGTGATCCTCATCGCCGTCGTCATCTGGGTCACCAGCCTCAGCTCCATCGCGCCACCCGACATCAGCCCCACCGTCCCCGACGTGACGGGCTCGACCTACTCGAGCGCGGCCGCGGCCCTCGAGGAGGCGGACCTCGTCCCCCTCGAACGCGAGGAGGCCAGCACCACGGTCGCCGAGGGCGTCGTCCTGCGCACCAACCCGGACCCGGGCGAGAACGTGGCCGCCAAGACCGAGATCGACGTGTTCGTCTCCTCCGGCCCGCCTGAGGTCCAGGTCCCGAACGTCATGAACATGGACGAGGGCACCGCCACCGCCGCCCTCGAGGCGGCGGGGCTCAAGGTGGGCGAGGTGGTGCGCCAGTCGTCGCCGACGGTCCCCGACGGCGTGGTCATGCAGACGGAGCCGGGATCCTCCCAGCAGGTCGACCAGGACTCGACGGTCAAGCTCGTCCTGTCCAACGGCAAGGTCGCCCTGCCCGACGTGCTCGGTCAGCCGCTCGTGGATGCGCAGAAGCTCCTCGAGGCATCGGATCTGGTCGTGACGACCCGCCGCGACCCCTCCTGCGGTCGAGCCGACGGATCCCCGGTGAGCCAGCAGTCGGTGCCGCCGGGTGACGTCGCGCAGCGCTCGACGGTCGCCCTCACGTACTGCACGGGCACGGTGCGCAGCACGCCGGCACCCACGACGGGCACGCCGACCCCGGATCCCGCACGCGGCTGATCCGCACGCGTCGCCCCCTGTGCGCGGCCGACGACCGCCCGAGGTTCACGGACCGCATCCGGCCCCGCCGCGGGACGGCGACGTCGGCGGACCGGCTCAGGTCACGCGGACGAGCGGCGACAGACGCGAGGCGGTGTCGCGAGCCCCGGCGAGACCGGCGCCCTCCAACCAGTTGCCGAGCATGCGGTAGCCGCCCTCGGTCAAGACCGACTCCGGGTGGAACTGCACGCCGACGATGGGCGCCGCCTCGTGACGCAGGCCCATGATCACCCCGCCCTCGGTGCGCGACGTGACCACCAGGTCGGACGGCACCGTCCCGTCGACGACCGCCAGCGAGTGATAGCGCGTGGCCGTGAACGGCTGCGGCACACCGAGGTAGAAGTCCCCGTCGTCGTGCGTGACCAGCGAGGTCTTGCCGTGCATGAGCTCCTCGGCGTTAGTGACCGTGGCGCCGAACGCCTCGGCGATGGCCTGGTGCCCGAGGCAGACCCCGAGCAGCGGGGTGCCGGACGCGAGGGCCGCCGTCACGGTGGGGATCGAGACGCCCGCCTCCGACGGCTTGCCCGGCCCGGGGGACACGAGCACCGCGTCGTACTCCGAGATGACCCCGGCCATGTCGGCATCAGCGTGGTCGTCGTTGCGCATGACCACGGTCTCGGCGCCCAACTGCTGCAGGTACCCGTTGAGCGTGTAGACGAAGCTGTCGTAGTTGTCGATGACGAGGACGCGTGTCACTGATGCACCGTGACTTCCTGGGTGTTGACGATGGAGTCGACCCAGGGGAAGACCCAGGTGACGAGGGAGAAGAGGATCGCCGCGAGGAGCACGAGGACGATGAGCAGCCGGACCCACACCGGCCCGGGCAGGACGCGCCAGAACGCCGCGTACACGCTCAGCCCGCCTTCGCGAACGACGTGCCGGCCAGGGCGGCGGGCGTGGACGCATCCGAGCGCGGCTGCCAGGACTCGAAGACGCTGTACGCGATGACGCGCTCGGCGGCGGAGAAGAGCGGGTTGCAGCTGGTCATCGTGAGGATGCGGTCACCGGGCTGCGCGTCCGGTGCCTGGGGCACCTCGTCGAGCACGTCGACTCCGGTGGGCTTCACGTACTCGAGTGTACGGAAGCGGTAGGTGTACCAGCCGTCCTGCGTCTCGACCACGATGGCGTCCCCCACCCGCAGGTCGGTGATCTGGTTGAAGGGCTTGCCGTAGGTGGTGCGGTGCGCCGCGACGGCGAAGTTCCCGATCTGGCCGGGCATCTGGGTCTCGCGGTAGTGGCCGATCTTGCCGTGGTTGAGCACGCTCGAGAGGCCGACCCCCGTCGCGACCGGCACCACGTAGTCGGGCCCGAAGCGCGGGATGTAGATGTTGCCGAAGTCCGTGGCGTCGGTGGAGGGCGCCTGGGTGATGACGGGATCCCCCGGTGCCACGGGTGACGCGGACGGGTCGGGTGTGGCCGCCGCGTCCGGTGCGGCCGTGGCCCAGCTCCGGCTGTTCTCCAGGGCCTGGTCGCGCTGGCCGCTGCTGACCACGATGTCGTTGAACCACAGCTGCCATCCCAGGAACAGCATGATGAGGACGCCGGCCGTGAGGAGCAGCTCGCCGAGGACGCCGACCGTGCCGAGCAGCGCATCCCCCCGCCTGCCACGGCGCCGCGTCGCGCGGCGGGATGGGGCGGGGTCCTGAGCGCTCATGTGCCGATTGTAGGCGGCGCACCTGCGGGGTACGGCCCCGCGAGCGCCCCGTGGAGCCGGGCATCCTCCCGGCCCGGTGCAGGACGGTACGGCTAGAATCGCCGCATGGCCCGCGACAAGACGACGAGACCCTCCCGCCAGGAACGCGTGCGCGACGAGGACGCCCCGAACCCCGTGTGGTTCAAGCCCATCATGTTCGGCTTCATGCTCGTCGGGCTCGCCTGGCTCATCGTCTACTACGTCAGCCTCAACGCCTTCCCCATCCCGGACCTCGGCGTCGGGAACATCCTCATCGGCTTCGGCCTCATCCTGGTCGGCTTCCTCATGACCACCAGGTGGCGCTGACCCGAGCGCCGATACGAGAGCCCGTCACCATCCGCTGGTGACGGGCTCTTCTGCGTCTCCGGCGATGCGCGCGCGGATCCCCCGTTGTCCACAGAGGTCCTGTGCACAACCCTCCACACATGTGGAGAACCGCACGGAGCGTTCTGCCGGATCACGCTGGCCCGGCGGGTTACCCGCGGAAGCCCACGAGCGTGGCGATCCAGCCGAGCTCGGCACCGTCCCACGCCGTCGGAGGTCCTCCCCCATCAGCCCCTAATCACACGCGTGTAACTATCCCCACTGTGGACGAGCCTGTGGATAACCCCGCTGGGCCCCAGGGGCACGCGGATGGGTAGCGTGGCAGACGACGAACGCGCCGCCCCCGAGGGGACGGCGCGCGCAGGTGCGGGTCGGTCAGAGGGTGACGGGGAAGACGGCCGCCGCGACGAGGATCGCCACCGCGAGACCCGCGAGGGAGCCGATCTGGGTGCCACGCTGGCGGGCGTCCCTCGTCCGCAGGAGCACGAGCGCCACGACAGCTCCCGTCACCAGACCGCCGACGTGTGCCTGCCACGAGACGCCCTGCACGACGAAGCCGAGCAGCAGGTTGAGCACGATGATGCCGAGGAGCGGGCCGACGTTGCCGCCGAGCTTGCGGGCGAGGACGAAGTAGCCGCCCATGAGCCCGAAGATCGCGCCCGAGGCGCCGACCACGGCCTGCAGGGGCTCGCCCATCACGGCACCGATGAGCTCCACGCCGAGGGATCCGCCGAGCGCGGAGATGAGGAAGAGCGCGAGGAAGCGGCCACGTCCGAGCATGGGCTCGAGGACGCGGCCGAAGACGAAGACCGACAGCATGTTGAGGACGATGTGCAGGATGCTCGCCGGCGAGTGCGTGAACGCGCTCGTCAGCATCCGCCACGGCTCGTAGTCACCGGAGGCGACGCTGCCGTAGACGGGCGCGAACCACAGCGACGTGGTGACGTAGTCCCCGACGACGGGCAGCACCTGGAGTATCCAGACGACGGCGCAGACCGCCATGATCCCGTACGTCACGACGGGCGCGGAGCTCCGCGTCATCCGAGTGACGAACGAGGCCCGGGAACGGGGAGCGGTGCGACGCTGCTCCTTCATGTCCTCCGGGCAGATCACCCCGACGGCGGCCGGCGTCTGGCACTCGGGGCAGATGGTCCGCCCGCATCGCTGGCACAGCACGAAGCTCTGCCGGTCGGGGTGCCGGTAGCAGCGGTCGGCCGCCGTACGGGGTGAGTCGGTCATCAGACCTTCTCGACGGTGACGCTCTCGATCACGACGTCCTCGCGGGGACGGTCGCGGCCGTCGGTCGGGACCGCGTTGAGCGCGTCCACGACCTTCTTGGACGCGTCGTCGGCGACCTCGCCGAAGATCGTGTGCTTCCCCTGGAGCCAGGTGGTGGGGGCCGTGGTGATGAAGAACTGCGAGCCGTTCGTGCCGCGGCCGCCCTGGGTGCCGGCGTTCGCCATCGCGAGGATGTACGGCTTCGAGAAGTCGAGGTCGCGGCTGATCTCGTCGTCGAACTGGTAGCCCGGGCCGCCCGTGCCCTGGCCGAGCGGGTCGCCGCCCTGGAGCATGAAGTCCTTGATGATGCGGTGGAAGACGACGCCGTCGTACAGAGGGTCGGTCGACTTCTTGCCGGTCTGGGGGTGGGTCCACTCCTTCTCGCCCGTGGCGAGGCCGACGAAGTTCTCGACGGTCTGGGGCGCGTGGGACCCGAAGAGGTTGAGGACGATGGTGCCGTGGTTGGTCGTCATGGTGGCGACGTGAGTGTGCGCAGACATGGAGCAATGGTCTCACGGCGGAGCTGGGACTCGGCGGACGCACAGGGTCCGTCGTGTTTGCCCGCAGAGGCACCCGTGCCAGACTGAAGATCCTGGCGAAATCACACCGATGGAGGTCCCCTTGGGTCTGTCACGCAAGAACAAGAAGGAGTTGGCGAAGCTCCGCACCCACGCGGCCGCCGTCCTCAAGGAGCAGCGCGAGGTCCTCGACCGGGCCAACGTCGTCGTGGCCGAGGCCGCGCACACCGCGCGCAAGCTCTCCGACCAGCACGTCGTCCCCGCCGTCAAGCGCGGCGTCGACGACCACATCCGGCCGGGCTACGAAGCCGGCGCCGAGCGCGTCCGCACCGCGGCCGACTCCGCCTACAAGGGCTTCACGCACACGGTCCTCCCTGCCGTCGCCGGTGCTGCCGGATCCGCGGTCGCCGCGACCGAGGGCATCCGCAACAGCAAGCAGGTGAAGGACGCGGTCAAGAAGGCCGGCAAGGTGTCCTCGAAGGCGCAGGAGTTCGGCAAGCACTACGTCGACAACGGCCGCTCCTACGTGGGCCGCTACGTCCCCCAGGTCGCGCCCGCGAAGAAGGGCCTCGGCTTCGGCGGAGTCGCCCTCATCGCGCTCGGCGTCGTCGTGGTCGGCGGCGTCGGCTACGCGCTGTACCAGACGTTCCGCGCGGACGACGACCTGTGGATCGCCGACGACGAGCCGGAGGCCGTGGACGCGAAGGACCAGCCCGCGAGCTGATCGCCGCTCCTCGATCGCGCCGCGATCCGACGAAGGCCCGGACACCGAGAGGTGGCCGGGCCTTCGTCGTCCGGTCGGACGCGCCCTCCGCGAGACGAGCCGGAGGAACCCGGAGACGGGCGAGATGTGGAGTCACGGGGAATCGAACCCCGGACCTCCTGCTTGCAAAGCAGGCGCTCTACCAATTGAGCTATGACCCCGATCGGCGAGCCTCGGACCGCCCTGCGGTCTCCCGACTCGCTTCCCGCCATGCCCCCGGATCGTGCGGATCCGGGGGTGTTGGTGGGGATACCAGGATTTGAACCTGGGACCTCTTCATTATCAGTGAAGCGCTCTAACCAACTGAGCTATATCCCCATCGGGCAGGTACACGTTACCGTACGCCTGCCCGTTTCTCCCAATCGGCTACGCGTTGGTGAAGCCGACGAGGACGCCGCCCGTGATGCGCACGCTCAGGTTGTAGAGCAGCGCGGCCACGGCGCCGAGCACGGTGCCGACGACGATGTTGAGGACGGCGACGACGATCGCGAACCCGAGCACCTGGCCCAGGCCGAAGACGTCCTGGAGGGAGAAGTCCGCGGATCCGGAGACCTCCTGGAACAGCTGGTCGACCGTGCCGAACACGTTCGTGGTCTGCAGGACGACGTAGATGAGGAACGTCGCGACGACCGTGATGATGCCGAGCACCACGGAGAAGAGGAACGCGAGCTTCAGCGCCGACCAGAAGTCGACGTACACGAGCTTGAGCCGCACCTGCTTGGTGGTGGTGGCCCGCGACGACTTCTTCGCGAGCTTCTCGGCGACACTACTCATCAGGTGTTCCCTTTCCAGCAGCGGTACCGTCGGACGCGTCGGGCGCAGCTTCGGGGACCACCAGGTTGCGTTCGGAGTTCTTGGCCAGTGAGATGATCCTGTCGTCGTCCGCGAACCGGGCGAACACGACACCCATGGTGTCGCGGCCCTTCGCCGGGACCTCGGCCACGACAGACCGTACCACCTTGCCGCTGGCGAGCACGACGAGGATCTCGTCCTCCTCGCCGACGATGAGCGCACCCGCGAGGTCGCCTCGGGCGTCCTGCAGCTTGGCCACCTTGATGCCCATGCCGCCGCGGTTCTGCACGCGGTACTGGTCCGCGGCGGTGCGCTTGGCGAAGCCGCCCTCGGTCACCACGAACACGTAGCCCTGCTCCCCGACGACGGATGCGCTGAGCAGCGTGTCGTCCCCGCGGAACGTCATGCCCTTCACGCCGGACGTGGATCGACCCATCGGACGGAGCGCCTGGTTGTCGGCGGAGAACCGCAGCGACATGCCCTTGCGGGACACGAGGAGCAGGTCGTCGTCCTCGTCCACGAGGAGCGCCGAGACGAGGGCGTCGCCGTCGCGGAGGTTGATCGCGATGATGCCGCCGGTGCGGTTCGTGTCGTACTCCGTGAGGGCCGTCTTCTTCATCAGGCCGTCGCGTGTGGCGAGCACGAGGTACTGCGCCACCTGGTAGTCGCGGATGTCGAGGACCTGCTGGATCTCCTCGTCCGGCTGCATGGCGAGCAGGTTCGCCACGTGCTGGCCCTTGGCGTCGCGGCCGGCCTCCTGCAGCTCGTACGCCTTGGCGCGGTAGACGCGGCCCTTGTCCGTGAGGAAGAGGAGCCAGTGGTGCGTGGTCGTGACGAAGAAGTGCTCCACCACGTCGTCGGCCCGGAGCTGCGCGCCGCGCACGCCCTTGCCGCCGCGGTGCTGGCTGCGGTAGTTGTCGATGCGGGTGCGCTTGATGTACCCGCCGCGCGTGACCGTGACCACCATCTCCTCCTCGGGGATGAGGTCCTCCATGCTCATGTCGCCGTCGAAGCCGAGCATGATCTCCGTGCGCCGGTCGTCGCCGTACTTGTCGGTGATCTCCTGCAGCTCGGTGCTGATGATCTCCCGCTGCACGGTGGGCGTCGCCAGGATGTGCTTGTACTCGGCGATGCGCTCCTCGAGCTCGGCCGCCTGGTCCTGGATCTTCTGACGCTCGAGCGCGGCGAGGCGGCGGAGCTGCATCTCGAGGATGGCGTTGGCCTGCAGCTCGTCGATGTCGAGCAGCTTCATCAGGCCGCTGCGGGCGACCTCGACCGTCTCGGACCGGCGGATGAGGGCGATGACCTCGTCGAGCGCATCGAGCGCCTTGAGGTATCCGCGCAGGATGTGCGCACGCGCCTCGGCCTCGTTGAGCCGGTACTGCGTGCGGCGGACGATGACGTCGATCTGGTGGTCGACCCACGCGGAGATGAAGCCGTCGAGCGCGAGCGTGCGCGGGATCCCGTCGACGATCGCGAGCATGTTCGCGCCGAAGTTCTCCTGCAGCTGCGTGTGCTTGTAGAGGTTGTTCAGCACGACCTTCGCCACCGCGTCGCGCTTGAGCACGATGACGAGGCGCTGGCCGGTGCGGCCCGAGGTCTCGTCGCGGATGTCGGCGACTCCGCCGAGCTTGCCGTCCTTCACGAGCTCGGCGATCTTGATCGCGAGGTTGTCGGGGTTCACCTGGTACGGCAGCTCGGTGACCACGAGGCACACGCGGCCCTGGATCTCCTCGACCGCGACGACCGCGCGCATCGTGATGGACCCGCGGCCCGTGCGGTACGCGTCGATGATGCCCTTGGTGCCGAGGACCTGGGCGCCGGTCGGGAAGTCGGGTCCCTTGATCCGCTCGAGCAGCGCCTCGAGCAGCTCCTCCCGGTTCGCGTCGGGGTGCGCGAGCAACCACTGCGCGCCGGACGCGACCTCACGGAGGTTGTGCGGCGGGATGTTGGTGGCCATGCCGACCGCGATGCCGACGGATCCGTTGACCAGGAGGTTCGGGAAGCGCGACGGGAGGATCTTCGGCTCGAGCGTGCGGCCGTCGTAGTTGTCCTGGAAGTCGACCGTGTCCTCGGTGATGTCCCGGACCATCTCCATGGCCAGCGGCGCCATCTTGGTCTCGGTGTATCGCGGGGCGGCGGCGCCGTCGTTGCCGGCGGAGCCGAAGTTGCCCTGGCCGAGCGCGAGCGGGTAGCGCAGGCTCCACGGCTGGACGAGGCGCACCAGCGCGTCGTAGATCGAGGAGTCGCCGTGCGGGTGGAACTGGCCCATGACCTCGCCGACCACGCGGGCCGACTTGAAGAAGGAGCGGTCGGGGCGGTATCCGCCGTCGTACATGGCGTAGATCACGCGGCGGTGCACGGGCTTGAGGCCGTCGCGCACCTCGGGCAGCGCGCGCTGCACGATGACGCTCATCGCGTAGTCGAGGAACGAGCGCTGCATCTCGAGCTGGAGGTCGACCTGCTCGATGCGGTCGTGCGTGACGACGACGGTGGCGTCGGGGTCGACTATCGCACCGGGCAGCGAGTCCGAGGCGGCAGCGGCGGAGGACGCCGGCGTCACGCCCTCCTGTGGCAGGGCGTCGTCGGTGGACGCCGCCTGCTCGTCGTCCGGAGTCGCCCCCGTGCCCTGCTCGTCGTCCGGAGTGTTGTCGTCGGCCATGGAGGTCCCGTTCAGAGGTCGGTGGATCGTGGGGTCGGCGTGGGGCGGCGGTCGGCATCGGGCCGTGCCGCCGCCCGGTCGATCAGATGTCGAGGAACCTGACGTCCTTGGCGTTGCGCTGGATGAAGCTCCGGCGGGACTCGACGTCCTCGCCCATCAGCGTCGAGAAGACCTCGTCGGCGCCCGCGGCGTCGTCGAGCGTCACCTGCATGAGCGTGCGGGTGGCCGGATCCATGGTGGTCTCCCACAGCTCCTTGTAGTCCATCTCGCCGAGGCCCTTGTAGCGCTGGATGCCGTTGTCCTTCGGGATGCGCTTCCCGTTCGCCTGCCCGTGCGCGAGCAGGGCGTCGCGCTCCGCGTCCGTGTAGACGTACTGGTGCTCCGCGTTCGACCACTTGAGCCGGTACAGCGGCGGCTGCGCGAGGTACACGTAGCCGAGCTCGATGAGCGGTCGCATGTACCGGAACAGCAGGGTGAGGAGAAGGGTCGTGATGTGCTGGCCGTCGACGTCCGCGTCGGCCATGAGCACGATCTTGTGGTACCTGACCTTCTCGGCGTTGAAGTCCTCGCCGATGCCCGCGCCGAACGCGGTGATCATCGACTGCACCTCGTTGTTCTGCAGCGCGCGGTCGAGGCGCGCCTTCTCCACGTTGAGGATCTTTCCCCGCAGCGGCAGGATCGCCTGCGTCGTGGGGTTGCGGCCCTGCACCGCGGAACCGCCGGCCGAGTCTCCCTCGACGAGGAACACCTCGCTGAGCGCCGGGTCCTTGCTCTGGCAGTCCTTGAGCTTGCCGGGCATGCCGCCCGACTCGAGCAGGCCCTTGCGCCGGGTCTGCTCGCGCGCCTTGCGGGCGGCCAGCCGCGCCTGCGAGGCCTGCATCCCCTTGCGGATGATGTCCTTCGCCTGCGCCGGGTTCTTCTCGAGCCAGTCGCCGAGCTGCTGGCCGACGATGCGCTGGACGTAGGCCTTCGCCTCTGTGTTGCCGAGCTTGGTCTTGGTCTGGCCCTCGAACTGCGGCTCGCCGAGCTTCACGGAGATGACGGCGGTGAGTCCCTCGCGGACGTCGTCGCCCGTGAGGTTCTCGTCCTTCTCGCGGAGCAGCTTGTTCTCGCGCGCGTAGCGGTTGACGAGCGTGGTGAGCGCCGCGCGGAACCCCTCCTCGTGCGTGCCGCCCTCGTGCGTGTTGATGGTGTTCGCGTAGGTGTGGACGCTCTCCGTGTAGGAGGTGGTCCACTGCATCGCGACCTCGAGGCTGATCTTCTTGACCGTGTCCTCGGACTCGAAGGCGATGACGTCGGCGTTGACGACCTCGGTCTTCTTCGCCTTCACGAGGTGCTCGACGTAGTCGACGAGGCCCCGCTCGTAGAGGAACTTCTCCGTGCGGTGCTCGGCCCCGTCGACCTCGCGCTCGTCGTGCAGCGTGAGGGCGAGCCCCTTGTTGAGGAACGCCATCTGCTGGAAGCGCGCGCGGAGCGTGTCGTAGTCGAACTCGACGGTCTCGAAGATCTCGCGGCTGGGCCAGAAGGTGATGGTCGTGCCAGTCTCGGTGGATCCCTCGCCCTTCTGGAGCGGTGCGTCCGGCACGCCGATGGTGAAGCTCTGGCGCCACACGGCGCCCTGGCGGCGGACCTCGACGTCGAGGCGCTCCGACAGCGCGTTCACGACGGAGCTGCCGACGCCGTGCAGGCCGCCGGACACCGCGTACCCCCCGCCGCCGAACTTGCCGCCGGCGTGCAGCTTGGTGAGGACGAGCTCGACCGTGGAGATCCCCTCGACGGGGTGGATGTCCACCGGGATGCCGCGCCCGTCGTCGACGACGCGGATGCCGCCGTCCTTCCGCATGGTGATCTGGATGTCGCTGGCGAACCCGGCGAGGGCCTCGTCGACGGAGTTGTCGACGATCTCGCTCACCAGGTGGTGCAGACCGCGCGGGCCGGTGGACCCGATGTACATGCCGGGCCGCTTGCGCACGGCCTCGAGGCCCTCGAGCACCTGGATCTCGTTGGCGCCGTAGTCGTTGCTCACCTGCTGGCGGGTGATGTGGTCGGAGTCGTTGTGCGTCTCCTCGACCTCCACCTCGTCGGGGGTGGAGTCGTCGGGGAGGTCCTGTGAGGCATCCGATGTCATGAAGTGGTGGCTCCTGCCGCGTCGACGCGCCCCTGCCCGACGGCGGACGCGCGCGGATCACGAGGTGATCCGGGGACCGTCGTCCCTGGACTGCGGGCGACCCCTCATTCTATCGCAGTAGTAGGCTCCGCACCTCCTATCCGGCCCGCTGCGGCGCTTTCGCGGCGGGGGTGACCTGATTCGCCTCCCTAGCCGTAGGTATCGCGCGGGCCCCGCCCTGGGATCGACCTGGGACCCTTTTTCCAGGACGGGGCGTTCGGCCCCTGGAAGCGGATCGACCTGATGCCCGCGTCGGGGAAGCGCTCGGCGATGCGCGTCGTGATCTCCACGCGCATGAGCCGGAGCTGCGTCGCCCATGCCGTGGACTCGCATTCGACCGTGAGGAGGCCGTCCTCGATGCCCACCGGCGACGAGTGCACGGCGGTCTCCTCGCCGGCGATCGTCGTCCACGCCGCCATGAGCTCGGCCTGCGACAGCGATGACGTCCATCCCATGCGCGAGGTGAGCGAGTCCATCACGTTCCCGAGCGAGTCGGGATCCCGTCCGGGCTGGAACGGGGAGCTGCCCGCCTTCTGCTCGCGGCGCTTCCGCGCGGACGGCGACCGCACCGACGCGTCGCCGAACACCCGGCGGAAACGTCGGTAGACGGCCACCGCCTCCGACTCGGGCAGCGGACCGCCGTCGGCGGCGCGGGGGATCACGCCGCTCCCCCGTCCTTGTCGGCGGTCGCCGGCGCCGGCGCCGGCGCGTCGACGATCTCGCCGGCGCGGATGTGCACGGCGTTCGCCGCCAGGTGGTCGGGCACGTCCTCGAAGACGGCAGCGGTGATGAGCACCTGCTCGAAGCCGGTGACGGCCTCCGCGAGGCGCCCGCGCCTGGCCTGGTCGAGCTCGGCGAACACGTCGTCGAGGATCAGCACGGGGTCCCCCGTCTGCGAGTCGCGTCGCAGCAGCTCGGCCGACGCGAGCTTCAGCGCCAGGGCGAACGACCACGACTCGCCGTGACTGGCATAGCCCTTCGCGGGTAACCCGTTAAGCCGGAACAGGACGTCGTCGCGATGCGGGCCCACCAGGGTCAGCCCCCGTTCGAGCTCGCGGGGCCGCATCCGGGCGATGGCGGCGGTGAAGACGGGCACGACGTCCTCGGTCCGCGTGAAGCGACCGCCGTCGCGCGCGCCGGTCTCATCCGCGACGTCGTCCTCCCCCGGGTCGTCCGCGAGGATGCTCAGCTCCGGACGCGCCGACGGCCCGTGGTCGGATCCCGCCACGGCCAGGTACGCGCGCGCCAGCTCCGGCTGCAGCGCCTCGACCAGAGCACCGCGCGCCGCGATGATCTGCGAGCCGATGGCGACGAGACGCTCATCCCAGATGTCGAGCGTGCCCAGCTGGTCGGCCTTCATCCCCCGAGCCCGGGCCGACTTGAGCAGGGTGTTGCGCTGCTTCAAGGCCCGGTCGTAGTCCGACAGGACTCCGGCGAGCCGAGGCGTGCGCAGCACGAGCAGCTGGTCGAGCAGCCGGCGCCGACCCGACGGATCGCCGCGGACGAGCGCCAGGTCCTCCGGTGCGAACAGCACGCTCGAGAAGTACCGCGGCAGCTCACGCGGCTTGGTCGCCGTGCCGTTGACCTGCGCGCGGTTCGCCGATGAGCGGTTGATCTGCACCTCGACCCGGAGCTCGCGGCCCGCGTGCTGCAGCAGAGCCCGGATCACGGCCGACTCCGCGCCCTGCCGGATGAGGGCCTGGTCGGTGGAGACGCGGTGCGACCCGAGCGTGCTCAGGAAGCCCAGCGCCTCCACCAGGTTCGTCTTGCCCTGCCCGTTGCTCCCCACGAACAGGGTGGCACCGGGCAGGAGCGCGACGTCCGCGCGGGTGTAGTTGCGGAAGTCACCCAGGGAGAGGTGACGGACGATCATCCGGTGGTCAGGACTTCTTCTGCACCGAGTGGCCGCCGAACTGGTTGCGCAGCGCCGCGACGGCCTTCATGGCAGGGGAGTCCTCCTGGCGGGAGGAGAAGCGCGCGAAGATCGACGCGCTGATGGCGGGCATGGGGACCGCGTTGTCGAGCGCCTCCTCGATGGTCCACCGGCCCTCGCCGGAGTCCTGCACGAAGCCCTCGATGTCCTCGAAGCCCGGGTCCTCCTTGAGCGCCTTGACCAGGAGCTCGAGCAGCCAGGAGCGGACGACCGTGCCGCGCTGCCACGCCTCGAACGTGCCCGTGACGTCCTTGATGATGTCCGTGCGCGCCGCGAGGAGCTCGTAGCCCTCGGCGAACGACTGCATCATGGCGTACTCGATGCCGTTGTGGACCATCTTCGCGTAGTGACCCGCGCCGGAGTCGCCGACGTGGACGAAGCCCTCCTCGCGGGGCCCCTCGGGACGGAGCGCGTCGAAGACGGGCATCGCGCGCTGGACCTGCTCGACGGGTCCGCCGACCATGAGGCCGTAGCCGTTCTCGAGGCCCCAGACGCCGCCCGAGACGCCGGCGTCGACGAAGTCGATGCCCTTGTCCTTGAGCAGCCCCGCGTGCGCGAAGTCGTCGGTGAACTTGGAGTTGCCGCCGTCGATCACGAGGTCGCCGGGCTCCAGGATTCGGGCGAGGTCGCCCACGACGTTCTGCGTGACCGTGCCGGCCGGGACCATGACCCAGACGAGGCGCGGCGTGGGCAGCGCGGCGGCGAGGTCGTCGAGGGTGGCCACGTCGGAGACGTCGGGGTTGGTGTCGTAGCCGGTCACCTCGATGCCGTTCGCCTCGAGGCGCGCGCGCATGCGGGCGCCCATCTTGCCGAGTCCGACGAGTCCGATGTGCATGTTCTCTCCTTGATCGCGGTCTAGCGCAGCAGCAGGTTCGGCTGCAGCAGGTACCGGTAGTTGTCAGCGCCGGCCTGGTCCTTGGAGGACTGGCTCGTGATGAGCACGGGGCCGGGCTTGTTGGGGTTGTCCGTCTTCGTGAACGAGAGGCGGACGAACTCGGAGTGGACGGCGCCGAGGCCGTCCAGCAGGAACTGGGGCTTCAGCGACACCACGGTGTCGACGCCCGTCAGGAGGGCGTCGATGCTCTCCGATGCCTGCGCGTGCTCGGAGCCGATGGCCTCCAGGGTGAGGCCGTCGATGGTGAAGGTGAAGCGCAGGGCCGCCTCGCGCTCGAGGACCAGCTGGACGCGTCGCGTCGCCTCGATGAGGTCGGCCGTGTTGATGACGGCGTAGTTGTCGACCGTCTCGGGGAAGAGGCGCTTGACCGGCGGGAAGTTGCCGCGGATCAGCAGGGACGTGACGGTCTTCCTGTCGGCGCTGAACGCGATGAGCTGGCGGTCGTCGGTGTCCGTGATGGCGACCGAGATGGTCCCGCTGTGCCCGAAGGTCTTCCCGATCTCCTGCAGGGTGCGGGCGGGCACGAGTGCGGTGCGGCTCGTGCCGTCGGTCGTGGAGTCGCCGCCGTCCCAGTCGATCTCGCGCACGGCCACCCGGTAGCGGTCGGTGGCGATGAGGCCGAGGCTGGTCTCCCCCACTTCGAGCTGCACGCCGGTGATGACGGGCGTGACGTCGTCCCGCGATGCGGCGACCGCGACCTGCGAGACCGCTGCGGCGAACTGCTCGGCGGGCAGGAGGCCGGACTGCTCCGAGATCTGCGGCAGCGTCGGGTACTCCTCGACGGGCATGCTCAGGAGCGTGAAGTGGGCGGATCCGCACGAGACGGTGATCTTGGAGTCCTCGGTGGTGAACCGCACCGGCGCGTTCGGGAGGCGGTTCGCGATGTCGGCGAGCAGGCGACCGGAGACCAGCACGCGACCGGCCTCCTCGATCTCCGCCTGGATCTGCGTGCGTGCCGAGACCTCGTAGTCGAACGACGACAGCGTCAGTCCGTCCTCGGTCGCCTCGATGAGCACCCCGCTCAGGATCGGGAGGGTCGTGCGCTGCGGCAGGAGCTTGACGGCGAAGGACACCGCCTCGCTGAAGACGTCCCTGTTGACTTGGAACTTCACGTTGTGGACCCCTCGATGAGCGGAAGATTTGTCGGTCAATGCTAGCCGTGCCGACGGGGGACCCCACGACCGTCGATCCCTCCACACCCTCAGGTTCTTGGGCGACATCCAATGAAGGGTTTAAGGATCAATAGTCTTAACCGCTGTGGAATCTGTGGACAACTCCCGGAGTCCCTGTCATCGAGCGGGAACTACACGTCTGGAAGTTGTGGGACGCGTGTGGAGCGGCCTGGGGACTCGGCGGAACGCCGACGACACGAGGACGTCGGTTCCACAGGCCGGGTCCTCGAACCCACATCGGCTCCGGCGGTTCTCCACAGTTATCCACAGTCTGTGCACACTGTGGGGAACGGCGGATCCAGCCCCTCCGAGGTTCTCTCCCCGCCACGGAGCAGGCCCCCCAGAGCTCGGTAGGCGTCCCGGTGAGGCCGGGCGGCGTCGGGCCGCTCCCTCCCGCACGCGCAGAAGGGGTCGGACCTGGTGGTCCGACCCCTTCTCCTGCACGCGCCACCGGGGCTCGTGCGGACGGCGTCACATCTTGCCGTAGCGGTGGTTCTGCTTGATGCGGCTGGTGAGCTCGGTCACCTGGTTGTAGATGGAGCGCCGCTCCTTCATGAGCTCGGTGATCTTCTTGTTGGCGTACATGACCGTCGTGTGGTCGCGGTTGCCGAACAGCTGCCCGATCTTCGGCAGTGAGAGGTTGGTCAGCTCACGGCAGAGGTACATCGCGATCTGGCGTGCGGTGGCCACGGCCTGCGAGCGGGACGAGCCGTAGAGGTCGTCGACCGTGAGCTTGAAGTAGGCCGCGGTGTGGTTGATGATGTCGACCGGCGCGATGACGTTGTCCTCGTCGAGCGTGATCAGGTCCTTCAGGACCGTCTGCACGAGCGCGAGGTCGACCGGCGTCTTGTTGAGGCTCGCGAACGCGGTGACGCGGATGAGGGTGCCCTCGAGCTCCCGGATGTTCGAGGTGACCTTGGTGGCCATGTACTCGAGGATGTCGTCCGGCACCTGCAGCTTCTCGCTCTGCGCCTTCTTGCGGAGGATCGCGATGCGCGTCTCGAGGTCGGGCGCCTGGACGTCGGTGATGAGCCCCCACTCGAAGCGCGAGCGCATCCGGTCCTCGAAGCCCGTGAGGTGCTTCGGCGGGAGGTCGCTCGTGATGACCACCTGCTTGTTGTGGTCGTGGAGCGTGTTGAAGGTGTGGAAGAAGGCCTCCTGCGTGGAGTCCTTGCCCTGGAGGAACTGGATGTCGTCGATCAGCAGGATGTCGTTGTCGCGGTAGCGCGACTGGAACAGCGACGACCGGTTGTTCGCGATCGAGTTGATGAAGTCGTTGGTGAACTCCTCGGAGCTCACGTACCGCACGCGGATCCCGGGGTAGAGGCTGATCGCGTAGTGCCCGATGGCGTGGAGGAGGTGGGTCTTGCCGAGGCCCGAGTCGCCGTAGATGAAGAGCGGGTTGTAGGCCTTGGCCGGCGCCTCGGCGACGGCGACGGCCGCGGCGTGGGCGAAGCGGTTGGACCCGCCGATGACGAAGGTGTCGAAGCCGTACTTCGGGTTGAGGCGCGAGTCGCCGCGGGATGGTGACGGCGGCAGCCCCGGGTTGTCGGTGGGCGCCGTGATGGTCGGCGTCTCGATGTACGGCTGCTCCGTCGCCGGCTCGGGGTGCTGGGCGAAGGCGTCCTGCGCGATCTCGGGGTTGACGACGATGGCGAAGTTGCTCACGCCCGCCGCCTCGTCGAGCGAGCCGATGGCGTTGAGGAGAGGCACGCGGATGCGCTGCTCCAGCATGCCGCGGGTGAGGTCGTTGGGGACCTCGAGGTAGAGAGTGCCGGTCATCACCCCCTTCGGCTCCACCAGGCTGATGAAGCCGTGCAGCTGCGGGGTGATCCGGTCGTCCGCGGTGAGGGCGGCGAGCACCTTCTGCCAGATCGCGTGCGTCGGGTCGGAGCGGTCGGACATGTTTCCCCATCTGCCGTCACCGGGCTCGGTCCCGCGGCTGATGCCGGGGCCGCCACGCGGTGCGCGGACTGCTGTCGACGCTAGAAGGGCGTCGCGGTCGTGCGTGCGGCGTCCGTCCCCGGAGGCTCCGAGGGTGCGGACCATCCGGGTACCGCGACCGCGGACAGCATAGTTACTCACAGGGTTATCCACCCTGTGTGCGAACGGGCCGTCAGCACCGCGCGGGCGATCCCCGACGCGTCGCGGCCACGCCACACGGTAGCCACTGTCGGAGATCAGGACAAATCGACCCTATCGACGGCGGCATGTCGATACCGGCGGATGGCCGGTCAGTGTGGATAATCACGATCCCGCTCCCGGGTTTGACCGGAGGCCGCCCGGCCCGTAGATTTAGGCAGTTGACCCAGCCCCTCGAGGCTGCCCCATCTTCCCAGCCGCACTCGTCGGCCCCGTGGACCAACCTGAGTGGAGACTCACCGTGAGCAAGCGCACCTTCCAGCCGAACAACCGCAAGAAGGCCAAGAAGCACGGCTTCCGCCTCCGCATGCGCACCCGTGCCGGCCGTGCCATCCTCGCCGCCCGCCGTGGCAAGGGACGCACCGAGCTCTCCGCGTAGCACGTGCTCGCGCGACGGAACCGCGTGACGAGCGGTGCGGACTACCGCACCATCGTCAGGCGGGGCCGTCGGACGACCACGGGAACTGCGGTCGTGTCCGCACTCGCCGGTTCCTCCGACGCTCCGACCCGATTCGGGTTCATCGTGTCGAAGAAGGTCGGCAACGCCGTGACCCGGAACCTGGTCCGAAGGCGCCTGAAGGCGGTATCGGCCGGTCTCCTCCACTCGGTGCCCCCGGGGACCTCCATCGTGATCCGCGTACTGCCAGGCATGGAGCGGACAGCGTGGGATACCCTGCAGGAGGAGATGGCGTCAGCCGTGACGCGGGCCGTGAGGACGACATGAAGAGGGCACTGACCTCCGTCGTCTTGGCGCCTCGGAACGCCGCCATCGCCGTGATCAGCCTCTACCGGCGCGTGGTCTCCCCTCTCTACGGGGATGTCTGCAGGTACTACCCGTCCTGTTCCGCGTACGGCCTCGAGGCCGTGCAGGAGCACGGGCTCGTCCACGGTGGCCTCCTCGCCGCGTGGCGCGTGTGCCGGTGCCACCCCTGGGCGGAGGGCGGCATCGACGACGTCCCCGCTCGCCGGGTCCAGCAGTACCGACGCACGAGGCTCGGATTCGTCGTCGCACCCAGCCACGGAAAGGGCTAACGACCACCTCATGGATTTCCTCGGAACGATCCTGTGGCCGATCAAGTGGGTCATCGAACTCATCCTGGTCGGCTTCCACACGCTCTGGACGACGCTCGGGCTGGATCCCGACAACGGCGCCACCTGGGTGCTGTCGATCGTGGGCCTGGTGCTCGTGGTCCGTGCGGCGCTCATCCCGATCTTCGTGCGGCAGATCAAGAACCAGCGCCGCATGATGGAGGTCGCGCCGCAGCTGAAGAAGATCCAGGACAAGTACAAGGGCAAGCGCGACCAGTTCTCCCGCGAGGCGATGTCCCGCGAGACCATGGCGCTTTACAAGGACACAGGCACCAACCCGCTCAGTAGCTGCCTGCCCCTGCTCCTGCAGATGCCGATCTTCTTCTCGTTGTACTCCGTGCTCCACCGGGCCGCGGTCGAGGAGCTGCCGGGCATCGGCCTCCTGAACGCGCAGCTGTCCCGTTCGTTCGGGGAGTCGTCGTTCCTCGGCGCTCCCCTGCAGTCCGCCATCTCCACGGCCAACGGCAACGTCACTGTCATCGTCATCGCGACCACGATGGTCATCCTCATGAGCGCGTCGCAGTTCATCACGCAGCTGCAGATCATGGCCAAGAACATGTCCGAGGAGACCAAGGCCAGCCCGATGTTCAAGCAGCAGCGCATCCTGCTGTACATCCTCCCGCTGGTCTTCGCGGTGTCCGGCATCGCCTTCCCGCTCGGCGTCATGTTCTACTGGCTGGTCTCGAACTTCTGGACGATGGGCCAGCAGTTCCTCGTCATCCGCAACATGCCCACTCCCGGCAGCGAAGCGGCGCGTGCTCGTGAGGCACGGCTCGCGCGCAAGGGCAAGCTCGTCGCCCCTGAGGCATCGACGCAGTCGTCGACCATCGTGGTGGAGGAGCGCAAGCCGGCCCAGCGTCAGCAGCCGGTGGGCAAGAACCGCGCCAAGAAGCAGTCGGGATCCAAGAGCCGATGACCGACGTGACGAACGACGTCGAGCAGGACGGCGCCTCAGAGCCCACGGCGGGGATCGAGGTCGAGGCCACGTCAGTCGGCGTCGACGAAGGCGACATCGCGGCGGATTACATCGAGGAGCTCCTCGATATCTGCGACCTCGATGGTGACATCGACATCGACCAGCGCGGTGGCCGGGCATACGTGTCGGTCGATGCTGCGGATTCCGAGGACCTGCGTCTCCTGTCCAATCCCGAGACCGTCACCGCGCTCCAGGAGCTCACCCGGCTCGCGGTGCAGAACAAGACAGGTGTGTTCAGCCGCCTGATTCTCGACGTCGGCGGATCCCGGGACGCGCGACAGGTGGAGCTCGGTCAGCTGGTCGACCGGGCCATCGAACGGATCTCCGCGGGATCCGCGAGTGCGTCTCTTCCTCCCATGTCGTCGTACGAGCGGAAGCTCGTGCACGACATCGTCGCCGAACGTGGGTACACGTCGGAGTCTGAAGGTGAGGGACGCGATCGTCACACGGTGATCAGCAAGGCGTGATCGCAGAGCTATCGACGCTCCAGCGTGTCTGAGCAGGCCCGGTCCGATGGACCGGGCCTCTCTCGTGCTCGGGAACGGCACGATGGATCTCAAGGCATTTAGTACGGGCGTGCTATCAAAAGGTGACCAGGGGCAGTCGAAGCGGGGAGCAGATGTTCCGTGAACGGAGTCGTGCGGAGTCGCTCGGTCAACGTGGGCGTTCCTCTGAGGCACGTGACTGACCATGACCGTGCAGGCATCTTCTGCCGACTGATCTCAGATCTGTGGGCTGAGGAACCGACGTTTCACGTGAAACATCTCCGGTAAACCCGTTGATCGCCAGTGATCAGATGTGGTCTTGGAGGCGCTGGTGGCTCCGCTGGCCACCGAAGGTGCACAAGGGTCGTTTGTTTCACGTGAAACATCGAGCTAGAGACGCTGAGCCTCGGCGAGCACACGTGAGCCGGCGCCTCGAGTGATCAGTCCGACATCGGATGACGGAGAGGGGCGCTAAACTCGCACGGGTGCTCAAATGCTGGAGATCCGAAGGATGATCGCCGCGTCGGGTACTTGACTGGCAGGACCGGAAAGAACCAGCGATCACAGGACGGAAGCAGGATGCCTGAACAGGTCATGATCGAGCCTGAGCCAGCGGTGGCGAAAGCGATGTTCGGAGATCGCATCCACGTAGCGCGCGAGTTCGCGTCCCAGCTGGGGGAGAGGGGAGAGGAGCTCGGGCTCATCGGTCCTCTGGAGCCCCCTCGTCTGTGGTCGCGCCACATCCTCAATTCCGTACTGATTGCACCGCTGCTTCGTCCCGGCCTGGTCGGAGACATCGGGACGGGCGCAGGTCTACCGGGACTCGTGCTTGCGATCGCTCGACCCGATGTGGATTTCGTCTTGATCGAGCCGATGGAGCGACGCGTCACGTGGCTGGAGGAGCAGGTCTCCCATCTGTCCCTTGAGAACGTCACCGTTCGGCGCGCTCGTGCCGAGGATGTCACGCAGGAGTTCACCCTCGATCAAGTGACGGCTCGGGCAGTGAGCGCGTTCGCGAAGCTCATACCCCTGACCGTGCCGCTCGTGAGGAAGGGCGGTGAGCTGGTCCTGATGAAGGGCGCCAACGCCGAGCGTGAGGTGGAGGCGGCCAGCAAGGCCATCCGGAAGCACCACTTGGAAGACGTTCAGGTGCTCACGCTCGGCGCCGGTCTCGTGGATGAGGTCACCCGAGTCATCAGGGCGCGACTGGCGTGAATCGGCCGCACATCGAGACCGCATAAGTTGCTGATGAAGCTCACATTCAGAAGTCCTCGGCCAACGTTTCCGGCGAACATGTTCCACGTGAAACATCGAATTTCCTCCGCCGTACTTGACGCACGCAACCACCGATCGAGAGCTGTCCATGGATGATGAACTGAGTCCCATTGCTCGCGAGCTCTCGGAGACGAGCCGTCGGCGAAAGGCTCTAGCGGGGATCGTCCTGCCACGCCCGGTGAAGACGCGAGTCTTCACCATCGCCAACCAGAAGGGCGGGGTGGGGAAGACGACGTCGACCGTGAACCTCGCCGCAGCGCTGGCGAAGTCCGGATCACGGACATTGGTCATCGATCTCGACCCGCAGGGCAATGCGTCGACGGCGCTGGGTGCCGACCGTTCCAGCGATCTGATGAGCGTCTACGACGTACTCGTCAATGACTCACCCGTCGAGCAGGCGGTGCAGCGGAGCCCCGAATTCGACACCCTCTTCTGCGTGCCCGCCACGATCCACCTCGCCGGCGCGGAGATCGAGCTCGTCAATCTCCCGCATCGTGAACGCCGACTGAGGACCGCTCTGGATGCGTTCCTCGTGTCGGAGAGCGGACGGGACTTCGACTACGTGCTGATCGACTGCCCGCCCTCACTGGGGTTGCTCACCATCAACGCGTTCAGCGCGGCGAGGGAAGTGCTGATCCCGATCCAGTGCGAGTACTACGCGCTCGAGGGGCTCAGTCAGCTGCTCTCCAACATCGAGCTCATCTCTCAGCACCTCAATCCGGATCTGACGATGTCCACGATCCTGCTGACGATGTACGACGGGCGCACGAACCTCGCGCAGCAGGTGGCGGCGGAAGTGCGGGAGCACTTCCCCCAGCAGACGCTCACGACGCTCATCCCGCGCTCGGTCCGCATCAGCGAGGCCCCCAGCTACGGGCAGAGCGTGATCAGCTACGACCCCAACTCACCTGGCGCCCTCTCCTACCTGGAGGCCGCCGCCGAGATCGCACACCGAGGAGCCCAGAAGTAATGGCAACGAAGAGAACCGGCCTAGGGCGTGGAATCGGCGCCCTCATCCCCACCTCTGATGAGCGCAGCCGACCCGTCGATGTGTTCTTCCCGGACAGCGTCGGCGCAGGTGCGCCGAGCGGTGTGCAGAGTGGGTCGCGGGACGAGCCGGACGCAAAGGGCGAGCCGCATCTCGTCGCCGTGCCGGGCGCTCGCCTCGCGAACCTGGACCCCGCGGACATCACACCCAATGCGCAGCAGCCGCGTACGGACTTCCGTCCGGACGAGCTGCAGGAGCTCGTGGTGTCGATCCGGGAGTACGGGGTGCTCCAGCCGATCGTCGTGCGACCGCTGGGCGCCGAGGCGGATGGGCGACCGCGCTACGAACTCGTGATGGGGGAGCGACGCCTCCGAGCGACCAAGGAGCTCGGACTGGACACCATCCCCGCGGTGATCAAGGACACCGCCGATGAGTCCATGCTCCGCGATGCGCTGCTCGAGAACCTGCACCGTTCGGAGCTGAACCCGCTCGAGGAGGCGAGCGCCTATCAGCAGCTCCTCTCCGACTTCGCGATCACGCAGGATGAGCTCGCTCAGCGCCTGGGACGGTCACGGCCGCAGATCACCAACACGATCCGCCTCCTGCGCCTGCCTGAGGACGTGCAGCACCGTGTCGCAGCCGGCGTCCTGTCGGCCGGTCACGCCCGCGCGATCTTGTCCTCCGGCGATGAGGACGCGATGCGTCACCTCGCCGAGAAGATCGTGAACGAAGACCTCTCGGTGCGCGCGGCCGAGGCGGCGGCGCAGCGGGGTCAGCGCACCGTGAAGCCGCGGAAGAACCCCAGCTCGGCGCGGAACGCGCACCTGGAAGAGGTGGGGCAGCGCATCGGGGACCACCTGAACACGAGCGTGCGGGTCACGATGTCCGCGCAGAAGGGGCAGATCGTGATCGATTTCGCGACGCTGGGGGACCTGACTCGGATCGCCCAGGAGATGGGCGTGCCGGACGCCGACGCGAACTGAGGCGCGCGCCGCCGTCCGATGCGGATGGCGCCGCGGAGGTGGTCAGAGCGCGTCAGCGGGCGGCTGAGGCCGCCTGCGCGGCCTCGGCGAGTCGTCGGTACAGGTCGCCCACCTCGATGCCTGCCGCTGCGAGCCCCTGGGGGAGCAGGGATGTCTCCGTCAGGCCGGGGATGACGTTGACCTCGAGGAACCAGGGCTCGCCCTCGGCGTCGACGATGATGTCGACGCGCGACATCTGCCCGATGCCGAGAGCCCGGTGGATGCCGACGGCCGCCTCCGAGGCCGCCGACGCCGCGTCGGGCGAGATGCGCGCCGGGGTGAAGAAGCGCGTGAGTCCCGCGTTGTAGCGCGCCTCGTAGCCGTACACGCCCGAGGTGGGGACGATCTCCGTCGCCGGCAGCGCCGTCGGGCCATCGCCGGTGTCGAGGACGCCGATGGCGACCTCGGTGCCGTCGATCAGCTGCTCGATGAGGGCGACGTCGCCGTAGGTGTACGCGTCCACCATCGCCCGCGGGAGCGCGTCCGCGTCGCGCACGATGGTGACGCCCTGGGCAGACCCGCCGCGTGCCGGCTTCACGGCGTACGGCGCGGGCACGGCCTCGGTCACGAGACGGAGGACGGCCGCGGCGCCGAGTTCACGGAACGTGTCCTTCGGCAGGGTGACGGATCGAGGCGTGCGGATCCCGGCCGACTCCCCGATCGCCTTCGCGGTCGGCTTGTCCCACGCGAGTCGCGCGGCGCGCGCCGAGGACCCCACGTACGGGACGCCGGCGAGCTCGAGGAGACCGAGGAGCGCGCCGTCCTCGCCGCTCGCGCCGTGGAGGACCGGCCAGACCACGGCTGGAGGCGTATCGCGCAGGAAGTCGAGGAGAGTGGCGTCGGGATCGCGCAGGGACGCGGTCACACCGGCTCCGCGGAGGCCGTCCGCGACGCGGCGCCCGCTGCGGAGCGACACGTCGCGCTCATGGGAGATCCCGCCCGCGAGGACGAGGACGGAGAGGGGCTCGTGTGCGGTCATGATGCTCGATCCGGTTTCGGTCGGTGTTCGTGGACGCGGAGGGTCAGTCGAGGTCCGGCGGCGGCGTGACGACCGACGTCGTGGGGCGTGAGGCGAGCGCGCCCGTGCCGGAGAAGGTGGTGAGCAGGTCCATCTCGTCGTCGATCACGCCCGCCATGCGTCGGACGCCCTCGCGGATGCGCTCTGGCGTCGGATAGCAGAACGACAGGCGGATGGCGTCGCGGCCGCGGCCGTCGGCGTAGAACGCGGTGCCGGGCGTGTAGGCGACGAGCGCGGTCACGGCTCGGGGGAGCATCTGCTTCGAGTCGAGCTGCTCCGGGAGCTTCAGCCAGACGTAGAAGCCGCCGTTGGGGACGGTCCAGGACAGGCTCGGCAGGTGCTCCTGCAGCGCGGAGAGCGTCGCGTCCCGACGCTCCCGGTACACGCCGCGGAAGGTGTCGATCTGGCCCTTCCAGTCGGACGCGTGGAGATACTCGGAGATGATCAGCTGGCTGAAGGAGCTGGGGGAGAGGACGGCCGACTCCTGGGCGAGGATCAGCTTCTCCCGGATGGCGTGCGGGGCGAGCGCCCAGCCCACGCGGAATCCGGGGGCGAGCGTCTTCGAGAAGGAGCCGAGGTAGATGACGCCCTCGTCGTCGAGGCTGCGCATGGCGTCCGGCGCCGGGCGGTCGAACCAGAGGAGGCCGTAGGGGTTGTCCTCGAGCACGAGGATGTCGTTCGAGCGGCAGATCTCGAGGATCTCCGGCCGTCGGGCGGCGGACATCGTGACGCCCGCCGGGTTGTGGAAGTTGGGGACCGTGTAGAGGAACTTGATGGTGCGGCCCTCGCCGCGGATCCGCGCGATGGCCTCGCGCAGCGCCTCGGGGACGAGGCCGTCGTCGTCCATCACGACGTGCTCGACGACCGCCTGGTAGCTGCGGAAGACGCCGATGGCGCCGACGTAGCTGGGGGCCTCGGCGAGGATCACGTCGCCCGGGTCGATGAACAGCTTGGTGACGAGGTCGAGCGCCTGCTGCGAACCCGTGGTGGTGACGATGTCGTCGACGCTGCCGCGGATGCCCTCGAGGGCCATGATCTCGAGGATGTCCTCGCGGAGCTCCGGCGTGCCCTGGCCGCCGCCGTACTGCAGCGCCACGGGGCCGCGCTCCCGCATGACCTTCTCCATCGCCGTGACGATGAGCTCCTGCGGGAGGGCGGAGACGAACGGCATGCCGCCGGCGAGCGAGACGACCTCGGGGCGCGAGGCCACGGCGAAGAGGGCGCGGACCTCGGAGGCGCTGAGGCCGGAGGTCCTCTCCGCGTAGTGGGGGAACCAGGGGTCGAGGTTGGTGCCCGCGGAATCGCGGGGGCTGCCTGCAGGTGTCACGTCACGTCTCTCACTGTCTGATTGCCGATCAGCCTAACGGGAGGCCGCGGGGATCCCCGTCGCTGGCCACGCACGGATGGCGCGGTGCGGATCGAGGGGACGACAGAGGGCCCGGCACCTCGTGGTGCCGGGCCCTCCGGTGGTGCTCGTCGCCTGTCCGGCGCGAGCGGCCGCTACTTGAGGAAGTCGGCGAACTCCTGCTCGAGGGCCGGCTTCGGCTTGGCGCCGATGACGGTCTTGACGACCTCGCCCTTCTGGAAGACCTTCATGGCCGGGATCGAGGTGATCTTGTACTTCATGGCGATCTCGGGGTTGTCGTCCACGTCGATCTTGACGAGCTCGATGCCGGGGTTCTCGGCGGCGATCTGGTCGAGGACGGGGGAGACGGCCTTGCAGGGGCCGCACCAGGGCGCCCAGAAGTCCACGATGACGGTCTTCTCGGCGTCGAGGACCTCGGCCTGGAAGCTGGCGTCGGTGACGTCGCGGGAGTGGGACATGGTTTCTCCTTCGTGTGGTTCGCGGGGATCCGAGCGGATGCCGGATCGGGTCGTGATGAGGGGTGCGGCTACTGGTGGTCGGCGCCGACGAGCTCGCCGTCGGGATCCACCGCGCTGCCGGCGGCCGGCGCACCGTGGCCCGCGGGGCCGTCCGGTCCGTCGGAGGCGGCGTCGAGCAGCGCGTCGGGCAGGGACGCGAGGAAGTGCTCCGCATCCAGCGCCGCGACGGTGCCCGATGCCGCGGCGGTGACGGCCTGGCGGTAGGTGGGGTCGATCACGTCGCCGGCGGCGAACACGCCCGGCAGGTTGGTGCGCGAGGAGCGGCCGTCGACGGCGATGGTGCCCTCGGCGGTGAGCTCCAGCTGCTGGTGGAAGAGGTGCGTGCGCGGGTCGTTGCCGATGGCGATGAAGAGGCCCTCGAGCGCGAGCGGACGCTGCTCGCCCGTGACGGTGTCCTCGAGGACGACGCCCTCGACCTTCTCGCCGCCCGTGATGTCGACCACCTGCGCGTTCCAGATGAACTCGATCTTCGGGTTCTCGAACGCGCGCTCCTGCATGATCTTGGAGGCGCGCAGCGAGTCCTTGCGGTGGATCACGTAGACCTTCTCGGCGAAGCGGGTGAGGAAGGTGGCCTCCTCCATGGCGCTGTCGCCGCCGCCGACGACCGCGATGGTCTTCTGGCGGAAGAAGAAGCCGTCGCACGTGGCGCACCAGGAGACGCCGTGGCCGCTGAAGCGGTCCTCCGCGGGGAGGCCGAGCTTGCGGTACGCGGATCCCGTGGCGGCGATGACCGCGAGGGCCTCGTGCACGTCGCCGTTGCCGAGGGTGACGCGCTTGACGTCGCCCGTGAGCTCGACCGACGTGACGTCGTCGAGGACGACCTCGGTGCCGAAGCGCTCGGCCTGCGCCTGCATCGCCATCATGAGGTCGGGGCCCTGGATGCCGTCGGTGAAGCCCGGGTAGTTCTCCACCTCGGTGGTGTTCATGAGCTCGCCGCCGGCCTCGACCGAGCTCGCGATGAGGAGGGGCGTGAGGTTGGCGCGCGCGGCGTAGATGGCGGCCGTGTACCCGGCCGGACCCGAACCGATGATGATGATCTGACGCACGACGGCTTCTCCTCCACTGCTCGGCGGGGCGCCTTCCCGGCGCCCGCTCACCTCTGCAACAGACCCACGGTAGCGGCTATTCCTGCGGCTCCACCGGGCGGGGGCGCCGGGGCGGACAGGCATTCGCGCCGTGCGGCGAGACGGTGGTGCGAGGGGTCAGCGGCGGCGGATGCGGCGCATCACGGGACCGGCGAGCTGCTGCAGCTCGGAGGACCGCATCGCGGCCAGGGCGGCGAGGTAGGCGGCCGTCATCACGGCGGCCAGGGGGATCCCGACGAGGAGCGCCTGGCCCTTTGACGCGACGCCGACGCCCTCGAACGCGCCGCCGGAGACGAGGGTGAGCAGCGCGACGCCGACGAGCGCGGCCGGCACGGCGGCGACGACGAAGCGGACGGCGCTGCGGAGGATCCGGCGCCCGTCGATCCGGCCGATGCGCCGGCGGAGCAGCACCGCGGCCAGCACCGCCTGCCCGGTGACCGTGACGGTCTGCAGCACGGCGAGACCCACGCCGATCAGCTCGACGGGCTGCTGGGAGATGACGAGCGCGCCGGCGATGAACAGCACGACCTGGGCGCACTGGATGAGGAACGGCGTGCGCGTGTCCGAGAGCGCGTAGAAGGCGCGCTGCAGCACGAACAGGGTGCTGAACGCCGGCAGCCCGAGGATGAACGCGATGAGGACCACGCCGTAGCCGCGGACCTCGCCGATGTCACCCGAGACCATCACGCGGGCCACGGGTCCGGCCAGCACGGCGATGAGCGCGGTGGAGAGCACGGTCATGAGGCCGACGAGCCGCACGGCGGAGGAGAGGTCCACCCGCATGCTGTCGTGGTCGCCCTCGCCCGCGTGCGTGCTCATGCGCGTGAAGTAGGCGGTGGCGATGGAGACCGCGAAGATCGAGTGCGGCAGCATGAAGAAGAGCCACGCGTTGAGCAGGATCGTGCTCGACGGGCTGTCCGAGGTGGCGGCGATGTTGGCCACGTTCGACTGCGCGATGCCCGCCAGCTGCGTGACGACGAGCATGCCGAAGGTCCAGCCGGCGAGACGGCCGGCGGTGCCGAGGCCCACGCCCCGCCACGCGAAGTCGAAGCGGAACCGGAGGCCCACGCGGCGCCAGAAGACGAAGAGGATGAGCGCCTGGGCGACGACGCCGAGGGTCGCGGATCCGGCGAGCACGACGATCTTGTCGAGGCTCCAGTCGTCGACAGGGCGGCTGCCCGAGCCGAACATCGCCTGGAAGACGAGGAGACCGGCGATGGCGACCACGTTGTTGAGGACCGGCGCCCACGTGAACGGCCCGAAGGACCCCCGCGCGTTCAGCACCTCGCCGAGCACGGCGTAGAGCCCGTAGAAGAGGATCTGCGGGAGGCACCAGTACGCGAACGCGACGACGAGCGCGAAGACGTCCGGCGGCAGGGTGGCGGCGTAGAGGCGGGAGACGACGGGTGCGCCCACGGTGGCGAGGATCGTGACGCCGCCGAGCACGACGATCGCGATCGTCACGAGCTTGTTGATGTACCCCGCGCCGCCGTCCGCGTGCTTCGCGGCGCGCACCACCTGCGGCACCAGGACGGCGTTGAGGACGCCGCCCGCGATGATCACGTAGATGTTGTTGGGCAGCTGGTTCGCGTTGGAGAACGCGTTGGAGCTGCCGAGGGTCGCGCCGATGGTCTGGAGCAGCACGATGGCCTTGACGAAGCCGAGGATGCGCGAGACGAACGTGCCCGAGGCGAGCAGGGCCGACGCGCGGCCGATGCCGCCTCCGCGCGGAGCGGGCGCGGCGCTCACGAGGCGGCCGCGGCGGGGGTGCGGGGCGCGATCCGGTCAGTCATCGATCTCCTCGGGCAGGCCGGCGAGCTGCCGGGCGCGGGCGCGGCGGCGCTTGCGGATGCTGCGGAACAGGCCGAAGCCGAACAGGAGGGCGACAGCCGCGACGAACACCGTCGTGACGACGGCCTCGAACCCGGCGCGGATGAAGAGCTCGACGGGCGCGCTGTCCCCGATCTGTACGGAGCCGTCGTCGGTCGTGAGCCGCGCGGTGACCACGACGTCGCCGTTCGAGATGGAGGTGATGGGCGGTCGGGCCGACGCGCTGCCGTGCGCGGGCACCGTCACGAGCGCGGAGTCGTCCACGCGGATCCGCCCGCTGCCCGCGATGATAGACAGCCGCACCGTGACGGGCTGGTCGAGCGCGTTGCTGACGTTGATCAAGAGGCTCGTCGTGTCGCTGATCACGGTGTTCTGGCGCGTGGTGATGGCGACGGAGTCCAGCAGCGCGTCGGCCTGGGCGGCGTAACCGTCCTGGACGGTCACGAGCCCATCCGGGTCGTCGCGCCAGCGGTTCGCGAGCGTGGCGAGCAGGAGCATCCGCTGCTGGCCGGTGATGAGCTCGGGACGCTCGACGGCCTTCGCGAAGGCGTCCACCTGGGCCTCGAGCGACATCGCGTCGGCGACCCGCTGGACGCGCGTCGGGTCCTCCGGGTGGTCCACGACCTGGAGGGCGACGGGGGCGGTCGCGAACGCGGCGCCCAGCTCCGCGGTGTCGCTGAAGGGGAGGCCCTGGATCGCGTCGAGCAGCTGTCCGAGGCGCCCGCCGGATGCCGCCCAGCCGCGCTCCAGGGCGGCGACCACGACGTGGCCGTCGGCCGCCCGCGCATCCGCCGCGAGGGTCGCCGAGAGCTGGGCCAGCGCGATCCCGAACGCCTCGTCCGTCTCCGCGGAGAGCGCCTGGTCGACGAGGGCGGAGACGGGGGCGTCCGTCACGAGCACGGTCGTGTCGCCGATCCTCCCGGTCGCGGCATCGGACGCCGAGCCCGTGGACTGCACGTCGCCGCTGGCGAGGATCGCGGTCGTGGTGCCGCTGGCGGCCAGCACCCCGAGGTCGCCGGACGTGATGGTGCCCGCGGCCGGCCAGGAGACGCCGGAGATCGTGTAGTCCCACGCGGTCAGGTCGGCGAGGCTCGGCACCGGCGCGAGCGTCGGCGTCGTGGGAGTGGGGCTCGGCTCGGGACTGGACGTGGGGGCGGGAGTCTCGGTGGGCGCGGCCGTCGCGGCCCCCGCGATGGCGGATCCGCCGCGCGTGCCGCTCGCGCCGGGGGATCCGGTGGCCGTCGGCGTCTCGCTGGGCGTCGAGCTCGGGGCGGGAGTCGATCCCGGGGCGGCGAACCGGCTCGCCCGCACGGCGTAGGTGGCGTCGGTGGGCGCGAGGAGGGTCGCGGCACCGGCCTGCGCCTGCACGGCGACGTCGGCGTCCGCCCACGCCAGCGCGAAGGTCTCGTTCGGCATCTCCCGCAGGCGCTGCAGCCATGCGACGGCGGACGCGGGGGCGTCGGCGCCGAGGATGCGGATGGACGCGATGATCCGCGGGTCGATGCCCACCGCGACGGGCCGGCCGTAGACCGCGTCGAGCTGGCGCGTGAGCGTGCCGCCCGCGGCCGTGTAGGTCGCGAGGGCCCCGGCGTCGATGAAGTCCGAGGCGCTCGGCGGGACGGTGAGCGGCATGACGGCGGCGACGGGCGTGGGCGCCGGATCCGCGCCCGGGCTCCAGACGAGCGCCCCGCGCCCGGTCGCGGCGTCCGCGCCGCCGGCCTCGAGCTCGGCCGTGAGCCCGCGCGGGCCGAACCCGCCGCGGCTGCCCTGCAGCGCCACGGTCGCCGACGGCACGGTGATGGCCACGTCGACCGTGCCGCCCGCGGGCACCTCGGGGGTGTCGGTGCGGCCGATGCGCGGGCCGGTGCGCGTGTTCTGGTCGGTGGACGCCGTATCGAGCCAGCCGTCGACCTTCGCGCGCGTGTCGAGGACGGTGCGGTTGAGGTCGAGGTCGATGCGCCCGGCCGGGATCGCGGCGTCGGTGGCGTTGACCACGGAGACGGTGACGGCGAGGTCCTCGCCCGGGGTGAGGATCCCCTCGGCCGCGGGCGTGACGGTGAGCGTCACGCCGTCGGTGGCCGCGTGCGCCGGGGTCGACGGACCCGCGACCGTCCCGGCGGCGAGCGTCCCGGCGGCGACCGTGACGCACACGAGGGTGGAGATCGTGCGTCGGGCGGATCGCCGGATCAGGCGGAGGGCTCTGTCCGTGCGGGTGGGGCCGGCGTCGTGTCGAGGCGCGGCGTGCATCTGGCGATTCTAAATGGCTGGCCCCGCCCGCCCCGTGTGCGCTCGCCGTGGACGCGGATGCCGGTCGTGACCCCGCCGTAGACTGTCCGACCATGCACAGCGTCGCACAGGCCCTCGAGCGTCTCCGCGAGCTGGCCGCATCGCCCCCGGTCGCCGTGCTCGCCCGCGCCTTCCACGAGGCGGGCCACGAGCTCGCCCTCGTCGGCGGACCGGTGCGCGACGCGTTCCTCGGCCGTGCCGCCACCGACCTCGACCTGACGACGGATGCGCGCCCCGAGCGCATCCTCGAGATCGTCAAGCCCGTCGCCGACGCCCACTGGGACATCGGCCGCGCGTTCGGCACCATCGGCGCGCGCGTGAAGGGGGAGCAGGTCGAGATCACGACCTACCGCACCGACCAGTACGACGGCGTCTCCCGGAAGCCCGAGGTCGAGTTCGGCTCCTCGCTCGAGGAGGACCTCGTCCGCCGCGACTTCACGGTCAACGCGCTCGCCGTGCGGCTGCCCCAGGTGGTCCTCGTGGATCCGTCCGGCGGCATCGACGACCTCCTCGCCCAGGTGCTCCGCACGCCCGTGGCTCCCGAGGTCTCGTTCGGCGACGACCCGCTCCGCATGATGCGCGCCGTCCGCTTCGCCTCCCAGCTCGGCTTCCTCCTCGACGACGCCGCGCTCGCCGCCATCCGCGACATGGCCCCGCGGATCCTCGACATCTCCGTCGAGCGCGTGAGCGACGAGCTCTCCAAGCTCCTGCGCACCCCCGAGCCGCGCGCCGGTCTCGACCTCCTCGTAGAGGGCGGCCTCGCCGAGCACGTGCTGCCCGAGCTCCCCGCGATGAAGCTCGAGGCCGACGAGCACCACCGGCACAAGGACGTCTACCAGCACTCCCTGCAGGTGCTCGACCAGGCCATCGACCACGAGCGCAGCCGCCACCCGGGCGAGGCGCCGGATCTCGTCCTCCGGCTGGCCGCGCTCCTCCACGACATCGGCAAGCCGTCCACGCGCCGGCTCGAGCCCGGCGGCGTCGTCACCTTCCACCACCACGACGTGGTCGGATCCAAGATGGCCAAGCGCCGGCTCCGCGCGCTCCGCTTCGACAACGACACGATCGCGTCGGTGGCGCGCCTCATCGAGCTGCACCTCCGCTTCTTCGGCTACACCGAGGGCGGGTGGACCGACTCGGCCGTCCGCCGCTACGTGCGCGACGCCGGCCCCGAGCTCGAGCGCCTGCACATGCTCACGCGCGCCGACGTCACCACGCAGAACCGCCGCAAGGCCGACCGGCTCGGCTTCGCCTACGACGACCTCGAGGCCCGCATCGCGGAGCTCGCCGAGCAGGAGGAGATGGCGGCCGTCCGCCCGGACCTCGACGGCGAGGCGATCATGCGGATCCTCGACGTGCCACCTGGCCCGGTCGTGGGCCGTGCCTACCGCTTCCTGCTCGAGCTGCGGCTCGACGAGGGCCCGCTCCCCGAGGACGAGGCCGAGCGCCGCCTCGTCGCGTGGTGGGCCGCCGAGCAGCGCTGATCCGCTCCGCCGCGGCCTCCGGCCTGGTGCGACTCCTCCCCATCCGGTAGTCTTGCGAGGTTGTCCGCCCGGCAACGGGAATCCCCTGCCCCGCGCGGACAGATGCACATACCCTCCTGTCGCAGATCGTCTGCGACCGTTCAAGTCCGAAGGAGGTGGGTTAGTGACGCATCAGTACGAACTCATGGTGATCCTCGATCCCGAGATCGATGAGCGCACCGTCGCTCCCAGTCTCGACAAGTTCCTCAACGTCATCCGCACCAGCGGTGGCACCGTCGACAACGTCGACGTCTGGGGCCGTCGTCGACTGGCGTACGAGATCAACAAGAAGAACGAGGGCATCTACGCCGTCGTCCAGCTCACCGCCACGAGCGAGGCCACGCAGGAGCTCGACCGCCAGCTGGGTCTGTCCGAGGCCGTCATGCGCACCAAGGTGCTGCGTGCCGAGGAGGCCATGGCCATGGTCGCGTCCGCTCGCAAGCTCGCCGACGAGAAGGCCGCCCGCAAGGCAGCCGCCACGTCCAAGGCCGCGGACGCCGCGCCCGAGGCTCCCGCCACGGATGCCGCTCCGGCGACGCCCGGCAAGCCGGCGGCGCAGGCCGCTTCCAGCGAGAAGACCGGGGAGTAGTCGATGGCCGGCGAAACCATCATCACGGTCGTGGGCAACCTCACCAGTGATCCGGAGCTGCGGTACACGCAGAACGGGCTGGCGGTAGCCAACTTCACCATCGCCTCCACGCCGAGGTCCTTCGACCGCGCGAGCAACGACTGGAAGGACGGCGACGCCCTCTTCCTCCGTGCGAGCGTGTGGCGCGAGTTCGCCGAGCACGTGGCGTCCTCGCTCACCAAGGGCTCGCGTGTCGTCGCGACCGGCCGCCTCAAGCAGCGGTCGTACGAGACGAAGGAGGGCGAGAAGCGCACCTCCATCGAGCTCGAGGTCGACGAGATCGGTCCCTCGCTCCGCTACGCGACCGCTCAGGTCACGCGCGCGGCCGGTGGCGGCGGCAACGGCGGCGGGGGCAACTCCGGCGGCGGTGGCCGTGGCCAGTTCGGCGGCGGACAGCCCCAGCAGCAGCAGGTGGCCGAGGAGCCGTGGGGCACCCCCGCGAGCTCCGGCGGCAACTCCGGCGGCGGCGACGGCGGCTGGTCCAACCCCGGCAACTTCAACGACGAGACGCCCTTCTAGGGCTCGTCGCACTACGTACGAAAGACAGGAAGAATCATGGCTGGAAAGAGCAGCGGCGACCGCCGCAAGCCTCTCCGCGGAGCCAAGGGCGGCAAGAACGCCGCCCCGGCGAAGTCCATCCGCGTCGGCGTCATCGACTACAAGGATGTCGCCACCCTCCGCAAGTTCATCTCCGAGCGGGGAAAGATCCGCGCTCGTCGCATCACCGGTGTCTCGGTGCAGGAGCAGCGCCTCATCGCGCGCGCAGTCAAGAACGCGCGTGAGATGGCACTTCTCCCCTACGCCGGCTCCGGCCGTTAAGGGGTAATGGAATGTCGAAAGTGATCCTCACGACCGAGGTCTCCGGCCTCGGTTCCCCCGGCGACGTCGTCGAGGTCAAGAACGGGTTCTCCCGCAACTACCTCGTCCCCCAGGGCTTCGCGGTCATCTGGAGCCGCGGCGGCGAGAAGCAGATCGAGCAGATCAAGGCAGCGCGTGCCGCTCGCGAGCACGCGACCATCGAGGAGGCGCAGGACCTCAAGAGCCGCCTCGAGGCCAAGGTCGTCAAGCTCACCGTCAAGGCCGGCCAGGGCGGGCGCCTCTTCGGCTCCGTCAAGACGTCCGACATCGCCAAGGCGGTCGAGGAGTCCGGCATCGGCCAGGTCGACAAGCGCAAGATCGAGATCCCCAACGCCATCAAGGCCACGGGCAACCACGAGGCCACGATCCGGCTCCGTGACGACATCGTCGCCACGATCAGCCTGCAGGTCGTCGCCGCGAAGTAACGCAGCACGAGATCGATGGCGGCGGGCTCCTGGAGCCCGCCGCCATCGGCGGTTAACCAGCCGGTCAGAGGCCTCTGGATCCCCAGCCCCATCCACAGGCCAGGCCCTAGCAGACGAACTCTCAAGCCCTAGTGCAGACTAGTTTTCCCACACCGGTGGGGGAAAACTCAATGCCTGGTCAGTCCGGGATTCGGACCAGAAAAATCTCAGTAGTGCACAGGCTTGTCCCCAGGTAGTCCACACGATCCCCGGCGTTTCGCCCACTTTGTCCACAGTCTCGTCCACAGGGGCATTTGGTCCAGGAGGGACCGGATCCATATCGTGGGGCAGCGCCCGTCGAACGGGTCGCGGAGGACCCGTCAGCGGTCCGGCCGACGTCGTCCGAGCGGTGTCGGAGGTCCGAGCTAGAACGGTCGTGCGGGCGCATCCGCCCAACCGACCGAGGGGAGTCGCACGTGTCCATCGCCCATCTGGGTCTCGCCGGCGAACGGGACGAGCGCGACAAGCGCGCGGGTCACGAGCGCACGCCGCCGCACGACCTCCTCGCCGAGCAGAGCGCCATCGGGGGCATGCTCCTCAGCAAGGACGCGGTCGCCGACGCGGTCGAGCAGGTGCGGGCGATCGACTTCTACATCCCCAAGCACGAGATCATCTTCGACGCGATCCTGTCGCTGTACTCGCACGGCGAGCCGACGGACGTCATCGCCGTCACCGACGAGCTCACCAAGCTCGGCGAGCTGAGCCGCGCCGGCGGGGCGGACTACCTCCACACGCTCACGAGCGTCGTGCCCACGGCCGCCAACGCCGGCTTCTACGCCTCCATCGTCGCCGAGAAGGCCGTGCTGCGGCGCCTGGTCGAGGCCGGCACCCGCATCGTGCAGATGGGCTACGCCAGCGAGGGCGAGGTGGTCGACCTCGTGAACAACGCGCAGGCCGAGATCTACGGCGTCACGGGCGGCGTGGAGGCCGAGGACTACGTGCCGCTCACGGACGCGGTCACGGTCGCCATCGACGAGATCGAGGCCGCGAAGGGCAAGGACGGCCAGATGACCGGCGTGCCCACGGGCTTCGCCGACCTCGACGCGCTCACCAACGGCCTGCACCCGGGCCAGCTCATCATCGTCGCCGCCCGCCCTGCGCTCGGCAAGTCCACGCTCGCGCTCGACTTCGCGCGTGCGGCGAGCATCAAGTACGACATGCCGTCCATCTTCTTCAGCCTCGAGATGGGGCGCAGCGAGATCGCGATGCGCCTCCTGTCCGCCGAGGCGTCCGTGCCGCTGCAGAGTATGCGCAAGGGCACGGTGGACGCGCGGGACTGGACGACCATCGCGCAGACCCGCGGCCGCATCAACGACGCGCCCCTCTACATCGACGACAGCCCCAACATGACGCTCGTCGAGATCCGCGCGAAGTGCCGTCGCCTCAAGCAGAAGGTCGGGCTGAAGCTCGTCGTCATCGACTACCTGCAGCTCATGACGAGCGGCAAGAAGGTGGAGTCGCGCCAGCAGGAGGTCTCGGAGTTCTCGCGTGCGCTCAAGCTCATGGCGAAGGAGCTGCAGGTGCCGGTCATCGCGCTCTCGCAGCTGAACCGCGGCCCCGAGCAGCGCGCCGACAAGATGCCGGCCATCTCCGACCTCCGCGAGTCCGGCTCGCTCGAGCAGGACGCCGACATGGTCATCCTGCTGCACCGCGAGAGCGCGTACGAGAAGGACAACCCGCGCGCGGGCGAGGCCGACTTCATCGTCGCCAAGCACCGCAACGGCCCGACCGGCACCATCACGGTCGGCTTCCACGGGCACTTCTCGCGCTTCGCGGACATGCCCGCGGGCGGGTAGTCGGCCCCTCGTGGTCGGCAAGGCACGGCGGTTGCGCAGGTGCGACGTCGACGACATGTGCACGTGGACATCTCGGGCGATCCGGCCAGTACCCTCCGGAAGTCGATGTGTCCGCATCGGGGTGACGAAGGGATGACAAATGCTCGGATATGACGCCCAAGTGCTCGAACTCCGCCCTGGGGTGAGCGAACAGGACCTTCTCCGGATCGCTCAGATCCCGTCTGAGGAGCGCAGCGGGTACCTCAGCACGCTCGTCACCACGACGGCGGCCTACGTCCCGTATCGGACCTGGGTCGACGAGCTGCTGACCGCTGCCGAGGACGGCCGGGCGCTGATGCTGCTGGGCGGAGGTTATCCCTACCTGTTCTACGCCAGCGGTGCGGACATCAAGGCCAACTTCGCTGCGGCCAGCGTCGAGGCCATCTCCGCCCTGCACGAGGAGACCTGGTACATCGTGAAAGCCTGGGATCAGAGCTGAGGACCGACGAGCGGGTGCGCAGGCATCCCGCTGGAGAGAGATCCGCTCTGGGCGGTCGGCGCGAGTGGCGGTGACGACACTGACCGGTCGCGCGACTGTGGCCCGCCGCGTGATGCGCAGCGCACCTCGCGCCCGGCTCCGGCCTTCGCCGTCAGGGTGCGAAGTAGAGGTGCGCGTGCGCGGCGCAACCGGGGTTGAAGGCGGCGCCGCAGCTCGGGCAGGAGTCCGCCGCGAGGTACTCGGGCACGCTCATGGTGGCGCGGCAGACGCCGCAGAGGGCCGCCGGCAGGTGGTGCTCGGAGCGGGGGATCACCTCGAGCGGGTGGTCGGCGACGGCTGCGTGGCAGAGGTGGCACGGGTACCACGCGTCGCAGCAGGGGGCTCGGAGGGCGACGACGTCGAGCGCGGATCCGTAGTGGATGCAGCGGGTCTCCGCGTCGATCGCCGGGCCGCGGACGACCACCGCATCGGCGTCCGTGGTCGTCTCCGGGAGGATCGCAGCGGGCTCGATGCCCGATGCGTCGATGAGAGCGGCGTGGCGAGTCGGGCTGTGACCGGCCGAGGAGGTCACGCCCGGAGACCCCGGATCCAGGGGAACCGACCCGTGACCGGGTGAGGGGGTCACGCGTGCGTCCGTGGCATCAGGCGTCGGGCAGGGCCGTGGCGGCGTCGACGAGGGTGAGCTCGGGGCTGTCGCGCTGGATCGCCTTGAGGCGCCACGGGGTGGTGATGAGGGCGATGTGCGTGCCGTCGGATCGGACCAGCACCTCGACGCCGATGGTCTTGGCGAGGGCCGGCGCGGAGGCCGCGTCGGTGATCCGGGCCACCTGGTACTCGAGCGGCTCCATGCGCAGCGGCGCGCGGAACTCGTTCGTCATGCGCTCCACGACGACCTCGAACTGCATGGGGCCGACCGCGCCGAGGACGGGCGCCTGGTCGCCGCGGAGGTCGGAGCGCATCACCTGGATGACGCCCTCGTGGTCGAGCTGCTCGATGCCCTTGCGGAACTGCTTGTGCGTGCTGGTGTCCTTCGAGCGGACGACGCGGAAGAGCTCGGGTGCGAACTGGGGGAGGCGCGGGAACGTGACGGGCGCGCCGTCGAAGAGCGTGTCGCCCACGCGGATGTTGGACGCGTTCACGAGACCGACGACGTCGCCCGGGTAGGCGTCGTCGACGGTGGAGCGCTCGCGGCCGAACAGCTGCTGCGCGTACTTGGTGACGAAGGGGCGGCCGGTCTGGGCGTGCGTGACCGTCATGCCGCGGTGGAAGACGCCCGAGCAGATCCGCATGAAGGCCAGGCGGTCGCGGTGCGCGGTGTTCATGCCGGACTGGACCTTGAAGACGAAGCCGGAGAAGTCCTCCTCGACGGGGCGCGTGCGGTCCTGCTCGTCTGGACGCGGCTGGGCGGCCGGCGCGATGTCGTCGAGCGCGTCGAGGATGTGGGTCACGCCGAAGTTGAGGACGGCGGCCGCGAAGAGCACGGGCGTGGTGCGGCGGGCGAGGAACGACTCCTCGTCGTGGTCCTGGCCCTCCTCGTGCAGCAGCTCGCTCTCCTCCACGGCGTTCGTCCAGGCGGATCCGGCCGCGGCCAGCGCCTCGTCGGGCGACATGCGTGTCTCCGGGGCGATGCTCGCGCCGCCCGCGGTGCGCGTGAAGTGCACGCACTCGCCGCTGGAGCGGTCGACGACGCCGAAGAACGCGCCCGACTCGCCGACCGGCCACGTGAGCGGGGTGGGGAGGAGGCCCGTGCGCTCCTTGATCTCGTCCATGAGGTCGAGGGGCTCGCGGCCCGGGCGGTCCCACTTGTTGATGACGGTGATGATCGGGATGCGGCGCTGGCGGCACACCTCGAAGAGCTTCATGGTCTGGGTCTCGAGGCCGCGCGAGGCGTCGACGAGCATGATCGCGGCGTCCACCGCGGAGAGGACGCGGTAGGTGTCCTCGGAGAAGTCGGCGTGGCCGGGGGTGTCGACGACGTTCATGACGGTGTCGCGGTGGGTGAACTGGATCGCCGCGGAGCTCACGGAGATGCCGCGCTCCTTCTCCATGTCCATCCAGTCGGAGACCGTGGACTTGCGGCCCTGCTTGCCGTGCACGGCGCCCGCGGACCCGATGGCGTGCGCGTGCAGCAGCAGCGCCTCGGTGAGCGTGGACTTGCCCGCGTCGGGGTGGGAGATGACGGCGAAGGTGCGACGGCGGGACGCCTCGCGCAGCACGGGGGAGGCGGAGGCCGAGGCGGGCGCGCGGGGAGGGGTGATGGTCGACACCTCCCCATGGTACGAGGCCGTCACGTGAGGGTCCGCGCCGGGCGGCATGCGCGGCCCCCGGGTCAGCGCGCCCGGAGGCGGTCGAGGAACTCGTCGGCCATGGCGAGGTGCTCGGCCAGGCGGCGGCGGCGCTCCTCGGCGTCGGCGATGAAGGCCGCGAGATCTGCGCGCAGCGAGGCGGTGTCGTCGTCGGGGCCGGCGGCGTCGAGCGCGTCGGAGACCTCGAGCAGGCGCATCATCTCCTCGAGCGAGAAGCCGAGCGGCTTCATCCGGCGGATGAGGAGGAGGCGCTCCAGGTCCTCGTCCGTGTAGAGGCGGAAGCCGCCCTCGGAGCGGCCGGACGGGCGCAGCAGGCCGGTCTCGTCGTAGTGGCGGAGCGTGCGGTGCGACAGGCCGGTGCGCTCGGCGAGCTCGCCGATCTGCATGGTCGCGGGGCCGGCGGGTCGCGTCATGCGGGCCTCCAGACGGGCTCTCCCGGGCAGGGGAGGTGTGGGCGGGTTGCGGACGGGCGACCGCATCCGCCCATTCTCCCCGATCGGGGGCACCGATCACCTGCCCCCGTCCGAGCGGCGTCGCGGTCGCGAGGCATGTCGGGCTCGCGGGGCGGCACGGGCGCCGCTCGTAGGATCGGCGCATGAGGATCGCGTTCGTCTCGCTGCACACGTCGCCGATCCAGAAGCCCAGCACGGGGGACGCCGGCGGGCTCAACGTCTACCTGCTGGAGCTCGCGCGGAGCCTCGGGCGGCAGGGGCACGAGGTGCGGCTGATCACGCGCGCCACGGATCCGGCCGATCCGGCGGTGCTGCCCGTCGCGCCGGGCGTCGAGCTGCTCGCGCTGCGGGCGGGACCGGTGGGGCCGCTCGCGAAGGAGGAGCTGCCCGGGATCACGGACGCCTTCGCCGACGCGCTCGCCGCGCTGCCGCCCGCGGACGTCGTCCACGCGCACTACTGGCTGTCGGCCGCGGCCGCGCTGCCGGTCGCGCGCGCGTGGGGCGTGCCGCACGTGCTGACGCTGCACTCGGTCTCCGCGGGCAAGAACCGCCGGCTGGTGGCGGGGGACACCCCCGAGCCGGAGTCGCGGCTCGCGGACGAGGGGAGGCTCGTGCGCGCGTCCGACCTCGTGGTCGCGTCGGCGGAGTCGGAGAAGCGGCTGCTCGTGGAGGCGTACGACGCGGATCCCGCGGCGGTGCACGTCGTGGCGCCGGGCGTGGAGGAGGCGTTCCTGCGGGAGCCGTCGGGCCGCGACGGCGGCGGGCGGGTGCGGATCGTGCTGCTCGGGCGGATCCAGCCGCTCAAGGGCCAGGACGTCGCGCTGCGGGCCCTCGCCCTGCTGGATCCCGCGACCCGGCCCCTGCTCGTGATCGCCGGCGGGGTCTCGCCCGGCCGGGACGCGTACGCGGCGAGCCTGCACGCGCTCGTGCGCTCGCTCGGCCTCGAGGACGACGTCGTCTTCGTGGGCGCGCTCGACCGGGCCGCGACCGCGCGGACGCTCGCCGCGGCGCACCTCGCGCTCATGCCGTCGGCGGCCGAGACCTACGGGCTCGTGGCGCTCGAGGCCGCGGCGTGCGGCACGCCCGTCGTCGCGTCGCGGACGGAGGGTCTGGTCGACTCGGTGCGGGAGGGCGTGAGCGGCGTGTTCGTGCCGACGCGGGATCCCGCCGACTGGGCCCGCGCGATCCGCGACCTGCTCGCCGACCGGCCCGCCCTCGCGCGGCTCTCGGCGTCGGCGCGGGCGCACGCGGCCCGGCGCACGTGGGACGTCGCGGCGGCGGACGTGGCGGAGGAGTACCGGGCGTCGCGGGAGCGGGCGGCGGGTGCCGTCGGATGCGCGGATCCGGTCGGGGGCTCGCGGCACTGAGGCCGGCGGCCTGCCTCAGCCCATCCACTCGCGTCCGCGCGCCACGTCCTCCGCGGCGCGCTCGAGCCAGGTCGCGGCGTCCGCGCGCGCGGCGTCGGCGGATCCGGCGAGGTCGGCGAGGGAGCGCGCGGCCGCGAACCCGCCGGTGGGAGCGGCCACGGAACCGGCCACGAGGATCGCCGCCGTCGCGTGCGCCTGGGCGAGGTCGAGCACGTGCGAGGCGACCTTGCCCGTCCGGGACTGCGCGTCGAAGCGGCCCTCGCCCGTGATCACGATGTCGGCGCCAGCCACGAGCCCGGCCAGGCCGATCGCGTCGGCCACGTCGACGGACCCGGATCCCACGACGGCACCCCACGCGACCAGGCCCGCCGCCGTGCCGCCCGCCGCGCCGGCGCCCGGGGTGGCCGGATCGACGCCGAGCAGCCCGGCGAGGTGCGCGAGGCCGGCGTCGAGCGCGCGGATCTCCGCCGTCGTCGCGCCCTTCTGCGGACCGTAGACGGCGGCCGCGCCCGCGGGCCCCGAGAGGGGAGCGCGGACGTCGCCGAGGATCCGGGCGCCGCCCGCCGGTAGCGCCCGGAGCCCCGCGAGGTCCAGCGACGCGATGTCCGCGAGCGCGACGCCGCCGTCGCCGGCCGGGGAGCCGTCGGCGCGCACGGCCCGGGCGCCCAGCTCCCGGAGCGCGCCGACGCCGCCGTCCGTCGACGAGCTGCCGCCGAGCGCGAGCAGCAGGCGCGGGACGCCGGCGTCCAGCGCGGCGCGGATGGCCTGCCCGAAGCCGCGGGTGTGCGCGGTGAGCGGGCGGAGCGGATCCAGCAGCGTGATCCCGCTCGTCGACGCGACCTCGACGACGCCCGTGCCGTCGGGCAGGAGGAGCCAGTGCGCGTCGACGGGCCGGTCGTCGGGCCCGGTGACGCGGACGGGCACGCGCCGCGCTCCCGGGACGGCCGCCGCGAGCACGTCGAGGGTGCCCTGCCCGCCGTCGGCCATGGGCGCCAGGGTCACGTCATCTCCGGGACGCGCGCGGAGCCAGCCGCGGCGGAGCGCCTCGGCGGCCTCGACGGCGGTGGCGGATCCGGTGAGCGAGTCGGGCGACATGACGACGCGCAGCGGGCGGGGAGCGGCGGTGCTCATGGCGCCAGTCTGCCCGACGGCGTCGGCCCGGAGCGCTGGCCCGGATCAGTCCGGCGCGACGCCCGCCCGGTGCGCGAGCAGCGCGGCGCCCACGAGGCCGGCGTCGTTCCCCCGGCTCGCCGCGATGATCTCCGTGTCGAGGTGCAGGAACCCCTCGAAGCGCGCGAACTCGTGCGCCGCCGCGCCGCCCACCACGATGAGGTCGGGGGACATGATCGACTCGAGGTGCCGGTAGTACCGCTCCAGCCGCGCCGCCCACGCCTCGAAGGTCAGCCCCTCGCGTCGCACCGCGGAGAACGCGGCCTGCATCTCGTAGTCGCCGCCGTCGATGTGCACGTGGCCGAGCTCGCTGTTCGGGATCAGCGTGCCGTCGTGCAGCAGCGCGGTGCCGATCCCCGTGCCGAGCGTGGTGAGGATCACGAGGCCGCCGCGGCCCTGCAGCACGCCGTACTCGAGCTCCGCCACCCCCGCGGCGTCGGCGTCGTTGACCGTGAGCACGTCGATCCCGCTGCGCTCGCGGATGGCGGTGCGCGCGTCCATCCCGAGCCAGCGGTCGGAGATGTGGGCCGACGAGCGCACGATCCCGTCCCGCACGATGCCGGGGACGCCGACGCCGACGGGCAGGTCCTCGTCGGGCGTCAGCTCCAGCACGATCTCGGCGATCACGTCCGCGATGTCCTCGGGCTCGCCGCCGACGGGCTTCGCCACGGTCATGCGCTCGGTGAGCCGGATCCCCGTGGTGACGTCGACGATCCCCGCCTTGAGCGTCGTGCCGCCGATGTCGATGCCGAGCGCCAGCCGGTCGCGTCGGGTGAGCGCCTCCGCGGCGCCCTCGGGGGCGGCGACGACGGCGCGGTCGACGGGGATGAAGCCGCCTGCCGTCCGGCCGCTCTCGGAGGCGGGCCGCGGCGCGGTCTCGGGCTGGGGCACGGCGGGGCCTCTCGGTTGCGGATTGCGGTACGCGGGGCGCGGGTGCGCGTCGCGCGGAGCGGCGGATCGGGCGGACCCGACGCGCGGATCCGGGCCGTCGGCCGCGGGGCCGACGCGCTTCAGAACGCCCGGTTCGCGTAGACGATCCCGCAGGCCACGCCCACGGCGCAGACGACCGCGAGCCCGACGACCGCACCGGCCGCCGCGGCGGCCAGACGGGGGAGGGGACTCGTCACCCGTCGAGCCTAGGCCAGCGCGACATGGCCGTCACCGCGCGCTCCGGCCGAGCATCCGCCCAGGAACCCACCGAGTAGGCTGGCTCCCGATGGAGAGTGAGGCTGCCGTGTCCGAGGACGAGCTGACGTTCCGGGCGGCGTACTGGCCCGTGCTCCTCCTGCGCGCACTGCCCGCCCTCGCGCTCGCCGCGTTCATCACCTTCTCCAGCGACCACTCGCCGGCCCTCGGCCTCGTGGCGTTCGGCGTCTTCGCGATCCTCTCCGGCCTGATCACCGCGGGCCTCGGCGCGCGGACTCTCCGCGGTCCCGCCGCGCGCCTCCGCACGAGCGCCGTGGCCCAGGGCGCGATCACGGTCGTCGCCGGGGTCGCCGCGCTGCTCGCCCGCGACGGGGGCGTGCTCGTGCTCCTCTACGTCGTGAGCGTCTGGGCCGTCGTGACCGGGTTCCTGGAGCTCGTCGCCGGCCTGCGCTCCCGCGGCCGCGTGCCGGGCGCCACCGACGCGATCACCGCCGGCGCGCTCACCGTGGTGCTCGCCGTCGCCTTCCTCCTGGTGCCGCCGGACCTCGTCGTCCAGTACGGCGGGGTCGAGCAGCGCGAGGGCCAGCTCACCGCGCCCGTCGTGGCCGTCGGGCTGCTGGGCGCCTACGCGGCGATCGTCGGGGTCTTCCTGGTCATCGCCGCCCTGAGCATGAAATGGGGCACATCCACGCCCACCGCGACCTCCGCGGCGGACGCCCCCCGGACCACCGAGAGCGCGAGCTGACCGTGACTTCCAACATCCGCAAGGACCGCATGCGCCCCGCCGAGCTGCTCGGCATCGCCGCGGCCCTCGCCGCGTTCGTCGGCCTCATCGTCGGCCTCAGCACGCGGCCCGCCGACGCCCAGGGCTGGACGGTCGTGATCGTCTTCACGGGCGTCGCCTTCATCGGCGCCCTCGTGATGCTCGCCATGCTCGCCCTGTCGTTCAAGCCGAACCGCGACGAGCTGCAGGACATGGACGAGCAGGACCACCCGGATCGGCCGACGCGGCACTGAGCCGCCGGGATCCGCTCCGGCTCGATCTCCCCCGCTGAGCCCCGCCGGGATCCCCGCCTCGACGGGGATCCCGATGCCCGGCCTCAGAGGATGTGGTCGACCAGCTGCGACGCCAGCCCCGCGTACCCGGCCGGGGTCAGCTCGAGCAGCCGCGCCTTGGCGGCGTCCCCGATGTCGAGCCCGGAGACGAACGCCCGCATCTCGTCGCGTCCGACGCGCTTGCCGCGCGTGAGCTCCTTGAGCACCGCGTACGGGTCGCTGATGGAGCTGCGCCCCGCGACGATCTCCGCGCGGATGACCGTCTGGATGGCCTCGCCGAGGATCTCCCAGTTGGCGTCGAGGTCGGCCGCGAGCAGCGCCCGGTCGACGTCGATCTCGAGGAGCCCGCGCCCGATGTTGTCGAGCGCCAGCAGAGAGTGCCCGAGCGCGACGCCGACGTTGCGCTGCGTCGTGGAGTCCGTGAGGTCGCGCTGCAGCCGGGACGTGACGAGCGTGGACGCCAGCGAGTCGAGCAGCGCGTCCGACAGCTCGAGGTTCGCCTCGGCGTTCTCGAACCGGATGGGGTTGATCTTGTGCGGCATCGTGGACGAGCCGGTCGCTCCCGCCTGCGGGATCTGCCGGAAGTACCCCATGGAGATGTAGGTCCACACGTCGGTGCACAGGTTGTGCAGCACGCGGTTGACGTGCGCGATGCGCGTGTAGAGCTCGGCCTGCCAGTCGTGCGACTCGATCTGCGTGGTGAGCGGGTTCCACACGAGCCCGAGCGACGTGACGAAGGCGCGTGACTCGGCGGGCCAGTCGACGTCGGCGTCGGCGGCGAGGTGCGCCGCGAACGTGCCCGTGGCGCCGCTGAACTTGCCGAGCACCTCGACGTCCTCCACGTCGGCCCGCAGGCGCTCGAGCCGGTGCACGAACACCGCGAGCTCCTTGCCGAGCGTGGTGGGCGTGGCCGGCTGCCCGTGCGTGCGCGACAGCATGGCGTCGTCGCGGAAGAGGAGGGCCCGCTCGCGCAGCGCGCCGATGACGGAGACCAGCTTCGGCAGCCACACCTCGCGCACGGCCCGGTCGATGACGAGCGCGTAGGAGAGGTTGTTGATGTCCTCGCTCGTGCAGGCGAAGTGCGTGAGCTCGGCGACGTGCCCGAGGCCGAGCTCCTCCAGGCGGTCACGCACGAAGTACTCGACGGCCTTCACGTCGTGCCGGGTGACGGCCTCGACGCGGGCGAGCGCGTCGATCTGCTCCTGCCCGAAGCCCGCGACGACCTCGCGCAGCGCCGCCTTCTGCGCGTCCGTGAACGGCGAGGAGGAGAGGAGCGACCGGTCGGTGAGGTGGATGAGCCACTCGATCTCGACGTGGATGCGCGCCCGGTTGAGGCCCGCCTCCGAGAGGTGCTCGCCGAGCTCGGTGACGACGGGGGCGTAGCGGCCGTCGAGGGGGCTCAGCACCTGCGGGGGCAACGGGCTCATGCGGGGGGATCTCCTAGCTGGGGGGACGGATGCCGGGCTCCACCTGCGCGAGGAGGGCCCGGGCGGCTCGGTCTATCATCCCAAGAACCCGATCGAACATCGCCGCGTCCGTGTAGTACGGGTCGGGCACGTCCCGCAGGTGGGCCTGTGGAGGATCGAACGACAGCAGCAGGTGGATCTTCGCCCGGTCCGCCTCCGTGCGGGCCCACTGGCGCAGCGTCCGCTCCTGACCGCGGTCGAACACGACCACCAGGTCGAGGTCGGGCAGCGTGTCCGGGTCGAACTGCTTGGCGCGGTGCGCGGATCCCGAGAGGCCCCGCCGGTCGAGCGCGGCGAGCGTGCGCGCGTCCGCCTGCTCGCCCACGTGCCAGTCGCCCGTCCCGGCGCTCGTCACCGAGACGCGGTCCGCGAGCCCGGCGCGCTGCACCAGGTCCCGGAACACGACCTCCGCCATGGGGGAGCGGCAGATGTTGCCGGTGCAGACGAAGGCGATCCGGAAGACGGGTGGAGCCGTCGCGGCCGGAGAGTCGGGGGCTCCCATGCGCTCATTCTGTCGGCTGCGGTCCCTCCCCACACCCCCGGATGCCTCCCCGTCCCCCGGATGCGGCGTGCGGCGGCCCGCTGTCTCCGCCTCCGAGCACGATGCGGCACGACGGGAGAGGACGGGATGCGATGCGGGGACAGCCGGGCGGATGGGGAGCGGGCGGCGGCGATCCGCTCGGAGGGACGGGCGCGGAGGGCGGCGGCACACCCGGCCAGCTCCGCGCCGAGGCGCTGACGCGCGCGCATGCGCTCGCCGCCGTGGCCGACGCGGTGGCGGAGACGCACCGCGGCATCGCGTCCTGCCGGGACGACCCGTCGTGGTCCGGACGCGCGCACGACGCGTTCATCCGCGCCCTCGACGACCTCGCCGGCCGCGTCGCCCTCGCCGGCACCCTCCTCCACGACGTCCATCCGAACGCCGCCTCGGCTCCCGGCTGCCCCGGAGCGCACCTGTGAACGCGGTCGCGGGGCTCACCGTCACCGAGGGAGGCGGCACCGCCGTCGAGACGGACGACCTCACGCGCATCGCCGGGCGGCTCGACGACGAGGCCGGGCGGCTCGACGACCATGCCCGCGCGCTGGCCCTGCCGCCGCTGGTGGCCACGATCACGGGCGCCCACGACGCGAGCCTCGACGCCCCGCGCGGTCTCCTGGCGTCCGCCGCTCACGACGCGCGGGCGCTCGCCGCCGACCTGCGTCGCGTCGCCGCCGAGTACGCGGACGGGGAGCGGGACGTCGACCGCTGCGTGCGATCCGCCGCGGGCGACGGTGCGGCGGATGCGGGTCGTGCGTCTGCGGGCGAGCCCCTCCGGATCCTGCTGCCCGTCGTCGTCCGGGACGTGGTGTCGGACATCGCGGCCGTGGCTACGCGCTTCCTGCCGGACCGCCCGGCCGGGGACGACGGCGTTCGGGAGACGACCGCGGGCCTCCTCGCCGCGCTGGGAGCCCTCGGGTTCCTGCGCGACGCGCCCGCCGTCGTCCACGCCCGCCGCGACGCCGTCCGCCCGGCGCCGACGAGCCTGGAGGACCTCGCCGACCGGATCCCCGACCCGGTCCCCGGCACCCCGCAGATGCGCGTCGAGGAGTACCGCGCTCCGGACGGCCGCCGTCGCTTCGTCGCGTACCTCGGCGGCATGCTGACCCTGGATCCGCGCACCGGCCGCGAGGACTTCGGGCCGGCCTCGGCAGCGGCCGCGCTCGCCACCGAGGGCGGGTCCGCCGTGCACGCGGCGGAGACGGCGCTCCGCGAGGCCGGCGCGACCGCGGAGGACGAGGTCTACGTCGTCGGCTACTCGATGGGCGGGATCCTCGCGCGGTCGGTGGGCGACGCCCCGGGCCTCCACGTGACCCATGAGCTCACGTTCGGCTCGCCGGTGGGGCAGCTGCCGATCCGCCAGGGGATCGACGGCGTGGCGGTGGAGCACACGGACGACCCCGTCCCGGCGCTCGGGGGCGTGCGCCCGTCCGACGGCGACGCGGGCGACGACGTCGTGGTGCGCGCACCCGCCTTCGCGCCGACGGTGCCTGCGGGCGTCCTGGACGCGCACGATCTGGGCACCTATCGTGCGACGGCGACCGAGATGGACGCCTCGCGCTCTCCGCTCCTGGAGCGGGCGCGCGACGAGCTCCGCGGGTTCCTCGACGGGGCGACGCCGGTCGCGTCCCACCTCTACCGGGCGGAGCGGACCCCGCTCACCCCGCCAGGCGGATCGGGGGGTGGGATGTGACGCCCGGCTCAGGCCCTCGAGGTCACCGGTCGGAGCACGAGACCCACCAGCCAGCTGAAGAACGCCATCAGCAGGGCGCCGAGCACGCCCCACCAGAAGCCCTCGACAGTGAGACCGAAGCCGAGCGCGTCGGAGATCGCGGCCACGAGGAGGAAGAGCAGCCCGTTGACGATGAGCGCGATGAGACCGAGCGTGAGGATGTAGAGGGGGAACGCCACGATGCGGATGGCGGTGCCGATCACGCCGTTCACGACGCCGAAGATCGCGCCGAGCAGCAGGTAGGTGAGCACGGTGGCCGTGGTGTCGCCCGGTTCGTAGGCGGTCACGACGGTGCCGGAGACGATGAGCGTGGTGAGCCAGAGCGCGACGGCGTTGACGACCACGCGGACGAGGAATCGGGGCATGCGCCGATCCTCGCAGACGCCGCCCCGGCGGACCATGGGCCGCGCGGTGGGGCGCCCGTAGAATCGCCCGGTGATCCCCGAACCCGCCGCCCCCGTCCGGCTCCGCCCCGCCATCGCCGCCATGGTCGCGTACCGCCAGGGCAAGCCGGCTGGCGAGGACGACTTCAAGCTCTCCAGCAACGAGAACCCGTTCGACCCGCTGCCCTCGGTGCTCGCGCGCATCGACCAGGTGCGCGATGTGAACCGCTACCCCGACGCGGGCGCGACCCTGCTGCGGACCGCGCTCGCCGAGCGCTTCGGGGTCACGGTCGACCACGTGCACGCGGGTGCCGGATCCGTGGCGATCCTCTCGCAGCTCATCACGGCGGCGGCGGGCCCCGGCGACGAGGTCGTCCACGCCTGGCGCTCCTTCGAGGCGTACCCCACCCTCATCACGGTCGCGGGCGCCACGGGCGTCCCCGTCCCGAACCTGCCGGACCACTCGCACGACATCGACGGCATGATCCGGGCCCTCACCGACCGCACGCGCGTCGTCATCGTCTGCACCCCGAACAACCCCACCGGCACCCTCGTCACGGAGGCCGACCTCGAGCGCCTCCTCGCGGCCGTCCCGCGCGACGTGCTCGTGCTCCTCGACGAGGCGTACGGCGAGTTCGTCGGCGAGGAGCATGCCCTCGACGGCATGCGCCTCCTCGCCGACCACCCGAACCTCGTCGTCCTCCGCACGTTCTCGAAGGCGTACGGGCTCGCGGGCCTCCGCATCGGCTACGCCGTGGGCCACCCGCGGATCCTCGACGCCGCCCGCTCCGCCGCCATCCCGCTGTCCGTCACGGGCCACGCGCAGCACGCGGCGCTCGCGTCGCTCGAGCACGAGGACGAGCTCCTGGAGCGCGTCGCCGTGCTCGCCCGCGACCGCGACGAGGCCTGGCGCGAGCTCACGGAGCAGGGCTGGGACGTGCCGCGACCGCACGGCAACTTCGTCTGGCTGGCCACGGGCGCCGAGACCGCCGAGGTGGAGGCGCAGCTCGCGGCCGCCGGGCTCGTGGTGCGCGCGTTCGGGTCCGAGGGGATCCGCGTCACCATCGGGGAGCCCGCCTCTGTCCGGAAGCTACTGAACGCCTCGGCGGGAATTGTCCGGGGGCTGCCGGAGGGCCACCCGGCGCGCCGGTAGGTTGGGACGATGCCGGAAAGCGATGTGACGGTCCAGCTCCTGACCCCCACGGGCGAGCTCGCACCGAGCGACTCCGCCGAGGAGTTCCTCCCGTACTTCGAGCGACTCACGGAGGACGACCACCGCGGCTTCCTCCGCGACATGCGCCTCACGCGGGCGTTCGACCTCGAAGCGACGAACCTGCAGCGCCAGGGCCACCTCGGCCTCTGGGCGCCGAGCACCGGCCAGGAGGCGGCGCAGGTCGGATCCGGCCGTGCCACCCGCCCGCAGGACCACGTGTTCCCCGCCTACCGCGAGCACGGCGTCGCCCTCATCCGCGGCGTCGACCCGGTCGACATCGTGCGCCTCATGCGCGGCGTCACCCACGGCGGCTGGGATCCGGCGGTGGCGAACTTCCACCTCTACACGCTGGTCATCGGCTCGCAGGCGCTGCACGCCACGGGCTACGCGATGGGCGTCGCGTTCGACGGCGACGTCGCCACAGGGGATCCCGATCGCGACACCGCGGTCATCGCCTACTACGGCGACGGCGCCACCAGCCAGGGCGACGTGAGCGAGGCGTTCGTCTTCGCCGCGAGCTTCCAGACCCCGCAGGTCTTCTTCCTCCAGAACAACCACTGGGCGATCTCGGTGCCGGTCTCCACGCAGTCGCGCACGCCCCTCTACCTCCGGTCGCGGGGCTTCGGCGTGCCGAGCACGCAGGTCGACGGCAACGACGTCTTCGCCAGCTACGCGGTCACGGCCAAGCACCTCGACGACGCGCGGAACGGCGGCGGCCCCTCCTTCATCGAGGCGCTCACCTACCGCGTCGGCGCGCACACCTCGAGCGACGACCCCACGAAGTACCGCACGGACGAGGAGCTGCAGGGCTGGGTCGCGAAGGACCCCATCGCCCGCCTCGAGGCGTATCTGCGCGACCAGGGCGCGCCGCAGTCCCTCTTCGACGGCATCGACGAGGAGGCCAAGGACCTCGCCGCCGACGTCCGCCGCCGCACCATCGAGCTGACGAGCCCGGCGCTGCCCGGCATCTTCGACCACGTCTACTCGGAGCCGCACCCCGTCACGACGGAGCAGCGCGAGTGGCTCGAGCGCTACGAGGCCTCCCTGGAGGGGAACCGATGACCGACACCATCGACCGCGCCGCGACCCCCGCGGGGTCCGACGACGCCGCGACGACCGGCGCGGGAGCCCGCGCCGGCATCGAGAGCATGCCCATGGCGAAGGCGCTCAACGCGGGCCTCCGCCGCGCGCTCGAGGAGGACGACAAGGTCCTGCTCATGGGCGAGGACATCGGCCCGCTCGGCGGCGTCTTCCGCATCACCGAGCACCTGCAGCGCGACTTCGGCGACCGCCGCGTCATCGACACGCCGCTCGCCGAGTCCGGCATCGTCGGCACGGCCATCGGCCTGGCGATGCGCGGCTACCGACCGGTGTGCGAGATCCAGTTCGACGGGTTCATCTACCCGGCCTTCGACCAGATCACGAGCCAGCTCGCGAAGATCACCAACCGGCACGAGGGCGCGATGCGCATGCCCGTCGTGATCCGCGTGCCGTACGGCGGCCACATCGGCGCCATCGAGCACCACCAGGAGAGCCCCGAGGCGTACTTCGCGCACACCCCCGGCCTCCGCGTCGTGAGCCCGAGCACCCCGCACGACGCCTACTGGATGATCCAGGAGGCCATCAAGTCCGACGACCCGGTCATGTTCTTCGAGCCCAAGGCGCGCTACCGGCCGAAGGGCGACGTCGACTTCTCCGCCCCCGGCATCGGCCTGCACGAGAGCCGCGTGGTCCGCTCCGGCACCGACGTCACGCTCGTCGGGCACGGCGCGATGGTCGCGATGCTCCTCCAGGCCGCCGAGCTCGCGGCCGAGGAGGGCACGAGCGTCGAGGTCGTCGACCTGCGCTCGCTGTCGCCCGTCGACTACGGCCCCATCCTCGAGTCGGTGCAGCGCACCGGCCGTCTGGTCGTCGCGCAGGAGGCGCCCGGCCACGTGTCGGTCGGCTCCGAGATCGCGGCGACCGTCACCGAGCGGGCGTTCTACTCGCTCGAGGCGCCGGTGATCCGCGTCTCCGGCTTCGACGCCCCGTTCCCTCCCGCGAAGCTCGAGACGCTGTACCTCCCGGATGCCGACCGCATCCTCGAGGCCGTCGACCGCTCGCTCGCCTACTAGACGCCGCACCCGTCACGACGCCCGCCGCCCGCGCGGCAGAAGAAGAGGACCGCACGATGGCTGATTCCGAGTTCACCCTGCCCGACGTGGGCGAGGGCCTCATCGACGCCGAGATCGTCTCGTGGCGCGTGCAGCCGGGCGACCAGGTGGCGCTCAACCAGGTGATCGTCGAGATCGAGACGGCGAAGTCGCTCGTCGAGCTGCCGAGCCCGTTCGAGGGCACGGTCTCGGGGCTGCTCGTGCAGGAGGGCCAGACGGTCGAGGTGGGCACGCCCATCATCGCGATCGCGCAGGGGTCGCCGACCGTGTCGGCGCCCGCCGAGACGCCGGCCCAGATGGCCCTCCCGGGCGAGACGGTGATCGAGGACGACACGGCCATCGAGAACCGCGAGCCGGCGCCCGCGCCCGCCGCCGAGGAGACCTCGGGCGCGGTGCTCGTGGGCTACGGCACGGTCGGCAAGGTCGCCAGCCGTCGTCGGCGCGCCGAGCCGGGCGATGCCGCGCCCGCCGCCCGCCACGCAGCGCGTCCGGGCGCCCCGGTCGGCGCTCCCGCCGCCCGCGCCCCGCGCCCCGACTCGGTGCCCGCCGCCTCGGCCGTGCCGATCATCGCCAAGCCCCCCATCCGCAAGCTCGCGAAGGACCTCGAGGTCGACCTGGCCGAGGTCGAGGCCACCGGGCTCGTCGGCGAGATCACGCGCGAGGACGTCATCCGCACCGCGCAGCAGGCGAGCGTCTTCAAGAACATCGAGACGCCCGAGTGGCCGGATGCGCGCGAGGAGCGGATCCCCGTCAAGGGCGTCCGCAAGGTCATCGCGGCGGCGATGGTGCAGAGCGCGTTCCAGGCGCCGCACGTGAGCCTGTTCGTCGACGTCGACGCCACGCGCACGATGGAGTTCGTCAAGCGCCTCAAGGCGTCCACCGACTTCGCGGGCGTCAAGGTCTCGCCGCTGCTCATCATGGCGAAGGCGATGATCTGGGCCGTGCGCCGGAACCCCACGGTCAACTCCTCGTGGACCGACCAGGAGATCATCGTCCGCCACTACGTGAACCTCGGCGTCGCCGCCGCGACCCCGCGCGGGCTCGTGGTGCCGAACGTCAAGGAGGCGCAGGCGATGTCGCTGCTGGAGCTCGCCCGCGCGCTCGAGCAGCTGACGCTCACGGCCCGCGACGGCAAGACGACCCCGGCCGACATGGGCCAGGGCACCATCACGATCACCAACATCGGCGTCTTCGGCATGGACACGGGCACGCCGATCCTCAACCCGGGCGAGGTCGCGATCGTCGCGCTCGGCACCATCAAGCAGAAGCCGTGGGTCGTCGACGGCGAGGTGCGCCCGCGCTTCGTCACGACCATCGGGGCGAGCTTCGACCACCGCGTGGTCGACGGCGACGTCGCGAGCCGCTTCCTCGCGGACGTCGCGAGCATCATCGAGGAGCCGGCGCTGCTCCTGGAGTGAGGGGGTCGCCCTCCACAGCGGGGGCGCGATGGTCTTGAGAGTGGTTATCAATACCGTACTGTCGGATCCATGAACCGTCGCCCCCTCACCGCCCTGCTCGCCGTCTCGCTCCTCGCCGTCCCCCTCGCGGGCTGCGCCTCCGGATCCGGGGCGCCCTCCGACGGCGCGTCGGCGTCCGCGTCCGGCGGCGGCACGCTCGAGGTCGTCGCCTCGACCGACGTCTACGGCGACATCGCGCAGCAGATCGGCGGCGACGACGTCAAGGTCACGTCCATCATCGACAGCCCCGACAAGGACCCGCACGAGTACCAGGCCACCTCGCGCGACCAGCTGGCGCTCTCCACGGCCGACGTCGTGATCCAGAACGGCGGCGGCTACGACGACTTCGTCGACACGATGGTCAAGGCGCTCCCGGGCGGCAAGAGCCCCGTCCTCCTCAACGCGGTCGACATCTCCGGCTTCGACCAGAAGCCGGCCGAGGGCGAGCTCAACGAGCACGTCTGGTACGACATGCCCACGATGAAGAAGCTGGCCGAGGAGATCGAGCAGGCGTTCTCGAAGGCCGACAGCGCGGGCGCCGCGACGTTCGAGGCCAACGAGCAGGCCTTCACGGCGAAGCTCGACACCATCGCCCAGGCCGAGGCCGCCGCCAAGTCGGCCGGCACCGGGAAGGGCGTCGCGATCACCGAGCCCGTGCCGCTCTACATGACGAGCGCCATGGGCCTCGAGAACCGCACGCCGGACGAGTTCAGCGAGGCGGTCGAGGAGGGCACCGACGTGCCGGCCGACGTGCTCAAGGAGACGCTCGCGCTCTTCTCCGAGAAGAAGGTCGCCGCGCTCGTCTACAACTCGCAGACCACGGGCGCCACGACCGACCAGGTCGTCGCCGCCGCGAAGGCCGCCGGCGTCCCGGTCGTGCCGGTCACGGAGACCCTGCCCGCCGACCTGCCCACGGGCAGCGGGTACGTTGAGTGGATGACCGAGAACGTCGACGCCGTGGCCTCCGCCATCAAGGGATCGTGACCGGCGCTCCCGTCCTGAGCCTCCGGGACGCGACGCTCGCGTTCGGGGCGCGCACCCTCTGGAGCGGACTCGACCTCGACGTGGCGCCCGGCGAGTTCGTCGCGGTCCTCGGTCCGAACGGATCCGGCAAGACCAGCTTCCTCAAGTCCGTCCTCGGCGCCCAGCGCCTCACGTCGGGGGAGATGCGCTTCCTCGACGAGCCGGTGCGCCGCGGCGCGCGGCGCATCGGCTACATCCCGCAGCAGAAGCTCATCACCGCGGCGACGCCCGTGCGGGCGCGCGACCTCGTCGGCTTCGGCGTCACCGGCCATCGCTGGGGGCTGCCGATCAGCCGGCGCGCCGAGCGCGCCCGCATCGACGAGCTGCTCGACGCGGTCGGCGCCACGGCCTACGCGGACGCCCCGGTCGCGACCCTCTCGGGCGGCGAGCAGCAGCGCCTGCGGGTGGCCCAGGCCCTGGCGTCGGATCCACGGCTCCTCCTCTGCGACGAGCCGCTCCTCAGCCTCGACCTCGGCCACCAGCGCGTGGTCAGCGAGCTCATCGACCGGCACCGCAGGGAGACCGACGCGGCGGTCGTCTTCGTCACCCACGACGTCAATCCCGTGCTCGACATGGTCGACCGGGTGCTCTACCTCGTGGGCGGCCGGTTCCGCATCGGCACGCCCGACGAGGTGCTCGACTCCGAGGTGCTGAGCTCGCTCTACGGCACGCCCGTCGACGTGGTGCGCGTACGCGGCCGCGTCGTCGTCGTCGGCGCCACCGACGACCCGCACGGCCACCACTCGCACGCCTACGAGGACCACGACGAGCACGGCGACCACGGGCCGCACGGCCTGCACGCCGCCGAGGCCGCCGGCTCGACCGACGGGAGGGCCGCGTGATCCACCTGCTCGCCGACGCGGGCGACGTCTGGTCGCGCCTGTTCGACTTCTCCGACTACGGCGCGCTCGTCGCGCTGCTGCGGAACAGCATCATCGCGGGTGCCGTGCTCGGCGTCGTCGGCGGCCTCATCGGCGTCTTCGTCATGACGCGCGACCTCGCGTTCGCGGTGCACGGCGTGAGCGAGCTCTCGTTCGCGGGCGCGGCGGCGGCGCTGCTGCTCGGCGTCAACGTCGTCGGCGGGTCCCTGGTGGGCTCTCTGGTCGCCGCCATCGCCATCGGCGTGCTCGGCACGCGCGCGAAGGACCGCAACTCGATCATCGCCGTCATCATGCCGTTCGGCCTGGGCCTCGGGATCCTGTTCCTCGCCCTCTACGACGGCCGCGCGAGCAACAAGTTCGGCCTGCTCACGGGCCAGATCGTCTCGGTCGACAACCCGCAGCTCGGCTACCTCGTCGCGATCAGCGCCGTCGTCATCCTCGGCCTCGCGGTCGTCTGGCGGCCGCTGATGTTCGCGAGCGTCGACCCCGACGTGGCCGCGGCCCGCGGCGTGCCCGTGCGCCTGCTCTCCATCGTGTTCATGGTCCTGCTCGGGCTGGGCACCGCGGTCTCCATCCAGATCGTCGGCGCGCTGCTCGTGCTCTCGCTGCTCGTCACGCCCGCGGCCGCCGCGATGCGCGTCTCCTCGACGCCGCGGGTGGTCGTCTCGCTCAGCGTGCTGTTCGCGCTCGCGAGCATCGTCGGCGGCATCATGCTCGCGCTCGGCAGCAGCATCCCCATCAGCCCCTACGTCACCACCATCTCGTTCACGATCTACCTGGTCTGCCGCGGCATCGACGCCCTCCGGGCGCGCAGCGGCACGTCGGGTGGGACGCGTACCCTGGCGGGGCGGGGAGGATCGCCCGCCGGGAGGGCACGGGCATGAAGCGGAACACGTGGCAGCGCGAGGCCGTCCGGCAGGCGCTGGACGCATCGACCGAGTTCGTGAGCGCGCAGCGGCTCCACGCGCGCCTGCACGACGCGGGATCCCCGATCGGCCTGGCCACCGTCTACCGCGCGCTCGGCGACCTCGCCGCCGAGGGCGACGCCGACTCGCTGCAGTCGCCCGACGGGGAGGCGCTCTACCGCACGTGCGCCACGGGCGGCCACCACCACCACCTCATCTGCCGCGTGTGCGGGAAGACCGTCGAGATCGCGGCCGACGAGGTCGAGTCGTGGGCGCACGACGTCGCCGCGCGCAACGGCTTCACCGCGCCGAGCCACGTGGTCGACGTGTTCGGGCTCTGCGCCGAGTGCACACGCCGCGCGGCCGAGGCGACGAACGGGCCGACGGCGACCACGGCCGAGGCCTCCGCATCCGCATGATCCCGGGCCCCCGGCTTGCGCCCGGGCGTGTCGTCGCGTAGCCTCGATCCTTGGCCGAGCGGCTCATCCGCTCGCATGTGCGCCCGCTGTCCCTCCCGAGGGGCGGATCCCCTTCTCTCGAGATGCGGGACGGGCGTGCCGACAAGAAATCTTGGGTAGGGCGGTCTCGCCCTACGGTACCTACGGAGGAAACCATGGCAGCAACCTGCCAGGTGACCGGCGCCGTCCCCGGCTTCGGACACAACATCTCGCACTCGCACCGGCGCACCAAGCGCCGCTTCGACCCGAACGTGCAGAAGAAGACGTACTACGTCCCCTCGCTGCGTCGCAACGTCAAGCTCACGCTCTCCGCGAAGGGCATCAAGGTCATCGACGCCCGCGGCATCGAGTCCGTCGTCAAGGACATCCTCGCTCGTGGGGTGAAGATCTAATGGCCAAGCAGCAGGACGTCCGTCCGATCATCAAGCTCCGCTCGACGGCTGGCACCGGGTACACCTACGTGACCCGCAAGAACCGCCGCAACAACCCCGACCGCCTCGTGCTGAAGAAGTACGACCCGGTCGTCCGCAAGCACGTCGACTTCCGCGAGGAGCGCTAACCATGGCCAAGAAGAGCAAGATCGCCCGCAACGAGCAGCGCAAGGTCATCGTCGAGCGGTACGCCGCGAAGCGCCTCGAGCTGAAGAAGGCCCTCGTGGACCCGAACGGCACCGACGAGAGCCGCGAGGCGGCCCGCGCCGGCATCCAGCGCCTCCCGCGCGACGCCTCGCCCGTCCGCGTCCGCCAGCGTGACGGCATCGACGGCCGCCCCCGCGGCAACCTGTCGAAGTTCGGCATCTCCCGCGTGCGATTCCGTGACATGGCCCACCGCGGCGAGCTTCCGGGCATCACGAAGTCCAGCTGGTAGGTTCCAAGCGGCCGTACGGCCGAACGGACCGCTGATGGCCTCTTCGGCTCGCACGGTCCGCTGACGTAGACAGATCCCATCCACCACACGGCCGCTCGCGAAGAACGGCACCAGGTCCGAGGAGGACACCCATGGCTGACAAGTCACTCAACCGCACCGAGCTCGTTGCCGCCGTCGCCGCGGAGTCGGGCCAGAGCCAGGCCGCCGTCAACGGCGTCCTGGACGCGCTCTTCTCCACCGTCGCGACCAACGTCGCCGACGGCGTCAAGGTCACGATCCCGGGCTGGGTCGCGTTCGAGCAGACGGCTCGCGCCGCGCGCACGGGCCGCAACCCGCAGACGGGCGAGCCCCTCGAGATCAAGGCGTCCAAGGGCGTTAAGGTCTCCGCCGGCAGCAAGCTCAAGGCCGCCGTCAAGTAGTCCTCCTCACCACACGCCCAGCGGGGGCGCCGACTCCGGTCGGCGCCCCCGCTGTCGCGTTCCCGGGCGGCGCTCCGGCGGCCAGCCGGCCGTCAGCAGGCGGGAGCTAGGCTGATCCCCTCATGCCCAGACTCCTCCGCGTCGCGGGGCCCGCCGCCCTCGTCATCGTCGCGTTCCTCTCGCTGCTGGCCGCGCTCGCCATCGGCGGAGGCGCCGCCCCGCAGCTGCTCGAGGACGCGGGTCCCGTGGTCCGCTACGGCCTGCCCGCCGCGAAGATGATGGTCAACCTCTCGGCGGCCACGGCCATCGGCGCGCTCCTGCTGGCCGCGTTCGCCCTGTCGCGCCAGCGCCCCGAGTACGGCCGCGCGCTCGACATCGCGGCCGCCGGCGCCGCCCTCTGGACGGTGGCCTCCGCGATCACCGCCTTCTTCACCTTCCTCAGCGTCTCGGGCACCGCCTTCTCGTTCAGCGCGGAATTCGGCACGAGCCTCGGCCTGGTGCTGACGCAGATCTCCGTGGGCCAGGCGTGGCTCGCGACCACGCTGATCGCCGCGACCGTCACGGTGCTGTGCTTCGCGGTGCGCAACCACACCGCCATCGCGTTCGTGCTCGTGATCGCGGTCGGCGGCCTCGTGCCCATGGCGCAGCAGGGCCACGCGGGCGGCACCGAGGGGCACGACGCCGCGGTCAACGCGCTCGGCCTGCACCTCGTGTTCGCCGCCGTCTGGCTCGGCGGGCTGCTCACCATGGTGCTGCTGCGGTCGAAGCTCGACGGCGACCGGCTCGTGCCGGTGCTGCGCCGCTACTCGGCGGTCGCGCTCGTGTGCTTCGTGGTCGTGGCGGCATCCGGGTACGTCAGCGCGGAGATCCGCGTCGGCACGCTCGACCGGCTGCTCACCGCTTACGGGCTGCTGGTGCTCATCAAGGTGGCGGCGCTCCTCGCGCTGGGGCTCTTCGGCGCCGCGTACCGGCGCGTGCTCATCGGGCGTCTCGAGGAGCGCGGATCCGCGGCGCGCGGGCCGTTCTGGTGGCTCGTGACCGCCGAGCTCGCCTTCATGGGCGTCGCGTCCGGCGTGGCCGCCGCGCTCGCCCGCACGGCCCCGCCCGTGAGCCAGGTCGTCGTGACGCAGCTGCCGGATCCGACGCCCGCGCAGATCCTCACCGGCGAGCCCCTGCCGCCCGAGCTCACGCCCATGCGCTACCTCACGGAGTGGAACTTCGACCTGCTCTGGATCCTGCTGTGCGCCTTCGGGATCTTCTTCTACCTGGCGGGTGTCCACCGCCTGCGGAAGCGCGGCGACGCGTGGCCCGTGCACCGCTCGATCCTCTGGGTCGCCGGCATGATCGGCCTCTTCTACATCACCAACGGCGGCGTGAACGTCTACCAGAAGTACCTCTTCAGCTCGCACATGCTGGCGCACATGGTGCTCGCCATGGTCATCCCGCTGCTGCTCGTGCCGGGTGCTCCCGTCACGCTCGCGATGCGCGCCATCCGGAAGCGCCAGGACGGCAGCCGCGGCGGCCGCGAGTGGATCCTCATGGCCGTGCACTCCCGGTTCGCGTCGTTCGTGGGCCACCCGATCGTGGCGGCCGTGCTCTTCGCCGGCTCGCTCCTCGTCTTCTACTACTCGCCGCTGTTCAGCTGGGCCACGACCGACCACATCGGGCACCAGTGGATGATCGTGCACTTCCTCATCGTCGGGTACCTCTTCACGCAGAACCTCATCGGCGTCGACCCGATGAAGGTGCGCATCGCGTACCCGATGCGCTTGCTGCTGCTGCTCGCGACCATGGCGTTCCACGCGTTCTTCGGCCTCTCGCTCATGACCGGCACCGGGCTCCTGCTCGCGGACTGGTTCGGCGCGATGGGGCGGCCGTGGGGCGAGTCGGCGCTGGCCGACCAGCAGGCCGGCGGCGGCATCGCGTGGAGCATCGGCGAGATCCCGACGGTGATCCTCGCGATCGTCACGGCGATCATGTGGAGCAAGAGCGACAAGCGCGACTCCGTGCGGTACGACCGCAAGGCCGACCGGGACGGGGACGCCGAGCTCGAGGCGTACAACCGCAACCTCGAGGCGCTGCAGGCCAGCGAGCGGCGCTAGCCGGCGCCGTCCGTCGGGCGGCTCCGGTCAGTCGCGCGCGCCTCCGCTGCGGCGTCGGGCGGCCACGAGCACGGCGACGCCCGCCATCAGCTCCCACGCCGTGACCGTGTAGACGGATCCGCGCTCCCAGACGCCGTCGATCGTCGAGCCGCCGAGGACCTCGAGCAGGGCGAGCGCGACGAGGCCGACGACGCCCAGCCCGACGCTCGCGACGCGGAACCCGCGCGCGACGCCGATGCGGCCGGATCCGAGGCCCGCCGTGATCGAGGCGGCGTTGCCCGCGATGATCGCCATCCCCGCGCCGACCACGTGCATCCAGCCGATGCCGCTGGCCGCGCTCGAGGCGCTGCCGTGGACGAGGCCGACCACCGTGATCCCGACCGCGTGCACCGCGGCGAGGGCGAGGAAGGCGCGACGCGGGCCGGCGCGGAGGGCGCGCGTCGCGATCACGGCGGCCAGCAGGTAGAGCGCGCCCTGGAGGATGAAGCCCGCGTTCATGACCGCGTGGAGCGGCGAGTCGATGGCGCGGCCCTGGAAGACGGCGACGTCCGGGACGCCGAGGTCGCTGATGTAGTTGGCGGAGTAGCTGTAACCGGGGAAGGCGGACGCGGCGACCGCCTCCGTGCCGACGTAGACGACGGCGGCGGCGATCCAGGCGACGCCGGCGGCCGCGGGGATCAGCGGGCGGTGCGGGCTCATGGGGCTCCTTCGGGGACGCACGCGGCGCCGGGTCTCGTCCGTGGCGGATGCGTCCATCCTCCCCGCACCGAGGATCCATTGACACAGCAAAGCACTTTGCATTACAAAGTATCGAGGGCGCGAGCCCGGCGGGCGATGGTCGTCCGCGGAGAGGCGGAGATGGACACCACGACGCACCGGGACGAGGTCGACGACGACGGGCCCGCGCCCGACCCGCGGGAGATGCACGCGCTCATGGAGGACCAGCGGCGGGTCGCGGTCGACGCGCAGATGTCGTTCGTCTGGGTGATGGAGGTCTGCTGGGGCGTCGCGTGGATCCTCGGGTACACGGCCCTCTGGCTCATCGACGGGTCGGACGCGGTGAGCCTGCCCCTGCCGGTGGCCGTCGGGATCTTCGCGGGGCTGATCGCGCTGTCCAGCATCGTGAGCATCGTGCTCGGGATCCGGAACGCCCCGGGCGTGGAGAGCTCGCCCGAGTCGGCCTGGCAGGGGCGCGTCTACGGGATCAGCTGGTCCGTGGCGATGGTCTCGATCTACGTGCTCGGCATCGGCCTCGCGTGGAACGACGCTCCGGACCGCCTGCTCGCGATCTTCTACACGTCCGGCTTCTCGTTCGTCGCCGGGCTCATGCTGCTGTCGACCGCCGCGCTCTTCCGCTCGCGGTCGTCGCTGCTGCTGGGATCGATCCTCGTGCTGGCCGCGCTCGCCGCCCCGTTCGCCGGCTACCCCGGCAACTACCTGGTGATGGCCGTCGTGGGCGGAGGGGCGTACCTCGTGACGGGGATCGTGGCCGCCCTGCTCGCCGGTCGCACGCGCCGCTCGCTGCGAGCCCGCCTTGGCTGAGCTCGACCCGGTCATCCACGCGCAGGCCCGGCTGCGGATCGTGGCCGCGCTCGCGACGCTGGACGCGGGGGAGGCGCTGTCGTTCCCGCGGCTGCAGGAGATCCTCGACATGACGGCCGGCAACCTGTCGACGCACCTCCGGAAGCTCGAGGATCCCGGCTACGTCGAGGTGCGGAAGACGCACGAGGGTCGGCAGCCCGTGACGTACCTCGCGCTCACGACGGTCGGCCGCCGCGCGTTCGAGGACTACCGGCGGGCGCTCACGGCGATGCTCGACGCGTAGGTCCGGAGGCGCCGGGCCGGCGAGACGACGAGACGGCGAGGGCCCGCCGCGCTGCGTGCGCGACGGGCCCTCGGGGATGCGGATCCGGATCAGCTCGTGGCGGTCTCCAGCAGCGGCACGAGCTGGTCGAGCGCGTAGCCGGTGGAGAGCGTGGTGCCGATCGAGTAGGCCGACGAGACGTCGCCGTCGAGGACGATGGAGTGGCCGGCCGCGACCGCGGGGATCGCCTGCCACAGCGGGTCGTCGGTGATGACGGACTTGTCGATGAAGATCGGGAACGCCACGATCACGTCGGCGTCGAGCAGGTCGAGCTGCTCGGAGGAGACGTCGACCGAGAAGCCGCCGGCGTTGACGGGGATCCCCGCGATGGTCGGGCTCTGCTCGAAGCCGAGGCGCTCGAGGAACGCGACGCGCTCGCTGCCCTCGGCGTAGGCGCCCCAGCCCTCGCTGGTCTTGGTGGCGGCGGTGGCCGTCTTGCCCTTCCAGTCCGGGTGCGCGGCCTCGACCTGCTCGAAGCGCTGGTCGACCGCGTCGAGGAGGGCGTCGCCCTGGTCCTCGCGGCCGAGGGCCTCGGCGACCATGTCGACCTGGTCCTCCATGTCGGTGAGGTAGCTGTCGGCGCCCTCGGGCACGCCGATGGTGGGCGCGATCTGCGACAGGCGGTCGTAGCGGGCCTGGTCGCCCGAGCCCTTGGTGTCGAGGATCAGGTCGGGCTTGAGCGCCGCGATCGCCTCGTAGGAGGGCTCGAGCGTCTCGATGATCTGCGGCTTCTGGGTGTAGAGGCCCTGCGCCCACGGGCCGACGCCGTCCGCGTCGGCGCCGAAGCCGAGCCAGTCGGACGCGCCGACGGGCTGGACCCCGAGCGCGAGCGCGGTCTCCGCGTCGCCCCAGCCGAGCGCGACGACGCGCTTCGGCTCGCTCGGCACGGTGACGTCGCCGAACTTCGTGTCGACGGTGACGGGGAAGGCGCCCGTGGCGGATCCCGAGGCGGGCGGCGCGGTGGTGCCCGGGTCGGACGAGGCGGTGCATCCGGTGAGGGCGAGCGTCGCGACGGTGAGCGCGACGAGGGCGGAGCCGGTGGTGGGGAACCTCATGGTGCGGGGCCTCTCGGGTGTGGGGTGACGGACCGGTGTGGATCCCGTCAGGCAAGGGCAGCCTAACCTAAGGGCACGCTAGGCTGTCCGGGCCATGTCGCTCCGGGTCCTCGCGCGCGCCTCCGCCCCCGACGCCCCCGAGGGCCGGGCGCGGAGCGGCCTCTCGCGCTCCGCGGGCCTCCTCCTCGCGCTCGGCGTGCTCGTGCTGGCGGCGCTCGCGAGCATCGCCATCGGCTCGCGCGACATCCCGCTCGGCGCCGTCGTCGACGCGCTCGCCGGCCACCCGCGCGACCCGGCCGAGCTCGTCGTGATCACGGACCTCCGCGTCCCGCGCACCCTCGTCGGCCTCGCCGCGGGGCTCGCGCTCGGGGTCGCGGGCGCGCTCATCCAGGCCGTCACGCGGAACCCGCTGGCGGATCCCGGCATCCTCGGCGTCACCGCCGGCTCGGCGTTCGCGGTCGCCATCGCGACGGGCGTCCTCGGCGTGACCGCCGTGAGCGGTTACCTCTGGTTCGCCTTCGCGGGGGCGCTCGTGGCGGCCGTGGTGGTCTACGTCGTGGGATCCGCAGGACGCGGCGGCGGGGATCCGGTGCGCCTCACGCTCGCCGGCGTCGCCCTCGGCGCGGTGCTCGCGGGCATCACCTCGGGGATGCTGCTGGCCGATCCGCAGGGCTTCAGCGCCATGCGCGCGTGGGAGTCGGGCTCGCTGCAGGACCGCGGCTGGGACGCGCTCCTGCCGGTCGCTCCCTTCCTCGCGGCGGGCGTGCTGCTCGCCGCCCTCATCGCCCGGAGCCTCGACGCGGTGGCGCTCGGCGACGACCTGGCGCGGTCGCTCGGGGCGAACGTCGTCGTGGTGCGGGCCGTGGCCGTGGTCGCGGTGACGCTGCTCGCGGGCGGGGCGACCGCGATGGCGGGGCCGATCGCGTTCGTGGGGTTGATGATCCCGCACATCGCGCGCTGGATCGTGGGGCCCGACCAGCGCTGGATCCTCGCGTACACGATCGTGCTCGCGCCCGTGCTGCTGCTCGCCGCCGACATCGTCGGCCGGATCGTGCTCCGGCCGGCCGAGCTGCCCGCCGGGATCGTGACCGCCGTGCTGGGCGCGCCCGTGCTGATCCTGCTCGTCCGCCGGCAGAGGGCGTCGGGGCTGTGAGCGCGCCCGCCCGCGCCGGCCGCCGCCCGGCCGTGCGCATCCCCGGCACCGTGCGCCTGCCCGTCGTCGGCATCCGGCTGCAGCGACGCGAGGCGCTCGTGGGCGCGGCGCTCGCCGTCGCGATCGTCGCCATCGCGCTCGTGGCGCTCGGCACGGGCGACTTCCCGCTGACCGTGCCCGAGGTGATCCGCGCGATGGCGTTCCCCGACGGCTCGTTCGCGTCGACCATCGTCCTCGAATGGCGCCTGCCGCGCGTGCTCGCCGCGCTCGCGTTCGGCGCCGCGCTCGGGGTCGCGGGTGCCGTGTTCCAGTCGCTCACGCGCAACCCGCTCGGCTCACCCGACATCATCGGCTTCTCGACGGGCTCCTACACGGGCGCGCTGATCGTCACGACGCTCGCTGGCGCGGCCTTCCTGCCCACGGCCGTCGGCGCGCTCGCGGGCGGGCTCGGCACGGCGCTCGTCGTCTACCTGCTCGCGTACCGTGGCGGCGTGCAGGGCTTCCGGCTGATCATCACGGGCATCGCCGTCACCGCCGTGCTGCACGGGGTCAACACGTTCCTGCTGCTGAAGGCGGGCACCGAGGTCGCGATGGCGGCCTCGATCTGGGGCGCCGGATCCCTCGCGCTCGTCGGCTGGGACCGCGCGCTGCCGGCGTTCGTCGCCCTCCTCGTGCTGGCGCCGGCGATCCTGCTGCTCTCCGCGCCGCTGCGGCAGCTCGAGCTCGGCGACGACGCCGCGCGCGCCCACGGGGTGCGGGCCGAGCCGACGCGCCTCGCCCTGCTGATCCTCGGGGTCGCCCTCACGGCCGTCGTGACGGCCGCCGCCGGGCCGATCGCGTTCGTCGCGCTCGCGGCCCCGCAGATCGCCCGCCGCCTCACCCGGAGCGCGGGCCTGCCGCTCGTGCCGGCCGCGCTCACGGGCGGCCTGCTGCTGCTCGCCGCCGACTACGCTGCCCAGCACGCGCTGCCGGGGACGGTGCCCGTGGGCATCGTCACGGTCGTCGTCGGCGGCCTCTACCTGATCGCCCTGCTCGTCCGCGAGGCGGGGCGCCGTGCCTGACCCGATGGGAGGTCCACCCGTGGACGACACCGCGACCGCTGCGACCGCCACCGCCCCGCGCCTCCGCGCCGAGGGCGTCACGCTCTCCTACGACCGGCGGGTGATCTCCGAGCACCTCGACGTCTCCGTGCCCGACCGCTCGTTCACAGTGATCGTCGGCCCGAACGCGTGCGGGAAGTCGACCCTGCTCCGCGCGCTCTCGCGCCTCCTCGCACCCACCGCGGGCGGCGTGCTCCTCGACGACCGGCCGATCGGCTCCTACCGCGCCAAGGAGGTCGCGCGCATCGTCGGCCTCCTGCCGCAGAGCGCGATCGCGCCCGACGGGATCACGGTGGCCGACCTCGTGGCGCGCGGACGCTTCCCGCACCAGAACCTCATCCGCCAGTGGACCCCGACCGACGAGGCCGCCGTGCAGCAGGCGATGGCCGCCACCGGCGTCGCCGACCTCGCCGCCCGCCACGTCGATGAGCTCTCCGGCGGCCAGCGGCAGCGCGTGTGGGTCGCGATGGCGCTCGCGCAGCAGACGCCCGTGCTGCTGCTCGACGAGCCGACGACGTTCCTCGACATCGCCCACCAGATCGAGCTGCTCGACCTCCTGGCCGACCTGCACCGCGACGGCAGCACCATCGTCGCCGTGCTGCACGACCTCAACCACGCCGCGCGCTACGCCGACCACCTCATCGTGATGAAGGACGGCCGCGTCGTCTCCTCCGGCGCCCCGCGCGACATCGTCACGGCCGAGCTCGTGGAGGAGGTCTTCGGCCTCCCGTGCCTCGTGATCGACGACCCCGTCTCGCACACGCCGCTCATCGTGCCGCGCGGCGGCCGCTGGACCTGAGCCGGACGATCGCGGTGGCGCGGGATCAGGCCGCGTCCGCCTGCGCGATCGACACCATCCAGTCGATGCCGTAGCGGTCCGTGCACATGCCGAACCGCTCGCCCCAGGGCGCGAGCTCGAGCGGCAGCACGATCGTACCGTCGGCCGTGAGCGCCTCCCACCAGCCGTCGAGCACGGCCGCGTCGTCGCCCGAGAGGGAGAGCGTGATGGCGGATCCGCTCGGCACGCCCATCGAGGCCGGGGTGTCCGACGCCATGAGCACGAAGCCCGCGCCCGAGTCCAGCCGGCCGTGCATGATCTTGTCGGCCTCCGCCGGATCCGGGCTCATGCCCTGCTCGCCGAAGGTCGTCATCGCGAGCTCGCCGCCGAACACCCCCTGGTAGAAGCGGAGCGCGTCGGCCGCCTGGTCGCGGAAGGACAGGTACGGGGTCATGATCGCGGACATGGGGGCGCTCCTCGGGTGACGGATCCCCGCGGTCGCACGGACCCTGTTGCGTCCCGATCCTGGCCCTGCCGGTCCGGCGCCGCACCGTGACGCGAGGGGAGGGTGCCCGGAGCGGCTACCGCCCCTGGATCCGCACGCCCGACGTCTCGTCCACGCTCACGCGCCAGCTCACGCTGAACGGCACGTCCTCGTCGAGGTCCTTCACGCTGCCGTCGTAGAGGGAGCGGACGGGGACCTTGATGTGCGCGGTGCCGACGGTCGACGGCACGACCCAGTCGAGGTCGGCGGGGTCGCCGCTCGCCGGCTGCAGCGTGATCTGCGGCATCGCCGTCATGCTCCACACCGGCGGCGCGGTGATCCGGTCGCGGATCGTCTTCCCGAACGGGCAGCCCGACGGGTACAGCACGGCCTGCGTCGTGCACTCCGTGAGGTACGCCTCGACCTCGGACTGCACGGAGGCCACGAGGTCGTCGGTCGGCTCGGCGTCGAGGCGCGCCGGGACGACGCTCCCCGGATCGGTGACGGCGACCTCGGCGTCCTCCGCCTGGAGGTACTGGGACGCGTGGTCGAGCGCGAGCGACGCGGGCGCGAGCACGAGGTACGTGGATCCGGCGCCGGCCGTCGTCTCGCCGCCCGCCGCCGCGGAGACGGCCAGCCCGTTGGCCGTGAACGTCGACGCGTGCCGGAGCTCGAGGTCGATCGCGGCGACCGGGCTCGTCGCGAACTCCCACCGGGCGAAGAGGCCGAGGGCCGCGGGGGTCTCGCGCACGCGGAACTCGGTGGATCCGGGCCCCGACGGCAGCGTGTACGAGTACGTGACCGCGCGCTCGCCGCCGCCCGCGGGCTCGTCGGACACGAGCACGACGTCGGCGAGGCCGGGCAGCGCGTGGGCGTCGAGGAGGGCGTGGCTGCCGTCCTCCGGCAGCGTGACGCCGGGGGTCGCGAGCGCGTCGCGGCTGTCCTCGCGGGCGAGCGCGTCGAGGTAGGAGCGCACGAAGCCGTGGGCGCTGAAGGTGCCCTGGTTGAGCGCGGCGACGGTGCCGAGGAACGCCCCGACGAGGAGCGCCGCGAGGAGGGACCAGACGACGACGGCCCGACGCAGCTCGCCGCGCGCGTCGACGGCGGGGCTCGGCATGCGGATCATCCTACGGGCGGGGGATCCGCGCCTCCCCGCGGTGGGCCGGGGTAGATTCGAGTGCGCATCCGCGCCGCGCCGCCGCCCTCGATGCGCGCCGCATCCACCCTCGAACCACCTGGAGCCCCGCGTGAGCACGGTCCCCCTCTCCCCGGAGCAGGCCGCGGTCTTCCAGGCCATCGAGGGCACGCGCGACCACATCTTCGTCACGGGTCGCGCCGGCACCGGCAAGTCGACCCTGCTCACGCACCTGTCGTGGAACACCGAGAAGCAGATCGTGATCTGCGCGCCCACGGGCGTCGCGGCGCTGAACGTCGGCGGGCAGACCATCCACTCGCTGTTCAAGCTGCCCATCGGGGTCATCGCGGACGAGGAGATCGAGCAGACCGGCGAGCTGCGGAAGCTCCTCAACACCATCGACACGCTCGTCATCGACGAGGTCTCCATGGTCAACGCGGATCTCGTCGACGCCATCGACCGCAGCCTCCGCCAGGCGCGCCACAAGAAGGACGTGCCGTTCGGCGGCGTGCAGGTCGTGCTGTTCGGGGATCCGTACCAGCTGGCCCCCGTGCCGGGCGACGGCGACGAGCGCGCCTACTTCGCCGACCGCTACCGCTCCATGTGGTTCTTCGACGCGAAGGTGTGGGAGGAGGCGCAGCTGCGGATCTACGAGCTCACCGAGATCCACCGGCAGCACGAGGAGGCGTTCAAGGAGATGCTCAACGCCGTGCGCCACGGACGCGTCACGGCGGAGATCGCGGGCGTCCTCAACGCGGCGGGCGCCAGGCCGGCACCCACCGACGGCGCCATCACGCTCGCGACGCGCAACGACACCGTGAACCGGATCAACGCGGAGGCCCTCAAGCGCCTGCCCGGCCGCTCGCTCACCGCCACCGCCGACGTCACGGGCGACTTCGGAGGCCGCACCTACCCGGCCGACGAGAAGCTCGACCTCAAGATCGGCGCGCAGGTGATGTTCCTCCGCAACGACGTCGACCAGCGCTGGGTGAACGGATCCGTCGGCGTCGTCACGCGCATCGACACGAACGTGTACGTGGAGCTCGACGGCGTCGTGCACGAGGTCGAGCCGGTCACGTGGGAGAAGCACAAGTACTCGTACTCGCCCACCACGAAGCAGCTCCGCCGCGACGTCGTGGCGGACTTCACGCAGTTCCCGCTGCGGCTCGCGTGGGCGGTCACGATCCACAAGTCGCAGGGCAAGACGTACGACCGGGCCATCGTCGACCTCGGCGCGCGCGCGTTCAGCCCGGGTCAGACGTACGTGGCGCTCAGCCGGATCACCGACATCGACGGCCTGTTCCTCACGCGGCCGCTGCGCCCGGGCGACATCATCGTCGACGAGAACGTGCGGCGCTTCATGAGCGAGGCCACCCGGATCCGCGTCACGCCGGCGGTCGCGCCCGCGAGCTGACCCCGGGATCCGCGTCCGGCGGGCCGGCCGACCGGCTCAATGGCCGGAGTGCTCGCTCTGGATGCCGTCGAGGTCGATCGTGCTGTGCTGCCCGTGGGGCACGGCGAACTCGCCGGCGCGCGTGAGCGAGAGGGCCGGCGTGACGAGGCCGGCGACGACGAAGGCGCCGATGAGCACGCCCACGAGGTAGCGGCCGCCCGTGCGCTCGGGCTCGGCGGCGGATGCGGTGCCGGAGGTCGTCGTGGCCGGCGGCTCGGGGGCGACGGCGGACGCGGATGCGGCGGACGGGAGCGGCGCGCCGGATCCCACGAGCGCGGCGTCGGCCGGGAACGTGGCCTCGACGGCCGTGCACACGGCCTGGGCCTCGGACTCGGCGCGGGAGCGCAGGTGGCGGCCGACGACCGCGGCGACCACGAGGTCGAGCAGGGTCGCGGCGAGCATGGGGATCGCGGGCAGATCGCTCGTGATGCCCGGGGCGGACATGACGACCGCGGCCGTCACGAGGAGCGCCCAGCCGGCGACCGGGACGAGCGCGCCGAGGGCGGCCCAGCCCGGGAGCGGCAGGCGGTCGGAGCGGAGGACCGCGATGGCCCACGCGCCCTCGGCGAGGCCGATGAGGAGGAGGGCCACCATGGCCGCGGGCGGGGATCCCGCGCCGACGGCCAGGTGGATGAGCGCGGCGCCCAGGGCGGCGAGGGCCAGCCAGTGGCGGATGAGCAGTGACACGTGCTGGTCCTTTCGTCGTCCCGGGCGCCGCGGGTGGTGCGGTGCTGCGTGCTGTCGTGCTGTCGTGCGGGTGGTGCCGGTGATGCGTTGCGTGACGCGCCCGGTGCAGCGGCGCGGCCGGGTGCTGCCTACGCGGCGCGGGCGGCGCGGTTGCGGACGCCCTTCTCGGCGCCGAGGCCCACGATCAGCAGCACGACGGCGCTGCCGAGGTGCAGGAAGTGGTCCGCGGTGTTGAGCGCGAGGATGTTGAAGTCGGTGTTCACGAGGAAGAAGCCGACGATGCCGAGGGCGAGGTACGCGAATCCGATGGTGGAGTTCACGGCCTTGGCCGACGCGACGCTGGAGAGGCCGCCGATGAGGAGGGCCGCGCCGATGAGGAGGTGCGCCACGTTGTGGAACGGGTTCACCATGAAGATCCCGAGCAGCAGACCGCCGTCGGAGGAGAAGAAGCCACCGCTCTGCGGCGGGAACAGGAAGCCGAGAAGGCCGACGAGGACGTAGACGGCGCCGAAGACGGTGCCGAGCAGGCGGTTCGGGGATGAGCTCATGATGGTGCCTCCACTGGTAGGGAAGAGCCGGGGATCTCCCAGGCTCCCTACATTCGTACCGCGTAAGCGACCGGATTGGTGCGTATGCGGCACTGATCGGTCACTGGTCTCGCAGGTGCTCGACGAGGAACGCCTCAGTACGGCGGTAGGCGAGGGCCGCGGCGTCGGGATCGAAGCGGTCGCGGAGGCTCGCGTTGGGGAACACGGGGGTCGTGCCGGGATAGGTGTGCGCGGTGACCGGCGTGCCGTGCTCGCGGAGTCGGCCGATGAACGCCTCGGGCCGCTGGTCGTCGATCCACTCGTCGTGCTCGGCGAGGTGGAGGAGCACCGCGCACGGGATGACGCCGTGCTCCTGGGGGCCGAGGCTCGCGCAGTGGGCGACGACCGCGTCGGCACCGCCGTCCTGCGCCTCGAGCAGCGCGAGCCAGCCGCCGGGCGCGAAGCCGACGAGGCCGACGCGCCGGGATCCGCGGGCGCGCGCCGAGTCGATGCCGTCGCGGATCGTGCCGAGGGCGTATCCCACGTCGAGTCCGGCGGCGAGCCCCTCCGCGAGGCCGTCATCGAGGGTCGCGCGGCCGTCGTAGAGGTCGGGCACGAGCACGTGGAAGCCCGTGCGGGCGAGCGCGAGGGCGTACTGGTCGAGCCAGGGGAGGCGGCCGTGGTCGTCGTGGACGAGCACGACCACGGGGCTGCCGGGTGCGCCGAACTCGAGGGTGACGCCGGGGTGCGGCAGGTCGACGATCTCGGGCATGGGGAGAACCTATCGTCGGCCCCTCCGACGCCGCGCCGTGGAGGAGGATCGTCGCATGGGATACCGCAACCGCATCGCCGCCGCCACGACCGCCCTCGTCATCGCCGCCGCGCTCGCCGGCTGCTCGACGCCCCCGCGCACGCCCGAGGATGCCGCCAGCCCCAGCGCCGACGCGGCCGCGCCCTCCGAGACGGAGTCGCAGGGCTGGAACCGCGCCGACCTCTCCTTCGCCGAGGAGATGGGCGACCACGCCGCCGGATCCGTCGAGCTCGCCGTGGCCGCGCTGCAGGTGCGCGACCTGCCGCCGGGTGCGCAGGAGTTGGCCGCGCAGATCCGCGACGAGCAGGGCCCGCAGGCCAGGACGCTCGCGCAGCTCGCCGAGGAGTGGTCGGGCGAGGAGGGCGGATCCGGCGCCACCGGCACCGAGGACCACGACGAGGCGGGCGGGGTCTCGGCCAGCAGCGGATCCGAGGACGGCAGCGCCGGCGGCACCGCGAGCGGCGCCGCGTCCGAGGCCGACATCGAGGCCATGAGCGACACCGCGTTCGACTCCGAGCTGCAGGTGCTCAAGGCGTCGAGCGGCACGGACGCGGGCCGGCTCTTCCTTCAGGGGATGATCGCCCGGCACCAGGCCGCGATCGCGCTGGCCGACGGGGAGGCGCAGCTCGGCACCTCGACGGAGGCGCTCGAGCTGGCGGGCGCCATGTCGGCGTCGCAGGGCGACCAGCTCACCAAGATGCGCGCGCTGCTGGCGTCGTACGGGGGCTGATCCCCGCTGCACGAGCGAGGGCCCGGTGCGGATCGCGTCGGGCCCTCGTGTCGTGCGCGTGGTGCGTTCCGGTGCGCCGGTCCGGCGTCAGGCGGCCGGGCGGAGGAACGCGGCGGCCGCGGCGGCGAGGTGTCCCGGGTCGTCGGCGCCGCACAGCTCGCGGGCCGAGTGCATCGAGAGCAGCGGGATCCCGACGTCGACCGTGCGGATCCCGAGCCGCGTGGCCGTGATGGGCCCGATGGTCGAGCCGCACGGCACCGCGTTGCTGGAGACGAACTCCTGATACGGGACGCCGGCGCGCTCGCAGGCCAGCGCCCACTCGCGCGCACCCACGCCGTCGGTCGCGTAGCGCTGGTTCGCGTTGATCTTCAGCAGCGGGCCGCCGTTCGGCACCGGCCGGTTCGCCGGGTCGTGGCGGTCCGGGTAGTTGGGGTGCACGGCGTGGCCGGCGTCGGCGGAGAGGCACCAGGAGGAGGCGAACGCGCGGCGGCGCTCCTCGGACGTGGCGTCGAGGCCGCCGGAGATGCGACCGAGCACGTCCTCGAGGATGGGGCCGGCGGCGCCCGACGGGGTCGCGGATCCGACCTCCTCGTGGTCGAAGGCGGCGAGCACGGCGATGGGCGCGTCCGGGTCGTCGTCCGCGGTGGCGGCGAGCTCGAGCAGGGCGGCGAGGCCCGCGTGCACGGAGCTGAGGTTGTCCATGCGGCCGGCGGCGAAGAGCTCGCCCGCGAGGCCGAGGGATCCGGGCGCCTGCGTGTCGGCGACGCCCACGTCGTAGCCGAGCACGTCGTCGGCGGCGACGCCCGCCAGACCCGCGAGGTGGCCGAGCACGTCGGCGTCGGCGGGGGAGCCCGTGCCGAGGATCGGGGACATGTGCCGCTGCGGATCCAGCCGGAGCCCCTCGGTGTTGACGCCGCGGTCGAGGTGCACGGCGAGCTGCGGGAAGCGCAGGAGCGGGCCGGTGCGGACGAGGTGGCGGGATCCGTCGCGCATCACGAGGCGGCCGGCCAGCTCGAGGTCGCGGTCGAGCCAGGAGTTGATGAGCGGGCCGCCGTAGACCTCGACGCCGGCCTGGAGCCAGCCGTCGGATCCGATGGTGGGCTTCGGCTTGAGCTTGAAGCCGGGGGAGTCGGTGTGGGCGCCGAGCACGCGGAAGGGCGTGGTGGCGTGCGCGCCGGCGGGATGGATCCACGCGAGGAGCGCGCCGTCCCGGACGATGAACCGTCGACCCGCGCCGGTCGGCCACGCGTTGCGCTCGTCGAGGCGCGCGAAGCCCGCGGCCTCGAGACGGCGGGCGCCCTCCTCCGCGGCGTGGAACGACGAGGGGGAGGCCTGGATGAAGCGGCCGAGGTCCGCGAGGTGCGCGCGACGGTCCGCGGGCATCAGTAGCCGCTCGATCCGAGCGCGCCGTTCTCGGGCGTCTGCACGGGCCCGGCGAGCACGACCGCGCTGCCCGAGACGCCGAGGCGGGTGGCCCCGGCCTCGATCATCTGCACGGCGGTCTCGTAGGTGCGGATCCCGCCGGACGCCTTGACGCCCGCCTTGCCGTCGACCGTGCGGCTCATCAGCTCGACCGCGTGGACGGTGGCGCCGCCGGTGGGGTGGAAGCCCGTGGAGGTCTTGACGAAGTCGGCCCCCGCGGCGACGGCCGCCTGGCAGACGGCCACGATCTGGTCGTCGTCGAGCGCGGCGGACTCGATGATCACCTTGAGCACGGCCGGCGCGGGCACGGCCTCGCGCACGGCGCGGATGTCGGCCTCGACGTCGGCGAAGCGGCCCTCGCGGGCGGCGCCCACGTCGATGACCATGTCGACCTCGTCGGCGCCCTGGCGGATCGAGAGCGCGGCCTCGGCGGCCTTGACCTCGCTGTGGTGCTTGCCGCTCGGGAAGCCGCAGACGACCGCGATCTTGAGGTCGGATCCCGCGGGCAGCTCGAGCGGGAGCATCGAGGGCGAGACGCACACCGAGTAGGTGCCGAGCTCCACGGCCTCGGCGACGAGCGCGGCGACGTCGTCGCGCGTGGCCTCGGGCTTCAGGAGCGTGTGGTCGATGATGCGGGCGATCGCGGCCGTGTCGGTCGCGGGCGTGGACGGGCTGGTGCTCATGCGGGGATCCTCACGTGGACGCTGGGCCTCGATCCTACGGCGGGGGCTGGTCGGCCCGGCCGGACGGGGGTCGGCCGAGGCGCGAGCGCACCGGTAGCGTCCACGGTGTGATGACCGACGGCACGACCACCGCGCTCCTGTACGTGGCCCTCGCGGCCCTCGCCGTCGGGATGGTGCTGCAGGTGATCGGCGCGATCAAGGGGGCCCGCGAGCACGGTTGGGGCCGGGCGAAGCTTTTCGCCCAGCCCGTCCTGCCGTGGACGCTCGCGTCCTTCGGTGCGCTCGCGGTCAGCGTCCTCTGCTGCCTGCCGATCGTGTGGAGCTAGGGGAGCGCGACGGCCCCGCGGCTCAGGAGTAGTCGGCTCCCGGGATGCCGGCGGGACGGTAGACGTAGCCGTCGGCGTCGGAGTCGAGCTCCCACACGACCTCCTCCTCCTTCAGCGAGGTGGCGCGGACGAAGCTCTTCACGGGCTCGCCGTTGAGGAACTCGACCTCGGTCTCCTCCGTGCCGTCGGGGCCGACCAGCTGTGCGGTGTACGTGGAATCAGTCATGTCCCGACCCTACGACCGTCGGCGCGCGGCGACCGGGCCGGCCGGATCCGCACGGCCCCTGCGCAGGCGGGCCGCGACGCCCTCCCCAGGGCCGGCCCATTACCACATGCCGATCCGCCTTCCGGACGAAGCGATCCCGAGCGGCAACGCTGGCATAGTGGGTGGGCACGGCCGAAGCTCAGCGCCGCTCTCTGGCCCCCTCTCCGTCGGCGCGGGGCCCGAGAGCTCATGAGGGGGACACGGGATCGATCATGGGCACGTTCAAGTACGACTCGACGCTGACGGCGGAGTTCGACGACCGCCTGCTCGCGCACCTGCAGCTCGTCATCGGCGCGAAGCTGCGCCGCGGGGAGAACTTCTACTTCTCCTGGCGCGACGACGTGGAGGTGGGCGACGGGCGCACGACCATATGGATGCACAACTCGCTGCCGCTGGTGTTCAAGTACCACGGCAGCCGCGTGCCGCCCATCAACCGCAAGTGGGTGGATGCGCTCATGACCACGGCGAACAGCCCCGGCGGCCTGCTGATCATGCGGGAGCCCCCCGAGGACGAGCCGCGCGACGACGCGCGCTGACCCCCACCGCTTCCGCATCACCCCGTCCCTGGGTGCACCGTCGCCCCTAGGTGCGGACGCTCGCGCGTGTCAACCCCCGCCGGCCCATTGGGGTGGCGTCCGCGCGGCTGGCATCGTGGGGCACGGGTCACGCGGGGGCGTCACCTCGAGGGGGGACGCGATGCAGGACACAGGGACCGACGACACGGGTGACCTCGTCCAGTCCTCCGCGAGCGAGTCCCTCCCCGCGCGCCGCGCGGGTCCCGGCCGCAGCCCCACCGAGCAGGCGCGCTTCGTGGCCGGCTACTTCGGCTGGTCCATCACGGGCGACGCGATCCACGGCGCCGACGACGCCGTCGCCGCCTACATCGAGGACCTCGCGGTCGCGCTCGCCGAGCTCGGCTGGATCTCCGCCGCCGGCATCCACTGGGACCGCCTGCCCTACGCCGAGCACGAGGCAGCCGAGGCGCTCCGCGAGGCGCAGCGCGCCCACGGCTGGGACGTCTGAGCCCCGCCGTTCCCGCGGGTCCGCCGGGAGTCATGGTCGGGGGCTGGCGCATTTCCCCGCCCGAGGAGCACACTGTCCGCACGAGGCCGCCGCGGGCTCGGGCGCTTGAGGATTGTCGAGAGTCCTCCTATGCAGTCCGGACCGTCGTCACCGGCCCTCCAGATCCGCCCCGGTCCGGTCGTGTCGTGGACGACCGACTCCCCGGGGCGGATCGTCTGAGCCGCCGCCCGCCGCGCCATCCGCCTCCGGTCCGCCGCGCCCGGGCGTCCGCGCTCCCTGGGTGACTTCTGGCCTTCGCTTGGCGGACAGGCCGGCAGGGCGTTGTCTGGAGGAGCGCGTGTCCCACGAGGATCCGCGCCCGAGAGCAGAAGGAGCACCATGAAGGCACTCACCTGGCAGGGCATCCACGACGTCGAGGTCAAGGAGGTCGCCGACCCCGTGATCGAGCAGGACACCGACGCCGTGATCCGCATCACGTCGACCGCGATCTGCGGATCCGACCTCCACCTCTACGAGGTCTTCGGACCGTTCCTCGAGAAGGACGACGTGCTCGGGCACGAGAACATGGGCGTCGTCGAGCAGGTCGGCAGCGCCGTCACGAAGCTCAAGGTCGGCGACCGCGTCGTCGTCCCGTTCGTCATCGCCTGCCACGACTGCTTCATGTGCGACAAGGGCCTGTTCACGCAGTGCGAGACCACGCAGGTGAAGGCGCAGGGCAGCGGCGCCGCGCTCTACGGCTTCAGCGAGATGTACGGATCCATCCCCGGCGGCCAGGCCGAGCGCCTCCGCATGCCGCTCGCCGACGTGAACGCCATCGTCGTGAACTCCGAGCTGCCGGACGAGCGCTACCTCTTCCTCAGCGACATCCTCCCCACCGCCTGGCAGGGCGTGCAGTACGCGAACGTGCCCGAGGGCGGGACGCTCGGCGTGATGGGCCTCGGCCCCGTCGGCCAGTTCGCGGCCCGCATCGGCAAGCACCTCGGCTACCGCGTCATCGCGGTGGATCCCGTCCCCGAGCGCCGCGCCATGGCCGAGCGCCACGGCGTCGAGACCCTCGACCTCACCGACGACGTGGCCGACAAGCTGCGCGAGATGGTCGACGGCCGCGGGCCCGACGCCATGGTCGAGGCCGTCGGCATGGAGGCGCACGGCAGCCCCGCCGCCTCGTTCGCGCAGAAGGCCGCGGGCCTGCTGCCCGACGGCATCGCGAAGAAGGTCATGGACGTCGCGAGCGTCGACCGCCTCGCCGCGCTGCACACGGCGTTCGACGCGGTCCGCCGCGGCGGCACCGTCTCCATCTCGGGCGTCTACGGCGGCGAGGCCGACCCGCTGCCCATGAAGTCGCTCTTCGACAAGCAGATCGCGATCCGCATGGGCCAGTGCAACGTCCAGTACTGGATCGAGGACCTGCTGCCCCTCGTCGAGGACCCGTCCGACCCGCTGGGCGTCCTGGACCTCGTCACGCACTCCGTGCCGCTCAGCGAGGCCGCGCACATGTACGAGATCTTCCAGAAGAAGGAGGACGGCTGCATCAAGGTGGTGCTGAAGCCGTAGCCTCTCCGCACGCACGACGACGGCCGCGTCCCCGAGGGGGCGCGGCCGTCGTCGTGCTCGGGGCTCTCGGCCCGGGTCGGCGGGTGGGCTCAGGCGGCGGTCGCCGAGGAGCGCACGGCGTCGAGCACCTGGCTGAGCTTCTCCACGACCTCGGCGTCGTCCGCCGGGTGGCGCTCGGCGAACCGCACGACCGACTCGGGGACGGCCATCTTCACGTCCTCGAGCACGTGCGCGCCGGCGATGCCGAGCGACTTGCGGGCCTCGTCCTGCGCCCAGACGCCGCCGTACTGGCCGAAGGCGCTGCCGATCACCGCGGTCGGCTTCCCCGCGAGGGCGGATGCGCCGAACGGACGCGACGCCCAGTCGATGGCGTTCTTGAGCACCGCGGGCATCGTGCCGTTGTACTCGGGCGTGATCACGAGGAGCGCGTCCGCGGCGGCGATCGCGTCGCGGAAGCGGACGGCATCGGCGGGCACGGATCCCTCGACGTCGATGTCCTCGTTGTAGAAGGGGAGCCGGTCGAGGCCGGCGTGGATCTCGAGGGTCACGCCCTCGGGGGCGTGGCGCACCGCCGCCTCGGCGATCTGCTGGTTGGTGGAGCCGGCGCGCAGGCTGCCGACGAGCACGAGGACGTGCGTCATGGTGTTCTCCTTCGGGGTCGTTCCGGTCGGATCGTCTCCGTCGACGTGCCGCAGGGGGAGGCGCGTGCCTCCCCATCGACCCTAACGACCGTCTTCTGACGGCTCCCCGGACGGACGACTCCGGGCGCCTCCCGGCCGGCCGTCCGTCAGCGCGCGCCGATGTCCGCGAGGATCCCGTCCATCAGCTCGGCGAGGGCGACGGACTCCGCGTGCGGCATCTCCGCGCACTCGACGGCGCCCGCGCGGATCGCGTCGCGGGCCGCCCGGAACATGGGCACGTAGCCGCGGCCCTCGATCGCGTGCTCCTGCCGCTCGGGATCCCCGTCGGCGGGCACGACCGTGAGCGCGCGGGAGGCGAGGAAGAGCGGATCCACCTCGATGCGGCCGGCCGTGCCGCTGACGGTCGCGCCGGTGGGGAGCGCCGCGACGAGCGAGCAGGCGAGGGTTGCGTGGCGGCCGTCGGGCCAGCCGAGCAGGATCGCGACCTCGGTGTCGACGCCGCCGTCGATCACGGTGCCGACCGCGGAGACGGACGAGGGCGTGCCGAACAGGCCGTGCGCGAAGGCGAGCGGGTAGACGCCCATGTCGAGCAGCGTGCCGCCGCCGACCTCCGGGTCCCAGAGGCGGCCCGTCCCGTCGGTGACGAAGCCGAAGGCCACGGAGATGGCGCGCGGATCCCCGATGCGGCCGTCCGCGATCGCCTGGCGCACGGCGAGGTAGCCGGGGGAGAAGGCCATCCAGAGCGCCTCGAGGAACAGCAGGCCCTCCGCGCGGGCGAGCTCGACGAGCGCGCGGGTGTCGGCGGCCGTGGTGGTGGCGGGCTTCTCGCCGACCACGTGCTTCCCGGCGCGGAGGGCGGCCTCGGCCTGCGACCGGTGGAGGGTGTGCGGGGTGGCGACGTAGACGGCGTCCACCTCGGGGTCGGCGAGGAGCGCGTCGAGGGTGTCGTGGATCCGCGCGATGCCGTGCGCTTCGGCCAGCGCCGCGGAGCTCGCGCGGGAGCGGGAGTGCACGGCGACGACCTCGATGCCGGGCACGAGCAGCATGTCGGGGACGACGGAGGTCGCGATGCCGGCGGCGCCGATCACGCCGAAGCGGATGGGGCGGGCGTCGTCTCCGTCGGCGGTGCGGGCGGGAGCGGGCGGCATCGTCGTCGACATGGATCGAGCCTAGGCGGGCGGGTGCGCACCCGACCGGGTCAGCAGGCGACCCGGCGGGTCAGCGCCCGCTGAGCAGCGCGAGCATCTCGTCGTGACGGCTGTCGCGCTCGGCGAAGCGGAGGCCGTGCACGTCCTGCACGAGGATCTCCTCGTCCTCCGGGCGCGCCTGGAGGATCCCCATGACCTCGTCGAGGAAGTCCTCGAGCGGCATCGCGTCGCCCGCGTCCTGCTGGCCGGGCATGAGCGCGGTCTGCACCTTGGGCGGCACCAGCTCGACCACCTCGACGGACGTGCCGTCGAGCTGCGCGCGGAGGCTCTGCGTGTACGAGTGCACGGCGGCCTTGGTGGCGGAGTAGGTGGGCGTGGCCGGCAGCGGGACGAACGCGAGGCCGGACGAGACGGTCATGAGCGTGGCCTCGTCGCTCGCGAGGAGGCCGGGCAGGAACGCGTCGACGGTGCGGATCGTGCCGAGCAGGTTCGTCGTGACGATGGCCTCGGCGGTGGCCTGGTGCGCGGGATCGCGGAGGTCCTCGGCCCGCATGATGCCGGCCATCGTGATCACGACGTCGAGGTCCGGGTGGCTCGCGGCGAGCTCGTCGCGCGCGGCCGTGATGGAGGCGGGGTCGGCGACGTCGAGCACGACCGAGGCCATGCCGTCGTGCTGCGCGGTGATCTCGTCGAGCAGCTCGCGGCGGCGGCCCGCGATGACGACGCGGTTGCCCGCGGCGTGGAACCGCTCGGCGAGCCCGCGGCCGATGCCCGAGGTGCTGCCGGTGATGAGGACGGTGCGGCCGGTGATCTTCATGGGTGGGCTCCTGTGCTCCTGCTGCTCGGGACGTGACGCGGGGATCGGGTGCGTCGAGTGTGCTCCCTCGCGGGTGACCGGAACGGGGCACGCGCCGATGGTCGCGGAGCGTCCAGGTGCAGTTCACGCCGCCTTCGGGGAGTCCGCTCGCCGGAGGGTCCCCGACCGCTACCGTCGGCCCATGCATCCACCCCGCGTCCCCTCGTCCTCCACGAGCGCGAGGCCCGGGACCCCCGTGGTGGTGGCCGCGTTCGTGATCCTGCTGCTCGGCACCCTCGCGCTCGTCGCGCAGGGGCTCATCGCCGTCGTCTCCGGTGCCGTCGGCGCGGACGGCGTGCGGTCGTGGGTCGTGTCCGCGGCGGCGTCGGTGCTCCTGGCGGCCCTGATCGGGCTGCCGACGCGGGGCGACGCGATCCGCCGCGCCCTGGGTGTGACGCCGGATGCCACCATCCTGGGCCTCGAGACGCCGGCGCTGGTGGCGGGGCTCGCCGCCCTCCTGGCTGTCGTGTCCGCGATCGTCTCCGCCGTCGTCGGCCTGCCCGTGGCGCACATCGCGGGGGCGCTCGCCGGGACCGTGGGGGTCGGCGCGGCCAGCTGGATCCTCGGCCTGCGTGCCGGCGGCGGCGCCCGGGAGCTCCGCGACGGTCTGCGGGACGGGCAGCCGTTCCCCGCGGACATCCCCTGGGACCGGCGCGCGATCCTCGCGCGCGTCCTCGGGGTCGCCGGGCTGGGCGTGCTCGTCATCGTGGTGGGCGCTGCGGTGCAGTCGACCTCTGCTGCCGGCGGCGACACGGACCTGCCCGTGACCGGCGCGCTGATCAGCGTCGGAGCGGCTGCCGTCGTGGCGGGGGTCGCGAGCATGGTGGTCGTGTTCCCGGCCAGCCGGATCCTGCGGCCGCTCGTCCTCGACCTCGACCGGCCGGATCAGAAGCGGGTCCTCCTCCGGATCCGCGGCACGGGCTCGCCCCTGGAACCCGATCACGAGTGGCGCGCCGCGCGTCTCGCACGTGCGTGCCGCATCGGCGAGCCCTTCAGCTCCGTCGGCATCGTGCTGATCCTCGCGGGCGCTGCCCTTCTCGCGCTGGGCGCATCGCGCGTCGTGCCGCCCGACGCGGTGTTGGCCCTCACCGCCGTCGCCATCGGGCTGGCGTTCGTCGTCGTGGTCGCAGCGGGGTACCTCGGCTCGATCTACGCGCTGCTGATGCGGTACTCCGGCGACGAGGCCGTGATCGCGCTCGCCGCCTCGCGACGGCCAGGTGCCGTGGAGGCCGAGCGCTGGCCGGCACCGACGGGCGATCCGCTCGGCTGACGTCCGGCCCGCGTGACGTGCGCCCTGTCCTGGGGAGGCGGCGATCCGGATCCCGGCCGATAGCGTCGGGGAGTGAGCACACGTGGAACGGATGCAGCACCACCCCGCGCGACGACGGGACGTCCGGTCGGGCGACGCCGCTGGCTCGCCGCCCTCCTCGCGCTCTTGACCGCGGGAACGGCCGTGCTGCTCGGTGCCGGGTTCTGGAGCGCGATCCAGGCCGACGTCGATGACCCGTTGTTCGTCGCGCTGGCCGTGCAGACGACCGTGGGCCTCGTAGCCCTGAGCCTCGCGCTCTCCGTCGGCCAGGTCGAGGTGCATCGGGCCGTGGGTCCCGCGACGGAGGGGCGGCGGCCCGTCGCGCTCCTGGTCGTGAGCGGGATCACCGGTGCGCTCGCGATCGTCGCGACGGTCGCGGGCGTGATCGCTGGTCTGTCTGCGTGGATCACCATCGGCTTCCTCCTCGGGCTCGTCGGCATGTCCGCGACCAGCTGGCTGCTGGGGCACCGCACGCGCCTCCGGTCCGAGACGAGCGAGGCCGAGGCGGGGGCGAGCGGCGCCGGTCCGACGCCCGACCTCGACTGGACGCCCGCGGTGGTCCGCCGCAAGGTGCGCAGGATCGTGGTGGTCGGCTTGCTCGCGGGCCTCGCGGCGGCCGCCGTCGCCGTCGCGTTCGCCGACGAGCTCGACGAGGGCCTCGCGGAGGTCTGGCCGATCGTCCTCCAGCTGGCCTTCACGGCGTCGGCGCTGACGTGCGCCGTGGTGTCCTACCCCGCGCAGGCGGCGGCGGCGCCCATCGTGCGCGACCTCAGCCCGGCCGAGCGCAAGGCCGTCGGCCGCCGGACCTCGGGCAAGGGCGATCCGCTCGCCCCGCGCCTGGAGCGACGGGCCGCTCGCCTGGCCGCGGTCTCCGTGATCACCCAGCGGTTCCAGCTCACGACGTCATCGCTCATCGCCGTCGCGGCGGTGATGACCTTCGTCCGGCTCGACGCCGACGGTCCGCTCCTCGTCATCGCGATCGTCCTAGCCGTCCTCTTCGTCGCGTTCATCCCGTACGCCGTCATGGACGTCCGCCGTCGCGGCCGCTACGCCGCGTCGACGCGGGAGCTCGCGCGGGTCGGCGCGGATGCGGACGGCGTCACCGCGTCTTGACGCGGTCCTCGCGCACGATGCTCCGGGTCCCGTGTCCGGAAGCCGCCCCGGACCGGGGCCAGACCGCGCCGCCTCACGCGCCTACGGTGAGCAGATGAGCATCCCCGGCACGGACTCGACCGCCGCCACCGCGTCGACGACCGGCGACGAGGGCGGGCTCCGTGGTCGCGTGCTCCTCGGCGTGCTCCTCGCGGCGCTCGGGGCGGGGATGGCCGTGCTCTACGGCGTCGGCCTGTGGTCGGCTGCCGTCCACTCCGATCGGGATGCGGCGGCCGTCCTGCCGCAGATCATCTCAGGACTCGTGGTCCTCGGCTTCGCGCCGATGATCGGCCTGATCGAGACCCAGCGCCCCGCCGACGACCTGCTCCGCGATGCACGTCCGGCCCGCCCCGTGCGCTTGGCCGGGTGGCTGGCCGTCACCGCGCTCACCGCGGCCGTGCACGCCGTCGCCTCCGCGATCGCGGGCGTGCCGTTCCTCGTGGGCCTCGGGTTCCTGCTCGGCGCCGTCGGAGCGGTCGCGACCAGTGGGATCCTCGGTCGCCGTGCGCGTCTCGCCCGCGCCGCCCGGGCCGCCGCGGGCAGCCGCGATCTCGGCGAGGCGCTCACCCCCGACCTCGACTGGACGCCGCGCGACATCCGCCGCAAGCGCCGCCTGATCGTGGCAGCCTTCGTCGTCGTGCTGGCCGGCTCGATCCTCGTCGGGGTGCTCTTCCCCCGCGACGGCGACGACGCGCTGCTGCAGACGGGGACGATGATCTGGTCCCTCTCGTTCCTGGCCGCGGGCATCACCTGCCTGATCGTGACCATGCCGGCCCTGCTCAGCACCGGGTCTGTGATCAGCGACCTCCCCCGGGCGGAACAGCGCGTGGTCGCCCGACGCTCACAGGGGCGGGACGAGCCCCTCGAGCCCGAGCTCGAGTGGCGCGCGGCTCGGCTGGCAGCGGTGTCGTTCGTCCTGCAGCCGTTCCTCCTCGTGCAGACCCTCTGCATCGTCATGGCGATGTTCGTCCCCGTGCTGGTCGGCGGCGATCTCGAGACGTGGCTGATGATCCTGCTCGGGGTGTTCGCGGTGTTCGTCCTGGTGATGACGCCGGCCATGGTGCGGCAGGTCCGCGGCACCCGGCGGTACGCGGCAGAGACCCGCGACCTGGCCCGGTCGTTCGGGCCGGACGCCGTCGCCTGACCCCCTGTCGGCGGCCCCCGCTACCGTCGACCCATGCCCGAGGGTGACTCCGTCTTCGTCCTCGCGGCACGCCTCCGCGCGCAGGTCGGCGGCGCGCTCATCGCCGACGGGGAGCTGCGGTCCGGCGCGCGGGCGGGTGCGCGGCTCGGCGGGCGGCGCATCACCGGCTTCGACACGCACGGCAAGCACCTGCTCATGCGGCTCGACGACGCCTCCACCCTCCACACGCACCTCCGCATGCAGGGCTCGTGGACGGTCACCGGTCCGGGCAAGCGCGTGCCGCAGCGGATCCAGCACCAGGTGCGCGTGCGCCTCCGTCTCGACGACGGCCGCACGCTCTGGGGCGTCGACCTGCCGGTGGTCGAGCTGATCCCCACCCGCGACGAGCGCGCGGCCATCGGCCACCTCGGGCCGGACCCGCTGCGCGACGACTGGGATCCGGCGCTCGCCGTGTCCCGCCTCGCAACCCGCCCCGACGACGCGATCCGCGCGGCCCTCCTCGACCAGCGCCCGATGGCGGGCCTCGGCAACCTGTGGGTCAACGAGGTCGGCTTCCTGCGCGGCGTGCACCCGGCGACCCGGGTCCGCGACGTGGACCTCCCGCCGCTGGTCGACCTCGCCGCCCGCTCGCTGCGGCACTCGGCGACGGTGCCGGCCGCGTACCAGATCACGACGGGCGATCCCCGCCGCGGCCGCACGCACTGGGTGGTCGGCCGCGCGGGCCGACCGTGCCTGCGCTGCGGGACGACGGTGCTCGGCCTCGACGATCCGGGCGGCACGAGCGAGCGCGGGCGGCGGGCGTGGTGGTGCCCGAGGTGCCAGCCGGCGCCGGATCCGACCTGAGGGAACCCGCTCTGCGCAACCCGTTTCGCTGCGGGCGCCGTCTCGCGAAGATGGATCCATGACCTCCGACGACTTCGCCCGCTGGCTCCGCGCCCAGCCCTCGCTCACCGGATCCGCCCCCCAGCTCGACCTCGACGCCCTGCCCGAGGACCCCGACGATCTCTTCCGCGACTGGGTCACCGCCGCCGCCGACGCGGGCGTGCCCGAGCCGCACGCCGCGACGCTCGCGACGGTCGACGCCGACGGCCTGCCCGACGCGCGCACCCTGATCCTCAAGGACGTCTCGCCCCGCGGCTGGGCCTTCGCCAGCACGCGCTCCTCGGCCAAGGGCGCGCAGCTCGCGGCGGCCCCGGCCGCGGCGCTCGCCTTCTGGTGGCAGCCCATCGTGCGGGCGGTGCGGGTGCGCGGGTCCGTCGTGGAGGCCACCGCGGAGGAGAGCGCGGCCGATCTCGCCGCGCGCTCCGCGGCCGCCCGCGCCGACGTGGAGCCGGGCGACTGGGCGCTGTGGCGCATCCGTCCCGTGCACGTGGAGTTCTGGCAGGGCTCGCCCGACCGGCGGCACGCGCGCATCCTGTACGACCGAGTCGGCGAGACGTGGACGCGCCGCGGGGCCGCGGGCGAGGGTCGCGCCTAGACCAGCGACGCCACCCCGAACACCGCCGTCGCGATCGCGAAGCCCATCACGCCGATGGTGGTCTCCATCACGGTCCAGGTCTTCAGGGTCGTCTTCACGTCCATCTCGAAGAAGCGGCCGACGAGCCAGAAGCCGGAGTCGTTCACGTGGCTCGCGACCACGGATCCGCCGGCCACCGCCACGACGAGCGCCGCGACCTGGAACGCGTTGTAGTCGCCCGCGAGGATCGCCGGGGAGACGAGGCCCGCGGCGGTCGTGAGCGCAACGGTCGCGGACCCCTGCGCGATGCGGAGGATGGCCGCGATGAGGAACCCGGCCAAGATGATCGGGATGCCGAGGTCGCCGAGCACGTCGGCGAGGGCGTCGCCGATGCCGCTGGTGCGGAGGACGCCGCCGAACATGCCGCCGGCGCCGGTGATGAGGATCACCGAGCACACCGGGCCGAGCGCCGACTCGAGCGTCTTCTCGAGCGCGGTCTTGTCGATCCCGCGGCGGCGCCCGAGCACGAACGCCGCGAACAGCAGCGCGATGAGGAGCGCGACGGGCGTCTCGCCGATGGTGCGGAGGATCTGGTACCAGGCCTGGTCGCTCGTGCCCTCGGGCAGGATCCCGCCGGTGGACGCCGCGTTGAGGCCGGTGTTCAGGAAGATGAGGAGCAGCGGGAGCAGCAGCACGGCGAGGACGGTGCCGAACTTCGGGGGGTTCGACTCGGCGTGCGCGTCCGCCTCGCCCATGAGCGAGGGGATCGGCAGCACGAACTTCTTGCCGACCCACAGGCCGTAGAGGTACGCGGTGACATACCAGGTGGGGATCGCGGCGACGAGGCCGACGATGATGACGATGCCGACGTTCGCGCCGAAGAATTCGCTCGCCGCGACGGGCCCGGGGTGCGGCGGCACGAAGATGTGCATGACCGAGAAGGCGCCGGCCGCGGGGAGGCCGTAGCGGAGCACGCCGCCGCCGAGGCGACGCGCGACCGAGAAGACGATGGGCAGCATCACGACGAGCCCGGCGTCGAAGAAGATCGGGAAGCCGAAGATCAGCGACGCGACCCCGAGCGCGAACGGGGCGCGCTTCTCGCCGAAGATCCGGATCAGCGTGTCGGCCAGCGTCTTCGCGCCGCCGCTGGTCTCGACCAGGCGGCCGAGCATCGCGCCGAGCCCCACGAGCAGCGCGACGGTGCCGAGCGTGGAGCCGAAGCTGCCGACGAGCACGGTGACGATCTGCGACGTCGGGATCCCGGTGGCGAACGCGGTCGCGAGGCTGACGAGGATCAGCGCGACGAACGCGTGGATACGCAGTGTGATGATCAGGAGCAGCAGCACGGCGATGGCGCCCGCGGCGATCAGGAGGAGCGGCCCCGCGGTGAGGGTCTGCGTCCAGTCTTCGATGGTCATGGGTCTCCGTTCGGCTGGGGCGGGTCCGTGTATCGCGTTGCGGGGGCGGTGGCCAGCTGTGAAGGTGGGGCGCCGTCGCCTGCGTGGAAAAGCGGCGGTGTACCGCTCGCGGTACGTCCACACAACACCCGGCATAGGCGTGGATGCAGTACGAGGTAAGCGCTGCAATCGAACAGGGCCTTCGGCCCACTTGCCGCGGCGGCCCCCTGTCGGGGCCCTCCGCGCCTACAGCGATCTGCACAAAGTAGGACGGCAATATTGCCTGGTAGTAGGTCAGATCATTGCTGCTGCCTTGATCGAGGAGGGTTCGATCGGCCGGTGCGGTAGGCACGGCCCACTCCTGCGCTGCAAGTTGACCCCAGATGACATCCGTTCATCCACGATGACAAGGCGCGGGTGACGGGCATGGGATTATCGACGCGCCGGAAAAGTCGCGCAGTGACGACCAGCGATTGAATAGCCCCCAGATGGGGGCTACCGGCTCAGACGAAAAGCGGTGATATTAAGGAGCACTATGTCTTCCCCTATAGAGGCTTTTTTGCGGCCCGATGATCTTATTGATGACAGCGCTGTTGCCACTGTCGAGGGAGATGAGTTCGAGCACGATGCCATCGCGGGGCGCATAGTCGAAGTGCTCGGAGCCGGCCAGACGCCGCTCAACGTCGCGTTATACGGACCTTGGGGATCAGGGAAGTCTAGTATCTACCGCTTGATGAGCGAACGACTCAAAGCGGACGACACCGTCAAACTTGTGCGTTACGACGCATGGAAGTATGGGGGAGACTCGCTTAAGCGCAACTTCATTAGTTCCGCCGCGCGATCTCTTTCACTCGAGAGCAATAAGAAATTTATGCAAGGTCTTTACGAGACGCGTCGCGAAGTTCGCCTGGATTGGATAGCTTTTCTACTGCGGCACTGGCGCTCCTTAGTGCTCATATTCTTGTTCAGCGTTGCAGTCGCCACTGGATGGGCAGCCGTGATATCTCTGGCAAGTATTGCAAAAGATCAGTTTTTTGACGACTTCTGGAACAACCTACCCAAATCGCTGCTCACTCTTGGGACCGTTGTGCTGACCCTCATGACGTCCCTCAAAATTGTAGATGGCGCCAATCTTACCGTTGAATCGAGTGCCCCGAGCTCAGATGAGCAATTTGCAGAAACCTTTCGGGAACTAATCAAAGAAGCAAAAAAGAAGTTCGGCGCGCAAAGGTTGGTTTTCTTTGTGGATGAACTTGACCGCTGTGCTCCTAACGACGTTGTTTCGACTCTCATTAGCCTGAAGACATTCCTAGATGAGCCAGATGCCGCATTTGTTGTTGCCGCGGACCGGTTAGTTCTCGAAGCAGCCTTAGATGATGGGTTGCGCCAAGTCACTCCGACACGCGCAGCGGAGCCGTACTACAGCACCTCCGGGGCCTTCCTTGAGAAGATTTTTCAGTATCAGTTTTCGCTACCCCCGCTCCGTGAGCGAGCGCTAACTGGGTTCGCAAGGGACCTCGTGGCCAATAAGGGCGGATTGTGGAATCAAATTCGCGAACATGGTTCTAATGATCTACTCGAGGCGGTGGTCTATGTCCTGATCCCAGCTCATGTTCGAAGTCCGCGCCGAGTTAAAGCCCTGTTGAATGGATTTGCAACGAGCTGTCGAGTTGCCGAAGCGCGCGGTATCGATTGGCTCAAAAGGGTACTGGAGATCGCACAGCTGTCGACGTTGGAGATCGAATTTCCTGATGTGGCGCGTAGTCTGCTTCAGCATCCTTCACTACTGCAAGCCCTTCGGAACGAAGACACGGCTTCTGAGGATGCGAAACGTGCTGCCCATGCTTTTGAAACCGGCGCGGGGCCTAGTGATTTAATTTTGGACGTTCACGACAAGGAGTCCCTTAGCGCAAAAGCGGCGGCCGTTTCTTCGCTTCATCGGCAACTCGTACGTTACCTTGAACGAGTCACGGTGACAGACGTCATTGATCCTAGCCCGGACCTTTTTTACTTGCAGCAGCCCGGCGGTTCACAACGGTTTGACAACGACGCCGTGGCACGGGCTGTCGATATGGCGGAAGAAGAGTCCGTTACAACAACCCTGGCGTCGTTCGCAAGCGCGTCGTCGTCTGACCGGTTGCTCGGCATAGAGGTACTTCTTGGCATGGCAGAAAACGCCGTCGGGCCTGGTCGCGGAAATGTTCTGGAGGCAGCAAGTCGATTGTCAGAGGGTGTGCCCGACGAAGAACTTCGTTCCCCAGCGCGACGATTCGTTGCGCCTCTAATTTCAGCTGAGAAGAAGCGCGATCTTCGTCATGCGGCCAGTCCCGGTGCGGTCCGCATCCTGGCGGCAGCGGAAAGCGAGAGTCTGATAAATCTTGTTGCTGGACACAGCACAGATACAGGGACGTTACTCGCTGCGTGTCGCTGGGGTGCAGTAATGAGTTCGCATGACATCGAAGCGCTGGCGGGGTTTGTCCAGGATGCGATGTACGAGGGTAATGAGGCCTTGCTCGATGACATTGTTCGCGAAGCTGATGAGCGAATCTTAGAGCCTGTCCTGAATGCCTGCATGCCCGCCGTGCTCGAACGTATGGAGGAAAGCGGCACTGAAGTCGCTGCCACACGTATTCTTGCCGCGCGCATGGATTTTACGGCTGCTGAGATGCGGCTTACAAGGCTTGTTGAGGCGTCCGCAGATCGCGAATTGATGCCAGCCGTCATGCTGAAGGTAATGACTTTTGCCCTAGCGACTTCGGACGTCGCTTTGCGATCGATTGTACTAGGCGTTGTGCGAGAACATATTGAGAGCGCGCACGAAGGCGTAACGCGAAGCGCCATTGCTCTCGCGGCTGCCAAACAAGCCGACAGTGTGGACCTTCCTTTCTGGGTTGCTCATATAACCTCTGGCGATACTTCGGGACTATACGAAGTCCTGGTTCGTCTGCTAGATGCCCTTCGCCTTGACGAGGCGGGAGAGAGAACATCTGCTCTATCAGGCGCCATTGAGATCATTGCATCTTTACTCACTGGGACCGAAGAAATAAATGAATTGTTGGAAGGTGCGCAAGCGCTTCTCGGACAGGAAAACTGGGCCCGAGCAGGGGGAGTGGGCAGAGTTGACGACGTATACGGCGCCGTGCGAGCGCTTGAGCCAGTCCTGGGCGCTGGCAGGGTTGACAAGCTTCTTTCCGATGACCTTTGGCAGGAAGCACATGCTGGGTCGTTCTCGGCCAGTGGCCTTGAGGTGCTTCAAAGACAACTAGACGCTTCGTCTTTGGGCGCAGCCCGGCATCTTGCCGACGCGTTCGAGCTTCAGCCGTTGAGCGAGAGCTCCCTCGTTGCGCGACTAGAGTTTGCCGCCGTCATGAGGGCGGGTCGTCGTACCGCTCGTACCTATGAGGACGTCTCGAACTTCGCGGAAAGTGCCGCGGCGGAACTTGTTGCTGATTGGTTGGGGGCAAGGCCCGCTGTAAACGATGTTCTTGCACTCATGCGGCGAGGGCGTGTCAGCTTGCGGCCCATGCGAGTTTATGCAAGTCACGCGAGTGACCCTGAAGCTGGCCTGCTGTGGGTTGAGGCGGAGTCGTTGGGCTGGTCGACAGACCACCTTCGAGCATATGCGCGTAGTTCAGTCGGGGATGTCGCGACTGCACATCTCCGTGATCGCATTTTATTTGCACCGCGTGTAGACGATCGGGCCGCGGCGGTACGACGCCTCCTTACGGTTCCCTTTGGCGCACCGGGCCCGGGCGTTGAGCCGATGGTGGGGATCGCTATGGAACTACTGAAAACTGGCATGCAGTCGAATGCGGTTTTGGCGGCTCAACTTGTCGTCGTTGTTAGCGAAATTCCTCGTGGATACAAACTCGCCCTACGTGATCGGTTCGACGAGGTACACACGAAGCAACCGAAAGCCCTCACCGCGACTCAGAGCGAAAAACTCGTAAGGCTGGGCGTGCTAAGCCGCAGAAAGAAGGGGTTGTTCAGGAAGAAGTAGATTGCCCTTTAATTAAAAGGCAAGCGTGTACGGCGTGTTAGCATAGACTCCGGCCAGTGAGTGTTCGTCGCTGATTGTGACCCTATTCGCCACCATTTGATTGGTAGGGCTGTCGATCGGTTCAATCATTCACATGGAGCGAGTGACGGGAATCGAACCCGCGCTATCAGCTTGGGAAGCTGAAGTTCTACCATTGAACTACACTCGCGCGACCGGCCAGGAGCCGGGTCGAGACCACAGCCTAGCAAGAGTCCGGCCGGGCGCCACCCCGCGCCGGTAGGCTCCTGCCGTGCTCCTCTCCGACCGTGACATCACCGCCGAGCTCGACGCCGGACGAGTGGCCCTCGATCCGTACGACCCCGGGATGCTGCAGCCCGCGAGCATCGACGTGCGCATCGACCGCTTCTTCCGGCTGTTCGACAACCACAAGTACCCCTACATCGACCCCGCCGAGGACCAGCCCGAGCTCACGCGCCTCATCGAGTCGAAGCCGGGGGAGCCGTTCATCCTGCACCCGGGCGAGTTCGTCCTGGGGTCGACGTTCGAGCTGGTCACGCTGCCCGACGACGTCGCCGCGCGCCTCGAGGGCAAGAGCTCGCTCGGCCGCCTCGGCCTCCTCACGCACTCCACCGCCGGCTTCATCGACCCCGGGTTCTCCGGCCACGTCACGCTCGAGCTGTCGAACGTCGCGACGCTGCCCATCAAGCTCTGGCCCGGGATGAAGATCGGCCAGCTCTGCTTCTTCCGCCTGTCGTCGCCCGCCGAGAAGCCCTACGGATCCGGCGAGTACGCCTCCCGCTACCAGGGCCAGCGCGGCCCCACCGCCTCCCGCTCCTACCTCAACTTCGTGCACACCGACGTGACGGTCACGGACGCGGGGCAGCCGGGGGAGTAGCCCGGCCGGCTCCCGCGGGCGCGGGTCAGAGCCGCGCGCGGAAGAACGGCACGAGGTGGCCCGCGGCCTCGTCCACGTATCGCGGCTCGTCGTACATCTCGTAGTGCCCGGCGCCTTCGATGACCACCAAGTCCTCGGCGGCTGGCGCGCGACGCTGCAGCTCGATCCCGGCCTCCAGCTGTCCCGTGCTGCCGGGGCGGCCGGCGACGATCACGAGCAGTGGCTGCGTCAGCAGCTCCTCCACCAGGTGGAAGGCCTCGTAGCCGGTGAGCAGGGAGTCGCTGCGGCGCAGGCGCCGGTTGGTCGAGCGGGCGTGGCCGCCGCGGGGCGTGCGGTAGAAGCGCACCGCCTGGAGCGTGTCGAGGTCGGTGATCCCGGCGGCCTCCGCGGCCTCGACCGTGTCGGGGATCCACGCCACGCGCTCCATAGGCCCGGCCGCCATCTCCGCCGTGCGCTCGGCGGCGAGCGCGTCGAGCGCTGCCGCCGGTCCCTCGGGAGCGAACGCGGCGCTCCGCCAGGCGGCGCCGATGTCGCTCGCGACGACGGTGCCGAGGGCGCGGATGCGGTGATCCGTCCGCGCCGTGTGCACCGCGTACCCGCCGCCGGCGCAGATGCCGAGCGCGCCGATCCGCTGCGGGTCGACGCCGGGCATCGCCTGGAGGGCGTCGATGGCGGAGGAGATGTCCTCGCCGCGGCGGTACGGATCCTCGAGGTCGCGCGGCTCGCCGCCGCTCTCGCCCTGGTGGCCGGGGTCGAAGGCGAGCGCCACGAAGCCGGCGGCGGCCAGGCGCGACGCGTACTCGGCGCCGATCTGCTCCTTGACGCTGCTGCCGGGCGTGCTGAGCACGACGGCGGGATGCGCGACGGACGGGTCGAAGCCAGCGGGCAGGTGGAGCGCTCCCGCCAGGTCGATGGGTCCGCGGGCGATGGTGACGGGCTGGGGCATGGTGCCCTCCGGATACGATCGAATGATGTCGAACGGGTCGTTCGACACGACTAGTTCCATATGGAACTAGTACAAGACCGTATCACTTGCCCGAGGAGGGTCATGCCGTCGACCGAGAGCGCGGAGCTGTGGAAGCTCAACCAGCGGCTGCTCACGCGGATCCTCAACGCCGCTGCCCCGCAGCTGGAGGAGCTCGGCCTCGAGACGAAGGAGTTCTTCGTGCTCGACGAGGTCGACGCCTGCCGCTACCCGGCGGAGCTCGCGCAGAAGCTGATGCTCCCGAAGGCGAGCGTCACCATCTACCTCCGTAACCTCGTCGCCGCCGGGCTGGTGCGCCGCGAGATCGACGAGACGGACCTCCGTCGCCACCGCCTCGAGACCACGGACGAGGGTCGCGCGGTCCTCGCGAAGGCGCTGGCGGCGCTCGCCTCCGAGTTCCGCGCGATGATGACGCGCATCGACGCCCGCGACCAGGCCGAGCTGCACCGGATCCTCCGCCAGCTGCTCGACGACGGGCAGCCGGCGGGCTGACCCCGCGGCTCCCCTCACGCAGGGCGGAGGGCGGTCGCCACCTCGGCCGCGACCTGCACCCCGTCCGCCGGTGCCCGGCCGAGGAGCATCACGAGATCGCCGCTCGAACCCGCGAGGAACCCATGCCGCACCGCGGTGTGGATCGACATCAGCATCGCAGGCTGGAACGGCTTCATCCCCGCGTCCGCGTAGGACGCGCGTCGAGCGGCGAGGTCGATCCGGTCGAGCGGCGCGCCCACGCGCTCGGCCACCTCGGCGGCGGTGATCGCCGGACCCACCAGGTCGTACCGCCGCCCGGCGTGATCCCGCGGCGCACGCGCGACGACCGCCGCCGCCTCCGCGAGATCACCACGCGCGACCGCCGCGAGGGCGCCATCCCCGAACGCCGACTCCAGCCGGGATCCGCGCCAGGTCAGCAGCGCCCCGAACAGCTCCGCGTACAGGCCGTTGCGCAGCACGGTCGACGGCACGCCGCTCCGGGCCAGCCGTCGCTCGGTCCAGCGGTGCGCGAGCGCGAAGGCGAGGTGATCCCCTCCCGTCGCGACGCTCGTGTAGACGACGTGCCCCACGCCGTCGCGCTCGGCCGCCGTGATCGCGGCGTCGTGCCGCGCGGTGACCACGTCGTCCTCGGCCTCGCCCGCCGAGACGAGCACCAGGGTGTCGACGCCGACGAAGGAGATCGTCGCCGGGTCGTCGAGGTCGATCCGCCGCATCCCGTCGGCGCCGGAGCGGCTGCTGCCGATCGCGTCGGACCCCGTCGCGCGGAGGTGCTGGAGGATGGCGGAGCCGAGCTGGCCTGTGGCGCCGGTGACGAGGATCATGGATCCACCTCTCGTGGTCGTGTCGGTGATGTCTCCGAGCGTGCTGCGACCCCTGATCCCTCACAAGGAGACACTTCCGTGTCACTCACGCACACCACCGTGACCGCCGAGCTCGAACCCTGCGGTCGCGAGGACCACCCCGACTGCGGGATCCGCGACGTGCTCGACCGCGTCGGCGACACGTGGTCGGTGATGGTCGTCGTCGAGCTGGCGTCGGGGGAGCGGCGCTTCCGCGAGCTGCAGCGCGCCATCGACGGGATCTCGCAGCGCATGCTCACGCTCACCCTCCGGCGGCTCGAGCGTGACGGCCTCCTCCTCCGCACGGTCTTCCCGACGGTGCCCGCGCAGGTCTCGTACGCGCTCACCCCGTCCGGCAGCCGGCTCACGCACCTCGTGAAGGCCCTCGGCGACTGGGCGCTCGCGGAGCGCGCGGGCATCGCGGAGTCGCGCGAGCGCTACGACGCGGAGCACCCGGGACACGCGATCCGCTGAGCGGCGAGTCGGCCACAAGAGTTGAGCGCGCGGACTATTGGTGCCTCACTTGCGAGGTCGTCAGAAGTCTCCGGTTCTCGCGGTGGTCTGCAGTAGCTTCAAGTTCAGGGGTAGTGCCAACGAACGGAGCGACAAGTGAGCCTTGATAGCGAAGATGCTGTGAAGAAGGTGCTCGGCATCAACTCCTTCCGCGAGCTGTCCAAGGAGAAGATGCTGGCTTTCGCGGCGACCATGCCCGACATGGCGCAGGAAGTGCGCCTGAAGCTCATCGAGCAGATCCCTGGATTTCAGAAGTTTGCTCTCGATGCGATCAACGCGGCCGAACGAACCTTCAAGGAGACGCTGTCCAACGAGGACCACCGCGGCGAGCGACTCAAAGAGTCAATGTCTGACATTCGAGACGCGATCAAGACCCAGCTCGCTGACGGCGACGTGTCAGAAGAGCACGCGCGGTTGCTCATCGACAAGCTGATCGAGACCGGTCACATTGAGGCGGAGGATCGGAAGGAGAGCCGAGCGCACGACGCGGCGCAGGCTGGTGAGACACGGAAGTCGATCACGACCCTCGCCGGCATCGGCCTCGTGTCTGCCATCGTTCTCGCCGGGGGCAAAGTCATGCTGAGCCGCGGCGGAAAGCTCTAGGAACAGGCATGGAAGAAGACGTCTGGTACTCAGAGCGCCGAGCCAGCTGGCAGCCGGATCGCGTACGACTGCTACTCATCGCAGAGAGCGCGCCCGACGACGGAGGTGACGTCGCAGGACGTCGGTTCTTCTATGACACGCGGCTCACCGGTCACGACAACCTGTTTCGCGAGACAGTGCGATCTCTCTATGCACCGGAGTCGCTCAAGTCTGGACCTGATGCCAAGCGCCCCTGGTTGCAGCGCCTCAAGGACGATGGCGTGTTCCTGATCGACCTCGCTCCGGTGCCTGTCAACTACTACGGAGCGGTTGAGCGCAAGGCCCAGCTAGCGGACAACATCGCGGATGTCATCCGGCGGGCGAAAGGGCTACAACCGGACGGCATCATCCTCATCAAGCAGAACGTCTTCAAACTGCTTGCGTCACCTCTTCGCGCTGCAAGTCTTCCTTTGCTTCACGAGGAGTTCATTCCCTTTCCTGGCAGTGGGCAGCAAAAGCGTTTCCGAGAGAGGTTCGCCGCGGCAGTGCAGTGACTGGACCGGATTTAAGGCACGGGCTTGCGTTCGAGATCCGATGCCGGCTAGTCGCCCGGATCCGCCACCGCCGGCCCCGAGTAGTGGTGGTCGAACACCACGCTCGTGCGGGTCGACGCGACGGCCGGGTGCGCCGAGAGGTGCTGGAGGACGAAGTCGCGGAGGTGGTCGCTGTCGCGGACGGCGATGTGGACGATGAAGTCCTCGGATCCGCCCAGGAAGAAGAGCTGCACCACGTCGGCGAGCTCGCGCATCTCGGACGCGAAGGCGGCCATCTCGTGGCGGGCGCCCGCGCGGATCGCGATGCTGATGAGCGCCTGCAGCCCCACGCCCACCGCATCCGCGTCGATCGTGGCGGTGAATCCCGTGATCACGCCGCGCTCCACGAGGCCGCGCACCCGGGTCACGCACGTCGACGGCGCGATGCCCGCCTGCTCGGCGAGGCGGCTGTTCGGGGTGCGCGCGTCGGCCCGGAGGAGCGCGACGAGCTTCCGGTCGATCGCGTCCAGCGGCTCGGGCGTCCGCACATCCTTCGTCGGCATCCGGTACTCCTCGGCTAGCGGGCGCAGGATCGTGCAGATCAAGCGGCTGTCGCGGAAGATCCTACGGAGTTCATGCGTCTGAAACGCACGATGGCCACCATGAGTCTCGCCCTCCCGCATCGCCGCCGCCGGCCGCACCTCGCGGGGAGACGAGACGGAGCACGCATGAAGGTCGGGATCCCCACCGAGATCAAGAACAACGAGAACCGGGTCGCCGCCACGCCCGCGGGCGTCCACGAGCTCGTGCGCCGCGGCCACGAGGTGCTCGTGCAGGAGGGCGCGGGGCTCGGCTCGAGCATCACCGACGCCGACTACGTCGAGGCGGGCGCGACCATCGTCGCCACGGCCGACGAGGTGTGGGGCGCTGCGGATCTGCTGCTCAAGGTCAAGGAGCCGATTCTCGAGGAGTACCCGCGCATGCGCCCCGGCCAGACCCTCTTCACCTACCTGCACCTTGCGGCGTCGCGGCCCTGCACGGACGCGCTCGTCGCCTCCGGCACCACGGCCATCGCCTACGAGACGGTGCAGCTCCCGAACCGCCAGCTGCCGCTGCTCCAGCCGATGAGCGAGGTCGCCGGCCGGCTCTCGACGCAGGTCGGCGCTTACCACCTGATGCGCGCGGCCGGCGGGCGCGGGATCCTCCTCGGCGGCGTGCCCGGCACCCCGAAGGCGCGCGTCGTCGTGATCGGCGGCGGCGTCGCGGGCGAGCACGCGGCGGCGAACGCGCTCGGCATGGGCGCCGACGTCACGATCATCGACCTCTCCATCCCGCGCCTCCGCGAGCTCGAGATCCGCTTCGGCGGGCAGGTGCAGACGCGCGTCTCGTCCGCGTACGAGATCGCCGCGCAGCTGAAGGACGCCGACCTCGTCATCGGCTCCGTCCTCATCCCCGGCGCGCAGGCGCCCAAGCTCGTCACCGACGCGATGGTCGCGACCATGAAGAAGGGATCCGTGCTCGTCGACATCGCCATCGACCAGGGCGGCTGCTTCGAGGGATCCCGCCCCACCACGCACGACGCCCCCACCTTCGACGTGCACGACAGCGTCTACTACTGCGTCGCCAACATGCCGGGCGCTGTGCCGGAGACCTCGACGCGCGCGCTCACGAACGCGACGCTGCCGTACGTGATCGCGCTCGCCGAGAAGGGCTGGAAGCGGGCCCTCGCGGAGGATCCCGCGCTCGCCCTCGGCCTCAACGTGCACGACGGGCACGTCACGAACTCGCACGTCGCGGCGGCGCTCGACATGCCGCTGACGCCGGTCGCGGACGTGCTCGCCGCCTGACGCGCGCCCCGGCCGTCGCTGGGCCCGGCCGTCGCGGGATCGTGACCCCGTGACGGCCGGATCCGCCCGCATCCCTGGCAGGGTCGATGCATGACCTTCAGCTACGCGCCCGAACCCGACACCAGCGCGCCCCGCGAGCGCAAGACGTTCAACGGCGTCGGCCTCGCCGCGCTCATCGTGGGCGTGCTGTCGCTCATCGGCTCGGTCATCCCGATCCTCAACTACGTCTCCGGCTTCCTCGCGGCGGTCGGCATCGTGCTCGGGATCATCGGCCTCGTCCTCAAGGACCGGCCCAAGGGCATGGCGCTCGGCGGCCTGGTCGTGAGCGTGGTCGCGCTGATCCTCTCGATCGTGCTCGCGATCGTCTACACGGCGGGCATCGTCACGGCCATCACGGGCGCGGTGCGCGAGTCCGAGGAGCGGTCGTCGGCGGAGGCGGCCGACGAGCCGCGCATCACGTACCAGGTGGAGGGGACGGGCGGCACGGTCACCGCGGGCGTGCTCTGGACGACCTCCGTCGGCGGCACCGCGGGGTCCGAGCAGGCCTCCGACCAGCCGCTCCCGTTCACGCGGGAGGTCGTCGTGCCGGACACCTCCGCGTTCGACCTGGCGGCGTTCTCCATCAGCGCGGTCGCGGGCGTCGACGCGACGGCGGGCTCGGATCCCGACATCACCTGCCGGATCCTCGTCGGCGACCACATCGTCACCGAGCAGCGGGCCGAGGGCGACGGCGCCACGGTCACCTGCAGCGCCACCGCGGAGGACCTGCGGGACATCGCGGACTGATCCGCGCGGCGGGCCCCGCCATCCGCTCCGCCGACTCGCGGGCCGCGGCGCGCCTCACGCGTCCGCCGCCTCATGGCGTCCGAGGCGGCGCGTCGGCCACCAGAACCGGTCGCCCAGCAGGAAGACGAGCGCCGGCACGAGCAGCGTCCGCACCACGAGCGTGTCCAGCAGCACGCCGATGCAGACGATGACGCCGATCTGCGTGAGCGCCACCACGGGCAGCACGCCGAGCACCGCGAAGACCGCGGCGAGCAGGATGCCCGCGCTCGTGATCACGCCGCCCGTCGACGCGAGCGCCCGCACCATGCCCTCGCGCGTGCCGTGCAGGCGCCGCTCCTCGCGCGCCCGGGTCACGAGGAAGATGTTGTAGTCGACGCCCAGCGCCACCAGGAAGAGGAACGCGAACAGCACCACGTTCGCGTCGAACGCGGGGAAGCCGAGCACCTGCTGGAACAGGACGTTCGCGGCGCCGAGGCTCGCGAAGAAGGTCGCCAGCACGCTCGCGATGAGGAGCACCGGGGCCACGAGCGAGCGCAGGAGCAGGCCGAGGATCACGAACACGATGGCCAGGATGATCGGGATGATCAGCCCCTGGTCGCGTGCGGACGACGCGGCGGTGTCGGCGGCGGTCGCGTCGCTGCCGCCGACGAGCGTCGTGGACTCGGCACCCGGCGCGTCGGCGTAGGCGTCGCGGAGATCCTGCACGGCCGCGAAGGCCGCCGCGCTCTCGGGCTCGGCGTCGAGCTGCACGTCGATGCGCGTGCGGCCCTCCGCCGACTCGCCCGCCCGGGCGCTCACGACGCCGGCCACGGACTCGGCCGTGGCGACCGCGTCGGCGGCCACCGCGTCCGGCGCGAGCACGACCGTCTGCGCCGTGAGGCCGGCGGAGAACGAGGCGTCGACGACCTCCTGGGCCGCGACCGACTCCGGGTCGCCGAGCAGCTGGTCCGTCTGCGACAGGCCGACCCGCGCGCCGACGAGGCCGAGCGCGAGCACGCCGACGCCCGCGAGGGCGACGACGGCCACGACCGCGGGGCGACGCCGGACCCGGAGGCCGAGCCGCCGCCAGACGCCCGGCTTCCCGCCGTGGTCGGCGTCGGTGCCGGCGCGCGGGATGAACGGCCAGAAGAGCCCGCGCCCGCAGACCACGAGCGACGCGGGCAGCACGAGCAGGGCGGCGGCGATCGCGATGAGCACGCCGATCGCGCACGCGAACCCGAGCGCGCGGTTGCCGGAGAGCTCGGCGAGCAGCAGCGTGATGAGGCTGAGCGCGACCGTGCCGCCGCTCGCCGCGATGGCGGGTCCCGCGCTCGTGACCGCCGTGAGCATGGCCGCGTGGCGGTCCTCCTGGCGCGTCAGCTCCTCCCGGTAGCGCGCGACGAGCAGCAGCGCGTAGTTCGTGCCGGCGCCGAAGACCAGCACCGAGAGGATCCCGCCGATGGAGGCGTCGATGGTGATGCCGAGCGGATCCGCGAGGGCCGTGACGACCACGCGGGCGAGGCCGTCGGCGGCGCCGACCACGACGAGCGGCACGATCCAGAGCACGGGGCTGCGGTACGTGACGATGAGCAGCACCGCGACCACCAGCACCGTCACGAGCAGGAGCCGGAAGTCGGCGCCCGCGAACGCGTTCGAGATGTCGGCCTGGAACCCGACCGGGCCGGTCAGCTGCGCGACGAGCCCGTCCGGCAGGCCGTCCGCGGCCGTGGTGCGGAGGGTCGCAGCCGTCCCGGCGACGTCGTCGGCGGCCTCCGACGCGTCGAGCGGCACCGCGACGAGCGCCGCGCGCCCGTCGTCGCTGAGCTGCGGGACGACCGCCTGCGGGGCGGTCGAGTCGGCGGCCAGTGCCGCGGCGCGCTGCGCGATCGCGGCGGTGTCGGCGTCCGTGAGCGCGGCGCCGTCCCGGCTGAAGACGAGGATCCCGACCGTCGTGTCGGCGCTCGGGAACCGCTCGAGCAGCTCGCTCACCTGCTTCGCCTGGCTCGAGTCCGGCAGGCCGGAGGGCGGGAACGCGTCGGCCTCGCCCTTCGGCAGGAAGGCGAACAGGGCGGCCACGGCGGCCGCCGCGATGACGAGCGCCAGCCAGGCGGTGCGGCGGGCGCTGACGAATCGGGCGATGGATCTCACGGGTCCTCCAGGGGTGCGGTGATCGTCAGCCTACTGATGATCAAGCGGCTTAGCTACCCGCGGCGTACGATGCCCGCATGCCCCGACGCCGTCCCCGCCCCGATGCGGACGCGCCCGTCGCCCTCCCCGCACCGGGCGCCGGCGTCCCCGTCGAGGCGGGCGAGGCCGGCGAGCTCGGCCGGATCCTCCGTGACGTGCTGGGCCTCGCCGCCGGGTTCGAGCGCCGCCTCGGCGGCGTGCTCGAGGTGAACCCCACCGACATGAAGGCGATGGAGCACCTCATCCAGGAGGGGTCGCTGTCGCCCACCGAGCTCGCGGGCCGCCTCGGGGTCACCACCGCGGCCGCCACGCTCGTGGTGGACCGGCTCGTCGAGGTCGGCCACGTCGACCGGCGCCCGCACCCGCACGACCGCCGCCGCGTCGTCGTCGTCCCGCGGCCGGCCTCCGTCGGCCGGGCCATGGCCGAGCTGATGCCCATGATCGGCGGGGTCGCGCGCGCCGCCGACGCCCTCACCGCCGAGGAGCGCGCCGCCGTGACGCGGTTCCTCGGGGAGGTGCGGGAGGTCTACCGGGAGGCGGCCGACGGCCCCGCGGGCCCCGCCGGATCCGCGTCCGTCGCGGATCCGCCCGCCGCGCGCTGATCCGGAGCCCGTCCACCGCGCGTGCATCCCGCGCTCGGCCGGCGTCCACCGTGTTCGGGGATGATGGGTCCGCATCAACCACCACCACGACGCGCACGCGTGCCTCCGGGCGCGCGGAAGAGGAGGACCATGACCGGCACCGAGCGGGACACGACCACGCCGACGCGGGGACTGGTCCTCGGCGGCGGCGGCGTCGCCGGGATCGCGTGGGAGACGGGACTCCTCTCGGGCCTCCTCGCGGCGGGCGTCGACCTCGGCGCGGCCGACACGGTCGTCGGCACCTCGGCCGGATCCGTCGTGGCGATCAACCTGCGCGCGGGCGCCATCGACGCCGCGTACGACGAGCACTTCGTCGACGTGGCCGGCATGGCCGAGCCGATGGGGAGCCGCGACCTCGCGCGCACCGTCGAGGTCATCGGCGAGGGCGTCGCGAGCACGGAGGGCGAGATCCCGACCCGGCAGCGGATCGGCGAGTTCGCGCTCGAGGAGTACGACCCCGAGGCGGACGACGCGGCGAGCGTCGAGCGCATCGGCCAGCTGCTGCCCATCCGCGACTGGCCCGAGCAGGATCTCCGCATCACCGCGGTCGACGCCGGCACCGGCCGCTTCACCGTCTTCGACAAGGCCTCCGGCGCCGACCTCGTGCGCGCGTCCGCCGCGAGCTGCGCCGTGCCAGGCGTCTTCCCGCCCGTCACCATCGACGGCCGCCCCTACATGGACGGCGGCATGCGCTCCGGCACGAACGCCGACGTCGTCGCCGACCACGAGCGGATCCTCGTCGTCGCGTGCGGCCCCGAGGCCCCGCAGAGCGGCATGGGCCCGACGCTCTCGACCGTCGTGCAGCAGCTGCGCGGCCGGGCCGACGTGCTCGTGATCCAGGCCGACGCCGAGAGCACGGCCGCCTTCGGCGAGAACTCGCTCCTGCTCTCGACCCGCACGGCCTCCGCCGAGGCGGGCCGCCGCCAGGCCGAGCGCGTCGCCGACGAGGTCCGCGCCTTCTGGGGCTGATCCCGGCCCGCACCACGACGAGGGGCCCGGCCGCGCATCGCGGCCGGGCCCCTCGTCGTCCGGGTGGTGCGGGTCAGGCGGCCGGCACCGCGTCCGCGAGCCCGGCGTGCGCCGCGTGCTCCGGGTAGAGCAGCGGCAGCTGCAGCGTGAGCCACGGGCTGAAGGCCCACGGCGTGTGGGCGACCGCGGGGATGAGCTGCTCGGGATCCACCCACTGGTACTCGCCGACCTCCTCGGGCCGCGGATCCACCGGCGTCGCCGCGACGGCGCGGAACACCGGGCAGATCTCGTTCTCCACGACGCCCGCGGCGTCGGTCGCGCGGTAGCGGAAGTCCGGCAGCACGAGCTCGACCGACGCGAGCGTCAGCCCGAGCTCCTGCTCGGCGCGGCGGTGCACGGCCTCGAGCATGTCCTCGCCGGGCGCGGGGTGGCCGCAGAACGAGTTGGTCCAGACGCCGGGCCACGTGAGCTTGCCGATGGCGCGGCGCGTGACGAGGATCCGCCCCTCCGCGTCGAAGACGTGGCACGAGAACGCGAGGTGCAGCGCGGTGTCGCGGGTGTGGACCGTCGCCTTGGGCGCCGTCCCGATGGTCTCGCCGTCGTCGTCCAGGAGGACGACGAGCTCGGTGTGCTGTGACATGCGCTCCCTGCTTTCCGTTACCCCCTCGATGTTAGGTTTCATCCGTGGACGCCACCAACCTCGCTGCCGTCTCCACATCGAGGCAGGCCCATGTGAACGGCGTGCTGGACGCGTTCTTCGCCCGCTCGCTCGTCCGCGCCGAGGTCATGGGCGATGAGTACGTGAAGCTGTGGCGCACGCTCGAGTCGAACACGGCGGGCGGCAAGCGCTTCCGTCCGCGCATGGTCATGGCCGCGTACGACGGCCTCGGCGGCCAGGACGTGCAGGCCGCGGCCCACGTCGGCGCCGCCTTCGAGATGCTCCACACCGCGCTCATCGTCCACGACGACGTCATCGACCGCGACTTCACCCGGCGCGGCGGCCCCAACGTCTCCGGCGCCTACCGCGACATCGCCACCACGCAGGGCCTGCCCCAGCCGCTCGCCGAGCACCGCGGCATGTCCGCCGCCGTCATCGCGGGGGATCTGGCCCTCGTCAACGCCTACCGCCTCATCGACGCGAGCGGCGTGCGCGACCTCACCCGGTCGCACCTGATGGAGATCCTCGACGACGCCGTGTTCGCGTCGGCCGCGGGCGAGCTCATCGACGTCGAGTTCTCGCTCACCGCGGACGTGCCGAGCGTCGACGAGATCCTCCGCATGGAGCGGCTCAAGACCGCCGTGTACTCGTTCGAGGCGCCGCTGCAGGCGGGTGCCGTGCTCGCGGGCGCGCGACCCGAGGTCGTCGCGGCGCTCGGCGACTTCGGCCGGGACATCGGCATCGCCTACCAGGTGGTCGACGACGTGCTCGGCGTCTTCGGCGACGAGCAGGAGACCGGCAAGACCAACCTCGGCGACCTGCGCGAGGGCAAGCGCACCGTGCTCATCGCGCACGCCGTCCGCTCGTCGGAGTGGGGCGAGATCAGCGCGCTCGTCGGCAAGGACGACCTCTCCCGCGGCGAGGCGGCGCTCGTCCGCTCGGTGCTGGAGAGCTCGGGCGCCCGGGCCTATGCCGAGGGCGTGGCGCGGGATCTCGCGGTCGCCGCCGTCGCGCGCCTCGACGACCCGGTCGTGCCGGAGGCGCTCCGCCGGGAGCTCGCTCCCGTCGCGGAGTCCGTGCTCGGGCGCATCCGATGACGCGTCGCCTGCCCGGCCGTCGGCCCGCCGCTCCCGAGGCGCCCACCGGCCTCGAGAAGTACGACCGCGTGGCGCAGGAGACGGCCTCCGTCGTCATCCGCCGCTACTCCACCTCCTTCGGGCTCGCGTCGCGCCTCCTCGGCCCCGACGTGCGCCAGCACATCGAGAACGTGTACGCGCTCGTGCGCGTGGCCGACGAGATCGTCGACGGCGCCGCGGCCGGTGCGGGGGTGGATCCCGCGCACGTCGAGGCCCTGCTGGATGCGCTGGAGCAGGAGACCGAGGACGCCATGCTCCGCGGCTACAGCACCAACCTCGTGGTGCACGCCTTCGCGATCACCGCCCGCCGGGCCGGCTTCGGCGCCGAGCTCACCGCCCCGTTCTTCGCGTCCATGCGCATGGACCTGCGCCGCATGGAGCACACGCCCGCGTCCTTCACGGAGTACGTCTACGGATCCGCCGAGGTCGTCGGCCTCATGTGCCTGCGCGCGTTCCTGGTCGGCCACGCCACGACGCGGCCCGAGCGGATCCGCTTCGAGGAGGGCGCCAAGCGCCTGGGCGCCGCGTTCCAGAAGGTCAACTTCCTGCGCGACCTCGCCGCCGACCACGGCGCGCTCGGCCGCAGCTACTTCCCCGGCGTCGATGTCGGGTCCTTCTCGGAGGCCGACAAGGAGCGCATCCTCGACGACATCGACCACGACCTCCGCATGTCCGGCGCCGTGATCCCCGACCTCCCCGCATCCAGCCGCCGCGCCGTCGCGCTCGCGCAGGGCCTGTTCGCCGAGCTCGCCGTGCGGCTGCGCGACACCCCCGCCTCGGAGCTCGTGCGCACGCGCGTGCGGGTGCCGGATCCCGTCAAGGCCCGCATCGCGCTCGCCGCCGCCGCGGGCGCCGAGCCGTCCGGCGTCGACGGCCGCCTCGTGCGCCGCTCCCGCGCGCCCCGCGTGCACGCCGCGCGCCCTGCCCCCGCGGCCCGCCCCGCACCGACCGACCCCACCCCGACCCAGCCCGCCCCGTCCGACCCCGAGCAGCAGGAGAGCGCCATGACCGCACCCACCGCCATCGTGATCGGCGGCGGGATCGCCGGCCTCGCCTCCGCCTCGCTCCTCGCCCGCGACGGCTACCGCGTCACCCTCGTCGAGGGCCGCGACGAGGTCGGCGGGCGCGCCGGCTCCTGGGAGAAGGACGGCTTCCGCTTCGACCTCGGCCCCAGCTGGTACCTCATGCCCGAGGTGTTCGACCACTTCTTCCGTCTGTTGGGCACGAGCGCCGCCGAGCAGCTCGACCTCGTGCGACTCCCCGGCTACCGCGTGCTCTTCGAGGGCGACCCCGATCCCATCGACATCCGCGACTCCCGCGAGGCCAACCTCGACCTGTTCGAGAGCGTCGAGCCCGGATCCCGCCCCGCGATGGCCCGCTACCTCGACTCCGCGAAGGACGTCTACGAGGTCGCGAAGAAGCGCTTCCTCTACACGACCTTCGCCGACTACCGGCCGCTGCTGAAGCGCGACGTCGTCACCCGCACGGGCACGCTCGGCAAGCTGCTGCTCACGCCGCTCGAGACGCACGTGGCCCGGTACGTGAAGGACCGCCGTCTCCGCCAGATCCTCGGCTACCCGGCCGTCTTCCTCGGCTCCTCGCCGAAGCTCGCGCCGAGCATGTACCACCTGATGAGCCACCTCGACCTCGAGGACGGCGTGCTCTACCCGCGGGGCGGCCTCATCACCGTCATCGACGCGATCGAGCGGGTCGCGCGGGCCGAGGGCGTGGAGATCCGCACGGGCGCGCCCGTCTCGCGCATCCTCACCGAGCCCACGAAGGCCGGGAAGGCGCGGGCGCGCGGCGTGCAGATCACCACCGACGCCGGCACCGAGACGCTCGAGGCCGACGTGGTCGTCTCCACCGCCGACCTGCACCACACCGAGACCGAGCTCATCCCCGAGGCGTTCCGCACCTACCCGCAGTCGTACTGGGACAAGGCCACCGCCGGTCCCGGCGCCGTGCTCGTCTACCTCGGCGTGAAGGGCGGCCTGCCCGAGCTGCACCACCACACGCTGCTGTTCACGGAGGACTGGGACGAGAACTTCTCCCGCATCTTCCCGCCGAAGGGCGGCACGACCTCGGTGCCGGATCCGGCGAGCATCTACGTCTGCAAGCCCAGCGCCACCGACCCCTCCGTCGCACCGGAGGGCCACGAGAACGTCTTCATCCTCGTGCCGATCCCCGCCGACCCGTCCATCGGTCGTGGCGGCGTCGACGGCGCCGGGGACGCGCGCGTCGAGGAGATCGCCGACCGCGCCATCCAGCAGATCAGCGACTGGGCCGGCATCCCCGACCTCGCCGAGCGCATCGTCCTCCGCCGCACATCGGGCCCCGGCGACTTCGCCGCCGACCTGCACTCCTGGAAGGGCACCATCCTCGGGCCCGCCCACACGCTCTCGCAGTCGGCCATGTTCCGCGCCGGCAACACGAGCAAGAAGGTCGACGGGCTGCACTACGCCGGCGGATCCACCATCCCCGGCATCGGCCTGCCCATGTGCCTCATCAGCGCGGAGATCCTCGTGAAGCGCCTCCGCGGCGACACGTCGACCGGCCCGGGCGCGGTGCCGCTCGTGCGCACGGTCGGCCGCCCGGTGGTCTGATGGGGCTCGTCTACCTGGTGCTGCTGCTCGGGGCGCTGGGCTGCATGATGCTGATCGACCGGCGCTGGCGCCTGTTCTTCTGGCGCGACCGCACGGCGGCGGCGGGCACGCTCCTCATCGGCGTCGCGTTCTTCCTGCTGTGGGACATCGCGGGCATCTCGCAGGGCATCTTCTTCCGCGGCGAGACGCCGTTCATGACGGGGATCCTCGTGGGCCCGGAGCTGCCGCTCGAGGAGGTCTTCTTCCTCACGCTGCTCTGCTACCTCACGATGAACCTCGTCAACGGGTTCAGCCGCCTCGCCGACCACCACGTCGCCCGGGCGAGGGAGCGCGCGAACCGATGAGCTACCTCGTGCTCGACCTGCTGTTCCTGCTCCCCGTCGCGGTCGTCGGGTTCCTGTTCCGCCGCCTGCTGCTGCGCGAGGCGAACGCGGTGCCCTACGGATCCAGCCGCTTCGACTACCCCGAGTACTACTGGTACCGGCGGATGCCCGTCGCGATCCTGCTCGTGATGACCCTGATCTTCGACAACATCATGATCAGGGTCGGCCTCGTCAGCTACGACCCCGACAAGCTCGTCGGCCTCATCCTGGGCTACGCGCCCATCGAGGACTTCGCCTACGCGATCGCCGCCCTCGTGCTGCTGCCCGCCGTCTGGTACCTGCTGCGCCGCCGCCGCAGCGTCTCCGGCATCGAAGCGCATGAGTGACGTGCGGGCGCGGCCGGGTGTCGCGGAGATGCTGCGCACCATCGCGCTGTCGTCCCGCCCGCTCTCCTGGGTGAACACGGCGTTCCCGTTCGCGGCCGCGTACCTCACGGTGACGCGCGAGCTCGACCTCACGGCCGTCCTCGGCACGATCTACTTCCTCATCCCGTACAACCTCGCGATGTACGGGATCAACGACGTCTTCGACTACGAGTCCGACATGCGGAACCCGCGCAAGGGCGGCGTGGAGGGCGCGGTGCTGGCGCGCGCCATGCACCGGCCGGTGCTCATCGCGGTGCTCGTCACGAACGTGCCGTTCCTCGTCTACCTCGTGGCCGTGGGATCCGCGGCGAGCATCGTCGTGCTCGCCGTGAGCGTCTTCGCCGTGGTCGCGTACTCGCTCAAGGGGCTCCGCTTCAAGGAGCGGCCGGTGCTCGACTCGCTCACCTCGAGCACGCACTTCACCTCGCCTGCCGTCTACGGGATCGTGCTCGCGGGCGGCGCGTTCACGCCCGCGCTGTGGGCGATCCTCGCGGCGTTCTTCCTGTGGGGGGTCGCGTCGCACGCGTTCGGCGCCGTGCAGGACATCGTGGCCGACCGCGAGGGCGGCATCTCCTCCATCGCGACCGTGCTCGGCGGTGCCGTGACCGTGCGGATCGCCGTGCTCGCGTACGCCGCGGCCGGGGTCGCGATGCTCGTCACGGGTTTCCCGGGGATCATCGCGGCCGTGCTCGTGATCCCGTACATCCTCAGCACCGCGCCATTCTGGTCGATCCGCGACGAGGACGCAGGAGCCGCCAACCGCGGCTGGCGCCGCTTCCTCGGCCTCAACTTCCTGTCCGGCTTCGTGGTGACGATGCTCCTCATCGCGTACTGGCTCACGAACCCCTGACGCCGACTGCGGCGCCCCGCCCCGCTCAGTAGTGGGTCGGCATCATGCCCGTGGCGAGCTCGCGGCGGCGACGCGCGTGCTCGCCCGCGAAGGAGAGCAGCTCCATGTCGTGCTCGCGCATCCACGCGACGGCGGCCTCTAGCGTGACCGCGGTGGACACCCACACCCGGCGGCCGGAGTCGTCGACCGCGTCGGCGTAGACGTCGAAGACGGGATCCGCGCCGGCCGCGCGCACGGTGGGCACGACGTAGCCGAGGACGGGCTGCGACGCGACCTGCACGCGCCAGGCGCCCTGGTGGAAGCGGGCATGCGGGTGGTGGACGAGGGGCTCGGGCTCGCGGATCATCGGTGCTCCTGATGGTGGGACGGGGGCGCGAGCACCCGGCCGCGCTCGTGGACGACGATAGGCTGTGCGTCCGACACGGGGGTGGTCGGCGCATGGTCAGCGCACGTTCTGCGCATGACGGACGGACGCCCCGCGAACCCCTGGAGCCCATGTCACCGCCGATCCGCCTCCTCCACCAGACGGTGCGCCCCTTCGTAGCGGCCGGCCTGCGCGGCGGCATCCCGACCCCGCTGACCGCGGCCGTGCCCACGGACGCGCCCGTCGGCGTGGTGCCGGGGCCGGATCCCGATCGCGTCCTCGCGCTCGGCGGCATCGGCGGATCCGGCGTGGGCCTCGGCACCCACGCGGAGGGCGTCGCGGCGCAGTCGGCGCAGGCGCTCGCCGCGATCACCGGTCGCGGCGTCGAGTGGCGCACCGTCCCGCTCGCCGACCAGCACCTCACCGCCACGCAGGAGGCCGTGCGGCAGATCACCGAGCTGCACCGCTACGACGTCGTGCTCGTGATGCCCGGTGTCGCCGACGCGCTCGAGCTCGCGCGCATCACCCCGTGGGTCCACCGGCTCGAGGACCTGCTCGACCACCTCGTGGAGCAGACCGCCGACAACTCGATCGTGCTCGTCTCGGACGTGCCGCAGGTGTCGCAGTACGTGCAGGCGGGCGGCTTCGTGCGGGGCCTCTTCCGCGATCACGCGATGTACCTCTCGCAGCGCAAGGCCGAGGTCTGCGCGCGCTTCCCGCAGGTCGCGTCGGTCAAGCTGCCGGACGCGGGTCCCGTCGACTTCGAGGGCGGCGAGTTCCGCTACGCGTCCATGTACCACCGCTGGGGCGAGCACGTGGGTCGCGTGATCGCCGACCTGCAGGCGGGGCGCGGCACGGCCTGACCCGTCCCGCGTGACCGGGCCCGGCGGATCCGCCCGCTCGCGTCCCTAGCGCCCGCGCCGCTGCCCGCGCGGCGGGGGAGTGCGCTTGCCGCCGCCCTTCGCGGTCGGCTTCTTCGCGCCCGCGGCGCCCGGCTTGCCCGCGGCCTTGCGCGCGGTCTTCTGCGCGGCGGTCGGCTTCCGGCGGTCGCGCTCGTCGTCGTCGCGGGAGGAGCGCGAGCTCGCGGCCGTGCGCCCGCGGACGATGCCCACGAGCTCCTCGATGTCGGGGGAGGCGTCGCCCTCGCGCCAGGCCACGGCGATCCGCGTCTCCGGCAGGTCGTGCACCGGCACCGCGACGACGTCCTTGCGCGCGTGCAGCCGGCCGAGCGCGTGCGGCACGACGACGAAGCCGACTCCCGCGGCGACCAGCTCGACGGCCGCGGCGACGTCGTCGGGCATCGGGACGGGATCCGCGCCCGCGGTGCGCCCGGGCCAGCCCGGCACCCGCTCGGCCGGCTGCAGGAGCAGGTCGTCCGCCAGGTCGGCGATCGCGACGGCGTCGGCGTCGGCGTGCGCGTGCTCCTTCGGCAGGATCGCGACCTGCACCTCGCCGTAGAGCGGCACGATCGTGAGGCCGCGCCCGTCGACGGGGAGGCGGAGGAACGCGACGTCCGCGGATCCGTCGACCAGGGCGGGAGCTGCGTCCGGCTCCGCGAGCGGCACGACCCGCAGCGGCACGTCGGCGACGCGCTCGTCCCAGGCGCGGGTCCACTTCGCGACGGTGACGCCCGGCACGATCGCGACGACGAGACCGCGCGGCGGCGCTGCTGCCTCCTCGGCCAGGCGCGCGTCGTCCGCGGCGATCGCGGCGCGGGCCTCGACGAGCCGGTCCTCGCCCGCGGGGCTGAGCCGCGTGGGGCCGTCGTCGCGCACGAACAGCTCGACGCCCCAGAGCGCCTCGAGGTCGAGGATCGAGCGGCTCACGGCGATGCGCGAGACGTTGAGGGCCTTCGCGGCGCGGGCGAAGTGCAGCTCGTCGGCGACGGCGGCGAAGTGCCGGAGGGCGGTCGGATCGGCGTCCACGGGAGTCCCCTCGATGGCCCGCACGGTGGTGGCACGCGGAGCGGCGGCGGGTCGGATCCAGGCTAGTGCAGGGCGCCCGGGGCCCCGACGGTACCCTGGGGGCATGACGAGCCCCGGATCCAGCCAGACGATGAAGGCCGCGACCGCGGCGAAGAAGCTGGGCGTGCACCTCCCGGCGACCCCCGTGGAGTTCCAGGAGTCGACCCCGTCCCGCGCGGAGCTCGCCGAGATGCACGAGAACCCGCCGGAGTGGCTCGCCACCCTGCTGCGCGACGGCCCGCACCCGCGCCAGGTCATCGCCGGCAAGCTCGGCGTCTCCATCGCCGGCCTCGCCCGCGGCGGCGTCGACGAGGCGCTCACCACCGCCCAGATCAAGGAGCTGCTGCAGGCCCCGCCGCAGTGGCTCGTGCAGGAGCGCGCGACGCAGGCCGAGGTGCGCGAGGAGCAGATCCGCGTGAAGAACCGCGACGCCGGCCGCGCCGCCATGGCCGCCGAGCGCGAGCGCCAGGAGGGTGCCGGCGGCTCGCGCCGCTGAGCCGACCCGCACAGGCCCGGGTCCGGCCCGGGATGCGGCCGGCCCTGAGCGGATGATCCCGGGGACCCCGCCGCCGCGATCCCGGCCGCGCGTGAGACCCTGATGCGGTGACCCGCACGAACGACTCGGCCCACCGCCGCCACGCCGCCGATGCCGGATCCGCCGATGCCGGATCCACCGAGCCGGATCCCGCGGGCGCCCTCCCCGCGCCGATCACCGGATCCCGCGTGCCCGGCACGGTCGGCGTCATCGTCGTCGCCGCGCTCGTCACCGCCGTCTACGTGCTCTACTCGGCGCTCGAGTGGCGCCGCTTCACCGTGAAGTCGTGGGACCTCGGCATCTTCACGCAGCTCGCGCAGGACTACTCGCGCCTCCAGGCGCCGCTCGTCTCCATCAAGGGCGACGGCTTCAACCTCATGGGCGACCACTTCCACCCGATCCTCGTGCTGCTCGGCCCGGTCTACGCCGTCTGGCCGCACGCGTTCGCGCTGCTCGTGGTGCAGGCCGTCCTCATCGGGACCTCGGTCATCGGCGTCGGCCGCCTGGCCGGCCGCGTCGTCGGGCGGTGGGGCGCGATCGTCGTCGCCGCCGCGTACGGGCTCAGCTGGGGGATCCAGGGCGCGGTCGCGTTCCAGTTCCACGAGATCGCGTTCGCCCTGCCGCTGCTGGCCTTCGCGCTCGACGCCGTGATCGCCCGCCGCGCGCTCGCCGCCGCGGCGTGGGCCGTGCCGCTCGTGTTCGTGAAGGAGGACCTCGGCCTCACGGTCGCGGTGCTCGGCGCGATCATCGCCCTCACGATGGACCGCCGCATCGGCGTCGCGCTCGCCGGCTGGGGCGTCGCGTGGTTCGTGCTCGCGACCACCGTGATCCTGCCCGCCTTCAACCGGGAGGCCCGCTGGGACTACGCGTCGAAGCTCGACGCGGGCAGCGCGCTCGCGGATCCCTTCGGCACCATCGCGGGGCTGTTCGTCGCGCCGAAGCTCGAGACGGTCGCCTTCCTGATCCTCGCGGGCGCGCTCATCGCGCTGCGCTCGCCGCTGCTCCTCCTCGTGGTGCCGACGCTCGCCTGGCGCTTCCTCTCGCCCACCGAGGCGTACTGGGCGCCCGGCTACCACTACGACGCGGTGCTCATGCCGATCGTGTTCGCCGCCGCGATCGACGGCGTCGTGCGCGCGCGCCGGGGCCGGCAGCACTGGCTCGCCATGGCGTCGCGCGCGACCGTGCCGGTGCTCGCGATCGCCGCGGTCGCCCTCTTCTTCCGCTCGCCCATGGCGGAGTTGACGAAGCCGGCAATCTGGCAGCCCTCACCGCGGGCCGCGCAGGCGCAGGCCGCGCTCGACCAGGTGCCGGCGGGCGCGAGCGTCCTCAGCGACATCGGCCTCATGTCGTACCTCGTCGACGACCACGAGGTCTTCTGGCTCGGCAACCCGGGCAACCCGGCGCCGCAGTACGTCGTGATCGACACCCTCGGCGGCGGCCTCGGCCAGGGCGCGCTCAACGCGGACCAGTACGGCGAGGCGACGCAGGCGGGCACGACCTACGAGATCGTCTACGCCGACGCCGGGTATCAGGTGGCCAGGCGGATCCAGTAGCCGGACGGGCGCGCCAGCCGCACGCCCCCCGCACGCGCGGAGGCCGGGCGCTCCCCCGAGCCGCCCGGCCTCCGCGTGCGCGCGCTCCTCGGGGAGCGCTCCCGATCAGATCGGGATCACCGCCGTGAGCACGCCCACGGCGAGCATCGTCAGCGACACGAGCACCGCGCGCCACAGGACCTTGCGGTGGTGGTCGCCGAGGTTCACGTCCGCGAGTGACACGAGCAGCAGGATCGCCGGCACGAGCGGGCTCTGCAGGTGCACCGGCTGCCCGGTGATGGACGCGCGCGCCATCTCGACGGGGTCGATGCCGTAGTTCGCGGCGCTCTCCGCGAGCACCGGGAGCATGCCGTAGTAGAAGGCGTCGTTGCTCATGAAGAAGGTCATCGGGATGCTGAGCACGCCCGTGATGACCGCGAGGCCGGGGCCGAGGGCGTCCGGGATGATCGTGACGAGCCAGGCCGACATCGCCGAGACCATGCCGGTGCCGTTGAGCACGCCGATGAGGACGCCCGCCGCGAGCACCATCGAGACGACGCCGACCACGCTGGGCGCGTGCGCCGCGATGCGCTCGCCCTGGTGCTTGAGGTCGCGGAAGTTCGCGATGAGCGCGATGGCCGCGCCGACCATGAAGACGTAGGCGAGGGGCAGCTGGTCCATGATCAGCAGCGCCAGCACCACGATCGTGAGGCCGAGGTTGAACCAGATCATGCGCGGGCGCAGGGTCTCGCGGTCGGGGTCGAGCATCGTGGTGCCGAGCGTGGAGACGGCGGCCGTCTCGGCGCGGACGAGGGCCGGGGCCATCGTGATGAGTCCGCCGCGCGGGGTCGCGGGGGCGCCGCGACCGGCGCGCCACCAGCCCGACCCGCCCGTGGACCCGCCGGAGCCGGACCCGCTGCCGCCCGCGGCGTCGAGGCCGCCCTCGGCGCGCGCCTCGCCGAGCGCTGCCAGGCGGCTGCGCTCGCGGAGGCCCATGGTCCAGGCGAAGATCATCACGAGCGCGATGCCGACGAGGAGCGACGGGATCATCGGCACGAAGATGTCGGTCGGCGAGACCTTGAGGGCCGCCGCCGCGCGGACGGTCGGGCCGCCCCACGGGACGATGTTGAGCGTGCCGTTCGCGAGGCCGGCCGTGCAGGTGAGGACCACGGGGCTCATCCCGAGCTTGCGGTAGATGGGCAGCATGGCCGCCGTGGTGACGATGAAGGTCGTGGATCCGTCGCCGTCGAGGGAGACCGCGGCCGCGAGGATCGCCGTGCCGAGCACGATCTTCGCCGGGTCGCCGCCCGCGAGGCGGAGGATGAGGCGCACCAGCGGGTCGAACAGGCCGACGTCGATCATGATGCCGAAGTAGATGATGGCGAACATCAGCAGCGCGGCCGTGGGGGCCAGGTCGCCGAGCGCCTCGATGACCATGTCGCCGATGCCGAGGCCGGCGCCCGCGAAGAGCCCGAAGATCGTCGGCACGAGGATGAGGGCGACCATGGGCGTCAGCCGCTTGGTCATGATGAGCGCCATGAAGGTGAGGACCATGGCGAAGCCCAGGAATACCAGCACGCGTGACTCCTTCGTCGGTGGGCGGGACGCCCGGCTGAACACCACACGCTAGGTGGGCGTCCGCGTCCCGTCGCGCTTGTGCCGCTTCATCGCGATAGTGCACGTAGACGACGTTCTGCGCATTATGCTCACCAGGTGGATCGAGCGACGGGGCGACGGCGGACGGGGCTCGACTTCGCGCGCCGCACGCTCGTCCTCCAGCTGCTCGTCGTGCTCGTGGTGGTGGGGATCGCGACCGTCGCGTACGGCCTGCTGAGCTCCTCCGAGAACCGCCAGGAGGCGCAGGCGACGGCGCTCGCCATCGCGCGGACGGCCGCCGAGGATCCCGCCCTCCGGGCCGCCGTGACGGCCGAGACCGCGGACCCCGCGACCGCCTCCGCCGCCGACCTCGCCGACGGGCCGGTGCAGCGGACGGCCGAGGCGGTGCGGGAGCGGACCGGCGCGCTCTTCGTCGTGGTCACCGACGACCGCGGCCTGCGGCTCGCGCACCCCGACACGGCCGAGCTCGGCGAGCGCGTGAGCACGGATCCGACGGTCGCGCTCGCGGGTCGTGAGGAGGTGACGTGGGCGACCGGCACGCTCGGGGAGTCCGCGCGGGCGAAGGTGCCGGTGCGCGCGCTGGCGGACGCGGGTGCTCCCGGCGACGCGTCCGGCGGCGATGACGCGCGCGTCGTCGGCGAGGTCAGCGTCGGCTTCGCGGCGGCCACGGTGCGGGACTCCATCGGCGTCGACGTCGCGGCCATCGCGGTCGTCGCCCTGCTCGCGCTCGGCGTCGGGGCGGTGGCCAGCGGGATCCTGAGCCGGCGGCTCGCGCGCCTCACCCTCGGCCTCCAGCCGTCCGAGCTCGCGGGCCTCGTGCAGGACCAGGCGGCCGTGCTCTCCGGCGTCGGCGAGGGCGTCCTCGGCCTCGGTCCCGACGGGCGCGTCACCGTCTGCAACCCGCGCGCCGCGGCGCTGCTCGGCCTGGTGGATCCGGTCGGCCGCACGCTCGCGGACCTCGACGTCGCGCCGGTGCTGCGCGACGCGGTGGCCGAGGCGCAGGCCGGGGCCGCCGCGGGATCCCCGTCGCTGCGCGCGGTCGTCGACGACCGGCTGCTCTTCGTCGACGTCGCCCGCGTCGACCGCGACGGACGCGACCTCGGCACGGTGATGGTGCTGCGCGACGAGACGGACATCGAGGCCATGAGCCGCCGCCTCACCGCCGTCACCGCGATGTCCACAGCGCTCCGCGTCCAGCGGCACGAGTTCGCGAACCGCCTCCACGTCGTGCGCGGCCTCGTCGCGACCGGCCGCGTCGACGAGGCCGACAGCTACCTCGCGGGCGTGCTCGAGCAGGGGCCCGTCACGTTCCCGACGGTCGACGCCGGGCTCGTCGACGAGCCCTACCTCCAGGCGTTCCTCGGCGCGAAGGCCCTGGAGGCGGAGGAGCGCGGCGTGGCGCTCCGGGTCGGGCCCGGCACGCTCGTCCGCGGGTTCCTGGTGCGGCCCGAGGAGGTCACGACCGTGCTCGGCAACCTCGTCGACAACGCGGTGCACGCCGCCGTCCGCGGATCCCGCGCCGACCGGTGGGTGGAGGTGGAGGCGCTCGACGACGGCGCGGACCTGCACATCGCGGTGTCGGACTCGGGGGACGGGCTCGCCGCGTCCGACGCCGGCCGCGTGTTCCATCGCCGGCCGGACGACGTGGGCGGGGCCGCGGAGGCGCTCGCGGCGGGCGGGGGAGCGGATCCCGCGCACGGCCTCGGCTTCGGCCTGCCGCTCGTGCGCGACATCGCCCGGCGCGACGGCGGCGACGTGTGGGTCGCGGATCCCGGCGGCCCGCCGCCCGACGCCGACTCCGGCGCCGTGTTCTGCGCGCGCCTCGCGGGCGTGGTCGAGCCGCCCGAAGTGGATCCGCCCGCCGCCGCCACCGACGACCCCGACCGCACCGACACCCCCGACCCCGACGGAGCCCGCGCATGACCGACGACCTCACCGTCCTCATCGTCGACGACGACTTCCGCATCGCCCGCCTGCACGAGGGCATCGTGGAGCAGGCGCCCGGGTTCCGCGCCGTCGGCACCGCGGGCAGCGTGCGCGCGGCGCTCGCCGTGCTCGACACGTCGCGCCCCGACCTCGTGCTCCTCGACGCGTACCTGCCTGACGGCAGCGGCGTGGACCTGGTGCGGCGCATCGAGCCCGACGTGATCCTCGTCACGGCAGCCGACGATCCCGCCACCGTCCGCCGCGCCCTCCGCGGCGGCGCGGTCTCCTACCTCGTGAAGCCGTTCGCGCCCGAGCTGCTCACCGCGCGCCTCGCGGCCTACGCGGCGTTCCGCGCCGGCCTCGCGAGCGACCGCCCGCTCGACCAGGCCGGCATCGACCGCGCCATCCACGCGCTGCGACCCGGCCGGGTCTCCGCGCGCGAGCGGCCGGCGACCGAGCAGGCCGTGCTCGACGCCCTGTCCGCATCCGACGAGGAGCTCAGCGCCCCCGAGATCGCCGAGCGCGTGGGCGTCTCCCGCGCGACAGCGCAGCGCTACCTCGGCGCGCTCGCCCGCGACCGCGTGGTCGACGTGCAGCTCAACTACGGATCCACGGGCCGCCCGGAGCACCGCTACCGGATCCTGCGGCCGCGGTGACGTCGCCGGTCGGACGTACGCTCTCCCGATGACCTCCCCGCTCGACCGCCCCGGCTGGCACGCGCCCCGCTCCGTCCCCCGCGCCGGCATCAGCAGGGCCGCCGTGTCGAGCTGGCTCGACGCCTACGTCGCCGCCTGGCGGTCCTACGAACCCGCCGACATCGCGGCCCTGTGGTCGGAGGACGCGGTGTGGCACTACCCGTTCGAGATCCGCGCGACGGGTCGCGACGCCATCGTCGCGGAGTGGCTGGCCGAGCGCGATGCCTTCGTCGGCGAGCGCTTCGAGGCCGAGTACCACCCGGTGGTCGTCGAGGGGCACACCGCGGTCGCGCACGGGCGCACCGTCTTCCTCGCGTCGGACGGCGACGAGGTCGTCACGGCGTACGACAACATCTGGTTCCTGCGGTTCGACGCCGACGGCCGGTGCAGGGAGTTCCACGAGTGGTACGCCGGCCGACCCGAGGACGAACCGGACCGCGCCGTCCCGCGCCCGTAGGCTCGACGGATGTCCGACGCAGGAGCCCAGGTGATCCGCTTCCATCGGAAGCACCACGACGCGATCGTGAGCGGCGAGAAGGTCACGACCGTGCGCTTCGACGAGGACCTGCGGGTCGGTCCGGCGACGTTCGTCTTCGACGAGCACCCCACCGCCGTCCCGCTCGCCGGACGCGTCACCTCCGTGCGGCCGCACCTCCTGGCGGATCTCACGCCGGAGGACGCGCATCAGCCGCCGGGCACGGACATGGCCCTGTTCGCCGAGCAGCTCCGCGAGAACTACTACCCGACGATGCCGGCGTCGGCGGCCGTCGTGGTCGCGGAGATCGAGCTGCAGGACACCTCGCCCGTGGCCTGAGTCGAGCGACGGCCCGGCCGCCGCGCATGCGGGACCGGGCCGTGAGGTGATCTGGAGGAGTGGATCAGCTCCCGACGACCACCGTCAGCGGCACCTCGTCGGCCGCGAGCTCCTCGCTCGTGGATCCGAGGACCTCGGCGACGGACGCGCGGATGATGGCGAGCCCCTCCTCGACCTCGTCGTCGGTGATCGTGAGCGCGGGCAGCACCTTCATGACCGTGCCGCCGGCGCCGCTGGTCTCCATGAGCATGCCGCGCTCGAACGCCGCCCGGCAGACCGCGCCGGCGAGCTCGCCCGAGGGGAACTCGATGCCGCGCGCGAGGCCGCGGCCGCGCACCTTGAGCTGCATCCCCGGGGCGGCCGAGGCGGCGATCTCGGTGAATACCTCGTGGATCCGCTCGCCCTTGCGCAGCGTGGACGCCTCGAGCTCGCCGTCGGCCCAGTACAGGCGGATGGCCTCGGCGCCCGTGAGGAACGCGGGCGCGATGCCGCGGAAGGTTCCGTTGTGCTCACCGGGCTTCCACTGGTCGAGCTCGGGCTTGAGGAGCGTCAGGGCCATGGGCAGGCCGTAGCCGCCGATGGACTTGGAGAGCGTGACGATGTCCGGGACGATCCCCGACTCCTCGAAGCTGAAGAACCCGCCCGTGCGGCCGCAGCCCATCTGCACGTCGTCGACGATGAGCACGATGCCGTGGCGCGAGGTCAGGTCGCGCAGCTTCCGCAGCCATTCGGCGCTCGCGACGTTGATGCCGCCCTCGCCCTGCACGGTCTCGACAATGACGCCGGCGGGGGTGTCGAAGCCGGAGCCCGAGTCATCGAGCAGCTTCTCGAAGTACGCGAGGGTGTCGGTCTCGCCGCCGAGGTAGCCGTCGAACGGCACCGCGACCGCGTGGTGCAGCGGGTGGCCGGCGCCGCCGCGCTTGAGCGCGTTGCCGGTGACCGCGAGCGCGCCCTCGGTCATGCCGTGGAACGAGTTGGTGAAGTGGACGATCGTGGTGCGGCCGGTGACCTTGCGCGCGAGCTTCATCGCGGCCTCGACCGCGTTGGCGCCGCCCGGGCCGGGGAACATGATGCGGTAGTCGAGCCCACGCGGCTGGAGGATGACGTCCTGGAAGGTCTGCAGGAAGTCGCGGCGGGCCTCCGTGAACATGTCGAGGGAGTGCGTTACGCCGTCTCGCAGGATGTAGTCGACGAGCTTCTGCTTGAGCGCGGGGTTGTTGTGCCCGTAGTTGAGCGCGCCGGCGCCCGCGAAGAAGTCGAGGTAGCGATCGCCGTCGGCCGTGAACATCTCGCTGCCCACCGCCCGGTCGAACACGACCGGCCAGCCGCGGCTGTAGCTCCGGACCTCGGACTCCATCTGCTCGAAGATCGTCATGCCGTGTCGCTCCTTGATGCTCATCGGCGACCTCGGTCGATCGCCGCACGTCGGGCGGGCTCGTGGCTCCGGGCGACGGGGAAGGGCGCTGCGATGCGCAGCCCCTCCATCGTCGCACCTCCTCCCGACATCGCCGGAATCCCTCGCGCGGGGGAACTCTGTAGGGTCGCGGCATGGCCGCATCCGGGGACGTCGATCCGCTCCGGGCCCCGGGGACCGCGATGCTCGACGTCGGCGGCCGGCGGGTGCGGCACCGCGTGACGGGCTCCGGGGATCCGCTCCTCCTCCTGCACGGCATCGGCCGCAGCCTCGAGGACTGGGACGAGCAGCACGCCCGCCTCTCCGCCGGCCACGAGCTGCACAGCCTCGACCTGCCCGGGTTCGGCTGGTCGGATCCGGTCGTCGGAGCGACCACGCTCGAGTCGCTCGCGGACGCGCTGCCCGCGTACCTCGACGCGGCGGGCGTCGCCGGTCCCGTGACCGTGGTCGGCAACTCCCTCGGCGGCGCGGTCGCCATGACCCTGGCGACCCGGCACCCGGATCGCGTGCGCGCGCTCGTGCTCGCGGACAGCGCGGGCTTCGGCCGGCAGGTCACCGTCGGTCTCCGCATGCTCGCCTTCGACCCGCTCGCGACGCTGCTGATGCGCCCGACCCCCGGCAACTCCCGGCGCTCGACCCGCACGATCTTCCACGACCCCGCGCTCACGACCGACGCGCGCGTGCGGCACGCGCAGGAGCTGTCGGCCCGACCGGCCCACGCGGCCACGATGCTCGACATCGCGCGCGACCTCGGCACGGTCCGCGGCGTGAGCTCGCGCTGGCGGCGGCCCCTGGTCGAGAGCGTGCGGGTGTCCGGCCTGCCGGTGCTCGCCGTGTGGGGCGACCGCGACCGGATCCTCCCGCCCGCGCACCTCGCGGCCGTCGCGCGCGAGCTGCCCGACGCGCGCACGCGCCTCATCCCCGACTGCGGGCACATGCCCCAGATCGAGCGCCCGGACCTCTTCGCGGGCCTGGTCGAGGACTTCCTCGCCGGACTCTGACGCCGCCGGGTCGGGCTGGGGAGCGTCCGCGCGGGCCGTCGCCCGGCCACCTACCGTGGCCCCGTCGCGCGGGACCTCCTCGCCCCGATCCTCGGAAGGGCGTCCCATGGGCCTCGCTCCCCGCCGCATCCGCACGCTGCTGGTCAACGGGCTGCTCGTCGCGGCCGTCCTCGCGTCCGTCGTCGCCCTCGCCGCGGCGCCGCCGGGTGCCGCATCCGTCGCGTCGGCGGGCGACGCGGGATCCGTCGTGCACGGCGACCGGCGGGTCGTCGGGGAGCCGACCGCGCCGAGCACCACGTGCGCCACCGTCCCGGCCCAGGTGGCCATGGCGCAGCGGCAGGCATCGGCGGACGACGAGGCGCACGCGCCGGACACCGCGCGCATCCAGGCCGCGCTCGACGGGTGCGCGGGATCCGGCGGCGCCGTCGTCCTCGCGGCCTCGAGCACCACGGCGGCGTTCCTCAGCGCGCCGATCACCGTGCGCGCGGGCGAGGTGCTGGTCCTCGATCCCTCGGTCGTGCTGCACGCCTCCCGGGCCGCCGCGGACTACCAGGTGGCGGGCCGGGCGACGTGCGGCACCGTCGGCGGCGCGGGCGACGGCTGCCGGCCCTTCATCACCCTGTCGTCGCACTCCGGGCTCGCGTCGAGCGCGGCGACCGGCCTCGGCCAGGGCCGTGTCGACGGCCGGGGCGACCTCGCGATCCTCGGCGGGAACGCGAGCTGGTGGCAGGTCGCGGCGAGCGCCAAGCAGGCCGGCAAGCAGAACGTGCCCCGGCTCGTCGCCGCGACGCGGGCGGACGACGTGACGCTGCACGACGTGGACCTCGTCGACTCGCCCGGCACGCACGTGTCCTTCGACCACGGCGACGGCCTCACCGTGTGGGGCGTGCGGATCCGCACCCCCGCTGGCGCCCGCAACACGGACGGCATCGACCCCGCCGGCGCCACGGACGTGACGATCGCCCGCTCCTGGATCAGCGCCGGTGACGACGGGATCGCCGTCAAGGCGGGCACCGCGGCGTCGGCCCACATCAGCATCCTCGACGACCACCTGTTCGGCACGCACGGCGTCGCCATCGGCAGCGAGACGCAGGCCGGGGTGAGCGACGTGCTCGTCGCCCGCGTCACCGTCAGCGGCCGGGACGCCTTCGGGACGCTGAGCGTCGCGGCCGGGGGCATCCGCATCAAGGGCTCCTCCGCGACCGGCGGCCCCGTGCGGGACGTGGAGTACCGCGACGTGTGCGTCGACGAGGTGAAGAACCCCCTGGCGTTCGATCCCCGCTACTCGACGGCGGTCGGCACTTCCATCCCGACCATGACGGGGATCGTGGTGGACGGCTTCCGCGCGACCCGGTCGGTGCACCTCGCGTCGTCCGAGCTCGACGGGAACGACGCGGCGCACCCGCTGGGCCTCGAGCTCCGTCGCACCGCGGTCGACGCGGCGCGCGTCGACATGGCGGCGGTTGACATCACGACCGCGGGCGCGACCTTCGGGGGCGTGCCGCTCGCGTCCACCGCGTCGGACGTGCGCGTGACCGCGGGGCCGGATGCCGGGGATCCGCCGACCTGCGCGTTCCCGGCGTTCCCCGACCTCGGAGCGGGCGCGCCCGTCGAGGGCTAGGAGCGGTCGGCGTCCTCGGCGTCGTCGTCCGCGTCATCCGCGTCCGCGGCGGGAGCGCTCGCCTCGGCCGCGGCGGCCGCGTGCCGGCCCGCGGGGGAGAGCACCTGCTCGTGGCGGGCGGCGAGGGCCTCGAGGCCGTCGTGCGCGGCGACGCGGACGGAGGTGTCGGGATCCGTGAGCGCGCGGCGGATGACGTCCTCGTCGGCAGGGGAGCCGACCGCGCCGAGCGCGCGGAGGGCGGCGCCGCGGACGCGGGCGTTCTCGTCGGTGACGAGCACCGTCAGCGCGCGCACGAGCGGCAGCTGCCGGGTCGCGACGACCTTCGCGCAGGCCTCGCGCACGCGCCAGGCGCGGTTCGTGAGGTTCTTCTCGACGACCTTCGCGGCCTCGGGCGTCCAGGCGTAGAGGAGCGCGCGGGCGCCCCAGGCCTCGGGCCAGTAGAGGGGAGGCGCGCCGTTGAGGATCCCGCGGGCGTGGCGTCCGCCGACCAGCAGCAGGAAGTCGTCGCCCTCGTACAGCCCGTCCAGCAGGCCCATCGCCCGCAGGGCGACCTCCCGCTCGCTCGTGCGCGACACCGCGTCGCTCATGCGCGTCGCGAGGGAGTCCTCGCGACGGCGGGGGTCATCTCCGTCAGCCATGCGGACAACCGTATCGGCTGCGGCAGGCGCGGCCCGCCGCCCGGGACCGGCGGGAGCGGCGGGAGGGCGGATCAGCCGGCCTGCGTGTTGAAGAGCAGACCCAGCAGGTAGGTGGCCCCGGCCGCGCCGAATCCGATGAGCAGCTGGCGTCCCGCGCGGCGCAGGGGCGGGCCGCCCGAGAGGAGGCCCGTGACCGCGCCTGTGATCGACAGCGCGATCGCGACGAGCACGCACGCGACCGCGAGCGCCGCGAGGCCCTGGAGGCCGAACAGGTACGGGAGCACCGGGATCACGGCGCCGGACGCGAAGAAGCAGAAGCTCGAGATCGCCGCGCCCCACGCGGTGCCGACGCTCTCGTGGTCGTCCTCCGGCGCGGCGACGCCCGCGATGGTGACGGGGATCGGCCGGGTCTCGGCCGCGAGGTCGCGCAGCACCTCGTCGGCGTGCGCGAGCGCCTCGTCCTCCGTCATGCCGCGGGCGCGGTAGACGAGGGCGAGCTCGTTGGCGTCGACGTCGAGGTGCGGGAGGGCGTCGCGCGTGCCCGGATCCGGGGCCGAGGCCTCGAGCAGCTCGCGCTGGGAGCGCACCGACACGAACTCGCCCGCGCCCATGGAGAGCGCGCCGGCGAGGAGGCCCGCGAGGCCCGTGGCGAGGATCACGGAGTTCGCGACGCCCGTGGCTGTGATGCCGAGCACGAGCGCCAGGTTGCTGACGAGCCCGTCGTTGGCGCCGAACACGGCCGCGCGGAACGTGCCCGAGAGCCGCATCCGGCCGCGGGTGGCGAGGCCGCGGACGACCTCCTCGTGCACGCGCTCGTCGGCGGCCATCGCGTCGGTGGCGTCGGCGTCGTCCGCGTAGGGCGAGCGGCTCTCGGCGCGCTGCGCGAGGGCGAGCACGAAGACGGATCCGAACCGGCGGGCCAGCAGGCCGAGGATGCGGGTGCGGATGTCGCCGCGCACGGGCTTGCCGACGCGGTTGCCGAGCAGCTCGATCCAGTGGTCGGCGTGGCGGCCCTCGGCCTCGGCGAGGGCGAGCAGGATCTCGCGCTCCTCGCCGGTGCGGCGGCCGGCGAGGTCGCGGTAGACGGCGGCCTCGGCGCGCTCGTCGGCGAGGTACTGCCGCCAGCGGCGCACCTGGGCGGGCGTCGGATCGGGCGTTCGGGCAGGGGGCATGGATGTCATGGGTCCTCCGGTCGGGCGACGGCCGGGAACCGCAGAGGGTCTCCGGCCGACGCGACGGCGCATCGCGCGCCTGTCGTTCGTCTGGCCGAAGGTCTCGTCCGCCCGCCTCGCTCGTGCTCCGTGGCGGGTGATGCACCGGGCCCGGGGGCCAGCATGTCGACGCATCGCCGTCCGGCTCGAAGGCCGGGGGGACTACTCCCCTTCGAGAGGAGACCCTAGCGCACGGGTCCGAGGGGGCCAGGCGCCCCCGCCGCTCAGGCCGGCGGCAGCAGCACGATGACCAGCGGCAGCACGGGCAGCGCGCACGCGACCGCGCACAGCAGCCGCAGCGCGACCCGGTGCCCGCCGCGGGGGTGGCGCATGCGGTCGGCGCGGAGGGCGGAGAGGCCGCCGTCGGGATCCAGCTTGCGGAGCGCCGCGGCGACCGTGGCCGGCCCGGTGGCGCGGGCCGCGTGGTCGTCGGCGATGAACTCGATCGCGATGGTGGTGGAGAGCGCGAGGCGCTGGCTCGCGGGGAGGGCCGGGAGGATCGCGCGGGAGACCTGGGCGATCCGCACCGCGAGCGCGTGCCGCTGCTCGAGGTGCGCGGTCTCGTGCTCGAGCACGGCCGCGAGCTCGTCGTCGTCGAGGCGGGCGCGCGTCTCGGTGGTGAGGAGGATCACGCCGGTGGCGGGGGAGAGCGCGGCGAGCGGCACGTCCGACTCCACGATCCGCGCATCCCGCCCCGCCACCCGGTACGGCCGCGACGCCAGCAGCAGCGCCGCCACCTCGCCCGCCCGCTGCCGGGCCTCGCGCACCACCCGGCCGCCCTCCTCCACGATGCGGAACAGCAGCACGCCGAGGACACCCGCGGCGACGTAGGCCAGCGGGATCGCGGCGACGGGCGCCGTGTCCGCGTCCTGCTGCGGGCCGGCGCCCGCCTGCATCGCCATGCCCTGGTGGATGAGGAGCCCGAGCCCGGATCCGAGGCTCAGCACCGCCGTGACGAGGAACCCGTGCCAGGCGGCGAGCATCGCGACGGGCCGCTGCGCGACGAGCGGCAGGCGGCCGAGGAGGAGCGGCGCCAGCAGCGTGACGGTGACGTAGCACTCCAGCAGGAGCACCGCGCGGACCGTGTCGCTCACTGGTCGCGCTCCGATCGGGTGGTGCGGTGATGCGGGGAGCCGGGCGCGGGGACGCGGGGACGGCCGGGCTAGATGGTCTCGGGGAGCGCCTTCGCGTTGTCGATGACCTGGCTCAGCACGGTCTTGAGGCCCTCGAGCTGCTCCTCCGTCATGGAGAGCCGGTCGCGGATCTGCTGCGGGATGGCGACGGCCTTCTCGCGGAGCTCGCGGCCCTGGTCGGTGAGGCCGATCTCCAGCACGCGCTCGTCCGTCGCCCGGCGCACGCGCCACACGTGGCCCATGGCCTCCAGCCGCTTGAGGAGCGGGGAGAGCGTGGCGCTGTCGAGCTGGAGCTCGTGGCTGAGGTCCTTGACCGAGCGCGGCCCGCGGGCCCAGAGCGCGAGGAGCACGAGGTACTGGGGGTGGGTGAGCCCCAGCGGGTCGAGGATGGGTCGGTAGAGGGCGGTCACGCTGCGGGCGGCGACGACGAGCGAGTAGCTGACCTGCCTGTCGAGCGCGAGCGGGTCCTGCAGGTCCTGCGGTGTTGACATGGTTCCTCCGCGGGTCATTCTGTCACTCCGTGTTGCTAACCCCGGGCGTTCGGGCCGCGGCAGCCGGATCTGTGGAAAAGCTCCTGCTTGTGAGGCATTCGGAGCGGCCGCCTCAGGCGGCGGGTCGCGCGGCCGTCGGGAGCAGACGGGCCTCGAGCTCGGCGGCCGTCTCGACCACCGCGATGGTGCCCGCGGCCTCCGCGGGGCTGCCGTAGCCCCAGCCGACCATCACCGTCGGGATCCCGTGGGCGGCCGCCCCGAGCACGTCGTGCTCGCGGTCGCCCACCATCACGACGTTGCCGAGGTCGATCCCGTCCGCGCGCAGCCGGCGGAGGGCCTCCTCGATGACGTCGGCCTTCGCGGATCGCACCTCGTCCTCGCTCGCGCCGCAGACCTCGGTGAAGAGGTCGGCGATGCCGTAGTGGTCGAGCACGCGGCGGGCCTGCGACTCGGGCTTGCTGGTGGCGAGGGAGAGCGGGATGCCGGCCGCGTGGATCGCGCGCAGGACATCGGGCACCCCCGCGTAGACCGAGCTGTCGAAGACGCCGCCGCCCGCGTAGCCCTCGCGGTAGTGGGCGAGGGCGCGCTGCTGGGCGTCGTCGTCCATGCCGGCGAGGTCGCGGAACGAGTCGAGGATGGGCGGGCCCACGTACTCGAGGAGCTGGGCCGGGCCGGGCACGGGCAGGCCCATGAAGACGAGGGTCTTCGCGAGCTGCGCGGTGATGCCGGGGGCCGAGTCGGTGATGGTGCCGTCGAGGTCGAAGAGGATGCAGCTCCAGGGCGCGGAGCCCGCGACGGGGGACGGCGTGGACGTGTCGGGTGCGGTCACGCTGCCACCCTACGAGGGTCGATCGGGTGCCTGCCGGGAACCCCCACCGTCACTGCTGGGTGAGGCCGTGCTCCGTCTTCTCCCAGTAGTGCGGCCGGGTGAGCAGCTGCCAGAGGCCCTTGTACGCGGCGATGGAGTGGAGGATCCAGTAGACGGGGTTGAGCAGCGACCACAGGATCAGGTGGAACGTGCCGCGCTTGAACGGCCCCATCATCGAGACGTAGACCATGACCCCGTTGCCGATGAGGAAGTTGAACAGGCTCGTCCAGAGCGCCCACGCCGGGAAGACGGAGGTGAGGACCGTGCTCGGGATGGCGAGCGACGCGATCGTCACGAGGTAGAAGGGGATCACGCCGAGGAACGTGGCCGGCGTCCCGCCGATGAGGAGCGCGAACGACAGGAAGCGCACGAGGCCGACCTCGCGGATGAGCGCGACCGGACGGCGGGCGTGCACGAGCGTCGTCTGCATGTACCCCTTGATCCACCGCGAGCGCTGCCGGATGAAGTTGGGGATGGAGGTGTTCGCCTCTTCCATGGTGGTGGAGTTGATGACGCCCACGCGGTAGCCGACGGCCGAGGCGCGGATGCCGAGGTCGGCGTCCTCCGTCACGTTGTAGGGGTCCCAGCCGCCGAGCTCGACGAGCGCGCCCGTGCGGAAGTGGTTCGAGGTGCCGCCGAGGGGGATCGGCAGCTCCGAGTGGTCGAGGCCCGCGAGCATGTAGTCGAACCAGTACGAGTACTCGAGCGTGAACATGCGCGTGAGCGCGTTCTCGGTCGCGTTGAAGTAGTTGAGGGCGGCCTGCACGCACACCATCTCGGGGCCGCCGCGCTCGAAGGCGATGAGCGCCTTCTTGAGCTGGTCGGGATCGGGCGTGTCCTCGGCGTCGTATATGACGAGGAACTCGCCCGACGCGAGGGTGAGGCCCACGTTGCAGGCGCGCGGCTTGGTCTGCGGCTGGCCCGCGGGCACGGTGACGATGTGGAAGTGGGCGGGCGGATCCGCGTGCACGATCGCGTCCCGCGTCTCGGAGTCCTCCTCCTCGATGAGGATGAGCACCTCGAGCTTGTGCGCCGGGTAGTCGAGCCCGCCGAGGTTCTCGATGAGCTGGGCGACGATGTTGGCCTCCCGGAACACCGGCACCAGGACCGTGTAGATCGGCAGGTCGGCGTCGTCGAGCCGCGCGACCTCCGCGTCGGTGACGCGCTCCACCACGTCGAAGCGCGCGCCCTGCAGCGCCACCAGGAACTTGAACGTCGTCGCCGCGAGGAACGCGAGGCTCACCACGGAGAGCGCGCCGACGGCGGTCTGCCGCGGCCACACCACCGCCAGCGCGACGATGATCACGGCGGCCACCAGGGCGCCCGTCTTCTGGCCGCGCGAGAAGACGAAGCGGCCGGACAGCTCGGGATTCCTGCGGAAGAGCCGGTTGGCGGCGTCGTCCGCGACGGCCTCGCCGCACAGGCGGAGGACCGCGTCCTTGAGCTCCCACGGATCCACGTCGGTGAACGAGAGCGGGCCGCCGAGATCCGCGGCCAGGTCGTCGGCGAACGCGGGCTCGCGGTGGCGTCCGTCCGTGGCGACGAGCTGCCGGCCGTCGGCGAGGCGCCGGATCGGCAGCCACCCCTCGGCGAGGTAGCGCTCGCGGGGGCCGCGCCGGACGGGCTCCGGGTCGATGTCGTCCTGCCACGTCGGCTGCGCGAGGGTCATCTCAGGCCCACCCGATGGCGCGGGCGATGGATCCCATCCAGTCGAGGACGACGGGGCGGTTGTACGCGGCCGCCCACGCGATGGCGATCTGGACGGCGGCGACGATCGTGATCAGCACGTCGGCCCGACGCGTGGTCGCGGCCGGGAGGATCGCCATGCCCATCATCGTCATGATGAAGAAGGTGTTGCCGGCGGAGTTGGCGGGGATCAGGCCGAGGATGTAGCCGACCAGCAGGCCGAGGAACAGCAGCGTGGAGATGAGCACGGCGCCGGGGCGGCGGACCAGGAGCGCGAGGATCCAGCCGGAGATCATCGGCGCGAGCAGCAGGAAGCCGTTGAGGGTGGTGACGAGCTGCGGCACGGTGTCCCAGAGGGCCGGGTCGTAGCGGAACTGGGCCGTGAGGAACGCGAACGGCTCGTGCAGGAAGACGAGCTGCAGGAACGCCACCGTGAGGAAGGCCGAGAGGGTCGGGAACAGGAGCACGAGGGTGTTCGACGCCCGGGCCCCGCGCTCGCCGCGGCGGGCGAGCGAGATCAGCGGCGCGGCCAGCCCGATGACGACGATGTAGACGATGCCGCTCGCGCTGGAGAGCGCCGAGAGCGAGAACAGCAGCCCCGCGCGGAAGCCGGCCTGCGTGTTCCGGTACGCGACGAAGCGGACCATGTTGGTGGCGCCCACGCCGAACGCCGCGACGCCGAGGAACGCCTCGAGGTTGGTCGTCACCATGTGGGCGAACAGCGGGTTGGCGCCGAGGGCCGCCATGAACATGGCGGACTCGACGGGCGGGAAGCGGCGCTGCTGCATCGCCTGGAGCATCTGCTGGAGGAAGGGGCCCGCGATGAGCGCGCCGACGATCCCGAGGCCGAGGGTCCCGCCGGGGGTGAGGGCGGCGACGACCGTCGCCACGGGCGGGTAGAGGTCGCCCACCCACGCGGCGTCGGCGCGGGTCCAGTCGATGCGGGCGACCCGGGCGAGGAGGTCGGCGTTCACCGTGGTCGTGGCCATCGGCGATTCGGCCGCCGCCCGGTCCCCGAGGATCGCGACCACGATGTAGGGGAGGCTGAAGAGCAGGCGCAGCAGCCAGCGGCTCCTCGTGCTGCGGGGATACGGGTCGATCCGCACGCGCGCGGCGGTCGGCCCCGCCCCGGTGCCGGCACCGGCGGCCCGGGCGGCGGCGCGGGAGGCGGTGGCGTCGATCGTGGTCACGGCGTCGCCCCGACGACCGCATCGGCACGCCTCACGTCCACCCCCGTAGATGCGGCGGTGAACCGTCGCCCGTCTGACGCTAGGCAGGGGTCCGAGCAGTGCACAGCCCCCGAACGGGGACACGTCGCCAGGTGGACAGGCGCGCGCTCCGGGCGGGGCGGGCGGGGTGGGCCGCAGGGCGGATCAGGTCAGAACAGGCGCGCGTGCCCGTCGTCCATGCCGCGCATGGCGTCGTAGTCGAGGAGGAGGCAGCGGATGCCGCGGTCCTCGGCGAGCGTGCGGGCCTGCGGCTTGATCTCCTGCGCGGCGTACACGCCCGTGACCGGCGCGAGGTGCGGATCCCGGTTCATCAGCTCGAGGTAGCGCGTGAGCTGCTCGACGCCGTCGATGTCGCCGCGGCGCTTGAGCTCGACGGCGACCGACTTGCCGCCCGCGTCGCGCGCGAGGATGTCGACCGGCCCGATGGCGGTCATGTACTCGCGGCGCACGAGCTCGTGGCCGTCGCCCAGCAGGTGGATCTGCTCGGCCAGCAGCTTCTGCAGGTGCGCCTCCACGCCGTCCTTCACGAGGCCCGGGTCGACGCCGAGGTCGTGCGCGGAGTCGTGCAGCACCTCGTGGATGGAGACGACGAGCATGTCCGCCGTCTTCGGCTGCACGACGCGCCAGATCTCGCGGACGCCCGCGAGCGCCTGGTCGTCGTCGGGCTCGACCTCGACGATCGTGCAGGGCGGGCTCATCCAGTTGAGCGGCTTGTAGGAGCCGCCGTCCGAGTGGACGAGGAGGCTCCCGTCGGCCTTGACCATGAGGAGGCGGGTGGCGAGGGGGAGATGCGCGCTGAGGCGGCCGGCGTAGTCGACGGAGCAGCGGGCGATGACGAGACGCACCCGGCGAGCCTATCCGGGCGTCGGAGGGGTGCGCGTCGCGGCGGGCGCGGCTGCGGCGGCTGCGGCGGTCGCGGCGGCCCGGGCGGCGGATCCGCGTCCGGCGCGACGGCGGCCCTGCGAGAGGAGCACGCCGAGGAGCACGAGGACGGCGCCCGCGGGCTCGTTCCAGTGCAGGGTCTCGCCGAGCACGAGGATCCCGAGCGCGACTCCCACCACGGGCGTGATGTACGTGACGGTCGAGGTGGCCGTGGGGCCCCAGGCGAGGAGCACGTTCATGTTCCAGAGGTACGCGAGGCCCGTGCCGACCACGCCGAGCACCACGAGGCTGAGCACGATGGGGAGATCCAGCGACACGGGGCCGGTCGCGAGGAACGGGGTCGCGAGGACCATCGCGGCAGCGCCCATGCCGATCTGCATGAACGCGGTCACGACGCCGGGGATGCCGCGGTGCGTGAGGAAGCGGCGGAGGTAGCCGAACGTGATCCCGTAGCAGAGGGCCGCGCCGAGGCATGCGAGCTGGCCCGCGAGCTCGAGGAGCGGCTCGCCGGACGCGGCGGCTTCCGCGCTCGGGGTGAGGCGCCACGGGCCGATGATCACGACGACGCCGACGATGCCCAGCGCGATCCCCGCGAGCTGCCGGCGGCCGAGCTTCTCGACCCGGAACGCGAGCGTGGCGAGGAGCGCGGTCATGATCGGCGTGGTCGCGTTGTAGATGCTCGCGACGCCCGAGGTGACGTGCTGCTCGGCCCACGCGAACAGCGAGTAGGGGATCGCGGATCCCACGACGCCGACGACCGCGAAGTGCAGCCACACGACGCGCTCCTTCGGCAGCGGCAGGCGGCGCGCGGCGACGATGAGGCCGAGCGCGATCGCGCCGAGCACGAGCCGCGTCCACGAGACCTGGCCGAACGAGACGCCCTCGAGCGCGACCTTCATGAAGAGGAAGCTCGCGCCCCAGACCGTGCCCATGGCGGCGAACTGGACGGCGACGCGGCGGCCGCCGGGGAGCGCGAGCGGCGAGGCGGGGGCGGCGGATGCGGAGGGCGTCGGGGCGCCGGCGGGTGTCACGTCGTCAGCGTATCGGCGGGGTGCGACGGCGGCGGGCGGGGCGGCCGGCCGCGGCTCGGGGACCGGGATCAGCGCGCCGGCGGACCAGGGGGACCGCCGGCGAGGATCCGGGCGGTCACCGCGTCCAGCGGCTCGTCGGCCGCGATGCGCTGCTCCGCGACGAAGGGCAGCGGGTCCCAGCCGCGGTACCAGTCGCGCATCTCGTCCGCGCCGAACTCGGCGGCCTGCGGACGGCCCGCGTGCCGCCGCACGGTCTCGTCGAAGGGGACGTCGAAGGCGTGGAACCGGGCGTCGTCCGCGTGGCCGGCGATGCGCTCGAGGGCGGCCGCGTAGTGCGATGCGCGCAGGATCCCCTCGACGATCACGTGATGACCGGCCGCGAGGCAGTGGCAGGCGGCGACCTCGAGCAGGTCGACGTGCGCGGTGCCCTCGGGGAGCCCGCCCGTGTCCTCGCTCTCGCGGTAGACGACCCGGCGGAGGTGGTCCTGGCCGAGGACGGCGGCGGGCCAGCCGAGCGCGCGCTGGAGCGCGGCCGCGAGCGTGGACTTGCCGGATCCGGAGCTGCCGCGGATCACGATGAGCATGCGGGGATCCTAGGGACCCGGCGCCGTCGCCCGCGTGATCTCCTGGTCGCATGCGCCTGCACATCGACGAGACCGGCACCGGGCCGCGCGCGGCCGTCCTGCTCCACGGGCTGATGGGATCCGCCGAGAGCTGGTGGCGGGTCGCGCCCCTGCTCGCGGCGCGCGGATACCGGGTGCTCGCCGTGGACCTGCCGGGGCACGGCCTCGCCGACCGCGATCCGGCGCTGACGGTGCCGGGGGCGGCCGATGCGGTGACGCGCGCCGTCGCGGATGCGGGCGTCGAGCGGCCGGCGCTCGCGATCGGGCACTCGTTCGGCGGGATCGTGCTCGGGGAGGCGTTCCCGGAGCGGCGCCCCGACGTGGTCGTCTACGTGGATGCGCCACTCGAGGTCCTCGGCGGCGAGGATCCGGTCGAGGTGGCCGCCGCCTACGAGCGCGACCGCCGGGGCCGGACGGCCGAGGCGCTGCGGATCTCGCGGCCGGAGTACTCCGAGCGCGACCGCGAGGTCGAGGGCCGCGCCGCCCGGCGCTTCGACCCCGCCACGGCCGCCGCGCTCGCAGCCGTCCCGTCGTACGCGTGGGCGCCGGAGCCGGGGTCCATCGTCGTGCGCGCGGATCCGAGCCGCTTCGTGAGCGCGGAGGAGGCCGCGCGCCTCGCGGCGGCGGGCGTCGACGTGCGGGGCATCCCGGGGGCCGCGCACTCGGTCTGGTACTCCCACTTCGACGCCTTCACCGCGGCGCTGCCGGAGGCGTTCGGCTGATCCCCGTCCCGCGCGGCGGCGCGCGGGCGGCCAGCGCGTGGGAGGCCCGCGCGTGGGAGGCTCGGGCGATGACGACGTCGCCCGCTCCCGAGCCCGCCCCCGTGCTCGTCACGGCCAGGTTCGCGCTCGAGCCGCTGGTGGTCGCGCACGCGCGGGAGATGGTCGAGGTGCTGGCGGATCCGGCGCTGTACCGCTTCACCGGGGGCGAGCCGCCGTCGCCCGCCGCGCTCGAGGTGCGGTTCGCCCGGCAGGCGGCGGGGCGCTCGCCGGACGGATCCGCGCGGTGGCTCGTGTGGATCCTCCGCGAGCGCGCGTCGGGCCGCGCAGCCGGGTTCGTGCAGGCGACCGTGACCGGCGAGGCGCCCGCGCGGGTGGCGGAGGTCGCGTGGCTCGTGGGCACGGCGGCGCAGGGATCCGGCGCGGCGGCCGAGTGCGCGGCGGCGATGGTCGCGTGGCTGCGGGAGGACGGCGTCGGGGTCGTGCGGGCGAACATCCACCCGGATCACGCGGCGTCGGAGGCCGTGGCCCGGCGGCTGGGGCTCGCGCCCACCGACGAGCGCGTGGACGGAGAGATCCGCTGGGAGATGCGGGAGGTCTAGGCGACGGCGGGCTCCCGGAGGCCGCACACCATCCACACCGTGTCGCCGTCCTCGGGATCCGGCGTGACGCGGCCGCTGTCCGTGAAGCCGGCCTTCACCAGCACGCGGACGGACGCGGAGTTCCACCGTCGGACCGTCGACCACAGCCGGGTGCGGCCCGTCGCGCGGGCGGCCTCGACCACGGCGCGCGCCGCCTCCGTCGCGATGCCCTGGCCGTGCACGTCGCGCAGCAGCTCGAAGGCCATCTCCGGCTCCTCGACGGAGGCGCTGCCGACGACCAGGCCGCAGTATCCGATGACGCCCGGCTCGTCGCGGCGCTCGATCGCAAGCAGCCCGATGCCTGTGCGGAGCGACTCCTCGGCCTGCACCGTCAGGCGGTCGAGCACCTCGCCGCGTGACGGGTGCCCCTCGTCGTCGACGCGGCGGTGCGCGGGATGCCGCGGGTCGCGCTCGGCCCACAGGCGGTGGACCACGTCGACGTCCGCCGGGCCGAGCGGCCGCATGCGGAGGCGGGCGGTCTCGAGGAGCGGCGCGAGCGGGGAGGCGGGCATCCCCTCACGCTACGTCGGTCGCCTCCGGGAACGGCGGGATCGGATCCGGAGCGGATCAGTGGACGGCCAGCTCCACCGCGAGCACCGCGACGCCGAGCACGGCGACGACCGCGAGCACCAGGAGCTTCACGCCGAACGACACGCGCAGGCGGCGGACGGCGACGAGCGTCACGATCACGAGCGTCGCCACGAGGACGATCGCGATGATCCGCAGGGCCGCCTGGAGGTCGAGCGCGCCGAGCGCGGAGAGCCCGAGGATCGCGAGCGGCGCGGGCAGCACGCCGAGGGAGCTGATGCCGACGTACAGGATGTGGCCGACGTCGCGCCGATCCGGCACCTCGCCGTCGCGCACCATCTGCGCGATGCACTCGGCCACCGACACCGCGAGCAGCGTGCCGACCACCGTGAGCAGCAGGGTGAGCGCGGCGCCGCCGATCGTCGCGTGCTCCGCCTCGCGCTCGGTCGCGATGGTGACCGCGAGGGCGGTGAACGTGACGTAGATCCGCTCCTTCATGGCCTCGGATCGCTGCGCGGCGTCGGGGGCGCGGCGTCCGCGGGCGGGGTGCTGTTCCGGATCCGTCACGGGATCAGGCTAGGGGCACCGCCCGCTACCGTCGGAGCGTGCCCGACCTCGATCCCCGCCTCGTCGCGCTCTACGACGGCGACAACCCCGACGGACCCGACCACGACTTCGACCGGGCGCTCGCCGCGGAGGTGGGCGCCCGGTCCGTGCTCGACCTCGGCTGCGGCACGGGCATGCTCACCGTCTCGCTCCAGGCGCCCGGGCGCCGGGTCGTGGGCGTGGATCCGTCGGCCGCGATGCTCGATGTCGCGCGGAACCGGCCCGGCGGCGATGCGGTCGAGTGGATCCACGGCGACAGCCGCGCGATCCCCGCCGGCCCCTTCGACCTCGCGTTCCTGACCGGCAACGTGGTGCAGCACATCCCGGATGCCGAGTGGATCCGCACCCTCGCCGACCTGCGCCGGTCCCTCCGCGCGGGCGGCACGCTCACGTTCGAGAGCCGGAACCCAGCCGACCGCGCGTGGGAGCGCTGGGCGGGGCCGGCCACGACGCGCGACACCGCGCACGGGCCGCTCGAGGAGCGGATGGACGTCGAGGAGTCGGGACCGGGCCGCGTCACGGTCGCCTTCCGCAGCCGGTTCGTCGCGACGGGCGAGGTGGTCACCGACGTGCAGGAGTTCGCGTTCCGCGACCGCGCCACGATCACGGCGCAGCTCGACGCGGCCGGCTTCGACGTGGACGCGGTGCACGGCGACTTCGCGCGCGGCCCGCTGACGGAGGCATCGCGGGTGATGGTGTTCGTGGCGCGAGCGCGCTGACGCCGGAGACCGTCGCACTCGATCTGCGTCGTGCCGACGGTCAGAACGGGATGCGGAGCCCGCCGCTCGCCTCGATGGAGATCCAGAGGATCGCGACGAGGGCGGTGGCGGCGGCGACGAGCAGCAGGAGGATCCCGGCGATGATGCCGAGCGCCGATCCCGCGCGGAAGCAGAGGACCGCGAGGGCGCCGATGAGCAGCGCGAGCGCGCCGAAGACGAGACCGCCGATCACCGGGGGCCGCCCGCGGAGTCGGACGCGTGGCGTGCGCGACGAGGGCCAGGAGCTTCCACGACCTCAGGCTAGGGGGAGGCGGGTGCTGCGTCGCGGGTGACGGCGGCACCCGGTCCGGATCGCCGACGCGCGTGGGAGCATCGGACCCATGAGCGACCCCACCGCGCCCGTCTCCCCGCCCGACCGCGAGGCCGCCGCGCGGATGTGGGCCGCGTACGCCGACGCGCACCCGCAGGCCGTCGCGGCCGGGCCCGAGCACACGGTCGAGCACTTCGGGGATCACGCGCGCCTCGCGGACGAGCTGCTCGGGATCGTGCTCTCGGGTCGGAAGCGCGCCACCGCCGAGCTCGTCGCCGACTTCCTCGCGCGCGGCGACGAGGTGCCGCGGATCGGATCCCACTGGATCGCCTGCGACAGCACCGGGGCGCCGCGCATCGTGATCCGCAGCACCGAGCTCCGCGTCGGCCCGTTCACCAGCGCCGACGCCGCCTTCGCGCACGACGAGGGAGAGGACGACCTCTCCCTCGAGAGCTGGCGCACGCAGCACCGCATCTACTGGGAGCGCGTGAGCGCGGCCCGCGGCGCGGCCTGGTCGGAGGAGGACGAGATCGTCTTCGAGCGCTTCGCCGTGGTGTGGCCGCCGGAGCACGCGGACGCGCGGTGACGCGGTCGGGGCGCCTGCTCTCGGCGCGCATCGCCGCCCGCCTCTGGTTCGCCGCGCAGGCGGCGGGCGGCGCCGCGTGGTGGATCGCCGTGCCGACGATCCCCGCGGTGCGCGTCGCGACGCTCGGGTCGCTGGATCCGCTGCCCGTCGCCCTGCTCGACGTCCCGCTGTTCGTGGTCGGGTCGGCGCTCGCCGCCGCCGGGGTCCGGTGGGCCGCGGCCGTCGCGTCCGCGTGGACCCTCCTGGTCGCCGTCGCGCTCGCCGCCTACGCGACCGTCACGACCGAGGCCGGGATCGGGGTCGTGATCATGGCGGTCGCCGCCCTGGGATCCCTCGTCGCCTGCGCCCTGTTGCTGGTCGGCCGGCTGCCGACCCGCTGGGCGCTCATCGGCCCGTTCGCGGCGCGCCCCGCTGACGCGACCGCCGCCACCTCGCGGCACGTGCTCGCGACGGCCCTGCAGATCGTCGTCTTCTGGGGCTCCTTCCTCGTCGTCGCGCCCCTCGCGATCCGCTGGCTCGAGCTGCGCTGGCGTGTGGCGGTGCCGCTGCCGTCGGCCGCGTTGCCCGTCGGGATCGCCGTGCTGGCGCTCGCGAGCGTCCTCGGGATCTGGTCGGCCGCCGCCATGTCCACCCGCGGCGGCGGCACCCCGCTCCCGGCAGCGACCGCCACGCGCCTCGTGATCGCCGGCCCCTACCGCTTCGTCCGCAATCCCATGGCCCTCGCGGGCGTCACGCAGGCGGCGGCCGTCGGGCTGATTCTCGGATCGTGGCTCGTCGTCGCCTACGCCGTCATCGGCTCGTCGCTCTGGAACCACGTCGTGCGCCCGGGCGAGGAGGCGGACCTCGAGGCCCGCTTCGGGGATCCGTTCCGCCGTTACCGCGCCGCCGTGCGCTGCTGGGTGCCGACGTTCCCGGGCGTTCCGGGGACGCCGCGCTGACGCCCCGGCCCGATCAGCGGAGGATGGACCCGATGGCTGACACCGAGATCCCCACGACCACCTTCCCCGACGGCCGCAGCACGGTCGCCCTCGCGCAGGGCACCTGGAACATGGGCGACGAGCCCGCCGCCCGAGCGACCGAGCTCGACGCCCTGCGCGCCGGCCTCGACGCGGGCCTCACCGCGATCGACACGGCCGAGATGTACGGCAGCGGGCGATCCGAGGAGCTGGTCGGCGAGGCGATCGCCGGCCGCCGCGACGAGGTGTTCCTCATCAGCAAGGTGCTCCCGTCGAACGCGTCCCGCCGCGGCACGGGCGAGGCCGCCCGCCGCAGCCTGGCGCGCCTCGGCACCGACCGGCTGGACCTCTACCTGCTGCACTGGCGCGGATCCCACCCGCTCGCCGACACGGTCGCCGCGATGCAGGAGCTGGTGGAGGAGGGCCTGATCCGCGCGTGGGGCGTCAGCAACCTCGACGCCCGTGCCCTCGACGAGCTGGCGGCGATCCCCGGCGGCGACGCCGTGCAGACCGACCAGGTGCTCTACAACCTCGCCCAGCGCGGGCCCGAGCACGACGTGATGCCGTGGGGGCGCGAGCGCCGCATGCCCGTCATGGCGTACTCGCCGCTCGACCAGGGCCGGCTCGCGACGGATCCGACGCTCGCCGCCCTCGCCGCGCCGCTCGGCGTCAGCGCGGGCCAGCTCGCGCTCGCCTGGGTCGTCCGCCAGTCGCCGCACGTCTTCGCGACCGCCAAGGCCGCGACCGCCGCGCACGTCGCCGAGAACCGCGCGGCGCTCGATCTCGTGATCCCGGACGAGACGCTCGCGGAGCTCGACCGCGCGTTCCCGGGGCCGCGGGGCGCGGAGCCGCTCGCGATGTACTGAGCCGCGACGCGGACACGTCTCATATTGCTCCGTTTGTTGCGTTTATGCGTACAATCGCAGCATGGGCACCCAAGGAACCCGGACGCTCGAGGAGCTCGCCTCCGAGCAATGGGGGCTGGTGACCACCGCGCAGGCGAGCGCTGCCGGTGTCGCGCGGAGCACGCTCACCCGGCGAGAGAGCTCCGGGTCGCTGGAGCGCATCCGGCCCGGCGTGTACAAGGTCTCGACCGCGGCGATGGACGGGCGCGACGATCTCCGTGCTGCTTGGCTCGCCTCGACGCCCGCCGTGCCGGCACGAGAACGTCGTCGGGATCCGGATGTTGTCGTCGGCGGTGCCGCCTCGGCGTGGGTGCATGAGATGGGTGACATCAAATCGTCGCCGTTCACCTTCTGGACCAGGGCTCGCAAGCAGACCCGCGCCACGGACGTGCGATTCCGGGTGTCGGATCTGTCTCCCGCCGATGTGACCCTCGTCGACGGCCTCCCCGTTACGACTCGCGAGCGGACCCTCGCCGACCTGCTCGAGACGGACGGTTCTGATCTCAGCCTGGTCGCCGATGCGCTCGGCGACGCGGAACGGTCCCGCGGGGACCTCGACGTGCCGGCGCTGATCTCGCACCTCGAGCAGCGCGCGCCCCGTCTGGGTTTCGTCGGCGGCGCAGCCCTGTACCGCCGGCTCCGAGCGCTATCCGGCCTCGACGGCCGTGATCCTGAAGGTCTGACGGTGCATGCCGATCTGGCGGAGCTGGTCATCCGGTCCTTCGACGCGCAGCTGGAGGAGGTCTTGGCTCCGCTGCGTGCTGATGAGAGGCGGATCGCCCGGGCGGCGATGCTGCCGGTCCATGATGCGATCGCCTCGATGGCCCGGGGTCTCCAACCGCTGATGTCGCGCGAGCTCTTGTCTGCGACGCCGGCTGCGATGGCGATGACGACCGTCCCGCCGTTCCCCCGCTTCACGATCGATGCTCTGGTGCATGATGCCCTGCACGCTGCGACGAGGTCTGCGCTCGAAGCGGAGCGCGGCAGGACGGAGGAGGTCACATCGCCGTGAAAGCAGATGACGCATATCGGCGCCCGGCTGACACCATGCGCGCCATCTCGGCGGCCGCACGGCGTGCGGGTCCCGCGCTCGGCGTCTCCGTCTCCGATCTGAGGACGTACCTCGTCTTCGACCGCTTCCTCGGTCGAGTGTTCGCGCTGGCCGATCCGGCGTTCATGTTGAAAGGCGGTACGCGGATGCTGGCCTTCATCCCGGCCGGCCGTGCCACCGTGGACATCGATCTGGAGAGCGGGCAGATGGGCCTGGACGCCGCTGTCGCGCACCTCGCCGAGCTCGTGGAGGTCGACATCGGGGATCGGCTCTCCTTCCGCCTGGTGAGGCGCGTCGATGGAGGAAGCGAGGACCAGCCTGCGCTCGCCGTCACCTCGCTGCGGTTCGAGCTGGACGAGGTACCGGGGCATGCGATCAAGGTCGACCTCGCGGTCCATGAGCGCGTCGGAGTGTCGATGATCAGAGCTGCGCCGCGTTTCCGAGTGCCCCTCGGCAAGCCGGTGCCGGTCGTCGACTACGCGATGATCTCCGTCGAGCAGCAGATCGCGGACAAGGCCGCGGCCATGATGGAGCGGAACCACGCAGGCGGGGACGGGCGCTCCTCTCGAGCGAAGGACCTGGTCGATCTCGCGCTCATCGCGATGCACCTCCCCTGCGACGGGAGTCTCCTGCGCGAGGCCACGGAGCAGCAGATCCGAGAGCGCCGACTCGAGCCCTTCGTCGCCGTGGATGCCTCGCCGGAGATCCAGCGTGGCTTCGCCCGCGTCGCGCGGAGCCTCAGCGGCTTCGGGCTGAGCTGGCGCGAGGCGGAGGAGCTCGTCAACATGATGCTCACTCCAGCCCTGCGGGGCGACGCACAGGGGACGTGGGTGCCAGATGACCGCGCGTGGACATCCCGTTGACGCTGGTCAGGCCCGCGCGACCCCCGTCACGATCCACCGGTCGCCGCGTGCCCGGAGGCCGAGCGTGAGCGCCCGCGCGCCGATGTAGACGAGGCCGAAGGCCGCCCACAGCGCGAGGAGGGCGGGGGTGCCGGCGACGCGGCCGGTCTCGGTGAGCCACGCCACGAGGATCAGCGCGGGCGCGTAGATCGCGAGGTTCACGAGGCCCGCGAGCGCGAGGTAGCGGGCGTCGCCGGCGCCGATGAGCACGCCGTCGAGCACGAACACGTACCCGGCGACGGGCAGGCCCACGGCGAGCACGAGCGTCACGGCGGTGAGCATGCGGTGGATCCCCGCGTCGCCCGTGAAGACCGGCCCGAGCAGCGGCGAGAGGGCCGCGAGCACGAGGCCGAGGATCGCGCCGAGCCCCACGCCCCACTGCACCAGCCGGCGGGCGACGGCCCGCACGCGCGGCACGTCGTCGGCGCCGAGGCCGTGGCCGACGAGCGCCTGGCCGGCGATCGCGAGCGCGTCGAGGACGAACGCGACGGTCGAGAAGAGCGTGAGCGCGATCTGCAGGGTCGCGAGCCCGGTCACGCCGAGGCCCGCGCCCACGGCGACCGTCGCGAGGATCGCCGCCCGGAGCGACGCCGTGCGCACGAGCAGCCAGCCGCCCGATGCCGCCGAGCGCGCGACGCCGCGGATGCCCGGCCGCAGGGTCGTGCCCGTCTCGCGGGCGGCGCGCACGGCGATCGCGACGAACACCGCGGCCATGCCCCACTGCGCGAGGACGGTGCCCCACGCGGAACCGGCGATGCCGAACCCGAGGCCGTAGATGAGGAACGCGTTGAGCGCCGCGTTCGCCGCGAAGCCCGAGACGGCGACGACGAGCGGGGTGCGCGTGTCCTGCAGGCCGCGGAGGAGGCCCGTCGCGGCGATGACGAGGAGCATCGCGGGGATCCCGGCGAGCGAGATGCCGAGGTAGGTGCGCGCCGCGTCGACCACGGCGACGGTGGCGGCCGAGTCCGCGTCGGCGCCGCCGGTGTCCGCGAGGGCGCGCACGAGCGGATCGGCGAAGAACAGGCCCAGCACGAGGACCACCGCGCCGAGCGCGAGCGCCAGCCACAGGCCGTCGATGCCCGCCCGGATCGCGCCCGGCCGGTCGCCCGCGCCGAGCCGCCGCGCGACCGTGGGCGTGGTCGCGTAGGCGAGGAAGACGAGGAGGCCGACGATCGTCTGCAGGATCACGCTCGCGATGCCGAGGCCCGCGAGCGGCGCGCTGCCGAGGTGCCCGACGAGCGCCGTGTCGGTGAGCAGGAACAGCGGCTCGGCCACGAGCGCGCCGAGCGCGGGCACCGCCAGGGCGAGGATCTCGCGGTCGAGCGGGCGGCGGATCCGCGGGCCGCGCCCGGCGGATCTGCCCGCGGGCTCAGACCCGGCGGCGTCCGTCAGCGGACCGCGTGCGCGAGCCGCTGCACGACGCCGGCGGTCGCGGCCGTGAAGGCGCGCGCGACCACGGGGTCGAGCGAGGCGAGCGAGATCGGGCCGCGCTCGGCGATGTGCGCGTCGTACGGCACCGTGAAGATCTGCGCCGGGCGGGCGTCGTCGAGGATCCGGTCGATGCGGGCGACGACCGCGGGATCCTCCGGGCGTCCGTCGTGCAGGCGGATGATGACGGCGTTGTCGGCGAGCATCGCCGCGTGGCCGCCGAGCTCCCGCAGGAAGTCGAGCAGCGCGACGGCCTCGAGCACCGCGTCGCCCGCGTTGAGCACGGGGACGACGAGCACGTCGGTGACCTCGATGGCGCCGCGGAATGCCGAGGACGACGGCTGGTTGCCGGAGTCCATCACGCGCATCCCGTAGTACTCGTCGATGAGGCGCGCGACGCCGATCACGTCGTCGCCCGTGAGCTCGCGGCGCGGCCCGACGGACGCGACGACCGAGGCGAAGCTCGTCTGCGGCGCGGTGTAGCCGGCGAGCTGGCCGGCGCTGTGGATCTCGTCGCGGTCGCGCACGAGCTCGCCGAGCCCGCGGGTCGGCTGGCCCTCGGCGCGGTAGCCGAGCGCTCCGGGATCGTCGGTGACCTCGACCACGGCGACGGATCCGCCGCGGATGGACCCGAGCACGCCGCCGAGGATGAGGGAGGTCGGGGTCTTGCCCACGCCGCCCTTGCGGTTCGCGACCAGCACGCTGACCGCGCGCGACCAGGTGGCCTGCCGGATGATGCGCTCGTCGCCCTCGCGGCGGGCGACCTCCGCGTTCGCGGCGGCCTCCTCGGCGCCGGGGCCGATCTTGAAGACGCCGCCCGTGACGGTGTTCATGAAGCCCCGGAAGCCCGTGCGCGCGATCGCGGGACCGCGCGGCGGGCGCTGGCCGGTCTGCTCGGGGAAGAGGGTGAGGGCGCTCGTGGCGGCGTCGGCGCGCGGGGTGCGCATGACGTAGCGCTGCGGATCCGCGTCGGGGAACGCCGTGAGGTCGGTGCCGGGGCGCGGGGCGTCGGCGGGCTCCTCGACGTCGTCGGGCGCGGCGGGGAGCGACGCGACAGGGGTCGGCTGCGGCTCGACGGCGGCAGCGGGACGGACGGGCGGCGCGTCGTCGACGGGGGCGGCACCGGCGGGCGCGGGCGTGCGCTCGGCGTCGGCCGGCTCGGGACCGGACGCCTCCGCGCTCGGGCGCAGCGGCATGCGGAAGGGGTGCGCGTTCACGACGTGCGGCGCGGGGACGGTCCACGCGGATCCGGCCTCGGGGGAGACGACGGCGTCGAAGGGGGTGGGCGCGACGGCGGGGCGCGCGACGGCGGGGCGCGCGTCGTCCGCGTCGTCGTCCTCCGCGGGAACGGGAGCGGCCGCGGGTGCGGCGGCGGGCACGCGGTCCTCGGGATCCACGTCGTCGTCCTCGGCGTCGTCGAACAGCTCGTCGAAGGCGTGCGTGCCGACGACGACCTCCTCGTCGGCCTCGGCCTCGGCGGCCTCGATCTCGGGAGCCGCGGCCTCGGGCGCCCGGGCCTCGACGGGAGCGGCACCGGGGCGCACGCGGTCGGGTCCGAACAGGCCGCCCTCGGAGGTGCGCGGCACGGCGGGGAACGGATCCACCCAGCGGTGCGCGTCGCCCGACGGCTCGGCGGAGGTGCGCTCCATCTCCTGCTGGCGGCGGCGCAGCTCCCTGCGGCTGAGGAGGGGAGGCTCGGACGCCCCACCGTCGCGGTGGCCGGTGTCCTGCGTGTCGTCGGTCATGTGGCTCGCCTTCGTCGTCCCCGCCTGCGCGGACGAGGCTACCAGTGGGCGGTGCCGCCCCCGGATCCGCCGGGTCGTCGCCCACCGCGCGCCCCCGCCTCGACGCCCGCCGCGCCCCCGCCCGGGGTCGCCGTCCACGGGCGTGGCGGGCACGCGGATCGAGGTCGGTTAGGGTCTCCCCGTGATCCCCGGAACCGCCGACGTGCCCGCGCCCGCCGACGACCGCTCGGCCGCCGTCTCGTCCGTCGCGACGGAGCTCGGGGTCCTGCTCATGCAGATCCGCACGCTGCGCATCGAGGAGGCCGCCGCGTTCCACGCCGGCCTCCAGCCCGGCGCGTTCGCCGTCGCCCGGTGGATCCGCAGCGACGGGCCCGCCTCCGCCGGCGCCGTCGCCGCCGGCCTCCTCATGGACAAGAGCTCGGTGAGCCGGCACCTCCGCGTGCTGCGCGAGGCCGGGTACGTGCAGGACGAGCCGGATCCCGAGGACCGCCGCTCCACGATCCTCACCCTCACCCCGCTCGCCGAGGAGCGCCTCGCGCAGGTGCGGATGGGCACGCGGGAGCGCCTGCAGAACCGCCTCCACGCGTGGGACACCGAGGAGGTCGAGCAGCTCGCGAGCCTGCTGCACCGCTTCAACGTGTCGCCGCGCGACAAGCCCGCCGACGCCTGACGCCGTGCCGCCCGGCCGTCCGGCCGCCGCCGCGGGTCCGCCGCCCGGCCGCCTCAGCCGGCCTGGTGCACTGCGTAGCTCGCCACGAAGCCGAGCACCGTCACGAGCCCGGTGAGTGCCTGCGCCTTGCGGAACGCCTCGGGGATCATCGTGTCGCAGATCATCGCGAGGATCGCCCCGGCCGCGAACGCCATCACGACCGACTGCCCGCTCTCCGGCAGGCCGCCGAGCAGCGCGTACCCGCCCAGCGACGAGAGCGCGCAGACGACGGCGATGGTGGTCCAGAGCCCGAACACGTAGCGCGCGCTCCGGCCCGACTGCTTCAGGTCGGCCGTGCTCGACATGCCCTCGGGGAAGTTCGAGATGACGACCGCGACGAGCACGCCGATGCTCAGCGCCCCGCCGCCCGTGAGGCTGAGGCCCTGCACGGCCGTCTCGGGCACGCCGTCGAGGAGGGCGCCGAGCGCGATCCCCACTCCGGTGCCGCCTCCGCCGCCCGACTTCCCGTGGTGCTTCCGCCGGAACCCGCCGTGCTCGAGGATCTGGTCGAGCACCACGTAGACCACCGCGCCCGCGACGAAGCCGCCGAGCGTGGGGATCACGCCGCCGCTGGCCGCCGCCTCGTCGACCAGGTCGAACGACAGCGCCGAGATCAGCACGCCGGCGCCGAACGCCATCACGAGCGCGACGACCTCGCGCGGCACCTTCACGAACCACGCGACGAGGGATCCGACGACGAGCGACAGCCCGGAGAGCAGGCCGGCGAGACCGGCCAGGAGGAGAGGCGACATGCCTCCGAGGATGCTCTCTCCGGCGTCGTCCGTCACATCGTCCTGCGGTGCCGCGTCACCGCCCCGCCGACACCCCCGCGTCGCGGAGCGCCAGGTCGGCGAGCTGCCGCACCACGCGCGGGTCGCCCGCGCGCCAGGCGGCGACCGGATCCGGGTGCGCCTTGAGGAGCGCCGTCGGCTTCCGCGTCGAGAGGGCCCGCAGCGCGAGCAGCTCGGTGCCGCCGGGCGTCGCGGAGAGCGATCGGGCGGCGGCCGCACGGCGCACGAAGGACACGCGCCGCAGCAGCCAGTGCCGCACGATGAACGCGATCGGCACGAGAGCCACGAGGAGCCCGAGCACGAGCGCGATGGTGCCGACGAGCGACTGCTGGTCGCGCCCCGCCTGCACGAGGCCGGATCCGATGCCGCTGGCATCCTCGAACGGACCGCGGGCGGCGTCGCCCACCAGCGGCAGGCGGCCGAGGGCGTCGGCGGCGTCGGTCATGGATCCGCTCAGCTGCGTCCCCGACCGCTCCATGCTCCGCCCGAGGTCGCCGAGCGGACGGATGAGCGCGGCCATCGCGATCCCCACCAGCACCGAGACGACGATGCCCGCGAGCGCCGCGGTGTCGGCCGCGATCTGCCGGGCGCGGACGAGGGGGAGCGCGGAGTAGAGCTGCATGCGTCCAGCCTGGCCCGCGGGTGGGGCGACGCGCGGATCAGGTCGCGGGGTCGTCGAGCGCGTCCAGCGCCCGCAGCGCCTCCCGCGCCCGCTCGAGGCGCGCGTCCTCCGGCTCGTCCCACCAGCGCGGGCCGCGCTCGCCGAGGCCGTGCTTCGCGAGGCTCACCCGCTCCCGGGCCGTGGCGATCGCGGCGTCGTCGCCCGCGCGCTTCGCGGTGCGGACCCCCGAGCGTCCGCGGCCGAGGTGCGACGTCAACGCGTCGACCAGGTCGGCCGGCAGCGACGGATCCGTGCGCGGCCAGCGCCGCCCGTTCACCACCAGCCAGCGCTCCGCCTCGATCGCGGCCTCGGCTGCCGCGTCGGCGTCGGCGGCGGCGGCGGGATCCGGGGGCCGCTCGGTCATGGTCCGACGCTAGCCCGGGCCGCCCCGGACGGACGGTCGCGCACGGCCACCGGCTAGGCACGGGGCCGGCACGCACGAGGGCCGGGACGCACGCACGCCCCGGCCCCAGGATCGGCCCCCCGATCAGCTCAGCGGGTCACCCCGCGAGCAGCTCTCCGCGGGTCAGCCCCGCCACACCTGGATCACCGACGGACGCGGTCCGCGCCAAGCGCCCTTCGGCGGGGTGGCGCCGGCGGGCACGTAGTCGGGGAAGAACGAGTGCTGCTCGGCGAACGAGCCGTCCTCGCCCGGGTGCTGCACCGCGACGAACACCATGCCCTCGGTGTCGTGCACGACCGGCCCGCAGGTCTCCGCCTCGGTGGGCACGGAGAGGAACTGCTGCACGTGCCCGCGCTCGGCGCCCTCGACGGGGACCTTGAACAGGCCGTCGTTGAGGCCGATGGTGCTCGGGGCGCCGTCGGTGGAGATCCAGAGGTTGCCCTCGGAGTCGAACGCGACGTTGTCCGGGCAGCTGATGGGCGAGACCTTGTCCTTCGGGAAGCCCGCGAAGTAGGTCGACTCGTTCTTCGCCGGGTCGCCCGCGACGAGCAGCAGGTTCCACGTGAAGGTGGTGGATCGGGCGTCGCCGCCGTCCTCGGTGATCTCCACGATGTGGCCGTCGCGGTTGGTGGTCCGCGGGTTCATCTCCGTGGCGCCCTCCTTGCCGGCCTTGCCGCGGTCGGTGTTGTTGGTGCAGGCGACGTAGATCTTGCCGGTGACGGGGCTGGGCTGGACGTCCTCGCAGCGGTCCATCTTCGTGGCGCCGGCCGCGTCGGCGACGAGGCGCGTGTGCACGAGCGCCTCCTCGGTCGAGAAGCCGGGGACCTGGCAGACGCCGTCGACCACCAGCGGGATCCACTCGCCGATGCCGTCGAACTGCCCGTCGGAGGGGAGCTGGCCGGTGCCGGTGATCTCCGCGACGGGCGAGTCGCCCGTGAAGCGCGCCACGTAGAGCGCGCCGCGCGTGAGGAGCTGCTTGTTCTTGCGGCGGTCCTGGCGCGAGGTGCCCACGACCATCGTGTCGTGCGAGACGAACTTGTAGAGGTAGTCGAAGCGCTCGTCGTCGCCCATGTAGGCGGCGACGTGGCCGCTCTTCCCGAGGATGACGTTCGCGCCCTCGTGCTTGAAGCGGCCGAGCGCGGTGTGCTTCACGGGCGCCTCGCCGGGCTCGAACGGGTCGACCTCGACGATCCAGCCGAAGCGGTTCGGCTCGTTCTCGTAGCCGGCGGTGCGGGCGTCGAAGCGCGGGTCGATGGCCTCCCAGCCGCGGGTCGTCGCCTTGTCGGCGAGGCCGTAGCGCTTGTCGGCCGCGGAGGTGCCCGCGGTGCGGAAGTAGCCGTTGAAGTTCTCCTCGCCGGAGAGCACGGTGCCCCACGGGGTGGTGCCGCCGGCGCAGTTGCCGAGCGTGCCGAGGATGCGCGTGCCCTTCGGGTCGTCCTTGGTGCGCAGCGACGCGGATCCGGCGGCCGGGCCGCTCACGGTGAACGGGGTGTCCGCGGTGATGCGGCGGTTGCGGTGGTGGCCGATCGTGTACGTCCACGGCTGGCCGACCGTCTTGCGGCGGAGCGCGACGACGGACATGCCGTGCGAGGCCTTGCCGATGCGGCGCTGCTCGGCGAGCTCGGCGTCGTCCGCGGCGGGCGGGAACATGATGTTCTCGTTCGTGTACTCGTGGTTGGCGACGAGGAGCGCCTCCTTGTTCCGCGAGTTGATCGGGATGATGTCGAGGTAGTCGTTGTTGTAGCCGAACTGGCGCGACGCGAGCTTGGCCGTCTGGTTGTCGGCGTCGAAGTCGTCGGCGTAGCTGAAGAGCGGGTCGCCCCAGCGGATGATCGGCTGCCAGCGGTACCCGGTCGGCACGGTGAACTGGTCGACGGACGCGTCGACGGGCGTGATCGCCGTGAAGGGGAGCGTCGACGCGGCCTGCGCGGCGGCGGCCTCGGCGCCGGGGGCCGCGGCGTTCTGCGCCACGAGGATCGCGAGGGCACCGGCGCCCGCGCCGCCGAGCAGCGTGCGGCGCGAGAGGGCGCGGCCGGCGATGTCGCGGAAGTAGGAGTTGTCGGTGACGTTGGGGACGGGCTTCGTGCACGCGTCGTCGCACTTGAGGTGGCAGGTGACGGTGCTGCGCTTGCCGCGGGCGTGGGGATCCCGGGACAGGATCGGCAGCAGCCGGTGGTGGGTCTCACGGGTGAGGGTCATGTGGGGTCTCCATCGATCTCGGGCGTCTGCTCCGGGCACGGCGGACGCATCACGCTCGAAAGGTATTGGCGCCCCCGGGCACGCCCCCGACGCCGGGGTGGACGCCGGGTGAACCCCGGATGGACGGATCACGCGGGCGTACCGTCGAGGGGCGGCGCGGCCCGGCGCCGCCTCGACCCGAGGAGGACCCCCATGGCCAGGTTCGACACGAAGACCGCTCTCGTGACAGGCGGAGGCAGCGGCATCGGCGCCGCGATCTCCCGCGCGCTCGCCGCGGAGGGCGCGTCGGTCGTCGTCACCGACATCCAGCTGGAGGCGGCCGAGCGCGTCGTCGCCGAGATCGAGGCCGCGGGCGGCACCGCGACCGCGTTCCGCCAGGACACCGCGAAGGCGGCGGACTCCGAGGCCGCGGTCGCGCACGCCGTCGCCACGTACGGCGCGCTCCACCTCGCCGTGAACAACGCCGGCGTCAGCGCGCCGCCGGCCGACATCGGCGACTACGAGATCTCCGCGTGGGACCGCACGCGCGCCATCGACCTCGACGGCGTCTTCTACGGCCTCCGCTACCAGCTGCCCGCGATGGTGGCGGCGGGCGGCGGTGCGGTCGTCAACATGAGCTCGGTGCTCGGATCCGTGGGGCTGGCCCAGAACGCGGCCTACGTCGCGAGCAAGCACGCCCTCGTCGGCCTCACCAAGGTCGCGGCGCTCGAGTACACGGCACGCGGCGTGCGCACCAACGCGGTCGGCCCCGGCTTCATCGACACCCCGCTCGTGCGCTCGTCCCTCTCGGCGGATGCGCTGACGTACCTCGAGGGCCAGCACGCGACCGGCCGCCTCGGCACCGACAAGGAGGTCGCGGCCCTCGTGCTGTTCCTCCTCAGCGACGACGCGTCCTTCATCTCCGGCAGCTACCACCTGGTGGACGGCGGGTACACGGCGCGCTGACCCGCGCCCGGCCGCGCGCGCACCCGCGGCCGTACGCGCGGCGCACGACCGCGGCCGCCCGGCGCGTCGAGACGCCGGGCGGCCGCGGTGCGCGCAGGATGCGCGGCTCAGACGGGCGCGAGGAACGTGAGCTGCGACCCGTCCTCCACGATCAGCGGCCCGAGCGCCGCGTTGAACTCGGCGCCGTACGACGCCCCGATGTGCGCCTGGAACGCGGCCTCGTCGCGGTAGACCTCGTGGACGACGAAGCGCGCTGGATCCTCCACCCGCCGGTACGGCTCGAACACGACGTTGCCCGGCTCGGCGCGCACGAGCTCGGCGAGCTCGGCGATCATGCGCGCCACCCGCTCCTCGTTCCCGGGCAGTGCCGTGAACTCCGCGTACAGCACCGTCGCCGTCATGCGGTCGCCGCGCCCGTCATGATCGCGACCGCATCGGTCATCGAGTGCGACTGCGGCGTGATCGTCGCGGCCTTCTTGCCGAGCCGCTGGATGTGGATCCGGTCGGCCACCTCGAACACCTGCGGCATGTTGTGGCTGATGAGGATCACCGGGATGCCGCGGTCGCGCAGGTTCCGCACCAGCTCCAGAACCTGGTTCGACTCGCGCACGCCGAGCGCCGCGGTGGGCTCGTCGAGCACCACGACCTTCGACCCGAACGCCGCGGCGCGCGCCACCGCGACCGCCTGCCGCTGCCCGCCGGACAGGTTCTCGACCGGCACGGTCACGTCCTGCAGCGTCGAGATGCCGAGCTCGGTCAGCTCCGCCTTGGCCTCGCGGCGCATGCCGGCCGTGTCGAGCATGCGGAAGACCGAGCCGAGGATCCCCTTCTTCCGCTTCTCCCGCCCGAGGTAGAGGTTCGACGCCACGTCGAGCGCGGGCGAGACGGCGAGGTTCTGGTACACCGTCTCGATGCCGGCGGCCCGGGCGTCCTGCGGCCGCTTGAACGACACCGGCTTGCCGTCGAGGAACAGCTCGCCCTCGTCGGGCGTCTCCGCCCCCGTGAGGCACTTGATGAGCGTCGACTTGCCGGCGCCGTTGTCGCCGATGATCGCGAGCACCTCGCCCGGGAACAGCTCGAGGCTGACCCCGTCGAGGCCGACCACGCGGCCGAAGGTCTTCACGAGCCGCTTCGCCTCGAGCACGGGCGTGCGGGTCGGGGCGGGGGCGCTCCCCGCCGGGTCGGTGAGGGTCACTTGCGCACCTTTCGGATCCACTGGTCGACGGAGACCGCCACGATGATGAGGACGCCCACGGCGAGGGTCTGGTAGAGCACGTCCAGCCCGGCGAGCGAGAGCCCGTTGCGGAAGACGCCGACGATGAGCGCGCCGAGGAGGGTGCCCCACACGGTGCCGCGCCCGCCGAACAGGCTCGTGCCGCCGATGACGACCGCGGTGATCGAGTCGAGGTTGAGGTCGGCGCCCGCGTTCGGGCTGGCGGCGTTGCTGCGGCCGATCGCGATCCACGCCCCGACCGCGAGGATCGCCCCCGCCGCGAGGTACACGCTCATGAGCACGCGGTTGACGCTGATGCCCGCGAGACGAGCCGCCTCCTTGTCGTCGCCGACCGCGTACACGTGCCGGCCCCAGGCCGTCTTGCCGAGGATGAAGGCGACCACGACGTACAGCACCAGCATGAGGACCACGCCGAAGCTGATCTTCACTCCCGCGAGGTCGAACGTGCGCCCCGTCCACGAGAGGGCGGCGGGCATGTCCACGCCGCGGATGGTCGCGCCGTTGGAGTAGAGGAGCGTGAGCGCCACGAAGATGTTCAGCGTCCCGAGCGTGACGATGAACGGGGGGAGCCGTAGCCGCGTCACGAGCAGGCCGTTGAACGCGCCGGCCGCGAGGCCCACGACGAGCCCGGCGGCCAGCGCGGCGGGCGCCGGCAGGCCGTTCTGGCTGGCGGTCTGCGCGATCACCATCGAGGTGAGCACCATGACCGCGCCCACCGACAGGTCGATGCCCGCGGTGAGGATGATGAGCGTCTGCGCCACCGCGAGCGTGCCGACCACGGCGACCTGCTGCGTGACGAGCGACAGGTTGGCCGGATCGAGGAAGCGGTCGTTGAGCAGGCCGAACACGATGATCGCGAGGACCAGCACGACGGCGGGGCTGACGGCGGGGTAGCGGTGGAGCACCCCGCGGATCCGGTCGAGGGGCGTGCGCCGGTCGAGGAACTCGTTGGCGAGGTCGAGCGCGGAGGTGGGCGGGTTCGGATCGGCGGTGGTCCGGCTCACGGTCACTCGCCCCAGCACTTCGTCGCGGCGTCGTCGGCCGTGATGCTGTCGAGGCCGTCGACGGGCGTGTCGGTGACGAGCGCGGATCCGGTGTCGAAGAAGTCGAGGCCGGCGCTCGTGGCCGGCTTGGTGCCGTCCTTCGCGAGCTGGGCGATGGCCTCGACGCCGAGCTGCGCCATCTTCACCGGGTACTGCTGCGCCGTGGCGCCGATGACGCCCTCCTTCACGTTCTTGACGCCCGCGCAGCCGCCGTCGACCGAGACGAGGATCACGTCCTTCTCCTTGCCGGCCGCCTGGAGCGCCTGGTACGCGCCGAACGCGGCGGGCTCGTTGATCGTGTAGACGACGTTGATGTCGGGGTCCTTCGACAGCAGCGTCTCCATCGCCGTGCGGCCGCCGTCCTCGGCGCCCTGCGTGGCCTCGTTGCCGACGATCTCGTAGTCGCCGCCGCTGTAGTCGCCGGTCTTCGCCTCGTCGCCGTTCTTGGCCTTGTCCCCGACGTCGATGCCCATGCCGGTGAGGAAGCCCTGGTCGCGGTTGTAGTCGACCGAGATGGCCTTGTCGTCGTACAGGTCGAGGAGGGCGATGGTCGCCTTCTTGCCGCCGAGCTGCGCGGCCGCCCACTTGCCGATGGACTCGCCCGCGGCGAAGTTGTCGGTGGCGAACGTGATGTCGACCGAGTCGGCGGGGTCGGGTGCCGTGTCGAGCGCGATGACGAAGAGGCCGGCGTCGCGGGCCTTCTGGATCGCGTCGAGGACGGACGGGCCGTTGATCGTGATGAGGATGCCCTTGTCGCCCTTCGAGATGGCGTTCTCGATGGCCTGGATCTGGGTGTCCTCGTCGCCGTCCGCCTTGCCGGCGGCGAGCGTGAGGTCGATGCCGTCCTTCGCCGCGGCCTCCTTCGCGCCGTCCTCCATCGCGACGAAGAAGGGGTTGGTGGTCGTCTTCACGATGAGCGAGACGCCGACGTCGCCGGATCCGCCGGATCCGGAGCCGCCGCTGGAGTTGGAGCAGCCGGCGAGCCCGCCCGCGGCGATGAGGGCCGCCGAGCCGAGGGCGATGGTGCGCACGAGGCGCGGGGATCGGTTCGTCATTGATGGATCCTGTCCTTCGGGTGGGAGCGCGCTCCCGACAACGTTGTCAGGTAGAGGTCTACCGGGTGGGACCCGATAAGGTCAAGCCATTGCGCAGAGAGCGAGACCCATTCGTGACACCGTTGTCATCCCCGCCCGATCCGCCGTCTGGCACGCGCCGCCCCACGATGAAGCACGTGGCGCGGCTCGCGGGCGTCGGCATCAAGACCGTGTCGCGCGTGGTCAACGGCGAGCCGAACGTCTCCGCGGAGATGACCGCCCGGGTGCAGGCCGCCGTGGAGCAGCTGCAGTACCAGCCGGATCTGCACGCGGGCAACCTGCGCCGCGCCGACAGGCGCACCAACACGCTCGGCCTCCTCGTCGGCAGCGTGGCCAACCCGTTCTCGGGAGCCGTGCATCGCGCGGTCGAGGAGGTGGCCAAGGAGCGCCGGGTCGCCGTCTTCGCCTCGAGCCTCGACGACGACCCCGAGCGCGAGCGCTCCTCCGTCGACGCGTTCCTGGCACGCCGGGTCGACGGGCTCATCCTCACCACCATCGCGCCCAGCCAGGCCTACCTCGGCGTCGCGGCGTCGCGCGGCACCCCGCTCGTGTTCGTCGACCGCGTGCCCGCCGGGCTCGAGGCCGACTCGGTCATCGTCGACAACGCGGCTGGCATCTCCCGGGCCGTCGCGCACCTCGCCGACCAGGGCCACCGCCGGATCGCGTTCCTCGGCGACCGGCCGGAGATCTTCACGGCCCGGGAGCGCGAGCGCGGCTTCGTGGAGGAGATGCAGCGGCGCGGGCTGCCCGTGGCGCCCGAGCTCGTCCTCGACGGCGCGTGGGACGAGCGCGTGGCGGAGGCGCTCGCGGAGCGACTGCTCGCCCTGCCCGAGCCGCCGACCGCGATCGTCAGCGGGCAGAACCTCATCACCATCGGCGTCATCACGGCCCTCCGGCGGCACGACGCCCACCGGCGCATCGCGCTCGTCGGCTTCGACGACCTGCCGCTGGCGGCCCTGCTGGATCCGGCCGTCACCGTGATCGCGCAGGACCCGTCGGGCATCGGCCACGCCGCCGCCGAGCGCGTCTTCGCCCGGCTCGACGGGGACGCCGGCCCCGCGCAGACCGTCGTCGTCCCCACCACGCTCATCGTCCGAGGCTCAGGAGAGGTCCCCCGCCATGCATGACCAGCCCATCGTCGTCGTCGGCGACGCCCTGATCGACCTCATCCGCGAGGGCGGCGAGGAGACCGCGTTCGTCGGCGGCGCCGCGCTCAACGTCGCCGTCGGCCTCGCGATCCTCGGGCATCGCGTGCAGCTCGTCGCGATGGTCGGCGACGACGCGCACGGCGACCGGATCCGCGCCGAGCTCGACGCGCACGGGGTCGAGCTCATCGCCACCGTCGGCCCGTCGGGGACCTCCGTCGCGGTGAGCGAGCGCGAGGACGGCGAGCCGCACTACTCCTTCAACGAGGCCGCGTGGAACCGGCGCGTGCGCATCGGCGAGGCGGAGCGGGCGGCGCTGGATGCGGCGTCGCTCGTGGTCGTCAGCTGCTTCCCGTACGACGACCACGCGCAGGCCGACGAGCTCCTGGCGGCCGTGCGGGATCCGCGCGAGCGCCTCCTCGTCGACCCGAACCCGCGCGCCGGCATGCTGCACGACGCCGCGCGGTTCCGCGCCGGGTTCGCGCGCGCGGCCGCGGAGTCGCTGCTCGTGAAGATCGGCGACGACGACACGGCGCTGCTCGGCCTGGGCGCGCTGGCCGACGCGCGCGCGGAGCTGCACGCGACCGGCAGCCGCCTCGTGCTGGCGACCGAGGGCGCGCGCGGCGCGTCCGTGCAGCTCGAGGGCGGCGAGGTCGTCACCGCGGGCATCGCGCCGGATCCGCGACCCATCGTCGACACCATGGGCGCCGGCGACGCGTGCCTCGCCGCCGCGGCCGACGCCATCGTGCGCCGGGGTGCGCCGCGGAGCCCTGCGGAGGGCGAGGCGATGCTCCGCACCTGCATGGCGATCGCCGCGGCCACCTGCCGGGAGCACGGCGCGCTGCTGCGGATGCCGACGGCCTGAGGCGCGCAGGCGCGCAGGCTCGCAGGGCGCAGGGCGCAGGGCGCAGGGCGCAGGGCGCAGGGTACCGGTGCGCGGATCCGCGCGGCCCGACCCCCGCGTGCGGCGTAGCGTCGACGCGCACGAATCGATCGAACCGCCGAGCGGACAGCCCTCGGCGGCGGTGCTCGAGCAGGTCATCGCCGTCCTCCGTGACGCGTCTGCCGGCGACACCCCTCCTCGGCAGGCGGCTGCGGGCCCTGCGCCATGCGCCGACGAAGCAGACGAGGAGGATCACCATGGACGACGCACGAACCCTGATCATCGGCGGGACCGGGACGGTCGGCTCGGCCGTCATCGCCGAGGCCCTGCGCAGGGGGATGACCGGGCTGCGGGTCATGAGCCGCGACGCGCGGCGGCTCGAAGACCTCCCCGACGGCGTCGAGGGCGTGGTCGGCGATCTGGGCGACCCCTTCGCCGCGATGCCGGCGTTCGCCGGAGTCGAGCAGGTGTTCCTGGCCCTGACGGGGACGCCCACCGAGCTGTACGAGACGACCGTCGCGGTCAACCATGCCGTGGCGGCGGGCGTCCGCCGGATCGTCTACCTGTCCGTCCAGGACCTCGACCGGGCGCCGCAGGTGCCGCACAACTCGGCGAAGCTCGCGGTGGAGTCCCTCCTCGAGCACAGCGGTGTCGAGGCCTGCTTCCTCCGGGTCAACAACTTCTTCCAGAACGACGTCTGGTACCTCGACGCGATCCGTGACGGCGTGTACCCGCAGCCGCTCGGCGGGACGGGCGTCTCGCGGGTCGACGTGCGCGACATCGCGGAGGTCGCCGTGAGCGCCCTGACCCCGGGGACGGAGCTCGCCGGTCCGATCGACGTGGTCGGCCCGGCCGCGTGGACCGGTGAGGCGACGGCCGTGGCCCTGTCCGAGGCCCTCGGGAGGACGGTGGCGTACGGGGGAGACGACCAGGTGGCGTGGCGCGAGGCGTCCCTCGCCTCCATGCCGTCCTGGCTGGTCTACGACTACGAGCGCATGTACTCCGGCTTCCAGCGGGACGGGCTCATCGGGAGCCCCGGGGCCATCGCGCGTCTCCGCGGCATCCTCGGGCACGCGCCCCGCGCGTACGAGGACTACGTGCGGGAGCTGCTCGGGCCCGTCTCCTAGCGGGACCCGGCCAGCATGCCGATCACGGCGGCGTCCGGGCGTCGCGTCAGCGGATCCCGCTGCGGGCGAACCCCTGCACGAAGTAGCGCTGGAAGACCAGGAACAGCACCACCATCGGCGCCACGTTGATGAGTGCGAACGCCATCGTGCCGCCGTAGTCGGAGCCGAACTGGCCCTGCAGGTAGAGCAGGCCGATCGGCAGCGTGAAGAGCTCGTTCTGCTTGAGCGCGATGAGCGGCCAGGAGAAGTCGTTCCACGTCGACAGCAGGCTCATGAAGAAGAGCACCGCGAGCAGCGGCTTGGACAGCGGCAGGACGATGCTGCGGAGGATGCGCAGGTGGCTCGCGCCATCGATGCGCGCGGCCTCGATGAGCTCCGTCGGGATCCCGAGGATGGACTGGCGCGCGAGGAACAGCCCGAAGGCGCTCGCTGCGGTCGGCAGGATGACGGCCCAGTACGTGCCGTAGAGGTCGAGGCCGGTGACGAGCGTGAACAGCGGCACCATGATCACCTGCACCGGGATCATGAGCGTCGCGAGCGCGACGAGGAACACGGCGTTGGATCCGCGGAACCTCAGCCGCGCGAACGCGTATCCGCCCAGCACGTTGATGGTCACGGTGATGAGCGCGACCACGAGGGCGATCGCGGTCGAGTTCCCGAACCAGGTGGCGACGGGGAAGGAGTCGAGCACGCGCTCGAAGTTCGCCGTCGTGAGGGTCGTCGGGAAGATGCGCAGCGCCCCGCCGAGGAGGTCGGCGCGCGTGGAGAAGGCGACGACGACCATCCAGTACAGCGGGAACAGGATGATCAGCGAGACGACGACGGCGGCGAGGAGCCGCAGCGCGCGGAGGCGGCGTTCGCGGGCGCGGCGGGCGCCGGGGCGGGTGAGGGGCGCGTCGGGAGCGGTCCGCGCGCGGCGGACCTCCTGCTCCACGGGCGCGACGGGTGCGGTGGTCATGGCGCGGCTCTCAATCCACGAGGTCCCGGGAGCGGCTGGAGTACCAGCGCACCACCGTGAAGGCGAGCATGACGGCGAGCAGCACGACGCCGATGGCGGCCGCGTAGCCCTGGTCGCGCGTCACGAAGCCCTGGTCGTAGGCGTACGTGACGATGACGCTGGTGGCGTTGCCCGGCCCGCCGCCCGTCATCACGAAGACCAGATCGAAGACCTGGAACGAGTAGATGACGTTGAGGATCAGCAGGAAGAACGACGACGGGCCCACGAGCGGCACCGTGAGGTACCGGAAGCGCTGCCAGCCGCCCGCGCCGTCGAGCCGACCGGCCTCGTAGACGCCCGCGTCGACGGACTGCAGGCCCGCAAGGTAGATGAGCATGTTGAAGCCGACGCGCCACCACAGCGTGATGAGCACGATCGAGACGAACGCCGCCGTCCCGTCCGACTGCCACGGCACACCCGGCAGGCCGACCGCGCGCACGAGCTTGTCGATGAGCCCGCTGTTCTCGTCGAACAGGAGCACGCCGATGAGCGCGGTCGCGACGCCCGAGATCGCCATCGGGACGATGAGGATCGAGCGGAAGAGCCCGCGCGCCGGCAGCACCGAGTTGAGCAGCACGGCGGCGCCGAGGCCGAGGCCCATCGACAGCGGGGTGACGATCACGGTGAAGAGCACGGTGTTGGCCGCCGAGCGCCAGAACACGGGATCGGACACGAGCCGCTGGTAGTTGTCGAGGCCCGTGAACGTGCCGCCGCCGAAGCCGTCGGTGCGCTGGAGGCTCACGAACACGGCCCAGACGAGCGGTACGAGCACGAAGAGCGTGAGCATGAACAGGTTCGGCGTGAGGAGCATCCACGCGACCGCCGCCTCGCCGCGGGAGCGCGAACGGGACCCCGGCCGCTGCGGGCGGGGCGTCGACCTCCCGGCGTCCGTCCCCCGGCCGACGGGTGGGGTCGCGCGGGGCGCGACCCCGGGTGCCGCCGTCATCAGCCCGCCTGGACGGCCGACGCGATGCCCGTGCTGAGCGCCGCCACGACGTCGTCCGTGCTCGCGTCGCTCGTGAACGCCTTCTCGAGCTCGTCCTGCAGCACCGTGATGATGCGCGACATCGATGGCGAGGCGACCTGCCCCGAGTCCGACGCCTGCACGGTGCTGGCCTGGCCGACGTAGACGGGCGCCAGCTCCGGGCGCACGGCGAACTCGATCCCCGAGTCGATGAGGTCCTGCCGCGTGGGAAGCAGCGACGCGCCCTCGCAGAAGGCGCGCATGGCGTCCTCCTGGGTGAGGAAGTCCAGGAAGGCGGCGGCCAGCTCGGGATCCGCCGTGTCCTTGGTCACGACGAGGGCGTTGCCGCCGAAGTCGCTCGCGGCGCGCACGTCGCGCGGCGCGAAGGTCGCGCCCCACTCGAAGTCGAGCGTGTCGGTGGCGTCCGGGATGGAGAAGGCGCCCGAGAAGACCATGGCCGTGGTCTGCGCGTACCAGCTGTCCTGCGCGTAGGTGGAGGACTTGATCGTGTCGTTGTCCGGCACGTAGCCCTTGGCGAAGAAGGCGCGCGTGAAGTCGACGGCCTTGCGCGCGGCGTCGGAGTCGATGGCCGCGTCGGACAGGTCCTCGGTGAGGAAGCGACCGTCGGCCTCGAACAGCCAGGTGAGCCAGCGCGTGACCCCGTTGCCCTGCCAGTTGTAGGCGAACGGGTACTGGTCAGCGGGGAGGGACGCGCGCAGCTGCGCGGCGACCGCGTCGAACTCCTCCCACGTCCAGGCATCCTCGAGTGCGGTGGGGATGTCCGTGACACCGGCGGCGTCCAGGAGCGCCTTGTTGTAGAGGATCGCCGTGGTGTCGGTGTGGTGCGGGATGCCGAAGGGGGAGCCCTCGTTCTGCACGGCCGCCCACGCGCCGCGCGTGAAGCGGTCGCCGAAGTCGCCGTCGAGGTGGTCGCTCAGGTCGAGGAGCTGGCCGCGTCCCGCGTAGCTGCCGAACGTGTAGTACGGCACGCGGAAGACGTCCGGCGGGTTGCCGGCCTGGAGCTGCGCGTCGATGTTCGTGAACATCTGCTCGTACGGGACTGCGTTGAGCGCGACGGTGGATCCGGGGTTGGCGTCCTGGAACCGGGAGATCTGGTCGCGGAAGCCGGCCAGCTCGGAGTCGGTGCCCCAGGTCGTGAAGGTGAGGGTGCCGGCGGCGGCGGACGTCGCGGGCTTGCTGAAGCCGGCGCAGCCGGCGAGGAGCGCGGTGAGCGACACGGCGCCGGTGGCGGTGAGGAAGCGTCGGCGGTCGAGTTCCATGGGTTTCCTTTCCGATGGGGCATCGCCCGAGTCGACGCGATGTACCGCCACTGAATACCCCAGGCGAGGGAACCGGGGCGCCCTCGGATGCATCCGTCAGATCTGCTGTCCGTTCAGCGTCCGAGCGCCAGGAAGAGCGCGGCGAGGCCGGCGCACGCGGTGAGGGCGGCCACGAGCGCCGGGAGCGCGCCGCCGGGGAGGCCGGTGCCGGGGTCGACGGATCCCGCGGTGAGGATCCGGTGCACGCGCCGGTAGCGGAGGTGCGCGGTCGTGAGCACGGCGAGGGCGGCGATGACACCGGCCGCGGCGACCACCAGGCCGGCCGCGCCGAGGAGCGTGGGGAGCACGCGCAGCCCGAGCAGGGAACCGGCGACCAGCGCCAGCGCCGTCCGCCGCCACGCGAGCGCCGTCCGCTCGGGCTGGAGGCCGGGGTCGGACGGGCGGGCAGTCGGATCCGGGGCGCTCACGCCGTCAGCACGCCCAGCAGCACGAGCATCCCGGCCGCGACCACGGCGATCCCGAGCGGAAGCGACAGCGCGGCCGACGGCAGCGGGCGGTCGCGGCGGAGGGCGCGCTCGGTGCGCATCCAGCCGATCCACGCCTGCGCGGGCGCGGCGATGCCGGTGACGATCAGCACGATCGAGGCCGCGAGCCGGAAGCCCGGCTGCAGGCCGAGCCCCAGCGCCTCGAGCGCGACGCCGCCGGCGATCAGGGCGAGCGAGGTGCGGATCCACGCGAGGAACGTGCGCTCGTTCGCGAGCGTGAAGCGCACGTCGGGCTCGGCGCCCTCGCGGTAGACGCTCCGCGGGAAGCGGCGGTCGCTCGGCGCCGAGCCGGGGTCGGGGGCGGTCATGCGGCGGGATCCAGGGACCGGTCGGCCGGGGCGCGCGAGGGCATGCCGCCATCCTGGCCGACCGCGCCGACCGCCGTGTCGATCCGCGCCCGGTGCCGCCGCTCGATCGCCTGGCCCGCGTACGACGCCGCGACGATGAGCGCCGCGCCGGCAGCGCCGACCGGCCCGATCGCCTCCCCGGCCACGACCACGCCCACCAGCAGCGCCCACACCGGCTCGGTGCCCATGAGGATGCTCGCGCGCGACGCGGACGTCCGCCGCACGGCCCACAGCTGCACCGCGAACGCGAACAGCGAGCACAGCACCCCGAGGAAGAGGACGCCGGCCCAGCCGCGGGCGTCGAGCGAGGCTGCCGCCGCGGGCAGGTCGGGCCCCGCCATCGCGGAGAACAGGGCCGCGCACACGGCCATCTGCACGAGGACCACGCCGAGGGATCCCTCGCTCCGCCCGCGCGTGAGGCGCCCGCTCGCGGTGACGTGCACGGCCCGCACGACCGCCGCGGCGATCACGAGCCCGTCGCCCGGCGTCGGCGCGCGCAGGCCGCCCTCGGAGACGAGCAGCGCGACGCCGACCACGGCCGCGACGGCCGCGACGAAGTACGACCGCGGCAGCCAGGACCGCGACGCGGCGCCCTCGAGCACGGGCGTCATCACGAGCGCCAGGCTGATGAGGAGACCCGCGTTGGTCGCGCTCGTCAGGTGCACGCCCCACGTCTCCAGCCCGATGACCGCGGCCTGCGAGCAGCCGAGCGCCGCCGCGATCAGGAGGCCGCGACCGCGCGGCAGGCGCTCGCGCCGGGCCACGCAGACCAGCCCGGTCGCGGCCGCCGCGACGAGGAAGCGCAGCGCGACCGCCGCCGGCACGCCCGTCTCCGCCGCGAGGTCCTTGGCCGCGAGGAAGCTCGCGCCCCACACGGCCGCGACCGCCAGGAGCAGCAGGTCGACGACGGGTGCGGGGCGGATGCGGGATGCCATGCCCTCACTGTCCGGCAGGCGACCCGGAAGATCGACGGGCATCGTCTTCATCGATGCGTTAGCCGCGGCTCATGCGTGAGACAGTGCAGCATGGATCCCGCTCGCCTCCGCCTCCTCCGCGAGCTCGGCGACCGGGGCAGCGTCGCGGCCGTGGCGGTCGCGATGCACGTGAGCGCGTCCGCCGTCTCGCAGCAGCTCGCCGCGCTGCAGGCCGGCGTGCCCGTGCCGCTGACCGTCAAGCGCGGACGGCGCCTGGTGCTCACCGAGGCGGGGGAGGCGCTCGCCGCGGCGTCGACGCGCGTGGACGAGGCGCTCGCCGCCGCCCGCGACGCCGTCGGGTCGTTCCTCGCGCAGGACGACCGGGCCGTCCGCGTGTCCGCGTTCCACAGTGCCGGGCTCGCGCTCTTCGGACCGCTGCTCGCCGAGCTGGCCGGCGCCGGGGGATCGGGCACGCGCGTCGCGCTCGCGGACGCCGACGTGGCGCAGGGCGACTTCGCGGGCCTCACCGCGGATCACGACCTCGTCGTCGCGCACCGCCTCCCGCACGATCCGCCGTGGCCGACCGCCCGGCTCGTGGTCGTGCCGCTCCTGCTGGAGCCGCTCGACGTCGCGCTGCACGCCGGGCATCCGCTCGCGTCGTCCGCGGGCATCACGCCGGAGATGCTGCGCGACGAGCGGTGGATCTCCACCCATGCCGGATTCCCGCTCGCGGGCGTGCTCGACCACCTCGGGGCGCTGATCGGGCAGGCGCCGCGCGTCGTCCACCGCGTCAACGAGTTCTCGGTGGCGGCCCAGATCGTGCGGGCCGGCGACGCGATCGCCGTGATGCCGCGCACGACCGGCGCCCCGCTCGCGGTCGACGGGATGGTGCTGCGCCCGGTCGTCGGCCCGACCCTCGTGCGGCACGTCGACGTGCTCGCCCGGCCGGACGCGCTCGCGCAGGCGCCCGTCCGCGTGGTGCTGGCGGCGCTGCGGAAGGTGGCGGACGCCGCGGCCGAGGCCGCCGAGCGGGGCGGCGCGGCCTGACGCGGCGCACGCCCGTGGGGCCCGGCCTCAGCCGCCGATGCCCTCGAGCTCCGCGAGCGCGTCCTCGGGCAGCCGGATCCGCGCGCCCGCCACGTTCTCCCGCAGGTGCTCCACCGACGACGTGCCCGCGATGACCAGCACGTTCGGCGACCGCTGCAGGAGCCAGGCGAGCGCGACCGGCAGCGGCGCTGAGCCGAGCGAGGCGGCGACTCGGGCGAGCACCTCCGACTGCAGCGGCGAGAACCCGCCGAGCGGGAAGTACGGCACGTACGCGATGCCGTCGGCGGCCAGCTCGTCGATGAGCGCGTCGTCGTCGCGCCGGGCGAGGTTGTAGTGGTTCTGCACGCTGACGATCGGCGCGATCCCGCGGGCCTCGGCCACCTGCGCGGGGCTGACGTTGCTCACGCCGAGGTGGCGGATCAGCCCCTCCTGCTGCAGCTCGGCCAGGGCCGTGAACGGCTCCTCGATGGATCCGTCGGTCGGGCTGTCGAAGGCGCCGACGCGGAGGTTCACGACGTCGAGCACGTCGAGCGTCAGGTGCGTGAGGTTGTCGTACACGGCCTGGCGGAGCTCGGCCGCGGAGAGCGCCTGCGGCCAGCGGCCCTTCTCGTCGCGCAGGGATCCGACCTTGGTCACGATGTGCAGGCGCTCCGGGTACGGGAACAGCGCCTCCTCGATGATCGCGTTCGTGTGGCCGGGTCCGTAGAAGTCGGCCGTGTCGATGTGCGTGATCCCGAGCGCGACCGCCTCGCGCAGCACGGCGCGGGCGGCATCGGGATCCGCGGGCGGCCCGAACACGCGCGGCCCCGCGAGCTGCATGGCGCCGTAGCCGAAGCGCGTGACGGTGAGGTCGTCGGCGAGGGGGAAGAGCCCTCCGGGCAGGTCGGTGGACATGGCGATCCTCTCGGGTGGCGGGCGTGGACCCACTCTCCCGCGGCCGTCGCGCGGCGCGCCCGCACTCGCAGGAGCCCGTGAGCGGATCCGCCCGCACCGGCCCTAGGAGGAGGGGACGGGGCCCGGCGCCGCCTGCGCCGCCGGGTGCGCCCGCCGCGTCGCCAGCACGCGCGAGAACACGAGCACGAGGAGGCCGGCCGCCGGGATGAAGATCAGGCCGAAGCGGAGCGACGAGGCGTCCGCGATGGCGCCGACGACGGGCGGCGAGATGAGGAAGCCGAGCCGCAGCAGCCAGCCGACGATGGTGAGGCCGGTGCCGGGCTTGAAGCCGGGGAGCTCGTCCGCGGCCTGCATGGCGGCCGGGATGAGGGTCGCGACGCCGAAGCCCGCGATGCCGAAGCCGATGATCGTGCCGACGACGCTCGGGAACGCGAGCGCGGCGCCCATGCCGACGAGCACGAGGACGCCACCGAGGCGGGCGACGGCGCGCTGGCCGAAGCGGTCGACCATGCGGTCGCCGAGCATCCGGCCGATGAACTGCATGCCCTGCAGCGAGATGAAGCCGAGGCCCGCGACGAAGGCCGACGAACCGAGGTCGCGCGAGAGGTAGATGGCCGACCAGGTGCTGCCGGCGTCCTCGACGATGGCGCCGCCGGACGCGATGATCACGAGTGCGAGCAGCACGCCGTACTTCGCCACGAGGCCGAGCGCGCGCGGGGAGGCGGCGCGCGCGACGTCGCCTTCGGGATCCGGCGCGTGCGCGTGCGCGGCGCCGCCTTCGCCGGGCTCCGGCTCGGGTCCCTTCAGCAGCCACAGCAGCGAGACGACCGCGAACGCGCTGAACAGCACGGCCGAGATGGAGAGGTGCACGATCAGCGGCATCCGGATCTGCGCGGCCGCCGCGCCCATGAGCCCGCCCGCCACCGCGCCGATGGACCACACCGCGTGGAACGAGTTGATGATCGACCGCCCGTACAGCCGCTGCACCCGCAGCGCGTGCGAGTTCTGCGCGACGTCGGTGATGGAGTCCATGGCGCCCGCGAGGAACAGGGCGCCCGCGAGCACGAGCCAGCCGGGCGCGAGGCCGGCCAGGAGGATCCCGACGGAGGCCACCACGGTCGCCGCGACCGCCACGCGCGCCGACCGGTACCGGCGGATGAGCACGCCCGCCGCGAGCCCGGCGATGAGCGCGCCGAGCGGCGACGCGGCGACGGCTGCGCCGAACTCGACGTTGGTCAGCCCGAGCTCCGCCTTGATCGACGGGTAGCGCGGCAGCAGGTTCGCGAAGATCGCGCCGTTGGTGAAGAAGAGGATGCCGACGGCGACGCGCGCGCGGCGGACGTCGCGGGTCGGGGCGGGCGTGCGCGACAGCGTCGGCGCGGACGGGGAGGGCATCGTCGGTCTCTCTCTGGCCGGGTGGCGCCGTGGCGCGGTGCGGGTCGGCGCCGGATCCCCCGGCTGCCGGAACCAGCCTAGGGTCGGCGGGACACGAGCGGGGACGTGTCCTCGGTGATGTCCATGACGAGGTCCATGAGCGGCACGAGCCGGGCGCTCACCTCGTGGCCGAGCTCGGTGAGCCGGTAGTCGACCCGCGGCGGGATGGTGGGCTGGGCCTCGCGGAGGACGAGCCCGTCGTCGGCGAGCGTGCGCAGCGTGGAGGCGAGCATCTTCTCGCTGATGCCCTCCACCTCGCGCCGCAGCTCGCCCCAGCGGCGCGACCGCTCGCCGAGCGCGAGCAGCACGAGCACGCCCCACTTGCTCGTGATGTGGTCGAGCAGGATGCGCGACGGGCAGTTCGCGGGGTAGCGGCCCTCGGTCACGCCGGGTCGGTCGCGGGTCACCCGGAAGCTCATCTGCGTCACATCACACAACTTACCAGAAAGTGGGTACCCCACTGTGGGAAGGTACTCGGCGGCGGGGCCGTTGTCCCCGGCAGCACCGCACACCATCGACTCGAAAGGCATCCCATGACCATCGTCGTCACCGCCGCCACCGGCCGCCTCGGATCGCGCATCGTCGCGTCCCTCCTCGCCCGCGGCGCCGCCGCATCCGACGTGCTCGCCACCGCGCGCCGCCCCGAGGCCCTCGCCGACCTCGCCGCGCAGGGCGTCCGCACCGCGCGCCTCGAGTACACCGACGCCGAGAGCGTGAAGGCCGCAATTAAGCCCGGCGACACCCTCGTGCTCGTCTCGGGCAGCGAGGTCGGCCAGCGCGTGCCGCAGCACACCACCGTCATCGAGGCCGCGAAGGCCGCGGGCGTGGGCCGGATCCTCTACACGAGCGTCCTCCGCGCCTCCACCACCGAGCTCTTCATCGCGGGCGAGCACAAGGCCACCGAGGAGGTGCTCGCCGCCTCGGGCGTCCCCGTCACGCTGCTCCGCAACGGCTGGTACACCGAGAACTACGCGGGCACCGTCGACTCCGTCAAGCAGTCCGGCGCGCTCCTCACGAGCGCGGGCGACGGCCGCGTCGCGAGCGCCACCATCGCCGACTTCGCCGAGGCCACCGCGGTCGCCGCCCTCGACGATTCGCTCGCCGGCCAGACCCTCGAGCTCGCGGGCGACGAGCGCTGGACCCAGGACGACCTCGCCGAGGCGATCTCCGGCATCCTCGGCCAGCCCGTCCCCGTCTCGCAGGTCTCCGCGGAGGAGCACGCGCGGATCCTCGGCGGCGCCGGCCTCGACGAGGGCACCGTCGGCTTCGTCGTCGGCCTCGACGCCGCCACGCGCGCGGGCCAGCTCGACGACGAGACGGGCGACCTCGCGCGCCTCCTCGGCCGTCCCACCACCTCGCTCGCCGACGGCCTCCGTCAGGCGGTCGCGGGGGCCTGATCCCGCCCGGATCCGCGCCCGAGGCGGATCCGCACGCCACGACGGCCCGTCCCCTCGCGGGGGCGGGCCATCGTCGTCTGCGCGCCGTCAGCCCAGCGCGTCCTTCATCCGCGCGATCTCGTCCGGGCCGACCCGGCAGCAGCCGCCCACGAGGCTCGCTCCCGCCCGGATCCACGCGTCGACGGCCGGCAGGGCCGGGTCGCCGCGCCAGCCCCGCGCGACGGCGTCCCAGCGCTCGCCGGAGTTCGGGTAGACGACGACCGGCCGGTCGGTCACGCTCCGGGCCGCGGCGATCGCGGCCGGCACCTCCTCCGGATGCGCGCAGTTGATCCCGACGGCCACGACCTCGTCGGCCTCCTCCGCGAGCCGGAACCCCTCGGCCATCGGCTCGCCCGAGCGCAGGCGCCCACCCGCGATCGTGAAGGCGAGCCACGCGGACGCGCCCGAGCCGCGCGCGAGGTCCACGAGCGCGCGGCCCTCGTCGAGGCTCGGGATCGTCTCGCAGGCGAGGAGGTCGGCGCCCGCGTCGGCGAGCACGGCGAAGCGCGGGGCATGCCAGCGGCGGAGCCCGGCGCGCGTGAGGCCGCTGGAGCCCGCGTACTCGGAGCCGTCGCCGAGCGTCGCGCCGTACGGACCGACGGACGCGGCGATCCACCGGTCACGGTCCGCCCCTGCGGCGTCCTCGCGCGCGACCTCGTCCCGGGCCTCGGCCGCGAGCCGTACGCTCGCGCGCAGGAGCTCCTCGGTGTCGGCGGTGCTCAGCCCGCGCGCCGCGAACGCCGCGAAGCCCACCTGGTACGAGGCCGTGATCGCGACATCGGCCCCCGCGCGGAAGAACTCGGCGTGCGCCGCCCGCACCGCGTCCGGCTCGTCGGCGAGCACGCGGGCGCTCCACAGCGGATCCGACAGGTCGTGCCCGTGCGCCTCCAGCAGCGTGCCGAGCCCGCCGTCGAGCACCAGCGGGCGGTCGGGGAGCGGCAGCGGGCGGGTCATGCGCACATCCTGCCGGAGCCCGGTGGCGGATCCGCGGTCCGCGACGCCCGGCGACATGTCCGTCCGTCTCCGCCGCGTGCCCAGGCGCCCGCGAGCCGCCCGCGTCCCGGGTACCGTGGACGCGACGGTGGGAGTCCCGATGAAGGATGACGACGACGTCGACCTGGTGATCGACGCGTGGGGCGCCGCCATGCCCGACGTCGACTTCGCGCCGCTGGACGTGGTGTCCCGGCTGCGGCGCCTGCTGCCGCAGATGCAGCGGATCCGCGAGGGCGCGTTCGCCGCCGAGGGCCTCACGACGAGCGAGTTCGAGTTCCTCTCCGTGCTCCGCCAGCAGGGCGACGCCGGGCTCACGCGCGCCGGCCTCGCCGAGCGCCTCGGCACCGACACCGGCAGCCTGGTGCACCGGGTGAACCGGCTGACCGCGCGCTCCTTCATCACGCGCGAGGAGGATCCGGCGGGCGGTCGCAGCCGGCTCGTGGTGCTCACGCCGTTCGGCATCGAGCGCGTCGACCGGGCGATGCGCCGCCTCGTGGCCGACGAGGACGAGGTGCTCGCCGACCTCAGCCGCGAGCAGATCGCGACGCTCATCGACAGCCTGCGCGTCATCGCGCGGACGACCGAGCGGATGCGCGCGCGCCGCTCCTCCTGATCCGGTCCCGCCGTCGGGCGCGTCGCGCGCGCCGGAGCACGATGGAGGGATGGTCGACTCCACGAACATTCCGCCCGCCGTCCTCTTCGACATCGACGAGACCCTCATCCACACGGGCGGCTCCGGCGCCCGCAGCTGGGCGATGGCGTTCCGCGACCTGCACGACGTCGCGGCCGACATCGGCGAGCACTCGTCGGCGGGGGAGACGGATCCCCAGGTCGGCACGGCGACCTTCCGCGGCGTGATGGGCCGGGACCCGGAGCCCGCCGAGCTCGCGCACCTCTACGCCTCCTACCTCCGCCACCTCGCCGACGACATCCGCGTCTCCGAGGGCTACCGCGTGCTCGACGGCGCCGAGGCGCTGCTCGCCCGGCTCGCCGACGCGGGCGTCGTGCTCGGCGTCGTCTCCGGCGCGATGGAGGGCGCGGCCCGCACCAAGATGGAGCCCGCCCGGCTCGGCCGGTTCTTCGTGTTCGGCGCGTACGGATCCGACTCGCCCGACCGCGTCGACGTCGTCCGCCGCGCGATCGCGACCGCCGGCACCCTCCGCGGTGCCGCGCCCGCCCGCGCCGAGGTGCTCGTCGTCGGCGACACCCCGAACGACATCACCTCCGCGCACGACGCGGGCGCGACCGCGGTCGGCGTCGCGAGCGGCCACTACTCGGCCGACGAGCTGCGCGACGCGGGGGCGGATCTGGTGCTCGACTCCCTCGAGGACCCGGCGCTGGAGCGGCTGCTCGGGCTCTGAGCCCGAGCCGGCGGCGACCGCTAGCCCGCGGCCTCGACCGCCGCGGCCTCCTCGCGCGTGAGCGCCTCGAGCGCCGCGCACGCGTCGACGCGCGTGGCCTCGATGTGCCGGCGCGCGAGATCCGCCGCCCGCTCGCCCTCGCGTCGTTCGACCAGCGCCAGCAGCTCGCGGTGGTCGGCGAGGGAGTCGGGCCGGCGCGCGCTCGCGGCGGGCAGGTAGTGGAAGCGCACGCGCTTCGACATCGACTCGACCACCTGCGCGAGCGTGGCGTTGTGCGCGGCCGCGGCGAGGGCCACGTGGAAGTCGTAGTTGAGGCGCGCGAGGTCGGCCGGGTCCTGGGTGCGCTCCTGCAGGTGGATCACGCGCTCGAGCTCGCGGAGGTCGTCGGCCGTGCGGCGCCCCGCGGCGAGCTCGACGGCCCGCGGCTCCACCAGCGCGCGCGCCTCGAAGAGGTCCACCAGCTCGGACAGCACGCGCGGCCGCACCGACATGCCCTCGTGCGCGCGGTGCACCACCCAGCCGTCGGCCTCGAGCGCTCGCAGCGCCTCGCGCACCGGGATGTGGCTCGTGCCCATCCGCTGGGCGACCTCGTCGGCCTTCACGCGGGATCCGGGGGCGATGACGCCGCCGAGGATCTCCTCCTCGAGCAGCACCCGCACGCGCTCCGCGGCGCCGAGACGGGCGGGGACGAGCGCGGGGGAGGGCATGCCCCGATTATAGGATCCGCGATCCGGCGGTCACCCAGGTGCGTTTCACATCCCGGAAACACCGCAGAAACGCACGTGAGCGACACCGATGTTCCTATAGGACGCAGCCGGATCCCCCGCCGGCATCACCCGATCCCAGGAGATCCCATGTCGCATCCCGCCGCCCCGCCGGTCGCGCGCCCCGCCACCCCCGCCGATCCGGATCCCGCCGACCGCCCCGCCTTCTCGGAGTACGAGTCGGAGCCCGTCCCGCCGCACGCCCGCCGCCGCACCTCCTCGGTCGCCGCCGTGTGGCTCGGCTTCCCGATGATCCTCACCTGCGCGGTGTTCGGCGGCCTGGTCGTCCACTCGCTCGGCTTCTGGCCGGGCATGGGCGCCATCGCGGTCGGGACGCTCGTCCTCATGGTCTACGTCGGGGCGCTGAGCTACCTGGCCGGGCGCAGCGGCGAGAGCTTCGCGCTCATGGCCATGCGCACGTTCGGGGCGAAGGGGTACGTCGTGCCGGCGGCCTTCCTCGCCACCGTGGTCATCGGCTGGTTCGCCTTCCAGACCGGGCTCACCGGATCCACCCTCCACGGCAGCCTCGGCTGGGACCAGACGGGCACCACGCTCGTGGCCGGCCTCCTCTTCGTCGCGGTCACGCTGCTCGGGATCCGCGCGCTCTCCTGGATCGGCGTGGTCGCCGCTCCTCTCTATCTCGTGCTCGGCGCTGTCGCCGTCGTCATCGTCGCGACGCGGCCGGGCGGCGCGGAGCTGCAGACGGCACCCGCGGCGGGAGCGGGCGCGCTCAGCTTCGGCGCGGCCGTGACCCTCGTCGTCGCGCTGTTCGCGGACTCGGGCACCATGACCGCCGACTTCACCCGCTGGGCCCGCTCGGGCCGGCAGGCCGTGCTCGCGACCCTCGCCGCGTTCCCGTTCGGCAACGCCGTGGCGCTCGTGGTCGGCGGCCTCGTCGTCGCGCTGGGCGGCGCCGCGGAGCCGGGCACGGCGGGCGGCGACTTCCTCGGGATCCTCGTCGCGCAGGGCGGCGCGCTCGTGCCGCTCGCCGTGCTGTTCGTGGTGGTGAACCTCGGATCCGTGTGCGCCCACTGCCTCTACAACGGCGCCGTCGGCTGGAGCCAGCTCACCGGGATGCGCATGCGCCGCACGACGCTCGTGCTCGGCGCGGTGGGCGTCGTCCTCGCGGTCGCCGGCATCTGGTCGTACTTCGAGACCTGGCTCAACCTGCTGGGCGTGATCGTGCCGCCGATCGGCGCCGTGCTCATCGTCGACCAGCTGCTGCTCGCGCCGCGGCGGGCGGCGGCCGGATCCGTCGTCGCGCACGGCGCCTGGCGCGCCCCCGCCTTCGTCGGCTGGGCGGTCGGCGCCGTCGTCGCGCTGATCGCGCACGCGTACGCCGACTTCCTCTCGACGGCCGTCGTCGGCATGGTCGTCGGCGCGGTCGTGCTCGTCGTCGCGGACGCCGCGGGACGCGTGCGCGCCCCGCTCGGCGCGGCCGTCGAGGCGGGGGAGGCCCGCTCGTGAGCGCGGTCACCGTGCCCGCGACCGTCGCCGGCACTACGGCCGTCGCGGCGGATCCCTACGCCTGGCCCTACGACGGCGCCGTCGACGTCGCCCGCACCGCGGTGGTCTGCATCGACTGGCAGGTCGACTTCTGCGGCGTCGGCGGCTACGTCGACCGCATGGGCTACGACCTCGCGCTCACCCGCGCGGGCCTCGCGCCCACGGCCCGGCTGCTCGAGCGCGTGCGCGAGCTCGGCATGACCGTGATCCACACCCGCGAGGGCCACCGCCCCGACCTCTCCGACCTGCCCGCGAACAAGCGCTGGCGGTCGGAGCGCGCGGGCGCCGAGATCGGCAGCGTCGGCCCGTGCGGGCGGATCCTCGTGCGCGGCGAGCCCGGCTGGGAGATCGTCCCCGAGGTGGCCCCGCTCGACGGCGAGCCCGTGATCGACAAGCCGGGCAAGGGCGCCTTCTACGCGACCGACCTCGACCTGGTGCTGCGGGCGCGCGGCATCGACCGCCTGATCCTCACGGGCATCACGACCGACGTGTGCGTCTCCACGACCATGCGCGAGGCGAACGACCGCGGCTACGAGTGCCTGGTGCTGTCGGACTGCACGGGCGCCACGGATCCGGCGAACCACGTGGCGGCGCTCCGGATGGTCACGATGCAGGGCGGCGTGTTCGGCGCCGTCGCGACGTCCGACGCCGTGCTCGACGCCCTCGCTCAGGCGGTGCCGCTCTCCTGACCGGCGGGCGCCGCCGCGTGCGGGTCGAGCACGCGCGCGCCCAGCGCGGGGCGCACCGGACGCGGCGCGGTCCGCCGGGCGCGGGCGATCCCGGCCCCGGGGATCCCGTCCACCTCCACGGCGCCCAGCCGGACCAGCCGCACGACGGCCACCGCCAGGAGCGCGATCTCCGCGAGGTCGCGCAGCGTGATCACCCCGACCATCACCGGGACCACGTAGACGAGCAGCGTGTACGCGTACGGGAAGACGAGCTGCGTGAGCGCGGCCACGACCAGCCCCAGGCGCGCCGCGAGGGCCGTGCCGGGGGCGTGGCGGTCGTGCACGAGCATCACGATGATCGGCACGGCGAACCACGACACGTACTGCGGCGAGCCGACCTTGTTCGTCACGATGAGCGCCGCCACCAGCGCGAGCGACAACGGCCCGATCAGCGCGGCGGGGGAGGCGCCGCGGTGGTGGGCGCGGATCCCGAGCAGCGTCACGACGAGCACGACGCCCAGCATGATCGGCGTGAGCGCGGCCGCGACCGCGTCCACCCCGGGGCCCGAGACCTGGAACGTGATGAGGGCCGCGTCGTGGTAGACGCGGTACCGGTCGTCGCCCGCGACGATGAGCCACAGGTGGTACAGCGCGGCGGTCGACTCGACCTGCAGCCCGCGGCCGGTCTGCTCGCCCACGAAGCCCAGCACGTTCGCGCCGCTGCCGAGGGCGAGGGATCCGGCGACGACGACGGCCGTGGTGCCGAGCGCGGCGACGACGACCTTGCCGCGCGCGAGCCCGCGGCGGGCGATGACGCCGGTGAGCAGCAGCGCTGCCGGCCACACCTTGACCCAGGCTCCGACGGTGAGGAGCGCGGAGGCCAGGGCGGGCCGGGTCGCGAGCACGAGCAGGCCGGCGAGGGCGAGCGGCACGGTGACCGCGTCGATCCGCCCGAGCGAGATGGGCCCGAGCGCGACGAGGAAGCCGAGCCACCAGGCGGCGGGAGCGAGGCCCCGTCCGCGGCGGATGCGGAGCAGCAGGGCGAACGCGGCGGCGTCGAGCGACGTCACCAGCGCGAGCCACACCGTGCCGTAGAACGCGGTGCCGCCGACGAGCGAGATGAGCATGGGCACGGCCGCGAGGATCGGGTACACCCACGGCAGGTCGACGCCCACCCGGCCGCCGCCCGCCATCCCCTCCTGCATCCAGACGCGGTAGACGTCCGTCACGTCGGTGAGCGCCGAGGTGGGGCCGATCAGGTTGAGCGTGATGAGCCAGAGATGGCAGAGCGCGAACGCCAGCCACGGACGCGACATGATGCCCCGGGCCGGCGGGCGGACGGCGTGCGCGGCGAGGGACGCGTCCGCGGTCACCGGGCGGCGCCCTCTCGGCGCGCAGGCGGGTGCATGTCGGGTGGTTCTCCTGCGGTCGGGACGGACGGGGACGCGGCCCGCGGCGGCCGGAGCCCGGCTCGCGGACGCCCGTCCGGCGGGCGGTGCACCCGCGATGCTAGGACACGGGGGCGGCGGCTCGCCGTGAGCGGGGGCCGCCGCGCGATCAGGCGGTGCCGCGCAGTCGCGCCACCGTGTGCATCACGTGGTAGACGACGATCGCCGCGATGGTGCCGAGCGCGATCCCGTTGAACGAGACCGTGCCGAGCGTGAAGGTGAAGGGCGCGATCGCGACGATGAGCGCGGTGGCGGCCGTGAGCTGGTTGACGGGCTTCGCGAAGTCCACCCGGTTGTCGAGCCAGATCTTCACGCCGATGATCCCGATGAGGCCGTAGAGCGCGGTCGTCACGCCGCCGAGCACGCCCGCCGGGATCGTGTTGATGACGGCGCCGACCTTGGGCGAGAGCCCGAGCAGCACGGCGAACGCGCCGGCCACCCAGTAGGCGGCGGTCGAGTAGACGCGGGTGGCGGCCATCACGCCGATGTTCTCGCCGTAGGTCGTGGTGCCGGATCCGCCGCCGAGGCCCGCGAGCACGGTCGCCAGGCCGTCGGCGAGGAGCGCCCGGCCGGTGAGCTTGTTGACGCTGCCGTCGGTCATCTGCGCGACGCCGCGGATGTGGCCGACGTTCTCCGCGACGAGCACGAGCACCACGGGCAGGAACGCGGGCAGCAGCGCCCAGAACTGCGGCGTGATCTCGGGCGCGTGGAACTCGGGCAGGCCGATCCACGCGGCGGACGCGACCGCGTCGAACACGATCTCGCCTCGGATCGCCGCCAACACGTACCCGACGACCACGCCGAGCACGATGGAGAGCCGGCCGAGGATCCCGCGGAACAGCACGGTCGAGAGGATCACCGCGGTGAGCGTGATGGTCGCCGTCACCGGCGCCTTCACGAAGTTGTCGCGCGCGGCCGAGGCCAGGTTGAAGCCGATGAGCGCCACGATCGCGCCGGCGACGACGGGCGGCAGCAGCGCGTCGATCCAGCCCGTGCCGGTGAGCTGCACGATGCCGCCGACGATCGCGAGCATCACGCCGACCGCCACGATGCCCGCGAGCGCCGCGCCGATGCCGCCGCCGCCCGTGGCCGTCGCCGCGTTGGCCGCGGTGATCGGGGCGATGAACGCGAACGACGAGCCGAGGTAGCTGGGCAGCCGGTTCTTCGTGATCAGGAGGAAGAGGATCGTGCCGAGCCCGGAGAAGAACAGCGTCGTGGTGGGCGGGAAGCCCGTGAGCACGGGCACGAGGAAGGTCGCGCCGAACATGGCGACGACGTGCTGCATCCCCAGCCCGATGGTGCGGGGCCAGGTGAGGCGCTCGCCGGGGCCGACGACCGCGGAGGCGTCGACCGCCTTGCCGTCGCCGTGGAGGGTCCAGATCTGTCGGGCCATGATCGCCTGCTCTCGCGCGGGTGTGTGGGGAGACGCCCCGATCGGCGAGCGTAGCGACGCCGTGTTGCGGTGGCGTTTCCGCGACGGATCCGGCGACGGATCCGGCGGCGTGTGGTGGTCAGCCCCGGCGCACCGCGATCCGGGTCGCGATCGCCCATACCAGGTACAGCAGGAGCGTGCCGCCGCCGATCACCCAGTCGATCCGGCCCATCAGCGTCGTCACGAGGAAGGCGCCCGAGGACAGCAGGAGGGCGGCGATGCCGACCGCGGCGAATCCCCGCTGCGCCAGCTGGCGATCCCGCTCGTCGCGGTGCTCGAGCCCGCCGATGCGCATCTCGTCGCTCGCCTCCGGCTGCGCGGAGGAGATCGCCGAGAGCAGCTGGACGACGGCGACCACGCCCAGGAGGATCGCGCCGTCCCCGTGTCCGGCGACGAGCGCCACCAGGGCGGCGACGGCGAACACCGCGACGATCGCGGTGTTGATGCGGGAGATCCCGCGGCGTTCAGTCGTCTTCGACATGGAAGACCTCCTCGACGGATCGGTGGAAGAAGCGGGCCGTCTTCACGGCGAGGGCGAGCGACGGGTCGTAGCGGCCCGTCTCGATGGCGTTGATCGTCTGGCGGGAGACGCCGAGCGCGTCGGCGAGGGACTGCTGGGAGAGCCCGGCCGCCGTCCGGAGCCCCCTCACCTCACTGCGCATGGGTGACAAGCTAGCTTGACACCCGAAGAGTGTCAAGCGCGCTTGTCACCGCGGCAGACGGGCCCGCCGACGGTCTCCCGGCGGCGCCCCGGCCGACGCGCCTAGGCTCGTGCCCATGAGCGCCGAGACACCTCCGACCGGGATCCGCACCGACGAGCTGGACCAGGAGGTGCGCCCGCAGGACGACCTCTACCTCCACGTGAACGGGCGCTGGCTCGACCGCACCGAGATCCCCGACGACAAGGCCCGCTGGGGCTCGTTCCACCAGCTCGCCGAGGCGGCCGAGGACGCCGTGCGCGTGATCATCGAGGAGGCCGTCGACGCCGAGCCCGGCACGGAGGAGCGCAAGACCGGCGACCTCTTCACGAGCTTCATGGACGAGGAGCGCGTCGAGCGCCTCGGCGTCGAGCCGATCCGCGACCACCTCGACGCGGCCGCCGCCGTCACCGACGTGCCGTCCTTCCTGCGCACCCTCGGCGCGCTCGAGCAGACGAACGTCCCGGGCCTCCTCGGCCTCTTCGTCGACAACGACCCGGGCGACCCCGAGCGCTACGTCGTGCAGGTCGAGCAGGGCGGCATCGGCCTGCCCGACGAGAGCTACTACCGCGAGGAGGGCCACGCCGCGATCCGCGACGCCTACCGCGCCTTCGTCGAGCGGATGCTCGGCCTCGCGGAGCTGGACGACCCCGCGGGCCGCGCCGACCGGATCCTCGACCTCGAGACCCGCATCGCCGCCGCCCACTGGGACAACGTCCGCACGCGCGACAGCCAGGCCACCTACAACCTCGTCACGTGGGCGGAGCTGCGCGAGCTGGTGGCGAAGGCCGCCGGCGCCGACCTCGACGTCTGGCGGGACGCCCTGGAGGCACCGGCCGCCGCGCTCGACGAGGTCGTGCTCCGCGAGCCGAGCTTCGCGGAGGGCCTGGGCGCGCTGCTGACCGAGGCCGAGATCCCGGCGCTCCGCGACTGGCTCACCTGGCAGGTCGTCCGCGCGAACGCGGCCCTGCTGCCGAAGGCGTTCTCCGAGGCGTCGTTCGACTTCTACGGCCGCACGCTCACGGGCGCGCCCGAGCAGCGCGTGCGGTGGAAGCGCGGCGTCTCGCTGGTGGAGGGATCCATGGGCGAGGCCATCGGCCGCATCTACGTCGAGCGCCACTTCTCCACCACCGCGAAGGCCGAGATGGACGTGCTCGTCGGCCACCTCGTCGAGGCGTACCGGCGGTCCATCTCCGGCCTCGAGTGGATGACCGCGGAGACGCGCGGCCGGGCGCTGGAGAAGCTCGAGAAGTTCACCCCGAAGATCGGCTTCCCCGACACGTGGCGCGACTACTCCGCGCTCGAGATCGACCCGACCGACCTCGTGGGCAACGTCCGCGCGACCTCCCGGTTCGAGACGCGACGCGAGCTCGCGAAGATCGGCGCCCCGCTCGACCGCGACGAGTGGTTCATGACGCCGCAGACCATCAACGCGTACTACAACCCGGGCTTCAACGAGATCGTGTTCCCGGCGGCGATCCTCCAGTTCCCGTTCTTCGACGAGACCCGGGACCCGGCGGCGAACTACGGCGCGATCGGCGCGGTCATCGGCCACGAGATCGGCCACGGCTTCGACGACCAGGGCTCGCGCTACGACGGCGACGGCCGCCTCACCGACTGGTGGACCCCGGCCGACCGCGCGGCGTTCGAGGAGCGGACGGCGTCGCTCATCCAGCAGTACGACGCGCTCGTGCCCGCGCAGCTCACGGGCGAGGACGCCCCGCACGTGAACGGGGCGCTCACGATCGGCGAGAACATCGGCGACCTGGGCGGCCTCTCCATCGCGTGGAAGGCGTACCTGCTCTCGCTGGAGGGCGCCGAGCCGCCGGTGATCGACGGCCTCACGGGCGCCGAGCGCTTCTTCCTCTCCTGGGCGCAGGCCTGGCAGCAGAAGGGCCGCGACGCCGAGGTGATGCGGCTGCTCGCCATCGACCCGCACGCGCCGAACGAGTTCCGCTGCAACCAGATCGTCCGCAACATCGACGCGTTCTACGACACGTTCGACGTGCAGCCGGGCGACGGCCTGTGGCTCGACGAGGAGGCCCGCGTCACCATCTGGTGACGCGCCGCGCGATGGCCGCCGTCGGCGAGGATCCGCAGCGTCGCCCCCGGCACACCGGGGGCGGTGCCGCGCGCCATGCGAGGCAGGAGCCGACCGACGGCTTCCGCTCCGCGTTCCGCGCGCTCGGCGGCCTCGCCCTCGACGGGATGCGCGTCGCGGCCCGCGCCACCGACCTCGACTCGGGCGACGTGGTGCTGACGGTCGACGACCATGTCGCCCTCCCCGCCGCCGGCCTCGGCCGCGTGCTCCTCCTGGTCGAGCTCTCGGCGCGCATGACGGGCGGCGACCTCTCGCCGCTGCACCTCGTGGACCGCCGGCCCGACGACGAGGGCGGCACCGCGGGCCTGTGGCGCCACCTCGTCGTGCCATCGCTGCCCGTCACGGATCTCGCGTCGCTCGTCGGCGCGACGGGCGACGCGGCCGCGACCAACGCGCTCCTCGGCCTCGTCGGCCTCGACGCGGTGCGCACGCGCGCCGAGTCGCTCGGCCTCCGCCGCACGGCGCTGCTCGACGTGGCGCGCGGCACCCGCGGGCCGGACGACGCCCCGCAGCTCTCCGTCGGATCCGCTCGCGAGCTCGCGTCGCTCTTCGCCTCGCTCGTGCACGGCGAGGTGGTCGACGAGGAGACGAGCACGCGCGTGGTCGGCTGGCTCGCGCTCAACACCGACCGGTCGATGGTCGCGGCGTCCTTCGGCCTGGATGCGCCGGTGGGCCGCGGCGGCGAGCACGGCATGGCGCTCGTCGACTGCACGGGCGTCGACGCGGGCGTGCGGGCCGAGGCGGGCGTGCTCCGCGGGCCGCGCGGCGCGGTCGCGTACGCCGTCATGGTCCACTTCGACGACGCGGACCTCCGTGCCCGCCTCGCCGTCCGCGACGCCCTGGGCGTGGTCGGGCTCGACCTGCTGGAGCACGTGCACTGAGCCGGGCGGATCCCGCCGCCCTGCGGTCGTGGATCCGCCCGGGCGTAGAGTCGTATGTCGCCCGCCACCCCTCCCGGGCGACGGAGGAGACCCCCACGATGACCGGCATGAACCCCGCCACCGCCAAGCGCCTCGCCCGCGACGACGTGGCGCCGATGTACGCGGAGGTGGACGCCGCGATCGCCCGGGCGGAGATCCCCGGCACCCCGGAGTGGCAGGAGAAGATCCGCGGCCGCATCGTCATGGTGCGCCACGGGCAGACCGAGTGGAGCGTCAACGGGCGCCACACCGGCACGACCGACATCCCCCTCACGGAGACCGGCGAGGAGCAGGCGCGCGCGGTCGGCGGCGTGCTCGCGGGCACCGAGTTCGGCCTCGTGCTCGCCAGCCCCCGCTCGCGCGCCCAGCGCACCGCGGAGCTCATCGGCTACGGCGACCAGGCCGAGGTCGACGACCGGCTGGTCGAGTTCGACTACGGCGCGTACGAGGGCCGCACCACCGCCGACATCCAGTCCGAGCGCGGCCACTGGGACCTCTGGACCGACGGCGTGCCCGCGGGCGACACTCCGGGCGAGACGTCCCAGCAGGTCCGCGACCGCGTGCTCCAGGTGCTCGAGCGCGTGCTGCCCGTGCTCGAGTCCGGCCAGGACGTGCTCCTCGTCGCGCACGCGCACGTGATCCGCGCGCTCGCCGTCGCGTGGGTCGGCCTGCCCGCGGAGGCCGGCGGGATCCTCACGCTCTCCACCTCCACGCTCAGCGAGCTCGGCTTCGAGCACGGCCGCCACGCGATCATGCGCTGGAACTGCCCGGCGGACGGCTGGGCGCCGTCGCCCGTGGGCGGCAGCCGCTAGCGCCGCGGTCGCCGGGACCGCCGTCGTCGCGCGGCCCGGCGCCCCGGCGCGGTTCCGATCGCCCGGCGCGGTCGTGCACCGGCTCCCCGCGTAGGATCGCCCCTCGTGGCACAGAAGAAGAAGCGCACCCGGCAGGCCCCCTCGTCCGCAGCCCGCACCCGACCGGGATCGCCCGCCAAGGCCCGCTCCGGCAACCCCGCGAAGGCGCGCAAGGCCACCGCAGGTGATTGGATCTCCGGCGCCCGCATCCGCACCCTCCCGCTCGCCGTCGCCCCCGTCGCGATCGGCGCGGGAGCGGCTCGCGCGCTCGGCCCCGACGAGGGCGTCTCCCTCGGCCTCGCGCTCCTCTGCCTCGCGGTCGCGGTGCTGCTGCAGATCGGCGTGAACTACGCCAACGACTACTCCGACGGCGTGCGCGGCACCGACGACGTGCGCGTCGGCCCCGCCCGCCTCACCGGATCCGGCGCCGCCAAGCCCCGCACCGTGCTCACCGTGGCGCTCGCGTTCTTCGGCCTCGCCGCGGTCGCGGGTCTCGCGATCGTGCTCATCACCGGCCACTGGTGGCTGCTCGCGGTCGGCGCCGTCGCGATCGTCGCGGCGTACTTCTACACGGGAGGCAAGCGGCCCTACGGCTACGCGGGCCTCGGCGACGTCGTCGTCTTCGTGTTCTTCGGGCTGGTCGCGACGGCCGGCACGCAGTTCATCCTCATCGGCATGATCACGGGCGAGGGCTGGCTGGGCGGCGTCGCGGCGGGCGGCTTCGCGTGCGCGGTGCTCATGGTCAACAACATCCGCGACATCGAGCAGGACGGCAAGGTCGGCAAGCGCACCCTCGCGGTGCGGCTCGGCCCGCGCGGCTCGCGCATCGTCTACTGCATCGAGATCGCGATCGCCTACGGCATCGTGGTCTTCTTCTTCCTCTTCTACCCGAAGGCGCTGCTCGTGCTGTTCACGCTCGTGCTGGCGCTGCCCGCCGCGATCATCGCGTGCACCGGCCGCACCCCCAAGGAGCTGATCCTCTCGCTGCAGCTCACGAGCATGGCGGCGCTCACCTTCGGCCTGGGGCTCGGGGCGGCGTTCGCGTTCTGAGCGCGATGTATCCGGCGGTCGTCGCGGCGCTCGACGCCGACCACGAGACGTGGGCGACCGACGACCCGCGGCTGCTCGTGCTGCGGCAGCGGTCGGGCGGCGGGCGGCGCGCGGTGCTCGTGGTGGACGCGGGGCTCGAGGCGTGGTGGACGGAGCGCCAGGCGACGGATCCCGAGCGGGCGGCCGCCGCCCTCGCGGCCCAGGTCGCACGGGCGTCCGCGGAGGCGCGGCCGGGGGAGCGGTACCTGGTCATGGACCACGGACGGCTCACGTCGTCCACGCGCATCACGCCTCCCGCGGTGCGCGATCAGGCTCCTCCGACCACCGGCCGGTGGGTCGCCTACGTGCCGATCGAGCGCGACGGACCCGCTGGCCCTGTCTGACGCGCGCGGCTCAGCTGCGCTCGGCCTCGCCGTCGGCGCGCGGGGCGGCCGCGGCGGTGTCCGGGCTGCCGGCACGCGGCGTGCCCGTGGCCGTAGCGGCGGGCGCGACGTCGGCGGATCCGGTTGCGCGAGCCCGGCGCTCGGCCGCGTCGACCGCGGCGTCCTCGGAGTCGTCGTCCTCCACGGGCTTGCGGCGCCCGGCGGCGACGGCCGCGAGATCCGCGGCCATGGCCTGGCGCTGCTTGCTCAGGAAGATGTACGAGCCGCAGAAGGACACCACCGCGCCGATGACGGCGGCCAGCGGCCAGAAGTCCGGGCTCACGGCGACGACCAGCCCGAACGGGACGGCGAACAGGAGGATGCGGACGACGGTGTAGACGAGCCAGTAGCGACGGGAACTCACCGGGTCAGCATAGGTCGGTCGCCTGGACGGGCCCGCCGCCTGTGCGGGCCGCCGCCGCCCAGCCGGGGTGCGGCCGGCGCCCTCTTCCCGCTCGCTGGACGCCCGGCGTCCTCCCCGGTTGCGGAGCTACCATCGGGAGATGCCCCGCCTGTTGATCGGTCTCGCCGTCGTGATCGTGTTCTTCACGGTCTTCGTCATCGTGGACACCTCCCTGACGCCGCGGACCCGCATGCGCGGCCTCCCGAAGCCCGCGTGGATCGCGGTGGTCGTCCTGGTGCCCGTCATCGGCGGCATCCTGTGGCTCGCGATCGGCAAGGACCGCACCGACCTCGCGCGCGCATCCGGTCGCCGCCTCGGCCCGGACGACGACCCCGACTTCCTCTCCGGCCTCGGCCGCACGCGCTCCGAGGAGGAGCGCATCCGCCGCCTCGAGCAGGAGCTCGCCGACCTCGACAGCGACGGCACCGCTCCGGACGACCCGCAGGAGCCGGGCGCCACGGGCGGCCCCACCCGCCCGAACCGCGACGACGACGACCGCGCGCCGGGCCGCCGGGACGCCTGACCTCCGGTGACCACGACAGACTCCCGCCCCACCCGCCCCTCCTCCGCCGCTCCCCGCACCGGGAACCCGTCGACGGATCGCGCCATCGCGATGCTGCTGGCGCTGGTGCGCGAGGGCGTCACCGACGTCGTCCTCTGCCCCGGATCCCGCTCCCAGGCCCTCGCGCTCGTCGCCGCCGAGCTCGAGCGCGTCGAGGGCGTGCGCCTGCACGTGCGGATCGACGAGCGCGCCGCCGGGTTCCTCGCGCTCGGCCTGGGCGTGGAGTCCGGCCGCCCGGCGCCCGTCATCACGACCTCCGGCACGGCCGTCGCGAACCTGCACCCCGCCGTGCTCGAGGGCTGGCACTCGGGCGTCCCGATGCTGCTCCTCACGGGCGACCGCCCGGCGGAGCTCCGCGGCATCGCGAGCAACCAGACCACGCGCCAGCCCGGGATGTTCGGCGACCGGGTGGTCGTCGTCGACGTGCCGGCGCCCGAGGAGACCGCCGACGACCTGGCGCACGATGCGGGTCTCGCGCGCGACGCGTACCGCCGTGCCCGCGACGAGCGGACGCCCGTGCACGTGAACGTCGCGTTCCGGGATCCGCTGTCCGTCGCGGTGCCGGACCTCGCGGACGCCGTCGCGGAGGCCCGCGCCGCCGCCGACGAGGCCGCCGCCGCTCCCGCCGCGCCTTCGCCCGCCGACGTCCTCGACCTCCCGCACGGCCCGCGCACCCTCGTCGTCGCCGGCCATGCCGCGGGCGAGGCCGCCGAGGAGCTCGCGCGCGCCGGGGGCTGGCCGCTCGCGGCCGAGATCTCCAGCGGATCCCACTTCGGCCCGAACCTCGTCGTCTCCTTCCGCGAGCTGCTCGCGCGCGAGGGCTTCGGCGACCGCGTCGAGCGCGTCATCGTGTTCGGCCACCCCACGCTCACGCGCGAGGTGCCGCTGCTCGTGGGACGCGAGGACGTCGAGGCGATCGTCGTCGGATCCACCGGCGGCGAGGACTACGACCCGCGCCACCGCGTCACCGCCCACCCGGCCGCCGTGCGCGTGGTGGGCGAGCCCGCGGATCCCGCGGACGCCCGCCGCTGGCTCGGCACGTGGGTGCAGGCGAGCCGCGCGATCCTCGACGAGGCGAGCGCCGCGGAGTCCGCGCCGCTCCTGCCCTCGGGCACCACGCCCGCCGAGCGCCGCGACTTCGCGCGCGCCGAGCTCGCCGCCGTCCGCGCCGACGTCACCCGCCGCCACCTCGTGCGCGCGCTCTGGCAGGCCACCTGGCCGCACGACCGCCTCGTGCTCGGGGCGTCGCGCCTCATCCGCGAGGCCGACCGGGCGCTCCCCGGCAAGCGCGTGCGCGTGCACGCCAACCGCGGGCTCGCCGGCATCGACGGCACGATCTCCACCGGGCTCGGCATCGCGCTCGCGTCGCAGGCCGGATCCGGGAGCGCGGCCGCCGGGATCACGCGCGTGCTCGTCGGCGACCTCACGCTCCTGCACGACGTCGGCTCGCTGCTCATCGGCACGGGCGAGCGGGTGCCGCGGATCCAGGTCATCGTGGGCAACGACGGCGGTGGCACCATCTTCGACGGCCTCGAGGTCGCGGACACGGCCGCGCCCGCCGCCATCGACCGCGTCATGTTCACGCCCCAGCGGGTGGACCTCGCGAGCCTCGCGAAGGCCTACGGCTGGACGCACCTGCGCGCCGCGACGCACGGCGAGCTGGAGGCGGCGCTCACGACCGCGTCCGAGGCGCCGCTCCTCATCGAGGTGCCGCTGGCCAGGTAGCGCCTGCCCTCGTGGCGCGCCCCGCCGCGCGTCGTCCGATACCGTCGGGGCGCGGGCCCGGACCCGCGCGATCGGGGGACGCATGCTGGGGGTCGCGCTCGCGCTCGGATCCGCGGTCGCGCACACCGGCTGGAACACGCTGAGCAAGGCCGGCGCGGCCGGCGGCACGGCCTTCGTCTGGCTCAGCACCGCCGTCGGCCCGATGGTCGCCCTCCCGGTCGCGGTCGTCGTCGTGCTCGCCCAGGGGTCCGTCCCGGCGTGGTCGTGGATCGGCGCGGGCGCGGTGGGCGCCGTCCTCCACGGCGGCTACATGCTGGTGCTGCAGGCGGGCTACCGGCGCGGGGAGGTGAGCGTGGTGTACCCCGTGTCGCGCGGCCTGGCGCCCGTGCTCGTGGCGGTGCTCGGGGTGGCCCTGTTCCGCCAGCCCCTCGGGATCCCGTCGGGCGTCGGCGTCGCGCTCATCGCGGCCTCCGTGCTGCTGCTCCTGCGCGACGGATCCGGCGACGGGCGCGGGAGGGGCGTCGGCTGGGGCGCGCTCACGGCCGTCGTCATCGCGGCGTACACGCTGTGGGACGCCGCCGTGGTCGTGAGCTGGGGGATCCCGCCGCTGCCGTACTACGCGGTCGTCGCGGTGCTGCAGCTCGGGATGATCAGCGTCGTCGCCCGCCGCCACCTCGGTGCCGCCGCGACCGGGGACCGCCGTCGGCTCGGCCTCGCCGCGGTCGTGGGCGTGCTCATCCCGCTCTCCTACGTGCTCAGCCTGGTGGCGCTCGAGCACGCGCCCGTGGCCGAGGTGGCGGCGCTGCGGAGCACGAGCATCGTCATGTCGGGGATCGTCGCGTGGCTCGCGCTCGGCGAGCGGCTCAGCGCGCGTCGGGTCGCCTCGACCGCGCTCGCGACCGGCGCGGTGCTCCTGATCGCGGTGTCGTCGACCTGAGGCGCGTCCGTCCGGTCCCGGGCGCGGCTAGGAGGCCGGGATCGTGCCGCGCCACGTGCCGAGCGCCCGGCGCTCGTCGGCGGTGGAGCCGACCGCCTCGAAGAGCGCGTCGAGGTCGACGCCGTCCATCGCCTCCCGGAACGCGGCCTCGCTCGTGGTGCCGCGCTCGGCGAGGAACGCCTCGATCGCGGGCTCCATGTCGGGCTGGCCCGAGTTCGCCGACCGCTCGGGGCCCCGGCGGATCGCCTCCAGGTAGTCGTCGACGATGTCGTCCGGCTCGGCGCCGACCGCGAGCAGGAGCAGCAGGGCGACGAGGCCCGTGCGGTCGCGCCCGGCGCCGCAGTGGAAGAGGACGCCGCCCGCGGGGGCCTCGAGGATCGCCCGCAGCGCGGATCCGGCGCGCTCCGGCAGCTCGGCGAGGTGCGGCAGGTAGTACAGGGGCGTGCCGACGAGGCCGGTGTCCCAGTAGGGCACCCAGAAGTCCGGGTGGTCGTCGAGGCCGTCGAGGTCGACGTGCGCGACGTGGATCCAGTCGGGTCGCGGGTGCGTGTCGCGGGCGCGCTCCGCCGGCTGGCGGAGGTCGAGCACCGTGCGGAAGCCCAGCTCGCGCACGTGCTCCCATCCGGCGTCGGTGACGAGGTCGGCGTCCTCGCAGCGGGCGAGGACGCCGGTCGGGGTCGTGCCGCCGCCGCGGAGGCGGATGCCGCCGAGGTCGCGGGCGTTGACGAGGCCGTCGATCGGGAGGGCGCGGTCGGATGCGGTCATCGCTCGAGTCGACCACGGCGGCGAGCGGCCCCGCATCATCCTCCCGACCCTCAAACACTTATTTGACAGTTGGTGCTCCCGCGTGGTCGGATGGCCGCGTGCCCGCCGACGAGACCGACCTCCGCGACCTCCGCGTCATCGCGCACCCGCTGCGCCTGCGCCTCCTCTCGCTCTGCACCCGCTCGCCCGTGAGCGCGTCCGAGGCCGCGCGCGAGCTCGGCGAGACGCAGGCGAACGTGAGCTACCACCTGCGGCGGCTGCGCGAGGCGGGACTCCTCGAGGAGGCGGGCACCGAGCGGATCCGCGGGGGAGCGGCCAAGCGCTACCGCCACGTGCCCGCGAGCGGCGAGCGGCTCGACGCGCTGACCGGGGGCGCCATGCCGACCCTGGCCGCCGCGCTCACGGCCGAGCTGACCCGCCGTGCCGCGCTGCACGCGGAGGGCACGCGGCCGGTGATCACGGACGCCGAGCTCACGGTCTCGACCGGCACGTGGATCCGCGTGCAGGAGCTGGCCCGCGAGCTCGGCACTGTGCTCCACGACGACTCGGCGCGCCGCCCGGGCGACGACGACGTGGCGGTGAGCGCGACGATGGCGCTGTTCGCGATGGCGGCGCCCGCGACCGATCCGTCGGCGGCGCCCGCGCCCGCGGATCCGGCGCCCGCGTGACCGCGACCCGCACGCCGCCTCCCGCCCGCACCGGCTACCTCGCCGTCCTGGCCCTGCCCGGCGCGCTGCGCGTGTTCCTCCCGGCGATGCTCGGCCGGCTCTCGTTCGCGATGGTCGCGCTCGCGCTGCTGCTCCTCGTCCAGGCGCGCACCGGGTCCTTCGCCGCCGCCGGTCTCGCGACCGGCGCGTTCGGCCTGGCCAACGTGCTCGCCTCACCGGCCCGCGCGCGGCTCGTGGACGCCCGCGGCCAGCGTCCCGTGCTCGTGGCGCTCGCGGTCGCCCACGCCCTCGGGCTCGTCGGGGTCCTCGCGGTCGTCCGCGTGAGCGCGCCGGTCGCGGTCGTCGTCGCGACCGCCGCGCTCGCCGGCCTCGCGATGCCGCCGCTCGGCGCGGCGATGCGCGTCGTCTGGGCCGCGCTCGTGCCCGACGCGCGGATGCGGACGCGCGCCTACAGCCTCGACGCCGTGGGGGAGGAGGTCGTCTTCACCGTCGGCCCGCTCCTCGTGGCGGCGCTCGTCGCGGTCGCGGATCCCGAGGTCGCCGTGCTCGCGTCGGCCGCCGCGAGCGTGCTGGGGACGCTCGGGATGACGTCGTCACGGCTGTCCCGAGCGCAGGGCGGGCGGCCGACGCCGCCGCGGGAGGCGACGGCGGGCGGGGCGGAGCGAGCGGCGCGCCGCCGGCCAGCGGATCCGCTCCGCCAGCCGCTCGTGATCCCCCTGCTCGTGATGCTCCTCGGGGTTGGCGCGGTCCTCGGATCCGTCGAGGTCGCCGTGGCCGCGCTGGCCGAGCGCGCCGGCAGCACGGCGCTCGCGGGCCCGCTGCTCGCCGCCTTCGCCGCGGGCAGCGCGGTCGGTGGCCTCGCGTACGGGACGCGCGCGTGGCGGGCGCCCGCGCGGATCCGCCTGGTCGTGCTCGTGGCCGCCATGCTCGCCGCGACGGCCCTGCTCGCCGGGGTCGCGGCCGGGCTCCCCGCCGCGCCCGACGCGCTCGCCCTGCTCCTGCTCGGCGCCGCGCTCGTGCCGGTCGGCCTGTTCCTCGCGCCCGCCATGGTGTCGGGCTACCTCCTCGCCGACGCGCAGACCGCGCCGTCGGTGCGCACCGAGGCGTCCGCGTGGGTGAACACGGCCGTCAACACGGGGGTCGCGCTCGCGGCGGCCGGGGTCGGCGCGGTGGTGGATGCGGCGGGCCCGGTCGCCGGCATCGTCGTCGGCGGGCTCGCGGCGCTGGTCGTCGCGTCGATCGCCGCGCCGTCGCTGCTGCGGAGACGCGTGGCGGTGGAGCGAGCGGCGGCGGAGGCGCCAGCCGTCGACGGGGCCGGACTCTAGCCCAGCGCCTCCACGACGGGCCGGAACTTCATGGCCGTCTCGGCGCGCTCGCGCTCGGGGTCGGATCCCGCGACGATGCCGGCGCCCGCGTGCGCGACGATGGCGCCCGACGGATCCACCTGGGCTCCCCGCAGCGCGATGGCCCACTCGCCGTCGCCGTCGGCCGCGACCCAGCCGACCGGCCCGGCGTAGCGTCCGCGGTCGGCGGGCTCGAGCTCGGCGATGAGCTCCAGGGCGGCGGCCGTCGGATGCCCGGCGACCGCGGCCGTCGGGTGCAGCGCGCCCACGAGGTCGAGCGACGAGGATCCGTCGCCCAGCGTGCCCGTGACGTCGCTCGCCAGGTGCCACAGGTTCGGCAGCTTGAGCGTGAACGGCGCGTCCGTGGTGGCGAGGTCGCGGCTGTGGGGTCGGAGCGCGTCGAGCACGCTGTCGCGCGCGAACGCGTGCTCCTCGTTGTCCTTGGGGCTCGCGGCGAGGCCGGCGGCCGCGGCGGCATCGGCCCGCGCGTCCGCGCCGCGGGAGACCGTGCCGGCCAGCACGCGCGCGCCGACCGTGCCGCCGCCGACGCGCACCAGGGTCTCGGGGCTCGCGCCGATGAGGCCGTCGACCGCGTACGTCCAGCAGTCCGGGTAGCCGAGCGCGAAGCGGCTGAGGGCGAGCCGCAGGTCGCCGCCGAGGGGGAGGCGGCCCACGAGGTCGCGCGCGAGCACGACCTTCTGCACGTCGCCGGCGCCGATCGCGGCGACGGCTCGCGCCACGGCCGCCTCGTAGTCGTCGGGGCCCATGGATCCCGGCCGCAGGTGCAGGCGGTACTCGGCGCCGGAGCGCTCGGGCACGGGGATCGCGCCGGCGGCGAGCGCGTCGAGCGGGGAGGCGACGTCGCCCTCCTCCTCGTCGGCCAGCCGGATGCGCGTCACCCACGACACCCCGTCCCGCCGCCCGACGACGACGCGCGGCACGACGAGGACGCTCGCGGCTTCGGAGTCGTCGGCGAAGGCGAAGGCGCCGAACGCGATGAGGCCCGAGCCGGGGATCCCGAGGGGATCCGTCACGGTCGAGGCCGCGGCCACCTCGCGCCATGCGGCGGCAGCGGCGCGCACGCGGTCGGGCCCGCGGAACTCGAGCCGGAGGGCCTCGCCGATGCCGCCCATCCCGGATCCGTGCCGCAGCCACAGGAGCGGGTGCCGGGCGTCGAGGAGGGGGACGAGCCGGGCGATGGAGTCGACGGGCGTGGTGTCGACGAGCAGCGCTCGGACGCGGGATGCGGTCACGGATGCCAGCCTACCGCCGGGGATCCGGGCCTCCCCGGGTGCCGGCCGACCCCCGATGCGGGCCCCGCCCACGCTCGCCGCCCCCGTCCTCTGATGGGCCCCTGGGCATCCGGCCGCCGCCCACCGCGCGCCCAGCGCGCCCGAATAGACTGAACGCGTGATGCGAGCAGACCTCAGCAAGAAGCCCGGCCAGGTGTCGGCCATGTTCGACGAGGTCTCGAGCGCCTACGACCGCACGAACACCCTCCTCTCGGTAGGGAACGACCAGCTGTGGCGCGTCGCCACCACGCGGGCCGTCGCGCCGGTCGCCGGGGAGCGCATCCTCGACCTCGCCGCGGGCACGGGCACCTCCAGCGCCGCGCTCGCCGCGTCCGGCGCCCACGTGGTCGCCGCCGACTTCTCCGAGGGCATGCTCGAGGTCGGCCGCCGCCGTCACGCCGGGAACCCGCGCATCGAGTTCGTGCACGCCGACGCCACCGACCTCCCCTTCGAGGACGACTCCTTCGACGCCGTCACCATCTCCTTCGGCCTCCGCAACGTGGTCGAGCCGCGGAAGGGCCTCGACGAGCTGCTCCGCGTGCTCAAGCCCGGCGGACGCCTCGTCATCTGCGAGTTCAGCACGCCGCCCGTGCCGCTCGTGCGCCGCGGCTACGACCTCTACATGAAGGCCGTCGCGCCGTCGCTCGTGAAGCTCGTGAGCTCCAACGCCAGCGCGTACGAGTACCTCAACGAGTCGATCCAGGCCTGGCCCGACCAGGAGACGCTGGCCTCGTGGCTCCGCGAGGCGGGATTCGCGTCCGTCGAGCACCGCAACCTCACCGCGGGGATCGTGGCGCTGCACCGCGGCGTCAAGCCCGCCGGCCGTCACGCCGCTCCCCGTCCCGCCGCGTCCTGACCGCGCGTGAACCCACAGACAAGGACGCCGAACATGAGTCCGAGCATCCCGCTCGCCCGCCGCGGCACCTCCGTCGCCTCCCACGCCAGCCTCACCGAGCGCCTCTTCTCGTCCTCCGGTGATCGCCGCATGGCGCGCAGCATCGACGACGGGCTCGCGCTCGTGGAGGAGCAGCTGCTCCGCGAGGTCCGGTTCGCCGACGACGTGGCCGACGTCACCACGCGCTACCTGCTCGACGCGGGCGGCAAGCGCGTGCGCCCGATGCTCGCGCTCCTCATCGCGCAGCTCGGCGAGGGCAACACGCAGCAGGTCGTGGATGCGGCCGTCGCCATCGAGATCACGCACCTCGCGTCGCTGTACCACGACGACGTCATGGACGAGGCGGACATGCGCCGCGGCGTCCCGAGCGCGCAGGCCGTGTGGGGCAACTCCATCGCCATCCTCGCGGGCGACCTCCTGTTCGCCCGCGCCAGCAAGATCGTCGCCGACCTCGGCCCGCGCGCCATCCGCCTGCAGGCGGCCACCTTCGAGCGCCTCGTCCTCGGCCAGCTGCACGAGACCATCGGCCCGCGCGAGGACCAGGACCCCATCGAGCACTACCTCGACGTCCTCGCCGACAAGACCGGCTCCCTCATCGCGTGCGCCGCGCAGATGGGCGTCATCTACTCCGGCGCGGATCCCGAGCTCGAGTCGGCCGTGCTGGCCTTCGGCGAGCGCACCGGCGTGGCCTTCCAGCTCGTCGACGACGTGCTCGACCTCGCCGACCAGCCCGAGGAGACCGGCAAGCTCGCCGGCACCGACCTCCGCGCGGGCGTCGCCACCCTCCCGCTCCTCTACCTGCGCCGGCTCGCGGAGACGGACGCCGCCGCCGCGACGCTGCTCGCCCGGATCCAGCGCGACGTGGAGCACGAGGAGACGCCCGAGTCCGAGGCCGACCTCACCGCCGCCATCGCCGAGCTCCGCGACCACGAGGTCACGGCGCGCACCATCGCGGAGGCCCACCGCTGGGCCGCCGAGGCGGTCGACGCGCTCGCGCCCCTCCCCGAGGGCCCGGTCAAGAAGGCGCTCACGCGCTTCGCCGACACCATCGTCGAGCGCACGCGCTAGCTGCCGCTCGTCCCCGCCGGCTCTCGCGGGGATCCGCACCACCACGCCCCCGCACGGCCGGCACGGGGACGACGACGAACCGGAGACACCAGTGACCAAGCTCAGGCTGGCCATCGTGGGCGCAGGGCCCGCGGGCATCTACGCGGCCGACATCATCCTGAAGGCCGAGAAGCAGTTCGACGTCTCCATCGACCTGTTCGAGCGCCTCCCCGCGCCGTACGGCCTGGTCCGCTACGGCGTCGCGCCCGACCACCCGCGCATCAAGGGCATCATCGGCGCGCTGCGCGACGTGCTCGACCGCGGCGACATCCGCATCTTCGGCAACGTCGACTACGGCCGCGACATCACGCTGGAGGACCTGCAGAAGCACTACAACGCGGTCATCTTCTCCACGGGCGCGATCCGCGACGCCGAGCTCGACATCCCCGGCATCGACCTGCCGGGCTCCTACGGCGCGGCCGACTTCGTCAACTGGTTCGACGGCCACCCGGACTTCCCGCGCGACTGGCCGCTCGACGCCCGCGAGGTCGCGGTGATCGGCAACGGCAACGTCGCGCTCGACGTGGCGCGCATGCTCGCGAAGCACGCCGACGACCTGCTCCCCACCGAGATCCCGGACAACGTCTACACGGGGCTCAAGCACTCGCCCGTCACCGACGTGCACGTCTTCGGCCGCCGCGGTCCCGCGCAGGTGAAGTTCACGCCGCTCGAGCTCCGCGAGCTCGGCGAGGTGCCCGACGTCGACGTGATCGTCTACGACGAGGACTTCGGCGTGGATCCCGCCGCCGAGGAGGCCGCGAAGACCAACAAGCAGGTCATGGTCATCAGCCGCGTGCTGGAGAAGTGGCGCACGCGCGAGACCGGATCCGCGTCCCGCCGCCTGCACCTGCACTTCTACTCGCGCCCGGCGGAGGTGCTCGCGTCCGACGACGCCGAGCCGCGCGTGGCGGGCCTGCGCATCGAGCGCACGCGTCCGGACGGCCTCGGCGGCGTCGAGGGCACGGGCGAGTACCGCGACGTGCCCGTGCAGGCCATCTACCGCGCGGTCGGCTACTTCGGCTCGCCCGTCGACGGGATCCCGTTCGACGAGCGCCGCGGCGTCATCCCGAACCACGAGGGCCAGGTCCTCGACATGGACAACACGCGCATCCCCGGCGTCTACGCCACGGGCTGGATCAAGCGCGGGCCCATCGGCCTCATCGGGCACACCAAGTCCGACGCCATGGAGACCGTCTCCCACGTGCTCAACGACCAGGGCGACTGGTGGACGCCCGAGGCGCCCGAGGAGCAGGCGATCGTCGACCTCCTCGCGGAGCGCGGCATCGAGTACACCGACCTCGCCGGCTGGCACGCGCTCGACGAGCACGAGATCGCCCTGGGGCAGCCGCACGGCCGCGCCCGCATCAAGGTGGTCGAGCGCGACGAGATGCTCGAGGCGTCGCGCCCGCGCCAGTCCGTGTGATCCGCACGCGCTGACGGACTCTCCCTGATCGACGCCGACGGGCGCCCGCGGTCCTTCCGCGGGCGCCCGTCCGTCGTCCGTCCCCAGCCGCGCGCCCGTCCGCCCGGTCGGAGCATCGCAACCCCTAGGGTCGCCGCGTGATCCCCGCCGCCCCGCCCGCCCTGGTCGTCGCGGCCGGGGTCGCGGGCCTCGCGGGTGCCGCGCTCGGCGCCTGGTCCCCGGCGCTCGCCCGCGTCGCCCTCGCCGGCGGCCGCCGCCGCGACGGCCTCGACGCGCGCCCGCTGGATCCGCTCCCCGGCCTCGGCCGCACCGCCGCGATCGCCGCCGCGCTGGTCACGGGCGCCGTCGCGGCACTGGTCGTCGCGGAGACGCCGCCCGCGCGGATCCCCGTGGCGCTCCTCGTCGTGGCCGTCGGCCCGGTGCTGGTGCTCGCCGACCTCGCCGCGCACCGCCTGCCCGACCGCGCCACCGCTCCCGCGGCGGTCTCGGCCGCGGCGCTCGCGCTGGCCACCGGCGGATCCCCCCTCCTGCTGCAGGCGGCGGCGTGCGGTGCCGGTGCCGTCCTCGTGCTCGGGCTCCTCCAGGCCGCGACCGGCGGCGGCCTCGGCACCGGCGACGTCAAGCTCGCCGGCGTCGTCGGCCTGGTGCTCGGGCTGCTCGGGCCCGCGCAGGTCGCGCTGGGCCTGGCCGCGGGCACGCTCCTCGGCGGCGTCGCGGCGACGGCCCTCCTCGTGGGAGGCCGCGCGCGGGCGTCGACCGCCGTCCCCTTCGGCCCGTGGCTCGTGCTGGGCGCGCTCCTCGTGGCGTCCGCTCCCAGTACGCTCACCTGAGCGTGCGGACGACCCCGGCCGATGGTTGCCTGTGCGCGGAGGTCCCCCTCGCCGCGACAGGCGTACGGTGGACGTAGTGTCCAAGACCCCGGCATCGACGTACTGACGAGCCAGAGGAAGAGAAATGGCACAGAGATCGCTCACGCTGCTGCAGGACGAGACCGGCGTCCTCTTGGCTGCGGCCTCGCGCGCGGTGGTCTCGCTCTACCGCCCGCTGCTCCAGCCGCTCAACCTGACGCATCCGCAGTACCTCGTGCTCCTGGCCCTCGACGAGGAGGAGCCGCAGGCCGTCGTCGACCTCGCGGAGAAGCTGCATCTGACCCCCGGCACGCTCTCGCCGCTGCTCAAGCGCCTCGAGGTGTTCGGCTACGTCACCCGGTTCCGCGACACCAGCGACGAGCGGCGCCTCTCCGTCGGCCTGACCGACGCCGGGCGCGACATGCTGCCCGTCATCTGGCGCGTGGGCGACCAGGTCCGCCGCGACATCGCCGGCGACGCGTCGATCGAGGACTCCGGCGACTCGGAGCTGCGCTCGCTCCTGCAAGCCGTGCTCGACCGGGCCGTCGCGCATGAGCAGGACGGCGCCGACGGCCCGGCGCCCGAGGCCGACTGACCCTCGCGGCTACTGCACGCCCGAGGTGAGGCGTGCCAGGTTGTCGAGCACCGTGCTGGTGCGGGTGCGCCGGCTCCACTCCTCCAGGGTCAGCTCGCGGCTGCGCTTCCGATAGCCGTCCTCGACCCGCCGCATCTCACGCACGAAGCCGGGACCGCGCACCATCAGCGAGACCTCCATGTTGAGGCTGAACGACCGCATGTCCATGTTGCTCGAGCCGATGACGGCCACGTCGTCGTCGATCGTGAAGTGCTTGCTGTGCAGGATGTACGGCGCCCGGTACATCCAGATCCGCACGCCCGCCTTCAGCAGCTCCTCGTAGTACGAGCGCTGCGCGTGGTAGACCACGGGCTGGTCGCCGATCTCGCTCACGAACAGCTCCACCGAGAGCCCGCGCTGCACGGCCGTCGTGATCGCGTACCGCATCGAGTCGTCGGGCACGAAGTACGGCGACGTGATCACGATCCGCTCCTGCGCGTAGTAGAGCAGCGCGTTGAACAGCCGCAGGTTGTTCTCGCCGGGGAACCCGGGGCCGGACGGCACGACCTGGCAGTCGAGCTCCTCGTCGTCGTCCGAGGCCGCGATCTCGATGGGCTCGGTCTCGCGCACGAGCAGCTGGTCGGTCTCCGCGTACCAGTCGGTGATGAAGATCGCGTTGAGGCCGCTGACGATGGGGCCCTCGAGCCGGGTCATGAGGTCCTGCCACTTGAGGCCGCGCTTGCGGTTGACGACCTTGTTGTAGCTGCGGTGCACCATGTTCTGGGATCCCATGAAGCCCACGCGACCGTCGACCACGAGCACCTTGCGGTGGTTGCGGAGGTCCGGCCGCTGGTAGCGCCCGCGCAGCGGCTGCACGGGGAGCATGAGGTTCCAGTCCGCGCCGATCGCCGTGAGCTTGCGCGTGGTGCGCTTGTAGCCGGGCGCGCGCAGCGACGCGATGTGGTCGAGCAGCACCCGCACGGTGACGCCGCGCTGCACCGCGCGCTCGAGCGCGTCGAAGAAGGGGGCGCTCGTGACGTCCCACGCGAGGATGTAGAACTCGACGTGCACGTACCGCGTGGCCTTCTCGACCTCCGCGGTCATCGCCTGGATCGACTCGTCGTAGTGGCTGTACAGCTTCGCCCGGTTGCCGCCCACGAGCGGCATGGAGCCGAGCGTGCGGTTGAGCTCCACGACCGAGTCGAGCCACGACGGCCAGGAGTGCTCGCGCGTGACGCGCTCGATGCCCTCGGTCGACTCGATGATGAACCGGTTGATCTCCTGCTGCTTCTCCCGGCGCCGCTTCGGCAGCCGGGTGGAGCCGATGAGGAGGAACAGGAAGATGCCGATGTACGGCAGGAAGAAGATCGCCATCAGCCACGCCATGGCGGTGGACGGCCGGCGATTCCGGGGGATGACCAGCAGGGCCACTACGCGCACGATGAAGTCGACGACGACCGCGAGCCCCGCTAGGACGAGGGTGGTCATCGAGGGGTCCATCAGCCGGAGTCTATCCGGCGGGATGCCGTCGCGACCGGGCCGGGCGCCGCACGGACACGGGCCTGCGGCGCCCGGCGGATCAGCGGAAGTTGACGAACTGCAGGTCGAGATCCACGTCGGCGCCCTTGAGCAGCGCGATGGTCTGCTGCAGGTCGTCGCGGCTCTTGCTCGAGACGCGGAGCTCGTCGCCCTCGACGCGGCTCTTGATGCTCTTGGGGCCCTCGTCGCGGATGATCTTGCCGATCTTCTTCGCGTTGGCCTGGTCGATGCCCTGCTTGAGGGTGACCTCGATCCGATACTCCTTGCCCGACGCGAAGGGCTCGCCCTCCTCGAGGCTCTTGAGGCCGATGCCGCGCTTGATCATCTTCGTCTGCAGCACGTCGAGGATCGCCTTCACGCGCTCCTCGCTCGAGGCCTTCATGAGGATGGTGTCGCCGCTCCACTCGATGGAGGCGCCCACGTTCTTGAAGTCGTAGCGCTGCTCCACCTCCTTCTGGGTCTGGTGGACGGCGTTGTCCGCCTCCATGCGGTCGACCTTGCTGACGACGTCGAACGAGGAATCTGCCATGCCGACCATGTTAAGGGACGGGCGGCTGCGGGCCCGCGGCGAGGGGATCCGACGATTTCGGTTCGCGGCCCGGCGCCCGCTATCATCGACGAGCGTCTCCGGTCCGTGATCACACAGGTCGGGTGCGCATGGCGAGTTACCCTAGCGGCCAAAGGGATCTGACTGTAAATCAGACGGCTCAGCCTTCGGGGGTTCGAATCCCTCACTCGCCACCGCACTGGACGGCCCCGCTCGCGCGGGGCCGTTCGTCTGCCTCGACGCATCCGTCGGGGCCCGCCCGCGCGGGCAGAGTCGCCCGCGCGCCCGACGACCTGGATCCACCACCGATGTTCCCCGCCGCACCCGGCCCCTCGACGCGCGCCCTCGGCACGTCCGGCGTCGTCGTCTCCACGCTCGGCCTCGGCACGAGCGGCTTCGGCTGGACCGCCGACCGCGAGGCGGCGTGGGCGATCCTCGACGCCTACCGCGAGGAGGGCGGCACCTTCGTCGACACCGCGTCCTCGTACTCGCAGTGGGTGCCCGGCCACGCGGGCGGCGAGTCCGAGGCGATCATCGGCGGCTGGCTGGCCGCGCGCGGCTGCCGCGACGACGTGGTCGTCGGCACGAAGGTCGGCAAGAGCCGCGACGCCCCCGGCACGTCGGCGGAGTCCATCCGCCGCGGGGTCGATGCCTCGTTGCGCCGGCTCGGCACGACGCACGTCGACGTCGTGCACGCCCACCTCGACGACACCCGCACCCCGCTCGAGGAGACCGTCGCCGCGCTGTCCGACCTGGTGAAGGAGGGCAAGGCGCGTCTCGTCGGCGTCTCCGGGTTCCGGCCCGAGCGGATCGAGCAGGCGCTCGCGCTCGCGCACGGATCCGGCGCCGTGCCGGTCGGCGTGGTGCAGGAGGAGTACAGCCTGCTGGCGCGCGACCACGCGGAGGGGCGTCTGCAGGCGCTCGTCAGGCGGGAGGGCCTCGGCCTCGTCGCGCACAGCGTGCTCGCCAAGGGGTTCCTCACGGGCAAGTACCTGCCGGGTGCGCCCGCCGTGCCGTCGGCCCGCGCGCTCGACGCCGAGCAGTACATGTCGGCGGGCGGGCACGCGACGGTGCGCGCCGCCGAGGAGGTCGCGCGGACGCGCGGGGTCACGGTCGCCGAGGTCGCCATCGCGTGGGTGCTCGGCCGGCCCGGGATCGCGAGCGCTCTCGTGGGCGCGCGCACGGTCCGGCAGATCCGGCAGCTGATGCCCGCGGCGCAGCTCGCGCTCGACGACGACGAGGTGTCCCGGCTCGCGTCCGCGGCCGCCCGGGCGACGCGCGACGAGATCGCCTGACCCGCCCGCATCCCGCCCCGCCCGTATCCTGGGGCGACCGCCGCCCGAGCCGTCCGAGCCTCCCGAGGAGATCCGCCCGTGTCCCGTCCCTGGCCCGAGGGCTCCTACATCGCCGCCCTGCTCGTGATGACCACCGCGACGGGCGCCATCGACGGCGTCAGCTACCTCGCGCTCGACCGCGTCTTCACCGGCAACATGACCGGCAACGTGCTCTTCATCGGCTTCGGCCTGGTGGGCGTCGCCGACATCCCCGTGCTCAACAACCTCGTGGCGCTCGTGGCCTTCATGCTCGGCGCGGTCATCGCGTCGCGCATCACCCGACGCGCGCCCACCGACGTGCACCTGCCGCGCTCCTCCGTCTGGATCCTCGTCACGGGCACCCTGCTCACCCTCGCGCTCGCCGTGGTCTGGCTCGCGGTCGGCACGCTCGAGACCGGGGTCATGATCGGCATCACCGGCTTCCTCGCGCTGCTGCTCGGCGCGCAGGCGGCGGCCGTGAAGAGCATCGGCCTGCGGGACCTCTCCACCGTCGTCGTGACGATGACGATGGTGAACCTCTCCTCCGACAGCCGCGTCGCCGGGGGCACGGGCGCCGCGTGGGCCCGCCGCATCGGCGCGATCGTGTGCATGGGGCTCGGCGCGCTGGTCGCCGCGCTCATCACGACGCACGTCGGCGGCGCGTGGGCGCTGCTCGCCGCGGGCGGCCTGATGGTGCTGGGCGTCGGCCTGCTGTGGAACGCGCGCCGGATCGAGCGGGGGCGCCTCCGCGAGGCCGCGACGGAGATCCCCGCGGTCGACGAGCGCACGGGCGTCGCGCCGGCCTGAGCCGTCGCGCCGCGGCGTCCCCGAAGGCTCTGGCAGGGTGGTCGCATGACGACCCCCGGTGACACCGCGCTCCTGACCATCGCCCGCGACATCGCCGTCCGCGCCGGGGAGCTCGCGCTCCGCCGCCGCCGGGAGGGCGTCGAGGTGGCCGCGTCGAAGTCGAGCCCCGAGGACATCGTCACCCACACCGACCGCGAGACCGAGGACCTCATCCGGCAGGCGCTCCAGGACGTCCGCCCCGACGACGGCTTCCTCGGCGAGGAGTCCGAGGGCACGTCGGGCAGCTCGGGCCTCACCTGGGTCGTCGACCCCATCGACGGCACCGTCAACTTCCTCTACGGGATCCCGGCATGGGCCGTGAGCGTGGCCGTGGTCGAGGGCGAGGCGGATCCGCTCACCTGGACCGCCCGGGCCGGCTGCGTCGTGAACCCCACCCTCGGCGAGGTGTACACGGCGACGGCGGGCGGCGGATCCGCGCTCGACGGGCGGCCGCTCGCCGTGAACGCCGGCGTGCCGCTCAGCCTCGCCCTCGTCGGCACCGGCTTCTCCTACGGCGCCGAGACGCGCATGCGGCAGGGGCGCGTGATCACCGACCTGCTCGGCGAGGTGCGCGACATCCGCCGCATCGGCGCCGCGTCGCTCGACCTCTGCAACGTGGCGGCGGGCCGCACCGACGCCTACTTCGAGCGCGGGCTCAAGCCGTGGGACCACGCGGCCGGCGCCCTCATCGCCGCGGAGGCGGGTGCGCGCGTGACCGGGATCGGCGGCGGACCGGCCTCCGACGACCTGCTCATCGCGGCCGATCCCGAGCTCGCGCGCGCCCTCGAGGAGCGGCTGGAGCGCCCGCGCGCATAGCCCCTGAGGGCCCTCCGGCGCATCCCCCGGGTGGCGCGAATCCCTTCCGGCGGTTAGCCTTTACCGATCCGTTACATCGCGACCGGGCTGGAACCGGTCGCTGGCGCACGCCCCGACACCGCTCGGCCGGCATCGCGCAGCACCTGTCCCTCGCACTAGGAGTCCCACGATCCTGTCCGTCCTCCACGCCTCGCGTGCCCCCCAGGCCTCCGACCGGCGGCCCTCGTGCTGACCCCCGACGAGACCGCAGGGACCGTGTACGCGACGCGACGCGAGCGACGCGAGGCAGAGCGGCGGGCCGCCGAGGCGCAGCAGGCACCCGAGGCGCAGCAGGCACCCGAGGCGCAGCCGGCACCCCACGTGCGGCAGGCACCCGAGGGCGACGCGGCTGAGCAGCCCGCGGCCGAGCAGCCCGCGCTGGTCGCGCCCGCGCCCCGCATCATCCACATCCCGGTCGAGGCACCCTCCGCCCCCACCACGCACCTCCCCGCGGACGCCGAGCCCGCCGCCGCGATCGCCGCGGAGACCGTCCCCCTCGCGACCCGCGCCCGTCGCCTCCGCGCCGCGTCCGCCGCCGCCGCTCCCGAGTCGCGCCGCTCCTCGTACGTGCCCGCGAAGCGCGCGAGCGTGCCGGCCGCCGCACCGCACGCCCGCATCCGCGGGCGCCGCGTCCCCGCCTCCGCGCGTCCCGCCCTCGCCGCCCCGGCGCCCGAGGCCGCCGCCGGCCGTCGCCGCGCGAACGCGTCGCGCGGGCTCACGCTCCTCACCATGGCGTTCGTCGCGACGGTCACCATCGCGACCTCGCTGCCGTCCTCCGCGTTCCTGACCGGCCAGGACATGGCGCAGGCGAACGTCGTCACCGACGCGCCGGCCACGTCGATCCCCAGCCAGAGCGTCGCGCTCTCCGCGGCTCCCGAGGCGATCGTCGTCGGCGGCACCGACGACGCCTTCACCGCCACGACGCCGCAGCAGATCATGCTCGCCCAGACGTCCAAGGGCGCCGGCGCCTTCACGAACAACATCAACGGCACGATCCAGTGGCCCTTCGCCTCGGGCGTGCCCATCAGCGGCGTCTTCGGCCACCGCATCGCGCCCTGCTCCAACGGCTGCTCGAGCGACCACAAGGGCGTCGACTTCGCGCCGGGCCTCGGGGCCCCCATCCAGGCGATCGCCGACGGCGTCGTCCGCGAGGCCGTGCCCACCGACTCCAGCGGCCTCGGCGTCCACCTCGTCATCGACCACGTCATCGACGGGCAGCTCGTCACGAGCGTCTACGGCCACATGCTGCCGGGATCGCTCCTCGTGAAGGCGGGCGACGCCGTCAAGGTCGGCCAGCAGATCGGCCAGGTCGGCAACACGGGTGCGTCCACCGGCCCGCACCTGCACCTCGAGATCCACGTCGCGGACGGCACCCCGGTGGATCCCTTCGCCTGGCTGAAGGAGCACGCGAACTAGCCCGCGCAGCGCTCGCACGACGACGCCCCCTCGCCCGAAGGCGAGGGGGCGTCGTCGTGCCGGGGCCGGTCAGCCCCGGATCAGCCACACGGTCGTGTCGGACGGCACGGCGTCGCCGTCGAGCGGCCGGCTCGCGAGCAGCACGCGGCCCTCGGGCAGCGGCACCGCGGCCTGCCCGAGGTTCGCGATGACCGTGACGCCCGCGCTCTCGAACGCGATCACGTCGTCGCCCTCCGCGTCGATCCACTCCAGCGCACCCAGCGCCAGGCCGTGCTCGCGACGCAGCAGCAGCGCCTCCGTGTAGAGGGAGAGGGTCGACGCGGGATCCGCCTGCTCGGCGTCGCGCGCGAACCGGTCCCAGTCGTCGGGCTGCGGCAGCCAGCTGGCGTCGCCGTCGCTGAAGCCGTACGACGGCTTCCCGGCCTCCCACGGGATCGGCACGCGGCAGCCGTCGCGGCCGTAGCGCTCGCCCGCGGTGCGGTGGAACGTCGGATCCTGGCGCGCGGAGTCCGGCAGGCGGATGTCCTCGGGCAACCCGAGCTCCTCGCCCTGGTAGACGTAGGCGCTGCCGGGCAGCGCGAGCATGAGCGCGCTGGCGGCGCGGGCGCGGCGGAGGCCGAGCTCCTCGTCGACCGTCACGGTCGAGTTCGGCCCGATGCCCACGCCCTGCGGGTTATCGCCCGAGAGCGCGAGGCGGCTGGCGTGCCGCACCACGTCGTGGTTCGAGAGCACCCAGGTGCTCGGCGCGCCCACGGAGGAGAAGGTCGCGAGCGACGCGTCGATCGTGCGGCGGAGCGCGGCGGCGTCCCAGGGCGTCTCGAGGTAGCTGAAGTTGAACGCCTGGTGCATCTCGTCCGGGCGCACCCAGTCGGCCAGCTTCGCGAGCGGCTCGACCCACGCCTCGGCGACCATCGCGCGGTCGCCCTCGTAGGAGTCGAAGATCTCGCGCCACTCGCGGTAGATCTCGTGCACGCCCTCCTGCGCGAAGTACGGCGGCGGGGGAGCGGGCTGGTCGTCGGCACCGCCGGCGCCGCCCATGCTGCCCTGGCCCTCGGGCGGCGTGTAGTCGGGGAGGCCGGGCGCCTTGACCATGCCGTGCGCGACGTCCACGCGGAACCCGTCGACGCCGCGGTCGAGCCAGAAGCGGAGGATCTCGCGGAAGCGCTCGCGCACCCACGGGTTCGTCCAGTCGAGGTCGGGCTGCGACGAGTCGAACAGGTGCAGGTACCACTGGCCGGGCGTGCCGTCGGGCTCGGTGAGCCGGGTCCACGCCGGGCCGCCGAAGATCGACTCCCAGTTGTTCGGGGGCAGCTCGCCGTCGGCGCCCTTCCCGTCGCGGAACATGTAGCGGGCGCGCTCCTCGCTGCCGGCGGGGGCGGCCAGCGCCTCCTGGAACCAGCGGTGCGCGGAGGACGTGTGGTTCGGGACGATGTCGACGATCACGCGGAGGCCGAGCTCGTGCGCGCGGCGCTGCATCCGCTCGAAGTCGTCGAGGGTGCCGAACAGCGGATCCACGGCGCAGTAGTCCGCGACGTCGTAGCCCGCGTCGTTCTGCGGCGACAGGAAGAAGGGGGAGAGCCAGACGGCGTCGACCCCGAGCTCGCGGAGCGCGGGCAGGCGCTCGGTGATGCCGGGGAGGTCGCCGATGCCGTCGCCGTCGGAGTCGGCGAAGGAGCGCGGGTAGATCTGGTAGATGACGGCGGTGCGCCACCACTCGGATCCGGTTCCGTGCTGCGGTGTGCTGTCGGGGTGGGCCGAGGTGTCGTCCCGGGCAGCCGTGGACAGGGCTGTGGGGGCAGGCGAAGTCATGCGACGAGCCTAGGCGACGGGCAGGGAGCGCTCCCGACGCCCGGGGAGCGGCGGAATACGCGGGGGCGCGGGCCGGCTTGACCCTGGGGACGGCCGCCGCCGCCATCACCGGACGAAGGAGATCAGCCATGACGAACCCCGCACGCGTGCCCCTCGGATCCAGCGGCCTGGAGGTGCTGCCCCTGTCCTTCGGCGGCAACGTCTTCGGCTGGACCGCCGACGAGGCCACCTCGTTCCAGCTCCTCGACGCCTACGTCGCGGCCGGCGGCAACTTCATCGACACGGCCGACGTGTACTCCGCGTGGAAGCCCGGCAACTCGGGCGGCGAGTCCGAGGAGATCATCGGCCGCTGGCTCGCCGCGCGCGGCCGCCCCGACGACCTCGTCATCGCCACGAAGGTCGGAGCGCACGAGGCCGCGAAGGGCACCTCGCGCGACAGCGTCCGCCGCGGCGTCGAGGCCAGCCTCCGCCGGCTCGGCGTCGACGCGATCGACCTCTACTACGCGCACGTCGACGACCAGGACACCCCGATCGAGGAGACCGTCACCGCGCTCGCCGAGCTCGTGACGGAGGGCAAGGTCCGTGCGATCGGCGCCTCCAACTTCACGGCCGAGCGCCTGCAGGCCGCGCTCGACGTCTCGGCCCGCGAGGGCATCGCCCGCTTCGAGGTCCTCCAGAACCGCTACAACCTCGTCGCCCGTGACGACTACGAGGGCGCGCTCGCCGACCTGCTGATCCGCGAGGGCATCGCGTCCGCGCCCTACTCGAGCCTCGCGAGCGGCTTCCTCACGGGCAAGTACCGCGGCGCGGACGTCGACAGCCCGCGCGCGGGCGCGGCATCCAAGTACTACGACGACCACGGCCGCGCGCTGCTCGAGGTGCTCGACCGGGTCGCCGAGGCCCACGGCGTCTCCGTCACGACGGTGTCGCTCGCGTGGCTGCGGGCGCAGCCGTCGGTCACCGCGCCGATCGCCAGCGCGCGCGACCTCACGCAGCTGCCCGACCTCCTCGCCTCCGTCGAGCTCGAGCTGACGGCCGACGAGATCCGCGACCTCTCCGCGGTCTGATCCCCGGGAGCCCGGCCGGACGTGCGCCGGTCCGGGCCGTCACGCGTCTCGTGGGCGGTCCCGGACCTGCTATCGTCGTAGGGTTCCAGCGCGTCTCCGACGCGCCCGGGCACGCCCCCATAGCTCATTGGTAGAGCACTTCCTTGGTAAGGAAGAGGTAGTGAGTTCAATCCTCACTGGGGGCTCGATCCCCGGCCCTCGATCACGGGCGGCCGCGGGGATCGTGGCGGGGTAGCTCAGGTGGTTAGAGCACACGGCTCATAATCGTGGTGTCGCGGGTTCAAGTCCCGCTCCCGCTACGGAAGCGCGGATCCCTCGGGGTCCGTCCTCCTCGATAGGCCCCGGACACCTCTCGCCAGGTTCCGGGGCCTTTCCTTCGTCCGCCGGGCATCTGCCGCCGGGGCCCTGCCCGCGTGTCCTCCCGCGGCGCCCGGCCTTCCGGCGTCGCCCACCACGGCGTAGCCTCCGGGCATGACCCACCACGACTCCACGGACCCCACCGACCACGACGACGTGCTCTACAAGACCCAGGGCAACCCCGTCCCCGACGCGCACGACGAGGAGCGCCGCGAGGCTCCCGCCGGCGGCGACTACACCGCCAGCGAATCGGAGGAGGAGAAGGAGGCGCGCGAGGGCGGCGCCTGATCCGCATCCCGCGCACCGAGCGCACGAGGGCCGCCGCGACGCGTTCGCGGCGGCCCTCCATCCGGCCGACACGCCGAGTCCGCGCGGGCGTCGGATCCGGTCCGGCATCCCGGATCCGCATGACGACGCGGGAGGCGCCGCGACACGCCGAAACACTAGATGTAGTGGAATGACAGGTCTGTAGTTCGGGTTATATAGTGGAGAACCTCACCGCCCCACCGGGTGGCCGAGCAACCCGGATCCTCGCGAAGACGCGGAACCGGAGGCCATCGGGGCGAGAGCCACGAGACCTGAGGAACCGCACCGGCGGTTCCCGACCAGACACAACGGGAGGCACCCATGGACTACGACAACAACGACACCGTCGGCGGCTACGCGATCCCCGTCGACCCCATGGAGCTCCTGCAGTGCGACTCCTGCCAGTAGGCATCTGACGCCGCACGAGCGGCATCGCGACCCGGGCCCCGGTCCCCACGAGAAGTGGGGGCCGGGGCTCTCGCATGCCCGGACGGACCGCGGCCCGGGCGCGCGGACGCCCGCCGCGTAGGATCGTCCGGTGCCAGTGAATCCAGAGCTCCAGGGTCGCGTGCTCCCCGCCGCCGCCCCGTACCTGGTGGGACGCGAGAAGGTGCGCGAGTTCGCCCGCGCCGTCGGCGCCACCCACCCCGTCCACCTCGACCCCGAGGCGGCGCGCGCCGCCGGCCACGCCGACGTGGTCGCGCCGAGCACGTTCCCCGTGGTCGTGCAGGAGGCGACGCTCGCGCAGCTGCTCGCCGAGCCCGACGCCGGCATCGACTTCAGCCGCGTGGTCCACGGCGAGCAGGCCTTCACGTACTCCCGCCCGGTGGTCGCGGGCGACGAGCTCACGGCGACGCTCACCGTCACCAAGGTGGCGACCCTGGGCGGCAACGCGATGGTGACCGCCGAGTCCGCCATGGTCGACGGATCCGGCGCCCACGTCGTCACGGCCGTCTCCACCCTCGTGGTCCGCGGGGACGACGCGTGAGCGCCGGATCCGGCGCAGCCGCCGCGGCCGTGCCCGTGCTCGCCGACCTCGCCGTGGGCGACGTCGTGGCGGAGCGATCGCTGCACCTCACGCGCGACTCCCTCGTCCGCTACGCGGGCGCGTCGGGTGACTTCAACCCCATCCACTACCGCGATGACGTGGCCGCGTCGGTCGGGCTACCCGGCGTCCTCGCCCACGGCATGCTCACGATGGGCCAGGCCGTGCAGCCCGTGGCCGACTGGGCGGGGGATCCCTCGCGCATCGTCTCCTACGGCGTGCGGTTCACGCGGCCCGTGGTCGTGGATCCCGCCGACGGCCAGGACCTCTCGATCGTGGCCAAGCTCGGCGCGATCGACGCCGAGGCGGGCACCGTGCGCGTCGACATCGCCGTCTCCGTCGACGGGAAGACCGTCCTCGGCCGCGCCCAGGCGCAGGTCCGGCTGGCGTAGGGCCCCCGTGACGATCGAGACCCACCGCGACGCCCCGCTCGCCGACCTCACCACGCTGCGCGTGGGCGGTCCGGCGGAGGAGCTCGTGACCGTGAGCGAGCGCGACGAGCTGGTCGACACGCTCCTCGGCCTGTGGGCCGTGGGCGAGGACTGGATGGTCCTCGGCGGCGGATCCAACTCCCTCATCTCCGACGAGGGGGTCGAGGGCACGGTCATCCGGATCGCGACCCGCGGAGTCGAGGTCGGCGAGGAGCGGGCGGACGGCACCGTCCTCGTGCGCGTGCAGGCCGGCGAGCCGTGGGACGCGCTCGTCGCCCGCACCGTGGCCGACGGCCTCGCCGGGCTCGAGGCGCTGTCGGGGATCCCCGGATCCACCGGCGCCTCGCCCGTGCAGAACATCGGCGCGTACGGCCAGGAGGTCGCCGATGTCCTCGAGGGCGTCGACTTCCTCGACTACGAGACGGGCGAGGTGGAGCGGCTGGGTGCCGCCGACCTCGACCTCGGCTACCGCACCTCCGCGCTCAAGCGCGGCCGCGTGGGCGTCGTGCTGTCCGTCGACTTCGCGCTCACCCGCGGCGAGGGCCCCGACGCGCTCGGCCTGCCCGTCGCCTACCCGCAGCTCGCCGGCGCGCTCGGCGTCGAGCTCGGCGAGCGGGTGCCCGTGGCCCGGGTGCGCGAGACCGTGCTGACGCTCCGCGCGTCCAAGGGCATGGTGCTCGACGACGCGGATCACGACACCTGGAGCGCCGGTTCCTTCTTCACCAACCCCATCGTCAGCGCCGCGTTCGCGCGCACGCTCCCGGCCGACGCCCCGCGCTGGCCGCAGGAGGATCCGCCCCAGGACCTCGTCGTGCCGCTCGGCGACCAGTGGGAGGTGGCGGAGGCCATCGAGCGCCAGGCCGCCGCGCGCCGCCGACACGAGCCCGCGGGCGTCAAGCTCAGCGCCGCGTGGCTCATCGAGCACTCGGGCGTGCGGCGCGGCTTCCGGCTGCCGGGATCCGGCGCGGCGGTCTCGTCCAAGCACACGCTGGCGCTCACCAACCGCGGCACCGCGACCGCCGAGGACGTCGCCGCCCTCGCGCGCTACGTGCAGGGCCGCGTGATGAGCGAGCACGGCGTGATCCTGCAGCCCGAGCCCGTGCTGGTCGGCCTCTCCCTCTAGCGGCGGGCCGACCGGCGGGGCCGGGCGGCGGATCAGGCCAGCAGGTCGCGGATCCGGCGCACGCCCTCGAGCAGCGCGTCGTCGCCCAGCGCGTAGCTGAAGCGCAGGAACCCGCTCGGGCCGAACGCCTCGCCGGGCACCGCCGCGACCTCCGCCTTCTCGAGCAGCACGTCGGCGACCTCGAGCGAGGTGGTCGGGGTGACGCCGTCGATGTCGCGGCCGAAGAGGCCCGTCACGTCGGGGTAGACGTAGAACGCGCCCTGCGGCGTGGGCGTGACGAAGCCGGGGATGGCGTCGAGCTCGGCGACGATCGTGCGGCGGCGGCGGTCGAAGGCCTCGCGCATCCGGTCGACGGTGTCGCGGGGGCCGCGGAGCGCCGCGATAGCCGCGCGCTGCGAGACGTTCGAGACGTTCGAGGAGAGGTGCGACTGCAGGTTGCCCGCGGCCTTGATGGCGTCGGCCGGGCCGACCATCCACCCGACGCGCCAGCCCGTCATGGCGTAGGTCTTGGCGACGCCGTTGACGAGGATCGTGCGGTCGGCCAGCGCCGGGACCACGTCGACGATGCTCGCGGCCTCGGCCCCGTCGTAGACGAGGTCCTGGTAGATCTCGTCGCTGATGACCCAGAGGCCCTTCGAGTCGGCCCACTCGCCGATCTCGCGGGTCTGCTCCCGCGAGTAGACGGCGCCCGTGGGGTTCGACGGCGAGACGAACAGCAGCACCTTGGTGCGCGGCGTCCACGCGGCCTCGAGCTGCTCGACGGTCACGAGGTAGCCCTGGTCGGCGCCCGCGAAGACGTCGACGGGCACGCCGCCCGCGAGGCGGATGGCCTCGGGGTAGGTGGTCCAGTAGGGCGTGGGCACGAGGACCTCGTCGCCCGGGTCGAGCAGCGTCTGGAAGGCCTGGTAGACGGCCTGCTTGCCGCCGTTGGTGACGATGATCCGGTTGATCCCCACGTCGAGGCCGGAGGAGGCGCGGGTCTTGTCGGCGATCGCCTCGCGGAGGTCGGGGAGGCCGGCGGCCGCGGTGTAGCGGTGGTTGCGGGGATCCCGCGCGGCCTCGACCGCGGCCTCGACCACGTAGTCGGGCGTCGGGAAGTCGGGCTCGCCCGCCGCGAAGCTGATGACGGGGCGTCCGGCGGCCTGCAGGGCCTTGGCCTTGCCGTCGACCTTGAGGGTCGCGGACTCGGCGATGGATCCGATGCGGGTGGAGACGCGGCTGAGGGGGACGGTGCTCTGCGGTTCGGCCATGCATGTGAGCATAGGGATCCGCGCCCGCCGCCACGCGGGTGCCGACGCCGGCCTGGCCGCCGCCCGACCGTGGGCCCGCGGATGCTGGTACACTCGTCCGGGTCGGTATCTCCGCCATGCTCTTCCGCGCCTTCTTCCGTCCGTGCTCGCACGGTCGTGGCGCATGAGGGCAGGCGGGTGTCGACGCAGAGGGTGGTGGCTCAATTGGTAGAGCAGCGGTCTCCAAAACCGCAGGTTGCAGGTTCGAGTCCTGTCCGCCCTGCTAGATGGAACGGGTCCCCGGGCACGTGACATCGCGGCTCGCCCGAACTCCGGGCGACAGCCGAGCAATGCAGGAAGGGACCCACGCGTGGCGCGGAAGATCGTCGACGAGCCGAGCGAGGAGATCGTCGCGCAGGCTCGCGAGCAGCGGGACGCACGACGCAACCCCTTCGCCCGGCTGGTGCTCTTCATCAAGCAGGTCGTGCAGGAGCTCAAGAAGGTGGTCACCCCCACCCGCAAGGAGCTGCTGACGTTCACGGGAGTGGTGCTGGCCTTCGTCATCGTCATGATGGTGATCGTCTCGCTCCTCGACCAGCTGTTCGGGTACCTCGCCATCGTGGTGTTCGGCAACGGCGCCTAGCACCAGGGCCTCCACGCGGAGGCGGCACGGGCCGGAAGGCGAGCGACGCGGGGACCTGAGGGTCCACGCGCGCGGAGCACGGCAGCGGCGCGGATCCTCACGGGTCCCGCATCCGCGCGGCCCGGCGCCCGGGAGCAGCACGGCACAGAACGGCAACGCACGACGAAGAACGAGGGAAGTAGATCCATTGGCTGAGAGCAAGCGCGACGACGTCGACCTCGCCCCCGCGGCGGAGCAGTCCTCCGAGGTGGACGAGGTCCAGGAGGGCCACGCCATCGAGTCCTCCGAGGAGAGCTCGGATGCGGCAGAGCACACCGCCCTGCACGTCGAGGGCGACTCGGTCGAGACCGACCTGACGGCCGCGCTCGACGCGATGGAGTCCGTCGAGGACCCCGAGGCCGACGCCATCGTCGAGGACGCGCTCGACATCGACTCGGCCGACGAGGCCGAGGCCGCCGTCGAGGCGACCGACGACGAGGCGGAGGAGGAGGCGGCCGAGGAGGCCCTCGAGCCCGCCGACGTCGCGCCCGCCACCGCGGAGGACGTCGCCCAGGCCGAGGCTGACCTGGTGCCGGACGAGGACGCGGACGACGCCGAGGTCGACCCCTACGAGGACTTCCGCAAGGAGCTCCGCTCCAAGCCGGGCAAGTGGTACGTCATCCACTCCTACGCGGGCTTCGAGCGCCGCGTGAAGAGCAACATCGAGAACCGCATGGTGTCGCTCAACATGGAGGACGACATCTACCAGATCGAGGTCCCGATGGAGGACGTCGTCGAGATCAAGAACGGCCAGCGCAAGATGGTCAACCGCGTGCGCATCCCGGGCTACGTGCTCGTGCGCATGAGCCTCAACGAGGACAGCTGGTCGGTCGTCCGCCACACCCCCGGCGTCACGGGCTTCGTGGGCAACGCCCACAACCCCACGCCCCTCCGCTTCGAGGAGGCCTTCTCCATGCTGAAGAGCCTCGTCGAGATCAAGGAGGTGGCGCAGGTCAAGGGCCAGCCCACCAAGGGCGGCCAGGCGCAGCGCGTCGTCGCCGCCGAGGTCGACTTCGAGATCGGCGAGACCATCACGATCAAGGAGGGCTCGTTCGCGGGCCTCCCCGGCTCCATCAGCGAGATCAAGCCCGAGAGCGGCAAGCTCACGGTGCTCGTCTCCCTGTTCGAGCGCGAGACCCCGGTCGAGCTCAGCTTCGACCAGGTCACCAAGCTCTAGGCGGTCGGGCCGCGCGGCCCGCTCGATCTAGCAATCAAGAAGAAGGAAGAGAAATGGCACCGAAGAAGAAGGTCACGGGTCTGATCAAGCTGCAGATCAAGGCCGGCGCCGCCAACCCCGCACCGCCCATCGGGCCGGCGCTGGGACAGCACGGCGTCAACATCATGGAGTTCTGCAAGGCGTACAACGCCCAGACCGAGGCTCAGCGCGGGAACGTCATCCCCGTCGAGATCACCGTCTACGAGGACCGGACGTTCACGTTCATCCTCAAGACGCCCCCGGCCGCGGAGCTCATCAAGAAGGCCGCCGGAGTCGCCAAGGGCTCGGGCACGCCGCACACGGTCAAGGTCGCGAAGCTCACGATGGACCAGGTCCGCGAGATCGCCGAGCAGAAGCAGGCCGACCTCAACGCCAACGACATCGACGCCGCGGCGAAGATCATCGCCGGCACCGCCCGCTCCATGGGCATCACGGTCGAGGCCTAGCCTCCACCACCCGCGGGTCCCGACCGGGATCCGCTCCAGCATCACGCGGGAGAGCCGGCCAGGCTCACATCAACCGCACTCTCGAATCAGGAGACACGAATGGCGAAGTCAAAGGCCTACCGGGCCGCAGCCGAGAAGATCGATCCCGCCAAGGCGTACACCGCCTCGGAGGCCGTCGAGCTCGCGCGCGAGACCGGTTCCAGCAAGTTCGACAGCACCGTCGAGGTCGCGCTCAAGCTCGGCGTCGACCCCCGCAAGGCAGACCAGATGGTCCGCGGCACCGTCATCCTTCCTCACGGTACCGGCAAGACCGCTCGCGTCATCGTCTTCGCGACGGGCCCCGCGGCCGAGGCGGCCATCGCCGCCGGCGCCGACGAGGTCGGCGGCGACGAGCTCATCGAGAAGGTGGCGGGCGGCTACACGTCGTTCGACTCCGCCGTCTCGACGCCCGAGCTCATGGGCAAGGTCGGTCGTCTCGGCAAGGTGCTCGGCCCGCGTGGCCTCATGCCCAACCCGAAGACCGGCACGGTCACCCCGGACGTCGCGCGCGCGGTGTCCGACATCAAGGGCGGCAAGATCGAGTTCCGCGTCGACAAGCACGCGAACGTCCACTTCGTGGTCGGCAAGGCGAGCTTCTCGCCCGAGCGGCTCTCCGAGAACGTCGGCGCCGCGCTCGAGGAGATCATCCGCCTCAAGCCGTCCTCCTCGAAGGGCCGCTACGTGCAGAAGGCCACGGTCTCCACGACCTTCGGCCCCGGCATCCCGGTGGACGTCAACTCCATCTAGCCCCATCGCGCGAGACGCGCACGCACGACATGCACCACAGGAAGGGCCCGCCTCGGCGGGCCCTTCCGTCGTCTCCGGGGCGCGCGGCTGCCTAGGCTCGTCAGGGTGAGCATCCCGGATCCCGCCGCCGCCCCTGTCCCCGCTGTCCCGTCCTTCCGCGTCGCCGCGCCCGCCGACGCGGAGGAGGTGGCGGACCTCGCCGCCCGCACCTTCGCGCTCGCGTGCCCGCCGACGACGACGGCCGCCGCGATCGCGGAGCACATCCGCACCGTCCTGTCGCCCGCGCGCTTCCGGGCGCACCTCGCGGATCCCACGCACCGGGTCGTGCTCGCGGAGGTCGGGGGCCGCCCGGTCGGCTACACGATGGTCGTCCAGGCTCCCCCCGCGGACGCCGACGTGGCCGGCGCGCTGCGGCTGCGGCCGGAGGTCGAGCTGAGCAAGGTGTACGTCGAGCGGGGGTCGCACGGCGCGGGGCTGGCAGGGCCGCTCATGGCCGAGACGCTGCGGGTCGCGCGCGAGCTCGCGGGGGAGCGAGGGCGGGACGCGGAGGCCGGGATCTGGCTCGGCGTGAACGAGCACAACGCCCGCGCGATCCGCTTCTACGAGCGCAGCGGCTTCCGCATCGTGGGGACGCGGTCGTTCCGGCTCTCGGATGCCGTGGAGACGGATCACGTGATGGAGCAGCCGCTGACCGCGACCGCCTAGGCCGGCAGGGCCGCGGTGCCCGACGTCAGGCCGTCGCCGCCAGGGCCGCCAGGCGCGCGGCAGCGACCCCGGCCGCGTCGCCGTCCGCCGGGGCGACCGGGGCGATCGAGCCGCGCTCGACCACGGGCATCCCCACGAGGCGCTCGCCCGGCTCCGTGTCGCGCAGGACGAGACGCACCGCCTCGCGTCCCATCTCCTCGTGCGGGAGGGCGATGGTCGTGAGGCCGGGCCGCAGGTAGGACGCCAGCTCGTCGTTGTCGAAGCCGACGAGCGAGACGTCGGTGCCGACGCGGATCCCGCGCTCCTGGCACGCCTGGTACGCGCCGAACGCCAGGCGGTCGTTCAAGCAGAGGATCGCGCGCAGGCCGGGAGTCGCGTCCAGGATCGCGCCCGCGGCCTCGTACCCGGCGTCCGGCTCCCATTCCCCGCACGACCGCTCGACCGCGAAGCGCAGCCCGAGCTCGGCCATCTCGGCGCGGATCCCGTGCAGCCGACGCGCCACGGTCTCCGACCGGAAGAGGGTCCTCTCGGTCGCGACGTCGCTGCCGAGGAGCGCGATGCCGTCGGAGTGGCCGGCGGCGGCGAGGAGGTCCACCACGCGGCGTCCGCCCTCCTCCTCGTCCGGCAGCACGGAGCTACCGTGGTGCGGGCTGGTGGCGTTGAGCATCACGACGCGCGTCGAGGCGGGCACGTCGGGGACCACGAGCTCCCGTGCGCGCATGGTGGCGAAGACGATGCCGTCGACCTGGCGGTCGAGCACCGCGGACACGGCCTCGGCCTCCCGCGCCTCCTCGCCGCCGGTCTCGAGCACGAGCACGACGTGACCGGCGCGCTCCGCCTCGACGAGGGCGCCGCGGATGAGGCCGCTCGCGAAGCGCGTGGTGGCGACGACGTCGGAGATGAACCCGATGGTGAGCGACCGGTCGGTGCGGAGGGCCCGGGCGCCCATGTTGGGGCGGTAGCCGAGCTCGGCGGCGGCGGCCAGCACGCGGCGGTGGGACTCCTCGGAGAAGCGCGTCGCGGGCGTGCCGTTGAGGATCTGCGACGCCGCCGTCGGGGACAGGCCGGCGAGCCGGGCCACGTCCGCCAGGGTCGGTCGCTTCTGGCGCATGTGGCGTCCTCCTCCTCGTGAGCGTATCCGGTGATCCGCGGGCCGCGGCGATGCCGGGTTGACACCCGCCGTCGCGGCGCGCATGATCTCCTGCGACGGGTAAATGGATTTACCACCACCCTGTCATACCGCGTGCACCGCCGCCCGCGGCTCCCGCACCGCCCCGCCCCGCATCACCTGACGAAGGAGTCACCGCATGTCCACCATGAGAAGGGCGGGACGCGCGGCAGCGCTCACCGCCGTCGCCGCCGTCTCGGCGCTCGCCCTCGCGAGCTGCGCGCCCGGCAGCGCGCCCGTCGCCTCCGCGCCCGCGGGCGACGTGAGCACCGCGATCCCGACCGACGCCGTCACCATCCGGATCCAGGACGAGACCGGCTTCCCGGTCACGGACGAGCTGACGGCCGAGTTCACGAAGCAGCACCCGAACGTGACGTTCGACATCACGCGCGACAGCTTCCAGAACCTCCTCGCGAACACGCCGCGCCTCCTCGCGAGCGACGACGCCCCGGACCTGATCCGCCTCTCGACGCTCGGCACCACGGTCAAGGACGGGCTCCTCACGAACCTCGACCCCTACTTCGACGCCTACGGCTGGGACCGCTTCCCGGCGGGCCAGCTCGCGGGGGCCCGGATGGACGACCAGGGCGTGCGCGGCGAGGGCTCGCTGTGGCAGTTCGGCATCGGGTACAGCGTCACCGGCATCTACATGAACCAGAAGCTCGCCGACCAGGTGGGCATCACCGAGATGCCGACCACCATGGACGAGCTGGAGGCGGACCTCGCGAAGGCGAAGGACGCGGGCGTGCTCCCCATCCAGACGGGCATGCAGGACGGCGTCGGCACCTTCATCCTCCAGTCGCTGATCAACCAGCAGGGGGACAAGCAGGACCTCGTCGACTGGATGTACAACAAGCCGGGCGCGACCATCCAGACCGACGCGGCGCTCGCGGGCGCCACGCAGTTCCAGGACTGGGCGAAGGCCGGGTACCTCCCGCCGGACGTCAACGCCATCAACTACACGACCATGGTGTCGAACTTCTCGGCCGGCCAGGGGCTGTTCATGTGGGACGGGAACTGGGACGCGGCGAACGTCGAGAAGGCCCTCGGGCAGGGCGGCGCGCAGTTCGGCCTCGTCCCGCCGCTCGAGGCGGGCGGCGAGCACGTCGCGATGGGCACGGGCAACACCTTCGCCATCCCGGCCAAGTCGAAGAACGCCGACGTGGTCGCCGCGTTCCTCAACTGGATCGTGACCGACGAGAAGGCGCGCCAGATCGTGGTCGACGTCACGGGCGCCTCGCCCGGCGGCGACCCGGCCCAGGCGCTGCCCACAGCCCAGGAGGGCAGCCTCATCGCGAAGGCCCTCGAGCTGTCCGCCGAGGTCGGCGACGACGACGGCTTCGTCGACTTCATGGCGAACAGCACCGCCGGGATCTACCAGGGCTCGCTCCAGCCGAACGAGCAGCTGCTGCTCACCGACAAGATGACGCCCGCGGACTTCCTGAAGGCCACGCAGGACTTCTACGAGCAGGACCTCGCCGCACAGTGAGCACCACGGACCGCACCATCCCCGCGGGGGCGACGGCGACCGCCGCCGTCCCCGCGGGGCCGTCCCCGCGCGGCAGCGGGCCCGGGCGCGCGCCCGCGAGGCGCCGCCGGCTCGGCCCCGAGGCCCGCCGGACCGCGACCGTCGGCTGGATCATGCTGCTGCCGGCCGTCGCCGCCTACGGCGCGTTCGTCGTCTGGCCGCTCCTCACCGCGGTGCAGTACTCGTTCTACAAGTGGAACGGGATCGGCGCCTCCACCTTCATCGGGCTCGACAACTACGTGCAGATCTTCACCGACACCCGGCTGCTGACGCCCATCGTCAACGCGCTGGTCCTCGTGGTCTTCTTCATGGTGATCCCCATCACCGCCGGCCTCGCGCTCGCCACGCTCCTGCGCGGCATGAAGCCCGGACCGTTCGCGTCGATCTCGCGCACCATCCTGTTCCTGCCGCAGATCGTGCCGCTCGTCGCGGCCGGCATTGCGTGGTCGTGGATGTACGCGCAGTCCGGCACCATCAACTCCATCCTCGACGCGGTGGGGCTCGGCTTCCTGTCGCGCTCCTGGCTCGCCGACTTCGGCACGGCGCTGCCCGCGGTCGGGCTCATCGGATCCTGGGTGCTCACGGGCCTCTGCACCGTGCTGCTGCTCACGGGCATGGGCAAGATCGACGGCTCGCTCTACGAGGCCGTGCGGCTCGACGGCGCCGGCTTCCTCCGCGAGTTCGTCACCATCACCCTGCCAGGCCTCCGGCAGGAGATCGCGGTGCTCGTGACCATCACGGTCATCGCCGCCCTGAGCACGTTCGACATCATCTACACGACCACCAAGGGCGGGCCGGGCACCACGACGCTCGTGCCCGGCATCGAGATCTTCCGGCTCGCGTTCGTGCAGAGCCAGGTGGGCCTCGCGTCCGCGTTCGGCGTGGTGCTGCTCGTGTTCGTGCTGCTGCTCGTGCTCCCCGTCCAACGACTCTCGAGGGAGCGCGACTGATGATCGTCAACCGCACCGAGCTCGTCGTGGGCCGCATCCTCCTGATCGCGGTCCTCGTGCTCACCCTGCTGCCCTTCGCCAGCATGCTCACCGCCGCGCTGCAGTCGCCCGACTCGCTGCCGAACGGCTTCTCCTGGCCGACGCCCGCCTACTGGGAGAACTTCGTCACGGCGTTCACGGTCGGGAACATCGGCACGCTGATGCTCTCGAGCCTGTTCATCGTCGTGATGGTCGTGCCCGTCAGCCTCGTCTGCGCGACGCTCGCCGGCTACTCGCTCGGGAACCTCCGGGTCCCCGGCGGGAAGTACGTGCTCGTCGCCATGATCATCGGGCTGACCATACCGTTCGAGGCGATCATCATCCCGCTCTACTACCAGATGACCGGGTTCGGCCTGATCAACACCAGGTGGGCGGTCATCCTCCCGCTCATCGGGCTGTACATGCCGTTCAGCGTGTTCTGGATGCGCGCCCACTTCGTGGGCGTGCCGCGGGAGCTGTCGGAGGCCGCGCGCGTGGACGGCGCGAGCATCTGGCAGGAGTTCCGGAGCATCCAGCTGCCGCTCGCGCGACCGGCGCTCTCGGCGCTCGGGATCCTGCTGTTCCTCTGGACCTGGAACCAGTTCCTGCTGCCGCTCGTGATGATCGACGACCCGAGCGAGCGCACCATGGCCGGGGCGCTCGGCGCGTTCCAGGGCCAGTACATCGACGCGCTGCCGCTGCTGTTCGCGGCGTCGCTCATCGTGATGCTGCCCACGGTGATCGTGTACGTCATCTTCCAGCGGCAGTTCATCGCGGCCCTGCTGCAGGGCGCGGTGAAGGGCTGATGGCGTTCGCGCTGCCCGGGCTCTGGGTCTGGGACTCGTGGATCGCCGTCGACGGCGACACGACGCACCTCTTCTACCTGCACGCGCCGACCGCGCTCGGGGATCCGGACCTCCGGCACCGGAACGCCGCCGTGGGCCACGCGACCTCGACCGACCTCGTCACGTGGACCGACCACGGCGTCGTGCTCGAGCACGGGCAGGTCGGGTCGCCGGACGCGTCCGCGACGTGGACGGGGAGCGTCGTGCGCGACCCGTCGGGCCTCTGGCGCATGGCGTACACGGGCTCGGTCTTCCTCCGGGACGACGCCGGCGTGAACGTGGAGACCGTGCTGCAGGCGACCTCGACCGACCTGCACCGGTGGGAGAAGGCGAGCGTGTCCGCGCTGTCGGCCGACCCGCGCTGGTACGAGACGCTCGCCGACGGCACGTGGCGCGAGGAGGCGTGGCGGGATCCGTGGATCGAGCCGGACCCCGCGGGCGACGGCTGGCGCATGCTCGTCACGGCGCGGTCGCGGGCCGCCGCGCCGGGTGCGGGGGCGGATCCGCTCGACCGCGGCGTCGTGGGGCACGCCGTCTCGCGCGACCTCGTGACGTGGACCGCCGCGGCGCCGCTCAGCGCGCCCGGCGCCGGGTTCGCGCACCTCGAGGTGCTGCAGGTCGCGGAGGTGGACGGCCGCCGGGTGCTCGTGTTCTCGTGCGCGGGATCCGACCTCGCGGGTGCGCGCGCCGGGCAGGAGGGCGGAGTCTTCGCGCTGCCGCTCGACGACGACCAGCCGTTCGGCCGTCCCGTCGACATCGGGCGCGCCCGGCTCCTGCACGGCGCGGGGCTGTACGCCGCGCGCATCGTGCGGACGCCGTCGGGCCCGGCGCTCCTCGGCTTCGAGGACGCCGGCGCTGACGGCGCGTTCGTCGGCCGCATACCGGATCCGGTGCCCGTGCGCTGGGACGCGGCCGGGCACCTGGTCGCGACGCCCGCCGGGTCCGCGTCGTGAGCACCGCGGACCCGGGGACGCGCGTCGACGGCGTGGTCGGCTGGGTCGCGCCCGGTTTCGAGGGCGTGCGGCGGGCCTTCGCGGACGCTGTCGCGTCCGACGTCGGCACGGGCGCCGCCCTCTCCATCCGGCACCGCGGCGACGTGGTGGTGGACCTCGCGGGCGGCGTCGCCGACGATGTGACCGGCCGCGCGTGGGGGCTCGACACCCCGAGCGTGCTGTTCTCCGCGACCAAGGGGGTCATGTCGATCCTGGTCGCGCGCCTCGTGCAGGAGGGGCGGCTCCGCTACGACCAGCCGCTCGCCGAGCTGTGGCCGGAGTACGCGCAGGCGGGCAAGGCGGGCACCCGGGTCGCGGACGCGCTCGCGCACCGGGCCGGGCTCGCCGCGCCGCGCGGGGACTGGACGCTCGCCGACCTCGTCGACTGGGATCGCGCGACCGCGCTCGTCGCGGCGGAGGAGCCGCGGTGGGACCCCGGCACCGCCTGGGCCTACCACGCCATCACGCACGGCTGGCTGACGGGCGAGATCGTGCGGAGGGTCACCGGCCTGATGCCGGGCGCGTCGTTCCGGGAGCTCGCGACCGGGCCGCTGGGCGTGGACGCCTGGATCGGTATCCCGCCCGAGGTCGGCGACCGCGTCGCGCGCATGCACGTGGGCACGACGCTGCGGCAGCTCACCTCCCGGCAGCGGGCGGAGGTGGCGGCCGGCGGATCCGACCTGCCGCTGCGGGCGCTCACCCTCGGCGGCGCGCTGCCCCTGGAGCTCGTGGGCGACGACGCGGGCTTCTCCCGCGCGGACGTCCAGGCCGCGGAGATCCCGGGCGCCGGGGGGATCGGCACCGCCCACGCGCTCGCCGCCGTCTGGTCGGCCGTGGTCGTGGAGACCGCGGGCGTGCGGCTGCTCGACGACGACACGATCCGCCTCGCCACCCGTCCCGTCTCCGGCGGCGACGAGCCGCCCGCGTTCGACGTGCCGGCGCCGTGGCCGCGCTGGGGCATGGGCTTCCAGCTCGACTCGGCCGCGCGCCTCTACCTCGGATCCGGCAGCCTCGGCCACGACGGCGCCGGCGGCCAGGTCGCGTTCGCCGACGTCGAGCACCGGGTCGGCTTCGCGTTCCTCACCAACCGGATGGAGGCCGACGACGACCGCGGGACCCGGATCGTCGACGCGCTGCGGGTGGCGCTGGGCGGATGAGCGCGGGCGCGCGGGGCTGGCGCAGGTCAGCCCCGCGCCACGTTCAGCACGACCTTGCCCCGGGCGTGCCCGCTCTCCATGTGGCGGTGCGCCTCGGCGGCGTCCTCCAGGTCGAAGACCTCGTCGACGTAGACCTTGATGTCGCCCGACTCCAGGAGCCGGGAGATCACCGCGAGCTTCTGCCCGTCGGGCGCGACCTCGTAGTGGGTGGCGCGCACGCCGACCGCCGCGGCGTCCTGCACGAGCGTCGGCCAGCCGCGCACCGGCGCGCTGACCAGGAGGCCGCCGCGGCGGAGGACCTGCAGCGAGCGGGTGCCGGTGTCGTCGGTGCAGTTGCCGACCAGGTCGATCACCACGTCCACGTCGGCGAGCACGTCCTCGAAGCGCACCTGCGTGCGGTCGATGACCTCGTCGGCGCCGAGCTCCGCCAGCCAGTCCACGTTGCGGGGCGATCCCGTCGCGACGACCCGCGCGCCGAAGTGGCGCGCGAACTGCACCGCGAAGTGGCCGACGCCGCCGGCCCCCGCGTGGATCAGGACGACCTGGCCCTCGTGCGCCCGGCCGATGTCGACGACCATGCCCCACGCCGTGAGGGCGCTCACCGGCGTCGCCGCGGCCTCGACGTGCGAGAGCCGGGCGGGCTTCCGGGCGAGGCTGACGCTGGGGACGGCGATGTAGGGGGCGTAGCTGCCGGGCATCCGCGGCACCATCGCGAGGCCGAACACCTCGTCGCCCGGATGCAGCGCGTGGTCCTCGTAGGGCGACTCGACGACGACGCCGCTGAAGTCGCGGCCGAGCACCGCGGGAAGACTGGCGAGCGTCGGGCCGCCGGGCTCGCCCGCGCGCAGCCGCAGGTCGATGGGGTTGACGCCCGCGGCGACGACCTTCACGAGCACCTCCGAGTCGAGGCGGTGCGGCACCGGGACGTCGGCGACGTGGAGCACGTCGGGCCCGCCGGTCTCCGTGACGACGACCGCGCGCATGGTCTCCCCGTGGGGCGCGAGGGCGATGGCGGCGGCCGCCCGATCCCGCTCGGCCTCCGCGGCGACGCCGGCTCTGGACTGGATGACCTGGCTCATCGTGCGACCCCTCCTCGGAACGAAGCGGCATGGTGGATCCCACCCGGCCCCCGCTCGTCCAGTGAAGTCGCCGCGTGAGTCGGGCGTGTTTCCGCGGTGTTCCCCGGGCGAGAAGAATGCCGAGGGCACTCGTCGATGGCGGGGGGCCGCGCGCGGCGCCCTCGCATCGGGCCGGGCAGTGCGGCCGGCGCGGCTCAGGCCAGGCCGCGGGCTCCCGCCGGCGCGTTCGCCATCCGCACGATGAGCGCGATGAGGTCGTTCGCGCGCGCCACGAGCGCGGCGATCTCGGCCTCGTCGCGGTCGATCCACTTCCACTTCGGGATGTCGTGCACGGGCACGAAGTCCACGTGCTGCTCCCACACGATGAGGGAGCGCTCGGCGCCGAGCACGTACTGCTGCCACCAGATCTGCCGCAGGTAGTTGCGGGGGATGCTGCGCCACGGCTTCGCGGTCGTCTTGATCTCCGCGAGCTCGAGCCGCCCGTCGGCGCGCAGGCCCACGCCGTCGGGGGTGGCGAGGTGGCGGCGCTGCCCCTCCGCGTGGAACAGGTGCGCGCTCGGGACGATGCCGTGCTCGGCCTCGACCCAGCGGGCGATCTCGGGCTCGCGCTCCCGGCCGTGGTCGGTGTAGCGGTTGCCGCCGAAGCCGGATCCGTAGAGCTTCTCGAGCGCGACGGCCTGCAGCGACGCGTCGGTCGCGAGGCGCGCGACGTCGGTCGCGGTGATGCCGAAGCTGCGGGCGCGGAGCCACGCGACGCGATCCGACGAGTGGGCGACGATGCGCGTCAGGTGCGGCGGGGGAGGAGGCGGCGCGGGGGCCGCGGGGGCGAGGTCGTCCTCCCAGGGGAAGGCCAGCATCTCGTCCGTCACGGGCTCCAGGGTACGCGTCGGATCTGGCACGGGCCGCCTCGACGCGGGCGGATCGTGCCGTCCCGAGCACGCGTTGTCAACAGGTGATGCGCATCTGCCCCGGGCACGGAAGATCGTGCTAGAAAGGCGTCGTCCCACCCACCCAGAGGAAGGAACGGCAATGTCACTGCTCATGGAGACGGCGGCCACGGCCCCGCTGCGCACCACCGCGACCGGGGTCGCCCCCGCGTCCGGAGGCGACGACGCGTCCGACGCGCTGCTGGCGGAGGCCTTCGGCTTCACCATCACGCACCGCGGCGCGGAGGAGGAGCTCGTGATGGGCGATGTCACCCTGTGCTGCAGCACGACGTGCTCGTCGAGCGGCAACGGCCGGCAGCAGCAGCGCTGATCGCCTCCGCATGGATTCGTCGACCACGTACTCGGTGAGTCCCCGCTACGCCGTCGGGGAGGTGGAGGACACCCTCCACCTCCTCGGCGGTCGCGAGCTGGTCTCCCTGCAGCTGCCCTCGGGCGATGCCGTCTCCGCGGTGTCGCGCCTCCTCTCCCGCCCCTTCACCCGCGCGGACCTCGACCGGGCGTTCGCCGCGCACGCCCCCGCCGTGGCGCACCTCGTCGACGAGCTCGTGCTGCGCGACGTCGTGGTCGGCGCGCCGACGGGCTCCGCGGGATCCGTCCCCGACGAGCTCGCGCACGTGCTCGACGAGGCGCGGCGCAACGGCGGCGACCGCACCGCGCTCGGGCCCGTCCGCGACCCGGCGTCGCCCGCGCGGGTGGCGCTCGTGGGCGACATGATCCCGTCGCTGCTCACGGGCCTCGCGGAGGCGCTCCCCTCGGCCGAGCTCGGCGACGAGGACGACGCCGACCTGGTCATCGCGGTCGGCTCCCGGCGCGTCCTCCGCGATGTGGGGGCGCGCATGCACGCCGCCGGGCGTTCGTGGCTCCCCGTGCACCCGTTCGACGGCCGGTTCCAGCTCGTCGGGCCGGTCGTCGTCCCCGGCGAGGGGCCGTGCCTCGAATGCGTCGCGCTGCGCTGGGCGTCGACCACGCCGTTCGCCGCGGACCACGCCGCGGCGGCCGACGCGGTCGCCGTGGTGTCGCGCGACCCGAGCCTCGACGCCATCACGGCCGGGTTCGCCGCGCGCTACGCCGCACGGTGGATTTACGCCCACGACTGGCTCGTCGCCAGCACCGTGCTCGTCATCGAGCCGAAGGTCATGGAGGCGGAGGCGCACGCCGTGTTCCGCGTGGCGCGCTGCGGCACGTGCGGTCCGCGCCCCTACGCCGGCGTGGCCTCGCCGTGGCGGGCATGAGCCGCGGCGGCGCGGGCGTCGTCAGCCCGTACACGGGGCTCGTGGAGCACGCGCATCCCATGGCCTTCACGCCCGACGCCATCCCGGACGCGCTCTACTCGGGCCGCTCCGCGGACACGGGGTTCCTCACCGGCACGGAGTCCGAGCGCTTCAGCATGGGGCCGGGCGGGTCCCGGATGGAGGCGCGCCGCTCCTGCATCGGCGAGGCGGTCGAGCGCATGTCGCTCGCGGGCGCGCCCGGCGGATTCCGTGCGCCACTCGGCGCCGACGCCCGCCAGGTGGGGCCGGACGCGTTCCAGCGCTTCCACCCGACGCAGCGCGAGGATCCGGCCTTCCACTACGAGCGCGCCCAGCCGGGCGACCTCCTCACCTGGATGCCGGCGCGGTCCCTGCACCGGGGCGACGCGGTGCACGTGCCCGCGCAGCTCGTGGTGTTCGACGACCCGCACCGGGCCGACGGGCACCGGGAGCCGCATGTGGAGCCGGCCACCTCGTCCGGCGTCGCGGCGGGGCCGCACTTCGGGTTCGCCGCGGGCCGCGCCGTGCTGGAGCTCATCGAGCGCGATGCGTTCCAGCGCATGTGGCTGCGCGGATCCACGCCCCCGGCCTTCGACTGGCGCGGCAGTCCCCGGCTGGCCGCCGCGACGCTCCGCGAGCTCGAGCGCCTGGAGGAGCTGTGCGGCCGGTTCGGGGCGTCGTTCTCGGTGCGCGTGCTGGACGCGGCGGCCGACGTGCCCGTGCTGCTCGCGGTCATGCGCAGCGACCGCATCGGCGTCGCGGTGGGCTGCGCCGCCGACTTCCGGCTCGACCGGGCGATCCTCAACGCGCTCCGCGAGGCGCTGCACACGCACAACTGGTGCCTGCGGCTGCTCGCGGAGCCGACGATCGACCCCGCCGACGTGGTCGAGTTCGAGGACCACATCCGGCTGCACTGCCGCCCGTCGGCGCGCCCCCTCACGGCCGCGCTCGACGCCTCGGACGAGCGCATCGCGGCCGTCGGCGGCCCGGCCAGCTGGGCGGAGGTCGTCGCCGGGCTCGACCGGGAGGGCATCGAGGTGCTGCTCGCCGACATCACGGCGCCCGAGGTGCGCGCGGCCGGCTTCCACGTGGTGCGCGCGCTCAGCCCCGACCTCGTGGCGCTCGACGTGGTGCACGCCGCCCGGTTCCTCGGGCACCCGCGCCTCTACCGGCGGTGGCGCGACGGGCCCGCGATCGACGGGCCCGCCGACCTCGTCGCCGTCCCGCACCCGTTCCCGTGACGGCCGGCGCCGCCCGTCCGCGTCCCCGCCGCCGTCCCACTGCCCGCCGCACCAGGAGGATCCCATGAGCACCATCGAGACCGACTCCGCCCCCGACCGGGCGGAGGCCCCGACGGGTCCGTCCGCGGGGGCGGATCCCGGCGCACCCGCGTCCGCCCGCTCCCTCGGGAGCGTCGGGCCGATCTTCAGCGTCGGGGGCGCCGTCGACCGGCCCGCGGGCGACCCCGCCGAGGACTTCCACGAGGCGTCGAAGATCACGCGGATCACCCACCCCGGCTGGACCGACGTGCGGTACGCCCACCAGATGGCGCAGGAGGCGCAGGGCGTCACGGACGCCGGGCCGGGCGGGGCCACCTCCGCGCCGCGGCTCCTCCCGGCGCTGCCGCTCCCGAGCGCGCTCCCGCTGCGGCACGAGCTGGGCGCGACGCTGGCGGCGCGCCGGTCGGCCGAGCCGCGCACGCTCGGGCGGCCGGTCGAGCTGGCCGAGCTCTCCACGGTGCTGCGCCTCGCCTACGGACCGCGCGGCGACGGCACGCCGGGGCGCTTCGTGCCCTCGGGCGGCGGGCTGTACCCGCTCGACCTGCACGTGGTCGCGCGGTCGGTGGTGGGGCTGGCGCCGGGGATCCACCAGCTCGACCCGCTGGAGGAGACGCTCGTCGACGTGTCCGGGCTCGACCGGGACGGGCGGCTCGCGCGCTTCCGTCGCGCCGCGCCGTCGCTCATGGCGCCGATCCCGGAGACGGCGGCGGTCACCATCGTCATCACGGGCAGCTTCGAGCGCTCGCGCTGCAAGTACGGGCTCCGCGGCTACCGGCTCACGCTGCTCGAGGCGGGGCACGTGGGGCAGAACGCGCTCCTGGTCGCGACCGCGCTGGGGCTGCCGGTGCTGGGCTGGGTCGGGTTCGTCGACCACGAGCTCGACGCGGTGCTCGGGCTCGACGGGGTGACGCAATCGTCCCTCTACGCGATCTCGTTCGGCGGTGCGGAGCCCGGTGCGCGGCGCTTCGCCGAGGAGGAGGCATCCCATGACTGACGCGGTGGAGCTCGACGGGATCACCCGCACCTTCGGGCGCACGCGCGCCCTCGATGCCGCGACGTTCTCCCTCGCGCCGGGGCTCGTGCACGCGCTGCTCGGGCCGAACGGATCCGGCAAGACCACGGCCATCGACGTGCTCACCGCCACCCGGCGCCCGGACGCAGGCCGGGCGCGCGTGCTCGGCCACGACGTGCGGCGCGGCGGGCCCACGGCGGCGCTGGTGGCCGTGATGCCGCAGGCGCTCGCGTTCCCCGAGTACCTCACGGTGCGCGAGGTGCTGGCGCTCGCCCTCGTGCCGCACGCCGCCGCGCTCACGCCGGCCGCCGCGATCGACCGGTTCGACCTCGACCGCCTCGCGTCGCGCCAGACCGGGGGTCTGAGCGGCGGCGAGCGACGGCGGGTCGCGCTCGCGTGCGTGGTGGGCGCGGGGACGCCCGTGGTGGTGCTCGACGAGCCCTCCGCGGCGCTCGACATCCCGGGCCGGGCCGCCGTGCGCGACGCCATCGTCGCGGTGCGCGACTCCGGGCGCACCGTGCTCCTCGCGTCGCACGACATGGAGGAGGTCGCGGCGCTCGCCGACACCGTCGTCTGCCTCGACCACGGGCGGGTCGTCGGCCACTGGACCGCCGCCGACTTCCGGGGTCTCGCCGGCGTGCGGCGGGTCGGATTCGACGCGAACGCCGCCGAGGCGCGGCGCCTGCGGTCGTCCGGCGCGGTGCCCGAGGCGGGGGAGGAGCCCCGCGGCCTCGAGCGGATCCGGTGGGTCATCGACACCGACCGCTCCGACGTCGTCGCCGGGCTGGTGCTCGCCGCCGTGCCGCAGCCCCGCCTCACGGTCGTGGAGCCGGGGCTCGGCGAGATCGTGGAGCGCGTGCTGGCAGGTGGCGCGGACGCCATCCCCGGCGATCCGTCGCGCACCGAGGATCGCGCGGGATGCGCCCGATGACCGCCGCGCCGATCCCGGTCCGCCCCACCGCGGCCCGCCGGTTCCCCATCTACCGCGCCCACGTCGTCAGCGAGCTCGCGCAGAACGCGCGCATGCCGGCGTTCGTGCTCCCGCTCCTCGCGTACCCCGTGCTCATCTACGCGGTCGTCGGACTGCCGCAGGGCGGTCCGCCGAGCGCGCGGCTGAGCGTCCTGCTCGGCTACGTGCTGTTCTCGGTGCTCGGCACGGTGACGTTCCAGTTCGGCGTCGGCGTCGCGTCGGCCCGGGAGTCGCCGTGGGAGCGGTGGCTGTTCACGGCGCCGGTGCCCGCGTGGATCCGGCTCGCCGCCAAGCTCACGGTCGCGTGCGTCTTCGGCGTCGTGTTCGTGATCCCGGTGGTCGCGGTCGGGATCCTCGTGGGCGGCGTCCGGGTGGACGCGGCCACCCTCGGCGCCGTCGCGCTCGCCGTGCTGGCCGGCGCCGTGCCGATGGCGCTGCTCGGCCTCGCGATGGGCTACTGGTTCCCCGCCCGCGGCGCGCTCGGCCTCGCCAACCTCGTGTACCTGCCGCTGTCCTTCGCGGGCGGCCTGTTCACGGGCGGCGATACGAGCGGCACGCCCTGGGCGTCGCTCACGGTGCTGCTGCCGACCGGCGCGTGGAGCACGCTCACGAGCGCCGCCGCCCGGCAGGACACGGCGGCGATGGGGATCCCGCTCATCCTCCTCGCGGCGTGGGCGGTGCTCCTCGGCGGCATCACGCTCGCGGGCTACCAGCGCACCCAGTCGGCGAACTTTCGCTGACGGCCACCCGGGAGCGGGCGCGGCCCGGTGTGTAGCGTGGATCCCGCGCGCCGTCACCGGGCCGCGCCACCGCACCGTCACCGTCGACGAGAGGGAACCATGCCCCAGATCACCACGCCCGTAGCGCTCTTCACCGGCCAGTGGGCCGACCTGCCGCTGGAGGAGGTGGCCCGGCTCGCGAGCGGCTGGGGGTTCGACGCCCTCGAGATCGCCTGCTCCGCCGAGCACCTCGACGTGTGGCGCGCGGCCGAGGACCCGGCCTACCTCCGCGGTCGCCTCGAGATCCTCGAGCGCCACGGCCTCCAGGTGCACGCCCTCTCGCAGCACCTCACCGGCCAGGCCGTGTGCGACGACCCCATCGACTTCCGGCACCAGGCGATCCTGCGCTCCAAGGTATGGGGCGACGGCCAGGCCGAGGGCGTGCGCCAGCGCGCGGCGCAGGAGCTGAAGCTGACGGCGAAGGCGGCCGCGGGGCTCGGGGTCACGCGCGTGACCGGATTCACCGGATCCCGCATCTGGCCGTACGTCGCCATGTTCCCGCCCGTGCCCGAGTCGGTCATCGACGCCGGCTACCAGGACTTCGCCGACCGCTGGAACCCGATCATCGACGTGTTCGACGACGCGGGCGTGCAGTACGCGCTCGAGGTGCACCCGAGCGAGATCGCCTACGACCACTGGACCACCCGCCGCACGCTCGAGGCCATCGGGCACCGCCCGGGCTTCGGCCTCAACTGGGATCCGAGCCACATGATGTGGCAGGGCATCGACCCGGTGGGCTTCCTCCTCGACTTCGCCGACCGGATCTACCACGTGCACGCCAAGGACACCCGGGTCACGTCGGACGGCCGCGGCGGCCGCCTCGGCTCCCACCTCCCGTGGGGCCACCCGCGCCGCGGCTGGGACTTCGTCTCGGTCGGCCACGGTGACGTGCCCTTCGAGCGCGCCTTCCGGGCGCTCCGCAGCATCGGCTACGACGGACCCGTCTCGGTCGAGTGGGAGGATGCGGGGATGGACCGCATGCACGGAGCCCCCGACGCCCTCGCGCAGGTGCGCTCCCTCCTCTGGCCGACGCCGGACAGCCTCTTCGACTCGGCGTTCGCCAACAACCGCGACGACGCGCAGGGAGCCGCCCCTGCCGACGGCACCGCCGGATCCACCGCGTGACGCTGCGCGACGGCCAGCTGGCCCGCCTCCTCGTCGTCGACGTGGAGACGGGCGCCGAGCGCATGGTCGCCGAGTCGGCCGTGCTGCACATCGAGGCGCCGAACTGGACGCCCGACGGACGCTGGCTCGTCGTCAACGCGGAGGGCGGGCTCTGGCGGCTGCCGGCGCCTCTCGCCGAGGAGCCGGATCCGGACCTCCCCGAGCCCGCGGTCGACTTCCATGCGGTCGACCTCGGCGGCGTGCCGCCCATCAACAACGACCACGTCTTCTCGCCCGACGGCGCGCACGTGTACGTCTCCGGCCGCGACGGCCACCTGTACAGCGTGCTCTGGAACGACGGCGCGGGCGGCGAGGGGCGGCGGATCACGGCCGACCGGGATCCGGCGCTCGGCTTCAAGAACTACCTGCACGGCGTCTCGCCCGACGGCTCGACGCTCAGCGTCATCGGCGGCCAGCTCGACGCGCGCGGCGAGTGGACCACGAACATCCACCTCGTGCCCGTGGACGGCGGCCCCACGACGCAGCTCACCGACGACGGCTTCCCCGACGACGGTGCCGAGTTCTCGCCCGACGGCGGCTGGCTCTACTTCAACTCCGAGCGCGGATCCGACCTGCCGGGCCACGCGCAGCTGTTCACGATGCGCATCGACGGCTCCGACACGCACCAGTTCACCGCCGACGAGCGCGTCAACTGGTTCCCGCACCCGTCACCGGACGGCGAGCACATCGTCTACCTCAGCTTCCCGCCCGGCACGCTCGGGCATCCGGCCGACCACGACGTGATCCTCCGCGTCATCGACCGGCAGAGCCACCGCACGCGCGACCTCGCGGCGTTCCCCGGCGGCCAGGGCACCATCAACGTCACGAGCTGGGCGCCCGACTCGCGCCGGTTCGCCTACGTCGCGTACCCGTTCGAGGCGCCGAGCCTGACCTGACCCGGCGGGGCGCACGATCCGCGGAGCGTAGGCGCAGGCATTTCCCCGGTATGGGGAGATCCTGCATGGGATCATGGGGGCGTCCGCGCGCCACCTAGCCGTTCCGATTCCCGTCGGCCTCATCACCGGAGACCCCCGTGAACATCACCACGACCACCTGGCTCATCACGATCGCGGTCACCATCGCGTTCTTCGTCTACGAGTTCTTCACCCACGTGCGCAAGCCGCACGAGCCCACCATCGGCGAGTCCGCCCGCTGGTCGGCCTTCTACATCGGCCTCGCCCTGATCTTCGGCGTCGGCATCGGCTTCACGAGCGGCTGGGGCTACGGCGGCGAGTACTTCGCCGGCTACCTCACCGAGAAGGCCCTGTCGATCGACAACCTGTTCGTGTTCCTGCTGATCATGACCGGGTTCGCCGTGCCCCGGAAGTACCAGCAGAAGGTGCTGATGATCGGCATCGTCATCGCGCTGATCATGCGCGCCGGCTTCATCGCGCTCGGCGCCGCCCTCATCGAGAACTTCTCCTGGGTCTTCTACATCTTCGGCGCGCTGCTGTTCGTGCTCGCGTACCAGCAGCTGAAGGGCGACCACGGCGGCAACGCGGCGGACAACATGTTCGTGCGCATCGCCCGCCGGATCCTCCCCGTCCACGACGAGTTCGTCGGCGACCGCTTCACCACCAAGATCGACGGCAAGCGCTTCGTCACGCCGCTGCTGCTCTGCGTCATCGCGATCGGCTTCGTCGACCTGGTGTTCGCGCTCGACTCGATCCCCGCGATCTACGGCCTCACGAACGAGGCGTACATCGTGTTCACCGCGAACGCCTTCGCGCTGATGGGCCTCCGCCAGCTGTACTTCCTCATCGGCGGGCTGCTCGAGCGCCTCGTGTACCTGTCGCAGGGCCTCGCGGTGATCCTCGCGTTCATCGGCCTCAAGCTCGTGCTGCACGCGATGCACGTCAACGAGCTGCCCTTCATCAACGGCGGCGAGCCGATGCTGTGGGCGCCCGAGATCCCGATCTGGTTCTCGCTCCTCTTCATCGGCGCGACCATCACGGTCGCCACCGTCGCGAGCCTCGCGAAGACCCGCGGCGACAAGCAGAAGAAGGACCGCGCGAGCGTCGACGGCGAGACCGTCACGCGCGCGACGGAGGACAAGCACTAGCTCCCGCACCCGCACGACACGACGGGCCCGGCGCACCATGCGCCGGGCCCGTCATCGTCCGCAAATGACGCTTAGGCAGGTGGGGCTTGAGGCCGGTGGGCAGTTGCGCTTCAATCAGCGATGAAAATCGGGGCTAGGCTTGCATTGTTGGAATGGAGTCGTCGGATGCAATTTGTTAGAAGAAAGATGCAAGCAAAAGCTAGTGACAAAGCGCAGCGAGCCGGTGGAGGAAAGGAATCGCTGAAGCTGCCTCCCTTCCTATTGAGTTTGGTAATAGTATTCGCCCTGGCGACGGCCTTGCTGTGGGGTATCTTCGTTGCGTATGGGCGCTTAGCTGGTAACGATATCTCGCTTTTTGATCCGGCGATTGACTCCATCGAGACTGCTGATTTATACGACATTGTGCGCTCCGCGGTAACTACTGCCGGCGTGTTCGCCGGCGTGTTTGCTATCGTGTACTCATATCGAAAACAGAGAGTGCAAGAGGCTGCTAGTACTCGAGAAGATGACGCACAGCTCGCCGACCGGTATAAAAGTGCGGCGGAGCAGCTGGGTCACGAAAAGGAGTCCGTGCGCTTCGCCGGCATCTATGCCCTGTCCAGATTGGCTGATGACTGGGCGGAGCAGCGTCAAGAGTGCATAGATGTTCTATGCGCGTATTTGCGTCTCCCCGAACCTTCTGATCCAGACGGCCGGGCGAGGGAGGCGGTTCTGCGTCGAGCCGTGCTGACTCAGATCGCGGCGCACACGACGCCTAATGCTCGAGGCCAGGGCCTTTGGAGCGGTATGCGATTTGACTTGTCCGGAGCGTCTCTCCCAAGATTTAGCTTCCGGCAGTGTGTTTTTAAGGAGTTTATTCTAGACGACGCTCGCATTGTGGGTGAATTTGAATTTGAGCAATGTCGCGTAAAATCTCGTCTTAGTCTTCGCTCGACGCGCATCTCGGACAATCTAAGATTAGGCGTGAGGGGCAAAGGCGCGACCATTTTTGCTTGGGATGCCCACATCGAGCCCGGTGCAAAATTGTGGCTGACGGAAACTCCGCAAGAAAGCACGGCCGAGGATTTTCCGAGATTTGTTTTCGGTAACGGATACGTAGCAGACTCGGCTGAGCTTCGTATTGAAATCGGCTCGGGGACAAAAGCAAAACAGTTCGATTTTTGGGGTACGAGGGTTGCGGGCCGCCTTGCGCTCTACGGAACCGGTCAAGGCTGTCAAGACGGTGCCATACGTCTTAGAGACGTCGTCACTGAGGGGAGCGGCATGGTAGGTATGCAAGTCGAGTTGTTTGAGGCTCAAGGTGTGGTCAAGCCGCTTCCGACGACCCTTAAGGCCCACATAGGAACATTCAGTGTTGGAGAGTGGGAGGTTGTCGAAGATGACTAGACAGCGATAAGTGCCATAGGGGCCTGCCTGACCTCAAATCCAGCGCACCTGATCGGCGCTCCACTTGGCGGGATCCGTGCCAAGGGACGGGCCCGGCGCACCACGCGCCGGGTTCGTCGTCGTCCAGGAGCGTTCGGCGGACCGGTCCGACGGCGCGGGTCTGACGCGGCAGCGCGCATCGGCTCCTGAAGGCGCGTGCTCGACGCGGCGGTCCGCACTGGTTCCGCCCGTGCGCTGCCCGCTCGCCGTGAGCGTGGACCTGGCAGCATCGGCCGGTGCCCGACGATCCCGACGCCCTGACCCGTGCCCGCCTCCTCTGGGCCGACGACCGTCGGACGGACGCGCTCGCCCTCCTCAAGGAGCGGGTGCGCGCGGATCCCACGGACGGGGCCGCCCGACTCGCCCTCGCCGAGCTGTACCGTGAGCTCATCGCGCCTGACCAGGCCGGTCGGTGGGGCATCGTCGTCCCCGGCTGGACGACGGAGGTCGAGCGCAATCGGCTGGCCCGGATGATCGCGCACTCGGGGATTGGGGATCACGAGATCCCGGCCTTCCTGGCGCTGCCGCCGGATACCGCGCTGCCGGAGGAACTCGAGGCGCTCGCTCCGGCGATCACCGATCACCGCGCGCACTTCGCCGACCCCGCCCGGATGACGCGCCGCGAGCGGAAGGCCGCGCGCTACCGGCTGCCGGGGCCCCATCCGCACGTCGTCGAGGACTTGGCGCGGGAGCTGTCGGTGGCGGTGGCGGAGGAGGGACTGAAGGCCGTGGGGTGGATCCTCGGGGTCGTCTTCGGCCTGGGCCTCCTGGCGGTGTGGGTGGTCGCGCTGGTGGGCGGACCGGCGGCGGCGCTCGCGCGCTGGACGGGCATCGCCGTGGTCGGGACGCTCGTGGTCATCTGCATCGGGTGCGCCTACGGGGCGCGTGCCGCACGGCGGCTCGAGCGCCGCGTGGACCCGGAGCTCGGCGACGTGGACGTGAGCTCGTGGATCATCGGCGCGATCTTGATCGCGCTCGTCCTGTACGCCCTCATCGCGGAGGGCCTGCGCAGCGGGGCGCTGATCCTGTCCTGATCCGCTACAGCGGAAGCCGGCCCATGGCCGCCTCATGGCCGCTTCATAGGAACATCCGCATGATGGATCCCGTGACCACCACCCCGCCCTCCGGCTTCCAGCCCGCCGCCGCCCCGCAGCCCCGCCTCACGCGCGCCGACGGATCGCCCATCCGGGTGCTCGTCGTCGACGACGAGGCGTCCCTCACCGACCTGCTCCAGATGGCGCTGCGCTACGAGGGCTGGCAGATCCGCACGGCCGAGAACGGGCACCAGGCGCTCGCCGCCGCGCGCGAGTTCAAGCCCGACGCCGTGGTGCTCGACATCATGCTGCCCGACCTCGACGGGCTCCAGGTGCTGTCACGGCTGCGGGCCGACGCCGAGGACATCCCCGTCCTCTTCCTCACCGCGAAGGACTCGCTCGACGACCGGCTCGCCGGCCTCACCGCGGGCGGCGACGACTACGTGACGAAGCCGTTCAGCCTGGAGGAGGTCGTGGCCCGGCTGCGCGGCCTCATCCGCCGCTCGACGCTCGTGGTGAGCGACAGCGTCGACCCGGTGATCCGCGTCGGCGACCTCACGCTCGACGAGGACAGCCACGAGGTCGCGCGCGCCGGCGACCCCATCGAGCTCACCGCCACCGAGTTCGAGCTGCTGCGCTACCTGATGCGGAACCCGCGCCGCGTGCTGAGCAAGCTGCAGATCCTCGACCGGGTGTGGAGCTACGACTTCGGCGGCAAGTCGAGCGTGGTCGAGATCTACATCTCCTACCTGCGCCGCAAGATCGATGCCGGGCGGAACCCGATGATCCACACGGTGCGCGGCAGCGGCTACATGCTCAAGGCCGCGGAGTGACCCAGCCGCAGGCCGCCACGCCGCCGGGCACGACGCCGCTGCGCGCCACACCGCTGCGGGCCCGGCTCACCGCCGCCGCGCGCGGCATGACCCTCCGTCGCCGCCTCGTGCTCAGCGTGGTGGGGCTGCTGGCGCTCGCGAGCATCCTCATCGGCACGGTGAGCATCCTCGCGCTGCGGGCGTCGCTCGTGCAGCAGGTCGACCAGCAGCTGCAGGCCACCGCGGCGCGCTCCTCGAACCTCATCGACCGGGACGCGGATCAGTACGGCAGCTTCCCCGGCGCCCCTCCCGGCGGGCTCGGCGCGTTCGGGCAGCAGGTCGGCACGATCAGCGCGACCATCGTCGACGGCGTGGTCTCGGGCGGCTACATCGCCGACCGCGATGCGGCAGAGGGCGAGCCGGGCGGCGCGGGCGCGGTGGAGCTGACGCAGGTGCAGAGCCAGCAGCTGCGGAGCGTGCCCACCGACGGGATCCCCCGCACGGTCGACCTCGGCGGCGCGCTCGGCCGCTATCGGCTCGTCGGTGACACCGCGGCCACCGGCGCGACCCTCGTCACCGGCCTGCCGATGAAGCCCGCCGACGACGTGGTCGAGCAGCTCATCGTCGTGATCACGGTGGTCGCCGCCCTCACGCTGGCCCTCGCCGCGGTGCTCGGCGCCGTCATCGTGCGCCGCGCGCTGCGGCCGCTGGACCGGGTCGTCGACACGGCGACCCACGTGGCCGCGCTCGAGCTGGACCGCGGCGACGTCGCGCTCGAGGCGCGCGTGCCCGCATCCGACACCGACGAGCGCACCGAGGTCGGCCGCGTGGGCGCCGCGCTCAACGGCCTGCTCGGGCACGTCTCCGCGGCGCTGTCATCGCGGCAGGCGAGCGAGGCGAAGGTGCGGCGATTCGTGTCGGACGCGAGCCACGAGCTGCGCACGCCGCTCGCCTCCATCCGCGGCTACGCCGAGCTCACGCGTCGCGGGCCCCACCAGCTGCCCGAGGACGTGACGCACTCGCTGTCGCGCATCGAGTCGGAGTCGGTGCGCATGACCACGATCGTCGAGGACCTCCTGCTCCTCGCGCGGCTCGACGAGGGGCGCGAGCTCGAGTCGGATCCGGTCGACCTCACGCGCATCCTCCTCGACACGGTCGGCGACGCGAGCGCCGCGGGCCCGGATCACGACTGGGACCTCGACCTGCCCGAGGACTCCGTGACCGTCCCCGGCGACGACGCCCGGCTCCGCCAGGTGGTCGTCAACCTGCTCGCGAACGCCCGCACGCACACGCCGGCGGGGACGCGCGTCGTCGCGTCGCTCGCGGTCGAGGGCGCGGGGCCGGATGCGCACGCCGTCATCCGCGTGACCGACGACGGCCCCGGCATCCCGCCCGATCTGCAGGCCTCCCTGTTCGAGCGCTTCGTGCGCGGCGACGGATCCCGCGCGCGCTCCACCGGCGGCACGGGCCTCGGCCTCGCGATCGCGCAGGCGATCGTGTCGGCGCACCACGGCGCGGTCTGGGTCGAGTCGGAGCCGGGACGCACCGTGTTCGGGGTGCGGCTGCCGGTGGCGCGGCGCGCGGTGGATTCGCGCTCCGAGTCGGGCGCGCCCGCGGGATCCGCGTCCGATCGCTGGGCGCCGCCGTCGGGCGCACCCGTTGCGGATCGTCCGGGGCCGGTCGGCGGCAGCTGACATGGATCCCGTCCGCCGCCTCATGTTCTGGCTGCGCGTGCCGTTCGTCGCGGACGCCGCGCTCGTCGTCATCGGGATCGCGCTCATCGTCGGCGGCGACGGGGTCGGCTGGTGGGTGCTCGTGTTCGCCGGGCTGCGCGCGGTGGTCGGCGTGGTGGCGATCGTGTGGATCGCGCCGCGGATGATCGCGCGGCTCACCCGCGGCGCCGAGCTGCCCGGCGCCGAGCCGGCCGCCCCGGACGCGGGGGACGCTCGTCGCTAGGCTGGACACCTGATCCGGGCGCCCGTGCCGCGGATCGAGAGGGTCGTCACCGTGAGCGCAGAGCCAGTCACCGCCGAGTCCGTGGAGCCCGCAGCCGGCATCCGCGTGCGACGCGCGCGCACCGGCGACGTGCCGCGCATCCAGCAGCTCGTCGAGCCGCTCGTGATGGAGGGCATCCTCCTCGGCAAGGACCTCGTGGTGCTCTACGAGAACGTGCAGGAGTTCCGGGTCGCGGTCGACGCGTCCGGCGAGGTCGTCGGCTGCGGCGCCCTGCACGTGATGTGGGAGGACCTCGGCGAGATCCGCACCCTCGCGGCCGCCCCGCACACGCGCGGCACCGGCGTCGGCCACGCGATCCTCGAGCGCCTCGAGGACGACGCCCGCGAGCTCGGCCTCAGCCGCCTGTTCTGCCTGACCTTCGAGGTCGGCTTCTTCTCCCGCCACGGGTACCACGAGGTGGCGGAGTCGATCATCGCGCAGGAGATCTACTACGAGATGCTCCGCTCGCACGACGAGGGCATCGCCGAGTTCCTCGACCTCTCGCGCGTGAAGCCGAACACCCTCGGCAACACGCGCATGCTCAAGGCGCTCTGAGCGGATCCGCCCACTGGCGCCCGCGGGCGGTGTCGCTCGACCTGGAGGGACGCGGCCGGCGGGCGCGCCGACCCGCCCGGGCGGGCACCCGACCGTAGCCTGTGGTCATGTCCTCGACCTCGCCCGGAGGCCGCCCGTCCGCGGCCGTGTACCGCCGTCGCCGTCTGCTCGCGCTGCTCGTCGTGGTGGCCGTGATCGCCGTCGTCGTGATCATCGTCTCCAACCTCGGTCGCGGCTCGGCCGACACCGCGGCTCCCGGCGCGACGCCCAGCGCGGACGCCGCCCCCGACGGCGACTCGGGCGACGCCGCCGCGGAGACCGCCCCCGATCCCACCCCGAGCGTCACCGCCAGCGCCGGCACGGAGACGAACGCCGACGGATCCTGCGCCGCGGGCCAGCTGACCGTCACCCCCGTCACCGACGCCGCGTCCTACAAGGCGGGCGTGCTGCCCAAGCTCTCGTTCACCGTGACGAACACGGGCATGGAGCCCTGCACCGCGAACCTCGGGACGACCACGCAGGTGTTCACGATCTCGAGCGGATCCGACGTCTACTGGAAGTCGACCGACTGCCAGACGGGCGCGGAGGACGCCGAGGTCGAGCTCGCCGCGCGGACCCCGCAGACGTCGTCGCCGTTCGAGTGGTCGCGCCAGCGGTCGTCCACCACCACGTGCCAGGAGAAGCAGCGTCCGGCCGTGCCCGCGGGCGGCGCGACCTACACGCTGTCGGTCGAGGTCGCTGGCGTGAAGAGCGCAGCGCCCAAGTCGTTCCTGCTCTACTGACGCGCGCAGCGGTCGGCGCCCATGTGCGCACATGAGCACGATTCCCAATTGGATGCATCCATTGCAATCCATGCATGCGTCTGTCATCCTGATGTCCCACCGACCGAAGGACGCATCATGACCGACACCACCGAGACCCACGCCGAGCACACCGTCGCCGAGCACCAGCACGGCACCGACTGCGGTCACGAGACCGTCACGCACGAGGACCACGTGGACTACGTCCACGACGGCCACAAGCACGCCGAGCACGGCGACCACTACGACGAGCACTGATCCGACGCGCGACGACGCGCGAGGATCGACACGGGGACCGGGCCACGAGGGCCGGTCCCCGTCGTCGTCTCCCGCCCGGACGCCCGCTCCCGTGCCCATAGGATCGACGAGATGACCTACCCACCCGCCGGCTTCGAGCAGGCAGCGGACCTCTTCAAGGCGCTGTCCTCGCCGTCGCGCCTCGGTCTCATCGGGCTGCTGGCGTCGCGGAAGATGAGCGTGTCGGAGCTGGTCGCCGAGTCGGGGCTCTCGCAGCCGCTCGTCTCGCAGCACCTGCGCGTGCTGCGGTCGTCCGGGCTCGTGACCGTGGAGCGCGACGGCCGCATCGCCCGCTACGAGGTGGCGGACACGCACGTGACGCACGTGGTGGACGACGCCGTAGCGCATGTGCGCGAGCACGCGGCCGGATCCGTCGGCGCCGTCTGACCCGCATCCCGGCGCTGCCGGGCGGCCCGGGTCGCGGCCCGCGGATCAGAACGCCTCGTCGAGCTCCTTCTCCCGCTCGCTCTTCGCGAGGGAGAACGCGCGGCCGAGCGCGGAGAACAGCGGGCCCCACTCGGCGTCGACGATCTGCGTGAATCCGAGCCGCCGCGCTTCCGCCGCGCGCTGCGGCGCCGACGTGACGCCGCGGATCTCGCCCGCGAGGCTGATCTCGCCGAACGCCGCGAGGTCGTGCGGCATGGCCTTGCCGTTGACGGCGGAGACGAGCGCGACGGCGATGGCGAGATCCGCCGCGGGCTCGGTGAGCCGCACGCCGCCGACCGTCGACACGTAGACGTCGCGATCCGAGAGCCGCACGTTGGCGCGCTTCTCGAGCACCGCGAGGAGCATCGCGACGCGCGACGCGTCCACGCCGTTCACCACCCGGCGCGGCTGCGGCGCCTTCGTGTCGACGACGAGCGCCTGCACCTCCACGGGCAGGGCGCGGCGGCCCTCCATCGCGACGGTGACGCACGTGCCGGAGACCGAGTGGACGCCCCGCGAGAGGAACATGCCGCTCGGATCCGGCACCTCGACGATGCCGTCGCCCGCCATCTCGAAGCAGCCGACCTCGTCGGTGGGGCCGAAGCGGTTCTTGAGCGCGCGGATGAAGCGGAGCGACGTCTGCCGGTCGCCCTCGAACTGGCACACCACGTCGACCAGGTGCTCGAGGAGCCGCGGGCCGGCGATGGATCCGTCCTTCGTGACGTGGCCGACGAGGAGCAGCGGCAGGTCGCGCTCCTTGCAGACGCGGATGAGCGTGACGGCGACCTCGCGCACCTGGCCGGGGTGGCCGGGCAGGCCGTCGGACGTGCTGCTGGAGACGGTCTGCACGGAGTCGACGATGAGGAGGTCGGGCGCCACCTGCTCGATGTGGCCGAGGATCGTGCCGAGGTCGGTCTCGGCTGCGATCATGAGCGACTCCTGCAGCCCGCCCGTGCGTTCGGCGCGCATGCGCACCTGTGCGACCGACTCCTCGGCCGTGACGTAGAGGACCTTCGCGCCCTTCGCGGCGGCGCGCGCCGCGACCTCGAGCAGCAGCGTGGACTTGCCGACGCCGGGCTCGCCGCTCATGAGGATGGCCGCGCCCGGCACGATGCCGCCGCCGAGCACCCGGTCGAGCTCTCCGACGCCGCTCGGCATGTGGCTGGCGGACGCGGTGCCGACGTGCATGATCGACCGCGCCTGGCTGGATCCGGCGGGCGTGAGCGTGGTGACGCGACCGGCCGCCGCGGGCGTCTGCGACACCTCGGCGACGGTGTTCCAGCTCTGGCACTCGGCGCACCGGCCGACCCACTTCGGGGTCGTCCACCCGCACTCCGAGCAGCGGTACGTGGAGTGGATGCGGGCCATGCGGGGGACTCTACCGGCGGGCACCGACATGGGCGGACGGGGTCGCGCCCCCTTCAGTCACCCCAGTCCGATACGCCCAACCAGCGCTCCTGATTCAAAATGGCCGCGACATCGGGACGAATACTCCCGGCCAAGCGTGCGGCTTCGGCATCAGACGGGTCGGACAAGCAAAGCGTTGACACGATGCCCATATTCGCTCTGACGGTCTCGTATGTCCCCTGCCACTCCGGATCCGCGGTCATGCCTCCCATCTGCTCGGCTACGTAGCCCGTGAAGCTACAGTCCTCTGCGGTCGCCGTCGAGGAACGGGATCTGTCGAGGGCTCCTATCGCGAACGCCAGTTGTCCCAAGGCCCCGGAGTAGTCAGTCGTGTCGCGCGTGGCGTCCGGTATGGGGGATTCGGGTGGCGCCGGAACGTTGATCGTGATGCACCCCGAGAGCAGGAGAGTCGCTGACGCGAGGCTCAGGCTGACGGCGAGCCAACGGGCACCGCTCCTGATGCTCATCGAATTCGCCAGTCCACGCGCGTGCTTCATACTCGTTCTCGCTCAAGGCGGCGACCCGTCACACGCATGTACTCGAACACGGCGACCGAGAAGACGGCTGCCGGGACCGACGCAGGGGAAGTGACGCCCGCGACGAGCAGTGCGCACGAGACGAGTCCGGTCACTAGCAAGAGGATGCCGGTGGAGCGGGCATCGGGGGTGTCGTCAGCCATGGATCCAGCCTACGGATTCGGGTCGCTCGAGCACCACGTATAGCTGGCGTGGCCCGCATGATGTCATGCGGAAACCGCCGATATTTTTGATCGGGTCGTACCCACAACGCGGGGTCGCATAAATCAGCAGGGTGCCCTACGTTGTGTCTGTACGCAACGATAATAGACAAGGATGTCCCCGCATGCCTCAATATTGTGTGAATAGGAACGCTCAGCCCAACGGTGATCACGAGGTGCACGACGTAAGCGCGGGCCTCAGCTGCGTTCCTCTTCCGGCTAACCAATTTGCTCTTGGAAGCCATTGGACATGTCGTGACGCGGTTGCAGACGCTAAGGCGCGCACGAACTATAGCCGCATCAATGGGTGCGCTAAGTGCGCTCTTGCCTGCCACACGAGCTAGTCACTCGTACACGGCTATAGACTTTTCACCGGTCCTGTCGCGTGAGCCTGTCGATCCCCGGCTGCGCTGTATTGCTGCGGCAGAGCACCCGCGCGTGGGCGGTCCGCGGCTGTTATAAATCGCAACGGACGCGATTATGGGCCGTCCCTGCACTCGCGAGGGCAAAGGTCTCTTAGAGCACCGAGCCATTCTTGACGTGGTGGGGAGGACAGGACTGGTCAGCGCCCCGCCACCTCCAGCGCGCGAACGGTCGCCGGGAGGAACGGCAGGAACGCGCTGGCCCAGACGCGGTAGCCGCGGTCGTTCGGGTGGAAGAGGTCGCCGGCGGCCTGGGTGATCGCGAGCACCGCGGTCTGGCGGCGGGTGATGCGGTGCAGCGGCGCGAGGCGGAGGCCGCGGTCGGTCGCGAGGCGGCGGACGATCTCGTTCGCGACCCGCACCTTGCGCTCGCTCGCCGGGAAGTGGAAGCACGGCAGGTCGGCGACGACGGTGGTCGGCGGGACGGCGTCGAGGATCCGGCCGAGGTCGTGCTCGAACGCGACCGGCTCGAAGGCGGCGATGTCGTTGGCGCCGATCGCGAGGGTTACCACGTCAGGCTGCAGCTTCGCGAGGCGGGGGAGCTGGTACTCGACGAGGTCGGCGACGCGGGCGCCCGAGACGCTGAGGTTCACGGTGCGGACCGAGCGGCCGCTCAGGGCGCGGATCCGGTCGGCGAGGATCCCGACGTAGCCGTTCACCGGGCGGCTCGCGCCGATGCCCTGCGCGGTCGAGTCGCCGAGCGCCACGTAGAGGAGGTCGCCCTCGGTCTTCGCGTGCTCGCGCCACCAGGCCGAGTTCACGGGCAGCGTCTCGTTGAGGACCACGGCGCGCTCGCGGCGGCCGGCCTCGAACCGGCGCGGCACGACGAGGGCGGCGGCGGCGAGGCCGCCGAGCGCGGCGGCGGCGGAGGCGAGGAGGGCGGCGGGGCGGGCTGCGCGGGTGGATCTCTGGGGCACCACGGGAGCCTACGCTCGCGGATCCGGGTGCCGGCTGGCCGTGCGCGACACGGCCTACGCGTCCTCCGGCGCCCGCCCCGCCCCCGCCGGCACGAATCGGTACCCCATCCCGGGATCGGTGAGCAGGTGCCGCGGGTGGGCGGGATCCGGCTCGAGCTTCTTGCGCAGCTGCGCCACGTAGAGGCGGAGGTAGCCGCTGTCGTTGACGTGCGTCGGGCCCCAGATCTCGGTGAGGAGCGTCTGGCGCGAGACTAGCCGGTCGGGGTTCCGCACGAGGAGCTCGAGCACCTGCCACTCGGTGGGGGTGAGGCGCACGCGCTGGTCGCCGCGCGTGACGACGCGGGCGGCGAGGTCGACCGTCACGTCGGCGAAGGAGACGGTGGCCGAGCGGTCCTCGTCGGCGGCGGCGCGGCGGCCGAGGGCGCGGATCCGGGCGAGCAGCTCGTCGATGGAGAACGGCTTGGTCACGTAGTCGTCGGCACCCGCGTCGAGCGCCTCGACCTTGTCGGCGGCGCCCGAGCGGCCGGAGACCACGAGGATCGGCGCGGTCGACCACAGCCGGAGCGCCTGGATCACCTCGACGCCGTCGAGCCGCGGCATGCCGAGGTCGATCATGTAGAGGTCGGGCTTCTCGGCGACGGCCGCGCGCACGGCGGCGGCGCCGTCCTCCGCGGTGACGATGTCGTACCCGAGGCTCGTGAGGGTGATGCGCAGCGCCCGCAGGATCTGCTGGTCGTCGTCGGCGATGAGGATCTTCACGCGGACACCTCCGAGGCGGTCGTGGGGAGGTCGGCGGGGGCGGGCGGATCCGCGACGGGCTCGGCGCCGGCCCGGCACACGGGCAGCGCGACCACCATCGTGAGGCCGCCGCCCGGGGTGTCCTCGGCGGTGAGCGTGCCGCCCATCCCCTCGGTGAAGCCCTTCGAGAGCGCGAGCCCGAGGCCGAGGCCGGACGCGTTGTCGGTGTCGCCGAGCCTCTGGAACGGCACGAACATGTCGTCGCGGCGCTCGGGCGCGACGCCCGGTCCGTGGTCCACGACGCGGATCTCGACGGAGTCGGCGAACGCGCTCGTGCTGAGCCGCACGGGCACGCCGTCGGGCGCGTGCCGCACGGCGTTGCTCAGCAGGTTGACGACCACGCGCTGGAGGAGGCCCGGATCCGCGACGGCGCCGGGGAGGTCGGGCGCGAGATCCAGCACGGCGTCGGCGGGGCCGAGGTCGAGCTCGTCGAGGGCGGCGAGCACGACGTCGTCGAGGTCGACGTCCATGAGGCGCACGCCGAGCACGCCCGCCTGCACGCGACTCACGTCGAGGAGGTCGGTGACGAGGTCGGCGAGCGTGCCGAGGCTCTCCTCGGCGGTCGCGAGCAGCTCCTCGCGGTCGCCGTCGGCCCAGGTCATGCCGGGGGAGCGGAGCGCGGTGACGGCGGCGGTCGCGGCGCTGAGCGGCCGGCGGAGGTCGTGGCTGACGGCCGAGAGGAGGGCCGTGCGCACGCGGTCGGTCTGGGCGAGCGGGCCGACCTCGCGGGCGGTGTCGGAGAGGTCGCGGTGCTCCAGCGCGGCGTCGAGCTGCGCGGCGATGACGCGGAGGAGCCGGCGGCCGGACGCCTCGAGGTCGTCGCCGTAGAGGGTGAGCACGCCGCGGGATCCCACGGGCACGTCGGTCGCGGCGGCGCCGGTGACGACACCGTCCCACGCGATCGTCTCGTCGCGATCCGTGAGCTTCACGCCCTGCAGGCCGAACGCCTCGCGGGTGCGGCTCACGAGCGCGTGCACGGCGCCCTCGCCGCGGAGCACGGATCCCGACACGGTCGCCAGCAGCTCGGCCTCGGCGACCGCGCGGCGGGCGAGGCGGGTGCGGCGCGCGGCCTGGTCGACGATCCAGCTGACGAGCAGCGCGATGACCACGTAGAGCACGAGCGCGAGCAGGTGCAGCGGCTCGTCGACGGTGATCGTGTAGAGCGGGTCGATGAAGAAGTAGTCGAGCGTGAAGCCGGAGAGCACGGCCGCGAAGAGGGCCGGCCAGATCCCGCCGACGAGCGCGACCAGCACCACGAGCAGCTGGTACGAGAGCACGTCGCTCGTGATGGAGTCGTCCGAGCGCGTGGCCGAGAGCAGCCAGGTGAGCAGCGGCCCGCCGCCGAGCGCGAGGACCCCGCCCAGGATCCGGCGCCGCATGCTCAGCGCGCCGCCCCGGATCCGCGGCAGCCGGAAGCGCCCGCCCGCGGCCGCGTGCGTGACGATGTGCACGTCGATGTCGCCGGACTCGCGGATCACCGTGGCGCCGATGCCGGGCCCGGTCGCCGCGGCGGCGAGGCGGCTGCGGCGGCTCACGCCCAGCACGAGCTGCGTGGCGTTGGAGGCGCGCGCGAACTCGACGAGCGCGCGCGGGATGTCGTCGCCGACGACCTGGTGGTAGCTGCCGCCGAGCGAGTCGACGAGCGCGCGTTGGCTGGCGAGCGCCTCGGGGCTGCCGGAGCGCAGGCCGTCCTGGCTGGAGACGTGGACGGCCATGAGCTCGCCGCCGGCGGAGCGGGCCGCGATCCGGGCGCCGCGCCGCAGCAGCGTCTCGCCCTCGGGGCCGCCGGTGAGCGCCACGACCACGCGCTCGCGGGCCTCCCACCGGGCGTCGATCCCCTTCTCGTCGCGGTAGGCGGCGAGCGCGGTGTCGACCTCGTCCGCGAGCCAGAGGAGCGCGAGCTCGCGGAGGGCGGTGAGGTTGCCGAGCCGGAAGTAGTGGGAGAGGGCCGCGTCGATCCGCTCGGCCGGGTACACGCGCCCGCCGGCGAGCCGGTCGCGCAGGGCCTCGGGCGCGAGGTCGATCACCTCGATCTGGTGCGCCTCGCGGAGCACGCGGTCGGGGATCGTCTCGCGCTGCGGGACCCCGGTGATCTTCTCGACCACGTCGTTGAGCGAGGCGATGTGCTGGATGTTGACGGTGGAGATCACGTCGATGCCGGCGTCGCGGATGAGGTCCACGTCCTGCCAGCGCTTCTCGCTCCGGCCGCCGGGGGCGTTGGTGTGGGCGAGCTCGTCGACCAGCGCGATGGTCGGCCGGCGGGCGATGACCGCGTCCACGTCGAGGTCGGTGATCTCCACCCCGCGGTGCGACACCTCGCGCCGGGGCAGGATCTCCAGCCCCTCGAGCATCGCCGCCGTGGCGGCGCGGCCGTGGGTCTCCACGACCGCGACCACCACGTCGGCGCCCTCGTCGCGCAGCCGCTTGCCCTCCTCGAGCATCGCGTAGGTCTTGCCCACGCCCGGCGCCGCTCCCAGCAGCACCCGCAGTCGACCGCGCTTCATGTCTTCTCTTCCTTGCCCGCGTGGTGCGGGCGTCAGCCGCCGAGGCCGGCGAGCGCGATGTTCAGCTCGAGCACGTTCACGGTCGGCTCCCCGAGGTATCCGAGGTCGCGGCCCTGCACGTGCTCGTCGACGAGGCGCTCGACCTGCTGCTCGGGGATGCCCCGGGCCGAGGCTATGCGCGCCACCTGCTCCCGAGCGTATTCCGGGCTGATGTGCGGATCGAGCCCCGACGCGGATGCGGTGAGCGCGTCGGCCGGGATGGTGGCGGGATCCACGCCGTCGGACTCCGCGATGGCGGCCTTGCGGTCCTCGATGGAGGTGACCAGGTCGTCGTTCTCGGGGCCGAGGTTCGAGCCGCTGGACGCCGAGGCGTCGTAGCCGTCGCCCGCGGCCGAGGGCCGGGACTGGAACCACTCCGGGAGGGCGTCGCCGTCGGAGTCCTGGAAGGACTGGCCGATCAGCGAGGATCCGACGACCTGCCCGTCGGCGGAGACGAGCGATCCGTCCGCCTGCGCGGGGAGCGCGAGCTGGCCGACGCCCGTGACGACGGCCGTGTAGCCGACGCCGAGGACGACGGTGAGGACGGCCATCGCGCGGACGGCGACGCCGGCGGTGCGGAGGGACTGGCGGGGGGAGGACATGCGCTTCCTTCTATCTGCGGTTCGGTGAGGAGGGGATCAGAAGCCGGGGATCAGGCTGACGACGAGGTCGACGAGCTTGATGCCGATGAACGGCGCGATCACGCCGCCGACCCCGTAGACGAGCAGGTTCCGGCTGAGCACCTTGGAGGCGCTGAGCGGCCGGTAGGCCACGCCCTTCAGGGCCAGCGGGATGAGCGCCACGATGATCAGCGCGTTGAAGACGATCGCCGAGAGGATCGCGGACGCCGGCGAGTGCAGCTGCATCACGTTGAGCACCGCGAGCTGCGGGAAGACGCCCGTGAACATGGCCGGGATGATCGCGAAGTACTTCGCCACGTCGTTCGCGATGGAGAACGTGGTGAGCGCGCCGCGGGTGATGAGCAGCTGCTTGCCGATCCGCACGATGTCGATGAGCTTGGTCGGGTCCGAGTCGAGGTCGACCATGTTGCCGGCCTCCTTCGCGGCCGACGTGCCCGTGTTCATCGCGACGCCGACGTCGGCCTGCGCGAGCGCGGGCGCGTCGTTGGTGCCGTCGCCGGTCATGGCGACCAGGCGGCCGCCCTCCTGCTCCTTGCGGATGAGCGCGAGCTTGTCCTCGGGCGTGGCCTCGGCGAGGTGGTCGTCCACCCCGGCCTCGGCGGCGATCGCGCGGGCGGTGAGCGGGTTGTCGCCCGTGATCATCACCGTGCGGATCCCCATCGCCCGCAGCTCCGCGAAGCGCTCCTTGAGGCCGTCCTTCACGACGTCCTTGAGGTGCACGACGCCGAGCACGCGGCCGGCGCCGGCCGGGTCCTTGGTCGCGACGACGAGCGGGGTGCCGCCGCCGTTCGAGATCGCCTCGACGGCCGCGGTCAGCTCGGCGTGCAGCGTCGAGGGCAGCGGGTGGCCGCCCTCCTCGAGCCACGCGATGACGGCGGACGACGCGCCCTTGCGGACGACCGTGCCGTCGGGCAGGTCGACGCCCGACATGCGGGTCTGCGCCGTGAACGGCACGTCGACGCCGCGGGGCAGCGTGCTCGTGTCGAGGCCCTGGGCGACCGCGAGGTCGACGACGCTGGATCCCTCCGGCGTCGGGTCCGCGAGCGACGACATGGCCGCGGCCCGGGCGAGCTCCTCGGCGCCGACGCCGTCCACCGCGACGAGCGCGCTGGCGCGGCGGTTGCCGTAGGTGATGGTGCCGGTCTTGTCGAGCAGCAGCGTGGTGACGTCGCCGGCGGCCTCGACCGCGCGGCCCGACATGGCGAGCACGTTGCGCTGCACGAGCCGGTCCATGCCGGCGATGCCGATGGCGGACAGCAGCGCGCCGATGGTGGTCGGGATGAGGCAGACGAGCAGCGCGATGAGCACGGGCACGCTCACGGTCGCCGCCGAGTAGGAGGCGATCGGGTTGAGCGTGAGCGCCACGATCACGAAGACGATCGTGAGGCTCGCCAGCAGGATGTTCAGCGCGATCTCGTTCGGCGTGCGCTGGCGCGACGCGCCCTCGACCAGGCCGATCATGCGGTCGACGAAGGTCTCGCCGGGCTTCGAGGTGATGCGCACGACGATCCGGTCGCTCAGCACCCGCGTGCCGCCGGTGACGGCGCTGCGGTCGCCGCCCGACTCGCGGACCACCGGCGCGGACTCGCCCGTGATTGCCGACTCGTCGATGGAGGCGATGCCCCACACCACGTCGCCGTCGCCCGGGATCGACTCCCCGGCGACCACGACGACGGTGTCGCCGAGGGTGAGGTCGGCGCTCGAGACCTCGCGGAGCTCGGCGCGCTCGGCGCCGGGATCCCCGGAGGCGTCGTAGGAGGCGACGACGTGGGCCATCGTGCTGGTGCGGGTCTTGCGGAGGCTGTCGGCCTGCGCCTTGCCGCGGCCCTCGGCCACCGACTCCGCGAGGTTCGCGAAGACGACGGTCAGCCAGAGCCACAGGGCGATCCCCGCCGTGAAGGTCGCGGGCACGGCGCTGCCGCCGGAGGATCCCGCGCCGCCCGTGAAGGGCTCGGCGATCGCGAGCACGGTGGTGAACGCGGCGCCGACCTCGACGATCAGCATCACCGGGTTCCGCCACATGAGGCGCGGGTCGAGCTTCCGGAACGCGCCGGGGAGCGCCTCGGCGAGCTGCCGGGCGTCGATGGCCCGGGCGCGTGAGGCGGGAGCCGGTTCGGCCGGCGCCTCGGGGGTGGTCAGGACGGTCATGATGCGAGCCCTTCCGCCAGGGGACCCAGCGCGAGAACGGGGAAGTAGGTGAGAGCGGTCACGATGACCGTCACCCCGATGAGGAGGCCGACGAACTGCGGCCGGTGGGTGGGCAGGGTCCCCGAGGTGGTGGGGATGCGGTCCTGCGCCGCGAGGGATCCGGCGAGCGCCAGCACGAGCACGATCGGGAGGAACCGCCCGAGCAGCATCGCGACGCCGAGCGCCGTGTTGAACCACGGGGTGCTGGCGGTGAGGCCCGCGAACGCGGATCCGTTGTTGTTCGACGCCGAGGTGAACGCGTAGACGACCTCGGAGAGGCCGTGCAGGCCGCCGTTGAGGATCGAGGTGCCCTCGACGTCCTCGCGGACGGCCGGGATCGCGAAGCTCAGCGCCGTGCCGAGGAGCACGAGCGTCGGCGTGATGAGGATGTAGAGGCTCGCGAGCTTGATCTCGCGCGGCCCGATCTTCTTGCCGAGGTACTCGGGCGTGCGGCCGACGAGCAGGCCCGCCACGAACACGGAGATGACGGCGAGGATGAGCATGCCGTAGAGGCCCGAGCCGACGCCGCCGGGGGCGACCTCGCCGAGCATCATGTTGATCATCGGCATCATGCCGCCGAGCGCCGTGTACGAGTCGTGCATCGAGTTGACCGCGCCCGTCGAGGTGAGCGTGGAGGCGGATCCGAACAGCGTCGAGGCGATGATGCCGAAGCGCTGCTCCTTGCCCTCCATCGCGCCGCCGGCGGCCATCGGGGCGGTGCCCTGGCCGTTCAGCTCGAAGATCGTGAGCGCCGTGAAGGAGACCAGGAAGATCGTCGCCATGACGGCCGCGATCGCGGTGCCCTGGCGGGTGTCGCCGACCATCTTCCCGAAGGTGCGGGGGAGCGAGAAGGGGATGACGAGCATCAGGATCACCTGGAACGCGCTGGTCCACGCGGTCGGGTCCTCGAACGGGTGCGCGGAGTTCGCGTTGAAGAACCCGCCGCCGTTCGTGCCGATCATCTTGATGGCCTCCTGCGAGGCCACCGGCCCGCCCGGGATCGTCTGCGTGCCGCCCGCGAGGGTGGCGACGTCCTGGAAGCCCGCGAAGTTCTGGATCACGCCGCCGGCGATGAGGACCACCGCGGTGACGAGCGAGAGCGGGAGGAGCAGGCGGAGCGATCCGCGCAGCAGGTCGACCCACATGTTGCCGATGGTGCCGCTGCGCGTGCGGGCGAAGCCGCGGACGAGCGCGATGGCGACCGCCATGCCGACCGCCGCCGAGACGAAGTTCTGCACCGCGAGGCCGGCCAGCTGGACCGTGTAGCCCATGGTCGCCTCGGGCGAGTACGACTGCCAGTTCGTGTTGGTGACGAACGAGACGGCCGTGTTGAAGGAGAGGCCCTCGGGCACGGCGGGGAGGCCGAGCGCGTACGGGAGGAAGCCCTGGAGGCGCTGCATCCCGTAGACGACGAGGACGCCGACGAGCGAGAACGCGAGCACCGCGCGCAGGTAGGCGGGCCAGGTCTGCTCGGAGCGGGGATCCACGCCGATGAGGCGGTAGAGGAAGCGCTCCACGCGGGAGTCGTGGCGCGACTCGTACATGCGCGCCATGAAGTCACCGAGCGGGCGGTGGACGAGGACGAGGACCAGGACGACGGACGCGACCTGGAGGATGCCGGCGAGCGTGTCCATCAGAACTTCTCGGGCCGGATCAGGGCGTACACGAGGTACACCACGGAGGCGATGCCGAGCACGGCGGCGGCGAGGCCGGCGGCGTCGGCGAACGAGGTGATCACAGCTTCTCCGCTCCTCGGCCGACGACGGCGACGAGGGCGAACAGGACGATGGCGCCTGCGATGTACACGAGGTCGAGCACTGGGGGATCCTCCGTTGAGGGATGCCGCGGCCGGTCGGACGCGGGTGCCCGTCGGGGGCACGGAGGACGAGTAGACACCTCGCGATCGGGCGTCCTCACGCATCCATACGGTTCCCTCACGGGGCGGCGGGGAACCTCACGACACTCCTACGCGGGGGAGGGGCATCTGCTTCCCCTAAGCGCGGTAGTCGCGACGCACAGGGCTGCTGCGACACTGACGCACGCCACACCAGGCCATGACCCTCAAACGCGGGGCAGCAATTAGCCCTCTGGCTATCATCAGGGCGGCTTATAGTAGGGATTGTGCCGATACGGGTATCGTCGCGATATTTCACTCACTCGATCTAGGATGCTCCCATCGCCGCGAGAATCGCCTTAAGTACGGCACAGTTAAAAGTTCTTCTCATGCGCTCCGGGCAGTTTTGCGCTTTCACAAATTGCGGCCAGCGGTTATATGAGGAGGCGGTTAATCCGGCTGACGTGGATACCGTGACTTTTGAGATCGCGCACATTGCCGCGGTCAGCCCTGGCGGCGCTCGGTTTGATAAAAAAATGACTGATGGGCAGCGCGCCGATATCACAAATCTGATGCTGTTGTGCGAAAGGCATCACAAAATCGTGGACTCGCAAAGGGGGCGCTACACGGAGGAAGTGCTCATTGCCATGAAGCATGAGCACGAGCGGGAAATCACGCGGGGGCAGCTGTACGCAATGAGCGAGGTTGGTTTCGAAGAGTTGGAAGCAATTTGCGCATCTGTCCGCATGCTTCCATCGGCAAGTCGTGCCCAGATCGATGAACTGGTCTTGCCGCCTGAGGTGACGGTAAAGATGAGAAGCAACGATCTCAGTGATGCGTCCGGACGGATCATAAAAGTCGGCATATCAAAAACCACACAGGTTGCCGCTTACATCAGTTTTACGGAAGGCATCTCTCCGGGCTTTGCCAATCGAGTTCGGCAGTGGTTTCTGATCTCATATGCGCAGGGTGCATTAGACGGCCTCGCCGGAGATGAATTGTTCGCCTACTTATGCTCGGTAGCGTCGGAAAATGCGGGAGTAAAGCGAGGAGCTCTCCTGGAAGCCGCCGCTATTGCAGTCGTCGTGCACTTGTTCGAGATCTGCGAACTGTTTGAGGCCCCAGATGCTTCTGCCAAATAAATACATTCTCCCGCAGGATTCGCTCTTGGGGCTATCAATGCGGCTCGTGGCAGCGCTACCGATTGTCAGTAATGTAGGAGAGGCCTGGTTCATATTTCGAGACCGTGTGGACGCGCATTCAGACTTTCAACGTTTCACTTTAGTTCTGGACGTACTCTTCATAATGGATCTATTGGCGCTCGAAGGTAACTTACTTATCACCAAAGAGCTCGGCGGTAAAGCGATCACCAAGGAAGGGCCCTGATGCTTATCGAGCTTGGCGCAAATAAGCCCTCATTCACGCCAATCCGGTTCACCTCGGGAATGAATGTTGTCTTAGCAGATCGGACAGCGAAGGCCACCCGGACCGATAGCCGCAATGCGCGTGGTAAATCTAGCATCTTGCTGGCTATAAATTACTGTCTCGGTGGCAGTTTTCCGCAGGCATTTAAGCCTTTGGCTGATGATGACTGGAGATTCGACCTCACGATCAAGATTGGTGACTCGATCGTCACGGCGTCAAGGCGCTGCGGTGTGGAGCGTAACTTAATATCAATTGCACTAAATGAGGGGCCGCGACCCGCCTGGTTTTCATTGATGGACGAAGGTGTCTTTCGTCTCGATACTTGGAAGTCGGTGCTCGGGTGGACCCTGTTCGGCTTACCGGAGCTAGCGGCTGATGAGGATCGTGTTTTAAGCGCACGGACCTTGCTGTCTTATGTGGTCAGGACAAATGCGCCCGACGATCCAACAAAAATCATAGCTCAGCAGTCAGCGCGTCTGTCAAGAATGCATACTTCGTACCTATTGGGTTTAGATTGGACAGTAAACGATCGCCTGGCGAAACTAAAAGAAGAGGAACAGGCATATAAGGCAGTTGATGCGGCTGTCGCTTCGGAGTATGTGGCTGCGGTGGTGGGAAATGAGGCAGACCTTTTGATGGAGCGACAAGAGGCTGTCATCGAGCGCGACCGGGTAGCCGAACATGCACGAAACTTCGTGCTTCTCGACGATCCAGACGACGTCATAAAGCAAGCCGACGACCTTACGGCGGACGTGAACGGGCTTCGTAACGAGATATACATGACGCGGCAGATGATGTCTCTGCATGAATCTTCCCTCGCCGAGTCGCAGCGGCCATCCGCAAATGAAACTCTTGATCAACTTCGACTAGAGCTTGCAGGAGTCATAAAAAAGAAGGCGCTTCTTCGCTTAGATCAGGTTGAGGAATTTCATGCGCGCATCTATCAAAATCGAGTTGCTTACTTAGGCGTTGAACTTGAAGAGCTGCGACAGCGCAAGGATGACCTGGAGGGGCGTCTGAAAAAAGTTTTAGCAAAAAGGACCCGTCTTCTCGAGCAGGTGCATGCTGGTGGTGTGCTAGACGAGTTACTTGCTTTGCAGCGCTCTCATATAGAGCTCGCAGCCGTGGTCCGCGACCTCGATTTACAGCTTGACGCACTTCGGAGGTGGGCGCGCGCGAGGGAGGAAGTTAATGTCAGGAAAAGCGAAGTACGCGTTACCGCCGCAGACCTCTTGGCGGAACGCCAGTCAACACTAGATCATTTCGCTACTCGATTCGACGCCGTCATACGGTCGCTTTATGGCAAAGGCGGGGCCCTTACTGTCAAAGTGGACGAGGATGGGTATAAAGTGGATTTGACTGTACCTGCGTCAAGCAGCACGGGCGTGAAGAAGATGAAGCTTTTCAGTTATGACTTGACGTTATTATGGGAAGCGAATAGGGAAGTTCACCCCGGATTCCTTATCCATGACTCTGTTGTATTTGACGGCGTTGACCCAGCGCAAACACAGACGGCTTTGGAGCAAGTGCAGGAAGCGGTGCTTTCGTCGCCGGAAGAAGAGCGCCAATATATTGTATTACTAAACAGTAACGAGGTCCCCGACGAGCTCGCGGCGACGGCCTGGTTCCAGACAAGCATTCGACGCCGCATCATCGAAAGTGAAATAGGTGGAGCATTTGGCATCCTATTTTGAGCACGAAGAGTTTTCACGTCGACTCGCCTACGTTGGCTCTGGTGGACTTGCCTCAGCCAGTTGTTCGCGGCCCTTTGTCTGCAAACGGCTGAATGCTTTGATGGTACGCAACTAGGCCCACTCCGCCACCACGTCCGACCCGACCTTCACGATGAGCACCGCGACCACCACGATGAACGCGATGCGGATGAAGCGGCTGCCGCGGGCGACGGCCATGCGGGAGCCCGCGTAGCCGCCGACCATGTTCGCGACGCCCATGCCGAGGGCGAGCGCCCAGAGCACGTGGCCCTGGGGGATGAAGAACGCGAGCGCGCCGAGGTTCGTCGCGACGTTGACGATCTTCGCCTTGGCGCTCGCGAGCACGAAGTCGTAGCCGAGCGCGGTGATGAGCGCGATGATCAGGAACGTGCCCGTGCCGGGTCCGATGAGGCCGTCGTAGAACCCGATCACCACGCCGAGCAGCGCCGCGATCCCGTGGTGCTTCCGGCCGGTGTGGCGGAGGGCGGCCACGTCACCGAGCCGCGGGCGGGCGATGGTCACGACGGCCACGATGATCAGCGCCACCACCACGAGCGGCTTGAACACCGATGCCGGCAGCAGCGCCGCGAGGCTCGCCCCGCCGTAGCTCCCCGCCAGCGCGACCGCCGCCATGGGCAGGGCGGTGCGGAGGTCCGGATGCGTGCGCCGGTACCAGGTGACCGCGCTCGTCGACGTGCCGAACAGCGACCCGAGCTTGTTGGTCGCGAGCGCCTCCACGGGCGTGATCCCCGGCACGAGCAGCAGCGCCGGCAGCTGCAGGAGTCCGCCGCCGCCCACCACCGCGTCGATCCAGCCCGCCGCGAGCGCCGCCAGGATCATGAGCAGCGCGACCGTGACGGTGATCTCGCCGAGGGAGCCGCCGATGTCCATGCGGGGTCGGCTACTCGGTGTCGCCGGCGCCGGACCCGGCGAGTGATGCGTCCGCCGACTCGAGCGCCACCAGGCGGCGGATCTCCTCGGCGTCGACGTTCACGCCGAAGAGCGAGCGGCCGGGCTCGAGCACGCGGCCGGCGCTCAGCGGGCCGATGTCGACGGGGTCGAAGCCGAACGCGTCCACGAGGGCGGCGACCGTCGCTCGTGCCGCGTCGTCGTCGCCCGCGACCGCGATGCCCTTGCGGCCGGGGGTGCCTGCCGGACGGTGCCCCTCGTCGAGGTCGTGGTACCCCATGTGGTTGAAGGCCTTGACGATCGTGGAGTCCGGGAGGAAGTCCTGCACCAGCTCGCTCGTGGAGGAGGCTGGCTTCGCGAGGTCGTCGCGGTGGCCGTCCACCTCCCACCAGTAGTTCATGGAGTCGACCACGAGCTTCCCGGCCAGCTCCGCGACGGGCACGGAGGGCAGCTTGCCGAGGGGGAGCGCGAGGATCACGACGTCGGCGCGGGCGGCCGCGTCCGCCGAGGTGGTGGCGACGGCGCCCGGCGCGAGCACGTCGACGATGAGGGCGATGCGCGAAGGGTCCCCGGATCCGGAGATGAGCACGGGGTGGCCCGCGGCGGTCGCGCGGCGAGCGAGCACCGTCCCGACCTTGCCGGCGCCGAGGATCCCGATCGCGGCGGATCCGGCCGCCTCCGACCGGTCGGCGTCGGGTCGGGAGGAGGGGGCGTCGGGCGAGGTCATGCATCCATTCTCCGCGGATCGTCGCCGGTCCCTCGACCAGCGGCCCGCGCTGACCTAGCGTGATCCCCGGCCCTGCGGCATCACGATGCACGGCCGGGGGCGGGACGCATCCGAACCTGGATCCGACGACGATCCTGGATCCGGTACCCGCCCTGGCGCCCAGCCGCGGCGAGACGCCACCGACCGGGCGACGAGGCCTGATGAAGCCAGCCCAGACCCCGCTGGTGGCGGGTCCGCCCCGGCGGACCCGCCGGCCCTGCCCGCGGCCCCGCCCGCCTCCCGGTGCCTCCGCCCCGGCGCTAGGCTGGCGTGCGGTCGGTACCCGGCCCCTGCGCTCCGCGTCCGACGTCGCGGACCGACGGGCCACGGAGGATCTCGTGATCACAGCCATCCCCCCTCGCGCGGGGACGCGTGCCTAGGCGCGGTCTCGTCGCCGACGCCGCGGAGGCGCTCGAGCACGCGACGTCCGCCGGCGCCGACCTCTGCGGTCCCCTCGTGGCCGCCATCGGCATGAGCGGCGCCGCCGTGTCCACCCTCGGCGATCCGCTCGGCAGCGAGACGGTCTGCGCGTCGGACGACCGGGCGGCGCGGCTCGACGAGATCCAGCTCGACCTCGGCGAGGGCCCGTGCTGGGAGGCGATGTCCATCCGCGGACCCGTGCTGGAGCCGGACGTGCAGGGATCCGACGCCACGACCTGGCCGCTCGCCCGGCAGGCCATGCACGCCACGGGCCTCGGCGCCGTCTTCGCCTTCCCCCTCGTGGTCGCGGGGCTCAGCCTCGGCGCGGTCGACCTCTACTCCCGCACCGCGCGCGACATCTCCGCGCAGGAGGTGACGGACGCGACGGCCCTGTCCCGCATCGTCGCCCGCCAGGTCCTCCGCCGCGCCCTCATGGCCGCGGAGGGCCCGCAGGAGGACACTGGAGCCTGGGATGGCCGGTACTCGCGCCGCGAGGTGCACCAGGCCACCGGGATGGTGGTCGCGCAGATGGGGATCCCGCCGGCCGACGCCCTCCTCGTCCTCCGCGGCCACGCCTTCGCCACCGGCCGCCCCCTGCGCGACGTCGCCGAGGACGTCCTGGGCCGCACGCTCGACTTCAGCCCCGACCGCTGAGACGCACCACCAGCACCACCACTGACCGCCCGAACGACCCAGAGGAACCACGACGATGCCGGAGACCCGGGAAGCGCAGCTCGTCCACACCTTCGTGAGCCTCGCCGACTCGCTCGTGAGCGGCTACGACGTGCTCGACCTGCTGCAGACGCTGGTCGACCAGACCGCCCTCCTGTTCGACGCGAGCGCGGCCGGCATCATCATCGGTCCGGACGCCCGGCACCTCGAGGTCGTCGCGTCCACGAGCGAGAAGAGCCGGCTGGTCGGGCTCATGCAGCTCGAGGCCGGCGAGGGGCCGTGCGTCGAGGCCGTGAGCACCGGCCGGGTCGTGTCCGTCTCCGACGTGCGCGAGATCGCCCACCGCTGGCCGGCCTTCTCGGCGCAGGCCGCGGGTGCGGGATACGTGTCGGTGCACGCGATCCCGCTGCGGCTGCGCGGGCAGGTCATCGGCTCGCTCAACCTCTTCCGCGACCACGAGGGCGCGCTCAACGAGGCCGACGCGACGGCCGCGCAGGCGCTCGCCGACGTGGCGACCATCAGCGTCCTGCAGGAGCGGACGATCCGCGACAGCGCGGTCGTGCGCGACCAGCTCCGCCAGGCGCTCGACAGCCGGGTGGTCATCGAGCAGGCCAAGGGCGTCATCGCGTACACGCACGGCGTCGACATGGAGGAGGCGTTCCGCCTGATCCGCCGCGAGGCCCGCAGCACCAGCACGGCGATGCCGGTGGTCGCGGCGGGCATCGTGGAGGGTCGCGTGACGATCCGGTCGTCCGCGCCCTAGCGGTCCGTCCGGCGCGCGGCAGCTCGCGGCCCGGCCGTCAGGAGAGCGTGCCGTCGAGGATCCGGTCGAGCGTGGCGAGGCCCTCCCAGACGTGGGCGTGGATGCCGGCCTCGCGCGCCGCGTCGACGTTCGCGGGCTTGTCGTCGACGAACACGATCCGCTCGGCCGGGCTGCCGAGGCGCTCGACGGCGTGCTGCCAGACGTCGGCGTCGGGCTTGGCCATGCCGATCCGCGCGCTCACCAGCACCACCTCGAAGCGGGCGCCCCAGCCCGCGGGATCCTCCAGCACGTCAGCCAGCTCGTGCGGCGCGTTGGAGAGGATCGCGAGCGGGTACCCCGCCGCGACGGCGCGATCGAGGGCGGCGAGCGTCTGGTCGTCCGGCGCTCCCCAGCGGCGCTGCTCGATCGCGACGAGCTCCGCGAGAGCGTCGTCGGTGGGGACGGGGGCGCCCGCGTCGCGGGCCACGGCGTCCCAGAACTCCCGGGCGCTGCCGCCGCGGTCGTACGCCTCGCGGTGCGCGTCGAAGGCCGCGCGGACGCGTGCCTGGGCGTCCTCGCCCGTGACGCCCGCGGGATCCAGCGCGCGGGTCAGCGCGCCGATGTCGTCCGGCTGGGTGATGAGCACCCCGCCGATGTCGAAGAGGAGCCAGGGGAAGGCGGGGTCGCGGTTCTCGGGCACGGGTCTCCTTCGGGACGAGCGGACGGGATCCCTCGAGCATGCCCGCTGCGCGCCCGGAGCGCCCGCGGCGTCCACGGCCGTGCGGATCCCGTGAGGGTCGGGCGTGCAGGCGCACGGCTTCCGTCAGGGCCGGCTGCGACGGCCGTCCGCGGCGGTAGACCTGCAGCCATGACCCTCACCGCGATCCTCCCGTCGCTCCGCCGCAGCATCCCGGATCCGCTCGCCGCCGCCGAATGGCCCGCCGGCACCGTCGCCACCACCACGGACCTCCGGGTCGGCGACGTGTCCCTCGTCGCGCTCGCCGCGGAGCGCGGAACGCCCTGCACGACCACGGCGGCCGCCGTCGAGCGGGGCAGCGGCGCCCGCGCGTCGCGCACAGCGCGCGCCTCGGCGGTCGTGCTGCGGATCCTCGCCGTCGCCCCCGCGACCGCCGACGCCCCGCGCGCCCTCCTCGTCGACGCGGACGTCGCCGGCCTCGCCTGCGCGTGGGCCGAGGCACGGCTCATCGGCCGCGCGTCCACCGCCGCGGCGCGCCCCGCGGAGGTCGGCGGCCAGGCCGTGCGCCTGCCCGCCGACCTCGCGGCCGGCGACCTCATCGCCGTGCCCGTGCCGGCCGTGGTCGAGGTGCGGGGGATCCGCGTGGTCGACGCGTCGACGCCGGTGACGCTCCCGCGCGCGGCCCGCATCGCGCCCGCCCCGGTGCGCGTCCAGGCGCCCGTCCCCGTGCGCGCGCTGGCGCCCGCGCGCTGATCCGCCGCCGCCCGCCCCGTGCGGCCGCGGTGCCGCCCTGTACTACACTCGATCCCGGTGGCGTGTCCGAGCGGCCTAAGGAGCACGCCTCGAAAGCGTGTGTGGGGGAGACTCCACCGTGGGTTCAAATCCCACCGCCACCGCCAGACGGATCCGGCACCGCGCCTCGCGCGCAGCCCGATCCGCGCGAAGGGCCCCGGGAGACCGGGGCCCTTCGTCGTTCTCGGATGGTCGCCGGGCGGGCGCGCGCCTCAGCGCAGCACCCCCAGCTCCCGGGCCGCCGCGACCGCGCCCGTGCGCGAGCTCACGCCGAGCTTCGAGAAGACGTGGACGAGGTGCGACTTCACGGTCGCGTCGGTGATGTGCAGGCGCGCGGCCACGTCGGTGTTCGACGCGCCGTCGGCGACGAGCCGCAGCACCTCGATCTCGCGCGACGACAGGCTCACCCGCGGCGCCCGCATCCGGGCGAGGAGGCGGCTCGCGACGGCGGGCGCCAGCGCGCTCTCGCCGGCGGCGGCCGCGCGCACCGCCGCGAGCAGCTCCGCGGGCGGCGCGTCCTTGAGGAGGTAGCCGCTGGCGCCCGCCTCGACCGCGCTGAGGATGTCGCCGTCGCTGTCGTAGTTGGTGAGGATCAGCACGTAGGGCGCCGCCTCCGCCTGGCGGATCTGCCGGGTCGCGTCCGCGCCCGTGCGCTCCTGGCCGAACTGGAGGTCCATGAGCACGAGGTCGGGATCCTCCGACGCCGCCAGCGCGACGGCCTCTTCGGGCGTGGCCGCCTCCCCGATGACGTCGATGTCGGCCGCCGCGTCGAGGACGGCGTGCAGCCCGGCGCGGACCACGGGGTGGTCGTCGGCGATGACGATGCGGATCACGACGGCTCGACCCCCAGGATCGCGGTGATGGTGGTCCCCCGGCCGGGCGCGCTGTCGACGTCGAGGGTGCCGCCGAGCTGCTCCACGCGCTGCGCCATGGCGCGGAGGCCGAAGGAGTCGGAGGCGCCCGCGTCCGCGGCCGCCCGGGCCGGGTCGAAGCCCGCGCCGTCGTCGCGCACGGTGAGCGTCGCGTGCGCGGCCGTGACCGCGAGGCCGATCTCCACGACGCTCGCGTCGGCGTGCTGCGCGACGTTCGCCACGGCGCCCTGCGCGATCCGCAGCAGGGCCGTCTGCACGTCCATCGGCAGCGGCTGCTCGAGCGGCGGGACGGCGACGTCGATCCGGAGCCCCTCCCGGCGCCACTGCGCGCTCAGCCGACCGAGCGCCGCGCCGAGCCCCGCGTCGAGCGAGGGCGGGGCGAGCTCCCGGATGAAGCGGCGCGTGTCGGCGAGCCCGTCGGCCGCGGTCGCCCGGGCCAGGCGGATGTGGTCCAGGCCCGGCCGGTCGCCGTCGGCCGCCTCGGCCGCGTGCAGCAGCATCTGGATGCTGCTGAGGCCCTGCGCGACGGTGTCGTGGATCTCCCGCGCGAGCCGGGCGCGCTCCGTCAGCACCCCCTGCTCCCGCTCGGTCGCGGCGAGGAGGTCGCGCGTGGCGATGAGCTCCGCGACGAGCGCCTCCCGCTCCGCCGACTCCCGCGCGAGCGCCCGGTAGCCGAGGCCGATCAGCAGCGCGACCCCCGCGCCGACGAGCGGGCCGATCACGCCGCCGATGGTGAAGCCGCCGTGCAGCCCGAGCGCCACGACGGCGACCAGCGTCGCGACGACCACCGCGATCGGCCCGGCGGCGCGCGGCAGGGCGTGCAGGTAGAGGAAGAAGAGCGGGAAGACGAGGTAGGCCGCGTCCGGCACCAGCACGAGGAGCGCGATCCACGCGACGGTGAGCGCGACGATCCACACGGCGCCGACGGCCGTCCGTCGGGCCTCGCGTACCATCCGCACGCGGCCCCCGAGCAGGTAGAGCACCGCGAACGCGGCGGTCAGGGCGAGCGCGATCACCGTGCGCGGCCCGTCCGCGACGAGCACGCGCACCACCACGAGCGCGACGAGCGCGGCGACGAGCACGTGCAGTCCGGTGCGGAGCCCCACGAACACGGGGGAGAGGGTGCGGTGGGCCATGTCCCCTGGAGCGTACGGCGGCGCGCGGGGGAACGGATCAATCGAAAGTGGGAAGCAGGGAGCGAACCTCTCCCCGATGGATGCGCGGAGCCCGACGGCGAGGCTGATCACGGCGATGGGGAGGGACCCCGGCGCCGGAAGGATCCATCGTGTTCGTCGCCTGGCGTGATCTCCGATTCGCCCGGGGCAGGTTCGTGCTCATCGGCGCGGTCGTCGCCCTCATCACCCTGCTCGTGGGGTTCCTCGCGGGCCTGACCGGCGGGCTCGCCGCGCAGGACGTGTCGGCCGTGCTCGGCCTCCCCGGCGACCGCCTCGTGCTCGCGCAGCCGGACTCCGGCCAGCCGTCGTTCGCGCAGTCGTCGCTCGACGACGCCACGGTCGCGGCCTGGCGCGGCACCGCGGGCGTCACGGCGGTCACGCCCGTCGGCATCGCGCAGGGCCGGGCGACCGGTGCGGGGTCGGCGGGAGGCACGGACGCGGATGCGGTCGCCGTGGCCCTCTTCGGCGTCCCGCACGGCGCGCCGGCCTCCACGGTCACCGACCTGGCGCCCACCGCGGACGACGAGGTCGGGCTGTCGTCGGAGGCGGCGCACTCGCTGCACGCGGCGGTCGGCGACCGGATCACGATCGCGGGTGCTGCCTACGACGTCGGCTCGATCGGCGGCGACGCCTCGTACAGCCACACCCCCGTCGTCGCGCTCACGCCGGCCGCCTGGGCCGACGCCGACCGGCGGCTCGGCGGCGACGGCGACGCGACCGTGCTCGCCGTCTCCGGATCCCCGGACTGGGCCGCCGCCGCGAGCGCCACCCGCACCTCCGCCTCGCCCGCCCTCGCGAGCCTGGGCGCGCTGGAGACCTTCAAGTCGGAGATCGGATCCCTCGGGCTCATGATCGCGATGCTCTTCGGCGTCTCCGCCCTCGTCGTCGGCGCGTTCTTCACCGTGTGGACCATGCAGCGCGCGGGCGACATCGCCGTGCTGAAGGCGCTCGGCGCGTCCGACGCGTCCCTGATCCGCGACGCGCTCGGGCAGGCGCTCGTCGTCCTGGTGCTCGGCATCGGCGTCGGGATGGCCGCGGTCGTCGGCCTCGGATCGCTCGCCGGCGGCGCCCTCCCGTTCCTGCTGAGCCCGCTCACCACCCTCCTCCCGGCGGCCGCGATGGCCGTCCTCGGGCTCGCCGGTGCCGCCGTCGCGCTCCGCACCGTCACCCACGCCGACCCCCTCACCGCACTCGGGAGCAACCGATGATCCACCTCGACGACGTCACCCTCACCTTCCCCGACGGGGACTCCCGCATCACCGCGGTCGACCACGTCTCGCTCACGGCGCCCGCGGGCGTCGTCACCGGGATCACCGGGCCGTCCGGTTCCGGCAAGTCCTCGATCCTCGCTGTCGCGGCCACGTTGATCCGACCGGACTCCGGCCGCGTGCTCATCGGCGACGTCGACGCCGCGACCCTCGGCAGGAAGGAGGCGACGGCGCTGCGCCGGGACGGCATCGGGATCGTGTTCCAGCAGTCGAACCTCGTGCCGTCGCTCACCGCGCGGGAGCAGCTGCTCGTGATGGCGGAGCTCGGCGGCGGGCGGCGGGATCGGACCGCCGTCCGGCGTCGCGCCGACGCCCTGCTCGACGCCGTGGGCCTGATGGCGCATGCCGGCAAGCGCCCCGCCCAGCTCTCCGGCGGGCAGCGGCAGCGCGTCGCCATCGCCCGCGCGCTCGTGAACGACCCGTCCGTGCTCCTCGTCGACGAGCCCACGAGCGCGCTCGACCAGGAGCGCGGCGCCGAGATCATGGACCTCATCGCGCAGCTGACCCACGGCCAGGGCACCGCGACCCTGCTCGTGACCCACGACCTCGTGCACCGCGCCGCACTCGACCGGCTCGTCACGGTGGTGGACGGGCGGATCTCGGGCATCGACGAGCCCGGCGCCGCGCAGCCGGCGGGGGCGGTACCGGTGGCGCGCTGACCCGGCGCGGCGGCTCCCGGCGCGACGCTCGGATCCCGCACAGCGGCGCGGAGGATCCTCGTGCGCACGCATGCGGGACATCGCGGGTCGCCGACCCGCGCGCCCCGCCATGATGGGCGCCTGGCCCTCCTCCGAGCGAGGGCCCGCCTCCCGCGCATCGAGATCGGAGCACCGCCATGTCCCACGACGTCGAGCCCTCGCCGGGCGCGCCCGAGCCCGCCGCGTCCGCCGCCCCGCACGCCGACCGCGCCGCCCAGCGCGGCGTCACCCCGGGCGTGCTGCTCGCGTCGGAGTGGTCGTGGCGCCTGCTCGTCATCGGCATCGCGGTCGCCGCGTTCGTGTGGATCCTCGTCGCGGTCAAGGAGGTGGTCATCCCGTTCCTCATCGGACTCCTCATCTGCGCGCTGCTGGAGCCGCTCGTGGGGGCGCTCCGCAAGCGCCGCTGGCCGGCCTGGCTGGCCATCACGTCGACGCTGCTCGGCACCGCGGTCGTCATCTCGGGGCTCGTGTTCCTGCTCGTCGCGCAGATCCGCACGGGCATCCCCACCCTGCAGCGGGAGGCGATGGACCGGTTCGAGTCCGTCCGCGACCTCCTCGCGCAGCCGCCGTTCAACGTGGTGCCGTCCGACTACGACGCCCTGCTCGCCTCCGCCGGGAAGGCCCTCGAGAACAGCCGCGAGGCCCTCCTCACCGGCGCGCTCGACGCGGGGCTCGGCGTCGGCCACCTCGTCACGGGCGCGCTCCTCGCGTTCTTCACCATCGTCATCGTGCTCATCGACGGCCGCGGCATCTGGCGCTTCGTCGTCTCCGTCTTCCCCCGTCGCGCCCGCCCCGCCATCGACGGCGCCGGCCGCGCGGGCTGGGGCACGCTCTCCGCATTCACGCGCGTGCAGATCTTCGTCGCCGCCGGCAACGCGGTCGGCATCGGCATCGCCGCGTGGCTGCTCGGGCTGCCGCTCGCGATCCCCATCGCGGTCCTCGTCTTCCTCGCGTCCTTCATCCCGGTCGTCGGCGCCATCGTGTCGGGCGCCTTCGCGGTGGTCATCGCGCTCGTGTTCGTGGGGCCGCTGCAGGCCGTCATCATGCTGGCGGCCGTCATCGGCGTGCACCTGCTCGAGTCGCACGTGCTGCAGCCGCTCGTGATGGGCGGGGCCGTGCACGTGCATCCGCTCGCGGTGGTGCTGGCCGTGGCCGCGGGATCCTACGTCGGCGGCGTCGCGGGCGCCCTCTTCGCGGTGCCCTTCGTCGCCACCCTCAACGTGATGGTCCGGTACATCGCGGGCGGCAGCTGGAAGGCCCGCACCCCCGCCGTAGGATCGTAGGGACGCACCTGCGGAGTCGATGGAGCCGCCCGCGCACGTCTCTACGGGAGGACCCCACATGACCGAGGAGAACTACTCGAATCCGGATCGCAACCTCGGGATGGAGCTCGTCCGAGCCACCGAGGCGGCCGCCATCCGCTCCGCCCCCTTCATCGGGAAGGGCGACAAGAACGCCGCCGACGGCGCCGCGGTCGACGCGATGCGCAAGTTCCTCGGCACCGTCGCGTTCGACGGCCTCGTCGTCATCGGCGAGGGCGAGAAGGACGAGGCGCCGATGCTCTTCAACGGCGAGCACGTCGGCAACGGCTTCGGCCCCGCGTGCGACATCGCGGTGGATCCCATCGACGGCACGAGCCTCACCGCCGCCGGCCGCATGAACGCCCTCTCGGTCATCGCGGTGAGCGACCGCGGCAGCATGTTCGACCCGTCCGCCGTCTTCTACATGGACAAGCTCGTCACGGGCCCCGAGGGCCGCGGCGTCGTCGACCTCGACCGCCCCATCGGCGACAACATCCGCGCGCTCGCCGACGCGAAGGGCCTCGCGGTCGAGGACATGCAGGTCGCCGTGCTCGACCGGCCGCGTCACGCCGACCTCATCGCGCAGATCCGCGCGGCCGGCGCCTCCACCCGCCTCCTGCTCGACGGCGACGTCGCGGGCGGCATCAACGCGGCCCGCCCCGACTCGCGCATCGACATGTGCGTCGGCATCGGCGGCACGCCCGAGGGCATCATCACCGCGTGCGCGATCAAGGCGCTCGGCGGCGTGCTCCTCTCGCGCCTCGCGCCCAAGGACGAGGCCGAGAAGCAGCGCGCGATCGACGCGGGCCACGACCTCGACCGCATCCTCGACCAGGACGACCTCGTCACGGGCGACAACGCCTACTTCGTCGCGACCGGCGTCACCGACGGCGCGCTCGTCGCGGGCGTCACCCGGCACCGCGGCATGATCCGCACCTCGAGCATCGTGCTCCGCTCCCACTCGGGCACCATCCGCCGCGTGGAGGCCGACCACCTGGTCTCCAAGTGGTACAGCGACGCCAGCTGAGCCGACCCGAGCCGACCCTGACATGACCCGCACGCGCACCCGCCGCAGCCTGCTGTCCCGCCTCGCCCCGCCCGTGATCGCGGTCGTCGGCGGGCAGGGCGAGTTCGCGTCGCCCGCGCGCACGATGGGCGGCGCCCACCGGCGCGTGGTCCGGCCGGGTGCCTTCGCGCCGCCGCCGCTGCTCCGCGGGGTGCGGGTGACCGCGCGGATCCAGGGCGGCTGGCACGTCTACGAGGTGGCCCCTCAGGGTCCGGCCTCGCGGCGTCGCGCGCTGTACGCGCACGGCGGCGGCTGGACCCACGAGATCAGCCCGTTCCACTGGTGGCTGGTCGCGGGGCTCGCCCGGCGCACGGGCACGACCTTCACCGTGCCCATCTACCCGCTCGTCCCGTCGGCCACGGCCGCCGAGGTCGTCGCGCGCACGGCGGACCTCGCCGAGCAGCTCGTCGCCGAGGTGGGCGCCGGCCTCGTCACGCTGATGGGCGACTCGGCGGGCGGGCAGATCGCGCTGTCCACCGCGATGGCCCTGCGCGATCGCGGCGTGCCCGCGCCGCGCGACGTGGTGCTCCTCTCGCCCGCGCTCGACCTGTCGTTCACGGATCCGCTCATCGCCCGCATCCAGCCGACCGACCCGTGGCTCGCGGTCGACGGCATGCGCGCCGCCGTGGAGTCGTGGCGCGGCGACCTGCCCGTGGAGGACCCGCGTGTGAGCCCGATGCACGGATCGCTCGCGGGCCTCGGCCGCGTGACGGTCTTCTCGGGCACGCACGACATCCTCTTCGCCGACGCGCGCGCCTTCGAGCGGAAGGCGGCCGCGGTCGGGCACCCGGTGCGGATCCACGTCGAGCCGAACCTCCTGCACGTGTACGCGCTCATGCCCATCCCCGAGGGCGCCCGTGCGCGCGACGCGATGGTGGATCTGCTCCTGTCCTGACGCGGCCGAGCCCGGATCGCGGGCGGGGAACCGGCGTACGTTCGAGGAGCGGGCGACGGGGCCCGCCGTGCTCTCGGAGGTACCCGCATGACCAGGACTCGCAGGACGCTCGCCGTCATCGCGGCGGCCGTCACGGCCACGCTGCTCGCGGGATGCGGATCCGGCGGCTCCGGCGCGGCCGACGCCTCCTTCACCACGGAGGCCACCGGCACCCTGAAGGCCTGGGCCTTCGACGGCGCCGACGACGTGGGCGAGGCCCGCCTCGCGCACGCGGCCGACGCGCTCTCCGACGTGACCATCGACCTCGACTCCACCGCGTTCGACGCGCAGAAGTTCACGACCCGCGTCGCGAGCGGCCAGACGCCCGACGTCGTGCAGATGGACCGCCAGTTCGTGGCGACCTATGCGGCGCAGGACCTCATCCTGCCGCTCGACCAGTGCTACTCGGCCCACGACGTGGATCCCGCGGAGCGCTTCTACGAGTCCGTCACGAACGACATCCGCTACGACGGTGCGATCTGGGCGGTGCCGCAGTTCTTCCAGCCGCCGGCGATCCTCCTCAACGAGCGCGTGCTCTCCGCGGCCGGCGTCTCGGGCGACCAGTTCGACACCTCGGAGCCCGACCAGCTGCTCGACGCCGTCGGGAAGGTCTACCGCGAGTCGGGCGGCGACCCCGCGGTGCTCGGCCTCGACGCCGTGCCCACCGCGCAGGCCGCGCTCTGGATGCTCGGCTTCGGCGGCCAGCTCGTCGACGCGGACGGCAAGCCCACGCTCGACGACGACGCGAACCTCCCGGGTCTCGAGTTCCTGAAGCAGCTGTCCGACGCGCAGGGCGGCTACGCGAAGGGCAAGAGCTTCAGCGACGCGTTCGACACCTTCGGCGACGGCAACCAGTTCGTGAAGGACCAGGTCGGCGCGCAGATCGACGCCCAGTGGTACCTCAACGTGGTCGCGCCCTACCGCGACGACATCGACATCTCGGCCGTGCCCTTCCGCGACAGCGACGGCGAGCCGTTCGCGGTGGCCGGCGGATCCGCGTTCGTGATCCCCGCCGGGGCGGAGAACAAGGACGCCGCGTGCGCCTGGATGCTCGACCTCACGAGCCAGGAGTCGTGGGAGGCCGCGGGCGACGTGCGCGCCGCGACCGTGACGGAGAACGGCGGCATCAACACGGGCCTGTTCACGGGATCCCCTGCCGCCGACCAGGCCATCCGCGACGCCCACGTCGTCCCGAGCGGCGACGACGGGATCGACCAGGCCATCGCGACCTTCTACGACGTGGTGGCGGAGGGCCGCTCGATCGGCGGATCGCCGGCGGGGCAGCAGATCCAGAGCGAGCTGCAGAACGCGGTCGCCTCGACGCTCCTCGGCGACAAGACCCCCGAGCAGGCGCTCGCCGACGCTCAGACGGCGGCCATGCGGGCCTACGAGCAGGCGGCGCGCTGATCCGGCGCTGACGTGCACATGGCGTGACCAGGGCGCCCGGCTACCGTGGGAGCCGGGCGCCCATCCGCGCTCCCGGACGAGGGATCAGTACCCGGAACGCGACAAGACTGGCCGGGAGAAGAAGCCATGTCGTGGATCGTCCTCATCGTGTCCGGGGTGCTCGAGGCCGTCTGGGCCACCGCCCTCGGGAAGTCCGCCGGGTTCACGAAGCTCGGGCCGTCGATCGTCTTCGGCATCGCCGTCGTGCTGAGCATGGTCGGCCTCGCGTACGCGATGCGCGAGATCAGCACGGGCACCGCCTACGCCGTGTGGGTCGGCATCGGCGCGGCGCTCACCGTGACCTACGCGATCGTCACCGGCGAGGAGCCCGCGAGCGTCGTGAAGGTCCTGCTGCTGCTCGGCCTCGTCGGCTGCGTCGTCGGCCTCAAGGTCGTCGACACCGGGCACTGAGCCCGGGCGGCGCGGGCCGGGCGGATCAGCCCTTGCGCCCCTGCGTCGCGATGCCCTCGACGAAGTAGCGCTGCCCGAACGCGAAGAGCAGCAGCATCGGGAGAGTCACGAGGAGCGCCGCGACCATCACGAGCTGGTAGTCGCCCTGCCCGCCGTTCGTCGGGCTGAACGCGGTCATCGCGTAGGAGAGCCCGAGCGGCACCGTGAAGCCCTCGACGCTGCCCGCGTTCAGGTAGATGAGCGACGCCTGCAGGTTGTTCCAGCTGGCCTGGAACTCGAAGATGAAGATGATGACGAACGACGGGATCGACAGGGGCAGCGCGATCCGGCGGAACATCCCGAAGTAGCTGGCGCCGTCGAGCCGGGCCGCCTCGAACAGCTCCCGCGGCAGCCCGAGGAAGAACTGGCGCTGCAGGAAGATGTAGAACGCCGAGCCGAACAGGTTCATGCCGAACAGCGGGATCCACGTGCCGATGAGCCCGAGGTTCTTCCAGATGAGGAACTGCGGCACCATCGTCACGGCGCCCGGCAGCATCATCGTCGCGAGCACCAGGCCGAACAGGATCCGCCTGCCCGGGAACCGGAAGTACGCGAAGCCGAACGCCACGAGCGCGCTCGAGATCGACACGAGCGCGGCCGACAGCAGCGCGATCGCGAGGCTGTTGCCCATCCAGCCGAGGAGCGGCAGCTGCTCCCACACCTCCACGTAGTTCTGCGGCGTGAAGGTGCGCGGCCAGAGCGCGTTGTCGAAGACCTCGCCGCGCGGCTTGAGGCTCGCGGCGAGCAGCCATGCGAACGGGTAGAGGAACAGGAGCGCGAAGGCCACGAGCAGCGCCGTGATGAGGGCGCGGCCGATGCGGGAGCGCACGCGGCGGACGCGGTCGGGGTCGCGGCCGCCGGGCGACGGATCCCGCGACGGCAGCGGCGTGAGGGCGGCGGCGAGGCGCGGATCCCCGGTGGCGGCCGGCACGGCGTCCGGCGTCGCGGCGGCGTCCGGGGTGCGGTCGGTGACGGCCATCAGCGGTCCCCCTCGTAGTAGACGACCCGGTTGCTCAGCTTCACCTGGACGAGCGTGATGACCAGCACGATCACGAACAGCAGCCACGCCATCGCGGCCGCGAACCCGAAGTCGAACGAGCGGAACGCCTGCTGGAACAGGTAGACCCCGTAGAACAGGGACGAGTCGGGCGACGCGTTCGTCTGATCCCGCCAGAAGAGCAGGTAGGCCTGGTCGAAGACCTGCAGCGCGGCGATCGTCAGGACGACGACGTTGAAGAAGATGGCGCCGGAGATCATGGGCACGGTGATCGCGAAGAACTGCCGCACGGGGCCGGCGCCGTCGAGCGCGGAGACCTCGTAGAGCTCGCGCGGCACGTCCTTGAGGGCGGCGAGGAAGATCACCATGGTGCCGCTCACGCCCCACAGCGTCATGAGCACGATGGACGGCTTCACCCACGCGGGGTCGATGAGCCACTGCGGGCCGTCGATGCCGATCGCCTCGAGCCCCTGGTTCACGGCACCCGTGTTGCCGTTGAGCAGCAGCAGGAAGACGCTCGCGGTGGCGACCGTCGGGGTCATCTTCGGCAGGTAGTAGAGGGTGCGGAAGATGCCGGCGCCGCGGCCGAGGCGGGCGAGGAGGATCGCGAGCAGGAGCGCGAGGCACACCTCGAACGGCACGGCGAGGATCGCGTAGAAGAGCGTGTTGCCGAGGCTCAGCGCCACGCGCGGATCCGAGAAGAGGCGCTCGTAGTTCTCGGTGCCGACCGGGGTCGCGACGTCGGTCGCGAGGTTGTAGTCGCTGAACGACACCACGAGGCTGTAGGCCATCGCGCCGAGCGTGAAGACGAGGAACCCGATGATCCACGGGCTGATGAAGAGGTAGCCGGCGACGGCCTCGCGGCGGGCCATGCGGGAGCGGCGGGGACGGGGCGGCCGGTCGGCGGAGGGGCTTCGCGCGGGGCGGCTCGTCGTCGTCATGGTGGTCCTCGTCGACTGGTGGATCGGAGCGTCGTCGCTCCTGCTGCCGACCCTAGCCCGGCTCCTCCTCCGCGTCCGGGCCGTGCGCATGACGGACGCCCGCCCCCGCGCGAGGCGGGGACGGGCGTCCGGTGATGCGGTGCCGCGGTGGCGGCTAGTGCCGGCGGCGGCGCACGCGCACCGCGATCACCGCCACGATGCCGGCCGCGAGGGCCGCGGCGCCGAGGCCGAGCTCGAGCGCGAGGCGCGCCCCGTCGCCACCGGTGCGGGGGAGGTGGCCGGCCGGGGGAGGCACGTCGCCGGGCGGGGTGGTGGACGTCGGCACGCCGGAGGTGGGCGTGGGCGACGGGGTGGGCGTGGATCCGCCGGTCGAGCCGCCGGTGCCTCCGCCGGTGCCGCCGTCGGTGCCTCCGCCGGTGGATCCGCCGCCCGGGGTGGGCGAGGGCGCCGGCGTGGACGAGGGCGCCGGCGTCGGGGTGACGACGGGCGTGCTGCCCGAGCCGATGGGCGACGTGGTGGTGCCGCAGGTGGAGGAGGTGAACGCGTCGTCGTCGAGGGTGACCGAGCCGTTGCGCGCGAGCGCTCGGCCGTCGACCGTGGCGCCCGTGCCGACCGAGACGCTCGTGAGCGCGAGGATCGTGCCCGCGAAGCCGGAGCCCGTGCCGAGCGACGCCGAGCTCGAGACCTGCCAGAACACGTTGCAGGCCTGGGCGCCGTTGACGAGCGACACCCGGCTGCCGGAGCCGGTGGTGAGCGACGACGGGGCCTGGATGACGAAGACGGCCGACGGGTCGCCCTGCGCGTCGAGCGTGACGGTGCCGGTGTTGGCGAGCGGGCCGGCCGCCGTGTAGACGCCGGGCGTGAGGGTGGATCCGACGAGGTCGGCGGGCACCGCGGCGGTGGTGGGGCGGCCGGCCGCGTCGTCGTAGGCGGTGGTGAGGTCGGACTGGGCCTGGCCGGCCGCGGCGTCGGCCGCGTGCGTGGCGCCGCCGACGACGCCCGGCGGGAAGCCCGTGACGGACGCCGCGGGGCTGGTGCCGAGATCCGCCGAGAGGGTGGTGGGGCCGGTGTTGGTGACGCCCTGGCCGGCGAGCACCGAGTACGAGGCGGCGGTGCCGAGGCCGACGGTGGCGGTGGCGGCGAAGGCGCTCGCCGGGGCGAGGAGGGCGGCGCCGAGGCCGGACGCGGCGACGGCCGCGACGGCCAGCGAGGCGACGGCGAGGGACCCGGACCGGCTCCGACGTGATGAGGACGTGCAGGCATGGCGCGACTGGTGCATGGACAGCTCTCGTCGGAAGGGTTGGCGGGCGGAACCGCGACCGTATCGAGCCTCGGCAATCGGGCGTGCGCGGAGTCCACAGGTCGATACGGTGTCGGGGTGATCCCCATCGCCGTCGAGATCCCCGCCCGCGACGAGCTGCTCGACCTCTACGGATCCGTCGGCTGGAGCGTCTACGCGCGCGACCCCGAGCGGCTCGAGCGGGCGCTCGCCGGATCCGCCCTCGTCGCCACCGCGCGCGACGCCGGAGGCCTGCTCGTCGGCCTCGTGCGCACCGTGGGCGACGGGGTCTCGATCTGCTACGTGCAGGACCTCCTCGTGCGCCCCGACGTGCAGCGCGCCGGGATCGGCCGCGCCCTCCTCGAGCACGTGCGCGCGAGCCAGCCGGCGGGCGTCCTCCTCGTGCTCACGACCGACGCGGGCGGCACCGAGGACGGCGACCGCTCGCACCCCTTCTATCGCGCGCTCGGCTTCACGCCGCACGCGGAGCAGGGGCTGGCGGCGTTCTCCCTGCGGGTCTGACGGGGCGTCGCCCGCGTCAGCTCGGCAGGACGCTGGCGCTCTGCGGATCCTCGATTAGGTTCAGCGCGTCGTCCCGGTCGAGGCTCCCCGGGAAGTTGAGGTGGGTGAAGCGGCCGTCCGGGTCGTAGGAGGCGGTGGGCGCTTGGATCCGGGATCCGCGCACAGCCGCGAGAGCGCCGCCGTCCGCGCGGCCGAGAGCGTGCCGGTCGAGCCGATCGCGAGCACGACGCGGAACCGGGCGCCGCCGTCGAGGTCGAGTCGGAGAACGAGCGGATCCCGCCGCTGACGCTTCCGGGGCTTGTCGTAGCGGGACTCCCGCGGCCGCGGCGCCAGCTCGATGCGCGCGCCGACGAGGTCGGTGAACGGGCGCTCCCGGCCGCGGAGGCGGAGGACGCCGCGGCCGCCGTCGAGGTCGAGTCCGGGTGCGAGGCGCGTGATGACGAGGAGGAGGAGCCCTCCCGCGGCGACGACGCCGAGCAGGACTGTGGCTGCCACCGTGATCCAGCCGCCACCGACGGCGTCCTCCACGCGGCGGCCGAGGAGGCCGAGGGGATTCGAGCTCACCCAGACGATGAGGAGGAACCAGCCGCTGCCGAAGAGCAGGCGCTGCCGGTAGCTGGGTGGCGGGATCCGCACCCACCCGTCGTCGGCCACGCGTCAGCTCCCGTCGGCGGGGCGGGCGGGTGCGTCCGCGTCGGCGGCCTCCTGAGCGGCATGCGCGGCTGCGGCGCGCTGCTCCGCGGCCCGGCGCGCATCGCGCCGGATGACGAGCGCATAGGCGATCCCGCCGGGCAGCATGACGATCGCGATGCCGATCACGGGGATGCCCTGGCGGCCGAAGAGCGCGTCCGGGTGGAACACCGAGACCACGGTCGCGCCGAGTCCGAGGAGCATCGCGAAGGCGGCGATGACGTACTGGGAACGGGCGCTCTGGCGCGGGACGCGGGGCGTCGTGCCCGCCCGGTGGACGTTGCGCGCACCCGACCCGAGACCCCGCCCGGGGAGCGCCGCGGTCGGGTCGGCGGTCCCGCTGCCGTCCACGAGGGCCGCGGTGTCTTCCAGCGTCAGGTGCCCCGGGAACTCGACGTGCGCGAACCGGCCGTGCGGATCGTCCTTCGAGCGGGGCGGCGCGATGCGGGATCCGCGGATCGCCGCGAGGAGCGCATCGCGCTGGTCGTCGGCGAGCCGCACGCCCTCGCGGGAGGAGACGACGACGCCGCAGCTCTCGCCGCCGGTGGTCGAGAGGCGCAGGATCAGGGTGTCGTCGCCCTCCCCGCCGGTCAGCTCGATCCGGGCGCCCGTGATCTCCGAGAAGCCCCACTCCTTGCGCCCGATGCGGAGGACGCCGCGCGCGACGTCGACCGCGGGCGGCTGCGTGCGCTCGGCGACGACCAGGTACGCGATGCCGAGCACGGCGAGCGCTACGAGGATCGGCAGGCCCACCCGGATGAGCGGCGACGGGCCGACCGCCTCGTCGACGACGCGCGTGAGCCCGCCGACGGGCGTCCAGAGGAAGAGGGACACGATGGCGAGCGAGCCGAACGTGAGCAGCCAGCGCTGCCGGGTGCCCGGGGACGGGATCCGCACCCACGCGCCGCTGGCCATGCTCCGACCCTACGGGGGCGGATCCGCGGCCCCGCCCCGATCAGCGCCCGCCCGCGCCCCCAGAACGAGGCGCGCGGTCCGCGGGATCAGCCCGCCGCCGGCTCGTCCCACCCCTCCTGCGGCGTCTCGCACGTCCCGCGGAACACGTACTGCGACGGGCGCTTCCGCTCGCGGCTCGACCAGTCGATCGCGGGGCGGCGGGCCTCCGGCGGCAGGTAGCCGAGGCGGTACACGGCCTTGAGCTCGAGCTCCGGCGGCACGCGCAGCAGCTCCTCGACGCGGGCCCACTGCTCCCGGATCTCCATCGGGAACGAGATGAACTGGATCCCCATGCCGATGGCGCCCGTGGTCAGCCACACGTTCTCCATCGCGGCGCCCATCGAGAACGTCGAGTAGAAGGACGCGAGCGACTCGGGGCGCTCCTCGGCGCGGTCGAGCATCACGCCGATGAGCAGCGGGCAGCCGGTCGAAGAGCATGCCGTCGCGGCGCGCGTCCATCTCCTCCTGCGAGACGCGGAAGTGGTGCTTGTAGCGCTCGAAGAAGGTGCCGTTCGACATCGTCTCGGTCATGCTCGCGCCGCTGATGTCGGCGATCCGCTCGATCGTCTCCCGCTCCTCGACGAGCACGAAGCGCCACGGCTGGCTGTTGAGCTGCGAGGGGGCGCGGCCGGCGACTTCCATCAGGAGCCGCTGGTGCTCCTCGCTCACGGGGTCGGGCAGGAAGGCGCCGTTGGTGGTCCTCCGGGCGCGCAGGACGTCGAGGAAGTCGATGCGTCAGCTCCAGGTGGCGAGGATGCCCCGGGCGTACCAGGGCGCGGCGGTCAGGGCGACGGCGGGGTGCCGACGGGTGCGCGTGCCGACCGCGGGGAGCGCGGCGAGCGGGATCAGGGCCGGGGCGAGGCGGAGGGCGGCGCGGACGGCTGTGGGCCGCGCGGACGACCCGGCCCACAGCGGCGACGCGAGCGCGAGCGCGGTGAGCGCGCTCGTCAGCACGTACGCGCGGTGGTGGAGGCGGAGCTCGGGGCGGGGCGGCAGGATCCGGGTGGCCGCCGCGATCCCGATGGCGCAGTTCAGGAGGTACGCGGCGCTCGCCGCCGCGAACGCGACGCGGACCGCGGGCGTCGCGGCGCGGGTCCGGCTCTCGGTCATCCCCTTCGACGCTAGTCCGGCGACGCACGGGTCGGTCGGGCGGCGACGGGAGCGCGCCGTCGCCGGCGGGATCCCGGTTGGATGGACCCATGCAGATCTCCCCGGCGACGCCCGCGCGCCTGCTCCTCACCCGGCACGCGCAGACGCCCTGGAACCGGGAGTACCGCTACAACTCGCGCACCGACGTGGACGTCGGCGACGACGCGGCGGAGCAGCTCGCGCCCCTCGCGGACCGGCTGCGCGGGGAGGGCGTGGAGCGGATCCTCGTGAGCACGCTCGCGCGCGCCCGCAGCACCGCGCGGATCCTGCAGGAGCAGGGCGTCGCGCCGGGCGTCGTGCCCGAGCCGCGCGCCGAGCTGGTGGAGCTCGACTTCGGCGGGTTCGAGGGGATCACGCGCGACGAGCTCCGCGGGCCCGTGCACGGCCCGGCGTTCGCGGCCTGGCTCACGGGCGACGACGGCGAGCCCGCGGCGCCCGGCGGCGGCGAGACGTGGGCGGCGGCGGCGGTGCGGGCGCGCGCGGTGCTCGAGGACGTGGCGGCGGATCCGCGCACCACCCTCGTGGTCGCCCACGGCTACCTGCTGCGCGTGCTCTACCTCACCGCGCTCGGCCGGTCGCCCGCGCTCACGCGGTCGCTGGTGTGGGCGAACGGGCAGCTCATCGAGCTGGAGCGCGACGGATCCGGGTGGCGCGAGCGCGGCACCCCCGCCGGCTAGTCCTCCGGGCCCGCGGGATCCGCGCACTCCGCCGGGTAGCGGAGCTCGAACACGACCTCGTCGATCACGCCCGTCCAGACCATGTCGTCGCCGCGGCGCGCGAGCGGGCCGTCGGTGAGGTCGATGGCGTCGGCGAGGCCGAGCCCGGCGATCCACGACTCGATGACGTCGCGCCGCACCTCGGGCGCGTACGCGTCGGCGTCGCCCGAGAAGTGCACGCCCTCCCACGGGCCGCCGAGCTGCCAGGCCAGCGGAGGCAGCCCGCGGAGCTCGCCCTCGGCGTTCCAGGCCAGGCCGATGGAGGTCTCGATCGCCAGCCGGGTGATGCGGCGCTCGGTCGGGACGTGCTCGGGTGCGGTCGACACGGTCTCTCCTCGTGCGGCCGGTGCGGCCGTGCTCGTGCGTGGGGTCAGCCGCACCGTAACGGGGCGCGGGCGGCGTCGCCAGTCGGATGCGCCGCGCGGACATGCGACGGGACGCCGGAGCACCCATCGTATTTCCTCGGGCGATGGATGAGAGGATGATCGCAGCGGAGTCAGGGGATCCGGGCGGGGGACCGCACGGGACCGACGCCGCCCGTCGGCCGCATCGGGGGATGACGAGACCGGCGCACCGCACCATCCGAGGGGGAGACACATGGCGCTCACGACCGCCACCGCACGACGCGAGGACGACGTCACCGTCGTCACCGCAGCAGGGATGCTCAACATGGCCGCGGCCCCCGAGCTCCGGCAGGCGATCCACGACGCGCTGGATCCCGCCCCCGCGCGCATCGTCGTCGACCTGGCCGGCGTCGACTTCATCGACTCCTCCGGCCTCGGCGCCCTCATCGCGGGCCTCCGCGCGGCGCGCGACACCGGCGGTGACCTCCGCATCTCGGCGCCCGGCCCGCAGGTGTCGATGGTGCTGCAGCTCTCCAACCTCGACCGGGTGCTGATCTCCACCCCCACGGCCGAGGCGGCCTACCGTGACTGAGACCACCCGCAGCCTCACGCTCCAGTCCCCGCCCGACGACGTCGACGCCGTCCACGAGCTCGTCGCCGGCCTCTGGGACGACCGCCCCGACGTGGGCGCGCTCGACCGCATGGCCTTCGAGACCGCGCTCATCGAGCTCGCGTCCAACGTGATCGAGCACGCCGACAACGGCCAGGGCGTCACGTGCGAGGTGAGCGTCACGGTCGACGACGGCGTGATGCGCGCGCGGCTGCGCGACGGATCCGAGCCGGGCGACTTCCGCCTCGTCCCGCGCGAGATGCCGGGCGCCGAAGCCGAGTCGGGCCGCGGCCTCGCGATGGTGCAGATGCTCTGCGACGAGCTGACCTACGAGCGGGTCGGCGGCGAGAACGTCTGGAGCGTGCGCCGGACCCGGATCGAGCCCGAGGCGTCCTGATGGTCTCGCCCGCGCGCGCGCCACGGCTCGCCGCACTCTCGCTGCCCGCGTGGGTCGGCCGCGCGGCCTGGATCCCCGAGTCCGCCGCCCGGACGGGATCCGCCGGCACGTCCGGCCCCACCCCCGCGCTCAAGCAGCTGCCGATGCTGGTGCTCTTCGCGCTCGCGGTGCTCACCAGCGTGGCCGTGCCCACGATCGGGATCACGGCGCCGCGCGCGCTCCTCGTGTCCTGCGCGATCCTCGTGGTCGGCACCCTGCTCGCCGTCGTCGTCACCCTGCGCCACGACCTCGCGCGCTTCGCCGTCGTCGTGCCCGCCCTCGACTTCCTCGCCGTCGGCCTGCTGCGGATCGGGACGGGCGAGAGCGCGTCCGTGTTCGGATCCCTGGTGATCCTCCCGGTCGTCTGGTTCAGTCTGAACCCGAGCCGCTGGAACGTGCTCGTCGCGTTCGTCGGCACCTACGTGTCGCTCGGCCTGCCGCTCCTCCTCCGGCTCGGCGGGCAGAACGCGAACGAGCTGTGGCGCGGGTTCTTCAGCGCCCTGGCCTTCGCGGTCGCGGCGCTCGTGGTCAACGAGCTGTCGCGGCGCACCCGGTTCAGCCTCGAGGAGTCGCGCGCCCGGGAGCGGGTGAGCGAGGAGGAGCTGACCCGCGCGTCCATCGTGCAGCGGGCGCTCCTGCCGAAGACGAGCGTGCCGCTCGACGGGTACCAGGTCGCGGGCGCGTGCCTGCCGTCCAAGGCCGTGGGAGGCGACTTCTTCGACTGGTACCCGGTGCGCGAAGGGCTGGCCTTCACCCTCGGCGACGTGATGGGCAAGGGCGTGGGCGCGGGGATCATCGCGGCCACCGCGCGCGCGGTCGTGCGCAGCGCGAAGAACGTGCCGGATCCCGTCGCCGCCATCGAGCGCACCGCCGACTGCTTCACCGCGGAGATGAGCGCGGCGGCCTCCTTCGCCACCGTGTTCCACGCCCGCGTGCGCGCCGAGGACAACACCGTCCTCTACGCCGACGCGGGCCACGGCCTGTCCGCGCTGGTGCGCGCGGACGGCACGCACGAGCGGCTGGAGTCCACGGACCTGCCCGTCGGCGTGCCGGGGGCGGCCGGCTGGCGGTCGCACGAGGTCGCGCTCGGCCCCGGCGACCTCATCGTCACCTTCAGCGACGGCGTGCTCGACCTCTACGACGGCACCCTCCGCGCGGTCGACCGGGTGGCCGAGCTCGCGCGCGCGTCCTCGTCGGCGGACGAGCTGGTGCGGCGGATCACGGCGCTCGCCGCCGGTCAGGCGAACCCGGACGACGTGACCGTGGTGGTGCTGCGCCGCGAGGCGTGAGCGGGTCGCGCGTCGGGCCCTCCGCATCCGGGGAGGGCTCCGAAGACCAGCGCATACACTCGAAGCAGGCGCCGCGATCTGGGGGGATCGTGCGGCGGGCGGCACCCCGCCCGACGCGAGCGTCGCCGGATCCACCAGGGGGGCACATGGCCATGCAGGAACCCGTCGCGCGCCAGGGCGGCTCGGATCCCGCCGGTCGCGCCACCCGCGACGCGGACACCGCGCGCGGTTCCGCCGAGGAGGCGCGCCTCCGGGCCGTGCACGACCTGCGGCTCGTCGGATCCACCGCGGAGGAGCGCTTCGACCGCGTCACGCGCGTCGCGCGCGAGCTGTTCGGCGTGCCGGTGGCCGAGATCAACCTGGTGGACGACGCCGAGCAGTTCACGAAGTCGCCGCAGCCCGCGGGCGTCTCCCTGCTGTCGGACCGCACGCAGTCGTTCTGCGACGTCGCGATCCGCTCGTCCGGCATCCTCGTGGTGCCCGATGCGACGCAGGACGCGCGCTTCGCCGAGCGCACCACGGTCACCGGCCCCCGCCACATCCGCTTCTACGCCGGCCGCCCGCTGCTCTCCGGCGGCCAGACCGTCGGCACGCTCTGCCTCGTCGACACCGAGCCGCGCGAGCTCGCGCCCGACCAGGAGAAGCTGCTCGACGAGATGGGCGCCTGGGTGGAGCGCGAGCTCCGCGACAGCCGGGACGAGGAGCTCGCGGGCGACATCCAGCGCCGGCTCCTGCCCGTCGACCGGCCGCTCTGGCCCGACTTCGACCTCGCCGGCATCAGCCGCCCGGCCCGCGGCGTGGGTGGCGACTTCTACGCGTGGGGCGAGGACGCCGACGGCCTGCACGTGACCATCGCCGACGTGATGGGCAAGGGCGCGGGCGCGGCGATCCTGGCGTCGGCCGTGCGATCGGGCTTCCAGGCGCACCGCGGTCCGGATGCCGCGGGCACCGTCACCGCGGTGCAGGCCCAGCTCCAGGCCGACCTCGACGCGACCGAGACGTTCGCGACGTTCCTGCACTGCCGCGTCGACGGATCCACCGGCCGCTTCGCGTACGCCGACGGCGGCCACGGCCTCACGGTGGTGATCCGCGCGGACGGCGCGCACGAGATGCTGCCGGCGCTCGGCCTGCCGCTCGGCGTGGTGCCGGGCGCCTCGTGGGCGGCGCGAACCGGCGAGCTGCGGCCCGGCGACCGGCTCCTCGCGTTCACCGACGGCGCGCTCGACCTCTTCGACGGATCCCTCGACTCGGTCGCGCCGCTCATCGACCTGGTGCGCACGGCCGCGGACGCCGCCGAGACGGTCGGCCGCATCGCGGACGCGGCCGCCGCGGCCGCCGCGCGCGGCACTGTCGGCGACGACGTGTCGGCGGTGTGCGTGCGCTACGCGGGCGGCGCCACTTCCTGAGCCGACCGCGGCCCGGCCCTCAGGACTCGACCGCCCCCAGCGCCTGCAGGCTCGGGTGGTCGCGCAGCGCGTCGAGGCCCTGGGTACCGAGCACGGTGAGCACCGCGGCGATGGGGGCGTCGACGCCGCGGAGGCGGAGCGGCTCGACGTCGGGGAACTGGCAGACGAGCGCCCACTCGCGCACCTCGGGGTAGACCGCCGTCATGCCCGCGTACCAGAACGCGAGCCAGCGGCCGCCGACCTGGCAGAGGAGGCGGCGGTCGGAGATCACGAGCCGCACGGGCTGCAGCTCGCGCCACTGCTCGGCGGCCCGCGCCTCGGCCGCGCTCCGCCGGGACGCGTTCCCGAGGGCCGCGACCGCCATCCCTCCGAGCACGAACGCGGGGCTCCCGACGAGGAACCCGCTGGATCGCGTGTACGTGACGTCCTGCCCGTAGTACCGCTCGTAGTCCGCCTGCACGTCGTAGAGGAACACCTCGCCGGGCTCGGCGACGACGTCCCAGACGGGGAAGCCGGGCGGGCGCTCGCCGCGCAGCAGCGACGCGCGGAGACGGCACGCCTCCACCCAGCCGGCCGCGCTGCGGACCGCGAGGTCCTGCGCCGCCGCGGCCTCGCGGGCCGGTCGGGCGAGCTCGTGCTGCGCTCCCCGGACCATCCCCTGGAGCACGCGCGCGCCGCGGATCAGGGTCCGCACCGCCGCGACGCAGAGGAGGAGGAGCACGAGCCCGGGGATGAGCGTCGCGGGTCGGGTGAGCACCGACGGATCCGCCGCCGCGGTCAGGAGCGCGAGCAGCCCCATCCCGAGCACGAGCAGCGCGGGCCAGCACAGCAGCAGCCGGAACCAGCCCGGCACCTCGCGCCTCACGACGCGGCTCCGGCCGGATCCGGCTCCGGATCCGGCTCCGGATCCGGCTCCGGGTCCGGCCGCGGCGCGCACGGCAGCGGCTCCCCGGCCTCGGTGGTGGCGGAGGTGCGCGCGAAGGGGCCGGTCGGGCCCATGAGGACGGCGAGGTGGTAGTCCGCGTGATCCCGCCACCAGACGCTCATGCCGGTCGCGCCCTCGAGCCGCAGCGCCTCCCACGCGAGGTGGAGCGCCTCGAGCCGCGCGACGGCCTCGGGGTGGCGCCACCACTCGGGATCCCACCGGCTCTCGCCGCGCGGGCTCACCTCGCGGCGGTAGGCGGGCGCGAGGAAGCCGCGGACGAACGCGTCGACGTCGGGGAAGACCTGCGCGGCGGTGGCGGATGCGGCGGCGGGCGCGTCGCCCCAGCCGAACGCGTCCGTCACGACGCGGCCCCCGGTGCCGGTGCCTGTGCCGGAGCCGGGCCGGCGACCGCGCGGGCGTCGGCGGCGGCGAGCGAGGCGCGGATCACGGCGGCCTCGGGCCCGTCCATCCACGGCACGGTCGCGATCATCGACGCGCGCACGCCCGACGCGAGCAGCACGGCGCGGCCGCGGGGCAGCTCGGCGAGCTCGGAGGTGTCGAGGATGCGGCGCCGGTCGTTCTGCACGCTCGTGGACCGCACGCCGCGCGTCGTCGAGCTGGAGACCGTCTCGTGGTCGTAGTCGCCGATGAGCTCGGACAGCTCCCGCAGCCACTCGGCCTCCTTCACGCCGCCGAGGTACACGACCTCGTTCGCGGCGCTGAAGAGCTTGCGCATGCCCTCGCGGCCGAACACGTCGACGCCCTGCGCGTACGACTGGAAGATCGACAGGACGGGGATCCCGCGCGAGCCGAGGTGCGAGTACAGGTCGGGCAGCTCCTTCCACCGGCACACGTTCGCGGCCTCGTCGAGCACGCACACGAGCGGCGTCGTCAAGCGACCGCCCGGCTGCGTGCGGGCGAGGCGCTCGGCGGCCTCGACGATCGCGACCGTGAGCGCCGTCACGAGCGGGGCGGCCGTGCCCTCGCCCTCCACCGACAGCGAGTACAGCGTGTCGGTGGAGCGCACGAAGGCGTCGGGGTCGAGCCGGGGGCGGGGATCCGCGGCCGCGTCGCCGCCGGCCGGCGTGATCCACCGGTTGATGCGGCTGCTGCGCACGCACGACGCCATCTTCCGGGCGGTCGCGTACACGCCGTCGCGCTGGCGGGGCGAGGTGCGCGAGGCGCTCTCGACGTCGTCCGCGATGAGCGGGTACCCGCCGCGGCGGAGGATGCCCACCATCTCGCGCTCGTCCGGATCCGTGAGCCAGCCGAGCACGTCCGTGATGGGCCGGCGGTCGAGCGCGGCGGCGAGGAGGAGGCCCGTGAGGAGGTCCTTGCCGGCCGCGTCGAAGAAGGCGTCGCCGCGGTCGTCGGCCTCCCGGGATCCCGCGGCGAAGTGCCCGGCGAGCTTCGCGGCGGAGGTGTCGTCGGTGACGGAGGAGAGCGGATCCCACCACCAGGTCGGCTCCTCGTCCACGACCTGCTGCGGGTCGAACACCCACGCGGTGCCGACGCCGGCGCGCAGGTCGCGGGTGGCGCGCACGACGTCGGGCTTGTTCGACGTGGTGACGAGCGCGCCGGGCGCCGCGAGGATCGCCGGCACCACGAGCGAGGTCGTCTTGCCGACGCGCGGGCCGGCGATGCCGACGACCACGTCCTCCCACGAGGCGTAGAGCATGCCACCCGAGCGGAGGTCGCGGCCGAGCGGCAGCCCGGGGCGGCCGGGCACGCCGAGGCGGGCGGCCTTCGCGAGCGATGTGCGCTCGCGCAGCTCGTCGAGGTCGGACACGGAGGCGAGGTAGCGGGCGCTGCGGTCCACGCGCGTGCGGCCGCGGCCGAGGCGGCGGACGGCGCGCGCGACGGCGACCGTGAGCGCCGTCAGCAGCGCGGCGACGGCGACGGCGATCACGACGGCCAGCGGGGTCCACGCGACCTCGCCCTTCTTCAGCGCGATGGCGACGGCGAGCGGATCCCCGGGCAGCGGCGCCCCCGCCCCCGTGAGCGCGCGCGCCGCGGCGAGCCCCGCCCACGCGGACGCGAGGAGCCCGGCGGCGATGCCGATGGCCCACGTCGCGATGACCGTGCCCGGGTTCGCGCGCCCCGGCTCGGCGCGGCGGTTGGTGCGCTCGGAGCTCATGCGGCGCCGGCCTCGACGGCCTCGGGCTCGGCGGCCTCGACGGCCGACAGCGGCGGCTCCGACGGACGGGTCGACGCCTCGTCCGGCTCCGGGAACGACTCGGTCGCGTGCCACGCCTTGTTGGTGTCGTTGATGTGCCGCTCCTCCTCCGTGAGCTCCACGTGCACGGGGATCCCCGGGTGCCCGCCGACCTTGATGAGGAACCGCCCGCGGCCCGGCGGCTCCTGGTCGGGCGACCAGCCGGGCGGGTTCTGCCACGACATCACGAGGTCCTGCTCCGAGCGCGACAGGGCGACCGCCTGCGTGAGCATCGACATCTCCGCGCGCGGCAGGCCGCCCGCGACGACCATGCCGGCGCGCTCGACGAAGCCGCGCGCCTTCATCCGGTCCTGCTCGTCGGCGAGCGCGAGGAGGTCGGACATGGTGTGCGTGATCATCGCGAGCCCCACGCCCCGCTGCCGGTTGAGGCGCGTGAGCGAGTCGATGCGGTCGACGATGCCCTTGCCCACGCGGAGCGCGCGCCACAGCTCGTCCATCACGATCAGGTAGTGCCGCCGGGGCTGGAGGCCCGCGTCAGCGAGGGCGGTCGCCACGTTCACCGTGCCGAAGCCCTGCGACCAGCAGGCGAGGAGCACGGCGGCCTGGAGGTCGGTGTCCGACTCGTCGATGGACGACACGTCGTAGACCACGGGCCGGTCGTGCCGCATGGCGACGTCGGTCTGCTGCGCGAAGATCTCGCCCAGCCGACCGCCGCGCGTGAGGCTGATGAGGCTGGCCTCGAGCCCGCGGGTGATCTCCTGGTAGCGCCCGAGGTCGCCGCGGTCCACCGCCACGTCGCGCACGGCGGGGTGGGCGTCCTGGATCACGCGCAGCAGGTCGGCGAGCACGGGAACGCCCGGGAACTCGTCGTCGAGCACGCGCAGGGCCGCGTCGATGATCGACTCCTCCACGTCGTCGGGCGCCTGCTTGCGGAGGATCGTGAGCAGCGACGAGACCATCGTGTTGCGGCGGCCGTGCGCGTCGGCGATGAGGCGCTGCCGCTCCTGCTCGAAGCCCGCGGCGCGCAGCTGCTCGGCGGCCTCGATCGCGCCGCCCGGATCCAGCACGTTGAGGTGCCCGCGCCCGCGACCGAGAGTGATGACCTGGCCGTCGAGCGCGTGCACCATGTCGACGTAGTCGGGCTTGAGGTCGCCGAGCACGAGCGGCAGGTAGCCCATGCCGTCGCCGCCCACGCACATGCGGCGGATGAGGGTCGACTTGCCGAGGCCGGGGAGGCCGAGGGCGAAGATCGACGGGTTCGAGATGATCCCGGACTGGAACCACGAGATCGGGTCGGCGCACACGGTCGCGCCCGTGTCGAGGTGCAGGCCGAGCGGCACGCCGCTGATGGGGCTGCTGGATCCCACGGCGTACGGCCACAGCCCGCACACCTGCACGGTGGTGCCGCGCCACTCCGGGGCGGGCTGCACGAGCACGGTCTCGCCGCGGGCGCGGCCGAGCCAGCCGCGCGGGGAGGGGCGGCGGTGGGAGCGGGCGGCCGTGCGGAGGGCGCGGCGCTCCGCCCGGGTCGGCCGCGGCACCTCGGGACGGGCCTCGGCCTCCGACGCCGCGCGGGCCGCCTCGGCGGCCAGCTTCCGGGTGCGGCGGGTGGCGACCTTGCGGGATCCCTGGTCAAGCGCGGGCACGGCGGCTCCTCTCGTGGCGGGCGGCGACCGCCGACGCGGCCGGGCGGCACCGGGTGCGTCGGCGGCGGATCACAGCTGGTCCCGGATGTCGTGCGGGATGGCGAGGTGCCGCGGCAGCACCAGGCCGAGCGGGAGACCGGCCGCGAACGCGGAGTCCTGCGAGCCGTGCACCACGCGCAGCCGGATGCGGGCCTGCGCGGAGAGGCTGTCGACGGCGGCGCGCGCGTCCTCGATGGTGGCCGGATCCTGGACGGTGGCCGTCACGACCATCCCGAAGTTCACGAGGCCCGCGCCGCCCGACTCCTCGGACTCGTTCGCGAAGGCCGCGATGACGTCCTTGCGCGACCGGCCCGTCGGGTTCTTGGTGGACCCGACGAGGAACTCGGCGTCGCGCTTGTCGGCCTCGACGATGGCGGCGGCCCGGGCCGGGTCGATGGGCCGGTAGAGCATGGTCACGCGCTTGCGGGCGATGTGCCGGTGCGGCGCGAGCAGGCGCGACAGGATCGACTCGCCCACGTTCCCGCGCGGCGCCTGCGACATCATCCACGACACGGAGAGCGCCGAGTCGTGCCGGTAGGAGTCCCACGCGGCCTGGTGCGCGGTGGGCCCGACCTCCGGCCAGTACAGCTCGGTCGCCTGGCCGGCGGAGTTGGCCTGGTCGATGAGGATCGCGGCGGCCGGGTCGTAGGCGATGCGCACGACCTCGCACAGGTCCTGCGCCGTGAGCGGCCGGGCGGCTCCCGCTCCCGTGGAGGACAGGCCCGAGGTGAGGCCGGGCAGCCGGTAGGCGAGCTCGCGGCCGACCTCCTCGGGGCTGCGGCGGGCGGCGCCGGTGCGCGTGGCGCCCGCGAAGGTGATGGCCACGTACGCCTTGATGGTCGCGGCGCCCGCCGGGTAGGTGGCCACGATCTTCCGCAGCACGCTCTTCGAGAACTCGGACCCGCGGTCGTCGATGCGCCCGAGCACCTCCGAGGCCAGCCGCGTGCCGGTGTCCGGCGCGGTCTCGAGCGTGACGGACGCGGCCACGAGGCCGGGCTCGTCGGCGAGCGCCTCGAGCCAGGAGCCCCACTCGGCCACCCAGATGTCGACCTGCTCCTGGTCCACCAGCGCGGATCCGTCGGGCTCGGCCCCCAGCACGACCGTGAAGTCGTTGGTCGACGGCACCTCGATGAGCGCGAACGGCCGCCCGTAGGAGTCCTTCCACTCGGTGAGGCGGGATCCCGCGGCGAGACCCGGCAGCTGCGCCGTGCCCCACTCCGCGAAGCCCAGCGGCCCCGAGCGGTAGAGGTGCGCGCCGCGGTTGCGGGCGAACAGCCAGCCCGCGCGGTTCATGATCCGGATCATCCCCGACTCCCCGTGCTTGTCCTTGACCGCGACCGCCGCGAGCACGCCGGCGAACACCGCCGCCGTGATCACCCCGGCGACGAGTCCCTTGTTGGTGGCGACGATGATGACCATCACGGCCCCGGCGAACCCGAACATCGTCGGGAACATGCCGAGCCCGCCGACGCCGCGGGTGCGCGGCTTCCGCCAGTTGCCGTACGTGCGCGCGGTGGCGCGGCCCTCGATGGCGCTCATGGATCCGTGTCCCTACCTGGCCCCCGAGGGGCCCTCTCCCGCGGCGTCCTCGACGGCGCCCTTGGTGGCGTGCGCGGCCTTCTTGGCGCCCTCGGCGACCTTCGCCACGCCGAGCGCGGCGAGCCCGACGGGGCCGGCGACCGCTGCTCCCGCGGCGGCCGCTCCGCCGGCGGCACCGCCCGCTGCCGCGCCGCTCGCCCCGGCGCCGGCCTTGGCTCCGGCGGCCGCGCCCTTGGCGGCGGTGCCGCTGCGTGCGCCGGCGCTCGCGTTGGCTGCTCCGGAGGGACCGGAAGCGGATCCGCCGCCTCCGCCGCTCGACCTGCTCGCCATGGATCCGGCCTGCTTGATCGCCCCGGACGCGGCCTCGCCGGCCCCGCCCATCACGGCGCCCGCGACGGCTGCGCCCGACACCCCGCCCGCAGGCGCGACCATCGGCGCGATGAAGCGCATGAGCGCAGGAAGCGCGATGAGCGCGATGAGCATGAGCGCGACCCCGGTGAGCACGGCCCAGATTCCCTGCCCGTCCTTCGCGAACAGGTCGGTGCCGATGAGGCGGAACGCGGCGGCGTAGACGAGGGCGGCTGCCGGCTTGTAGAGGATGAACGCGGTCAGCCATCCGAGCGACTTGCGGAACCACTGGTTCCCCGTCGGCGTGTTCGTGAAGCTCGCGGTGAGCGGCAGGATCCCGGCGAGGAGGACCAGCATCGCCGACCGGACGATCATCATGGCGATCTGCACGTACGAGATGAGGATCGCGATGAGGGCGAGGATCAGGACCCCGATCGTCCCCAAGGGCGACTGCGCGGTGAGCTGCATCATGAGCGCGATGTTGCTGCCGAAGCAGTTGCCGCCGACGTCCGCCACATCGCACTTGGTCGCCGCGTTCAGCACGCCGACCGCGAAGGCGTCACCGAGCCGGACGGCCAGTTGGATCACCGTGAGCCCGATGGTGGAGACCATCACGAGGGTGACCAGGGACCTGAGCAGCTCGCGGACCGGCTCCGCCCGCTGTGTCCACACCAGCCGGATGCCCGCGAGGATCACCGACCCGACCGCCATCGCGAGGACGAGGAACCAGGTGGAGTTCTGCAGGAACCCCACGGCTGTGGTGGATCCGTCCGGAGCCGTCTTCGGAATGACCCAGGCGACCAGCGACGACGCGCTGGTGATGAGGAAGACGCCGCCGAGCACCAGCCCGAGCCGCCCGAGGGCGTCCATGCCCGTCTCCGAGGATCGGGCGCGCATGTAGAGGATCGCGAACCCGATGATCGAGAGGACTGCCACGACGAGCCCGATCCACGCGACGTACCCGAGCAGGGTGTCGAAGTCGCCGGTGACGGTCGAGTTCGGCTCGTAGCCGACGGTCGAGCCCTCGCCCTTCGTGAACTGCGGCCCCGGTATGTAAACCCACATGGTGCCGAGGGATGCGACGACCTTGCCGAAGGTCTCGAGCGCGGCGTCCATCAGCTGTTCGAGCGTGTTCTTCGCGCCTTGCTCGATGGCCGATGCGATCGCATCGGTCCCGCAGCCCACCAGATCGCCGAACCCGCAGGACATGTCAGGCCCCGGCCCACGGGATGTAGCCGCCCAAGCTCTGGATCTGCGAGGGGTCGAGCGGGAGCGTGCCGTCGTCGGCGAGCTCGATCTTCCAGTCGCCGTCCTCCCACCGCATGACGATCGGGAAGCTGACGAGGGCGCCGCCCTTGCTCGTGATCGCGGTGGCCACGTCGACGGTCGCCTCGGAGCCCGAATACGCCGAGATCTTGAAACCGGCGACCTGGAGACGTCCGTCCGAGGACGAGCTGGGGGAAGCGAGCGACTTGGCTGCTGCCGCTTTGCCAGGACCCTGGGCGGCAAGGTCGGCGATGCGCGTCCTCAGCCGTCCGTCGGTCGACTGCCCCATGTAGTTGACGACCGCGTACAGTGCGCCCTTTGCGGTGTGCGCGTAGCACGTGCGCAGCCCGCCCGAGTCGGTCCGGCCCGGGCCTGCTCCCTCGGGATCGTCGGGCACAGCGACCGTGCCGACGAGCTTCCAGGTCGTCGCGGGCGCGGTGTCCAGCGAGCTCGTCTCCTCGTATCCCGGGAGGCCGCAGACGGAGGCGGCGCCGTCCGGCAGCGCGGGTGTGCTCGGTGAGGCGGACGTCTCCGGCTCGGAGGCCGCCGCGTCGCTCGTCGGCGCAGCGGCCGGCGTCCCGCCGCCCGAGAACGCGCCCGTCGCCGCGGCGATGCCACCGGCCACGAGGACGAGGGCGAGGAAGGCCGCGATGGCGATCCAGAGCGGGCGCTTGTGGAAGGGCGTGGCGGGGGTGCTCATGGGGATCCTCTCGGGGGAGCGGGCGGTGCGGGCGGGGAGTCGGCGGTCGCGCTACGCGATCACGAAGCTCACGAGCGACGCGGCGCCGAGCCCGAGGAAGAGGCCGAAGCAGATCTTGATGAGGCGCTCCTGGATCTCGCCGCCCTCGTGCCGGTTGTTGCGGAAGAGCATCGCGCCGGTCGCGATGAGGGAGAGCACCGCGAGGGGGAGGAGCACCCACTTGGCGATGCCGATGATGCGGCCGAACTTCTCGGTCCAGTCGGCGGGCGCCTGGGCGTCGCCGTTGGGCACGTCGATGGCGACGGCGTCCATGGCGTGGTGGATGTGCGCGGACGCCTGGTGGACGGCGTCGAGCGCGAGGAGCGTGGGGGACATGAGGGCCTCTCGTGGAAGGGGGGGGACTAGCGGGGGGATGCGGTGAGCTGCAGGTCGGCGAGGAGCCGCTGGTGCTCGCGGCCCATGTCGGCGGGATCCGCGGGGCCGAGGCGCCACGCGTCGATCCACGGCATGGTCCACGCGCGCGGGTACCCGCCGGCGACGAGCTGCTCGAGCTGGCGGAGCTCCTTGGGGCGGCGGCCCGGGGCGTCCGCCACGAGCACGAGGCCGACGAGGTCGACGAGGCCCGCGACCTGCCCGGACGCCCACTCGCGGGCGACCCGCTGCGCCGCGAGGAGGCCGGAGTGGTCGGTGCGGGCGACGACGACCACGCGCGAAGCGGGGGATCCTGCGGCAGGAGTGGGCCAGGCGTGGCCGGCGGCGCGGGATCCGGGAGCGAGGCGCTCGAGCGTCGTCTCGCCCGCGCCGCCGTGGGCGCCCACCCACCAGAGACCGGCGGTCCCGTCCGCGCGCCGGACGGGCAGGCGGTCGGCTGCCGCGGGCGCGGCGACGGTGGCCGGCTGGGGCGCGCGGGGTCCGCGGAGGCGCTCGCGTCGGGTGAGGGGAGGGGCGTCGGACGCCGGGGTGTCGACGACGGCGGGCGCGCCGACCACCCACGGATTGCCGCTGTCGCTCATGCCCTGCCCATCCCACCCGAAGGGTCTCGTGCTCGCCTCACGCGTGATCCACCGGGCGGGGGATGGCAGGACGCTGCACGGTGATGCTGTCAAAGTGCTTGCACAGACGCAAGTGCTTGCCCCTGCTCGCATTTTCCATGAGACTGTCTCGCCGACGTCGATCCTGGCGGGCACCGCCGCTCGCGCGGGCCGGCTCTCCACACGGGACGCCGGCATCTCCCTCCGCACGACCCGCATGACGCCCCCTCACCGAGAGCCGCAGATGACCGACGCCCCGACCGTGCCCGCCTTCCCCCGCATCGACGCCACCATCACGCCCACCATCGGCGGCCGGGCCACCGGGATGCTCACCGTCAACGGCGTCGCGACGCCCTTCGCGGAGGCGGCGGAGGACGACATCCGCCGCGGCATCGTGATGAGCGTGCGCGCCATCGCCGAGCAGATGCAGCGGGCGGTGCGCCTCACGACGCGCGACCGCTTCGGATCCCAGGCGCTCGCCGTCGGGCCCGACGGCACGGTCGAGGCGCTCAGCGAGCTCGACCGCACGGACGCGATCGCGGAGCCCGCGGTCGTGCCGCCGACCGCGGCCGCGCCTGCGGCAGCCGCGACGTCCATCGCCCCCGCGCCGACCGTCCCCGCCGCGGTCGCGCCCGGCCCGGCCGCCGTCGCCGATCCGCCGCTCACCCGGCGCGCCGCCCGCCAGTCCTTCCTCACGCGCGAGGAGGTGGAGGAGCCGGCCACGCAGGGCGTGCGCGGCACCCTCACGCGGCTCGGGATCCGCATGTCGCCGTCCGAGGCCGAGCGCCTCGAGCGCGAGTGGACCCGCCTCGTCAGCCAGCACTGGCCCGGCCCCCGCACGGTCGCGGTCGTCAACGGCAAGGGCGGCGTGGGCAAGACCATGACCACCATCTGCCTGTCGTCCGTCTTCGCGCGGCACGGCGGAGCGGGGGTCCTCGCCTGGGACAACAACCAGACGCGCGGCACCCTCGGCTGGAGCACGGAGCAGGGGCCGCACGACGCGAGCATCCTCGACCTCCTGCCGCAGGTCGACCGGCTCCTCGGCACGGGCGCGCAGTCCGCCGACCTCGCGCACTTCGTGCACCACCAGACCCGCGACCGCTACGACGTGCTCCGCTCGAAGCCCGAGGTGCTCGCCACGCAGCAGCGGTTCGACGACACCACGGTCGACCTCATCCACGCGGTCGCCGCGAAGTTCTACCGGCTGGTGCTCATCGACTCGGGGAACGACGAGACCGACCCGATGTGGCTGCGCGCCATCGAGCGGGCCGACCAGATCGTGGTGCCGACCATCGGCGAGGCCAAGGCGGCGGAGTCGGCGGCGCTGCTGATCGAGGGGCTCGCCGAGCGCGGCGGCCACTTCGCGGATCTCGCGGAGCGCGCGGTCGTGGTGGTCAGCGCGCACAAGCACGACCTGGCCCCCGCCGAGCTCGCGAAGATCTCCGACGGCTTCGCGCCCCTCGCGCGCGACGTGGTGACGGTGCCGTACGACCCGGCGCTCGGCGCGGACGTCCTCAACTACGGCGCGCTCCGGGCGTCCACGCAGCGGGCCTGGCTCCGCGCGGGGGCGGCCGTGGCGCGGGGCCTCTGATGCGGGCGGGCGTCGCGCGGTCGTCCGTCGTCCGCGCGGCGGGCGCCGTCGCGCTCGCCGCCGCCCTCGCCCTCGGGGCCGCCGGATGCGCGAGCGTCACCCTGCACGACGACGGGAGCCCCGTGGATCCGGCCCCCTCGTCCGGCGCCGCCACGACGGACGGCACGACCGGCGGCGGCGCCGGGGACGCAGGTCCCTCCTCCCCGGGCGCGACGGACGACGGCGCCGCCGCGGAGCCCGAGCCCACGGCGGACGCGGCATCGCGGGCGTCGGCGCTCGCCGCGGCCGACCGGGTCATGCGCACCTACGCGCAGCCGGGCATCACGGAGGCCGAGTGGGAGCGGCAGATGACGCCGCTCCTGTCCCAGCGCGGCGCGGTGGCGTTCGTGCCCACGATCCCGTCGCGGCTCACGGCCCACGCGGTCACCGGCACCGGCACGGTGATGCCCGCGCCCACCGCCTACGCGCTCATCGTGCGCGTGCCAACGGACGACGGCGACTACGACGTCGCCCTCGTCCGCTCGTCGACCACGGCTCCGTGGCTGGCGGACGAGATCCAGGCCGTCCGCGACAAGTGAACGGCGCCGGGAAGGGGGTACTGATCCTCATCGGCACGCCCGCGGCGCTGATGGGGATGATCGTCTTCCTGGTGCTCTTCGGCTTCGGCGGCGACGACGCGTCGGCGTGCACGACGCAGGGCGCGGCGTCCTCGTCGACCGGGCCGCGCACGCCCGTCGACGGCTACTCGGGCGACCAGCTCGACAACGCCGCCGCGATCATGGACGCCGCCGCCGGGCTCGGCCTGTCCCGGCAGGCGCAGGTGCTCGGGGTCATGGCGGCGATGGGCGAGTCGTCGCTGCGCGCCATCGACTACGGCGACGACGCGGTGAATCCCGACGGATCCATCGCCGACTCGATCGGGCTCTTCCAGCAGCAGTCGTCCTGGGGCTCCGTGCAGGAGCGGATGGATCCGACCTCGAGCGCGAAGCTGTTCCTCGCCCGCCTGCAGACCGTGAAGGGGTGGGAGTCGCTCGAGCCGACGCTCGCGATCCACGAGGTGCAGATCAACAAGGACCCGTACCACTACCGCAAGTTCCAGCAGCCGGCCGAGGACGTGGTCGCGCAGCTGTCGGGCGCCGCGGCCGCAGCTCCGGCGGCGACCCCCGTCGCGTCCGGCACGCCGGATCCCTCGGCCACGCCCGCGCCCGCCGGCGGGTGCTCCGCCGGCGGCACCGTGCTCCCGCTGAAGGCGCCCTTCGACCAGACCTCCGGGTACGGACCGCGCGAGAGCCCGACCGCGGGCGCCTCCTCGTGGCACCCGGCGAACGACTACCAGACGCGCGAGACGGGGACGTCCTCCGGGCGGAGCGGCTACTCGTGCGGCTCGCCCGTGCTCGCCGCGCAGGCAGGCAGCGTGACGACCGCGGGCGGCTACACGGTGTCGATCCGGTCGGCGGCGGGCTACACGATCAGCTACCTGCACATGTACGAGCCGGACATGGAGGTCCACGTCGGCGACGCCGTGACGCCCGGCCAGGAGATCGGCAAGGTGGGGTCGAACGGCCCGTCCACCGGGTGCCACCTCGACATCCGCATCGACGTCGCGGGATCCACCGACCCGCACGTCAGCGGGCTGCCGCAGTCGCAGACGCAGGGGGCGCCGGTGAGCGGCTACGTGGATCCGGAGGCGTTCTTCGCCGCGTTCGGCGTGACGCTCTGCGGCGGGGAGTGCCGGCATGCGTCCGCGTGAGACCGGCGGGGTTGCGGTGCACGGGGGACCTCCGGCGATAATTGCTCAGGCGGGTAAATTCGAGCATCCCGCGCCCGATACGACCGGAGCAGCATCCGCCCATGGCAGACGACGACACCTGGGACGCGCTGCCGGCGACCCTGCGGTCGGCGGACCTGCAGCGGATCCTGCAGATCGGGCAGACGACCGTGAGCCTCTGGTTCGCGAAGGGCACCATCCCCGGCTACCGCATCTCGCACTCGTGGATCGCGTTCCGCTCCGAGGTGCGCGAGTGGCTGGAGTCGACGTCGACCGTGCCGGTGCCGCCGCACGAGCCGTACCCGCATCCGCTCGACGCCTACCCCGACCACCTCACGCACCGCGACCTCATGGAGCTGTTCCAGAAGAGCCGGCCGGCGATCCTCGGCTGGCTGCGCGACGGCGTGATCCCGGCCATGCGCCCGGGCGGCCGCTGGCTGATCGAGAAGGCGGCGGTCCGGCGGCTGCTCGACGAGACGAGCAACCAGCGGGCCGACTTCGTGCCGAAGGGCGCCCGCGCGAGCTGACGCGCGCGGTGCGACGGGGCGGCCGAGGGGTCGTCGCCTGCCCTAGCCTGGCTGCTTCCCGCATCCGGATCCGCTCGACGGCCGCTCGGCCGTGCCCGCGTCCCCGGCCCGACCACGCACCCGACCACCCGCACGAGGAGGCTGCCGCATGACCGCAAACGATGTCCCGGAGGAGGTGGCACCGGCGGCGTCGGCGCTGCTGCGTCTCCGTCTGGCCGAGCTGGACTACCTGCGGGAGGTGCGGCGCCTGCTGGACGCGGGGCGTCCCGAGGAGGAGCTGGCCCGGCAGCTGCGGGTGTTCCGCCCGGAGGATCTGGCCCGGCTCCGCGCGGCGCGCGAGGTGAGCCTGCCGCTGGAGGGGTTCTCCGGTGCGTTGCCGATGGAGATCTGCGAGCGGTACGCGGTGGGGATGATCGACCGCGACAGGCTGGTGGACGAGCTGGCGCGGTTCCCGTATGTGCCGCGAGCCCTGCCTGACGGATACGACGACCTGGTGGTGAATCCGCCGGGGACGTGGGCGGAGGTCTCGCGAGCTGCGGCGGCGGGCCTCATCGACGACGAGGTCTACCGGGACGCCTTCGAGCGTCACGACGGATCCAGCCGCTGACACGTGGGCACTGACGACGAGCTCCAACATCTTCGGACTCTCCGCAGCCTTTCCGAGGAGGGCGGCCCGCTGGCGTGGAACGCGCCGACAGCGACGACGAGCAATCCCGCCTGGTGGGATCAAGGGGGCGCCAAGCCCTCACGTGTGCGACTGCACGAACGCTTGTTCAGCGAAGCGTTCGACGCGGTGCCCGCGACGGGCGCTGGCCGACGAGCGATCCTCCTTGCAGGACCGCCGGGCGCGGGGAAGACCTCGGTTCGGCTGACCGCCCTCGGCGACCGCGGCAAGGAGTTCCTCGTCATCGACGCCGACGAGTTCAAGGGTCGGCTGCTGCATGAGGCGGTCGCGGATGGCAGCTACGACTCCTGGATCAAACCCACGGCAGTCCGGGAACGTGAGGCCTCGGGAGAGACGTTTCATCCCATGGAGCTCTCGTCCCTCGTGCATGCGGAATCTGCCGACTTAGCCGATGAGCTTCGAGTGCGGGCGATAGCAGAAGGACGTGATGTCGTCATCGACACGGTCTTGAGCTCGGACACGAAGGCGCGGCAGATCATGGGCGAGCTGGAGCGGGCCGGCTACGACGTCCAGGTGATGGACGTCGAGGTGCCGCGGGAGGTGTCGGAGGAGCGGATCCGGAAGCGGTGGCGCGAGGGCAACGAGCGGGCCGACAAGGGTGAGGGACTCGGGGGTCGGTGGGTGCCGAGCGAGTTCGGGTCCTGGGTCTACGGGGCTCCCGCCGGCGGTTCGCGGCCGGAGACGAACGCGCGGATGGTCGCTGAGGAGTCGCCGGCGGTGTCGCGGTACCGGGTGTATCGGAAGACGGCGGAGCAGGAGCGGGAGGATCCGCGTGCGCCGGCGGTCCTGGAGACGGACATGACGCGGGCGACGCGGGGCGGCCCGCTGGTGCCGACGCGGTCGGGGGAGAGGATCGTGCCGCAGGCGAGACCGCTGCCGGGGATCACACGAGCGGGACGGACCGCTCCAGGTCGGGCAGGACCGGCGCGCGTCGACCGCGGGCGCTAGGCCGGCTGGTCTGTCGTGCTGGCGGCGTCCGTGGGATCGGCGTCCGCCGCCCGCGCGTACTCGGATCCCGAGCGCGTCCGCAGCAGCAGCCCCGCGTCCACGAGGTGGCGGCGGAGCAGAGCGTGGTCGTCCGTGATGCGGAGGAGGCGCGCGGTGAGGGTCTTCTCGTCGAGGACCTCGTGCGCGTCCAGCGCCTCCGCGACCACGTGCCGCAGCAGGTCGTCGAGGTCGCCGGGTCCCGCGGGCCACTGGGTGATGCGGCCGTCGCGCAGGAAGCGCTCGACGCCCTGGGCGGGCGGCGTGGCGGGCTGCTGGGCGAGGATCGCGCGGAAGACGGCGTCGGGCGCGGACGCGGTGCCGTCGGCGTCCACCGCGATGAGGCCCGAGCCGACGAGGGAGGTGCGCGCCTTGGTCCGGCGGGCCGGCGAGAGGTGCGCGAGGGCGTCGTCGAGGTCGGATCCGAGCACGACGCGGGCGTACGCGGCCCGCAGCTCGGCGTCGGCGAGCACGCCGGCGAGTCGGCGCGGGTCGATGCGGTCCATGCCCCCATCCTGCCCGGCGCCTTCCGCCTCGCCGACCGGCGCCGGTACGGTCGGGAGATGACGGTCCTCCGCTTCCTCGGCCGCGTCCTCACGCGGATCCTCTACGTGCTCGGGAAGGTCCGTCTCGGCAGCAGCGGGCAGAACCCCGCCAACGGCGATCCGATGGGGTTCGAGAAGCCGCAGCAGTACCGGCCCTGATCCCGCGGCGGGCCGCGCCCCTCCTCCCGAGGTGCGCTGCCGTCGGACTCTGCACGGTCCCCGCCTCGGCGCGCGGCCCTGTCGGGGGTCGCCCCTAGCGTCGTGCAGGCGGGGGAGGTCTCCCCGCGGGGATGGGGATCCATGGCAGGCATCGACGCACGGCTCGAGGTGGTCGCGCTCAGCCCGACCGAGTGGCGGGTGTGCGACGCGCGCATCGCCGCGTCCGACGCCACCCGGATCATCGCGTACGCGCAACGGCGCGGCGGCCGGGTCGAGCTCATGCGGATGCGGCCGGTGCCGGGCCTGTGCGACTGGTTCGGCAGCCTCGACGACGCGCTCGCGGCCGTCGCCGCCGAGCTGCCACGGGAGCGCGTGCTCATCGCGTGAGCGCTTCGGGACGACGAACCGCCCGGCCCTCGCGAGGAGGACCGGGCGGTGCGGGTGATGCAGGGAGCCGGATCAGCTCGCGTCGGAGACCGCCGCGTTGATCGCGGTGGGGGCGTCGTACTCCGTGTCGGCGATGCCGCGGAGCGCGTCGAGGGTGTCGGAGTCGGCGCCGGACTCCTCCGCCTTCCTCACGATCGCGTCCTTGGATGCCGGGTAGTCGAGGCCGCTGAGGTGCTTCTGGAGCTCGATGGGGTTGATGGCCATGGGGTGTCCTCTCGTCGGGGTGCGGGCGGCGTCGCCCTCCCGTCGAGTCGACTCCCGCGGGCGAGCAGTGGGCAGGGGCGGGTCGGGATCTACGGGGAGCCGTCAGGATCCGCGGGCGCCGCGGGCTGCGCGGGCGCCGACGTCGCCGTCCCCGCCGGCCGCGTGAAGCCGGGGTCGGGGGCCGAGGCGCGGATCCGGTCCACCATCGAGCTCGTCGACTGCGAGGGCACGTACCCGAGGATCGACACCTCGCCGCCGTACGCGCGCACCACGTCGGTCTCGTCGAGCATCTCGGGCGTGTAGTCGCCGCCCTTCGCGTAGACGTCGGGCTGCACCGCCTCGAGCAGCGGGATGGGGGTGTCGGTGTCGAAGACGGTGATCACGTCGACGCACGAGAGCTCGGCGAGCACGCCCGCGCGGTCCTCGGCGGTGTTCACCGGCCGGTCGGATCCCTTGAGCCGCCGCACCGAGTCGTCGCTGTTGAGCGCCACCACGAGCACGTCGCCGAGCCGCTTGGCCTGGCGGAGGTAGGTGGTGTGGCCGCGGTGCAGCACGTCGAAGCAGCCGTTCGTGAAGACGATCCGACGGCCGGCGGCGCGCTCGCCCGTGACGAGGTCGACGAGCTCGGCCTGCGAGACGGTGCGCGAGCGGGTCTCGCCGAGGTGGTCGGCGAGGGTCGCGGCGGAGCACACGGACGTGCCGGGCAGGCGCACGACCACGTCGGCGGCGGCCTGCGCGAAGTCGGCGGCGACGGCGAGCGGGAGGCCCACGGCGCGCGCGAGCGTGAGGGCGGCGACGAAGGTGTCGCCCGCGCCGGACGCCTGCTTCTCGGGCACGGGATGCGCGCGCGTGCGGTACGGCTCGCCCGCGCCGAGCACCACGGTGCCGTCGCGGTCGAGCGTCACGACCGCGGTCGCGGACCCGGCGGCGGCCAGGATCCGGTCGGCGAGCGACGCGACCACGGCGGCCCGGTCCTCGTCGCGCGCGAACGGACGATCGACGAGGCGCCCGGCCTCGCCCGCGTTCGGCGTGATGAGGTCCGGCCGGAGCGGTGCCCAGATGGCGGGATCGTGCGCGTCCACGACCGTGAGGCCGGGGCGGCTCGCGCGCGCGGCCAGCGACTCGAGCACCACGCCGTGCAGCGTGCCGGTGCCGTAGTCGGAGACGATCTCGGCGTCCACGCCCGCGGTCGCCTCGAGCGCGGCGCGGGCGAGGGCGCGCGCGTCGTCGCGGTGCACGGATCCGCGGTGCACGTCGTCGACCCGGACGATCACCTGGTCGTCGCCCACGATGCGGGTCTTGGTGGTGGTGCGCAGGCGCGGCGAGTGCACCAGGCCGGAGACATCGACGCCGGCGGCCAGCAGCAGGTCGCGCACGCGGTCGCCCGCGGCGTCCTGGCCGACGAGGCCGACCATCCGCACGGTGCCGCCGAGGCTCGCCAGGTTCACGGCCGTGTTCGCGGCGCCGCCGAGCGACTGGATCCGCTCGGTCACGTCCACCACGGGCGCCGGCGCCTCGCGGGTCATCCGGTCGCTGTGGCCGCGCCACCACTCGTCGAGGATGACGTCGCCGATGACCGTGACCGTGGGCCGGCGCTCGGCGAGGAGGCCGATGATCCCGCGCAGCTCGCTGGTCATCGCGCGTCGCCGTCGGTGGACTCGGCCGCGGGCTGGACCGGGACGTCGACCAGCGGCGTGTCGCCCGCACCGGCCCGAGCGGCGCCCGAGGCGGCCTCCGTCGGGCTGGTCGCGTCGCCCGCGCCACCGGCATCGAGCACCGGCAGCCCGAGGTGCACGACCGTCGTGGTGCTCATCTCGTCGAGGAGCTCGGGGCCGTAGCCGAAGCCGGATCCGCTGCGGCCGCGGGGCTGCGCGGCGCCGCCGGGTGCGCCGCCGAAGACGCCGTTGACCTTGATGGTGCCGACGGGCAGCTCGGCGGCCGCCCGCTGCGCGTGCTCCATCGACGCCGTCAGAACGCTCGCGGCGAGCCCGTACCGGTCGTCGGACGCGCGGGCGAGCGCCTCGTCGAAGTCCGCGACGACCTGCACGGCCGCGACGGGGCCGAAGGTCTCGGCCGTCATCACGGTCATGTCGGCGGTGCAGTCGACGAGCACGGTGGCGGGGTAGCGGGATCCGGGGCCGTCGGGCACGTGCCCGCCGACGAGCGCGCGGGCGCCCTCGGTGAGCGCCTCCGCGACCTGCTCGTGCACGGCGTCGCGCATGCGCTCGTCGACCAGCGGGCCGAGGTCGCCGGAGGAGTTCCAGCGCTCGGCCTCCGCGACCAGCGCGGCGGTGAAGCGGTCGGCGATGTCGCGGTGGACGTAGATCCGCTCGACCGAGGTGCAGATCTGGCCGGCGTTGGCGAAGGATCCGAGGGCGGCCTGCGCGGCGGCCCACGCGGGGTCCACGCCGGCGTCGACGAGGAGCGGGTCGTTGCCGCCGTTCTCGCGGATCACGTGGGTGGGCGTTCCGGCGGCGCGGCGCGCGATGGCCTCGCCCGCGGCGGTGGATCCGACGTGCGCGACCACGCGCGTGTCCTCGTGCGCGACCAGCTGGTCGCCGACGTCGCCGCCGCCGACCACGGAGACGAGCACGCCGTCGGGCAGCGCCTCGGCGAGGATCCGGCCGAGCAGCTCGCCCGTGTGCGGGCAGCGCTCGCTCGGCTTGTGGATCACGGTGTTGCCCATCACGAGCGCCGCGCCGATGATCCCCGCGGCGACCGCCACCGGGTCGTTCCACGGGGTGAGCGCGACCGTCACGCCGCGCGGCCGCGGCACCGAGAAGTCGACGGCGGGGAGCGTGCCGAGCAGCGACTTCCCGCGGTGGACCGGCCCGAGCTCGGAGTACTGCAGCAGCGTGTCGACGCCCGCGCCGACGCCGCCGAGCGCGTCGCCGCGGGGCTTGCCGGTCTCGCGCTCGTTCAGCTCGGCGAGCTCCTCCGCGCGCTCGGCGAGCGCGTGGGCGGCGCGGCGCACGGCCTGGCCGCGCTGGGCGGGCGGCATCGCGGCCCACGCAGCGGAGGCGTCCACGGACCGACGCACCGCGGCGTCGACCTCGTCGGGCGTCGACGCGTCGATGCCGCCCACGAGCGAGCCGTCGCGCGGATCCATGATCCGCAGCGTCCCGGGTCCGGCCTCGGTGCCATCGGGGTCGATCAGGCCATCGATGTCGAGTGCGGTGTCGGTGGTCACGGGTCTCCTCGCGGGGTCGGCGGCCCACGGGGATGCGCGGGCGGGTGGCGCTCGCGCGCCCACCCGGCCCGTACCCACTTCTCCCGTCCCTCACACGGAGGCGCGGATCACGACTCCAGGTGCCCCAGCTCCGGCTGCGCCAGGAACGCCACGACCGGATCCGCCGCCGCGCCCGTCTCGAACACGACCAGGTCGTTGCGACCCGCGCGGAGCTGCGCGCCCGGCACGTAGAGCGTGTGCTGCGGGCCGCGGGTCCAGTAGCGGCCGAGCGCGAAGCCGTTGACGAACGCGACGCCCTTGCCCCACGAGCGCGTGTCGAGGAAGAGGTCGGCGGGCGCGTCCATCTCGAAGGCCGCGTGCGCGAGCACCGGCCCGTCGAGGAAGGCGACCGGCTCGGTCTCCGCGACGGCGAACGACGCGGCCGAGGCCACCGACGCCTCCATCGCGCCGAGGTCGAGCGGCAGGCTCTCCCACCCGGTGAGCTCGGCGCCGTCGAGCGTCGCCGGCCCGATCAGCCCCTTCGCCTCGCCGATCCGCACGCCGTAGTTGACGCGCCCCTGGTCCTCCACGAGCACCTCGAGGATCCGACCGGGCGGCACGGCGATCGCGGTCTCGTGCTGGTCGCGCTGGATCACGCCGACCCGCACGCCGTCCACCGACACCACGGCCCGGTCGCGCACCTCGCCGAACGCGAGCACGCGCGTGCGTGTCGACGCCGGGAGCTCCACCCGGTGCAGCGCGAACCCGCGGAACACGCCGAGCGCGTCCATCGACGGCACGGCGTCGGTCGCGCGCCAGTCGGCGGGATCCGCCACGAGGTCGGCCAGCGGCACGGCCGCGTCGAACCCCACCTCGAACGCGGGCGCGTCGCCGCGCTGCGCGGGCACCTCGTCGGGCACCGACCGGTAGCGGGAGATCACGTCGCGGAAGGCGAAGAACTTCTCCGTCGGGGATCCGGTCTCGTTCAGCGGGGCGTCGTAGTCGTACGAAGTGACGTGCGACTGGTACGTGCCCTTGTGGTTGGCGCCGTTCGTGAAGCCGAAGTTCGTGCCGCCGTGGAACATGTAGATGTTCACGGACGCGCCCGCGGCGAGCAGCGCATCGAGCTCGGCGGCGGCGTCGGCTGCGGAGGTCGTGTGGTGGTGCTCGCCCCAGTGGTCGAACCAGCCGTCCCAGAACTCGCTGCACATGAGCGGGCCGGTCGGCTGGTGGCGGCGCAGGGTCGCGAGGCGCTCGGTGGCGCGCGAGCCGAAGGATCCCGTGCGGTGCAGCTCGTCGAGGCTGCCGCGGGAGAGCATCTCGTCGGTCGGCTGGTCGACGGTCGTCAGCGGCACGATGATGCCCGACTCGCGCGTGAGGTCGACGAGGTGGCGGAGGTAGTCGGCGTCGTCGCCGTACGCGCCGTACTCGTTCTCGATCTGCACGAGGATCACGGGCCCGCCGTGGTCGATCTGCCGCGGCGCGACGATCTCGTAGACGCGGCGGAGGAACTCGTCGACCGCGGCCAGGTACAGCGGCTCGCTGCGGCGCACGCCGACGGCGGGATCCTCGAACAGCCAGCCGGGCAGCCCGCCGCCGTCCCACTCGGCGCAGATGTAGGGGCCGGGGCGCACGATCGCGTGCATGCCCTCCGCGTGGACGAGGTCGAGGAAGCGGCCGAGGTCGAGGCCGGCGCTCGTGTCGAAGGCGCCGCGCTCGGGCGAGTGGGCGTTCCAGGCGACGTACGTCTCGATGGTGTCGAGCCCCATGAGGCGCGCCTTGCGGATCCGGTCGGCCCACTGGTCGGGGTGCACGCGGAAGTAGTGGAGCGCGCCCGCGATGACGCGGTGGGGGCGGCCGTCGAGCTCGAAGTCGTCGGCGCCGATGCGGAAGCGGGTGCTGGTGGCGGGGAGGCCGGGCATGGTCGTGTCCTCAGGGGTACGGGGTGGCAGGGGAGAGGGGAGGTGCGACTCGCGTCGCACCTCCCCTCGGGTCGTGCAGGTCGTGCCGCTCGCTACTTCACGTCGACGGTGAAGCCCTGCTGCTGGCCGTACTCGGCGGCCGCCTTGCCCCACGCCTCGAGGACGGGGTCGAGCGACGTGCCGTTGGAGTACGCGGACGAGGCCGAGTCGCTGAAGATGCTGTTCGTGTAGACCTGGAAGGGCAGGTACTGCCAGTCCGGGACGACCTCCTTCGAGGCCGCGCTGAGCACCTGGTTGATCTTCTGGCCGCCGAAGTACTCCGGCGTCTCGTTGAGGAACTCGTCGCTGTTCAGGTCCGCCGTGGTGGAGGGGAATCCGCCGGCGTCGAAGGAGATCTTCCGACCCTCCTCGTTCGCGGTGGTGAACTTCGCGAACTCCGCCGCGACGAGCTTGTTCTGGGACTGCTGCATGACGGCGATGGACGATCCGCCGCTCTCCGCGGTCGCGGTGTCGCCCGCGGTGTACTGCGGCATGGGGGCGACGCGCCACTGGCCGGAGCCCTCGGTGGCCTGCGCCTCGAGGTTGCCGGGCATCCACGCGCCGGTGATCAGCGTGGCGATGGATCCGTCGCCGAGGCCGCGGAACCACTCGTCGGTCCAGCCGGGGGTCTGGGCGAGCGAGCCGTTCTCGACGAGCTGGTTCCACATGGCCGTGTACTTCTTGGCGCCCGCGTCCTGCATGTCGATGGTGACCTTGTCGCCGTCGACCTTGTAGGGGTGGCCGCCGGCCTGCCAGATCATGCTCGTGGTGAAGCCGGCGTCGCCGGAGTCGCTGGTGATGTACTGGTTCGGGTCGGCGGAGTGCATCTTCTCCGCGGCGGCCACGTACTCGTCCCACGTGGTGGGGACGGCGATGCCGTACTTGTCGAAGACGTCCTGGCGGTAGAACATCGCCATGGGGCCCGAGTCCTGCGGCAGCGCGTAGAGGGCGTCGCCCTCGGTGACCGCGTTCCAGGTGGACGCCGTGAACTGGTCCTTCAGGTCCGTGTAGCCGTAGCCCGAGAGGTCGGCGAGGGACTTGCCGAGCGCGAACTGCGGGATAGCGAAGTACTCGATCTGGGCCACGTCGGGAGCGCCCTTGCCCGCCTTGATGGCGTTCTGGAGCTTCGTGTACTGATCGGCGCCGGTGCCGACGTTCTGCACGTCGACCGTGATCTTCGGGTGCTCCTTCTCGAACGCCTCGGCGATCGGCTTGATCGCGGGGGCCCAGCCCCAGACGGTGATGGAGGACTGCGTGTCGAGGGCCTTCGCGAGGTCGTCGGCGGAGGCGGAGTCGGCGCTGGCGCCGCCCGATCCGGACGAGCACGCCGCGAGGGAGCCCGCGAGGACGATGCCGAGGCCGAGCGCGATGGCGCGCTTCGCCCTGCGGGGGAACGAGATGGACATGGTGGTGCCTTTCACTTCTTCGTGGTGGTGAGGGGTGGTGCGGAGGTGGGGCAGGAGGGACTACGCCTTGACGCCGCCGGCCGAGAGGCCGGACTGCCAGTAGCGCTGGAGGAAGAGGAACGCGATCACGATCGGGATGATCGCGAGGAACGAGCCCGTGATGACGAGGTTGTAGATCGGCTGGCCGCCCACGGTGGTGGACTGCGCGTTCCACTGGTTGAGCCCCACCGTGAGGGGGTACCAGCGGGAGTCGCTCAGCATGATCAGGGGGAGGAAGTAGTTGTTCCAGGTGGCGACGATCGAGAACAGCAGCACCGTGATGAGGCCGGGCGAGAGGAGCCGGAGGCTGATCGTGAAGAAGGTGCGGATCTCGCTCGAGCCGTCGATCCGGGCGGCCTCGAGGATCTCCTCGGGCACCGAGTCGACCGCGTAGGTCCAGATGAGGTACAGCCCGAAGGGGCTGATGAGCGACGGCAGGATGATCGCCCACGGGGTGTTCGTGAGGCCCATCTGGCTGAACAGCAGGAAGGTCGGCACCGCGAGGGCCGTGCCGGGGATCGCGACGGCGCCGAGCACCACCGCGAACACGATCTTCTTGCCGGGGAAGTCGAACTTCGCCAGGCCGTAGCCCGCGAGGGTGGCGAGCAGCGTGGCGCCGCCCGCTCCGACGACCACGTAGATCAGCGTGTTGCCGAGCCAGCGCACGAACTCGCCGTTGCCGTAGGTCAGCACGCCCTGGATGTTGTCCCACAGCGCGAAGTCGCCCGAGAACCAGAGGCCGAACGAGCTGAACAGCGCGTCCTGCGTCTTGGTCGAGTTGACCAGGAGCCAGAAGAGCGGGAGCACGGAGTAGATGAGCAGCAGCGCCATGACGAGCGTGAGCACGATGCTGCGGCGTTCGCGCGGGGCGCCGGCGCTCTTGCGGCGCTTGGGCGTCTTGTCCGCCGGGGCGTCGCGGACGGGCGTGCCGGCGTCGGGCGCGGCGAGGGGGGTTCCGGTGAGGGTCGACACGGTCAGCTGTCCTTCCGGGTGCCGACGAGCTGCACCACGTAGGCGACCACCATCGTCAGGACGCCCATGATGATCGCGATGGCGGCGGAGTAGTTGAACTGCTGTCCCGCGAAGGACAGGTTGTACGCGTACATGTTCGGGGTGAAGTACGAGCTGATCGCGTTCGGCGCCAGCGTCTGCAGGATGTTCGGCTCGTTGAAGAGCTGGAAGCTGCCGATGATGGAGAAGATCACGCCGATGACGAGCGCGCCGCGGATGGCGGGCAGCTTGATGCCGGTGATGATGCGGAACGGGCCGGCGCCGTCGAGCTCGGCGGCCTCGTAGAGGTCGGGCGAGATGACGCGGAGGGCCGCGTAGAACAGCAGCATGTTGTAGCCGACGAACTCCCACGTGACGATGTTGCCGATCGACGCGAGGATCCAGCTCTGCGAGAGCAGGTCGGGCAGGTCCCACCCGGTGGCCTGCTCGATGTTGCCGACGAGGCCGAACCGGTTGCCGTAGATGAAGCCCCACATGAGCGCCGCGACGACCGCGGGGACGGCGTAGGGCAGGAAGATCGAGATGCGGAAGAACGCCGTGAGGTGCAGGCGGGCCGAGTCGAGCGCGAGGGCCGCGAACAGGGCGATGAACAGCATGATCGGGACCTGCACGACGAGGAACAGGGCGACGCGGCCGAGCGCGTCCCAGAAGTTCGGGTCGTTGAGCGCCTGCGTGTAGTTGGCGATGCCGACGAACGAGTTGCCGCCGATCATCCGCTCCTGGAACAGGCTGAGGTAGATCGAGTAGCCGACGGGCGCGATGAGGACGACGAGGAAGACCACGAGGAACGGGGCGACGAAGCCCAGCCCGGTCCAGCGTCGCCGGTCGCGTCGCATCGGGGGACCGCTGGGGCGGGCCGCGTCGGGCGCCGTCGGCCGGGCGGCCGAGGTCGACATCGTCGTCATGTGCTTCCACTTCGTCGGGGGATCGCGGCGCATTCAGGCCCCCGGGGGAGGGCCCTCACCCCTTTCGGGAGGATTGGGTGTTTGCGCAAACATCTGTGATGCTCGCAACCATGACATCTCCACCGTCGGCCGTCAAGTCGGGTGGCCGGCGCACGCCCGGCGGCCGCACCGTGTCGATGGCGGACGTCGCCGCGCACGCCGGCGTGTCCGCGCAGACGGTGTCCCGGGTGTCCAACGGGGCGCAGAACGTGGAGGCCTCGACCCGGCAGCGGGTGATGGACGCGATGGCCGAGCTGGGCTACCGGCCGAACAGCGCCGCGCGGGCCCTCAAGACCGGGCGCTTCCGCAGCATCGGCATCATCATGTTCACGCTCTCCACGCTCGGGAACATGCGCACGCTCGACGCGATCGTCACGGCCGCGTCCGGCGCCGGCTACACGATCACGCTGATGCCGGTGCCGCATCCGACCGAGGGCGAGGTGGCCGGGGCGTTCAGCCGCCTGCAGGAGGAGGCGGTCGACGGGGTCGTCATCATCATCGAGGCGCACATGCTCGACCGGGCCGACGTGATCATCCCCGTGGGGCTGCCTGTCGTGATCATCGACTCCGACGCGGGCGACCCCTTCGTGGTCGTCGACACCGACCAGGAGCAGGGCACGCGGCTCGTCACGCAGCACCTGCTGGATCTCGGGCACACCGCGATCGTGCACGTCGCCGGCCCGTCCACCTCCTACTCGGCGGCCCGGCGCGCGGCCGAGTGGCGCGCGACCATGCTCGACGCGGGGCTCGCGCCCGAGGATCCGGCGCAGGGCGACTGGACCACGGCGTCCGGCTACCGCATCGGCAAGGAGCTCGGCCAGCGCGCCGACATCACGGGCATCGTCGCCGCGAACGACCAGATGGCCCTCGGGATCATGCACGCGCTGCACGAGCTCGGGCGCGACGTGCCGGGCGACATCAGCGTGGTCGGCTTCGACGACACCGAGGAGTCGAGCTCGTTCTGGCCGCCGCTCACGACCGTGCACCAGGACTTCACCGAGATCGGCCGGCGTTCGATGCAGGTGCTGCTCGAGATGCTCGACGGCCGCGAGCCCTCGGGCGACCGCATCGTGCCGACGCGGCTCGTGGTGCGCGAGAGCGCGGCGGCGCCGCGGGCCGACGGGCGCTGATCCACCGCGGGCGTTTCGACGCGGCCGTTTCGACGCGCCCTCCGCGGGGAACGGGACGGGGGACCCGACCGCCCGAACTGGAGGCCGCCCCGTGCCCGTCGTCGCCCCGCTCCACGAGAGATTCCCCGACGTCCGCTCCATCGCCGTGCTGCGCGGCGGCGGGCTCGGCGACCTGATCTTCGCGCTGCCCGCGATGGCGGCGCTGCGGGCCGCGTACCCGGACGCGCGGATCACGCTGCTCGGTACGCCGCTGCACCGCGCGCTCCTCGGCGGGCGCCCCGGCGGGCCCGACGAGATCGAGGTGCTGCCGGTCGCGCACGGCGTGCGGGACGTGCCCGGCACGGATCCCGACCCCGACGAGATCGAGGCCTTCGCCGCCCGCATGCGCGCGCGCCGCTTCGACCTCGCCGTGCAGGTGCACGGCGGCGGCCGCAACTCCAACCCGTTCCTGCTGCGGCTCGGCGCGCGCCACACGGTGGGCACCGCGACCGACGACGCCGAGCGGCTCGAGCGCGTGATCCCGTACGTCTACTACCAGCACGAGGTGCTGCGCGGGCTCGAGGTCGCGGGGCTCGCGGGCGCGCCCGTCGCCGACCTGGAGCCGGTCATCGAGGTCACCGATGCGGAGCGGGCCGCGGCGGCCGAGCGCGTGACGGGCGCGCCCGGCGGGCTCGTCGTGATCCACCCGGGCGCCACCGACCCGCGCCGCCGCTGGCCGGTGGAGTCGTTCGCGGAGGTCGCGCGCCGGGCCGCCGCGGACGACGCGCAGGTGGTCGTCGTGGGCGACGCGACCGACGCCGCGGACGCCGACCGCATCGTCGCGCTCGGCCGCGAGGGGCTGCCCGCGGAGCAGGCCGAGCGGATCACCTCGCTCGCCGACTCCCTCACCCTCGGCGAGCTCGCCGGCCTCTTCACGCACGCCGACGTCGTGCTGGGCAACGACAGCGGCCCGCGCCACCTCGCGCAGGCCGTCGGCGCGCGCACGGTCGGGGTGTTCTGGTTCGGGAACGTCGTGAACGCGGCGGCCTTCGGGCGCACGCGGCACCGGATCCACATCGGCTGGACCACGCGCTGCCCCGTCTGCGGCATCGACGTGACCCAGGTCGGTTGGACCGCCGAGCGCTGCGTGCACGACCCGTCGCATGTCGCCGAGGTGCGCGTGGACGACGTGCACGCGGACGTGGATCAGCTGCGGCGGGCGTCGCTGGCGGAGCGCGTCCCGGCCTAGGGCCAGGAGCCGGCGTCGCGTCAGCCCGCCGCGTCCAGCCGCGCCGTCGCGTGCGGCGTCGTCGCGATCGCCGCGTTCCGCAGCGACTCCGTGCCCGCGTCGAGGTAGCCGTACGTCTTCTCGTGCGCGGCGAACTCGGCCGCGCGTTGGGCCGGATCGCGGATGGTCGTCCAGGCGCGCGAGTCCGGGTCGTCGTTCCACCTCGAGTGCAGGACCGGCGCGTGCGTGGTGACGGGCAGGAGGCCGCGCGCGGGATCGCCGTCGACGGAGATGACGGTGGCGCCGAAGCCGGGCGCGCGCGGATCCTGCCGGGAGAGACGGCCCCACACGGCCTCGTCGTCGTCCGCCGCCTCGCCCGCGTAGACGTGGCGGGCGTGCAGGTCGCGCGCGTCGTCGATGCCGTCCTCGACGCCCGCCGAGCCGAGCATGACGAAGGAGTCGACGCCGAGGTCGCGCGCGGCGAGGGCGTCGGCCACCATGGTGGATCCGTACGAGTGCGCGATGACGTCCACGCTCGCGAGGTCGCCGCCGTGCCGGGCCGCCTGCAGGCCGGCGATCTCGCTCGCGAGCAGCGGGGCGCCGCGCTCCGCGTAGTCGCCGAGCGTCGCGTCGACGCCGGGCGGCGGGGTGCGGTAGCCGATCCACGCGACCACGGCGTGCGCGGTCGGAGCGCCGACCGACGCCTGCGCGTCGAACACGTTCTGCGCGGTCTCGGTCCAGAGCTGCATGTCGTCGGTGTAGGTGCCCATGCCCGGCACCGTGAAGGTGACCTGGCGGGCGGTGTCGAGGTCGCCGACCGCGATGGCGGCGAGCGGCGGATCCCGGTGGGTCAGCGACACGAGCCAGCGCCGCGGCCCGGTGCGCCCGCCCGCGCGGGCCTCGGGCTTCAGCGCGTCGCGGATCGCGGTGAGCGCGGTGAGGCTGTCCCGCGCGGCGGCGTCGTCCGGATGCGCGGCGACCGCCTCCCGCTCCGTGCGCAGCTCGGCGCGCAGCTGGCGCCGGTTGGCCGCGTCGCGCGACGCGTAGTCGACGCCGTCGAGGTTGCCGACGAGCTGCGGCGAGTTCCGGATGAGCGCGCGCTGGTGCTTCCGGTCCTTCGCGGCCCACCACGAGACGACGCGCTCGGGCGACGCATCCATGACCTGCAGCTCGAGGGCGGGGTGCGCCTGGATCATCCGCTGCGCCTGCACCTGGGTGAGGGCGGCGTAGCGGTCGAGCTGCGCGAAGCCCCCCTCGACCCCGGATCCGGGCGGGGCCGGCAGGATCACGAGGCCGACGAGCACGACGGCGAGGGCGAGCGCGGTCTCGCGCCGCCGGTGCGCTCGGGTCACCACCGCCTCCTCATCGTGCGTGCCGCCGTCGGGTCGGAGGAGCGCAGGTCAGAGCGTAGGCCGCGCTCTCCTCGTGGGGCCCCTGCGCGAGCTGGGCGGTGACTGTGCGCGAACCGGATGCGCGCGATCAGCCGCGCCGGAGGGCGAGCGCGTCGCGGAGGGCGGTGGCGGAGGCGGCCGAGCTGTCGATCCGCCAGTCCTCCTCCTTCTTGAAGTCGAACCACACGAAGCCGAGCACGTCGGGCTGCGCCTGGAGGTACGCGACGAGGTCCTTGTCCCACGCGGCCTTGGATCCGCCGGTCTCGCTCGAGGCCACCTCGCCGATGATGAGCGGCTTCCCGGGCGCGACGGCGCGGAGCTGCGCGATGCCGGGGCCGAAGAGGTCGGCGGGCGCGGTCCAGCGCTGGCCGGGGATCGCACCCCAGTTGTAGCCGTCGAGCGCGACGACGTCGACCTGGTCGGCGCCGGGGTAGAGGGACGCGAGGTCGGTGGATCCCGGGTACGGCACGTTCGGGCTCCACACCCACTTCACGTTGGTGGCCCCCTGCGCGGCCACGAGGTCGTGCACGTGCTTCCACGCCTGCACGTAGGAGCCGGGTGCGTTGCCGTTGACCCCGTCGGACCACGGGTACCAGTTGCCGTTCATCTCGTGGCCGAACCGGAGGTAGACGGTCTTGCCATACTTCGCGAGGTCGGAGCCCCACGAGCGGATGTAGGAGTCGTAGTCGCCCGCGACGATGCGCGCGTTCGCGTAGGCGGGCTGGTCGACGCCCGCGCCGCCCTGCCAGGGCTCCCACGTGACGAGGCTGTCGGCCCCGCGCGCGGCGACGCTCTGGAGCCCGGCGATGGGCGCCGGGTGGGTGAAGTCGACGTGGCTCATGACGATGGAGGGGCTCTCGCCGAGGGTCGTCGACGCGGCGTCGAGCTCCCCGTTCGCCGTCGGTCCCCCGGGCGTCGAAAGGCCGAGGCGCAGGCGGGCGGAGCTGATGGCGGGCGCGGCGGATGCGGCGGGCGCGGGCGAGGAGGTCGCCGGGGCGGGAGCGGCGGTGGACGTGGGCGCGCTCGTGGGAGCGGGGGCCGGCGTCGGGGCCGGCGTCGGGGCCGGTGCGGTCGTGGGGGCCGGAGCGGACGAGCCCAGGCGCGCGGATCCGCTCGACTTCCCCGTGGTGACGGTGAAGGCGGCCGCGGCCGAGCGGGTGCCGGCCGTCGCGGTGATCCGGATGGTGGAGAGCGAGGTGCGGGGGATTGTGATCGCGGACGTGAAGCGGCCCGTGGCGGTGGTCGTGATGCGCTTCGTGGTCGAGCCGACGGCGACGACCGCGGCCTTCTTCGCGGGGAAGCCCGTGCCGGTGACGGTCACGGGCGTGCCGACCGGGCCGGAGGCGACGGAGAGGACGATCGCGGCGGGCGCCGTGGGCGTGGCCTGCGCCGAGGCGGCGCGAGCACCGGCCGCGGGAGCGACGAGCACCGTGGCCGTCACGACCGCCGGTGCGACGGCGGTGACGACGGCGCATTTGAGGCGGCGGCGAGTGGGCATGGCGTTAGGGTCCTTCCCCCGATGGATGTATGCGAGCGTATGTTCTTCGTCACCCTCCGTCCACCGGATGTCCGCCGAGCGACGGGATCCGATGGAGGGGGCTGAACGGCTACTAGACGCGACGGGCGGCGAGCGCGTCGCGGATGGCGGTGGCGGACGACGCGGAGCTGCCGATGCGCCAGTCCGCCTCCTTGTCCATGTCGAACCAGACGAACGCCTGGACGTCGGTCTGGGCCTGCAGGAAGGAGACGAGCTCGCCGTCCCACTGGGCCTTGGACCCGCCGACCTCGGAGGACGCGGTCTCCGCGATGATGATCGGCTTCCCCGGCGCGATGGCGCGCAGCTGCGTGAGCCCGGCACCGAACAGGTCGCTCGGCGCGGTCCAGCTCTGGCCGGCGACGGAGCCCCAGTTGTAGCCGTCGAGACCGACGACGTCGACGTAGCCGGCGCCCGGGTAGAGCCCGGCGAGGGCGGTGGATCCGGTGTAGGGCACGTTCGGCGTCCACACCCAGCGCACGTTGGTCGCGCCGGCGCCCACGACGACGTCGTGCACGTGCTTCCAGGCGGCGGCGTAGGAGCCCGGCGCGTTGCCGTTGACGCCGTCGGCCCACGGGTACCAGTCGCCGTTCATCTCGTGCGCGTAGCGGAGGGAGACGGGTCCGCCCCACTTCGCGAGGGCGGCGCCCCACTCGCGGATGTAGGCGTCGTGGTCGCCCGCGGCGATGCTCGCGTTCGTGAACGCGGGCTGGTCCACGCCGGCACCGGCCTTCCACGGCTCCCAGGTGAGGAGCGTCTCGGCGCCGCGCGCGGCGACCGAGTCGAGGGCCGCGATGGGCGGCGCCTGCGTGAAGTCGGCGTACGCGAGCACGATGCTCGGGTCCTCGCCGACCTGCTGGGCGACGGCGTCGAGCTCGCCGGTGTCGGTCGGGCCGCCGGGGGTGGCGACGCCGAAGCGGAGCCGGGCGTCGGAGACGGTCGGAGCGGCGCTCGCGACGGTCGGGGCCGGGCCGGTGGTGGCGGCGCTGGCGGGGGATGCTGCGGTGAGGATCCCGGCGGTGAGGGCGAGACCCAGGATGAGGGTGGTCACGGAGCGGATGGGGCGGGGGTGGTGCGTCATTTTGTCCAGTTTTCTGCGGATGTCCGCTCCCTGGAAGCTATCCGACGCTTCCCTGGGCCCGTCGGCCGATGTCCGCTCACGGCCGGACGGTCAGGGGACGGTCGGGTGCGGCCGTCCGCTCGCTGCGGGCTCGCGGGGTTGCGCTCGGTGCTGCGGGCGTGGATCCCGTCGGCCGGCGCCCTGCCGATGCACGAGCTGATCAGCCGGGCCGTCGCGCGCGGAGCCCTCACCCGCGACGGCGACGAGGTCGGCGGCCTGTACTACCGGCCGTTCGCGGAGTGGGTGCGCGACGACTTCGGGATCGAGGCGGTCGTGCACCCGCGGATCGACGTGCCCGAGCTGCTCGCCGAGGTGGGCGACGGGCGGGTGGTGCTCGCGTCGGTGTCGTCGGAGATCCGCTACCCGGAGCGGCCGGCGACCCGGCGCGGCGGGCACCTCGTGCTGGTGCACGCGTTCGACGGGGAGACGGCCACGTTCCACAACCCGTCGGGCATCGGATCCACTGCGGCGGATGCGCGGCTCGGGGTCGCGGAGTTCGCGCGGTTCTCGGCGGAGCGCGGCGTGACGCTGGTGCGGCCGTGACAATACGCCGTCCCTATGAAAGAGACGGTCCCCCGATCTGCATTACGCGAATACGTGGCGCCTTGTCGACTTTCGGGTTACCTCAGTGTGGACTGAGAAACTTCTACATTAATGTCTGAGTATCCAGCAGTTCGTAGGAGGCTGACGACTCCTAGCTTGGAAGCCTCTCGATTAACAAAAGGACCGACAACTATGGCATTTACGGGCAGAGTGCGGGGGTCGCTGACCGATCGACGCGAGGGGCTGCCCGGGCCGGTAAGATTTAAATATGGAGTTACGCCCGTAGCGCCGTCCCTAAAGTGGATATCCTCGACGCTTGGTGCACCAACTATGATTCGCACTTCTTGTTCTTCGCTAAAGCTTGGTTCCTTACAATGGGCTACGGCGTTTACAACCACCATGGCCTCGGCTCTATGGTGTTCAACGCTTCTCGTCACGTGCTCTTCGGGAACGGGTGTCAGGTAAGCCAAGTACCCAAGTACGCGGAGCAAGAAGTCGCGCTGTTCGTCTTCCCTGTAGAGAACGCGACTCCAGCGTTGCTGGAGGCTATCGACAGTAAAAGCCACGTCTTGTTTACCCAGCACCGCAAGTTCGCTTCCCGATTCGAGAAGCAGGGCGTGTCCTTTGCCGTTGCCGTAAGCCCGCCATTGGGCAAGTGAATTTGCAGCTTCTGAAGCACACAGGACGAAAAGTCCAGGATCTTTTGCTAGTTCGCTCGCAAGTTCCAATATTCCCTTGACATATCGCTTTTGAATCGGGTTGACCCATTTCGATTTCTGCACCGCATCACTTATGTCCTCTAGGAGCTCCCACCCATGTGTGAACTCAGCGGAATCATTTAGTGCAGTCAGTGCGGTGGCGCGCAGGGTGTTGCTGGTTAATATGCCGACTAAGCCAGCCGCGTCTGTGTAGTGCCAAATGTCACCCGAATTTGACTTGAGGTTAGGAGGAGAGGGGATCTCCACCCATACCTTGTCAGAATCTTGCTCCGTCTCAACTTCATCATCTACTCCCGCCGGCTCGCTAACGGATGATGTGTTCTCAGTAAATAATTCATCGGGTGACGGCGTGGCGTGTCCTGCTGAGGCGGCTTCGGTTCGAGTCGCACCCGGTGTCACGCCTTTCGGGATGGAAGTGCTTTCTTCGACCGGTACGGCAAAAACCTTGCCGCCACCGCGGCTCGCTAGCTCACGAGAAGATTTACGTGCTGGAGCCGGAAGCTTGAGTTCGTTCGTGCCAGTGGGGTCGGTCATGGGAGTCGCCATAATTATTCATATGTAACCGTATGGCGATGGCGTTGTCCAGTGGCGTCGGGCAACTTGCCTGTGCGTCCTGGCGAGGAAAGTAAGGCCGAAAAGGGCACGTTAGCTGGAGCGACAGTGCCGTGAAAGTAGTCACCAAAACCTCCAGGGATCTCGGGCCCCAGACGATACGAGCCCGGCCCCGCGCGATGCGGGCCGGGCTCGTCTCATGCGCGCGGGTGCCGCGTGTCAGCCGCGACTCACGGCCAGCTGTCCTCGAGCTCGTGCGTGATGACGAGCTCGCGGATCTCGCAGCCGCGGGGCTGTCCGAGGATGAACATCACCGAGTCGGCGACGGCGGCCGGGTCGTTGAGGTTCGCGTCGGAGCCGGGCTTGTACTTCGGGTCGCGGTCGTCGAAGAAGTGCGTCTTCATGCCCGAGGGGATCAGGGTGGTCACGCCGACCTCGCCCTTCGTCTCGGCGGCCAGCGCGCGCGTGAAGCCGAGCACGCCGAACTTCGATGCGCAGTAGGCGGTCGCATCCGAGACGGCCTTGATGGCGAGCGACGACGCGACGGTGACGACGCGGCCGTGCGACTCGGTGAGGAACGGCAGCGCCGCGCGGACGACGGCGACGGTGCCCATGAGGTTCACGCCGATGACCTTCTCCCACTCGGTGGGGGCGACGTCGACGAGGCGGCCGCAGCGGTCGATGCCCGCGGCGGTGACGACGGCATCCAGCCCGCCGTGCGCCTGCGCGATCTCGGTGACGAGCGCCTCGGTGGCGCGGGTGTCGGAGACGTCGATGCGGTGCGCCTCCATGCCGGTGACGCTCGAGGTGTCGAGGTCGAGCACGATGGGCTCGCCGCCGGCCGCGAGGACCGCCTGCGCGACCGCGGCGCCGAGCCCGGACGCGCCTCCGGTGATGAGGACGCGGCCGGTGCTGGGGCGGGGGGAGTCGGTCATGGGTGTTCCTTCCGTGGAGCGGTGGTTCGGGGAGTGGAGCGGATGAGGGGTCAGCCGACGCGGGCGAGGGCGCCCGCGAGCTTCGTGGTGGAGCGGCCCGGGTGGTACGGCACGGTCACGGCCTGGCCGCCCCACTCGGCGATGACCGCCGACTCGGGGAGGTCCTCGGCGCGGTAGTCGCCGCCCTTGACCCAGAGGTCGGGCTTGATGGAGCGCAGCGCCTCTTCGGGGGTGTCCTCGGAGAAGAGCACCACCGCATCCACCACGCCGAGCGACATCAGCAGGTCGACGCGGTCCTCCTCGGTCATGATCGGGCGCTCGGGTCCCTTGAGGCGGCGCACCGAGTCATCCGAGTTGAGGAGCACGACGAGGCAGTCGCCGAGCGCGCGGGCCGCGGCGAGGGTGCGGGCGTGGCCGGCGTGCACGAGGTCGAAGCAGCCGCCCGTCGCGACGACGGTGCCGCCGGCGGCGCGGGTCGCGCGCACTACCTGGAGGGCGCTCGCCGCGTGGCCGCCGATGGGGCGCGCGGCGGGCGGGCCGACGAGGGTGGCGACGCCGCCCGCGTCCACGTACTCGGCGGCCGCGGCGACGGCGTCGCGCACGGCGTCCTCCACGGAGGATCCCGCGGCCAGCGCCGCGAGGGCCGTGGCGGCCAGGCGGTCGCCCGCGCCGCACGGGTCGCCGGTCGCCACGAGCGGGGCGGGGACGACGACGGGCATGGATCCGCCGGCCGAGCCCGACGCGGGCGCCGACACGAGCAGGGCGCCGCGCTCGCTCATCGTGACGGCGACCGTGGCGACCCCCCACTGCTCGCGGAGCAGGCGGGCGGCGTCGGCGGCCGCGGACACGTCGCGCCCGGCGACGCCGGAGAACGCGCGCGCCTCCGCGAGGTTCGGGGTGGCGAGCGCGGTGTTCGGGACGGGCGGCTCGCCCGCGGGGTGCGGATCCCACACGAGCGGCACCACGGCGGCGCGCGCGTCGAGGGCGGCCCGGAGGCGGGGATCGCGCGTGACGCCGCGGCCGTAGTCGGCGACGACGATCGCGTCGGCGGTGGCGATCGCGTCCAGCATCGCGTCGGTCGCGGCGGGCGTGGGCGGCGGCGCGCAGCCCTCGTCGATGCGGGCGATGGCGTGGCCGTCGGCGCGCACGCGGGTCTTGACGGGCGTGGGCGCGCCGGACGGGCCGGCGACCACCTCGATCCGGTCGAGGCACTCCCGGAGGGTCGCGGAGTGATGGTCGTCGGAGAGCACGGTGACGAGGCGCACGTCGTGGCCGTCGCGCGCGAGCATCGTGGCGACGAGGCCTGCGCCGCCCGCGCGGGGCAGCGACTCCTCGACCTCGATCACGGGCACGGGCGCGTCGGGGCTGAGGCGGTGGGCGGCGCCGGTCATGTCGACGTCGAGCAGCACGTCGCCGACCACGACGATCCTCACGCCGGCACCTCCGCGGGCGCAGCCGTGGTGGACGCGGGCGCGACCGTCACGGGGACGGACGCGACCGGCGCGGACGCGCGCGCCGCCGCCCGGTCGTTCGCCTGCAGCCGGCTCTCGAACGAGCGGCAGATCGCGTGCACGGCGACGAGCTGCGCCTCCTGCACGTTGGCCGACGGCCCGTCGAGCGCGATGTGCTCGTCGCACGCCTCCACGAGCGGATTCGGGCCGGGGCCCGTCATCGCCCAGGTCGTCGCTCCCGCGGCGCGCGCGGCGGCGGCGGCCCGGAGCAGGTTCTCGCTGCGGCCGCTCGTGGAGAGCAGCACGACGATGTCGCCGGATCGCGCGTGCGCGTGCACCTGCCGGGCGAAGACCTCGTCGAAGCCGTAGTCGTTGCCGATCGCCGTGACCGCGGACGACTCGGAGTGCAGCGCGATCGCGGAGAACGGGCGGCGGTCGCCGTCGAAGCGGCCCACCAGCTCGCTCGTGAGGTGCTGGGCCTCGGCCGCGGATCCGCCGTTGCCGGCCGCGATGAGGCGCGCGCCGTGGCTGAGTCGGTCGGCCATCTCGCGGCCCCACGCGGTGAGGCGCGGCGCGTGCGTGCGGAGGTCGGCGAGCACGGGGGCGAGCGCGTCGAGGTGGGCGTCGACCACGGTCGGGTCGGCGGGGAGGTCGTCGGGGGCGGCGGCCTGGATCGCGGCGACGTACGCCTCGGCGGTGCGCGCGGCGACGGTCGACCACGCGTAGCCGTGCTCCATGCGGTCGCGGCCGGCGCGGCCGAGGCGGCGACGGCGGGCGGGATCCGCGAGGAGCTCCCCGAGGGCGTCGGCGATGGCCGCGGGGTCGCGCGGCGGCACGAGGATCCCCGTGACGCCGTCGACCACGCTGTCGGTGAGGCCGCCCACGGCCGACGCGACGACGGGCACGCCGGACGCCATCGCCTCGAGCGGCACGATGCCGAACGGCTCGTACCAGGGTGCGCACACGACGACGTCGGCGGTGCGCATCACGGCGGGCATGTCGGCCTGGGAGACGCGGCCGTGCAGGCGCACGCGGTCCGCGACCCCGGCGGCGCGGGCGGCGTCCATCAGGCGGCGGGCCTCGGGGTCGTCGGCTCCGCTCGCGGCGTCGCCGGATCCGCCCACGATGACCAGCTCGACGTCGCGGTGGCCGCGGCGCGCGAGGATCCCGAGCGCCTCGATCGCGAGGTCGACGCCCTTGCGCGGCACCAGGCGGCCGACGACCATCACTCGCATCGGGCGTGCCGGGTCGGCGTCGCTGGCGTCGTCGTCCTCGCGCGGCGTGAAGTGCCCGATGTCGACGCCGCACGGGATCACGGTGATGCGGGCCGCGTCGACGCCCGCGCGCACGAGCTCGGCGGCCTCGTCGGAGCAGGTCGCGATGACGGCGTCGGCGCGGCGGCCGACGCCCGGCTCGAGCTCGGCGCGCGCGGCGGGGCTCGTGTCCTCGGCGCCGAGGTGGCGGCGCTTCACGGATCCGAGCGCGTGGAAGGTGTGCAGCACGGGCGGCGCGGCGGCGGCACCCACCGGGGAGGATGCGAGGCGCGCGGCGGCGTCGAGCGCGGCGACCCCGGACATCCAGAAGTGGCTGTGCACCACGTCGGGCCGGGCGGTGCGCCAGTCGGCGAGGAGGCCGTCGGCGAGCTCGCCCATGTGCGGCAGCAGCTCGTCCTTGGGGACCGCGCGGGCGGGTCCGGCGTCGAGGTGCACGACCTCCACGCCGGGCGCGAAGGCGACGCGGGCGGGCAGCGCCGCGTCGTCGCGGCGCGTGTAGACGGTGACGGTGTGGCCCTCCTCCGCGAGCGCGGCCGACAGCGCGGCCACGTGCACGTTCTGGCCGCCGGCGTCCACGCCGCCGAGCGTCGCCAGCGGGCTGGCGTGCTCCGAGATCATCGCGATCCTCATCGTGTCGTCCTCTCGTCGAGCGGGTGGTGCGGGGAAGTCGTGGAGCCGGGTCCGGCGGGCGCGCGTCGGGACCGGCGCGCGGCGGCGGCGTCCACGGCGTCGTGCAGCACGGCGTCCATTTCGGCGAGGAAGCGGCCGAGCGAGTAGCGGGCGAGCGCGGCCTCGCGGGCGACGCGGCCGCGGCGGGCGGCCTCGTCGGGATCCGCGAGCAGCAGCCGGGCCGTGCGCACGAGGTCGACGGGGTCGGACGAGATCGCGCCCGCCTCCTGTGGCACCGCGCGCGACGCCTCGGTCGCGTCGAGCACGAGCACGGGCATCCCCATGTGCATCGCCTCGAGCAGCGACAGGCCGAGCGAGGTCCAGCGGTGCGGGTGGATGTAGGCGCGCAGCCGCGCGAGCTCGGGATGCATGCGGGCGGTGGGGAGGTCGCCGCGCGGCACGATGCGCTCGCCGAGGTCGGGGAAGGCACCCGGGAGCAGATCCGTGCCCATGCCGAAGACCTCGACGGGCGCGACCTCCGCGAACGCGGGCAGCAGGTCGGTGCCGGTGATGCGGCCGCGGCGCACGGGCTCGTTGATCACCGCGCCGAACGACGCGACGTCGCCCGTGTAGAGCTGCCCCGGGTCGGGCACGCCGTGCTCGACGACCGTCGTCGGCGCGACGCCGGTGTCCCACATGAGCGCGTTGAAGCGCGTGACGTGGATCACGGGGATGTCATCGCGGCCGGCCAGCGCGTGCACGGTCTCGGTCGGTGCGCCGCGCGGCGTGTTGTGCTCGAGGAAGACGGCGGGCACGTCGGATCCGAGGCGGCGGCCGAGCAGGCGCTCCGCCTCCGCGATCTCGGCGACGCGCTGGAGGAGCACGAGGTCGACATCCGCGTCGTGCAGGGACGACGGATCCACCTCGCGCGCGCTCGCGGGCCAGGCGCGGCCGCCGCGGCCGAGGCCCCACGCGTCGCGCGCGGGCGTGGTGGGGAAGAGGATCTCGTGGGATCCCAGGACGAACGAGTCGGTCCAGCCGCCGTGGACGTGCCACATCAGGATCCTCACGCGGGCACCTCCGCGCGGCTCGTCGCCATCAGCCGCTCGACCGCGTCGGCGACCTCGGCCGGCGCGACGCCGGCGAGGCACGGGTGGCCCGGGATCGGGCAGTCACGCGCGCGGCTGAGCTTGCAGGCCGCGTCCTGGTCGCCGAGGAGGATCACGGGCACGCGGTACGGCGCCCAGCGGATCGGCGGCACGACGGGCGAGAACAGGCTGACGACGGGCAGGCCCACCGCGGCGGCGAGGTGCGCGGGACCGGTGTTGCCGCTCACGAGCACGGCCGCGCGGCGCATGAGCGCGCCGAGGCCGGCGAGGTCGGTGCGGCCGCCGAGGTCGAGGGCGGTGGATCCGGCGACGTGCGCCGTGAGGTCCCGCTCGTCGGGGCCGCCCGTGACGACCACGGGGATCCCGCGCTCGACGAGGAGCGCGACGGCGTCGCGGTGCTGGTCGGCGGGATACGAGCGCGCGCCGACTGCCGCGCCCGGGTGCACGAGCGCGAACGGGCCGTCGGGGAGGAGCGCTTCGACGTCGGGCGGCAGCTCGGCCGGCAGGACGGCGAGGCGGCCGTCGTCGTCGGCGGGCAGCGCGTGGCCGGCCGCGGCGGCGATCGCAAGGGTGCGCTCGGGCTCGGGCTGGTCCTCGTCGAGGTCCTCGCCGGGCTTGAGGCGCACGTCGAGGAGGGATCCGGCGTAGTCGACGCTCGCGCCTGTGATCCGCCCGACGCCCGCGAGCCGCAGCAGCAGCGCGAGCGGGAGCGGCGACTGATGGAAGGACGTGAGGATGACGGCCTCGTCGGCGTCGACCTCGGCGAGGATCGCGTGCAGGGCGTCGACCGAGGCGGCGTCGGCGGCGGGCGCGGGGGAGGAGATCCACGGCGCATCCCAGACGTGCACGGCGTGGACGCCGGGCAGCAGCCGGCCGGCGGACGCGCCGCGCGGACCGCAGAGCAGGTGCACCTCGACGCGCGGGTCGGCGGCGACGGCGCGCACAGCGGGACCCGAGATGAGCACGTCGCCCACCGAGTCGAGCCGCACGACCAGCACCCTGCGGGGCGCGGGGTCGTGGATGAGGAGGTGCACCGCGTCGAGGATCGTCGGGGCCACCAGCTCCGCCTCGGCCACCTCCTCCTCGCGCGTGACGGGCGTCGGCACGAGCACGCCGCGCGCGCCGGCTGCCCGGGCGGCGCCCATGTCGGCGGCGATGTCGCCCGCGACCGCGACGCGCGACGGATCCACGCCCCACGTCCGGCAGGCCTCGAGCACCATGCCGGGCCGGGGCTTGCGGCAGTCGCAGCCGTCGTCGGATCCGTGCGGGCACAGCAGCACGAGGTCGAACGCGCCGAGCAGCTCCTGCACGCGCGCGTTGACGGCGGCGGCCTGCTCGCGCGTGATGAGGCCGCGCGCGATGCCGGACTGGTTGGTCACCATCCCGATGCGGAGTCCTGCGGCGCGCACGGCGTCGACCGCCTCGCGGGCGCCGGGCATGAGCTCGACGAGCGCGGGATCCCCGTTGTACGGCACGTCGACGACGAGCGTCCCGTCCCGGTCGAACAGGACGGCCTCGAGGTCGTTCCCGGGCGAGCGCATGATCGGCCCGTACCCGACTGCTCCTCGAGCCAAACCCCGGCGCGAGCACTTCTCCTCGGGGCGTCACACTCCTCCGCGGAGGGCAGCGGATCAGCGCGCCGGCGCCTCCGTGATCCACCGCGACCGCGCCAGCAGCATCGGCATGAGCGGCGCGATCAGCAGCGAGCCCAGCCCGCCGACCGCCATGTCGCCGATCGTGTCGGAGTACCCGGTGAGGATCTGCGGATCCAGCCACGCCTGCCCCGCCCACTCGCCGAGCTCCCACAGCGCCGAGAGCGCGAGGCCCACCGTGAGGCTGAGGATCCCGAGGGGCAGCGGCCGCCGGTCGACCATGACGCCCGCGCGGTCGGCCAGCAGGATCACGAGCGCGGCGAGGGCCGCCGTCGTGACGAGGTGCGCGGGGATGTCCCACCACGGCAGCCGCTCGTAGAGGTCGAGCCGGTTGCTCGCGGCCGAGACGAGCGTCGTGATCCCGATGCCGAGATCCAGTCCCGGCCGCGCCCCGAGACCCCGCGGCGCCACGAGCCCGAGCAGCGCGAGCGCGAACATCGCCGAGGTCGTGCCCGTCCACGCGAACACGGAGAAGAGGAACGTGAGCAGCCCGATCACGCGGACGGCGTCGGCGAGGACCGCCGTGATCCCGCGGGGCGGCTGTAGGAAGGTGAGCCCGGCCAGCCCGGCGAAGGCCGCGACGTCCTCGGGCTGTGCCGGTGCGTCCGCCGGTGTCGGCGCGGTCGGATCCGTCAGCACCGCACCACCGCCTGCAGCGCCTCGTGGTCGCTCGGCGCGCGCCCGCCGATGCGCGTGGTGTTGATGCCGACGCGCTCCACCTCGATGTCGGGCGTCACGAGCATCCAGTCGATCCGGCGGGTCGTGCGCTTCGGCGCCTTGTAGTTCGACCACGTGCCCCACTCGGGCGTGAGGCGCTCGCGCGCGGCGGGCCACGCGTCCACGAGCGCGCCGTGCTCGAGGAGCAGCCGGTGCGGCTCCGTGTCGATGCCCGCGTTGGTGTCGCCCGCGACGATCGTGGGCACCTGCACCTCGGCGACGATCCCGAGGATCATGCGCGCCGACTCCTCCCGCGACCGCCGCGAGAGGTGGTCGAAGTGCGTGTTCACGTGCCGCAGCGGCAGGCCGGTGGCGCGGTCCACGAAGTCGGCGACCACGGCGATGCGCGGCACCATGTTGCCCCAGCTGCGGGATCCGGCGACCGCGGGCGTGTCCGACAGCGCGACCTGCCGCCAGCTCGTGAGCTCGAGGCGGCGCGTGTCGTAGAAGGTGGGGCAGCCCTCGCCATGGCCGTCGGCGTTGCGGCCGTGCCCGATCCGCCGGTAGTGCCGCCCGAGCGCGTGCGACAGCGCGCGCCCCTGCGTGGGCATCGCCTCCTGCGTGCCGAGGAGCGCCGGCTGCTCACGCTGCAGCAGCTCGGCGAGGAGCGGCTCGCGGTCGGCCCAGCGGTCGGGGCTGCCCGGGCGGTACCGCCGGAACAGGCGCCGGATGTTGTACGTCATCACGTGCAGCTCGGGGGCGTCGACCGGGCCGACGAGCGCCCGTCCGTCCTGCAGGGTGCCGTCGGCGCGGAGGGTCATGGATCCATCGTCCCCCAGAGCGGCCGCGGCGACGGTCGCCGGCGGGGAATCGTCACGGGCGGGCGTGTGCTCCTCGTGGCTGAAGAAGACGATCGCCCCAGGAGTCCGGCGTGGCCGAATGGTCCTGGGGCTTACCCGGAGAACGTACCAGCGAGCCGGGTGCCCGGATCTCCGCACGCCGGTCGCCTACCGTCATCGTCATGGCGCGCAGTGAGAGCGAGGAGAAGGCGGTAGGCGTCAGCCGGCCTGGCACCGAGGTCGACTCTCCTCGCGCCGCCCGTGTCGCCTCGGTCGAAGAGACCATGGGGGTCGCCCGCATCCTCGCGAACCGACACGCGGAGCTGCTCCGGCGCCTGGCCTGACGTTCGTCGCTGGCGCTAGGCGCCAGCGGGATCCGGGGCCGCGTCGATGCGCGCGAGGAACGCGTGCAGGTCGTCGCGGATCCGGCCGAGCTCCGCGGGGGTCATGCCCGTGCGCTCGGCCACCTGAGCAGGCACCCGCTCGGCCTGGCTGCGGAGCGCGCGGCCCGCATCGGTGAGCGTGACGCGCACGACGCGCTCGTCCTCCACGCTGCGCGCGCGCTCCAGCAGGCCGGCCGACTGGAGGCGCTTGAGCAGGGGCGTGATGGTCGCGGGCTCGAGGGCGAGCGCGCCGCCGAGGTCGGAGATCGACCGGCCGTCCCGCTCCCAGAGCGCGAGCATCACGAGGTACTGCGGATGCGTGAGGCCGAGCGGCTCGAGGATCGGCCGGTACAGCGCGACGACGGACCTGGCCGCCAGCACGGCCGCGAAGCAGAGCTGGCTCTCGAGCGCCAGGGGATCCGTGCGCGTCGCGTCCTCGTGTGCCATGCCCGCTCCTCGCCGCCTGCTGAAATACCGCGTACACTGAATACTATGACACGCGGTAAAGATCGGCAGGACGGCCCGCGGCGCGAGCGCGGCTTCGGGGCGGCCGTCGAGCGGTTCAACGAGCGCCTGCGCCCGTACCTCGGCGCACCCCCGCTCGGCCCGTACACCGACGACCCGGTGCCGGAACCGCAGACGCGCCTCTGCCCCATGTGCGGCAAGCCCATGCCCGATCACGACATCGACCGGTCCGGCGCGCGCACGCAGGTGCACTGCCCCGTCTGATCCGTTCGTGCCGATCCCGCGCCGTCAAGTCGCCGGCGCCTCCACGCGCGCCGCCCGCCACATCGCCACGGGTCGCGATCCGGCCAGCCCCGTAAGCGCGCCCAGCTCGGCGAAGCCGTTGCGGAGGTAGAGCGCGCGGTTCCGCTCGGTCGACGACTCGAGGTAGGCCGCGGATCCGTCGGCGTCGACGCGGGCGAGGCCGTGAGCGAGGAGCGCGGATCCGACGCCGAGGCCCCGCGCCTCCGCGCTCACTCCGACCTCGGCGAGCCGCCAGTGCGGAAGGCCCGGTCGCGCACGGTCGAGGGTGTTGAGGCGGACGGCCGCGCGGATCGCCCCGGCGATGCCGAGGGCGCGGAGGAACGTCGGCGCCTGCCGGAGGGTCCGGTGCGCGGGGATGCCGCCGGGTGCCTCCCAGACGGCCGCGCCGAGGATCCCGCCGCGGGCGTCGACCGCGACGTCGACCGTCCCGTCGGGGAGCGGGCCGCTGCGCAGGAGCGCGGCGAAGAGCAGGGCCAGTCGAGCGGGCTTCCGCGTGCCGGCGGGGACGAAGCCGCCCAGCACGGGGTCCTCGGCGAAGGCCTCCGCGAGCACGCGGGTCACGCCCTCGAGGTCGGCGGGGCGGGCTGTGCGGATGGCGGGTGCGGTGGGGCGGTCGGTGCTCATGCTCCGACGCTAGACGACAGATTCGGCCGTCTGGCCAAATCTGTCGCGGTTGGTAGCTTTCTCCCATGAACGCCCCCTCCGAGAGCACCCGCGCGTACGGATCACGGGACGCCCGGCGGGCCGAGCTCCTCGACGCCGCGGTGCGGGTGATGGCCGTCGCGGGCGTCGCCGGGGCGAGCACGCGGGCGATCACCGCGGAGGCCGGACTCGCGCACGGCGCCTTCCACTACTGCTTCGGCGTGCGGGAGGAGCTGCTCGGCGCGCTGCTGCGGCAGGAGGTCGATGCGGTCGTCGCGCAGCTGGAGGCCGCCGAGGATCCCGCGGGCGCGCCGCTCGGGGAGGTCGTCGCCCTGACCCTCCGCGCCGAGCTCGACCGGGTGCGCCGCGAGCCCGACCGCCAGCGCGTGCTGCTCGACCTCGCCGCGACCGTGCAGCGGATCCCGGCGCTCGCCGACCTGCCCGCCTGGGAGCACGCCCGCTACGTGGAGGAGACGCGCCGCCGGCTCGCCGCGGCCGGTCTCGACGAGGACCGCGCCGGGCGGTGCGCGGCGCTCGCCGTGGCGGGCATGCAGGGGATCATCGGGGCCTGGCTCGCACGCCGCGACGCGCGCGCGGATGCGGCGGCCGAGCGCGCGGTCGACGACCTGTCCCGGGCGCTCGCGCTGCTCGCGGAGGACGGCGGGCGCTGACCTGGGCGCCTGCGCCTGCGCCCGAGCCCGAGCCCGCGTCCGTCAGCCGAGCGCGCCCAGCGCCTGCGCCGCGGCCTTCGCGGCGCCGGAGATGAGGGCGTCGTCGGCGTCCGCGTCCTGCTGGTCCTTCGCGGAGTGCACGGCGATCACGATGGGCGCGGCGTCCGGCCGCCAGATGACCGCGACGTCGCCGCGGCTCGCGTACTCGCCGAGACCGGACTTGTCGCCGACCGTCCAGTTCGTGGGCAGCTCGGCGCGCACGAGGGTGGCGCCGGTCTGGGTCGCGCGCAGCCAGCCGGTGAACAGGGCGCGCTCGTCGGCGTCGAGGGGATCCGCGATGGCGCCCGGATCGCCCAGCGCGTAGGCGCGGAGCAGCGCGGCGGCGGCGCGCGGGGTGGTGGTGTCGCGGTCGTCGCCGGGTGTCGCCTCGTTGAGGTCGGGCTCGGTGCGGGAGACGACCGTCGTGTCGTCGCCGAGGGCCGTGAGCGCCGCGTCCAGCTCGGCCGGGCCGCCGAGCGCCTCGAGCAGGAGGTTCGCGGCCGTGTTGTCGCTCCGGGTCATGGCGGCCTCGGCCAGCTCGCGGAGGGTCATCGTGCCGCCGACGCGCGTCTCGGTGACGGGCGCGTAGGAGAGGATGTCGGCCGCCTCGATCGGCACCGCGCGATCCATCCCGGCGACGCCGACGCGGTCGAGCAGGGCGGCCGTGAGCGGGGCCTTGATGGTGGATGCGTAGGCGAACCGCTCGTCCGCGCGCCAGGAGACCTCGGCGCCCGTCCCGGTGTCGACCGCGTGCACGCCGAGGCGTGCGCCGAAGCGCTCCTCGAGGGCGGTGAACGCGGCGTCGGCGGCGGCCTGGTCGACCGCGGGGGCGGCGGATGCGGAGGGCGCGGCGGATTCGGACGCGGGCGGGGCCGTCGGCGCCTCGGCGGCGGGGGTCGCGCATCCGGCGAGGAGGGCGGTGGTGAGCGACGCGGCCAGGGCGAGGCGGGCGGGACGGGCGGCGGCGGCACGGGCGGGGTGGATCACGGCGGAGCTCCTCGGGAGGCGTCGGGCGGGAGGCGATGAGGGGATGCGGGCCGGGGTTCGGCCCGCATCCACCCTCTGCCGTCCGCGGCGCGGCGTCGTCCCCCTCGCGGTCGACGCCGGTGCTCCTCGCGGACTACTCGTACCGGAGCGACGTCACCGGATCGGCGCGCGCCGCCCGTGCCGCGGGCAGCGTGCCGGCGAGGAACGCGATCGCCATCACCACGAGCACGATGGTCGCGATCGACGCCGGGTCGAACGCGATGAGCGTCAGCCCGGGCAGGTTCGACAGCACCGTGCCGGAGAGCGCCGCGCTGATGCCCGTGCCCGCGGCCACCGCGATCACGACCCCCACGGCGCTGCCGAGGAACCCGATGAACGCGGCCTCGATGCTGAACAGCGCGAACACCTTGCCGCTGCTCTGGCCCATGGCCTTCATCAGCCCGATCTCCCGGGTGCGCTCCTGCACCGACATGAACAGCGTGTTCACGATGCCGAACGACGCGGCCAGCAGCGCGATGACCGCGAACCCGTTGAGCACGAGCACGATGCCGTCGATCACGGTCTGGAACGTGCCGAGCTGGTCCTGGACGGTCGTGCCCGTGTAGCCGGCGTCGGCGAGGCGCGACTTCAGCGCGTCCACGTCGGCGTCCGTGGCGGAGGCGTCGAACGAGACGGTGGCCTGCGCGTACCGGTCGGCCTGGTCCGCGGGGAGGCCCGCGTCCTGGGCCGTGGACAGCGCCGTCGTGAGGGCCTGGTTGGCGGTGACGCGGGATCCCCCGGCCGCCGCGATGCTCTCCTCCGCGACGCCGACCACGGTCGCGTCCACGGTGTGCGGGGCGCGGGCGGCGTCCGTCACGGCGAGCGTCACGGTCTGCCCGACGGCGGAGGCGTCGTCCGCGAAGCCCAGCGGCTGCACGTAGGAGGTCGGCAGCACCACCTGCAGCGCGGACGACGCGTCGTCGGGCGCGCTGCCCGCCGTGAGGGTCAGCGTCTGCCCGGGGGCGAGGCCCGACGCGCCGACCACGTACCTCGTGCCGTCGCCCGCGGCGATCCAGTCGGTCGCGAGCGACACGGTGGGCTGCACGGCGCGCACGCCGTCGATGCCCTGGATGGTCGTGATGTCGTCGGGCGTGAGCGCGACGACGGTCGAGCCGGGGCGGCTGGTCACGGACCCGCTCGCGACCGTGTCGGGGTCGTACTCGCGCGGGCCGCTCGCGGCGGGACCGGCGCCCGCGTCGTCGCTCGTGCGCGTGACGGTCATGGTGTCGGAGGACCCGACGGCACCGACCGTCGAGGCGATGTACCGGTCGATGCCGGTGCCGATCCCGTTGGTGAGGGTCAGCGTGAACGCGCCCACGAAGATCGACAGGATCGTGAGGACGAGCCGCGTCTTGGAGCGGAACGTGTTGCCGACGGCGGACCGGATGAGGTCGAGCGGCTTCATGCGGCCACCGCCCCGGATGCGGAGCCGACGGCGGCGTGCGCGCCGTGCGGGCGCGGGCCGTCGTCCACGGAGTCCTCCACGATCAGCCCGTCGCGGATGAGGATGCGGCGGTCGCAGCGGGCCGCGAGGTCCTCGTCGTGCGTGACGATGATGAGCGTGATCCCGCGCTCGTGGTTGAGCGCGAACAGGATGTCCTCCACCACGGCGCCCGTCGCGGAGTCGAGGTTGCCCGTGGGCTCGTCGGCGAAGATGATCCGCGGGTCGTTGACCAGGGCCCGGGCGATCACGGTGCGCTGCTTCTGCCCGCCCGAGAGGTCGCCCGCCCGGTTCCGCGCCTTGCCGTCGAGCTCGAGCTGCGCCAGCGCCGCCATGCCGCGGCGCCGACGCTCGGTGCGCGGGACGCCCGCGATGGTCATCGGCAGCATCACGTTCTCGAGCACAGACTGGCTCGCGGTGAGGAAGAACTGCTGGAAGACGAACCCGAAGGTGCGGTTCCGCGTGCGGTCTAGTCGCTTCCCGCGGAGGGTGGACGTGTCGACGCCCTCCAGCTCGATGGTGCCGGAGGTCGGCGCGTCCAGGAGCGCGAGCGTGTGCATCAGGGTCGACTTGCCGGATCCGCTCTTGCCGACGATCGCGAGGCTCTCGCCCTGCCGGACGTCGAGGCTCACGCCCTTCAGCGCGTCGAAGCGGCTCTGGCCGCGGCCGTACGACTTGCGCACGTCCCGTACCCGGATGATGGGGGTGTCCATGGTCCTCCTCGGTGGTCGGGCGCCGGTGGTCCGGGCCCGCATCGAGCCTCGCCGTCCGGGTCGCGGGGCGCGTCGTCCCGCTGCGTCGGGCGCGTACCGCGGGCGCGGTATCCGGTCCGGTCCCGCGGGGTGACGCGCCGGGCCCATGGGTCCGGGATCATGAGGGCATGCACGGATCCGCCGCCGCCCCGCGCCCGCCCGCGTGGGTCGGCGACGTCGTCGCCGGGATCCTCGTCGCGATCGCCGCCTTCGCGCGCTTCCCCGGCGGCGAGTACCGCACGGACTCCGCGCTCACGCTGGCCCTGGCGCTCGCGCCCATCGCGGTGCTGCCGTTCCGGCGCCGCTTCCCCGTCCCCGCGTTGACCGTCTGCCTCGCCCTCTTCGGCGGGGCCGCGTTCGCGGGGCTGCTCGCACCCGGGATCCTGCTGTCTGTCGCCGTCACGATGTTCGGCGTCGCGAACCGGCGCGCCAGGCGGACGTCCGGGATCGCCGCGGCCATCGCGGTCGTCGCCGTGCTGGTGCTCAGCCTGCTGGCGTCGGTGGGGTCCGTGTTCGATCCGCGCATCATCCAGTTCGCCGTCATCACCGCCTTCGCGGCCGCCGCGGGCGACGCCACGCGCTCCCGGCGCGCGTTCATCGCGGCCATGGTCGAGCGCGCCGAGCGCGCTGAGCGGAGCCGCGAGTCCGAGGCCCGCCGCCGCGTCACCGAGGAGCGCCTGCGCATCGCCCGCGACCTGCACGATGCGGTCGCGCATCAGATCGCGGTCATCAGCCTCAACGCGGGGGTCGCGTCCTCCGCCGTCGACACCCGGCCGGAGAAGGCGAAGGAGGCGCTCGTCACCATCCGCAGCGCCTCGCGTGCGGTGCTGGCCGAGATCGGCGACCTGATGCGGATGCTGCGGCACGGCGAGGACGCCGGGGAGGGCGCGGGATCCGCCGCGCAGCCGGGCCTCGATCGGCTCGATGCCCTCGTGGAGCAGTTCGCGACCGCGGGCCTCACCGTGACCGTGCGCGTCGAAGGAGAGCGGGCGGCGCTCACGGGCGCCGCCGACCTCGTCGCGTACCGCGTGGTGCAGGAGGCGCTCACCAACGCCCACAAGCACGGCACCGCCGGGCACGCGCACGTGCTCGTGGAGGTGGACGGCCGCGAGGCGCGCATCGTCGTGACGAACCCGGTGCCCATGCCGGATGCGCGGGACGACGACGCCGACGCCCCGCTCGACGGCCATGGCCTGCTCGGCCTGCGCGAGCGCGTGGATGCTGTGCGCGGCCGCATCGAGGCCGGCACCGCACCCGGCGGCTGGCGGCTCGCCGCCACGCTGCCGCTCACCCGTGAGGAGACCCCGTGATCACCGTGCTCGTCGTCGACGACCAGCCCCTCATCCGCCAGGCCGTCGGCGACATCCTCGAGGCGGATCCGCGCACGACGGTGGTCGGCACCGCAGTCGACGGGCGTGAGGCCATCACGGCGGCGGGCACGCTCCGCCCGGACGTCGTGCTCATGGACATCCGCATGCCGGAGCTCGACGGCATCGGCGCCACCGACGGGATCTGCGCTGATCCGGAGCTCGCAGCGACGCGCGTGCTGATCCTCACGACGTTCGAGGAGGACGAGTACCTCGTGGCCGCCCTCCGCGCGGGCGCGAGCGGCTTCATCGGCAAGGGCGCCGAACCCGACGACATCGTGCGTGCGGTCGTGTCCGTTCACGCCGGCGACGCGCTGCTCTCGCCCGCCGCGACCCGCGGCCTCATCACGCGGTACGTGCTGCCGGGCGGCGCCGGGGCGCCAACGCCCGACCTCTCGCGGCGCCAGGCCGAGCTGGATCACCTCACCGACCGCGAGCGCGAGGTGCTGCTGCTCGTCGCGCAGGGGCTCGCGAACCAGGAGATCGGCGAGCGCCTCTTCATCAGCCCGCACACCGCCAAGACGCACGTGAACCGGGTGATGGCCAAGGTGGGCGCGCACGACCGCGCGCAGCTGGTGATCCTCGCGTACGAGACCGGGATGCTGCGCCCGGGCGAGGGGTAGTCGCGGCAGCGATTCAGCGGACGTGGAAATGCGTTCCCTAGGCTCGCGGGGATCCACGGCGGCGACCTGATCCACCACCGACCGCCGCATCACGACGCCCGACCCCCCGACAGGACGAGAGGCCGCATGAGCGCCATCACCGCAGTGACCCCCGGCGAGATCCATCCGAGCGAGGGGTACGACGGCTTCGTCGGCTGGGTCCTCTCGCTCATCGAGACGCTGGGGGAGGTGGGCGTCGGCCTCGCGGTGCTGATCGAGACGTTCGTGCCGCCGATCCCGTCCGAGGCGATCCTCCCCGTCGCCGGCTTCCTCGCCTACGAGGGCCGGATGAGCGCGTGGGGCGCGTGGGCCGCTGCCACCGTCGGCGCGCTCCTCGGCGCGCTCATCTGGTACGCCATCGGCGCCGCGCTCGGCCGCGACCGCACGCGCCGGCTCGTCGGCCGGATCCCGCTGCTCGACCACGCCGACTTCGACAAGGCCGAGGCGTTCTTCACGCGCTGGGGCGGCACCGCCGTGCTCCTCGGGCGGTGCGTGCCGCTCGTGCGCTCGTTCATCTCCATCCCGGCGGGCATCGAGCGCATGCCGATCTGGCGGTTCTCCTTCTACACGGTCATCGGATCCGGCGCCTGGAACGCCATCTGGGTGGGCCTCGGCTTCGCGTTCGGCCCGGCGATCCGCCCGGTGCTGGAGGAGTGGAGCGGCCTGATCTCGTACGCGGCCATCGGCGTCATCGCGCTGCTCGTGGTGTGGTTCGTGGTGTCGCGGCTGATCCGGCGGGTGCGGGCGGCCTGACGACCGCTCGTCGGGCGCGTGCTCGCGCGTCTGACGCCCCGCATGAGCGGCGGGCGAGGGTGCCGAGGCGTAGAGGGTCGATTGATGACCACCGCCCATCTCTGCGGGCTCAGCCCACTAGGACCTCGGCCTCAGGCGTCGACCATTTTGTTCTGGTGCGGCCGAGGTCATTGCTGATGGGGTAGACGAGCGCGTCGGGTGGTTCGGATGTATGAACATCGGTGCTCACCGGTCTTGGCCAGCCATTGACCATCCCGAGGCCGAGGAGTTCAGTATCTCGGTCGCGAGTCCCAAAAAAAGGGTTCCCATCTACTTCGCCTTGTGAAGTCGTGGCATAGTGGCGCCCATGAGCACCAATGACTCAGCTGCTGGCTGGCTTCAGGACGATCCCATCCGAGATGAAGAAGGATCTGAGGACAGGCTCGATCGCGGAGGTTTCGCAGATGTCGCTGCGGGAATCCTAGCCAACCTGGCTAGCGGTGACGGGTCGTCAGTTGTGGCCGTTATAGGCCCTTGGGGTTCAGGAAAATCGAGTCTCCTGAATATGATTAGAAGGAGACTGGCTTCAGCACAAACCCATGAATCTGCTGCTTGGATCGAGGTTGAGTTCAACCCATGGTATTACGCGGACCAAAGCAGCTTACAAGCAGGGTTTTTCCGCGAGCTCAGGGCGGCCCTTCCCAAATCGCACTCTTGGCGGCGTGCAAGAAGAAACTTAGCAATAATTGGTCGCGTAACGGCTCCCCTGGCGACACTTTTTTCTGGTATTGGTGTTAATTTGCAGGGAGTCATAAAGGCCGCTACTGATTGGCTCCGCAGTGACGAACCGCTATCTCAGGCGTACCGAAATCTGAATCGTGACTTATTGCAGGCAAAGCGACCCTTGTTGGTCATACTGGATGACCTGGACCGTCTTTCTCCGGACGAGCTACTGCTGGTATTTAAGCTGCTACGGCTCACGGGGCGTCTGTCAAACGTTCATTACCTAATTACATATGATGAAAAGACTCTAGTTGACGTCCTGACGAGAACAGGGCTGGTCAACGCAGGCGAGCGGCGACGAGCAATCGAATATCTTGACAAGATTGTTCAAGTGCGCCTCGACGTGCCACCTATGAGAAGTGCACAAATTCAAGCGCTCCTCAACGTGGAGATTGGTGCCATGGCAGAGTCGGCCGGATATGTGGTGAAGGAGGGGGCGCTGCAGCGCTTTACGCGTGCGTACTACGCGGTACTTCGTAAGAATCTGTCTAGCCCGAGGGCTCTACTGCGTTTTCTTTCTCAAGCCCGCGCTTTTCTACCAAAATCTTCGATTGATTTTGACCTCGAGGATTACTTACTACTGTCGTGGATAAGGAGTAGCGAACCGCTGCTGTATTCAAGTATTCAGGCTAATCGATCTAATTTAGTTGCCGACTCTAACGCGCATTGGCCGACCGCGCGGTCTCAAAAGGGTGGGCAGCCGGTACGGGCATTTTGGGTACAAATTTTTGAAGACGCGAATATCGAGACGCACCATCAAGAGGCCATTGCGAGTCTGCTTGGGGATATGTTCCCGTTGTTTTCGCGCGATTGGAGTGCAAACGGTGACTTGTCTAATTTGCCGCCTGTACCGGCGCCCCGAATTGGGAATGACATGTACTTTGACAGGTACTTTCATTTCTCGGTGCCGGATGATGATATTAGCGACCGGGCAGTACGCGACGCGTACTCGCAAATGGGCCAGGAAGGCATCAATGAGGAATTACGGATCATCGAGTCTCTATTACTAACGCAACCTGACCTAGTTCTCAACAAACTTGCCGACGCCCACGCGGCAAGCGTCACGGGGGGCGTAGCCTTTCTTAATTGGCTGGGGCGACACTATGGCATGCTACCGCAAGAGCGGGGTATCTTGACTCCCCGTGATCGAATGAGATCTCTCGGTTATGGAATATTCGCGGACCTATCGTCAGATGAGCAGAAAAGTGTTCTAGCGATCCTCGCAGAATTTCCAGGCGGGCTTGCTGTTGCTTCATCGTGGGTCTACGCCGTTTTGGATCCTTCGTCTCGATACTGGGAACCTGACGGCGAGGAGAATGATTTCCACGAACTGCAGAGGTTCTTTGTGGGTCTTCTCAAGCAAGAGTTTGCTAAACGTCAATCTATTCCGCCGCTAGATTGGGATAATGACTCATGGGGGCTTGTATGGGATTGGCGACGGTATGACGAGCTAGGGCTCCGGGTTTGGATCGAGGGGCGCTTCGCTCAGTCGCAGTGGTCGCCTTTGGATGCGGTGGCTCGTTTGGTAAAAAGCAGCGTGCTACTCGGCGTCCCTGGTGCTAAGTTCATGCTTGCTGGTTTAGATATCAACCTCGTTGAGGAGCTATACGGCGTATCGTGGGTGATGAATCAACTTCATGTTGAGATTGACAACGCGGAGGAGTCGTTTATACCTGAACGGTCATTACTCGACACGCCTGAAAATCGACGTGCGTACGCATTGCAGCAACTCAAGTTTCGGCGTGACGGCGAGATGTGATTACTATTTTCATTACTGTCGCCGGATCTGCGTGACGACGAGTGACGACGTTCGTCTCTGACTGCCAGTATGGAAGTCATGCAATCCGAAACTCACGACGCTGACACGGTTCGTAGTGCGCCGCACGATCTGAACGCCCCCGCCGAGATCCTCGTCCTCCGCGCCATTAAGCTCGGCGACATCCTCGTGGCCGTCCCCGCGCTCCGCGCCATCCGCCGGGCGCACCCCGACGCCCGCATCTCGCTCGCGACCACCGGCTGGCTGGCGCCCGTCGTGAAGCTCCTCGGCATGGTCGACGAGCACCTCCCGCAGCAGGGCTTCGACCACCCGATCGCGCGCGAGCCCGGCACGGTCGATCTCGCGATCAACCTGCACGGCGCAGGCCACGAGAGCCGCACCCTCCTCCACGAGCTGCGCGCGCACCGCACCCTCGGCCACGCCGCGCCCGAGCTCGACGGGATGGCCGCCGCCGACGGCCCCGCCTGGGAGGACCACGTCCTCGAGCGCTACCGCTGGGCCCGGCTCGTCTCCTGGCACGGCATGCCCGCGGATCCCGAGGACGTCGGCATCCTCGTCCCCGCCGAGCCGCCCGTCGCCGAGCACGCCGTCGTGATCCATGTGGGCGCCGCCTACGGATCCCGCCAGTGGCCCGTCGACCGCTTCGCCGCGGTCGCCCGCGCGCTCGCCGACGAGGGCCGCACGGTCGTCTTCACCGGATCCGACAAGGAACGCGAGCGCGCCCTGGAGGTCGCCGCCCTCGCCGGCATGCCCACATCGACCGTGCTCGCGGGCGAGCTGGCCCTCGACGCGTTCGCCGGCATCATCGCGGCCGCTGACCTCGTCATCTCCGCCGACACCGGCGCCGCCCACCTCGCGACCGCCTACGGCATCCCCTCGGTCGTGATCTTCGGCCCGGCCCCGCCCGAGGAGTGGGGCCCGCCCGCATCCGGCCCGCACATCGTGCTGACCGACGCGTCGCAGCGCCTCGGCGACACGTTCTCGGCCATCCCGGATCCGGCGCTCCTCGCGATCACGCCCGCCCACGTCCTCGAGGCGGCCCGCTCCCTCGACGGCCACCGCGTGATCCGCCCCCTCACGGGCGAGCCGCGCGACTGATCCGGCGGGTCAGCTCCGCGGCGTCGCGGCTCCCGGCCACGGCACCGTCGCCGCCGGCCACGCGGACGCGACGAGCGCATCCCGCACCCGCCGCTGCGACTGCACCGCGTCGAGGCTGTCGGTGCGGAACGCGAGCGCGAGCGACACGTCCGCCCAGTACGCGTCCCAGCCGTCGTAGGTCGCGAAGATCCGCGCGCCGATCTGCCGGATGAGCGCCCACGCGTCGTCCGCGGGAAGGTACCCGGCGACGTAGGCGTAGCGGATCGCGCCGATCGTGCGCTCGCTGTCGCCCGCGAGCAGGAGCACGGGCGGCCGGCCGCCGTGCGGCCGGGTCAGGTCGATGATCTCGAACTCGCTCCGACCGGTGAGCGCGGCCATGCGCGACACCATGCGCTCCGCCTCCTCGGACACGGCCAGCTCCGCGAATCGCGCCGACTGCGGCCCCTGCGCCAGCGCATCCGCCACGAACAGCTCGATGTCGTCGCGCGACGCGATGCGGAACTGCGTGTCGAGGGCGGCGCGGTGCTGCGCGAGCGTCGTCATCGGCAGGCCTGCCCACTCGTGCCCGGTCGCGCCGTCGGCGTGCTTCGTGCGCAGCTCCGCGGGCATCTCGGCCCACGTCGGCTGGAACGCGAGCGACGAGTTCCAGCCGCCGAAGGAGAAGTCGCTCACGGCGTCGAGCGCGAGCAGCTGCTGCTCCTCGAGCAGCAGCGGTCGGATCCGCGCCTGGGCCACGTAGTCGAGCTGGTCCCGCCGAGGCGCCCGGGCGTCGATCTGCTGGAAGACGAGCGACGCGACGAGCAGGCCCACGCCCATCCCGAGCGCGAACAGCACGATGGGCATGGCCGGGCCGCCCTCCGGCTCGCCGGACGTCGCCACCATGATCCCCAACGCCGCGCCGGCCGCTCCGAACGGCAGCGCCAGGGCTGTCACGAGCAGCGCGCGCGTGCCCTTCCCGCCGCCGGGCCGCAACCGCTGCGCGTCGAGCATGCGGGCGTAGCGCACCCGGGCGCGCACGGGGAACTCGACCTCGCCGGGGTGGTTCTGCAGCGTCACGCGCGAAGCCTATCCAGCGGGCGGGTCGGCACCGCCGTCCGGGCGTCGACCCGTCAGGAGTAGTCCGCGTGCACCGTCTTCGCCGCCCCGTCGAGCCGTACCGTCCCGCCGTGGGGCAGGATCCACTGCGGCCGCGTGTGGCCGAACGGCACGCCCACGCACACGACGGCGCGCGGGTTGTAGCGGGCGATCTGCTCGATGACGGTGTCGCGCTGCTCGGCCCGCAGCCGCGCGCGCTCCTCGGCCGACGGCACGGGCGCGCCCATGACGACGGTCACCGGTCGGGCGACGAGGACGCCCGCGACGACGTCGAGGATCCCGCGCTCGCCGAGCCCGCGCACCCACCGCCTCACGCTGTCGGCCGACGGCACCTCCTCGCTCGTCTCGAGCAGCAGGATCCCGCCCTCGAGCTTCGCGACCTCCGGCATGCGGCCGGCCATCGCGATCTGGTCGATCACCTCGATGCAGCCGCCCCACGTCGGCCCCTCCACCGTCGCCGCGGGGCCCGCCCACTTCCACGGCTCCGTCGCGGTCCGCTCGCCGTGCTCGGTGAGCGCGCGAGGATCCGTCCAGTCGATCCCGTGGTCCTCCGACTCCCCGGGTTCGGTGATCTCCAGCTCGCCGCCCTCGATGAGCGCCGCCCGCAGCGACCGCAGGTGCACGTCGTCGATGGCGGGGCCCGCGCCGAGGTGCACCTGGGTGGATCCGCCGTAGAAGGAGGGGATGCCGAGCCCCGCCAGCAGGTTGTGCAGGTTCGTGTTGTCGCTGTAGCCGAGGAACGGCTTCGGGTTCCGGGCCAGCTCCTCGATGTCGACGTGCGGGATCACCGTGACCTGGTCGTCCCCGCCGATGGTCGAGACGATCGCGCGGATGGAGTCGTCGGCGAACGCGGCCGTGATGTCCGCGGCGCGATCCTCCGCGCTCGCGCCGAGCCGGCGCGTGGTGGGGTAATCGACGGGGATCAGCCCGGTCGCCTCCTGCAGCCGCCGCATCGCCTGCTCGTGCACCTCGGGCGCCATGCCCGGCGCGGCGAACGCGGGGCTCAGCACCGCCACCCGATCCCCCGCCTTCGCCTTGGGCACGGACTTGCGGAACCGGGACGAGGTGGAGGGGATCATGCGCCCATGCAAGCAGGCACGGCTGGCGTCCCGCCCTACGGCCCGCCCAGCCAATGGTCGATCCGGTGGTGGTCCGGGCTGAACCCGTGCCCCACGCCCCAGATGACCGCCTGGGTGCGGCTCTGCACCTGGATCTTCCGGTAGATCGAGCGGATGTAGCTCTTCACCGTGTTGGGGGAGAGGTACGTGAGCGCCGCGACCTCCTGGTTGCTCTTGCCCTGCGTGATGAGCGCGAGGATCTCCGACTCGCGGTCCGTGATCCCCTCGCGCTTGCCCGGCCAGTCGAGCGACGGCGCGCTCGCGGCCCGCAGCGGCGCCTCGTTGAACAGCTCCTCGCCGGCGTGGATCCGCTCGAGCGCCTCCACGAGCTCCCGCGCGGGCAGCGCCTTGGAGAGGTAGCCCTGCACGCCCTGCCTGCGGGCGTCGGCGACGAGCTCGGGCTGGAAGTTCCAGGTGTAGACGACCACGCGGCGGGCGCGCGGGTTCCGCACCAGCTCCGCGATCTCGTGGTGATCCGACTCGGGCTGCGCGAACGAGTCGTAGAGCACGATGTCGATCTCGTCGGAGAGGGCCGCGTTCGCGTCGATCTCGGCGACCAGAACGCGGTCGCGGTAGTCGTCGAACATATGGGCGAGGCCCTTCAGCACCACGTCGTAGTCGTCGACGAGCGCGATCGTGACGGGGCGGGTGCGGGTGTCGGGCATGGATCCACCATCCCACCCCCAGGGGTGTGCTGCCACACCCCGCAGGGTGGTTGGTTGGAGTCATCGCCCCGAACGGGCACCACCGCGCGTCTTCCTGACGTGCTCGCACAGAAGAGAGATCACCATGCTCGGACTCATCATCAGCCTCATCGTCATCGGCCTCATCGCCGGCTTCATCGCCCGCGCGGTCGTGCCCGGCCGCCAGAGCATGTCGATCCTCATGACCATCGTGCTCGGCATCGTCGGCTCGTTCGTCGGCGGCTTCCTCGCGTTCCTGCTCTTCCAGCGCGACGCGATGGACGGCTTCTTCCAGCCCGCCGGCATCATCGGCTCGATCATCGGCGCCATCATCGTGCTCTTCATCTACGTGAAGGTCCGCGGCCGCAAGTCCGTGCGTCGCTGAACACGGCCGGGCGACCCGTCGATGCGCTGGCGCGCGTCTGACGACAGCCGGTAGCGAGAGACGAGGAGGGGCGGGTGGCCATGTGGTCGCCCGCCCCTCCCGTCGTCCCCGGGGTCAGGCGCAGGCGGGCTGGGCGTCCGCCGGCCCCAGCAGCGGCGCCCGCGGATCCACCAGCACCGAGCGCGCGGCGGCGCCGAACTCGCGCATCGCCCGCCGCCAGTACGCGCGCGGCGCGACGCCACAGGCATGCAGCGCAGCCCGGTGGTCGACCACGATCACCGTCGCCGCGCCCGCCGCGACGACCGTCCACGCGGCGCCGATGAGCGCGCGCAGGGGAGCGGGGGTGTCGTGGAAGCCCGTGCGGAGGCGGTCGATCTGGAAGCGGACGTGGTCCCGCTCGTCGTCCGCGATCCGCTGCCCGAGGGCCCGGAGCGCGGGATCCGGGGCGTGGTCGGCGAGGGCGTGGAAGTAGCCCGTCGCGACCGTCTCGGCGATGAGGAACAGGCTGATCTCCGTCCGCAGCCCGATGAGGTGCCGCAGCCGGGTGAACGCCGCGTCCGTCCAGTGCGCGGGCAGCGCGGGCGCGTCGAGATGGTCGAGCGCGCGGAGGAACAGGGCCGCGTGCTTCTGCTCCTCCTGCACGAGGAGGGCGAGCGCGTGCGTGTAGGCGGGATCGCCCGCGTCGGTCGCCATCCGCAGCAGGTGGACGCCGTCACCGCTCTCGCCGAGCGCGAACCGCTGGAACGAGCGGACGAACGCGCGGCGGGTGCGGGCGTCCATGGGCGAGGGCGCGTCGGATGGAATCAGCTCCTCGGGTGTCAGGTGCCGGTCGGCGTTGGCGTGGAAGTGGGCGATCCAGTCGGCGGCGGTCGCCATTCGGGTCGCGCCGACCGCTCGCGGACGGGGGTCGGGGTGCGCTGTGCTCTGCGTGATCGAGGTCATGCCCTCACGCTAGGAACGGCCTGCGCCCCGCCTCGCCGGGCGCGGGAGTGACGTCGGGGGTCACCGCGCCGTATCCCGCGGCGCGCGCGTGGTCCGCGAGGCGGACGCCCGCTACCTCCTCCGCGCGACGGCTCCCGGCGCCGGCGCCCCGCGCACCGCGTGTCCCATCCGGTGACGCTTCGCCCGCGCGGCGTGATCGCCGCCGTCCGTGGCTCATGATGGGGATGCGCGCATCGGCAGGATGAGCGATGCGCGCCCCGCCCGAGGATCCGGCCACGACGACGACGTCGCCGACCGGACCGTCTCCGGGCCGCCGCCCAGCCCGCCGCCGCCGCGGATCATCCCGAACCCGGGCGCACCGCCGCTCGCACCGGGCGGGTGCCGATGAGAGGAACCACCATGAGCATGGAAGGCGTCGCCTGGAGCTCGCTCTACAAGATCTCGAGCGCCCGGGATGGCGCGAACGGCATCTCCCGCGAGTCCGTCCGCCGGATCCTGACGTTCGCGGTGCCGTATCGGGCGAAGCTGGTGCTCTTCATCGCGCTGTCCGTCGTCGGCGCGTTCCTCGCGGTCGCGACCCCGGTGCTCGCCGGCCAGGTGGTCGACGTCATCGTCGCCCGGGGCGAGGTCGCCACGATCATCCTGCTCGCCGTCGTCATCGCCCTCGTGGCCGTGGCCGACGCCGGCGTCTCGCTCGTGACGCGCTGGTACTCGGCGCGCATCGGCGAGGACGTGATCCTCGACCTCCGCACCGCCGTGTTCGATCACGTCCAGAAGATGCCCATCGCGTTCTTCACCCGCACGCGCACGGGCGCCCTGGTGAGCCGCCTCAACAACGACGTGATCGGCGCGCAGCAGGCCTTCAGCGGCACGCTGTCCGGCGTGGTCACGAACCTCGTGGCGCTGATCCTCACCCTCATCGTCATGCTCAGCACCTCCTGGCTGGTGACCGTGCTCGCGGTGATCATGCTGCCCGTGTTCCTGGTGCCCGCGCGCCGCATGGGCGGTCGCCTCGCCGCGCTCCGCCGCGAGGCCGCCGACCACAACTCCGCCATGAGCACGCAGATGACGGAGCGCTTCTCGGCGCCCGGCGCGACCCTCGTGAAGCTGTTCGGCCGGCCCGACGAGGAGTCCGCGGAGTTCCGCGTCCGTGCCGCCCGCGTCCGCGACATCGGGGTCCGCACCGCGATGCTCCAGTTCGTCTTCGTCACCGCGCTGACGCTCGTCTCCGCCCTCGCCCTGGCGCTCGTGTACGGGCTCGGCGGCGTCCTCGCGCTCGGCGGCCAGCTCGACACCGGCGAGGTCGTCACCCTCGCGCTCCTCCTCACGCGCCTCTACGCGCCGCTGACCAGCCTCGCGAACGCGCGGGTCGAGATCATGAGCGCGGTGGTGAGCTTCGAGCGGGTCTTCGAGGTGCTGGACCTCGAGCCGCTCATCCAGCAGAAGCCCGACGCCGTCCTCGTCCCGGAGGGCCCGGTGGCAGTGGAGTTCGACGACGTCCGCTTCGCCTACCCGTCCGCGGACAAGGTGTCGCTCGCCTCCCTCGAGGAGGTGGCGACGCTCGACACCCGCGGCGGCGACGAGGTGCTGCACGGCGTGTCCTTCCGCATCGAGCCGGGGCAGACCGTCGCCATCGTCGGCACGTCCGGCGCCGGCAAGTCCACGATCGCGCAGCTGCTCTCGCGCCTGTACGACGTCGACAGCGGCGCCGTGCGCCTCGCGGGGACGGACGTGCGCGACGTCACCTTCGCCTCCATGCGGCACACCCTCGGCATGGTGACCCAGGACGGCCACCTGTTCCACGAGACGATCCTGTCCAACCTGCGCCTGGCCCGGCCGGACGCGACCGACGACGAGGTGTGGGACGCCGTCCGGCGCGCGCGGCTCGAGCCGCTCATCCGCTCCCTGCCGGACCAGCTCGACACCATGGTGGGGGAGCGCGGCTACCGGCTGTCCGGGGGCGAGCGCCAGCGCATGACCATCGCGCGGCTCCTGCTCGCCCGCCCGCGCGTCGTGATCCTCGACGAGGCGACGGCCGCGCTCGACTCCACGTCGGAGGCCGCCGTGCAGGCCGCGCTGAGCGAGGCGCTCGAGGGGCGGACCGCGCTGGTCATCGCCCACCGCCTCTCCACCATCCGCAGCGCCGACATGATCCTCGTGGTCGAGGACGGCGCGATCGTCGAGCGCGGCACGCACGAGGAGCTGCTGGCCGCGGGTGGTCGCTACGAGGAGCTGCACCGGACGCAGTTCGAGGTGCCGAAGGACGTCGCGGCGGACGAGGAGGCGGAGGCGCTGAGCGGGCCCGGGCGCTGACGCCAGACCCCGATCCGCCGCTCACCTCACCCGAAGACCCGCCGCACCACCTCGTGCTCCTGCTCGAGGCCGTCCCACTCGTCGGATCCGTCGGGCCGGGTCGACTCGTTGACCATCGCGAGCGCGCCCTGGTAGCCCGCGTCCTGCAGAACGCGGAGGGAGCGGGCGTAGTCGACGTCGTCGAGGCGACCGCCGTCGTCGCGGTGGGCCTTGGCGTGGCACGTCACCGCGTGCCCGGCGATGCGGGCGAGCTGCTCGTGCTTGTCGGGCATCGTCCAGTTGCCGAGGTCGATGAGGAGGCGCACGCCCTCCGCGTCGGCCAGGAGCGCGAGCACCGCGTCCGCGTCGGGCAGCAGCTCGCGCCAGTTCTCCGTGACCACCGCGACGCCCGGGTGCGCGGCGGCGAGACGGGACAGCCGCCGCGCGCTCGCCGCGAGCGTCTCGGGCGTGGGTGCGCTCCGACCGGCGACGACGCGGGCGTGGTGCGCGCCCAGCGTCTCGGCGTCGTCGAGCTGCGCGGAGATCCACCGCTCGTGCAGGTCGGCGTCGGTCGGGTGCGTGAGGTCGCCGTCGTCGACGAGGAACGCGTCGAGCGTGATCGCCGACGCCGCGAGCGACGCCCGCAGCTCGGCGAGGTAGCCGGCGTCCCGCGTGGGCAGCTGGAAGTGGGTGATCTGCACGGCCCGGTAGCCGCGCCGCGCCAGCTCGGCGGGCAGATCCAGGAGGTCGAGCGCTCCGGCGGCGCGTCCGCCCGCGGTGGTGGGGCCGGATCCGTCCGGGCCGGGGACCCGCGGATGCCCGAGCGTCCCGTCGAGGGACCAGGCGTGCACGGCCTTGTCGGTGGGGCGGGTGGATCCGGTCGGGCCAGCCGTGCCGGTCGGCTCGCTCATCGCATCGCTCCGCGGTCGTCGTCGCTGGCGGTCATGCGGCCTCCGTACCGCCCGCATCGGCGCGGGCCATGCGTACGATCGTAGGCGCGGGCACCCGCCGCGTCACGGCCCACCCGGGCCCTGCCGGTCGCACGTCGCCCGCCCACCCCGATCACCGCCGAACGAGGAGCGCCATGGACATCGTCGTCTGGAACGAGAACGTGCACGAGAGCCGGGGTGACGCGACCGTGCTGTCGCACTACCCGGACGGGATCCACGCCGTGGTCGCCGACGGCCTCCGCGAGCTGCTCGGCGACGACGCGCGCGTGAGCACGGCGACCCTCCAGGAGGATCAGCACGGCCTCACCGAGGAGCGCCTCGCCGCCACCGACGTCCTCTACTGGTGGGGCCACGTCGCCCACGGCGAGGTGTCCGACGAGGTCGTCGCGCGCGTGATCCGCCACGTGCACGCGGGCATGGGCCTCGTCGTCCTGCACTCCGGCCACTACTCGAAGGTCTTCACGCGCCTCATGGGCACGACGTGCTCGCTCAAGTGGCGGAACGACGGCGAGCGCGAGCTGGTCTGGACCATCGCGCCGCAGCACCCGATCGCGGCGGGGATCCCGCACCCGATCGTCATCGACCGGCAGGAGATGTACGGCGAGCAGTTCGACATCCCGCGCCCCGACGAGGAGGTGTTCCTCTCCACCTTCGCGGGCGGCGAGGTCTTCCGCTCCGGAGTCGCGTACCACCGGGGCCGCGGCCGGGTCTTCTACTTCTCACCCGGCGACCAGGAGTACCCCGTGTACCACCACCCCGACATCCGCCGCGTGCTCGCGAACGCGGCCCGCTGGGTCGCGCCGACGGACGGCCGCGCCGACCTCACGGCCGACGAGCACCCGCGCGACTGGTTCCTCGCGTGAGCCGGCACGGTTCCGAGTCCGGAGAGCCGGCGAAGCGCATGCCGAAGCCGACCGCCGAGCCATCCGCATCCGCATCCCCGCCCGCTGACGACAGCCCCCGCGTCCGCGTGATCCACGTCGGCCTCGGCGGCTGGGGCGGCGACTGGGCGCGCAACGCCGTGCCCCGCGTCACGGAGATCGAGGTCGTCGCGATCGTGGATCCGAGCGAGCCCACGCGCGAGAAGGTCCGCGCGCTGCTCGGCCTGCCGGAGGCCGCCGCGTTCGCCTCGCTCGCCGACGCGCTCGCCGCGGTGGAGGCGGACGCCGTCATCGTCACCGCGCCGGCCGTCACCCACGCGCCGCTCGCGCTGGAGGCGCTCGAGGCGGGGAAGCACGTGATCGTCGAGAAGCCCTTCGCGAACTCGACTGCCGAGGCCGCCGCCGTCGTGCGCCGTGCCGAGGAGCTGGGGCTCATCGTGCAGGTCAGCCAGAACTACCGCTGGTACCCGGCGCCGCGCCGCGTGCGCGAGCTCCTCGCGGCCGACGCGCTCGGCGAGGTCGCGACCATCGAGATCGACTTCCGCCAGTGGGACAACGACGAGCCCGACGACTACCCGCACTACCGCTTCCCGGAGCCGATCATCAACGACATGGCGATCCACCACTTCGACCTGATCCGCATGGTCACCGGTCGCGAGGCCGTCCGCGTGTTCGCCCGCACCAGCCGCCCGTCGTTTAGCCACTATCGCGACCCCGCGGTCGCCTCCATGGTCATCGAGCTGGAGGGCGGCCTGATCGTCGACTACCGCGGCAGCTGGCTGCACCGCGGACCGGTCACGCCGTGGGCGGGCGAGTGGCGCATCTCCGGCGAGGACGGCGAGCTGACCTTCACGAGCCGCGGCGAGGGCGTCTCGGCCGACCGGGTCGGGATCCGCGACGCCGACGGCACCGAGCGCGAGCTGGACCTCGAGAACCTGACGCTCATCGGCCGCGCCGCGGGCCTGCGCGCATTCGCCCTCTCGATCCTCGGCGGCCCGCCGCCCGAGACGAGCGGCCGCGACAACCTCGGCAGCCTCGCGCTGATGGAGGCCGCGGGCCGCTCGGCGGAGTCGGGCCGCTTCGAAGACGTGCGCGACCCGCTCGCGGGGTAGGTCGCACGGTGGGGACGCGGCGCGGCGCCGCCCAGGAATAGCCGGGCGGCGTCCCGCATTGTGATCCGCGAGGCCCGACGGAGCGCCGCATCCCCGACATCGACCGAAGGAACCGCCATGACCCTCACCGAGGACGCCACCACCCCCGCATCCACCGAGCGCACCGCCGACACCGCCGTGCCGATCGTGCGCGAGCTCGACACCCGCTGGAGCCCGCGCTCCTTCGACACGGACGCCACCGTCTCCGACCAGCAGCTCGACGCCCTGCTCGAGGCCGCGCGCTGGGCCCCGTCCGCCAGCAACCAGCAGCCGCGCCGCTTCATCGCCGCCCGCCGCGGCACGCACGCCTTCGACACCATCGTCGACGCGCTCGTCGGCTTCAACGCCGCGTGGGCCGTGAACGCCTCCGCGCTCGTCGTCGCCATCGCCGAGACCTCCACTGTCGAGGGCGAGAAGCGCCCCTACGCCGCGTACGACCTCGGCCAGGCTGTCGCCCACCTCTCCGTCCAGGCGCAGGCCGAGGGCCTCCACACGCACCAGATGGCTGGCGTCGAGTTCGACAAGCTGTCCGCCGCGTTCGACCTGCCCGAGAACCTGCAGCCGCTCACGGTCACCGCCGTCGGCACGGTCGCCCCCGCCGACGCGCTCGAGGGCCCGCTCGCCGAGCGCGAGACCGCGCCGCGCACGCGCCTGCCGCTCTCCGAGCTGGTGCTCGTCCGCGAGTAGTCGCCCCATCGCGGCGCATGCCGCACCCCATGCAGCAGCGGCCGCCGACCCTCGGGTCGGCGGCCGCTCGTGCGATGTGCCCGGGTCAGCTCCCCAGCACCCGCCCGATGAGGTCCTGCACGAAGGGGATCGCGTCCTGCACCTGGTCGACGCTCGCGATGGTGGTGGCGACGAGCGGCCACGCGGATCCGACGAGGGTCGCGACCACGGCCGACACCGCGGCGATCCACGCGACGCGGCCGTCCCGGGTGCGGGCGGAGATCACGAGCATCACGACCCCAACCACCAGCGACACCCCGACGCCGAGCGCGATGAGGGTCACGGGGACGTCGAGCTGGCCGGCCGTCGCGGCGTCGGCCGCGCCGATGAACCCGAGCACGGGCAGCAGCGCGACGACGACCACGACCGCGCTCACGATTGCGCCGGTGAGCGTCGCGGCCCACACGGCCCGCGGACGCCGACGACGCACGGCCCCGTGCACGCGCGCGCTCATCGTCCGGCCCCGTCCCGGGATCCTCGGATCGTCTCTCGCATGGCTCGTTCCTCCTGGTCGGTGACGGCGGGTCCGTCCCCCAGTGGACGAGACGGGCCCGCGCGACGTCCTCCCGGTCCAGCGGCTGCACAGCGGAGGGGCCGGATGCTTCGGTCGGCGGACATGCCGGCCGCCGCTGCATCGCCCGCCCGGCGCTCGCCGCGCTGAGGGCGGATCCCCGGCCGGCCGCGGCGACTCGCGTAGTGTCCGACGGACGACCCGCGACCCGGAGGTCGGCCCCCGCCGCCCGAGCCGTGCCGCCGTGCATCCCGCGAACACCGTCCCCGACACGAGCCGGAGCCCCGCCATGACCGAGATCCTCGACTACGTCCGCACCTGGCTCGACCACCGCGTCTGGCAGACCCGCGTCCCCGGCGCCCAGGTCGCCATCGCCCGGCACGGCGAGGTCGTGCTGTCCGAGGCGTTCGGCGTCGCGGATCCCACCACCGACGCGCCGCTGAGCCCCGCGCACCTCTTCCGGGTGGCGTCGCACTCCAAGTCGTTCGCCGCCACCGCGATCCTCCAGCTCGCCGAGCAGGGCGTCCTCCGCCTCGATGACGCCCTCGGCCAGCACGTGCCCGAGCTGGCCGAGGCGGGATCCGAGCTCTCCGGCGTCACGGTCGCCGCGCTCCTCGAGCACGGCGCGGGCGTCCTCCGCGACGGGTTCGACGGCGACCACTGGCAGCACTCCGGCCCGTTCCCCGACCGCGCGCACCTGATCGCCATCGCGACCTCGCCCGGCGTCGCGAAGGTCGCGCCCGACACCGCGTTCAACTACTCGAACATCGGGTACTCGCTGATCGGCCTCGTGATCGAGTCGGCGTCGGGCCTGTCCTTCGCCGACTACCTCGCCGAGCGGATCGCGGCGCCGCTCGGCCTCCGCGACACCACCGCCGAGTACGTGCCGGAGCGCGCGGACGAATACGCGGCGGCCTCCACCTCGCTCCGCACCTCGCGCGAGCGCACCGTCCTCCCGCACGTCGACACGCGCGCCATGGCCGCCGCCACCGGCGTCACGAGCACCGCGTCCGAGCTCGTCACCTTCTTCTCCGCGCTCGTGCTGCCGGGCGACGAGCGGCTCATCTCGGCCGCGTCGAAGCGCGTCCAGCAGCGGCCGCGCTACGCCTCCAGCCAGGATCCGGCCGGCACCCGCCGCTACGGCTACGGCCTCATCATCGAGCGCGTCGGATCCGCCGCGCACGAGGCCACGGTCGTCGGCCACTCGGGCGGGTACCCGGGCCACATCACGCGCACGGCGGTGGATCCCGCGAGCGGCTGGGCGGTCAGCGTCCTCACGAACGCCATCGACGGCCCGGCGGCCGCGCTCAGCACGGGCATCCTCGAGCTGCTCCTCGCCGACTCGGCGGCCACCGACGCCGAGCGCGCCGCGGTCGACGCGCCCTTCACGGGCCGCTTCGCCAACATGTGGGGGATGCAGGACTTCCAGGTCGTCGGCGACCGCTTCCTCCGCATCGACCCGACGGCCGAGCACCCCCTCGACTCCGTGGACGTGCTCGAGCGCACGGGCGACTCCTCGGCGCGCATCGTCGAGGGCGACGGGTTCGGATCCGTCGGCGAGGAGGTCACGGCCGACCGCGCTCCCGACGGCAGCGTCGACCGGATCCGCGCGGGCGGCGGCATGACGCTCGAGCCCTGGACCCGGGCGATGGTCCCGCGGTCGCGCGGCTGAGGCCGAGCCCCTCGCGGGTGGCCGGGCGGACGCACCGCCCGGCCACCTCCGCTCCACCTCCCGGAGGGATCCGCGTCACGCGCGATCCGTACGGTGCCGGAGGCCGCACGGCCGCCCGCTCCCGACGAGAGGCACGATCATCCCCACCCTGCTCCGGCGTCCCCGCGCCCGCACCACGACGCTGCTGTCGACCACCGCGATCCTCGGCCTGCTGCTCACCGGCACCGGCGTCACCGCCGCGACCGCCGCCGACGCGCCCACCTCGAGCACCACCGCCCCGGCCATCGCGCCCTTCGACCAGGCCGTGCTCGACGCGCCCTACCCGTCGAACAGCACCTACGACTTCGTGCCGATGCTCGACCAGTTCACCTCGCTCAAGGCGAACCGGCCCGACATCATGAAGCTCAACGACAAGAAGACCATCACGATCAACCAGGCCGCCACGAAGGCGCAGTCGGCCCGGGCGATCATCGACCAGTACGCCGACATGTCCATCACGATGTCGGACGGCCTCGGCAAGAACCTCGGCGAGATCTACCGCACGGCGCGCGAGGCGGGCCAGCTCCCGAAGACGGATGCGCTGCTCGCCAAGAACGGCGGCCTCGTCGGCAAGTACTCGTCCACCAACCCCGTGAAGACGTACTTCGCCAACCCGCGCCCCTACGTGGCGTTCCCGCTGAAGCTCAAGTACCGCGACAAGCCCAACGGCAACGCGTGGGCCGGCCAGGACGGCTCGTACCCGAGCGGCCACACCTCGCAGGCGTTCTGGCAGGGCACCGCGCTCGCGACGATGCTGCCGGAGCTCGCGCCGCAGATCCTCGCCCGCGCCTCCGACGCCGGGAACAACCGCATCATCATGGGCGCGCACTACCCGCTCGACGTGATGGCCGGCCGCATGATGGGCCAGAAGATCGTCGAGCGCCGCTGGTCCGACCCGGAGTTCCGCACGCTCTTCGAGCAGGCGTCCACCGAGCTCCGCACGGTGCTCGAGGCGAAGTGCGGCGCGCCGCTCGCGGTCTGCATCGCGAAGGACAAGCCGTACCTGTCCACGAAGCAGGCGCTGAAGGTCTACGAGCAGCGCATGAGCTACGACTTCCCGCGCGTCGGCGACAAGGGCCAGCCGATGACGGTGCCGACCGGCGCCGAGTCGCTCCTCATCACCAGCCACCCCGACCTCACGCCCGAGCAGCGCCGCCAGGTGCTCGCGCTCACCGCGATCGACTCGGGCGAGCCGCTCGACGAGGGCACCGAGGGCAGCTGGCAGCGCATCGACCTCCCGGCCGCCATGGCCGCGCAGGTGGTCGTGACGGCCGACGGCACGGTGTCGCTCGTGAAGCACGGGAAGCGCTGACCGGATCCGGATCCGCGCACGGAGGAGGGGCGGGTGGCCGTGTGGCCGCCCGCCCCTCCGTCGTCCCGTGGGCGCTCGCGGGCTCAGGCCGGGATGCGACGCCGACGCCGCACGAGGCCCGCGGCGACCACGATCCCGCCGACCAGCGCGAGGCTCGCGGCGATGGCGAGGTTCTCGGCGAGCGTGTTGACGCCGATGCCGGCCGTGCGGACGGCGCCGAGCGCCTGCGGGGTCGGGTCGGCTGAGGCGGGATCGTCGCTCGCGGCTCCGGCTGCCTCCGCTGCAGCTGCCGCTGGTGCGGGATCCACGTCCGCCGCCAGCTCCGGCGTCGTCCCCGGCGCGACCCGGTGCCGGGTCGCCTGCTCGTACGCGAAGGCCATCGCGAGCAGGTCGCCGTCGTAGCTGCGGGGCGCGGCGAGCTCGAGGCCGACGGGAGCGCCCGTCGAGGTGAAGCCGGCAGGGACGGAGATCGTCGGGATCCCGGTGTTCGCGCCGACGTCGCAGAACGTGGTGCCGGCCCAGGTCGGCGTGGCGGTGGTGGCGCTCGTCGGCATCGCGAGCGCGTCGATGCCCTGCTCGACGAAGAACGCGTCCATGGCGGCCTTGCCCGCGTCCTGCTCCGCGATCGAGCGCTCGTAGTCGGGGTTGGGGACGTCCTCCTGTTTGAGGAAGTACGCGATGTCGGAGTCGGTGAGGGCGCTCGGCCGATCGGCCATCACGTCGGCGAAGGAGAGCACGTCGGCGGGCTCCGTGCGAGCCGCGACGCGGGCAGGCCAGGTGGCCGGCGTCTCGCGGAGGAAGCGGTCGATCGCCGGGCGCATGTCGCGCCACCCGCCGCTCTGCAACGTCCGCTCCACGAACTCCTGCGTGAGCGGCACCTCCACGACCTCCGCGCCCTGGGCCTCGAGGTCGCGCACGGCCTGCTCCATGAGCGCGGTCGTCTCGGCGAGGCCCGGCTTCTCGGGATCCTCCGGGATGTCCCAGCGCACCCAGCCGATGCGCTTCCCGGCGAGCGCGGTGGTCGACAGGCCGGAGACGTAGGCGTCCGTGTCCTGCTGGTCGGCGATGTCGGTGAGCGGATCCGCGGGGTCGCGCCCCGCGAGCACCTCCGTGAGGAGCGCGGCGTCCGCGACCGTGGTCGTCATCGGCCCGGAGACGTCCTGCCGCGGCGACAGCGGCACGATGCCGGCCGTGCTCGTGAGGCCCATCGTCGGCCGGAAGCCCACGAGCGACTGGTGCGCGGCCGGGCCCAGGATGGATCCGCACGAGTCCGTGCCGAGGCCCGCCGGCGCGTACGCGGCCGCGACCGCCGCCGCCGTGCCGCCGCTGGATCCGCTCGCGCTCCACGACCGGTCGTACGGGTTCGCGGTGCGGCCGCGCGCGGAGCTCAGCGTGTACGTGCCGTGCCACGCGAACTCGGACATGTTCGTCTTCGCGAGGATGATCGCGCCGGCCGCCCGCAGCCGCGCGACCGCGGTCGCGTCGGCCGTCGTGCGGTAGTCGCGGAGCGCCGCGCTGCCGACGGTGGTGGGCATGTCGGCCGTGGCGTGGTTGTCCTTCACGACTACGGGCACGCCGTGCAGCGGCCCGCGGATCGTGCCGGCGGCGCGCTCCGCGTCGAGCGTCGCGGCCGTCGCGAGCGCGTCCGGGTTCGTGGTGATGACCGCCTGCAGGCCCTTCGCCTCGGCGCCGTCGTCGTCGTACGCGTCGATGCGCGCGAGGTAGGCGCGGGTCAGCTCGACGGAGGTGGTGGATCCGGCCTCGAGGAGCGCGAGCGCGTCGGCGACGCCCAGGTCGACGACGGCGGGAGCGGCGGGCGAGGCCGATGCCGCTGCGTGGGCGTCGGCGTCGGCGGATGCCCGGGCCGGCTCCGGGGCGATACCGCCTCCCGCCGTGAGGCCCGCCGCGAGCGCCGCCGTGGCGAGCGCGCGACCGCCGGCGCGGATCCGGGCACGGGCGCGACGACGAGCGGGCATGCGGATCCATCCAGACGGGGGAGAGGGGTCTCCCCAGTCTGGGAACCGGGTGTTGCGGCGGCGTTTCCGGCGCGGGACGATCCCGGGTCGGCGACGCGCGGCGGCCCGGGCAGGGTCATCGCTGCTTGGGGAAGACGATCCAGAGGATCAGGTACAGCAGCACCTGCGGGCCCGGCAGCACGATCGAGATGACGAACAGCAGGCGGACGAGGAAGCGGCTGATGCCGAAGCGGTCGGCGAGGGCGGCGCAGACGCCGGCGATGATCTTCCCGCGACGGGGACGAGTGAGGGTGGCCATGCATCGAGCATGGCAGGAGCGGATCCGAGCCGCCGGACGGGCGCTCCGCGGACCGCTCCCTGGACAGCCCGTGGGAATGCGCGCATTCCCTCGCGTGCCGGAATTAGCGTCGGAGGATGAGGATCCGCACCCTGCCCCTGGTCCTGATCGCCTCGAGCGCGGTCGTCCTGACGTCGTGCTCCGGCCCCGACGAGGTCGCGCCCGTCCCGCTGCCGGTCCCCGAGTCCGTCGAGACGTCGCCTGCGGACGCGGGTGACGATGCCGGGACGCCCACGGCGGAGACCGCGCTCGTCGCCGCGTACCTCGACGCGGTCGCGGCCGGCGACTCCGACGCCGCATGGGGCATGCTCACGCCCGAGGCGCAGGAGTCGGCCGGATCCCGGGAGTCCTACGTCGCCTCCTCCGGCCGCGCGGGCACCGTCTCCCCGGAGGATGCCGAGCGCCTCCGCGCGGTGGAGCCGATCTCGGCCGAGGGCCCCGAGGGCGCCTTCACGCTCGTGTCCGCCGCGGACGGCGACGTCGCCGACGCCTGGATCGTGCGCGACACCGACCGGGGCCTCCTGCTCGACGACCACGTCGTGCCTGCGACCGGCGCGACGCCCTACGAGTGGCGGAATCCGGCAGCGGGCCCCGAGGGATCCGCGGATCCGGTGCCCGCCGTCGACACCTCGCGCCCGCTCTCCGTGGCGTTCGCCGCGCCGGAGGACGGATCCCAGGACGGCGGGCTCGTGGGCTACCCCGAGACGGCGTGGGCGTGGATCGACGGGACGGAGGTGCCCGTCGGGCTCGTCGCCGCGGGATCCGGCCGCCTGCTCGAGCTCGACACCTTCGCCTGGACGGACGACGACGAGGCGCCCGACGCGGTCACGCTCGTGTGGCAGGTCGGCGGCGACTCGCCCGCCTGGCGCAGCACGACCGTCGCGGCCTGACGCGGTCGGCCCGCGGCCGCCCGTGCCGCCCGCGAACGGCTCCCCGTGAGTCCTCGTCGCCGACGGTTTGGGTGCAAACCCATGGTGCGATACTCGAATGGTCGAGCCGGGGCTCGGCGTCTCCCCGCACCGCGGCGGGCCAGGGCACCCCGTGCCCGACGAGCCGCCGACGTCCTCGAACACGCGGGAGGGACCGGATGGAGCAGCACCGCTCGGCCCTGCCCGTCCGCGTCGTCGCCGCCTTCCACGCCGCCCCGAGCCGCGCCGCCGGCGTCGAGCTGCTGCTCGCCGCGCTCCTCGACGCGTCCTCCGCCACGGGTGCCGCCGTGGTCCTGCCGCGCGCGTCCGAGGTCGCGGTCGCGGGGGAGTCCGGGGTCGCGCTCGGCGGGCTCCTCGCGGCGGATCCCGTGCCCGTCGGATCCGGGCTGCTGCTCGTCGCGATGGCCGACGGCGCCGACGCGCGCACCGGGGACGGCGGCGCCGTCGCGCTGCATCGCGCGACCGGTCCCCTCGACGCGGCCGACCGCGCCGTCGCCGAGGAGGTCGCGGTGCACGCGCGCATCGCGCTCGCCGCCTGGGACACGGCGGATGACCTCGCCCTCGGCCTCGCGTCCCGCTCCGTCATCGGGCAGGCGCAGGGGATCCTGATGGAGCGCTTCTCGCTCGACGCCGACCGCGCGTTCCAGGTGCTCCGCCGCTACTCGCAGGACGGCAACGTCAAGCTCGTCGAGGTCGCGCGCCGCGTCGTGCAGACGGGCGCGCTGCCCGGCGCCTGAGCGGATCCCACCGGTGCCGATGCGTCCGCGGAGCGCCGACGCCGACGCGTGCCTCAGGCCGTGCGGCGGTCGGCCTCGCGCACGCGGATCGGCGACACGGCGGCGAGCGGCGCCACCTCCGGCAGGGCCTCCGCCTCGCCGCGCGTGAGCTCGGCGCGCAACGCCCCGAGGATCCGCGCGAGCAGCCGCGACACCTGCATCTGCGTCACGCCGAGCTCCACCGCGATCTCGCTCTGGCTGCACTCGTCGACGAAGCGCAGGTGCAGGATCCGCCGGTCGCGATCGCTGAGCACCCCGCGCGCCGCGTCCAGCAGCACGGTGCGCTCGGCGCGCGCGTAGCCGGGATCGTCGCTGCCGATGGTGTCGGCGAGGGAGGTGCCCTCGTCCTCGTGCACCGTGAAGTCGAGCGACGCGGGCCGGAGGCTGGAGTGCGCCGCGAGCGCCTCCGCGATCTCCTCCCCGGGGTGCCCGGTGTGCGCGGCGAGCTCCGCGTCGCTGGGCGTGCGGCCGAGGCGCTGCGTGAGCGCGGGCACCACCGCGAGCAGCGCGTGCCGCAGCTCCTGGACCTGCCGCGGCGGGCGGATCACCCAGCCGTTGTCGCGCAGGTGGCGCTTGATCTCGCCGGAGATGGTGGGGATCGCGAACGACACGAAGGGCGCACCGAAGCCCGGGTCGTAGCGGCGCGCGGCCTTCACGAGGCCGAGGTAGCCGACCTGGCGCAGGTCGCTCCAGTCGTGGGCGCGGCCCGAGTGCTGGCGGGCGAGCTGGTCGGCGAGCTCGAGGTGGTCGAGCACGATCTGGTCGTGCAGGCGGCGGCGCTCGGCGTCACCGGCGGCGTCCTCGGCCGCGGCGGCGGCGCGCACGAACCGGTCGTGGGTCAGCCGGCGCTTCTCGTCGCGCGCCGCCGTGAGGTCGGGCGCGAGCGGGGTCGGGCGGGGGAGCGGGGCCGCCAGCGGGAGCGTCGCGGCGGATCCGCGGGAGGCGTATCCGCGCGAGGCGGGCGGGGCGGCGGCGAGGGCGCGCGTGCGCAGCGTTCCGGTCACTCAGGACCTTCCGGACTCGTGTCGGATGCGGCACGCTGCTTGACCGCTCCTCCAGAGAAGCACTGCTCCTCACACCTGCCTAGGTCCTCCGATCACTTCTCCTCGGCGCTTCTCCCGCTTCTCCGCGGGCCGGGCGTGTCGACCGCCCGCGCATCCGCACCAGCACGGAGCAGCGCCCCCGGACGGGGGCGCGCCTCAGCCGCCGGTAGGCTCGATCCCCGTTCCCCGAGCCGCCACCACCGAACGGACGCCCCATGAGCCTGTTCCGCACGAAGAGCATCGAGTCGTCGCTGGCCGACGCCGCGGGAGGCGAACGCAGCCTCACCCGCTCCCTCGGCACCTGGGACCTCATGCTCATGGGCGTCGCCGTCGCGGTCGGCGCCGGCATCTTCTCCGTCGGCGCGAAGGCCGCGGGCAACTACGCGGGCCCGTCGGTGACGCTCGCCTTCGTGCTCGCCGCCGTCACGTGCGGCCTCGCGATCATGTGCTACGCCGAGTTCGCCTCCGCCGTGCCCGTCGCGGGCAGCGCGTACACGTTCACCTACGCGACCATGGGCGAGCTCCTCGCGTGGATCATCGGCTGGGACCTCATCCTCGAGATGCTCACGGCGGCCGCGGTCATCGCGAAGTACTGGGGCATCTACCTGGAGTCGGCGCTCAAGCTCGCCGGGCTCGACATCCCCTCCACCATCACGGTCTTCGGCCTCGGCATCAGCTGGGGCGCCGTGCTCATCACCGCGATCTTCACGGTGCTGCTCGTGCTGGGCACCAAGCTCTCCAGCCGCGTCTCGAGCGTCTTCACCGTGCTCAAGGTCGGGGTCGTCCTGTTCGTGATCGTCGTGGGCGCCTTCTACGTCAGGCCTGAGAACTACTCGCCGTTCATCCCGCCGCAGCGCCCGACCGAGGGCGGATCCGCCGACGTCTGGACCCAGTCCCTCTTCTCCTGGGCGAGCGGCCAGGAGCCCACGCAGTACGGCCTCTACGGCCTGCTCGCCGGCGCCTCGCTCGTGTTCTTCGCGTTCATCGGCTTCGACGTCGTCGCCACGAGCGCCGAGGAGGTCAAGGACCCGCAGCGCACCCTGCCGCGCGGGATCTTCGCGGGCCTCGCCGTCGTCACCGTGCTGTACGTGCTCGTGACCCTCGTGCTCACCGGCATGGTGCCGTACACGGTCCTGGCCGACGCGGAGGAGCCGTCGCTCACGACCGCCTTCACGGCGGTCGGCGCCGGATGGGCGGCGCAGGTCATCTCGATCGGCACGCTGCTCGGCCTCACCACCGTGCTCATGGTGCTGCTGCTCGGGCTCGCGCGCGTCGTGTTCGCGATGAGCCGCGACGGCCTGCTGCCGCGCGGCCTCAGCCGCACGTCGGCGAAGCGCCGCACGCCGGTGCGGGTGCAGATCATCGCGGGCGTGGTCGTCGCGGCCCTCGCCGGTTTCACGGACGTGGGGGTGCTCGAGGAGATGATCAACATCGGCACGCTGTCCGCGTTCGTGCTCGTGAGCATCGGCGTGATTGTGCTCCGCAAGAAGCGCCCGGACATCCGCGCGTCGTTCCGCGTGCCGCTCATGCCGTGGCTGCCGATCCTCTCGGCCGTGCTCTGCGTGTGGCTCATGCTCAACCTCACGACGCTCACCTGGGTGCGCTTCCTCGTCTGGCTCGCGCTCGGCTTCGCGGTCTACTTCCTCTACGGACGCCGCCACTCGCTGGTCGGCAAGGAGGAGGCGCGGATCGCGGCGGGCGGCGCACCCGCCCCCGAGCTGCCGTCGGCGGCGACGCCGCGGGACTGAACCGCCCGGTGCCCGCGCCTCAGGTCTGGCAGCGCGGGCACCAGTAGGTGACCCGGTCCTGCGCGCCCATGCCGGGGCGCACGGGGTCGCCGAGCTGGCCCTGCTGGATCCTGGTGCCGCACCTGAGGCACGGCTTGCCCTTGCGTCCGTAGACCCAGTCGGTGCGGCCGCGGCGCAGGTCGCCCGTGGTCGTGCGCTCGATGCGGTCGCGGTTGGCGCGCATGGTGCGGCGGGCGAGCGCGACCATCGCGGGGAGATCCGGCACCTCGCTCACCGGCCGGGTGGGCAGCACGCCGCGCAGGAAGCAGAGCTCGGCCCGGTAGACGTTGCCGATGCCGGCCGCGTTCCGCTGGTCGAGCAGCGCCAGCCCGATGGCCCGGTCCGGCTGCGCGGAGATGCGGCGCACGATCTCCTCGGCCGCCTCGTCGCCCCAATCCGGCCCGAGGATGTCCGGCCCCAGGTGCCCGACGACCGTGTGCTCCTGGTCGCGCGGGATCACCTCGAGCACCCCCAGCGAGAACCCCACCGTGACGCGCTCCGCCGTCTCGAGCACGACGCGCGCCTCGAACGCCGGCCGCCGCCACGCGGTGCCGTGCTGGTAGATGTGCCAGGAGCCCTCCATCTTGAGGTGGCTGTGGATCGTGACGTCGCCGACGCGGTGCAGGATGTGCTTCCCGACGCTCACCACCTCGTCGACCTCCTCGCCCGCGAGGTCGAGCGTGGCGTACTTCGGCACGCGGAAGTCGCTGCGCGTGAGCACCTGGCCGCCGATGGCCTCGTGCAGGTGCGCGGCGGTGCGGTAGACGGTGTCGCCCTCAGGCACGCGCGGATCCGCTCGTCGGGCTCCCGCTCACGAGCGCATCCGCAGCCCGCGCGGCGTCGCCGAGAAGCCGTGCTCCTGCAGCGCGGTGCCGAGCGGCGTGCCCAGGATGAACGCGCCGTTCACCTTCTCGATCGCGAGCTTCGCGACCCCGCCGCGCCGCACGATCCCGCCGAGCGACTCGGCCGCCGCGCGGATCACGGCCTCGTCGTCGTCGAACAGCAGCACGGTCTTGCCGCCGCGCTCCACGTAGAGCACGAGCTCGCCGTCCACCAGCACCACGAGCGCGCCCGCCTTCCGGCCCGCGCGGTGCCCGGTGGGGCGCTCGCCGCGCGCGTCGACGCTGCCGGACTCGGCGACGGCGGGCGACGCGTCGCCGGCGGGATCCCCGGAGCCGGACTCCGCCCCGTCGCTCCCCTCGGCGCCGGCGTCGGATCCGCCGCCCGACCCGTCCAACCGCGGCCAGGGAAGCGCCGCCCCGTACGCATTGGCCGGATCCGTGGCCGCGAGCGTCAGCGCGACGAGCGGCCGCTCGCCCGCGTCCGGATCCCGCGTGAACCCGCGCAGCCGGTCGACCGTGCCGCCGGTGGAGAACTGCGCCGCTCCGAGCGTCTCGATGAAGTACCCGCGGCGCGCGCGTCCCGTGTCCTCGAAGCCCGCGAGCACCTTGTAGGTGAGCGCGAAGCCGCCGGGCACGCGCTCGGTCATGACGGACCCGCGCGTGACCACCCCGTACCGCTCGAGCAGCAGCTCGGCCGTGCCCGCGGCGCGCACGGTCGCGTCGGTCTCGGCGAGCGGCACGATCGACCACCGCCCGGCCGCCGTCGACGGGCCGGTGCGCGTGGGCATGTCGGGCCGCGGCATCCGCCCGCCCCGGTACATGCGCCCGCGCGGCGCGCGCTGCGGGGTCTTGTGCGCCGTGGATCCGCCCGCGAGCAGCGCCCGCAGCGGCGAGAGCGTGTCGTTCGTGACGAGGCCCGCCCACACGAGATCCCAGAGAGCCGTGACGAGCGCCTTGTCGTCCGTGGACCCGACGGCGTCGCTCAGCTGCCGGAAGAAGTAGCCGCCGCCCGTGCCCAGCGTGGTGAGGATCTCGCGCTGCAGCTCGTCGGTGTCGTGCGCGTCGGGCTCGGGCAGCGTGAGGGCGACCTGGTCGGCGAGGTGCAGGCTGACCCAGCCGTCGGCGCCCGCGAGCGTGCCGGCACCCGACCAGATGACCTCGCCCGTCGACGTGAGCTCGTCGAGGAACGCCGGGCTGTAGTCGCGCACACGGGCCGGCAGCACGAGCGTCTCCCACGCGGACGCGGGCACGGGCGCGCCCGCGAGCTGTTCGATGACCTGCAGCACGCCGTCGACCCCGCGCAGCCCGCGCTCGCGATCCGCGCCCGCCACGTGCTGCCACGCCGGCAGGAAGCGCGCGAACGCGGCCCGCTCGACGGGCTCGACCTCGCTGCGGAGCGCCGCGAGCGAGCGGCTGCGGAGGCGCCGCAGCACCTCGACGTCGCACCACTCGCTGCCGGACGCGCCCGGCCGGAACTCGCCCTCGACGACGCGCCGCTGGGCGCCGAGCCGGGCGAGCGTGTCGGCGATGACGGCGGATCCGAGGCCGATGCCGGTGGCCGCGTCCGCGATGGTGAAGGGCCCGTGGGTGCGCGCGTACCGGCCGACGAGGTCGCCCAGCGGATCCTCCACCGGCTCGACGAACGCGAGCGGCGTGCCGATGGGCAGCGGCACCCCGAGGGCGTCGCGGAGGCGGCTGGCGTCCTCGATGGCGGCCACGCGCGGCTGCCCGCCGAACGAGACGCGGAGCGCGCGCTTGCCGGCGACGAGCGCGTCGAGGTGCTCGGCGGCGGATCCGGCCTCCTCTGGCTCGAGGCGCGCGGCGACCTCCTCGGCGTCGAGCGGGCCGAGGATCCGGAGCAGGTCCGCCACGCCCTCCAGCCCCTTCGCGCGCCGGTCGGGGGCGAGCCGCTGCAGCTCGAGCTCGGTGCGCGCGATGACCGCCGGATCCAGCAGCTCGCGCAGCTCCGCCCGCCCCAGCAGCTCGGACAGCAGGCCCGCGTCGAGCGAGAGCGCGGCGGCCCGGCGCTCGGCGAGCGGGCTGTCGCCCTCGTACATGAAGGCGCCGACGTAGCTGAAGAGGAGGCTGCGCGCGAACGGCGACGCGTCCTCCGTGGTGGTCTCGACGATCTTGATGCGCCGGGCCTCGATGTCCTTCGCGAGCGACGTGAGCGCGGGCAGGTCGTAGACGTCCTGCAGGACCTCGCGCACCGTCTCGAGCACGATCGGGAACGCGGGGAACTTCCGCGCCACGTCGAGCAGCTGCGACGCGCGCTGGCGCTGCTGCCAGAGCGGCGAGCGGCGGCCCGGGTTGTAGCGCGGCAGCAGGAGCGCGCGGGCGGCGCACTCGCGGAAGCGCGACGCGAAGAGAGCGGATCCGCCCACCTCGCGCGTGACGATGGCGTCGAGCTCGTCGGGCTCGAACACGAAGAGGTCGGCCCCCGGCGGCTCGCCGTCGGTCTCGGGGATGCGGACGACGATGCCGTCGTCGTTGGCCATGGTGGCGCCGTCGATGCCGTACAGCTCGGTGACGCGGGCGCCCACCGCGAGCGCCCACGGCGCGTGCACCTGCATCCCGTAGGGGGAGTGCAGCACCACGCGCCAGTCGCCCAGCTCGTCGCGGAAGCGCTCGACCACGAGCGTGCGGTCGTTGGGCACGTGGCCGGTGGCCTTCTTCTGGTCGTCGAGGAACGCGAGCAGGTTGTTGACGGCGCGGTCGTCGAGGCCCACGCGGCCGGCGCGCGCACGAGCGTCGTCCGCCGCGGATCCGGACAGCTCCCGCACGAACGCCCCGATGGCGCGTCCCAGCTCGAGCGGTCGTCCGAGCCCGTCGCCCTTCCAGAACGGCAGCTTCCCCGGCTCGCCGAACGCCGGCGTCACGAGCACGCGGTCGTGCGTGATCTCCTGGATCCGCCAGCTCGTGGCCCCCAGCGCGAACACGTCGCCCACGCGCGACTCGTAGACCATCTCCTCGTCGAGCTCGCCCACGCGCGACGCCTTCTCGCCGACCATGAACACGCCGAAGAGGCCGCGGTCCGGGATGGTGCCGCCCGAGGTGACCGCGAGCCGCTGCGCGCCCGGCCGACCCTCGATGGTGCCCTCGTCGCGGTCCCACACGATGCGGGGCCGCAGCTCCGCGAACTCGTCGGACGGGTAGCGGCCGCTCAAGAGGTCGAGCGTGGCCTCGTACGCGGAGCGGGGCAGGGTCGCGAACGGCGCGCTGCGGCGCACGATGTCGAACCACTCCTCGACGCCGAGCGGCTCGAGCGCGACGGCCGCGACGGTCTGCTGCGCGAGCACGTCGAGCGGGTTCGCGGGCACGCGCAGCGACTCGATCTGCCCGCTCGCCATGCGCTCGGCGGCGACGGCCGAGTGGATGAGGTCGGCCCGGTGCTTCGGGAAGATGACGCCGCGCGAGACCTCGCCCACCTGGTGCCCGGCGCGGCCGACGCGCTGCAGGCCGCTCGCGACCGACGGCGGCGCCTCGACCTGCACCACCAGATCCACGTCGCCCATGTCGATGCCGAGCTCGAGGCTCGAGGTGGCGACCACGCAGCGCAGGCGGCCCGACTTCAGGTCGTCCTCGATGAGGGCGCGCTGCTCCTTCGAGACGGATCCGTGGTGCGCCTTGGCGAGCACGGGATCCGCGCCCTCGGTGCTCCCGGCCTGCGCCATGACCTCGGCGGGCGGGCGCGCGGCGGCGCGGCGCGTGGCGGAGAAGGCCGTGGCGTCGACGGGCCGCGACGACCCGGGCCCGGCCGCGGCGCCCGTGAGCACGGGCACGGCATCGGCGTCGGCGGTCGCCGACCCGCCCGCGATCGCCCGCCCCTCGGCGTCGATCCGCCCCTCCTCGATGCGCCCCGTGTAGATCTCGTTGAGCCGGGCCGTGAGCCGCTCCGCCAGCCGCCTGCTGTTCGTGAAGACGATGGACGACGTGTGCTGGAGCACGAGGTCGACGATGCCCTCCTCCACGTGCGGCCAGATGGATCCCTGCTGCGGCGCGTCCCCCTGCGCCGCCGACCCCTCGAGCGGCGCCGTGGTGCCGAGCTCGGTCATGTCGTCCACCGGCACGATGACCCGGAGGTCGAACTCCTTGGTGTTCTTCGGCGACACGATCGACACGGGCGAGCGCCCGCCGAGGAACCGCGCCACTTCCTCGGGCGGCCGCACGGTGGCCGACAGGCCGATGCGCTGCGCCGGCTTCTCCAGCAGCGCGTCGAGCCGCTCGAGCGAGAGCGCGAGGTGGCTGCCGCGCTTGGTGGCCGCGACCGCGTGCACCTCGTCGACGATGACCGTCTCGACGCCCGCGAGCGTCTCCCGCGCGGCCGAGGTGAGCATGAGGAACAGCGACTCGGGCGTGGTGATGAGGATGTCGGGCGGCGTCTTCGCGAGCGCGCGCCGGTCGGCCGCCGGGGTGTCGCCGGAGCGCACGCCCACCGTCACCTCGGGCGGCTCGGCCCCCAGCCGCTTCGCCGTCTGCACGATGCCCACGAGCGGCGAGCGCAGGTTGCGCTCCACGTCGACCGCGAGCGCCTTCAGCGGCGAGATGTAGAGGACGCGCGTGCGCCGCATCGGGTCCTCGGGCGCGGGCCGCGAGGCCAGCCGGTCGATGGACCAGAGGAACGCCGCGAGCGTCTTGCCGGATCCGGTCGGCGCCACGACGAGCGCGTGCGACCCCTTCTGCACGGCCTCCCACGCGCCGGTCTGCGCGGCGGTGGGGCCGGGGAATGCGCCCTGGAACCACTCCCGGGTGGCCGGGGAGAAGCGCGCGAGGACGGGATCCATCTGCTCATCCTCCTCCGGACCCCCGACAACCGGCCGGGCCCGGCGCTCGCCGGACGATCCACGCGCCGGCGGGTGCCGTCTCAGCCCGCGTGCTCCTGGATGAACGCCGACACGTCGCGCAGCTCGGGCGCGGAGACCGAGTGCGGCAGGTCCTCGTAGATGCGCTCGGTGAGGGCGGTGTGCTCCCCGATCCACGCGGCCGTGCGCGCGACCGCCTCGTCCGGGATCACCTGGTCGGCCGTGCCGCGGCCCCAGAACACCGGCGTCCGGTCGGCGGCGAGCGCTTCGTCGCCCACGTGCTCGCCGCGCACCGAGAACCCGCTGAGCTGCACCGCGTACGAGAACCGGCCGGGAGCGAGCCGCAGCAGCTGGAGCGCGGTCGCGCCGCCCTGGCTGAACCCGAGGAGCCCCACCGAGCGCGGCCGCACGGGCAGCGCGTCGAGCCAGTCGAGCACGCCCTGCGCGGCGGCGTCGGCGGCGTCCGGATCCGGGTCGCCCCGGGACCCCTCCACGATCGGGAACCACGCGTTCCCGCCCTGCAGCGCGATCGGCGCCCGCAGCGATGCGACCACCGGCCCGAGCGGCAGGTACGGCGACAGCCCGAAGAGGTCGCCCTCGTGGGATCCGTAGCCGTGCAGCAGCACGAGCAGCGGCCGGTCGGCGAGCTCGGCGGACGAGGCCGACCAGAGGACGGCGTCGGGATCCAGCGGGAGAGCGGTCACGGGTGTCCTCGTCGGCAGCGGGCGGATGCGCGGACGCGGGGATCGGCCGGCCCGCCCATCCTCGCATCCGCCCCCGGCAGCCGGTCCGCGCGCCGGGTGGTCGCCGCGCTCCGGCGGTGGGTCACAATGGACCATGACCGTTCGCACCCCGGACCCGAACATCCCCGACCCGAACTCCGGCTGGCTGTCGGACGTGGAGCTCGCGCAGATCCGGCAGCGGCTGCCCCTCCTCTACGTGGAGGCCGTGCCCGTGCGGGTGGACGGCATGGGCCGGGTGAAGGACATCGGCGTGCTGCTGCGCGCGACGGTCACCGGCCAGATGACCCGGATGCTCGTCTCCGGCCGCGTGATGTACGGCGAGACCCTGCGCGACGCGCTCTTCCGCCACCTCGAGAAGGACCTCGGGCCGATGGCGTTCCCGCAGCTCCCCGCGAACCCGACGCCGTTCTCGGTCGCCGAGTACTTCCCCTTCCCCGGAGCGAGCCCCTACACGGACGACCGGCAGCACGCCGTGTCGCTCGCGTACGTGGTGCCCGTGACCGGCACGTGCGATCCGCGCCAGGACGCCCTCGAGATCACGTGGATGACGCCCGAGGAGGCGGCGTCCGATGCGGTCTCCGCCGACATGGAGGGCGGCCGCGGCGCGCTGCTCCGCGCGGCGCTGGCCTCCGTCGGCGTGCTGCCCTAGCGGCTCGGCTGCCCGACCGGGATCGCCGTCGGGTCGTAGGCGGTGCTCGCACGGGCGCGTCATGTGATCGCGCGAGCCGATGCCGACGCGACGCCCGGACGACGATCGGCCCGCGCCGAGGGCGCGGGCCGATCGTGACGGCGAGGGTCGGGCTCAGACCGCGGCCGCGCGCTCCGCGAAGGCCGGCGGCTCCAGGTAGTGGCGGCGCAGGTCCTCGAAGGCCTCGCTCGCGCCCGCGCCGACGCCGTAGCAGCGCTGCACGTGCAGCCCGTCCATGGCGGAGAGCACGACGGCGGCCGCGGCCTCCGGGTCGAGCCCGGGGTCGATGAGGCCGCGCGCCTGGTCGACGACGACGCCGGCCGTGATGCGCTCGAGCTCGCGGGCGCGGCGCTCGCGGAAGAGCAGGTGCAGCGGGTGGCCGGCGGCGGACGCCTCCGACGACACGACGGCGATGACGCGCGTGAGGCACGCGCTCTGCTCGCCGTCGGCGATGACGACGGCCGCGTGCTCTGCGACGCTGCGCGGGCGGTGCAGCTCGATGGCCGCGGCGAGGCGCTCCTCGCGGCGCTCCAGCACGGCGAGCAGCAGCTCCTCCTTGCCGGTGAAGTGGTGCAGCAGGCCCGCGGGCGTGATCTCGGCGCGGGACGCGATCTCGCGCAGCGAGCTGCCGCGGTACCCCTGCTCGGCGAAGACCTCGATGGCCGTGCGGATGAGGAGCTCCCTGCGCTCCAGGCCCTTGCGATACGGGCCACGGGTGGCGAGGGCGGCGCGAGTCATTGGCACAACGTAGCCGGATGCGCCTGGGATCCCGCGCGACCGTCCCCAGGTCGTGCCTCGGCTGTGGAGGATCGGGGCACGGACGCGTCGTCGACGCGCGACGCGGGCGCCCGCGCGGGCCCGTCGGCGCGCTCCCGGGACGGCTTGGGATCGCCGCGCGCGGGGACGACGGAGGGCCCCCGTCGTCGACGGGGGCCCTCGATGTCATGCCGACGCGCGGTGCGCGCCGCGCGGTCTAGCGTCCGCTGGAGACGCGGCGGTGGGTGCGCTCGCGGCCGCCGGCCGAGGCGCCGCCGGACGCGGCGGGGCGCTCCTGGCGGGGACGCGCGGTGCCGACGGACGAGCCGCCGCCGAAGCCCTCGGACGAGGTGCTGAAGTTGCGGGGCGCGCCACCGCGCTGTCCGCCCGAGGCGCCGTCGCGGCGACCGGACGAGGCGCCGTCACGACGACCGCCGCCGACGGGCGCGCCGTCGCGGGCCGCGCGCTTGCGCTGCGCGTTGGCGCCCTGCGAGCGTCCGCCGCCGTTCGCGCGGCCGCCCTGCGACTGGCGCTGGGTGGACTCGCGGACCGACTTCGTCTCGCGCGGCGCGGGCTTGACGTACGCCGCGACGGCGCCCGTCAGCTCGGCGACGGCGGGGGAGGACTCGGTGACCTGCTGCGGCGTGACGTGGATGTCGGCCTTGCGCATCAGGAGCTGCACGTCCTTGCGCTGCGCCGGCAGCATGATCGTGACGACGTCGCCCGCGGAGCCCGCGCGCGCCGTGCGGCCCGAGCGGTGCAGGTACGCCTTGTGCTCGGCCGGCGGGTCGACGTGGATCACGAGCTCGATGTCGTCGACGTGCACGCCGCGCGCCGCGACGTCGGTGGCCACGAGGACCTTCACGTCGCCGGCCGCGAAGGCCGCCAGGTTGCGGTCGCGGGCGACCTGCGAGAGGTTGCCGTGCAGGTCCACCGACGGGATGCCCGCGTCGGTGAGCTGCTTCGCGAGCTTCTTCGCGTGGTGCTTGGTGCGCATGAAGAGGATGCGGCGGCCGGTGCCGCCCGCGAGCTTCTGGACGAGGAGGCGCTTGGCCTCGACGTCGGTCGCCTCGAAGACGTGGTGCGTCATGGCGGCGACGGGCGAGTTCGCCTCGTCGACGGAGTGCAGCACCTGGTCGTGCAGGTAGCGGCGCACGAGCTTGTCCACGCCGTTGTCGAGCGTGGCGGAGAACAGCATGCGCTGGCCGGTGTTCGGGGTCTTGTCGAGGATCCGCGTGACGACGGGCAGGAAGCCCAGGTCGGCCATGTGGTCGGCCTCGTCGAGGACGGTGATTTCCACGGCGTCGAGGTTCACGAAGCCCTGCTTCATGAGGTCCTCGAGGCGGCCGGGGCAGGCCACGACCACGTCGACGCCGGCCTTGAGGGCCGCGACCTGGCGCTGCTGCGAGACGCCGCCGAAGATCGTCGTGGTGGTCAGGTTGTAGGCCTCGGCCAGCGGCGCCATGGCGGCGGTGATCTGCGTGGCGAGCTCGCGGGTCGGCGCGAGGATGAGGCCGAGCGGGCGGCCCGGACGGCGACGGCCGCCGGCGAGACCGCCGCCGAGGCGCGCGATCATCGGGATGGCGAAGGCCAGCGTCTTGCCGGAGCCGGTCTTGCCGCGGCCGAGCACGTCGCGGCCGTTCAGGGTGTCGGGGAGCGTGTCCACCTGGATGGGGAACGGCGTCGTGATGCCGTTCGCCGTGAGGGCGGAGACGAGGGGAGCGGGCACGCCGAGCGCGCCGAAGGTGTCAGTGGTCATGCGGGGGAGTTGCCTTCCAGGCAGGGGTCCGCCCCGGTGTGCGTTCTCGGGATGTGCGACGACGCACGGAAGCGGAGGATGGCGAAGGCGCCGATGGGCGCATCCGTTCGCCAAAAGAAAGATGTCACTCGACCCCGTCGGCCTGTGCGGCGATCTGATCGGGGCGAGGAGGGAACGCGTTCTCTCGACGCAGGGAGCACGGTGATGTGCTCGCAAGTGATGCCACCGTAGCAGGTCAGGCCGGGGAGAAGCCCATCTCGCCCACGGGCACCTCGAATCCGAGCACGTTCCCGGCCGGCGCGAGGGGGCAGGCCCACTCCGGGTCGTAGGCGCACGACGGGTTGTAGGCGAAGTTGAGGTCGACCACGATCGAGCCCGGGGCGCCCTGGCCGAGGTCGGATCCCTTCACCGTGTCGAGCAGGTAGCGGCCGCCCCCGTAGGTGCCGCCCTCGCGCCGGTGCGACGCGTCCTTCACAGGCAGGTGCAGGCCGCCGCCGTAGCTCGCGAGGCGCCAGACGTCGAGGCTGCCGGCCTCGCGGCCGTCGGCGGAGGGCAGGTGCACGGATCCGAGCAGCTCGAACGGCACGACGCCGTCGGTGCCGGTCTCGACCTCGTGGCGCTCCTCGCCGCGGTCGTCCTGGATCTCCAGCTCGAACCGCCACGCCGGGTCGTAGTCCGCCACGTCGAGCCGGTCGAAGTCCGCGCGATGCTCGGGGAGGAGCGGCGTCGCGGGGTGGCTGCGGAACATGTCGTCGCGCGTGCGGCGCCAGAGCGCATGGGCGGCGGCGGGATCCGTCTGCGCGACCCAGCGCACCTCCGCGTACATCTCGAAGGTGCGGCGGCGCCAGTCGGCGACGTGGAGGGCGGTGACGGCGGAGGGCATGCGCCCACCGTACGCGTCGGGTCGCGCGGGGCGCCGGGACGCGGAGCGCGGCGTCAGCGGGCGGACAGGCCCGCGTCGTCGGCCGGGGCGGCGTCCGCGTCGGGCTCGGCTGCGGGCTGCCGGTCGTACGCCCACGTCGGCGCGAGCTGGCGCAGGCGGAACGCGCGCCACTGCCAGAAGGCCCAGAAGGTCGGCCACATCGCGGGGCCGAGGAGCCCGGCCTCGAACTCGAGCTGGTCGCGGAAGAGCGTCTTGACGCGGCCGTCCGCGTCGGGGCCGGCGGGATCCGCCGAGACGGCCATGCTGTGCCGCATGCTCGTGGGGATCGACATGAGCCCGGAGAGCCCGTGGCCGTCGTCGCGCACGATGCGCACCCCGTCGACGCGGGGCTTCATGTCGCGGAGGCGGATGCTCTGGCGTCCCGCGGTGAACGGCCCGGTCTGCATCGCGGCGACGTGCTCGCGGCCGTCCCAGCTCGTCGGGAAGCCTCCGTCCTCCAGCGGCACGAAGTCGACGAGCGGGCCCGCGACCTCGCGCATCACGGTGGGCGAGTGGAGCGCGCGCCAGGCGGCGTCCGGATCGCAGTCGAGGATGGTCTTCAGCAGCACGCGCATGACCCCAGTGTGCTCCGCGCGGCTGGGCGCGCCCGGCGTCCGGTCGCCGTGGGACAGGATGGGACGGACATGATCAGGTACTGGGTGGGCGTCGTCTCGCGCGACCGCGTGCTCGACGGCCTGGACCTCGGCATCGCGCAGATCAACCGCGGCGCGCGCGAGCCCGTCGAACGGCTCGGCGAGGCCGACGGCTTCGTCTACTACTCGCCGCGCGAGTCCTACCCCGACGGGCAGCTGCTCCGCGCGTTCACCGCCATTGGCCGGGTCGCCGACGCCGCGCCGTACCAGGGCCGCGTGGGCGAGTGGCGGCCGTGGCGCCGGCGGATGGACTGGGACCTCGGCGCGGTCGACGCGCCCATCCGCCCGCTCGTCCCCGTGCTCGACTTCACGCGCGACTCCCTCGAGTGGGGCCGGAAGCTCGCGCCCGGGCTCCTCGAGATCACGCGCGACGACTTCGAGGTGATCCGCCAGGCCATGCGCCGCGGGGCGCCCGAGCCGTCGCGGCGCGTCATCCGCGGAGGATCCGGCCCGTGGACGCCCGTAGCATCTTCACCGTGACCTCCTCCGCTGACGCCGCGCATCCCGACCCGTCGACGCAGGCCCGCTACCAGGTCCGGCTCGACGGCGGCGTGGCCGGCGCCCGCCGCATCGTGACCGGTGCCGACGTCATCGTCTGGGTCGACGCCCTGCCCTCCGTCCCGCCGCCCACGGCCGCCCGCCGCGACGAGGTCCTCGCGACCATGCCGGCCCGGCCCGCCGTGGTGAGCGCCGGCCTCGCGGATGCCGCCGCCGTCGCCGACTGGATCCTCGCCCTCCAGACCGCGCTCGGCCGCCGCGCGTACGTGGCCGTCGTCGCGGCGGGCACAGTGGAGGCCGACGGATCCTGGCGCGCCTGCGCCGAGGACCAGCTCGCCGCGGGCGCCGTGGTCGACGCGCTCGCCGCCCTCGGGATCGACGCGACATCGCCCGAGGCCGCCGTCGCGTGCGCCGCGTACCAGCAGCTCCGACCGGCCGTCGGGCACCTCGTGACCGCGAGCGTCTCCGCGCGACGGCTCGACGCCGCGGGCCACGACGCGCTCGTCGCCGAGGCGCTCGCCGCGGGCCCCGTCGACGTGGTCGTGCACCGCCTCCACCGCGACGCCTGAGTCCGCGCGGGATCCGCTCGCCGTACGGGCGGAATGGGCGCCCAGGAGCGCGTGTTCCCCTGTCCATCAGGCGCCGCACCCGGGACGACGCCACGCAACCGGAAGGTCATCACATGAAGGCAGTCATCAACGGCGTCACCGTCGCCGAGGCCCCGAAGGACGAGCTCATCGAGATCGAGGGCAACTGGTACTTCCCGCCCGCGAGCGTCGACATGTCGCTCCTCGCCGAGACCGCCACGCCGTACCACTGCCCGTGGAAGGGCGACACGCAGTACTACTCCGTGAAGGACGGCGACACCGTGCTGCAGGACCGCGCCTGGTCGTACCCGACGCCCATCCCGTCGTCGTTCGACCGCGTCGGCAAGGACTACAGCGGCTACGTCGCGTTCTGGAAGGAGGTCCGCGTCGGCGAGTGACGCGGATCGCCGATCACGGCCCGGGGGCTCCGGCTCCCGGGCCGTCGTCGTACCCGGAAGCGGGGGCGGGACGCACGGGCGCCACGCGCGCCGGGATCCCCGTCCGCCGCTCCCGCAGCTGCCGGGCGCGGTGGGCGCGCACCTTGGCGCGGTTGCCGCAGCGCCGCATCGAGCACCAGCGCCGCGTGCCCGAGCGCGTCGTGTCGAGGTAGAGCACGGTGCAGTCATCGGCAGAGCAGCGGTGGATCCGCTCGGACCCCGCCCCGAACACCGCCACCGCGTCGCGCGCCGCCGACGCGAGCGCCTGCGCGGGCCGGGCGAGCGCGCGGCCGGCCTGGCGGGATCCGCCGCCGAGCGCGGGCGGGAGGTCGGGCGTGGCCGCGTAGAGGTTGAGCACGTCGACGTCCCGGGGCGCGGGCTCGGCGCCGTCCGCGATGGCCGCCGCGATGTCGCCGATCGCCTGCCGCAGCGTGCGGGCGTCCGCGAGGTCGCGCTCGGTCGGCTCCGAGACGGGCGCGAGGTGCTCGCTCAGCCACGCGCCGAGGGCCGCCGCGTCGGGCAGCGTCTCGTGCGGCTCCGGATCCCCGAGCGCGCCCGTGTAGGCGAGGTCGAGGCTCACGGCGCCCGTGTCGAGGAACCAGCGCAGCCCGTCGGGGTCGTCGATCCACTGGCCGGTCGGCCGCTCGGATCCCGGCGCCCGGCTCACGCGGCGCCCTCGCGACGGCCGGGCACCCGGCCGGACGCGGCGGCGCCCGACGGCACCTCGCGCTTCGTCCACGCGATGAGGTGCGCCTTGTCGAACCGCTTCGAGCACAGCCCGCAGGCGAGCGGCCGCGTCGGCTTCCGGTAGCGGAAGTGCGCGTGGCCGGCCGGGCACGCGCCCGCCCAGGGCGCGAGCTCCTCGGCGACGGCGCCCGAGTGCAGCCGCGAGCCCTCGTAGCCGAGCTCGGCGGCCGTCGCCTTCCACTTCGGCCCGTGCCCCGCGCGGGATCCGGCGAGCGCGTGCGCGACCTCGTGCAGCAGCACCTGGTGGATCTCGTCGTCCTCGAACCGCCCCGCCAGGTGCCGCGAGACGGTGATGCGCTTGTCGCCGTAGTGGCAGGCGCCGGCGCGCGTGCGGGCGTGGTCGAACGCGAAGGTCCACGAGGGGTCGAGGTGCAGGGAGATGAGGGCCTCGGCCCAGATCCGCACCCGGGCGAGGTCAGCCACGGCCGGCCGCCGTCGGCCGGGGAGGGAGCCAGCCCATCACGCGGGCTGGGCGGCGATGCGCTCCTTGGCGACGTCGATCGCGAGCGCCGAGCTCTCCAGCTGGTCGCTCGGCAGGCCCTCGCGCGTGCGCAGCGTGTACGCGTCCTCGAAGTCGGAGAGGGCGAGGCGGTAGTCGCCCCGGTCGAAGTGCACCTTGCCGCGGTGCTGCAGCGCGAACGCCTCCAGCGCGTACCACTCGTGCGCGCGGGCCTCGTCGACGCAGCCGCCGAGGTCCTGCAGCGCGATGTCGAGCTTGCCCTGGTACTGCTGCACCTGCGCGCGGCGGATGCGGCACGCGAGCAGCGTCTCCCGGTCGCCCGTGAAGCGCGCCTGGCGCACGGCCGCGTTCGCCATGTCCCACGCCTCGTCGAGCCGGCCGAGCATGCGCAGCAGCGCGACCTTCTCGGTGATGGCGGAGAGGCTCCGGAGGGCCTCCAGCTCGTCCAGGCGCTCGCCGGCCGCCCGCAGGTCCACCTTCTCCCGGAGGGTGTCCCTGTCGTAGCCGATGATGATCGCGGTGCCTGTCACGAGGTAGAGATTATCCCGCCTGGATCGGCATGAGCTCGACCCGGAGCAGCTTGTCGTCGCCCGCGCGCGGGGTCCCCCGGCCGTCGGTGTTGCCGGTGAGCATGCGCAGCGAGCCGTCGGGCGCGGCCTGCACGTCGCGGATCCGCCCGAACTCGCGCGTGTAGAACTCGGTCACGCGGTCGTCCGGGATGGGGTCGGTGACCACGGCGCCCGGCCGGATCACCCAGAGGCGCTGGCCGCCGAGGCCCGCCATGAAGATGGTGTCGCCGGAGATGGCGATGCCGCTCGGGCTCGCGTCGTCGGTGGCCCACTGGCGGACGGGGTCGATGTACGCGTCGTCCGCGGCGTCGTCCGTCGCGCCCTCGACCACCGGCCAGCCGTAGTTCCCGCCGGGTTCGATGAGGTTCAGCTCGTCCCAGGTGTCCTGCCCGAACTCCGACGCCCAGAGGTTCCCCTCGGCGTCCCACGCGATCCCCTGCGGGTTGCGGTGGCCCATGGAGTAGACGGGCGACCCCGGCGTCGGGTTGTCCGTCGGCCCCTGCCCGTCGGGCGTGAGGCGGAGGATCTTGCCCGCGAGCGAGATCGGGTCCTGCGCGGCGTCGCGGAGGTTCGCGTCGCCCGTGGTGGCGTAGAGCATGCCGTCGGGGCCGAACGCGATGCGGCCGCCGTTGTGGGTCGTGTCGCGGGGGATCCCCGTGACGATGTCCTCGGCCGTGCCGAGCCCGAGCGATCCCGGATCGCCCGTCACGTCCATGCGCACGATGCGGTTGTCGGTGGCGCTGGTGAAGTAGACGTAGAGCTGGGTGCCGCCCTCGGCCTCGCGCACCGCGATCCCCAGCAGCCCGCCCTCGCCCTGCGGCCCCACGCCCGCGATCGTGCCCGCGACCCGCGTGGTGCCGTCGCCGAGCACCTCGACGATGCGCGACGTGTCGCGCTCGCTGACGAGGAGGGATCCCGACGGCAGCTCCGCGACGGACCACGGCGAGACGAGGTCGGAGGCGAGCGCGGTCGGCGTGCCCGACGGCGCGACACCGGCAGGTGCCGCGTCCGTGCTGGTGGGGGAGGGGGCGGGCGGCTCGGTGGCGCGCACGTCCACGGGCGAGCCGTCGTCGTTCGTGCAGCCCGTCAGCGCGACGAGGGCGGCGAACCCGAGCGCGGCGACGCGCGCCGAGCGGGTGCGGTAGCGGCGGTTCATGATGACTCCGGTGGATCGGCGGGCGTCGATGCCCGGGGGAGGCCGGTCAGGGCTTCGTCTGGAAGATGCTGCGGGCGGGGGAGGGGGACGGGACGGCGGTCGCGTCGGTGACCACGGAGGCGCCCGCGATGAAGTCGGCGAGCTCGCGCCCCTCGACGACCTTGGCGGGATGCGGGCCGCCCGCGAGGAGACGCGGCACGAAGTCGAACGGCAGGGGTGTCGCGGACGCGGCGAACACGACGTTGCCGAACCGCCGGCCCTTCAGCACCTGCGTCTCGGCGAGCGCGGCCACGTGCGGCAGCACGTCCTGGATGGTCGCGGCCTGGCCGCGCGCGAACCGCAGCCCGTGGCCGTCGGCGACGTTGACCGTCATGATCCCGCCGGGCGCGAGGAACGCCGCGGCCTCCGCGTAGAAGTCGCGGCTGGTGATGTGGGCGGGCGTGCGCGCGCCGCTGAAGACGTCCACCACGACGAGGTCCACGGATCCGCGGAGCCCCTGCGGCAGGCGCCCCATGACCTCGCGGGCGTCCCCGTACCGCAGCCGGATGGAGGCCTTCCGCGACCAGGGCAGGTGCTCGCGCACGAGCTCCACGAGGTCCTGCTCGAGCTCGATGACCTGCTGGCGGGATCCGGGACGGGTCGCCTCGACGTACCGCGGGATGGTGAGCGCGCCGGCGCCCAGGTGCAGCGCGGTGACGGGCTGGCCCGGGTCGCCGAGGAGGTCGATGACGTGTCCCATGCGCTGCACGTACTCGAAGAACAGCTCGCCCGGGTCGTCCATGTTGACGTGGGACTGCGGCGTCCCGTCGACCACGAGCTGGTACGCCCCCGGCACGAACCGGTCGGGCTCGATGACGGCCCGGTGCCCGCTCAGGGACAGGACGGTCGACGGGTGCTCGGGCATCTCCTCAGCCTAGGCGTCCGGTCGGCGCCCGGACCCGGCCGCCGGGCGTCCCGTCACCAGCCGCGCGAGCGCCACTCGGCGAGGGATCCGCGCTCCGCTCCGAGCGTCGTCGCGTCGCCGTGGCCGGGGTGCACGTGCGCGTCGTCGGGGAAGCGCGCGAAGACCCGCTCCTCCACGTCGTCCATGAGCTGCCGGAAGCGGTCGGCGTCGCCCTGCGTGTTCCCGACGCCGCCGGGGAAGAGCGAGTCGCCCGTGAAGAGGTGCGTGCTGCCGTCGCCCGGCTGCAGCACGAGCGCGAGGCTGCCGGGCGTGTGCCCGCGGAGCGCGACGACCTCGAGCGTCACGCCCCCGAAGGCCACCTGGTCGCCGTGCGCGAGGCGCCGGTCGGCGTCGACGGGCAGGTCGGCGGCGTCCGCGTCGCCCACGGCGGACGTCGCGTCGGTCGCGTCGAGCACGGCGGCGAGGGCGCCGTGGTGGTCGGCGTGGCCGTGGGTGGTGACGACGACGGCGAGGCGGCCCACGGGATCTGGCTCCGCCACGAGGGCCAGCAGCCGGTCGACGTCGGCCGCCGCGTCGACGAGCAGGCGCTCGCCGGAGTCGAGGTCGGTGAGGAGGTACGCGTCGTTGTCCATGGGCCCCACGGACGCCTTCCGGATCTCCACGTCGCCCGCGACGTGCACGTGCGAGGGGCCGCCGGGGGACACGTGCCAGGGTGCGCTCATGCCCCGACGCTACGCGGCCGGAGGGGCCGTGCGGCAGGGCAGCCGGACGTTATACACCGAGACACGCCGAGGATGCAAGATTCCGCTGGACATGGCGCGTCGCGACCCGTATGGTGATCCTTTGCGCTCCCACTCCCTTTTGCCTTCATATTGCGGTCGGTCATCGTGTGCGCTCGGGTCCATCCCGAGCCCATCCCGCGAGGTGTGGCGAGCAACTCCATCAGGATCGGCACGGGTCACGTCCCGGGTCGGTCTCGGCGTATCGACGACATCGGAGCCCGACGGGGCCCACGGAGGTAATTTCCTTGGCTGCTGCGCGCAACGCAACTCCCACTCCCCAGAACGGTCGCGACGCATCGCGGCTCTCGTTCGCGAAGATCACTGACACCCTCACCGTCCCCGACCTCCTCGCCCTGCAGACCGAGAGCTTCGACTGGCTCGTCGGCTCGGACGCGTGGAAGCGGCGCGTCGAGGAGGGCACCGCGCAGGGTCGCACCGACCTGGCGCTCAACTCGGGCCTCGAGGAGATCTTCGAGGAGATCTCCCCCATCGAGGACCTGGGCGAGACCATGCAGCTCGGGTTCACCAACCCGTACCTCGAGGAGCAGAAGTACTCCATCGACGAGTGCAAGGAGCGCGGCAAGACCTACTCCGCTCCCCTCTACGTCGAGGCCGAGTTCATGAACCACCTCACGGGTGAGATCAAGACCCAGACGGTCTTCATGGGCGACTTCCCCCTCATGACGGAGAAGGGCACGTTCATCATCAACGGCACCGAGCGTGTCGTCGTGTCCCAGCTCGTCCGCTCGCCCGGCGTGTACTTCGAGCGCCAGCAGGAGAAGACCTCCGACAAGGACATCTACTCCGCCCGCGTCATCCCGTCCCGCGGCGCCTGGCTCGAGTTCGAGATCGACAAGCGCGACCAGGTCGGCGTGCGCATCGACCGCAAGCGCAAGCAGTCGGTCACCGTGTTCCTGAAGGCCCTCGGCCTCACCAGCGAGCAGATCCTCGAGGAGTTCAAGGGCGTCGCGTCCATCGAGCTCACGCTCGAGAAGGACTCCATCCTCACCAAGGAGGAGGCCCTCAAGGACATCTACCGCAAGCTGCGTCCCGGCGAGCAGGTCGCCGCCGAGGCCGCCCGCGCGCTGCTGGACAACTTCTACTTCAACCCGAAGCGCTACGACCTGGCGAAGGTGGGTCGCTACAAGATCAACCGCAAGCTCGGCATCGACAAGCAGCTCACCGACTCGGTGCTGACGGTCGAGGACATCCTCGCGACCATCAAGTACCTCGTCTCGCTGCACGCGAACGAGACGAAGATGAACGGCACGCGCGACGGCAAGCCCGTCGAGCTGCGCCTCGACGTGGACGACATCGACCACTTCGGCAACCGTCGCATCCGCGCGGTCGGCGAGCTCATCCAGAACCAGGTGCGCACCGGTCTGTCCCGCATGGAGCGCGTCGTCCGCGAGCGCATGACCACGCAGGACATCGAGGCCATCACGCCGCAGACCCTGATCAACGTGCGCCCCGTCGTCGCCGCGATCAAGGAGTTCTTCGGCACGAGCCAGCTGTCGCAGTTCATGGACCAGAACAACCCGCTCGCGGGTCTCACCCACAAGCGCCGCCTCTCGGCGCTCGGCCCGGGTGGTCTGTCCCGTGAGCGCGCCGGCGTCGAGGTCCGCGACGTCCACCCGTCGCACTACGGCCGCATGTGCCCCATCGAGACCCCGGAAGGCCCGAACATCGGCCTGATCGGCTCGCTGGCGTCGTTCGCCCGCATCAACTCGTTCGGCTTCATCGAGACCCCGTACCGTCGCGTCGTCGACGGCGTGGTCACGGACACGATCGACTACCTCACGGCCAGCGAGGAGGACGAGTTCCTCGTCGCCCAGGCCAACGCGCCCCTCACGAAGGACTTCCGCTTCGCGGAGGACCGCGTCCTCGTCCGCCCCAAGGGCGGTGAGGTGGAGCTCGTCGCGAAGGAGAACGTCCACTACATGGACGTCTCCCCGCGCCAGATGGTGTCGGTCGCGACCTCGCTCATCCCGTTCCTCGAGCACGACGACGCGAACCGGGCCCTCATGGGCGCGAACATGCAGCGTCAGGCCGTCCCGCTGCTGCGCAGCGAGAGCCCGCTCGTCGGCACCGGCATGGAGGGCTACGCGGCGATCGACGCCGGCGACGTCCTCACCGCCGACGCCTCGGGCGTCGTGCAGGAGGTGTCGGCCGAGGTCGTCACCATCCAGCTCGACGAGGGCGGCACGCAGACCTACTACCTGCGCAAGTTCGACCGCTCCAACCAGGGCACGAGCTACAACCACCGCGTCCTGGTCTCGGCCGGCGACCGCATCGAGGCCGGCGAGGTCATCGCCGACGGCCCCGCCACGGAGAACGGCGAGCTCGCGCTCGGCAAGAACCTGCTCGTCGCGTTCATGCCGTGGGAGGGCCACAACTTCGAGGACGCCATCATCCTGAGCCAGAACCTGGTCAAGGACGACACCCTCTCCTCCATCCACATCGAGGAGTACGAGGTCGACGCGCGCGACACCAAGCTCGGCAAGGAGGAGATCACCCGCGACCTCCCCAACGTCAGCCCGGAGCTGCTCGCCGACCTCGACGAGCGCGGCATCATCCGCATCGGCGCCGAGGTCCGCCCCGGCGACATCCTCGTGGGCAAGGTCACGCCGAAGGGCGAGACCGAGCTCAGCGCCGAGGAGCGCCTGCTGCGCGCGATCTTCAACGAGAAGAGCCGCGAGGTCCGCGACACGTCCCTGAAGGTGCCCCACGGCGAGCAGGGCACGATCATCGGCGTCAAGGTCTTCGACTCGCAGGACGGCGACGACGAGCTCGGCTCGGGCGTCAACCAGCGCGTCGTGGTGTTCATCGCGCAGAAGCGCAAGATCACCGAGGGCGACAAGCTCGCCGGCCGTCACGGCAACAAGGGCGTCATCTCCAAGATCCTGCCGGTCGAGGACATGCCGTTCCTCGCCGACGGGACCCCGGTCGACGTCATCCTCAACCCGCTCGGCATCCCCGGCCGCATGAACTTCGGCCAGGTCCTGGAGACCCACCTCGGGTGGATCGCCAAGCAGGGCTGGGAGGTCGAGGGCAAGCCGAAGTGGGCCGAGCGCCTGCCGGACCACGCGCGCCAGGCTCCGGCCGGCACGAAGGTCGCCACCCCGGTGTTCGACGGAGCGCTCGAGGAGGAGATCGCCGGCCTGCTCGACTCGACGACGGTCACCCGCGACGGCGACCGCCTCATCGGGTCCACGGGCAAGACGCGCCTGTTCGACGGCCGCTCCGGCGAGCCGTTCCCCGAGCCCGTCTCGGTCGGCTACATGTACATCCTGAAGCTGCACCACCTGGTGGACGACAAGATCCACGCGCGCTCGACGGGTCCCTACTCGATGATCACGCAGCAGCCCCTGGGCGGTAAGGCCCAGTTCGGCGGCCAGCGGTTCGGCGAGATGGAGGTCTGGGCGCTCGAGGCCTATGGCGCCGCGTACGCGCTGCAGGAGCTCCTCACCATCAAGTCGGACGACATCCTCGGCCGCGTGAAGGTGTACGAGGCCATCGTCAAGGGCGAGAACATCCAGGAACCGGGTATCCCCGAGTCCTTCAAGGTCCTGATCAAGGAGATGCAGTCCCTCTGCCTGAACGTCGAGGTCCTCTCGGCCGACGGCCAGGCGGTCAGCCTGCGCGACACGGATGACGAGGTCTTCCGCGCGGCGGAGGAGCTCGGCATCAACATCTCCACCCGCTTCGAGTCGTCCAGCATCGACGACATCTAAGCCCGTTCACGACTTTCGACTCGAAGCTTTCCAAGGAGAGAAGGAAAATTGCTCGACGTAACAACTTTCGATGAGCTGCGGATCGGCCTGGCCACGGCCGACGACATCCGCCGCTGGTCGCACGGTGAGGTCAAGAAGCCCGAGACCATCAACTACCGCACGCTGAAGCCCGAGAAGGACGGCCTCTTCGGAGAGCAGATCTTCGGACCCAGCCGCGACTGGGAGTGCTCCTGCGGCAAGTACAAGCGGGTGCGCTTCAAGGGCATCGTCTGCGAGCGCTGCGGCGTGGAGGTCACCAAGTCCGCGGTCCGCCGCGAGCGCATGGGCCACATCGAGCTCGCCGCGCCCGTCACGCACATCTGGTACTTCAAGGGCGTCCCGTCGCGCCTCGGCTACCTGCTCGACATGGCGCCGAAGGACCTCGAGAAGGTCATCTACTTCGCCGCCTACATGGTGATCAGCGTGGACGAGGATGCTCGCCACGAGGACATGCCGGGCCTCGAGAACGAGCTCCGGCTCGAGATCAAGACCCTGCAGGACCAGCGCGACAGCCAGATCGCCGAGCGCCTCGGGCGTCTCGAGACGGACCTGGCCGCGCTGGAGGCCGAGGGCGCCAAGAGCGACCAGAAGCGCCGCGCGAAGGACGGCGCCGAGAAGGAGATGGGTCAGACGCGCAAGGCGTTCGACGAGGACATCTCCCGTCTCGAGCGCGTCTGGGAGGAGTTCCGCAGCCTCAAGGTCGGCGAGCTCAAGCCCGAGGACGCCGTCTTCCACGAGCTGCAGGACCGCTTCGGCATCTACTTCGAGGCCCACATGGGTGCCGAGGCGATCCAGAAGCGCCTGGAGGCCTTCGACCTCGAGGCCGAGGGGGAGCTGCTCCGCGAGCAGATCGCCACCGGCAAGGGCCAGAAGAAGATCCGCGCCATCAAGCGCCTGCGCGTCGTCAGCTCCTTCCTCGCCACCGGCAACTCGCCGGCCGCGATGGTGCTGCAGGTCGTCCCGGTCATCCCGCCGGAGCTGCGCCCGATGGTGCAGCTCGACGGCGGCCGCTTCGCGACCAGCGACCTGAACGACCTGTACCGCCGCGTGATCAACCGCAACAACCGCCTCCGTCGTCTGCTGGATCTCGGCGCCCCCGAGATCATCGTGAACAACGAGAAGCGCATGCTGCAGGAGGCCGTCGACGCGCTGTTCGACAACGGCCGCCGCGGGCGTCCCGTCACGGGCACCGGCAACCGCGCGCTCAAGTCCCTCAGCGACATGCTGAAGGGCAAGCAGGGCCGGTTCCGCCAGAACCTGCTCGGCAAGCGCGTGGACTACTCGGGCCGCTCGGTCATCATCGTCGGGCCGCAGCTCAAGCTGCACCAGTGCGGTCTGCCCAAGCAGATGGCGCTCGAGCTGTTCAAGCCGTTCGTCATCAAGCGCCTGATCGACCTGAGCCACGCCCAGAACATCAAGGCCGCCAAGCGCATGGTCGAGCGCAGCCGCGGACAGGTCTGGGACGTGCTCGAGGAGATCATCCGCGAGCGCCCCGTGCTGCTCAACCGCGCGCCCACGCTCCACCGTCTGGGCATCCAGGCGTTCGAGCCCCAGCTCGTGGAGGGCAAGGCCATCCAGCTGCACCCGCTCGTCTGCGCCGCGTTCAACGCGGACTTCGACGGCGACCAGATGGCCGTCCACCTGCCCCTGTCGGTCGAGGCCCAGGCCGAGGCGCGCATCCTGATGCTCGCCTCGAACAACATCCTCAAGCCGTCGGACGGACGCCCGGTCACCCTGCCCACGCAGGACATGATCATCGGCCTGCACCACCTGACCACCCTCAAGGAGGGCGTCGCCGGTGAGGGTCGCGCGTTCAGCTCGGTGGCCGAGGCCATCCTGGCGAAGGACCAGCTCTCGCTGGACCTCAACGCCAAGGTGCGCATCCGCCTGCACGACATCTACTTCGGCGAGGGCGAGGCGCCCGAGGGCGTCGAGCTCGACGAGAAGGGCAAGACGGTCGGCCCCGTGCTGCTCGAGACCACCCTCGGTCGCGCGCTGTTCAACGAGACCCTGCCGGTCGACTACCCCTACATCGAGGCCGTCGCCGACAAGGGCAAGCTCTCCGAGATCGTCAACGACCTCGCCGAGCGCTACCCCAAGGTGGAGGTCGCGGCAGCGCTCGACCGGATCAAGGACGCGGGCTTCTACTGGGCCACGCGCTCCGGCGTCACGGTCGCCCTCTCCGACGTGCTGACCCCGCCCACCAAGGCGGCCATCCTGTCGGGCTACGAGAAGCAGGCCGCCAAGGTCCAGGGCCAGTTCGAGAAGGGCCTCACGACGAACGCCGAGCGTCGTCAGGAGCTCATCGAGATCTGGAACAAGGCCACTGCCGAGGTCGCGAAGGCGATGGAGGACAACCTCCCCGCCGACAACAACATCAACCGCATGGTGTCCTCCGGGGCACGAGGCAACTGGATGCAGGTCCGCCAGATCGCCGGCATGCGCGGCCTCGTGTCGAACCCGAAGGGCGAGATCATCCCCCGCCCGATCGTCCACTCGTACCGCGAGGGCCTGACGGTGGCGGAGTACTTCATCTCCACCCACGGTGCTCGCAAGGGACTGGCCGACACCGCGCTGCGCACCGCCGACTCCGGGTACCTCACCCGTCGTCTGGTGGACGTGTCGCAGGACGTCATCATCCGCGAGGACGACTGCGGCACCGGTCGCGGTCTCGACCTGCCGATCGCCACGAAGGCCGCTGACGGCTCGTCCGTCCGCGACTCCAACGTGGAGAACTCGGTGTACGCCCGCTCGCTGGCCGCCGACGCGGTCAACGAGGCCGGCGAGGTCGTCGCCCCCGCGGGCAGCGACGTCGGCGACGTCATGATCGACCACCTGATCGCGGCCGGCGTGCACGAGATCAAGGTGCGCTCGGTCCTGACGTGCGAGTCCGCCGTCGGCGTGTGCGCGGCCTGCTACGGCCGCTCGCTCGCCACGGGCAAGCTCGTCGACATCGGCGAGGCCGTCGGCATCATCGCGGCCCAGTCGATCGGCGAGCCCGGCACGCAGCTCACGATGCGCACCTTCCACACCGGTGGTGTGGCATCGGCGGACGACATCACGCAGGGTCTGCCCCGCGTGCAGGAGCTCTTCGAGGCCCGCACCCCCAAGGGTGCGTCGCCCATCGCGGAGGCCGCCGGTCGCATCACGATCGAGGACACGGATCGCAGCCGCAAGGTGATCCTGACCCCGGACAACGGCGACGAGCCGCACATCTACCCGGTGCTCAAGCGCGCGACCCTCCTCGTCGAGGACGGCCAGCACGTCGAGCTCGGGCAGCAGCTGCACGTCGGCGCCATCGACCCGAAGGAGGTCCTCCGGGTCAAGGGCGTGCGTGAGGTGCAGAAGCACCTCGTGGGCGGTGTCCAGGGCGTCTACCGCTCGCAGGGCGTCCCGATCCACGACAAGCACATCGAGGTCATCGTGCGGCAGATGCTGCGCAAGGTCACGGTCGTCGAGCACGGCGACACGGACCTCCTCCCCGGTGAGCTGGTCGACCGGGCCCGCTACAACGAGGTCAACCGCGCCACGCTGACGGAGGGCAAGAAGACCGCCTCCGCCCGCCAGGAGGTCATGGGCATCACCAAGGCCTCGCTCGCGACCGAGTCGTGGCTGTCGGCCGCGTCCTTCCAGGAGACGACCCGCGTGCTCACGCAGGCCGCCATGGAGGGCAAGTCCGACCCGCTGATGGGCCTCAAGGAGAACGTCATCATCGGCAAGCTGATCCCGGCCGGCACGGGGCTCGCGAAGTACCGCGACGTCACCGTCACCGCGACGGAGGAGGCCAAGGCCGAGCGCTACCCGAACCGCATCTTCACGGATGAGTCGGTGTTCAACGAGTCCGACCTGAGCTTCGTCGACTTCGACAGCTTCAGCTCGGACGACTACACGCCCGGCACCTACAACTAGGAACGCCGGCGCGTGAGCGCACGATGAGAAGGGCCCCGCTCCGGCGGGGCCCTTCCTCGTCCTGGGGGTGCGTGTCGCGCGCCCCCGTCCCGCCGCGCGCGTGCCCCCGGGTCGGGCGCCGCCGCGGCGATACAGTGGGCGGACCCGGCGGCACCCGACGCCGGGGACCCGAGGAGGCGTCGTGCGGATGCTGGAGGACGTGGTCCTGGCGTGGCGGGCGCACGCGCTCCGCTACGCGACCGAGACGCCGACCGCGTCCGGCACGGGATCCGGATCCTGTCCCGCCTGCGACGCCTCGCCCTTCACGGACCAGGAGGCGATCCCCCGGGACGCGCCCCACACGGCGATCCACCCGCTGATCGCCGCCCTCGAGGTCGCGCGCGCCGAGGCGGCCCGCGACGCGCGTGAGCGCCACTACCGCGAGACACGCGGACCGGTCTACCGCGAGCACCCCTTCGGCATGCCCGCGTTCGTCGACTACGGGGAGCGCGAGGAGGAGATCCAGCAGGCGGTGGACCAGGCGATGGCGCGCGAGCTCGCCCCGCTCGCGCCCGTGATCCGCCAGGCGCTCGACCGGTTCGTGGCCCTGCGCCTCCAGGAGCTCGAGGGCGAGATCGGCCCGCTGCCCGACGGCCGTGACGGGACCGACCCCGAGCCGCTCTTCTAGCCGCTGCGGGTGCGGGCGCTCGGGCCGGCTCCGTCATCCGGCGACATGGGAATACCGACACGACGAGGGCGTTGAGACCATGGCGGTCGGCGCGCCCGGACGGGTTCCGAGCACCAGGCGCCGCAGCACCGCGCACAGCACCCGCACGAGGCGATCCCGCTCCCGAGATCCGCCGTGACCGCAAGGACCCCCATGACGCTCCGCTCCCGCCTCCGTCCCTCCCTCGCCCTCACCGGCCTCCTGGCCGTGGCCGCCCTCGGCCTCGCGGGCTGCGCCTCGGGCGACGCGGGCAGCGGATCCGCGCCCGACGCGTCCGGCACCCCGGCCGCCGCGACGAGCCTGTCCGACGTCAAGGCCAAGGGCGAGCTCGTCATCGGCACCGAGGGCACGTACTCGCCGTTCTCCTTCCACGAGGGTTCCGGCTCGGGCGCGCTCACGGGCTACGACGTCGAGGTCGCGACCGCGGTCGCCGACAAGCTCGGCGTGAAGCCGGTCTTCGAGGAGACCCAGTTCGACGGGATCTTCGCGGGCCTCGAGGCGGGCCGCTGGGACGTCATCGCCAACCAGATCTCCATCACGGACGAGCGCAAGACGGTCTACGACTTCTCCGAGCCGTACACGGTCTCGCCCGGCGTGATCATCGTCAAGGGCTCCGACTCGGGCATCTCCTCGTTCGCCGATCTCAAGGGCAAGACCACGGCCCAGTCGCTCACGAGCAACTGGAACAAGCTCGCCACCCAGAGCGGCGCCAAGGTCGAGGCCGTCGAGGGCTTCGCGCAGGCGGTGACGCTCCTCCAGCAGGGCCGTGTCGACGCGACCATCAACGACCGCCTCACGCTCCTCGACTACCAGAAGCAGCAGGGCGACTCCGACCTGCAGGTGGCCGCCGAGACCGACGACCCGTCGCTCAGCGCGCTCGTCTTCCGCAAGGGCAGCGACGACCTCGTGACCGCCGTCGACCAGGCCCTCGCCGACCTCCGCGCCGACGGCACGCTCGCGTCGATCTCCGAGAAGTACTTCGGCGCGGACGTCTCGCAGTAGCCGCCCGCGTACGCTGACGCACGAGGACGAGACGAGGGGATCGCATGTCGAGGGAGTGGGACCTGTTCTGGTCGTCCTTCGGGCCGCTCGCGCTCGAGACGATCCGCGGCACCATCCCGCTCGCCCTCGTCACGTTCGCGCTGGGCCTCGCGATCGCGCTGGGCCTCGCGCTCATGCGCCTCTACGGCAACCGGCTCGTGTCGGGCATCGCGCGCTTCTACATCTCCGTGGTGCGCGGCACCCCGCTCCTGGTGCAGCTGTTCGTGATCTTCTACGGCCTGCCGTCCATCGGCGTCGTGCTGCCGCCGTGGCCGAGCGCGGTCATCGCCCTGTCGCTGAACGTCGGCGGCTACGCGGCGGAGATCATCCGGGCGTCGATCCTCTCGGTCCCGCGCGGGCAGTGGGAGGCGGGCCACACCATCGGCATGTCCCGCGCCCTGACGCTCCGGCGCATCATCGTGCCGCAGGCCGCGCGCGTGTCCGTGCCGCCGCTGTCGAACACGTTCATCAGCCTGGTCAAGGACACGTCCCTCGCCTCCGTGATCCTCGTGACCGAGCTCTTCAAGCAGGCGCAGCTCATCGCGTCGTCCACCTTCGAGTACATGCTGCTGTACCTCGAGGCGGCCCTGATCTACTGGCTCGTCTGCCTCGTGCTCTCGTTCGCGCAGACCCGCCTCGAGAGGAGGCTCGACCGGTATGTCGCCCACTGACCCCGTCGATCCCGCAGCGGCGCCCGCCCCGCACCGCGTGCCCGGCGAGCCCGTCCTCACCGTCCGCGGCCTCCGCAAGTCGTTCGGCGACAACGAGGTGCTCCGCTCCATCGACCTCGAGGTCCGGCGCGGCGGCGTGACCGCGCTCATCGGCCCGAGCGGATCCGGCAAGACCACCGTCCTCCGCTCCCTCAACGGGCTCGAGGTGCCCGAGGAGGGCGTCGTCGAGGTCGCCGCGGCCGACGCCGACTCCCGATCGCGGACGACCGGCCCGCTCCGCGTCGACTTCGCCGCGAAGCCGCGCACCCGCGAGCTGCTCGCGCTCCGCGACCGCTCGGCGATGGTCTTCCAGCAGTACAACCTGTTCCCGCACAAGACCGTCCTGGAGAACGTCATCGAGGGCCCCGTGCAGGTCCAGCGACGACCCGTAGCCGAGGCGACCCGGGAGGCCGAGGAGCTCCTCGCGCGCGTCGGCCTCGCCGACAAGAGGGACCAGCACCCGTTCCAGCTGTCCGGCGGGCAGCAGCAGCGCGTGGGGATCGTGCGCGCGCTGGCGCTCCGGCCGCAGATCCTCCTGTTCGACGAGCCGACGTCCGCCCTCGACCCCGAGCTCGTGGGCGAGGTGCTCAGCGTCATCAAGGAGCTCGCCGATGAGGCGTGGACCATGGTGATCGTCACGCACGAGCTCGCCTTCGCCCGCCAGGTGGCCGACGAGGTGGTGTTCATGGACGGCGGCGTCGTGGTCGAGCGCGGGCACCCGTCGCAGGTCCTGCAGCACCCGGCGGAGGAGCGCACGCGCCGGTTCCTGCAGCGGCTCCTCGAGCCCTTCTAGCCGCTCGCGCCCATCTCGGCGCTCCCCGGCACGCCGCCCGGGCAGCGCGGCGCCGTCGAGGTAGGTTCGTGCCATGACCGACGACAGGCCCGCCCCGCACCGACAGCCCGACGAGGCCGACCAGCCGCTGGATCCCCGCACCTCGGACGAGCGCGCCGCCGCCTTCGACGACGGCCCCGCCGACCGCGGTGCCGACTCCGCGCACTCCGACACCTCGACCTTCGACCAGACCGCGTTCGCCGCCCCCGTCGACGACGACCACGACGCCCGCGAGCGCGAGCGCCGCGAGTCCGAGGCCCGCGTCGCCGAGGCCCGCGAGCGTGACGACCGCGAGCGCGAAGCCCGTGAGGCGGAGGCGCGCGAGGCCGAGGCGCGCGAGGCGGAGGCCCGCCAGCGCGACGTCGAGGACCGGGAGCGCCGCGAGCGCGAGGCCCGCGAGGCCGACGCCCGCGAGCGCGACGAGCGCGACCGCCGTGCCCGCGACGAGGAGTCCGCGCGCCAGTCGCAGTCCCAGCCCATCTACGTCCAGGCGCCCGTCCCACCGGAGAAGCGCGGCAACCGCGGCTTCGGCGTGCTCATCGCGGTCGTCGCCGCCATCCTCTTCGCGCTGCTCTACTCGCTGGGCACGGCCCTGCTCGCCTCGGTGCGGAACACCGACGCGTTCGGCGAGGTCTTCGGCCGCTACATCGCGTCGCCCGTCTTCTACGTGCCGACCATCGCGTTCCTCGTGTTCTTCGTGCTGCTCGCGCTCCTCGTCAACCGGGGCCGCTGGTGGGCGTTCGTCCTCGGCGGTCTGCCGGTCGCGATCCTCGTCTACGCCGCGTACGTCGGCACGCGCCTCCTCCAGGGCGGCGTCATGGACCTGGCCCCGTCGGAGCAGGCGCTCCTGCTCCAGCGCACCGTGACCTTCCCCGACGGGATCCTCGCGGGCTTCCTCGCGCGTGAGCTCGTCACCTGGCTCGGCGCCGGCATCAGCGCCCGCGGCCGCCGGGTCAAGGCCAAGAACGTCGAGGCCCGTGCCGAGTACGACCGGAAGCTGGCGGAGCAGCCGGACCACCGCTGACGCGTGTCAGGCTGGGGGAGTGATCCCCCTCCTGGCCGCCGTCATGCACGTCGCGCTCGTCGTGTGCGTCTTCGGCTTCGTCGCGCTGCTGGGCGGTGACGACGTGATCCCCGAGCGCGACGCGGGCGTCCTCCTCGGACCCGTCATGGTCGTGAGCGCCACTCTGGTCTTCGCCGTCGGCCTCATCCGCACCACCCGCGAGGCCGATCGCATGCGGCGGATCCCGGTCCTGCCGGTCCTCGGGTGGGGAGCAGCCGCCTGGCTCGCGTACGGGATCCTCGGCGCCGCCCTCTACCTCCTGGGCGGCGCGGACGTGTTCGCGAGCCTCGCGTTCGCCCTCCGGCACCTCGTCGATCCGTTCGGCGTCGCCGTGCTCGGCATCTCCGCGCTGCTGGGTCTCGGCGCCGTCGCCCTGGCGGCCCGCGGCCCCTCGTCCACCGTTTGACCGGCGAGTCGCGGAACTGTATCGTTGCCGAGGTGTGCGCTCAGGCGTGCGCTCGTGTCGTGCCGTGAAGTCGGTGCGCGCGGGCCGACCAGGAGCGCACCGATCAGGGTTCGTCCATTCGGCCGGCCCCCACGGCATACCCGCCGGCGCCTCCCACTCCCGTGGTCGGCGGACGCGCGGGTCCAGTTGAACTCGATCCCCGCTCGCGGGCGTCGAATGCTGACCATCAACCCGCTGTCACCGTGCAGCATCGAGGAGTCCCGTAGTGCCCACCATCCAGCAGCTGGTCCGCAAGGGCCGCACGCCGAAGGTCGTCAAGACCAAGGCGCCCGCCCTGAAGGCGAACCCCCAGCAGCGCGGCGTCTGCACCCGCGTCTACACGACCACGCCCAAGAAGCCGAACTCGGCCCTGCGCAAGGTCGCCCGCGTCAAGCTCAGCAACGGCCAGGAGGTGACGGCCTACATCCCCGGTGAGGGCCACAACCTGCAGGAGCACTCCATGGTGCTCGTCCGCGGCGGTCGCGTGAAGGACCTCCCCGGCGTGCGCTACAAGATCGTCCGCGGCGCGCTCGACACCCAGGCCGTGAAGAACCGCAAGCAGGCTCGCAGCCGGTACGGCGCGAAGATGGAGAAGAAGTAATGCCTCGCAAGGGTCCCGCCCCCAAGCGCCCTGTCGTCGCAGATCCCGTCTACGGTGCGCCGATCGTCAGCCAGCTCGTCAACAAGATCCTGCTCGACGGCAAGAAGGGCCTCGCCGAGAAGATCGTCTACGACGCCCTCGCCGGCGTCGCCGCGAAGAACGGCCAGGACGCCGTCGTCACGCTGAAGAAGGCGCTCGACAACGTCCGCCCGGCCCTCGAGGTCCGCTCGCGCCGCGTGGGTGGCTCCACCTACCAGGTGCCGATCGAGGTCAAGCCGCACCGCGCGAACACCCTCGCGCTCCGCTGGCTCACGACGTACGCCAAGTCGCGTCGCGAGAAGACCATGACCGAGCGTCTCACCAACGAGATCCTCGACGCATCCAACGGCCTCGGTGCCGCGGTCAAGCGCCGCGAGGACACCCACAAGATGGCCGAGTCGAACAAGGCCTTCGCGCACTACCGCTGGTAGTCGACCACCTCGTTCGACAGCACCACCAACCCCTTTCGGAGGAACCTGTGGCACAGGACGTGCTCACCGACCTGAACAAGGTCCGCAACATCGGCATCATGGCTCACATCGATGCCGGCAAGACCACCACCACCGAGCGCATCCTGTACTACACGGGCATCACTCACAAGATCGGCGAGGTCCACGACGGCGCCGCCACGATGGACTGGATGGCCCAGGAGCAGGAGCGCGGCATCACCATCACGTCCGCCGCGACGACGTGCTTCTGGAACAAGAACCAGATCAACATCATCGACACCCCCGGGCACGTCGACTTCACCGTCGAGGTGGAGCGTTCGCTCCGCGTCCTCGACGGCGCGGTCGCCGTGTTCGACGGCAAGGAGGGCGTCGAGCCCCAGTCCGAGACGGTGTGGCGCCAGGCCGACAAGTACGACGTGCCGCGCATCTGCTTCGTCAACAAGATGGACAAGCTCGGCGCCGACTTCTACTTCACGGTCGACACGATCATCAACCGCCTCGGCGCGAAGCCGCTGGTCATCCAGCTGCCCATCGGCTCCGAGAGCGGCTTCGAGGGCGTCATCGACCTCGTCGAGATGCGCGCGCTGACCTGGCGCGGCGACTCCAAGGGAGACGTCGAGCTCGGTGCGAAGTACGACATCGAGGAGATCCCCGCGGATCTCAAGGACAAGGCGGACGAGTACCGGGCCAAGCTGCTCGAGACCGTCGCCGAGACCGACGACGCGCTGCTCGAGAAGTACTTCGGCGGCGAGGAGCTGACGGTGGCGGAGATCAAGGCCGCCATCCGCAAGCTCACCGTCAACAGCGAGATCTACCCCGTGCTCTGCGGCTCCGCGTTCAAGAACCGCGGCGTCCAGCCGATGCTCGACGCGGTGATCGACTACCTCCCCAGCCCGCTCGACGTGCCCCCCATGGAGGGCCACGACGTGCGCGACGAGGAGAAGATCATCATCCGCAAGCCCGACTCGACCGAGCCCTTCTCGGCGCTCGCGTTCAAGGTCGCGGTGCACCCGTTCTTCGGTCGTCTCACGTACGTCCGGGTCTACTCGGGCACCATCGCGAGCGGCTCGCAGGTCATCAACTCGACCAAGGGCAAGAAAGAGCGCATCGGCAAGATCTTCCAGATGCACTCCAACAAGGAGAACCCGGTCGACTCGGTCACCGCCGGTCACATCTACGCGGTCATCGGCCTCAAGGACACGACCACGGGCGACACGCTCTGCGACCCGCAGGACCAGATCGTCCTCGAGTCGATGACGTTCCCCGAGCCCGTCATCGAGGTCGCGATCGAGCCGAAGACCAAGGCCGACCAGGAGAAGCTGGGTGTCGCCATCCAGAAGCTCGCCGAGGAGGACCCGACCTTCCGCACCGAGCAGAACCAGGAGACCGGTCAGACGGTCATCAAGGGCATGGGCGAGCTCCACCTCGACATCCTGGTCGATCGCATGAAGCGCGAGTTCAACGTCGAGGCCAACGTCGGCAAGCCGCAGGTCGCGTACCGCGAGACCATCCGCGGCACGGTCGACAAGCACGACTTCACGCACAAGAAGCAGACGGGTGGATCCGGGCAGTTCGCCAAGATCCAGATCAAGATCGAGCCCATGGAGGTGACCGCGGAGAAGACCTACGAGTTCGACAACAAGGTCACCGGCGGTCGCGTCCCCCGGGAGTACATCCCGTCGGTGGACGCGGGCATCCAGGACGCGCTCCAGGTCGGCATCCTCGCCGGCTACCCGATGGTCGGCGTGAAGGCGACGCTGCTCGACGGTGCCGCGCACGACGTCGACTCCTCGGAGATGGCGTTCAAGATCGCCGGCTCGATGGCCTTCAAGGAGGCCGCGCGCAAGGCGAAGCCCGTGCTGCTCGAGCCGCTCATGGCCGTCGAGGTCCGCACGCCCGAGGAGTACATGGGCGACGTCATCGGCGACCTGAACTCCCGTCGCGGCCAGATCCAGGCCATGGAGGACGCGAGCGGCGTGAAGGTCATCACCGCGAACGTCCCCCTGTCGGAGATGTTCGGCTACGTCGGCGACCTGAGGAGCAAGACCTCGGGCCGTGCGGTGTACTCGATGAGCTTCGGCAGCTACGCCGAGGTCCCGAAGGCTGTCGCCGACGAGATCGTCCAGAAGAACAAGGGCGAGTAGCCCTCCAGTTCGAGCGGCATCCGCCGTTTCAGTACCATAAGCAAGATCTCCAACACGCAGGGCGTCCGGGAACCACCGGACGCCCCGCAACCGAGTCCTGAGGAGGACCCACAGTGGGTAAGGCCAAGTTCGAGCGGACCAAGCCGCACGTCAACATCGGAACGATCGGTCACGTCGACCACGGCAAGACGACGCTGACGGCAGCGATCTCCAAGGTCCTGGCGGACAAGTACCCGTCGGCGACCAACGTGCAGCGCGACTTCGCGTCCATCGACTCCGCTCCCGAGGAGCGCCAGCGCGGCATCACGATCAACATCTCGCACGTCGAGTACGAGACGCCCAAGCGTCACTACGCTCACGTCGACGCCCCGGGTCACGCTGACTACATCAAGAACATGATCACCGGCGCGGCGCAGATGGACGGCGCGATCCTCGTGGTCGCCGCCACCGACGGCCCCATGGCCCAGACGCGCGAGCACGTGCTGCTCGCGAAGCAGGTCGGCGTGCCGTACCTGCTCGTCGCGCTCAACAAGTCGGACATGGTCGACGACGAGGAGATCCTCGAGCTCGTCGAGCTCGAGGTCCGCGAGCTGCTCTCCAGCCAGGACTTCGACGGCGACAACGCCCCCGTCGTCCAGGTCTCCGGCCTCAAGGCGCTCGAGGGCGACGAGAAGTGGGTCGAGCAGATCGTCAAGCTCATGGACGCGGTCGACGAGTCCATCCCGGAGCCCGTCCGCGACAAGGACAAGCCGTTCCTCATGCCCGTCGAGGACGTCTTCACGATCACCGGTCGTGGCACCGTCGTCACGGGTCGCGCCGAGCGCGGCACCCTCGCCATCAACTCGGACGTCGAGATCGTGGGCATCCGTCCCACCGTCAAGACCACCGTCACGGGCATCGAGATGTTCCACAAGCAGCTCGACGAGGCCTGGGCCGGCGAGAACTGCGGTCTCCTGCTCCGCGGCACCAAGCGCGAGGACGTCGAGCGCGGCCAGGTCATCGTCAAGCCGGGTTCGGTCACGCCGCACACGGACTTCGAGGGCACCGCGTACATCCTCTCCAAGGAGGAGGGCGGGCGTCACAACCCGTTCTACGCGAACTACCGTCCGCAGTTCTACTTCCGCACCACCGACGTCACCGGCGTCATCACCCTGCCCGAGGGCACCGAGATGGTCATGCCCGGCGACACCACCGACATGAACGTCGCGCTGATCCAGCCGATCGCCATGGAGGAGGGCCTCGGCTTCGCCATCCGCGAGGGTGGCCGCACCGTCGGCGCCGGCACGGTCACGAAGATCGTCAAGTAGCACCCAGCTCCACCAGCACCACCTCCGACAGGGTCGGGCCGTCATGGCCCGGCCCTGTCGGCCGTTAACGCGCGGTGAGGTGTCACGGCTGGCCGGGAGCCTTCGCATCGTGCCCTAACCGATGGCGGCACAGCGCGTAGGTTCGATCAATGGTCAGACTCCGGCGCAGCGACGCCACCGGCAAGGGCTACACGCGCAAGAGGGCCGGGAAGGGCTGGACCTACCTCGACGCCGACGGGAACCGGGTCACCGACAAGTCGCTGCGCGCGCGGATGGAGCACCTGGGGATCCCGCCCGCGTGGACCGACGTCTGGATCGCGCCCTACGAGAACGGCCACGTGCAGGCCACGGGCATGGACAGCGCCGGGCGGCGGCAGTACATCTACCACCCGACCTGGCGCGAGCAGAAGGACCGGATCAAGTTCGACCGCTCGCTGCAGCTGGCCGAGTCGCTCCCGTCCGCGCGTCGTCAGGTGACGATGCACCTCCGCCAGGACGGCTTCACGCGCGAGCGCGCGCTGGCCGCCGGCTTCCGCATGCTCGACACGGGCAGCCTCCGCGTCGGCAGCGAGCGCTACACCGAGTCGAACGGCAGCCACGGGCTGTCGACGCTGCTGTGCTCCCACGTCACCGTGCACGAGGACACCGTGCACCTCGAGTTCCCCGCGAAGAGCGGGCAGGAGTGGTCGAGCGACATCCGCGACCACGACCTCGTCCAGGTCGTCGGGGGTCTGCAGGAACGCGGTCCGAACGCGCGGCTGCTGGCCTACGAGGACGACGGCGAGTGGCATCCGCTCGGCGCTGCCGACATCAACGACTACGTGCGGGAGCGGACGGGCGGCGAGTTCACCGCGAAGGACTTCCGCACCCTGCACGGCACGGTCGCCGCGGCGATCAGCCTGGCGAAGCACGGGCCCGAGGCGACCAAGGGCAAGCGGCAGCGGGCGCTCGCGCAGGCGTACCGCGACGCCGCCGAGGTGCTCAGCAACACCCCGACCATCGCGAAGAACAGCTACGTGGATCCGCGGCTCGTCGACGAGTACGTGCACGGCCGCACGATCGACCCGCAGCGCCTCGCGTCGGGGGAGACGGAGCTGCGGAACCTGCTGTTCCGGTGACGGGGACGGGGCCTCGACGCCGCCGGCGGGAGGCGCCGCGAGCCCCGGAATCACGGGGGAGTGGACGCGACACGCCCGGGTTGCACGCATGGCCGGACTATGACAAACTCGTCTAGTTCAACATTCCGACGCACGCCGCCCTGCGCGCGAGACGTCGGATCACTGCCAGGCAGTGCATAGCCGCCCGGAGCGCTCGTCGCTCCCTGGGCAGGTTAGGCCGCGGGCAGCAGAGCAGAAGCACACGACACCCACCGGATGAGCACCGCTCGTCCGCGCCCGCATGCGGGCGGGTGCACGAGCTGCCCGAGGCCGCGTCCCACGATGCGCGCCCGGGTGCACCACGGATGGGGCGCGCCACGAGGCCGGGCCATCCGAGCGAGGGACACACGCGTCCAATACGGTCCGAGGCCGCATGACGCACGAAAGAGAGAGAGTCACACATGGCGGGACAGAAGATCCGCATCCGACTTAAGTCGTACGACCACTCGGTCATCGACTCCTCGGCCCGGAAGATCGTCGACACGGTGACCCGCGCGGGCGCCACGGTCGTCGGCCCGGTGCCGCTGCCCACGGAGAAGAACGTGATCTGCGTGATCCGTTCCCCCCACAAGTACAAGGACAGCCGCGAGCACTTCGAGATGCGCACGCACAAGCGTCTGATCGACATCGTCGACCCGACGCCGAAGGCGGTCGACTCGCTCATGCGACTCGACCTCCCGGCCGACGTCAACATCGAGATCAAGCTCTAAGGGAACCCATGTCTACCGCTAACAGGACTTTCACCGGTCTGCTCGGCACGAAGCTGGGCATGACGCAGGTGTGGGACGAGAACAACAAGCTCATCCCCGTGACCGTCGTGCAGATCACCCCGAACGTCGTCACCCAGGTGCGCACGCCCGAGGTCGACGGCTACGGCGCCATCCAGATCGCCTACGGCCAGATCGACCCCCGCAAGGCCGACAAGCCGAGCACCGGCCACTTCGAGAAGGCCGGCGTCACGCCGCGCCGCCACCTCACCGAGGTCCGCACGGCCGACTTCGCCGAGTACGCGCTCGGCCAGGAGATCACGGTCGGCGCCTTCGAGCCCGGCTCCAAGGTCGACGTCGTCGGCACCAGCAAGGGCAAGGGCTTCGCCGGCGTCATGAAGCGCCACAACTTCAAGGGCGTCTCGGCCTCGCACGGTTCGCACCGCAACCACCGCAAGCCCGGCTCCATCGGCGCCTCCTCGACCCCCAGCCGTGTCTTCAAGGGCATGCGCATGGCCGGTCGCATGGGCGGCGAGCGCGTCACCGTGCTGAACCTCGTCGTCCACAGCGTGGACGCCGAGAAGGGCCTCCTGCTCGTCAAGGGCGCAGTGCCCGGCGCGCGTGGCCGCATCGTCTTCGTCCGCAACGCAGTGAAGGGGAAGTAGTCATGGCTACCGACACCCAGCTCGACGTCCTCGACGCGACCGGTGCAGTCACCGGCTCCGTCGACCTGCCCGCGTCGCTGTTCGACGTGCAGACCAACGTCCCGCTCATCCACCAGGTCGTCGTCGCCCAGCTCGCCGCGGCGCGCCAGGGAACGCACAAGACCAAGGGACGCGGCGAGGTCTCCGGCGCCGGCCGCAAGCCGTTCAAGCAGAAGGGAACCGGTCGCGCTCGTCAGGGCTCGATCCGCGCCCCCCAGATGACCGGCGGTGGCATCGTCCACGGACCCACGCCCCGCAACTACTCGCAGCGCACCCCCAAGAAGATGATCGCCGCGGCTCTGCTCGGCGCCCTCTCCGACCGCGCGCGCGGCGCCCGCCTCCACGTCATCGAGAGCCTCTCCGCCGGAGACGTCCCCTCGACGAAGACCGTGGTCGCGCTGCTCGAGGGCATCGCCACGAGCAAGCACGTCCTCATCGTCCTGGAGCGCACCGACGAGGTCAGCCTCCGCAGCGTGCGCAACATCCCGACGGTCCACGTGCTGTCCTACGACCAGCTCAACGCGTACGACGTGCTCGTGAGCGACGACATCGTCTTCACGAAGGGCGCGTTCGACGCGTTCGTCGAGTCGAAGACGGCCAAGGAAGAGGTTGCCGCATGAGCGCCACCCAGAAGGACCCCCGCGACATCATCATCGCGCCGGTCGTCTCCGAGAAGAGCTACGGCCTGATCGACCAGGGCAAGTACACGTTCATCGTGGACCCCCGCTCGAACAAGACCGAGATCAAGCTCGCGATCGAGAAGATCTTCGGCGTGCAGGTCGCGTCGGTCAACACGCTCAACAAGCAGGGCAAGACCCGCCGGACCAAGTTCGGGATGGGCAAGCGCAAGGACACCAAGCGCGCCATCGTCTCCCTCAAGTCGGGCTCCATCGACATCTTCACGACTGTCGGCTGAGACCGGGACTAGGAAAACACCAATGGCTATTCGCAAGTACAAGCCCACGACCCCGGGTCGTCGCGGTTCGTCCGTCGCCGACTTCGTGGAGATCACGCGCTCGACGCCCGAGAAGTCGCTGCTCCGCCCGCTCTCCAAGACCGGTGGCCGCAACAACCAGGGTCGGATCACGACCCGTCACATCGGTGGTGGCCACAAGCGCCAGTACCGCGTGATCGACTTCAAGCGCAACGACAAGGACGGCGTCATCGCGACCGTCGCCCACATCGAGTACGACCCCAACCGCACGGCGCGCATCGCGCTCCTGCACTTCATCGACGGCACGAAGCGCTACATCCTCGCGCCGAACAAGCTGAAGCAGGGCGACAAGATCGAGTCGGGCGCCACGGCCGACATCAAGCCCGGCAACAACCTGCCGCTGCGCAACATCCCGACGGGTACCGTCATCCACGCCATCGAGCTCCGCCCCGGCGGCGGCGCGAAGATGGCCCGCTCCGCCGGCGCCTCCGTGCGCCTCGTGGCGAAGGACGGCCCCTACGCCCAGCTGCGCCTGCCCTCCGGCGAGATCCGCAACGTCGATGCGCGCTGCCGCGCGACCATCGGCGAGGTCGGCAACGCCGAGCAGTCGAACATCAACTGGGGCAAGGCCGGCCGCATGCGCTGGAAGGGCGTCCGCCCGACCGTCCGCGGTGTCGCGATGAACCCGGTCGACCACCCGCACGGTGGTGGTGAGGGCAAGACCTCCGGTGGTCGCCACCCGGTCAGCCCGTGGGGCCAGAAGGAAGGCCGCACGCGCCACATCAACAAGCCCAGCGACAAGCTCATCGTTCGCCGCCGCAACGCCGGCAAGAAGCGCAAGTAGGAGTTGTAGAAGATGCCACGCAGTCTGAAGAAGGGCCCCTTCGTCGACGACCACCTGCTCCGCAAGGTGATCTCGGCGAACGAGGCCAGCAGCAAGAACGTGATCAAGACCTGGTCGCGCCGCTCGATGATCATCCCGGCGATGCTGGGTCACACCATCGCGGTGCACGACGGTCGCAAGCACGTCCCCGTGTTCGTCACGGAGTCCATGGTCGGCCACAAGCTCGGCGAGTTCGCTCTCACGCGCACCTTCCGCGGCCACGTGAAGGACGACAAGAAGGGTCGTCGCCGCTAACGCGGCGACGAGAAGGAGGAGAGAAATGGTGGAGTCGATCGCACGCGTGCGTCACATCCGCGTCACCCCCCAGAAGGCCCGTCGCGTCGTGGACATGATCCGTGGCAAGCAGGCCGAGGAGGCCCTGGCCATCCTGAAGTTCGCGCCGCAGGGCGCGAGCGAGCCGATCTACAAGCTGGTGGCCTCGGCCATGGCGAACGCGCGGGTCAAGGCCGACGCGTCCAACAGCTTCCTCGCGGAGCAGGACCTCTACATCGCCAAGGCGTTCGTGGACGAGGGCACCACCCTCAAGCGGTTCCAGCCCCGCGCACAGGGTCGCGCATTCCGTATCAACAAGCGCACCAGCCACATCACGGTCGTCCTCGCGACGCCGGATGAGGCGGACGTGGCGACGACCACGAAGAAGGCGAGCAAGTAATGGGACAGAAGGTCAACCCGTACGGGTTCCGTCTCGGGATCACGACCGACCACGTGTCGCGTTGGTTCTCGGACAGCACGAAGAAGGGGCAGCGTTACAGCGACTACGTCGCCGAGGACGTGCGCATCCGCACCATGCTCAAGACGAGCCTCGACCGCGCCGGTGTGGCGCGCATCGAGATCGAGCGCACCCGTGACCGTGTCCGCGTGGACATCTACACGGCGCGTCCCGGCATCGTCATCGGCCGCCGCGGCGTCGAGGCCGAGCGCATCCGCGCCGACCTCGAGAAGCTCACGGGCAAGCAGATCCAGCTGAACATCCTCGAGGTGAAGAACCCCGAGGCCGAGGCGCAGCTGGTCGCCCAGGGCATCGCCGAGCAGCTCGCGGGTCGTGTGGCGTTCCGCCGCGCGATGCGCAAGGGCCTGCAGGGCGCGCAGCGCGCCGGCGCCAAGGGCGTCCGCATCCAGGTCTCGGGCCGCCTCGGCGGCGCCGAGATGAGCCGGTCGGAGTTCTACCGCGAGGGCCGCGTGCCGCTGCACACCCTCCGCGCGAACATCGACTACGGCTTCTACGAGGCCCGCACCTCCTTCGGCCGCATCGGCGTGAAGGTCTGGGTCTACAAGGGCGACATCACGAACAAGGATCTCGCTCGGGAGCAGGCGAACCAGAAGTCGTCGCGCCCGGAGCGTCGTAACGACCGTTCCGACGGTCGAACCGGAGATCGCCGCACCAACGCGCCGCGCACCGCGCCGGCCGCCGAGGCAGCGCCGGTCGCCGCAGCAGGAGTTGAGGCGTAACCATGTTGATCCCCCGCAAGGTCAAGCACCGCAAGCAGCACCACCCGGGTCGTACCGGCCACGCGACCGGCGGCACCGTCGTCTCGTTCGGCGAGTACGGCATCCAGGCCCTCACGCCCGCCTACGTGACCAACCGCCAGATCGAGTCCGCTCGAATCGCCATGACGCGTCACGTCAAGCGCGGCGGGAACGTGTACATCAACATCTTCCCGGACCGCCCGCTCACCAAGAAGCCCGCCGAGACCCGCATGGGTTCCGGAAAGGGCTCGGTCGAGTGGTGGGTCGCCAACGTCAAGCCGGGTCGCGTGCTCTTCGAGCTCTCCGGCGTCGACGAGGCCACGGCGCGCGAGGCGCTCACCCGGGCCATCCACAAGCTGCCCCTCAAGGCACGCATCATCAAGCGCGAGGAAGGCGACGCATAATGGCGATCGGTTCCAAGGAGCTCGCCCCCGTCGAGCTGGACACTTTCGAGGACGAGCGACTCGTCGAAGAGCTGAAGAAGGCCAAGGAGGAGCTGTTCAACCTGCGCTTCCAGTCGGCCACCGGTCAGCTCGACAGCCACGGCCGCCTCCGCGCGGTCAAGCGCGACATCGCTCGGATCTACACGGTCATCCGCGAGCGCGAGCTGGGCATCCGTGCCACGCCCGCCCCCGTCGAGCTCCCCGAGAAGCCCGAGAAGAAGAAGGCGACGAAGAAGGCCGCGAAGGCCGACGACGCCGCCGTCACCGAGAAGGCTGAGGAGGCTTGATCATGGCGAACGCCGAAGAGAAGAACACGGCTGACACCGCGACGGCCGACCGCGGCTACCGCAAGTCCCGTCGTGGCTACGTCACCAGCGACAAGATGGACAAGACCATCGTCGTCGAGGTCGAGGACCGCGTGAAGCACCCGCTGTACGGCAAGGTCATCCGCCGCACCTCCAAGGTCAAGGCGCACGACGAGGCGAACACCGCCGGCATCGGCGACCTGGTCCTGATCAACGAGACCCGTCCCCTCAGCGCCTCCAAGCGCTGGCGCCTGGTCGAGATCCTCGAGAAGGCCAAGTAGCCCCGGCTGCTTGGATAAGGAGCAACAGTGATTCAGCAGGAATCCCGCCTCAAGATCGCGGACAACACGGGTGCCAAGGAGATCTTGACCATCCGCGTGCTCGGTGGCTCGGGTCGCCGCTACGCCGGTCTCGGTGACGTCATCGTCGCGACCGTCAAGGACGCGATCCCCGGCGGAAACGTCAAGAAGGGCGAGGTCGTCAAGGCCGTCATCGTCCGCACCAAGAAGGAGACGCGCCGTCCCGACGGCTCGTACATCAAGTTCGACGAGAACGCCGCCGTCATCCTGAACAGCAACGGGGAGCCCCGCGGCACCCGCATCTTCGGACCGGTGGGCCGCGAGCTCCGGGACAAGAAGTTCATGAAGATCATCTCGCTGGCACCGGAGGTCATTTAGTCATGGCGAACATCAAGAAGGGTGACCTCGTTCAGGTCATCACGGGTCGCACGCAGGCCAAGGGCGGCGACCGGGGCAAGCAGGGCCGCGTCCTGTCCGTCCTGGTCGAGCGCAACCGCGTCGTCGTCGAGGGCGTGAACTTCGTCACGAAGCACGTCCGCGTCGGCCAGACGCAGCGCGGCTCCAAGACGGGCGGCATCGAGACCGTCGAGGCGCCCATCCACATCTCCAACGTCGCGCTCGTCGACCCCGAGTCCAAGAAGCCCACGCGAGTCGGCTTCCGGACCGAGCAGGTCGAGAAGGACGGGGTCTCCAAGACCGTCCGCGTCCGCTACGCCAAGAAGTCAGGTAAGGACCTCTAGCAATGACCGACACCGCAACCGCTGGCACGGCCGAGAGCACGCCGCTCCCGCGCCTGAAGCAGAAGTACCGCACCGAGATCGTCAGCCAGCTGACCGCTGATCTCGGCTTCACGAACGTGCACCAGGTGCCCGGGCTCACGAAGATCGTCGTGAACATGGGCGTCGGCGACGCGGCTCGCGACGGCAAGATCATCGACGGCGCGGTCGCCGACCTCACCAAGATCACGGGCCAGAAGCCGCAGGTCACGAAGGCCCGCAAGTCGATCGCCCAGTTCAAGCTGCGTGAGGGCCAGGCCATCGGCACCCACGTGACGCTGCGCGGCGACCGCATGTGGGAGTTCCTCGACCGCCTGCTGTCCCTCGCCCTGCCCCGCATCCGCGACTTCCGCGGGCTCAGCCCGAAGCAGTTCGACGGCAACGGCAACTACACGTTCGGTCTCAACGAGCAGTCCATGTTCCACGAGATCGACCAGGACCGCATCGACCGGGTCCGCGGCATGGACATCACGGTCGTCACGACCGCTCGGACGGACGACGAGGGACGCGCGCTGCTCAAGGCGCTCGGCTTCCCGTTCCAGACGCCCGAGAACACGCCGTAGCACGCACCACCGCATCACCCGCACGACCAGCACCACCGCACGATCGGCGCCGGGCACCTCCGCCCGGCGCCGCCACCACCACAGGTCGTCATCCGTGTCCGGATGAACGAAACCAGGCGAGAGAGGCACCACCAGTTATGACAATGACCGACCCGGTCGCCGACATGCTGACCCGACTCCGGAACGCGAACTCCGCGCACCACGACACGGTCTCCATGCCGCACTCCAAGCTCAAGTCGCACATCGCCGACATCCTCAAGTCCGAGGGCTTCATCGCCGGCTGGGACGTCGCGGACGCCCGCGTCGGCCAGACGCTGACGCTCAGCCTCAAGTTCGGTCCCGACCGCGAGCGCTCCATCCGGGGCATCAAGCGCGTGTCGAAGCCCGGACTGCGCGTGTACGCGAAGTCCGCGGAGATCCCCCAGGTCCTCGGTGGCCTCGGGGTCGCCATCCTGTCCACCTCCTCGGGGCTCCTCACGGACCGCCAGGCTGCGAAGAAGGGCGTGGGTGGGGAAGTCCTCGCCTACGTGTGGTAACGCCATGTCACGTATCGGAAGACTCCCCATCGACGTCCCCGCAGGGGTCGACGTCGCCGTCGACGGCCAGCTCGTCACGGTGAAGGGCCCGAAGGGCGAGCTCAGCCTCACCGTCGCGCAGCCCATCCGCGCCGAGGTCCAGGACGGGCAGGTGCTCGTCACCCGTCCGGACGACGAGCGCGAGTCGCGCTCGCTCCACGGCCTCACGCGCAGCCTCATCGCGAACAACATCGTCGGCGTCACCACCGGCTACACCAAGGGCCTCGAGATCGTCGGCACGGGTTACCGCGTCGCGCTCAAGGACAAGGGCGTCGAGTTCGCGCTCGGCTTCTCCCACCCGGTGTACGTCGAGGCGCCCGCGGGCATCAGCTTCACCGTCGAGGGCGTCAACAAGATGACCGTCGTCGGCATCGACAAGCAGCTCGTCGGCGAGACGGCCGCCAACATCCGCAAGATTCGCAAGCCCGAGCCCTACAAGGGCAAGGGCGTCCGCTACGCCGGCGAGAACGTTCGCCGCAAGGCCGGAAAGAGTGGTAAGTGATCATGGCTCTCGGAGTTAGAGGAAAAAGCAAGTCCGCCGCCCGCGGCCGCAGGCACGCACGCCTGCGCAAGAAGGTCGAGGGCACCGAGCTGCGTCCGCGCCTGGTCGTCACCCGTTCGGCCCGTCACGTCTTCGTGCAGGTCGTCGACGACAGCCGTGGTCACACCGTCGCGTCCGCGTCGACCCTCGAGGCCGACATGCGCACGTTCGACGGCGACAAGACCGCCAAGTCGCGCAAGGTCGGCGAGCTCGTCGCCGAGCGCGCCAAGGCGGCCGGCGTGGAGAGCGTCGTATTCGATCGTGGTGGCAACCGCTACGCAGGACGCGTCGCGGCCATCGCCGAAGGAGCTCGAGAGGGTGGTCTGAGCCTGTGAGCGCAGCCGAGAACAACAACAAGGAGCCCGAGGTCGTGGCAGTGGCGGAGACGCCCGTCGAGACCGCGGCGTCCACCGCACCCGCGCAGAACGAGGGCCGTGAGGGCCGTCGTGGCGGACGCGACCGGAACCAGGGCGGCCGCGACAGCCGCGGTGGCCGTGATGCCGACAAGAGCCAGTTCCTGGAGCGCGTCGTCACCATCAACCGCGTGTCCAAGGTCGTCAAGGGCGGTCGTCGCTTCAGCTTCACCGCGCTCGTGATCGTCGGAGACGGCAACGGACTGGTGGGCGTCGGCTACGGCAAGGCCCGCGAGGTCCCGACCGCCATCTCCAAGGGCGTCGAGGAGGCGAAGAAGAACTTCTTCCGCGTCCCCCGCATCGGCCTGACGATCCCGCACGCCGTGCAGGGTGAGGCATCCGCCGGAGTCGTCCTCCTGCGCCCCGCGTCCGCGGGTACCGGCGTCATCGCCGGTGGCCCCGTCCGCGCGGTGCTCGAGTGCGCCGGCATCCACGACGTGCTGAGCAAGTCGCTCGGCTCGTCGAACACGATCAACATCGTGCACGCCACGGTCGAGGCGCTCAAGCAGCTCGAGGAGCCGCGCGCCGTCGCAGCCCGTCGTGGGCTCGAGCTGGAGCAGGTCGTCCCGGCCCGCATCCTCCGCGCCCAGCGTGCCGAGGCCGACGCGAAGGCAGGTGTCTGATGGCTCAGCTCCGAGTGACGCAGATCAAGTCCAAGATCAGCGAGAAGCAGAACCAGCGCGACACCCTGCGGAGCCTCGGGCTCCGTCGCATCGGTGCCGTGGTGGTCCGTGAGGACAACGCCCAGAACCGCGGGTACGTGAACACCGTGGCGCACCTGGTCAAGGTGGAGGAGATCGACTGATGGCTGAGAAGAACGAGTCGGCCGAGACGCCCGTGAAGGCGCCCAAGGCCGCACCGAAGAAGACCGCGAAGGCCCCTGCGGCCGCCGCCGCTTCCGCTGAGACGACCACGGTCGGCCAGACGGAGACGGTCAAGCGCGAGCAGGTCCTCAAGGTCCACCACCTCCGTCCCGCCGCCGGGGCCAAGAAGGCACGCCAGCGTGTCGGCCGCGGTGAGGGCTCGAAGGGCAAGACCGCGGGTCGTGGCACCAAGGGCACGAAGGCCCGCTACACGGTCCGCGTCGGCTTCGAGGGTGGGCAGATGCCGCTGCACATGCGCACCCCGAAGCTCCGCGGGTTCAAGAATCCGTTCCGCGTCGAGTACCAGGTCGTGAACCTGGAGAAGCTCGCCGTGCTCTACCCCGACGGCGGCGACGTCACCACGAGCGACCTGGTCGCCAAGGGTGCCGTGCGCAAGAACGAGAAGGTCAAGGTCCTCGGGGACGGCGACATCTCGGTTAAGCTGACGGTTGCTGTCGACAAGGTCTCCGGCTCCGCTGCGGAGAAGATCGTCGCAGCAGGCGGCTCCGTCAAGTAGCACTTCAGGACGCAACGGCAGGGGCGGTCGGGAAACCGACCGCCCCTGCCGGCACCTGGGGCCGCATCGGGTCGGCCCGACCCCCGCCTCCCGGCGGACCTCCCACAGAAAGCAGGACACCCTCCGTGTTGAGCGCCGTCGTCAGGATCTTCCGCACCCCCGATCTGCGTCGCAAGATCGGGTTCACGCTGGGCATCATCGCCCTCTTCCGCCTCGGATCCTTCATCCCGGCGCCGTTCGTCGACTTCGCCAACGTGCAGTCGTGCCTCGCGGCCAACCAGGGCACCTCGGGCCTCTACGAGCTCGTCAACCTCTTCAGCGGCGGGGCGCTGCTGAAGCTCTCCATCTTCGCGCTGGGCATCATGCCGTACATCACGGCGTCGATCATCGTCCAGCTGCTCCGCGTGGTCATCCCGCACTTCGACACCCTCTACAAGGAGGGCCAGTCCGGCCAGGCCAAGCTCACGCAGTACACGCGCTACCTCACGATCGCCCTCGCGGTGCTCCAGTCCACGACGCTCATCACGGTCGCGCGCAGCGGTGCGCTCTTCGGCCAGACCAACGTCAGCGCCTGCACGCAGCTCGTCACGAACGACGCCTGGTACGCGATCATGCTCATGGTCATCACGATGACCGCCGGCACCGGCCTCATCATGTGGATGGGCGAGCTCATCACCGAGCGCGGCATCGGCAACGGCATGTCGCTCCTCATCTTCACGTCGGTCGCGGCCGCGTTCCCGACCTCGCTCATCGCGATCCAGCAGAGCCGCGGCTGGGAGGTCTTCCTCCTGGTGATCGCCGTCGGGCTCCTCGTCGTCGCCGCCGTCGTCTACGTCGAGCAGTCGCAGCGCCGCATCCCCGTTCAGTACGCCAAGCGCATGGTCGGGCGCCGCACCTACGGCGGCAACAACACCTACATCCCCATCAAGGTGAACATGGCCGGCGTCGTGCCCGTCATCTTCGCGTCGTCGCTGCTGTACCTGCCCGCGCTCGTCGCGCAGTTCAACCAGCCGCCCGTCGGCCAGCCGCCGGCGCCGTGGGTGCAGTGGATCACCGACAACCTCACGACGGGCGACCACCCGCTCTACATGGCGATGTACTTCCTCCTCATCGTCGGCTTCACGTACTTCTACGTCGCCATCACCTTCAACCCGGAGGAGGTCGCCGACAACATGAAGAAGTACGGCGGCTTCATCCCCGGCATCCGCGCGGGACGCCCGACGGCCGAGTACCTCGACTACGTGCTCACGCGCATCACGCTGCCGGGCTCGCTGTACCTCGGCCTCATCGCGCTCCTGCCGCTCATCGCCCTGTCGCTCGTCGGCGCGAACCAGAACTTCCCGTTCGGCGGCGCGAGCATCCTGATCGTGGTCGGCGTCGGCCTCGAGACGGTGAAGCAGATCGACTCGCAGCTGCAGCAGCGGCACTACGAGGGGCTGCTCAAGTGACCCGGCTCCTGATCGTCGGCCCTCCCGGCGCGGGCAAGGGCACGCAGGCGAAGCGCATCGCGGCGGAGCACGGCATCCCCGACATCTCCACCGGCGACATCTTCCGCCAGAACATCAAGGACGGCACGGAGCTCGGCCAGCAGGTGCAGGCGCTCGTGGACGCGGGCAACTACGTCCCCGACGAGCTCACCAACAGCCTCGTCACCGCGCGCCTCCAGGAGGAGGACGCGCAGGGGGGCTTCCTGCTCGACGGCTACCCGCGCACGCTCGACCAGGTCGCGTACCTGGAGGAGCTGCTGCAGGGCTGGGGCCAGGAGCTCGACGCCGTGATCCAGCTCGTCGCCGACGAGGAGGAGGTCGTCTCGCGCCTCACCCGCCGCGCGGCCGAGCAGGGGCGCGCCGACGACGGCGAGGACGAGATCCGGCACCGCCAGGAGGTCTACGTCCGCGAGACGAGCCCCCTCATCGACGTGTACCGCGGTCGCGGGCTGCTCGTCGAGGTCGACGGGCTGGGCGAGGTCGACGAGGTCGCCGAGCGCATCCGCACCGCCCTCGCGGGTCGCGGCGTCCGTCCCTCCTCCGACGCCGGCCGCGCGTAGCGCCATGGGCGCGCTCCGTCGCACGCCGGGGATCTACAAGACCCCGGACGAGATCCGCCGCATGGTCGCGCCCGGCCTCGCGACCGCCGCGTCGCTCGACGCCGTGCGCGAGCTCATCGCCCCGGGCGTCACGACGGGCGAGCTCGACGCGGCAGCCGACGCCGCGATCCGCGCGCTCGGCGGCCACTCCAACTTCCAGCTCGTGCCGGGGTACCGCCACACGGTGTGCGTCTCCGTCAACGACGAGGTCGTCCACGGCATCCCCGGCGACCGCGTGCTGCAGCCGGGCGACATCGTCTCGGTGGACAGCGGCGCGGAGATCGACGGCTGGAACGGCGACTCGGCCATGACGGTCGTCGTGCCGGATCCCGCGCGCCCCGACGTCGTCGAGGCCCGCGAGCGGCTGTCCCGCGTCACCGAGGACTCGCTCTGGGCGGGCATCGCCCGGCTCGCGACCGCGTCGCACCTCAACGAGGTGGGCGAGGCCGTCGAGGAGAGCGTCGAGGCGGCAGGCGCCTTCGGCATCGTCATGGACTACACCGGCCATGGCATCGGCCGGAGCATGCACGAGGATCCGCCGGTGTTCAACTACCGCGTGCGCGGCAAGGGCCCCGCGGTGAAGCCCGGGCTCGTCGTCGCGATCGAGCCGATGATCACCGACGGCGAGGCGGAGACGCGCGTCCTCGACGACGACTGGACCGTGGCCACGGTCGACGGCAGCATGGCCTCGCACTGGGAGCACTCGGTCGCGGTGCACGCCCGCGGGATCTGGGTGCTCACGCTCGCCGACGGCGGGGCGTCGCGCCTCGTGCCGCTCGGCGTCACGCCCGTCGCGCCCTGATCTCCGCGCCCGCCTGATCCGGCCGGACGCCCGCGCGGTTCGCCCGGTCAGGTGTCCATGACGTGCACGAGCTCCTCGATGAAGGAGCCGTGCGATCCCGACGCCCGCATGATCGCCTGCACGTCGCGGTGGTCGGAGAACACCTCGACGAACTGGTCGAAGACGTGCTGGAAGCTCGTGCGTCCGCTCGCGCTGAATGCCACGAGCGCGACGACGTGCACGCGGTTGCCGCCCCACTGCATCGCCTCGTCGTTGACCACGATGGCGATGGCGGTCCGGTGCGCGGTCATGGCGAGCGAGTGCGGCACCGCGAGCGTGTCGGTGAACGCCGTCGACGACAGGCGCTCGCGCTCGATGGCGCCGTCGATGTACTCGGGCTCGATGATGCCCTGCTCCACCATCCGCTGGCCGAGGAGCCGGATCACCGCCTCCTCGTCGGGCGCGTGCAGGTCGCGGAAGAACAGCGACTCGTCGAGGAAGCGGAGCAGGTCGTGCTTCATGGAGCTGCGGCGCGCGTGCCGGCGGACGCGGGCGACGGCCCGGCGGATCGCCTCGATGTCGTCGGGCGTCGGCAGGGGCTGGACCACCACGACGTCATCGCCGGGCGGACGCGTGCCGGTGGCGTCGATCACGAGCTGCACGCCGAGGGCGCCCGCGTCGACGTCGGTGCGCGTGACCACCGCGTCCACGCTGATGTCGGCCCCGAGCGCCTGCTCGATGCGCTGCCGCATGATCTGGTGCAGGTCGTAGTAGTTCGGGCACACGAGCGCGCACGCGACCCGGTCGTCGCGCCGGGCGACGCGCTCCCGGTGGGATCCGACGTGCAGGGCGATGTACGCGATCTCGTCGTCGTTGATCGCGATCCCGCGTCGCCGCTGCACCTCGCTCGCGATGAACACCGCTATCTCGTACGTCATCGGGTAGGAGGTCTTGATGGAGCGGGCCAGCGGGTTGCGGGAGAAGGAGCGGTCGGCGGCGCGGGCGACGAGGTTGCCGAGGTGCAGCGAGAAGCGCACCGTGAAGTCCTCGTCCTCGAGGTCGACCAGGTACTCCTGCTTCACGCGGCGCACGATGGCGCGCACGACGTCGAGGTCGCTCTCGACGACGTGCTCGCGCATCACGGTGGCCAGCGACTGCTCGTTGCCGGGGGTGACGACGCGCGTGCGGACGAGGAGCGCGAGGTAGGCGACGTCGCCGGCGGGCACCGGCACGTCGAAGTGGGCGTCGAGGAGACGGGCCAGCACGGCGCGGATCGCGAGGGCGGTGGGGTCGGGGGAGGGCGCGGCCGTCGCCGCGTCGACGGAGGCCGCATGCTCGTGCGTGTCGTCGAGCGCGTCGTCCATGACGGGATCCGCGCCCGAGTCCGTCCGCCGCGGCGCCCGCGTCAGCCGGTCGACCGCGATCGCCACGTGCAGCAGCACGTTGTCGACGCCGTACTCGTTGACGAAGAAGCCGCCCGCGGTCAGCTCGCGGACGAGGTCCGTCTTGAACGCGCGGAGCGAGTCGGACGCGAACTCCCGCTGCACGGTCTCGAGCGGCAGGAAGCCCTGCGCGCTCTCGTCGCGGAACATGCGCGACAGCAGCCGGCGGAAGTCGCGCTCCGAGCCCTCGAGCACGACGGCGGATCCGGTGCGGCGGAGGGCGAGACCCGCGTCCTCGACGAGCGCGCGCACCTTGCGGAGGTCGGCCTCGACCGTGGACTCGCTCACGTGCAGCTCGTCCGCGAGCGCGAAGACGTCGAGGCCGGCGGGCGCGTCGCCGAGGCGGCGGACGAGGGCGTGCAGGCGGTCGCGAGGCGTGCCCTGCGGGTCGCCGCCCGAGCGCGTCCCGAGGTGGCGGGCGTAGCTGCCGGCGTCGATCCGGTAGCCGTCGGGGGAGGAGGCGATGGCCACGGTCGAGCGCTCCCGCACGGCCGTGACGTAGTTGCGGACGCTGCGCGTGGTGACCCCGAGCCGGTCCGCGAGCTCGCCGGCCTCGACCCAGCGGTCGGCCGTGGACAGGTAGTCCAGCAGCCGCTCCTGGTTCTCGCTCAGCATGGTCGTCTCCCTGCGCGGCGGCGCGCGTCCCCGGGCGGCGGACGGAGCCTGCCGCTCTCGGAGACGAGTCAACCATCCGCACCCGCCCGAGAAGCCCGCGGGAGCGCCCGCCGGCCTCGTCTTCCTACCCCGCGGAAGCGGATCTGCTGGCACCGGCGACCTCCCGCGGAGCACGATGGGACGACCAGCGACGACGCGAGGAGGCACAGCATGACCGGGAGGATCCTCGTCGTCTGCGGCTCCGGCGCATCCAGCACCTTCCTCGCCCAGCGCCTCCGCGCGCTCGCCGAGGCCGACGGGCTCGAGATCGAGGCGGTCGCCGGATCCCTCGACCAGGTGCGCCTCGACGCCGCCGGCATGGACGTCGTCCTCCTCGGCGCCCACCTCGCCGACCGCCTCGACGCCGTGCGCGAGGCCGCCGCCGACGAGGGCGCGACCGCGGTGCTCCTCGACGCCGACGCCGCGCGTCCCGAGGGCGCGCGGGCCGCGCTCGACCGGGCCCTCGCCGCCATGCGCCAGGGCGCCCGCTCGCTCCGCCGCGCGCCGGGACTGCACGGCCGTCCCCTCGGCGGATCCCCGCCCGTCGCCTGATCACCGGCGCCCGCGCCGACACCGCACGACCCGCACGACCGCACGACGACCGCCCACCAGGGCCCCGACGACGGGGCCGACCGAAGGAGCCACCATGGCAGAACGCACCGTCACCATCGCCTCGTCGCACGGGCTGCACGCCCGCCCCGCCTCGCTGTTCACGCAGGCCGCCGCGAAGGCCGGGATCCCCGTGCAGCTCGCCAAGGGCGACCGCAGCGTCAACGCCGCGAGCATCCTCGGCGTGATCTCCCTGGGCGTCGACACGGGCGACGAGGTCGTCGTCTCCGCCGAGGGCGAGAACGCCGAGCAGGTCGTCACCGACCTCGCGACGCTCCTCGAGTCCGACCTGGACGCCGCATGAGCTCCCGCACCCTGAACGGCATCGGCATCGGCCGGGGATCCGCCGTCGGACCCGTCATCCGGATGCCCGACCCGCTGCCCGAGCCCGCCGACACCCCGAGCGCCCTGACCGCCGACGAGGAGCGCATCCGCGTGAGCGCGTCGCTCGCCGCGACGGCCGCCGACATCCGCATCCGCGGGGAGAAGGCCGGCGGCGCCGCGAAGGACGTCCTCGAGGCGCAGGCGTTCATGGCCGAGGACCCGACCCTCGTCGACGACATCACCGCGCGTCTCGCGACCGGCCGCACGGCCGAGCGCGCCGTGCACGAGGCCTTCGCCGGCTTCCGCGACCTGCTCCTCAGCATGGGCGGCTACATGGGCGAGCGCGCCACCGACCTCGACGACGTCTCGCAGCGCGTCGTCGCGCACCTGCAGGGCGTCGCCGCCCCCGGCGTGCCGGATCCCGACCACGCGTTCGTCCTTGTCGCGCGCGACCTCGCGCCCGCCGACACCGCGCTCCTCGACCTCGACAAGGTCCTCGCCCTCATCACGACCGACGGCGGACCCACCTCGCACACGGCGATCCTCGCCCGCGAGAAGGCGATCGTCGCGGTCGTCGGCGTGGCCGAGGCGAAGGACCTCGCCGACGGCGAGACCGTCGTGGTCGACGCGCTCACGGGCGCCGTCACCGTCGCGCCCACGCCGGAGGAGGAGTCCGCCGCGCGCGACGCCATCGCGGCGAGGAAGGCGCGCGTCGACCTGCCCACCGGCCCCGGCGCGCTCGCCGACGGCACCGCGATCCCGCTGCTCGCCAACCTCGGATCCGCCGACGGCGCGGCCGACGCGGTCGAGAAGGGCGCCGAGGGCGTCGGCCTCTTCCGCACCGAGTTCCTCTTCCTCGACGCCACGAGCGCGCCGACCGTCGACGAGCAGCGCGCGCACTACACGCGCCTGCTCGAGGCGTTCCCCGGGCAGAAGGTCGTCGTCCGCGCGCTCGACGCCGGCGCCGACAAGCCGCTGAGCTTCCTCAACGACGCCGACGAGGAGAACCCGGCCCTCGGGCTCCGCGGCCTCCGCGCGCTGCGGGCGAACGAGCAGATCCTCCGCGACCAGCTCACCGCGCTCGCGCAGGCCGACGCCGCCACCGAGGCCGACCTGTGGGTCATGGCGCCCATGGTCTCCACCGTCGAGGAGGCGCGCTACTTCACGGCGCTCGGCCGCGAGCTCGGCCTGAAGACCGTCGGCGTGATGGTGGAGGTGCCGTCCTCCGCGCTCCTCGCCGACCGGATCCTCGCCAACGCCGACTTCGCGAGCATCGGCACCAACGACCTGACGCAGTACACGCTCGCGGCCGACCGGCTGCTGGGATCCGTGGCCGCGTTCCAGGACCCGTGGCACCCCGCCGTCCTCCGCCTCGTGCAGGAGGTCGGCACCGCGGGCCGCGCGCTCGGCAAGCCGGTGGGCATCTGCGGCGAGGCCGCGGCCGACCCGCTCCTCGCCGTCGTGCTCGTCGGCCTCGGCGCCACCAGCCTCTCGATGTCGCCCGCGGCCCTCGCCGACGTGCGCGCCGAGCTCGCCCTCCACACGCGCGAGGAGGCGGAGGCCCTGGCCGCCGTCGCCCTCGCCGCCGACAGCGCCGTCGAGGCGCGCGCCGCGGTCACCGCGGCGTCGGCGCCCGTCACCGTCTGACCCGCACCACCGACCCGCACGGCCCTCTCCACCGCACCACCGCACCACCGCACATCCCCTCACCGCAGCACGGCGGGCCGCAGCAGGCCCGCCACCACCACGACAGGAGCACCACCCCCATGACGACGACGTCACCCACCCGCAGCACGGGACAGTCCGTGCGGCTCGGCGTGCAGAAGTTCGGCACGTTCCTCAGCGGCATGATCATGCCGAACATCGCGGCGTTCATCGCCTGGGGCCTGCTCACGGCCCTGTTCATCCCGGACGGCTACCTGCCCAACGAGCAGCTCGCCGGCCTCGTCGCGCCCGTGCTGTACTTCCTCCTCCCGCTGCTCATCGCCAACACCGGAGGCCGCATGGTCTACGACGCGCGCGGCGGCGTGGTCGCGAGCATCGCGACCATGGGCGTCATCGTCGGCACGGTGGGTACCCCGTACTTCGACGGCGGCAGCCCGATGTTCCTCGGCGCCATGATCACGGGCCCGCTCGCGGCGTACCTGCTGAAGGTCATCGAGCGCCTCTGGATCGACCGGATCCGCCCCGGCTTCGAGATGCTCGTCAACAACTTTTCCGCCGGCATCCTCGGCGCGATCTTCGCGATCGGCGCCTACTTCGGCCTCACCCCGGTGATCCGCGGCATCACGTCGGTCCTCGGCGGCGGCGTCGGGTTCCTCGTCGACAACGGCCTGCTGCCCCTCACGAGCATCGTGATCGAGCCCGCCAAGGTCCTGTTCCTCAACAACGCCATCAACCAGGGCATCCTCACCCCCCTCGGCACCGAGGAGGCGACCCGCACGGGCAAGAGCATCCTGTTCCTGCTCGAGGCGAACCCCGGCCCGGGCCTCGGCGTCCTCCTCGCGTTCACGATCTTCGGCGCGGGCGTCGCCCGCAGCACCGCCCCCGGCGCGATCCTCATCCAGTTCGTCGGCGGCATCCACGAGATCTACTTCCCGTACGTGCTGTCCAAGCCGCTCCTGTTCCTCGCGGTCATCGCGGGTGGCGCCTCGGGCGTCGCGACGAACGTCGCGTTCGGCTCCGGCCTCCGCGGTCCGGCCTCGCCCGGCAGCATCATCGCCGTGCTCGGCCAGACCGAGCGCAACAGCTTCCCCGGCGTGATCCTCTCGGTCCTCATCTCGGCGGCCGTCACCTTCGTCATCGCGGCGGTCATCCTCCGCACCGGCAAGAAGTCCGACGGCGACTTCGGCGCCGCGGTCGCCGCGACGCAGGCCAACAAGGGCAAGGAGTCCTCGATCCTGTCGGGCCTCGGCGCCGAGACCGGCACCGCGGGCACGGTCGGCGGCCTCGCCGACGGCGCGAACGCCACGGGCTCCGAGGGCGGCACGGCCACGGCCACCCGTATCCAGGACATCGTGTTCGCCTGCGACGCCGGCATGGGCTCGTCCGCCATGGGCGCCTCGGTCCTCCGCAACAAGATGAAGAAGGCCGGCCTCACCGAGGTCACGGTCGTCAACAAGGCGATCGCGGCCCTCGACGGCACGGCCGACCTCGTGATCACGCAGCGCGAGCTCACCGACCGCGCCCGCCAGAAGAGCCCGTCGTCCGAGCACGTCTCGGTCGACAACTTCATGAACTCGCCGCGCTACGACGAGATCGTGGAGCTGGTCCGGAAGCAGCGCTCGGACAGCTGATCACCCGGTCCGCCGCAGCGGCGGACCCCGCACCGCCGCACTCGCGGGGGCCAGGCCATGCTGGAAGGCACGGCCCGGCCCCCGCACCACGCACACACGTCAGGAGCACCATGTCGAACGTCCTCGAACCCGCCCAGATCCGCGTCGGAGGCACCGCGTCCTCCGTCGAGGAGGCCATCGCCGAGGCGGCGGGCATCCTCGTCGCCGCGGGCGCCGTCACCCCCGAGTACCAGGGGTACATGCTCGAGCGCGAGAAGAGCGTCTCCACCTACATGGGCAACCTCCTCGCCATCCCGCACGGCACCAACGAGGGCAAGGACACGATCCTCGACTCGGCGCTCTCCTTCGTGCGCTACGACACCCCCATCGACTGGGCGGGCAACGAGGTGCGCTTCGTCGTCGGCATCGCCGGCAAGGACAACGGCCACCTGGACATCCTCAGCAAGATCGCCATCATCTTCAGCGACGACGACGAGGTGCAGAAGCTCGTCGACGCCCCCGACGCCGAGGCGCTGTACGCCCTCCTGGCCGAGGTGAACGAGGCGTGAAGGCCGTCCACTTCGGCGCCGGCAACATCGGCCGCGGCTTCGTCGGGCTGATCCTGCACGAGGCCGGCTACGAGGTCGTGTTCGCCGACGTCAACGCCGAGCTCATCGGGCACCTGGCCTCCGCCGACTCCTACCGCGTCACCGAGGTCGGCCCGGACGCGCGCGACTGGACCGTCACGGGCTTCCGCGCGATCGACAGCGCGGCGGACGGCGAGGCGCTCATCGCCGAGATCGCGACGGCCGACGTCGTGACCACCGCGGTGGGCCCCAACATCCTCCGCTTCGTCGCGCCGGCGATCGCCGCGGGCCTCCGCGCGCGCTCCGCCGACCTCGGGCCCGTCGCCGTCATGGCGTGCGAGAACGCGATCAACGCGACGGACACCCTGCGCGCCGAGATCGAGAAGGCCCTCGGCGACGAGACGGACGCCCTCGACCGCGCTGTCTTCGCGAACACGGCCGTCGACCGCATCGTGCCGAACCAGGATCCCGCCGCGGGCCTCGACGTGACCGTCGAGGACTTCTCGGAGTGGGTCGTGGAGCGCACGCCGTTCGGCGACGCCGTTCCCGAGATCTCGGGCGCCACGTTCGTCGACGACCTAGCGCCTTACATCGAGCGCAAGCTCTTCACGGTGAACACCGGCCACGCCACCGTCGCGTACCACGGCTACGCGCGCGGCGCCGTGAGCCAGTCGGACGCGATGGCGATCCCCGAGGTCGCCGACGAGGTGCGTCGGGTGCTCGAGGAGACCAGCGCGCTGCTCGTCGCGAAGCACGGCCTCGACGAGGCCGAGCAGGCGGCGTACCGCCAGAAGAACCTCGCGCGCTTCGCCAACGCGGCGCTCGCGGACACCGTCGAGCGCGTCGGCCGCCAGCCGCTCCGCAAGCTCTCCCGCGAGGAGCGCTTCGTGGGTCCCGCGTCGCAGCTCGCCGAGCGCGGGCTGCCGCACGACGCCCTGGTGCGCGCGATGGGACAGGCGCTCCGCTTCGACCCGGCGGGCGACCCGCAGGCGCTCGAGCTGCAGGGGCTCCTCGCGACGGACACGGCCGCCGACCTCGTGCGCCGCGTGACGGGCCTCGACGACCAGCACCCGCTGACCGCCGACCTCGTCGCCGTCGTCGATGCCGCGCAGGCCGACCGCCGCAGCGCCCCGCGCCACCGGGCCTAGCCGGTACAGCGGCAGCAGCACGGGCACGGGCCGGACGGGCGACCGTCCGGCCCGTCGTGCGTCCCGCTAGCGCAGGATCCGCGGATCCGCCCGCGACACGCGGGGAGAATTGCGACACGCCCGGGGATGCCGTACTCTCGACCCTTGGTGCTCGGCCGCCTCCCGGCGTGCTCGGCATCTGCGTCTCACCATGATGCGCATCCGCACGAACAGCAGACACCACCTCTAGCGACAGTGAGTATATGGCCAAGAAAGACGGCGTCATCGAGATCGAAGGCGGAGTTGTCGAAGCTCTGCCGAACGCGATGTTCCGCGTTGAGCTGAGCAACGGGCACAAGGTCCTCGCCCACATCTCGGGCAAGATGCGTCAGCACTACATCCGCATCCTCCCCGAGGACCGCGTGATCGTGGAGCTGAGCCCGTACGACCTCACCCGCGGCCGGATCGTCTACCGCTACAAGTAGGCCTGCTGCACAAGGAACGGCCCCGCATCCGCGGCGGCACGAGGCCAGCGAGAACGAAAGCAAGGAAGCATCATGAAGGTCAACCCCAGCGTCAAGAGGATCTGCGAGAAGTGCAAGGTCATCCGACGCAACGGCCGCGTGCGCGTCATCTGCGACAACCCGCGCCACAAGCAGGTCCAGGGCTAGTCAGCACGACCGCACGGCACCACCGCACCACCTGAAGAAGAACGACAGCAGCGCCGGAAGCCGGGATCCTGAGGGATCCGGGGGACACCATCGGTCGGAGGCCGATGCACAGGCTCTGCTGCAGACCTCCACCCATCACCAGGAGAAGCCTCAATGGCACGTCTAGCAGGCGTCGACCTCCCGCGCGACAAGCGCGTCGAGATCGCACTCACGTACATCTACGGCGTCGGCCGCACCTCGAGCGTCAAGACCCTCGAGGACACCGGCATCGACAAGAACATCCGCGTCAAGGACCTGAGCGACGACCAGCTCATCGCCCTCCGCGACTACATCGACGGGAACTTCAAGGTGGAGGGCGACCTCCGCCGCGAGGTGGCCGCCGACATCCGACGCAAGGTCGAGATCGGCAGCTACGAGGGCATCCGCCACCGCCGCGGCCTCCCTGTCCACGGGCAGCGCACGAAGACCAACGCTCGCACCCGCAAGGGCCCGAAGCGCACCGTAGCCGGCAAGAAGAAGGCGCGCTAGGCCCTCGGCCCGCGCCTCGCCACCCGTAGACACAGGAGAATTCCATGGCAGCACCCAAGTCGGCCGTTCGCAAGCCGCGCCGCAAGGACAAGAAGAACATCGCCGTGGGCCAGGCCCACATCAAGAGCACCTTCAACAACACCATCGTCTCGATCACGGACCCGACCGGTGCCGTCATCAGCTGGGCGTCCTCGGGCGTCGTCGGCTACAACGGCTCGCGCAAGTCGACGCCGTTCGCCGCGCAGCTCGCCGCCGAGTCGGCCGCCCGCCAGGCGCAGGAGCACGGCATGAAGAAGGTCGACGTGTTCGTCAAGGGACCCGGCTCCGGCCGCGAGACCGCGATCCGCTCGCTCCAGGCCGCCGGCCTCGAGGTGGGCTCGATCAACGACGTCACCCCGCAGGCGCACAACGGCTGCCGCCCGCCCAAGCGCCGCCGCGTCTAGCTCGCGCTGATCGGCCGCTGCCGTCCCGCTCCACCAGGAGGGGACGGCGTCGGCCGATCCGCCGTGTGTCCGATCGACCAATTCACTACCCGCCCGGGCCGCCACCCGGGGGGCATCGCAGGCGTCATATAGCGGACGCCTCGCCGAAAGGAAACAACACAGTGCTCATTGCGCAGCGCCCCACCCTCACCGAGGAGTCCATCTCGGAGTTCCGCTCGCGGTTCGTCATCGAGCCGCTCGAGCCCGGCTTCGGCTACACGCTCGGCAACTCGCTCCGCCGCACGCTCCTCTCGTCCATCCCCGGCGCGGCCGTCACCAGCATCCGGATCGACGGCGTGCTGCACGAGTTCAGCACCGTCCCCGGCGTGAAGGAGGACGTGACCGAGATCATCCTCAACATCAAGGGCCTCGTCGTCTCCAGCGAGCACGACGAGCCGATCACCGCGTACCTGCGCAAGCAGGGTGCGGGCCAGGTCACGGCCGCCGACATCTCGGCCCCGGCCGGCGTCGAGATCCACAACCCCGAGCTCGTCATCGCCACGCTCAACGAGAAGGCGAAGTTCGAGCTGGAGCTCACGATCGAGCGCGGCCGCGGCTACGTCTCGGCGACCCAGAACCGCAGCGAGTTCAGCGAGGCCGGCCAGATCCCGGTCGACTCGATCTACTCGCCCGTGCTCAAGGTCACCTACCGCGTCGAGGCCACCCGTGCCGGCGAGCGCACCGACTTCGACCGCCTCGTGGTCGACGTCGAGACCAAGTCGGCCATCACGCCGCGCGACGCCATCGCGTCCGCCGGTCGCACGCTCACCGAGCTGTTCGGCCTGGCGCGCGAGCTCAACTCGGCCGCCGAGGGCATCGAGATCGGCCCCGCGCCGGTCGACGCCGTCCTCAGCTCCGAGCTGTCGATGCCCATCGAGGACCTCGACCTCTCGGTCCGGTCGTACAACTGCCTCAAGCGCGAGGGCATCAACAACGTCAGCGAGCTCGTCGCCCTCTCGGAGACGCAGCTCATGAACATCCGCAACTTCGGACAGAAGTCGGTGGATGAGGTCAAGGACAAGCTGGTCGAGCTCGGTCTGTCGCTGAAGGACGCCGTCCCCGGCTTCGACGGCGCGCACTACTACAGCTACGACGAGGACGAGACCACCACCAACTGATCCGTCCGGCCTCGGCCGTACGCCTTCTTTCGACACTTACGGAGACAAGACCATGCCCAAGCCCACCAAGGGTCCCCGCCTCGGAGGCGGCCCGGCGCACGAGCGCCTCATGCTCGCGAACCTGGCCCAGAGCCTCTTCGAGCACAAGTCCATCAAGACGACCGAGACGAAGGCCAAGCGCCTGCGTCCCGTCGCGGAGCGCCTCGTGACGTTCGCCAAGCGCGGCGACCTGCACGCCCGCCGCCGCGTCATGGGGATCATCCCCTCGAAGAGCGTCGTGCACGAGCTCTTCACGGAGATCGCGCCCCTCGTCGCCGAGCGCGACGGCGGCTACACCCGCATCACGAAGCTCGGCTTCCGCAAGGGCGACAACGCCCCCATGGTGCAGATCGAGCTCGTGCTCGAGCCCGTGACCCCGAAGGTGCGCTCCTCGCGCACCTCCACCGCGACGGCTCCGGCCGCCGCTGCTCCGGTCGCCGAGGCGCCCGCGGAGGAGCCCGAGGTCCCCGTCGAGGAGACCGACGCCGTCGAGCACACCGACGCGACCCCCGCGGAGACGACCGACGAGGCCGCCGCCGAGGTCGAGGCCGACGCCGCGGAGAAGTCCGACAAGTAGCAGCACCGCACCATCCCGAGAGCCCCCGGCGCCCTGCGCGTCGGGGGCTCTCGTGCGTCCGGCTGGGCCTGGGGCGGCCGCGCGGGCCCCGGTACCCTGGACGGATGACCGACACGAGCACGACCCTGCCGGACGATCCCTCCTCCACCGCTCCCATCCCGCTGCCGGAGGGACCCGACGGGATCACCTGGCGCGCCATGGCGCATGAGGACGTCGACGCGCTCGTCGAGCTAGCGGGCCTCGTGGCCGACGCCGACCACCCGGAGTACCGCGCCACCCGCGACGAGGTCGCCATGTCCCTGGGGTTCTCCTACGTCGACCTGGCACGGGACGCGATCGTCGCCGTCGATGCGGAGGGCCGTCTGGCGGCCGAGGGCTCCGCGATCGTCAAGCCCGACGACGAGAGCGTCGTGCGCGGCCACATCTCCGGCGGCGTCCGGCCCGACCTCCGCCGTCGCGGCATCGGCGCGCGCCTGCTCGACTGGCAGATCGCCCGGGCCACCCAGGCGCTCGAGGTCGCCCAGCCCGCGGACCACGTCGAGGATCCCGTGCCCACCCGCATGGGCATCGAGTTCCCCGACGACTCCGCCGGCGCGACCGCCCTCGCGACCTCGCGCGGCTTCACGCCCAGCCGCTACTTCATCGAGATGCACCGCGACCTCCAGACGGAGCTGCCCGACGTGCCGGCGCCCGAGGGCCTGCGGCTGATCCCCGTCACGCGCGAGTGGTGGGAGCGCACGCGCCTCGCCAAGAACGACGTGTTCCGCGACCACTGGGGATCCGAGCCCATCAGCGTCGAGCGCTGGGAGGCGTTCCTCTCCCTGCCGACCGCGCGCGACGACCTCTCGGTGATCGCGGTGACGGGCGACGGCGAGGACGCCGTCGTGGCCGGATTCGCGATGGCGGAGGTCACGCCGGAGAACTGGGAGCGGGCCGGCTACACGTCCGCCTACATCGCCCTCGTCGGGGTTCGCCGGGAGTTCCGCGGGCGCCGGCTCGCGCAGGCGCTGCTGTCCGCCGCCCTCGCGGGGTTCCGCGTCGAGGGCGTCCAGCGCGCCGTGCTCGACGTCGACTCCGACAGCCCCACGGGCGCGCTCGACCTGTACGAGCACCTCGGGTTCACGCAGTCGAGCCGAACTGCGGTCTACGAGCGCGAGGTCGGCATGACGCGTCCGCGGGGATCCGCCGCCCGATGACCGACGTCGACGGGACGGAGCCCGCCGGCACGCGCCTCCGGATCGACGTCGCGTACGACGGCACGGGGTTCGCCGGCTGGGCGAAGCAACCCGGGCTGCGCACCGTGCAGGGCGCCCTCGAGGACGCGCTCGCGCAGCTGCTCGCCCGGACGCCGCCCGCGCCGACGCTCGTCGTCGCCGGGCGGACCGACGCGGGCGTGCACGCGACCGGCCAGGTCGCGCACCTCGACCTCACGGAGGCGCAGATCGCGTCCCTCGACCGGGCGCCGCGGGGCCGCGCCGCCGATGCCGCCGCGGGGGAGGAGCCGCACGTCCCCTCGGTCGCGCGCGCCGCCGCGGCCCTCGCGCGCCGGATGAACGGCGTGCTCGGCGCCAGGTCCGACGTCGTCGTCCTCGACTGCGCCCCCGCGCCCGACGGGTTCGACGCGCGCTTCTCCGCGACCTGGCGGGCGTACCGCTACCGGATCTCCGACGCCTCCGGCCCCCGCGACCCCCTGCAGCGGCACCGCACCGTCGAGGTCCCGGTCGCGCTGGACGCCGCCGTGCTGCAGGAGTCGGCCGACGCCCTCCTCGGCCTCCACGACTTCGCCGCGTACTGCAAGCCGCGCGAGGGGGCGTCGACCATCCGCACGCTGCAGGAGCTGACGTGGACCCGCGCGGCCGACGGCGCGCTCGAGGCGGTCGTCCGCGCGGATGCCTTCTGCCACAGCATGGTGCGCGCGCTCGTGGGCGCATGCGTCGCCGCGGCGTCCGGACGCGTCGGCGTCGCCCGGCTCCGCGAGCTGCTCGAGCTCCGCGAGCGCACGAGCGAGTTCACCGTGATGCCGGCGCGCGGACTGGTGCTCGAGCGGGTGGGCTACCCGCCCGACGCGGAGCTCGCGGCGCGGAACGCGATCACCCGGAATCGGCGCGCGGCGCACGAGGTGGACGCGATCGTCGAAGGCGCCGCGGCGGCCGCTCGCGACCTGGCCCGCATCCGCGACACGCCCGGGATTGCCTGATCGCCCGGGATCGCGTACTCTGAACCGGTTGTCTGCGCGCATGCGCGCGGCGACGTACAAGGTTGAGCCCTCCACCGGATGCGTTCTCGTCAGAACGCCCACGGAGCGGGATCCACGACCATCTCACCTCGAAAAGAAGGCAGTCAGATCAATGACGCGCACCTATTCCCCCAAGGCCAGTGAGGTCCAGCACGACTGGGTCGTCATCGACGCCACGGACATCGTCCTCGGCCGTCTCGCCAGCCACGCCGCCGCGCTCCTGCGCGGCAAGCACAAGGCCACGTTCGCCCCCCACATGGACATGGGCGACTTCGTGATCATCGTCAACGCCGAGAAGGTGGCGCTCACGGGCCAGAAGCTCGAGAAGAAGCTGGCCTACCGCCACTCCGGCTACCCGGGCGGCCTCACGGCCACCACCTACGTCGAGATGCTCGAGAAGCACCCCACGCGCGCGGTCGAGAAGGCCATCCGCGGCATGCTGCCGAAGAACTCGCTGGGTGCGGCGCAGCTGAAGAAGCTCAAGGTCTACGCGGGCCCCGAGCACCCCCACGCTGCTCAGCAGCCCACCCCGTACACCCTCGGCCAGGTCGCTCAGTAGCTCCGGCTGCCGACAGCGACGACCAAAGACCTCAGAAGGAATCGAACCCAGTGGCTCAGATCTCAGACTCCCTCGACGTGGCTCCCGAGAGCTTCTCGACCGAGACCCCGAACGAGGAGGCCCCCAAGGCCCCCCGCGCGGTCCTCAACGTGTCCGGCGGCGCCGTCGGACGACGCAAGCAGGCCATCGCCCGCGTGCGCCTCGTCCCCGGCTCCGGCTCGATCACGGTCAACGGCCGTGAGTTCGCGGACTACTTCCCCAACAAGCTGCACCAGCAGCTCGTGAACGACCCGTTCAAGGTGCTCGACCTCCTCGGCAGCTACGACGTCGTCGCGCGCATCTCCGGCGGTGGCCCCTCCGGCCAGGCCGGCGCCCTGCGCCTCGGCATCGCCCGCGCCCTCAACGAGATCGACGAGGAGAACAACCGCGCCACGCTCAAGAAGAACGGCTTCCTCAGCCGCGACGCGCGCGTCAAGGAGCGCAAGAAGGCCGGACTCAAGAAGGCCCGCAAGGCGCCCCAGTTCTCGAAGCGCTAAGGCGCTCGGGCACACCGGCAGCCATGCCCCGGCTCTTCGGCACGGACGGCGTCCGCGGACTCGCCAACGGCGAGACCATCACCGCGGACCTCGCCCTGCGCCTGGCCCAGGCCGCCGCGCACGTGCTCGGCCAGGACGCCCGGGATTCCGGACGACGACCCGTCGCGGTCGTCGCCCGGGATCCCCGGGTGTCCGGCGAGTTCATCGCGGCGGCCGTGGCCGCCGGCCTCGCGAGCTCCGGCGTCGACGTGTTCGACGCCGGGGTCATCCCGACGCCGGCCACGGCGTACCTCATCGCGGACTTCGACGCCGACTTCGGCGTGATGATCTCCGCGTCGCACAACCCCGCTCCCGACAACGGGATCAAGTTCTTCGCCGCGGGCGGACGGAAGCTCGCCGACGAGCTCGAGGACCGCATCGAGGCGCAGCTGAGCCAGCCCGTCCTGCTCCCCACGGGAGCCGACGTCGGCCGCATCCGCCGCTTCGCGGACGCCGAGGACCGCTACGTCCTCCACCTGCTCGGCACGCTGCAGCACCGGCTCGACGGGATCCACGTGGTCCTCGACTGCGCGCACGGCGCCGCCGCGGGCATCAGCCCCGAGGTCTTCACGGACGCGGGCGCGCGCGTCACCGTCATCGGCAACGACCCCGACGGCATGAACATCAACGACCGGGTCGGGTCCACGCACCTCGACCTGCTGGCCGAGGCCGTCCTCGCGCACGGCGCCGACGTGGGCATCGCGCACGACGGCGACGCGGACCGCTGCCTCGCGGTCGACCACACGGGCGCGATCATCGACGGCGACCAGATCATGGCCGTCCTCGCGCTCTCCATGGCCCGTCGCGGCCTGCTGGCGGAGCGCACGCTCGTCGCGACCGTCATGAGCAACCTCGGCCTCCGCATCGCCATGGCCGAGAACGACATCACGGTGCTGCAGACGCGCGTCGGCGACCGCTACGTGCTCGAGGCCATGAACGAGGGCGGCTACTCGCTCGGCGGCGAGCAGTCCGGGCACCTCGTCATCGCGGAGCACGCGACGACGGGCGATGGGATCCTCACGGGCATCCAGCTGCTCGGCGAGATGGCGGCGACGGGGAGGAGCCTGCACGAGCTCGCCTCGGTGATGACCGTCTACCCGCAGGTGATGATCAACGTGCGCGGCGTCGACCGCGAGCGCGTGGGCGACGACGCCGAGCTGAACGCCGCCGTCGCGCGCGCGGAGGCCGAGCTCGGCGACACCGGCCGGATCCTCATGCGCGCCTCGGGCACCGAGCCCATGATCCGCGTGATGGTGGAGGCCGCCGACCAGGCGACCGCCGAGCGGCACGCCCAGGAGCTGGCGGCCCTCGTCACGGAGCGCCTCGCCATCTAGCCCCGCGGCCGCCGGAGCAGGTCAGAGCTTGCGGAGCAGGACGTTCGCGACCGAGTGGTCGGCGTCCTTGCGCAGCACGAGCGTCGCGCGCGAGCGGGTCGGCCGGATGTTCTGCTCGAGGTTCGGCTCGTTGATGGACGACCAGATCCCGCGGGCGCGCGCCACGGCCTCGGCCGGACTGAGCTCCGCGTACCGGTGGAAGTAGGAGCGCGGGTTGCTGAACGCCCCGCGCTGGAGGCTGAGGAACCGCTCCTCGTACCACTGCGCGATGTCGTGGGTGCGGGCGTCGACGTAGATCGAGAAGTCGAAGAGGTCGCTCACGGCGAGCTTGGCGCCGGACGCCGCCGGCTGCAGCACGTTGAGGCCCTCGATGATGAGCACGTCCGGCTGCCGCACGACCACCTCGGCGCCCGGGACGATGTCGTAGGCGAGGTGCGAGTAGAACGGCGCGCGGACCTCGGCGACGCCGCTCTTGACCTGCGTGACGAACCGCAGCAGCGCCCGCCGGTCGTACGACTCGGGGAAGCCCTTCCGCTCCATGAGGCCCCGGCGCTCGAGCTCGGCATTCGGATGGAGGAAGCCGTCGGTGGTCACGAGCTCGACCCGCGGCGTGTCCTCCCAGCGCGCCAGCATCTCGCGCAGCAGGCGCGCGACAGTCGACTTGCCGACGGCCACCGATCCCGCGACGCCGATGATGAACGGCGTGCTCTTGGCGCGCTCGCCGAGGAACGCGCTCGTGTCCCGGTGCAGCTTCTTCGTGCCCGTGACGTAGAGGTTGAGCAGTCGGCTGAGCGGGAGGTAGACGTCCTCGACCTCGCGCATGTCGAGCCGGTCGCCGATGCCGCGCAGCTGGACCAGCTCGGTCTCCCGCAGCGGCAGGTGCGTGGCGGGCGCGAGGGCCGCCCAGTCGGCGCGGGCGATCTCCACGAACGGGGAGACGTGCCCATGGCTCGTCGGGGATCCCGTCGCGGTGTCTGGCATGGCCCCTCATCCTACGGCGGGGCGGCGCGGGCGACCGGGCGGCGGGGCGCGCCCGGCGCGCGGGACGCGCAGGGGATCCGGGATCCCCGACGGTAAACTCGTGCCCCATGTGCGGAATCGTGGGTTACGTCGGTGAGGCCAGGAGCCTCGAGGTCCTCCTCGGAGGGCTGCGGAGGCTGGAGTACCGCGGATACGACTCCGCGGGCGTGGCCGTGCTCGACGCCGACGGCACGCTCGGCGTCCGCAAGCGCGCGGGCAAGCTCGACCGGCTCCTGGAGGACCTGGAGGCGTCGCCGCTCCCGGACGGATCCACCGGCATCGGCCACACGCGCTGGGCCACGCACGGGGGCCCCACGGACCGCAACGCGCACCCGCACCTGGGCGACGACGGCAAGCTCGCTCTCATCCACAACGGCATCATCGAGAACTTCGCGGAGCTCAAGGACGACCTCCTCGCGGACGGCTACACGTTCGAGAGCGACACGGACACCGAGGTCGCCGCGCGCCTCCTCGGCCGCGAGTACGGCGTCACGCAGGACCTGGAGCAGGCGTTCCGGAACACGGTGAGCCGGCTCGAGGGCGCGTTCACGCTCCTCGCCGTGCACCGCGACCAGCCCGGCCTCGTGGTCGGCGCCCGCCGCAACTCGCCGCTCGTCATCGGGCTGGGCGACGGCGAGAACTTCCTCGGATCCGACGTCGCGGCCTTCGTGGAGTTCACGCGCCGCGCAGTCGCCATCGGGCAGGACCAGATGGTTGCCATCCGCCCCGACTCCGTCACCGTCACCGACTTCCACGGCGCCCCCGTCGAGACGCACGAGTTCGAGATCGCGTGGGACGCCTCCGCCAGCGAGAAGGGCGGCTGGTCGAGCTTCATGGCGAAGGAGATCAGCGAGGGCCCGGATGCGGTGGCCAACACCCTCCGCGGCCGCATCGTGGACGGCGTCGTCGTGCTGCCGGACCTCGACGCGATCGGCGAGGTCGACCTCGCGGACATCTCGCGCATCGTCATCGTCGCGTGCGGCACCGCCGCGTACTCGGGCATCCTCGGCAAGTACGCCATCGAGAAGTGGGCCCGCGTCCCCGTGGAGGTCGAGCTCGCGCACGAGTTCCGCTACCGCGACCCCGTGCTCGACGCGACCACGCTCGTCATCTCCATCAGCCAGTCCGGCGAGACCATGGACACGCTGCTGGCCGTGCGCTACGCCCGCGAGACCGGCGCGCGCGTCCTCTCCATCTGCAACACGCAAGGCGCCACCATCCCGCGCGAGTCGGAGGCCGTCGTCTACACGCACGCGGGCCCCGAGGTCGCGGTCGCGTCCACGAAGGCGTTCGTCGCGCAGGTCGCGGCGCTGTACCTGTTCGGGCTGCACCTCGCGCGCATCCGCGGCACGCTCTCGGCCGACGAGATCGTCGCCAACACGGAGGAGCTCCTCGCGATCCCGGAGAAGCTCGCCACCGTCGTGGAGCAGGGCGAGAGGATCAGCCAGCTCGCGAAGTGGATGGCCGACACGCGCGCCGTGCTCTTCCTCGGCCGCAATGTCGGCTTCCCGGTCGCGCTCGAGGGCGCGCTGAAGCTCAAGGAGCTCGCGTACATCCACGCCGAGGGCTTCGCCGCGGGCGAGCTCAAGCACGGGCCCATCGCGCTCATCGAGCCGGGGCAGCCCGTCTTCGTCATCGTGCCGAGCCCCGTCCACCAGCTCGCGCTGCACAAGAAGGTCATCTCCAACATCGAGGAGATCCGGGCGCGCGGCGCCCGCGTCATCGCGATCGCCGAGCAGGGCGACGCGTTCGTGCTGCCGCACGCCGACGAGGTCATCCCGATCCCGCTCGCCGCGCCGCTGTTCGAGCCGCTGCTCGCCGTCACGCCGCTGCAGATCTTCGCGATGGAGCTCGCGGCGGCCAAGGGCCTCGACGTCGACCAGCCGCGCAACCTCGCGAAGTCCGTCACGGTCGAGTGACAGCGGCGGCGTGATCAGGGGCATCGGCGTCGACGTGGTCGACGTGGCGCGTTTCGCCCGGAGCGCCGAGCGCACTCCGGGACTCGTGCCGCGCCTGTTCGCGCCGGCCGAGCGGCCCCTGCCCGTGCGCTCGCTCGCGGCGAGGTTCGCGGCGAAGGAGGCGCTCATCAAGGCGCTCGGCGGTCCCGGCGGGATCAGCTGGCAGGACATGGAGGTCGTGCGCGACGAACACGGCGATCCGTCGTTCCGGGTGGGCGGCGTCGTCGCGGAGGTGGCGGCCGCGCGAGGCGTGACGCGGATCCACCTGAGCATGAGCCACGACGCCGGCCTCGCCACCGCGTTCGTCGTCACCGAGGGGGAGGCACCGTGACCGACGAGGCGACCGTCCAGGTCCCCGCCGCGCTCCGCCGCGAGGCCCGCATCGACACGGCCGCGATCGCGGCGAACGTGCGGACGCTGCGGGAGACCACGGGCGCGCCGCTCGTGATGGCCGTGGTCAAGGCCGACGGCTACGGGCACGGCGCCGTCGCGTCGGCGCGCGCGGCGCTCGCGGGCGGGGCCGACCGGCTGGGCGTGGTCGACATCCGCGAGGCGCTGGTGCTGCGGGCGGCCGGGATCGAGGCGCCGATCCTCACATGGATGCACGCGCCCGGCGCCGACTTCGCGACCGCGATCGAGGCCGGCATCGACCTGGGGCTCAACAGCCTGCGTCAGGTGCGCGAGGTCGCGGACGCCGCGCGCCGGGTGGGCCGCGCCGCGGAGGTGCACCTCAAGGTCGACACCGGCCTCGGCCGCAACGGCGTGACGCCGGCGGAGTGGCCGGGCGTCGTCGCGGAGGTCGCGGAGCTCGTCGCGGACGGCCGGATCCACCTCGGCGGCGTCTTCAGCCACCTCGCGAACGCCGGCGAGGACGAGGACCTGGCTCAGGTCCGCGCGTTCCACCGTGCGGTCGACGTGGTGCGGGCCGCGGGGCTCGAGCCCGGGATCCGCCACCTCGCCGCGACCGCGGGCGCCCTGCGGGTGCCGGAGGCCCGGCTCGACATGGTGCGCCTCGGCATCGGGATCTACGGCATCTCGCCGCTCGACGGCGTCACGTCCGCCGACCTCGGCCTCGTGCCCGCCATGACCCTCGTCGGCAGCGTCGTCGCGGTGAAGCGCGTGCCCGCCGACACCGGCGTCTCCTACGGCTACACGTACCGCACCACCCGGGCGACCACCCTCGCGCTCGTCTCGCTCGGGTTCGCCGACGGCGTGCCGCGGCTCGCGAGCAACCGCGCGCCCGTCGCGATCCACGGCGCGCGCTTCCGGGTGAGCGGCCGGATCGCCATGGACCAGTTCGTGGTCGACGTGGGCGACGGCGTCGTCGACGGGATCCCGGTGGCGGTGGGCGACGACGCCGTGCTGTTCGGGGATCCCGCGACGGGCGCGCCCTCGGTGGAGGAGTGGGCCGAGGCGACCGGCACCATCGGCTACGAGATCGTCGCGCGCGTCGCCGGCCGCGTGACCCGGAGGCACTCCGCATGAGCGACGCCGTCCCCGCGCCCGTCCCGGACGGACCCGTCGCGCCCGGCCGTCGCGCCGTCATCGACCTCGACGCGATCCGCCACAACGTCCGCACGCTCGCGGCGCTCGCCGCCCCCGCGCGCACGATGGTCGCCGTGAAGGCCGACGCCTACGGCCACGGCGCCCTCCAGGTCGCGCGCGCCGCCCTCGAGGCCGGCGCCGAGAGCCTCGCCGTGCTCGACGTCGCGTCGGCGGTCGAGCTCCGCCGCGCCGGCATCGACGCCCGCCTCCTCGCCTGGCTGCACGGGGTCGACACCGACTTCCGCGTCGCGGTGGAGGACGGCATCGACCTGGGCGTCTCGGCGCTGTGGGAGCTGGAGCGCATCGCGGCCGCCGGTCGCGCGACGGGGATCCGCGCCCGCGTCCACCTCAAGGCCGACACCGGCCTCAGCCGCAACGGCGCCACGCCCGAGCTGTGGCCGGATCTCGTGCGGGCCGCGGTCGCCGCCGACGCCGCGGGCGAGCTGACGCTGCATGCGCTGTGGTCGCACCTCGCCGACGCCTCGCCCGAGGACGACGACGCCGCGCTCGCCCGCTTCCACGAGGCCGTGCGCGTGGCCGAGGAGCTGGGCGCGCGCCCGGTCGAGAAGCACCTGGCGGCGAGCTCCGCGGGGATCCGCCTGCCGGCCGCCCGCTTCGACATGGTGCGCTTCGGCATCGCCGTATACGGCATCTCGCCGTTCGACGACCGCTCCGGTCGCGACCTCGGGCTCGTCCCGGCGATGACGCTCGAGGCCGACGTCGTCTCCGTCAAGCGCGTCGAGGCCGGGCACGGCGTCTCGTACGGCCTCGACCACCGGACGACGGGGCCGTCGACCCTCGCGCTCGTGCCGCTCGGGTACGCCGACGGGATCCCGCGCATCGCCGCCCCCCACGCCTCCGTGCTCCTGAACGGCCGCCGCTTCCCGATCGCCGGCCGCATCGCCATGGACCAGCTCGTGCTCGACGTCGGCGACCTGCCCGTCGAGGTCGGCGACACCGCCGTGATCCTCGGCCCCGGCGACCGCGGCGAGCCCACCGCCGAGGAATGGGCCGGCTGGGCCGAGACCATCGGCGACGAGATCGTGACCCGCGTCGGCCCGCGCGTCGACCGCGTGCACCTGCACGAGCGCGACGATGCGACCGAGGCGCCGGCCGACGAGGTCCTCTCTGACGAGCTCGTCCCCGTCGCGACCACCGACGACATGGAGGAGCTCGGCCGCGCCGTCGCGCGCGAGCTCGGCGCGGGCGACCTCGTCGTCCTGTCCGGCCCGCTCGGCGCGGGCAAGACCACGTTCACGCGCGGGCTCGGCGACGGCCTCGGCGTCCGCGGGCCCGTCACGAGCCCCACGTTCGTGCTCGCGCGCACGCACCCGAGCCTCGTGGACGGCCCGCCGCTCGTGCACGTCGACGCCTACCGCCTGGCCGACGCCCGCGAGCTCGACGACCTCGACATCGACTACGCGCGCTCGGTCGTGGTGGTCGAGTGGGGCGAGGGCAAGCTCGACGGCGTCGCGGAGGAGTGGTGGGACCTGCGCATCGCGCGGCCCACGGGCGCGGGCGACACCCATGCCGACCCGGCGGCCGACGCCGACGCGGATCCCGACGCCGCCTCCGAGGAGCCCCGCACGGTCCGCATCCGGCGGCTCCGCGCGCGGCCCCGCGCCTAGACTCGTCGAGTGCTCCTCGCGATCGACACCTCCGCCGGCACGGGCGTCGCCGTCATCGACCCCGACGGCCGCGTGCTCGCCGAGCGCCAGGAGGCCGACACCATGCGGCACGCCGAGGTCATCGGCACGCTGCTCGACGAGTGCCTCACCGCGTCCGGCATCGAGCGCTGCGACGTCCGCGCGGTCGTCGCGGGCATGGGCCCCGGCCCGTTCACCGGCCTCCGGGTCGGCATCGCCGCGGCCCGCGTGCTCGCCACCGGCCTGGGCGTGCGCGTGATCCCCGTGGTCAGCCACGACGCCGTCGCGCACGACCACTACGCGGCCGGCGGCACGGGATCCCTCGTGGTCGTCACGGACGCACGCCGCCGCGAGCTGTACTGGTCCGTCTACCGCGAGCCCACGCCCGGCGGCGTCGCCGAGCGCACCGCGGGCCCCGGCCTCAGCAAGCCCGACGACGTGCCCGCCGCCGACCACCGGATCGACGCGGCCGGCGTGCGCGCGGCGTCGCTCGCGCAGGTCGCCCGCCGGATGGACGAGCTCGACCTGCCCGTCGCGGCCGACGAGGCGCTCTACCTCCGCTCGCCCGACGTCACGGTCTCCTCCGGCCCGAAGCGGGTCACCTCGTGAGCGTGCTGTTCCGCACCGCCGAGGTCGCCGACCTGCCCGCGCTGATGCACCTCGAGACCACCACGTTCGTCTCCGACGCCTGGTCGGCGGACGCGATGCGCGGCGAGCTGACCGCCCGCCACGGCTGGTACGTCGTGGCGGTCGACGAGGCCGACGGCGCGATCCTCGGCTACGCCGGGCTCTCCTGCCCGCGCGGCGCGCACGCCGCCGACGTCCAGACCATCGCCGTCGCCGACGGCAGCCGCGGCCGGGGCATCGGCCGCGCCCTGCTCACCCGGCTCGTCGCGGAGGCGCACTCCCGCGGCGCCCGCGAGGTCCTGCTCGAGGTGCGCGCCGACAACCCGGTCGCGCAGGCCCTGTACTCGTCGCTCGGCTTCGAGGCCATCGCCGTCCGCCCGCACTACTACCAGCCGGACGACGTCGACGCCGTCGTGATGCGCGTCGCCCTCGCCGCCACGCCGCCCGCGGTCGCCGAGCCGCGGGACGCGCCTGCCGAGCGCACCGAGCCCGCCGCATCCGGCGCCCCGGGCACGGAAGCGGACCCGGCCGCGACCGCGGCGGACGACGCCGGCCCCCTCGTCCTCGGCATCGAGACCTCGTGCGACGAGACCGGCATCGGCATCGTCCGCGGCCAGACGCTCCTCGCCAACGTCATCTCCAGCTCCATGGACGAGCACGCGCGATACGGCGGCGTCGTGCCCGAGGTCGCCGCACGCGCGCACCTCGAGGCGCTCACCCCCGCGATCGACGCGGCGCTCGCCGAGGCGGGCGTCGCCCTCCGCGAGCTCGACGCGATCGCCGTCACCGCGGGCCCCGGCCTCTCCGGCGCGCTCATGGTCGGGGTCGGCGCGGCGAAGGCGCTCGCCGTGGCCCTCGACATCCCGCTGCACGGCGTCAACCACCTCGTCGGGCACGTGGGCGCCGACCTCCTCAGCACCGACGGCGGGCCCGGCATCCCGCTCGAGACCCCGAGCATCGCGCTCCTCGTCTCCGGCGGCCACACGTCGCTCCTCCTCGTGCGCGACCTGGTCGACGACGTCGAGCTCCTCGGCGAGACCATCGACGACGCCGCGGGCGAGGCCTTCGACAAGGTCGCGCGCGTGCTCGGACTGCCGTACCCGGGCGGCCCGCACATCGACCGGGTCGCGGCCGACGGCGACCCGAAGGCGATCCGCTTCCCCCGCGGTCTCTCCCTCCCCAAGGACATGGAGCGCCACCGCTACGACTTCTCGTTCTCCGGCCTGAAGACCGCGGTCGCCCGCTGGGTCGAGAAGCGCCAGGACGCCGGCGAGCCCGTGCCCGTCGCGGACGTCGCCGCGAGCTTCCGCGAGGCCGTCGTCGACGTGCTGCTCACGAAGGCCGTCGCCGCGTGCGTCGACCACGGGATCCCGCGCCTGCTGCTCGGCGGCGGCGTCGTCGCGAACGCGCGCGTGCGGGAGCTGGCGGCGGAGCGCTGCCGGGCCGCGGGCATCGAGCTGCGGATCCCGCCCCTGTCGCTCTGCACCGACAACGGCGCAATGATCGCGGCCCTCGGTGCCCGCCTCATCGAGTCGGGCCGCGCGCCGTCCGGCCTCGCGTTCGGCGCGGACTCGACGCTGCCGGTCACCGTCGTCCAGGTCGGCTGACCCTCCCGACGCCCCCATTACGGGGACCTTTCGCGGCTATTTCCCGAACGGGAGAATCCCGGGGCACGCATCACGGTATGTTCCCAGGGACGAAAGGAACGACAATGACCGATCCGCAGAACCCGGACCGCTCCAACGACGGCTTCCCGCCCGCGCCGAGCCAGCCCGCCTACCCGGCCGCTCCCGCCGCAGGCTCCGACTCGCCCTACGCGGCGCCCTACCAGCCCGGCCAGGGCGGTGCGCCCGTCTCCAAGGGGCTGAGCATCACGTCCATGGTCCTCGGCATCGTGTCCGTCGTGACGATCCTCTTCTGGTTCCTCTCCGCGCCCCTCGGCATCGCCGCGATCATCACGGGCGTCCTCGGCAAGAAGCGCAACCCGGACGCGAAGGGCTTCTGGCTCACCGGCATCATCACCGGCATCGTCGGCCTCGTGCTCGCCGTCGGCCTCGCGATCCTCGGCTTCATCGCCCTGGCCGCGCTGCAGGAGCAGGGCTACACCACGCAGTAGCGCCACCCGCACTAGACGACGCGGCCGTCCCCTCAAGGGGGCGGCCGCGTCGTCGTGTCCGGGCGGGTCGGCTATCGGGCGTCAGCCCGCGTCGGCCCCGTGCCGGTCCGCGAGGATCGCCACGCGCCGCCCCCCGACGCGCGTCGCGATGAGCGTCGCCGACGCGTCGCCCTTCAGCTGCAGCCGCGTCCGCAGCCGCGCCGGATCCACGTCGACCCCGCGCTTCTTGATCTCCAGCGTCCCGATCCCGCGCGCCCGCAGCTCGCGCTTCAGCCGCTGCTCGTCGAGCGGCAGCACCTCGCGCACCCGGAAGCCGCGCGCGAACGGCGTCGCCTGCTCGCGCTCCGACGTGATCCACGCGATGCCCTCGCCGACCATGCGCCCGTCGAGCGAGCGCGCCAGGTCGCCGATGAGGCGGGCGCGGATCACGGCGCCGTCCGGCTCGTAGAGGTGCGCGCCCAGCTCGCCGAGCTCGGCGTCCTCGCTGTCGGCGGCCGACGTGAGCTCCGCCTGCGATCCGCCGCTGATCACGAGGGCCGCGCGCCGCACGCCATCGCGCCGCGTGGGCCCGAACCACAGGCCCATCTCCACGGCATGCCCGTCGACGGAGACCCACTGCGCCTCGGCCTCGTCGGGGATGAGGTCGCGGTCGAGGCCCGGTCCGAGCTTGATCCCGGCGGCCCGGCCCGTCGCCAGCTCGAACGCGGCCGAGAGCGTGGGGGAGTAGGCGTCCGGATCCGAGATGCGGCGGGTGGAGGAGTGCCCGTCCGTGCGCCGCGCGGGATCGAGGTAGACGCCGTCGACACGTCCGGCGTCGAACGCCTCGGCCGTGCCCTGCTCGACCTCGGCCTCGGGGAACGGCGCGAGGTTCCAGCCGGCGACCGCGGCGGTCACCTCGTCGCGCTCGACGGCCGTGACGCGGATCCCGATGGCCGCCATCGCCATCGCGTCCCCGCCGATCCCGCAGCCGAGGTCGGCGACGTGCGCGACACCCGCCTGCTGGAAGCGCCCCGCGTGCTGCGCGGCGACCGGCAGCCGGGTCGCCTGCTCGAGCCCGGCCTCCGTGAAGAGCATGCGCGCGGCGAACTCGCCGAACTTGGTCCGGGCCCGTGCGCGCAGGCGCGACTGCGTGAGGACGGCGGACACGAGCGCGGGGGAGTGCCCTTCGCCGCGGAGCGCGCTCACCATCCGCACCATGTCGTCCCCCGGCGCCGGCGCGGGGAGGGAGTCGAGCAGGCGGAGCCCCTCGAGCGAGAACACCTCGCGGAGGTCGGTCTGATCCATCCGCCCACCGTACCGGGGCGCCTCTGCACCGATTGGCACTCGCGTTGCGCGAGTGCAAGCGCGGCCCGTAGAATCTCACCTGGCACTCTCCCCGGGAGATTGCCAATCAGTCTTGTCCCTTAGTCACGAAGGAAGAGGTCAACCGTGTCGGTCTCCATCAAGCCGCTCGAGGATCGCATCGTCATCCAGCAGGTCGAAGCCGAGCAGACCACCGCGTCTGGTCTGGTCATCCCCGACACCGCCAAGGAGAAGCCCCAGGAGGGCGAGGTCGTGGCCGTGGGCCCCGGCCGCATCGACGACAACGGCAACCGCGTCCCGCTCGACGTCGCCGTGGGCGACAAGGTCATCTACTCCAAGTACGGCGGAACCGAGGTCAAGTACGACGGCCAGGACCTCCTCGTCCTCTCCGCGCGCGACGTGCTCGCCGTCATCGAGCGCTGACGCTCCGCCTCAGCGACACCGCACCACCGCTTCATCCGGGAGCCCGGCCGACACGTTCGGCCGGGCTCTCGTGCGTCCCTGGCGCTAGCCTCGGGAGGTGACGCGCCCCACCCCGGAGTCCTCGACCCGCACCGGCCTGATCGCCGCCGTCGGCGCCTACGGCCTATGGGGAGTCCTCCCCGTCTTCTTCCTGCTGCTCGTGCCGGCCGGGGCGTTCGAGATCGTCGGCTGGCGGATCCTCTTCTCGCTCGTCGTCTGCGCCGTCGTCATCACGGCCGCCCGGCGCTGGGGGCGCGTGGTCGCCATCGTGCGCCGGCCGCGGATCCTCCTCGGGCTCGGCCTCGCGGGCCACCTGATCCTCGTCAACTGGACCGTGTACGTGTACGGCACGCTCTCCGGCCACGTCGTCGAGACCGCGCTCGGCTACTTCATCAACCCGATCGTCACCGTGCTGCTCGGCGTGATCCTCCTGCGCGAGCGCCTCCGCCCGCTGCAGTGGACCGCCGTGGGCCTGTCTGCCGTCGCGGTCGCCGTCATCGCCGTCGGCTACGGGCAGCTGCCGTGGGTGTCGCTCGCGCTCGCCGGGTCGTTCGGCCTCTACGGGCTCGTGAAGAAGCGCGTCAGCGGAGGAGCCGACGCGCTCTCCGGCCTCGCCCTCGAGACGGCCTGGCTGGTGCCCGCCGCCACGACGATGCTCGTGATCACGGGTGCCGGAGCCGGCCTCACCATCGGCACGGTGTCGCTCGGGCACACGCTCCTGCTCGTCAGCACCGGCGTCGTGACCGCGGGCCCGCTCCTGCTCTTCGGATTCGCCGCCGGCCGTCTGCCCCTCTCGGTGATCGGGCTCACGCAGTACCTCGCTCCGCTGCTGCAATTCGCGTTCGGCGTCTTCGTGATGCACGAGGCCATGCCGCCCGAACGGTGGGCCGGATTCGCGATCGTCTGGGCGGCGCTCGTGCTGCTCACGATCGACATGATCCGCGCGTCCCGCCGATCGCTCTCCGCCAAGGTGCCCCCGCGGAGGGATCCGGCGGTCGTCGAGGGCATCTGATTCGGATCCCGTCGCGCATTTCCCGAATGGTAACGATCAGGTCGCGTTACACGACGGAAATGCCGATGCATTGTGTCCGTCTCATCCGCGCCATAGGGTCGCACCAGGCGAGGCGCGCATTCGCGTGCCTCATGCACCACATTCCCGAGCATCACCACACACATCCATAAGGAGCACCATGAGCGCATTCGGCAGGGCTTCGGCCTCCCGCTCACGATCCGCCCGCACCGCCCTCAGCGCCGTCACCATCGCGGTGGCCGGCGCCCTCGTCCTCGCCGGCTGCTCCGGCGGCGGCGGCGGAGGAGGCACCACGGCCGACGGCGGCCTGAACCTCAAGATCGGCACGATCCTGCCGCAGACGGGCTCCCTCGCGGTCCTCGGCCCGCCCGAGTTCGCGGGCGTGGACCTCGCCGTGAAGGACATCAACGACGCCAAGGCCGGCATCACGGTGACCAACACGGCCAAGGACTCGGGCGACACCACGACCGACATCGCGAGCCAGTCGGCCACCTCGCTCATCGCGGACGGCAACACCGCCATCATCGGCGCCGCGTCCTCGGGCGTCTCGAAGACCTTCATCGACCAGGTCACCCAGGCCGGTGTCGTGCAGCTCTCGCCGGCGAACACCTCGCCGGACTTCACGACCTACGCGGACGACGGCTACTACTGGCGCACCGCCCCCTCGGACGTGCTCCAGGGCCGCATCCTCGGCAACAAGATCCTGCAGGACGGCAAGACCAACGTCTCGATCCTCTACATGAACGACGCATACGGCACGGGCCTCGAGGAGAACATCAAGAAGACGCTCGAGGCAGGCGGCGCCACCATCGCCGCCGAGCAGGTCTTCGAGCCCTCCGCGACGGACTTCAACAGCGCGATCACCTCCGTGCTCGCCCCGAACCCCGACGCGCTCGTCGTCATCTCGTTCGACGAGATCAAGACCATCGCCGACCAGCTGGCGTCGAAGGGCTTCGACTTCTCGAAGTTCTACGGCACGGACGGGAACTACGGCGTCATCAAGGAGACCGACACCAACGTCGACATCGCGGGGGCGCAGTTCACGAACCCCGGCGTCGAGGCCAAGGAGGACTTCCAGACCCGCCTGCAGGACATGGTGAAGGCCGAGGGCGAGCCCGCCCTCACGGTGTTCAGCTACTCCGCCGAGTCGTACGACGGCACCGTGCTCCTCGCGCTCGCCGCGCTCCAGGGCAAGGCGACCGACGGCGCGACGCTGAAGGAGAACCTCCAGTCCGTCTCCGAGGGCGGCGAGAAGTGCACCACCTTCGCGGACTGCGCGAAGCTCATCGAGGCCGGCACCGACATCGACTACGACGGCCTCTCCGGCCCGATCACGTTCGATGAGAACGGCGACCCGACCGAGGCATACGTCTCCGTCTACAAGTACGGCACGGGCAACACCACGACCTTCGAGGAGCAGGTCTACGGCAAGCTCGACTAGCACCCGCACCACGCACGGCTGAGGGCCCGGTCCGCTTGGACCGGGCCCTTCGGCGTGCAGCGAGATGCTGAGGGCCGCCCGGGGGCGCGCGGGGCCCGTGGGCGCCCGGGGGCGCCCGTGGGCGCCCGGGGGCGCCCGGGGCAGCGTGGGCGCCCGCGCCTGTCGGCGGGAGCGCTGTCGTGCAGGGGCCGGATCGCCGTCGCGCGATGCCGTGGGCGCCGTCACGCCGCCAGCGAGGTCGACGTCGGGATCGCCGGTCGCCGCCGTCGCACGGGCCTCTCGCGGGCCCGCCCCGCACACGACGACGCGGCACCCCGGAGGGATGCCGCGTCGTCGTGTGCGGGGGGAGGGGTCAGGGCTGGGGCGCCGCCTTGGCCTTCTCCTGGTCGGCCGCGAGCGTGCCGAGGTACAGCTCGATGACCTTCGGGTCGTTCATGAGCTCGCGCCCGCGACCCTCGTACGCGTCCTTGCCCTGGTCGAGCACGTAGCCGCGATCGCAGATCTGCAGGGCACGCCGGGCGTTCTGCTCCACGATCATCACGGAGACGCCCGCGCGGTTGATCTGCGCCACGTTGATGAACGTCTCGTCCTGGCGCACGGGGGAGAGGCCCGCGGACGGCTCGTCGAGGAGCAGCACCGTCGGGTCCATCATGAGCGCGCGCGACATGGCGACCATCTGGCGCTCGCCACCCGAGAGGGATCCGGCGCGCTGCTTGAGCCGCTTGCCGAGCTCCGGGAACAGGTCGGTGACGAACGCCAGCCGCTCCTTGTACATCTTGGGCTTCTGGTACGCGCCCATCTGCAGGTTCTCGTCGATGGTGAGCGTGGGGAACACGTTGTTGTTCTGCGGCACCATGCCCACGCCGCGGGAGACGAGCTTGTCGGCCTTGAGCCCGGTGATGTCCTGGCCGTTCAGCTCGATGCTGCCGCCGCGCACGTTCACCTGCCCGAAGATCGCCTTCAGCAGCGTGGACTTGCCCGCGCCGTTCGGGCCGATGATGCCGACCAGCTCGCCCTTGTCGACGTGCACGTTGCATCCGTTGAGGATGTTGACCCCGGGCAGGTAGCCCGCGTGGAGGTCGGTGGTCTGGAGGACCCGCTCTGCCGTCACTTGTCTGCCGCTTCCTTCTCGATCTCGCTCTTCACGAGATCGGAGTCCATGTCCTTCGCCACCTCGCGCTGGCCCGTGAGGGTGCCGAGGTCGGTGTCGTGGTGGGCGCCGAGGTAGGCGTCGATGACGGCCGGGTCGCTCATCACGGTCGAGGGCGGGCCCTCGGCGACGATGCGGCCCTCGGCCATCACGACCACCCAGTCGGCGATCTCGTTGACCATGTGCATGTCGTGCTCGACGAACAGCACGGTCATGCCCTCGGTCTTGAGGTCGAGGATGTGGTGCAGCAGCGACTGCGTGAGCGCCGGGTTGACGCCGGCCATGGGCTCGTCGAGCATGACGAGATCCGGCTTGGTCATGAGCGCCCGCGCCATCTCGAGGAGCTTGCGCTGACCGCCGGAGAGGCTGTCCGCGTAGTCCTCCTCCTTGGCGTCGAGCTTGAACTTCCGCAGGAGCCCGCGGGCGCGCTCCGTGATCTCGTCCTCCTTCTTGCGCCAGAGGGGGCGGATCAGCGCGGAGAAGAAGTTCTCGCCGCTCTGGCCGGTGGCGCCGAGGCGCATGTTCTCCAGCACCGTCATGCCGCCGAGGGCCTTCGTGAGCTGGAAGGTGCGCACCATGCCGAGGCGGGCGACGCGGAAGGCGCTCATCCCGGCGAGGTCCTTCCCCGAGAACTCCCACGTGCCGGTGTTCGGCTTGTCGAAGCCGGTCAGCAGGTTGAAGAACGTGGTCTTGCCGGCGCCGTTCGGGCCGATGAGGGCCGTGATGGAGCCGCGGGGGATCTCGAGGTGGTCGACGTCGACCGCCTTCAGGCCGCCGAACTGCCGGCTGACGCCGTGCGCGACGATGATGGGGTCCTTCTTGGCGCAGCCCGGACCGGCGTCGCCGTCGAGGATGGCCGAGACCGGGGTCTTGTCAGGCAAAGTGCGTCTCCTTCTTCTTCCCGAAGATGCCCTGTGGTCGGAAGATCACGAGCAGCATGAGCGCGACGCCCACGATGATGAAGCGGATCGGGCCCTGCTGGGTGCTCGAGATGGGCAGCCAGTCGTTCGACACCGCGAGGCTGAGGAGGCCGTCCGAGAGCGACAGCGTGACCCAGAAGATGATCGAGCCGATGACCGGCCCGAAGATCGTGGCCGCACCGCCCAGCAGCATGATCGTGTAGAGGAAGAACGTGAGCTGCGTGCCGTAGTTGTCGGGCTGCAGCGACCTCGGGAGGATGAAGACCACGCCCGCGAGCCCGCCGAACACGCCGCCGAGCACGAGCGCCTGCATCTTGTAGGAGTACACGTTCTTGCCGAGCGCGCGGACCGCGTCCTCGTCCTCGCGCACGCCCTTCAGCACGCGGCCCCAGGGGCTGCGCATGAGCAGGAAGACCAGCAGGCAGGCGATGCCGACGAGGCCCCAGCCGACGATGCGGATCCACCACTGGTCGGCGGAGTAGGTGAGCACGCCGAAGCCGAAGCGGCCCTCGGGCAGGGGGTTGAGGTCGTTGAAGCCGGCCGCCGCGCCGTTGATGCCCTCGGAGCCGCCCGTGACGTCGGAGAACTCGGGCGTCTTGACGCTCAGCCGGATGATCTCGGCCGCCGCGATGGTGACGATGCTCAGGTAGTCCGCCCTCAATCGCAGGGTCGGGATGCCGAGGATCAGCGCGAACACGGTGGACGCGACGATCGCGGCGAGGAGCGACGCCCAGACGGGCCAGTCGTACATGACCGCCGTGATGGCGAACGCGTAGCCGCCGATGGCCATGAAGCCGGCCTGTCCGAAGTTGAGCAGGCCCGTGAAGCCGAAGTGGATCACGAGGCCGACGGTCGCGAGCGCGTACGCCGCGGTGGTCGGCGAGAAGATCTCGCCGAGCGCCAGGAAGATGAAGTTGGAGTTCATGCGCGGCTAACCGATCCGATCTTTCCGGCCCAGGATGCCCTGGGGCCTGATGAGCAGGATGACGATCATGACCACGAGCGCGGCCACGTACTTCATGTTCTCGGGCAGGACCATGGTGCTGACGTTGATGAAGACGCCGATCACGATCGAGCCGATGAGCGCGCCGAACGCCGTGCCGAGCCCGCCGAGGACGACGGCCGAGAAGACGAGCAGCAGGATGGACGCGCCCGTGTCCCAGCGCAGCGACTGGTAGTAGGCGATGAAGACGCCGGACAGGGCGGCGAGGGCCGCACCGCCGATCCAGACCACGCGGATCACGCCCTCCACGTCGATGCCCGACGCCGCCGCGAGCGAGCGGTTGTCGGAGACGGCGCGGGTGGCCTTGCCGATCTTCGTGTAGAGCAGCACGTACGCGACCGCCAGGAGCAGCACGACCGAGACGACCGCGCCGGCGACGTCGGTGAACTTCAGGCTCACCGGCCCGACGACCAGGAACGGCGCCGGGCTGTTCGGGAGCGTGAGGCGGTCGGCGCCGAAGATGAACTGGAAGAGGTAGCGCAGCGCGAGCGACAGGCCGATGGTGACGATCATGAGCGGCACCAGCCCGAGGCGCCGCTTCCGCAGCGGCTTCCAGATCGCCGCGTCCTGCGCGAACCCGAACGCCCCGCCGAGGATCACCGTGATGACGATCGCGAGCACCGGGTTGAGGCCGAGCACGTTGCTGAAGAGGTACGCCATGAGCGCGCCGAAGGTGACCAGCTCGCCGTGCGCGAAGTTGTTGAGGCCGGTCGTGCCGTAGATGAGGGAGAGGCCGATGGCCGCGAGGGCGAGCAGCAGGCCGAAGATGAGGCCCGTCACCACCTTGGGCCAGAAGATCTTCCAGAAGTTGTTCTGGGTGACGGGCTCCGCGGTGCCGGAGACCGCGCCGGTCTCCGTGTCCGGCGCGGCGGTCTCGCCGCCGGTGGAGGTCCCCGTGCCGGCTCCGGCGCTGGCGCTCGGTGCCGGGGTGGACCCGGCGGAGCCGGCCGCCGCGCCGTCCGGGGAGAGGAAGAAGAAGGCGGGCACGTTCTTGTTGCCCGCGGCCACGTCGATCTCGCGGGGGCTCGAGCCCGCCCGGGGGACGCCCGCGCCCTCGGGGATCGTCGACCCGTCGACCTCGACCGTGAAGGAGCCCGGTGCGCTGAGCCCGACCTCGGCCTTCCCGTCCGCGCCGGTCGTGCCGGTGGCCTCGACGCCGCCGCCCGAGACCTTCACGGTGACCCCGGCGATGCCGGTCTTGTCGGCGTCCGCCCGGACCCACACGAGCAGGGACTGCTCGGCGGACGCCGGGTCGACCGCCTGCGGCGCCGCGCGTGGATCCGCGTGCGCAGCCGATGGGGCCGAGAGGAGAAGTGCGGTGCAGGCGAACGCCACCGCGAGAATCAGGGCCCACATGCGCTGCGCGCGTGCTCCGGCCGAACCAGTGGCTATCACTAGACCTCCATAGGGGGAGCCGTGCGAGGGGTAAGTCCGCACAAGCACCGCGACTACCGTCAGGACGACGTTGGTTGACAGTACGTGCTGATTATGTCCTGGATGTTTCGGGCGCGTACGGCGTGGAGGCGTGATATGCCGGGAATGCCGGTCGGCGCGTCCCGTTAACATTGAGACACCGGTTGCCGACGCGGTCCCCCGGGTACCCCATCCGCCTCTCATCCCCCTGGAGGGAACTTGGACCAGTCCGACCCGTTCGGCGTCATCGGCCTCACCTACGACGACGTCATGCTCCTGCCGGGGCACACCGACGTCATCCCGAGCGAGGCGGACACCACGTCCCGCCTCACGCGGAACATCAGCGTCGCCGCTCCTCTCCTCTCCTCCGCGATGGACACCGTCACGGAGGCCCGCATGGCCATCGCGATGGCGCGCCAGGGCGGGCTCGGGGTGATCCACCGCAACCTCTCCATCGAGGACCAGGCCGCCTTCGTCGACAAGGTGAAGCGCAGCGAGTCCGGCATGATCACGAACCCGGTCACCACGCGCCCCGACGCGACGGTCGCCGAGGTGGACGCGCTCTGCGGCCAGTTCCGCGTCTCCGGGCTCCCGGTCGTCGAGTCCGACGGCACGCTCGTCGGCATCATCACGAACCGGGACATGCGCTTCGTCTCGCCCGTGCAGGCCGCCACCACGCTCGTGCGCGACGTCATGACCCGCACCCCGCTCATCACGGGACGCGTCGGCATCGACCCCGACCACGCGATCGCGATCTTCGCGGAGCACAAGATCGAGAAGCTCCCGCTGGTCGATGACGACGGCAAGCTGCGCGGCCTCATCACCGTCAAGGACTTCGACAAGTCGGAGCAGTACCCCGACGCCACGAAGGACGCCGAGGGGCGCCTGCGCGTGGGTGCCGCCATCGGCTTCTTCGGCGACGCCTGGCAGCGGGCGCTCGCGCTCGTGGAGGCGGGCGTCGACGTGCTCGTGGTCGACACGGCGAACGGCGACAGCAAGGGCGTGCTCGACATCATCCGCCGCCTCAAGTCCGACCCCGCCACCTCGCACGTCGATGTGATCGGCGGCAACGTGGCCACCCGCTCGGGCGCCCAGGCGCTCATCGAGGCGGGCGCGGACGCCATCAAGGTCGGCGTGGGCCCCGGGTCCATCTGCACCACGCGCGTCGTCGCGGGCGTCGGCGTGCCGCAGGTCACCGCGGTCTACGAGGCGTCGCTGGCGGCCCGCGCCGCCGGCATCCCGGTCATCGCGGACGGCGGCCTCCAGTACTCGGGCGACATCGCGAAGGCGCTCGTCGCCGGCGCCGACACCGTCATGCTCGGGAGCCTCCTCGCCGGCTGCGACGAGAGCCCCGGCGACCTCATGTTCGTCGGCGGCAAGCAGTTCAAGAGCTACCGGGGGATGGGATCCCTCGGCGCGCTGCAGACCCGCGGCACCAAGACCTCGTACTCGAAGGACCGCTACTACCAGGCGGACGTCCCCAGCGACGACAAGCTCATCCCCGAGGGCATCGAGGGCCAGGTGCCCTACCGCGGATCCCTCGCGAACGTGGTCTACCAGCTCACCGGCGGCCTGCGTCAGTCGATGTTCTACGTCGGCGCGCGGACGGTCGGCGAGCTCAAGGACCGCGGGCGCTTCGTGCGCATCACGGCGGCGGGGCTCAAGGAGTCGCACCCGCACGACGTGCAGATGGTGGTCGAGGCGCCCAACTACCGGCGCTGATGCGGTGAGCCGCGCGGAATCCGCGCGGTGGTGACGAGGGGCCGGTGCCGTGCGCGCCGGCCCCTCGCGCGTGCGGGCGCTCCCTCACAGGGCCCGGGTCCGTCCGCGCTTCCGGCGGGTCGCTCCCACGCGCGGGGACGGCGCTCGTCGACCGCGACACTGCCCGCATGACACCGACCCCTCCGCGCCACGTCGACCATCCGCTCGAGACGGCGTCGCTCGGGCCGCCCGGGGTGGCGCTGATCCTGTCGGGGGCCTCGCGCCCGTCCGCCGCGCGTCCTGTCGCCGAGGAGGAGCGGGCCGACGCCGCCGTCGTCGCCCGGGCGGAGGCGCGCGGCGAGCTCGTCCGGCTGCGGGCCGGGGTGCACGCACGGCGGGCGGAGTGGGAGGTGGTGTCGGCGCGCGAGCGGCACCTGCTGCGGATCCGGGCGCTCGCCCGCGTCTCGTCGGAACCGATCGTGCTGGGCGGGCCGTCGGCCGCCGCCGTGCACGGGCTGCCGCGGCTCGCGCCGTGGCCCGCGCTCGTGACGCTGCTCGACGTGCCGGGGCTCCCGTCGGGCCGCCCCGCGGGCACCCGCGTCCTCCGCGATCCCGCGCAGGGGAGATCGCGTCTCGTGCTCGCGGCGGACGGCGTGCGGATGCCGGGGCTCGCGGCGACGGCGCTCGCCGCCTCCCACGAGGCGGCCATGGCGGCGGTGCGGGGTGCCGCGCCGCGGGGGCCCGGGTGGTTCGCGCACGGGTTGGTCGCGCTCGACCACGCGCTCGCGCCCGCGCGTGCGTCGCCCGTCGCGCGCGCCGACCTCGAGCGGGAGCGGGGGATCCGCGGTCCGGGCCCCTGGAGCAGACGGGCAGAGCTCCTCGTGCGGGCGGCGGACGGCGCCGCCTCCTGCCCGCTGGAGTCCGTGGCACGCGGCGTCGCCCACGAGGTCGGGCTCGCGCCGCCCGCCGTGGGAGCGGCGGTCGTCGGCCATGGGCGGCTCGCGCTGGCCTGGACGGCCGAGCGGGTGGGGCTGCGGATCGCCGGGACGGTGCCAGCTGGTCGAGTCGCGCCCGCCACCGATGCCGACACCCGGAGCGTGGATCAGCGGGAGGGTGGCCGCTGGCGCGTGCTGGTCGCGGGGGAGGGGGACGTGCTGGGCGCGGGGCGGCTGCGCGCGCTCCTGCTGCACGCGGGCCTCGAGCCCGTGCGGCGCGCGGCGCATGCCCGCCCGGGGGCGCTCCCGGATCCGGGCGACGGCCGGTCGCGCAGGAGCCCGCCGCTAGGCTGTGCGGGTGAGTGATGTAGAGATCGGCCGCGCCAAGCGGGCCCGCCGTGTGTACGCGTTCGACGACATCGCCATCGTCCCGTCCCGTCGCACGCGCGACCCGCAGGACGTGTCGGTCTCCTGGTCCATCGACGCCTACCAGTTCGAGATCCCGTTCCTCGCGGCGCCCATGGACTCCGTCGTCTCCCCGGCGACGGCCATCGCGATGGGCCGCTTCGGCGGCCTCGGCGTCCTCGACCTCGAGGGCCTCTGGACCCGGTACGAGCACCCCGAGCGCCTGCTCGAGGAGATCCGCTCGCTGCCGCCCGAGTCGGCCACCGCGCGCATGCAGCAGATCTACGCGGAGCCGATCAAGCCGGAGCTCATCACGGCGCGCATCGCGGAGATCCGCGCGGCCGGCGTGGTCGTCGCCGCGGCCCTCTCGCCCCAGCGCACCGCGGACCACTACGAGACCGTCGTCGCGGCCGGCGTCGACCTCTTCGTGATCCGCGGCACCACCGTCTCGGCGGAGCACGTCTCCAAGGGCGCGGCCCCCCTCAACCTCAAGAAGTTCATCTACGAGCTCGACGTCCCCGTCATCGTCGGCGGCGCGGCCACCTACACGGCCGCCCTGCACCTCATGCGCACGGGCGCCGCGGGCGTGCTCGTCGGGTTCGGCGGGGGAGCGGCGTCCACGACGCGCTCGACCCTCGGGATCCACGCGCCCATGGCCACCGCGCTCTCCGACGTCGCCGGCGCCCGCCGCGACTACATGGACGAGTCCGGCGGCCGCTACGTGCACGTCATCGCCGACGGCGGCCTCGGCAGCTCGGGCGACATCGTCAAGGCCATCGCGGTCGGCGCCGACGCGGTCATGCTCGGATCCACGCTCGCCCGCGCCACGGACGCGCCCGGGCAGGGCTTCCACTGGGGTGCCGAGGCGCACCACTCCGAGCTGCCCCGCGGCCACCGCGTGCGCGTCGACCAGGTGGCGCCGCTCGAGCAGATCCTCTACGGCCCGTCCACCACGGCCGACGGCAGCGCCAACCTGGTCGGCGCGCTGCGCCGCGCCATGGCCACCACCGGCTACTCCGACCTCAAGGAGTTCCAGCGCGTCGAGGTCGTCGTCGCGCCGTACGGCAAGTAGTCCGCGCACGGCCGCCCGGCCGGGCCCGTCCCGCGCCGAGCGGTCCGGGAACATGCGGGGCGCGGCCCGCGTTGTGAATGACAGGAAGAGGGAGGTGCGCGCATGGCGGAGGTCCGTCGCGTCAAGCTGCCGGGTGTCGGCGTGCTGCACACCTTCATCACCGACGACGGGGGCAAGGTCGGCGTCATCGCCCACCGCTCCGGCCACAGCGACCTGATCACCTTCTCCGAGGAGCAGGACGGGCCGGACACGCAGAAGGTGTCGCTCCGCCTCAGCGAGGACGAGGCGCACACGCTCGCGGAGCTGCTCGGCGGCACGCGCATCACGGAGTCGCTCGACAAGCTCGACCAGATCCCCGGCCTCAGCATCGACTGGTTCACGGTCGACTACGACGACCACATCGCCGGCCAGGCCCTCGGCAACCTCGCGTCGCGCGGCGTCGTCGGGCTCACGGTCGTCGCGGTCGTGCGCGGCGAGTCCGCCAACCCCGCGCCGTCCGACGACTTCACGGTCTACCCGGGCGACACGCTCGTCGTCGCCGGATCCCCCGAGAAGGTCGCCAAGGCCTTCGCGTTCTACCGGACGGGCGAGTTCCCGCACCGCCCCGCGCCCGGCTCCGCGCCGGACGGAGGGTAGCGGGTGCACCACGGCCTCGACCTCATCGTCCTCGGCCTGCTGTTCGTCCTCGCCTACGCGTTCGGTCAGCTCGGCAAGCGCATCGGCCTGCCCGCGATCCCCATCTACATGCTCGTCGGGCTCCTCGCGAGCCCGAGCGTCGACTGGTTCCCCCTCGACTTCGCGTCGGGCGACATCGAGCTCATCGCCGTCTTCGGCCTGATCCTCCTGCTGTTCAACCTCGGCCTGGAGTTCGACCAGGACGAGTTCTTCGGCAACGCCGGGAAGCTCATCATCTCGGGCGGCTCGTACGTCCTCATCAACATGGGCGTCGGTTTCGCGTTCGGGTTCGCGCTCGGCTGGGGCACCCGCGAGGCGCTCATCATCGCGGGCATGACGGCGACCTCCTCGAGCGCCATCGTCACGAAGCTGCTCATCGAGCTGAACCGCCTGGCCAACGACGAGACGCCCATGATCCTGGGCGTCACCGTGGTCGAGGACATCTTCATCGCGGTCTACCTCGCCATCGTGTCCGTCGTGCTGAGCGGCCAGACCGAGCCGTGGGCGGTGGTGGGGCAGCTGGCGGTGTCGTTCGCCTTCCTCGTCGTGATGTTCACGGTGGCGCGCAAGGGCGGGGCGTTCCTGTCGCGGTTCATGCGCACGCGCGACGTCGAGCTGTTCACGGTGCTGTTCTTCGGCCTCGCGATCCTCTTCGGCGGCATCGGCGAGGTGCTCGGCGTCACCGACGCGATCGGGGCGTTCCTCATCGGGCTCGTCCTCGGCGCCACGCGCGTGCGCAACCGCATCGAGCAGATCGCCATCCCCCTGCGCGACGTGTTCGGCGCGTTCTTCTTCCTCAACTTCGGCCTGGCGCTGGATCCCGGGGAGTTCCCCACCGTCGTCGTGCCGGTGCTCGGCGCCGTGCTCATGACGGTCGTGCTCAACATCATCGCCGGGCAGTTCGTCGCCTGGCTCAACGGGCACGGCGCGCAGGCCGGCATCAACACGGCGTTCATCCTGCAGAACCGCGGCGAGTTCGCGCTCATCCTCGCGACCCTGTCGCTGTCGGCGGGGCTCGACGAGCGGATCCAGCCCTTCGCGGGCCTCTACGTGCTGGTGATGGCGATCATGGGGCCGCTCCTCGCCGCGAACTCGGTGCGCATCGGCACGGCCGTGCTGCCCACGAGGTACCGCTCCGCCACGAAGCGCGCGGCCGAGAAGGCCGGGCGCGACGCGGAGCGGGCCGGCGCGCTCGCCCTGTTCGAGGCGGCCGAGCGCGGTGAGCGGGCGCCCGCCGATGCCTTCGACGACGGCCTGGCGGCGGCGACGCCGCGGCCGGGCACCGCGGTGCGCGGCACGACGCCGGGCACCGGCCCCGAGGCCGAGGGCGCCGTCACCGCTCGGCGGGGAGCCGACGAGGACGCTGACGCCGAGGGCAAACGGCCCGCCCCCGACCGCCGCGCCGAGCAGGCCGGCCAGCAGTCCGACCACGACACCTGGACCCCACCCACCCGCGAACGGGAACCCGACTACTGATGACGCACGCACCCGACCCCCGCACCGACGCCGCACCGCGTCCCGACGCCGCGCCAGCGGGATCCGGCCCGGGCGGACCCGCCGCCGGCCCCACCATCGGCCAGGTCGCCCGCCGCCCCCGCTCGCTCGCGCTGCTGGCGCTCGCGCTCGTCATCGCGGCGGGCTTCGCCGCGCTCGGGCAGTGGCAGCTCGCGCGCGCCGTCGAGTCGGGCGTCGTCATCGAGCGCGACACCGAGACGGCGCTGCCCCTCGGCACGCTAGTCGAGCCGCAGGGCTACGTCACCGACACGTCCGCCGGGCACATGGTCACCGTGTCCGGCTCCCTCGTGCCCGGCGACTTCGTCGTCGTCTCCGACCGCCTCAACGCCGGCCGCACCGGCGCCTGGGTCGTCGGCCACCTGTCCATCACGGACGACGGCGGCTCCGCGGATCCGGCGCCCGACGCCCTGCCCGCCAGCGTGCCCGTCGCGCTGGGCTGGACCGCGACCGACGACGAGGCGGCGGCCGTCGCGGCGCAGCTGAACGCAGGCGACGGAGCCCCGACGGGCGTCCAGGAGATCGTCGGCCGCTTCCTCCCGAGCGAGCAGCCCGAGCCCGCGGGCGAAGGCCAGGACCCCCAGCGCATGAACCGGCTCAGCACGGCGGCGCTCGTCAACCTCTGGCCGGGCGACGTGGGCGACGTCTACAACGGCTTCATCGTCGCGTCGGCGCCCGTCGCCGGCCTCACGGCGATCGACTCCCCGCCGCCGAGCGAGGCCGTGCAGCTCAACTGGCTCAACATCTTCTACGCGGCGGAGTGGGCGGTGTTCGCGATCTTCGCGATCGTCATCTGGTACCGCACCGTCCGCGACACCTGGACCCGCGAGCAGCCCGGCTACCGCGAGGACGAGGACGACGAGGACGACGAGGACGACGACGACCCGCACCCCGAGGGCGGCCGCGACGCCTCCGTCGACGCTCCTCGGCGCGGGAGCCGCGCAGACGCCGACCGGTAGGATCCACGCATGGCCTACGGACTCAAGCGCTCCGACGTCCCGCAGATCCGGAGGGTCCTCGGCTTCTACCGCGTCATGGCGTTCATCACCGGCGCGTTCCTCCTCCTGCTCGTCGTGGAGATGGGCATCAAGTACCTGCCCGGCTTCCAGTTCGTCGACGGATCGCTGCAGTACCTCGCCGGCGCCGGCTACGAGCTCGAGCTGAACGGGCCGTCCGGCTTCCTCGCGCTGTCGCCCGCGGACACGCTCACCGGCACGAACCTGAGCCTCCTCATCCAGATCGTCCACGGCAACATCTACGTGGTCTACCTCATCAGCGACTTCCTGCTCTGGCAGAAGATGCGCTGGTCGTTCACCCGGTTCATCCTCATCGCCGCGGGCGGCGTCGTGCCGTTCCTCTCCTTCATCGTCGAGGCGCGCATCGCCCGTCGGGTGCGGGAGACCATCGCGGAGCTCGAGGCGCCGCGCCGGAAGGCTCCCGCCGCCGACGACCGCGACGACGCGGATCCCCGACCCATCGACCCGACCACCACCACGGAGGCCACCACTTGAGCGTCGACAACCCCACGAACCAGCGTCCCGTCCTCGTCGTCGACTTCGGCGCCCAGTACGCGCAGCTGATCGCCCGCCGCGTCCGCGAGGCCAACGTCTACTCGGAGATCGTGCCGTCCACGATCACGGCCGAGGAGATCCGCGCGAAGGACCCGTCCGGCATCGTCCTGAGCGGCGGCCCGTCGAGCGTCTACGAGGAGGGCTCGCCCGGCCTCGACGAGGGGATCCTCGACCTCGGCGTCCCCGTGCTCGGCATCTGCTACGGCTTCCAGGTCATGGCCCGCGCGCTCGGCGGCGAGGTCGCGCACACCGGCGCCCGCGAGTACGGATCCACCGCGGTCACGCTCACGCCCGGCAGCACCCTGCTCGACGGACAGCCCGACGACCAGACCGTGTGGATGAGCCACGGCGACTCCGTGTCGAAGGCGCCCGAGGGCTTCGAGGTGCTCGCCTCGAGCGCCTCCACGCCCGTCGCCGCGTTCGCGAGCGACGAGCGCCGTCTCTACGGCGTGCAGTGGCACCCCGAGGTCAAGCACTCCGCGCATGGCCAGGCCGTCCTCGAGAACTTCCTGCATCGCGCCGCCGGCATCCCCGGCGACTGGAACAGCGGCAACGTGATCGCCGAGCAGGTCGAGCGGATCCGGGCCCAGGTCGGCGACGCGCGCGTCATCTGCGCCCTGTCCGGCGGCGTCGACTCCGCCGTCGCGGCCGCCCTCGTGCACCGCGCCATCGGCGACCAGCTCACCTGCGTCTTCGTCGACCACGGCCTCCTCCGCCAGGACGAGCGCCGCCAGGTCGAGGAGGACTACGTGGCCGCCACGGGCGTCCGCCTCGTCACGGTGGATGTCGCGGACCAGTTCCTCGACGGCCTCGCGGGCGTCACGGATCCCGAGGCCAAGCGCAAGATCATCGGCCGCGAGTTCATCCGCACCTTCGAGAGCGCCGCGGAGGCGCTCGTGCTCGAGGCGAAGGCCGACGGCGAGCCGATCCGCTTCCTCGTGCAGGGCACGCTCTACCCGGACGTGGTGGAGTCGGGCGGCGGCACGGGCACCGCGAACATCAAGAGCCACCACAACGTCGGCGGACTCCCGGAGGACCTGAAGTTCGAGCTCGTCGAGCCGCTCCGCACCCTCTTCAAGGACGAGGTGCGCGCCATCGGCCGCGAGCTCGGTCTCCCCGAGGTCATCGTGGGCCGCCAGCCGTTCCCCGGCCCCGGCCTCGGGATCCGCATCGTCGGCGAGGTCACGGCCGAGCGGCTCGAGCTGCTGCGCAAGGCCGACGCCATCGCGCGCGCCGAGCTCACGGCCGCGGGCCTCGACGGCGAGATCTGGCAGTGCCCCGTCGTGCTCCTCGCGGACGTCCGCTCGGTCGGCGTGCAGGGCGACGGCCGCACCTACGGCCACCCCATCGTGCTGCGCCCCGTCTCCAGCGAGGACGCGATGACCGCCGACTGGACGCGCCTCCCTTACGACGTGCTCGCCCGCATCTCGAACCGCATCACGAACGAGGTCGACGGCGTGAACCGCGTCGTGCTCGACGTCACGTCGAAGCCGCCGGGCACCATCGAGTGGGAGTGATCCTCCCGCGCCGGCCCTGACGCCGGTGCTGAACGACGAAGGCCGCTCCCCGAGGGGAGCGGCCTTCGTCGTGCTGCCGGTCCGCGGTGCTGTGCCGCGGCCCGGCGGTGGCGCTAGTTGTTTCCGCGCAGGATCGCGAAGAGGCGGAGCAACTCGACGTACAGCCACACGATGGTGACCACGAGGCCGAAGGCCGCGGTCCAGCCGTACTTGCGGGGGGCGCCGGCGCGGACGCCGCGCTGGATGAAGTCGAAGTCGAGGACCAGGGAGTAGGCACCGAGCACGACGGCCAGCAGGCCGAAGACGACACCGAGGGGGATGCCGAAGATCTCGATACCGCGCACGCCCCAGGGGCTCTGGATGGCGCCGAAGGCGATGAGGGCGAAGTTCACGAGCGAGAACGCCGCGTAGGAGATGATCGCGATCATGAAGATCTTGGTCGCCTTCGCGGAGGCGCGGATCTTGCCGCTGCGGAACAGGATCAGCACGGTGGCGAAGACCGCGGCCGTGCCGAGCAGAGCCTGGGTCGCGACGCCCGGGGCGATGCCCTCGAACACGCGGCTGATGCCGCCGACCAGCAGCCCCTCGAACGCCGCGTACGCGACGATGAGCGGGACGGACGGCTCCTTCTTGAAGGAGTTGACGAGGCCGAGCACGAGGCCGCCGATGGCGCCGAGCATCGCGAGGGGGAGGGCGAGCGGGCCCGAGAGCCACGCGACGGCGCCGAGGACGACGACGATCGCGAGCAGGCTGACCGTCTTGACGGTCGTGTCCTCGAAGGACATGCGGTCCGTCTCGAGCGGCGTCGCCGACGGGCGGTTGTAGAGCTCGTCGAGGCTCTCCGGGGTCACATCCCTCGTGGGCGTCGCACCCCGGCCGTTGAAGACCGGGTTGTTGGAGAACGTGGGGTTGGCCATGGTCCTTCTACTCTCAATGGTGGTTGAACGTGATTGACGACCAATTTAGCTGGCCAGGCTGGGAGACCACAGGCGCGAGCCGTGTATTGCCTCAGATGAGTACGCGCTCGCCGTCCACCCGGCGCCTGTAGCGTGCGCGGCGTGGATCTCGCCCCTCGCCCTCGCCCCCTCGTCATCGCCCATCGCGGAGCCAGCGGCTACCGCCCCGAGCACTCCGCCGCCGCCGTGCGGCTCGGCTTCGCGCAGGGCGCGGACGCCGTCGAACCCGACCTCGTCGCCTCGTCCGACGGGGTGCTCGTCATCCGGCACGAGAACGAGCTGTCCGGCACGACCGACGTGGCCGACCGGCCCGAGTTCGCCGACCGCCGCACCACGCGCGTCGTCGACGGCGTCGAGCGCACGGGCTGGTTCACCGAGGACATGACGTGGGCCGAGATCCGCACGCTGCGCTGCCGGGAGCGGATCCCCGCGGCCCGGCCCGACAGCGCGACCCACGACGACCAGGAGACCGTGCTCTCTCTGCCCGACCTGCTGCGGATCATCGACCAGGAGTCGGCCCGCCACGGTCGCCCGCTCGGCATGGTCGCGGAGATCAAGCACGCGACGCACTTCGCCGCGCTCGGCATGCCGCTCGACGAGCTGCTCGCCCGCGACCTCCGCGAGCACGGCTGGGCGGACGACGCCTCGCGCCTCACGATCGAGTCCTTCGAGCGGACCGCGCTCCTCGGCGTCCGGGCTCGCGGCATCGCGGCGCGCCTGGTCTACCTCCTCGAGGGGCGCGGCGCTGCCATCGACGAGGTCGCGCGTCACGGCGACTCCGCGGTCACGTTCGACGAGCAGCTGACCGACTCGGGGCTCGCGGCGCTCGCCGCCGAGGTGGACGGCATCAGCGTGGGCCTCGAGCGCATCTGCCCGGCCGCGGGCTTCGGCGCCGGGTCCGGTGCCGCTGGCGAGGCGGCTCCCGTCTCCGACCTGGTCCGGCGCGCGCACGACGCGGGCCTCTCGGTCTTCACCTGGACGCTCCGTCCCGAGAACGCGTTCCTGCCCCGGCCCCTCCGCGGCCCCGGCCCGAAGTCGGCGCACGGCGACTACCCCACCCACTGGGGTCGGCTGCTGGACGCGGGGGTCGACGGCGTCTTCGCCGACCATCCGGATCTCGCGGTGCGGCTCGTGGAGGAGCGGGCGGCGGCGGTGGGACGGTAGCGCGCGAGGCGCGGCCGGCCTGGCCCGCCCGGGCCGCCCGCCCGGTCGCGCGTCGGGGGCAGCGCCTAGGATCGATGCCGACATGAGTGCCGACCCCGCCGCCCTTTCCCCCTCCAGCACGCCGATCATCCTCGACGGCCGGTCGGGCGCCGACGGCGGGCCCGGAGCCCCGGCGGATCCGCTGCTCGAGGGCCTCAACCCGGAGCAGCGCGAGGCCGTCGTCTACCGGGGTCCCGCGCTGCTCATCGTCGCGGGGGCCGGATCCGGCAAGACGCGCGTGCTCACCCACCGCATCGCGAGCCTCATCGAGTCCCGCGAGGCGTGGCCGAGCCAGATCCTCGCCATCACCTTCACGAACAAGGCCGCCGCCGAGATGCGCGAGCGCGTCGAGTCGCTCCTCGGCCAGGCGTCCGAGGGCATGTGGATCTCGACCTTCCACTCCGCGTGCGTGCGCATCCTCCGACGCGAGGCGGAGGCGTTCGGCTTCACGCAGAACTTCACCATCTACGACTCGGCCGACAGCCGCGTGCTCATCAAGCGGATCATCAAGCAGCTCGACGCGGACACGCTCGGCTTCACGGTCTCGTCCGTCTCCGGCCGCATCTCGAAGCTCAAGAACGAGCTGTCGGACGCGGACACGTTCGCGCGCACGGCGAACTTCAACGACCCGGCCGAGGCCATGTTCGTGGAGATCTTCCGGCAGTACACGCGCTCGCTCGCCTCCGCCAACGCGTTCGACTTCGACGACCTCATCGGGCAGACCGTCTACCTCTTCCGCGCGTTCCCCAAGGTGGCTGCGCTGTACCAGCGGCGCTTCCGGCACGTGCTGGTGGACGAGTACCAGGACACGAACCACGCCCAGTACTCGCTCATCCGGGAGCTGACGCGCGCGGTGGCCCCGGAGGACGTGCCCGTCGACACGCGCATGTCCACGAACGGCATGGGCGGGATCGACGGGGCGTCGCTCACCGTGGTGGGGGACAGCGACCAGTCGATCTACGCCTTCCGCGGTGCCGACATCCGCAACATCACCGAGTTCGAGCGCGACTTCCCGCAGTCGAAGGTCGTGCTCCTCGAGCAGAACTACCGCTCGACCCAGAACATCCTCACCGCCGCCAATGCCGTCATCTCGAACAACTTCGACCGCAAGGACAAGAAGCTGTGGACGTCCATCGGCGACGGCGACAAGATCGTCGGCTTCACGGGGTACTCGGGGCACGACGAGGCGCAGTTCGTCGCCGACGAGATCCAGAAGCTGCACGAGGAGGGCACCGCCTACTCCGAGATCGCCGTCTTCTACCGCACCAACGCGCAGACGCGCGCGCTCGAGGAGATCCTCATCCGCTCGGCCGTGCCCTACCGGATCATGGGCGGCACGAAGTTCTACGAGCGGGCGGAGATCAAGGACGCCATGGCGTACCTCGTCGCCGTGGCGAATCCCGCGGACGTCCTGGCGCTGCGCCGGATCCTGAACACCCCGAAGCGCGGCATCGGCCCCGCCACGGAGACGGCCCTCGCCAACTTCGCGGAGTCGCACGGCGTGACCTTCCGCGAGGCCATGCGCCGTGCGTCCGAGCTGGGGCTCGGGCCCAAGGTGACGCAGGCGATCCTCACGCTCTCGCGCATGCTCGATGAGGTGGCGCTGCTGCTGGATCCCGACCGCCCGGACGGGCGGACCTCCGTCGGCGACCTCGTGACCACGCTGCTGGAGAAGAGCGGCTTGGTGCAGGCGCTGCGGGCGAGCAAGGACGCGCAGGACGAGGCCCGTGCCGAGAACGTCGAGGAGCTCGTCGCCGTGACGAAGGAGTTCTCGCGCAACAACCCCGAGGGCCAGCTGGTGGACTTCCTCACGGAGGTCTCGCTCGTCGCCGCGGCGGACGAGCTCGACGACTCGAGCGGCACCGTGTCCCTCATGACCCTCCACACGGCGAAGGGCCTCGAGTACGACTCGGTGTTCCTCACCGGCGTCGAGGAGGACCTGCTGCCGCACCGCATGTCGGCCAACGAGCCCGGCGGGCCGGCGGAGGAGCGCCGCCTGTTCTACGTCGGCATCACGCGCGCCCGCCGTCGCCTCTTCATCTCGCTGGCGATGACGCGGGCCCAGTTCGGCGAGGTCAACGTGGCGATGCCCAGCCGCTACCTGCAGGAGATCCCGGCCGAGCTCATCGACTGGAAGCAGTCGCCCGGCATGGCCACGTCGCGCGGTGGCACTCAACCGCGCGCCCTCAACGCGCGGCGGGAGGGCGGCGGGTACGGCGGCCGCTCGCGCTCGTCGAGCGGCTTCGAGGATCCGGCGCTGCCGCCGCCACCGCGACCCAAGACCCAGTGGGCCAACACGGTCACCGGACAGGTGCGGGACAACGGCGACCTCGAGCTCGCGTTCGGGGACCGCATCCGCCACACCGACTTCGGCGACGGCCGCGTCACGGGCGTCACGGGTGAGGGGCGCAAGCGCATCGCCGAGGTGCAGTTCGACGGACCGGCGGGTCGCAAGCGGCTGCTCATCAAGATCGCGCCCATCGAGAAGCTCTAGCCGGGGATCGGCGGCGGCCGGCGCGACGCACGCCGATGCCGGCGGCGCCCAGGGCGCCGATCGCCGTCGCGGCGCACGCGAGCGGCTGTGCGCCCACCCGCTGCGTCCCGCCCGAGCCCGGTACCTCGATGCCGGGTGCGCCACCCGTCATCGCCAGCTGCGCGTGCCCGTGCGACGCGGGCACGTCGACGGCGGGCGGCGGGCTCGCATGGAAGGTCTCGCTCGCGTGCGCCGTGTGATCGGCGAACGGCGCGATGGCAGCCCCGTCCGCGTCTCCGGCGGGACGCCCCGGGCTGTCGAGGACGGCGACGTACCACCCGGGCGAGAGGGCGCGCATGCACGGCGTGGTCACGTCGCCGTCGTCGGCGAGGGCGACGTCGGACGCGGGCCCACCCGACCCGCCGTCCTCGGGGACGGCCACCGGCGAGCCCTCGGCGGGTGCCGTCGTGAACGGACCCGCGAGGCGGACGTGCACGGGGACGGGTCCGACCCCGACGAACGACGTCGTGTGCAGGGTGTCGGTCTGGCACTCGCCCGTCGTGATCTCCGAGGACCCGATGCTCGTCGTGATCCGCGGCGGCTGCGGGACCTGCGTCGTCTCGGTGGCCGCGCCGAAGGTCGACCGCCAGGGCAGCACGCGCGCCCGTCCGGCCGCGACCGGGGTGTCGTCGGGCGAGATGGTCTCGACCCAGGCGTAGAAGCCGCCGGCGGGGAGGCGGCAGGCGGGCGAGGAGTAGTCGCCGGGCCCGCGGTCGATGCGCGTCACGACCTCGCAGACCTGCGGGGCGCCGGCGGGGACCTCGTCTCGTTCGGGCCCGACCTGCTCGGGGAACGGTCCGAGGAGCCTGCTCCGGACGATGACCGGCACGGGCACCAGGCTCCCGTCGCCCTGGCGGGTCAGTCCCCAGCCGTCGGAGGTCGCCGGCCGGCCGGGCGCGGCAGGCGCCGCGGGATCGGCGGACACCCGCAGCGCGTCAGAGAGCTCGTCGCCGACCGCCGCCACGGCGCGCGACGTCCGCGTGACCACGCGCGGGGCGAAGGGGAGCGGGCTCGGGGCACGACCGTCCGCCCGCGCGTCGGCTCGGGCGTCCGCGGGCCGGGCCAGGATCATCCGCTGCGACGCACCTCCGTCGCCCACCGCGTCGAGGGCGTCGCCGTACGGGAGGGACGCGAAGACGGCGCTCGCCGTCACGTGCAGCGCCGCGGAGGATCCCGTCGCCCGGATCGGGGCGGCGGTGCCGTTCGCCACCTGCGCGGTCGTGCTCCCGTCGTCGAACACGGCTCCGCTGAGCGTGACGGTCCCCGTCTGGGAGCCGGCCGGCACGTCCGTCGGCCCGGTCGCGATGAGGTCGGCGCGCAGCTCGGCGCGGACTGTCCCGCGTCCGTCGTCCCCGAGCGCCACGGTCGCGGCGGCGGTCACCGAGCGCGATGCGCCGGACCCCGCCTCCGCCAGCATGTCGCGCGCACGGGCCTCGACCGCCCCCGCGTGATCGCCCGCGCGGGCCGCGTACCAGGAGAGGTCGTGCGCGCCGAGGCCGGTGATGCTCCAGGTCGCGAGCTGCCCCGCAGCGGCGGTGTCGGGATCCGCGGAGCCCGCCCAGCGCCGGGAGATGTACGCGAGCCGCGCCCGATCGTCGGGCGTCGCGCCCGTTTCCGCGACCGGGGAGTAGTCATGGCCGGGCGGAGCGGCGAGTCCGACGTCGATGCAGAAGCCGAGCCGGCCGTCGTCCATCCGGTACGAGCCCAACCAGCGCCCGTCGGCCCCCGATGCGTAGCCGACGCCGTGGGAGATCGCGCTCAGCGCCTGCGCGGGCGGGACGGCGCTCGCCGCGAGCCCGAGCGCGAGGCCGACTCCCGCGAGCGCGGACACGAGCCGGGCGGTGGGCGGCCGCCGTACCGGGCGGACGTGCCGTGGGGAGGAGGAGCGGGTGGTCGAGGGGATCCGTGTCATGGCCGCACAGTGCTGGCCCAGGGCGTCCGCCGCATCCGCCGCACCGGGTGCCGGGGACGGGATCCGCGATCGCGCGCCTGTGCAGGAGCGGCCCGGACGTGCGCTACCCGGCGGCGCGGCGGCGGTACCTGCGCGTGATGACGGAGCGCGGCGCCTCCCTGGCGACGCGCGGCAGCACCCGGTACACGGCGAGGACGGGTGCGAGGAGGCGACGGCAGCGGCGCTCGAGCCGCGCGTCCCACCGCATCCCGAATCCCGCCCGGATGCGCGGCGGCAGGAGCCCCGCCGTCACGAGCGCCACGAGCGGCATGACCGCGCGGACCGCCGGAGGCGCGCCCCGTCCGTCCAGCAGCGTCCGCGCGATCCGCCTCGCGTCCGCCGTGGGCTCGAGCGTCGCGATCCGCTCATCCCAGTACGCGCGGAACGCCGCGCGATCCGCGGGCCACATCCCCGCCGGGACCTGCAGCGCCGTGCCGAGGACGGCGTACTGCCGGTGGATCCTGTCGGCGGCCTCGTCGGGCAGCGGCCCGAAGCAGAGCTCGAACATCGTGATCGCGGACTGGTAGACCGTCGCGGCCACCCAGAGCTGCAGCTCCGGGTCGTAGGCGGAGTAGGCCGGCGCCGAGCCGTCGGCCGCGGCGACCGTCGACCGGACCGGTGCGTGCGCACGTCCGACGATCCGCCGGGCGCGCGCGACCTCGTCGGGGGAGCCGAACACGACGGCGTAGATGTAGCCGAGCGTGCCCTCGAGCCGGTCGAGCGGGCGCGATGCGAAGTCGCTGTGCTCGGCCACGCCGCGTGCCACGGCAGGGTCGGCGACCTGGAGCAGGATCGCCCGCGCCCCCGCCGCCAGGAGGATTCCCTCGCCCGCGATGTCCCGGATGGATCCACCTGGCCGACGAGCGGGATGCGTCCTCGGGCTCATCCGCCCAGTCTCCCTCCCCAGGCCGCCGATCGCGCATCGGCGCACGGTCCCGGCGCACCCGGACCGGCGCACCCGCGACCCGATAGGCTCTCCACGGTCGTCGACGCGGCGGGCCGGCCCACGCAGGTGGGCGGCGGGCGCGTCGACCAGCCGCAACACACCGGGTGCCGCCACCAGACGGTCGTGGCACCGCAGCCTCGAACGACGCACGTAACCGCCTGGCGCGGGTGCGGATGGGATGACACGCGTGGATCTTTTCGAATACCAGGCCAGGGACCTCTTCGAGTCCTACGGCGTCCCGGTCCTCCCGGGGATCGTCGCCGACACCGCCGAGGAGGTGCGTGCCGCGGCCGAGAAGCTCGGCGGCACCGTCGTCGTGAAGGCGCAGGTGAAGACCGGAGGCCGAGGCAAGGCCGGCGGCGTCAAGGTCGCCCAGAGCGCCGACGCGGCGCACGAGGCGGCGCAGTCCATCCTCGGGCTCGACATCAAGGGCCACACCGTGCACCGCGTGATGGTCGCGGCAGGCGCCCGCATCGCGCAGGAGTTCTACTTCTCGATCCTCCTCGACCGCGCCGAGCGCTCCTACCTGTGCCTCGCCAGCTACGAGGGCGGCATGGAGATCGAGGAGCTCGCGGTCACCCGGCCCGAGGCGCTCGCCCGCATCGAGATCGACCCGGTCGCCGGCATCGACGCCGCCAAGGCCGAGGAGATCGCCCGCGCCGCCTCGTTCCCCGAGGAGCTCATCGCCAAGGTCGCGCCCGTCTTCGAGCGCCTCTGGTGGGTCTACCGGGATGAGGACGCGACGCTCGTCGAGGTCAACCCGCTCGTCCTCACGGAGTCGGGCGACATCATCGCCCTCGACGGCAAGGTCACGCTCGACGAGAACGCCGGCTTCCGCCACGAGGGCCACGCCGCCCTCGAGGACGCGGCCGCCGCGGATCCGCTCGAGGCCAAGGCCAAGGAGTCGGACCTCAACTACGTCAAGCTCGACGGCCAGGTCGGCATCATCGGCAACGGCGCGGGCCTCGTCATGTCGACGCTCGACGTCGTCAGCTACGCCGGCGAGCAGCACGGCGGCGTGCGCCCGGCGAACTTCCTCGACATCGGCGGCGGAGCGTCGGCCGAGGTCATGGCCGCCGGCCTCGACGTCATCCTCGGCGACGAGCAGGTCACGAGCGTCTTCGTCAACGTCTTCGGCGGCATCACGTCGTGCGACGCGGTCGCGAACGGCATCGTCGGCGCGCTCGACAAGCTGGGCGACGCCGCCACCAAGCCGCTCGTCGTCCGCCTCGACGGCAACAACGTCGAGGAGGGCCGCCGCATCCTCGAGGAGCGCGCGCACCCCCTCGTCACCGTCGTCGGCACCATGGACGAGGCAGCCGACAAGGCCGCCGAGCTGGCCGCCGCTTAACTCCCGAGAGAGAACAGGAACAGCACATGTCGATTCTTCTCGACGAGAACAGCAAGATCATCGTCCAGGGCCTCACCGGGTCCGAGGGCACCAAGCACGCGGGCCGCATGCTCGCGTCCGGGAGCAAGGTCGTCGGCGGCGTCAACCCGCGCAAGGCCGGCAGCACGGTCACGATCGAGGGCGTCGAGCTCCCGATCTTCGGCTCCGTCGCCGAGGCCATGGCGGAGACGGGCGCCGACGTGTCGGTCATCTTCGTCCCGCCGGCGTTCGCGAAGAGCGCCGTGGTGGAGGCGATCGACGCCGCCATCCCGCTCGCGGTCGTCATCACCGAGGGCATCCCCGTCAAGGACTCCGCCGAGTTCTGGTCGCACGCCAAGAGCACGGGCGGGAAGACCCGGATCGTCGGCCCGAACTGCCCTGGCATCATCAGCCCCGGCAAGTCGAACGCCGGCATCATCCCGGCCACCATCACCGAGGCCGGCCCCATCGGCCTGGTGTCGAAGTCGGGCACGCTCACCTACCAGATGATGTTCGAGCTGCGCGACCTCGGCATCTCGACCGCCATCGGCATCGGCGGCGACCCGATCATCGGCACCACGCACATCGACGCCCTCGAGGCGTTCGAGGCCGACCCGGAGACGCGCGCCATCGTCATGATCGGCGAGATCGGCGGCGACGCCGAGGAGCGCGCGGCCGAGTACATCAAGGCCCACGTCACCAAGCCGGTCGTCGCGTACGTCGCGGGCTTCACCGCGCCCGAGGGCAAGACCATGGGCCACGCCGGCGCCATCGTGTCCGGCGGCAGCGGCACGGCCCAGGGCAAGAAGGAGGCCCTCGAGGCCTCGGGCGTCAAGGTCGGCAAGACGCCGACCGAGACGGCCAACCTCCTCCGCGAGGTCTTCGCCGCCCTGTAGCGACGACGCGCTCGGGAGCGCACGACGACGGCCCGCATCCCCGGTGGATGCGGGCCGTCGTCGTGCCCGGGTCCTTCACATGCGGATCGGCCCGCGGATGCCCCGGCGCGCCCGTCGCCCGACGGGTCGCGCATGGCCCGGCCGGTAGGGTCGTCGAGGCATGAACCGACACGCAACCGCCCTGTTCGCGGCACTCGAGGCGCTCCTGGTGGTGGGGGTCGGCGTCGCCCTGCCCCTCGTTCCGCTCACGGCGCTGTGGGCCGGCCAGTACGACCTGCAGATCGACTGGGGCGTCTTCGCGCGCACCGCGGTCGACCTCTGGCTCCTCGGGCACGGCGTGCCGCTCTCGGCGTCGCTGGATCCGTCGCTCGCGTCCTCCCTCGGCCTCCCGGGCGTGGACGCCCCGTTCGCGCTCACGCTCGCGCCGCTGGGCTTCGCGCTCCTCACGCTCCTGCTCGGCATCCGCGCCGGTCGCCGCATCGTCGAGACCGACCACCCCGGCGTCGGCGCGTTCTCCGCCGTGGCGACGACCGCCGTGCTGTCCCTCGGCCTCGCGCTCGCGGCGCAGCACGATGGCGTCTCCCCGGCCGTCGGGCGCGGGGCGATCCTGCCGACGCTCGTCCTCGCGCTCGGCCTCCTCGTCGGCGGGATCGCGCGCGCCGATCGAGCGAGGGCCCGCCGGTGGTGGGGGTCCCTGTCGTCCGGCCGCGCGGCCGGTGCCATCCGGAGCGCCCGCGGTGCGCTCGACCGCCTGCCGGACGGCGCGGCCTCCCTCGCGGCCACGGCCGTCCGCGGTGGAGCGGCCGCGGCCTTCGGAGTCGTGGCGATCTCCGCCATCGTCGTCGCCGTGCTGCTCGGCCTCCAGTACGCGACCGTCATCACCCTCTACGAGACGCTGCAGACGGGGATCGTCGGCGGCGTCGCCCTCACGCTGGCGCAGATCGCGCTCCTGCCGAACCTGGTGATGTGGGCGGCGTCGTGGCTCATCGGCCCCGGCTTCGCCCTCGGCACCGGGTCATCCATCTCGCCGCTCGGCACGACCGTCGGCCCGATCCCGTCCGTGCCCGTCCTGGGGATCCTGCCGCAGGGGGCGTTCGACCTCGGCTACCTGGGGATCCTCGTCCCGGTCGTCGTCTCCTTCGTCGCCGCTGTCGCGCTGTCCCCGCGGGTCGCCCGGATCCCCGAGCCCGAGGCGCGGCGCTGGCCGTGGTTCCTCGGCGCGGGTCTGGGCATGGGCCTCGTCGGCGCCGTCGTGCTCGCCCTGCTGGCGGTCCTCTCCGGCGGAGCCGCGGGACCGGGCCGCCTGGCCGACGTGGGACCGGCAGCCGGGTGGATCCTCCTCGCCGCGTTCCTCGAGATCGGCGTGGCGTCCGTGGCGGGCATGTTCGTGTCCGGCCTGATGGCCCCCCTCGTCCGGCGCAGCCCCGAGGGACGCGGATAGGCTGTGCGGGTGCTCAACGTGGTCGTCCTCATCTCCGGCAGCGGGACCAACCTCCACGCCCTCCTCCAGGCGGCCGACCATGCGGACTACCCCGCGCGGGTGATCGCGGTCGGGGCCGATCGCGATGCCGACGGCCTCCGCTTCGCCGAGGAGCGCGGCATCCCCACCTTCACGGTCCCGTTCGCGAGCTTCCCCGACCGCGCGGCCTGGGGCGACGAGCTCGCGGCGGCCATCGCCGGCTGGGAACCCGACCTGGTGGTCCTCAGCGGCTTCATGCGCCTCCTGCCGCCGCGCGCCGTGGCGGCGTTCGCGCCTCGCATCGTCAACACGCATCCGGCGTACCTGCCGGAGTTCCCGGGTGCCCACGCCGTCCGGGACGCCATCGCCGCCGGGGCCACGAGCTCCGGGGCGTCCATCATCGTCGTCGACACCGGGGTCGACACCGGGCCGGTGCTCGCGCAGGAGCGCGTGCCCGTGGATCCCGGCGACACCGAGCACACCCTGCACGAGCGCATCAAGGTCGTGGAGCGCAGGCTCCTCGTCGACACGGTGCGCGCGATCTCCCTCGGCACCATCGACCTCAAGGAGCTGTCCCCGGCATGAGCGGACCCCGTCACGACCCGTCCCTGTTCCGTGATCGAGACGGCGTGGAGGTGACGCGCGCCCTCGTCTCCGTCAGCGACAAGACGGGGCTGCTCGAGCTGGCCGCTGCGCTCGCGGAGGCCGGGGTCGAGATCGTCTCCACCGGATCCACCGCGAGCACCATCGCCGAGGCGGGCTTCCCCGTGACGCAGGTGCAGGACGTGACCGGGTTCCCGGAGTCGCTCGACGGACGCGTCAAGACGCTGCACCCCGCGGTCCACGCCGGTCTGCTCGCCGACCTCCGGCTCGAGTCGCACGAGGCGCAGCTGGCGGAGCTCGGCATCTCCCCGTTCCAGCTCGTGGTCGTGAACCTCTACCCGTTCGTCGAGACGGTGGCGTCGGGCGCCCCCGCCTCGGACGTGATCGAGCAGATCGACATCGGCGGCCCCGCCATGGTGCGCGCGTCCGCCAAGAACCACGCGAACGTCGCGATCGTCGTGTCGCCGTCGAGCTACGACGAGGTGATCCAGGCCGTGGGCTCCGGGGGCACCACCCTCGAGCAGCGGCGCCGGCTCGCGGCCGCGGCCTTCGCGCACACGGCCGACTACGACCGCGCGGTCGCCGACTACTTCCGGTCGACCGTCGTCGGCGCAGGATCCTCCGATCAGGCCGCCCCCGCCTGGCCTGCGAGCTGGGACGTCGGGGGCGAGCTGGCCCAGGTGCTCCGGTACGGGGAGAACTCCCACCAGGACGCCGCGCTCTACCGACGGCCCGATGGCGTCGGCATCGCCCAGGCGACGCAGCTGCACGGCAAGGAGATGTCCTACAACAACTTCGTCGACGCGGATGCGGCGGTGCGAGCCGCCTACGACTTCGCGGAGCCGGCGGTGGCCATCATCAAGCACGCCAACCCCTGCGGCATCGCCGTCGCGGCGCCCCGCGCGGTCGACGCGATCGCCGCCGCGCACCGGAGCGCGCATGACTGCGATCCCGTCTCGGCCTTCGGGGGAGTGATCGCGGCGAACCGCACGGTCACGCTGGGGATGGCGGAGACGGTGAAGGAGATCTTCACGGAGGTGCTCGTCGCCCCCGGGTTCGACGACGACGCGCTCACGCTGCTCAAGACGAAGAAGAACCTCCGGTTGCTCACTCTCCCCGAGGGGTACCACCGCGAAGAGCTCGAGGCCCGCCAGATCTCGGGCGGCTACCTCGTCCAGTCCGGCGACGCCTTCCCCACGGACGGCACGCGCCTCTCGACGACCTGGACCCTGGCCACCGGCGAACCCGTGGACGAGCAGACGCTCGCGGACCTCGAGTTCGCGTGGAAGGCCTGTCGGGCGGTGAAGTCGAACGCGATCCTGCTCGCCCACCACGGGGCTTCCGTCGGCGTGGGCATGGGTCAGGTCAACCGGGTGGACTCGTGTCAGCTCGCCGTGCAGCGCGCGGGCGACCGGGCATCCGGATCGGTGGCCGCGTCCGACGCGTTCTTCCCGTTCGCCGACGGTCTGCAGGTCCTGCTCGACGCCGGCGTCCGCGCGGTGGTCCAGCCCGGAGGGTCGGTTCGCGACGAGGAGGTCGTCGAGGCCGCTCGCGCCGCGGGCGTCGCCATGTACTTCACGGGCGAGCGCCACTTCTTCCACTGATGCGCGCGGCGGCGGTCCCCCGGGGCCGCCGCTCCGCCGCCTGCGTGAGGCCGTTGCGACACGCCCGGGATGCGGGTTGTTTTGCGGGGGTGGGGTGGTCCGCGTAATGTCTCCTCTTGTCGCCGGAACGGGCGGGAAGCTGGAAGGCTTCCGGAGCTGTTCTGGTGGGTGATGATCCTGGTGAAACAGAAGTTGCCGTGGCCCTGAGGGTTGCGTGTTTACCATCAACTGAGCTAGGGTCTGATTCTGCTTCCGACGTGAGTGCTGGGCCTGTGTGGTCTGGATCACTCCCACGGGGAGCGGTGGAGTGTGAGCTCCGATGGCTGGCTGTGATGGTCGGTGTCGGGAGCGTCCGTTCCTTGAGAACTCAACAGCGTGCACAATGTCAAATGCCAAATACCCGTTGCGGGTGTCCTTCGGATGCTCGTTTCGGATTCCTTTGGAATACATTTAAACAAACAAGCAAGTCAGTAATGATTTGTTCTGTCGGTTTCAAACTTGCTGGTTCGTGTTCGATTCCCGTTCACGTCTGGCTTTAGATGTGCCGGCTGCTTTCGGGTGGTCGTGCGTTTAAGCATTTATGGAGAGTTTGATCCTGGCTCAGGACGAACGCTGGCGGCGTGCTTAACACATGCAAGTCGAACGGTGATGTCAGAGCTTGCTCTGGCGGATCAGTGGCGAACGGGTGAGTAACACGTGAGTAACCTGCCCCCGACTCTGGGATAACTGCTAGAAATGGTAGCTAATACCGGATATGACGATTGGCCGCATGGTCTGGTCGTGGAAAGAATTTCGGTTGGGGATGGACTCGCGGCCTATCAGGTTGTTGGTGAGGTAATGGCTCACCAAGCCTACGACGGGTAGCCGGCCTGAGAGGGTGACCGGCCACACTGGGACTGAGACACGGCCCAGACTCCTACGGGAGGCAGCAGTGGGGAATATTGCACAATGGGCGCAAGCCTGATGCAGCAACGCCGCGTGAGGGATGACGGCCTTCGGGTTGTAAACCTCTTTTAGTAGGGAAGAAGCGAAAGTGACGGTACCTGCAGAAAAAGCACCGGCTAACTACGTGCCAGCAGCCGCGGTAATACGTAGGGTGCAAGCGTTGTCCGGAATTATTGGGCGTAAAGAGCTCGTAGGCGGTTTGTCGCGTCTGCTGTGAAATCCCGAGGCTCAACCTCGGGTCTGCAGTGGGTACGGGCAGACTAGAGTGCGGTAGGGGAGATTGGAATTCCTGGTGTAGCGGTGGAATGCGCAGATATCAGGAGGAACACCGATGGCGAAGGCAGATCTCTGGGCCGTAACTGACGCTGAGGAGCGAAAGCATGGGGAGCGAACAGGATTAGATACCCTGGTAGTCCATGCCGTAAACGTTGGGAACTAGATGTGGGGACCATTCCACGGTCTCCGTGTCGCAGCTAACGCATTAAGTTCCCCGCCTGGGGAGTACGGCCGCAAGGCTAAAACTCAAAGGAATTGACGGGGGCCCGCACAAGCGGCGGAGCATGCGGATTAATTCGATGCAACGCGAAGAACCTTACCAAGGCTTGACATATACCGGAAACATGCAGAGATGTGTGCCCCGCAAGGTCGGTATACAGGTGGTGCATGGTTGTCGTCAGCTCGTGTCGTGAGATGTTGGGTTAAGTCCCGCAACGAGCGCAACCCTCGTTCTATGTTGCCAGCACGTAATGGTGGGAACTCATAGGAGACTGCCGGGGTCAACTCGGAGGAAGGTGGGGATGACGTCAAATCATCATGCCCCTTATGTCTTGGGCTTCACGCATGCTACAATGGCCGGTACAAAGGGCTGCGATACCGTAAGGTGGAGCGAATCCCAAAAAGCCGGTCTCAGTTCGGATTGAGGTCTGCAACTCGACCTCATGAAGTCGGAGTCGCTAGTAATCGCAGATCAGCAACGCTGCGGTGAATACGTTCCCGGGCCTTGTACACACCGCCCGTCAAGTCATGAAAGTCGGTAACACCCGAAGCCAGTGGCCTAACCGCAAGGGAGGAGCTGTCGAAGGTGGGATCGGTGATTAGGACTAAGTCGTAACAAGGTAGCCGTACCGGAAGGTGCGGCTGGATCACCTCCTTTCTAAGGAGCATGTGCACCTCTCCTCTGTATACAGGGAGATCAATGGTGCCAAGTCACGCGTCAGGCGTCTGTTCTGGCGGTGGCGCTCATGGGTGGAACATTGACATTGATGCCGGCTGATGTGTCGGGCTGCTAGTACGCCTCCTTGGGGGTGGGAACGTGGTTCGGTGTGTCGAGGGCATGTTGCACGCTGTTGGGTCCTGAGGGACCGGGCCGCATCTTTCGGGGTGTGTCTGGTTTCTTGTCGGACCCTTTCCGTCGTCCCTGAGTGGATGGTGGTGGGGTACCGCCCGTATATTGAGAACTACACAGTGGACGCGAGCATCTTAGATTCACCGGTTTTCCGGTCGATCACAAAGATCTATTTATAGATCATTGGTCAATTCTGTCTCCTCTAGGGGAGGCGAAACGATTCAATCTCATGTGATTTCAAGATTCTAAGAGCAAACGGTGGATGCCTTGGCATCTGGAGCCGAAGAAGGACGTATAAATCTGCGATAAGCCTCGGGGAGCTGATAATAGAGCTTTGATCCGAGGATTTCCGAATGGGGAAACCCCGCCAGGCCCTTTGGGTGACCTGGTGACTCCCGCCTGAATATATAGGGCGGGTAGAGGGAACGTGGGGAAGTGAAACATCTCAGTACCCACAGGAAGAGAAAGCAAAAGCGATTCCGTTAGTAGTGGCGAGCGAAACCGGAAGAGGCCAAACCGATCATGTGTGATATCCGGTAGGAGTTGCATGGTCGGGGTTGCGGGACTTTCCGTACAGTTCTACCGAGCTGTGAGGGCAATGAGCGCGATATAGACGAATGGTCTTGAAAGGCCAGTCACAGAGGGTGCGAACCCCGTAGTCGAAATGTCGTCGCCTGTCCGGAGAGTATCCCAAGTAGCACGGGGCCCGAGAAATCCCGTGTGAATCTGTCAGGACCACCTGATAAGCCTAAATACTCCCAGATGACCGATAGCGGACAAGTACCGTGAGGGAAAGGTGAAAAGTACCCCGGGAGGGGAGTGAAATAGTACCTGAAACCGTTTGCTTACAAACCGTTGGAGCACCCTTGTTGGTGTGACAGCGTGCCTTTTGAAGAATGAGCCTGCGAGTTAGTGATATGTGGCGAGGTTAACCCGTGAGGGGCAGCCGTAGCGAAAGCGAGTCTTAATAGGGCGTATGAGTCGCATGTTCTAGACCCGAAGCGAAGTGATCTATCCATGGCCAGGTTGAAGCGACGGTAAGACGTCGTGGAGGACCGAACCCACTTCAGTTGAAAATGGAGGGGATGAGCTGTGGATAGGGGTGAAAGGCCAATCAAACTTCGTGATAGCTGGTTCTCTCCGAAATGCATTTAGGTGCAGCGTTGCGTGTTTCTTGCCGGAGGTAGAGCTACTGGATGGACGATGGGCCCCAAAAGGTTACTGACTTCAGCCAAACTCCGAATGCCGGTAAGTGAGAGCGCAGCAGTGAGACGGTGGGGGATAAGCTTCATCGTCGAGAGGGAAACAACCCAGACCACCATCTAAGGTCCCTAAGCGCGTGCTAAGTGGGAAAGGATGTGGAGTTGCATAGACAACCAGGAGGTTGGCTTAGAAGCAGCCACCCTTGAAAGAGTGCGTAATAGCTCACTGGTCAAGTGATTCCGCGCCGACAATGTAACGGGGCTCAAGCACGCCACCGAAGTTGTGGCATTTATATTATAGGCAGGCCTTCGTGGTCCAGCCGTATGGATGGGTAGGAGAGCGTCGTGTGGCCAGCGAAGCGGCGGTGTGAACCAGCCGTGGAGGCCACACGAGTGAGAATGCAGGCATGAGTAGCGAAAGACGGGTGAGAAACCCGTCCTCCGAAAGACCAAGGGTTCCAGGGCCAGGCTAATCCGCCCTGGGTAAGTCGGGACCTAAGGCGAGGCCGACAGGCGTAGTCGATGGACAACGGGTTGATATTCCCGTACCGATGAAGAACCGCCCAAGACAATCCAGTAATGCTAAGTGTCTGAATCCTTGATTCGATCCCTTCGGGGTGACGGTCTTGGCCTAGCACACGACCCTACGCTGGCGCGTTTAGCGTATTAACAGGTGTGACGCAGGAAGGTAGCTGAGCCGGGCGATGGTTGTCCCGGTCTAAGGATGTAGGGCAGAAGATAGGCAAATCCGTCTTCTATGTAGCCTGAGACCCGATGGGTAGTCCTCACGGACGAAATCAGTGATCCTATGCTGCCGAGAAAAGCATCGACGCGAGGTTCCAATCGCCCGTACCCCAAACCGACTCAGGTGGTCAGGTAGAGAATACTAAGGAGATCGAGAGAATCGTGGTTAAGGAACTCGGCAAAATGCCCCCGTAACTTCGGGAGAAGGGGGGCCTGAGGCGTGTAGGGATTTACTCCTGAAGCGTTTGAAGGCCGCAGAGACCAGTGGGAAGCGACTGTTTACTAAAAACACAGGTCCGTGCTAAGTCGCAAGACGATGTATACGGACTGACGCCTGCCCGGTGCTGGAAGGTTAAGAGGAACGGTTAGCACGCAAGTGCGAAGCTGAGAATTTAAGCCCCAGTAAACGGCGGTGGTAACTATAACCATCCTAAGGTAGCGAAATTCCTTGTCGGGTAAGTTCCGACCTGCACGAATGGCGTAACGACTTCCCAGCTGTCTCAACCGCGAACTCGGCGAAATTGCACTACGAGTAAAGATGCTCGTTACGCGCAGCAGGACGGAAAGACCCCGTGACCTTTACTACAGCTTGGTATTGGTGTTCGGTGTGGCTTGTGTAGGATAGGTGGGAGACTGTGAAGCTCGGACGCTAGTTCGGGTGGAGTCATTGTTGAAATACCACTCTGGTCACTCTGGATATCTAACTTCGAACCGTAATCCGGTTCAGGGACAGTGCCTGGTGGGTAGTTTAACTGGGGCGGTTGCCTCCTAAAAAGTAACGGAGGCGCCCAAAGGTTCCCTCAACCTGGTTGGTAATCAGGTGTCGAGTGTAAGTGCACAAGGGAGCTTGACTGTGAGACTGACAAGTCGAGCAGGGACGAAAGTCGGGACTAGTGATCCGGCAGTGGCTTGTGGAAGCGCTGTCGCTCAACGGATAAAAGGTACCTCGGGGATAACAGGCTGATCTTGCCCAAGAGTCCATATCGACGGCATGGTTTGGCACCTCGATGTCGGCTCGTCGCATCCTGGGGCTGGAGTAGGTCCCAAGGGTTGGGCTGTTCGCCCATTAAAGCGGTACGCGAGCTGGGTTTAGAACGTCGTGAGACAGTTCGGTCCCTATCCGCTGCGCGCGTAGGAAATTTGAGAAGATCTATCCCTAGTACGAGAGGACCGGGATGGACGAACCTCTGGTGTGTCAGTTGTTCCGCCAGGAGCACCGCTGATTAGCTACGTTCGGAACGGATAACCGCTGAAAGCATCTAAGCGGGAAGCCGGCTTCGAGATGAGATTTCCATCCCTTTTAGGGTGAAGGCTCCCGGCTAGACTACCGGGTTGATAGGCAGGATGTGGAAGCGAGGACTAAAGACTCGTGGAGCTGACCTGTACTAATAAGCCGATATCTTGAAAACACTTTGCTTGCGTCCACTATGTGGTTCCCGATATACGGTCGGGTGCTAATTGAACAACCAGCTTGACTGGTCGATTCATCACAGATTTCATGCCCTGTGGGGTGTGTATGAGGTGTTTCGGCGGCCATAGCGAGAGGGAAACGCCCGGTTACATTCCGAACCCGGAAGCTAAGACTCTCAGCGCCGATGGTACTGCAGGGGGGACCCTGTGGGAGAGTAGGACACCGCCGGACTTAACTTGAGAATGATCGGGGAGGCCCGTCGCACATCGTGCGACGGGCCTTCTCGCGTTAACGAGCGGATACGGGCTCACCGGTGACGGGCCCGCGAGGCGCCTTGGCTCTGCGAACGCGGATGCCCTCTCGTCCACGCTCCCGCCGTCGCGTGCCGTCACCGCTATCGCGTACGGGATCGCGCCCGGTAGTGCTGTGGAATGCGTCCTTCCGCGCGTTGCTGTCAGCCCTCTCACATGGCGGTCATAACAGCTGCCGTTATCGTCGTCGTTCGTGACCGAATCCCGCGAGAACGACCGCACACCCGGCCAGCCCCGAGACCACGCGGCGGGGGACGCGTCCAAGACACCCGCGATCACGCGGAAGCCCGACTCGAGCTCCGCTCGACCGAGTGCCGGTGTCCCGCTCGGCAGGGCGTTGTCCGCGGCCCTCGTGTCCGCGGGTGTCTCCGCGATCCTCGGTCTCCTCTTCAGCGTGCTGACGCTCTTCAGCGCCAACCAGCCGGGCGCGGCTGTGCTGGTGACGCTGCTCGACTACTGGACCGTCCACACGCTGGTGGCCTTCGTGCTCCTCGCCGCCCTCGCGGGCGTCGGGATGCACCGCCGTCTGTGGACGTCGATCCTCGGTTCCGTGGCCGCTGCGGTGGCCGGTGCGCTGATCGGCAGCCTCGTCGGTGCCATGGGCCAGGGCGCCGCCATCTCCGGCGACATCGTCAGCCCGCTGCTGGAGACGCTCCTCGGGCTCAACCTCATGTTCGTCCTCGGGGTCTCGCTGGCGTCCGTCCTCCTCGGTCGACGTCTGTGGAACCGGCTCGGGGGCGCGGGTAGCGACGTGGTCGTCCGGGAGCGCGTGGCACTCGTGCGGATCCCCTCCTCGCGGCTCGCTGAGGGCGAGCTGACGCACCTGGACCGCCGTCCCATCGACTCCGAGCTCGCGGACCAGCAGTGGGAGCGCTACGTGCTCGCCCTCGAGGAGAGCGGATGGTCGACCCGGGAGGTCCCGCCGGCCGACGACCACCCCGACTCGGTCTTCGTGGAGGACGCCGTGCTGGTGCTCGGCAGCACGGCCGTGCTGCTCACCTCCGGGGCGGACTCCCGCCGTGGCGAGCGCGCCGGTGTGGAGCGCGCTCTGGAGGACATGGACCTGGATGTGACATCCATCGACCTGCCCGCGACGATCGACGGGGGAGACGTCCTCGAGGTCGGGCGCACGGTCTACGTGGGTGCCAGCGGACGGACCAACGCCGCGGGGATCCAGCGCCTGCGCGAGATCGCCGGCCCGCTCGGTTACGCGGTGGTGGGCGTCCCGGTCAGCCGCACCCTGCACCTCAAGTCGCAGGTCACGGCACTCCCGGACGGCACCGTCATCGGATACGAGCCGCTGGTCGACGAGCCGCGACTGTTCCCGTCGTTCCTCCCCGTCCCCGAGGCGGAGGGCACGGCCGTCGTCGCGCTCGACGCGCACACGCTGCTCCTCTCGGCTGCCGCACCCCGCACGGCTGACCTGCTCCGGAGCCTGGGCTACGAGGTCGTGGCCGTGGACATCAGCGAGTTCGAGAAGCTCGAAGGCTGCGTCACCTGCCTGTCGGTCCGCATCGGCTGACGCCGGCGACGCTCGCGGCCGCACTGCGGTCCGGCGACGCGCACGCCTCCGCCTCGCATGAGAGCCCGGCCCGCATCCTCGGATGCGGGCCGGGCTCTTGTGCGCGTGGCCCGCGCTCCATATCCTGGAAGGCTGCCTGGGGCGGCCATTCACGTGGTCGATCGGTGCGGCCCACACGTGAATCGCATACGCAGCCAGGGAGGGTGTCATGACCACGACATCGACGACAGACGCACGCACGACCTCGAGCCGGATCGGCACGGCGGCCGTCGCCGTGACCCCGGCGTCCCTCGGTCCGCTCCGCTAGCCCACCGGTCGTGCGCGACGCCGCGGCGTCCCGCGCACGGCCCACGACCGTGACCGGTCGTGCCGGCGACGCCGCTCCTCCTCCCGCATGCAGGACGTCGGGGCACCGGATCTCGATCTCCGCATCACTCGGACGCAGGCGTCCCGCGTCCGATCCACCGATCCCGAGCCGGCGGGCATCCTCTCCTGCTCCCGACCAGATCCCCCCATCCTCCGTCGCGCGCGTCCTGACGCGCGCGGCCGCCCCGCACGTCCGGCCGCGCATCGGCCGACTACCGAAGGAATGACACGTGTCCACCTCACCGCCCGCATCGCCCGACCAGGCGCCGTCCGAGCGGCACGGCCCCCGGCCCGGCACCATCGCCGTGCTCATGCGGCTGCTGCCGTTCGCCCGGCCCGCCATGCCCAGCATCATCGCGGGCATGGTGGTGGCGCTCGTCGGCTCGCTGCTGTCGCTCGTCATCCCGCAGATCCTCCGCGGTCTCGTCGACGGCCCGCTCGGCGACGGCGACTCCGCCGCCGTGGTGCCCGCCGTGCTCCTGATCCTCGGCCTCGGGATCCTCGAGGCCGCGATGATCGCCCTCCGCCGCTGGTTCGTGCTGAAGCCCGGCACGCTCATGGAGGCGGACATGCGGAACGCGTTCTACCGGAAGCTGCAGCGGCTCCCGGTCGCGTTCCACGACCGGTGGCAGAGCGGCCAGCTCCTGTCGCGCATGGTCAGCGACCTCAACCTCATCCGCCGCTGGATGGCGTTCGGCCTGGTGCTGTTCATCGTCAACATCCTCACGATCCTCGTGGGCATCGGGTTCCTGGTCTCCATCGACTGGCGCCTGGGCCTCGGCTTCCTCGTCTGCTCCATCCCGCTCTGGGTCTACGGCTACCTCTTCGAGCAGAAGTACTCCTCGGTGGCGCGGCTCAGCCAGGACCAGTCCGGCGACCTCGCCACGAGCGTCGAGCAGTCGGTGCACGGGATCCGCGTGCTCAAGGCGTTTGGTCGCGGCAAGCACATGCACGACGCGTTCGCCGAGCAGGCGGAGGAGCTGCGCGGCACGGAGATCAAGAAGGCGAAGGCCATCGCCGGCATCTGGCTGTGGCTGCTGCTGGTGCCCGACCTGACCTTCGCGCTCGCGCTGCTCGGCGGCGTGCTGCTCGCCGCGGGCGGGCAGATCTCGGTGGGCGACCTCGTGGCGTTCTTCGCCACCGCCGCGGTGCTGCGCTGGCCGATCGAGTCGGTGGGCTTCCTCCTGTCGATGACCTTCGACGCGCGGACGGCCATCGACCGCTACTTCGAGGTGATGGACGAGGAGGACGTGATCACGGATCCCACGACGCCCGTGCGCATCGCCGAGCCGCGTGGCCACCTCGTGTTCCGCGGCGCGCGCTTCCGCTACCAGGACGCCGTCCCGGGCCAGGCCGACCTGATCGACGGGGTGGACCTCGACCTGCAGCCCGGGGAGACGATGGCGCTCGTCGGCGTCACGGGCTGCGGCAAGTCGACGCTCACGGCGCTGACTACGCGGCTCTACGACGTGACGGGCGGCAGCATCGAGCTCGACGGCGTGGACATCCGCGACCTCGGGCTCGAGGAGCTGCGCCGTCGCATCGCGATGGCGTTCGAGGACGCGACGCTGTTCTCCTCGAGCGTCCGCGACAACGTGCTGCTCGGTCGCCCGGACCTCTCCGACGGCGGGCCCGAGGCGGAGCGGGTGCTGCAGGAGGCGCTCGACATCGCGCAGGCCGGCTTCGTGCACGACCTGCCCGACGGCGTCGAGACGACCGTGGGCGAGGAGGGGCTGAGCCTCTCCGGCGGACAGCGGCAGCGGCTCGCGCTCGCGCGCGCGGTCGCCGCGGCACCCGACGTGCTGGTCCTCGACGACCCGCTCTCGGCGCTCGACGTCGACACGGAGGCGCTCGTCGAGGCGGCGCTGCGCCGCGTGCTTGCATCCACCACCGCGCTGATCGTGGCGCACCGCCCCTCGACCGTGATGCTCGCGGACCGGGTGGCGCTCATGCAGGACGGCCGCATCACCGCGGTCGGCCGGCACTCCGACCTGCTCGCCACGAGCGAGCACTACCGGTTCGTCATCTCGAGCCTGGACGTGGAAGGGAACACCGTGCGCGAGGAGGCCTCAGCATGAGCGTCACCGGGGTCACCGGCGAGGAGAGGGACGACTTCTCCCGTGCCGAGAGCAAGCAGATCCGCCGTCGCTCGACCAGGCTGCTCGTCAGCACCATCCAGCCGGTCAAGCGGACGCTGATCCTCACGGCCGCGACGATCCTCGTGGCCACCGCCGCGAACGTCGCCGGCCCCGCCCTCATCGGCGTCGGCCTCGACCGCGCGCTGCCGTCGCTGCTCGACACGGGCGACGCCACGCTGCTCGCGCTCGTGATCGGCGCGTACGTGCTCGTCGCGATCACGGGCGCCGTGCTGGTGGCGAAGTACCAGGTGATGTCGGCGCGCATCGCGCAGGAGATCCTCCTCGACCTCCGCAAGCGCATGTTCCTGCACACGCAGAAGCTGAGCCTGGAGTTCCACGAGACGTACACGTCCGGCCGGATCATCTCCCGCCAGACGAGCGACCTCGACTCGATCCGGGAGCTGCTGAACGGCGGCATCAACCAGCTCGTGCAGGGCGCGCTCTACATGGCGTTCACCGCCATCGCGCTGTTCTCCTTCGACTGGGTGTCCGGCCTCGTGCTGCTCGCGGCGCTCGTGCCCCTGTTCTTCCTGAGCCTCTGGTTCGCCGTGAAGTCGCAGGCGCTGTTCCGCCAGACGCGCGTGAAGTCGGCGCGACTCATCGTGCACTTCGTGGAGACGATGACGGGCATACGCGCGGTCAAGGCCTTCCGCAAGGAGAAGCGCAACGCGGAGGAGTTCTCCGAGCACGTCGAGGGCTACCGCGACACCAACATGCGCGTGATCCAGGTCTTCGGGATCTTCGACCCGGGCCTCATCCTCATCGGCAACGTCACGGTCGCCGTGGTGCTCCTGGTCGGCGGCCTCCGCGTCGCGGACGGGCAGCTCGGCATCGGCGCGCTGCTCGCGGTCGTGCTCTACACGCGGCAGTTCTTCGGGCCGGCGCAGGACATGGCGATGTTCTACAACAGCTACCAGTCGGCGTCGGCCGCGCTCGAGAAGATCTCCGGCGTGCTCGAGGAGGAGCCGAGCGTGCCGGATCCCGTGAAGCCGGTCGACCTGTGGGAGTCCACGGGCCACGTCTCCTTCGAGGGCGTCGAGTTCGGCTACGGGAAGGGCAAGACGATCCTGCCGCGCTTCGACCTCGACATGCCGGCGGGGCAGACCATCGCGCTCGTCGGATCCACCGGAGCGGGCAAGACCACGCTCGCGAAGCTCATCTCCCGGTTCTACGACCCGTCGGGCGGGCGCGTTGCGCTCGATGGGATCGACCTCCGCGACCTGCACCCGAAGGACCTGCGCCGCGCCATCGTCATGGTGACGCAGGAGGCGTACCTCTTCTCCGGATCCGTCGCCGACAACATCGCGATCGGCAAGCCCGACGCGACGCGGGGCGAGATCCGGGAGGCGGCGGAGGCTGTGGGGGCGCACACGTTCATCGAGTCGCTGCCGGACGGCTACGACACCGACGTGAACAAGCGCGGCGGCCGGGTGTCGGCAGGGCAGCGCCAGCTGATCTCGTTCGCGCGGGCGTTCCTCGCGGACCCGGCGGTGCTGATCCTCGACGAGGCGACGAGCTCGCTCGACATCCCGAGCGAGCGGCTCGTGCAGCAGGGCCTCACGACGCTGCTCGCGGACAGGACGGCGATCATCATCGCGCACCGGCTCTCGACCGTCGCGATCGCGGATCGCGTGCTCGTGATGGAGCAGGGCCGCATCGTCGAGGACGGGACGCCGGAGTCGCTCATCCAGGGCACGGGCCGCTTCTCGCAGCTGCACGCCGCGTGGCGGGAGTCGCTGGTCTAGCGTCGGCGCGCGGACGCGGCCCGGGTGCCTCCCGTCGGGAGGCACCCGGGCCGCGTCGCGTCCGAGCGCGGCGCGATCAGAGGTCGAGCGCGGGGGAGCCCTTCGGCAGCCACGCGTGCACGGCCTCGCCGTCGGCGGCGGCCAGCCAGCCGTCGCCGCACGTCATGCTCGCGGCGGGGGAGGGATCCGGCCACCAGGTGTCCTGCACGGACGGCGCGGCAGCGTCGGCGGGCGCGGCGGCGCAGCCCAGCCGGTTGGCCGGCGTCGCGGAGCGGAACCCGAGGATCGCGCCCTCGCCGCGGAGCGACGTCTTGATGCGGACGTCGGTCGCGTCCGCGGGGATCCACGCCGGGATCCGGCCGCCGGCATCCGCCGCCGTGGCGTAGACCCGCGCGTCCGCCGGGGTGGTCATGCCGCCCACGGTGCTCGCCGCGCCGCAGCCGCCGAGTGCCAGCACGAGGAGGACGGTGAGAGGGAGGGCGACGAGCGGACGGACGGACCGGGGACGGGGCATGCTCCCAGTCCAGCGGAGCGGGGTCCGCCGCGCATCGGCCGCGAGGCCCCGGCCGTGGTCCCGGAGCATGATCCGCGCTCGGCCGCCAGGCGGACGGCGGATCGCCGGGCGTCAGCGGATCACGGGAACCAGCGGGCCGCCTCGAGGTCGACGCGGTACCCGGCGTCGGTCGGGGCGTCGAGGAGCGGGGTGCCCTCGGCCTCGTACCGGGGACGGGCCTCGTCGGCGAGACCGGTCGGCGGGTGCCCGCCCGCGCGGAGCACGCGCCACCAGGGGAGCCCCGAGCCGTGGTAGCGCAGCACCATGCCCACCGCGCGGGCACCGCGGCGGCCGAACACGGCGGCGACGTCGCCGTAGGTCATGACGCGGCCGGCGGGGATCTCGGCCACGACCTCGAGCACGCGGTCGGTGAACTCGCCCGGGGTGGCGAAGACGGCCACGCGCTAGAGCGCCAGCGCGCCGATGGCCTCGCCGTACTGGGTCTCGCCGATGACCTCGAAGCCGACGTGGGTGAAGAACTCCTCCGGGCCGTCCTCGCCCGGCTCCCACACGACCGTGAGGCGGTCGAATCCGCGCGAGCGGGCCTCGTCCGCGAGCGACAGGACCGCGAACCGGCCCACGCCGTGGCCCTGCGCGTCCGCGTCGACGTTGATGCGCCAGATGCAGCTGCGGAAGATCTCCTCGTGGGCCTCGGGGTCGAAGTTGCCCATGATGAAGCCGACGACCTCGCCGTCCTCCACGACCACGCGCGGCCAGGCGGTGGTGGGGTTGACGTAGGCCTCGGCGATGGAGTGCGACACGGGGGCGACGTAGTTCTCCTGCCCCGGCTTGAGCGTCAGCGTGTTGGCCGCCACGATCGTGCGGGCGCTCAGCTCTTCCAGTGTCATGTCGCTCATGGCCACAGGGTATCGGGCGGGCCTCCGTCGGGCCAGGAGCCGCGGGCTCCGTCGCGAGGCGGCGCCGGGAGGCGGTCCGGGGGCGCGGATCCGACCGTGACCCGCCGATGTCTCGATGTCGAGAGACAGGGGCCGCCGGGTAGGCTGGCCCACGGATCCACCGGCGACGAGCCGGACCCGGCGCGCGCCGACGGAGACGCGCACCGGAGGCGACCGACGAGCATGAGGAGGACTTCGTGGAGAAGATCAAGGTAGAGGGGACCGTCGTCGAGCTCGACGGCGACGAGATGACGCGCATCATCTGGCAGTCCATCAAGGACACGCTCATCCACCCGTACCTCGACATCGACCTCGAGTACTACGACCTGGGCATCGAGAAGCGCGACGAGACCGACGACCAGATCACGGTCGACGCGGCCAACGCCATCAAGAAGCACGGCGTCGGCGTCAAGTGCGCCACGATCACGCCCGACGAGGCGCGCGTCGAGGAGTTCGGCCTGAAGAAGATGTGGCGCTCGCCGAACGGCACCATCCGCAACATCCTGGGCGGCACGATCTTCCGCGAGCCCATCATCATCAGCAACATCCCGCGCCTCGTGCCCGGCTGGAACAAGCCGATCATCGTCGGCCGCCACGCGTTCGGCGACCAGTACCGCGCCACCGACTTCCGCTTCGAGGGCGAGGGCACGCTCACGATGACCTTCACGCCGAAGGACGGCTCCGAGCCGCAGCAGTTCGAGGTGTTCCAGAGCCCCGGATCCGGCGTCGCGATGGGCATGTACAACCTCGACGACTCGATCCGCGACTTCGCGCGCGCGTCGCTCTCCTACGGCCTCGCCCGGAACTACCCCGTCTACCTCTCCACCAAGAACACGATCCTCAAGGCCTACGACGGCCGCTTCAAGGACCTGTTCCAGGAGGTCTTCGAGGCCGAATACAAGGAGCAGTTCGACGCCGCCGGCCTCACCTACGAGCACCGCCTCATCGACGACATGGTCGCCGCCTCGCTCAAGTGGGAGGGCGGCTACGTCTGGGCCTGCAAGAACTACGACGGCGACGTGCAGTCGGACACCGTCGCGCAGGGCTTCGGCTCGCTCGGCCTCATGACCAGCGTGCTCACCACGCCCGACGGCAAGGTCGTCGAGGCGGAGGCCGCGCACGGCACCGTCACGCGCCACTACCGCCAGCACCAGCAGGGCAAGCCCACGTCGACGAACCCGATCGCGTCGATCTACGCCTGGACGCGGGGCCTCGCGCACCGCGCCAAGCTCGACGGCAACGACGCGCTGAAGACCTTCGCGGACACGCTCGAGGACGTCGTCATCACGACGGTCGAGAGCGGCAAGATGACGAAGGACCTCGCGCTGCTCGTCGGACCGGACCAGCCGTACCAGACGACCGAGGAGTTCCTCGCGTCGCTCGCGGAGAACCTGCAGACGCGACTGGCCTGATCCCGCGGGCGTCGATTCGACGCCGCCGCACGCCGAGAGGCCCCGCCCCCGTTCCGGGGGCGGGGCCTCTCGCATGCTCGCGTGACCGTCACGTGTGCAGAGGGTCGACGGGGGCCGTGGATTCCTCCCTACGGTTCTCCCCATCGCGTCGACGACGCGACTCCGCGACGGGGGCTCGTGCCGTCCTGCGCATCTCGGGCTCCGCGGATCCACGAGCCGGCCGACGCCGGCGACAGGAGGGAACAGCCATGCCCATCCACCGAGACCCGCTCCGGCCCGATCGGAGGCGGCGCCTCCGCGCGTCCCGCCCGATCGCCGCCTGCGTCGTCGCGTTCGCGCTCGTCGCGGCCGGCACCACGACGGCCAGCGCGGCCGACGCTCCGACCGCCACCCTCCCCGTCGGCGCCGGGGACGGCAGCTACCTCGTGACCCTGCGGGATCAGCCCGCCTCCGCGTACGACGGGACCCTCGACGGGCTCGCCCCCACGCGGGTCGAGCCGGGCGCGCGGCTCGACGCGCAGTCGGACGCCGTGCAGCGCTACTCCGACCACCTCACCCAGCGTCAGGACTCGGCCGCGGAGGCGGCGGGCGTCACGCCGACCAATCGGTACTCCCTCACCGTGAACGGCTTCTCGGCCAAGCTGACGGCGGCCCAGGTCCAGGCGCTCGGCCACGATCGCGACGTGCTGAGCGTGGAGCCCGACCGGACCCTGCACACGACGTCGACGCCGGACTCCCGCTTCCTCGGGCTCGAGGGCGACGGCGGTCTCTGGTCCAAGGTGGGCGGCGTCGACAAGGCCGGCCAGGGCACCGTGGTGGGCGTGATCGACACCGGCATCGCCCCGGACAACCCCTCCTTCGCCGGGAAGCCCCTCGGGTCGGCGCCCGGGGCGGATCCGTACCTCGACGGCTCCCGCATCGACTTCCGGAAGGGCGACGGCACCGTCTTCCACGGGACGTGCCAGACGGGCGACGGGTTCACCGCCGCCGACTGCTCCACCAAGATCGTGGCAGCGCGCTCGTTCGAGGCCGGCCGAGCCGCCTCAGGCGATCCCAACGGGCCGCAGGAGAAGGTGTCCCCCCTCGACACCGCGGGGCACGGGAGCCACACCGCGAGCACGGCCGCGGGCGACGCGGGCGTGGCGGCGACCGCGGGCACCATCCAGCAGACCATCGCGGGCATCGCCCCCGCCGCGAAGATCGCGGCCTACAAGGTGTGCTGGAGCGGACCCGACCCGACGAAGGAGACGGACGACGGCTGCGAGCTGTCCGACATCGTCGCCGGCATCGAGCAGGCCACGGCCGACGGCGTCGACGTGATCAACATGTCGCTCGGCGGCGACGGCAAGCCGGAGGACGCGTTCCAGCGCGCCCTCCTCGGAGCAGCGGACGCCGGCGTCTTCGTCGCGGCGTCAGCGGGCAACAGCGGCCCCGACGCCGGCACGGTCGCGAACACCGAGCCGTGGATCACCACCGTCGCGGCCAGCAGCGTGCCGCGCAACTACTCCGGCACGGTCACGCTCGGGAGCGGGGCGACCTTCGCCGGGGCCTCCGCGACCGTGGGATCGCCCGTGTCGGGCCCCCTCGTGCGCGCGGTGGACTCCGGGGTCACGGGCGCCGCGTCCCCCGAGCTGTGCGGTGCCGGGACCCTGGATCCCGCCAAGGTGCGCGGCCGCATCGTGCAGTGCGACCGCGGCACCGTCACCCGCATGGACAAGAGCACCGAGGTCAAGCGCGCGGGCGGCATCGGCATGGTGCTCACCAACGTCAAGCCCGACTCCCAGGACGACGACCTCCACGCCGTCCCCACGGTGCACCTCGATGCCGACGCCCGTCAGGCGATCGTCGACTACGCGGCGAAGGCGGGCGCCACGGTGACCCTGACGAACGGGAACACGACGGGCGTCGAGCGCCCCGCGCCGCAGGTCGCGGGGTTCAGCTCGCGCGGCGCCTCCGAGGAGGTCGACGGCGGCGACACCATCAAGCCCGACATCACCGCTCCCGGCGTGGGGATCCTGGCCGCGGTCAGCGACGCGGGCGGCAAGCCCGCCTTCGCCCCGTACTCGGGCACGTCCATGTCCTCGCCGCACATCGCGGGATTCGGGCTCGTCTACCTCGGCGTCCACCCCAAGGCGTCCCCTGCCGAGGTCAAGTCGGCGCTCATGACCACCGCGACCGACACGCTCGACGCGAACGGCAAGCCCGCCACGGATCCCTTCGCGCAGGGAGCGGGGCAGATCGCGCCGGACCGGTTCCTGAACCCGGGCCTCTACTACCCGAGCGGCGCGAAGGACTGGGCCGGCTACGCCGCGGCCACGGGGCTCGCGCTGCCGAACCCGGTGGCGCCGGTGGCGCCGTCCCAGCTGAACCTGCCGAGCATCGGCGTCGGCAAGCTCCTGGGATCCACGACCGTCACGCGCACCGTGACGTCGCTGACCGCGGGTACCTGGACGGCATCCGTGCAGGGCGTGTCCCAGGCTGATGTGAAGGTCACGCCCGCCCGGCTGACGTTCACGGCCCCCGGCCAGACGAAGTCCTTCCAGGTGCGCATCACGGCGAAGCGCGGTGCGCCGTCCGACGAGTGGTCCACCGGTTCGCTGACCTGGACGGGATCCGCCGGCACCGTCCGCAGCCCCATCGCGGTGCGGCCCACCGCGATCGTCGCCCCGGCGTCGGTCGACGGCACCGGCACGAGCGGGAAGGCCGACGTGTCGGTCGACGCGGGCACCACGGGCCGGATCCCGCTCACGGCCTCCGGGCTCGCGGCCGGTGAGCTGCTGAGCGACGGCGACACCGGCCACCCCGGCCACTCCGGCAGCGTCACCGCCACCGACGCCGACGGGGCCGAGATCACGGTGAAGGCGGGCGAGAAGGCGCTGGTCCTCGACGCGGCGCCGGTCGACGGGGCATCCGACCTCCTGCTGTACCTCCAGAAGGTGGGCAAGACCGACGACGACCGGAAGCTCATCAGCCTGCAGCAGACGTCCTCGCTGTCGGAGCGCATCGTCGTGCAGGCGCCGGAGGCGGGCGACTACATCGTCGGCGTGCAGGCCTCGAAGCTCGCGGGTTCGGCGACGAGCGTCGACTTCGACCTCACGCGGTACGACGTGCAGGGCACGGGCGGGGAGGGATCCTTCGCGGTCTCGCCGGCTCAGCTCCCCGTCACCGCGGGGAAGAAGGCCACCTACACGGCCTCGTGGTCGGGTCTCGCCGCCGGGAGGTCGTACGTCGGGCTCGTGGGCTACGGCGGCTCGACCGCCACCACGATCGTGGGCGTCACCACGCCCGCGGCCTCCGCGGCTCCCACGGCGACCACGGCTCCCGCCATCACGGGAACGCCGGACGTCGGGCAGACGCTCACGGCGTCGACGGGCACGTGGACGCCGCAGGGCGTCACGCTCGCGACGCAGTGGCTGTCGAACGGCACGCCGATCGCCGGGGCGACGGGATCCACGTTCCGCGTGACCTCCGCGGTCGCGGGCACGGCGCTCGCCGTCCAGGTCACGGCCACCGCATCCGACGGGCAGAAGGGCGTGGCCACCAGCCCGACCATCACCGCCCGGGACGCGGCGACGGTGCACCTGCAGGCGACGCAACCCCAGGGCGCGGCGAGCGGCACCGTGCACGTGCAGGTGTCGGTGACCTCGGCCGCGAAGCAGGCCGCCACGGGCGTGGTGCGCGTCACCGTGGACGGCACGGAGCACGACGTGCCGCTCGACGGCTCCGGCGCGGGCTGCGCGGACCTCACGGGCGTCGCTCCGGGGACCCGCACGGTGCAGGCCTCCTACGCGGGCGACCACCTCGTCGGCGGGGGCACGAGCCGCGCGCAGAGGATCCTCGTGCGCTGATCGTCGTGGGAGACGCGCGGAGGGCGGGTGCCGGCTGGCACCCGCCCTCCGTCGTGCGTGCGGAGCCCGTCACTACACGAGGGGGAGCGGTGGATCCTGAAAGGCTGCCGCACGGTAGGGGATCGCGCTCGGGCTTCGGGGACGCGCGATCGGGCGGGAGCGCTGTCATCGCGGGCTTCCGAGCGCGGCGGGCAACTGTTACACGGCGGTAACAACCGGCCGGTCTCAGGGCGAATACCCGGGGTATGTTGAGGATTCGCGCGTGTCGCATAGGGGTACGCGCGGGCCACTCATCCCCACTCGAAGGACGTGTTCGTGATCCCACGCTCCCCCAGGCTCCGCTCGGAGTCCGACCGCGCATCATCCCTGCGCAGGGCGACGGCCTCCGTCGCCGCCACCGCCCTCGTCGCCGCCGGCCTCGTCACGTTCGGAGCGGGCGGCGCCTTCGCCGCCCCGGCGCCGAACACCGCGACGCCGGCGTCCGAGCTGGAGGACGGCCGCTACATCGTGACCCTCGCCGACGAGGCCGCCGCGACCTACCAGGGCGGGGTCTCCGGCCTCGCCGCCACCGAGGCACGCTCGGGCACGCAGCTCGACGCGCGGTCCGCTCCCGTCTCGGAGTACACGGACTACCTCGAGGGCCAGCAGGAGGAGGTCGCCGCCAGCGTCGGCGCCGACATCGACTACTCGTACTCCCTGACGGTCAACGGCTTCTCGGCCGACCTCACCGCCGAGCAGGCCGCCGAGCTCACGAGCGACCGGAAGGTCCTGAGCGTCGAGCCCGACCGGATCTACCACCCCACCTCCACCCCCGCGGCCGACTTCCTCGGGCTCACCGGCCCGGACGGGGTCTGGGCGAAGACGGGCGGCCAGGAGAACGCGGGCGAGGGCGCCGTCATCGGCGTCATCGACACGGGCATCGCGCCCGAGAACCCGTCCTTCGCGGGCGAGCCCCTCGGGACCGCCGCGGGCGACGAGCCCTACCGCGACGGATCCACGATCCGCTTCGACAAGGGCGACGGCACCCAGTTCGCCGGCGTCTGCCAGACCGGCGAGCAGTTCACCGCGGACGACTGCAGCACCAAGATCGTCGGCGCGCGCTACTTCGTGGACGGCTTCGGCAAGGCGAACATCGGCAACGCGTCGACGGGCGAGTACGTCTCCCCGCGCGACGGCGACGGCCACGGCTCGCACACCGCGTCCACCGCGGCGGGCGAGGCCGGCGTGGAGGCCACCATCGACGGCAACCCGCTCGGCGAGATCTCGGGCGTCGCGCCGGCGTCGAAGATCGCCGCGTACAAGGTCTGCTGGTCGGGCCCCGACAACTCCGTGCAGACCGACGACGGCTGCGCGGGTGCGGACCTCGTCGCCGCCATCGAGCAGGCGACGGAGGACGGCGTCGACGTCATCAACTACTCCATCGGCGGCGGATCCGCGGAGACCACCTTCTCCGCGACCGACGCGGCGTTCCTCGGCGCCGCCAGCGCGGGCATCTTCGTCTCCGCCTCCGCGGGCAACTCCGGCCCCGGCGCCTCCACGCTCGACAACGCGTCGCCGTGGATCACCACGGTCGGCGCGAGCACGGTCGCGGGCAACTTCGAGGCGACCGCGAAGCTCGGCGACGGGCAGCAGTTCGCGGGCTCGTCCATCACCGTGACCGAGCCGGTCTCGGGCGCGTTCGTCACGGCGGCCTCCGTCGCCGCGGCCGGCGCCGTCACGCCGGCCCTCTGCGGTCCCGGCGTCCTGGATCCCGCGAAGACCGCGGGGAAGATCGTGCTGTGCGAGCGCGGCACGTTCGACCGGGTCGCGAAGTCGGCCGAGGTCGAGCGCGCGGGCGGCATCGGCATGGTGCTCGTCAACCCGACGCCCAACTCGATCGACGCCGACACGCACTCCGTGCCGACCGTCCACCTCGACGCCGACGTCTACGCCGCGGTCTCCGCGTACGCGTCCACGCCCGGCGCGACCGTCACCCTGGTGCCCGACAACACGACGGGCGTCTCCGCCCCGACCCCGCAGGTCGCCGGCTTCAGCTCGCGCGGACCGGTCCTCGCGGACGGCAGCGACATCCTCAAGCCCGACGTGACGGCGCCCGGCGTCTCGATCATCGCGGCGACGAACAACGCCGAGGGCGAGGAGCCGACCTTCGCGCTCCTCTCCGGCACCTCGATGGCGGCCCCGCACGTGGCCGGCCTCGCGCTGCTGTACCTGGGCGAGCGTCCGAACGCGTCGGTGTCCGAGATCAAGTCCGCGCTCATGACGACCGCGTACGACACGAAGGACGCGGACGGCGGCACGGTGACGGATCCCTTCACCCAGGGCGCCGGCCACGTCGACCCGACCCGCTACCTCGACGCGGGCCTGCTGTACCTCAACGACCGCAGCGACTGGGTCGCCTACCTCGTGGCCCTCGGCTACGGCACGGGCGTCGACCCCGTCGACCCGTCGGAGCTCAACCTGGCGAGCATCGCGATCGGCACCCTCACGGGCTCCGAGACCGTGACCCGCGAGGTCACCTCCACCGGACCCGGCACCTACACGGCCAGCGTGCAGGGCCTCGCGGGCGTCCAGACGGACGTCACGCCGTCCACGCTCGAGTTCACCGAGGCGGGCCAGACCAAGTCGTTCGAGGTGGCGTTCACGCGCACCACGGCGACGGTCGACGAGTACGCCACCGGCTCGCTCACCTGGACGAGCGCCGACCACGTCGTGCGCAGCCCCGTGGCCGTCAACCCCGTCTCCATCGCGGCCCCGGCCGAGGTGGATGGCACCGGGATCGACGGATCCGTGGACGTCACGGTCACGCCCGGCACCACCGGGCCCATCGCGCTCACCGCCGAGGGCCTCGCCCGCGGCGTCGTGATCCCGGACCCGAAGGACGCCTCGTCCCCGTACACCGGCTCCGGACCCGCGAAGACGTCGGCGACCTACACGGTCACCGTGCCGGAGGGGCAGCTCGCCACGCGGATCGACCTCGACTCCGCGGACGACGCCGCCGACCTCGACCTCACGGTGACGCACGTCGCCGACGGGAAGACGTCGACGTACACGTCGGCCACCGCGTCGGCCGACGAGTCCGTGACCATCGAGACGCCGGCGCCCGGCGACTACGTGGTCAAGGTGGACGTCTTCTCGATCCCGGCGGGCACGACGACGGCGGCCTACACGGTCACGCAGTTCGACCTCTCCACGACGTCGGACGAGGGCGCCTTCACGGTGTCCCCGAACCCGATCGACGCCGTGCAGAGCCGGCCCGTGACCTACACGGCCTCGTGGAGCGACCTCGCCCCCGAGACCGCGTACCTCGGCCGCGTCGCGTACTCGGGCTCCGGCTCCACGACCTACGTGCGCGTCGAGTCCGGCGCGATCCCGGCCCCGGTCGCGACCGCGCCGCCCGTGATCACCGGGACCCCCGTCGCCGGCCAGACGCTCACCGCGTCGCCCGGCACGTGGGACCAGGAGGGCCTGAAGTACTCGTACCAGTGGTTCGCGGACGGCAAGGCGCTCGCCGGCCAGACGCGCGCGACCTACAGGGTCTCGCCGTCGGTCTCGGGCAAGGCGATCACCGTCGTCGTGACGGCGAAGCCGGCCGAGGGCCCCACGGGCACAGCGACCAGCGAGCCCGTCGTGGTCAAGCTGGCCAGCACGGTCACGGTGAGCGTCAAGCCGCCCGTGCTGACGAGCGCGCAGAAGGCGGTCGTCACGGTCAAGGTCGACAGCGCAGCGAAGGCGGCGCCCACGGGCACCGTCACCGTGAAGGTCGGGGCGGACTCGTTCGAGGTCACGCTGGACGCGGCGGGCACCGGCCGCGTCGAGCTGCCGGCGTACGCGAAGGGCCGCTACGCGGTCACCGCGACGTACGCGGGCGACACGGCCAACGCGGCCAAGACCAGCTCGCCGAAGTACCTCTACGTGAGCCGCTGATCCGCGGCTGACCCGGAGTGACCGCCGAGGGGGCGGGTGCCGCGAGGCGCCCGCCCCCTCGTGGCGTCCGCGGCGCGATCCCCGCCGCGCGCGTCAGCGGAAGATGATCGTGCGCGCGCCGTCGAGCAGCACGCGGTGCTCCGCGAACCAGCGCACGGCCTGCGTGAGGGTGCGCGACTCCTCGTCCTGGCCGATCGCCATGAGCTCGCGGGCGCTGCGCGAGTGGTCGACCCGCACGACGTTCTGCTCCACGATCGGGCCCTCGTCGAGGTCGCTCGTGACGAAGTGGGCGGTCGCGCCGATGAGCTTCACGCCGCGCGCGTGCGCCTGCTTGTAGGGATTCGCGCCCTTGAAGCCGGGCAGGAAGGAGTGGTGGATGTTGATGATCCGGCCGCTGAGCCGCGCGCAGAGCTCGGGGGAGAGGATCTGCATGTAGCGCGCGAGCACCACCAGCTCGATGTCGTGCTCCTCCACCGCCCGGATCACGCGCTCCTCGAACGCCCGCTTCGACGCGTCGTCGGCCACGGGCACGTGCTCGAACGGCACGCCGTAGAAGCCCGCGAGGTCGGCCAGCCTCCCGTGGTTGCTCAGCACGAGCGGGATCTCGACGGGCAGCTGGCCCGCGCGCTGCCGGAACAGCAGGTCGTTCACGCAGTGCTCGGCGGTGGATCCCAGCACGAGCGTGCGCAGCGGCCGTCCCACCTCGTCGAGGTGCCACGTGGCGTCGTAGCGCTCGACCACGGCGGCGAGCGCGTCGGCCAGCCGGTCGTCGTCGGCCCCGCTCTGGATCTGCAGGCGCATGAAGAACCGGCCCGTGTCGGCGCTCGAGAACTGCTGCGACTCGGTGATGTCGCCGCCGGCCTCGACGATCGCGCCCGCGATGGCGTGCACGATGCCCGGGCGGTCGTCGCAGGAGAAGCTGAGGACGCGGTGCGGCGGACGCGCGCGGGTGGCCTGGTCGGTCATCCGTCTAGGCTATCGACTGGCCGCGCGGGTCCCGCCGGCCCCGGGAGCACTCCCGCCGTCGACGTCCTGTGGGTCTCCATGACGAACACCTCCCCCATCTTCCTGCCCGACCTCGAGCGCGCCGAGCGCTCCGGCCGCCGCCGCCCGCGGCCCGGGGTCGACCCGTCGTTCCGCTTCCCCTGGGTCGGGATCCTCACGCTCGCCGCGTGCGTGTTCCTCAGCGTCACGAGCGAGATGCTGCCCACGGGCCTCCTCAGCGAGATGAGCGGCGACCTCGGCGTCGAGGAGTCGCGCGTCGGCCTCCTCGTCTCCGTGTTCGCAGTGGCCGTGGTCGTCTCCAGCGCGCCGCTCGCGGCCCTCACGCGCCGGGTCCCGCGGCACGCGCTGCTGCTCGCGGTGCTCGCCGTCTTCGCGACGAGCAACCTCCTCACGGCCATCGCGCCCACCTTCGAGCTCGTCACCGCGACGCGCGTGCTCGGCGGCCTCGCGCACGGCCTGTTCTGGGCGGTCGTCGGCGCGTACTCGGCGCACCTCGTGCCTCCCGCGCTCATCGGCCGGGCGGTCGCGCTCACGGTCGGCGGCGGCAGCCTCGCGTTCGTGCTCGGCGTCCCGCTCGGCACCGCGGCCGGGCAGGCGTTCGGCTGGCGGGCGGCGTTCGCGGGGATCGGCGTGCTCACGATCCTCGGGATCCTGCTCACCTGGCGCTTCCTGCCGGCGGTCGGGCGTCCCGAGAGGGACGCTCCCGTCCACGCCCCCGCGGGAGGTCGCGTCGGGATCCGGCAGCGCATGGCCGGGCAGGGCCTCGGCGGCGTGCTGCTCGTGTGCCTCACCGCGATGGTCATCATGATCGGCCACTACGGCCTCTACACGTACGTCGACCCGTTCGTCACGCGCGTGATGCGGATCCCCGAGCAGCAGCTCAGCGCCATGCTCTTCGGCTACGGGATCGCCGGCGCGGTCGGGCTCCTCATCGCCGGCACCGTGTTCGCGAGCCGACCGCAGCTGGGCGTGCTCGCGGGGCTCGCGGCGGCGGCGCTGGGCGTCAGCGCGCTGGCGTTCGTGCCCGGCCTCTGGGTCGTCGCGATCCCCGGCTTCCTCCTCTGGGGCCTCGCGTTCGGCGCGATCCCGACCCTGCTCCAGACGCGCATGCTGCACGCCGCGCACCCGTCGTTCCGCGACACGGCCAGCTCCTTCTACACGACCGCGTTCAACGTCGGGATCGGCGGCGGCGCGCTCGTGGGCGGGGCGCTGCTCGACGGGCTCGGCATCGCCGCGCTGCCGGGCGCGTTCCTCGCGGTGATGGCGGTGTCGGTCGTGCTCGTCGTGGGATCCGCCGGTCGGGCCGCCCGGGGTCGCGCGGCTGCGGCGCGCTCCGCCGCCTGATCGCCGCCGGCGGGATTCCGTCGGTGTCCCCAGTCGCATCGGGGCGCCTCGTGCCTGCGGGAGGATGGGAGCCGTGACCACGACCCCCGCGCCCCTCGGCCTCCTCCTCGACGTCGACGGCCCCATCGCCAGCCCGATCACCCGCACCCTCGCCATCCCGAGCATCGCCGCCGACCTCGTGGAGCTCGCGGCCGCCGGTGTCCCCGTCGTCTTCAACACCGGGCGCTCCGACGCCTTCATCCGCGAGCAGGTCGTGGGTCCGCTGCTGGCGGCCGGCCTCCCTGCGGGCGCGCGCGTGCACGCCGTGTGCGAGAAGGGCGCGTCGTGGTTCTCCATCACGCCCGAGGGCGCGGGGGAGGTGCACGTCGACCGGTCGCTCGCGCTGCCCGAGGCGTACATGCGCGACATGGAGCGGCTCGTCGCCGAGCGCTTCGCCGAGTGGATGTTCTTCGACGCCACCAAGCACGCGATGGTCTCGCTCGAGCAGCTCACGAGCGTCTCCTCGGCCGAGTACCTCCGGGTGCAGCCCGACCTCGACGCGCTCGCGGTGGAGATGCTCACGGCGCACGGGCTCGGCTCGGTGCTCGAGGGCGTGGAGGTGCCCGACGCGGAGGGGAACGTGCAGGTGCGCGTGGATCCCACGATCATCTCGACCGACGTCGAGTCGATCCGCCTCGGCAAGGACCTGGGCGCCGCGCGCGCCCTGGAGCTCCTCGCGGACAGCGGCCCGCTGCCGCTGCGCTGGCGCACGGTCGGCGACTCGCGCACCGACTACGCGATGGCCACCTGGCTGCACGAGAACGGCCACGAGGTCGCGCACGTCGACGTGCGGCCGGCCGACGGGATCCCCGCGACGCCGTACGACGTGCTCACGGCCGGCGACCTCATCCACGACGAGGCCGGCGCCGCGCTCCTCGCGCAGTGGGTGCGCATCGTCCGCGGCGAGGCGGAGGACGACTCCGCGTTCCTCGCGCCGGGGCGCTCCGCGAGCTGATCCGCGCGGCTGCCTGCTGCGCTCCTCGCGTGGTCGGCGCCTCCCGCACCGCCCGCGCTCGCCGCACCGTCCGAGGGCCCGTCCGCATCCGGACGGCCCCTTCCGCGTGTGCGCGAACGGATGTTAGCCTCGGCTAACACTTCGACGGAGAGGCCGCCATGACCCGCACCGACCCCGAGCGCACGCGCGCGCGTCGGCCCGTCTCGGGCCCGCGGCTCGTGCTCCTGCTCGGCCCGGCGTTCGTCGCGGCCATCGCGTACGTGGATCCCGGCAACGTCGCCGCCAACCTCACCGCGGGCGCGCGCTACGGCTACCTGCTGGTGTGGGTGCTCGTCGCGGCGAACCTCATCGCCGTGCTCGTGCAGTACCAGTCGGCGAAGCTCGGGCTCGTCACGGGCCGGAGCCTCCCGGAGCTGCTGGGGCAGCGGCTGCCCACCGCGCGGCGCCGCGCGTTCTGGGTGCAGGCGGAGCTGATCGCCGCGGCGACCGACCTCGCGGAGGTCATCGGCGGGGCCATCGCGCTGCACCTGCTGTTCGGGATCCCGCTCGTCGCGGGCGGCGTGATCGTCGGCCTCGTCTCCATCGGCCTCCTCGCCGTGCAGTCGCGGCACGGGCAGCGGCCGTTCGAGCTCGTGATCGGCGCGCTGCTCCTCGTGATCACGGTCGGGTTCCTGACGGGCCTCGTCGTGAGCCCGCTGTCGGGATCCGGCATCGCGGGCGGCCTCGTGCCGCGGTTCGACGGGCCGGACAGCGTGCTGCTCGCCGCGAGCATGCTCGGCGCGACCGTGATGCCGCACGCCGTGTACCTGCACTCGTCGCTCAGCCGCGACCGGCACGGCGTGCAGACCGACGACGGCGTGCTCCGGCGGCTCCTCCGCGCGACGCGCTGGGACGTGATCACGGCGCTCGCCGTGGCCGGCGCCGTCAACATCTCCATGCTCCTCATCGCGGCCGCGAGCCTCGGCGGCGTGCCCGGCACCGACTCCATCGAGGGCGCGCACGCGGCCATCACGGCGTCTCTCGGGCCGGTCGTCGGCGTGGTCTTCGCGGTCGGGCTGCTCGCGTCGGGCCTCGCGTCGACGTCGGTCGGCGCCTACGCGGGCGCGGCGATCATGGGCGGGCTGCTGCACGTGCGGGTGCCGCTGCTCGCGCGCCGCGTGGTGACGCTGATCCCCGCGCTCGCGATCCTCGCCATCGGCGTCGACCCGACCACCGCGCTCGTCGTGAGCCAGGTCGTGCTGAGCCTCGGGATCCCGTTCGCGCTCGTGCCGCTCATCCGCCTGACGGGCGACCGCCGCGTGATGGGCGACCACGTCGACCGTCCGCTCACGCGCGTCGCGGCGTGGGTCGCGGTGTCGCTCGTGGTGGTGCTGAACGTCGCGCTCGTGGTGCTGACCTTCACGGGCTGAGCGCGGGGCCGCGGGCCGGGTGCGGCCGGGCGTCAGCCCGCGTCGGAGACCCAGACGGCGGACGCCGCGGCGGCCGTGAGCGGGCGGCGCGCGGATCCGTCGACCGTCACGACCACGGCGGCCGCATCGTCCGCGTCCCCGCGCGCGGCGCGCACGAGCGTCGCGTCCAGCCCGATCCCGTGCTCGGCGAGCTCGCGCAGCAGCCGCGGGTCCTCGTCGGAGATGCGGCGCACGCGCATCGGCCGGTCGGCGACGGCGTCCGCGAGCACGGTCGCGTCGGGCAGGTGCGGCTCGCCGTCGGCCGAGGGGATGGGGTCGCCGTGCGGATCCCGCGACGGGTGCCCGAGGTGCGCGTCGATGCGCGCCACGAAGCCGTCGGAGACCGCGTGCTCGAGCACCTCGGCCTCGTCGTGCACCTCGTCCCAGCCGTAGCCGAGGACCTCCACGAGGAACGTCTCGAGCAGCCGGTGGCGGCGCACCATCTGGATCGCGTGGCGCCGCCCGTCGTCCGTGAGCTCGATGCTGCCGTACGGCCGGTGCTCCACGAGGCCCTGCGCGGTGAGGCGGCGGATCCCGTCGGAGGCCGTGGCCGGACGGATCCCGAGCCGCTCGGCGAGGCGGCTGACGGTCATCGGCTGGTCGGTCCACTCGGTGGCGGTCCAGATGAGCTTGAGGTAGTCCTGGGCGGCGCTGGAGAGCTCGTCGACGGACATGCCGCCATGGTACCGAGAGGCCTCGCGCGCACCGCGGCCGATGCCGCCCGGCCGCGCGGTGCATGCTGGACGGGACCGCGGGCAGGGACGCCCGCGGCGGATCCGATGGAGGAACCACATGCACTACCGGAATCTCGGGAACAGCGGCGCGGTCGTCTCGACCTACGCGCTCGGCACCATGACCTTCGGCGCGGAGGCGGACGAGGAGACGTCGGGACGCATCCTCGAGGCGTACGTCGCGGGCGGCGGCACGTTCATCGACACCGCGGACGTCTATACCTCGGGCGTCTCGGAGGAGATCGTCGGCCGCTGGCTGAAGGCCCACCCTGCCGAGGCCGACCAGCTCGTCGTCGCCACGAAGGGCCGCTTCCCGATGGGGGAGGGCAACAACGACGTCGGCACCTCACGCCGCCACCTCACCCGCGCGCTCGACGACTCGCTGCGCCGCCTCGGCGTGGACACGATCGACCTGTACCAGATGCACGCCTGGGACGCCCTGACCCCGCTCGAGGAGACCCTGCGCTTCCTCGACGACGCCGTGCGGGCCGGCAAGATCTCGTACTACGGCTTCTCGAACTACCTCGGCTGGCAGCTGACGAAGGCCGTCGGGCTCGCGAAGGCGCTCGGGTACACGCCGCCCGTGACGCTGCAGCCGCAGTACTCGCTGCTCGTGCGGGAGATCGAGTCGGAGATCGTGCCCGCGTCGCTCGACGCCGGCATCGGCCTGCTGCCCTGGTCGCCGCTCGCGGGCGGCTGGCTCACCGGCAAGTACCGCCGCGACGAGACGCCCACCGGCGCCACCCGCCTCGGCGAGGACCCGGAGCGCGGCATGGAGGCGTTCACGCCGCGGAACGGCCAGGAGCGCACGTGGGCGATCCTCGACGAGGTGCGCCGCATCGCGGACGCGCACGGATCCAGCTCCGCCCGCGTCTCGCTCGCGTGGCTCGAGGCGCAGCCGGCGGTGACCAGCGTGATCCTCGGCGCCCGCACCGTGGAGCAGCTCGAGGACAACATGGCCTCGGCCGACCTGGAGCTCACGGCCGACGAGATCGCGTCGCTCAGCGCGGTGAGCGCGCCCGTGGTGTCCGACTACCCGTACGGCCCGGCCGGCGTGCAGCAGCGCCACCGCGCGATCGACGTGCGCGCCTGAGCCCGCCGCCGGTCGTCCCCTCGCCCGCTCCGGCGACGCGGGGACGGCCGGCCCCCGGCTCCCGGGGCGTGATCCGCACGCGCGGCACGTGCCGGCGCACCACGACCTCGAGGGTCAGCTGGCCGCGCCGGGCGAGGATCACGGCGACGACCGCGGCGGCCAGCGCCGGCATCCCGCCGGAGACGACCATGCCGGCGTGCACGCCCCACGCCTCGACGATCCCGCCCATGAGCGGCCCGCCGATGGCCTGGCCACCGAGCAGCACGAGCACGTAGACGCTCATCACCCGCCCGCGGATGGCCACGTTGCTGGAGAGCTGCACGAGCGAGTTCGCCGCGGTCTGGAACAGCAGCGACGCCATGCCGACCGTCACGAGCAGCACCGCGAACGGCGCGATGCCGGGCATGAGCCCCGCGGCCGCCTGCAGCAGCCCGGTGATCCCGGCGCCGACCACGATGGTCCGCAGCCGCACGGTCGCGCGGCGGGTCGACAGCAGCGCGCCGGTGAGCGCGCCGATCGCGACCATCGAGTTGAAGAAGCCGTAGCCGCCCGCGCCGACGTCGTACACGTCGCTCGCGAAGGCGGCGAGCAGCACGGGCATCGTGAGGCCGAAGACGCTGAAGACGGCGACGAGAACGACGGGCCAGAGGATGGTCGGCTTCGAGCGTGCGTACCGGAGGCCCTCCGCGAGCTGGCCGCGGCGGCGCGGGGCGGGCGGGATGCGGATCAGGTCGCGCGTCTTCAGGCTCCAGAGGGTGAGCACGACGACGACGCACGCGAGCGCGTTGATCGCGAACGACCAGCCGGCGCCGACGGCGAGCAGCAGGATCCCGCTGAGCGCGGGCCCCACCATGCCGCCGAGCTGGAACACCGACGAGTTGACGCTGATCGCGTTCCGGAGGTGCTGCTGCCCGACGATCTCGGTCACGAACACCTGGCGCGCCGGGTTGTCGATGACCGTGACGAGCCCGGTCGCGAACGCGATGGCGAAGATGTGCCAGGCCTCCACCGCGCCCGAGAGCGTGAGCACGGCGAGCAGCGCGCTGAGGAGCGCGTAGGTGCCCTGCGTGATCATCATCAGCATGCGCTTCGAGCACCGGTCGACGATGACGCCGCCGAGCAGGCCGAAGAACAGCATCGGCGCGAACTGCATGGCGACCGTGATGCCGACCGCCGTGACGCTGCCGGTGAGCTCGAGCACGAGCCAGTCCTGGGCGATGCGCTGCATCCAGCCCGAGGTCATGGCGATGACGTTGGAGGCCGTGAACCGGCGGAAGTTCGGCACGCTCAGGGCGATGAGCGTGTGGCGCCACGGCGGGCGCTGGGTCTGGATCGGGAGCGGGGCGGTCGGGGGGAAGGCGTTCGGCGGGGTCACGGTGTTCCTGCGGTGGCGGTTGCGTATGGGTGGCGTCGGTTCTGCATGGATGCGGCTCGGCGTCGAGCCGCGACCGACGCTACCCGCGGGCTTCCCATTCGGATCCCGTCTCGACATGATGAGTGGCATCACGTTCTCGAATGGCCGGGAGGCGCCGTGCTCGACCCGACCCTGCTCGCGACCTTCCTCGCCGTCGCCGACACCCGCAGCTTCACGCAGGCGGCCGCGCGGCTCGGGATCAGCCAGCCGACCGTGAGCCAGCAGGTGCGCCGGCTGGAGCGGGCCGTCGACCGCACGCTCATCGCGCGCGACACCCGGGCCATGCGCCTCACCGACGCGGGCGACGCCATGGCCGGGTTCGCGCGCACGATCCTCGCGGCGCACCGCGCGGCGGAGAGCTACTTCGGCGGATCCGAGGTGAGCGGCCGCCTGCGCTTCGGCACCGCGGACGACCTCGCCATCACGCAGCTCCCGCGGATCCTGCGCCACTTCCGGCAGCTGCACCCGCAGATCGAGCTGGAGCTCACGGTGACGCAGAGCGGCCCGCTGCACCGGCGGCTGCTCGCGGGCCAGCTCGACCTGATCCTCACCAAGACCACCGTCGACGAGCAGCCGACCGCGCGGCTCGTGGGGCGCGACCGCATGGTGTGGGTGGGCCTCGAGCGCACGCTCGTGGAGCCGGGCGCGACCGTGCCGCTCATCGCGTACCGCGCGCCGAGCATCAGCAGGCAGATGGCGATGGACGCGCTCGAGCGGGAGGGCCGCACCTGGCGGATCACGTGCAGCACGCGCGACGTGAACGGCGTGCTCGCGGCGGTGCGCGCGGGCATGGGCGTCGCGGTGCTGCCGCAGGCGCTGATCCCCACCGACCTCGTGAAGGTGACCTCGCGCCTCGGCCTGCCCGAGCTCGACGAGGTCGACTACGTGCTGATGGACAACCCGGCCGGGCCGCGCGCGTCCATCGAGGCGCTGACGTCGGCGATCATGTCGCGCGGGGTGACGCGCGCGAGCTGACCGCCGGCCTACCAGCGGGCGACGGGAGGCAGGTCGTCGTCGGGCCAGACCTCGCGGGCGCGGTCCTTCCGACCCCGACCGCGGCCACGCCCGGTGGGCTGGTGCGGCGGCTCGGGCTTGTCGGGATCCGCGGTCGGATCGCCGGGCCGCTCGAGCTGCATGGCGAGCGCGCGGAGCCGGGCGTCCATCTCCGCGTGGGCGGCCGCCGCCTCGTCGAGCCGGGCGCGCTCCTCGTCGACGTCGGCCGGGATCCGGGTGACCTCGTCGAGCGGCAGGGCGTCGGCCTCCGCCTCGGCGAGACGGCGGGCACGGCGGCGCGAGGCGAGGATGCCGAACGCGCCCACGCCGATCTGGAACAGGCCGAGCCAGCCGGACGCGTCGTTGACCGGCGCGAGCACGTGCCAGGCGCCGAGCGCGATCCAGCCGATGTTGACCCACATGGGCCAGGCGAACCCGGATGCGGCGCGCGCGCCCTCCGGGGGCTCGTGCGTCCCGCGTCCCTCGTCGCTCATGCCGTTCCTCCGTGCCGACCCGTCGATGACTGCGAGTGTGTCACGCGAGGTCGTGAGCCGCCTGGAGCCAGACGAACGTGCGCGGACTCAGGACGATGCCCTTCGTGAGGCGGAGCCGCTCGTCGCGCACGAGGTCCACGGCGTGCTCCGCGAAGCCGCCGAGCGTCTCCGCGGACACCGTCGCGGGCTCGTCGCCGAGGTTCGCGAGCACCAGGACCGTGCCGTCGTCGTGCGGGCGCTGGTAGCCGAGCACGTGCGGGTCGTTCGCGTCGAAGCCGACGACGCGCGTGCCGCCGAGCGCGGGGGTGGCGCGGCGGACCGCGATGAGCCGCCGGATCCCGGCGTGGATGACGCCCGTGCTCGTGGTGCGGTCGTCGCGCTCGCCGTAGCGCTCGAACGGGTACAGCGGGCGGTTCACCCACCTGCTGTCGTCGGCGTGGGCGGGGACGTCGTCGTATCCGTAGTCGTTGAGCTGGCCGACCTCGTCGCCGAGCACGATCAGCGGCAGGCCGCCGGTGCTGAGGGCGATGGAGTGGGCCAGCAGGATCCGCTCGACCGCGCCCGGGTCGTCCTGCTCGAGGCCCGCGAGGGACGCCGTGGTGCCGGCGACCGCGCCGTCCGGGTGCCGGATCCCGCGCGCGTGGCTGCCGGGGAAGCCGCCCACGTGGTACTCGGCGAGGAAGCGGCGGTGCTCGTCGGGGTCGATGCCGAGGGCGCGCGCGTCGTCGTCGTCGAAGGCGAAGCGGAGCGCGTCGTGGCTGCGGACGCGCGCGGTGCGGACGGCGCCGGCGGGCACGTCGCCGCGGCGCTGGAGGGCGCGGGAGAGGAGGGCGGCGGACCGGGTGGCGAGCGCCTCCCAGACGAGCGCGGTGAGCGCGGGGTCGTCGGCGAGGCGCACGGCGTCGCCGTCGAGGAGGTCGGCGGACCCGCGCGGATCCGTGTCGGCCGCGACGGCCAGCGCGAACGCGGGAGAGACGCGGCGGCCGAGGACGGCGATCACGCGGAGGAGGGCGGGCCGGTCGGCATCGTGCGCGCCGAGGACGGCGGCGGGATCCACGCGGACCACGTCCATCCCGACGGCGGCGAGGGCGACGGACTCGCGGACGGCGTCGCGGATCCGGTCGACGAGGGGCGCGTCGGCGTCCGCGCCGGAGAGGTCGACCGCGAGCGTGAGGCCCGCGTCGTGGAGGGCGTCGGCGAGGTCGCCCAGGTCGGCCGCGGATCCGAGGCCGGCGCGCACGCGCACCCCTGGCGCCAGGAGGGCGTCCGCGTCGTCGTCGTCCGCGCGTTCGGCGACCGGCGTGATCTGCAGGTGGGTGAGCCCGAGGTCGCGGAGGGCGGGGATCCGCGCGGCGAGGCCCCGCAGGTCGTCGGCGTACCGGTCGACGTAGCAGACGCCGCCCGTGCGGAGGTCGAGGTCGAGGCCGTCGGGGGATGCGCCGGTCGGGGCGCGGCGGGCGCGCACGTCGCGGAGATCCGCGGCCAGCGCGTCGGCGAGGGAGTCGGCGTCGTCGTCCACGAGCGGGCGGAGGTCGGCGGCGAGGGCGTCGCGGTCGAGCGGGGGCGCGGCGGGCGCGTCGCCGTGGGCGCGGTCGTCGCCGGCGGCCGGGTCGTCGGCGCGCGCGCCGTCGCGGTCGTGTCCGCCTGCCGCGGGATCGGTCGTGAGCGCTGCGCTCCCCATGCTCGGTCCTTCCTCCGCATCCGGCGGGCACCGTCGCCCGACCCCCTGATCCTACGGGCGGGCGGCGCGCGCGACCCCCTGAACCGTTCGTGCGCAGCGGATCTCCTCGCCCGGCGGCCATCCCGCGACCGTCCGGGCACGGGCGCGCGCCTCGCGGGCGCGCGCCCGCCCGGGTAGGATCGGACCCGTCGCGACTGGCGTTCGGATGGGTCACCATCGGGGAGCGACTCACACGGTTGGTGGCCGTACGCCTGGGCCACGACGCATCCATTCGTCCACCGTGCTCAAGGAGTCCCATGCCCGTCGACCAGTCCTTCAACGCCCCCCTCTCCGAGGTCGACCCGGAGATCGCGGCCGTCCTCGAGCAGGAGCTCGGCCGTCAGCGCGGCACCCTCGAGATGATCGCCAGCGAGAACTTCGTGCCGCGCGCGGTGCTGCAGTCGCAGGGATCCGTGCTCACCAACAAGTACGCCGAGGGCTACCCGGGCCGCCGCTACTACGGCGGCTGCGAGTTCGTGGACGTCGCCGAGCAGCTCGCCATCGACCGCGCCAAGAGCCTCTTCGGCGCCGAGTTCGCCAACGTCCAGCCGCACTCCGGCGCCACCGCGAACGCCGCCGTCCTCGCCGCCATCGCGCAGCCGGGCGACACGATCCTCGGCCTCGAGCTCGCGCACGGCGGCCACCTCACGCACGGCATGAAGCTCAACTTCTCCGGCAAGCTCTACGACGCGGCCGCGTACGGCGTCGATCCCGACACCTTCCTCATCGACATGGACGTCGTGCGCGAGAAGGCGCTCGCGCACCGCCCGCAGGTCATCATCGCCGGCTGGTCGGCGTACCCCCGCCACCTCGACTTCGCCGCGTTCCGCTCCATCGCGGACGAGGTCGGCGCGAAGCTCTGGGTCGACATGGCGCACTTCGCGGGCCTCGTCGCCGCGGGCGTGCACCCCTCGCCCGTCCCGTACGCGGACGTCGTCTCCTCCACCGTGCACAAGACCCTCGCGGGCCCCCGGTCCGGCGTGATCCTCAGCCGCGACACCGCGCTCGCCAAGAAGCTCAACTCGGCCGTGTTCCCGGGCCAGCAGGGCGGCCCGCTCATGCACGTCATCGCGGCCAAGGCCACGGCGTTCAAGATCGCGGCCACCGAGGAGTTCGCGGACCGCCAGCGCCGCACCATCCAGGGCGCGCAGATCCTCGCCGAGCGCCTCGTCGCGGCCGACTCCACCGAGGCCGGCGTCTCCGTGCTCACGGGCGGCACCGACGTGCACCTCGTGCTCGCCGACCTGCGGAACTCGCCCATCGACGGCAAGCAGGCGGAGGACGCGCTGCACGAGGTCGGCATCACCGTCAACCGCAACTCGGTGCCTTTCGACCCGCGCCCGCCGATGGTCACGTCCGGCGTCCGCATCGGCACGTCCGCGCTCGCGACCCGCGGCTTCGGCGAGACCGAGTTCACCGAGGTGGCGGACATCATCGCCGAGACCCTCAAGCCCGGCAGCGACCTCGCCGCCCTGCGTGCGCGCGTGCTGACGCTCACCGACGGCTTCCCGCTCTACGAGGGCCTCACCCAGTGACCGCGGTCGTGCTCGACGGCGTCGCCACCGCGTCGGCCGTCAAGTCGGAGCTCGCCGTGCGGATCCGCGCCCTCCGCGAGCAGGGCCTCGTGCCCGGGCTCGGCACGCTCCTCGTGGGCGACGACCCGGGATCCCGGTCGTACGTCGCGGGCAAGCACCGCGACTGCGCCGAGGTGGGCATCGAGTCCATCCGCGTCGACCTCCCCGCCGACGCCACCGAGGCCGACGTGCGCCAGGCCATCGAGCGGCTCAACTCGGATCCGGCCGTCACGGGCTACATCGTGCAGCTGCCGCTCCCCGCGGGCATCGACGAGAACGCCATGCTCGAGCTCATCGACCCGTCCAAGGACGCGGACGGCCTGCACCCGACCAACCTCGGGCGCCTCGTGCTCGGCGTGCAGGGCGAGCTGACCTCGCCGCTGCCCTGCACCCCGGCCGGCATCGTCGAGATGCTCGAGCGCTACGAGGTGCCGATCGCCGGCCAGCACGTGGTCGTGGTCGGCCGCGGCCTCACGGTCGGGCGGCCGCTCGGGCTGCTGCTCACGCGCAAGGGCCTCGACGCCACCGTCACGCTCACGCACTCGCGCACGCGCGACCTCGAGCAGGAGGTCCGCCGCGCGGACATCGTGGTCGCGGCCGTCGGCGTCGCGCACCTGATCAAGCCGGAATGGGTCAAGCCGGGCGCCGCGGTGCTCGACGTGGGGATCACGCGCGTCGTGGATCCCGAGACCGGGAAAGCGCGCCTCACGGGCGACGTCGACCCGGCCGTCGCCGAGGTCGCCGGCCACCTGTCGCCGAACCCGCGCGGCGTCGGGCCGATGACGCGGGCGATGCTGCTGGTGAACGTGGTGCTGGCCGCCGAGCGCGACGCGCGCCTGGCCGCCGAGCTGCGCGGCTGACGGCGCTCGCCGCGTCGCCGTGGCGCGGATCGAGGAGGGGACGGCCGGTCAGGCCGTCCCCTCCTCGCGTCCGGGGGCCATCGTCGTGCCCAGCAGGACCGCGGGCATCGGGATCGCCCCCGCGTGCAGCCGCGCGTTCTCGACGTAGCGCTCGGCGTTCCCGCGGAGCCCCGCGACCTCCTCGTCGGTGAGCTCGCGCCGCACCTTGCCGGGCACGCCCGCGACGAGCGAGCGCGGCGGGATCACCTGCCCCTCGAGCACGACCGTCCCGCCCGCGAGCAGCGACTCCCGTCCGACGACCGCGCCGTTCATCACGGTGGCGGACATGCCGACGATGCAGTCGTCCTCGATCGTGCAGCCGTGCAGCACCGCGTTGTGTCCGACGCTCACCCCCGCGCCCACCGTGAGCGGGAAGCCCGCGTCGACGTGGCAGCTCACGTTGTCCTGCAGGTTGGAGCCCGCGCCGATCCGGATGTCGGCGGTCTCCGCGCGCAGCACGGCGTTGAACCACACGCTGGATCCCGCGGCGAGCGTCACCCGTCCCACGATGCGCGCGCCCGCCGCCACCAGGGCGTCGGGCGCGATGTCGGGCGCGGGGGATCCGGGGAGCACGCGGACGGTGGCCTGGGGATCGACGGTCATGCCGCCAGGGTAGGCCGCGCGGTCAGGCGCGCGGGCTCATCCGCGTGCCGCGCTCCATGGGCGCGAAGCCGGCGGCGACGTAGGCGTCCCACGGCGCGCGGTAGTAGGGGAGCGGCGAGGCGTTGATGAAGACGTCCCGCCCGCCCAGCTCGCCGACCCGACGGCAGACGTCGAGCGCGAGGATCTGCGCCAGGCCCCGTCGGCGGTGCTCCGGCACGATGCCGAGCGGCTCGAGCTCCGCCCATCCGCTCGCGGGGTCGAGCCAGGCGGTGCAGGTGCCAGCCAGAGTGCCGTCGGGCGCCTCGATCACGAGGTCGAGCTCGCGCCGGTACACGGCGGCGGTCTGCATGGCCGCGTAGCCGACCGCGTCGAACCGGCTCTCGGCGTCGGGGTCGATGCCGTCGCCGGATCCGTCGGTGAAGGGCAGCTCGACCGGCTTCCACGCCCGGCGGTGCGCGTCGACCTTGGCCTGCTCCTCGCCCTGCGCGACCGGGCGGATGCGGTACCCGGCGGGCGGCCGCGCGCCCGTGTCGCGGGCCGGGTGGCGGAGCCCGGCGAGCGGGACGGCCTCGTCGACGAAGCCGCGGGCCGCGAGGATCCCGCGGAGCCGCTCCTGCCCGCGGTGCACGGCCACGCTCACGCGCCCGTCGCCGGCCGCGTCGAGGAGCCACGCGGCCAGCAGGTCGGAGGTGGCGTCGTCGCCGGGCGCGCACTCGACGCGCGCGTCGTCCGGCGAGGACGCGGCCCATCCGGTCAGCGCGCCGGCGTCGTCGCGGGCCACGGCGATCCGCTCGGGCAGCTGCCCGGTGGACGCCTCCCACGCGAAGCCGCCGGGGTGCGTCGACGCGGGGAACCACGCGGAGAGCGCACGCGCGATGTCGCGGACCGCCGCGTCCCGGTCGTCGGCGATCTCGGTCAGGCCCACGGGTGGTCGCATTCCGCCGAGCCTAGGGGGATGCCCGTCCCTACTGCTCCGCCTTCGCCCCGTCCGACGGCGTGACCGTGAAGACGGTCGGTCCCGTGTAGCCGTGCTCCGCGAACGCGCCGTCGATGGCGACCTGCAGGCGTGAGAGGGAGTCGACGTCGATGAGCGCGATGGCCGATCCGCCGAAGCCGCCGCCCGTCATCCGCGCGCCGATCGCGCCCTCGTTCTGCGCGACCTCGACCGCGAGGTCGAGCTCCGGGACGCTGATCTCGAAGTCGTCGCGCATCGAGCGATGGCTCGCGTCGAGCAGCTCGCCGATGGCGCGCGGGCCCTCCTCGCGGAGCGCGCGCACGGTGTCGAGCACGCGCTGGTTCTCCGTGACGATGTGGCGCACGCGGCGGAACGTCTCGTCGTCGAGCACCTCGCGAGCGCGCACGAGGTCGTCGACCGCGAGGTCCCGCAGCGAGGAGACGCCCATGAGGCGCGCGCCCTGCTCGCACGACTCGCGGCGTGCGCGGTAGCCGCCGTCGGCGTGCGCGTGGGCCACGTGGGTGTCGATCACGGCGATGGTGAGGCCGGCCGCCTCGAGCCCGAGCGGGATGACCTCGGCGTCGAGCGAGCGGCAGTCGAGGAACACGCCCGCATCCTGGCGGCCGAGCAGGCTCGCGGACTGGTCCATGATCCCGGTGGGCGCGCCCACGATCTCGTTCTCGGCGAGCTGGCCCACCGCGGCGAGGGTCGGGCGGTCGAGCCCGAGGCGCCAGATGTCGTCGAGCGCGAGGGCGATGGATCCCTCGAGCGCGGCCGACGACGACAGCCCCGCACCCACGGGCACGTCGCTGTCGATGAACACGTCGAAGCCGGGCACGGCGGCGAGGTCGGCCCCGCGCTGACCGAGCGCCCACGCGACGCCGAGCGGGTAGGCCTGCCAGCCGTCGATGCGCTCGCCCGTGAGGTCGGCGAGGCGCGCCTCCACGACCTCCTCGGAGAAGGAGCTGGCGAGGCGGATCCGGTCGTCGTCCCGCGGCGCGAGCGCGATGACCGTGCGGCGGTCGATCGCGAACGGGAACACGAAGCCCTCGTTGTAGTCGGTGTGCTCGCCGATGAGGTTCACGCGCCCGGGCGAGGACCACACGCCGTGCGGCTCGCGCTCGAAGCGGGCGCGGAATCCCTCGCGCACGTCGTCTCGGATGTCGGTCATGCGTCCTCCACTGCCTTCCGGATCATCTCGGCCGCCTTCTCCGGCGGCACGTCGCCGATCCAGGCGCCCATGGCCGCCTCGGATCCGGCCAGGAACTTGAGCTTGTCGGCCGCGCGGCGCGGGGACGTGATCTGCAGCATCAGCCGGATCTCGTCGCGGTGCGCGTCCACGGGCGCCTGGTGCCAGGCGGCGATGTACGGCGTCGGGGTGTCGTACAGCCGGTCCATCCCCTGCAGCAGCCTCAGGTACATCGTCGCCAGCTCGTCGCGCTCGGCCTCGGTCGTCTCGGCGAGGTCGGGCACGTGGCGGTGCGGCAGCAGGTGGATCTCCACGGGCCAGCGCGCCGCGAACGGCACGAACGCCGTGAAGTGCTCGCCGCGGAGCACGACGCGCTCGGACGCCTGCTCGGTCTCGAGGATCCGCTGGAACAGGCCCGGCCCGAACCGCTCGATCGACTCGACGAGCCGGCGGGTGCGCGGCGTGATGTAGGGGTACGAGTAGATCTGCCCGTGCGGGTGGTGCAGGGTGACGCCGATGGCCTCGCCGCGGTTCTCGAACGGGAACACCTGGCGGATCCCGGGCATCGCCGAGAGGGCGCGCGTGCGCTCGGCCCACGCCTCCACCACCGTGCGGGCGCGCGACGGCGTGAGGCCGCTGAACGAGCCGGTGTGCGCGGGGCTGAAGCAGACGACCTCGCAGCGGCCGACGGAGGTGCGGGTGCGCTCCAGGCCGATGGAGGTGAGGTCGTCGTCGTCGACGGGCGCGTCCACGCCTGCGGTGTCCGCGAGCGCGGGCCCGAAGGACGGGGACTTGTTCTCGAAGACCGCGACGTCGTACATGCTCGGGATCTCGGACGGGTTGGTCGGGCTCGCGGGGGCGAGGGGATCCAGCTCCGCCGGCGGCAGGAACGCGCGGTTCTGGCGCGCGGCCGCGATGGAGACCCACTCGCCCGTGAGCACGTCCTGCCGCATCGTCGCGGTGGGCGGGCGGGGCGCGGCGGGGCGGGCGTCGGCGGCGCGCTCGGGCGGCAGGGTCGTGTCGGCGTCGTCGAAGTAGACGAGCTCGCGGCCGTCGGACAGCAGCGTGCGGCGCTGCGTGATCCCGGACGGCGACGTCGTGACGGTCTGGTCGGCATGCATGATGCCCCGATCCTACGGGCTCGCGTGCGTCACATCTGCGTCCGCGAAAGGTCCGGCTTGCGTTCCAGCAACCACGTGCGGGAGGCTCGCGGCATGGCCGACGACTCCGCTCCCGTCCCCGCGGCGACCCGCCGGTCGCGCATCCTCGAGCGGCTCGGCGACCGCGGCTTCGCGACCGTCGCCGAGCTCGCGGCCGACGCGGGCGTCTCCGCCGTCACGATCCGCGCCGACCTCGACGCGCTCGCCGACTCCGCCGCCGTCCAGCGCGTGCACGGCGGCGCCGTCCTCCGCTCCGGCCTGGCCGCCCGCGAGCAGAGCCTCGAGGTGACGCTCGAGTCCGCCGCCGACGCCAAGCGCGCCATCGGCCGGGCCGCCGCCGAGCTCGTGGAGAGCGGCCAGAGCGTGCTGCTCGACGTCGGCAGCACGACGCTCCAGGTGGCCCGCGCGCTCGTCGCCCGCGAGGACCTCGTCGACGTCACCGTCATCACGAACGGCCTCACGCTCGCGCTCGAGCTCGAGCGCGCCATGCCGCGCTTCACCGTGGTCGTGACGGGCGGCACGCTCCGGGCGCTGCAGCACAGCCTCGTGGATCCGCTCGTCACCGTCGTGCTCGACCGCCTCCACCCGGACCTCGCGATCATCGGCTGCAACGGGATCGACGTCGACCGCGGCATCACCAACGTCAACCTGCCGGAGGCCGAGGTGAAGCGGCGGATGGTCGCGGCCAGCGCCCGCACGGTGGTCGTCGCCGACGGGGCCAAGCTCGGGCGCACGCACCTCGGATCCGTCGCGCCGCTCGACCTCGTCGACACGCTGCTCACGGACGCCGACGCCGACCCGCACGAGGTCGGCCGGCTGCGCGACGCGGGCCTGCGCGTCGTCGAGGCAGGCGGGTCGCCCGGGGCCGGGCGGCCGTAACGTGGATCCCATGAGACCCGTCACCGGAGAGCAGCACCACCTCGTCCACGCCGGCCCGTCGGGCGAGCTCCGCGCCACCGTCGTGCAGCTCGCGGCCGCCATCCGCGGCCTGACCCTCGACGGCGTCGACCTCGTCGAGCCCTACGGCGACGACGTCGTGGCCCCGATGGGCGCCGGCATGGTCCTCGTGCCGTGGCCGAACCGGATCCGCGGCGCCCGCTACGAGCTCGACGGGAAGGCCCAGGCGCTCGACGTCTCCGAGCCGTCGCTCGGCAACGCGTCCCACGGCCTGCTCCGCAACACGGGCTACACGGCCTCCGACCGCGCCGACGACCGCGTGACCCTCTCCGCCACCGTCTTCCCGCAGCACGGCTACCCGTTCCTCCTCGACACCTCCGTCACGTACCGGCTCACCGACGACGGGCTCGTGGTCACGCACCGGATCCGCAACGACTCCGCGGCCGCCGCCCCCGTCGCGGTCGGCGCGCACCCGTACCTCGCGATCGGCGGCGTCCCGTCCGCCGACCTCACCCTCACCGTCCGCGCGGACACGTGGTCCGAGGTCGACGACGCGCTGATCCCCGTCGCCGACCACCCGGTCGACGGCGCCGCCGAGGACCTCCGCCAGGGCCGCGTCGTCGGCGAGCTCGACCTCAACACGGGCTACGGCGACGTGCACGTGGACGGCGGCACGAGCCGCCACGGCCTCACCGCTCCCGACGGCCGCGGCGTCGAGCTCTGGGCCGACGCGTCCTTCCGGTTCCTGCAGGTCTACACGCCGCGCGAGTTCCCGACCCACGGCCGCCAGGCGGTCGCCATCGAGCCCATGACCGCGCCGGCCGACGCCTTCAACTCCGGTCGCGGCGTCCGCCGCCTCGCGCCCGGCGAGGAGTGGACGCTGAGCTGGGGGATCCGCGCGACGGGCTTCTAACGCATCGGGGGTCGGCAGACCCACCCCCGAAGTGGGTGGGGGAGCGCGGGCGTCGTGACCCTACGGTGAGGGTGATTACCCAACCGAAGGAAATGATGCGCCCGATTCCCCTCGTGACGGCGGCCGTGCTCGCCGTCGCGCTGCTCCTCCCGGCCCAGGCGGCGACCGCGTCCGTCCCGGCGTCGTCCGCCCCCACGACCACGCGGGTCTCTGCGGCCGCCTACCCCACCGACTACGTCAAGTACCCGTGGTCGTCGACGGTGTACTCCGTGACCTTCTATCCGGGGGGCGAGAACGCTTGGCGCTGGTCGCGGATCGACTTCGCGCAGTACGCGGACGCGGGCTTCCCCGCGGTGCGCAACGCCGGCTACATCGCCGGCAGCTACCTCTACAAGTGGGGCACCAGCCCGGAGATCCTCGTCGAGGGCCCCGACGGCGTCAACCATAAGCTGTCCGCGGCGGAGTGGCGGGACATGGGCTACCGCCGGTTCGCGGACCGCGGCAACGAAGGCTTCCAGCGCCTGTCCTGGACGAGCGACATCGTGCGCATGAGCGACCTCCGAGGCGGCCAGGGTCGCGCCATCGGCTTCGGTGAGTGGCAGGAGGAGGCGTTCCCGACCCCGCAGGTCGTGCAACGCATCACGGGCGACCAGTTCTACCGCTACGACGGCAGCGACCAGATCTGGTACGCGGGTCCCGGGATGAACCGCGTGGTGAGCTACTCGGAGTGGGCCGCGGCCGGATTCCCCTACGCGAGCATCCGCGGAGGAGGGGACGGCGGGGGCGGGCAGCCCGTTCCGCCGCCCTCGAACGGCGGTGGCGGACAGCCGCCCCGTCCTGGCGATCGGAACTGCGGTGACTTCGGATCGCAGGCGGAAGCGCAGGCGTTCTTCGACCAGTGGTATCCGCTGTATGGCGACTTCGCCGGCCTCGACGGCGACGGCGACAGGCGCGCCTGCAACGGCTACTTCGGGTGAGCGGAGGGGGATCCTCGACGCCGCTGGGCGGCGACGGGGATTGACCCCCGCGGTGGACGGGGTCGCGCGAGACCCCTTGGTCCTGACGAGGTCGACGATGAGGCCCCGGGTCCCCCGCCATCCGTCCTGGTCGCGCCAGTCGGCGATCGACGCGGGCCCGGGCGGGGGCCCATCTGACATGCGGTTCACGACAGCTGCCCACGATCCCGGCGCACGATGCGTCCGACGTGTTCAGCGTCAGGCCTCCTCGTCCTCCTGCGCCCACTGCAGCGCCACCCGCTGCGTGTACCGCTCCAGCGCGATCCGGTTCTCCTCCGGCTCGCGGAGCCCGTCGATGTAGGCGAGCAGCCGCCCGACGACGCCCGAGAGGTACTGCACGCCCCGGTCGTCGTGCTCCTCGAGCGCGGACTTCAGCAGGTCGTAGCGCTCGCTCGTCTCCTCGGCGGTCAGCATCGCGATCACGAGTTCGTCGGCCTGCATGCTCATGCGACCCAGCATCGCATCGGCGCTGCCGTCGCCCGCGCCGAGGAGGGCGTCCGCACCCGCGCGGCCATGCGGATCCGGGCCCGGTGGAGACCGCGGCCGCGCCTCCCCGAACTGGGGGTACGCTCCGGGCGGCAGCAGGACCGACCCTTGGCGTATCCAGCGTGGGGCGTCCGGTGCTCGGGGGAGCGGATCGACGCCGCCCGACTGCGCCCGTCAGCACGGCCCACCGGAAGGCTCCCCTTGTCCCAGTCACGCGCGCGTGCGCACGCGCCCACCCCCGACCCGCCCGCCGAGGCCCTCGCCCAGGACGCGCCGGCGCCCGCCGAGCGGCCGCCGCTCCTCGGTCGCCGCTCCGTCTTCCTCGCCGCCGTCGGCGCCACCGCGGGCGCGGCCGTCGTCGTGGCACCTGCCGCCGTACCGCCCGCCTCCGCCGCCGTCGTGGGCGACCAGTCGCGCGTCTACTACCCGGAGCAGTTCGGCTTCGTGCCGTCAGCCGCGGACCACACCAAGGCCATGACCGCCTTCTTCGCGGCGCTGCAGAAGACCGGCGGGCGGGGGATCCTGCCGCCGTGCGAGATCCGCGTCACGTCGACGGGGATCGACTACTCGAGCGCCGCGTGGCCCAAGCAGCCCCTCTCGGGAGCGCCGTACGGCTACCCGGCCATCTCGATCGAGGGCTACGGGCGGCGCGTCACGACCATCCGGCAGATCGCGGGATCCACGGGCGACGTCTTCAAGGTGCAGGGCAAGATCGGCGCGGACGCCGGGCCCGCCGCGAACAACAAGGCGACGGTGTCGCTCACGGGCTTCAGCATCACCGGCACGCGCACGGGCCGCCACGGGCTGTACCTGCGCTCGCTGCTGCACTGCCGGATCACCGACATCGAGCTGAACTCCACCGGCGCGGCCGGGGTCTTCTTCGCGCGCGCGGCCTTCACCGCGGCCAGCGACGAGTACTCCTACGCGAACGTCATCGAGGGCCTGCGCGTGATCACGGCGGGCACCTGGGGCGTCGACTGCGACGGCGTCAACGCGATCGACATCGTCATGCGCGACACCGAGATCGTGAACTGCACGGCGGGCGGGATCCGCATCGCCCCCACCAACGCGCGCTTCGAGAACACGCGCGTCATCGGCTGCGGGGCCGGCAACAAGGCGGCGCGCGGCTTCCTCGCCATCCCCACGAGCAACGCGTCGTCCATGGTCTCCGAGCTCGGCATCAACGGGATGCGCCTCGAGGGCAACTCGGGCGCGGGCGGCTACCAGCTGGAGATCGGGGCGGGCGTCGGCGCCACTGTCGTCGGCTACAACATCGTGACGGGCGGCGACGGCGGCGCCCACGGCATCGGCGTGGGCCTCGTCGACCAGGGCGGACGGCTCGCCCAGGACACGTTCGTCGGCCGCGGCACCATGTTCATGACCCCGAGCAAGTACCCGTCCCAGCGCGTGGTCGTGGTGGGCGCGTTCGCACGCGACACCCGCGTCGAGCGCCCGTCGCTCCCGAACAACCCCGACACGCCCTTCGCCTCGGTCATCACGGACCGTGGCGTCCGCAGCCTCGACGGCTTCGGCCGCCCGCTCACGGACCCGGGGACGGGCTCGGCCCCGGCGGCCTGAGCGGTCCGGGGCGCGGACGCCGCCGCGCGTCCCTCCGGCTCAGCCGGCGAGGGACGTGAGCGCCGCCTGGAGCCCGGCGGCGATCGCCTCGTGCCCGGTCGCGCTGGGATGCCACTCGTCCTCCGTGCGGAGGTCCGGACGGTCCACCGGCAACCAGCTCTCCGGCCCCGTCGCGTCGATGACGTGCGCCTTGCCGAGGGCGGGCCCTGTGTACGCGGTCGCGAGCTTCTCGTAGCTCTGCACGCCCGTCATCGGCGTGATGATCACGGTCTGGGCATCGGGCCAGCGCTCGGCGATGTCGGCGAGGGTCCGCGTCACGCCGCTGCGCACCGCGACCTCGCCGGGCTTGATGTCGTTGACGCTGCCCTGCAGGATCACGAGGTCGGGCGTGAAGTCGTCGCCCATCGCGTCCAGGCGGTCGGGGTAGTCCGGCTGATCGGAGGTGGCCGCGAAGCCGGTGCCGGCCGCCGCGTTCAGGCGGACGTCGCTCCAGCCCTCGCGCTCGGCGAGGAGCGCGGGATAGGCGGGCCGCCCCGACGTCTCGATGCCGTGACCCAGGATGAACGAGTCGCCGAACATGAGGACGGCCGGGTCCTCGGGGAGCGCCAAGGGCGCCACCGGCGCGATCGTGGTGCCCGGCCCGGACACGAAGCCCGACTCCGCGACGGCGCCCGCGTTCGCGACGGGTGCCCCGCCGCTGCCGATCGCCGCGACGACCAGGCCGACCGAGCACGCCGCGACCGCGGCGGCGGCCGTCCAGCCGGCGATCCGCCATGCTGCCCGCGCCTTCGCGCCCGCCCGGTATCCGTATTTCCCCACCCGTGAACCGTACGTTCGATCGCGGTCGACGGTGGCGCCCGAGTCCCACCCCGTTCGGGGGACCCCGTACCCCGGACGACGCACGGCCGCACCCCGATCACCCGACCACTGGGATCACCACTGGATCCCCCTCCCGCCGTCGCCCTCCGACACGAGCCGGACACATCGACCCGATACCGTGCCGAGCATGTCTGGGGGAGACGGAACGACGGTCACTGCTGCGCGCGCGGACTGGGTGGATGCGGCCAGGGCGATGGCCATCCTGCTGGTCGCGCTCTTCCATGCGGGCCTCCTGCTGATGCAGGAGGACCTCGCGTCACCGGTCTGGGCGACCGTCAACAGCGCCTTCGTCACCTTCCGGATGCCGATCTTCTTCCTCGCCTCGGGGCTCCTCGCGGGATCCGCCGTGCGCCGCTCCTGGCCGGAGCTCTGGAACTCGCGCATCGCGGTCCTCGTGTGGGCGCTCGCGATCTGGTCGGTGCTGCGCTTCCTCTACTTCTCGGTGGTGCCGCTCGACTCGCGTCCGCACGAGGGCGATCCGCGGGCGCTGCTGCTCGCGTTCGTGTTCCCCGCGACGGGCCTGTGGTTCCTGCACGCGCTCGCCGTGTTCCTCGTGCTGGCGAAGGTCGCGCACGGGCGGGTGCCGCCGTGGATCCAGCTGGCGGTCGCGGCCGTCGTCTCCGCCCTGTTCCTCAGCGTGCTGCGCATCGGCAGCCTGAGCTGGGACGGCATGGCGAAGTACCTCGTCTTCTTCCTCATCGGGCTGCACGCCAAGGACCTCGTGTTCCGTGTCGCGTCGCGCCCGCGGCCCATCGCGGCGGCGGCGGCCCTGGTCGCGTTCGGCGCCGCGGGCGCGGTCGTGGAGCTGACCGGCATCAGCCGCATCCCCGGCGTGCTCCTGGTCGTGTCGGGCCTCGCGATGGCGGTCGGGGTGCTGTGGGCGGCCCTGCTCGCGCGCACGCGGCTGGTGCGCCCGCTGCGCTTCCTCGGGCGCAACACGCTGCCGATCTACGTGGCGCACGTGCTCGTGATCGCCGCGGCCTGCGCCGTGCTCGACGCCGTCGGCTTCGAGCCGTCCGGGGCCGTCCCCTACCTGCTGCCGCTGGTGGTGAGCGTGGTCGCGATCGCCGCGTCGCTGGCGATCCACGCGGTGGCGATGCGCACGCCGCTGCGGTTCCTCTACCGCACGCCGCCGTTCCTCGTGCTGGACCGGGGTGCTCGGAGCTGATCCCGGGCGCCGGCCTCCGGGCGCCGGCCTCCGGCCGGCCGATCGACGGCGGTGGGCCCCGTCGGGCTCGAACCGACGACCCAGGGATTAAAAGTCCCTTGCTCTACCAACTGAGCTAGAGGCCCGCGCCCCCGATGCTACGGGATGGGCGGCGGCGCTCTCGGAGCGGACGGCGTCGACGCCCGGGGCCCGGATGGGGAGGGCCCGCCCGGCGTACGCTTGCCGGGATGTCCGGCGATTACCACAAGCCCACCAAGTTCTCCGGGGCCAAGTTCGAGAGCATGCTCGGCGGCGACGACCCCGCCACGATCAGCCGCGTGGCCCACGAGACCGCGTCGGCCCTGCTGGCACGCGTGCGGGCGGATCCCGACCCGGCGGTCGTCGAGCGCCTCATCGCGTACACCGACGAGCACGGCATCGACGCGGTCGCCGAGCTCTGGTCGCGCGCCAGCCCGCGCAGCCTGCCGGGCGCCCTCTGGCGGCTGTACCTCATGCGCGCGCTCATCCGCCAGGATCCCGACGGCATCAGCCTCCTCTACCAGCGCGGCACCGAGGTCGCCACGACCATCGACCCGGTGGTCGCCGGCGCCACCGCGCCCACGGGGCCGACGGAGATCGTCGAGCTCGCCGACAGCATCCTCCGCGGCCTCTTCACGGGCGACTTCGCCGTCGCCCTCGACCGGGCGGGCGCGTTCAGCCGACTGGCCGCGCTCGGTGCCACCAGCGTCGCGGACGACCTCGACGCGACGGCGTCGCCGGAGCGCGCGGGCGACCTGACCACGCGCGCCCTCCGCCTCTCGCAGATGGCCGCCGACCTCGTGCAGTGCGCCCGGCTCTGGCGGAGCTACCGCCTCGACTGACCCGTCGCGGCGGCGGATCCGCTCGTTCGCTGTGAGCGCGACCCCCGGGACGACAGCCCGCGCCGACTCGGTTACAGTGGATGCTGGTCGGGCCGCAGTACTCCCGGGTACCAATATTCGCCGCTCCGAGCGGCCTCGCGCCGAGAGGCGTCCTGCGGCCCGGCTCCTCACTTCCTTCCCCTCCTCCACGGAGGGACGGCCCCCGTGCGAGCGGCCGAGCGGCTCGCGTGGGCCCCGCCGAATCCCCATCGCCTGTGACCAATCCGTGACGCGACCGGCGCCGAAGAGTCATCGTGAGGCGCTCACCCGCCTCATGTCCGTCACCCGCGAGGGTGCGACCCGCATCGGTCGGGTCCTGCCCGCGTGGCAGGCCGCCCGGCCATCCCAGATGTCCCGCGACGCGAGATCCCGGCTGATGCGGGGCACCGCACACCCGCAGGCCGGCTCCCCATCCCGCCGCACCACGACCCGGAAGCGCCACATGACCTCCCCGCAGCACCGCCCCAGCTCGCCGGGCCCCGCCCTGCCTGCATGCGGTTCGCACGCGGGTCTGGGATGCTGGGGCTCGTGCCTTCATCGATCGAGCGTCCCGACCTCCCCGGGCCGGCGGACCCCGAGTCGAAGGAAGCCCTCCTCGGCCGCGTCGCCCAGGGCGACAAGCGCGCCTTCTCGGAGCTCTACGACCAGCTCGCGCCGCGCGTCCTCGGTCTCGTCCGCCGTCTCCTCGTCGACCACGCGCAGTCGGAGGAGGTCACGCAGGAGATCTTCTTGGAGATCTGGCAGTCCGCTTCCCGCTTCGATCCCGCCAAGGGCGCAGCGACCACGTGGGTGCTCACCATGGCCCACCGCCGCGCGGTCGACCGTGTGCGCGCCTCCCAGTCCAGCCGTGATCGCGACGTCCGCATCGGCATCCGCGACCACGAGCACGGCTACGACCAGGTGTCCGAGACCGTCGAGATCAGCATCGAGCACGAGAGGGTCAAGAAGGCCATGACGAAGCTCACCGAGATCCAACGCCAGGCCGTCTCCCTCGCCTACTACGGCGGGTACAGCCACAGCGAGGTCGCGTCGATGCTCGACGTGCCCATCGGCACCGTGAAGACACGTCTGCGCGACGGCATGATCCGCCTGCGCGACGAGATGGGGGTCGCATCATGACCACCGACGACGACATCCGCATGCTCACCGCGGCGTACGCGCTCGGCGCCGTCGACCCCGAGGAGGCCGCCGAGTTCGAGGCGCTCCTCGAGCGCGATCCCGTGCTGCGCGCCGAGGTCGAGGAGCTGCGGGCCACCGCGGCCGACCTCGCTTGGACGACCGAGCCGGTGGATCCCTCGCCGCGCCTCAAGGTTGACCTCATGTCGATGCTCGACGCCACCCCGCAGCTGCCGCCGCTGACCGCGCCGACCGCCGTGGCGGACGACGACCGCCGTCCGGCTCCGGTCACCGAGCTGCGTCCCGCGGCGTCCGCGGACGCGGCCACCGGTGCCGCGGCGCCGTCGTCCGCCGCGCCGCGCGAGCGCCTCGGATCGGCATCCGCCCGCGCCTCCGGGCGCTGGTTCCGCCGTCCGGGCACCCTCATCGGCGTCGCCGCGGCAGCCGTCGTGCTCGTCGTCGGCGGCGTGGTCGTCGGCACGAACGTGGGTGGCCCCGGCACCTCGCAGACGCCCGTCGCCTCGGCCTACGAGCAGGTGACCACGGCCTCGGACGTCGTCATCGACAAGCGCGACGTCGTCGGCGGCGGCACGGCCACGGTCTACTTCTCCGCCTCCGAGGCGAAGACGGCGGTCGTGCTGAACGACGCGTCCCCGCTGCCCGAGGGCCGCGTGCTCCAGATGTGGTACGTCGGCGCGTCCGGCCCCGTGTCCGCCGGCGTCATGTCCGCATCGGACGGGGCGGGTCACGCCGTGCTCGAGGGCAGCTACACGCCCGGCGACACCGTGGCCATCACGGTCGAGCCCGAGGGCGGATCCGAGCAGCCCACGACCGAGCCCATCGTGGCGGTCACCAGCACCTGATCGGCGCCGCACGACCCGCAATGTGCAGAAGGCCCCCGCATCCCTGAGGATGCGGGGGCCTTCCCCGTGCGCGGGGCGGATCAGCCGAAGCGGCCGCTGACGTAGTCCTCGGTCGCCTGCACGCTGGGCTTCGAGAACATGGTGGTGGTGTCGTCGTACTCGATGAGCTTGCCGGGCTTGCCGGTGCCGGCGATGTTGAAGAACGCCGTGCGGTCGGAGACGCGGCTCGCCTGCTGCATGTTGTGGGTCACGATGACGATCGTGTACTGCGCCTTGAGCTCCTCGATGAGGTCCTCGATGGCGAGCGTGGAGATGGGGTCGAGCGCGGAGCACGGCTCGTCCATCAGCACGACGTCCGGCTGCACCGCGATGGCGCGCGCGATGCAGAGGCGCTGCTGCTGGCCGCCCGAGAGGCCGGATCCCGGCAGCGCGAGGCGATCCTTCACCTCGTTCCAGAGGTTCGCGCCCATGAGCGACTGCTCGACGAGCGCGTCGGCGTCCGACTTGGAGATCTTGCGGTTGTTGAGCTTCACGCCCGCCAGCACGTTGTCGCGGATCGACATGGTGGGGAAGGGGTTCGGCCGCTGGAAGACCATGCCGACCTGGCGGCGCACGAGCACCGGGTCGACGCCGGGGCCGTAGAGGTCGTTGCCGTCCACGAGGACCTCGCCCTCGACGTAGGCGCCGGGGATCACCTCGTGCATGCGGTTGAGCGTGCGGAGGAAGGTCGACTTGCCGCAGCCGGACGGGCCGATGAAGGCGGTGACGGTGCGCGGCTCGATCCGCAGGTTGACGTCCTCGACCGCCTTGAACTTGCCGTAGTAGACGTTCAGGTCGTTGACTTCGATGCTCTTGGACAAGGGGTGTTCCTAACCGTTCGGGTTCGTGGCCGGGGGAGCGGGCGCTAGCGGCCGAGCTTGGGGGCGAAGATGCGGGCGATGAGCCGCGCGACGATGTTCAGCACCATGACGATGAGGATCAGCACGAGCGCGCCGGTCCACGCGCGGTCGACGTAGGCCGCCGCGTCCGAGCCCTGGTCGGCGTACTGCCGGAAGACGAACACCGGCAGGGTCATCATCTGGTCCTTGAAGGGGTTGTAGTTCATGCTCTGCGTGAAGCCGGCGACGATGAGCAGCGGCGCGGTCTCGCCGATGACGCGGGCGATCGCGAGCATCACGCCCGTGACGATGCCGGCGAGCGACGTCGGCAGCACGATCTTCACGATCGTGAGCCACTTCGGCACGCCGAGCGCGTAGGACGCCTCGCGGAGCTCGTTCGGCACCAGCTTCAGCATCTCCTCGGCGCTGCGCACGACCACGGGGATCATCAGCACGGAGAGCGCGAGCGCCCCGCCGAAGCCCAGGCGGATGCCGGGCCCGAGGAAGATCACGAGCAGGGCGTAGGCGAAGAGGCCCGCGACGATGGACGGGATGCCCGTCATGACGTCGACGAAGAACGTGATGGCGCGGGCCAGACGTCCGCGCCCGTACTCGACGAGGTAGATGGCCGCCATGAGGCCCACCGGGATGGAGATCACCGCGGCGATGGCCGTGACGATCAGCGTGCCGATGATGGCGTGCAGGCCGCCGCCGCCCGCGCCCACCACGTTGCGGAGGCTGGAGTTGAAGAACAGCGGGTCGAAGCGGCCGGAGCCGTTGGTGACGGCCGTGAACACGAGCGAGATGAGCGGGATGAGCGCGAGCACGAAGGCGACCGTGACGAGGATCGTGATGACCCGGTCCTTCGCCTTGCGCTCGCCCTCCACGGCGAGCGAGAAGCAGAAGAGCGCGATGCCGAACAGGATCGTGCCGAACACGGCCGTGCCGACGATGTTGAAGCTGTCGGCGGCGCCCGAGAGCTCGAGGACCAGGAAGACGGCCGCCATCACGAGCCAGGACACGAGGAAGATCGCGGGGGCGGTGAAGCGGTGCAGCTTGCCGGCGGTGAGGGAGTTGGGCAGGGTGCTCGCGACGGGCCGCGTGCGGGAGGGGGCTGTCGTCGCCATTAGTTCGCTCCGGAGAAGGCCTTGCGGCGGCTGATGATGTAGCGGGCCAGCATGTTCACGGCCAGCGTGATGACGAAGAGCATGAGGCCGGAGGCGATGAGCTCGTTGATCTTGAGCCCGTACGCCTCGGGGAAGCTCAGCGCGATGTTCGCGGCGATGGTGTTCGAGTTCGTCGACTGGAACCACGCGAAGTTCACGACCGCGGCGGGGGAGAGCACGATCGCGACCGCCATCGTCTCGCCGAGGGCGCGACCGAGGCCGAGCATGGCGGCCGAGATGATGCCGGGGCGGCCGAAGGGCAGCACGGCGGTCTGGATCATCTCCCAGCGCGTCGCGCCGAGGGCCAGCGCCGCCTCCTCGTGCAGCTTCGGCGTCTGGAGGAAGACCTCGCGGGAGAGCGCGGTGACGATCGGCAGGATCATGACGGCGAGCACGACGGCGACCGTGAAGATCGTGCGGCCGGTGCCCGAGACGGGGCCCGCGAAGAGCGGGAACCAGCCGAACGCCTCGGTGAGGAACTCGTAGAACGGCTGCAGGAACTTCGCCAGCACCGCGATGCCCCAGAGGCCGAACACCACCGACGGCACGGCCGCGAGCAGGTCGATGATGTACCCGAGGCCCTGCGCGAGGCGGCGGGGCGCGTAGTGCGAGATGAAGAGCGCGATGCCGATGGCCACGGGGACGGCCATGAGCATGGCGAGCGCCGCGGCGTAGACCGTGCCGAACATCAGCGGGCCGACGTAGGCCCAGAAGCCGGCGCCGCCGGAGACCTCGGCGGGAGGCGCGGTGAGCGCGGGGATGCTCTGCACGACGAGGAACAGCGCGACGGCCGCGAGGATCACGAGGATGAGCGTGCCGGACCCGCGGGAGAGGCCGGAGAAGACGCGGTCGCCCACGCGGGCCTTGGGCTTGGCGTCCTGGGAGCTGCGGGGAGCTGCGGCGGCGGCGTCGCGCGGCGGTTCGGTCTCGGGAGCCTGGGGAGGCTGCGGGGCGGCGGTCGTCATGGGTCGGGTTCCCTTGCGGTCGAGATGGTGGGGCTGGGGACGGCGGGCCGCCCGTGGGAGCGCCCCCTGACCCGCGCGTGCGCGGATCAGGGGGCGGACGGCGGGTGCTACTTGATCGACTCGACCGCGGTCTTGACCTGCGCGGCGACCGTGTCGGACAGCGGCGCGGCGCCGGCCTTCTCGGCGGCGAGCTGCTGGCCCTCGGTGCTGGTCACGTAGCCGACGTAGGCCTTGACGAGCTCGCCGACGGCCGGGTCCTTGTACTCCTGGCAGGTGATGAGGTAGCTGACGAGGACGATCGGGTAGACGCCCGACTCGGTGGTCGAGTAGTCGATGTCGAAGACGACGTCGTTCGCCTCGCGGCCCGAGGCCTCGGGCGACGCCTCGACGACGGCGGCTGCGGCCTCCGGCGAGTAGCCGACGAACTCGTCGCCGACCTTGATCTTCGCGACGCCGAGGGTGCCGGCCTTGGACGCGTCGGCGTAGCCGATGATGTTGCTGCCGCCCTTGACGGCGTCGACGACGCCGGTCGTGCCCTGGGCCGCCTCGCCGCCCTGGTAGGGCCAGACGCCCTTGGGCTCCGCGTCCCAGACCGTCTTGGCCGTGGTGTTGAGGTACTTGGCGAAGTTCTCGGTGGTGCCCGAGTCGTCCGAGCGGTGCACGGCGGTGATGCTGGCGTCGGGCATCGTGGCGTCGGGGTTGAGCGCGACGATGGCCGGGTCGTTCCACTTCGTGATGGTGCCCTTGAAGATGCCCGCCGTGGTGGCGGCGTCGAGGTGCAGCTCCTTCACGCCGTCGACCTGGAAGATCAGCGCGATGGGGGAGATGTAGGCGGGGAGGTCGATCGGCTTGACGCCGTCGGCGCACTGGCCGAACGTGCCCGTCAGCTCGTCGGTCTTGAGCGCGCGGTCCGAGCCGGCGAAGGCCGCGTTCTGGCCGCCGGCCATGAACGCCTCGCGCCCGGCGCCGGAACCCTCGCCGGCGTAAGTGACGGTGACGCCGGGGTTGGCGGTCTGGAAGGCGGCGTTCCATGCCTCCTGGGCCGCGCCCTGGGAGGTGGCGCCGATGCCGTTGAGCGTGCCGGACAGGGTGGACGCCGAGGCGTCGCCCCCCTCGGCGGGTGCCTCGTTGGAGGCGCAGGAGGAGAGTGCGATGGCGGTGACGGCGGCGAGCGCTGCTGCGCTGCCGAGACGCGAGATCTTCACGTGATGGAGCCTTCCGGGTATTTCGTGCTGTGAGGGGGGCAGGTGCATGCCCCTCGACGAAGCTATGTCGGGCCATTGACCGGATTGGCCGGAACCGGTGAACGGGAGGTGAACAGACCGCGTGGATCGGCACGGCCTCGAGCGCGCGGGCGCACAGTGGTCGGTCAGGCCGCGTTCGCCGTGCCGCGACTCGCGGGCGTCGTCACGCCGACGGCCCGTACGTCTCCACCGCGAGGATCCCCGCCTCCGGGTCCGACGCCGACAGGTGCACCACCGAGAACTCGGCGGGCGACAGCATCCCGGCCCGCGGCATGCGGCTCGCGCGCGGGGTCTCCGTGGCGAGGGCGATCTCGTGCAGGATCTCCGGCAGGACCGGGCTGTGGCTGCAGAGCACGGCGCTGCGGGCCTTGCGCACGCGCTTCGCCACGGTCTCGCGCACGGATCCGCCGTCGGTCTCGTACGCGTCCTGGCTGATCCCCGCGTCCTCCTTCACCCGTCGGCCGAGGGCCTCGGCGAGGGGCGCGACCGTCTCCAGGCACCGCACGGCGGTGCTGCTCGTGACGACCCGGGGCCCGAACGCGAGCAGCGTCGGCACGATCGACCGCGCCTCGTCCCGTCCGCGCGCGCTGAGCGGCCGGGACGCGTCGGCCCCGTCCCACTCGTACGGCTGCACGGCGTGGCCGTGGCGCAGCGCGATGAGGGCGAACGACCGGTGCGAGCCCGTCTCCACGAGCCCGGCGAAGAGGTCGAGGATCTGCACCTCGCCCGGGTAGTCGAGGCGCTTGCGGGCGTTGGGGATGGAGACCCACTCGACGCTCTCGACCTCGTCGTCCGGCTCGAAGCGGCCGGCCTCGACCATGGCGTCCGTGGCCTCCGCCGCCCAGTAGCTCACGGACTTGCGGCGGCCGCCGGAGATGCCGTACTCGATGGCGCCGAGCGGCACGCCGAGCGCGACCCGGAGGCCGGTCTCCTCGTGCACCTCGCGGACGGCGGTCTGCGGGAGCGTCTCGCCGGGATCCACCTTGCCCTTGGGCAAGGAGGTGTCGCGGCGCCGCGTGCGGTGGATGATGAGCACCCGGATTCGGCCCTCGAGCACCCGCCAGACGACGGCGCCGGCGGCGAAGACGGAGGGGGCGGGTGGCACGTCCCCCACGCTAGCGGGGTCGGCACCCCGTGGAGCGCCGCTCAGGGGGCCGGCGCTCAGCGGAGCACGCGCCGCTTGCGCTTGGACACGATGCCCATCACCGCGGTCTGGAGGTCCTCCAGCGTGGTGCCGTCGGCACCCTTGTTGCGGCGCGTCCACTCGCCGTCGGAGTCGAGGACCCAGGCGGAGGTGGTGTCGGCCATGGCGCGGTCGAACAGGTCCTCGATCTCCTGCAGGTGCGCGGGATCCACGAGGCGCACGAGCGCCTCGACGCGGCGGTCGAGGTTGCGGTGCATCATGTCGGCGCTGCCGATGTAGGTGGCCTGGTCGCCGTCGTTGACGAACGAGAACACGCGGCTGTGCTCGAGGTAGCGGCCGAGGATCGACCGCACCTCGATGTTCTCGCTGAGTCCCGGCTGCCCCGGCGTGAGCGAGCAGATGCCGCGCACCCAGACCTGCACGGGCACGCCCGCGTTGCTGGCCCGGTACAGCGCGTCGATGATCTTCTCGTCGACGATGGAGTTGACCTTGATGCGGATGCCGCTCGGCTTGCCGTCGAGCGCGTTCTGCGTCTCCACGGCGATGCGCTTGAGCAGGCCCTTCCGCAGGTGCAGCGGCGCGACGAGCAGGCGCTTGAACTTCTTCTCGATGCCGTAGCCGGAGAGCTCGTTGAACAGGCGTGTGAGGTCCTTGCCCACGACGTCGTCCGCGGTGAGGAGACCGAGGTCCTCGTAGATGCGGCTCGTCTTGGGGTTGTAGTTGCCCGTGCCGATGTGGCTGTAGTGCCGGAGCACCCCGCCCTTCTCCTGGCGGATGACGAGCGCGAGCTTGCAGTGGGTCTTGAGCCCCGCGACGCCGTAGACGACGTGCACGCCGGCCTTCTCGAGCTTGCGGGCCCACGTGATGTTGGCCTGCTCGTCGAAGCGCGCCTTGATCTCCACCAGCGCGAGCACCTGCTTGCCCGCCTCGGCCGCGTCGATGAGCGCCTCGACGATGGGGCTGTCGCCGCTCGTGCGGTAGAGGGTCTGCTTGATGGCGAGCACGTGGGGATCCGCCGCCGCCTGCTCCAGGAACGCCTGCACGCTCGTGGTGAACGACTCGTAGGGGTGGTGGAGCAGGATGTCTTGCTGCGCGATGGAGCGGAAGATGTCGGCGCGCGAGTTGTCCTCGGCCGGCTTCAGCGCGACGGCCGTGGTGGGCACGTTGTTCGGGTAGTGCAGCGCCGGGCGGTCGAGCTTCGCGAGGTCGAACAGGCCGCCGAGGTCGAGCGGGGACGGGAGCGTGAACACCTCCTGCTCGGTGATGTCGAGCTCGCGCATGAGGAGGTCGAGCGTGACCGCGTCCATGTCGTCCGAGATCTCGAGACGGATGGGCGGACCGAAGCGGCGTCGAAGCAGCTCCTTCTCGAGGGCCTGGATGAGGTTCTCGGTCTCGTCCTCCTCGATCTGCACGTCCTCGTTGCGCGTGACGCGGAACACGTGGTGCTCGACGATCTCCATCCCCGGGAACAGCGTCTGCAGCTGGTTCGCGATGAGGTCCTCGAGGGCGATGAAGTCGATGGGGCCGGAGCGCGTGTCGGGCGTGAGCGGCATGAATCGCGGCAGCATCTGCGGGACCTTGATGCGCGCGAACTCCTGGCGGTTCGTCTTCGGGTTGCGGATGCGCACCGAGAGGTTGAGCGACAGGCCGGAGATGTACGGGAAGGGGTGCGCGGGATCCACCGCGAGCGGCATGAGCACGGGGAACACCTGCTCGGAGAACAGCTCGTGCAGGCGGTCCTGCTGGGCCTCGTCGAGCGAGTCCCAGCGCACGACGCGGATGCCGTGCTCCTCGAGCGCCGGGCGCACGCTGTCGTTGAAGGCGGCCGCGTGACGGACCTGGAGGCGGTACGCGGTCTCGTTGATGGCCGAGAGAACCTCGGCGGGGGTGCGGCCGATGTTCGTGGGGACGGCGAGGCCCGTCGCGATGCGGCGCTTGAGGCCGGCGACGCGGACCATGAAGAACTCGTCGAGGTTGCTGGCGAAGATGGCGAGGAAGTTGGCGCGCTCGAGGACGGGCAGCTCGGGATCCTCCGCCAGCTCGAGCACGCGGCGGTTGAACGCCAGCCAGCTCAGCTCCCGGTCGAGGAAGCGCCCCTCGGGGAGGGTCCCGTCGTCCTCGAGGAGCTCGTCCTCCTCGTCGAAGTCGTCCAGGGATTCGGCGACCGCCTTCGCATCGCCGATGTACGTCTCGCTGTCCATCCGCCCATCATGGCATCGCGGTGTGCGCTCCGCCCTCCGGCAGGTGAACGCACGGTGAACCGCATCGGGAGGAGCGCTGGGGAGGCGCGGGGATCAGGCCAGGCGGTACTGGACGTCGACCGCGGCGTCGCGGAAGGCGGCCCGTCGGTAGAGCGCCAGGGCGGGCGCGTTGTCGGCCTCGACGTAGAGGTCGACCTCCTCGAGCCCGCGCTCGGCGAGCAGGTCGAGGCCGGCGGCGAGGAGGGCGGATCCGAGTCCGCGGGCCGCGCGGTCGGGATCCACGCCCAGCACGTACACCTCCGCCTGACCGCCCTCCACCTTGAGCCAGTGGAAGCCGGCGAGCCGGCCGTCCGCGTCGCGGGCCAGGAGCAGCAGCGCCGGGTCGAACCACGCCTCGGCGACGCGGTCGTCGAGGTCGCCGCGCGTCATGCGGCCCTGCTCGGGGTGGCTCGCGAAGGCGCGCGCGTTGAGCGCGACCCAGCCGTCGGCGTCCTCGGCGGCGAAGGAGGAGAGCGCGAGGCCCGCCGGCATCGGGCGCTCGCCGAGGCCCGTGCGCGCCTCGGTGACCGCCGCGCGCAGCTGCAGGAGCTCGCGGGCCCGGTCGAGGCCCGTCGCGACGGCGAGGGCGCGGGCCGCGGGGTGGTCGCCGTGCGCCCAGACGGAGACGGAGGATCCCGCGGCCTCCGCGAGCACGGCGGCGAGGAGCGCGCGGCCGACGCCCCGGCGGCGGTGGGTCGGATCCACGACGAGCTCGGCCTCGATGCCACCGTCGCCGCGCGCGACGACGGCCGCGCCGATCGGGCGGTCGTCCGTCCCGACGACGACGAGGAGGGCGGGTCCGCCGTCGGAGCCGAGCGTGAGGCGGGTCTGCTCGTTGAACGGGGCGACGCCGTCGGCGTCGCGGGCGCGGTCCCCGAGCGCGAGGATCCCGCGGACGACGTCGGGGGTGGGCTCGACGCGGGCGACGCGCGAGGCGTCAGGCTCCGGGATCGGCGGGGGCGGGAACGCGCTCACTGTCCTCCTCGTACACGTTGAAGCGGTAGCCGACGTTGCGCACCGTGCCGATGAGCGACTCGAGGTCGCCGAGCTTCGCCCGCAGGCGCCGCACGTGCACGTCGACCGTGCGCGTGCCGCCGAAGTAGTCGTAGCCCCACACCTCGCTGAGCAGCTGCTCGCGCGTGAATACCCGCGACGGGTGGCTCGCGAAGAAGCGGAGCAGCTCGAACTCCTTGAAGGTGAGGTCGAGCGGCTTGCCGTGCACCTTGGCGGAGTAGCTGGCCTCGTCGATGACGACGCCGGACGCCTGGATCTTGCTGCCCGTGTGCTCGAGGGCCGCGCGGCCGATGACGAGGCGCACGCGCGCGTCCACCTCGGCGGGGCCGGCGGAGTCGAGGATCACGTCGGTCGCGCCCCAGTCGGCGCTGACCGCGGTGAGGCCGCCCTCGGTGAGCACGAGGATGAGGGGCGTGCCGCCGCCCGTGGTGGTGAGGATCTTGCAGAGGGACTTGGCGCTGGCGAGGTCGCGGCGCGCGTCGACGAGCACGAGGTCGGCGGAGGGGGCGTTCACGAGGCTCGCCGCATCCGCCTGGATGTGCCGCGTCCGGTGGCTGAGGAGCCCGAGCGCCGGGAGCACGTCGGTGTCCGCGGACGAGGTCAGGATCAACAGCTGGGCCACAGGGATCCTCCATGGATGAATTCCCCCCATGATACGTGGGGCAGGATTGCGGGGTGACCTCCCCCCTGCGCAGCCTCGTCCCCGTCTGGCTGGCCGCCGCCGTCGGCGCGGTCGTGGTGGCGGTGGCCGTCGGTCCCGACGCGGCCCCGCGGTGGTTCCCGCTCGTGCTCGCCACGTGCGTCGTCGCCACGTTCGTGATCCAGCTGGCCCTGCCCCGCAAGACCGGCTTCGTCGACCGCGCCGTCGGCAGCGTCGTGGGGGCCGTGCTCGTGCTCGCCGCGGCCACGGCCGTCGTGCTCCTCGTGCCCGTCGCCGCCTAGACCGGCCGGTCGGATCCGGTCGCCCGTGGGGTAGATTGGGCCCATGTCGTCGCTGCTTGCTCTGGAACTCTTCTTCACCGGACTGCTGGTCCTGGCGAGCCTCTCCATCGGCTGGGTGTCGCTCGTCGTGGTCTACAACCTCTTCCGCGGCCAGCGCTGACCGCGCGCCGCATGATCGAGATCCCGACCGGCCTCCCCGCCGAGCTCGTCCCCCTGTCCTGGCTCCTCGGCGTCTGGGAGGGCTCGGGCGTCGTCGAGTACGCCGTCGGGGACGAGATCGTCCGCCGCGAGTTCGGCCAGCGCATCAGCTTCAGTCACGACGGCCTGCCGCACCTCAACTACTCCTCGTACGCGTGGGTCGAGGGCGACGACGGCCCCGTGCCCTTCGTCACCGAGACCGGCTACTGGCGACTGCGACGCCAGGTCACCGATGGCGACCCGGGGCCGGCGATGCTGCCGCCCACCGGCGAGCGTCCGTTCACGACGGCCGAGGAGGTCGAGACGCTGCGCAACGCCGAGGGCGGGTTCGACGTCGAGGTCGCGCTCGTCCATCCAGGCGGCGTGAGCGAGCTCTACGTCGGCCAGGTGAAGAGCGCCCGCATCGACCTCGCGACCGACGCCGTGATGCGCACCGAGGGCGCCAAGGCCTACACGGGCGCGACGCGGCTCTACGGGCTCGTCGAGCGCGACCTGCTCTGGGCGTGGGACATCGCGGCGCTCGGCCAGCCGCTGCGCACGCACGCCTCCGGGCGGGTGTCGCATGTCGACTGACCCGGATCCCGCCGTCGCCCGCTCGCCCTTCCTCGACCTTCCCGGCGCCGTCGCCGCCGACGGACCGGACGCCGGGGTTCCCGCGCACCTCGGATCCCTCGTGCAGGAGCAGCGTGCGCTCGCCGCGGGGACCGCCATCGTCGACCTCTCGCACCGCGCCGTCCTCTCCGTCACGGGGGAGGACCGGCTGACCTGGCTCGACTCCATCACCAGCCAGTCGCTCCGCGGCCTCGCGCCGGGCGACTCGGCCGAGACGCTCTTCCTCGACCAGAACGGGCGCCTCGAGCACGCGGTCGGCGTGCTCGACGACGGCGTCACCACGTGGCTCCTGCTCGGCGCGGGCGACGCGGACGCGCTGCTCGCCTACCTGCAGCGCATGCGCTTCATGCTCCGGGTGGAGCCCGCGGATCGCACGGCCGAGATGGCCGTCATCGGCACGATGGGCGAGCCCGACCTCCCCGTCGCGGCCCCTGTGGGCGTCCCGCTCGTGTGGCGGGACCCGTGGACGCATGTCGTCCCCGGCGGCCACCAGTACGCGGCCGCCGCGCCGCACCCGGGTGAGGGCTGGACCTGGAGCGAGCGCCTCGTGCCGCGCTCCGAGCTGCCGGGCGTCGTCGCGCGGGCCGCATCCGGCGACCTGCCCGTCGCGGGCGTCCTCGCGGCCGAGGCCCTGCGGATCGCCGCGTGGCGCCCGCGGTTCGCCACGGAGGTCGACGACCGCACCATCCCGCACGAGCTCGACTGGCTCCGCAGCGCCGTCCACCTCAGCAAGGGCTGCTACCGCGGCCAGGAGACGGTCGCCAAGGTGCACAACCTCGGACGGCCGCCGCGCCGCCTCGTGCTGCTCCAGCTCGACGGATCCGACGCGGTCCTGCCCGGCGCGGGATCCGAGGTGCGGCTCCCCGCCGCCGCCGATGGCGCCGCGGGCGAGGTCGTGGGGGCCGTCACCTCCAGCGCGCTGCACCACGAGCTCGGCCCGGTCGCGCTCGCGGTCGTCCGGCGCAACGTCGACCCCGCCCTCCAGCTCGAGGTCGTCGCCGACGACGTGCGCGTGCAGGCCATGCAGGACGTCATCGTGCCCACCGACGCCGGCCGCTCCGCCGACGTCCCCCGCCTCCCTCGGCTCGGTGCGGTCCGCCGCTGAGCGCGCGCGGGAGCGGTCGGCCCGTGCCGCCCGCACCCTGAGGCACCGGGCGGATCCGCGCGCCGCGCTCCTGCGCCTGTGGGGATCCGCGCCGGCCGCCCTGCAGATCGCCATCGCCGCGACGGGCGGCTGGGCCTTCGCGCACCACGTGCTCGGCCACGACACCCCGCTGCTCGCGACGACCGTCACGATCACGAGCCTCGGCTTCGTCCGCGACGCGCGGCCCGTCCGGGTGCTCGAGACCGCGATCGGCATGACCGTCGGGATCACGCTCAGCGAGGTGCTCCTGCTCGGCATCGGCCGCGGCGCGTGGCAGCTGTTCGTCATCATCCTGGCGACGCTGCTGGTGGCGCGGCTCCTGTCGTCGAACGCCGCGTTCGCGGTCGCCGCCGGGGTGCAGGCCGTGCTCGTCGCGCTGCTCCCCGCGCCGCCCGGCGGCGTCTTCGTGCGCAGCGTCGACGGGCTCGTCGGCGGCGCGGTGGCGCTGCTCGCGACCGCGCTCATCCCGCGGGATCCCCGGCGGCAGGCCCTGCGCGAGGCCCGCCGCGTCTTCTCCGAGTGCTCGTACGCGCTCACCTCGCTCGTCACGGCGCTGCGGCTCGGCGACGCGACCGCCGCCGACCGCGCGCTCGACCGGCTCCGGCGCACGCAGCCGCTCATCGACGCGTGGAGCGCCGCCGCCGACTCGGCCCTCTCCATCGCGCGGATCTCCCCGTTCCTCCGCCGCCACGTGCCGGAGCTGCGCGAGCAGCGGCGCGTGCTCGACGGCATGGACCTCGCGGTGCGGAACCTGCGCGTGATCTCGCGGCGCATCGACTTCCTTGTGGTCGACGGGGTGCGCCGTCCGGTGCTCGCCGAGCTGCTCGCCACCGTCTCGAACGGCGTGAACCTGCTCGGCCAGAGCCTCTCGGATCCCTCGGCCGCGCCCCTCGCGCAGCAGAACCTCGTGCTCGTGGCGGTGCGGCTGGATCCGCGCGAGCTCATCCCCGGCGCCCCCGTCGGCGAGGTGATGCTCGTGATGCTGCTGCGGCCTCTGCTCGTCGACCTCCAGGTGGCGGCGGGCGTCGACGCGGCGACCGCACGTGCCGCGCTGCCCGAGGTCTAGGCCGGCGCCACCGCCGACCACGGCACCGTCAGCTCGCCCAGCCGCCATCGTGCCGAGCCGCCCTGGACCGGGACGCCGGCGTCGCGCAACCGGGCGACCGCGCCCAGCCACTGCTGCCGGGGGCCGTACACGCCGAGCGGGGCGCTGAGGATCCAGCTGCGGTCGAGGAGGGCGAGCACCTCGTGCACGCGCTCGCCGGGGACGTTGCGGTGGATGAGCGCCTTCGGCAGCCGCTCGGCGACGATCGACGGGAGCTCCAATCCCGCCAGCCGCAGCGAGATCGTCAGGCTGCGCGGCCCGTCCGCCCGCACGTCGATCCAGCTCGCGACCCGGCCGATCTCGTCGCACGTGCCCTCCACCACGGATCCGCCGGGGGCGAGCCGCGCGGCCATGCGCGCCCACGCGGCGGGCACCTCGGCCTCGTCGTACTGCCGCAGCACGTTGAAGGCGCGGATCACGGTCGCGCGCTCGCCGCCGGGCAGCGGCACCTCGAACCCGCCGCGCACGAAGGAGATCCGCTCCCGGGCCTCCGCGTCGGGCCACGCCGCGAGCTGCTCCCGGGCGCGCGCCACGCGCCCCGGCTCGATCTCGACGCCCACCACGCGCACGTCGGGCCGCGTCGCGCGCAGCCGCCGGTGCATCTCCAGCGCCGTGATCCCGCTCGCCCCGTAGCCGAGGTCGACCACGAGCGGGTCGGCCGCGGTGCGCAGGCAGTCGAGGGTCGCGATCCACCTGTCGACGCGCCGGAGGCGGTTCGTGTTGGTCGTCCCGCGCGTCACGGAGCCGACGGGGGAGGCGGGGGCCGGCATGGGATCAGTCTCCCATCGCTCGATAGGCTGATCGCATGGCTGAACCCCGCACCCTCGTCCTGCTGCGTCACGGCAACAGCGACTGGAACCAGAAGAACCTGTTCACCGGATGGGTGGACGTCGAGCTGAGCGAGCAGGGCGTCGCGGAGGGGCAGCGCGCCGGCGAGCTCCTCGCCGAGTCCGGCATCCTCCCCGACGTGCTGCACACCTCCGTCCTCATCCGCGCCATCGACACCGCCAACATCGCGCTCAAGCGCGCCGGCCGCTCGTGGATCCCCGTCCAGCGCACCTGGCGCCTCAACGAGCGCCACTACGGCGCGCTGCAGGGCAAGGACAAGGCGCAGACCCTCGCCGAGTACGGCCCCGAGCAGTTCGCCACGTGGCGCCGCTCGTTCGACGTGCCGCCGCCCCCCATCGCCGACGACGACGAGTACTCGCAGTCGCGCGACCCCCGCTACGCGGACCTCGGCGACGCCCTGCCCCGCACGGAGTGCCTCAAGGACGTCATCGAGCGGATGCTGCCCTACTGGGAGTCCGACATCCAGCCCGACCTCGCCTCCGGCCGCACGGTGCTGGTCACGGCGCACGGCAACTCGCTCCGCGCGCTCGTGAAGCACCTCGACGGGATCTCCGACGCGGACATCGCGGAGCTCAACATCCCCACCGGCATCCCGCTCGTGTACCGCCTCGACGAGGACTTCCGCCCGATCGTCCCCGGCGGCGAGTACCTCGACCCGGAGGCCGCAGCAGCGGGCGCCGCCGCCGTCGCCGCGCAGGGCAGCAAGAAGTAGGTCCACCCGCGCGTACGACGAGAGCCCGACCGGATCATCCGGTCGGGCTCTCGTCATGTCACCGCCATGCGGCGGGCCGGCGCGATGACGGCGGGGACGCGGATCAGGCGTCGGCCTGCACCCAGTCGCCGGTCGCGAGGTACTGCACGGTCTTCGCGATGGACACCGCGTGGTCGGCGAAGCGCTCGTGGTAGCGGCTGGCGAGCGTGGAGTCGACCGTGTCGACGGCCGCGCCCTTCCAGGTCTCGCCGAGCACCTTGTCGAAGACGCTGAGGTGCAGCTCGTCGATGCGGTCGTCGTCGTTGCGGATCTCCTCGGCGAGCTTCGGGTCCTCGGTGGTGAGGAGGTCGGTGAGCTTGCGGGCGATGGCCACGTCGAGCTGGCCGAGCTCGAGGAAGGTGGGGCGCAGCGACTTCGGGACCACCTTGTCCGGGAAGCGGTAGCGCGACAGCTGGGCGATGTGCTCGGCGAGGTCGCCCATGCGCTCGAGGGACGCGCTGATGCGGAGCGCGCTCACGACGATGCGGAGGTCGCGCGCCACCGGCTGCTGGCGGGCGAGGATGTTGATCGCGAGCTCGTCGAGGCTCGTGGCGAGCTCGTCGATGCGGCGGTCCTGCTCGATGACGGTCTCGGCGAGGCTGACGTTCGACTCGTTGAACGCGCGGGTCGCGTTCTCGATGGAGATGGCGACGAGCGCGGAGATCTCGATGAGACGCTCCTGGACCTCGTGGAGCTCCTGCTGGAACACTTCGCGCATGGGGGACGTCCTTTCAGGCCGCCCCGCTGCGAGGGGCGGGGTGGTTCTCGGGCACGGCGGACCCCGGGTGACGGGCCCACATCCTCCGACTCTGGTCATGCGAGGTTAACGCACGGTGCCGGCGAGCTGAATTCGCGGCCCCGTGGCGCGGATGTCGGGGCCGGACGGCCGGGACGCTCCGACGCCGTCTCCTAGTGTGGGCGCATGGACACCGGTGCGTTGGTGCTCGTCTGCCTCCTCATCGGATTGGCGGTCGGCGCGGGATTCGTGTGGCTGCTGAACCACGCGGCGGACCGCGGCGACCGTGCCGTCGAGATCACGAACCCGGTCGTCCCCGACGGCGTCGACCAGGTGCTCGAGGCGCTCGAGTCCGCGGGCATCGTGCTGGACCCCTCCAACAACGTCATGAAGGCGTCGCCCGGCGCCATCTCCTCCGGCCTCGTCTTCCACCAGGCGCTCGTCCACCCCGAGCTCGTCTCGATGGTCGACCGCGTGCGTCGGTCCGGCGAGCCGCTGGCGGAGGAGGTGTCGCTCGCGCGCGGCCCGTTCGGCGCCGCCGAGTTCCAGATGCACGTGCGCGTCGCCCGCCTCGGCACCCGCTACGTGCTCCTCCTCGCGCAGGACCGCACCGAGTCCCACCGCCTCGACCAGGTGCGCCGCGACTTCGTCGCGAACATCAGCCACGAGCTGAAGACGCCCATCGGCGCGGTCGGGCTCCTCGCGGAGGCGCTCGACTCGTGCGCCGACGACGCCGTGCAGGTGCGGCGGTTCGCCGCACGGCTCACCACGGAGTCGGCCCGGCTCGCGCGCATCACGCAGGAGATCATCGAGCTCTCGCGGCTCGAGGCGGCCAACGCGCTGGAGAAGGCGGAGCCCGTCGACGTCGACCACGTGATCAGCGTCGCGCTCGACCAGGTGCGCCTCGGCGCGGAGCTCCGCGGCATCGAGCTCGCGCGCGGCAAGCGGTCGCGCTCCACCGTCTACGGCGACGAGGCGCTCCTCGTGGTCGCGGTCGCCAACCTCCTGAGCAACGCCGTGAACTACTCGCCCGACGGATCGCGCGTCGGGATCGGCGTCATGGTCGACGACGGCGCCGTCGAGGTCGTCGTCACCGACCAGGGCATCGGCATCCCCGAGGACGAGCAGAGCCGGATCTTCGAGCGCTTCTTCCGCGTCGACCAGGCCCGCGCCCGCGACACCGGCGGCACCGGCCTCGGGCTCAGCATCGTCAAGCACGTCGTGCAGAATCATGGCGGCGACGTGCGCGTCTGGTCCCGACCGGGCCGCGGCTCCACCTTCACCATCCGCCTCCCCGAGGCATCGCAGACGCCGGCGCTCGCCGGTACGGACATCGGAGAACCCACGTGACACGCATCATGCTCGTCGAGGACGAGGCGTCGCTCAGCGAGCCGCTCGCCTTCCTGCTCCAGCGCGAGGGATACGAGGTGGACGTCGTCGAGGACGGCCCCGCCGCGGTGGCCGCGTTCGACAAGGACGGCGCCGACCTGATCCTGCTCGACCTCATGCTCCCCGGCCTCCCCGGCACCGAGGTGTGCCGGGAGATCCGCACGCGATCGGCCGTGCCGATCATCATGCTCACGGCCAAGGACTCCGAGGTGGACATCGTCGTGGGCCTCGAGCTCGGCGCCGACGACTACGTCACGAAGCCGTACTCGACGCGCGAGCTGCTGGCGCGGATCCGCGCGGTGCTGCGCCGCCGCGTGGAGGTGGACGACGAGCCGCTCAACGTGCTCGAGGTCGGCTCCGTGCGCATGGACGTCGAGCGGCACACCGTCGAGGTCGACGGCCGCGAGATCGCGATGCCGCTCAAGGAGTTCGAGCTGCTCGAGCTGCTGCTGCGCAACGCGGGGCGGGTGCTCACGCGCGGCCAGCTCATCGACCGGGTGTGGGGATCCGACTACTTCGGCGACACCAAGACCCTCGACGTGCACATCAAGCGGATCCGCTCCAAGATCGAGCGCGAGCCGTCCGACCCCGTGCTCCTCGTCACCGTCCGCGGGCTGGGCTACCGCTTCGAGGCGTAGCGGCCCGCCGGCACGACGAAGGCCCCGTCCCCCCGAGGGGCGGGGCCTTCGTCGTGCGGGGTCGCGAGCGCGAACCGCGGCCTAGTTCGTGCTGTCCCCGAGGCCCTCGTCGCCCTCGGTGGTGCCCGGGGTGGTGGTGACCGTGGTGTCCGGGGTGGATCCGGTCTCGCCGGGGACCAGGTTCGTGTACGTCTCCTGGTCGCCGTTGAGCACGGGGACGTCCATCTCGACGCCCTCGGCGTCGCCGTACTGGATGTAGATCTTGGTGAGCGACCCTGGGGTCGGGTCGACCGAGTCGAAGGTGATGCGCTGGGAGTCCTCGGCGCCGAACTTCGTGAGACCGGGGGCCGCGGTGACGGTGCGCGTCTCGCGGTCCGCGCTGCCCTCGGTGAGCTCGTGCTGGAAGGAGACGCGCTGGCTGTCACCCGAGTTGTTGACGAGCGTGACGACGAGGCTCGCGCCGGCCGCGGATCCGCCCTCGGTGAGGAGGATGGCGTTGCGCACCTCGATGTCGCCGACCGTGGCGTCGAAGCCGTCGCTCGGGAAGTAGGAGATCTGCGTGGCCTGGGGCGTGATGAACGTGCACGACGACGCGCCGACCGCGATCAGGGCCGCGAGGACGATGGACGATGCGGTACGCGCTCTCACGGGACCCTCCGGTTGTCGCGCGGGCCGGCGCCGGGGCGTCCGGAGGCGTCCGCGCTGGATCAGCTGACCCGCTCAGCCTACGGGATCAGGTGGCGCCCGACCGCCCGGGAGCGCGCCGGACCCGGCTGGTATCCTGGAGGGACACGTCCACAGAACGGGGAACCCATGCTCTTCGAGGTCGGCGAGACCGTCGTGTACCCGCATCACGGTGCCGCGACCATCATCGAGGTGAAGAAGCGCGTCATCCGGGGCGAGGAGAAGCTGTACCTCAAGCTCGACGTCAACCAGGGCGGTCTGCAGATCGAGGTGCCCGCTGAGAACGTCGACATGGTCGGCGTCCGCGACGTCATCGGGCGCGAGGGCGTGGAGAGCGTCTTCGCGGTCCTGCGCGCCGAGTTCACCGAGGAGCCCACCAACTGGTCGCGCCGCTACAAGGCGAACCTCGAGAAGCTCGCGTCGGGCGACGTGCTGAAGGTGGCCGAGGTCGTGCGCGACCTGTGGCGCCGCAACCAGGACCGCGGCCTGTCCGCCGGCGAGAAGAGCATGCTGCAGAAGGCCCGCGGCATCCTCGTGGGCGAGCTCGCCCTCGCCGAGAAGACGGACGAGGAGCACGCGTCCACGCTGCTCGACGAGGTCCTCGCCTCCTGATCCGCCCGGCGTCGGCGCGCGTCGCCGCCGGTAGCCTGACCGCATGAGCCACGACCTCGTCGCCCCGTCCGCCCGCGCGATCCCGGACGGCGCGGCGGAGGGACCGCGGCTCGGAGTGGTCGTCGTGGCCGCGGGCAGCGGCACGCGGCTCGGCGCCGGGATCCCGAAGGCGCTCGTCGAGGTCGGCGGCGCCTCGCTGCTGGCCCGCTCCCTGTCCTCGGTCCTCGGCCTGGCGGAGGAGGCGCACGTCGTGGTCGTCGCCCCGGACACGCACCTGGCCGAGACGACCGCCGTCGTGGACGCCGTCGCGGGCGCGGCACGGGGATCCGTCGCGGTCGTCGTCGGGGGAGCGACCCGGCAGGGCTCGGTGGCGGCGGGACTCGCCGCGCTCGCCGGATCCGTCGACACGGTCCTCGTGCACGACGCCGCCCGCGCGCTCACGCCCACCGCCCTCTTCGCCGCCGTCGCCGACGCCGTCCGCGCCGAGGCCGCCGGGATCGTCCCGGGCCTGCCGGTCACCGACACCGTCAAGCGCGTTGACCCCGCGGGGGAGTGCCTGGGCACCGTCGACCGCAGCGACCTGGTCGGGGTCCAGACCCCGCAGGGCTTCCCGCGGGCCGACCTCGACGCCGCGTACGTCCGCGCCGACGCCGAGCACACGGACGACGCGGCCCTCTTCCAGGCGTCGGGCGGCCGCGTCCGCGTGATCCCCGGCGACGCGCTCGCCTTCAAGGTCACCACCGGGTGGGACCTCCGCCGCGCCGAGGAGCTCGTCGCGCGGGACGAAGGCAGCGGATCCACCGCCTCGCGCCTGCGCTCCGGCATCGGCACCGACGTCCACGCGGTCGACGCGACCCAGCCGCTCTGGCTCGCGGGCCTGCACTGGCGGGGCGAGGCGGGTCTCGCGGGCCACAGCGACGGCGACGCGGTCAGCCACGCGATGTGCGACGCGCTCCTCTCCGCCGCGGGCCTCGGCGACATCGGCGGCGTCTTCGGCACCGACGACCCGGAGCTCGACGGAGCGCACGGCGAGGTCTTCCTCCGGCGCACTGCCGAGCTCGTGCGCGGCGCGGGGTACCGGATCGTCAACGTCGCCGTGCAGGTCATGGCCGTCCGCCCCAAGCTGTCGCCGCGGCGGGCGGAGGCCGAGCGGATCCTCTCGGCCGCCGTCGGCGCGCCCGTCTCGCTCGCCGGCACCACCACGGACGGGCTCGGCTTCACGGGGCGCGGCGACGGCGTCGCCGCGGTCGCGACGGCCCTCGTCGAGCGCCTCTGACCGCGTCGTCACGCCGGTCGTCGACCGCCGTCCCGGCCCGTCATCCGGCGGGGGCGCGGATGCGCGCTGACTAGGATCTCTCTGTGACCCTGCGCCTCCATGACTCCCGGACGCAGTCCCTCCGGGACTTCGTGCCGCTCGTCGACGGCAGGGTCGGCATCTACGTCTGCGGTCCCACGGTGCAGTCGGCGCCGCACATCGGCCACCTCCGGAGCGCGCTGGCGTACGACCAGCTGCGCAGATGGCTCACCCACCGCGGGCTCGACGTGACGCTCGTCCGCAACGTCACCGACATCGACGACAAGGTCATCGATAACGCCCGGCGCGGCCAGGAGGCCGGCGGCACCGAGGAGTGGTGGGCGCTCGCCTACCGCGTCGAGCTCGCGTTCTCCCGCGCGTACGCGGCCCTCGGGATCCTCCCGCCCAGCTACGAGCCGCGCGCCACCGCGAGCATCGGCGAGATGCAGGAGATCATCCGGCGGCTCGTCGAGCGCGGCCACGCGTACGCCGCCGACGACGCATCGGGCGACGTCTACTTCGACACCGCCTCCTGGCCCGAGTACGGCGAGCTCACGCGCCAGCGCGCCGCCGACATGGAGGCCGCCACGGACGCGGACCCGCGCGCCAAGCGCGACGTGCGCGACTTCGCCCTCTGGAAGGGCGCGAAGCCCGGCGAGCCCGCGAGCGCGTCGTGGCCGTCGCCGTGGGGCGCCGGCCGCCCCGGGTGGCACATCGAGTGCTCGGCCATGTCCACGCGCTACCTCGGCGCCGAGTTCGACATCCACGGCGGCGGCCTCGACCTCCGCTTCCCGCACCACGAGAACGAGCTCGCGCAGTCCCGCGCGGCGGGGGATCCGTTCGCCCGCTACTGGCTGCACAACGGCCTCGTCGCCGTGGCCGGCCAGAAGATGAGCAAGTCGCTCGGCAACTCGCTCTTCGCCGCCGACCTGCTCGCCTCCGCGCGGCCGGTCGTGGTCCGCTACTTCCTCGGATCCGCGCACTACCGGTCGACCCTCGAGTTCCACGACGGAGCCCTCGCCGAGGCGGAGGCCGCTCTCGACCGCATCGAGACCTTCCTCGACCGCAGCGCCCGCCGCCTCGCCGGCACGCGCTTCCAGGCCGTGCCCGCCGCGACGGACGGCGCGCCCGCGGCCGTCCCGCAGGAGTTCGCCGAGGCGATGGACGACGACCTGAGCGTCCCGCAGGCGCTCGCCGTGCTGCACGACGCCGTCCGCGCGGGCAACGCCGCCCTCGACGCCGGCGACCTCCAGGAGGCCGCGTCGCTGCGCGCCGACGTCTCCGCGATGGTGGGCGTGCTCGGGATCGACCCGCTGGCCGACGAGTGGCGCACCGCGTCCGACCAGCCCGCGCGCCGTGCGCTGCAGGCGCTGGTCGAGCACCGGATCGCCGAGCGACAGACCGCGCGGGAGGCCAGGGACTTCGCCCTCGCCGACCGCATCAGACAGGAGCTGGCCGAGGCCGGCATCACGATAGAGGACTCGCCTGGCGGGTCGCATTGGAGCATCGATGGCGAATAAGCCCAGCCGCTCAGGCGCGGTACGGAAGACCAAGAAGGGCCCGCTCAAGGGGTCGGGCGGGCAGGGCAGGCAGGCCCTCGAGGGCAAGAAGCCCACGCCGAAGGCCGAGGACCGGCCGTACCACCCCGCCGGCAAGCGCAAGCTCGCGAAGGACCGGTACGAGGCGGCGTCCGCGGGCGCCAACCGCGGCCGTGACGAGCGCGCCGAGCGCTCCGCCGCACCCCGATCCGCGGCGCCGCGCGCCCGCGCGACCGACCGCCCCGCCGGCGCCGACGCCCCGCGCGCCCGCCGCGCGAAGCAGCAGGACGAGTCCGAGGTCGTGACCGGCCGCAACTCGGTCGTCGAGGCGCTCCGGGCCAAGATCCCCGCGACCGCGCTCTACATCGCGTCGCGCATCGAGTACGACGACCGCGTCAAGGAGGTGCTGTCGCTCGCCACCGGGCGCGGGATCCCCGTGCTCGAGGTCATGCGCCCCGAGCTCGACCGCATCGCCGGCCACGACGCCGTGCATCAGGGCCTCGCGCTCAAGGTGCCGCCGTACGAGTACGCGGACGCGATCGAGCTGCTCGACAAGACCATCTCGCGCGGCCAGGTGCCGCTCATGGTCGCCCTCGACGGCATCACCGACCCGCGCAACCTCGGGGCGATCATCCGCTCGGTCGCCGCGTTCGGCGGCCACGGCGTGATCGTGCCGCAGCGCCGCTCGGTCGGCCTCACCGCCAGCGCGTGGAAGACCTCGGCGGGCGCCGCCGCGCGCACGCCCGTCGCCATGGCGTCGAACCTCACGCAGACGCTCAAGGCGCTCAAGCAGCGCGGCGTCTTCGTGGTCGGCCTCGACGGCGGCGGCGACATGTCGCTGCACGAGTTCACGCTCGCCGACCGGCCGATCGTGGTCGTCGTCGGATCCGAGGGCAAGGGCCTCTCGCGCCTCGTCACCGAGACGTGCGACACCGTCGTCTCCATCCCGATCGGCGCCTCCACCGAGTCGCTCAACGCCGGCATCGCCGCGAGCGTCACGCTCTACGAGATCGGGAAGCTGCGGGCCGCGACGCGGAAGTAGCGCCGCACGCACGAGGAGCCGGGACCCCAGGGTCCCGGCTCCTCGTCGTCGTGGCCCGCGCCACGGCGGGTCAGACCTTCGTGCGCCAGTCCTCCGCGGCCTCGGCCTCGGTGATCGGCACGTCCGACTCGTCCTCGATGACGCCGATCGACTCGGTCGGCGGGTCGATGACCGTCGCCTCGTCGCGCCGGTGCCGGAGGATGTCCTGCACGTACGCGGTGACGGCCTCGGCGAGCGGGATGTCGCGGCTCAGCTTCTGCGACATGTACCAGCGGTGCTCGAGCAGCTGGTGGAAGATCTCGGCGGGCTCGAGCTTGCCGCGGAGGTCGCGGGGGATCGCCCGCACGACGGGCTCGAAGACGCGCGCGACCCACTCGTGAGCCACCATCTCCTCGTCGAGGTCCTGCTTGTCGAACGTCGCCGTGTACGAGTCGAGGTCGTTGAGCAGGCGACGCGCCTGGTTCTCCTGCGCGTCGACGCCCGTGAGGCGCAGCAGCCGGCGCTGGTGGTGCCCGGCGTCGACGACCTTGGGCTGGATCCGCACCTGCGAGCCCTCCGCGGTCGTGCGGATCGCGAGCTCCTCGATGTCGAAGCCGAGGTCGTTGAGGCGGTCGACGCGCTCGTTGATCCGCCAGCGCTCCGAGGTCGGGAACTCCTCGCGGCCGGTGAGCTCCTTCCAGAGCGTGCGGTACTGGGCCACGATGCGCGTGCTGGTCTCGAGCGGATCGAGGCCCTCCTCGATCCGGCCCCCGGCCTCGAGGTCCATGAGCTCGCCCGCGATGTTGACCCGGGCGATCTCGAGGTCGTTCTCGCGCTGGCCGTTGGAGAGGCCGCCGTTGAACAGCTTGCCGGTCTCCGCGTCCACCAGGTAGGCGGCGAACGCGCCCGCGTCGCGGCGGAAGAGAGTGTTGGAGAGCGAGACGTCGCCCCAGAAGAAGCCGATCATGTGCAGCCGCACGAGCAGCACGGCCAGGGCGTCCACGAGGCGCGTCGCCGTGTCCGGTCGCAGCTGCTGCGAGAAGAGCGCCCGGTAGGGGAGCGAGAACTTGAGGTGCCGGGTGACGAGCACCGACTTGAGCGGGTCGCCGTCCTCGTCGGTGCGGTTCGTGATCACCGCGACGGGCTCCACGCACGGGATCTCGAGCCGCTGCAGCGTGCGCAGCATGTCGTACTCCCCGCGGGCCATCTCGTCGGTCGTCTCCTTGATGGCGATGACGTAGCCGGACAGGTTCGCGAAGCGCACGAGGTGCCGCGAGATGCCCTTCGGGAGGGTCGCGATGGCCGAGGAGGGCCACTCGTCGAGCGGCAGCTGCCACGGCAGGTCGAGGAGCGCGGGATCGACCGTCGCCGAGGTGATGTTCAGGGATCCGGCCATGCTGCGACCCTACCCGACCCCGGAAACGCGGCTGCCGCGGCCCCCGGTGCTCCCGTCGAGGGAGCGTGGGGACCGCGGCAGCGGTCGTGCGGGAGGTCGATCAGCTCGCGGCGACCGGCGCGTTGAGGCGGAGGCCGCTCTCGGCGTCGAAGGCGTGCAGGTGACCGGGCTGCGGCGTGATGAAGACGGTGTCGCCGGCGTTCGGGTGCAGGCGGCCGTCCACGCGCGCGACGAGGTCGGTGCGCTTGCCCTCGATGTCGGTGTGGCCGTAGAGGTAGCCGTCCGCGCCGAGCTCCTCGACGAGGTCGACCGTGACCGAGAGGCCCTGGCCCTGCGAGGTGCTGACGACGACGTCCTCGGGGCGGACGCCGATGGTGACGGATCCGCCGGTCGCGTTGGTGAGCACGTCGCGCTCGACCGGGACGACGGCCGTGCCGAACTGCACGCCGCCGTCGACCACGTTCGCGGTGAAGAGGTTCATCGCGGGCGAGCCGATGAAGCCGGCCACGAACACGTTCTGCGGCTTCTCGTACAGGTCGCGCGGGGTGCCGACCTGCTGGAGGACGCCGTCCTTGAGGACCGCGATGCGGTCGCCCATGGTGAGGGCCTCGGTCTGGTCGTGCGTGACGTAGACCGTGGTGACGCCGAGGCGGCGCTGGAGCGAGGCGATCTGGGTGCGGGTCTGCACTCGGAGCTTGGCGTCGAGGTTCGACAGCGGCTCGTCCATGAGGAACACCTGCGGCTGGCGCACGATGGCGCGGCCCATGGCGACGCGCTGGCGCTGGCCGCCGGAGAGGGCCTTGGGCTTGCGGCTGAGGTAGGGCTCGAGGTCGAGGAGCTTCGCGGCCTCGAGGACGCGGGTGGCGCGCTCGTCTTTGCCGACGCCGGCGATCTTGAGCGCGAAGCCCATGTTCTCGGCGACCGTCATGTGCGGGTACAGCGCGTAGTTCTGGAAGACCATCGCGATGTCGCGGTCCTTCGGCGGGACGTCCGTGACGTTGCGGTCGCCGATGAAGATGTTGCCGTCGTTGACCTCCTCGAGGCCCGCGAGCATGCGGAGGGTGGTCGACTTGCCGCAGCCGGACGGGCCGACGAGGACGAGGAACTCGCCGTCGGCGACCTCCAGGTCGATCTGGTCGACCGCGGGGCGCGTCGAGCCCGGGTACAGGCGCGTGGCCTTGTCGAAAGTTACAGATGCCATTTCGGTGTTCTCCTTCACGGGCAGGTACGTGCCCGACGATCCGTGGTGATGGATGTGATGCTCATGGCTCATCGCTGTGGGCGACGACGACCACCCGATGAGTATTGCACGCGGGTCTGTGGGCGGGAAGCCCGGCACGATGCCGATCGGCGGCTATTCCCTCACCCGGGGACAGGGTGCGGCGGCCCTGTATCGTCTCCTGCGGCGATGCACCCGCGCCCGACGCGTCACCGCTTTCCCAGACTGGCCGCCTAGAGTCCTGAGGTCGTCCGGGAGCCCGCCCGCACCCGACTCCCATCCCCCTGAGCGAGGACCCATGAGCAGCACGCCGCCCGCGCACGAACCGCACGGCGGTCACCGACGACGCCGCGAGGCCGCGCGCGAGAAGGCGCGGCTCAACCGGATGAAGCAGCGGCGGCGGGACGTGTTCGGCCGCTACGCCATCCGCGGCGGCATCGCCGCGGCTCTGATCGCGGTGGTCGTGGTGGTGGGGCTCGTCGTCGTCCAGGGCGCCCGACCCGCGGGACCCGGCCCCCAGAACATGGCGAGCGACGGGATCCTCATCGGCAAGGACCTCGCCGCGGTCCCCACGCAGGCGCTCGACCCTGAACAGGATCCGGTTCCCACGGAGTCGGATGCGGCCGGCGTCGCCCGCATCCGCGTCTACGTCGACTACCTCTGCACCGCGTGCAAGGAGTTCCAGGACACCAACGGCGCGCAGATGGAGGGCTGGCTCCAGTCGGGCGCCGCCACCGTCGAGATCCACCCCGTCGCCATCCTCACCAGCAAGTCGCAGGCCTACTCGCTGCGTGCGGCGAACGCCGCCGCGTGCGTCGCCGACTCCGCGCCCGACGACTTCTGGGCCTTCAACTCCGCCCTGTTCGCGGAGCAGCCCGCCGAGCAGAGCACGGGCCTCAGCGACGATCGCATCGTCGAGCTCGCCGGGCAGGCGGGGGCGGGATCGGCCGACGTCGCGAAGTGCGTCTCGGACCAGCGGTTCCAGTCGTGGGTCAACGCCGCCACCGATCGCGTCCTCGACGGCGAGATCCCGGACTCGAACGTCGACAAGGTCGTGGGCGCGCCCATCATCGTGGTGGGCGACCGCCAGTACACCGGCCAGCCCGACGACGCGAAGGCGTTCGCCGCGTTCGTGCTCCAGGCCGCGGGCCAGGACGCGACGACCACGCCCACCCCGACGCCCGCGCCGTCCGAGACGCCGACGAGCGCGCCGTAGCGCTGCTCGTATGATGGAGCGACGGTCCGCGAGGTCCGTCGGCCGGCCTGGCGCAATTGGTAGCGCACCGCACTTGTAATGCGGCGGTTACGGGTTCGAGTCCCGTGGCCGGCTCTCGATGCCGGTCGCTCAGTCCAGGACGGTGATCATCCGCTCGCCGTCGACGGTCGACCGGGGGCCCTTGTCGTCGGCCGCGACGTCGCCGACGTAGAGCCAGCCGAGCAGGTCCTCGCCTTCGCGCAGACCGTGCATGCGCCGTACGGGTTCGCTGCGCGTCAGGCCGCCCGTGCGCCAGAAGACGCCCCATCCCCGCTCCTCGAGCAGCAGGGTGACCGCATGCGCGACGCCGGCGGCGACCGCCTCCTGCTCCCAGTCCGGCACCTTGCGGCTCGGGGTGCGGCAGACGACGACCGCGACGAGCAGGCTCGCGCGGTGGGTCTTCTTGCGGTGCTTGCCGGACCCGGGATCGCCCGCGGCCTCGTCCATGGCCGCGCCGAGGCGGTCGCGCGCGCCGCCGCGGATCTCGATGACCCGCCACGGGCGGAGCGCGCCGTGGTCCGCGAGCCGGGAGGCCGCCTCGACGAGCGGCACGAGGTCCTCGTGCGTCGGAGCCGCGTCGCCCACGGACGAGCGAGACCGCCGATCGCGGAGCGCCTCCAGCACGGGTCCGGAGTGCGCGGGGATGCCGGGCCCGGACGGGTCGGCGGTGCCGCCCGCCCGATGCCGCGGCACGCCGGTCACTCCGCGGTGCGGAACGACATGGAGACCGAGTTCATGCAGAACCGGTCGCCGGTGGGGGTCTGCGGCGCGTCGTCGAACACGTGCCCGAGGTGCGAACCGCAGCGGGCGCAGACGACCTCGACGCGCTTCATGCCGAGGCTCGTGTCGGTGTACAGCTTGACGGCGTCGCTCTCCTTGGGCGCGTAGAAGCTCGGCCACCCGCAGTGGGAGTCGAACTTGGTGTCGCTCGTGAAGAGCTCGGCACCGCAGGCCTTGCAGCCGTAGACGCCGGTGCGCTCCTCGTCCAGCAGCTCGCCGGTCCAGGGGCGCTCGGTGGCCTGCTGGCGCAGCACCGCGTACTCCTCCGGGGAGAGCTCCTGGCGCCACTCGTCGTCGGTCTTCTCGATCTCGTAGGCCATGTGCGGGTCCTTTCTCGCTGGTCGATCCTAGGGGCGGCGTCCCAGCGCGCCTCCATGGTCAACCGCTGGCGGGCCCCGTCGATTCCTGCATGCGGGGGACGATCCGGCCCGGGACGCGAGCGGATGCGGGCCCGGGTCGCGCTGCCGGTCGCGTCGCGCGGACACCCCGGGGACCTGCGCGGGGCGCTCAGCGAGCCGCACCTAGTATGTGGGGGATGTCGGGGAAGGAGCATGCCGTGGACCAGCGCGAGACCCGTCCCGCGACCGCTCCGGCGGCCGGGACGCACCCCGTCGTCGAGCTCGACGCGCGCGGCCGCGCGGTCCTCGACTTCGAGCGGGATTGGACGCGCCACGCCGGGGCGAAGGAGGAGGCCATCCGCCAGACCTTCGGCCTCTCCGCCACGCGCTACTACCAGCTGCTCGGGTCCCTCCTCGAGACGCGTCAGGCCCTCGCCTACGACCCCCTGCTCGTCGGACGCCTCCTGCGCCTCCGCGAGACGCGCGCCGCCGCTCGAGCCGCCCGCGCCCTGCCCACCGGTCTCCCGCACCGACCGACCGCGCGCTGACCCGCGCCCCACCGAGGAGACACGAGACCCGCATGCCCTCCCACGCTCCCGACCGCTTCGACGAGGTCCCCGGCGACCTGAGCCGAGTGGGCGCGCACCGCGCGCCCCGTCCGCGCCACCACCGCTTCCGCGCCTTCGCCTGGGCGGCGCTCGCGACCGGCCTGCTCGTGGGCCTCGGCGTCGTGGGGCTCTTCGTCATCGACGATCGCGTCTCGTTCACCGACATCATCCCGAGCGGCGGCGCCTCGGAGGAGGCGGCGCCCACGGAGGAGCCGACCGTCGCTCCCACCACCGTGCCCGGCATGGTCGTGACGGTCCTCAACGGCACGAGGACATCGGGTCTCTCCGCCCGAGCCGCGACCGCGCTGCAGACGAAGGGCTGGGCGATCGGATCGCGTCTGAACGCGAGCTCGACCGACATCGCCACCACCACCGTCTACTACTACGACGCGGCGGACGAGGGCGCTGCCCGGGGCCTCGTCGCGGAGCTGGGCGTGGGGGACGTGGCGCAGTCCGAGCAGTTCCGCCCGGCGGCGGGCGCATCGGGCACCCAGGCGTCGAAGCTCACGGCCGTCCTCGGCGCCGACTACGCCGCCAAGCGCTGATCCGCCTCGACGCGGTGTGCGGAGCCGTGTCCGTGGAGTAACGCGACGGGGCACCGCCTGCCCTGTCTATCGTGCTGCCTGGTCGCACGCCCACCGCGTACCAGGTGCTGCGCGCCGTACGTCCCGAGGGCGTGGCGCGGGGTCGATGCAGGGCTCCGCGGCCGACCCGGGGGTGGCGGCACCGCGCTCCCGACACCGCGCATTCGCACATGGAGAAGCACATGGCCAACGGCACCGTGAAGTGGTTCAACGGGGAGAAGGGGTTCGGGTTCATCACCGTGGACGCCGTCGAGGGCGGTCCTGCCCAGCAGGACGTCTTCGTCCACTACTCGGCGATCGAGATGTCCGGCTACAAGGTCCTGGAGGAGGGGCAGCGCGTCGCCTTCGAGATCGGCCAGGGCTCCAAGGGCCTGCAGGCGGAGAACGTCACGCTGGCCTAGGGCGCATGCCACCACGACGACGCCGTCGCCCGTCCGGGCGGCGGCGTCGTCATGTCGCGGCCGGTCCCCGCCTGTGAGCGGCTCGCTTGCACTCGCGTAGGGCGAGTGCCAGAATCGTCCCTGGCACTCCCTCACGGGGAGTGCTAGACGACTGCCTTTTTCCTGACGTCCGGGAGGGACGAGAGATACACATGGCTAAGATCATCGCTTTTGACGAAGAAGCCCGCCGCGGCCTCGAGCGCGGCCTGAACATCCTGGCCGACGCGGTCCGCGTGACCCTCGGCCCGCGTGGCCGCAACGTCGTCCTCGAGAAGAAGTGGGGCGCCCCCACCATCACGAACGACGGCGTCTCCATCGCCAAGGAGATCGAGCTCGACGACCCGTTCGAGAAGATCGGCGCGGAGCTCGTCAAGGAGGTCGCCAAGAAGACCGACGACGTCGCCGGTGACGGCACGACCACCGCGACCGTCCTCGCGCAGGCCCTGGTCCGCGAGGGCCTCCGCAACGTCGCCGCGGGCGCCGACCCCATCAGCCTCAAGCGCGGCATCGAGAAGGCCGTCGCCGCCGTCACGGAGGAGCTCAAGTCCGCCGCGAAGGAGATCGAGACCAAGGAGGAGATCGCCGCCACCGCGTCCATCTCCGCCGGCGACTCCACCATCGGCGCCATCATCGCCGAGGCGATCGACAAGGTCGGCAAGGAGGGCGTCGTCACCGTCGAGGAGTCCAACACCTTCGGCACCGAGCTCGAGCTCACCGAGGGCATGCGCTTCGACAAGGGCTACCTGTCGCAGTACTTCGTCACCGACCCCGAGCGCCAGGAGGCCGTGTTCGAGGACGCGTACATCCTGATCGTCAACTCGAAGATCTCGAACATCAAGGACCTGCTGCCGATCGTCGACAAGGTCATCCAGTCGGGCAAGCAGCTCCTCATCATCGCGGAGGACGTCGACGGCGAGGCCCTGGCCACGCTCGTCGTGAACAAGATCCGCGGCATCTTCAAGTCGGTCGCCGTCAAGGCCCCCGGCTTCGGCGACCGCCGCAAGGCGCAGCTGCAGGACATCGCCATCCTCACCGGTGGCCAGGTCATCGCCGAGGAGGTCGGCCTCAAGCTCGAGAACGTCACCCTCGACCTGCTCGGCACGGCCCGCAAGGTCGTCATCACCAAGGACGAGACCACGATCGTGGAGGGCGGCGGCGACGCCACCGAGATCGCGGCCCGCGTGCAGCAGATCCGCAACGAGATCGGCAACACGGACAGCGACTACGACCGCGAGAAGCTCCAGGAGCGCCTCGCGAAGCTGGCCGGCGGCGTGGCCGTCATCAAGGCCGGTGCCGCGACCGAGGTGGAGCTCAAGGAGCGCAAGCACCGCATCGAGGACGCCGTCCGCAACGCGAAGGCCGCCGTCGAGGAGGGCATCGTCGCCGGTGGTGGCGTCGCGCTCATCCAGGCCGGCAAGCTCGCCTTCGAGAAGCTCCAGCTCGAGGGCGACGAGGCGACGGGCGCGAACATCGTCCGCGTCGCGGTCGACGCTCCGCTCAAGCAGATCGCCCTCAACGCGGGCCTCGAGCCCGGCGTCGTGGCCGAGCGCGTCCGCAACCTCCCCTCGGGTCACGGCCTCAACGCCGCCACGGGCGAGTACGTCGACATGCTCGCCGCGGGGATCAACGACCCGGTGAAGGTCACGCGCTCGGCTCTGCTGAACGCCGCGTCCATCGCCGGTCTGTTCCTCACGACCGAGGCCGTCGTCGCCGACAAGCCCGAGAAGAACCCGGCCCCGGCCGGCGACCCCACGGGTGGCATGGACTTCTAGTCCGACCGGGCCGGAGCGTCAGCGCTCCGGCCCACCAGCACGATCAGCACGACGAAGCGGGCGGTCCCTCACGGGGCCGCCCGCTTCGTCGTGCGCGGACGCTCCGGCAGCGGATGACCGCCGCCGTATCGCGCTAGTGCGCGAACATTCGGGCGTTGCCCTCCTCCACCTCCGCGTACTGGCGTGCGGCGGAGCTCAGCGCCTGGTTGATGCTCGCCAGCGCCTCCTCGACGCGCTGCTGCGTGCCCTTCCACTCCGCGACCACGCCCTGGAACGCCGTGGCCGCGCTCCCGGACCACGACCCCTGCAGATCGGCGAGCTGGCCATGCAAGCCCGCCACCTCGGCCTGGATGCGGCCGATGCTCCCCTGGACGGCCGCGGTCGCCGACAGGACGGCCTCGCTGTCCACCTGGTACCTCGTCATGCGTCTCCTCCTTCTCGTCGTCGGACGGGCGGAGGCTACGTGGTGGTCAGGAGGCGGGGGTCGCCGGAGCGCTGGCGGTGGGCGTCGCGGGATTCTCGGAGCTGGGGAGGAGGGGCAGGATCACGCGGAAGGTGGCGCCGCCGCCCTCGGTCTCCACGACGTCGACCCTGCCGCGGTGCGCGGCGACGATGGCGGACACGATGGCGAGCCCGAGCCCGCTGCCGCCCGTCTCCCGGGTGCGCGACGTGTCGGCGCGCCAGAAGCGCTGGAAGATCTTCTCCCGGATCTGCGGGGGCACGCCGTCCCCGTGGTCGCGGACCTCGATGCGCGCCTCCCGTGCGGCCTCGTCGACGACGGTGGCGAGCTCGATCGGGCTGCCCGCGGGCGTGAAGCGCACGGCGTTGCCGATGAGGTTGGTCACCACCTGCCGGATCTTGTTCTCCTCCGCCTGGACCATGGCGAACCCCTCGGCGGGGACGCGCGCGTCGTCCTCGCCGGGGCGGGCCGGGGCGAGGGCGTCCGTCGCCGTCTCGCCGGGGCGGCGCGAGCGGCGGGCGCGGAACCGGGACAGGGTGGCGCCGGCGAAGGCGATGGGCCCGGTCGCGTCGGTGCCGGACGGCGCCCCGGCGCCGCGCGACGCGTCCGGCGAGAGCTCCTGGGTGGGTTCGAGGCCGTCGGCGTCGAGAACGGGGCCGACGGGGTTGACGAGCACCGGCGGGAGCGCGGTGACGGTGCGGGTCTGCGAGGACGCCATCGCGTCGAGGGCGGCGTCGCGGGCGATGGGGTAGAGGTCCACGGGCGCCAGCTGCAGCGGCTTCGTCTCGTCCAGCCGCGCGAGCTCCAAGAGGTCCTCCACCAGCCCGCCCATGCGGATGGCCTCCTTCTCGATGCGCTCCATGGCCTGCGACACGTCCTCGGGCGTCTGCAGCGCCCCCATGCGGTACAGCTCGGCGTAGCCGCGCACCGAGACCAGCGGAGTGCGGAGCTCGTGGCTGGCGTCGCCGACGAAGCGGCGCATCTGGTCGATGGTCTTGGCGCGGTCGGCGAAGGCGCGGTCGATCCGGCTGAGCATCATGTTGAGGGAGCGGTTGAGGCGCCCCACCTCGGTGTTCGGGGTCGCGCCTCCGAGGCGCTGGCTGAAGTCGCCGCCCGCGATGGCGGCCGCGGTGCGCTCGACCTCGCGGAGGGGGCCGAAGGTGCTGGTGACCAGCATGCGGGTGACCGCGGCGCCGAGCACGACGACGGCGAGGCCGAAGCTCGCGAAGATCACGATGTACGTGGCGACGAGGTCGTCCACCTGCTCGAGCGGCCGGGCGACGACGAGGGTCGAGTACTCCATGGCATCCGGCGAGGCGTTCTGCGAGACCCGGACGATGCCGTGCCAGGCCTTCTTGCCGGAGTTGTCGGAGAAGACGACGATCTCGTTGTTGATCTGCGAGGCGCGCGCCAGGTCGAGGCCGAAGACGCGGGGGTGCTCGGCGGAGTCGCCCGTCCAGTTGTCGGCGAGGACGTCTCCCTGGGCGTCGAGGAGCACGACGAACCAGGCGGGATCCGCGGTGGCCACGTCGTCCTGCGTGAACGTGTCCGGCATCGACGCGTCCGTGTTGAGGACCTTCGGGAGCTGCGTGATCGTGACGCGGAGCTGCGCGTCGAGCTGGCTCACCATCTGCTGGCGCAGAAGGTACATGGTGCCGGCGCCGGAGACGAGGAGGCCGAGCAGGAGCAGGAGCACCGTGACGCTCGTGATCTTGGTGCGCAGGGAGACGTTGTTCCACTTCTCCGACACGTAGTCGTGCACTGGCCGCACCTCGTGTTCCCGTCTCGCTGACCTGAGTCACGAGGATAGGCGACCCAGCATGTGCGAACGGCCGGGCGCTCGGGGAGCGTCCGGCCGTTCGGGTGGTGCGGAGCCCTCAGGGGCCCGGCAGGGTCAGGACTTGGCGGCCTTGAGCATGTAGCCGAAGCCGCGCTTGGTCTGGATGACCGGCTCCGAGGAGTGCTGGTCGAGCTTGCGCCGCAGGTAGGAGATGTACGACTCGACGATGCCGGCGTCGCCGTTGAAGTCGTACTCCCACACGTGGTCGAGGATCTGCGCCTTCGACAGGACGCGATTCGGGTTGAGCATCAGGTAGCGCAGGAGCTTGAACTCGGTGGGGCTGAGCTCGATGGGCTCCTCGCCGACGAGGACCTCGTGCGTGTCCTGGTCCATGGTGAGCTCGCCGGCGCGGATGATCGCGTCCTCGTCCGCGTGCATCGTGCGGCGGAGGATCGCCTTGATGCGCGCCACGATCTCGTCGAGGCTGAACGGCTTGGTGACGTAGTCGTCGCCACCGACCGTGAGGCCCGTGATCTTGTCCTCGGTGTCGTCCTTCGCCGTGAGGAAGAGGATGGGCGCCGTGTAGCCGGCGGCACGCAGGCGCTTGGTGACGCCGAAGCCGTTCATGTCCGGCAGCATCACGTCGAGGATGATGAGGTCGGGCTCCTCCTCCAGGACGGCCGAGATGGCCTGGGCGCCGTTGCCGACGGCGCGGACCGCGAACCCGGCGAACCGGAGGCTCGTGGTCAGCAGGTCGCGGATGTTGGGCTCGTCATCGACGATAAGGATCTTCGGGCCATCGCTCATGGGATGAAGTATCTGCGCGCTCGCTGGGAGCAGCCTGGACGCGCGCGACAGGCTGTGGACATGGGCAGCCCGGGCGGTCAGGCAGCGATGCCCGCCGCATCGAGGATCGTGTAGCTGTAGCCCTGCTCGGCGAGGAAGCGCTGGCGGTTCTGCGCGAAGTCCTGGTCGACGGTGTCGCGGGAGACGAGCGTGTAGAAGCTGGCCGACAGGCCCGACGCCTCGGGTCGGAGCAGGCGGCCGAGGCGCTGGGCCTCCTCCTGGCGGGATCCGAACGAGCCGGACACCTGGATCGCGACGGTGGCGTCGGGCAGGTCCACCGAGAAGTTGGCGACCTTGCTGACGACGAGCACCCGCTCCGTGCCGTCGCGGAACGCCTGGTAGAGCCGCTCGCGCTCGGCGACGGGCGTCGCCCCCGTGAGCTTGGGGGCGCCGAGCGCCTCCGCGAGTTCGTCGATCTGCTCCAGGTACTGCCCGATGACGAGGATGCTCTCGCCGCGGTGCCGCTCGACCAGCGCGCGCGTCACGGCGAGCTTGGCGGGCGCCGTGGCGGCGAGGCGGTAGCGCTCGTCGTCCGCGGCGGCGGCGTAGACGAGGCGGTCGTCGTCGGGGAGGTCGATGCGCACCTCGAAGCACTCGGCGGGGGAGATGAAGCCCTGGGCCTCGATCTCCTTCCACGGCGCGTCGAACCGCTTCGGGCCGATGAGGCTGAAGACGTCGCCCTCGCGGCCGTCCTCCCGCACGAGCGTGGCCGTGAGGCCGAGGCGACGGCGGGCCTGGAGGTCCGCGGTCAGCTTGAAGACGGGCGCGGGTAGGAGGTGCACCTCGTCGTAGACGACGAGGCCCCAGTCGAGCGCGTCGAGGAGCGCCAGGTGGGCGTACTCGCCCTTCCTCTTGGCGGTGAGGATCTGGTAGGTCGCGATGGTCACGGGCTTGACCTCGCGGGACTGGCCCGAGTACTCGCCGATCTCGTCCTCGGTGAGCGTCGTGCGCTTGAGGAGCTCCGAGCGCCACTGGCGGGCCGAGACGGTGTTCGTGACGAGGATCAGCGTGGTCGTCTTGGCGCGGGCCATGGCGGCTGCTCCCACGAGCGTCTTGCCGGCGCCGCAGGGGAGGACGACCACGCCGGATCCGCCGTCGAGGAAGTGGTCGACCGCGTCGTTCTGGTAGCCGCGCAGCGCCCAGCCGTCCTCCACGAGGGCCATGTCGTGGGGCGTGCCGGGCGTGTATCCGGCCAGGTCCTCGGCGGGCCAGCCGATCTTCACGAGCTCCTGCTTGAGCTGGCCGCGCGCCCAGGCCTGCACGCGGTAGGTCGTCGCGTCGACGCGCTCGGTGAGCAGCGGTGCGATGCGGCGGGAGCTCGCGACCTCCGAGAGGACCGCGGACTCGGTGCTCGAGATCTGCAGCCCGCCGTCGGCGTCGCGCCCGATGACGAGGCGGCCGTAGCGGCCCACGGTGTCGGCCACGTCCACCGTCACCGACTGCGGGACGGGGAACCGGGAGTAGCGCTCGAGGGTGGCGAGCATGTCCTCGGCGGTGTGGCCGGCGGCGCGCGCGTTCCAGAGGCCGAGGCGGGTGATCCGGTACGTGTGGATGTGCTCGGGTGCGCGCTCCAGCTCGGCGAAGACGGCGAGGTCGTGGCGCGCGTCCTCCGCATCCGCGTGAGCCACCTCGAGGAGGACGGTGCGGTCGCTCTGGACGATGAGGGGGCCGTCGGGCATGCCCGCCAGCCTAGGCGCGCTCACGCGGTCGCCGGCGCGGGGGAGATCGCGACGACGCTCGACAGGGGCAGGGTCCGCTCCACGTCGGCGACGCGGTCGCGGGCGCGCAGCCGTCCGCCGGCGACGCTGGAGGGCTCGAGCAGGTGGTCCACCTCGCGGCCGTCCGGCATGCGGACGCGGACGCGGAGGGCGGCCTTGGCGCGGATCGCCACCTCGAGCTGGCGCGTCGTCCACGCCGCTCCGTCGTCGGGGCCGTCGGCCGCCCGGACGCGGGCGACCAGGGTGTCCGCCCCGTCGGGATCGGGATCCGCGGTGGTGTGCGGCGTCGGAGCGGTCGCCCGGGCCGGTGCGATGCGGCGTCCCTCGGCGTCCTCGCGGACGGGAGCGAGCCGGGCGGCCGCCAACGCGCGCTCGACGGCGTCGGGCGATGCGGCGGAGGTGAGCAGCGTGGCGCCCGCGCGCACGAGCCGCAGCGGCGCGAGGTCGCGGTCGACGAGGAGGGTGGCGAGCAGCGGCCCGTCATCGGAGAGGACCGCTGTCCGGGCGTCCGGGACCCCGTCGGAGGGCGACGCCGGCCGGACGAGGATGCGGCCGAAGCGGCTGGCGGCCTCGTCGATGAGGTAGTCGAGGGGCTGGGGGATGCCGGTCAGGGAGACGTCTGCGAGGAAGGAGCGGATGGCGTCGACCGTCCCGCCCGACGCGAGGGCGCGCGTCACGGACGCGGCGGAGATCCGATAGGTCGCGGCCAGTCCCCGACCCTCGGCGTCGGCGACCTCGAGCAGGCGCGACTCGATGGCCGGATCGAGCGGCCCGGGCGACACGACGGTGAGGTCGTGCTGCAGGTAGACCCGGTCGACCTCGGCGGGCAGATGCGGGGCGAGCGCGGCGGCCGCGGCACCGGATCCCGTCGTGAGGAGGGCGCGGCCCGCCGAGCTCGGGACGCCGCCCGTCGTGATGCCGAGGAGGCCGGCGTCGCGGGTGAAGGCCGTGATGCGCTCGCCGATCCAGGCGGATCCCCCGGGGAAGCGCCAGAGGACGCTGTCGACGAGCCCCGCTCCCCATGACGCGTCGGCGCGCTCGGCGAGGATGCCGCGGGTCGCGGGCGCCAATGCGTCGAGCCACGCGGCCGCGAGGGCCTCCCATCGCCCGGCGGTCGGTCGCGCGGACCACGCGGACGCCGCCACGGCCGTGGACCACGTGCGGCCGGATAGGGCCACGAGCGCCGCGCGCTCGGCGAGGGACAGGTAGACGGGGACGTCGTCGAGGTCGGAGCCGAGCGCGGCGGCCAGCCGACGCGCGTCGGGCAGGGACATGCCGCCTCGGCTCAGCTCGCGCGCGGGCTCCCGCACCAGCTCGTCGACGAGCGCGGCGACGGCGACCACGGAGCGGAAGGCGCTCTCGCCCGCCCTCCGGTCGACCTCGTCGGCGTCGACGCGGGGGACGGCGGCGAGCGAGGCGGGCGGAGCGAGGCGGGCGAGCTCGTCCGTCCCGGGAAGGCCGGCGGCGGGCCAGGCGGCGAGGGCGGCCGCGACCTCGGGATGCGTCGTGATGCCGGCGTCGGCGACGGCGGCCAGGAGGGTGCCGGCGGCGCGGTGCGCGGCGTCCGCCACGGTTGACGGATCCAGCGGATCCTCGCCCGAGCGGCGGGAGAGCGCGTCACGGAGCGCGCCCAGGGCGACAGGGCCCGCGGTCGCCCCCTCCTCGGCGGCGACCGCGAGGACGGCCAACGCCGTGCGGTCGAGCTGCTCCAGCGCGCGCGCGACGGCGTCCGGGACGAGCAGCGCGTCCGCGAGGTCGAAGAGGTCGGCGATGCGCGCGGCGTCGATCCCGCGGTCGCGGACCAGGGCGGCGAGCACCGTGTCGTCGAGCGCGCGGAGGCGGGCCGCGAGCACGAGGGAGTCGGTCATGGTCGTCCCGCTAGCGGGACGTGCCGTCCATGCGACGTCGGCGCCGGACGCTGATGATCAGGATCGCGATGAAGAGGAGCGCGGCGATGGGGATGCCCACGGCCGGGAGCAGCAGGATGACCTGCCACAGGGGGGTGCTGTACTGGGACGCGTCGACGGCGATGAGCGGCGCCAGCAGGATCGCGAGGATGCTCAGCACGGCGACCAGCAGGATCCCGGCGAGCATGTACGCGAGGATGCGCTCGGCCCGGCCCTCGCTCGGTGCGGTCTCGGATGCCATCCGCTCAGACTACGCCGTGGCGCGCGCCCGGGCGCGTCGCACGGGCGGCGGGTGGCCGGTCGTGCGCCGCCGTCACCGGGTCCGGCGGGGTCCCGGCGAATAGACTGGACCGCCCACCAGCACATCGAGCCCCTCCGGGGCGAGGGAAGAGGATCGCATGCCCACCGGCAAGGTGAAGTTCTACGACGAGGACAAGGGGTTCGGGTTCATCAGCTCGGACGACGGCCAGGAGGTCTTCCTGCACGCGTCGGCCCTGCCCTCGGGCGTCGCCGGCGTGAAGGCCGGCACCCGGCTCGAGTTCGGCATCGCGGACGGCAAGCGCGGCGCGCAGGCCCTCTCCGCGCGCATCCTCGACGCCCCGCCCTCGCTCGCTCGCATGTCCCGCAAGCCCGCCGACGACATGGCCGTCATCGTCGAGGACCTCGTGAAGGTGCTCGACGGGATCGGCACCGGTCTCAAGCGCGGCCGCTACCCCGACGACGCGCACGGCCGGAAGATCGCGGCGCTGCTGCGCCGGGTCGCGGAGGAGCTCGATGCCTGAGCCGCGGGACGAGATGACGGACGTGGACGAGACGACCGTGGCCGCGACTGATGCGCTGGCCGGCGACGTGACGACCGACGACACGGCGACGGAGGCCGAGGCGCCCCGGGAGCCGGCCGTCCCCGACGCCGAGCTGCTCGCGGCCGTGGACCTCGCGCGTGCCGCCCTGCTGGAGATCACGCCGGCCGAGACCGTCGGGCCGCCTGCCGGTTCGATCGTCGAGGGCGACCGCGTGCTGTCGCTCCTCTTCGCGAACACGATGCCCGGGTACCCCGGCTGGTTCTGGACCGTCACGCTCGCCCGCGTCGACGACTCCGCCCCGACGGTGCTCGAGGCCGAGCTGATGCCCGGCGAGGGCGCCCTGCTCTCGCCCGAGTGGCTGCCGTGGTCCGACCGGCTCGCCGGAATCGAGGCCGACCAGGAGGCCGAGCGCATCGCGGCAGAGTCCGACGACGACGACGATGACGAGGACGACGATTCCACGGAGGACGCCGAGGACACGGACGACGTCCTCGACGGCGTCGACTTCGAGGCGCCCGCATCGGACGACGACGACGACGATGACGACGACGACGACGATGACGACGACGACGACGACGACGACGATGACGACGATGACGACGACGACGACACGGGGTTCGACGGCGCCGATCGCTGATCCGCGTCGCGCATGACGACGGCGGCGGCCCCCGAGGGGACCGCCGCCGTCATCATGTGCAGAGGAAGGTCAGCCCGCGCCCTGCTCCACCACGAACTCGATGCAGCGCACCAGGGCGCGCACGTCGTCCGGCTCGATGGCCGTGAACGTCGCGACCCGCAGTTGGTTGCGCCCGAGCTTCCGGTACGGCTCGGTGTCGACGACGCCGTTCGCGCGGAGCGTCTTCGCGATGGCGGCGGCGTCGATCGAATCGTCGAAGTCCATCGTCACCACCACCTGCGAGCGGTGCGCGGGATCCGTCACGAACGGCCGCGCGTACTCCACGCGCTCCGCCCACTCGTAGAGGACGGACGACGACTCGCGCGTGCGGGCGTCCGCCCACGCCAGGCCGCCGGCGCGCTCGATCCAGTCCAGCTGGTCCTCGAGCATCAGCAGCGTGGCGAGAGCCGGGGTGTTCAGCGTCTGGTTCAGGCGGGAGTTGTCGACGGCGTTCTTGAGGCTGAGGAACTCGGGGATCCACCGGCCGGACGCCGCGATGCGCTCCACGCGCTCGAGCGCGGCGGGGGAGAACAGCGCGAGCCAGACGCCGCCGTCGCTCGCCAGGTTCTTCTGCGGGGCGAAGTAGTAGACGTCGGCCTGTGCCGCGTCGAAGTCGATCCCGCCCGCCGCGCTCGTCGCGTCCACGACCGTGAGCGCGCCCTGGTCGCCGTGGACGCGCGTGACGGGCGCCATGACGCCGGTGGAGGTCTCGTTGTGCGGCCACGCGTAGACGTCGACGCCCTCGACCGGGTTCGCGGAGGCGCGGCTGCCGGGCTCGGCGCGGATCACGTCGGGCGCCTCGAGGAACGGCGCGCCCGCCGCGGTCGCGAACTTGCCGCCGAACTCGCCGAACACGAGGTTCTGGCTGCGGCGCTCGATGAGGGAGAAGGCCGCCGCGTCCCAGAACGCGGTCGAGCCGCCGTTGCCGAGCACGACCTCGTAGCCGTCGGGCAGGCGGAAGAGCCGGGAGAGACCGTCGCGGACACGGCCGACCATGTCCTTCACGGGCGCCTGGCGGTGGGAGGTGCCGAGGATCTGCGCGCCCGCGAGCGCGAGGTGGTCGAGCTGCGCCTGCCGGACCTTGGACGGCCCGCAGCCGAATCGTCCGTCGAGGGGCAGCAGTTCGGTGGGGATCTTCGTCGTCGGCATGCGGCAATGCTAGGGGACCGTCCGCGACCGGCCCTGGCCCCTCCCACGCTCCCGCGCCGGTCATCCGGCACCCGGGGAAGTAGGCTGGTCCCTGGCGCAAGGGAGGCCCGATGACTGATCTCGTGGACACGACGGAGATGTACCTCCGCACCATCCTCGACCTCGAGGAGGAGGCCATCGTCCCCCTGCGGGCGCGGATCTCCGAGCGCCTCGGTCACTCGGGTCCCACCGTCTCGCAGACCGTCGCCCGCATGGAGCGCGACGGCCTCGTCATCGTCAGCGGCGACCGGCACCTCGAGCTCACCCCCGAGGGCCGCAGCAAGGCCGTCCACGTGATGCGCAAGCACCGCCTCGCCGAGCGGCTCCTCAGCGACGTGATCGGCCTCGAGTGGGAGTTCGTCCACGACGAGGCCTGCCGGTGGGAGCACGTGATGAGCGAGCAGGTGGAGCGCAAGATCCTCGACCTCCTCGGGCACCCCACGGAGTCGCCGTACGGCAACCCCATCCCCGGGCTCGACGAGCTGGGCGACTCGCCCGCCGTGGCGTTCATGGCCGGCGTCGTGAGCATCGTCGAGGCCTCGCTCGGCACCACGGAGGACGCGCCCGCGCGCGGCGTGATCCGCCGGCTGGGCGAGCCCGTGCAGTTCGACCCCGAGCTCCTCTCGCAGCTCAAGCAGGCCGGCGTGCTGCCGGGCGCGACCGGATCCTTCTCCCGCGAGGGCGCCTACGTGCTCGTCCGGGCGGACGGCGCGGGCCCGGGGCTCGAGCTGCCGCTCGAGGTCGCGGGGCACATCTTCATCGAGCGCTGACCGGACGCGGTCCGGCGTCCGCGTCAGGCGGATCCCCAGGACCACCCCCGAACGGGGTGCCCGACGAGGGCACGCCGCTGTCACCGGGGGTTCTGTCCCGCATCCGTCGCGAGGATGACGTCTGCCGTTATGGATTCGTTAGAAATATGGTCCCTCAGGATGACAAACGGGTGCGCGTCCCTTACTCTCGAACAGGCCCGACCGACCACCACAGAGGTTCCGGGCCCGGTGCAGGGCGTCTCGACACCCGTCCCCTGCATGAGTACCCCTCGACGACCTTGGAGGGACGGGGCGCCAGCATGTCCGGCGTCGAGACGCAGGAGGTTGACAACTTGGCCCATGGTGACATCAGCGGTTCCGTCGGGAACCCGTCCGACCCGACTCGACCGCCCGCACCCGGGATGGATCGTCTGCCCACTCGCCGCGAGCTCCGTGCCGCCGAGAGCGCCAAGGTCGTCCGCCCGCGTCGCGACTCCGCGACCCGCACTCTCCAGGCTCCCGCGCCCCGCGTGACCCCGGCCCCCGCACCCGCCGGCCGGTCGCGCCGCACGAAGGCCGCCAACGCCGTCGTGATGACCTTCGTCACCGGCCTCGTCGGCGTCATGGCGATCCCGGCGTACGCCGCCGGATCCTCGCTCGAGCACACCTCGTCCGCCGAGGGCGCCTCGCTGCAGGACTACACGGCCGCCAACGCGCAGGTCGTGACCGCGGACAACGCGTCCTCGGCGCCGGTCCAGGAGGAGGGCTTCACCGCCACCTCCGTCGCCGACCTCAACGCGCAGAAGGCGGCCGCCGCGCGCGCCGCCCTGGCCGAGCAGCGCCGCACGCAGCTCGCCTCCTCGGCGACGAGCTACACGGGCGCGTCCGCCTCCCAGCTCGCCCAGAACCCGATCTACCCGGGCACCTCGGCCACCGGCGTCGCCGCCGTCGCCCGCCAGTACCTCGGCGTGCCGTACGTCTTCGGCGGCAACACCCCCGCGGGCTTCGACTGCTCGGGCCTCGTCCAGTACGTCTTCGCCCAGTTCGGCCTCAACCTCCCGCACTCGGTGCGGGCACAGGGTGCGGCCGGCGTCACGGTCCCCGCCTCCGAGGCGCGCGCCGGCGACATCGTGGTCTGGAACGACGGCAGCCACGACGGCATCTACACCGGCAACGGCATCATGATCGACGCGCCGAAGCCCGGCGACCACGTCAAGGAGCGCCCGGTCTGGAGCTCCAACGTGCACTACGTCCGCCTCCTGGGCTGACGACCGGCACGAGATCGACCGGGAGGCCGGCGGCATGCATCCTGTGGGATGCGCCGCCGGCCTCCTGCGTTCCCCGGGACAAACGAGGGGCGCTGGGTTACCCTGTCCGGTGAGACGTCCCTCGACCCGTCCGGGAGCCCCGATGACCACCGCACCTGACATCCGCACCATGGATGCGCACGTGCGCCACGGCCATCGGCACCATCCCCGGATGGGCATCCACCTGGTCCACCCGAGCGGTCACCCGCTCTCCTAGAAGGCATCGTCGTTCATTCGGCGGTGCCTTCGCGTGTTCTGCGGGGGCGGGACGCCTCATTCGGATTCCTGGAAGCCGTCCAGGCCGGTCTGAGAGGGATGTCGTGCGCACACTGGTACTCAACGCGGGCTTCGAGCCGCTCGCCGTCGTGTCGTTCAAGCGGGCCCTGGTGCTCGTGCTGAGCGGCAAGGCCACCATGCTCGCCCAGGACGAGGAGCACCCGATCCTCGGCAGCGGCGGTGCGTGGGGCCGCCCGTCCGTGATCCTGCTCACGCGGTACGTGCGGATCCCGCACGCGCGTCGCGTGCCCGTCTCGCGGCGCGGGGTGCTGCGGCGCGACGGGGGCCGGTGCGCCTACTGCGCCCGCAACGCGACCACCATCGACCACGTCCTCCCGCGCTCGCGCGGCGGGAAGGACACGTGGGAGAACCTCGTGGCCTGCTGCCTGTCGTGCAACAACCGCAAGAGCGATCGCACGCCCGAGGAGATGGGCTGGACGCTGCGCACGTCGCCGCGGGCCCCGCAGGGGAGCGGCTGGGTCGTCAGCGGCATGGAGCGGCCCGCGCCCGGCTGGGACGAGTTCCTGGCGCCGGCGGCCTGATCGCGGCGCCCTTCGCCTCCGTAGGCTGAGGAAATGACCGCCGACGCTCGCGACTCCTCCGCTCCTGACGATCCGTTCCTCTGGCTGGAGGAGATCCACGGCGACCGCGCCCTCGCGTGGGTGCGCGCGGAGAACGCACGGACGCTGGGCCGGTCGCCGGAGGAGGCCCGCGCGGAGCTCACGGGCGAGCTGCTCGAGGTGCTGGAGTCGGACGAGCGGATCCCGTACGTCACGCGGCACGGGGAGCACCTCTACAACCTCTGGCGCGATGCCGAACACGTGCAGGGGCTGTGGCGGCGCACGACGCTCGACGAGTACGAGGCGCCGGCGCCCGAGTGGGAGGTGCTGCTCGACCTGGACGCGCTGGGCGCGGCCGAGGGGATCCCGTGGCAGTTCTCACGGGCGCAGCTGCTGTCGCCCGCGCGCGACCGGGCGCTCGTGTCGCTCTCGCCCGACGGCGGGGACGCGGTGGCGGTACGGGAGCTCGACCTCACCACCGGGTCCTTCGTCGAGGGCGGCTTCGCGGTGCCGGTCGCGAAGACGATGGTGTCGTGGATCGACCGGGACACGGTGTTCGTCGGCACCGACTTCGGGCCGGGCAGCCTGACCGAGAGCTCCTACGCCCGGACCGCTCGGCGGTGGAGCCGCGGTCAGGCGCTGGCGGACGCGCCGGAGGTCCACGCCGTGGCCGCCACCGACATGCTCGTGCACGTGACGCACGACCCCACGCCCGGCTTCGAGCGGGACGTGGTGCGCGAGGTGCCGGACTTCTTCACGTCGCGGACGCTCCTGCTGACGGACGAGGGGACCGTCCCGATCGACGTGCCCGAGGACGTGGACGTCGACCTGCACCGCGAGTGGCTCGTGCTGCGGCCGCGCACCGACATGGAGATGGGCGGCGTCGTGCACGCGGCCGGCTCGCTGCTCGCGGCGCGCCTCGACGACTTCGTCGCTGGATCCCGCGAGCTCGTCGTGCTGTTCGCGCCGACCTCGTCGCGGAGCCTGGAGGACTGGGCGTGGACCGCGGGGCATCTCGTGGTGACGCTGCTGGAGGACGTGGCGAGCCGGATCCGCGTCCTGACGCCGCCGACCGCCGACGGGCCGGCCGGGTGGCGCGAGGAGGACGTGCGCGTGGGGACGCCGCTCGCGTCCGTCTCCGTCGTCGCCACCGACCGCGAGACCGACGAGTACTGGCTCGCCGTGACCGGGTTCCTCACGCCGCCGACGCTGCTGCACGGGGCGGTGGGCCAGGGTGCGCCGCGACCGGTCAAGGAGCAGCCCGCGTCCTTCGACGCCGACGGGCTCGAGGTGCAGCAGCACTTCGCCGTGTCGGACGACGGGACGCGCGTGCCCTACTTCCAGGTGGGACCGCGTGACCTGCCGCTCGACGGATCCGCGCCCACGCTCCTCTCGGGCTACGGCGGCTTCGAGAACAGCCGCCTGCCGTCGTACAGCGGCGTGGTGGGACGCGGCTGGCTCGCGCGCGGCGGCGTCTACGTGCTCGCCAACATCCGCGGCGGCGGCGAGTACGGGCCGGCCTGGCACCGGGCAGCGCTGCGGGAGGACCGGCACCGGGCGTACGAGGACTTCGCCGCCGTCGCGCGCGACCTCGTGTCCCGCGGCGTGACCGTGCCGGCCCGCCTCGGCTGCGAGGGCCGGAGCAACGGCGGCCTGCTGGTCGGCAACATGCTCACGACCTACCCGGAGCTGTTCGGCGCCGTGATCTGCGGGGTGCCGCTGCTCGACATGCGGCGGTACACGAGGCTCTCGGCGGGGGCGTCGTGGATCGCCGAGTACGGGGACCCGGACGTGCCGTCCGACTGGGAGTTCATCCGGACCTTCTCGCCGTACCACAACGTCCGACCCGGGGTCGCGTACCCGCCGACGCTCGTCTACGCGGCCACGAGCGACGACCGGGTCGGCCCGGTGCAGGCCCGGAAGATGGTCGCCCTGCTGCACGAGACCGGGGTCGAGGACGCCTGGTACTTCGAGAACACCGCGGGCGGCCACGGCGGATCCGCGGACAACCCCGCGACCGCGCGGCTGCAGTCGCTCATCCACGCGTTCCTCTGGGAGCGGCTCGGGGGCGCGGGGGCGGGCGTCTGAGCCGGCCGGCGACGTGACGGGCAGCTGCCCGGGGCGTCAGCCGGCGCGCCGCGCCGTGACGCGGGGACGCAGGGCGGACACGAGGCCGGTCAGCATCACCGTCGGCTCCAGGCCCACCTCGCGCTCGAGGCGCGTGCGGTAGATCTCGTAGGCGCGCAGGGCGTCGGACTGGTTGCCGGCGGCCACGTGCACGGATATCAGGCAGCGCTGCGCGGTCTCGCGGAGCGGATCCACGTCGATGGCCCGTCGGGCGGCCGACGCCGCCTCGTGCAGGCGCGAGCGGGTGAGGAGCGCCTGGGACTGGGCCTCGAGCGCGTTGACGCGCAGGTGGCGCCACTCCTCGGCCGCGGGCTCCAGCCAGGCGTCGAACCAGTCGGGCAGGAGGTCCGCGCTGAAGAGGGCCACCGCGGCCGGCGAGATGTCCGCGTCGTCCGGCTCCTCCTGTCGCGGCTCGAGCAGGCGGGCGGCCGTCGCGCGAGCCGTCCGCAGGTCGACGGCGACCGCGTCGTGCAGCATCAGGCCGCCGGGTGCGGAGCCGACGATCTCGCGTCCCCCGTCGCCCAGGCGGGCGATGGCGGAGCGGAGGCTCGACGCGGCGCGGCCGTCCAGCGCGTCGGGCCACAGCTGGCTGGCGAGGGTGCCGCGGTCGGTGGGGCGGGCGCGGATCGCGAGGGCGGCGATCAGGCGCCTGGTCCCGTCGGAGAGGGCGGCCCCGCCGGGATCCTGCCCGGGCGAGGCCGATGCGGGATCGGCGCCGAGGCCCGCGATGCGGAAGCCGCCGAGCACGTCGACGCGGATCATGATGGCGTCTCGGTGGGCGTCGGGCGACCGGCGAGGGGGCGAGCGGGGGCAGGCGCACGGCGCGCCGAGCGGAGGGATCCCGCGTCGACTCGCTGATGCATCCGGCACCTCCATCGCGGCCACCGTATCCGTTCGACGACGAAAGCCCACCATGGACGTGCTTTTGGGGCTATGCACGACGGATCGCCCGGCGACGCGTCGTCGGGCGATCCGTCAGGCGATCCGCGGGGCGGCTACCGCTGGGCGGACCGGCGTCGGACGTTCCATCCCAGTCCCAGCGCACCCAGGACGAGGGCGGCCAGGCCCCAGCCGATCGTGGGCGTGGGGTCGTAGCCCGTCACCGGGAGCGATCCGCCGGGAGTGGTGCCCCCGGGGACGATCGGCGCGGCGGTGGTGCTCGTCGGCGTGGGCGTGCCCGCGGTCGGGGTCGGCGTGCCGGCAGTCGGCGTCGGGGCCGTCGCGGTGGGGGTCGGGGCCGTCGCGGTGGGCGTCGGGGCGGTCGCCGTCGGCGTGGGCGCGGTGGCCGTCGGCGTCGGGACCGTCGGGGTCGGGGTGGGAGCCGTGGGCGTGGGGGTCGGCGCCGTGGGCGTCGGGGTGGGAGCCGTCGGGGTCGGGGTCGGCGCCGTCGGCGTGGGCGTCGGGGCGGTCGGCGTCGGCGTCGGCGCGGTGGGCGTCGGCGTGGGGACCGTCGGGGTGGGGGTCGGCGCCGTGGGGGTGGGCGTCGGCACCGTGGGCGTCGGCGCGGGCGTGGTGGGCTCGACCGTGGGGGTCGCGGTGGGCGTGGCCGTGGCCGTCGGCGTCGGCGTCACGACCGCGGTGACGAAGTTGCTGATGTTCGTGGCGCAGGTGACGGTCGCGCCGCCGCCGTTGCCGGACCCGTTGCACTGGTTCACCGTGACGAGGAGAGCGGAGGTCTCGGTGGACGTCGGGACGGTGCAGGTGACGCGACCCGCGGCGCCGCCGCCGTTGCCGGAGCCGTTGCACTGGGTGACGTCGGCGCCCGTCGTGTTGGAGACGGGCGAGCAGGCGGTGCCGCCGGCGGCGCCGTCGGTCGCGGAGCCGATGCACTGGTTCACGGTGGCGGGCGTGGTGGTGCTCTCGCCGACGATGTTGTTGGTGATGTCGACGTTGCAGATGACATTGCTGCCGCCGCCGTTGGCGACGCCGTTGCACTGGTCGACCGCGGTGATGATGATCCCGTCGCGCTGCGACACCGTCGTGGTGCAGAGGGGAGCCGCTCCTGCGGCGCCGGCGCACACGCGGGTGGTGACCGTCGAGGATCCGGTCTGCGTCGCGACGTTCAATTCGTTGACGACCGTCACGTCGCATTCGACCTGGTCGCCACCGCCGTTGGGGGTGTCGTTGCACTGGGACGTCGTCGTGGGGGAGACGGCCGCCGACGCGGACTGCATCTGCCCGGTCAACCCGACGACGGCGACGAGCGCGATGAGCGCGGCGCCCGCGGAGGCGAGGATGCGCTGGGTGATGCGACGACGGGGGCGGCGAGCGGGAATTGCGGTCCCGGGTGATGCGAGGTGTTTCGGCACGGTGCTCCTTCTTCCCGGCCAGCGTGCTCGCGCCCCCGCGACGCATCCGCGACGCGGGCGTGACGCGCGCGTGACACCCGGCGCGGCGCGCACGCCGGGCCCTGGTATTCCGGGGGCCGCGTAATTCATTACGGCGCGCCCGTGGGACGACGAAGAGGGCCGATCCGGTGGTGGATCGGCCCTCTTCGCACGTGCTGCGCGCGATGCGCGCGTCGTGTCGCCTACTTGTTGGCGCGGTACTCCTCGAGCAGGTCGGCGGAGATGCGGCCGCGCTCGGAGACCTTGTGGCCGTGCTCGCGCAGCCACTCGCGGGCGGCGCCGAGGTCCTCCTTCGGAGCGCTGGAGGACGAGCGGCGCGAGCCGGACGAACGGCCGGTAGAGGCGCGGCCGACGCGGCGGGCGCGGTCGACGTACGTGTCGAGCGCCTCACGCAGCTTCGCGGCGTTGGCGTCGCTCAGATCGATCTCGTAATTCACGCCGTCGAGCGCGAACGGGACGGTCTCGCCCTTTCCCTCTTCGATGACGACGCCGTCGATGTCGTCGACGAGCGTGGTGACAACCTTGCGAGCCACGTCTGTTCCTCTCATTGCAGATGGTGCATCAGATGATGCGGCGAGAACCACGATACCCGGTGCGCGCGGGAAATCCGACATCGTTCGTGAATCGGTGACGGAAATCGGCTGACAATCCGCGGGAACATGGTCTCCTGATACGTCTCCACGGCCGCGCCGTGCGCATTCCGTCTCGTCCGCGGGGCGTCGACGGCCGTGTTTCCCCTGCGTCGCGGCCCGGTCGGGCGCGCATATCACGGAGGAATGCGACGCCATCTCCCCGCCTATGGAATTAGAGGGGCGCGGCGCCGACCGCCGCGGGGGAATGCCCGAGGGCCCGCGGAGACGTGCTCCGCGGGCCCTCGTGGATGCTGATCAGGACGGGATCAGTAGTACTCGCCGTGCCGGTAGTCCCACGACGGGAACGACCGGGCGAGCGCCGACATTATGACGTCCACCGCGAGGCCGCGGCGGATGAGCGTCGGGTTCGGGGTCACCGAGCGCTCGCCGCGCTGCTCGGGGATGAGCGCGCCGGACGCGTCGACCATGGACACCATGACGCCCTGCTCGTGGCGGCTCGTCTCGTCGAGGCCCGGCTGGATGGAGGCGACGTAGTCGTCGGCCGCGACGATGACGTCGGCCTGCTGCTCGATGCGCTCCCCGATGCCCTCGACGCGTCCGCGGTTGCCCTTGCCCGACGGGTTGGCCGAGCTCGCGAAGGACAGGCGGCGGCTCTCCCACAGGCGCTGGGCGAGCTGCTCGGCGGGGCGGCCGAAGCGGATCACGAAGCAGCTCGTGCCGCGGCGGTCCATGGCGAGCTGGCCGGCGACCTCGTCGGGGATGAGGTGCTTCGCGTCCTCGCGCCAGGGGAGGATGCAGCCGAGGAGCACGTCGGCGTCCCAGTGCTCCTGGTAGAAGGCGAGGATCTCGTCGTTGAGCACGGCGAGCTCCTGCAGCTGCGCGATGCTCGTGCAGAGCACCACGCCCGGCTTGTCGCGGTTGCGCTGCTTGGCGTCGAACTTGCGCTCGAGGCCCGTGCCGTCCGTCGTCATGAGGATGTAGCCGACCTTGGTGGCGGCGACGACGAGGCCTCCCGGTGCCTCGAGGGCCTGGGCCGCGCGCTCGTCGAGCGTGCCGTCCCAGGGGATGGTGCGGGTGGTGTCGGTCATGGGCGCGTGCCTCTCGTGCGTGTCGGAGTGGGGCCGCCGCGCGCACCTGCGTCGGGCCGGGGTGCGCGCAGCCGCGCGTGCGGCGGATGAGCGGTGATGTCGACGGTAGGCGCGGCGGCTGGGTGGAGCGGGTGAGCGTCCACAGGGAGGGGCGACGGCCGCCTCGAACGGGGGCTCCTGGCGGCCGGGGCCGCTGCCTAGCCTGAGGGGATGAGCGCTGCCGCCGGCTGGTACGACGACCAGGATCCCCGCTACGTCCGCTGGTGGGACGGCGAGCGCTGGACCGAGCACGTGCAGCCGCGGCCCGGGGTCGCGCCGCCGGAGGTGGAGCCGGACGCGCCCGCCGCGCCGCCCGTCGACCGCCTCTCGAAGCGCGAGGCCCGGGAGCGCGCCGCGGCCGCCGAGGCGCACATCGCCCAGCTGGAGGACCTGATCCGGCGGCACGGCATGCGCGAGTTCGCCGAGGTGGACGACTACCGCGAGCGCGCGGCGGCGGAGGCGGAGTCCGCCCGGCGCACCGGGGCCGAGGCCGCGTCCGCGCTGGTGGCGGCGGCGCGGGAGGAGCGCGACCGGATCCTCGCGGAGGCCGGGGCGGAGCGCCTTCGGGCCGAGGCGGAGGCGGGCGCGACCCTCGAGCGGGCCGCGGCGGACGCCCGAGCCGCGCGCCTGCGGGCCGAGGCCGAGCTCCAGGCGGTGGACGAGGCCGTGCACGAGCGGATCGAGACCCGCCGCGCGCTCGACGCCGAGCTCGCGACCGCCCGCGCGGAGCTCGTCGACGTGACCGCGACGGCGGGGCTGCAGGGCGTGGGCCTGTTCGACTACGACCACCCGGCGGAGTCCTCGGCCGAGCTCGCATCGCGCCTGGAGGCGCTGCGGTACACGATCAAGAACGCCGTCCGGGACAAGCGGGCGGTGACCGCCACGTCCGGGTTCACGTTCAACGGATCCGAGGCGCAGGGGCGGCGATTCGTGAGCGACATGTCGAAGGTGCTGCTGCGCGCCTACAACGCCGAGGCGGAGAACGCCGTGAAGGCGACCAAGGCGGGCAACCTGCACGTCGCCCAGAACCGGCTGACCCGGGCGGCGGAGCAGATCGCGAAGAGCGGCACGATGATCGACCTGCGCATCGAGGACGGATATCACGAGCTGCGGCTCGAGGAGCTCCAGCTCGCGAGCGCGCATCTTCGCGTGCTGCAGGCGGAGAGGGAGATGGAGCGGGAGCGCCGGGCGGAGCTCCGCGAGCAGGCCAAGGCGACGGCGGAATTGCAGGCCGAGCGGGATCGCCTCGACAAGGAGCGCGCCCATTACGCCGCGACGCTGGCCGCGCTGGAGAGCAAGGGCGACGTCGAGGGCGCGGCGCGCATGCGGGACCGGATCGACGACGTCGACCGCGCGCTCGTGGACGTGGACTACCGCGCGGCGAACGTGCGCGCCGGATACGTCTACGTGATCTCCAACGTGGGGGCGTTCGGCGAGCGGATGGTGAAGATCGGCATGACGCGGCGGCTCGAGCCGATGGACCGGGTGGTCGAGCTCGGCGACGCGTCCGTGCCGTTCCGCTTCGACGTCCACGCGCTGTTCTTCGCCGACGACGCGGTGGGCGTCGAGGCCATGCTGCACCGGACCTTCGCGGAGCACCGCGTGAACCGGATCAACCTCCGACGCGAGTTCTTCTACGTCACGCCCGACGAGGTGCTCGAGGCCCTGCGGGCGCACGCGGTGGAGATCGTCGAGTTCGCCCTCCACCCGGCGGCCGAGGAGTACCGGGCCAGCCGCGCGCTCGACGGGGCGGAGCCGGCTCCGGCGGCCTGACGGTCGGCGCTAGGCCCCCGCCGCCAGCACCGTGCGGCAGGCCAGGTGCAGGGCGAGGCGCGTCTCGGCGTCCTGGAGGTCGACCTGCAGGATGCGTTGCACGCGCTGGATCCGCTCGGCCACCGTGTTGCGGTGCACCGCGAGGATCGAGGCGGTCTCCGCGACCGACGACTCCGCGTCGAGGTAGGTCGCGAGCGTCGTGAGCAGGTCGCCCGTGGTCTGGCGGCGCAGCGGCGCCAGCAGCTCGAGGGCCGCGGGCTGGAAGGTGTCCGTCTGGGTCCAGGCGAGGAGGAGCTGGGCGAGGCCCAGGCGGTCGACGTGCAGGAAGCGGCCGGACTGCGGGCGGGACGCCGCGAGGCGGGCGGCGTCCGCGGCCTCCGCGAGCGAGCGGGCGATGCCCGCGGGGCCGCGGTGCACGCGGCCGACGCCGACGTCGCTCGGCAGGTCGTCGTCCCAGCGCTGCTGGGCGCGGCGGACCGCGCGGGCGGCGTCGTTCGCGGTCGGGACGTCGGGCTCGAGCGCGAAGGAGATCCACGCGGCCCAGCCGTCGCCCTGCTCGACCACGGCCACGTCGAGGCCCTCCGCCGCCAGCGCCTCGATGAGCTCGTAGCGGCGGCCGACGATGTCGGCGTCCTGGCGCGACACGACGCGGATCCCCATGTGCCAGCCCTCGACGCGCCAGCCCAGCTCGAGCGCGCGGCGCAGGAGGCCGGCGCCGGGGGAGTCGCCCGCCTCGAGGAGCTCGCCGAGGAGGGCGATGCGCCAGCGGGCCTCGCGCTCGTCGACCACGCGGCGGAGCGACAGCCGGTGGCCGACCGCGAGGGCGACGACCGGGAGCGCGGCGGAGACGGCGTCGACCTCGGCGGCGACGGATCCGGGCACCTCGACCGCGAGCCAGCTCGGCGCCATGAGCCCCGAGTCGACGGGTGCGGTGACGAGGGTTCCGCGCTCGCCGACGGGGCGCGCGTCGACGTGGCCGGCGAGGCCGGCGGCGATGGCGGCGTGCGCGGCGGGGGAGGGCGCGGCGCCCTCCGGGGCGAGCACGCGGCCGGAGGAGTCGACGAGGAGGGCGGGGCGCCCGAGCGTCGCGGCGGCGGCGCGCAGGGCGTCCGCCGGATCCCGGCCAGCGTCGGCCACCGCGGTGACGGCGTCGCGCGCGGCGCGACCTGCGGCGGCCCGGGCGTCGCCGAGGCGGTCGTGCAGCGCGATCGAGGTCGCCCACGCGTCGTCGCACGCCAGCACGACGAGGCCGAGGCGGTCGGCGAGGAGCGTCGTCGCGGGATCCACCGCCACGGCCGCGTCGAGCACGACGGCCGCGACGCCCCGGTCGGCGAGGCGACGCAGCCGCGCGTCGAAGCGCCACGTGGTGCGCTCGGCGCGGTCGAGGACGACCACGACGTCGGCGTGGGCGCCCAGCGCGCCCGGCGCGGCGTCGTCGCCCGCGGTCGCGTCCGCCGGCGCGTCCATCCGCACGCCGCGGACGCCGGAGACCGCGGGATCCGCGGTCCCCGCCACCCGGCGCACGTCCGCGAGCGACGCGTGGTCGAGCAGCGCGGAGAGGGGGATCGGCCGGATCACGCGCGCGCCCCGCCCGCGACGGCGTCGACGTCGACCCGCCCGAACCCGAAGGCGGCGGGCGAGACGGCGGCCAGGCGCTCGGGCGTCGCGGTCCACCACGCGGGCGCGTCGAGGGCCACGACGACGACGCGGGCGCCCGGTCGCGCTTCGTCGACGAGGAGCACCCGGGCCCCGGCCACGGAGGTGCCGGGGACGCCGATCACGGCGATGAGGTCGGGGACCGTGGCGACCGGCCGGCCGTCCACGAGCGCGATCACGAACTCGTTCTCGGCCTCGAGCCGGATGACCGCGCCGGTCGTCTCGTCGACCACGCTGACCGTCGTCACGTCGAAGCGGCCGGGGCGGGGCGAGGTGACCACGTCCACGATGCGGCCGTGCCCGAGGAGCGTGCCGCCGAGCGCCGTCGCGAGCCCGGCCGGGGTGCCCGTGCCGTCGGCGGCGCGGAGGGCGCGGCCGAGCTCGATGGCCCGCTCGGCGGTGCCGGCGATCGCCGTCGCGCGGAGGTCGGCGGCTCGCTGCGGCGGCAGGGCGAACGCCGCCCAGCCGGAGGAGTGCGCGATGACGAGCCGGAGCAGCCCCTCGACCTCGGCGGGCGTGACGCCGTCGAGCAGCATCGTGCGGCCTCCCGGCTCCGTGACGGCGCACGGCGAGATGGCGCGGCCGGAGACGACGAGGCTCGACTGGTCGATGCGGGGGAGCGCGCGGCCCGTGAGGTCGGCGTCGAGGAGCGGGAGGCCGAGCGTCGAGGCGGCGGAGAGCGGTGCCAGGCCGTTGACGCCCGCCATCTCGAGCGCCATGAGGGCCGCGGGCGGCGTGCCCGTCCAGCGGGTGAGCGCCTCCACGGCCTCGGCCAGCTCCGTGCCGGACGGGAGCTTCTCGCGCAGCACCGACGTGGATCCGATGTAGCCCACCGCCACCACGAGGTCGTCGGCGTCGAGGTCGTCGAGCCCGATGCCGCGCACGGGCGCGTCCCGCAGCTGGCGGGCGGTGGCGGCCGCGAGGATCCGCGGGTCGCCGCCCCCGCCCGAGCCCAGCAGGAGGAGACCGCCGACGAGGTCCGGGAGGTCGTCGACTCCCAGATCCCGGCTCACGGGCGTCACGGTAGCACCCGGGTCCCGGCCCTCCCCTAGCGGGGGAACGCGTCGACCGGCGAGCGGACAGGGTCGATGTCGTAGCCGAAGTAGCGGGGCCCCGCGAGCTCGATGCCGCCCGGGCTATGCCACCGCTCGTCGGCCGGCGCGGAGACCACGCGCACCCGCTGGCCGAAGCGCAGCGTCTCCGTCGTGATCGGCTCGCCCGTCTCGCTGTCGAGCACCATGATGAGGTCCGGCGTCGAGGCGACCGGCACCCCGTCGATCGACGCGAGCAGCATCTCGTTCTGGAACCCGAGCACGATCTCGCGGCCGGCGTCGGCGCCCGTGCCCTGGATCCGGGCCTCGCCCCGCGCGAACCCCGCGACGGTGCGCCGCGCGACGTCCACGACCTTGCCGCCCAGCAGCACCGCCCCGCCCAGCCGCGCGGCCACCGCCTCGACCGGGTCGACGAGCGCGTCGCGCGCCTCCTCCACGAGCGTGCCGAGCTCGTGGCAGAGCGACAGCGTGTGCGGCACGAACGACGCCTTGACCTGCGCGCCCGTCATGGCGTAGTTCGACATGATCATCGAGCTGCCCATCTGCACCGCCACCGGCCGCGTGAGGCGCTCGGCCCACGCGTTGTCGATGGTGTCGACGACGCCCGTGTTGCCCTTCTCGTCGGCGAAGGACATGGGGGTGGCGCGGATCCCGTCGATGGTGGGGATCACCATCTGGATCTCGGGGAACGCCCGCCCCATCCCGTCGCCGTCCACGATCGGCAGGCCCATGCGCGCGGCCGCGACCATCGGGATGGTGGAGTTCGCGCCGCCCACCTCGATGCACGCGACGTGCGTGGGCGTCACGCCGAGGTAGCGCGCGAGCGAGAGGATCGCCCCCTGCAGCTGCTCGACCGTGGGCAGCTTCTCCACCATCACGGTGGGCGCGCCCATCATCGCGACGGGGATCACGACGGCGTCGTCCGGCAGGTCGAACGGGTCGGCGAGCGGGATGGGGCCGAGCTCCTTGATCGCCTCGCCCGCGAGCAGCCGGCCGATGTACGGGTCGCCGCCGCCGCCCGTGCCGAGGATCGCCGCGCCGCGCGCGATGGCGGGCAGGTGCTCGAGCCGGATCTCGGTGAGCCGGGTGCGGGACGCGGTCGTGTCAGACATGCGCGGCCTTCCTGATGTCGAGGTCGCCGACGGCCTTGGCGCGGATGCGGATCGCGTTGCCGGGCAGGTACGGGATGGGGAGCTCGTCGAAGTCGACGATCTCCACCGTCGAGGGGGAGGCGCCCGCGGCGACCGCGCGCTCCACGGCCTCCTGCCGGGCGTCGTCGAGGGCCTGCTGGCGGGATCCCTCGCTCACGCTGTAGACGCGGTCGAGCTCGCCGGAGACCTGCGCGATGGCCGCGCCGACCGCGTTCGCCACGGCGAAGTTCTCCGGCCGATGCACCCGGCCGAGGCCCTCGAGCTCCTCCGGCAGCAGGATCGACCCGCCGCCGACCGCCACGACGGGCAGCGGGGCGGACGACGTGCGCATCCGCTCCACGACGTCCGCGACGCGCATCGCGATGGTGTCGAGCGCGCGCCGGACGAGCTGCGGCGAGAGGTGCGCCACGCATGCCGGGTCGCCCACGTCGACCATGCCGGCCGCGACCGCGATGTCCGTGGTCGTGAGGGTGTCGCCGCCGAAGACGAGCGCGCGGCGGCCGAGCTCGTAGCCGACGGAGTCGGGGCCGACCAGGTCGCCGTCGCCGCGCACCAGGGATCCGCCGCCGATGCCGATGGAGAGCACGTCCGGCATGCGGAAGTTCGTGCGGACGCCGGCCACGCTGATCTCCGCCGTCGCCTCGCGCGGGAACCCGCTCGCCAGGACGCCGACGTCGCTCGTGGTGCCGCCGATGTCGACGACCGCGCACGTGCCGAGGCCGGAGAGCAGCGCCGCGCCGCGCATCGAGTTGGTGGGGCCGGAGGCGAAGGTCGCGACCGGGTAGCGGCGCGCGAAGTCCACGCCCATGAGCGTGCCGTCGTTCTGCGACAGGTAGAGGGGAGCGGTGATCCCGTGCCCGCGCACCGCCTGCTCGAGCCCGCCGACGATCTGGTCGGCCAGCTCCCGCAGCGACGCGTTGATGATGGTCGCGTTCTCCCGCTCCAGCAGGCCGATGCGGCCGATCTCGTGCGAGAGCGAGATGGCGACGTCCGGCCCCAGCTCGGCCGCGAGCACCGCGGCCGCCTCGACCTCGAACTCGCTGTTCACGGGCGCGAAGACGCTGGAGATCGCGACGGACCGGAGCCCGCGTGCGGCGATGTCGGCCGCGTGCCGCTTGAGCTCGTCGTGGTCGAGCGGGGCGATGACCCGCCCGTCGAACTCGTGGCCGCCGTGCGCCAGGTAGCCCGTGCCGCGCACCGCCGCCACGAGCTCCTCGGGCCAGTCGACGAAGGGCGGCAGCGAGGCCGTGGCCGGCAGCGCGAGCCGCACGGCGGCCGTGGGCGCGAGCCGCCTGGCCTCGACGAGCGCGTTGATGAAGTGGGTCGTGCCGATCATCACGCCGTCGATGTCGGCGGGGTCGAACGGGTGCTGCCGGTCGAGCTCCGCGAGCGCGCCCACGATGCCGCTCGTCACGTCCTGCGTGGTCGAGGACTTGATCCCGACGACCACGCGGTCGCCGTCCATGAGCACGGCGTCCGTGTTGGTGCCGCCGACGTCGATGCCGATCCTCATCGGGCCGCCACCTTCCCTGCCGTGGCCGCGTCCGGCGCCGCGACGCCGTGCGCGGGCTGGTCGGCCGTCTCCGTGCGCACCTCGCCGACGCCGCGGATCAGCCCCGCCTTGCCGAGCACCGCGTAGAGCACGAACGCCGTGATGACGGCGTTGAGGCTGCCGAGGCCGAAGGTCGCGTAGTAGCCGACGAGCGCCGACACGACCCAGATCGCGAGGCTCACGGGCACCCAGCGCGGGGCGCTCGCCGGCAGGGCGCCGGCCTCGCGCGACGCGTCGAGCGCCGGCCGCCAGTTCCTGACCACGAAGTACTCGGCGATCATGATCCCCACGATGGGCGGGAAGGCCACACCCAGCAGGATCAGGAACTGCGTGAACTGCCCGAGGATCCCGGCCGCCGCGAGCACCGACCCGATCACGCCGACGACCACCGTGACGAGCGCCCGGTTGACCCGCCGCCCGAACACCGTGTCGATGAAGTTCACGATGCCGAGGCCCGACGAGTACAGGTTCCAGTCGTTGATCTTGATGGTGCCCAGCAGGATCACGAGCACGCCGACCCAGCCGACCGACGACAGGATGATGGCCGAGACGTCGGCCGTGCGCACCGCGTGCGCGAGCAGCACGCCGGAGAGGCCCGTGAGGTACTCGCCGACCGTGATGCTCACGACCGTCTGCTTCACGACGTCCGCGGCCGACCGGTTGTACCGGGTCTGGTCGGGCGAGATGAGCGCGCCGACGATGAAGCCGCCGGCCACGATCGAGGCGCCCGCGATGATCGACATCTGCGGCCCGGGCGCCGGCTGCGTCACGAGCTCCGAGATGTCGTGCTTCTGCAGCTCGATGACGACGGCCCAGCCCACCAGCAGCAGGAAGAGGGGAACGGCGACGTTCGCGACCCACTGCATCCCGTGGAAGCCGAGCATCACGACCGCCGTGATGATGAGGCCGAACGCGAGCGACCAGGCCCACACCGGCAGCCACGGCATGATCGAGTTCAGGCCGGAGGCGGAGACGCCCGACTGGATACCGAACCAGCCGATGAGGCTGATGCCGATGGCCAGGCCGATGAGCGCCGACCCGTTGTGGCCGAATCCGGTCCAGCGCGACAGGATCGAGGTGTTCAGCCCCTCGCGCTGCCCGATGAGGCCCGTGAAGATGCAGACGACCTCGAGGATGACGGCGCCGATGGTGATCGCCAAGAAGGCATCCCAGAAGCTCATGCTGAAGCCGAGCGTGGCGGCGACGACGAAGGCGCTCAGCGCGGAGAGCTGGCCGACGCGCTGCGTGGCGATCTGGAACCAGTGGTAGCGCGCCTCCTGCGGGACCCGCGCGAGCGCGTAGTCGTCGGGTGCGGTGGATGCCATGGGGAGTCTCCTCGGGTGTGGCGACGGGTTGACACAGCGTAGGGATCCGCCCGCGGAGGGCACCATGTGCAGAGTGTCGTGTCGGGGGCGTGAAGCGGGGCGGAGTGCTGGGGGAGGGTCTCGGCGAGGTCCCGGCGGCTCGACGAGAGTGGACGACCTGATGACATCGGATCGACCACGCGACCCCGAGGCGTGGGAGCCGCCCGGCTTCGGCCCGGCGCTCCTCGGGCATCTCGTCCTCGGAGCCGTCAAGGCGCCGGTCGTGCTCGTGCTCCTCTGGCTCGCGACTCTCCTGCCGGGCGTCCCGTCGCGGGGAGCGGGTGACCTGGTGGCGCTCGTCGCCGTGGCCGTCGGCATCGGCGCGCTGATCGAGGTCCTGGTCGAGGATCCCTTCGCCCGGCGGCGGAAGCTCTCGTCGCCGGGCGGCTGGGACTTCGCGCTCGTGCCCCCGCTCGTCGCGCTTGTCGCGGTGGTGGCCCTCGGCTGGCTCATGAGCGGCTCGTTCGTGATGGGCGCGGCGATCGGAGCGGCGTGGGCGCTCATCGAGGCCGCGGAGATCGCCTGGTCGCGCCCGTGGGAGCCCGGCATGACGCAGGACGAGTTCGACGCGAAGTACGCCGAGCTGAAGGACATGACCCGCGAGACCTTCGCGCCTGACGTGGAGGAGATCCGCCGCCGAGCCGGGGAACGATCCATGCGGAGGTACCGCGACGTGATCGAGCGGAAGCGCCGGGAGGCGGGTGGGGACGGGGGCCCGCGCTGATGCCGTGCACCGGCGCGGAACCGCTCAGAGGCCGCGCGGCCCCCATGCCTCGGCCAGCAGCTCGTAGGAGCGGACCCGGGCGGCGTGATCGTGGGCGGTCGTCGTGATCAGCAGCTCGTCGGCACCCGTGACGCGCCGGAGCGTCTCCAGCTCCCGCACGACCGTCGCGGGATCCCCGACGATGCGCGTGTCGAGGCGGTCCTGCACCTGCGCGAGCTCCGCGGTGTCGAGCGGTGCGGCGGCCTCGTCGTCGGGGGCGGGGTAGGGGATGGCGCCGCGACCCGAGCGGATCGAGAGCACCCAGCGCGCGAAGCCCGAGGCGAGGCGTCGGGCCTCCGCGTCGGTGTCGGCCACGAGCACGTCGGCCGAGACGATCACGTGCGGGGCCGCGAGCACGCCCGGGACGAAGTGCTCCCGGTAGGCCGTGACCGCGTCCAGGACGCCCCACGGGGTCGAGTGGTAGTTGGCGCCGAAGGGGAGGCCGCGGGATCCGGCGACGCGGGCGCTCTCGCCGGCGGACGACCCGTGGATCCACACCTCGACCGCGGACCCGTCCGACGGGGGAGCCGCGACCGGCCCGATCTCCGGATCCGCGTACGTCCCGTCGAGGAAGGCGAGCAGGTCGTCCACGGTCTCGCCGAAGGGCGCGATCTCGGTGTCGCCGCGACGGAGGAGCCGGGCCTGCAGCTGCGCCCTGGACCGGTCCTTGAACATCACGGCGCGTGCGGGCACCAGGAGTCCGTCGACGACGCGGGCCTCGGCGTCGGCATCGGCTCCCGCCCCCGCCGGTCGCTTCGGCGGCATCGGGCTGCGGCCGAGCCCGAGGTCGAACCGCGGCCCGTAGAGCCCCGTGACGGTGCCGAACGCCTCGGCCACCTGCAGCGCGCTGTGGTTGCCGATGAGGGTCGCCGCCGAGCCGACCCGGATGGAGCGGGTCGCCGCGGCGACCGCCGCCAGCATCGCGTGCGGGCTGGATCCCGCGAGCCCGGGGTTCATGTGGTGCTCGGCGAGCCAGTACCGCGCGTAGCCGGCCGCCTCCGCGCGCACGGACAGGTCGACGCTGTCGCGGAGGGCCTCGGCGGACGACGATCCGGCGGAGACGGGGACCAGGTCGAGGACGGAGAGCGGGGCGCGGTGTGAGACGGATGCACTCATCGCGCACCCGCTGCCACCAGGTCGAGGCTCGGGCTCGGGGTGTCGAGGTTCTGGTCGCGCATGCTCGGGGCTCCTCTCGGTGGTGATGTCGACGCCGATCCGTTGCGGCCGAGCGGCTCCTCATTCTCGGTCGCGGTGACGGATCCCGAGCAGGCTGTCCACCGCGAGGGGCCGCGCTGCGGCCGCGTTCACGAGCTGCGAGGGAGAAGGCGCTGCAGGTGCTCGCGCAGAGCGGGATCGACGATGTGCACGAATGTGCCGCGGATCCCACGCGTCATGAGCACCGCGTAGACGTTGCTGATGAGCAGGCGCAGGTCGTCGTCGGAGAAGGTGATGCCGAGCGTCGGGTTGTTCTCCTGGCCCTTCTTGTCGAAGTAGGAGTCCCGATCCATGAACAGGCGGCCGGCCTCGGGGTCGTAGCGGAGATCCGGGCCGATGATCACGCCGGCGTAGTTGAGGTCGTAGCCCTGCACCGTGTGTATCGACCCCACTTCCTCCAGCGCATTCGCCGACGCGATCCAGTCGCGCTGGGTGCTGTTCCATCGCGCACGGTATGCACCGATCTCGATGTCGAACGCCTGGGGGTCCTTCTTCGACACCCACTCCCACGCGTAGCCCGCGACCATGCGCGCGAGCCCGTGCTCCCGATCGCGGTCGCGGATGGCAGCGTGCATGTCCCTCGCATCGTCGAACACGCGGAACTCGTATTCGCCGAGAGCATCCGCGGTCAGCGGATTCTCCGGAGTCGGACTCGGCGTCGCGCCGAGGACGCGGCGGATGTACCCGATGTAATCCGTCCCCGCTCTCACACGCATCTGCGACATGAGCGGCTGCCAGCGTCGATCGCGTCGTGCCTCCGTGATGACGCCCTCGATGGTGGCCGCGCCGAGGTCGGCGGGCCTGACGCTCTGCGCGGGGTCGATCATGAGGATCTGGTGGGTGCTCTTCGCTCGGATCCAGTCGAGCTGCGTCTTCTGCTTGTCGTCTTCCCCGAAGAGGGCGACCGTGATGTCCTCGAACTTGCGGTTCAGCGGCCCTGACGCCTGGTTCGCCCGGCGGTTCAGGCGATGCGCCTCATCGACGATCAGGAGGTCGAAGCGTCCGGCGCTCTCGCCGACCTGGAAGGGCGTCAGGACCTCGACGCCCTGCAATCCGGGGGTCCGGGTGAACACCTTCTTGACGCTCTCGCGCAGGGACTGCTGCGGGATGACGAGCCCGGTGCGCATCCACTTGAGCGCTTTGCGATTCTCGCCGAGGAAGAAGTCGGCGAACAGGGAATCGCTGTCGAGCGCGTCGTCGACCGGGAGCCGACCGACGTCCGCGATCAGCTTGAGCAGGTAGATCCCCACCACGGTCTTGCCGGTGCCGGGCTCGCCCTGGATCACCGTCGTGCTCCCGATCCCCGTCTTGCGGTCCGCGACGAGCCCTTCAAGGACCTGCTCCACCGCGACCTCCTGGTCGGGGGAGAGCGCCTTGAAGGGGGACAGCTTGAAGAGGTCGCCGTTCTCGATCTCCGCGATGGAGCGGTGGAAGAGCCCTTCGGCTCGGAGCTTCTCGAAGACCCGCTCGAATTCTGCGGTGTAGGTGACGCGGTCGTAGTAGTCCGCGTTGGTGATGCCGATGTTCCGATTCAGGAGGGTGTACACGCCTTCGCCGGAGAAGAGGTTGATGAGCCGCGACTCGAAGTCGAGGCACACGGACTTGTTGAAGTTCTCGCCGACGACCACCCGGGCGGTCGCGAGATGACCGCGTGCGTCGGACTTGAGGTGCTGGGCGAGGCGTGCGGCAGCCCGCAGCGATTCCCCTACGTAGAGATCGTCTGGTGCGCGACCTCTCGCCCGCTTCCCTGCGGGCGGCCCGTCGAGGACGTAGACCACCGGCCAGTTCGAGTTACGTGGGTGCTCAGCTCCCCATCGTGCGACCGCGTCGCTGGATAGCGCGACGTGACGGACGTCAAAGTGCGTCATACCGGGTGCTGCGTCCGCGGGCTTTCTCGACGGGGTACTTCGTCCGCGTGACGGCCAGCTTGGCCTGCACGATCTCGTCGGGATCGAGGCCCAGCCGTTCGGCGAGCAGCAGGCAGTATGTGAGGACGTCGGCCAGCTCGGCCTTCACCTGCTCGGGGTCGCCGGCGGCATCCCACTGGTAGCACTCCAGCAGCTCGCCCGCCTCGATGGCGATGCTCTTCGCGAGGTTCTCCGGTGTGTGGAACTGCGCCCAGTCCCGCTCGGCGACGAACGCCGCGAGCTCGTCGCGCACGTCTCGGCTGGCCATGCGGTCACGGTAGCAGGCAGGCTGCAGGCCCGAAATGGGGGCAGGTGGTACTCCATTACGACGCATGGACGCCCGTATCGTCTTGATCACCGAGACGAGGGAGTCCCCATGGAATTCGCCGAACGACTGGCCGCCCTGGCCCTGAAGGTGCGCAACCAGCGCGACGCCATCCAGACGGAGGAGGCGACGAAGAACGCGTTCATCATGCCGTTCATCTCCACGATCCTCGGATACGACGTCTTCAATCCGCTCGAGGTGGTCCCCGAGTTCACGGCGGACCTCGGCCTCAAGAAGGGCGAGAAGATCGACTACGCGATCATGCGCGACGGCGAGGTGCAGATCCTCATCGAGTGCAAGAAGTCGACGGAGCCGCTCAAGATCGAGCACGCCTCGCAGCTGTTCCGCTACTTCGCCGTGACGAACGCGCGGATCGCCGTGCTCACGAACGGCGAGACGTACCACTTCTACACGGACCTCGATGCGCCGAACCGCATGGACGATAAGCCGTTCCTCGTGCTCGACCTCGCCGACATCGACGAGACGCTGCTGCCCGAGCTGATGAAGCTCACGAAGGACGTCTTCGACCTCGATTCCATCATCAGCGCCGCGGGCGAGCTCAAGTACGTCGGTGCGCTGAAGCGGGCCATCGCCGCCGAGTTCCGCGAGCCGACCCCGGAATGGGTGAAGCTCCTCACCCGCCGCGTGTACGAGGGCTCGTTCACGGAGAAGGTGCGCGACCAGTTCACGACCCTCGTGGGCAAGGCGTCCAAGCAGTACCTCAACGAGCAGGTGAACGACCGTCTGAAGACCGCGCTCGGTGCGCCCGCGTTCCCCTCGGCGCCGACCGCGGCATCGGCCGACGTGATCACCAGCGAGGAGGTCGTGGAGGCGGACCTCGATCGCGACACCGAGATCGAGACGACGCTCGAGGAACTCGAGGGCTACCAGATCGTCAAGGCCATCGCCTGCAGCGAGGTGAAGCCGCAGCGCGTGGTGCACCGCGACGCGAAGTCGTACCTCGCGATCCTGCTCGACGACAACAACCGCAAGCCCATCGCGCGCCTCCACTTCAACGGCAAGAAGCAGAAGTACCTCGGGCTATTCGACGCGCACAAGGTCGAGACGCGCCACCCGATCGGATCGCTCGACGAGATCTACGCGCACGCGGACACGATTCGCGAGGCCATCCGCATCCACGCGGGGGAGCCGGTCGGCGCCTAGCGCGGAGCGCTCACCCGAGCAGCGCCCGCGCCACCCGCGGGAACTCCACCGCCACCGCCTCCCAGAGGATCTCCTGATCCGTCCCGGCGTAGTCGTGCGCGATGAAGTTCCGCACCGCGCGGATGCCGTTCCAATTGACCTCCGGGTGCGCCTCGCGGAACGAGGGCGGCAACCGCGCCGCCGCGGTGGAGAGATCCACCACCAGCGAGCACGCGATCCGCCGCTGCTCGTCGTCGTCGGGGTCGGTGAATCGGGCGTGTCCGCGTTCCGCCACTCGTCGTGCGGAAGCCGCGAAGCGCGCGATGTCGGCGAGCAGTGCGGGGACCCGTTCCTCGTCGAGCATCAGAGGGCGACGGCCTCGGCGCGGATGCGGTCCATGACCGGCCCCGTGCCTCGATCGGAGACGACGTCGACGTGGATCCCGAGCAGCTCGGTGACCTCTGCCATGAACCCCGCCACGTCGAATATGGACGCGTCCGGCTTCGGGTGCACGAGGAGATCGACGTCGGACCCCGCTGTGGCGTCCCCCCGTGCGACGGATCCGAACACGCGGACGTCGTCCACCCGGCAGCGGGCCGCGACCTCGAGGATCCGCTCTCGCGACGCCCGCACCCGCTCGAGCGACGGGATCCGCAGCACCGCGCCCAGCCGCTCGAGCGTCTCGGGGGTCGGCTGTCGGCGACCGCTCTCGTACGCCGCGATGTTCGGCTGCGGCACGCCGGTCGCCGCGGCGAGCTCGCGCTGCGAGAGCGCGGACTCCCGGCGCAGCCGACGCAGCTCCTCGCCGACGGACGGATCGCTCATGGCCGTGATGATAGCGGGTCGATATCGCGAAACGGAGGGTGCCCCTGGAGGGACTCGAACCCCCAACCCTTTCCTTAGGACGGAACTGCTCTTCCATTGAGCTACAGAGGCTGACCGGCCCATGGTAGCGGCAGCGGGGGGCTCCCGCCGAGGTCGAGCCCTCCGGCGACGAGCCCGAGCCCGACCGCCGCCGCGCCCCGCAGATCCGGCCCCGCGCGGCCCCGCCTGCCGGTTTCCCCACCCGCCGCGTCGTACTGTTGCCGGGTGTGGCGTGCCAATGAACGATCCGACGACGACGACGACCTGCTCTCCGGGTTCGCCGCCGAGCCTCTTGAGGACCCCCACGTGAATGCTTCCCACAACAGCACCAGCCCCCATGACCTGCGGGTCGGCGACGTGCAGCTCGGCAGCGGCAACGTGGCCGAGCCCCGCTGGCGCGAGTGGCGCGAGCAGCTGGCCGGCATCGGCGGCACCTCTCCTCTCCTGCACTTCGTGGACGCGCCCGGCTCCCGCATCGAGCTGAGCACCACGCACCCGGGCGGCCTGGCGCAGTTCATCACGGGCAAGACGACGCTGCTGTCCTCTCTCATCCGCGACGACCTCGCGCTCCGCAGCGCCCGCAAGGCCGCGAACCGCATCACCCAGAAGGGCATCGAGCTGGTCTCGGCCCGCGGCATCGAGTCGATCCACCTGGCCATCGGCCTCGCCGAGTGGCGCTTCGCCGACGAGCAGTTCCGCGCGCCCGTGCTCCTGCGCCCGCTCGCGATCCGCCGCCACGGCAGCGACTACGAGGTGCGCCTCAAGGGCCAGCCGTTCCTCAACCCGGCGCTCGCCCGGGCGCTCGAGGAGCAGTTCCAGATCACGCTCGACGCCGAGTCGTTCGTCGCGCTCGCCGTGCAGAACGGCGCGTTCAAGCCCCAGCCGGTCATCGACCGCCTGCGCGGCCTCACCTCGCACCTGCCCGCGTTCGCCGTGCAGCCGCGCCTCGTCGTCTCCTCCTTCGCGGAGGTGGGCCAGGCGCTCGCCGAGGACGCCGAGCACCTCGACCACCTCGTCATCGACGCCATCGCGGGCAACCCCACCGCGAAGTGGGGCGTGGGCGAGGCGTACGCGCCCGTGGATCCGATCCCGCAGGACCAGCGCCCGCCCGTCACCGACACCCTGCTGCTCGACGCGGATCCCGAGCAGGAGTACGTCATCGCGCAGATCAACGCGGGCAACTCGCTCGTGGTGACCACGCTCCCGGGCACCGGCGGCACGCAGACCATCGTCAACTCGATCGGCTGCCTGGTCGCGCAGAACAAGCGCGTGCTCGTCGTGAGCCCGCGCGCCTCCTCGCTCAAGGGCATCGGGCAGCGGCTCGCCGACGTGGGGCTGCCGGGCCTCGCGGTCGCGCCGAAGTCGCTGAAGCGGGACGTCGTGCAGTCCATCGTCCGCAACGAGAAGGCCGCGCCCGCGCAGACCGCCGAGGTCGACGACGCGCTCGTGCGCCTGCGCCACGTGCTCCTCGACTACCGCTTCGCGCTCGGCCGTCCGGACAAGGACCTCGGCGTCTCCGTGCTCGACGCGCTCGGCGAGCTGTCCCGCCTGGCGCTCCTGCCGGATCCGCCGGCCACCACCGCGCGCCTCACCCGCGACGCCGTCGTCGCGATCGCGCACGACCGCGCGAGCGCCGCAGCCTCCCTCGTCAAAGCCGCGAGCCTCGGCGAGTTCCGCTACGGCCCGGGCGACTCGCCCTGGTACGGCGCCACGTTCTCCACGAGCGCCGCCGCGACCCACGCGCACGACCTCGCGAAGTCGCTCTCCGCCGACGGCCTGCCGCGCCTGCTCGAGCGCGCCGACGAGCTCATCGGCCAGACGCGCATGCGGGCATACACGTCCATCGACGAGCTCGGCGTGTACCTTCGCCTCCTCCTCGACGTGCGCGAGACGCTCGACAAGTTCCAGCCCGTGGTGTTCGACCGGTCGCTCAGCGAGATCATCGCGGCGACCGGATCACGCCGCGACGCCCCCGAGATGACGAGCATCACCCGCCGTCGCCTCCGCAAGCTCGCGCGCGAGTACGTGCGCCCCGGCGTCCACATCTCCGACATGCACGAGAGCCTCAAGGCCATCCAGAAGCAGCGGATCCTGTGGCAGCGCTACGTCGCGGTCGGCTCGACCCCCGAGGTCCCGCGCGGCATCTCCGACGTGCACGTGCGCTACCAGGAGGTCGCCGCCGACCTCAAGGTGCTCGACGAGCCGCTGAGCATGCTCACCCGTCCCACCCCGCTCGGCAAGCTCCCCATCGCCGAGCTGCGCGAGAAGGTCGCCCAGCTCGCCGAGGACAGCGAGGTGCTCCAGAACCTGCAGGAGCGCACCTCTCTCCTGGCGGAGCTCCGTCGCCTCGACCTGGATCCGCTGCTCCGCGACCTCTCCGACCGGCACGTGCCGCAGGAGGCCGTCGCCGCCGAGCTCGAGCTCGCCTGGTGGCAGTCCGTGCTCGAGCAGATGCTCGCGGGCGACAAGGCGCTCCTCAACGCGAACACGAGCGTGCTGGACCGCCTCGAGTCCGACTTCCGCCTCGTCGACGAGGCGCACGCCACCGCCAGCGCGGGCCTCCTGGCCTGGCAGCTCGCGGAGACGTGGAAGATAGGCGTGGTCGACTGGCCCGAGGAGGCGCACCACCTGCGTCAACTGCTCGGCGGATCCGCCCCCGTCGACGCCGCGGCCCTCCACCACTCCGCGCCCCACCTCTCCCGCACCATCGCGCCGGTCTGGCTCGCGTCGCCCTACGAGGTGCCCGCGATCACCGACGAGATGCCGTTCGACGCCGTGTTCCTCGTGGACGCCGGCGCCATGACGCTCGCGGAGGCGCTCGGCGGCATCCGGCGCGGCAAGCAGACCGTCGTGTTCGGGGATCCCGTCACGCAGACGCCGTCGCCGTTCACCATCGCGGTCGTCCCGCAGCCCGAGCGCTCGACGCCCCAGCTCGCGGACGACGACTCGACGCTCGAGGAGCGTCACGCCGACTCCGCTCTCGCGCGCCTCGGCGAGCTGCTGCCCACCCTCTCCCTCACGCGCAGCTACCGCGCGGGCGGCGAGGACCTGGCCGAGCTCGTCAACCGCCGCTTCTACGGAGGCCGGATCCAGTCGCTCCCGTGGGCGGGCACGTTCCTCGGCCACGGCAGCCTGTCGCTCGACTTCGTCGCCGACGGCCACGGCATGCCCGACGAGGACACCGGCGCCGTCGAGAGCGTCGACGCCGAGGTGATCCGCGTCGTGGAGCTCGTGCTCGACCACGCGAGCCACCGCCCGCGCGAGTCCCTCATGGTCATCACCGCGAGCGCCCGCCACGCCGTGCGCGTGCAGCAGGCCGTGCTCCACGCGGCGGCCAAGCGCAGCGACGTCACCGAGTTCTTCATCGGCGACCGCGCCGAGCCGTTCATGGTCGCGACGCTCGAGCAGTGCGTCGCGCAGAGCCGCGACCGCGTGATCTTCTCGGTCGGCTACGGCCGCACCCCGCACGGCCGCGTGCTGTCGAACTTCGGCGCCCTCGCGGCGCCCGGCGGGGAGCGCCTGCTCGCCGTCGCCATGACGCGCGCCCGCCGCTCGATGGTGGTCGTCTCCTGCTTCCAGCCGTCGGACATCGACCAGGACCGGATGAAGCACGGCATCGTCGCGCTCGCCCAGATCCTCTCCGAGGCGGAGGCCCGCTTCAGGGAGGACCCGATCCCGGACGACGGCGACGCCATGCTCGTCGACCTCGCCCGCCGCCTCGAGGGGCTCGGGCTCGCGCCCGCCCTCGGGCACCGCGACAAGCTCGGGCTCGTCGCCTCCTACGGCGGCCGGGCCATCGCGATCGAGACGGATCCGGTCGTCAACCAGACGAGCCTCCGCGAGTCGCTGCGGCTGCGTCCCGAGATGCTCAAGCGCCTCGGCTGGCACTACCTCCGCGTGCACTCCTTCGAGCTGTTCGCGGATCCGGACGCCATCGCCCGTCGCATCGCCACCGCCCTCGGTGCGATCTCGGACGCGCATCCGGTCACCGCGCCCGTGCAGGTCCAGGCCGGCGCGCACCGGGCGGACTGATGCCGGAGCGCGACGCGTCGGACGCCGGGCCGGCGGCCGACACGACGGGGGAGCGCCGCCCGGCCCGCCGGTCGCGACGCGCGTCGACGCCGCCCGTGCCCGGATCCGACCCCACGCCGCAGTCCGCCGCCCGAGCTCCCGCGGTGCCCGCCGCCGAGGACGCCCCGCAGGGCTGGGGCGACGCACCCGCCGCCTCCGACGCGAACGACGACCGCCTCCGGCTCGACCGCCCACCCCACTGGGGCTGACGGGTCGACGCCGGAGGCGGTCGGGTAGCGCGGGTGGAGCGCTAGGTCGGCTTCCCGGGCTCCGCCACGTGCTGGCCGGTGGACGACGCGATCGTGTGCGCGCCCTCGGGCGACGGCCGCCCGGCGAGCAGGTCGCGGATCTCGATGAGCAGCTCGGCCTCGGTCGGCGGCACGTCCTTGGGCGTCGCCTCCTCGGCGGCCTTCTGCTTCGCGAACGCGACCTTCTTGAGGTGGTTCACGGGCAGCACGAGCGCGAAGTAGACGACCGCGGCGACGATGAGGAAGTTGATCAGCGCGGCGAGCACGGCTCCGAAGAGAAGGGTGGATGTCTCGCCGTTCGCCGTCGGGATCTCGACCTTGAAGGCGTCGGCGAGCGTCGACGCGTTAAAGAGCGCCGCGATCAGCGGGTTGAAGACGGACGTGACGATGGCCGTCACGATCGCGGTGAACGCGGCGCCGATGACGACCGCGACCGCGAGGTCGATGACGTTGCCGCGGAGGATGAACTCCTTGAAGCCCTTCATGGGTGCTCCTGTCTGGCGGGCCGCCCGATCAGGTGGACGGCGAGGACGGACCGGAGCCCGAGGACGCGGGACCGGAGGGGGTGCTGGGGGTCACGGTACCGGAGCCCTGGCCGACGGTGCCGGATCCGGACGACCCGGAGGAGTCCGACGATCCGGATGACGAAGACGAGGACGAGGAGCCCGACGATCCGGATGACGAAGAGTCCGACGCCCCCGATCCGGACGACTTCGCCGACCCCGACGACGACCGCGACCGCTTGGCCGCGTCCTCGGTGCGCGAGTCGTTGCGGTAGAAGCCGCTGCCGGTGAAGCTCACGCCGACCGCGGCGAACAGCTTGCGGAGCTTGCCGCCGCACACGGGGCACTCGGTGAGGGAGTCGTCGGTGAACGCCTGGACGATGTCGAAGGCGTTGCCGCACACCGTGCAGCGGTAGGAGTACGTGGGCATGGGTCCCTAGAAGGAGTGGATGAGGGTCGGGGTCACGATGCCGTCGACCGGCATGTCGTGCTTCTCCCGCGGGAGCTCGTCGACGAACTCGGCGTCGAACACCACAGCGTAGACCGGGGGGCAGGCCTCCATGGATCCGAGGGTCTTGTCGAAGTAGCCGCGGCCCCATCCCATGCGCATCCCGCCCTGGTCGACCGCCGCGGCGGGCACGACGATGAGGTCGACGTCGTTGATGGCGATCGGTCCGAGCAGCTCGCCCACCGGCTCCGGCAGGCCGAAGAGGCCCTCGGTCTCCGTGCCGTCGCTCACGACCCAGTCGAGCAGGCCGTCGTTGCGCGACACCGGCAGGAGCACCTGCCGGTCGTTCGCGTGCAGCCACTGGAGGAACGGCCGCGTGGTGGGCTCGTCGACCGTGGACAGGTAGCAGGCGACCCGGCTCGCGTCGTGGTTCGCCACGAGCTCGGTCAACCGGCTCGTCAGCCCGTGCGCCGCCTCGTCGCGCTCCGTCGAGGTCATCTGCCGACGACGCTCCCGCAGCTGGGCGCGCAGCGCCCTCTTCTCGTTCCCGACATCGCTCGGCATGGTTCGAGTCTAGGTATGTTCGCCCGCTACGCTCGATCGCATGGTCACCCACATCACTAAGGCCGTCATCCCCGCCGCGGGACTCGGAACGCGATTCCTTCCCGCGACGAAGGCGATGCCGAAGGAGATGCTGCCGGTCGTCGACCGCCCGGCCATCCAGTACGTGGTGGAGGAGGCCGTGGGAGCGGGACTGCACGACGTCCTCATGATCACGGGCCGCAACAAGACCGCCCTCGAGAACCACTTCGACCGCAACGCCGAGCTCGAGGCCACCCTCCAGCTCAAGGGCGACGACGCGAAGCTCCGCAAGGTCAACGAGTCCACCGACCTCGCCGACATGCACTACGTCCGCCAGGGCGACCCCAAGGGCCTCGGCCACGCGGTGCTCCGCGCCGAGATGCACGTGGGCCGCGAGCCGTTCGCCGTGCTCCTCGGCGACGACATCATCGACAAGCGCGACGTGCTCCTGTCCCGCATGATCGAGGTCCAGCTCCAGCGCGGCTGCTCCGTCGTCGCGCTGCTCGAGGTCGATCCCTCGCAGACGCACCTCTACGGCGTCGCCACGGTCGAGGAGACCGACGATGACGACGTCGTGCGCATCACCGGCATGGTCGAGAAGCCCGCCGCCGGCACCGCGCCCTCCAACCTCGCGATCATCGGCCGCTACGTGCTGCGCCCCGAGGTCTTCGACGTGCTGCACAAGACGGAGCCCGGCAAGGGCGGCGAGATCCAGCTCACCGACGCGCTCGAGAAGATGGCCGCCGCACCCGAGTGGACCGGCGGCGTCTACGGCGTCGTGTTCCGCGGCCGCCGCTACGACACGGGCGACCGGCTCGACTACCTGAAGGCCATCGTCCAGCTCGGCGTCGACCACGAGGACCTCGGCGAGGGCCTGCGCGAGTGGCTGCCCGAGTTCGTCAAGACGCTCGAGCGCTGATCCGGGTCCGCGACGCGGGGCCGGGTCGCACCGGCGCCCGCGCTGAGGCCTAGGCTCATGGACGTGCCGCAGACCGTACCCACCATGCGGGACGGGCGCATCTCCGTCCGGCCCATCCGGCTCCGCGACTCGCGGGCCCTCGAGCGCTCGCTGCTCGACAACCGCTCCTGGCTCCGCAAGTGGGAGGCCACGAGCCCCTACGCGCCGATGGCCTTCGACACGCGGGCGAGCATCCGGTCGCTGCAGGCCAACGCGCGAGCGGGCCTCGGGGTCCCGCTCGTCATCGACTACGACGACGAGTTCGCCGGACAGCTCAACGTGTCCTCCATCGCCTACGGCTCGCTCTCGAGCGCGACCATCGGCTACTGGGTCGGCCAGGAGTTCGCGGGGCGGAACGTCACGCCCACGGCCGTCGCGCTGGCGACCGACTACTGCTTCACGACGCTCGGGCTCCACCGGATGGAGATCTGCATCCGCCCGGAGAACGCGCCCAGCCTCCGCGTGGTCCAGAAGCTCGGCTTCCGCTACGAGGGGCTGCGCCGCCGCTACATCCACATCAACGGCGACTGGCGCGACCACTTCTGCTTCGGCCTCGTCGTCGAGGAGCTCTCCACCAGCGTGCTCGCGCGCTGGAAGGAGGGCGGCGTGGATCCCGAGTGGTCGCGCGTCCCCGACGCCGACGTGCAGGCGGCCGCCGTGCCCCTTGCCGTGCAGCGCCGGATCTGACCTCCGCGCGTCCGCGGACCTGCGGATGCGCCGGTGTCGCCGTGGACACGCGGCGCGCTTCCCGCGCCGTGCCCGCCGGACCTCCTAGCCTCGGGACATGCAATCCGGCGGCATCATCATCGCGCTCTCCGCGGTGCTCTGGCTCGCCTACCTGCTGCCCACGTGGCTGCACCGGCGCCAGTACATGGCGACCGAGCGCAACGCCGTGCGCCTCCAGCAGACCCTGCGGATCCTGGCCGAGACGGCCGAGGTCCCCGACGCGGTGCGCGCCGAGACCCGTGCCCGCAGCGTCGTCGAGCAGCAGCGCGCCCTCCGCCGGGCCGCAGAAGAAGCCGAAGCCGCCGCGCGTGCGCGAGACGCCGCCGCCCAGCGCGCCCTACCGAAAGTGGCCCCCGTGTCCGCAACGTCGCCCTCCGCCGCCACGCGCCTCCGCCGCACCCGGCTCGTCGCCACCGCCATCCTCGCGCTCGCCCTCGTGGGCGTGATCGCCGGCATCGCCCAGGTCGCCGGTGCCGGCGCCTGGACGCTGCTCGTGATCTCGTCCCTCGCCACCATGGGCTCGCTCGCGATCCTGCAGCGCATGTCCCAGGTCGCCGCCGCCCGCCGCCTGCAGGCGCCCGAGGCCCGGCCGCGTCCGCAGACGGGCTTCACCGACTTCCACGAGTCCGCCGAGCAGCCCGCCGCGCCCGTCGCCGATCGCGAGGAGGGCGAGTCGTGGACGCCGGTGCCCGTGCCCAAGCCGCTCTACCTCTCCCGCTCGCAGGCGCCCGGCCCGCGTCCCGGCGCGGGCAGCGCGCCACGCGCGCCGCTCTCGCCCGTCGAGGAGATGCGCCGCGCCGCCGCCGCGTCGGAGGAGACGCTGCGACGCGCGCACCTCGAGCCCGAGGTCGCGCGCCTGTCCGCCGAGGAGGAGGCAGACGCGCCCGCCGCATCCGCCGCCCCGGCAGCGCCCGCCGCGCGCACCGCTCCCGTCAGCCGCTTCTCGCGCATGGGCATCGTCGACGACGCGGAGCCCGGCATGGGCGACCTCGACGAGGTGCTGCGTCGCCGCCGGGCGGTCGGCTGACCCACCGCCTCCGGGCCCGCGGTTCGGAGGGCTCCGCGTGACGTGGTAGTCTCGTGGAGTTGTCAGGGCCTATGGCGCAGTTGGTAGCGCGCCTCGTTCGCATCGAGGAGGTCAGGAGTTCGAATCTCCTTAGGTCCACAAGAACCCCGCTCCGGCGGGGTTTTTGCTTGTCCCCTGCGGATGACTGGGCACCCTCACGCCCTGTGAGGGATGGGAACGCGACGCGCGATGCGGTCCTAGCCTTCCCGCATGAAGACACGAAGAGGCCTCACCTCCGCACTGCTCGGACTGCTCCTCCCGGTCGCGCTCGCGACGGCGGGAGCGTCAGCTGCCTCGGCCTCCGCAGCTGACCCGGGCTCCGCCTCGGCGCACCCCGCCGCGGCGTCGACCTCATCCACCGCGTCCGGATGGCTCCACACGGACGGCGGGAAGATCGTCGACTCCACCGGTTCCACGTACACGATCCGCGGCGCCGCCTGGTTCGGGCTCGAGTCGTCGGGGTGCGTGCTCCACGGTCTCGACAAGATTACCCTCGACAGCGGCATGAAGCACCTGCACGACATGGGCTTCACGACGGTGCGCATGCCGTTCGCGAACAGCTGCCTCCGCGCCTCGAGCGTCGCCGACTGGGGGACCACCGCCAATCCGGACCTGAAGGGCATCACCCCGCTGCAGCTCATGGACCGTGCCATCGCCTCCGCGAAGGCCAACGGCCTCAACGTGTTCCTCGACCAGCACCGCCCGACCACCGACGGCCAGTCCGAGCTGTGGTACACGAACGACCTCCCCGAGTCCCAGTGGATCTCCGACTGGAAGATGCTCGCGGACCGCTACAAGGACGACCCCACGGTCATCGGCGTCGACCTGCACAACGAGCCGCACGGCCAGGCGACCTGGGGCTCCGGGGACACGGCCACCGACTGGCGGCTCGCCGCCGAGCGCGGGGGCGACGCGGTGCTGTCGGTGAACCCGAACCTGCTGGTCATCGTCGAGGGCACCGACAAGCAGCCCGACGGATCCGGCACGTGGTGGGGCGGGGCCCTCGGCGCCGCGGGCGACAAGCCCGTCGAGCTGAGCGTCGCGAACCGCGTCGTGTACTCGCCGCACGACTACCCCGCGAGCATCTACGCGCAGTCGTGGTTCAGCTCGCCGGACTACCCGAACAACCTGCCCAGCGTGTGGGACGCCCACTGGGGCTACCTCGCGAAGAAGAGCATCGCCCCGGTGCTGCTCGGCGAGTTCGGCACGAAGCTCGAGACCACCAGCGACAAGCAGTGGCTGACGACGCTGGTGTCGTACCTCCAGACCACCGGCATCAGCTCCTCGTTCTGGTCGTTCAACCCCGACAGCGGTGACACCGGCGGGCTCGTGCAGAGCGACTGGGTCACGCCCGAGCAGGCGAAGCTCGACGCGATGGCGCCGATCCTGCACCCGGCTCAGTCGTCGGGTTCGGGTTCCAGCTCGGGGTCCGGCTCCGGCTCCTCGTCGGGCTCCGGCTCATCGGCCGGATCCACGCCCGCGCCGCAGCCGCAGCCGCAGCCGCAGCCCGCGCCCTCCACGTCGGGCGCCGTGACGGCCACGTGGCAGCCGGGCGGATCCTGGTCGTCCGGCTACGTCGCGGGCCTCGACGTCACCGCGAAGTCCGCGGTCGCCGGGTGGACCGTGTCCTGGGCGAGCCCCGGCACGACCTCCGTCGGGAACAGCTGGGGCATGCGCTGCACGGTCGACTCCGGCACCGTGACGTGCACGGGCGCCGACTGGGCGGGTGCGCTGTCCGCGGGTCAGACCGTCCACGTCGGCCTGCAGGCCGCAGGCGGTCCGGCCCCGTCCTCGCCGCAGCTCACCGTCACGAGCCGCTGACCTCCTTCCCGCATCCACGGCGCCGGTCGCCGGGCACCCGCCCGGCGGCCGGCGCCTCGCCGGTTAAGCTCGACCGGTGCCCCGCCCCGCGATCCCGCCCGTGACCATCGCGAGCCCCGAGGTGCGTGCGCTGCGCGCCGACCTCGAGGCGGCGCCCTTCACCCTCGCGTCGGCGCTCGACGTGTGGGGCGACGCGGCCGGGCAGGCGTTGCACCGCGGGAACCGGATCCCGGCCCGTCGCGCCGTCGAGGCCGCCCGCACCGCCGACGGACTCCCCGCGGCCGCCGCGCTCGCGGCCCTGTTCGTGCTCGGCGATCCGGTCGACGCGGACGACCTCCGCGCCGCCCTGCCGACGCTCGGCCTCGACGGCGCGCGGCGCCTCGGCCTCGTCGAGGTCGATGGCGACCGCGTGCGACCCGCGGTCGACCTCCGCCCCTACGGCTTCATCGACGCGCACGGCGTCGGCGAGTGGTGGATCGCGTCCGACCTGGGCGAGCTCGCCACCGGCGGCGCCCTCGACGAGGACCACGTGCTCGGCGTCGGCGGCGCGTCGGCCACCCTCAGCGGCCTCATGATCTCCGCGCCCGTCGCGAGCGCCCTCGACCTCGGCACCGGCTGCGGGATCCAGGCGCTGCACGCCTCCCGCCACGCCGACCGCGTCGTGGCGACCGACATCTCCGCGCGCGCCCTCGCGTTCGCGGCGCTCAACGCGGCACTCAACGGGATCACGACCATCGAGCTCCGGCTCGGCAGCCTGTTCGAGCCGGTCGCGGGGGAGCGGTTCGACCACATCGTCTCGAACCCGCCGTTCGTGATCACCCCGCGCGCGGAGGGCGTGCCGGCCTACGAGTACCGCGACGCGGGCCTCGTCGGCGACGCGCTCGTGGAGGGCGTCGTCGCCGCCCTCGCCGACCACCTCACGCCCGGCGGCGTCGCCCAGCTCCTCGGCAACTGGGAGCACCGCGCCGGGGAGCCCGGCCTCGAGCGCGTCGCGGGGTGGCTCGACCGCGCGGCGGCGCGCACCGGATCCGGCCTCGACGCGTGGATCGTCGAACGCGAGGTGCAGGACGCCGCGCTGTACGCCGAGACGTGGATCCGCGACGGCGGCACCCGCGCCGGCACCCCGGAGTCGGAGGCCCTCATGGGCGCCTGGCTCGACGACTTCGCCGCGCGTGGCGTAGACGGCGTCGGATTCGGCTACCTCACCCTCCGCCGGCCGGTCGCGGGGGCGCCGACGCTCCGCCGGATCGAGCGGCTGCACGGCGGCCTCGGCCACAACCCCACCGGCCTCGGCGACCACCTCCAGGCCTCCCTCGCCGCGCACGACGCCCTCGCCGGCGTCGACGACCGCGCCCTCGCCGGGCTCGCGCTCGTGGTGGCCGGCGACGTCACGGAGGAGCGGCACTACTGGCCGGGCGCCGAGGATCCCACGGTCATGACGCTCCGCCAGGGCGCGGGCTTCGGCCGCGAGGTGCCGCTCGACACCGGGCTCGCGGCGCTCGTCGGCGCGTGCGACGGGGAGCTCGCGGTCGGCGCCATCGTCGACGCCGTGGCGCAGCTCACCGCGGTGGACCCGGGCGCCCTGCGCGCCGAGCTGCTGCCGCGGATCCGCGCGCTCGTCGCCGACGGCTTCCTGGCGCTGCCACGCGAGGCCGCGGCAGGGGAGGGGCTCGCCGACCGCCCAGGGCGCGACGCCTAGGATCGCGGGGTGACTCCCCGAACCGCCCGCCGCGCCGCCCGTCCCGAGATCGTCCGCGCCGGAGTGCTCGACGCCGCGCTCATCGTCGTCTTCGTCCTCATCGGCCGCGCGAGCCACGGCGAGGACCTCGCGCCGTCGGGCGTCCTCGGCACCGCCTGGCCGTTCCTCGCGGGAGGGCTCGTCGGCTGGATCGTCGCCCGGGCCTGGCGCAGCCCGTCGCGCGTCGTGCCCACCGGCCTCCTGGTCTGGGGCGTGACGCTCGTGGTGGGCATGGTGCTCCGCGCGCTCAGCGGCGAGGGCGTCGTGGTGCCGTTCGTGATCACGACCGCGATCATCCTGGGGCTGCTGATGCTCGGCTGGCGCGCGATCTCGGCCGTCGTCGTCCGTCGGCGCGCCCGGGCCTGATCCTGCCGGCCGCCCCGCGTCAGGCGGCGGGCGGCATGGGGGCAGCGGCCTCCATCACGGCGATGAGCGCCTTCGCGTAGGCCTCCTCGGCCTCGAGGTCCCGGTGCTCGACCTCGGCGCCGTCGATCACGACGAGCACCACGTGCGCGCCGTCCTCCGCTCCGCCGATCTCGCGCCGCAGCGACCGGAAGGCGCCGCCGAGCAGCGCCCGGAGCTGGTCCTCGCGCGGCAGCCACAGGCTGTCCTCGAGCGCCACGGAGTCGAGCGCCCACTCCGTCGTGCCGTTGAAGCCGAGGACGGTGCCGGTCGCGTGCTCGTGCGCCTCGATCGTGAGCTCGCTGATGGTGAAGACGTCGGACTCGAAGCCCTGGCCGCGGATCCGGAACCGGTCGCCGGGCTCGGGGCTCCACTCGAGGCCGAGCTCCAGGAGGGTCGTGGCGTGCGCGGTGGAGATCATCCGTGCAGTATGCCGGGCGCTCCCGGGTGCCGCCTCCGCAGGCGGGGGAATGCGCGTGCATTAGATTCGGGGCACCGCCTGCGGCAGACGCCGCCGCCGGACGGACACGGGGAGGACCATGCGCGCGACAGTCAAGGACGTCGCCGCGCGTGCCGGGGTCTCCCCGAAGACCGTGTCGAACGTGATCACCGGCCGCGTGGCCGTGAGTCCCGCGACCCGCGAGCGCGTCGAGCGGGCCGTCGCCGACCTCGACTACGTGCCGAACCTCTCCGCGCGCGGCCTCCGCAACGGGCGCACGGGCGTCATCGCGGTGGCCCTGCCCGACCTCGGCACCGCGTACTCCGCGGAGCTCGCCCACCACCTCGTGGAGGTCGCGCACGAGGCCGGCTACAGCATCCAGATGGAGGAGACGGGCTCGCGGCCCGACCGCGAGCGCGACCTCATGTCCCGCGCGCGCGAGCACCTGGTCGACGGCCTGATCCTCAACCCCGTCCTCCTCTCGCGGAGCGCCATCTCCCGCGCCGAGTCGCTGCCGCCCGTGGTGGTGATCGGCGAGGTCGAGCAGGAGATCGTCGACCGGGTGCTCGTCGACAGCGTCCAGGCGGCGTACGACATGACGCGCTTCCTCCTCGGCACGGGCGCCCGGCGCATCGCCGCGGTCGGCACGGCCACCCGCGAGGAGTCCGCGGCGGGCGATCTCCGCCGCATCGGCTACCGGCGCGCGATGGAGGAGGCGGGCGAGGCGCCCATCGAGATCGACCGCACGGGCTGGAACAGCGCGTCAGGTGCGGAGGCCGTCGACGCCTGGCTGGCCGATGGCAATCCTCTCCCGGACGCGCTGTTCTGCTTCACGGACGGCCTCGCGTTCGGCGCCCTGCGCGCGCTCGCCGACCACGGCATCCGCGTCCCCGAGGACATCCAGGTCGCGGGATTCGACGACGTCGACCAGTCGCGCTTCTCGATCCCGACCCTCACGTCCGTGCACTTCGACATCCGCGCCTACGCGGAGGCGGCCGTCGGCCAGCTGGTGCGCCGGATCGAGGAGCGCGACGGCCCGCCCGTGCAGCTCGTGATCCCGCACCGCATCGTCGTCCGCGGCAGCACGCGCCCGACCGCCTGACCCGGCCTGCTGCTCCGCGAACGTCCGGAGGATCGTCCGGCGGAAACGTTGCGCTCCGCATTACAACGATGTAATGATCGCTGCATCACGAAGGAGTGGTCAATGGATCCTGTTGCAGGAAAGGCCGGGGGACGTCCCTCGGCATGGTCGAGGCGTCAGATCCTCATGGGCGGAGCGGCGGCCCTGGGCGGCGCGTTCCTGGTCGGGGGCCTCTCCGGCTGCGCGCCCCAGGTGGCGTCGGCCGGCGGCATCGTCGACCTGAAGTACTGGCATCTGCTGTCCGGAGGCGACGGCATCCGGATGACGGAGATGGTGAAGGAGGCGAACGACTCCGGCGGCGGCTTCGACGTGACCGCCACCGTCCTCGCCTGGGGCCAGCCGTACTACACGAAGCTCGCCATGGCGTCGGTGGGCGGCCGAGCACCGGACGTCGCGGTGATGCACGCGGCCCGCGTGCCCGGCTTCGCGCCCGGCGGCCTGCTCGATCCGTGGGACACCGACAGGCTCGCCGAACTCGGCGTCACCCAGGCCGACTTCGAGCCGCGCGTCTGGGATAAGGGCGTCGTCGACGGGCAGCTGTACTCCATCGCCCTCGACAGCCACCCGTTCATCCTCATGTACAACACGGACATCGCGGCCCAGGCGGGCGTCCTGGGCGGCGACGGCCAGCTCGAGGAGATCACGTCGCCTGACCGGTTCCTCGAGGTCATGCGGGCGATGCAGGCCGTCACCGGCGAGCACGGCCTCAGCTACGGCTACCTCGGCGACGGCGCCCAGATGTGGCGCATGTTCTACACGTTCTACAAGCAGATGGGCGGCGACATGGAGCTGCCCACGGGCGGCGAGGTCGTCTACGACCGCGACAAGGCCGTCGCGTCGCTCGAGTACATCCAGACCCTGCTCGACGGAACGATCGCCACCCCGAGCGGCGACGCCGGCACCGCCATCGCCGAGTTCGCGGGCGCCAAGAGCGGCGCCATCGTCACGGGCGTGTGGGAGCTCCCCACGTTCCAGAAGGCGGAGGTGCCCTTCGACGCGATGCCCATCCCGAACCTGTTCGGCACGCCCGCGACATTCGCCGACTCGCACGCGTTCGTGCTGCCGCACCAGAGCTCGCCGGACCCGGTCAAGCGCGAGAGGACGTACGCCTTCGTCGCCGATCTCCTGAAGAACTCGCTGCAGTGGGCGGGCGCCGGGCACATCCCGGCGTACAAGCCGGTCGTCGACAGCCCCGAGTACGCGGAGCTCCTGCCGCAAGCGCACTATGCGAACGCGGCCGAGCAGATCGAGTACGACCCGGTGGCGTACTTCACCGGATCCGGCTCGGACTTCCAGACGTACTTCGCCGAGAACGTGCAGAACGTGTTCCTCGGGCGGCAGGAGGCGGGGGTCGGCCTCGACGCCTTTATCCGGCAGATCAACGCGCTGCTCGCGAAGCCCAACCCCCTGTAGCGCGCCCGCCCCCGAACGATCTCGCGGTCGCCGCCCATGCGCGGCGCCGCACCCTCTTCCCAGCGAAACGACGAAGGAGTCCACTCGTGACGACAGCAGCACCACCCACCCCGGTCGCCCCCGCGGCCGGGTCCCCGTCCCCGCGGCCCGCCGCGGGCAGCCCGAAGGTGCGGGCCAAGGAGCAATCCATGGGGATGCTCTTCATCGCCCCGTTCCTCATCACCTTCCTGGTGTTCCTGGTCTGGCCCGTCCTCTACGGCTTCTACCAGAGCCTCACCGGGCAGAGCCTCACGGGCGCCAACAGCGAGCTCATCGGCTTCGCGAACTACGCCGAGGCCTTCGGCGACTCCCAGATGTGGCGCTCGCTCGGCAACACCGTGGTGTTCACGATCGCGAGCACCGTCCCGCTCCTCGTCGTCGGCCTCGTGCTCGCGCTCCTCGTGAACCTCGGGCTCCCCGGCCAGTGGCTCTGGCGGCTGGCGTTCTTCCTGCCGTTCCTGCTCGCCTCCACCGTCGTGTCGCTGTTCTGGCTCTGGATGTACAACCCGCAGCTCGGCGTCGTGAACGCGATCGCCGGGGCGTTCGGCCTCCCGCAGCCCGCGTGGCTGCAGGACTCGAACCTCGCGATGACGAGCGTCGTCGTCACCACCGTGTGGTGGACCGTCGGGTTCAACTTCCTCATCTACCTGGCGGCGCTGCAGAACATCCCCGACCAGCAGTACGAGGCCGCCGCGCTCGACGGCGCCGGCAAGTGGCGGCAGCTGTTCTCCATCACGATCCCGCAGCTCGCCCCGACCACCGCGCTCCTCGCGATCCTGCAGGTGCTCGCGTCGCTCAAGGTCTTCGACCAGATCTACCAGATGACCGCGGGCGGCCCGGGCGGATCGACCCGGCCCATCGTGCAGTACGTCTTCGAGACCGGGTTCACCGGCTTCCGCTTCGGCTACTCGGCCGCCATCTCGTACATCTTCTTCGCCCTGATCGTCGTGATCTCGGTCATCCAGTTCACCGCGACCCGGAGGAAGTCATGACCACCGCCACCCGTCCCGCCTTCTCCTCCGGCACGCTCGCCCGGAAGCCCGCGACCAGCGTCGCCGCGCGCCAGGGCCGCACGGGCACGCCCCGGTTCGCCCCGTCGCGGATCGCCGCGCTCCTGATCCTCATCGTCCTCGCCGCCGCGTGGCTGCTGCCGTTCCTCTGGGCGGTGCTCACGTCGTTCAAGTCGGAGACCGACGCCGCGGCGTTCCCGGTGACGGTCTTCCCGGCGGGCGGGTTCACGCTCGACGCCTACGCGTCCGTGCTCAACGGCGGCACGATCCCGCTGTGGACCTGGAACAGCCTCGTCACCAGCACGGTGATCACGGTCGTCGCGGTCGTGTTCTCGGCGCTCGCCGGCTACGCGCTCAGCCGCATCGACTTCCGCGGCCGCAAGCTGCTGATGGGCGCGATCGTGGCGTCGATCATCATCCCGCCGCAGATCCTCATCGTCCCGCTCTTCTACCAGATGCTGTCGTTCAACCTGGTGGACACCCTCTGGGCCGTGATCCTGCCGCAGATCGTGCAGCCCGCCATGGTCTTCATCCTGAAGGCGTTCTTCGACCAGATCCCGATCGAGCTGGAGGACGCCGCGCGCGTCGACGGCGCGGGACGCGTGCGCGTGTTCCTGCAGATCGTGATGCCGCTGTCGCGCCCCATCCTCTCGGCGGTCGCGATCTTCGTCTTCATCGGCGCGTGGAACAACTTCCTCTGGCCCTTCATCGCCACGAACGACGCCACGCTCATGACCCTCCCGGTCGGCCTGCAGACGGTGAAGAACGCCTACGGGATCCAGTACGCCCAGAACATGGCGTCGGCCGTGCTCGCCGCGCTGCCGCTGATCCTGGTGTTCCTCTTCTTCCAGCGCCAGATCATCAAGGGCATCTCGACCACCGGGTTCGGCGGGCAGTGACCCCGCGCGACGACACCCGGACCCGCACCACCCATCCCGCCCGGGACGCACGCGCCCGGGCCGCTCGCGAAGGAGGACGCCCATGACCCGCGCCCGCATCACCATCGACCGCGACTTCACCATCGGCGACGTGCCCCGCCGGCTCTTCGGCTCGTTCGTCGAGCACATGGGCCGGTGCGTCTACAGCGGCATCTACGAGCCGGGCCATCCCACCGCGACGCCCGAGGGCTACCGGCAGGACGTGCTCGACCTCACCAAGGAGCTCGGCGCCACCGTCGTGCGCTACCCCGGCGGGAACTTCGTCTCGGGCTACGACTGGGAGGACGGCGTGGGCCCCGTCGAGGACCGGCCCCGCCGGCTCGACGGCGCCTGGCACACCGTGGAGACGAACGCGTTCGGCCTGCACGAGTTCGTGGGCTGGTCGAAGGCCGCGGGCGTCGAGGTGATGGAGGCCGTCAACCTCGGCACGCGCGGCGTCGACGCGGCGCGCTCGCTGGTCGAGTACGCGAACCACCCCGGCGGATCGAAGTACTCCGACATGCGCCGGAGGAACGGCGCCGAGGAGCCCTTCGACATCAGGCTCTGGTGCCTCGGCAACGAGATGGACGGGCCGTGGCAGATCGGGCACAAGACGGCCGACGAGTACGGCCGGCTCGCGCAGGAGGCGGGCAAGGCCATGCGGCTCGTGGATCCGCGCATCGAGCTCGTCGCGTGCGGCAGCTCCAACTCGGGCATGTCGACGTTCGGCCAGTGGGAGCAGACGGTGCTCGGCCACACCTACGACGTCGTCGACTACGTCTCGCTGCACGCCTACTACTACGAGAACGAGGGCGACGTGCGGAGCTTCCTCGCCAGCGCGGTCGACATGGACTTCTTCATCGACTCGGTGGTCGCGACCGCGGACGCGACCGGCGCGCGCCTGAAGAACCGCAAGCGCATCGACCTCTCGTTCGACGAGTGGAACGTCTGGTACCAGCGCGGGCTCGACGGCGAGGACCAGCCGCACCGCATCGAGGAGTCGGGCTGGCGCGAGCATCCGCGGGTCATCGAGGACGAGTACAACGTCACCGACGCGGTCGTCGTCGGCACGCTGCTCAACTCGCTCCTCCGGCACGGCGACCGGGTGAAGATCGCGAACCAGGCGCAGCTCGTGAACGTGATCGCGCCGATCCGCAGCGAGGAGGGCGGGCCCGCCTGGCGGCAGTCGATCTTCTGGCCGTTCGCCCGCATGGCGCAGCTCGCGACGGGTCGGATCCTCCAGGTCGAGGTCGACAGCGACCGATACGACAACGACCGCTTCGGCACCGCAGACGTGGTCGACGTGAGCGCGACCTGGGACGACGAGGCCGGCACCGTCTCGGTCTTCCTCGCCAACCGCGGGCTCGAGGAGGAGGCGTCGACCGAGGTCGCGCTGCGCGGGCTCGACGCCGGCCGGATCCTCCGCGCCGAGGTCCTGCGCGTGCCCGAGGGCGGCGACCGCTTCTCGAGCAACACGCTCGACTCCGGCGAGCAGGTCGGGCTCGTGCCGCTCGAGGGCGTGCACGCCGAGGGCGGGCGCCTCACGCTCACGCTCCCGGCGCTGTCGTGGGCGGTCGTGGTGCTGGACGTGACCCGCAGCTGACGTCCGCCGCACGACGACGGCCCGCCGTGCGCGATGCAGGGCGGGCCGTCGTCGTGGGGGAGGAGCGGATCAGCTCACGGGGCCCTCGGTGAGGGTCACGGTGCCGGTCTTCGCGGCGCCGGCCGCGGTGGTCCACCCGAGCTTCACCGACTCGCCCGGCTTGTGGCCGGAGATCGCGGCGCTGAGCTCGGAGGCCGAGGCGACGGCCTTCCCGTCGACCGAGGTGACGACGTCGCCCTGGGCGAGGCCCGCCTTCGCGGCGCCGGATCCGTCGACGACTCCCTGGACGGGCGCCCCCGCCACGGTGCCCGCGCCGTTCGCGAGCAGCACGCCGAGGAACGCGGGGTAGCCGATCTTCACGGTGCCGGACTCGACGCCGCTCTCGATCTGCTTCGCGATGGACATGGCCTTCTCGATCGGGATCGCGAAGCCCGCGATCTGCTCGGAGCCGGAGGAGGCTGCCGTGTCGATGCCGACGACCTCGCCCTCCGCGTCCACGAGCGGCCCACCGGAGTCGCCGGAGACGATCGCCGCGTCCGTCTGGATCAGGTCGGTGAGCGTCTCGCCCGCGGCCGTGCCCTCGGACTGCGTGGTGATGGTCTGGCCGAGCGCGGTGACCTGGCCGGTCGCCGCGGTGAGCGTGCCGGTGCCGCCCGCGTTGCCGACCCCCGTGACGGCCTCGCCGACCTGCGCGCCGTCGGTGTCGAGCTTCGCCGGGGTCAGGCCCGACGCGCCCTCGAGCTGGAGGACCGCGACGTCGTTCGTGGCGTCGGTGCCGACGACCTTCCCGACGTAGGCCTTGCCGGTCGACTCGACCGTGACGCGGATGCTGGTGGCGCCGCTCACGACGTGGTTGTTGGTGAGGATCGTGCCGTCGGACGACAGGATGATGCCCGTGCCGGCCCCGGCCGCGTTCTCGTAGGTGAGCGCGGAGTCGATGGTGACGACGCCGGCCTTCTGCGCCGTCGTCGCCTCCGGGGAGGTGACCGACGTGCCGCGCCCGGTGCCGGACTGCGTGCCGGATCCCGAGCCGGAGCCGCTGCCGGATCCCTGCCCGGGCAGCGTGGTCGTGCCGCGGCCGAAGCCCTGGCCCGGCGTGAAGGAGCCCGGGTCCTGGATCTGCGAGCTCCCGGCCTGCGAGCTCGACCGGCCGAGGTCGGCCATGAAGCCCACCGCCGTGCCGCTGCCGAAGGAGAGGAGGAGCGCGAGGGCGGACGCCCCCGCGATGAGGCCCGTGCGGAGGCCGCGGCGCATGCGCTTCGGCGGCACGGGGTTGCCCGCCGCGTCCACGGCGAGCGGGCGTCCGAACGCGTCGGTCGCGGGGGCGTGCCACGGCGATCCGGCGGGTTGGCCGCCGGCGGGCATCGCGGTGGCGTAGGCGGCGGTGGGCTGCTGCGCGGTGGGCTGCTGCGCGGTGGGGGCGCCGGCGCCGACCGCGGGGCCGGTGGCGGCGTGCGCGTCGGTCGGGGCGGTCCAGGCGGCGGGCGCGGCGGTCGCGCGGGGCGCCTCGGGTGCGGCGGGACCGGCGGTCGCGGGACCGGCGGGCGCCGGCCAGGCGGGCGCCGGCCAGGCGGGCTGCGCGGTCGCGGGCGAGCCATCGGCCGGCGGGTGGGGAGCGGCCGGCGCGGCGGGTGCGGTCTCGGCCGGGGTCGCGGCGTCGGCGGAGCGGGTGGCGTCGATGGGGGCCTCGTCCGGACGTCCGGTCGGCTCCTGGGGTGTCTCGTTCATGACGGGTCCTTCGTGTCTCGGGTGGCCCGGTGGGGGCCATGAGGAGATCACACCCGGCGACCCTATGAGCACCCCATGACGCGCACGAGCGTCCGCCAAGCATCCTGGGCCCTGCCCGGGCGTACCCTGAGCGGCATGACGCGGAGGTCGGACGGAGAGGACGAACCCTCCGGCGTGGATCCGCGCTTCGACCCGGCGTTCCAGCGGGCCTCGGCACGCGGGTCGCAGCCGAGCCCGGACCAGCGGGCGAGCGCCGGCGCCGAGCGCCCGGCCTCCCCGACCGAGGACCCGCCGCGGCCGCCGTCGCCGTCGGGACCGGGAGCGCGGGCGGCCGATCGGCCGGACCTCGCCGGCTGGCTCGCCCCGGTGCTCTGGATCCTCGCCGTCGCCTTCCCCGCCGCGGGCCTCGGCCTGCGCGCGCTCGCCGCCGGGATCGCGACCTCCATGCCGTACTCCAGCTTCGGCGACCCGCTGGGGCAGCGCTGGCTCCTCGATCTCGTGCCCCTGCTCGTGACCCTGGCGCCGGGCGTCGTCGCAGGCGGCCCGATGGCCGTGATCGCCGCGCTCGCCGTGCACGCCCTCCGCCGCCGGCCCGCCCGAGCCGCGACGGACGACCGCGAGGCCGACGTCCCCCGCGCGTAGGCTCGACGCATGGAGCAGAGAAGCCTCGGCAGGACCCATCGGAACGTCTCGGTCATCGGACTCGGGACATGGCAGCTCGGCGGGGACTGGGGTGACGTCGCCGAGGACGACGCGCTCGCGGTGCTCGACGCGGCGGCCGACGCGGGCATCACCTTCTTCGACACGGCCGACGTCTACGGCGACGGTCGCAGCGAGACCATCATCGGATCCTGGCTCCGCGCGCACCCGGATTCCGGCGTCACCGTCGCGACGAAGATGGGCCGCCGCGACGCGCAGGATCCCGCGAACTTCACCCTCGACCGCTTCCGCGAGTGGACCGACCGCTCGCGCCGGAACCTCGGCGTCGAGACGCTCGACCTCGTCCAGCTGCACTGCCCGCCCACGCCCGTGTTCTCGAGCGACCGCGTCTACGACGCCCTCGACGAGCTCGTCGCCGACGGCGCCATCGCGTCCTATGGCGTGAGCGTCGAGACGACCGACGAGGCCCTCCTCGCCATCGCGCGCCCCGGCGTCGCGAGCGTGCAGATCATCCTCAACGCGTTCCGCCTGAAGCCGCTCGACCGCGTGCTGCCGGCCGCCGTCGAGGCGGGCGTCGGGATCATCGCCCGCGTGCCGCTCGCGTCCGGTCTCCTCAGCGGCCGCTACACCGCCGCCACCACCTTCGCCGAGACCGACCACCGCAACTTCAACCGCGGGGGCGCCGCGTTCGACGTGGGGGAGACCTTCTCGGGCGTCGACTACGACGACGGCGTCGCCGCGGCCCGCGAGTTCGCGGCCGCCGCGCACGAGGCCGCGCCGGACCTCACGCCCGCGCAGGTCGCGCTCGCCTGGATCGTGCAGCGCGAGGGCGTCTCCGCGGTGATCCCCGGAGCCCGCAACGCGGAGCAGGCCCAGGCGAACGCGCGCGCCGGCTCCGCCCCCAGGCTCGGCGAGGTCTTCGAGCGCCAGGTCGCGGACATCTACGACCGGTACTTCCGCGCGGCGGTCCACCCGCGCTGGTAGTCCCGCGGAACGGACGACGGCCCGGTCAGCTTCGCGCTGGCCGGGCCGTCGTGCGTGCGGGGAGAGCTACTGCAGCTGGTCGCAGGCGCTCGACATCTGCGTCTTCAGCTCGTCGCTGATCGGCTGGCCGACGCCGGGCGCGAGCTGGTCGGCGAGGGCCGTGATCTGCTGGCCCGCAGCCGCGGCGCCGCTGTCCGTGGAGGCGGAGATCTCGGTGCCGAGGTCGCGGAACGCCTGCACGTCGGACTCCTCGAGCGTCGACTTGTCCTTGAGGCCGCAGGCGATGTCGCGGGTCTTGGCGGCGATGGCCTCGCGGGATCCGGAGGCCGCGGCGTCGCCGGAGCCGGCGTCGCCCTCGGTGGTCGCCTCGGGCGTGGGGCTCGCGGCCTCGGCGGAGGCGGATGCGGAGGCGGACGGGGTGGGCGTCGCGGCGTCGTCGGCGGCCGGCGAGCTGCACCCGGCGAGCGCGAGGCCGAGCACGAGGCCCAGCCCGGCGATCCCGGCGCGCAGGCGGCGCGTGGTCAGAGGGGTCTGCGGAGAGGTCATGCCCTCACACTATCCAGCGCGGCGGGCTGTTTTTCCGCGGGGGCGGAGACTCTGGGGCGCGGATCCCGTGGGTCCTCCGCGCGTCCGGCCGAGCCGACCGTCAGGTCATGACCGGGACGGGCTCCGTGTCCGGGATCGGGCCGGCGTCGCGGCCGCGGAGGTCCGGGCTGTGCCGGTGGAAGACGGCGGCGATGGCCGCGCCCGCCGCCAGCAGCGCCGCCGCGACGACGAACGCGCCCTGCGCCCCCTGCGCGTCGATGACGAAGCCGGCCGCGGCGGATCCCAGCGCCGCCCCGATGAGCTGCCCGGTGCCGACCCAGCCGTAGGCCTCCGCGGTGTCGCTGAAGCGCACCGAGGACGAGACGACGGCGAACAGCACGGCCAGCGCGGGCGCGATGCCGACGCCCGCGAGGAAGAGGAACACCGACAGCCAGACGACGTTCATCGACACGGCCGCGAAGGCGGTGCCGGCGAGGATGATCGCCATGCGCCGGGCCATGGCCCACGGGCTGATGGGGATGTGGCCGAGCGCGAGGCCGCCGATGAGCGAGCCGACGGCGAAGATCGCGAGGACGAAGCCCGCCTCGGGCCCGCCGTGTCCGAACACGGCGACGACGCCCGCCTCGATGGCCGCGCACGCCGCGATGAGGAGGAAGCCGACGATGGTGCTGAGGAGCACGGGAGGCCGCCCGAGCACCACGCCGAACCGGCGCTTGCTGCGGGGGATGCGCACCCGGCCGAGCTCGGGGGAGGAGATGAACCACGCGCCGCCGCCGACGAGGAAGGCGGCCGCCACGAGGATCCCGGCGCTCGTGTCGACCTGGATGGCGAGGAACGTCGCGATCACGGGCCCGAGCACCCAGATGATCTCCTGCGCCGACGCGTCGAGCGAGAAGAGGGGCGTGAGCTGCTTGGAGTTGACCATCTTCGGGTAGATGGTGCGGACCGCCGGCTGCACGGGCGGGTTGGCGAGGCCCGCGACGAGCCCGAGCGCCATGAACACGGGGACGGACGTGCCGTCGTCGCCGAGCGCCACCGCGACGACGGCGACCGTGCAGACGACGGACGTGAGGATGAGCACCGGGCGCATGCCCCAGACCCCCATCCACCGGCTCGTGAGGGGGCCGGCGACGGCCTGGCCGATGCTCGTCGCGGCGAGCACGAGGCCGGCCGCGCCGTACGACTCGTGGATCCGCTCCACGTGCATGAGGAACGCCAGCGAGAGCATGCCGCCCGGGAAGCGCGCCAGGAGCTGGGCGGCGATGATCCGGCCCACGCCGCGGGTCTTGAGGAGGCTTCCGTACGTGCTCACGAGGGTCAGATCCTACCGGCCGGAGGGCCTCCGCCTGCAGCCCCGGGCGCCACCGGACAGCGATGTCGGCGGCGCTCCGTAGCCTGTGGAACCTGTGGACAAGTCCGCGGAGTTGTCCACACCTGTGGACGACACGCCCACTACATATGGGGTTGGTCCTGGCCGGGGGCCCGCATATATAGTGATGGAACGGCGGGCAACCCCCATCGTCCTGGCTCCGCGGAGCAGGGCGGACGAGGGCTCGCCGAGCATTTCCCCTGGTGAGGACCAGGGCTGGTGAGGCGCAGGCGCAGCGGGTACGACCCGCATCGCGTCGCCTCCGACCGCAGGACAGTCCGCAGCCGATCAGCGCGGGCGACGAAGACCATGAGGAGCAGAGTGTCCATCACCGTAGTGAAGCGCGACGGCACGCGGGAGCCGTACGACGCGAACCGCATCAACCTGGCCATCGAGGACGCGACGCAGGGCCTCGACGAGAACATCGGCTGGGTCACGCAGATCGCCTCCGAGCTGGAGATCACCCTCTTCGACGGGATCACCACGCAGCAGCTGGATGAGGCTGTCATCCAGGTCGCGCTCCAGAACGTGAAGGACGACCCGGCGTTCGACACCGTCGCCGCGCGCCTCCTCCTCAAGACCATCTACAAGCGCGTCCTCGGCGACTACTCGTCGCCCGAGGAGCTCAAGCGCCTCCACGCGGAGCACTTCGCCCGCAACATCCAGCGCGGCGTCGACGAGATGCTCCTCGACTCCCGCCTCGTGCAGCTGTTCGACCTGGAGCGCCTCGCCCAGGCCCTCGAGCCGGCGCACGACGAGCTGCTCAAGTACATCGGCGTCGTCACGCTGAACAACCGCTACGGCATCAAGGGCCGCAACGGCGACGCCCTCGAGGTGCCCCAGTACTTCTGGATGCGCATCGCGATGGGCCTCACGCTCAACGAGCAGAACCCCACCGAGACCGCCATCGCCTTCTACGAGAAGATGTCGAAGCTCGAGTACCTCGCGGCCGGCTCCACCCTCGTCAACGCGGGCACCATCTACCCGCAGCTCGCGAACTGCTTCGTCATGGAGATGCAGGACGACATCGAGCACATCGCGAAGACCACGCGCGACGTCATGTGGCTCACCAAGGGCACGGGCGGCATAGGCCTCTCCGTCTCCAAGCTGCGCGCGCAGGGCTCGCCCATCCGCTCGAACAACACCACCTCCACGGGCCCGATCCCGTTCATGCACACCATCGACTCCGTGCTCCGCGCCGTCAGCCGCGGCGGCAAGAAGTTCGGCGCCCTGTGCTTCTACATGGAGAACTGGCACCTCGACTTCCCCGAGTTCCTCGACCTGCGCCAGAACTCGGGCGACCCGTACCGCCGCACCCGCACCGCCAACACGGCCGTGTGGATCAGCGACGAGTTCATGAAGCGCGTGCAGAACGACGAGGACTGGTTCCTCTTCGACCCGCTGGAGGTCTCCGACCTCAACGAGCTGTACGGCAAGGCGTTCTCGGAGCGCTACGCGTTCTACGTCGCCGAGGCCGAGGCCGGGCGCATCCGCATGTTCAAGCGCATCAAGGCGCGCGAGCAGTTCAAGTCGATCCTCATCTCGCTCCAGACCACCAGCCACCCGTGGCTGACCTGGAAGGACACGATCAACAACCGCGCCCTGAACAACAACACCGGCACGATCCACCTGTCGAACCTCTGCACCGAGATCACGCTGCCGCAGGACGAGGACAACGTCTCCGTCTGCAACCTGGCGTCCATCAACCTGTCGCAGCACTTCTCCGACGGGAAGATCGACTTCGCGAAGATCGAGCAGAGCGCGCGCCTCGCGGTGCGCCAGCTCGACAACCTCATCGACATCACGCGCTCCAGCGTGAAGGAGGCGGACTTCTCCAACCAGCAGAACCGCGCGGTGGGCCTCGGCGTCATGGGCTTCACCGACGTCGTGGAGAAGCTCGGCTTCTCGTACGAGTCGGAGGAGTCGTACGACCTCATCGACGAGATCATGGAGCACGTCTCCTACGCGGCCATCGACGAGTCGGCGGACCTCGCGAAGGAGCGCGGCGCGTACCCGAACTTCGAGGGCTCGCGCTGGTCGGAGGGCCTCGTGCCGCTCGACTCGATCGCGCTCATGGAGGCCGACCGCGGCGTGCCCGTCAAGGTCAACCGCACCACGCGCCTCGACTGGGACGCGCTGCGCGCCAAGGTCAAGGGCGGCATGCGCAACGCGACGCTCATGGCGATCGCGCCCACCGCGTCCATCGGCCTCGTCGCCGGCACCACGCCCGGCCTCGACCCGCAGTTCTCGCAGATCTTCAGCCGCTCCACCTCCTCGGGCAAGTTCCTCGAGGTCAACCGGAACCTGGTGAAGGACCTGCAGGAGCTCGGCCTCTGGGAGACCGTGCGCGAGAGCATCCTGCGCAGCCAGGGCGACATCCAGAACATCGCCGCCATCCCGGACTCGGTCAAGGCCACGTACCGCACGAGCTTCCAGCTCTCGCCGTACGCGTTCCTCGAGGTCGCGGCGCGTGCGCAGAAGTGGATCGACCAAGCCATCAGCCGCAACATGTACCTGGAGACGCGCGACCTCGGGGACATGATGGACATCTACTTCGCCGGGTGGGAGCGCGGGGTCAAGACCACGTACTACCTGCACATGAAGCCGCGCCACACGGCCGAGCAGTCGACCGTCAAGGTCGACAAGTCGCAGGACGCCGACGGCACCAAGCGCAAGGGCTTCGGCGGCTTCGGCGGCGGCGCTCCCGCGGCCGTGCCCGCCCAGGCCGCTCCCGCATCCACCGCGACCGCGGAGGCCCCGGCCCCGCAGTCCGCTCCCGCGCCCCGCAAGGGCTTCGGCTTCGGCGGAGTGGGAGGTGCACGCTGATGAACGACGACACGTTCGGCGACTACGTCGTCCCCATGGACCCCATGGACGAGCTCCAGTGCGACTCCTGCCAGTAGGCAGGCGCCGCTCCTAGCTCCTCCCGGCCCGACCGGCCGCCCCACCGCACGACCCGTAACGCAGCGCGAAAGTAGAGACACCAATGTCGAAGATCCTCGGCACGGGAATCCAGGAGGGCCTCCTCCTCAAGCCCGTCAACTACCAGTGGGCCATGGACCTGTACGACCAGGCCGTCGCCAACACGTGGTTCCCCAACGAGATCCAGCTCGGCGAGGACATCGCGGACTTCAAGAAGATGACGGACGAGGAGCGCCACGCGATCACGTTCCTCATGAGCTACTTCAACCCGAACGAGCTCCTGGTGAACAAGGCGCTCGCGTTCGGCGTCTACCCCTACATCAACGCGCCGGAGTGCCACCTCTACCTGGCGAAGCAGATGTGGGAGGAGGCGAACCACTGCATGTCGTTCGAGTACGTCCTGGAGACGTTCCCGATCGACCGCGAGGCCGCGTACAACTCCCACGTCGACATCCCGTCGATGGCGCGCAAGGAGGAGTTCGAGGTCAAGTTCATCAAGCGCATGACCGAGCAGACCCTCGACATCACCACCACCGAGGGCAAGAAGGACTTCGTCCGGAACCTCGTCGCGTACAACGTGATCCTCGAGGGCATCTGGTTCTACTCGGGCTTCATGGTGTCGCTGTCGTTCCGCCAGCGGAACCTGCTGCGCAACTTCGGCTCGCTCATGGACTGGATCGTGCGCGACGAGTCGCTGCACCTGAAGTTCGGGATCAACCTCATCCTCACGGTGCTCGAGGAGAACCCCGACCTGCAGACCGAGGAGTTCGCCGCCGAGATCAAGCAGATGATCCTCGACGCCGTCGAGATGGAGGAGCAGTACAACCGCGACCTCCTGCCCAACGGCATCCTCGGGCTCAACGCGAACTACATCAACCAGTACGTGAAGTACCTGGCCGACCGCCGCCTCGAGGAGCTCGGCTTCGAGGCCGAGTACAAGGTCTCGAACCCGGCGAAGTGGATGGCGACGGCGAACGACACGCTGCAGCTCGTCAACTTCTTCGAGTCGACCAACACGTCGTACGAGTCGAACGCGTCGGCCACCGTCGGCGCCAAGTAGGACCGCACCACCCGCCGCGGGAGACCGCGGCACCGCACGATCGACGCCGCCCGCGCCGCGCATCCACCCGGATGCCGGTGCGGGCGTCGTCATGCCCCGCCCCCACCGGCCGGGACGGACAGGGAGAGGGAGCATGACCGAGCAGCAGGCCGAGGCGCGGCACGTCGCGCGCGACGGACGGGTCTACCGCACCGAGGTGGTCGGCTGGGACGACCCGCGCGGGGCGCGGATCCGCCAGGCCATGGAGGCCGAGATGGACGTGCGGTACGAGGGCCGGCACGACGACGACCCCGACTGGCCCGCGAAGGCGGCGGTCGCGTTCGCGTTCGACCCGGCCGACGTGGAGGCCATCGTGCTGCTCGTCCTCGACGGCGACGACCGGGACGCGGCCGCGCACGGCGTCATCCGGCACCTCCGCGACGAGCTCGAGCTGAAGAAGGTCGTCGTGGATCCCGCGCACCGCGGGACGGGCCTCTCCCGCGTGCTCATGGCGGAGCTGGAGCGCGTGGCGCGGGAGCGCGGCGCGCGCCGGCTGATCCTGCAGACGGGGGACCGGCAGCCGGACGCCATCCAGCTCTACGCGACCGCGGGGTGGCTGCCCATCGACGTGTACCCGCCGTACATCCCGGTCACGAACTCGGTCTGCTTCGAGAAGCCGCTGGGCTGAGCGCCTCCGACGCTGCGAGCATGGGCGGATGGACATCCTCATCACGCCCGCCGAGCTCGCCCGCGCCCTCCGGACCCGCGACGACGTGCGCGTGATCGACGTGCGCTGGTCGCTCGGCGGCCCTCCCGGCCGGCCGCTGCACGAGGCCGGGCACATCCCCGGCGCCGTGTACGCCGACCTCGACACGGAGCTGGCCGGCCACGGCGCGCCCGAGGAGGGGCGCCACCCGCTGCCCGCGACCGCCGACCTCGAGCGGGCGGCGCGCGGCTGGGGGATCCGGGAGGGCGACACCGTCGTCGTGCACGACGGCGGCGGCAACACCGCGGCCGCGCGCGCGTGGTGGCTGCTGCGCGATGCGGGGCTCCACGATGTGCGGATCCTCGACGGCGCGCTGCCCGCGTGGGTCGCGGCGGGCCTGCCTCTGGCGACGGGATCCACCGTGACCGACCCCGGGGACGTGACGCTCTCGCGCGGCGTGCTGCCCACCCTCGACGAGGACGTGGCGGCGGAGATCGCGCGCACCGGGACGCTCCTCGACGCGCGCGCGGGCGAGCGGTACCGCGGCGAGGTGGAGCCCGTGGATCCGCGCGCCGGCCACATCCCGGGCGCCGTGAGCGCGCCGACGGCCGGGAACCTCGCCGCGGACGGGGCGTTCCTGCCCGCGGGCGCGCTGCGCGCGCGGTTCGCGGCCCTCGGGATCCGGCCGGGCGAGCCGGTGGGCGTCTACTGCGGCTCGGGCGTCACGGCCGCGCACGAGATCGCGGCGCTCGCCATCGCGGGCATCGACGCAGCGCTGTACCCGGGCTCGTGGTCGGCGTGGTCGAACCGGCCCGAGCAGCCCGTGGCGACGGGTGCGGAGCCGGACGGCGACTGAGGGCCCCGTCAGGTGAGGCGGCCGGCGTCGAGCGTGAGCACCCGGTGGGCGCGGTCGGCCGCCGTCGCGCTGTGCGTGATGAGCAGGATCCCGACGCCCGTGCGCGTGCGCGCCTCGTCGAGGGCGTCGAGCACCATCTGCTCGGCCGTGGCGTCGAGGGACGCGGTGATCTCGTCGCACACCAGCAGGGTCGGGGCCGCGACCATCGCCCGGGCGATCGCGACGCGCTGGCGCTGACCGCCGCTCAGCTCGTGCGGACGGCGGTCGAGGTGGCGCGGATCCAGCCCGAGGCGCGCGAGCAGCTCGGCGGGATCGGCGGGCGTGGAGCCCTGGCGGACGGCGGCGCGGCCCGCGCGGGTGAGCGCGGTGCGCACCGTCTCGCCCGGGTGCAGGGCGGCGCGGGAGTCCTGGAGCACCAGCCCCACGAGCGGCTTCTGGGACCGGGCCCGAGCGTCGCCCGCCCACGGGAGGCGCGTGCCCGCGACGTCGAGCGTGCCCGCCTCCGGCACGAGGAGGCCGGCGATCGCCCGGCCGACGCTCGTCTTCCCGGAGCCGGATCGGCCGCGGAGCGCGAGGATCCCGCCGGGCGGAATGCGGAGGGAGGCCTCCTCGACCACCCGGTGCGCGCCGAAGCGGATGCGGAGGCCGGTCACGTCGACGGCGGGAGCGGATGCGGTGGTCGGGATGGGGGAAGCCGCCCGCGCCTCGGCGGTCGCCGGTCCGCGCGCGGGCGGGAGCGGCGCGGATCCGGGCGCGGGGCCGGGTCCCCGTGCGCCGTCGCGCAGGGTGACGACGCGTCCGCCGGTGCGCGCGAGCACGTCGGGATCGTGGCTGGCGATGACGACGGTCGGGAGCCACGGGAGACGGGTGACGTGACGCGCGACGAGGTCGGCCGTCTCGGCGTCCAGGGCGCTCGTGGGCTCGTCGAGGAGGACCACCGCGGGCCGGCCGGCGAGGAGCGCGGCGAGGATCACGCGCTGCGCCTGGCCGCCCGAGAGCTCGGATCCGCGGCGGCGCAGCAGCGCGGGGTCGAGGTGCGCGTCGTGCGCGGCCTCGAGCGCGAGCCGGCCGAGGTCCGCGCGCCCGGTGCGGCCGGCGGACCGTCGCGCCGCCGATCGGATGTGGTGGAGCGCGGTGCGCGCGGGATCGAGGGCGCTCGCCGGGTCCTGCGGCACGTGACCCACGACGCGTCCGCGGAGGAGGCGGCGGCCGGCCGGGGTGAGCGGATCCACGCCGTGGACGCGGACGGTGCCCGCCGTGACCCGGGTCCCGGGGGAGAGGTGGCCGAGGAGCGCGTGCAGGAGGGTCGACTTCCCGCTGCCGGACGGCCCGGAGAGCCCGACGACCTCGCCGGGCAGGACGCGGAGGTCGATCCCGCGGAGGAGCGCCGCTCCTGTGCCGCTCGCGTCGGTCGCGCCGGTCGCGCCGGTCCCGCCCTCGATGGTGAGGCCGCTGACCTCGACGGCGGGGATCATCGGGCCGCCCCGCGCCGCCGGCCGGACGCGTCCACCGCGAGCGTGACGCCGAGCGAGACCGCGACCAGGAGCCCCGCCGGGACCAGGGTCGCGAGCGGGTTCGCGCGGATGCCGACCACGTCCTCCCGGACCATCCGCCCCCAGTCCGCCGCGGGCGCGCTGGCGCCGACCCCGAGGAACCCGGCCGCCGCGGCGAGCTGGATCGCCGCGATGAAGCGGAGGCCCGCATCCGCCAGGACCACGGACCGGATCCCGGGGATGATGTCGTGCCGGAGCCTGCTGCGGATCCCGTCGCCGCGCGCCCGGGCGATGACGACGTGGTCGGCCGCCGCGACGATGCGCGTCTGCTGCCGGATGGCGCGCACGGAGGACGGCGCGCTCACGAGGGCGATGGCGGCGACGATCGCCGCGGGTTGACCCGGGGCGCCCGCGGCGAGGACCAGCAGGACCAGCAGCGCGGGCAGGGCGGCGACGGCATCGACGACGCGCACGGCCGCGTCGGTCACCCGGGACGGACGGAGCCCCGACCAGATCCCGAGCGCGAGTCCCGCGACGCTCACGGCCAGGGTCGCGGCGAGGGCCTCGAGCACGAGTCCCCGCCCGCCCGCCGCGACGCGCGCGAGCAGGTCGCGCCCGAGCAGCTCGGTGCCGAGCGGATGCGCGGCGTCGGGACCCGCGAACGGCCGGCCGACGACCTCGTCCGGCGAGCCGAGCGGCAGCAGGGGCCCGAGCAGGGCGGCCGCGACGATGCTCGCGGCGAGGACCAGGGCGAGCGTCCGGAAGCGGTCGCGGGCGCGGGATCCGGCGGGCGCGTCGCTCATCCGCGGACCTGCTCGGCGCCCCGGCGGCGTCGGAGGAGGGCCGCGCCGACGTCGCCGACCAGCAGGATCGCGAGGGCCGTGCCGCCGAGCACGAGCGCCACCGCCTGCACCATCGGCACGTCCCGCGCGGACACCGCGCGCGCCAGCTCCAGGCCGATCCCCGGGACGCCGAAGAGCGTCTCGACCACGATCCCGCCGCCGAGCAGCCCCGCGGACACCAGCGCGAGCGACTGCAGCGCCGGTGCCGCCGCGTTCGGCAGCACGTGCACGAGCGCGAGGCGGAGGCCGCGGATCCCGTTGAGCCGCGCGTGCTCGACGAACGGCGCGCGCATCACGTCGACGACGGCCGCGCGCAGCATGCGCGCGGCCGGGCCCGCACCGGCGAGGGCGAGCGTCGCGATCGGCAGCACGAGCACCTCCGGGTGCTGCCACGCGCCGTCGCCCAGCGGCACGAGCGCGACCGCCGGGAACACCGGCACGAGGGAGGTGAGGAGCACGAGGAGCGCGGTGGCGACGAGGAACTCCGGCGTCGCCATCATGACGACCGTCAGGGAGGTGAGCAGCCGGTCGGCCGCGCTGTCCTCCCGCATGCCCGACGCGAGGCCGAGGCCGGTCGCGGCCACGGCGATCACCGCGACCGCGAGGGCCGTGATGGTGAGCGTGTCGGCGAGGCGCCCGACGATGACCGGCGCGATCTCGCGGCCGGAGACGAGCGAGCGGCCGAGGTCGCCGTGCAGGGCCCCGGCGGCCCAGGTCAGGTACCTCTCCGCCACCGGGCGGTCGAGACCCAGGTCCGTCCGCAGGGCGGCGCGCTCCGCCGCGGTCGCGCCGGTGCCCGCGAGCGCGCCCGAGGCGTCCCCCGGGAGCGCGTCCGCGCTCGCGAACACGACGACCGAGAGCGCCACGAGGGTCACGAGCGCGGCGCCGCACCGTCCGGCGATCCACCGGCCGAGCGGCGCCGCGGAGCTCACCGCGCCGCGACCGTCGCCCGCGACAGGTCGGGGAACTGCAGCTCGCGCACGCCGGCGACGCCGTCGGACTGCGCGCTGATCGACGGCACGAACACCGGCGCGAGCGTGTAGCCCTTCGCCCAGAGGATCTGCTGCGCCTGGTGCGACGCGGCGAGCCGGGCCTCCGGTGTGGCGGCGCTGCGCGCCTCGGCGACGAGGGCGTCCGCCTCGGGCAGCGCTCCGGGCACGTGGTTCGGCTCGAAGAGCGCCGGCGGCGTGTACCCGGCCGCGAACGGCAGCTGCTGGTACGCGGCGTAGTCGGCGTAGAGCTGGCCGGCCGGCAGCTCGGAGAGGGTCGCGTCCACGCCGATCGCGCGGAGGTCCTGCACGACGAGCGTGGCGGTCTCGACCATGCCGGGCAGCTCCGGGCCCGCCGTGAGCGTCACCTTCATGCCGCTCTGGCCGGCCTCCGCGAGCAGCGCCTTCGCCCGATCCGGGTCGTGCTCGCGCGCGGGCAGGCTCGTGTCGTAGCTCGGGAAGCCGAGCCCGGGCACGTCGTCTCCCGCGAACGCGTGGCCGAAGTAGACGGTGTCGACGATCTGCTGGCGGTCGATCGCGAGCTTGAACGCCTCTCGCACGCGCTCGTCGGCGAAGGGCGCGAAGGCCGGGTTCATCAGGAACTGCAGCGAGGAGGCGTACGGCAGCTCGCTGGTGGAGACGGTGATCCCGGACGCTCCCGTGAGCTCCTGCGCCTGCGCCGGGGCGAGCCCGCTCGCGTAGTCGACCTGACCCTGGCGCAGGGCATCCTCGCGGGCGGTCTGGTCGGAGATGGACAGCAGCTCGATGGAGTCGAGCGTCGGTCCGGTGCCGAGGGCGGTGCCGTAGAACGTCGGGTTCCGGGTGAGGACCGTGCTCTGCCCGGGTTCGAACCCGCTGACGGTGAACGGCCCCGAGGACGGCGTGGTCTCGGTGAACTCCGTGGTGCCGTCCTTGATGGCGAGCATGCTCTGGCAGATGAGCTGGCGCCCGTCGGCGACCGGGTGGCGCGTCGGCAGCGTGACGGTGAGGTCGTCGACGGCCGTGGCGGCGTCCACGTCGAGGTCGCGCGCGACGATCTGCGTGAAGGGCAGGCCGTGCAGCAGCCCGGGAGCGCGGAGCGAGTAGATGACGTCCGCGGCGGTGAGCGTGGATCCGTCGGTGAACGGCACGTCGGGTCGCACGTGCAGCGTGTAGGAGGAGAGGTCGGGGCTCACGTCGATGGAGGAGAGGGCGCCGTAGGCGACGCCGTCCGGAGCCGACGCGTCGAGCTCGCAGAACGGCGCGTGCACCAGCCGCGCGCGGACGTAGTCGAGCGCGGTCGGGCCGACCAGGTAGTCGAGCGTCTCGGAGGCGCCGCCGCCGGGGAAGGCCGCCCGGAGCGTGCCGCCGGACGCGGCGGCCTCCGCGGGAGCGCCGGAGGACGGCGCGCATCCGGATGCTCCCGCCGTGATCGTGAGGGCGAGCAGCGCCGCGACGATCGCGGGGTGCCTCCTGGGGAGCGTGGTCATGGGATCCTCCGTGCGGCTGCGTGGGGATCCGCGCGACGGCGCGGATCGAGACGCAGGATAGCCGCTTATCGAGAACCGTTCTCAGAAAGTTCCACATGCCCGCCGGGGACCCACGTGGTCCCGCCCGGGTCAGCCGCCGGCGCCGAGGTGCGCCCGCCAGGAGCCGCGAGCGGTGATGTCCTCGGCGCCCGCGAGCGCCGGGGGCTCGCAGAGGAAGCCGAGCACCTCCGACCCGTCCGCGAGCGCCACCTTGCCGACCACCATGGGGCGGGCGAGCTGCGCGACGAAGTCGCCCACGCGGCCCGACGGGATCGCCCACAGCTCCCCGGTGATGGACGCGCCGCCCGACTCCGTCGCGACGAGCCCCGGCTTGGGCGGCACGGTGTCGAGCGCGTGGAGGCGGTAGGCGGGCGCGGTGACCGCGTCGCCGAGCAGCCGGGCCCCGAGGCCGGTGAGCTGCCCGTTGAGCGGCTGCCCCGCCATGTGCGCGCCGAACACGGCGATCGGCGTGGCGGCGGGTCCCCAGGACGCCGCGGGCGTGCGCGTCTCGCCGCTGGCCGTGCCGATCGCGCGCTGCAGCCGGTCCGCGGCATCGACGAGCGCGGCGTCCGAGAACGCCGGGCCGACCAGGGTCACGCCGAAGGGCCGGCCGTCGGCGTCGGGCCCGGGCACCGCGATCGCGGCCAGGTCGAGGAGGTTCACGAAGTTCGTGTAGGTGCCGACCCAGGAGTTCACGCCGATCGGATCCGCCGCGACCTCGGCCCGCGACGGGTGCCCGGGGGCCGTGGGCAGCAGGAGCGCGTCCACGCCGTCGAGGATGCGCCGGGCATCCAACCGGTGGCGGCGGAGGGCCTGCTGGTCGCCGACGAGCTCGACGGCCGTCTTCGCGGCGCCGGATCCGATGATGCGCGCGACCGACGGATCCGCGCCCTCGGGCGAGCCGGCGAGCAGGTGCCCGACGGCCTGGGTGCGCTCGGCGACGAGGGCGCCGTCGTAGAGGAGGGCGGCGGCCGCGAGCAGCGGGGAGATGTCGACCTCGACGATCTCCACGCCGGCGTCGGCGAGCATCGCCACCGTCCGCTCGAAGGCCCCCCGCCACGCCGGCGACATGGGCGTGAGGTCCGCGTCGCCCGGCACGGCGAGACGGAGGGCGGGGGCCGCGCTGAGCGGGGCGTCGGCGGGCCAGGGGCGGCTGGCCGGATCCGCGTCGTCGACGCCGGCCATCACCCCGGCCACGCGCTCGGCCAGGCCGAGGGTGCGCGCGAACACCGTCACGGTGTCGTAGGAGGGCGCGGCCGGCACGACGCCGCGGGCGGGCAGGAGGCCGAGGGTGGGCTTGATCCCGACCAGCCGGTTGTAGGCGGCGGGCACGCGCCCGGACCCGGCGGTGTCGGTGCCGAGCGCCGCGTCCACGATCCCGAGCGCCACCGCGACCGCGGAGCCCGAGCTGGATCCGCCGGACACGAGCTCCGGATCGGCCGCTCCCCGCACCTCGCCGTAGGGGCTGCGCGTCCCCACGAGCCCGGTGGCCAGCTGGTCGAGGTTCGTCTTGCCGATGACCACGGCGCCCGCCGCCTCGAGGCGCGCCACGACCGTCGCGCTCTCCGCGGGCGTGTAGGCGCTGACGGGCAGGGCCGCGGTCGTCGGGAACCCGGCGGCGTCGATGTTGTCCTTGACGGCGACCACGAGACCCGCGAGCGGCAGGGCGTCGGCGCCCTCCTCCGCGAGGGCCCGCGCGACGCCGGCCGCGACGGCGACGGCCTCCTCCTCCGGGCGGAGCGCGATCCACGCCTCCGGCCGGTCCACCTCCGAGATGTGCCGGTAGGCGGCGCGCACGCGGGCGACCGGATCCGGCATGCCTTCGCGAGAAGCGGGAGGGGTGAGGGGGGCTGTCGTGGGCGAGGAGGTCATGCGGTCTCTCCGTTCGGGGTGCGGTGGTCGGGGGTGGTGGCGGAGACGATGGCGAGCGGCTGGCCGGCCGCGACGGTGGCACCGGCCTCGACGAGCATCTCCACCACGTGCAGGTCGTGGGGCGCGCGGACGGGCGTCTCCATCTTCATCGCCTCGAGGACGAGGAGCGCGTCGCCGGCGGCGGCGGACGCCCCGGTCGGGACCTCGACCTTCCAGACGGCGCCCGCCATGGGCGCCTCCACCACGGTGGCGCCCTCCGGGAGCCGGGAGCGGACGTCGTCCTCCGCGGAGTCGGCGCCGACGGCCTCCTCGCGGGTCGCGAACTCGCCGGCGGCCTCCCACGCGGCGCGCTCCGCCTCGAACGCGGTCGCCTGCCGGGCGCGGAACGCGGCGATGGGCTCGGCGTCGCGCGCGAGCATGTCCTCGTGCTCGCGCAGCGAGAACTCGCCCGGGCGGATGTCGAGCTCGAGCCGGTCGGCCGCCATCTCGGAGCGGAGGTGCGTCAGCTCCTCGGCGCTCACGGGGTGGTAGCGGATCCGGTCGAAGAAGCGCAGCAGCCACGGGTCGCCGCCCGTGAACGCCCGCCGCCGCGTGCGCAGGCCCGCCCAGATGGGGAGGGTGCGGCCGACGAGCTGGTAGCCGCCGGGGCTGTCCATGCCGTAGACGCACATGTAGGTGCCGCCGATGCCGACCGTGCCCTCGGCCGTCCAGGTGCGCGCCGGGTTGTACTTGGTCGTCATGAGCCGGTGGCGGGGGTCGAGCGGTGCCGCCGCCGGCGCGCCCAGGTAGACGTCGCCGAGCCCCAGGACCATGTACTGCGCCGACATGACGATGTCGCGGACCTCGTCCACCGAGCCCAGGCCGTTGGCGCGGCGGATGAACTCGATGTTCGACGGGTTCCACGGGGCGTCGTCGCGGATCAGCGACGCGTACCGGTCGATGGCCTCGTGGATGGCCGGGTCGTCCCACGAGAGGGGCAGGTGCACCTCGCGGCTGGGGACCACGAGGTCGGCCGTCGCCGGGATCGTGTCCTCGAGCTCCTGCAGGAGGCCGAGCAGGCGGCGCACGCTGAGCACCGCGGGGTCGACGTGCAGGTGCAGCGAGCGGACGCCCGGGGTGACGTCCACGAGCCCGGCCGGGTCGACGCGGGCGAGCGCCTCCATCAGCGCGTGGATCCGCATGCGGAGGCCGAGGTCCAGCGTCATGGGGCCGTACTCGACGAGGAGGTTGTCGTCGCCGCCGCGGCGGTAGACGACCTCGGGGGCGGCGTCGGTCGCGGGTCGCCGGGCGAGCACGCCGTCGTCGTCGTCGCGTCGGGAGGAGCGCGGGACGAAGGCGCTCGCCGTGCGCCGGGCGTCGCCGATGCGCGGCAGCTCCGACTCGTCGACGGGGACGAGGCGCAGGGTGTCGCCGGGGCGCAGCTGGCCGAGCTTCCAGCGGTCGGCGCTCACGACGGTCACCGGGCAGGCGAAGCCGCCGAGGCTCGGGCCGTCCGGCCCGAGGATCGAGGGGGTGTCGCCGGTGAAGTTGATCGCGCCCACGGAGTACGCGTTGTCGTGCAGGTTCGAGGGGTGCAGGCCCGCCTCGCCGCCGTCGGGTCGCGCCCAGCGCGGCTTCGGGCCGACGAGCCGGATCCCGGTGCGCGCCGCGTGGAAGTGCACCTCCCACCGGGCGTCGTAGATCGCGGTCATGTCGTCCGCGGTGAAGTAGTCGGGGGCGGGCTGCGGCCCTTCGGCGACGTGCAGCGTCCAGGAGGCGCCGATGACGGGACGCTCCGCCGGGGGTACGGGAGCGGGCGCGGCGAGATCCGTCGCGGATCCCGGCCCGTCGAGCGGCGCCGTCCGGAGCACGTCGCCCGTGGCCAGCGCCCGGCCGCCGTGCCCGCCGAAGCCCCCGGGCGCGAAGGTGGCGGCGCTGCCGAGGTAGGCGGGCACGTCGAAGCCCGCCCGCGCGGCGACGTAGGTCCTGACCCCGACGCCGCGCACCGTGCCGACGTCGAGCGTGCCGCCCGCCGGGACGAGGACGGGCTCCCACTGCGGCACGGGGATCCCGTCCACGGTCACGGCGGCCTCCGCCCCGGTGACGCACACGAGGGTGGCGTCGGAGAAGCGCAGCGCGGGTCCGGTCACGGTGCACTCGAGGGCGGGTGCGCCCTCCGGGTTGCCGACGGCGCGGTTCGCGAGCCGGAAGGAGCGGTCGTCCATCGGGCCTCCCGGCGGGACGCCGACCTGCCAGTGGCCGAGCCGACCGGGCCAGTCCTGGATGGTCGTGGACGCGCCGCCGCGCTCCACGTCGATCCGGGCGCGCTCGTCGCGGAGGCCCTCCAGGAGCGAGGTCGTCATCGTCCCGTCGAGCACCTCGGGGGAGCGGGCGATGCTCGCCAGCAGGCCGAGGTTGGTCTCCAGGCCCTGGATCCGCGTCTGGGCGAGCGCCTCGGCGAGGGCCGCGAACGCCGCCGTCCGGTCGTCGGCCGTGACGATGAGCTTGGCGAGCATCGGGTCGTAGATCGGCGTGACGACGTCGCCCGTCTCCACTCCGCTCTCGATGCGGAGGTCCGCGAGGTCGGCCACGGCGCCCGCCGGGAACGCCACCTCGGTCAGGAGGCCCGAGCTCGGACGGTGGTCCTTCGAGGGGTCCTCGGCGTAGATGCGCGCCTCCACGGAGTGGCGCGTCGGCGCGGGGAGGTCGGCCGCGGCCAGGAAGCCCGCGGGGCCGACGTCGCCGAGGCCCACCCGCAGCATCCACTCGACGAGGTCGATGCCGAGGATCTGCTCCGTGACGGGGTGCTCGACCTGGAGCCGGGTGTTCATCTCGAGGAAGAACACCTCCTGGCTCTCGGCGTCGTAGACGAACTCGACCGTGCCGGCCGAGCGGTAGTCGACGTGCCGTGCCAGGGCGGCGGCGCTCCGGTGCATCGTCTCCCGCACGTGCTCCGGCAGGTGCGGGGCCGGGGCCTCCTCGACGACCTTCTGGTGGCGGCGCTGCAGGCTGCAATCCCGGTCGCCGAGGATCGCGACGTTCCCCGCGCCGTCGCCGAACACCTGCACCTCGAGGTGACGGGCACGTGCGATGAAGCGCTCCACGAACACGCCGGGGGTCGCGAAGTTCGCCGCGGCGAGCCGGGTGACGGAGGCGAAGGCGGCGCGGAGCTGCGTCTCGTCGGCGCAGGTGACGATGCCCACGCCGCCGCCACCGCCGGACGCCTTCACCATGACCGGGTAGCCGATCTCCGCGGCCGCCTGGGCTGCGGCGTCCGCCGACCCGACCAGGCCGCTCCCGGGCACGCACGGGACCTCGCACTCCATCGCGATCGCGCGTGCGGTGTGCTTCGGCCCGAAGGCCTCGATCTGCTGCCAGGTGGGGCCGACGAACACCATGCCCGCCTCCTCGACGGCCCGCGCGAATGCGGCGCTCTCCGAGATGAAGCCGTAGCCCGGATGGATCGCGCCGGCGCCGGCGGCGAGCGCGACCTCGATGATGCGGTCGATGTCGAGGTAGCTGCTCTCCGGGGCGCTCGGCCCGAGGAGGTGCGCCTCGTCGGCCTCCCGCACGTGCGGGGCCGCGCGGTCGGCGTCCGAGTGCACGGCGATGGTGCGCAGCCCCATCCGCCTGGCCGTGCGGATGATGCGGCGCGCGATCTCGCCGCGGTTGGCGATGAGGACGCTGTCGAATGGCGGTGCGGGGGGAGCGGTTCCGGGCATGGGGTCTCGGCTTTCCGGGTCGGCGGAGCGGCGCGCGGCCCGGGGAATCGGGCGGCGCGGATGTCGCGGGTCGGGCGGGGACGGGCGTCAGAGGACGCCGCGGGTGACCATGTTCGTGATGGCGCGGGTGGCCCGGGCCATCACGGTGTCCATGGAGACGCCGACGTGCTCGCCGAGCGCGGCCTTGGCCGCGTCGACGTCGCCGGCGACCACGAGGTCGCCGATCGCCAGGTGCTCCTGGATGGTCGCGGTGATGCGGTCCTCGGTCACGTAGTCGTACATGCGCACCGAGCGGATGCGGTGGTTGACGGCCTCGAGCGCGTCCACGATCGCCTCGTTGCCGGCCGCCCGGCAGAGCGTGACGTGGAACCGCTCGTCCTCGACCACGAACTGCGGCGTCGGCGACGGCGGGCTCTCCGCGAACTCCCGCCACCGGTCGAGCTCCGCGGTGACGAGCGGGAGGTCGTACGCGGCGGCGTCGTAGTCGATGGTGCGCTGGATCCCGCGCATCTCGAGGGTCACCCGCAGCTCGTACAGCGCGGCGAGGTTCTGGAGGTCCGGCATGACCACGCGGTAGCCGTACTCGTCGTTCTCGATGAGGCCGTCGCTGCGGAGCATGAACAGCGCCGTGCGGACGGGAGTCCGCGAGACCTGCATCTCGGCGGCGATCGCGTCCTCCCGCAGCCGGGTCCGCGGGGCGTACGCGCCGCTCATGAGGCGGTCGCGGAGCTGCTCGTAGACGTGGTCGGTGCGCGAGCGCCGTCCCCCGGTCGCGGCCGCGGATGCCGTCGGGGTCACGGGGGCGTCGTCGTCGCTCATCCCTGCACCATACGGTCCGCCGGGGGAGAGGATCCTCCGGAGCGGCGGCGCCGTCAGCGTGCGGCTCACCGCTGGGCCGGGAGCACGTAGCGCCCCGTCTTGTCGGTGGCGAGCGCGAGGGAGGAGATGTACTGCGGCGAGCCGTCCTCCGCGCGCTCCGCGGACAGGATCATGTCGGGGCGCTCGAACTCCAGCCTCGTCACGTGGCAGCGCAGTAGCGCGGCGGAGGGATTGCCGTCCGCGTCGAGCATCGGCAGGTCGATGCCGTCGTCGGTGCGGCGCAGGTAGTAGCGGCCGCGCGTGAGGATCGCCATGAGCGGGGTCGCGACGATCGCGATGCCCACCGCGAACATGGGCGAGAACGGGGCGATGTCCGGCCCGAACGCGCCGAAGAACATGGCGATGGAGATCCCCGCGCTGAGCGCGAGCGCCACGACGCCCACCGGGTTCCAGTCGAAGAGCATGCCGCGCCGGAACTCCGGGTGCTTCGGCGACAGCCCCAGCACGTGCTTGTTGATCGCGATGTCGGTCGCGACGGTGACGATCCAGGCCATGCCGCAGTTGGCGTAGAAGCCGAGGATCGTGTTGAGGAAGTCGAACATGTTGAGCTCCATCAGCGCGAGCGCGATGACGAGGTTCACGATCACGAAGACCATGCGGCCCGGGTACGTGCGGGTGACGCGGGTGAACGAGTTCGTCCAGGCGAGCGATCCCGAGTAGGCGTTCGTGACGTTGATCTTGATCTGCGAGATCACCACGAGCACCACGGCGAGCGCGAGGGCCAGCCAGCCCGGCATCATCTGCTCGTAGACCCCGAGGAACTGGTGGACGGGCTCGTTCGCGGTCGCCGACGCGGCGGGATCCAGCGCGGCGATGAGGTAGACGGCGATGAAGAGGCCCACGGCCTGCTTGACGGCCCCGAAGAGCACCCACCCGGGGCCGGCGAGGATGACGGCGCGCCACCAGGCGACGCGGTTGGCGTCGGTCTTCGGCGGCATGAAGCGGAGGTAGTCGATCTGCTCGGCGATCTGCGCGATGAGCGAGAGGCAGACGCCCGCCGCCAGCATCACCGAGGCGAGGTCGGCGCCGCCGGTGCCGCCGCCCTCGCCCGGGTACGCGAGGAAGGTGCCGACCGACCCGGGGTTCGCGATCACGAGGTAGGCGAACGGGATCACCATCAGCACGAGCCAGAGCGGCGTCGTCCACACCTGCAGCTTCGACAGCGCCTTCATCCCGTAGATCACGAGCGGGATGACGAGCAGCGTCGAGACCGCGTAGCCCACCGGGCGCGGGATGCCGAGGCCGAGCTCCAGCCCCTGGGCCATGATCGAGCCCTCGAGCGCGAAGAAGATGAACGTGAACGTCGCGAAGATCACGTTGGTGATGATGCTGCCGTGGTACCCGAAGCCGGATCCGCGCGTGATGAGGTCGAGGTCGATGTTGTACCGGGCCGCGTAGTACGCGAGCGGGATGCCGGTCACGAAGATGATGACGGCGGCGACGAGGATCCCGAGGAGAGCGTTCGTGGTGCCGTGCGCGATGCCGATGTTGGCGCCGATGGAGAAGTCGGCGAGGTACGCGATGCCGCCGAGGGCGCTGGTCGCGACGACGCCCGCGGTCCAGCGCCGGTAGGAGCGGGGCGCGAAGCGGAGGGTGTAGTCCTCGAGGCTCTCCCGCGTGGCGGTGCGGGTGGTCGAGTCGGCCGCGGCGGGTGCGGCAGGGGGAGCGGTGGCGGGCGGAGCTGGCCGGGTCTCTGACGACATGGCACGACCTTTCACGGACGACGGTGCAGGGCGGGATGCGCGACGCGCTCCGGTGGGCGCCGTGGCCACCACTCTGCTGACGCCGTGTTTCCGCGATGTTCCCCGCAGCGAACATCTGTGTGTCGACAGGTCTGTACACGCACTTGTATACGAACTCGACGGCACGCGTCGCGCCGCCCGGACGGTCGCCCGACCGCCGGATCGATCCGGCGCGTCAGCCCGCGAGCACCTTGCGGATCCGCTGGAGCGACACGGGCTCGGCCGTCGGCAGGTGCTGGGCGAAGAGGCTGAGGCGCAGCTCCTCGAGCATCCAGCGCGCGTGCACGAGCGACTCGGGCGCGTGCGGCGCCGACGGGATGACGCCGCCGGCCTCGCGGTAGAGGTCGGTCGCCTTCTGCACCTCGGTCATCCACGCGCGGTCGCGCGCGGGCTGGTCGGGGAGGCGCTGCACGCGATGCGTGAGCCCGGAGAGGTAGGCGGGCAGGCGCTGCAGCCGCGCGAGGCCGGTGGCCGAGACGAAGCCCGGGTGCACGAGCCCCGCGAGCTGCTCGCGCGCGTCGGTGAGCGCGCCGATCAGCTGCATGCTCGTGGCCTGCTTGATCGCGCGCTCGGCGTCGCGCGCGCCCGTGAGCACGCGGTTGACGAGCGCCACCGTGTCGAACATCGAGTCCATGACGACGCCGGAGACGCGGTCGCGCGCGGTCTCGAACAGCTCCTTGGAGTAGATCGCGCCGCCCGGGGCCACGCGCTCGAGCACCTGGTCGATGCAGGCGAGCAGGCAGTCGTCGAAGAGCGCCTGCACGTTCGGGTACGGGCTCGTCGCGAGCATGAGCTTCTCCTGGCTCGTGAGGTGCTGCTTCACGTAGGCCGAGGGGTTCGCGATGGCGAGCACGAGCAGGCGTCGCACGCCGCCGGGCATGGCGCGCGCCTGGTCCTCGGCGGTCGCCATGAGGCGGATCGCGACGGTGGATCCCTCGTCGACGAGCGCCGGGTAGGCGCGGATGACGTGCCGGCTGTCGCCCGTGCCGCCCTGCGCGGTGTCGACGAAGCGGGGCAGCTCGTCGAGGTCCCACGTGGTGAGGCCCGTGCGCTCCATGCCGCGCGTGGCGGGGCCCTTCGCGCCGGCGACGCGCTCAACCGGACGCGCGGTGGCCCGGGCCACGCTGTCGCGGGCGCGGCTGGACAGGCGCGCCTGCAGCTCGGTGAGGTCGCGGCCGGCGGCGACCTCGCGGCCGCGCTCGTCGACGACGCGGAACGCCATGCGCAGGTGCGCGGGGATCCGGTCGAGGTCGAAGTCGTCGTCGGCGACGCGCACGTGCGCCTTCCGCATGATGAGGCCCGCGATGGTCGTGGTGAAGGCCACGGGGTGCTGCGGATCCGGCTCGGGCAGCCCCTCGAGGAGGCGGTCGGCCCAGTCGGCGGCCGGCACCACGTTCTTGCGGAGCGCCTTGGGGAGGGCCTTGATCATGGCGGTGACGAGGTCGCGCCGCATGCCCGGCACCTGCCAGTCGAAGCCGGCGGGGCTGAGGCGCGCGAGGAGCGCGAGCGGCACCTGCACGGTGACGCCGTCGTCGGGCGCGCCCGGCTCGAACCGGTAGGTGAGCGAGAGGCGCTGGTCGCCCTGCTGCCAGGTGGGCGGGAACGCGGCCTCGTCGACGTCCACCGCGTCCTCCGCGAGGAGCTCCTCGGCGGTCATGGTGAGGAGCTCGGGCGTCTCCTGGCGCTGCTTCTTCCACCAGCCCTCGAAGGCCCGCGTGGAGGCGACGTCGCGCGGGATCCGCTTGTCGTAGAACTCGAAGACGGCCTCGTCGTCGTTGAGGATGTCGCGGCGGCGCGTGCGCTCCTCGACCTCGGCGAGCTCCTCGCGGAGACGCCGGTTGGCGCGGTCGAACGCCTGCTGCGACTCCCAGTCGCCCTCGACGAGCGCGTGCCGGATGAAGAGCTCGCGCGCGTACGCGGGGTCGATGCGGGAGAACTGCACGCGGCGCTTGAGCACGATCGGCACGCCGTACAGCGTCACGCGCTCCCACGCCACGGTCGCGCCCTGCTTCTTCTCCCAGTGCGGCTCGCTGTGCGTGCGCTTCACGAGGCCACCCGCGATGGGCTCGGCCCACGCCGGGTCGATGGCCGCGTTGGTGCGCGCGAACAGGCGGCTGGTCTCCACGAGCTCGGCGCTCATGATCGCGTCAGGCTGCTTCTTCGCGAGCGCGGATCCGGGGAACACGACGAAGCGCGACTGGCGCGCGCCCACGTAGTCCTTCTTCTGCGCGTCCTTCAGTCCGATGTGGCTGAGGAGGCCCGCGAGCAGCGACTTGTGGATCCCGTCCGGGTCGGCCTTCGGCTCGTTCATCTGCAGGTCGAGCGGGCGGGCGAGCTGGCGCAGCTGCCGGAAGACGTCCTTCCACTCGCGGACGCGGACGTAGTTGAGGAACTCGGCCTTGCACATGCGGCGGAACGCGCTCGAGGAGAGCTCGGCCTCCTTCTCCTCGAGGTGGTTCCAGAGGTTGAGGAGCGTGATGAAGTCGCTCGACGGATCCACGAAGCGCGCGTGCTGCTGGTCGGCCTGCGGGCGCTTCTCGAGCGGGCGCTCGCGCACGTCCTGAATGGTGAGGCCGGCCACGATGATCATGACCTCGCGGCTGACGCCGTGCTTGCGCGACTCGACGACCATGCGGGCGAACCGCGGGTCGATGGGCAGGCGCGACAGGTCGCGTCCCACCTTGGTGAGGGCGGGCGTGCCGTCGGGGGAGCGGACGACCGCGCCGAGCTCCGTGAGGAGGTCGACGCCGTCCTTGATGCCCCGCGAGTCCGGCGGCTGGAGGAACGGGAACGCGGCGATGTCGCCGAGGCCGAGCGACACCATCTGCAGGATGACGGCCGCGAGGTTGGTCCGGAGGATCTCCGGCTCGGTGAACTCGGGCCGGCGGGCGAAGTCCTCCTCCGAGTACAGGCGGATCGCGATGCCGTCGCTGGTCCGGCCGGAGCGGCCCGAGCGCTGGTTGGCGGAGGCCTGCGAGATCGCCTCGATGGGGAGGCGCTGCACCTTCGAGCGCACGGAGTAGCGGGAGATGCGCGCGGTGCCGGCGTCGATCACGTACTTGATGCCCGGCACCGTGAGGCTGGTCTCGGCGACGTTGGTGGCGAGCACGATGCGACGGCGCACGCCCGCCTGCGTCGACGGCTGGAAGACGCGGTGCTGGTCGGCCGACGAGAGGCGGCCGTAGAGCGGGAGCACCTCGGTGTGCGGGAGGTTGCGGCTGCGGATCGCGTCCTCGGCGTCGCGGATCTCGTTCTCGCCGCTGAGGAACACGAGCACGTCGCCCGAGGACTCGGCGGCCAGCTCGTCGAGGGCCGCGTTGATGCCCTCGAGGAAGTCGCGATCGTCGGCCGGGCGCTCGAGCGGCGCGTCGGCGAGGTCGTCGTCCTCGCCCGCGACGGCGGCCTCGGCGACGAGCGGGCGGTACCGGATCTCCACGGGGTACGTGCGCCCGGAGACCTCCACGATGGGCGCGTCGCCGAAGTGCTTCGAGAAGCTCTGCGGGTCGATGGTGGCCGACGTGATGATGACCTTGAGGTCGGGCCGGCGCGGCAGCAGCTGCTTGAGGTAGCCGAGCAGGAAGTCGATGTTGAGGCTGCGCTCGTGGGCCTCGTCGATGATGATCGTGTCGTACTTCTTGAGCAGCCGGTCGCGCTGCAGCTCGTTGAGCAGGATCCCGTCGGTCATGAGCTTGATGCGGGTGTCGGCGGAGACCTTGTCGGTGAAGCGCACCTGGTAGCCGACGAGCTGGCCGACCTCGCCGCCGAGCTCCTCCGCGATGCGCTCCGAGATGGTGCGCGCGGCGAGCCGCCGGGGCTGCGTGTGGCCGATGCTCTCGCGGCCGAGCTCGAGGCAGATCTTCGGCAGCTGCGTGGTCTTGCCGGAGCCCGTCGCGCCCGCGACGATGACGACCTGGTTGTCGCGGATGGCGTCGGCGATCTCGTCCCGCATCCGGCTGACGGGGAGCTCGGGCGGGTACGCGATGCTGAATTCCATGCTGGTTTGAGTCTATCCGCGCACCGCCGCCCCTCCCCGTGGCGGGGGCCCGGAGGTAGCGTCGGGGAAAGGCGCCGGGTGCATCGGCGCGCGGGTCGCAGCCGCCTCCCGAGTCGACGACGACCGACGGGATCCACCCATGAGCTCCGACACGCCCCTCCTCGCCACCGACCACGCGACGACCACCGGGTTCGCCTCGGTGTCGGTCGCCGCGATCCTCGCCGAGTCCGCCGAGCGACACGCCGACCGGGTCGCCGTGGTCGTCGGCGACGTGTCCACCACCTACCGCGAGCTGTGGGACGAGACGCGCGCCTACGCCGGCGCCCTCGCCGAGCGCGGGGTGGGCGAGGGCACGCGCGTCGCGATGCTCATCCCGAACGTCGCCGACTTCCCGCGCGTCTACTACGCGGTGCTCGCCCTCGGCGGCGTGGTCGTGCCCGTGCACGCGCTGCTGAAGAGCGAGGAGATCGCGTACGTGCTGCGCGACTCGGGATCCGCGCTGCTGGTGTGCGCCGGACCGCTGCTCGAGCAGGGCGCGAAGGGCGCGGCGCTCGCCGAGGTGCCGGTGATCAGCGTGCTCGTGCCGGCCTCGACGGAGGGCGGGCCCGACCGGCTGGAGGAGCTCGCGCAGGCCGCGACGCCCATCCGCACCTACGTGCCGCGGCGGCCGTCCGACACCGCGACGATCCTCTACACCTCCGGCACCACGGGCCAGCCGAAGGGCGCGGAGGGCTGCCACCTCGCGCTCGTGATGCAGGTCGACGTGCTGCTGCTCGACACCTTCGACCTGCGCGCGGGCGACCGGATCCTCGGCTGCCTCCCCCTGTTCCACACCTTCGGCCAGACCTGCACCATGAACGCGTCGTTCCGGGCGGGCGCGACGATCGTGATGGTGCCGCGCTTCGACGGCGACGCCGCGCTCGCGCTCATGGTCGAGCACGACACGCAGGTGTTCATGGGCGTGCCGACCATGTACTTCGCGCTGCTGGCCGCCGCCGCCCGGAACCCCGCGCGGCCGGCCCTGCGCTACGCCATCTCGGGCGGCGCCGCGCTCCCGGTCGCCGCGATCGACGCGTTCCGCGACGCGTTCTCCGCGGAGATCCACGAGGGCTACGGCCTCACGGAGACCTCGCCCGTCGCGTCGTTCAACCACGTGGGGCTCCCGGCCCGGCCCGGCACCGTCGGGAAGCCGATCTGGGGCGTGCAGATCGACATCGCCGACCCCGAGCACGAGGACCGCGTGGAGCTCGTCGAGCGGGGCACGCTCGGCGAGATCGTGATCCGCGGCCACAACCTCATGAACGGGTACCTGCACCGCCCCGAGGACACGGCCCGCGCGGTCGTCGACGGCTGGTTCCGCTCGGGTGACCTCGGCACCATCGACGAGGACGGCTACATCCGCGTCGTCGACCGGACGAAGGACATGATCCTGCGCAACGGCTACAACGTGTACCCGCGCGAGGTCGAGGAGGTGCTCGCGCGCCACCCCGGAGTGGCCCAGTGCGCCGTGTTCGGCGTCGCGCACGAGCTGCACGGCCAGGAGGTGGCGGCGGCGATCGTGGTGCGCGCCGACGCCGAGGTGGACCCGGACGAGGTGATCGCGTTCCTCCGCGAGCGCATCGCCTCGTACAAGTACCCGCGGCGGGTGGAGATCGTGGACGCGCTGCCCCTCGGGCCGAGCGGCAAGGTGCTGAAGCGCGAGCTCGTGGAGCGGTTCGGCGGCTGAGGCCGGGGCGGCGCGCTGGGGAGGGCCGCGGCGATCCCGGGGGACCGGCCGCTAGCGTCGCGGGCGGCCGATCCCGCCCGCCGCTCTCGGCGCCACTCCCGGGACGGTCCCCGAGACCCGAGGAGCCTGCGATGCTCGACGCCGCCATGCCCGCCGCCCCGACCGACGATCCCGCCGCGGACGGCGGCGCCACCGCGGCCGGCCGGGTGCGGGACGGCCTCACCATCTCCGCCGCCGCGATCCTCGCCGAGTCCGCCGTCCGTCACGCCGACTCGGTGGCGCTGGTCATCGGCGAGGAGAGCATCACCTACCGCGACCTGTGGGCCCAGGCCCGGGCGTACGCGGGCGCGCTCGGGGAGCGCGGGGTGGGCGACGGGACACCCGTCGCCGTGCTCATCCCCAACGTGGCCGACTTCCCCCGCGTCTACTACGCGGTCCTCGCGCTCGGCGGCATCGTCGTGCCCGTGCACGCGCTGCTGAAGGCCGAGGAGATCGCGTACGTCCTCCGGGACTCGGGAGCGCGGCTCCTCGTGTGCGCCGCGCCCCTGCTCGCGGAGGGCGCCGCGGGCGCGGCGGCGGCGGGCGTCCCCGTCCTCACGGTGCTCGCCCCCGCCGACCGCCCCGACCTGCCGCCGCGCCTCGAGGACGAGGCCGCGCGGGCGACGCCGGTCGTCTCGTACGTCCCGCGGTCGCCCCTGGACACGGCCACGATCCTCTACACGTCCGGGACGACGGGCCAGCCGAAGGGCGCGGAGGGGACGCACCTCGCGATCGTGATGCAGGTCGACGTGTTCCTGATCGACACGTTCGACATGCACGCGGGCGACCGGATCCTGGGCTGCCTGCCGCTGTTCCACTCCTTCGGGCAGACCTGCACCATGCACCTGGCCTTCCGCATCGGCGCGACCGTCGTCCTCATGCCCCGCTTCGACCCGGACGCCGCGCTCGCCCTCATGGTCGAGCACGGCACCGAGCTGTTCATGGGCGTGCCCAGCATGTTCGTCGCGCTGCTCGCGGCCGCCCGACGCGACCCGCGACGTCCGCCGCTCCGGTACGCCATGAGCGGCGGCGCCGCGATCCCGGTCGCCGTGATCGACGCGTTCCGGGAGGAGTTCTCCGCGGAGATCCACGAGGGCTACGGCCTCACGGAGACCACGCCGGTCGCGTCCTTCAACCACGTGGGCGTCGCGCCGCCGCGGCCGGGCACGGTCGGGACGCCGATCTGGGGCGTGCGCGTCGAGATCGCCGACCCGGCCAGGGAGGACGCCGTCGTGATCCTGCCGCGGGGCGAGCTGGGGGAGATCGTGGTCCGCGGCCACAACGTGATGAACGGGTACCTGGGCCGCCCCGAGGACACGGCGCGCGTGCTCGTGGACGGCTGGTTCCGCACGGGCGACCTCGGCGCCATCGACGAGCACGGCGACATCCGGGTGGTCGACCGGACGAGCGACATGATCCTGCGCAACGGCTACAACGTGTACCCGCGCGAGGTCGAGGAGGTGCTCGCGCGGCATCCCGCCGTCGCCCAGTGCGCGGTGTTCGGGGTGCCGCACTCCGGGCACGGACAGGAGGTGGTCGCCGCCGTGGTCGTCCGGGACGGTGCCGTGGGGGATACTGCCGAGATGAAGACCTTCGTGCGCGAGCGCATCGCTTCCTACAAGTACCCGCGGCGCATCGAGGTCGTCGACGCGCTGCCGCTCGGGCCGAGCGGCAAGGTCCTGAAGCGCCGGCTCGTGGAGCGGTTCGGCGCGTGACGGATGTGCAGGGCAGCGGCGGCCTCCGCACGCCCATCCCGTCGGTCGCGATGGGCGACGGCGTCCCGATCCCGCAGTTCGGCGTCGGCACGTACAAGGTGTCGGACGACGACGCCGAGCGGATCGTCGCGGAGGCGCTCGAGGTCGGCTACCGGCACATCGACACCGCGGCCATGTACGGCAACGAGGAGGGCGTCGGGCGGGCGATCCGCGCGTCCGGCATCCCGCGCGACGAGCTGTTCGTCACCACCAAGGTCTGGAACGACGACCACGGACGCGCGCGGGCGGCCGAGGCGATGCGCCGGAGCCTCGACCGGCTGGGCCTCCCCGCGGTCGACCTGATCCTCATCCACTGGCCGGCCGCCGAGCGCGGCCTCTACGTGGAGACGTGGGAGGCGCTCGCCCGGGCGCGCGAGGCGGGGCTCACCCGCTCCATCGGCGTCTCCAACTTCCTCGTGCCGCACCTCGAGGCGCTGGACGCGGCGGGCCTCCCCGCGCCCGCGGTCGACCAGATCGAGCTGCACCCGCGGCACCAGCAGCGCGCGACGACGGACTACCTGCAGGAGCACGGGATCGCCGTGCAGGCCTGGAGCCCGCTCGCGCGCGGCGCCGTCGCGGACGCGCCCGTCGTGCGCGACGCCGCCCGCGCCCACGGGAGGACCGATGCGCAGGTCGTCCTGCGCTGGCACGTGCAGCGCGGCACGATCGTCTTCCCGAAGACCACTCGCCGTGAGCGGCTCGTCGAGAACGCCGACGTCTTCGACTTCGCGCTGACCGACGAGGAGATGGCGGGGATCGCCGCGCTCGAGGCCGCGGGACGCGTCGGGAGCCACCCGGATCAGGTGGTCTGACCGGGGCGCTCCCCAGCGGCACGATCGCGTCACCTCGGCCGGGTACCGTGTCCGTCATGTCCCAGCACCGCATCCGCACGCGCCTCAAGTCCGTGGTCGCCCGGGGCGTCGCGCCCCTCGGCGGGCATGCCGGCGGCGGGGCGTCGCGCGCGCGGGCCGAGCGGGAGGCCGACGGCGTCGCCGACCCGACGGGCGCGCGCCGCCCGAGTCTCGTCGACAACGGCGTGTACGTGGACGGCTGCCGCGTCGCCTCGCCCGCCACGCTCGCCGACACCTTCCGCGAGCTCGACGAGCGGCCCGAGGCCATGGCGTGGATCGGCCTCTACCGGCCCACGGTCGAGGAGCTGCAGGCGCTCGCCGAGGAGTTCGACCTGCACGAGCTCGCGGTGGAGGACGCGGTCCAGGCCCACCAGCGCCCCAAGACCGAGCGCTACAGCTCCACCCTCTTCACGGTGCTGCGCGCCGCCCGCTACGTGGACGACCGCGAGGAGGTGGAGTTCGGCGAGCTGCACGTGTTCCTCGGCCGCAACTTCGTGATCACCGTCCGGCACGCGGAGTCGCCCGACCTCTCCGCCATCCGCACGCGCATGCAGGAGCGGCCCGAGCTCCTCAGCCACGGGCCGCAGTCGGTGCTCTACGCGATCCTCGACGCCGTCGTCGACGGGTACGCGCCCGTCGTCACGGGTCTCGCGAACGACATCGACGAGATCGAGGACCAGGTGTTCGACGGGGATCCGGCCGTGTCCCGCCGCATCTACGAGCTCTCCCGCGAGGTCATCGACTTCCAGCGCGCGGTGCGCCCGCTCGGCGGCATGCTGCAGCAGCTGCAGGCGGGATCCGGCAAGTACGAGGTGAGCGAGGACCTGCAGCAGGCGCTCCGCGACGTGGCCGACCACGTCATCGTCGTGAACGAGCGCGTGGAGGAGTTCCGCGTGCTGCTGCGCGACATCCTCACCGTGAACTCGACGCTCGTCGGCCAGCGCCAGAACGAGGAGATGCGGGAGCTCAGCGAGTCGAGCAACCGGCAGAGCGTGGAGACCCGCAAGATCTCCGGCTGGGCCGCCATCCTCTTCGCGCCCACGCTCGTCTCGAGCGTCTACGGCATGAACTTCGACATCATGCCCGAGCTGCACTGGGACTGGGGCTACCCGTTCTCGCTGGTGCTCATGCTCGGCGTGAGCGGCGTGCTCTACGGGATCTTCCGCAAGCGCGACTGGATCTGACGCCGGACCGCCCGCGGCGCCGCGCGTAGCGTGGGCGCATGCGCAACCGCCTCGCCGACGCCGTCAGCCCGTACCTCCTCAGCCACGCGGACAACCCGGTCGACTGGCGGCCGTGGGGCGAGGAGGCGTTCGCCGAGGCCCGTCGCCGCGATGTGCCGGTGCTCGTCTCGGTCGGCTACTCGACCTGCCACTGGTGCCATGTCATGGCGCGCGAGACGTTCTCGGATCCCGCGCTCGCCTCGCGCCTCAACGCCGGGTTCGTCGCGATCAAGGTCGACCGCGAGGAGCACCCGGAGGTCGACGCGGCGCTCATCACCGCGGCCGGCGCCTTCACGGATCAGCTCGGCTGGCCGCTCAACGTGTTCACGACGCCCGAGGGCCGCACCTTCCACGCGGGCACCTACTCGCCGCCCGAGCCGCGCGCCGGGCACCCGTCGTTCCGCCAGGTGCTCGACGCCGTCGCCGACGCGTGGACCACCCGGCGCGACCAGGTCGAGCAGGGCGCGGGGCAGCTGAGCGCGGCGATCCGGGAAGCCTCGGAGCGCGGATCCGTGGCCTCGCCGCTGCCCGACGCCGCCGCACTCGACCGCGTGGCCGCCGATCTCGCCGCGTTCGAGGATCCCGAGCACGGCGGGTTCGGATCCGCGCCGAAGTTCCCCGTCGCGCCCGTCGTGCTGCTGCTCGACACGCTCGCGACCTCCGGGGCCCTCGTGCCCGAGCGCGCGGCGGCGACGGGCGCGCTCGTCCGCCGCACGCTCGACGCGATGGCCGGATCCGACCTGCGCGACCCGGTCGAGGGCGGCTTCTTCCGCTACTCCACGCGCCGCGACTGGTCCGAGCCGCACTACGAGCGGATGCTCTACGACAACGCCCTGCTCCTCGACGCCTACGCGCGCGCCGGGGACGAGGAGGTCGCGGCGGGCATCGCGGCGTTCCTCACCGGCACGCTGCGGCGCGCGTCGGGCGGGTTCGCGTCGGCCCAGGACTCGGAGAGCACGGTCGGCGGGCGCCGCGTCGAGGGCGGGTACTACGCGCTCGACGCCGCCGCGCGCGCGGCCGAGGAGCCGCCCGCGGTCGACGGCAAGGTGCTCACCGGCTGGAACGGGCTCGCCATCGGGGCTCTCGCCCGGGCGGGCCGCGCGTTCGGGCGCGGGGACTGGATCGACGCGGCCCGCGCCGCCGCCGACATGCTGCTCCAGGAGCACGTGCGCCCGGACGGATCCCTCGTGCGCGCCTCGATCGACGGGCGCGTCTCGCCCGCGGTCGCGACGCTCGAGGACCACGGGATGCTCGCCGACGGGCTGCTCGCGCTGGCGCTCGCGACGGGCGAGGTCGTCTACGCGGCGCGGGCGCGGGGGATCGTGGACGCGCTGATCCAGGCGGCGGGCACCGATCCGCAGCCCGGCGCCGCGGGGTTCCGCGTGCCGACGGGCGCGGATCCGGTGCTCGCGGGCTTCGGCCTCGATCTCGCCGCCGACCCGTCCGAGGGCGCGTACCCGTCGGGCCTCACCGCGGCATCTTCAGCCGCGCGCGTGCTCGGGCGGCTGACGGCGGATCCGCGCTACGAGCGGGCGGCCCGCGCCGCGCTCGCGACGGTGGCGGCGGGCGGCGTCACCCGCCCGATCGCGTTCGGCGGGGCGCTCGAGCAGGCGGCGGCGATCGAGGCGGCGGGTCGGCAGCTCGTGGTCGTGCTGCCGGACCAGGGAGCGCGCGCCGACGACCCGCTCGCCGCGGTGGCGCACGCGCTGATCCGCCCGCCGCACGTGTCGCTCGTGGTCACGGCGACCGCCGCGCGCGCGTGGGCCGACGCGGGCTTCGAGCTGCTCGCGGACCGCGCCGCGGGATCCACCGCCACCGCCTACCTGTGCGCCGACTTCGTCTGCCGCCTCCCGGTGACGACGGCCGACGCGCTGCGGGCGCAGCTGGCCGACGGGGCCTGACCGCTCAGGCGATGACGTCCTCGCCGTGGGCGAGGATCCGCTCGAGCTCGGCGAGCTGCCGCGGCGACGGATCCACGAGCGGCGCCCGCACGGATCCCACGGGCACGCCGCCCAGCCGCAGACCCGCCTTGATGAGCGACACGGCGAACCCGGGCGTCTCGTCGCGCAGGCGCACGAGCGGCGTGAAGAACTCGTCGAGGAGGAACCGCTGCCGCTCGTGGTCGTCCGCGCGGTACGCCGCGTGGAACGCGCTCGCGATGCGGGGCGCCATCGCGAACACCGCCGACGAGTACAGCGGCACGCCGATGGCCCGGTAGGCGGCCTGGCTCGACTCGGCCGTGAGCAGCCCGTTGAAGAACTGCACGTCGTCGCGCCCGGCCCGGCGGGCGGCGAGCACGAAGCGCTGGAACAGGGCCACGTCGCCCGCGCCGTCCTTGATCCCGGCCAGCGTCGGCAGCGCGAGGAGCCGCTCGACCGTGGCCTCCGTGAACTGCGCCTGGCCGCGGTGGTAGGCGATGAGCGGCAGCGGGGTCGCGCGGGCGACGGCCTCGACGTAGGCGGCGAGGCCCTCCTGCGGGCCGGCGACGAGGTACGGCGGGAGCACGAGGATCCCGTCGGCGCCGAGCTCGGTGGCCAGCTGCGCGCAGCGCTTCGCGTGCCCGAGCGGCCCGCCGACCCCCGCGATGACGAGGTGGCGGCCGCCCGCCGCGGCGACGCCGGCGCGCACGGCCTGGGCGTACTCGTCGATGTCGAGCGCGTGGAACTCGCCCGTGCCGCACGCGACGAAGGCGGCGCCGGCGCCCTGGTCGAGGCCGTGGGACACGTGCGCGGCGAGCACGTCGACGTCGACGCGGTCCGCGGCGTCGAACGGCGTGACGGGGAAGAAGAGCACGCCCTCGAAGGGCGGCAGGAGGCCGGCCGTCGCGGGGGCGGGAGCGGCGGCGGGGTGGGCGGCGGTGTCGGTCGTCGTCATCAGTACCTCGGGAGGGTGGGGTCGTAGGCGGGCTGGATGCTCCGCATGTAGCCGGAGTCGTCGCGGATCGTCCGCCCCGACTCGACGTACACGCGGTGCTGGCGGGCGAGGGCGTCGCGGTCGAGCTCGACGCCGAGGCCGGGGGCGGTCGGCACGGCGACGGATCCGCCCACGATCTCGAGCGCGCCCGGCACGATCACGTCGTCGCCGCGGTTCCACGGGTAGTGCGTGTCGCAGGCGTACGCGAGCTCGGGACTGGCGGCGGCGACGTGCGTCATGGCCGCGAGCGAGATCCCGAGGTGCGAGTTGGAGTGCATCGAGAGCCCGACGCCGAAGGTGCGGCAGATGGCCGCGAGCTCCCGGGTGTGCGCGAGCCCGCCCCAGTAGTGGTGGTCGGAGAGCACGATCTGCACGGCGTCCTTCGCGAACGCCTCCCGGATCTGCTCGAAGGTCACGACGCACATGTTCGTGGCGAGCGGCTGCGGCACCTCGGCGGCGACGCGGGACATGCCGTCGATGCCGAGCACCGGATCCTCCAGGTACTCGAGCACGCCGTCGAGCTCGGCCGCCACGCGCACCGCCGTCTCGTGCGTCCAGGCGCCGTTCGGGTCGATGCGCAGCGGGTGCGTCGGGAAGGCCTCGGCCAGCGCGCGGATCGCGGCGACCTCCTCGTCGGGCGGGAAGACGCCCGCCTTGAGCTTGATGGAGCCGAAGCCGTAGCGGTCGATGAGGAGGCGGGCCTGCGCGACGACGCCGGCCGGATCCAGCGCCTCGCCGAACGCGTCGGGCGCCTCGCCCGGGTGCGCCGCCCACTTGTAGAAGAGGTACGCGCTGTAGGGGACCCGGTCGCGCACGCGGCCGCCGAGCAGCTCGCTCACGGGCAGCCCGGTGATCCGGCCCCACGCGTCGTGCGCGGCGACGTCGATCATCGAGAAGACGACACGCCGCTCCTGCCGGCTGAGCGGCCCGGCGTCCCCGCCGAGCGCGGCGTCCACCGCCCGCTCGATGCCGTGCAGGTCGGTCACGCGGAGGCCGACGACGGCGTCGCGCACGGACGCGACGCGCGCGGCCACGACCTCGCCGCCCTGCCCCTCGCCGAGGCCGACGACCCCGCCGTCGACGACGAGCTCGACGATGGTGCGGAGCGCGAGCGGCTCGTGCACGCCGTCGGCGTTGAGCAGGGGCGGGTCGCGGAAGGCGATGGGGGTGACGACGAGGTCGTGGATGATCATGGTGCTATCCCTTCGTCGCGCCCGAGGTGATCCCCCGGATGAGCGAGCGCTGCATGAGCAGGTAGATGACGAGGCTCGGCAGGAGCGCGAGCAGCGCACCCGCGAGCAGGACTCCCGAGCCGACCGTGGGGTCGGTGCGGAGCACGCTGAGCGCGACCGTGAGCGTGTAGTCGCTCGGGTCGTTCGCGGCGATGAGGGGGAGCAGGTACTGGTCCCAGATCATCATGAAGCCGAAGATCGTCACGACCCCCAGCACGGGCTTGCACAGCGGCAGGATCACGGTCCACAGCATCCGCAGCTCGCCGCAGCCGTCGAGGCGCGCGGCCTCCTCGATCTCCAGCGGGATGTCCTTCATGAACTCCGTCATGACGAGGATCGAGAAGCCCCACACCGCCACAGGCAGGATCACGCCGAACGGCGTGCCGCGGAGGTCGAGGCCCGTGCCGCCCACGTTCCCGATGACCTGCGACAGCGGGATCGCGATGACCTCCTCCGGCAGCATCATCGTGAGCAGGAACAGCAGCAGCACGAACGACTGGCCGCGGAACCGGTGCCGGGCGAGCGCGTACGACGTGAGGATCGCGACGCTCACCTGCAGGAGGAGCCCGCCGCCCGCGATCACGAGCGAGTTGCGGAGGTAGCCGAGCACGCCCGAGTCGAACGCGACCCGGAACGACTCCAGCGACAGCTTCTGCGGGAACAGGTGGATGCTCGTCGACGACGTGAAGGCGTCGAACGCGCCGGACACGATGATCACGAACGGCGCGGCGAACACCACGAAGGCGACGGCGCAGAGCGCGAAGCGGATCACGTTCGACGGGCGGAGGCCGGGCTTCCAGCCGAGCGCGCTGTCGAACTGGCCGTCGTTGCCGCGGCGGGGGGCGCCCGTGGGGCGCTCGAGGATGCTCATCTGGCCTTCTCCTTGCGGGATGACAGGGCGCGGACGCCGAGGGTGAGGCCGAGGGTCGCGAGCAGCAGCAGCACGGAGGCCGCCGACGCGACACCTAAGTCGTTGGCCTTGAAGCCGAGCGAGAACACCCGGGTCATCCAGACCTCGGTGGATCCCGCGGGTCCGCCGCCCGTGAGCACGTAGACCTCGGTGAAGGTGCGGAGGCTGCGGATCGCCGCGAGCGTCAGCACCACGCTGACGGCCGGGCGGAGGGCGGGCATCACGATGTACCGGAAGCGCTGGCGCAGGGTCACGCCGTCGACCGCGGCGGCCTCGTAGAGCGTGCGGTCGATGCCGGTGAGGCCCGCGAGGATGATGACCATGTTGTAGGGCGCGCCCGTCCAGATGCCGACGAGCATCACGTACCCGAGGGCCGTCGACTGATCGCTGATGAAGCCCTGCGGCGGGATGCCCACCATGCCCAGCAGCGAGTTGAGGAAGCCGGTCTCGGTCGGGAAGTAGAGGATCCGCCAGATCTCGCCGATGACCGCCACCGCCGTCACGACGGGCAGGAACACGGCCGTGCGCACGAACCACAGCCGGCGCGACGTGCCCTCGAGCAGCAGCGCGAGCGCCAGGCCGATGATCAGCGCGCCGACGGTCTGCCCGATGCCCAGCAGCACGGTGTGCCCGAGCGCCTCCGTGAAGCGCCGGTCGCGCAGCACGTGGACGTAGTTGTCGAGGCCGAGGAACCTGTCGCCGAGGAACGGCTGGACCTTCACGAAGCTCATCCGGAAGCCCTCGAGCATCGGGATGAACTTGAAGAGCGCGCCGAGGACGAGGCCGGGCACGAGGAAGGCCCACGGGATCAGCGAACGCGAGCGGAACGGGAGCCGGCCGCGCGGCTGCACGGGGCTGGGGGCCGCGGGCGCGCGGCGCTCGGGATCCACCATGAGCGGTGCGGGGGCGCCGATGCTCATCCCTGCACCCCCTGCTCGTCGAGCTCGTCGGAGAGCTGGGACTGGATGTCGGAGAGCGCCCCGGGGATGTCGCTCGAGCAGTCCGCGATGACGCCGTTCAGGCCGTCCGCGACGATCTGTCGGTACGGCGTGAAGTCGATCGCCCACGGGAACGACCTGCCCTGCTCGTCGTAGACCCGCTTCGCGGTGTCCCAGCGCGGGTCGTCCTTCACCGCGCCGATGTCGACCGAGGAGTTGACGGGGATCCGCACCACCGGCTGCGCGAGCACGCCCTGCGCGTTCGTCTTCACCTGCATGGCGAGCTCCTGCGCCTCGGGCGTGATCATGAACTCGGCCAGCTGCTCCTGCAGGTCCTGCTTCTTCGAGGAGGCGCCGAAGTAGATGTTCTCGCCCTCCGCGAAGGAGTCCGTGCCGCCGCCCGGGCCCGCCGGGGTCGGGATGACCTCCACGTTGTCCTTGCCGACCGCCGCGTCGAACGAGCTGAGGTTGTAGGGGCCGGTCTGGTAGATGCCGGCCGTGCCCTGCGCGAAGAACGGCGTGTTGGCGGTTGTGAGGTTGACCGAGCCGGGGACGACCACGCCGGGCGTGCAGAACTGGTCGCGGATCCACTCCACGGCCTTCTCCGTGCCCGGGTTGTCGAAGTCGGCGGTGTAGGTGCCGTCGCCCCCGGCCTTCAGGATGTCGCCGCCGGCCTGCCAGATGTACGACGCGGCCCAGCGCGCGATGTAGCCGTTCTCGGCGCTGCCCGGCACGACCATGCCGTAGGTGTCGGCCTGGCCGTCGCCGTCCGGGTCGTCGTCGGCGAAGGCCTTGGCGAGCGCGGAGAGGTCGTCCCACGTCCTCGGCACCGGCATGTTCAGCTTCTCGCGCCAGTCCTTGCGGATGAAGGTGATGTTGGCCTGGCGCGACCACGGGATGCCGTAGTAGTCGCCGTCGGTGCCGCGCGTGCTCTGCCACGTGGCGTCGGAGATCTGGTCGCCGCCCGCGACGGCGTCGCGGTCGACGGGGCGGAGGAAGCCCTGCGACTCGTAGGTGCCGAGGTTGCCCGCGTCGCTGACCATGACGTCGGGGAGGCTCTTCTGCTGGGCGCGCGCCTGCAGCTGCGTGTCGAACTCGGGGACGGGCTTGTAGTCGATCCTGATGCCGGTCTTCGCGGTGAAGGCGTCGAACACGAACTGGTACGACGCGGCGTCGTCCGGCGTGCTGCGCGTCCACACCTCGAGGGAGCGGTCGTCCGCGGAGGTGGAGCCGCCGCCGTCCGACGCGGAGCAGGCGCTCATGGTGCCCGCGAGCGCGGCGACGGACGCCAGCGCGATCGCCCTCCGCGCGAGTCGAGTCTTCATCATCGAATCTCCATTTGCATGCATGAATGCATTACGTCAGTGTGAATGCGCTGCTAACGTAGGTGCACTCGATGGCGATGTCAATCGCCGGAGCACGACCCTGGGGAGAAGCCATGACGACCTCGACGCGCATCGTGATGACGGGAGCGGCCGGCATGGCCGGACGCGGCGTCCGGCCCCTGCTGCGGGCGGCGGGCCACGACCTCCTGCTCCTCGACCTGGTGGATCCGGAGCCGGTCGAGGGGGAGGGCGGCGTCGTCGCATCCGTGCGCGACCTCGGGGCGATGCGCGCGGCCGTGCGCGGCGCGGATGTCGTGGTGCACCTCGGCGGCATCAGCCGCGAGCGCCCGTGGGACGACGTCATCGCCGCCAACGTCGACGGCACGCGGACCGTGCTCGAGGCCGCGCGCGAGGAGGGCGTCCGCCGCGTGCTCCTGGCGAGCTCCACGCACGCCGTCGGCTTCCACCCGGTGCCCGCGGAGCCCGTCGACCACCTGCCGCCGCGGCCGGACAGCCTCTACGGCGTGACCAAGGCGGCCATGGAGGCGCTCGGATCCGTGTACGCCGACCGCCACGGCATGAGCGTCGTGAGCGCCCGGATCGGCACGCTCCTGGATCGCCCGAACGGTCGCCGCTCGCTGTCCACCTGGCTCTCCTTCCCCGACCTCGCGCGGCTCGTTCAGGCCGTCGCCGCGCTCGAGGAGCCCGGCCACCACATCGTCTGGGGCGTGTCGCGCAACGCCCGCGCGTGGTTCCGCCCCGACGCCGGCGAGCGGATCGGCTACTACCCTGAGGACGACGCGGAGGCATTCGCGGGCGGCATCGACGACGCGGACGACGCGGACGCGAACGGCCTCATCGGCGGCGAGTGGGCCGCCCCGGAGCACGCACTGGGAGACGCATGGTGACCGACGGACCGGCGACCGAGCGCGGCGCCCGGCCGGTCAAGTCGGCGGAGCGCACGCTCGCCCTGCTGGAGCGGCTGGCCGGGTCGTCCGAGCCCGTCTCCGTGGTGGACCTCCACCGCGCGTCCGGCTACCCGCGGTCGAGCCTGCACCAGCTGCTGCACACCATGGCGGCGAGCGGCTGGATCGAGATGCTGCAGGACGGCACGCACGTCTCCATCGGATCCCGCGCCCTCGTGGTCGGCACCGCCTACCTCGACCGCGACCGGGCGCTGCCGCACGCGCTCGCGGCCCTCGAGCGGATCCGCGACGAGACCGGGTACACCGCGCACTACGCGCGCCGCGAGGGCGACCGGGTGCTCTACCTCGCCACGCGCGAGACGACCGAGTCCCGGCGGGCGACCTCGAGGGTCGGCCGACAGCTGCCCGCGCACGCCACCTCGCTCGGCAAGGCCCTGCTCGCGGAGCTCAGCGCCGAGGAGCGGCGGGAGGCGCTCGGATCCGGCCCGCTCGCCGCCCTCACCCCGCAGACCGTGACCGACCCGGCGGCGCTCGACGCGCAGCTCGACCAGGCGCACGAGCGCGGGTTCGCGCACGAGCGCGAGGAGAACCTGGCCGGCGTCAGCTGCGTGGCGGTGAGCGTGGGCTACCGGATCCCCGCGACCGACGCGATCAGCTGCTCCATGCCGGTCGACCGCGCGACGCCGAAGGAGGCGGAGCGCGTGGCCCGCATCATCGGCGCGCACGCGGAGCGGCTCGCCCAGACGCTGCGGTCGGCGGGCGTGCGGTGAGCGTCTCCTTCTGCGCCTACCCGTGGGACCTCATCGACGACCCCAACGCGGCGTCCCGCGTGCGCGCGGCGGGCGCCGACGGCGTGGCCATCGCGGCGGCGTACCACTCGGTGCGGGCCGCGACGCCGCTGCATCCGCGCCACCGCATCGTCGACGCGCGCTCCGCCGCGCTCTACCTGCCGGTGCGCGAGGGCGCGTGGGGGGAGCTCCGTCCCGACGACGACACGCCCTGGGTCGGGCCGGACGCCTTCCCCCGCGCCGCCCGGGTCGCGCGGGCGGCGGGGCTCCGGGTCGAGGCGTGGATCGTGCTCACGCACTCGACGTCGGTCGGCACGCGCAACCCGGCGAGCTGCGTCGTCAACGCGTTCGGCGAGGCGTACCCGTACGCGCTCTGCCCCGCGCGCCCCGAGGTGCGCGCCTACGCGACGGCGCTGGTCGCCGAGACGGCCGCGGCGGTGGAGCTCGACGGCGTGATGCTCGAGGCGTGCGGCCCCATGGGCGTCGGCCACCTCGGCCATCACGAGAAGACCGCGGGCGCCGACTGGTCGGCCGAGGCCGAGGCGCTGCTCTCGATCTGCTTCTGCACGGTCTGCGTCGCGCTGCTGGCGGAGGAGGGCGCGGATCCGGACGCGCTCCGGGCCGAGGTGCGCGCCCGCGTCGACGCCGACGGCGGGCTCGACGGCCTCGACGCCGTGCTGCGCGTGCGCGGCCGGGCCAGGCGGCAGCTGCTCGACGCGTGCGTCGCCGCCGCGCGCGCCGCGGGCGTCACCCGCGTCGTGGTGCACGCCCAGGCGGATCCCTGGGCCACCGGCCCGTTCGCCGCGCTCCTCGACGACCTCGACGAGGTGGACGGCGTGGTGGTGCTCGACGCCGTGGCCCACGACCCCGAGGCGATGCGCGCGCTCCGCGAGCGCCTCCCCGGCACGCCCGTCGGCGGCTACCTCTGGGCGCTGCCGCCGGCCAGCCCCGCGAGCATCCGCGCCGGGTGGCCCGACGCGGTGCGCGGGCTCGACGACACGTACGTGTACCACCTCGGCCTCATCGGGCGGGAGCGCTTGGCGGCGGTGGGCGACGCCCTGCGCGCGGCGGGTGCGCCGGCCTAGTCGCGCCGGGTGCGGGGCGGCGTGCGCCACCGCTCGGCGTCCAGCCGCTCGGCCTCCAGTCGGCGCGCGACCCGCTTGGCCGCCTGCCCCGCGCGGAACGTGCTCCAGACGATGCCGCCCACGAGCAGCAGCCCACCCCAGCTGGCGACGCTGTTCATGCCGGCGCCGGCCGCGATCCCGCCGATGATGCCGCCGATCGCGACGGGCAGGCACGTGCTGCGGAGCGCGGGGAGGGCGGCCGCGTGCCCGGCGCGCCAGGCCTCGTCGCTCGCCATGAGGGGGCGCGTGCGGATCCCGATCCACCCGTTGCGCTTGAGGAGGCCCCAGGCGGCGAGCTGCGTGGTGCCGAGGACCAGCAGCGCCGCGACGGCGAGCAGCAGCGCGGGGACACCCATGCGCCCAGCCTGACACGACCGGCCGCGCCCCAGGCGCTCAGCACTCGATGACGTTGACCGCGAGGCCGCCCGTGGACGTCTCCTTGTACTTGGTGGACATGTCGAGGCCCGTCTGCCGCATGGTCTCGATCACGGTGTCGAGCGAGACGAGGTGCGTGCCGTCGCCGTGCAGCGCCATGCGCGCGGCGTTGACGGCGGTGGACGCGGCGATCGCGTTCCGCTCGATGCACGGGATCTGCACCAGCCCGCCCACGGGATCGCACGTGAGGCCGAGGTGGTGCTCCATCGCGATCTCGGCGGCGTTCTCGACCTGCCGCGGGGATCCGCCGAGCACCGCGCACAGGGCGCCGGCCGCCATCGCGCACGCCGTGCCGACCTCGCCCTGGCAGCCGGCCTCCGCGCCCGAGATGGACGCGTTGGCCTTCACGAGCGAGCCGATCGCCGTGGCGGTGAGCAGGAAGTCGCGGATCCCGTCGCGGTCGGCGCCCGGCACGAACCGCAGGTAGTAGGAGCCGACCGCGGGGATGATGCCGGCCGCGCCGTTCGTGGGCGCCGTGACCACGCGCCCGCCGGACGCGTTCTCCTCGTTGACCGCGAGCGCGAAGGCGTGCAGCCACTCGTGGCTGGTGTCGCGCGCGCCCTCGGCGTCGATGGTCGCGAGCTGCGAGGCGACCCGCGCCGCCCGCCGCCGCACGTTGAGCCCGCCCGGCAGCGTGCCCTGGCCGCCGAGCCCCGCGGTCACGCACGCCGCCATCGCGTCCCAGATCGCGTCGAGGCCGGCGACCGCGCGGCGGGATCCGTGGATCGACTCCTCGGTGTCGCGCGCGACGTCGGCGATGGATCGCCCGGTCGACTCCGCCAGCTCGATGAGCTCGTCGGCGTTGGAGAACGAGTGGGGGAGCCCGGTGGGCAGCACGGCCGACGGCGCCTGGTCCTCGCGCAGCACGAACCCGCCGCCGACCGAGAACCACGTGCTCTCGAGCACCGTGCCGCCGTCGGCGTCCAGGGCCGCGAGGTGCATCGCGTTCGGGTGGCGGGGGAGCCTGGTGAACGGCTCGAACGTGAGGTCCCGTCCCACCATGCGCACCGGGTGGATCCCCGCCAGCGGCACGTCGACGCCCTCGCCGAGCCCGGACCAGCGGCCGCGCACCTCGTCCGGGTCGCACGTCTCGGGCGCGAGGCCCGCGAGCCCCGCGACGACCGCGTCGGGCGTGCCGTGCCCGAGGCCGGTGGCGCCGAGCGAGCCGAACAGCCGCACGGTGACGCGCGCGATCCCCGTGAACCGGGGCGACGCCTCGCACTCCCGGGCGAAGAGCAGGGCCGCGCGCATGGGGCCGACGGTGTGCGAGCTCGACGGCCCGATCCCGATGGAGAAGAGGTCGAGTGCCGAGACGTACGCTGTCATCCCGTCAGACTATGCCGCGGCCTCGGCGCGGTCGGCCGCGGGGGCGCCGGACCGCCCGGCGGATGCGCGCTCGCGGCGGGCGGGCCCGGACGAGGCGATCGCCAGCCAGGTCCAGCCGATCGCGAGGCCGAGCATGGTGATCACGCCGCGCGGGAAGAAGATGTGGCTGTCGACGAACGAGACGGCCGCGACCACCGCGATGACGGCGCCGGGCAGCGCGCGGAGGCCCGCGTGCCGGATCACGAGCGCGCTCGCCAGCACGGTGACCGCGACGTACGACCAGACGCCCGCGACGACGATCCCGTCCGCGAGCGCGTACATGGTGGTGACGCCCTGCCCGCCCTCGAGCTTGAGGGCGCCGGCCGCGATGCCCGCGAGGATGTCGAGGGCCTGGTAGCAGACGGCGTAGACGAACCCGAGGACGACGGCGACGATCCCGAGGCGGCGGTCGTGGCGGCGCGTGAGGAGGATCGGCGCGATGGCGAGCAGCGGGAAGACGGGCAGCAGCGCGATGTGCAGGTCGCGCCAGTGCATCGCGGTGTCGTCGGTGAGCGAGCTGGGGTGCGAGAGGCCCGCGGCGGCCAGCGCCAGCGGCGGGAGCGCGACGGCGACGAGGACGGCGGCGGTGCGGGAGCGGGAGGGGGCGACGGCGTCGGGCATGCGGTCATCGTAGGCACGCCCCGCGGCGCGACCCGCCCGGATCAGGAGCCCGACATGAGAGGAGCCCCCGCCGCCGGACCACGTGGGTCGGGCGACGGGGGCTCCGGGAAGCAGGAAGGACTAGGCCTTCTTGCGGCCGACGATCGCGCCGTAGACCAGCAGGACGATGATCGCGCCGACGATGGCGAGCGCGAGCGAGCCGAGGTCGAAGCTGTCCACGCCCTTGCCGAAGAGCGCGCTGCCGATGAAGCCACCGAGGAAGGCCCCGACGACGCCCAGGATCAGCGTGACGATGATTCCGCCACCCTGCTTGCCCGGGAGGATCAGCTTGGCGAGCGCTCCGGCGATCAGACCCAGAACCAGAAAACCGATGATGCCCATGTGCGTTACTCCTCGAAGATTTCGTGCTGTGTGACACCCGAATGCGGGTGGACGTGCCCCAGTCAAGCACCCTGAGGACCATTCGTGCAAAAACGTTTAGTGGATACGTCTTTACCGGACGGGGGCGAGAGGCCCGTGACACCGCGGGATCCGGGGCGTCCAGGTGCCCGCGGTACCGTCGGCGCATGCGCATCCCACCCGCCCGTCGTCCCCGCGAGATCCCCGGTGACGGGCAGGAGTCGGTGTGGGACTACCCACGTCCGCCGCGCGTCGACCCGTCGTCCGAGCACGTCGTGATCGAGCTCGGCGGCCGCGTCGTCGCCGACAGCCGATCCGCCGTGCGCGTGCTCGAGACGAGCCACCCGCCGGTCTACTACATTCCCTCCGCCGACTTCGCCGCGGGTGCGCTCGCGTCCGCCGCCGGCCGGTCGTGGTGCGAGTACAAGGGGGAGGCGTCGTACCTCTCGCTCACCGCCGGTGGCGTCACGGCCGACCGCGCTGCGTGGTGGTACCCGTCGCCCACGCGCGGCTTCGAGGTGCTCGCCGACAGGATCGCCGTGTACCCCTCGCGGATGGACCGCATCACGGTCGACGGCGTCGAGGTCGAGGCCCAGGAGGGCGACTTCTACGGCGGCTGGATCACGCCGCGCGTGGTCGGCCCGTTCAAGGGCGCGCCGGGCACGCTCGGCTGGTGATCCGCGGGGGCCGCTAGACCGCGGCCTTCCGGGAGCTGATCACGCCGGTGTCGAAGCCGAGCAGGTGCAGGCCGCCGTGGAAGCGGGCGTGCTCGACCTTGACGCAGCGGTCCATCACCACGGTGAGCCCGCGGGCCTCCGCGTCCACCGCCGCCTCCTGGTTCCAGATGCCGAGCTGCACCCAGATGACGGGCGCGCCGATCGCGACCACGTCGTCCACGACGGACGGGATGTCGCTGGCCTTGCGGAAGACGTCGACGATGTCGGGCACCTCGGGCAGCGACGCGAGGTCGGGGTAGGCCTCCTGGCCGAGGATCTCGGTGGCGTTCGGGTTCACGAAGTACACGCGGTAGTCGCTCGACTGCTGGAGGTACGTGCCGACGAAGTAGCTGGACCGGGCCGGGTTCGGCGAGGCGCCGACGATGGCGACGCTCTTCGCGCGGCGGAGGATCGCCTGGCGCTCCTTCGCGGTCGGGCCGGTCCACGTGCGCTCGCTGCGCAGGAGCGCGGCGAGCGGGCTGGAGCGCGGGATCGCGCAGGTCAGGCCGTTCTGGAGCTGGGTGGTCTGGGTGCCGTCGGCGTCGCCCCCTTCGGCTGGCGCTGTGGCGACCGGCTCGGCGGGAACGGATGCGTCGGCGTCGGCTGCCTGCGCCTCGGCCGCGTCGCCGGCCGCGCGATCGGCGGCCTCCTCGGCGGGGTCGAGCGGCGCGAGGTCGGCGGCGTCCGCGGCCGGGTGGGGAGCGGATCCGGTGCGCTCGGGCGGCACCCCGCCGGTGTCGAAGCTCACTTCGCTCCCTCCGTGGCGGCGGCCAGCGCCTGGTCCAGGTCGTGGATGATGTCGGCGACGTCCTCGATGCCGACGCTGATGCGGACGATGCCCGGCAGCACGCCCGCGTCCACCAGCTGCGCCTCGCTCAGCTGCGCGTGGGTCGTGGACGCCGGGTGGATGACGAGGGTCTTCGCGTCGCCGATGTTGGCGAGGTGGCTCGCGAGCTCGACCGACTCGATGAAGCGCTGGCCCACCGCGCGGCCGCCCGCGACCTCGAACGTGAACACGGATCCGGGTCCGGTCGGCAGGTACTTGCGCGCCCGCTCGTGGTGCGGGTGCGCGGGGAGGCCGGCCCAGTTGACGGCCGTGATGCGCGGATCCTGATCCAGCCACTCGGCGACGGCCCGCGCGTTGTCGATGTGCGCCTGCATCCGGTACGGCAGCGTCTCGACGCCCTGCGCGAGCAGGAACGCGGAGTGCGGCGCGAGCGCGGGCCCGATGTCGCGGAGCTGCTCGGCGCGGAGCCGGGTGAGGAACGCGTACTCGCCGAAGTTGCCGGTCCAGTTGAGGCCGCCGTAGCTCGGCACGGGCTGGTCCAGCAGCGGGAAGCGCGCGCTCTCCCAGTCGAAGAGGCCGGACTCCACGACCACGCCGCCGAGGGTCGTGCCGTGCCCGCCGAGGAACTTCGTGGCCGAGTGGATGACGATGTCGGCGCCCCACTCGATGGGCCGGTTGAGGTACGGGGTCGCGATGGTGGAGTCGATGACGAGCGGGACGCCCGCCGCGTGCGCCACGGCGGCGAGGCCCTCGATGTCGGCGATCTCGCCCGACGGGTTCGCGACGGTCTCCGCGAACACGAGCTTGGTGCGGTCGGTGATGGCGGCGGCGTAGTCGGCCGGGTCGCTCGACTGCACGAACGTGGTCTCCACGCCGAAGCGGCGGAGGGTCACGTCGAGCTGGGTGATGGATCCGCCGTAGAGGTTCGCGGAGGCGACGATGTGGTCGCCCGCACCGGCCAGCGAGGCGAAGGTGATGTACTGCGCGCTCAGCCCACTCGCCGTCGCGACCGCGCCGAGGCCGCCCTCGAGGCTCGCGACGCGCTCCTCGAACGACGCGACCGTGGGGTTCGACAGGCGCGAGTAGACGTTGCCGTACTTCTGCAGCGCGAAGCGCGCGGCGGCGTCGGCGGTGTCGTCGAAGACGAACGCGCTCGACTGGTAGATGGGGAGGGCGCGCGCACCGGTGGTGGCGTCGGGGATGTTGCCCGCGTGGATCGCCCTCGTCTTGAACCCGTACTCGCGATCGACCATGGTCCTCACGCTAACCCGCGCTCCCGGGGCGTCCGGCGTGCGGGCGTAACAGGAGGTCTCGAGAGCGGGGATCGTGGTCCTCTCGCGGGCCCGTCGGCGGTGGCCCGGGGCGCCCTAGGGTGGCCGGGTGACCGACACGCTCGACGACCTGCTCTCCGCGGATCCGCAGCGCATCTGGCAGGCGTCGTGGGAGGTCATCCGCACGCGCGACACCGCGCTGCTCGAGGAGCTCCGGACCGCGCTCGCGGAGATCCAGCGGGCGACGGCGGACGTCGAGCTCGGCGGGATGATCCGGCCCAACCGCGACGCCCTCGACCACGCCCTCGGCAAGGTGAGGGGCTACCGCGGCTGGCGCTGCTGGTGCGACGACTACCCGAGGCTCCTCGCCTTCGACCCGGCCAGGGAAGAGGAGCGCGGGCACGCGACGATCCTCCGGCGCGACCTCTCCGGGTGGCCGGTGACCTACGAGTGCGAATGCGCCGTCTGCGGCCGGCGGTTCCGCGTCGAGGAGGGCGAGCACCACGCGCTCTGGTGGAGGTGGACCGCGCTGGGGCGCTGAGGCGAGGATCGCCGGGGCGGATCAGGACAGGCGCACGGCCGCCAGCGCGAGGGCGGCGATGAGCGCCCAGGAGAGGAGGCCGGCGGCGAGCGCGGATCCGCCCTGGCCGACGAGCTCGCGGAGGCGCACCGCGGATCCGAGCGCCACGAGCGCGATCGCCAGCAGCGCGGTCTGCACCAGCTGCGCGGCGTCGAGCACGCCGGCCGGCAGCGGCACGAAGGTGCGGATCAGCACGGCGGCGAGGAACCCGAGCACGAACAGCGGCACGATCGGCGGACGCGCGGCGCCCTCGACCCGGCCCTCGCGGCGGCGCATCACGACGCCCGCGACGGCGACCACGGGCGCGAGCAGCAGCACGCGCGTGAGCTTCACGGCGATCGCGATGGTGAGGGCGGCGGATCCCGCGATCTGCGCGGTCGCGACCACCTGGCCCACGTCGTGCACGCCCGCGCCGACCCAGTGCCCGAAGGCGACGTCGTCGAGGCCGAGCGGGCCGGCCAGCGGCGGCAGCACGGCGATCGCGAGGGTGCCGCAGAGCGTGACGAGCGCGACGGGCGCGCCCTGGTCGGCGGGCTTCGCGCGCGTGACGCCGGCCATCGCGCCGATCGCGCTCGCGCCGCAGATCGAGAACCCGGTGGCGAGCAGGAGCGGCTGCTGGCCCGGCATCCGGAGCGCGCGGGCGATCGCGTACGTGCCCGCGAACGCGAGCACGACGACCGCGACCACGAGCAGCACCGCGCGCCAGCCGAGGCCGACGATGTCCGAGAGGCCGAGCTGCAGGCCGAGGAGGACGACGCCGATCCGCATAAGCCGCTTCGACGCGAGCGTGAGGCCGGGCTTGAGTGCACCGGTGAGCGCGGGCCGGGCGGCCGGGATCTGCGCGGCGACGATGCCGAGCGCGACCGCGACCGTGAGCAGCGGGATGGCCGGGACGAGCGCGTGCACGGCCCACGCGACGAGCGCGGCCGCCGCCGCGGCGCCGAGGCCGGGGAGCGCGGGGTGCATGCGCGTGGCGGTGGCGGGCATCAGATCCAGCCCGAGGGGATCCACGCGTGCAGTCGCCAGAACCACGTGGGCACGAGCTGCCCGGTCCAGAGCGGGTAGAAGAACGCGCTGACGAGCGCGCACACGAGGAGGACGACGCCGACGATCACGATGCCGCGCGTGCGCCGGGGACGGGGATCGCCGCGGTCGCCCAGGATCATGCCGAGCACCATCGCGAGGCAGAGGAGGAGGTACGGCTCGAAGGCGATCGAGTAGAACTGGAAGACCGTGCGGTTCACGTAGAGCAGCCACGGCAGGTAGCCGACGACCATGCCCATGAGCACGAGGCCCACGCGCCACTCGCGGCGGGCGGCGAGCCGGTAGACGAGGTACAGCATCGCGGCGACGGACAGCCACCAAATGATGGGGTTCGCGATCGAGGTGATGGATGCCGAGCACGCGTCGATCGTGCAGCCCGACTCGCCGTAGCCGTAGCCCTCGTAGTAGAACTGCGTCGGCCGGTAGAGCAGCAGCCAGAGGCGCGGATCCGCCCGGTAGGGGTGCGTGACGTCGAGCCCCACGTTGAACGCGTACTGCTGCGCGAGGTAGTGCCAGAGGCTCTGGATCGACAGGGGCACCCACGCGAGAGGGCCCTGCCAGGCGTTCGCGCCTTCCGCCGCCCAGTTGCGGAAGTACCCGTTCGAGGTCGCGAACCAGCCCGCGTAGGAGGCGAGGAACGCGGCGATCGCGGGCGGGACGAGGAGGACGAAGGACACCGGGCCCTGCACGACCGCGCCCGCCGTGAACCACGCGGCGAGCCCGTGACGGCGGCGCAGCAGCATGTCGGTGAGCACCACGTAGAGGCCGAAGCCCGCGAGGAAGAAGATGCCGGACCACTTGACGGACGAGGTCGCGCCGAACGCGAGGCCGGCTGCGATGAGCCACGGGCGCCACAGCACGACCGGGCCGAACTCCAGCGGCCGCGCGTCGTCGGGGCGGGCTGCGCGGTGCCGCTCGAGCAGGGCGGTGAACCGGCGCTCGTGCCAGGTGCGGTCGAGGAGGATCGCGCCGAAGCCGAGCAGGCCGAAGAACATGACGTGGGTGTCGAGGAGCGCGATGCGGCTCATCACGATGGCGTGGCCGTCGATCGCGAACAGGAAGCCGGCGATGGTCGCGACGACCGCGGAGCCCGTGAGGCGGCGGGCGATGAGCATCAGGAGGACGACCGCGAGGGTGCCGACGACGGCCGTCGCGATGCGCCAGCCCGCCGGATCCGCCGCGCCGAAGACCGCGAGGCCGAGCGCGATGATCCACTTGCCGAGCGGCGGGTGCGCCACGAACGCGGGCGCCTGCAGGTAGCCGTCGGTCTGCCCGGCGATGAAGTCGGGGTTCGGATCCGTGGGCCAGGAGCCCTCGTAGCCGAGGTGGAGGAGGGTCCACGCGTCCTTCACGTAGAAGGTCTCGTCGAACACGAGGGTGGCGGGGTGGCCGAGGCTCTGGATGCGGAGGATGGCCGCGAGCAGCGTGATGAGGATGGGCCCGCCCCAGTGCCAGGCGCGGCGGCGGGCGGGGGTGGAGACGAGGCGCGCCCACAGGTCGTCGAGGCGGGATCCGCGGACGGTGACGGCGCGCTCGTCGGCGCGCTGGGATGCCCGGGTCGGCGTCGCGTCGTGGGCGTCGGCGGGCTCGAGGGCGGTGTCCGCGGTCACGGGAGCCGGGGTGCCGATCGCCGGTGTGCCGGCCGCCGGTGTGCCGTCGTCCCCGTGCTCGGCGGGGCGGTAGGGCGAGTCGGGCACGGCTCATCATCGCATGCACGTGCGCGGGCGCCCGGGTCGCGGACGCTCCGCGGCTCCGGGTACGCGTCGGGACTGCGTGAGGTTCCGGGCGGCAGCCGTAGGGGTGTCGTGAGCGGGCTCGCGGGCGGGATCCGCGCGGAGGTGGACTGGGCGCATGCCCTTCCCGTGCCGAGTCCCTCCCGTCCCCGTCCGTCCCGTCCCCGCCAGCCCGACGGCGGTGCGGCGATGAGCGTGCTCGCGGCGGTCGCGCCGCCGCGCGCGGGTGCTGGTGCGCCGGGCACGGATGCGCCGCCCGCGCCCGCCGTGCTCGACGACGTCGTGGTCGCCGGGGTCTCGATGCGGCGGCTCGTGGAGGTGTGCGGGACCCCGTGCGTGCACTCGGGCGAGGCCATGGGGATCCGCGAGGACGCGGCCGGATGCGGCGCGCTCGTCGTCGTGGCGGTGACCGCCGTCCTCGCGGGAGCCGGCGGGGAGCGCGTCGTGTGCGTCGACGGGCACCTCGATGGCGTGGACGCGCGCTGGGGGGAGGCGCGCGTCCTCGGCCGGGCGTCCGGTCGCTCCTCGGTGGTCCGGATCGTGGCCGCGGCGCCGACGTCGGGCACCGCCGCGGTCGCGCTGCCGGACGACCTGGCGGTCGGCGACCTCGTCGTCGTGCCGTGCGGGGGATCGCCCGCCCTGCACGACGTGCGGCTCGGCGGGCGTCCCGTCGGCACCGGGCGCGTGGCCGGACGCGGCGCGGGGGAGCGCCGCGTGCCGCCGCGTCGCCGGAGGAGGCCCTGATGCGGGCGACGCTCCTCGACCCCTCCGCCGGCGGCAGCCGTCCGCGGACGCCGCGGATCGCGTTCGCGGGCGACGACATCCCGGCGCTCGCCGACCTGCGCGCCGCGCTCGACGGCCGGGGCGAGGAGGATCCGCGTCCCGTGCGCGCGCTCGTCGTGGGCGTCGACGCGCAGGCGGGCGGGATCCGCGGCGTCCACGCCGCCGCCCGGTGCCTCCGCGCCGTGACCGTGCCGGAGCACCTGCCGCAGCTGCGCCACCTCGTGGTCGTGGTCGGCGGGCGGATCGGGGCGATCCGGCCGGACCTCCGCGCGCTCGACGCGTGGGTGGTGCGCACGCACGCGGGGCTCGAGCGCACGCGCGGCGCGGACGTCGCCGTGACGGGGATCCTCGCATCCGGCTGCGTGACGCCCCGGCTCCTCACGAACCGCGTCGTCGACCTCGTGCGGCACCCGATCGCCGCGCCGCGGATCGCCGTGGAGTGGGCGGACATCCGCGACCGGCGGATCCGCGACGTCGCCCTCGAGGCGTGGTGCTGATCCGCCGGCCGGCGATGCCGCGTCCCGGAGGCCGGGCGGCCTAGGCCTCCTCGGCCTCCGGCTCCTCGTCGAGCAGCAGGAAGAGGCCCGCGTAGGGCTCGAGCTGCACGGGGAAGCTGGACAGGTCGTCGACCGTGCCGACCTCCTCGCCCGTGGTGGCGTCGCGCACGGTGCGCCGGCTCGGCAGGTGCTCGGAGCGGACGGTCGCGAGGATCGGCTCGCCCGTGAAGTTGAGCACCGTGAGCTGCAGGCGCGCGTCGGCCTCGGGATCGCCGTTGTCGAGGCGGTGCACCATCACGAGCATCCCGGGGTGGCCGACGTCCGGGACGTCGAGCTGCGTGCCGAGCGCGACGTCGAAGCGCTCGCGCACCTCGAGCACGCTGCGGAGCCCGGAGACGAACGACGCCGGGTCGCCGACCTGCGCGGGCAGCGATCCGTACAGCGAGCGGCCGCGCGGCATGCCGGATCCGGATCCGGTGGCCTCGGGCGCCGCGTCGAGCAGGTCGTGCCCGCCGCGGTGCACCCAGCGGGTGTCGCCGCCCTCGATGAGGTCGGCCACCTGCGACGCCTGCAGCGGCAGCACGCCGAGCAGGTCCCAGGCGGAGAGCGCGAAGACGCCCGGCTGCCACGCGTTGAACTTGGCGAGCAGGAGGTGCGCGGCGCGGATCCCGGCGACGTCGCCATCCCCGATCGCGTCGAGCGTCGTGAAGCCCTGCGCGGCCGCGATGACGGACGCCGTGGTGCAGGCGATGCCGTTCGTGGTGAACACGTGGTTGTAGTCGGCGCTCTCGCCCGTGAGCTCCTCGAGGAGGTCGCCGCGGATCGTCTCCGCGAGATCCGCGCCGGTCATCTCGTCGCCGCGGAACGGGAACACGTCCGCGCAGTGCTCGGTCGCCCAGTGCACGAGCTCGTAGGTGAGCTCGTCGTGGTTCTGCAGCGCGTGCACGAGGGTGACGGGCTCGACGCCGATCTCGAGCGAGGTGCGGAGCGTGAGGCGCAGGAACTCGGTGTCGCCGGTCGCGAGCGCGTGCTGGTACGCGGGCCGGTTGATGAAGTCGTAGGAGAGGTCGGCGCCGACGCGGCCGGTGTCGCGGATGTCCTCCATCGTGAGGTTCAGCTCCTGGAAGGAGAACCCGCCGACCTTGCGCACCATGCTCGCGATGAGGTGGTTCGCGGCCTCCGAGAGCGGGTGGCCCTCGGACCACGCCGGGCCCTCGACGCTCTTCTCCACGCCGAGGAAGCCGTTGGCGTCGAGCCGCAGCGCGCTCGCGCCGAGGTCGCCGAGCGAGTGCAGCGCGTCGCCGATGACCATGCGCATGCCGGCGAACGTGGGGTCGAGCCAGTTGATGGAGGGCTGGCCCTGCTTGAAGTAGTGCAGGTACACCCAGCGGCGGGTGCGGCCGTCGACGCCGAGCACGGGCGCGGTGGCGCTCCAGTTGGTCTCCTTGACGCCGGGCGCGTAGAAGATCACGCGCTGCAGGCGGCCGATGATGTAGCCCTGGTCGGCGAGCGCCTGCTCGGCGGCGACGTCGAGGTTCACGGCGTCGCGGCCCGGCAGCACGTCGGGCAGCAGGCCCCAGTCCTCCTCGGGGATCTCGACCATGTGGTAGATCCCGGGGAAGTCCTTGTAGCCCATCTCGGCGAGGCGGAAGTCGGCGCCCTTGCCGGTGTGGCCGGGCACGATGTCGTCGATGACGCTGCCGCCGTGCTGGTCGGCGACCTCGGTGAGGCGGCGGAACTCGTCCTCCGTGCCGAACGCGGCGTCGATCTGGGTGCTGATGCGGTCGAAGTGGCCGTCGACGCTCGCGGTCTGCGACCACTCGGTGATGCCGCCGGCGAGCTTCACGGGCCCGGTGTGCACGGCCTCGATGCCGATGGACTGGAAGATCTCCCACAGCTGCGGGTCGCCGAGCGCGCCGAGGTACGACTCGCCCTCCTTCGTGATGAGCGAGATCGGGTACGCCGTGAACCAGACGGACGCGGTGTCGATGGCGCGGCGCGCGTCCGGCCGGGCGTACGGGTTCGACCACATGCTGGGCGACCCGGAGAGGCCGCGGCTCAGCACGTCGGCGTCGCCGAGCATCGACTGCCGGCGGAGCCACTCCACGTAGGAGGGGTTCGACGCGTCGGCGGCGCGCGGGTCGTTCGACGAGCGGCGGATCCCGCTGGCGCGCAGCTGCGGACGGGCGCGGAGGCGGGCGGGGCGTGCCGGGAAGCGCTCCTCGTCGTACGTGATCTCCGTGGGCTCCGGCTCGGGGATCGCGTTCGTCTCGATGGCGTCGTCCACTGGTGCTCCTCGGGGTGGGTGGTGGTGTGTCGTGCCCGATCCGGGCAGCGTCGGCCCGCGGGGCCGCTGTCACGAGCGTACGCAGGATGCGGGGGCGCCGTGCTGGGTCGCGGCGCGGTGCCGGTCGTGCCCCGGCCGCCGCCGCTCATGGGAGCCATCGCTCGCGCCGAGGACCCGGGAGCGGCGTGAGGGGATCCGGCGCCGCGAGATGCCGCGCCTCTCGGGGCGAGATACGCGCTCGGGCGTCAGGAAACCAACACGTCGGCGTCAGGAAATCCTTCCGGCGCCATGAGGGAAATCGCACTGTGCATTCGCCTGGTCGCGCGCCCCGGCTCGCCTACCTTTCGGTGGCGGCCTCATCGGCCGCTTCCATAGAGAGGAAACCTGATGTCCAGCATCCGCCGGACCCGCAATACCCGCACTCCCCGTTCCCTCGTCGCGTCCGTCGCCATCGGCGCCGTCGCGACGCTGGGGCTCGTGATCGCCGCCCCAGGCAGCGGAGCCTTCGCCACCGGGAACCCGAACTCCCCCGAGGCGCGCGTCGGCAACTCGATCGCGAGCGGTCACCTGATGGACGACATCGAGTCCGGGAGGATCACCGAGTCCGACGTCCTCCACGCAGCGAGCACCGGCGTAGACGTCCACGGGAAGCACATCGACAACTGGATGGACCTGTCGGCCGCACAGGCGGCCGAGTCCGATGCGCAGATCGCGAAGCTCAACGCGGCCGCGGCGGCCGACCCGAAGACCGAGGCGTCCCTGCGGAGCGCGAAGGCCGCGATCCATGCCGCCGAAGCCGAGTCGCTGCTGAGCACGACCAGCTCGGACACGTCGAGGCCGCCGGCGAAGGCCGGCGAGATATCCGAGTCCAAGCACTGGTGGAGCCACATCATCCACTGGTTCACCCTCTACATCAACAACGCGTGGCTCCGTGGGCTCGTCGCGGCCGGCTCCTCGGCTGCCGCTGTCGCCATCTGCGCCTTCTTCGACATCAGCCACATCACATGCGGATTCGTCGGCGCATTCATGGCTGGCGCGACAGAAGCCCTCGAGAGCTCCAACATGTGCAACGGCCAGGGCATCTACATCAAGATCCCCGACACCGTGAATTCTCACTGCGCGTAGAGCCGCGGTCCGACGCGCGGGCACGCGCGTCACGGGCGCCCACCGCCACGGTGGGCGCCCGACGCGCTGGCGGGCGTCGCGGGTCGACCATCCGGTGACCGCGCCGACCCGCACGGTCGGGGTCTCGATAGCGTCGGTCGTCGCCGACGGCGGACCTCGGCGGCCGGCGGCGCGCGCGTCCGCTCAGGCGGTCCGCCGGCGGCGGCTGAGCAGCCCGTCGACGCTGAAGCGGCCCGCTCCCAGCAGCCCGACGACGACCAGGCCGGCGATCAGGGCGAGCACGAGCTCGTAGCCCCCGCCGTCGACGAAGACGCCCTTGTCGGCGTGCACGATGACGAGGGCCCCGAGCAGGTTGAGGACGTTCAGCGCCGCGACCACGGGCGTGAGGAGGCCGAGGATCAGCGCGGCCCCGCCGGCGGTCTCGACCGTCGCGGCGAAGACCGCCGCTGCGGCAGGCACCGGGATGCCCATCTGCGTGAAGGAGGCGGCGGTGCCGTCGAGCGTGTAGTCGAGGAACTTCTGCAACCCGTGGGCCATGAGGATGAAGCCGATCGCCACGCGGGCGATGAGCAGGGCGGCGTCCTGGAGGACGGGCGACGTGCGGGCGGGGTGGAGCAGCGTGCGCATGCGGGGTTCTCCTCTGTTCGGTGGTGGTGGTGGTGATGGAAGTGCGGGGATCGCGTCGTGTGGTCCGAGGAGCCGGGGCGCGTGATCGGCGCGCGGATCCCGGCGGAGCGCGATCGGGCGTTCTCGGTGGGGAGCGTCGAGGGCTCGACGATGTCCAGGGCCCATGTCCACGGACGCCGTCAGCGAGCGCGGCGGCGACGCCTCCCGCTCATGCGCGATCGGACGCCGGACGAACGGCCGCGCTGCTGGAGACCGTGCCGGGATGCGGCTGATGAGCCGGCCGGACCGTCTGCGATCGGGTGTCCCGACATGCCCCCGGACACTCCACGCTATTTCGTTGAACGTTCAACGACCGTAGGACGCGGTGGGCGGGGGAGTCAAATCCCTGCGCGGTGGGGTGGGTGATCCCGCGGGGTCGTGCTGGCCTCGGCAGCGCGGGCCTCGCCGCCCACGGGCGCCGTGCCAGCATGGATCCGTGCCCCTCCTCGATCCCCGCCGCCTTCCCGAGCTCTCGCCCGCCGCCGCGGACCCCGGGGTGGCCGCTCACGTGAGCGCCGGCGCCGACGCGCCCGCGGTGCGCTGACCCGTGTTCCTGCGAAGCCGGTCGCGGGGCCGCGAGACCTGGGGCTACGTGATCCTCGGCGTCTTCCTCTGCCTGACGTCTGTGCTCGGACTCACCGGCGTCCTCGGCGAGTTCACCACCTCTCGCGGGTCCACTCTCGTGCTGTTCGGAGTGCCGCTCGGGCTCCTGTCGATCGGCGTCGGCGTGGCGAATGCGCTCCGCGGCTGGGGCGACCCGGGCGCCGAGGAGGTCGAGGACCCCGCGCACGTCGGCGACCGGGCCGGCCTCCCGCGCGAAGGTGAGGTCGAGGACGAGAGCCGGCCGGATGGGATGATCGACCGGTGATCATCCTCGGCGCGACCCCCATCGGCAACCTGGGCGACGCGTCGCGGCGGCTCGTGGAGGCGCTGTCCTCCGCCACGGTCGTGGCCGCCGAGGACACCCGCACGACCATCCGCCTGCTCACGGCGCTCGGCGTCGAGAACCGGCCGCGCCTCATCGCGCTGCACGACCACAACGAGCAGGAGCGGTCGGCCGACCTCGTCGAGCTGGCGCGCGAGACCGACGTGCTCGTCCTCTCCGACGCCGGCATGCCCGCGATCTCCGACCCCGGCTTCCACCTCGTGGAGGCGGCTGCCGCCGCGGGCGTGCGCGTCACGGTGATCCCCGGGCCGAGCGCCGTGCTCAGCGCGCTCGCCGTCTCCGGCCTCCCCACCGACCGCTTCACCTTCGAGGGCTTCCTCCCGAGGAAGGGCGGCGACCGGCGCCGCGTGCTCCGCGAGCTCGTGCGCGAGCGCCGCACCATGGTCTTCTTCGAGTCGCCGAACCGGCTGCAGGCGTCGCTCGAGGACGTCGTCGCCGAGTGGGGCCCGGATCGCCGGCTCGTCGTGTGCCGGGAGCTCACGAAGCTCTACGAGGAGGTGCGCCGCGGATCCGCCGCCGAGCTCGCCGCCTGGGCCGCCGAGGGCGTGCGGGGCGAGATCGTCGTGGTCGCGGAGGGCGCCGCGGCGCTCGAGGTCGACCTCGCGACGGGCGTCACGCAGGTGCTCGAGCTGGTCGCCGACGGCGCGCGCCTCAAGGACGCGGCGGGCACCATCGCCGAGGCGACCGGCCTCGGCAAGCGCGACCTGTACCAGGCGGCGCTGCAGGCGAAGTGAGGCGGCCGGCGGGCTAGCCGACCGGATCCTGCGCGCGGCGCTCGCGGAACGCGACCATGTTCATCCGGTTGCCGCAGCGCACGCTGCAGAACCGCTTCGACCCGTTGCGGGAGAGGTCGACGAGCACGCCGTCGCAGTCGTCGGCGGCGCACGCGCGCAGGCGGTCGGCGGCGTCGGAGCGCACGACGTCGACGAGGGCCATGGCGGCCTCCACGAGGATCCGGTCGGCGAGCGGCGCGTCTTCCGGGGTCGCGTGCAGGTGCCAGTCGAGGGCGTCGTGCCGCACGAGCCGGGGCGCCGCGTGGTGGCGCGCGAGCAGCTCGTTGACGGGATCCACCATGGCGTCGCGGTCGAGGCCCCAGATCTCCCGCAGGCGGGTGCGGGCGCGGTGCACCTCGCGGAGCTCGCGGTCGTCGCGGTCGAAGCGGCCGGAGAAGCCGCTGCGGGTCATCAGGTCGGCGAGCTGCTCGGGCGTCGCCAGCAGGTCGTCGCCCGAGCGGGTGGCGCGCGGGGCCGTGTTGAGGATCACGGCGTCGAACGTGAGGACGTCCTCCGTGTCAGGGGTGAAAAGCAAGTTGACTCCTTATCCACGTCGAGTCTAACGTCAGGACCGTAGGCCGCATGGCCCCTGACGAGACGAGCGCACCATGGAACGACGCCACCTGACCACCGGACTCGTCCTCGCCGTGGTGGCCGCCGCCTCCTTCGGGCTGTCGGGCGCCTTCGTGAAGCCGCTGCTCGAGGCCGGATGGAGCCCGGTCGCCGCCGTCGCGCTGCGGGCGCTCGTCGGCGGGCTGGTCCTCGCGCCCGTCGCGCTCGTGCAGCTCGGCGGCGACCTGCGCCCGGTGCTGCGGGCGTGGCGGCGGGTGCTCGGGATGGCGCTCGTGGGCGTCGCGGGCGCGCAGGTCATGTACTTCGCGGCCATCGAGCGGATCCCCGTCGGCACGGCGATCCTCATCGAGTTCATGGCGCCGCTGCTGCTCGTGGCGGTCGCGTGGGCGATGAGCCGGCGGCGGCCCGCGGTGCCGGTGCTCCTCGGATCCGTCGCGGCGGCGGGCGGGCTCGCGCTCGTGGTGTCGCCGTCGGGTGGCGGGGCGCTGGATCCCGTCGGCCTCCTCTTCGCGCTCGGCGCGATGGTCGGCTGCGCCGGCTACTTCGCGATCGCGGCCCGGGGCGCCGACGGGCTGCCGCCGGTGGCGCTCGCGGCCGCGGGGCTGCTCGTCGCGGCGGTGCTGCTGGCGCTCGTGGGCGTGACGGGGGTCCTGCCGTTCACCGGATCCGTCGCCGACGTCGTGATGCTGGGGAGCGTCGTCCCGTGGTGGGTGCCGATGCTCGTGGTCGGCGTGGTCGCGACGGCGCTCGCGTACGGGGCGGGGATCACGGCGGGCGCGATGCTCGGATCCCGCCTCGCGTCGTTCACGGGCCTGCTCGAGGTCGCGGCGGCCGGCGCGTGGGCGTGGCTGCTGCTCGGCGAGGAGCTGACGGCGCTGCAGCTCGTGGGCGGCGCGCTCATCGTCGCGGGCATCGTCGCGGTGCGGTTCGAAGCGCGTGCGGAGGCGCTGCCGGTGGGCGGCGAGGCGGCTGCGGGGGCGTCGGCCTAGTCCACGCGCGGATCCGCGCTACGGCGCCGGCGACTCCGCCGCGTCGACCGGCTCGAGGTGCCGCAGCACGCGCTTCAGGTGCATGGCCGTGAGCACGCCGGGGCCCATCGCCCGCCCGAGCTCCTGCGACTGGTGGTCCACGGCCTCCACGAGCAGCCGGACCTGCCGGGCCGCCTCGCCCATGGCGCGGTGCCGCTCGGGGGAGTCCGGGTCGTCGAGGTCGAGGACGCCCGCGACCGCGTGGCAGGCGTCGCGGATGGGAGCGGCGATGCCGTGGTCGAGGCCCATCGCGCCCCGCTCCTGCCAGATGGTGTCCGCGAGCGCCGCGGAGATGTCGCGGACGTGGAACACGATCTGGTCCATCGCCTCGAGCCGCGCGTGGTCGATGCGCACGTCGCGCTTGTTCACGAGCGCGCGCGGGTTGCCCTTGCGGCTCTCGTCGGCCTCGCGGAGGTCGGCCCGCACGGCGCGCGCGGTGCCCGCGAGGTCCTCGCTCGCGCGGATCCAGTCGGCGTGCGCGGGCGGGGCGTCGGCCTCGACCGCGTCGCCCACGTCCCGCAGCCGGTCGGCCACCTCGCGCTGGAACGCGCTGATGCGGGCGCCCGCGGCCCCGCTCGACAGCTGCGGCGCGACGAGCACGTTGATGAGGAGGCCCGTCACCACGCCGACGGCCATCTGCACGAGGTAGCCGAGCGAGTATGTGTCGGCGTCCTGCCCGCCGATGATGAGCACGAACAGGGCAGCCATCGGCACGTACTCGCGGCCCGCGCCGAACCAGCCCGAGCCGGAGAGGATCACGCCGATGCCGACGATCACGGGGATCGACCACCACGAGGGGCCGGTGGTGAGGATCACGGCGGTCGCGAGCACGATGCCCGCCGCGAGGCCGAGGAGCGTCTGGAGGCCGGTGCGCGCGGATCCCATGAGCGTCGGGTACATGCTCACGAGCGCCCCGAGCGGCGCGTAGTAGGGGTACTCGTTCGCGACGCCGGGCACGTACGGCGCGACGGCCCAGGCGATGCCGACCGCGAGCGCCGTCTTGGCCGCGAGCAGCAGCCGGTCGGGGGAGACGGCGGCGTGCCAGGCGCGCGTGACCTCGTGCCGTGCGCTGTCCATCCCCATGTCCCGAGGCTATCGACGCGGGAAGCGCCCGGCCGCATCGGGCATCGGGCGCTCCCCGCGCGGGATCAGGCGCGCGTCGCCTCGATCACCATGTCGTCGCGCGACGGGCTGCCGTCCGGGCGCTGCAGGCACGTGATCACGACGAGCCGGCCGGGGGTGTCCGCCCAGACCTCGGCGTCGTCGGGCAGCTGGCCCTTGGGCACCGCGCGGCTGGATCCGACGGCGTACTCGACGCCCGCCACCTCGATCACCGCGCCGGGGGCGACGCTCGCGCTGCCCGCCCGGTCGTCGATGAGCAGGTCGCCGGGGCCCGTGCCGCCGCCGCGCACCGAGTGCATCACGACGAAGACCGTGCCCGTCGCCGCGTCCTCGGGTGCGACGCCGAGGTCGCGCACGCGGTACGCGGAGGAGAAGCCCGGGGGATCCACGACGCCGCCGACCACGTCGACCGCGCCGAGCGGCACGTCGAGCCCGACCGAGGGCGCGCGGAACCGGCCGAGGCCGGAGTCGACGGACGTGGCCGCGTCGGCGCTCGCCGCGGGCGCCGGCACGTCGGCCTGCACCGGGGCGCCCGCGAGGTCGCGGGGGAGGCCGGCCGCGCCAGGCCACCCGCCCACCGCGAGCAGCCCGCCCGCGACGACCGCCGCCGACGCGGCGACGACCCCGGCGGCGGCGAGGAGCCGCCGCCGGGTCATCCGCGGAAGCGTCGTCACGGCCTGCGCAGCGCGGCGCGACGGCGCGCGACCGTGCGGGCCGCGATCGCGGCGAGGCCCGCGAGCCCGAGGGCGGCGAGCGCGAGGCCCGGCCGCGGGTCGGTCGCGACGGACGTGCCGCCCGTCGCGACCGCGGGGCCCGCGTGGCGCGCGCCGGTCGTGGTCGCCGTGACCGCGGAGACGGCCGCGGCGCTCACGGTGATGGCGGCGGGATCCGAGACCGCCCGGCCCTGCGCGTCCACGAGGGTCAGCGTGTGCGCGCCGGGGTCGGTGCCCGCGGGGATCGTGACGGTGCCCGATGCGGTGCCGTCGGACGCCGCGGTGACGGAGCCGACGTCGGTGGGCGTGGAGTGCAGGATCACCCGGTACGTGGCGCCCGGCGTGAGGCCGGCGGCGCGGAACGCGACGGTGCCGCCCGCGGTGGGGGTGGATCCGCCCGGCAGCGCGATTGCGGCGAGCCCGGCCGTGATCCGGTACGTGCGCGTGGTGCGCCCGTCCGCCGCGGTGACGGTGACGGTGACGGTGCGGCCGTCGACCGCGACGGACGAGGTGGCGGCGCCGTCCGCGGTGGTCACCCGGACGTCACCGGCCGTGAGGGCGGGGAGGCCGACGGGCACGACGGCTCCGGCGGATCCGGCCGCGTCGCCGAGCGGCACGGTGACGCCGCCCACCGTGATGGAGGCGGCGGCAGCGTCGTCCGAGACGAGGAACTGCGCGCGGAGGGCCTTGATCTCCTGGTCATCGACGCCGAGCGTGGTGCGGATGTAGGAGTCCATCCCCGCGTAGCGCGACGCGATGCCGGCCTCGAACGTGCCCTGGAGGAGCGCGGGCGTGGCCCACGTGACGCCGAGCTGCGTGTTGGAGAGCAGGTAGTCGTGGAGGATGTCGGAGCTGCCGACGCCGAGGATCCGGTCGAGCAGGTCGATGACGGTGCCCGTGCGGTCCATGCCGTGCGAGCAGTGGATGAGGATCGTGCCGTTCCCGGTGTGCGACGCGATGGCCTGCAGGATGCTGCGGTACGCGCTGATCATCACGCCCGGGTCCGCCGCGTCGACGTGCCCCTTGTCGATGAGGTCGCGGTACATGACCGTGTCGTCCGGGTAGTCGCCGTCGGCGCCGAACATCGAGATGGCGACGGTCTTCGCGCCGGGGATCGGGACGTCCGGCTTCTTCTGGATCTGGCCGGGCGTGCGCAGGTCGATCACGAGGTCGACGTGGTGCGCGGTGGCGAGCGTCGCGGCGCCGGCGGCGGTGATCTTGTCGAGCGACTCGGTGCGGATCAGGCGGCTCGCGGCGACCGTGCGCCCGTCGACGCCGGTGAACGCGCCGAGCTCGCGCCCGTTGACGAGGCCGGGCACGTCGGTGATGAGGTGGTCGCGCGAGGTGGGCGCGGGCTGGAGCGCGGGGTCGGCGGCGGCGTGCGCGGCGGGGGCGCCGATGCCGACGGAGAGCGCCACCGCGGCGGCCGCCACGGTGAGGGCGCCGATGCGCGCGGGGGCGGCACGGCGGGCAGGGGGGATCTTCACGTTCGTCCTTCTGTGGGGAGGGGCGCGCGGGCGCGCGCGGGGAGCGCCGTCCGGGCGCGCGGGGGATGCGCAGGGCTCGGCGACAGGAGCATGGCGCACGGCGCGCGGCCGTGCATGAACGGGATGTTCTGCTTCCGTGAACTACTGAGGTGGCGGGCACCCGGTCGTCCGCGCCATCGGTCTCGCAGCGGACGCGACCGTGATCGATCGGCACCGCACCGCCCTCGCGAGCCGGCTGCGCCGGCAGGTCCTCGCCGCCACCCGCATCGGCGATCGACGGGAGGGCCTCGTCGAGCGTCTCCCGGGCGACGCCCTCGGCGACGAGCCGCTTCGAGAGGTCCGATCCGGCGCTGGGACGTGGTCGTCAGCGTGCGCGGGCGCCCGGGGCCGCCGCGGCCTCCGCGAGCCGCTTCAGCACGAGCACCGCCTCGCTCCACATGTCGCGCATGCTGGGCGCCCACTCGTCGGGGACCTCGAGCTCGACGTCGAGCGTGGTGACCCCGTCCGTCTCCCGGAACGCGTACGACTCGCGCATGCCGGCGATCGGGCTGTCGCGCGACACGACGCCGCGGTCGATCTCCCCGTCGTAGCGGATCGTCACGAGCTCGGCGGGCCTGCTCTCGACGATGGTGCCGGCGAGGCCGCTCGACCCGCCGTCCTCGCCCATGCCGACGAAGCGGATCTCCCGGCCCAGCTCCCACCCGCCCTCGTAGGTCGAGCCCTCGTGGAAGGCACCCGTCCACCGCTCGTAGCTGTCCCGGGCGAGCATGGTGTCCCACACGACGCGGGCGGGAGCGTGGACGGCGACGTGGGCTCGGACGATCTCCATGCGCGATCGTATGCCTGCGCGCCCCGGGAGGCGCAAGGGTGCGCGGAGGATCGGCGAGGTCTACGGCGCGGGGCGCAGGATGCGCTGCACGGCCTCGTGGACGAAGGCCTCGCCGGGTGGCTCGGGATCGAGCGCCCGGTGGATGGTGAGGCCCTCGACGAGCGCGTCGAGCATGCGCGCGGTCGTTGGGTCGACGTGCTCCTCGAACGTCGCGCGGCTCCGGGCCATCCAGGACTGCGTGATGGTCCGGTACTCGGGCCGGCGGGCGGCGAGCGTGTAGAGCTCGTGGGTGAGGACGAGGTCGCGCTGCGTGCCCAGGAGGTCGCGCACGATGACGTCGACCACGGCGGCCTCCATCTCCGTCTCCGCGGTCCTGCGGGCTGCGCCCATGCGGCGTCGCATCTGCTCCGCGACGCGGTCGGCGAAGCGGGTGAACGCCTCGTGGAGCAGGTCGTCCATTCCCTCGAAGTGGTAGGTCATCGAGCCGAGCGGGACGTCAGCCGCGGCGGCGACCCGGCGGTGGGTGGTCCCGTCGACCCCGACGTCGGCGATGACGTCGAGGCATGCGTCGATGATCCGGTCGCGGCGGTGGGGATCCGATCGCCGTGGTGCCCGTGTCGGCGTCGGAGCCGTCATGGTCGGGGTGCGATCTCGCGGATCACCCGGGCGGGGTTCCCTACGGCGACCACGCCCGCGGGGATGTCGCGGGTCACGACCGAGCCGGCGCCGATGACGCTGTCGTCGCCGATGCTCACGCCGGGACAGACGATCACGCCGCCGCCGAGCCAGACGTTGTCGCCGATGGTGATCGGGCGGGCTGCCTCGAGCCTGTCGCGGCGGGGCTGCGGGTCGATGGGGTGGGTGGGCGTGAGGAGCTGGACGTTCGGCCCGATCTGGCAGTCCTCGCCGATGGTGATCGCGGCGACGTCAAGGGCCGTGAGGTTGCAGTTGATGAAGGTGCGGGCGCCGATGCGGATGTTCTCGCCGTAGTCGACGAAGAGCGGCGGCTTCACGAACGCGTCCTCGCCGAGAGATCCGAGCAGCTCCGCGAGCAGGGGACGCGCTGTCGTCTCGTCCTCGACGGCGGCGCGGTGGTACGCGTCGGCCAACCGGACGGCGCGCTGCGCGATGCGGGCGCTCTCGGGGTCGTCGGCGATGTAGAGGTCGCCGGCGAGCATCCGCTCCCGGTTGGTTCGATCGTCTCCCGCGAAGTGGTCGGCAGTCATGTGTACAAGCGTACACTCGGCCTCATGGACGACATCGACTGGACCAGCGGCTCCTGGACGAACGCGCCCGCCCACGTGGCGGTCGCCGACGACGGGATGCGCGTCACCGCCGTCGAAGGGAGCGACGCCTGGCGCATCACCTCCTACGGCTTCGTGCACGACACCGAGCACGCCCTCCTCGTGCCGTTCGACCAGGGCGCGGCGATGGAGGTGTCGTTCCGGCTCGACCTCTCCGCCCAGTTCGACCAGGCAGGAATCTTCGTCCGCGTCGACGAGAGCACGTGGATCAAGGCCGGCGTCGAGCGCAGCGACGGCGAGGACGGTCTCGGCGCGGTGGTCACCCGCGGGATGTCCGACTGGTCGCTGGCACCCGTCCCCGCCTGGCACGGCCGCCTCGTCACGATCCGCGCCAGCCGCTCCGGCGACGCGCTGACGATCCGCGCCCGGGTGGACGACGAGCCGTGGCGACTCGTGCGGGTGGCGCCCCTGGATCCCGCCGCCGCCGTCACCGCTGGCCCGATGTGCTGCGCCCCGACGCGCGAGGGCCTCACCGTGCACTTCACCGCGTGGCGGACCGGGGCGGCGGACGCGGGCCTGCACCCGGAGGGCTAGGCGGTCAGGCGGGGATCACCTGCGGGGCCCGGGCGCTGCCGCCGGTGGGCGTGCGGTCACCACCAGCACGGCGGCTGCGTCACGTACGGGCTCTCGAGCCGGGCGACCTCGTCGTCGGTCAGCTCCAGCTCGAGCGCGGCGACGGCGTCGGTGTCGAACGCCTCCGCGACCTCGTCCGTCACCGAGCGCGCGGTGATCGCGCCGCGCGGCCGGGTGAGCCGGCCCTTGCCGTGGGGAGGGTACGGCGTGAGGCCGACGCCGGTGTCGGCGCAGAGCGGGATCATCTCGCGCTCCTCCTCGCGCTTCAGGAGGTCGTACTGGTCCTGCATCGCGGCGAAGCCCGTCCACCCGTTCACCGCCGCGGCGCGCTGCAGCTTCGCGAACTGCCACGCGTGCATGGACGAGGCGCCGAGGTAGCGGACCTCGCCCGCGCGGACGACGTCGTCGAGGGCCTGCATCGTCTCCTCGACCGGCGTCTCCGGATCGAAGCGGTGCAGGTGGTGGACGTCGATGTGGTCGGTCCCGAGGCGACGGAGCGAGGCGTCGACCTGCTCGAGGATCGCGGCCCGCGACAGGCCCGATCCGCCGGCCCCTTCGTGCATCCTCCCGGAGACCTTGGTCGCCAGCACGATGTCCTCGCGCCGGGAGGAGCGGCGGATGGCCCGGCCCACGTGCTCCTCGCTCGTGCCCTGCTGGTACACGTCGGCGGTGTCCCAGAACGTGATGCCGAGCTCGACCGCCTGGTGGGAGAAGGGCGCCGACGCCTCCTCGTCCATGGTCCAGGAGCGCATGCCCCGGGTGGGATCGCCGTGTGTCATGCAGCCGAGGGCGAGGCGGCTGACCCGGAGGCCGGTGGTGCCGAGTCGGGTGTGCTCCATGTTCCTGCTCCTTCGCGGTGTCGATCCCCCGTCACGGCGCGGCCGATCCCGCCCGTCGCGTGGGAAGCGCCACCAGCCACACGTCCACCGCGTCCTCCCGCTCGACCCGGAACCCCGCCCGCTCGTACAGCCGCCGCGCCGCGCTGCCCTGGAACACGTCGAGGCGGAACGGGCGGCCGTCGTCGTGCCGGGACATGAGATCGCCGAGCACCTCGCCGCCGATCCCCGAGCCCTGCACCGCGGGATCCAGGTAGAAGTGCTCGATCCAGTGCGCGTCGGGCTCGTCGCGGCGGGCGATGAGGCCGACGTCGCGACCGCCGACGCGGATCACCGAGGTGCGCGCGGGCGCCCAGCCGTCGAGGAAGCGGCGGCGGACCCGCACCGGGTCCCACCGGCCGAGCCGCTCGAGGTCGGGCCGGAGGACGACGGCACGGAGCTCCGCCATCCAGGTCGCGTCGTCCGGGAGCGCCGGGCGGAGGATCCAGCGGGGGAGCGGCCCGGGCGCCTCCCGCAGGTCGCGCTCCATGCAGACGCTGGTCGGATCCTCGGCGTACGGCCCGAAGCGCGGAACGTGCCGGTAGCCGCCGCGCTCGTACATCGCGATCGCCGCGATCTGCGGCAGGCCGGTCTCGAGCCGCATGAGCGTGACGCCGAGCGCGCGGGCCCGCTCCTCCGCGGCGACCAGCAGCGCGCGCCCGACGCCGAGGCCGCGCGCCGCGTCCGTGACGAACACGCGCTTCAGCTCCGCGGATCCGTCGCCGCCGTCGACGACCGCCGCGGTGCCGAGCGCGCGGCCGTCGACGCGGGCGACGAGGAACGTGACACCGGGCCGCTCGAGGTCGGCGATGTCGAGCGCGTGGTAGTTCTCGGCCGGGTAGAGGGCGAGCGCGAACTCGTCGGCCTGCCGCAGCAGCGGCAGCACGTCGTCCTGGCGGGGGGACTCCTGGGCGACGGTGAGCACGCTCCAGCGTAGGACGGGCCCGCCGGTGGATACGCTGGACCGGTGCCGCGCGGACGGGGCCACGAGCCCTCCGCGTCAGGCGCCCGACCGTGAGGAAGAGCATGCAGATCCACCGCGTCCGCGTCCACCGCAGCGACGAGGCCCTGCCTCCCGGGGAGCAGCTGGCGGGGCGCATCGCCGCCGTCGCCGCGGATCCGGTCGAGGTCGACGCCGAGGTCACCGAGATGATCGTCAACCGCATCATCGACAACGCGGCCGTCGCGACCGCCTCGCTCACCCGCGCGCCCGTCGTCGCGGCGCGCGCGCAGGCCCTCGCGCACGGGCCGTCCACGGGCGGCGCGGGCGCGACCGTCGTGGGCGCGGATCCCGCCACCCGCGTCAGCGCCGAGTGGGCGGCCTGGGCGAACGGCGTGGCCGTGCGCGAGCTCGACTACCACGACACGTTCCTCGCCGCCGAGTACTCGCACCCGGGCGACAACATCCCGCCGATCCTCGCCGCCGCGCAGCACGCCGCAGCTGGAGGCCGCCCCGACGGCCGCGCGCTCACGGGCGCCGACGTGATCCGCGGCATCGCCACCGGCTACGAGATCCAGGTCGACCTCGTGAAGGCCATCAGCCTGCACGCGCACAAGATCGACCACGTCGCGCACCTCGGCCCGTCGGCCGCCGCCGGCATCGGCACGCTCCTCGGGCTGGATCAGGAGACCGTCTTCCAGGCGATCGGCCAGGCCCTGCACACCACCACCGCCACGCGCCAGTCGCGCAAGGGCGCGATCAGCACGTGGAAGGCGCACGCGCCCGCGTTCGCCGGGAAGATGGCCGTCGAGGCGATCGACCGGGCGATGCGCGGCCAGACCAGCCCCACGCCCATCTACGAGGGCGAGGACGGCGTGATCGCCTGGCTGCTCGACGGCCCCGACGCCTCGTACGACGTGCCGCTGCCCGCGCCGGGCGAGGCCAAGCGGGCGATCCTCGACACGTACACGAAGGAGCACTCGGCCGAGTACCAGGCCCAGGCGTGGATCGACCTCGCGCGCCGCCTGCACCACACGCACCCCGTGCTCGCCGACGCGGACGCCATCGACCGCGTCATCATCCACTCGTCGCACCACACGCACGTCGTCATCGGATCCGGCGCGAACGACCCGCAGAAGTACGACCCGCGCGCCAGCCGCGAGACGCTCGACCACTCGATCCCGTACATCTTCACGGTCGCGCTGCAGGACGGCGCCTGGCACCACGTCGACTCCTACGCTCCCGAGCGCGCCGGCCGCCCCGACACGGTGGACCTCTGGCGCCGCGTCACCACGACCGAGGACCCGGAGTGGACCCGCCGGTACCACTCCATGGACCCGGCCGAGAAGGCGTTCGGCGGCCGCGTGGAGATCCGCCTGACCGACGGCTCGACCATCGTCGACGAGATCGCCGTCGCCGACGCGCACCCGCTCGGCGCCCGCCCGTTCGCGCGCGCCGACTACGTCGCCAAGCTCCGCACGCTCGCCGACGGCGTGCTCGAGGAGGCCGAGGTCGACCGCTTCCTCCAGCTCGTCGAGCGCCTGCCCGAGCTCACCGCCGACGAGCTCGCCGGCCTCACCGTGACCGCCCGGCCTGGCCTCCTCGACGGCGCCGGCTCCCCGAAGGGACTCCTCTAGTGCTGCACTCCACCCTCACCTCCGCCGCCAAGCGCCGCGCGTTCCGCGAGCGGCTCGCGTCGGGCGAGCTGCTCCGGATGCCCGGCGCGTTCAATCCGCTCTCGGCCCGCCTCATCCAGGACAAGGGCATGGACGGCGTCTACATCTCCGGCGCCGTGCTCTCGGCGGATCTGGGCCTGCCCGACATCGGCCTCACCACGCTCACCGAGGTGGCCGGGCGCTCGCAGCAGATCGCGCGCGTCACCGACCTGCCGTGCCTCGTGGACGCCGACACGGGCTTCGGCGAGCCGATGAACGTCGCCCGCACCGTGCAGATGCTCGAGGACGCCGGCGTCGCGGGCCTCCACATCGAGGACCAGGTGAACCCGAAGCGCTGCGGCCACCTCGACGGCAAGCAGGTGGTGGACGAGTCGACGGCGCTGAAGCGGATCCGCGCGGCCGTCGACGCCCGCCGCGACCCCGACCTGCTCGTCATGGCCCGCACCGACGTGCGCGGCGTCGACGGCATGGCCGCGGCCGTCGACCGGGCGCGCGCGCTCGTCGACGCCGGTGCCGATGCGATCTTCCCCGAGGCGATGGCCGACCTCGCCGAGTTCGAGGCGATGCGCGCCGCGGTCGACGTGCCGATCCTCGCCAACATGACCGAGTTCGGGAAGAGCGAGCTGTTCACCACGCAGCAGCTCGCGGACGTGGGCGTGAACATCGTCATCTACCCGGTCTCGCTCCTGCGCCTCGCGATGGGCGCCGCCGAGCGCGGCCTGGACGCGATCCTCGAGGAGGGCACTCTCGCGGCGAAGGTGCCCGAGATGCAGACACGCGCGCGCCTCTACGAGCTGCTCGACTACGCGGGCTACAGCGCGTTCGACGAGGACGTCTTCACCTTCACGCTGGAGGGGAACCGCGGCGGGGCGTGATGCCCGCCGCGGTCCCGTCGTCGAGCAGCGGCGTCACTCGATCCGGATCGCGTGCGCAGCGATCTCGTCCGCCCACCCCCGCGCATCCACGACGGCCGAGCCGGCGAGCCCGATCGAGGGATGGGAGAACGCCAGCGTGAGCGACGCCCGGGGGACCTCGGGGAGCCACCACTCGGCGGTCGCGATCCCCGGAAGGCCGGCGCTTCCCATGGCGTGAAGGGCGTGGCCGCCCTGGGCGCCTGCGGTGCGCGGATCGTCGTGCCCGTCGACATTCGCGGTCACTGAGACAGGATCAGCGACAGGGAACTGGGCGGCGAGCTCGGGCCAGTCATCGGGATCGGCCGCGGGTGGATCGCCGACGATCCACCGATAGTGGGCGGTGAATGCGATTCCGTCGGGGTACCCCCTGAACGCGTCCACCCAGAAGGCGCGTCCGCCGCTGAGGGCGAGCACGACTCGGACGGCGAGCGGCGCGGGCACCCATTCCAGCTGTGACCGCTCATGGCGTTCACCCTCGGCCTCATACCGCCTCAAGAGATCTTCGTCGGACATCGTCAGGCCTTCCCGTCTTCTAGTAGACGCATGCGTAGGTCGAACCCGTTCCGCACTGAGCCGTACCAGTGCGCACTGAGTCGAAGTAGTCGGAGCGATTGCGGGAGAAGAACGCATGCATCTGAATGCGATCGACTTGGGCGCCTCCAGCGTTGCTCCTGTGCACCACCACCGGCGAACCCGAGCCGTTGCCGTTCCGTGGCCCGGCCTTCCCCGCTGTCCCGGAGCCGCACTCACGGCCGTTGCAGTCGACCGCGAGATTCGCGTATATGTCACTGAGATTGCCGCTGCCCACTCTCGTGGAAGTGAAGTTGAACCTGTCTCCCCCTCGGCCCGGGGTCACCTTCCATGTCTGGCGCGTCACATCGGTCGTTTCGCAACCCTCCGGATCGCAGAAGCCCCCATCGATCTCGGTATGGACCTGCCAAGTGTGGTTCGAGTTCACGGCCACCCCTCGCAGCTCGAATTCGGTGCCGCCCAGCGCGTCCGGGCGGACCTCATCCGACTCCGGGGACGAAGCGGAGCGAGTGGCGAGACCGGTTGCGTCCGCCAGCTGCACCTTCTCGTCGTCGAGGTTCGCGGCGTCACCCGGCAGATGGACGTCGGCACCTCCTTGTACCCGCGATGTGACGCCCGAGAGCACGTCCTTCCATTCGCGGGCGGATGCCGGGTCGGCAGCGATCGCGCGCGCGACCACGTCGGAAAAGGATTCTGTCGGAGAGCCCACGAACCAGACTCGGTCGGCGGTCGCGCCGGTGGAGATCGGGTGAGCGCCAGACGCCATGCTCAGAGGATGCGAGGAGGGGGGCTCAGCGGCCGTAGCGGCCATCGCCGGGATGTTGAAGAGTGTCGCCAGGCAGATGCCGGCGACGATTCGAGAGGCGACGGTGCCTCGTGTGGTCATGATCAGAGATCCCTTCAATCGGATACCGGGATCACCCCGGCCGGTGGTCCGCCGAAGGTAGCTCCGCTAGGAGCAGCATCGCGCCCGTCGTCCACCGATGGTGTCTGCGAGCGGTGGCGGTCGGCAGTCCGTGAGGCTGATCGTGTCGCTGCTGCGCCTCGCGATGGGCGCCGCCGAGCGCGGCCTCGACGCGATCCTGGAGGAGGGGACGCTCGCGTCGAAGGTGCCCGAGATGCAGACCCGCGCCCGCCTCTACGAGCTGCTCGACTACGCGGGCTACAGCGCGTTCGACGAGGACGTCTTCACCTTCACGCTGGAGGGGAACCGCGGCGGGGCGTGATCCGCGCCGGGCCCGGCGCCCCACCCGATCGGGAGGGTGGTCCGCACGGCAGGCGTGTGGTCGACTCGGGCAGCGGAGGGAGCGCGCATGCGGCGACGCGAGGACGGCCACGGGAGCGATCCCGTCTTCACGCGGACGATGACGCGCATCGGCGTGGCCACCGCGGCGATCGGAGCCGCCGCGCTGGCCGCGGTCGTCCTCGTGGCGACCCACCCGCCCCAGCCGATCGTCGTCGGGCAGCGCTTCGACGCCGCCGGGGCGGGGCTGGTCACGTTCGAGGGCCCGGCGCACACGGATCCGGACGTGCGCTGGCTCGAGGTCGGCCAGCGCTTCCTCGTCACCACCTACGGCTCGTCGAGCTGTCCGGAGGCCCCGACGTCGGTGCGCATCGACGGAGGCGGGCTGCGCGTCGGCATGGAGGTCATGGGCGGCCCCGCGTGCACCGACGACCTGGGCCCCACCACGTACGCGGTCGCCGTGCCCGAGGGGCGGACGGCCGTCGAGCGGCTCGACGTGGTCCTCGACCGCGAGGACGAGCCGTCCCTCGACCTCGTGCTCGAGCCCCACGACGACGACGTCGCTCCCGCCCGGATCGCCACCTACGTGTCCGACGGCTTCGCGAACGCGGCCCTGGTGGCCGGGGTGCTCGTCGTGCGCGACGGGTGCGTCTACCTCGAGAGGGGGACGCCGGGCGACGAGGGCACCGACCTCGTCCTGCCGCTCTTCCCGGAGCAGACCACCTCCTGGGACGGCGCGACGCTCACCACCGGCGACGAGGTGCACGCGCTCGGTGAACAGGTCTCGTTCGGCGGCGGGACGGTCTCGGAGCCCACGTCGCCGCGCGACCTGCGCGACCGTCCGGGGATCCCGGATGCGTGCGACGCCACGACCGCGTGGGCCGTCGCGCCTCCTGCCTGATGCCGCGTCGCCGCGGCGGGCGTCGGCGCGGCCGTCAGGCGTCCCGGTCGTCGAGGCCCCGAAGGGATCCGTCGAGCGCGAGGCCCAGCGTCAGCACGGCCAGCAGGATCCCCATCACGACCGACGCGAGGACGTGCCCCGCACGGGTGACCGCGCGCACCCCGCCGGATCGGGCGGCGGGGGCGGCGGGCATCCCGCGAGGCTAGCCGCGGGCGCGCCGCGCGGCCCCCGAGCGTCCACACGGGCTCGCGATCACAGCCGCGGATCCACCGGCTCGGACTCCATCGCCAGCACGGCGAAGACCGCCTGGTGCACGCGCCACGTCGGCTCGCCCGCGACGAAGCGCTCGACCGCCTCCACGCCGAGCGCGTACTCGCGGAGCGCCATCGACCGCTTGTGCCCGACGTCGCGGTCGCGGAGGCGGTGGAGGTTCGCGGGCTCCGTGTAGTCGGGGCCGTAGACGATCCGCAGGTACTCGCGGCCGCGCACCTTGATGCCCGGCTGCGCGAGCGCCTTCCGCCCGCGGACGAGACCGGCGACGGGCTTCACGACCATGCCCTCGCCGCCCGCGTCCGTCAGCTCCTGCCACCAGCGCGTCGCGGCCGCCTCCGCCTCCGGCGAAGCGAGGTCGACCTCGCGGGAGCGCGTGGGGATCACGAGGCCCGGATCCGCGTCCGCCAGCCGCCCGGCCAGCGCCAGGTGCCACGCGTGCTCGCGCGCCAGGTGCGTCGCGCCCTCGGTGGCGAGGAGCTGGAACGGGGCGAGGCGCACGTCGTCTAGGCCGTCGTAGGGCGCGGCGTGGCGCCGGTACGCGGCGACGTACGCCTCGGCGTCGGCGGCCCGGGCGCGCGTGCGCTCGAGGAGGTCGGCGACGTCGATGCCGTTCGCAGCCGCCTGCTCGAGCGTGCGGACGGCGGCGGGCAACGCGGCGGTCGCCGCGGCGCCGACGGACGCGTACTGGTCGCGGATCAGCGGTCCGGCCTTCGCCGACCACGGCAGCAGCTCGGCGTCGAGCAGGATCCACGACGTGTCGAGCTCCGCCCACAGCCCGGCCGAATCCACCGCGGCGTCCAGCCGGGCGAGCAGCGCGTCCGTGTCGTCGGCGCCGAAGAACGGGCGGCCGGTGCGCGTGTGCACGACGCCGCGCCAGCCCCCGGGCGCGCCGAAGCGGGCCGGGTCGCGGGTGAGGAGCACGACCGCGCGGGATCCCATGTGCTTCTCCTCGCAGATCACCCGCTCGAGCCCGTCGCGCCGGTACGCCTCGAACGCCTCGGCCGGGTGCTCGAGCACGTCGTCACGGGGCGAGGTCGCGGGCGGGCTCATCGTCGGCGGCAGGTAGAGGAGGTGCCGCGGGTCGACGGCGAAGCGGCTCATGGTCTCGAGGGCGCCGGCGGCGGCGTCCTCGCGGATCCCGACCCGGCCGAAGGCCCGCGTCTCCACGACCTGCTTGCCGAGCACGTCGTCGATGCGGAGCAGGCCGGGGGCGCGCGCGTCGTCCGCGACGGATCCCGATCCGGACGCGGCGGCGGACGAGGCGTACCGGCGGCCGAGCGGCACGGCCGGCTCCGACCACACCCGCTCGGCGGGCACGGCGACGACCTCGCGCTCGGGCCAGCGGAGGGCGGTGAGCTCGCCGCCGAAGACGCATCCGGTGTCGAGGCACATGGTGCCGTTGACCCACTCGGTCCCGACCCCGGCGACGTGCCCGTAGAGGACCGTCGCGGATCCGCGGTAGTCGAGCGCCCAGTCGCGGCGCACGGGCAGGCCGCGCTCGTCGGTCTCGCCGATCGTGGCGTCGCCCCAGAGCGCGAACGCGCGCACGCGGCCGGACGCGCGGCCCTGGTACGCCTCGATCAGGCCGGCGTGCGCGACGACGAGGTCGCCGCCGTCGAGCACGAGGTGCGAGACGAGCTCGCGGCAGAACCGCTCGACGTCGACGCGGAACGCCTCGTCCTCCTCGGCGAGCTGCGCCAGCGACTCGGCCAGGCCGTACGCGACCCGCACCTTCTTCCCCTGCAGCGCCTTCACGAGCTTGTCCTCGTGGTTGCCGGGCACCGCGAACGCATGGCCGGCGCGCACCATGCCCATCGCGAGGCGGAGCACCCCCGGGGTGTCGGGTCCGCGGTCCACGAGGTCGCCGAGGAACACGACGCGGCGGCCTTCCGGGTGCGCGGCGTCGACCGGTCGGCCCCGCTCGTCGCGCCGGATCTCGTAGCCCAGCTCCCCGAGCAGCGTCTCGAGCTCCGCGCGGCAGCCGTGCACGTCGCCGATCGCGTCGAAGGGGCCGCGCTCGTGGCGGAGGTCGTTGAGGAGCGGCGCGACCGTGAAGCGCGCGGCGGCGATCTCGTCCACGCCGCGGAGCACGTGCACCCTGCGGAAGCCCTCGCGGCCGAGGCCCTTCAGCGACCGCTGGAGCTGGTCGTGCTGGCGCTTCACGACGGACGCGCCGAACGTGCGGTCCGTGCGGGCGGCGTTCCGCTCCACGCACACGCCGACCGGCACGTCCAGCACGATCGCGACGGGCAGCACGTCGTGGTCGCGCGCGAGCTGCACGAGGGATCGGCGCGACTCGGGCTGCACGTTCGTGGCGTCGATCACGGTCATCAGCCCCCGGCGGAGGCGGTGCGCGGCGACGTGCCGCAGCGCCTCGAAGGCGGCGGACGTCGCGCTCTGGTCGTTCTCGTCGTTCGAGACGAGGCCGCGGAAGACGTCGCTCGACAGCACCTCGTACGGGCCGAAGTGCGTGCGCGCGAAGGTGGACTTGCCGGATCCGCTCGCGCCGACGAGCAGCACGAGCGACATGCGCGGGATGGGCAGCGGGTCCGGGAGGATCGAGTCGGTCATCGCGTGGCCTTCCGGAACAGGGCGAGCTGGGTGGGGGAGCCGTGGACGGGATCCGCGTCGCCGACGGGCCGGATCTCCACCAGGTAGCCGTGGTGGACGGCCACGCGCTCCGCCCATGCGGCGAACTCCGCCCGGGTCCACTCGAACCGGTGGTCGGGGTGGCGGAGGGCGCCCGTGGCGAGCCCCGGGTAGAGCGCGTTGTGCTCGGCGTTCGGGGTCGTGACGACGACCGCGGCGGGGGAGGCGGATCCGAACACGCTCGCCTCGAGGGCCGCGTGCCGGTCGGGGTCCACGTGCTCGATCACCTCCATCAGCACGATCGCGTCGAGGCCGGCGATGCGCGGGTCCTCGTACGTCGCGGACGACTGCAGCAGCCGGATCCGCTCGCGAACCCGGTCGCCCGCCTCGCGGAGGTCGAGGCGACGGGCCGCGGCCTCGAGGTCGGACGCGGAGACGTCGGTGCCGATGATCGTCGTGAACGCGGGATCGGCCACCAGGTGCCGCAGCAGCGCGCCGGATCCGCAGCCCACGTCCGCGACCGTGCGGGCGCCGAGCTCCGTGAGCACGGCGTGCACCGTCTCCGCGCGCAGGCGGGCGAGCGAGGGGGAGCGCGGCGCGAGGACACCCGCATCCGTGGCTGCAGCGGCGTCCGCGGGCCCATCGGATCCCGCGTCGAGCAGCTCGCCCGCCTCGCCCACGAGGTCGCGCTGGTGCGCGAGGTAGCGGCGCGTGATGAGGTCGCGCGCCGGGTGGTCGGCCAGCCAGCCGTCGCCGGCGCGGAGCAGCTTGCCCACCTCGTCCTCGGAGACCCAGTAGTGCTTGCCGTCGTCGAGCACGGGCAGCAGCACGTAGAGGTGGCGCAGCGCGTCGGCGAGGCGGACCTCGCCGGTGAGCAGGAGGTCGACGTACGGGGAGTCGCCCCAGCCGGGGCGCGCGGGATCCAGCGGCACGGGCGTCGCCTCCACCTGCCAGCCGAGCGGCGCGAACAGGTCGCGCACGAGGTCGGCGCCACCGCGCGCGGGGAGGGCCGCGACCGTGATTCGGAGGGGCAGGGTGCCCGCCGCCAGCTCCGGGAACGTGTCGCTGCGGCCGCCCATCGCCGTGCGGAACACGTGCCCGAGCGCGACCGCGAGCATCGACGACGACGCGTAGGGCCGGTCGTTCACGTAGTGCGCGATGCTCGACGCACCTGAGCTCCGGAAGCGCGTGGAGCGGACGAGCGCGATCGGGTCCACCTCCAGCAGCAGCGCCACGGTGCACCGCTCGTCGGTCGCCTCCGGGTAGAGGACGTGCGCGGTGCCGACGGCGAGGTCGAAGGACTGCGCCTTGGCCGGGTGCTTGCGGAGCAGATGGCTGAGGTCCGACGCCGAGGGCGCCGTCGAGGTGAGGGTGATGAGCACGGCGGACTCCCTGGTGGGCTGATGCGACCCGGTGCGGAGGCCGAGACCCACCGTAGCGATCGCGCGATCCCCGCGGGCATGCGCGACACGGCGCCCTCACCGGGGGTTCCGTCCCTGCGCGGCCCGTGGTCGACTGGTCGCGGGAGGCTCCATGCGACGAGCACGAGCACGAGAGGTCGCGTCGCCGACGCCCGATCCCGCGGCCGTGCCCCGCCCGCGCCTGCTCCTCCGCGCCGCGCTCCTCGGCGGGATCCCGCTGGTCGCCATGTCGGCGATCGGCGCGCACCTGCTCGCCTCCGGCCAGACCGCCGACGGCCGCTCCACCCTCGCGGTCGGCGTGATCGTCGCCGCGACCGCCGCCGGCTCGCTCCTCTACCAGGTTGACCGCTGGAGCCTCACCCGGCAGTCCATCACGCACTTCGCGCTCATGCTCGTGACGGTCCTCCCGGCGCTCCTCCTCAGCGGCTGGTTCCCCGTGGACACGGCGGGCGGCGTGCTCGCGGTCGTCGGGATCTTCCTCGCCACGGGCCTCGTGCTCTGGACGACGCTGTACCTCGTGATGACCGCGGCCGAGCGGCGGCGGACGGCGCGCGCCTCCGCGTGATCCCGGCGCCCGCGCCTCAGAGGCGCACGACGCGGTACGTCTCGTCGACCGCGAACCCGGCGCGCGCGTAGAGGCTCATCGCGCGGGCGCTGGAGTGCACGCGGACGTACCGGCAGCCCCGCGCCCGGGCGTGATCCAGCAGCGCCGCCACGAGCCGCGCGCCCGTCCCGGATCCGCGCAGCGCCGGCAGGACGTAGACGGACTGGACGTCGCCGGCGACCCGGCTCAGGTCGTCCGGCGTCGGCGGGCGATCCGTGAGGGCGAGCCAGGCCATGCCCACCACCTCGCCGTCCGCCTCCGCGACGATGCACCGGTGCGTGTCGGGGTGCGCCGCGGCGAATGCGGTGGTCGCCGCGACGTAGCCGGCCTCGTCGGTCGCGGGTGCCGTGCCGGACTCCTCGACGCTCCACCGCCAGCGCAGCTCCGCGACCCGCCGCATGTCCTCGGCGCGGGCGGGGCGGATCCTGACGGCGGGGTGCGCGGCTTGCGTCGAGGTCTCGTCGTGCGGCGGGGTGGGCGACTCGCTCATGGCACGACGGTAGGCGGTGCCGGTCGTCCGGCGCGGGCACCGTCCCGCACGTCAGCCGTCGTCATCTCCCCGCGCGTCACGCAGCCGTGATCGCCGCGACGACCTCGGCGACGGCGCGCTCCACCTCGCCGCCCACGGCGTCGCGGTCGCCCGACTCGGAGTCGTGCACGAACGCCAGGGCGCCGTGGCGCGCGCCGCAGTAGTCGATGATCCCGTGGCCGATCTGCGTCTGGAACGCGGACAGGTAGCCGTGCCGGGCGAACGACGCGCGGCCGAAGCCGGCGACGGGCAGGAGGTGCACGGTGAGGCGCTCGAGGTGCGTGTGCACGCGCCCGTCGTCGTCGATGTCGAAGGCCCAGCCGCCGATGAAGGTGCGGTCGATCCAGCCCTTGAGCAGCGCGGGCATCGACCACCACCACACGGGGAAGACGAGCACGACGTGGTCCACGGCGTCGAGGCGCGCCTGCTCGGCGACGACGTCCGCGGGCGCGGGGGCGTCGCCGGAGTACGCGCCCCGGTCGGCAATGCCGAACACCGGGTCGAAGCCCTCTTGCGCGAGGTGCGCCGTCGTGACGCCGGATGCGCCGGGGCCGTCGGACGCTTCGAGCGCGGCCTCCAGTCGGCGGGCGACCTCATGGGTGAGGGAGTCGGGATCGGGGTGGGCCGTGACGATGAGCGCGGTCATGCGTCCATCCGACCACGCCCGCCCGGGCGTCGCCTCAGTCGAGCTCGCCCGCCCGGTCGTCCTCCTGGAGCAGCCGCCGGGCGGCGATCCCGATGATCGCGCTGTATGTCGGGTACGCGAAGCGCACGTGCGCGAGCGTGGACACGTCGACGCCCGCGGCCATCGCGGTGGTGACCGACTGGATCACCTCGACCGCGTTCTCGCCCACGGCGTGCGCCCCGAGGATCAGCTCGCGACGGCGGTCGGCGATGAGGAGGAGGAATCCGGCCTCCCGGTCGTCGATCACGGCGCGGTCGACCTCGGCGAACGGCACCCGCGCGATCACGCACGCGCCGTCGCGCTCGCGCGCCTCCGCCTGGGTGAGGCCGACGCCCGCGTAATCGGGGTCGGTGAAGCCGCCGGCCGGGAGGAGCTGCAGCGGGATCCGCCGGTTGACCCCGAGCACCGCGTTCTCGGCCGCCGCCTCGCCCTCGGACTGCGCCGCCTGCACGAGCATGTCCTTGCCGTTGGCGTCGCCCACCGCGAGGATGTGCGGCACGCGCGTGCGGAGGTAGCGGTCGACGGGGATCGCCGAGCGCTCCACCTCGACGCCGGCGCTCTCGAGCCCCAGGTCGTCGACGTCGGCGGGCCAGCCGGTGGCCATGATCACGGCGTCGAAGCTGGAGGACTGCGGGCGGTCGCCGTCGCGCCAGAGCAGGGTGATGGATCCGTCGCCCGTCTTCGTGAGGCCCGTCACCGTGTCGATGCCGGTGCGCACGCGCACGCCCTGCGCGGTGAACGCGTCGGCGACGGCCTCGGAGATCGCCTCGTCGGACGCGGTGAGCACGCGGGGCGCGACATCGAGCAGCGTGACCTCGGACCCGAACGAGCGGAACACCGTGACGAGCTGCGCGCCCGTGTTGCCCGCGCCGATGACGGCGAGGCGGCGGGGGATCCCCGGCAGCGCGAGCACGTCCTCGGGCACGGTCGCGAGCTCGGCGCCGGGCACGGGCAGGCGCTTCGAGTGGCCGCCGACGCACACGATGATCGCGCCCGCGGTGACCCGCCTGCCGCTGTCGAGCACGAGCGTGCGGTCGTCGACGAAGCGCGCCCGGCCCTCGTGGATCAGCGTCACGCCCGCCGCCTCGAACCGCGCGGCCTCGTCCTTGAGCGAGCGCACGCGGTCGACCTGCGCGTGCACGCGCGCGACGATCGACGGCCAGTGCGGCGTCGGCTCGCCCACGCCGATCCCGTTCTCGCCCGCGGAGCGCACCTCGCGCACGAGCCGCGCGGTCTTCGCGAGCACGCGCGTGGGCACGCATCCGGTGTTGACGCACGTGCCGCCGACGCGGCCGGCCTCCAGCACCACGACGGACGCGCCCAGCTCGGCGGCGCGCAGGGCGGCGGCGGTGCCCGCGGGTCCGGCGCCGATGACGGCGACGTCGTAGCGCGCCGGGGCGCCATCGGCTGCAGTGGCGTCCTCGGTCGCGGTCGCGTTCTCGGGCATGGGGTCCTCCGATCGGCGCCGGCCCTCGGGCGGAGCCGTCACGGCGCCTCCTGCGAGGCTACCGACGCCCGCCTCCCGCGCGGTCCCCGCATCGCGTCCCGGCTCCCGTTGACGCCATACCTTGAGGTAGGTATGGTGGCGGCATGACGACGACAACAGATCCCGCACCCCGCACCCGACTCATCTCGGCAGCCCAGGAGCTCTTCTGGGACAACGGCATCAGCGCCACCTCCCCCCGCGACGTCATGGACTCCAGCGGCGTCACGCAGGGGAGCCTCTACCACCACTTCCCCGCCAAGCGCGACCTCGCCCGGGCGGCGGTGACCGAGTCCATCTCGACGAGCCTGCGTTCGGCCGTCGACCAGCTCCGCGGCGACGGCGAGGCGCACGAGCGCCTCGTCGCGTACCTCGTCCGTGATCGCGCGGCCACCCGCGGCTGCCGCATCGGCCGGCTCACGGCGGACCCCGCCGTCGATGCCGATCCGGAGCTCTCGGCGGCGATCTCCGGGTACTTCACGGAGCTCGTCGGACTCGTGCGCGACGTGCTCGTCGAGCGCGGCGCGGGGGACCGCGCCGGCGACCTGGCGTACGCCGCGGTCGCCGTGGTGCAGGGCGGCTACGTGCTCGCGAAGGCCACCCGGGACGACGAGGCCATGCGCGCTGCTGTCCGCGGCTTCGTCGCCCTGCTCGAGGCGGGGCCGGCCGCATGACCCGATCGCTGACGCTGACGAAGCACGGGCACTCCTCCTTCAGCGTCGGCGACGGCGAGGCCTCCGTGCTGTTCGACCCCGGCTCGTTGACCGAGGAGATCACGGTCCGCGGCGAGCTGGCGGCCATCGTCATCACGCACGACCATCCCGATCACTGGACCCCGGAGTGGCTCGACCGCGTCCGCTCGTCGGGCCCTGCCCCGGTCGTCTACACGACGGCCGCCGTCGCCGAGCGCATCGGGACGGACGGCGTCGTCGTCGTGGAGAGCGACCGGGCCGTCGAGGCGGGGCCGTTCACGCTCGCGTTCACCCGGACGACCCACGCCCGCGTGCACGCGTCCGTGCCCGCCCCGGAGAACCTCGGGTGCCTCGTGGAAGGCGTCCTCTACTACGGCGGCGACGCGTTCGTCCTGCCCGCGGGTGTCGAGCCGGAGGTCCTCGCCGTGCCCCTCGCGGCGCCGTGGATGAAGCTCGGCGAGGCGATCGACTACGTGCTCGCCGCGGCGCCGCGCCGCACGTTCCCCGTGCACGACCGCGTGCTCTCCGCTGCGGGACGCGATCTCGCGATCGGACGGATCGAGTGGGCGACCGGCCAGCGGCCGGGCGCGGTGCTGCTCGATCCGGCCGACGGCAGCACGATCGCGCTGTGACGACCGGCCTCAGGAGCGGCTGAGGGCCATCAGCTGCTCCCGCATGCCGAGCAGCTGCGCCTCGGCCCACGACCGCCATCCCGGTTCGTCGGCCACGCGGAAGCTGAGGACCAGCTCGTCTCCCGCCAGGGCGCGGAGGTAGGCCCGGGGGCCCACGGTGATCCCGACGTGATCCACCCTGATCTCGCCCGGTGGCCCGGCCGAGGGGGAGGTGCCCGCGGGCACGTCGATGTGGTTGAACGACAGCGCGTCGTCCATGTCCGCCGTGCTCAGCCCGCGGCTGCGGAGCACCTCGCGGAGGCCGTCGACGTCGTAGATGCCGTGTCGGAGGCCCGCCGCCGCGGCAGCCGCCGCGGACAGGGCCGCGGCTCTCGGGTCCTGGCCGGATCCGGGCAGGGTCGCGGGGACCCACTCGTTCATCGTGGTGACGCACCGCCGCCGCTCGGCGGAGATCCGGTTCGAGACCATGATGCGCACGAAGAGCCCCGCGTCGTCGGTCGAGGCGCGGCGGGCCAGGGCCGACAGCACGGCGGCCATCGGCGACGCCCGCGGCGGCAGGCCGGCCGCGAGCTCCTCCCGCCGCACCCCCGTCGCCATCTCGACATGGCTCAGCGGGACGTCGGCGGACGGGGGGAGCCCGTCACGACGCCCGGGCCGGTCGAGCGATTCCGCCCAGTGCCGGAGGGCGGCGTCGGCCCGGCGCCGGCCGATCGGGCTCGTCTCGGCCGCGACCAGGGTCAGCGGGGCCACTCCTGGCGCGATCTCGCCGTGCCGGAGCAGCCGTCCGAGGTCGTCCCGCATGAGGTCGAGCCCGTGTCCGTCGGCTATCAGGTGGTGCACGACGAGGACGACCGAGGCGTCGTCCCCCGGGGCGATCAGACCCACCCGCCAGCCGATCCCGCGCGTCAGGTCGAAGGGCCGGGCGGCGTAGGCGTCGACCTCCTCCGGCATGAGGACCTCGAGCTCGACGTCGATCTCGGCGGGTCGAGCGACGTGCTGGCTCGGCGGGTCGGTGAACGAGAAGGTCGTCCGCAGACCGGCGTGGCTGAGCTGCAGCCGCGCCGCCGCATCCCGGAGACCGCTCGCCGTGACGCGTCCGCCGGGTCGCCAGCGCCGCACCAGATTGGCCTCGTGCCACCGTCCGCGCGCGAGCCCCTCGATGTCCCGCCACAGCGAGAGCTGCCCGTGGGTCAGCGGCCCGGCTCCGACGGGCTCCGCGGAGCCGTCCCCGTCGGGCGGGCGTGGCGCGGTGCCCGTCATCGATCCGTCCGCCCGCGGTCCGACGTCTCCGTCTCCGCCGACGTCTCCGCCTCCGCCGGCGCCTGGGCTTCGGCTCCGGTCCCCGCGTCCGCGCGGCCGGGGATCGCCTTCGCCGCCGTGAGCGCGAACACGACCCACCCCGCGACGAAGAGGCCGACGACCACGAAGATCGCCATCCGGACGCCGATGGTCTGCCCCAGCGCTCCGCCGACGAGAGCCCCCACGGGGAGCATGCCGAAGGCGACGGTCCGGAATGCCGCGCTCACGCGTCCGAGGAGCGCCGTCGGGGTCCGCTCCTGACGCAGCGCGACGCTGAACACGTTGAACACGGTCTGGCCGAGCCCGTAGCCGTTGAAGGCGACGATGATCGAGACGACCGCCACGATGCCGCCCGAGCCGTTCAGCGGGATGAGCAGCGGCGAGATCGCCGTCAGGCCCATCGTCGCGACGAAGGTCGCGCGGGTGCCGAAGCGGTCGCCGAGCCGTCGGGCCACGACCGCGCCGAGGGTCGCCCCCACGCTGCCGAGGCCGATCGACAGGCCGAGCAGGGCCGGATCCAGCCCCAGGTCCTTCGCGCCGTAGATGAGGAACAGCGTCAGCAGGGCCTGCTCGCAGAAGTTGAACCACGCGCCGGACAGCATCATCGCGCGGATCGGCAGGTCGGCCCACACGAAGCGGAATCCCCGGGTGAGCTGCACGAGGAACCCCTCGCCCGCGACGGGCCGCTCCAGCGGCGGCTCGTGCCCGCGGATCGACGCGAAGAGGAACGCGGCGACGAGGTAGGCGGCCATGTTCCAGCCGAACGCGGCCACGGGCGTCAGGACAGTCAGCAGCACGCCCCCCGACGCGGTGCCGAGCACCTGGGTCGACGAGTAGGTCGCCTGGAGCCGGGCGTTGGCGTCCACGAGCTGATCGCGGCGGACGACCGTCGGCATGTACGAGTGCCAGGCGACGTCGAACACGGCGGTGATCGACCCGAGGAGGAAGGCGACGAGGCACCAGCTCCAGACGGAGAGGGCACCGGTCGCCACGAGCACCGCGGCGCCGCCGAGGAGGGCCGCGCGCGTGATGTTGGCCCACACCAGCACCGGACGCCGGCGGATGCGGTCGAGCCAGTACCCGGCGATCACGGTCATGAACAGCACCGGGAGGTACTGGGACGCGGAGATCAGCCCGAGCTCGAACGGGGACGCCTGGAGCGTGAGGACCGCCACGAGGGGGAAGACCAGCTGGCCCGCGAACGACCCGGTGAGGGAGACCGCCTGGCCCGCCCAGAGCCGGAGGAAGTCGCGGTTGGAGCGGAGGGGCGAGCCGGGGTCGGCCGGGGCGCCGGGAGCGACCGCGTCAGGCATGCGCCGTCACCTCCGATCCCGTCGTCTCGATGACGCAGCTGGCGGCCGCGGATGCGGCGAGCGCGAGGGCGCGCTCCGTCGTCGCCGCGGCGCAGAAGACGTATCCGGCGTGCGCGAGCGAGCCCAGCGGGCCCGTCGAGGTGTCGCCGACCGCGATCTCCATCACCACGTCGACGACGCCGGGCAGCGCGCGCAGCTCCTCGACGGGCGTCATGGCCGTGACGATGCCCGTGGGCGCGGGGATGCTGACCCACGCCGTCGACTGCTCGGCCTCCTCGACCGCGAGCGGCGTCGTGATGCCCTCCACGAGGTCGGCCGCCTGGGCGACGACGTCGATGCCGTGCTGGAGGGCCATGATCCTCGGCGTCTGCGCTCCGCCGGGACGCGCGCCGATCTCGCCCAGCAGCCACGTGCCGTCCCGGAGCCGGAACACCTCGGCGTGCGCGAAGCCGTCGCGGAGGCCGAGCGCGTCGGCGGCGGATCGGGTGATGTCCCGCACGCGGCGGGCGTCCTCGGACGACGAGCCGATGTGGGCGGCACCGACCCTGTCGCCGGCCTCCAGGAGCGGCGCGGAGTAGCGGAAGGGCAGGCAGTACACCTCCTCGCCGCCGCGTCGCAGGAGCTCGCACTGGAACTCGACGTCGACGTCGACGCAGGCCTCCGTGAGGAAGCCCCGCGGGGAGGAGCCGAGCGGCCCGAGCCCGTCCGTCGCGGACAGCGCGGGGTGCCGGGTCCCGATCGACGGCGCCCGGCGCAGGACCCCGTCCGCCTGCAGCTGCGCGAGATGCCCGGGATCGCGGATCACGTGCGTGCTGATGGCGCTGAAGCCGGAGCGCGGCTTGACGAGGAGCGGCCAGCCGAGACGCGCGGCGACGTCCGGGAGGTCGTCGACCGCGTGGACGACCTCCCCCTCCGCCACCGCGACGCCGTGGGCGCGCAGCCGCGCCTTCATGACGGCCTTGTCCGTGAACGCCACCGCGTCGTCGAAGCCGAGCCCGGGGAGGCCGAGGACCGCCCGCAGGAAGGCGGCCGCGCGCAGGCAGCGCTCGTCGGTCGTCGCGACGGCCACGACACCCTGCCGCTCGAGATCGGCGGCGAGGCGGGCGAGCTCCGTGTAGTCGTCCCAGCGGTCGACGCCCCGGACGGCGCAGTCCGGCCGCGCACGCTCGTGCACGACGGCGCGGGGGACCAGCACGATGACCGCTCGCCCGCGGGCCGCGAGCTCCCGCTCCAGGGAGGTGCTGAGGGTCGAGAGGACGACGATCGGGCCGCTCATCGGGCGACCGCCGCGGAGCCCATGGTGATGCGGGTGCCCGCGGCGGCGATGCGGGCGCGCTCCCGCACGGTCTCGGCGTCGTCCCCCGTGAGCACCGCGAAGCCGAGGCGCGCCATGAAGACGTCGGGCGGCAGCCCCATCCGGTCGCCGTGGGCGCGGACCCACACGCAGCGCTCGACCCAGGGCTCGTCCGCCCAGGAGCCCACGCGGTGCTCGACGAAGGTCCCGGCCTCCGGTGGCGTGAAGAAGTGGATCCCCGCCGCCCGGGAGATCACGGGAGCCCGGGGGACCTCGACCCCCGTGGCGACGCAGGCGGCGGCGAGCGACAGGTCCACGCCGGTGGCGAGGTGCACCAGGTGCGGGATCAGGTCCCCGCCGAGCCGGCCGTTCACCTCGATGATCCGGGGCCCGCTCCCGTCGATCCGCACCTCCACGTGGCTGACGCCGACACGCACGCCGAGGGCGTCGAGCGCGCGGCGCGCCACGTCCGCCGCCTCATCGGCCCAGCCGCTCGCGCGGTCCGCCGCGTCCACGACGTGCCCCAGCTCCTCGAAGTAGGGCGGGCTGCCGACCTGCTTCCGCGTGATCGCCACGACGTCGGTGGCGCCGTCCGCCGTGACGCACTCGAGGCTGAACTCGTCGCCCGTCAGGTACTCCTCGACGAGGACACCGGGACGCGCGATGACCGTGGCCATCACCGCGCCGTCGGCGAGCTCCCACGCGGACCGCATCCCGTCCGGGTGGTCCACCCGCTGCACGCCGATGCTGCCCGCGAGGGAGCGCGGCTTCACGACCACGGGGTAGCCGATCTCCCGGGCGGCGTCGATCGCCTCGTCGACCGTGCGGGTGAGGATCGACCGCGCCGACGGCACCCCGGCCGCGGCGAGGACGCTCCGGGTCCGCCACTTGTCGCGGCACGCCTCGACGACCTCGGGGGCCGGACCGCGCAGGCCGTGCCGGGTCGCGATCCGCGCCACGAGGTCGAGGCGCCGCTCGTCCCACGTCATCACGCCGTCGACCGGCTGCTCCGCGAGCAGCGGATCGAGCGCGTCCAGGGCCTCGTCGAAGGGCGTGACGACCGCGTCGACCACGTGGGGCGACTGCCAGGTCGGTGGGGCGTCGTCGAGGAGCACGACGTCGAAGGCGCGCGCGATGGACTCGAGCGAATAGAGCCGATAGGCCTCGGCGGCGCCGCTGCCGACGACCAGCAGCCTCTTCCGTGTCTGCATCAGATGCTTCCTTCTCGGGGACGGGGACGGGGACGGGGACGGGGGAGGGCGGCCGCCAGCGGGTGGCGACGGGGGACGACGGAGGCGGGTCCGGCCGGCGTCATGCGCGGCCACCCGGCCGGTCGAGGCGCGCGACGATCGCGCGGCGCGCGGCGTCCCGGTCGCCCGAGGCGTCCACGACCGTCCAGCCGTCGCGCTCCGCCCACCCGTCCATGACCTCGAGGATCCGCGTCTGGTGCGCCACGAACGACGCGCGGGAGCAGGAGGGATCCATGCCGCACTCGTAGGGGACGACGTCGCCGTCCTCCTTGCGCGCCCAGGCGACGTCGGGCGTCACGCGGAGGTACACGACCTCGTCCGTCGGGGGGAGCCCGGCGACGACCGACTCGATCCACTCCCGGTCCACCCCGTAGGCGGCCTCGCTCGCGGCGTGCTTCATCCAGTACCCGTCGAGCACCGTGACCGCGCCGGGGACCCGCGGGCGGGCCTCCAGCGCGTAGCCGATGGACCACATGAGGAACAGGAACCGGGAGGCGCCGGGCATCTCCGCGACGCACTGGCGGGTCTCCGCGACCGATGCCTGCATGAACCGGGCCGCGCGATAGCGGGGGTCGCCCACGATGTCCCACCGGTCCACCAGGGTCGCGGTGTCGCCGCGTCCGCGCAGGTGCGCCGTCACCTGCCGGGTCGCCGTCGACTTCCCGGCGCCGTCGGGCCCGACGATGGCGACGATCACGAGAGTGCTCCGTCCGCGTCGGCGATGGCCCGCTCCACGGCGCCCCACAGGGTCAGCGGGGTCGCGAAGGTGGCGGGCGCGAGCGCCTCGTCCGGGAGCTCGACGTCGAAGGCCTCCTCGAGCTGCAGCACCGTCTCCACCGTGGTGAGCGAGTCGAGGCCGAGCCCGCCCAGGTCGGATCCCCAGGTGAGGGGCGGCCCCTCCGGGGTCAGCTCCAGCACGGTGGTGAGCACGGCGAGCAGCCGGGCGGAGCGTTCGACGTCGTCCGGGTGTCCGGTCACTTCATCTCCTGTCATGCGTGGGGAACGGTCGAGGTGGCGGCGGCGGAGGGGCCGGCCGGCGCCTCCGCGAAGAGCCGGTCGGGGAAGGGGATGTCCCACCGCGTGGGGCTCCCGTCGGCGGCGCCGTACTCGTCGAGGTGGGACAGGTCGGCGGGCCGGAGCGCGTCGAGCACGCGCGGCGGGACGCTCCCGGGGTAGAGGGCCTCCGCGAAGGCGAGGGAGTAGTGGATGACCCGGCGCTGGCCGCTCGAGGCGACGCGGCCGAGCACCGTGTCCCAGGCGTCGGCCCCGAGCGCGGAGGCGGATGCGGAGACGTCGAGGAACTTGCTGATCTGCAGATCCACGCCCTGTTCGACGAAGAGCAGGCCCGTGGCCTCCTTGTGCAGATGCGCGCACAGGTCGAGGAGCTCGTCCACGGGTTCGAGCCGCGGCATGGATCCGCCGCCGAGCGGCGTCCTCCCCGCGCGGGCGAGCACCTCGGGCGTGGTGTCGCCGTCGGCGACGTCCTTCTGGAAGAGGGCGTGGCACAGGTCGACGTTGACCACGGGGAGGTCCGGTCGTGCGCCCAGCTTCACGTACGGCAGCTGGTTGGTGAGGTTCGTCCGCCAGAAGATCTGGGTGGCGCGGGAGAACCGCTCGATGCGGTCGCCCTCCCGGGTGATCTTCCCCTGGACGTACCCGAGGTCCTGCAGGGCGGCGTCGGCGGCGGGAGCGTCGTCGCGCGCGATGAGGAAGTCGATGTCGTTGATCCGCCGGGCGCCGATGTCGCCGTAGAGCGCCTGGGCCACGACGAGCCCCTTCCGCATGGCGTGCGCGAGGCCGTGCCGCTCGAACGCGCGCGACACCAGGAGGGCCTCGTCCGCGAGGGCGTGGTTCCTGTCGCGGTTGCCGACGAGGACCGTGGGGTAGACCCAGGCGAACGGGATGCCCTGCGTCCCGTCACCCGTGTCGCCGCGGCTCAGCCCGTGCTCCGCGATGTGCCGACCGACGAGGGGGAGGACCTTGTGCCGCGCGGCCCGCTCCAGGAACACCCCCCATCGCACCGTGCCCTCGTCGATGAGGGCACGGGCCCTCGCGACGTGCTCCGGCTCGAGGCGGATCCTCGACAGGAGGAGCAGCAGTCGTGCTTCGAGATCCGGTCCGCTCCTCGCGGTCCTCTCATCTGACGAGCTCATGGTGGTCGACCTTTCCGTTCGGGGTGTGCGGCAGCTGTTCCCACGCCGTCCAGCGGGTCGGGACCATCGCCGGGGGGAGGGTGCTGGCGAGGTGCTCCTTGAGGGGGCCGAAGTCCCAGGTGCGGCCGGTGAACACGACGTGGGCGGTGACGACCGCGCGTGCGCCCTCCTCGGCCACCGCGACGGCCGCCTCGGCCACGAGGGGGTGGGCCTCGATCGCCAGCTGGATCTCGTCCAGCTCCATGCGGACGCCGGCGAGCTTCACCTGGCGGTCCCGGCGCCCGCGGTACTCGAGCCGACCGTCGTGCCGGACGACGTGATCGCCCGTGCGGTAGAGCCGGCCCGTGGGCGAGCGGGGATCGAGGGTGTCCCGGAAGAACGCCGACAGCGTCGCGGCCGGGTTGCCGACGTAGCCGCGCCCCACGCCGAGGCCGCCGACGAACAGCTCCCCCTGCTCGCCGTCGTCGACGGCCTCCCATCCCGCGTCCGTGGACCGCAGCACGTGGAGGGTCGTGTTCTGGACGGGCACGCCGATGGGGAGCCGCGCCCGGGCGAGGTCCGCGGGCGTGATGCGCGCGTGCGTCACGTCGTCCGAGCACTCCGTGGGACCGAACGCGTTGACGAGGAGCGTGCGCTCGAAGCGCTCCAGGACGGCCGCCGCGAGCGACGGGGAGAGCTCCTCGCCGGTGGAGAGGAGGCAGCGGAGGGGGAGCGGACCGGCCGCCCGCGGATCCCGCCCGGCCACGAGCCACCGGATCACCGAGGGCACGAGCTCCGCGACGGTGACCTCGCCCTCCGTCAACCGCGCGATGATCCGCCGCGGGAACGCGAGGTCGCGGTCCGCGACGATCTCCACGGACGCCCCGGCGAGCAGCGGCGCGAGCATCTGCCAGATGGAGATGTCGAAGCCGATGGGCGCCGTGTACGCGACGACGTCGCCGCGCCGGATCCGGAGCTCGGCGATCTTCGACCACAGGTGGTTCAGCATGCCCCGGCGCTCGACCGTGGCGCCCTTCGGCGCACCCGTCGTCCCCGAGGTGAAGATGACGTAGCTCGCGTCGGTGGAGGAGGGGTGACGCAGCGCCTGACCGGGAGGGTCCGGGATCGGGTCGTCTCGTCGCCCGATGGGGACGGCATCCGCGGGGGGCTGCATCGCGTCGGGGTGACGGAGGACCGTGTGCGCGCGCGCCAGCTCCAGGACGGAACGGGCGCGGGCGTCCGGCCAGGACGTCTCGATCGGGAGGTAGACGGCGGAGATCGCGTCCACGGCCAGCAGGGCGACGATCTGCTCGACGCTGCGCGGCCCGAAGTAGGCGACGACGCTCGACCGGGGCACCTGGAGCGCGCCCAGCTGGGAGATGAGGTGATCCGCCCAGTCCACGAGCTGCGCGTAGCTGACCGTCCGCGCCCCGTCCCGCACGGCGGGGCGATCCGGGTCCTCGCCCGCGATGCGCCGCACCCGGTCGAGCAGGCGCTCGACGTCGACGTCCGCGTGCGGCCCGTGGAGCGCGCTCGCCCGGATCCGCTCGAGCGCGCCCGGGGCGATCGTCAGCTCGGACAGGGACCGCTCGCCGGCCCTCCCGGCGTCGTCGTGTCCGCTCATCTCGTTCCCTTCCCCGCGCTCTCGTGCTCCGTCGAGAAGAAGCCCTCGACGTGGTGGATGCTCGACCCGCCGCGGTCGAGGACGTGCTGGCCGACGGCGATGTCGAGCACGCCCAGCCCGAACGGCGAGACGACGACCGTCGCGTCCGCCGGCGGGACGAGCCGTCCGTCCAGCACCTCGGCGATGGTGCCGTGGACGTGGCTGCGGTCCCCGGTCCGCTGCTCGACGAGATGCACCGAGGTGTCGGCGGTGAGGCAGTGCTCGACGTCGTCGACGATGTTGACCGCGTCGCGGATGACCTCGATGCCGAGGTCGCGGAGCGACACGTGCAGCACGACGGGGTGGTGCGCGAACGCCGCCGTGTCCTCGACGTGCGGGCTCGCGGCGGTGGTGGCGAAGACGACCAGGTCGCTGCGCCGGACGACCTCGGCGGCCGAGGCGGCCTCGGCGGCCGTCCCGTCCGAGTGCTCGGCCGCGAACGCCGCCGCCCGCTCCGGGAGGGCGTCGTGGACGACGATCCGCTGCCCGCCGAGCCCCGCCGCGCGCAGGTACCTGAGCACGTACGAGGCGATGAGCCCGGTGCCCACGATCCCGACCGTCGTGGGCGTCGGGCGGTGCCGGAACAGCGCGCGCGCGGCGGAGGCCGCCGAGGCGGCCGTCCTCGTGGCGCTCACGATGGAGGCCTCCATGCACGCCACGGGGAACCCGGTCGCCGGATCGTTGAGCAGCAGCACGGCGGACGCCCGCGGCAGGCCGCGCGCGTGGTTCGACGGGAAGCTCGAGATCCACTTGATGCCGACGGGCTGCCCCGGCCCGAGCGACGCGGGCAGCGCGATGATCCGCGCGTCCGGTCGATCCGGGAACCGCAGGAACAGCGACCGCGGGTTGACGGTGGTCCCGGACGCGTGCCGGCGGTAGGCCTCCTCGACGAGGCGGATGGTGTCGAGCTCGTGTCCGTCGAGGACGCGTCGCACGGTCGCGGCCGGCACGACGGAGAGGGGGCGAGGATCCTGCGGCGCGGTCATGCCGCACCTCGCTCACGCGCGTCCTCGTGGGACGACCGGCTCGGGAACCGGGCCGCGACCCAGGCGTCGTCGTAGACGCTGTCCAGGTAGCGGTCCCCGAAGTCCGGGGAGATCGCCACGGCCACGCGCGTGCCGCGGGGATCGTGCTCCGCGAGCCAGGCGGCCGCTCCCGCCAGGACCGTCCCGGACGACCCGCCCAGCAGCAGCCCGCCCTCGGCGAGCCGCCGGCACATCGCGACCGTCTCGGACTCGTGGACCATGACCGTGTCGTCGACCAGCCCCGCGCTGAAGTGGGCGGGGACGATGCTCGCCCCCAGGCCGGGGATGTGCCGGACGCCGCCCGCGCCCCCGAAGATGACGGAGCCGATGCTGTCGACGCCGACCAGGGTCACGTGCGGTGCCTCCCGTCGCAGGAGATCGGAGCAGCCGCGGAGCGTGCCGCACGTCCCCGCCCCGACGAACAGCACGTCCAGGTCGGGGACGTCGCGGAGGATCTCCGCCGCGGTCGTGTCACGGTGCGCCTGCCAGTTGCCCGGGTTGGCGTACTGGTCCATCCAGACGAGGCGGGGGTCCTCGGCGCAGCGCCTCCGCACGTACTCGATCCGCGCGCCGAGGAAGCCGCCGGAACCGTCCGGCTCGTCCACCACGACGACCTCCGCGCCGAGGGCGCGGAGCGCGGCGAGCGTCCGGTCGTTGCACCGGGGATCCGTCACGCAGACGAAGGACAGGCCGTGCGAGGCCGCGATGGTCGCGAGCGCGAGTCCCAGGTTGCCGGACGTCGACTCGATGAGCACCGAGTCCGCGTCCACCCGTCCGGCGCGCAGCGCGTCCTCGAACATCCTCGCGGCGCTCTTCATCTTGATCGACCCCGACGGGTTGAAGCCCTCGAGCTTGACCACGAGGCGTCCGGGCGTCACGGACGGCACCTCGACGCAGACGGACGGTGACCGCACGTCGGCCAACGAGTCGTAGACCGTCACGACGGCATCCGCTCGGGTCCGGCCACCGGCGCGCATCGTCGCCGCCGGGCGGTGCGGTCCGCGGGTCCGGCCCCGGTCGTGCGCGCGCGGATCGCGCGGGCATCCTCTGGTCGGGCGGTGCCGGGGCGCGTCTCCGCACCCGGCGTCATCGGCTGGCTGGCAGTGGTCACGTGGTGTTCCTCCGTGTTCTGTCGCGTCGATCCGACGCGGGGTACGTGCTCTCGTGGCGCGCGGTGCGCGCGTCCGCTGGCCTCATCCGGTTCCCGGATCGGGGCCGGGCGACGCTCGCCGCGGGTCGTGGCGGGAGACCGCGGTGAACGGCATCCCGCTCGGCCAGTCCGCGACCTCGGCGCCCGCCCACGCCCCCAGCCCGGAGCAGCGCGAGCCGTTGAGGATGAACCCCTCGGCACCGCGACGCGCGAACCCCGCGAGCGAGCGGAGCTTGCCGGCCATCCCGCCGCTGGTGTCCGTCGCGACCACGCTCGTGCGGAGCGCGAATGCGGTCGCGTCCTCGGGGGTCATGTGCGCCACGACCGGACGCCGATCCGCGTGCGGGTCCGCGTCCGGGTCCGCGTCTGCGTCGGGGTCCGCGTCCGCGTCCGCGTCGGCGAGGTAGCCGTCGACGTCGGTGAGCAGGAGCACCCGCCATGGACCCTCGAGCGCGTCGATCACCGCCATCGGCACGGCGTCGCTGCCGAGGATGCGCACCCCGCCGCCCGGCGCCAGGACCGCGTCCCCCGAGAGCACGGGGAGCACCCCGCCCGCCAGGCAGCGACGCAGGACGTGGCCGTCGGCATGGACGCCGCCCGGGCGCGCGTCGTCGAAGGCGCACCACGCGGACGGCTGGAGCGACATCGCATCCACCCCGCGGGCCCGGAACGCCTCCGTCCACGCCCAGCGCACGCGGGAGGTCGCCTCGGTCAGCCGCCATGCGGCCCACGCATCACCGGCGTCGATCCCGCGGACGGCGCCGTGCCCGATGGAGCCGCCGCCCGCGACGAACACGACGCGACCCGGATGGCGGCGGTGCAGGTCCGCGACGATCCGCGCGTACCGGGCGACGGCGCCCAGGTCGAGGTCGTCGTCGGTCTGCTTCGTGGAGACCAGGCTGCCGCCGACCTTGACGACGATGGTCCTCGTGGGGGGGGTCATGCGCCGCCCCCGATGCTGTCGGGACGGCCCGCGCTCGCCGGCGCGACGGGCGCCGCGGCGAACAGGCGCTCGGGGAAGGGGGCGGTCCACGTCGCGTCCACGCCGTCGGCGGTGCGGTATCCGTCCAGGTGCGAGGTGTCGTCCGGTCGCGTCGCGTCGAGCACGTGCCGCGGCACGCTCCCCGGCTGGAACGCGTCCGCGAGATGGAGCGCGTGGTGGATGATCCGGCGTCGTCGCGTCTCCCCCGTGCGCTCGAGGACGTCGCCCCACCCGGCGTCGTCGAGCGCGGCGGCGCTGGCGGCGACGTCGAGGAACTTGCCGATGTGCATCGCGACCCCGGGGGCGACGAACGGCGGTCGGGTCGCCTCCGCGTGCAGGTGCACGCACAGGTCGAGGAGCTCGTCGGCGGGATCGAGACGGGGCAGCCGGCGGCCGTCGACGACGCTCGGCCGCGACCTGCTCAGCATCTCGGTCGTGCTGGCCTCCTCGTCCGGATCGTCCGCGAACACGGCGTGCGCGAGATCGATGCGGATCACGGGGAGGTCGGGCCGCTGGCCCGACCGGAGGTACGGGAGCGCGTCCGCGGTCTCCGCGGGACCCGGGGCCGGCGGGGAGGGGACGAGGCGATCCCCCTCCCAGGCGATCGTCCCCCGGGCGTAGCCCAGCTCGCGCAGGGCGGCGTCGGCCGCGCCCGCGTCGCCGCGCGCGACGAGGAGGTCGATGTCGGTGACGCGGCGGGCGCCGACGTCGCCGTAGATCGACGCCGCGACGGCGAGCCCCTTCTGCAGGGCGTGCGCGATGCCGCGCCGCTCGAGCTCGCGCGTCACGGCCTCCGCCTCGCCCGCGAGGGCGCGGTTGCGTTCCCGGTTCCCCACGAGGACCGCGGGGTGGACCCACGCGAAGGGGAAGCCCTGCATGCCGTCGGCGGTGTCGCCGCGACTCAGGTGGTGCTCGACGAGGTGGCGCCCGACGAGGGGCAGGAGGTGGTGCTGCGCGGCGCGCTCCAGGAACACCGCCCACCGCACGGAGCCGCCCCGGATGAGGCGCATGGCCTCGTCGACGTCCGTCGGATCGAGGCGGACCCGCGACAGCCGCAGGAGCAGGCGTCCTTCCGGATCCATGCCGCTCGGCTCGGCCCGCTCGTCGTGCGGTTCCATGGTGGTCGGCCTCTCCGTCGTGGTGTCGGGCCGCGGGTCCCCGTGGTCCGTGGCGCGGCCGGGGCGGACGCGGCGCGCGCGTCGGTCCGTCACCAGGACCGCCGCAGGATCGCGAGCATCGCGTCCGGGCCGCCGTGGGCGCCCGGGTCGTTCTCGACGCTGCCGGTGACCGCGGCGACCAGGCGCGGCAGGTCGCCAGCGGACACCCCGGTGTCGCGGAGCCTCAGCCGCAGATCGAGGCCGTCGAGCAGCCGCGCGACGGTCGCCGCCGTCGCTCCCGCGCCGCCGAGGACGTCGTCGGTCCGGCCGAGCGCATCGGGGGCGAGCTCGCCGAGGTGCTGGATCCACGCCGGGTACAGCACCGCGAGGCCGGCTCCGTGCGGCAGCTCGATCCCCACCGCGCCCATCGCCTGCTGGAGGCGGTGCGGGAACCCGGTGCTCGCCGTGGCGACGCTGAGCCCGCCGAACAGGGCCGCCTCCGCCAGGCGGTGGCGGTCCCGCCGCTCCGGGCTCCGGTCGAGCTCGGCGGACATCCGCCGCAGGGCCGTGGTGGCGAAGACGTCGGACACGGGGCTGCGACGGCGCGCGACGAGCCCCTCGATCCCGTGGGCCACCGCGTCGAAGCCGGTGGCGGCCGCCGTGCGGTCGTCGACGCCCGCGAGCAGCTCCGGATCGACGAGCGCGATGGCCGGCCGCACCGCCTCGCCGCGGATCGCGACCTTGCCGCCGCCGTGGTCGTCGCCGAGGAGCGCGCCGGTGGTGACCTCGGCGCCGCTCCCGGCGGTGGTCGGCACGGCGATCACGGGGATCCGCCGCTCGACGGCCGCGCCGACCAGGCTCGCCACGCCGCCACCGCCCGCGGCGACGCCGCACGCCTTCGCGACGTCGAGCACGCTGCCGCCGCCGATCCCGATGATCACGTCGGCGCGGGCGTCCTCGATGACGCGCAGCACGCTCTCCGCGTCGCGCACCCGCGGTTCCGGCGGCACGATGTCCGCCACCGTCACGTCGACCGCCGCGCGCCGGAGGCTCGCGACGGCCCGGGCCGTCACCCCGGATCGGCGCATCGCGTGCCGGCCGGTGACCAGCACGGCGCGCGTGCCGAGCCCCGCCGCCAGCGCGCCGACCTCGTCGAGGCCGCCGTCGCCGAGCACGATCCTCGTGTCCAACCGGATGTCAGAGAGCATGGGTCCTCCTCGTCGGGGGGAGCGGGCGGCGGGTCCGGAGCGCGTCCAGCGCGGCGGCCGATCCGGTGGCGATCAGCGCGAGGGCCGAGCCGCCGCCGGACGACCGGCGTGCGACGGCCGCGGGGAGGTCGTGCACGGTGTCGCCGCCGAGCAGCAGGGCGGTGGCGCGGGGATCGCCGCAGCACCGCTCCACCGCGCGGGCCGCGCGGCGATGCCCCTCGTGCGCGGCGCTCGGGGTGCCCGCGACCAGCACGCGCGTCGGCGCATCGAGCGGTCCGAGCGCGGCGGTCGCGAACTCGAGGTCGACGATGCGCTCGCCGGTCCGCACGGGGTCGCCGACCGCGATCCGCCGCACCTCCCCGTCGGCGCCGGCGACGATCAGCCGCGCGGGCAGCACGAGCCGGTGGGAGGACGGGCCCGTGAGCACGGACCGGGCGGCGGCCAGCGCGCGGGCCGGTCGTTCCCCCAGCGAGGAGTCGCCGACGTCCATGCCCGCGGCACGGAGGACGGCGTTGAGCACGGTGCCCGCGGGGATCACTCGCTCGTAGTGGCGCGCGAGGTGCGGCAGGCCGATCTCGGCCTTCTCGGCCTTGACGCCGCCGATCACGGCGAGCGAGCGACCCTCCGGCCGGGTCCAGCCGTCGAGCTCCGCGACCGCCCGCTCGACGGACGACGCCAGGTAGGCGGGCAGGTGCCGGAGGATCGCGTCGTTGGACGCGTGCGCCCGGTGCAGCTTCGAGAAGCCGCCGAGGACGAGCGCGTCCCCGAGCCGGGCGAAGGCGCGCCCGAGCGCGGGATCGTCCCGTTCCTCCCCGGCGTGATGGCGCGTGTTCCCGAACACGACCACCTCGCCCGGGCGCATCGCGCCCGCGCGCCTCCGCGCCGTGGGCGACGCGTTCTCCGGGAAGTAGTCCACGCGGCGTCCGAGGCGCGACCCCAGGTACCGGGCGACGTGGCCCAGGTGCGTCGCGGATCCGTCGCCGTGCTTCCCCTGGTGGCTGAGCACCGCGACGCGCGCCCCGCGCCCGGCCAGCATGGCCAGGTCGTCGAGCTCCTCGTCGATGCGCTCGGTGCTCGAGAGGCGCGCGTCGACGTTGAAGCCCGCCGAGAAGACCCACCTGTCCCCGGCCCGGATGCGCGCCGTGCGGATCGACGCCACCCCGCGCACGCTCAGAACCCCCGCATCGTGAGCCCGGCCCGCTCCGGCAGCCGCAGGGACACGTTCATGTTCTGGATGGCCGAGCCCGCGGCGCCCTTGACGAGGTTGTCGGTGACGCCCACGAGCCGCACCACTCCCGACGCGCGGTCGACGTCGGCCCCGAGGAAGCACCGGTTGGTGCCCACCACGTGCCGGAGGTTCGGGTGGATGTCGTACTGCTTGGCGTTCCTCACCGCGTCGTGCGGGCGCCGGTTGACGTGCACGAACGCGGCGTCGCGCTCCCGGTAGAACGCGTCGAGGCACTCGAGCACGTCGTCGCGGGTCGCGCCGTCCCGCAGCACCGCGCTCGCCTGCAGGTGGATCCCGCGGGGGAAGTCCCCGTGCGCGGTGGCGAGGTCGATGTCCGGGGAGGAGCCGACGATCCGCGTGATCGCCTCGTGGATCTCCGGCGCGTGCCGGTGCCCGTCGAGGTCGTACGGCAGCAGCGCTCCCGACAGCTCGGTCACGGACAGCGGACGCCGCGCCTCGATCCCGGCTCCGCTCGTGCCGTTCACCGCGAAAACCGCCACCCGCTGGGCGGTGTCGACGAGCCCCGCGGCGTGGAGCGGCGTGAGGGCCAGGAGCGCGGTGAGCGCGTAGCAGCCGGGGTTGGCGATGAGGTCGGCGTCGCGGATCCGGTCGCGGAGCACCTCGGTGAACCCGTAGACCGCGCGCGGCAGGAGGTCCGGCGCGGCGTGCGGCTTCCCGTGCGCCGCCTCGAAGGACCGCGCGGTCGCGAAGCGGAAGTCGGCGCTGAGGTCCACGACCCGCACGCCGGCGTCGAGCAGCGCGGGCGCCAGGCGCATGGCCTCGCCCGTGGGGGTGCAGAGGAACGCCACGTCGAGCTCGTCCCGGTGCTCGAGGAGCTCCTCGACGCGGAGGGAGCGCAGGCCGCTGCCGTCGAGGGCCGGGTTGGTCCGCTCGATGTCCGCCCCGCTCCGCGACGCCGCGCGGATCTGGCCGACGTGCGGGTGCTCCAGCAGCAGGCGGCAGAGCTCCGCGCCCGCGTATCCGGTCGCGCCGACGACGCCGACCACGAGGTCGTTCACGATGCGGTCCCCTCGATGATGATCTTGCCCAGGTCGCCGTCCCCGCGGTCCATGAGCGCGAACGCCTCCGGTGCCGCCGCGAGGGCGAACCGGTGGCTGATGAGGGTGGCGGGGTCGACGAGGCCGGCCTCCCACCACGCGATGACGGCGGCGACGTCGCGCGGGGTGCTGAGCGCGGATCCGCGGATGGCAATCTCCTTCGACACGGCCTCGTTGGCATGGAGCACCTGCGCGTCGGGGAAGTAGCTGACGACGATCACGGTGCCTCCCGGCCGCGCCAGCCGCACGGCGTCGTCGAGCACGCCCGGGTACGCGGTCGCGACGACCACCACGTCGTGCGCGACGACGTCCTCGTCCGACAGGTCACGGACGGCGGCGTCCCGGACGTCGACGAACGCGTCGCCCCCGGTGGCGACGAACCGGTCGCGCTTCCCGTCGCCGCGGTCGATCCCGCGGATGGACGCGGCACCCGCCGCCCGGGCGGCGATGACGCAGCCGAGCCCGATGGTCCCGCAGCCGATGACGCAGACGGATCGCCCGTCGAGCGCCGCCAGCGCCGCCGCGTGCGCGGAGATGGCCAGCGGCTCGATGAGCACCACGGCATCGCTCGGCATGCGCGGCGGCACCGCGCACACCATGGCCGCGCGGAGGACCACCTCCTCGGCGAGCGTGCCGCCGAGCCGGCCGGCGCTGAGGTTCTCGCGATCGGAGCACAGGTGCGGATCCCCGCGCCGGCAGGCCGCGCAGCGGAGGCAGGGGGCGTAGGCGAAGGTGGCGACGCGGTCGCCCGGTCGCACGTCGCGCACCCCGGGGCCCACCTCCGTGACGGTCCCGGCGAGCTCGTGCCCCAGCACGGCGGGCGGGCGCTTGTAGGGGTGGTGCCCCCGGTACGCGGCGAGGTCGGATCCGCAGATACCGGAGCTGATGACCCGCACGCGCACGTCGTCGGCGCCGAGCGCCTCCGGTGGCGCCGTCATGACCTGCACGTCGCGCTCCGCTCGGAGCACGGCGCTGGCGATGGCGGCGCTCATGCGACCCGTCCCTCCAGCGTCGCGTCGCCGCGCGCGACCTGGGCGAGGATCGACGACACGACCCGTCCCACCCGCTCCTGCGCCTCGGCGGTCATCCCGCCGATGTGCGGGGTGAGCACCACGTCGTCGAGCGCGGCGAGCGGGCTGGTCCCGCGGCCCTCGACCTCGTGCACGTCGGTGGCGGCTCCGGCGAGGCGACCGGACGCGAGCGCGTCCGCGAGCGCCCGTTCGTCGACGATGCCGCCGCGCGACACGTTCACGAGGTACGCCCCGGCGGGCATCCGCGCGAGGAACGCCGCGTCGACGACGCCCCGCGTGTCCGCGTCCAGGGGCAGCGCCAGGAAGAGCAGGCCGGCGCGTGCCGCCATCTCGTCGCGGGTGACCAGCTCGACGCCCTGCGCGGCGAGCTCCGCGCGCCGCGCCTCGCTCGGGGAGCCGACGGCGGCGATCACCCGTGCGCCCAGGGCCGACGCGATGGAGCCGATCCGGGACCCGATGGCCCCGAACCCGAGCACGCCGACGGTCGAGCCGGCGATCTCGGCCCCCATCAGCTCGTGCTTGCGCCAGCTGCCGGCGCGGAGCTGGCGGTCGGCGAGGGCCACGTGGCGCATGGTGCCGATCGCCAGGCCGACGGCCAGCTCGGCCACGGCGTTCGCGGATCCGCCGGGCACGGAGCAGACCGGAACGCCCTGCGCGGTCGCGGCGGCGAGGTCGATGTTGTCGAGGCCGGCCCCGGCCCGGATGATCGCCCGGAGCCCAGGCGCTGCGCGCATCATGTCGGCGGTCAGCGCGGCGCCGCTGCGGAGGACGATGACGTCCGCCTCCGCGAGATCCGCGGCCTCGGCCGGTCCGCTCGCGCCGTAGCGCTCCACGAACCGGCTGCCGGCCGGGGCGCTCGTGCGCACGACCGGGTGGACGGGATCCAGCAGCAGGATCGTGAGCTCCCGCTGCGTGCCGCCCGCGCGCGTGTCCGTGTCGGTCATGTGGTGCTCCATCTCGTTCGTCGTCGTGGGCGTCGGGCGTCCTCCGGGACGCGCCTCGTCAGGACCGGGTCAGCTCCTGCCACTGGCTGAGGTCCTGGATCTCGAAGACCTGCTGCACGGAGGCGATGTCGCTCTCGAGCGAGAGGCTGGATCCCTCCCGGAGGATGGTCGCGAACGTGCCCTCCATCGCGCGGACGGACGACCGGAGGCCCTGGTTGGCGTAGATGACGGCGGACGCGCCGGCCTCGCTGATGGCGTCGACCTGCCAGTCCGGGTACGTCGTCGGCACGATCACCACGGGCGCGGCGCCGTCCCACTGGCGGAGGAAGCTCTCGATCTCGCCGCGCTCGCTCGACTTGGAGTGGGCGAGCACGGCGTCGGCGCCGGCGGCGACGTAGGCGGCGCACCGCTCGAGCGCCTCGTCGACGCCGAGCCCCGCGATCATCGCCTCGGTGCGGGCGATGACGTAGAAGTCGTCGCTCGCCTGGGCGCTCTTGGCGGTGTCGATCTTGTCGGAGAACTCCTGCACCGTGAGCAGCGCGTGGTGCGCGTCGGCGAACGAGTTCATCTTCGGGTGGTGCTTGTCCTCGATCGCGACCGCCGTGATCCCGGCGCGCTCGTAGCGGTGCACCATGTGCGCGACGTTGAGGTTGTTCCCGTAGCCGGTGTCGCAGTCCGCGACGACGGGGATCCCGATGGCCGACTGGATGTTCTGGGCCGCCTCCAGGTACTCCGCCATGGACAGGAGGCTCGCGTCCGGCAGCGCGCGGGATGCGGAGACCTCGAAGCTCGACGACCAGACGGCGTCGAAGCCGGCGCTCTCGGCGAGCTTGCCGCCGAGGCCGTCGTGCACGCCCGCGATGCGGACGATGGGCTTCTCGGCCATGAGCCGCCGGAAGCTGGGATGTGAGTTGCTCTTCATGGGTGTCTGTCTCTTTCTTCTTACGCGGAGAGGAGTTCGTGCTCGAGGTGCTCGATCCAGGTGAGGATGTCCTGCATCAGGTGGTGGTTCTGCTGGGGGCGCAGGGCTCCCAGCTGGAAGAACATGACGCCCTCGCTGGGCGGCCCGAGGAACGTCAGCCGACGGTCGGCCTCGCCTGAGGCGGTGAGCGGATGGAAGTCCGGCGAGAGGTCGAGGCCACCCGGGCGGTAGGGCGTCCCGTCGGGGGAGGGGTTCTCCCACATGCGGACGAGGCCGCGATCGAGGAGGGACGCGTAGAGCGGGGACACGTCGGCCTCCGCGTCGAACGGGTGGACGCGCGCGTCCACCAGCACGTCGGCGGGGGAGCGGGCGCCGGTGCGCGGGCCGACGACCGTGAAGCCGTCGTCGTCGCCGAGGATGCGCCCGCCCGGTCCCGTGCTCATGTCGATGACGCCGGCGTGGATGAGGGCGAGCATCTTCTCCATCACCTCCAGCGCGGCGCCGTTCGCCAGGCGGTTGTGATGGCGCATGACGGACTCGACGAAGTCGCGGTGCGACTCCGCCGTCAGGCCCCCGAAGTCGACGGCGTGCTGGAGCACCGGGCGCAGGTCCCGCCAGACGCCGTCGGCCGCGGCCTTCGACGGGTTGAGCAGGTTGCCCTGGGCGGCGGCCAGGTGGTCCCGTTCCATGAAGTCGATCACCGCGGCCGTGTACCCGGCGGGGTCGGTGGCCGCCTCCTCGGGGACGGGCCGGATGGCGTCCTCCCAGGAGAAGCGGTGCTCGACCGGGTGGATGGGGTGCCGCCACGGGCTCGGCGCGCCGGCCAGGTAGGCGGCCCGGTTCGCCTCGGTGTCGTCGCGGGGGTCCTCCGGGCTCCCGCCGACGCCGTAGACGACCCGCAGGAACCGCTCGGCCGCCTCGTCCACGTCCCAGGGGACGTCGTCGGCCGCGGCGGGATCCCCGTCGAGCGACGCCTGGAGGGCCGCCGCGACGGATGCGGCCGCCTCGTCGATCGTGCGCCCGAGGGCCTCGGCCGTCTCGGGCCCGGGGGCCGCGAGGAACTGCCGGAACACCGGCTCCACCACCGAGCGGAGGTGCGCGGCGACGGTTGCGCCGTAGAGCGTCGCGTGATGGAGGTACGCCATCTCGAGCGTGACCAGCGGGAACAGGTGGGCCTGGAAGTCGAGCTGCCGGACGGTGCCGGTCCCGACGCGCACGGGGATCCCCGCCGACTCGCGGAGGGCGTCGACGGCGGTCTCGGAGAGGAACCGCCCCCGGTGCTCGTACCGCGGCAGGTCCACCTGCTTGGCGTTGAAGGGCCGCGCGAAGGTGAACAGACCGGCTCCCGACACCATCGCGATGCGCGCGGGCTCGCCGCCGCTCGGCCGGTACCGGAGCGATCCGTCCTCCTGGCGGGTGAAGGTGCCGCCGCGACCCTCCGAGAGGTACAGCGCGACGTCGATGGCCGTGAGGCCGGCGCCCGAGCAGGCGACGACGGATCCCGGGGGGACGGCGTCCGGCGTGAGGGTGGCCTCCAACGGGTAGGCGTAGCGCACGAACGTGCGGCCGGATGCGTCCGCTGCGGCGGCCCAGACGGCCTGTCGCGGGTACTTCTCGGGCTTGTTCACCGAGTGGCCGGTCACGAAGAGCACCTGGTCGGCGGCGATCCGGGCGCCCGAGGCGCAGCGCAGCTCCAGGCGTCGCCCGAGGTCGTCGATGTCGACCACCTCGTCCTCGTGCAGCTCCAGGTGCACGCCGGGGATCTCCCGGAGGTGCTGCACGTACCGGTCGAACTGCGCGGCGAGCGCCATGCCGTGCATGAACCGCTTCGGCCAGTCCTCCGCGCGCAGGTTGAACCGCTCGTCGCCCGTGCGCCGGTATTCCTGCTGGCACCACTCGTGCAATGTCGGGCGTTCCGATTCGCCGAGGAGATCACCCGCGCCGACGACGGTCTCGTCCGCCGCGAACGACACCTGGCCGACGATGCGATTCAGGAAGCTCGTCTGCGGCTGCCGCGCGCTGTGCACGGCGCCCGCACCGAATTCCCCGGTCTTCTCGAAGACGTGGATCTCCAGGTCGACGGCGACCGGATCGGCGCGCAGGAGGCTCACCAGCCTTTCCAGGACATATGTGCTGCTCGGACCGCCACCGACGATCGCGAGCGATCCGCGCTTCATGCGGGCACCACGGAGCGCAGCTCGACGAGCGATTCATCGAAGGCGTCCAGGAATCGCGTGAGGTCGGATTCGCGCAGCTGCCCCATTGTGGAGAGGCGGACGTATTCGCCCACCTTCTGCGGGACGCCGTAGATGGTGTATCCGCGCCGCTTCAACGCGTCGTGCAGCTCCTCGTAGGTGACGCCGTCGGGCAGGGCGACGTTGGTCACGCTCCTGGCCCGGTCGCGGGGCTCGAGCGCGATCCCGAGGCCGCGCTCGGCCATCCCGTCGCGGAGGATCCCGGCGAGCGACTCGTAGCGTGCGCCGCGGGCCGCGACGCCCTCCTCGAGCGCCATCGCGAGCGCGACGTCGAGCGCGTAGAGCACCTGCACGGCGGGCGTGAACAGCGGTGCGTCGTCCTCCTGGGCCAGGTGGTGGCGGTGCAGGTCGAGGTAGAGGGTGCGGGGCGGGTGGTCCGCGATCGCGTCCAGCGCCGCCCGTCGGGCGACCACGAAGCTGACCCCGGGGAGGCCCTCGACGCACTTGTTCGCGGTGCCGACGCACCAGTCGACGTGGTCGTCGACCACGCTCAGGTCCTCGGCGCCGAGGCTCGAGATCGCGTCCACGATCAGCGAGCGGCCGAGCGCGTGCACGATCTCGCCCACCCCGTGCAGCGGGTTCATCATTCCGGTGCTGGTCTCGTGGTGGATCATCGCGACGTGCGTCAGGTCCTCGTCCGTGACGAGGGCGTGGCGGACCGCGTCGAGCTCGATGCGCTCGCCCCAGCCGAACTCGAGGTGCGTGGAGGGGATGCCGTGCGCGGCGAGCACCTTGGCGATCCGCTCGCCGTAGTTGCCGTTGTCGAGCACGAGGACCCGCTTGCCGGGAGGCACGACGCTGGTCAGCGTCGCCTCGAGCGCGGCCGTCCCGGATCCCGTGACGACGACGCTCGTGAAGCGGGAATCGCCTCCCGCGAGCCGGGTGGCGGAGGCGCGGACGTTGCGCAGGAGGTCGGCGACCTCGACCTCGCGGTGGCAGGCGTCCGGATAGGACATGGCCTCGCGGACGGCCGGATGCACGTTCACGGGGCCGGGATTGAGCAATACGGATCTGCTCGGTGGGGGTACGGCGGGCATGGCATTCCTCCATGTGTCGTGCGGTGCTCGAGAGAATGCGGCGAAATGGCTGCCGCGACGGGGTCGGATGCGATATCCGGCGTGGAGGTGGACGCACGGGGGCGTCCTCGCGCACTGACGAGCGCGAAACGGGGACGGGCGACGAGAAGCGCATTCCGCTTTTCGTGGGGAGCGTCACCGGGGACTCGTTAAGGAATATGCCTCCGACTGGACCAAGTCAAGACACCGTCGCCCCGTTGCTCTCTGCGCGAACGTGTGCTAATGCTCGGCGCGCATTTGCGGGCAGGCTGGGATCCCGGCATTTCTTTGGTCAGGAAATCAGGACCCGTGGCTATTTCGGATGAAGCGGAAATTAGGCCGCCGTGATTCGCGGCCCCACGTCTCCGCCCGGGTGGCTCCGGGCGCCGCGCCGCGCCGCCGCCCGCCCCTGGCCGGGCACGCGCCGCCCCGATACGCTGACGACGCACCCTCCGTGGGCATCCGAGCCGCTCGGGAGCGGTGCGGCATGACGCGAAGGAGCACCATGACCGACATCCGCAAGGGCCTCGCCGGGGTCGTCGTCGACACGACCCGCATCAGCAAGGTCGAGCCGGCCACCAACTCCCTCCTCTACCGCGGGTACCCCGTTCAGGAGCTCGCCGCGCACTGCTCCTTCGAGCAGGTCGCGTACCTCCTCTGGCACGGCGAGCTGCCCACCGACGAGGAGCTCGCGCACTTCGAGAACCAGGAGCGCGCCGAGCGACGGCCGTCCGACGCGGTGCTGCGAATCATCGACGCCCTGCCCGTCGACGCCCACCCGATGGACGTCCTGCGCACCGCCGTCAGCGCGATCGGCGCCGCGGATCCGGCCCCGGACGACCACTCGGCCGACGCCGACCTCGAGCGCTCCGTGCGGCTGCTCGCGCAGATCCCCGTGCTCATCGCCCACGACCAGCGCCGCCGCCGGGGCCTCGCCCCGGTCGAGCCGCGCGACGACCTCGGCCTCGCCGAGAACCTGCTCCTCATGGTGCACGGCGACCGGCCCACCGAGGCCGACGCGAAGGCCATGGAGGTGTCGCTGATCCTCTACGCCGAGCACTCCTTCAACGCCTCCACGTTCACGGCCCGCGTCATCACCTCGACCCTCGCCGACCTGCACTCCGCCGTCACGGGCGCGATCGGCGCGCTCAAGGGCCCGCTGCACGGCGGCGCCAACGAGGCCGTGCTCGAGACGCTCGACGAGATCGGCGACGCATCGCGCGTGGAGACCTGGCTCGACGAGGCGCTCGCCGCGAAGCGCAAGGTCATGGGCTTCGGGCACCGTGTCTACCGCGCGGGCGACTCGCGCGTGCCCACCATGAAGCAGGCGCTCGACGACCTCGTCGCCGTGCGCGTGGCCGGCGGCGGCGAGGCCGGGGAGTCCGCCCGCCGCACCATGGAGCTGTACGACGCGCTCGAGCGCGGCATGGCCGAGCGCACGGGGATCCTGCCGAACCTCGACTACCCGTCGGGCCCCGCCTACGCGCTCCTCGGCTTCGAGACCCGCGCCTTCACGCCGCTGTTCGTCGCCGCGCGCGTGGTCGGCTGGACCGCGCACGTCGTCGAGCAGCGGGCCGCGAACTCGCTGATCCGGCCGCTGTCGGAGTACGACGGACCGGCCGAGCGCCACCTGTACTGATCGCCGCCGGAGCCGCCCCGCGGGCCCCGGTCACACGGCCGGGAGCGCTCCCGCCGATCGTTAGGATGGAGCCCATGTCCCGCGGCGAGCCCTTCTACATCACCACGCCGATCTTCTACGTGAACGACGTCCCGCACATCGGGCACGCGTACACCGAGGTCGCCGCCGACGTGCTCGCCCGCTGGCACCGCCAGCGCGGCGACGACACCTGGTTCCTCACGGGCACGGACGAGCACGGGCAGAAGATCCTCCGCACCGCGACGGCGCACGAGACCACGCCGCAGGCCTGGGCCGACCGCCTCGTCACCGAGAGCTGGCAGCCGCTGCTGGAGGCCGTCGACATCTCCAACGACGACTTCATCCGCACCACGGACGCCCGCCACGAGGAGAGCGTCAAGATCTTCCTGCAGCGCCTCCACGACGCCGGGTTCATCTACACGGGCGAGTACAAGGGCTACTACTGCGTCGGCTGCGAGGAGTACAAGCAGCCGTCCGACCTCCTCGAGGGCACGGGTCCGTTCGAGGGCCAGCTCGTCTGCGCCATCCACTCCAAGCCGGTCGAGCTGCTGGAGGAGAAGAACTACTTCTTCCGCATGAGCGACTTCGGCGAGCGGCTCCTCGCGTTCTACGAGGAGCGCCCCGACTTCATCCAGCCGGAGAGCGCCCGCAACGAGATCCTGTCGTTCGTGCGCCGGGGCCTCGAGGACCTCTCCATCTCGCGGTCCAGCTTCGACTGGGGCATCCCGATCCCGTGGGACGAGAGCCACGTCGTCTACGTGTGGTTCGAGGCGCTCATGAACTACGTCACCGCCATCGGCTACGGCGTGGACGACGAGCGGTTCCAGCGCCGCTGGCCCGCGACGCACCTGGTGGGAAAGGACATCCTCCGCTTCCACGCGGTCATCTGGCCGGCCATGCTCATGGCGCTCGGCGAGGAGCCGCCCCGCCGCGTCTTCGGCCACGGCTGGCTGCTCGTCGGCGGCGAGAAGATGTCGAAGTCGAAGCTCACGGGCATCGTGCCGCAGACCATCACCGACACCTTCGGCATCGACGCGTTCCGCTACTACTTCATGCGCGCCTTCGCCTTCGGGCAGGACGGATCCTTCAGCTGGGAGGACCTCAGCGCCCGCTACCAGGCCGAGCTCGCCAACGGCTTCGGCAACCTCTCCTCCCGCGTGATCGCCATGGTCGGCCGCTACTTCGACGGCCGGATCCCCGAGGCCAACGAGCTCACCGAGGCCGACGAGCGCGTGCTGTCCGTCGCACGCGCTGCCGCGTCCACCGCCGACGACGCCATCGAGCGGCTCGCGATCCACGAGTCGCTCGCCGCCGTGTGGACCCTGGTCGACGAGCTCAACGGCTACATCACGAGCCAGGAGCCCTGGGCCCTCGCCAAGAAGGACGAGGACCGCGCGCGCCTCGAGACCGTGCTGCACACCGCGGTCCGCGGCCTCGGCACGCTCGCCGTGCTGCTCGCGCCCGTGCTGCCCGGCGCCACCGCGAAGCTCTGGACCGCGCTCGGCGGCACCGGCACGGTCGGCCAGCAGCGCATCGACCTCGCCGACGAGTGGACCGGTTCCGGCACCGTCACCCCGCTCGAGGCGCCGCTGTTCCCGCGCATCGAGCAGGAGCCGGCGACCGCCTCCGCCTGACGCCCGCCGCCTGATCCTCGGGGTGCCGCGCCCCGCCGGGCGGGGCACCCGGCCGTCGGTAGAGTGAGCGGGATGTCCGAATCCAGCTACGTGCGCCAGCGCGACACCTCCGCGGCCCACGGCCAGACGCGCGACCTCACGTACCCGCCGCTGCCCGAGGCGCTCACGGTGCCCGTCTACGACAACCACACGCACCTCGAGATCGCGGACGGCGAGTCGCCCATCGACTTCACCGAGCACCTCGACCGCGCGAGCTCCGTCGGCGTCCGCGGCGTGATCCAGGTCGGCGGCGACCTCGAGACGTCGCGCTGGTCCGCGGAGACCGCCGCGCACGAGCCGCGCATGCTCGCGGCCGTCGCGATCCACCCGAACGAGGCCCCGGCCTACGAGGAGGCGGGCACGCTCGACGACGCGCTCGCCGAGATCCACGAGCTCGCCGGACGCCCGCGCGTGCGCGCCGTCGGCGAGACCGGCCTCGACTTCTTCCGCACGGGCGAGGAGGGCCGCGCGGCCCAGCAGCGCTCGTTCGAGGAGCACATCCGCATCGCCAAGGAGCGCGGCATCGCCCTCCAGATCCACGACCGCGACGCGCACGACGAGGTCGTCGCCACCCTGCTGCGCGTCGGCGCCCCCGAGCGCACCGTCTTCCACTGCTTCTCCGGTGACGAGGACCTCGCCCGGATCTGCGCCGAGAACGGCTGGTACATGTCGTTCTCCGGCACGGTCACCTTCAAGAACGCGGGAGACCTGCGCGAGGCGCTCGCCTTCGCGCCGCGCTCGCTCCTGCTGGTGGAGACGGACGCGCCGTTCCTCACGCCCGTGCCGTTCCGCGGCCGGCCGAACGCGCCGTACCTCATCCCGCACACGCTCCGCGCGATGGCCGCGCACCTCGGCACCGACGTGTCGATGCTCGCCGCGCAGATCTCCTCCAACACCGAGCTCGTCTACGGGCGCTGGGACGACGAGCCCGTGACGTCGCCCGCGAAGGACCCCGCCGAGATCGACCCGGCGGGCCGCGCGTGAGCGACGAGGCGGCACCCGCCGCGCCCGCTCCCGCCGCGCCGACGCTCCTCGGCCCCGCCGAGATCCGCGACCTCGCCGAGCTGCTCGGCGTCGCGCCCACCAAGAAGCTCGGCCAGAACTTCGTCATCGACGCCAACACCGTGCGCCGCATCGTCCGGGTCGCGCGCGTCGAGGCCGGCACGCACGTGGTCGAGGTGGGGCCGGGCCTCGGATCCCTGACGCTCGGCCTCCTCGAGACCGGCGCGAGCGTCGTGGCGGTGGAGATCGACGGCCGGCTCGCCGAGCAGCTGCCCATCACGGTGCGCCTCTACCAGCCGGAGGCTGCGCTCACGGTCGTGCACGAGGACGCGCTCCGCGTCGCCGAGCTGCCCGGGGATCCCACCGCGCTCGTCGCGAACCTCCCGTACAACGTCTCCGTGCCCGTGCTGCTGCACCTGCTCGAGCACTTCCCGGCGATCCGCACGGGCGTGGTGATGGTGCAGGCCGAGGTCGGGCACCGCATCGCCGCGGCACCCGGATCCAAGGTCTACGGATCCCCGAGCGTCAAGGCCGCCTGGTACGGCGCGTGGCGCACGGCCGGCCAGGTCAGCCGCCAGGTGTTCTGGCCGGTGCCGAACGTCGACTCGGTGCTCGTCGCGTTCGAACGGCACGCGGAGCCGTTCGCCTCCGAGTCGCTGCGCGTCCGTACCTTCAAGATCGTCGACGCGGCCTTCCAGCAGCGCCGCAAGATGCTCCGCCAGGCGCTCGCCGAGCTGCTCGGCGGGAGCGAGGCCGCGTCCGCGCTCCTCGAGGCCGGAGGGGTCGCCCCCACTTCGCGGGGCGAGCAGCTGAGCGTGCACGACTACCTCCGCGTAGCCCATGCCTGGGCGGATCGCGAGGCGGACGGAGTGCCTCCCAGCCTCCGCTAGGTTGGAGCACATGACCTCCGCGGCCACCAGCTCCGACGTGGTGCACGCGCGGGCCCCGGGGAAGATCAACGTCTCCCTCACCGTCGGTGCGCTCCAGGAGGACGGGTACCACGACGTCGCCACCGCGTACCAGGCGGTGAGCCTCTACGAGGACGTGTGGGCGACGAAGGCCGACGGCTTCTCGGTCGAGTTCGGCGGATCCATCGACACCTCCCACCTCACCACCGGTGCCGACAACCTCGCCGTCCGCGCGGCCCGTCTCCTCGCCCGGAGCACCGGCTACCGCGGCGGCGTGCACCTGCGGATCGAGAAGAACGTCCCCATCGCGGGCGGCATGGGCGGCGGATCCGCGGACGCCGCGGCCACCCTCCTCGCCTGCGACACCCTGTGGGGCACCGAGCGCACGCGCGACCAGCTGCTCGCCCTGGGCGCGGAGCTCGGCGCCGACGTGCCGTTCGCGCTCGCCGGCGGCACCGCCATCGGCACCGGCCGCGGCGACCGGCTGAGCCCCGCGCTCGCCAAGGGCACGTTCCAGTGGGTGCTCGCCATCGCCGAGTTCGGCGTCTCCACGCCCGACGTCTACGGCGAGCTCGACAAGCACCGCGAGCGCCACGCGCAGGACATCTTCCCGGCGCAGCAGATCCCGCAGGTCGACTCGGGCGTGCTGCAGGCGCTGCGGGCGGGGGATCCGCACATGCTCGCCGAGGTCCTCCACAACGACCTCCAGGCGCCCGCCCTCCACCTCGCGCCCGGCCTCGGCGAGGTGCTGCAGCTCGGCGAGGAGAACGGCGCGCTCGCCGGCATCGTCTCGGGATCCGGCCCCACGGTCGCGTTCCTCGCCGCGGACCTCGACAGCGCGCTCGAGCTGCAGATCGCGCTGAGCGCCGCCCGCCTCACGGTCATCCGGGCGACCGGGCCCGTGCACGGCGCCCGCATCATCACGGGCTGACGCGGGCCGCTCCGCTCCATGCGCACGATGCTGCCCCGCGCCGTCCGGCCGTCCCGCCCCGAGTGGGCGCTCATCGGCATCACGGCGATTTGGGGCGGCACGTTCCTCGCGGTGCACGTCGCGATGGAGCACAGCGGGCCGCTCTTCTTCGTCGGGCTCCGATTCCTCGCGGCGGGGCTGATCAGCGTGGTCCTGTTCCGCCGGGTCCTCCGCGGGATGCGCCGGATCGACCTCGCGGCCGGCGCGGCGATCGGCGTCATGATCTTCCTCGGCTACGGCCTCCAGACGTACGGGCTGCAGACGATCCCGAGCAGCACGTCGGCCTTCATCACCGCGCTGTACGTGCCGCTCGTGCCCCTGCTGCAGTGGGCGGCGTTCCGGAAGCGACCGAGTGCGCTCGCCCTGGTGGGCGTGGCGCTCGCCTTCGTCGGGCTGCTCCTCGTAGCCGGTCCGCAGGAGGGGGTGGCGCTCGGCGCCGGGGAGGTGGCGACCCTCGTGAGCACGCTCCCGATCGCCGCCGAGATCATCCTCATCGGGCTGTTCGCCGGTCGCGTCGACGTCGGCCGGGTGACCGTCGTGCAGCTCCTCATCGCCGGGGCGCTCTCGCTCGCGTGCATGCCGCTGGCCGGGGAGGCGATCCCCGCCTTCTCGTGGGTGTGGCTCGTGGCGGCGGTGGCGCTCGGGGCGAGCAGCTGCCTCATCCAGCTCACGATGAACTGGGCGCAGCGCTCCGTCTCGCCGACCCGCGCCACGATCATCTACGCGGGCGAGCCGGTCTGGGCGGGCGTGGTCGGACGCGTGGCGGGGGAGCGGCTGCCCGCGCTCGCGATCCTCGGCGCGGCGCTCATTGTCGCGGGGACGGTCGTGAGCGAGCTGCGGCCGCGGCCGGCGCGGGAGCCCGTCTAGCGCACGGCTCCCGTCGCGCGGAGGTGGCGGATCAGGTCGGCGGGGTCGGCGCACATCGTCTCGAACGCCAGGTGGAGCGTCTCGGTGCGGTCCGGCGGGCCCACAGCGACGCAGGGCTTCCCGAGCCCGAAGGCGATGCCGGCCTCCATGTGCGCGGCAGCTCCTGCCGGGAGCACCAGCACGAACCGGTCGGCGGCACGGAGCGCGGCGAGGTCCTGCTCGAACAGCCTGCGGATCCCCGGGGCGTCGAGGTCGGCGTCGTCCGCGCCGCCCGGAACCGCGAAGGCGGCGGCCTCCGCGTCGTAGGAGGCCCGGATGAAGCAGGTGGACCGCGCGCCCACGCCGTCGAGCGCGTCGAGCACCTGGGCGATCGCCTCTCGATTGCGCCAGCTGCCGGCGACGAAGAAGGTGCTCACGGGGTGACGCTACTGCGGGCGACGGGGCTGGGGCGGCGGCGTGCGGCGATCTGTCTCATCGGGAGACAGGGAGGCCGTCGACGATACGCGCCGCAGCGTCGCCCAGCGTGAGCGCTGCGTCGTCGCCCGACGGGCGGTGGACGAGCATGGCCCGCATGCCGACCGCCCGCGCGCCCGCGACGTCGGCGACGGGGTGGTCGCCGACCATCCAGCTGTCCCTGGCTGCGCCCGTCATCCGCAGCGCGGCCTCGAACATGCGGGGATCCGGCTTCTCCATCCCGAGCGATGCGCTGGTGATGGTCCGAGTGACCGGGGGTGCGAACCCGAGCGCGCGCACGAGGTCCGGAAGCTCGGGGGCGTGGTTGCTGAGGATGACGCTCGGGAGCCCCGCACGCGAGACGGCGTCGAGGGCCTCGTGCGCGCCCGGGAGGATCCGCCACGCATCAGGCCGGTAGTAGACGCGTGGGACCTCGGCCATCACGCGCTCCGTGGTCGCCCCGTCGACGCCCGCCTCCCGGCACGCGCTCCCGAGGGCCGGGGATGCCTCCGCCCACCAGTCGGATGCGCGGGCGTGGAGGCCCATGCCGCCGGGGCCCCAGCGCGGGAAGCCGGTGCGAAGTACTCGGTCGAGGGCCTCCAGGTCCACCGCCTGCGTCGGGTTGACGGCGAGGATCGCCTCCTGGAGCACGCTCGGCCACATCCCGTCGCGGGCGGCGAGGGTGCCGTCGAAGTCCCAGAACACCATCAGCGCGTCGCTCATGCGCCCACCGTACGGGCGGGGAACGCGACCGCCGCGCGTCAGTCGCGCACGCGCTGCGCGTGCGCGCGGGCCTTCATCCGGTTGCCGCACGTCGCCATGGAGCACCACTTCGCGGTGCCGGGTCGGCTGTGGTCGACGAGGAAGAGCTCGCACTCGTGGTTGGCGCACGGACGGAGGCGACCGGGGAGCCGCGCCGAGACGGTCGACCAGGCGAGCACGGCGTCGACCGGGAGGCGGTCGTCGCGCGGCACGCGGAGCTCCCAGGTCACACCTTCGGCGGTGACGCGCGGCGTGCGCACGGCGCCGTCGACCACCGCGGCCAGCTCCGCGACGGCGGCGGGCGCGGCGTGTCCGCGGACGACGGCCTGGATCGCGTCGCGGGCGCGGCGCAGGCGCTCGAGCTCGGCGGCGGTGCCGGTGCCGCCCCACTCGCGGGCGAGCTCGCGGCCGGATGCGCCGGCGAGCCGGTCCTCGCGCCGACCGTCGACCACCGGCGCGCTGTTCAGCACGGCCAGCAGCAGCTCCTCGTCCGGGTCCACCGGCTCCTCGATCCTCCGCGCCCGGATGGCGCGATGGATCCATGCTACCGTCCGACTAACCACCAAAATAACTCAAAGGGGTTAGCCATGGTCACCGTCCACCACCGCACCGTCTCGATCGACGGCCTCGACGTCTTCTGGCGCGAGGCCGGACCCGCGGACGCGCCCGTGCTCCTGCTCCTGCACGGATACCCGTCGAGCTCGCACATGTTCCGCCACCTGATCCCCGCGCTCGCGGGCCGCTTCCGCGTCATCGCGCCGGACCTCGTCGGGTTCGGCCGGTCGTCGGCGCCGTCCGTCGACGACTTCGACTACACCTTCGCAGCCCTCGCGGACACGACCGGCCGCTTCCTCGCCGCCATCGGGGTGTCCCGCTACGCGATCTACGTGCAGGACTACGGCGCCCCCGTCGGCTGGCGCCTGGCGCTCGCCGACCCGTCCCCCGTCACGGGCGTCATCACGCAGAACGGCAACGCCTACGAGGAGGGCTTCGTGCCGTCGTTCTGGGATCCGATCTGGGCCGACGCCGCCGAGCGCACCCAGGTGACACGCGAGGCCCTCCGCCCCGCCCTCGGCCGCGAGGCCGTCGAGTGGCAGTACACGCACGGCGTGGCGGATCCGTCGGTCGTGGATCCGGACGCCTGGGAGCACGACCTCGCGCTCCTCGCCCGTTCGGGCCAGGACGACGTGCAGCTCGCGCTCTTCCGCGACTACGCCACCAACCGGGAGCTCTACCCGGCGGTGCACGCCTGGCTCCGCGAGTCCCGGGTGCCCGTGCTCGCGATCTGGGGACGGAACGACGAGATCTTCGCCGCGGCCGGCGCCGAGGCCTTCCGTCGCGATGCCCCGCACGCGCGGATCGAGCTCGTCGACGGCGGCCACTTCCTGCTCGAGTCGCACCTCGACCGCGTCGTCACGGCGATCGGGGAGTGGCAGCCCGGAGCGTGAGGTGGCGCAGGATCAGCCCGCTGCCACCCGCTCGTACCGCTCGACGTTCGCGTTCATCACGTGCCAGTCGTCGGTCTTGGCGAAGCCGCGCGGGGTGAGCGCCGCGGCCACGTCGTCCCGGATGTCCTGCTTGTCGCTAGTGACCAGCCAGACGACGTCGGCGCCGTCGACCTCGTCGACGCGGTCGGCGAGCGGGTACGTCTGCTCCCAGAGGCCGTCGGTGTCGCCGGGCGGCGTGCGCAGCAGGATGTCGTCCATGCCGCGGAACGCGTCCGGGTACGAGTACGCGACGATGCGCGAGGTCGCCTTCGGGTGGCGGCGGACCGGGCCGAAGATCACGGCCTCGCTCGTGCCGGGGGCCTCCTGCGCGCGCTCCTCGGAGACGATCCGCGCGATGGCGGCCCAGTCGGAGTCGGCCTTCACGGTGGTCGTGCGGTCGTGCACGAGCTGCATCACCGACAGCGCCACGAGCAGGGCCGTGACGCCGGCGACGAGCGGCTTCCACTTGAGCGCGAGGATCCCGACCGCCATGAGCATCGCGAACGCGGGCGCCGTGTACGCCATGTACCGCGGGGAGTAGAGCGGCGACATGAGCGTGGAGGCGCCGATGAGCAGCAGCGTCGGCACGACGAACCACACGACCGCGAGCTGCAGGATCGTCGGCGACCACCCGGCGTGCAGGTACGCCGACTCGAACTCGGCGAGAGCGCCCTCCGGCTCGAGGCGCGAGGCGCGGCGGGCGCGCACCAGGCGGATCCCGCGGCGCACCAGCAGCGCCAGGCCCACGAGCGCGAGCGCCCAGGCGAGGAAGCCGAAGACGTCGTTCTGGTAGAAGAGCTGCGTCGAGATCACCTGCGTGATCGTGTTCGGGCCGATGGGCTTGATCCACCCGACCTGGCCCGACTGCTCCGTCACCACGCGCACGAGCGGCAGCGACAGGAGCCCTGCCGTGATGGAGGCGATGGCCCAGCCGAGGAGCGAGACGACCATGGGCCGGCGGCTGCGGCGGCCGGCGCGCGCGGAGGCGATGGACCAGAGGATCACGACGCCGTGCGCGCCCACGAGCAGCGCGAGGTACACGAACGTGGAGGCGCCGAGCCACGCGAGCAGCCCGTACAGCGCCCACCACCTGGCCTGCACCTGCCAGCGGGATCCGGCACGGCGGGCCGCGAGCACGAACGCGACGGTGAGCGCGACCGCGATGAGGGTGCCGAGCGCGAACGAGCGTCCCTCCGTGCCCATCCAGGCCGAGCGCGGGATCACGACGAAGACCAGCCCTGCGACGATGCCGGTGGCGCGCGTGGAGATCGTGCGCGTGAGGAGCACCACGCCCGCGGCGGCGAGGCCGATGAACACCGCGCTCGGGAAGCGCAGCGACGTGGGCGAGTAGCCGACCAGCTCGAACCACACCTTCATGCCCGCGTAGTAGAGGCCGTGGACGGCGTCGACCGTGCTGAGCTCGCGGAGGAGGTCGTCCCAGCCGCGCGTGGCCGAGATCACCGTGGCGGCCTCGTCGTACCAGACCGAGGGCGCGCCGGCGAGGGGGAGCGCGAGCAGGAAGCCGAGGAGGCCGATGAGCCAGGCGTCGCCCCAGCGGCGGTGGTGGAAGCGGCCGAGGGGGCCCGAGGGGCGACCGCCGCGGGGACCGTCGGCGGGCCGTCGTACGCTGGGTCCGGTCGACGCGGGTCCGCGTCCGCCGTCCGTACGGAGGTCTGTCATGGGGTCGTCTCTGCCGCTCGTCGATCTGGACGGCACGCACCCCGGGGGGCGGGGCCTCGGTGGTCATGGCTCCGGGCAGGATGCGCACGAACGGCGCGAACGCCACTCCCGGCACCTCGCCCTTCCCGGCATCGGGATGGGGGGTCAGTCCCGCATCGACCAGGCGCGCGTGCTCGTGATCGGCGCGGGCGGCCTCGGTTCCCCCGTGCTGCAGTACCTGGCCGCGGCGGGGATCGGGACCCTCGGAATCGTAGACGACGATGCTGTGGACCTCTCCAACCTCCAGCGCCAGACCATCCACGGCACGCCCGACGTCGGCCGGCCGAAGACCTCGTCAGCGGCGGATTCGGTGCACCGCACCGACCCCGGCATCGAGGTCGTGGAGCACGCCGAGCGGCTGACGAACGACAACGCCGTCCGGATCCTCAGCGGCTACGACGTGGTCGTCGACGCCACCGACAACTTCGCCACGCGGTACCTCATCAGCGACGCGGCTGCCCTCGTGGGCGTGCCCTGCGTGTGGGGATCCGTGTACCGGTGGGACGCGCAGGTCACCGTCTTCTGGGACGCGGCCCCCGACGGTCGCGGCATCGACTACCGCGACGTCTTCCCCGAGCCGCCCGCCGACGGCGCCGTGCTCTCCTGCGAGGAGGCGGGCGTGTTCGGCGCGGTCTGCGGCACGGTCGGTGCGCTCATGGCGACCGAGGTCATCAAGCTCGTCACGGGTGCCGGGACGCCGCTCCTCGGCCGGGTCGTGGTGCTCGACGCGCTCGCCGGCACCAGCCGCACCATCGGCGTGAAGCGCGCGAAGGGCCGCCAGCGGGTCACGGCGCTCGCCGACTACGACCTCTTCTGCGGCGTGGGCGCCGCCACCGACGGCACCGAGCTCGACGCGGAGGAGGTGGAGCGGATCCTCGCCTCCGACGAGCAGGTCGTGCTCCTCGACGTGCGCGAGCCCGACGAGCGGCTCGTCGACTCCATCCCCGGCCACGTCGCGGTGCCCGTGCGCATCGTCACGGTGGATCCGGGCGCGGTGCCCGGCGCGATCACCGACCGCGTGATCGTCTACTGCGCCTCCGGTGTGCGCTCGCGGGCGGCCGCGGCGGCGTTGCGCGAGGCGGGGCGCGACGCGGTGAGCCTGCGCGGCGGGATCCGGTCGTGGCGGAGCGTGGCGGGGCGGGCGTGACGGGTGGCGTCGACGCGGGTCCGGTCCTCGGGCTCGACGACGACGCGTTCCTCGAGCACGTCGCCGATGCACTCGCCTCCGTGCCGGGGGTGCGGGGCGTGGCGCTCGGTGGATCCCGCGCACAGGGCGCGAACCGGCCCGACAGCGACTGGGACGTCGCTGTCTACTACCGCGGATCCTTCGACCCCGATGCCCTGCGCGCCCTCGGCTGGCCCGGCGCGCTCAGCCCGCGCGGCGGCTGGGGTCCGATCTTCGACGGCGGCGGCGCGCTGCACGTCGACGGCCGCACGGTCGACGTGCACTACCGGGACCTCGACACGATCGAGGCCGTTCATGAGGAGGCGCTCGCCGGGCGCTTCACCATCGAGACGCTGCTCTTCCACCAGGCGGGTCTGCCGAGCACGATCCTGCTGGCCGAGGTGGGCGTGAACCGCGCGCTCCGCGGCGAGGTGTCGGCCTTCGAGTACCCGGCGGCGCTGCGCGCGTCCGCGCCCGGCGTCTGGTGGCAGCGGGCCGAGCTGACGCTCCACTACGCCCGCGAGGGCCACGCCCGCCACGGCCGGGTCGCGCAGTGCGCGGGTCTCCTCTCCGAGGCGGCGTGCTCCGCGGCGCACGCGATCCTCGCCCGCCGCGGCGAGTGGATCACGAACGAGAAGCAGCTCCTCACGCGCGCGGGGCTCCGCGGGGTCGACGCGGTCGTCGGGCGGATGGGGGCCGAACCCGCCGACCTGCTCGGTGCGGTCGACGAGGTCGAGGTCCTGCTCGTCGACGCGGTGCGACGCGAGGGGGTCGCGAGCCGCGCCTGATCGACTCGTCCGGTCCGCGGTTCCCGCGCCGGCGTCGCCGGTCGTCTATATCCTCCAGTGAGGAAATGGCATCGACGGGGATGGGAAGACGTGATGGACGAACAGCGCGGCTTGGGCAAGGCCAGGGACGGCATCGCCAAGGCGGTGGACGACGCTGCCCGGAGGGCGCGCGCCGCGTCCACGCAGGTGGGCGAGCGGGTGGGGGATCTCCGGGACACGACGAAGGAGACCGTCGAGAAGCTCGCCGCGAGGAAGCCGGACCCCTACGAGGACGCGGTCGCCGAGTACAACGTCGCGTACACGACGATGAACGACGCGGGGCTCGCCCTCCTGCGTCAGCGCGAGCGGTCGGCCGACCTGATCGAGCACGTGGAGGCGCTGGTCAACAGCATCGCCAACACGCCGAAGTCCTTCGAGGCCGCCATCGGTCGGATCGACGTCGACAGGGCTGAGTTCCTGGACGTGGAGGAGTTCGCCCGCCGAGATCTCGAGGCCGCCCGCCGGTCCGCCGCCGGGGGCGGGGCCGGGTTCGCCGCGGGCGCCGCGGTCGCGAGCGTCGCGCCGAGCGCGGCGATGTGGGTCGCGACCACCTTCGGCGCCGCGTCGACCGGCACCGCGATCTCCGCCCTGTCCGGCGCTGCGGCCACGAACGCCGCGCTGGCCTGGCTCGGGGGCGGAGCCCTGGCAGCCGGCGGTGGCGGCACGGCCATGGGAGGAGCGATCCTCGCGCTGTCCGGACCGGTCGGCTGGGGCGTCGCGGGGGCTGCGATCCTCACGTCGGTCGCCCTGTTCGCCTGGAAGAAGGGCGAGACCCGCGAGGAGAAGCAGGAGGCTCTCATCGCGGTGAAGCGCAACACCGCCCGCGTCGAGGAGCTGGCCGCCCGGGTCGACGGGCTCCTGCGCCGCACCGACGAGCTCCGGTCGCAGCTGACCACGAGCTACCGCGACGCGATGCGGTCCTTCGGCGCCGACTTCTCGGCACTCCCCGCGAGCGAACAGTCGCGTCTCGCGGCGCTCGTCAACAGCACGCAGGCGTGCGCGGCCCTGCTGGGCGAACGTGTCGACGGGGGCGCCGACCGTGGTTGACGCGCCCCGCCTCGCGCGGCGGAACCAGGAGCAGGCGGTCGCGGCGTGGGTGAACCACCTCAACCAGGTGCGCCTCGACGGGCTGCTGGACGCGCTCCGGCGTCAGGACGGGAACCTCCGCGAGGCGCTGGCACGTGTCGACGCGGCGATCCGGACCATCGACCTCGAGGTGGTCGGGAGGAACCGTGGCGGCACGAAGGGCATGCACGGCTTCATCGCCGAGGCCGCCGAGAGCGGCATCGGGGACGCGCGCAGCCAGATCCTCGGACAGGGCCTGGTCTACGAGTGGGTGAACGACAACGGCCCCGTCGACCTGATGCGCGGCGGCGTGGAGATCCAGCAGAAGTTCGTCGCGGCGGGCGGGCGCTTCGGCCTCGGAGCCGTCGCGGAGCACCTCGAGAGGTACCCCGACTTCGTCAGCGGAGGGGGCAGGTACCAGGTCCCGAGCGACCACTTCGAGGTGATCCAGGCGCTGCACGGCATGAGCCGTGAGGAGGCGGGTCGCCTGCTCACGCGGGGAGGCGAGGGTCCGTCCTTCCGCGACTGGAAGGCGGTGCAGACCTTCTTCGCGACGCGCGACCTCGGGATCGAGTCGCTCGAGCCCTCCCACCTCCGCTACGACGAGGTGCAGCGGGGTGCCTTCGGCGCGACGCTGGAGGGGGAGAAGGAGTCGCTGCGCACGACCGACGAGGCCCTTCGGGACGACGCCCACCGCGCGAGCCGGCCCAGCGCGCGCGAGGGGGCGGAGGCGACCCTCGTGGCCGCTGGCGTCGAGGGCGGGACGGCCTTCGTCCTCGCGGTGGTGCGGAAGCGCCGTGCGGGAACGAGGCTCCAGGACTTCACGAGCGAGGACTGGGCCGAGATCGCGGGCGACTCCGGCAGGGGCTTCCTCACGGGCGGCATCCGGGGCCTCAGCATCTACTCGCTCACCAACTTCACCGCCACCTCCGCATCGGTCGCCAGCGCCATGGTCACCGCGGCGTTCGGGGTCGCGGAGCAGGCGCACCGGCTGCGTACCGGCGAGATCGCCGAGGCGGAGTTCCTCGACAACGCCGAGCTCGTCTGCCTGGAGGCGGCCGTCGGCGCGCTGTCGTCCTTCGTGGGCCAGGCGCTCATCCCCGTGCCGGTGCTCGGAGCCGTCATCGGGAACACGGTGGGCATGATCATGCACTCGGCCGTGTCGGACGCGCTGTCCCGGCGGGAGGCCGCCCTCATCGAGGGCTACCTGCGTGACCAGCGCGAGCTCGACGAGCAGCTCGCCGCCGAGCACCAGGCGCTGATCGACGAGCTCGACACGAGCATGGCCACATGCCTCGCCGTGCTCGAGCGGGCCTTCTCGCCCGACACCGAGGCGGCCCTCATCGGGTCGGTCGACCTCGCGCGCTCGGTCGGGGTGGCGACGGAGCGGATCCTGGACTCGGAGGAGAAGGCCCGCAGCTACTTCCTCGACTGAGCCAGGACCACGGGCAGCCCCCTCCCGCCGGCACACCCTGGCCGGTGCGATCAGCTGCAGCGTCTCGTGGCTCTCCGCGCCGGACCGGGCAGCTCGGATCGGCCGCATCGCGGGGCTGAGCGGCCCCGCCATGCCAGGCTCGCGGGATGAGCGCCAAGCCCGTCATCGCCCGATCCGACGACCCGCGGGCGACGCGCCTCGCCGCGGAGGGCTGGATCGTGATCGCGCGGTCGTGGGGCGCGCAGCTCGACGCGGCCGACGCGGACCTCGCGCTGCTGCGGGCGCTCGTCGACCGCGTCGGCGGATCCGCCGTGCTGCGCGAGCTCGGGCCGGACGACGTCCCGCGGATCCTCGCGCTCGACGCCGCCACCCTCGCCGACTACCCGGGCGGCCCGGCCACCCGCCACGCGGGCCTCACGCGCGACTCCGCTCGCGTCCCTGCTCCGGACCGCCGCGGCTTCGGCGCATTCGACTCCGCCGGCGCGCTCCTGGCGATGACGATCGTCGACCTGGATCCCGCGGGCCTGGCCGCCGAGACCGACGTGACGGTCGTCGACGCCGCCCATCGCGGGCGCGGCCTCGGCACGGCCGTCAAGGCGGCCTCCGTGCTGGCGCTGATCGAGGCGGGCGCGATGTCGTTCCGCACCGGGGGCTCGAGCGAGAACGCCGCGATCATCGCGGCCGGTGCCGCGCTCGGCTACCGCGTCGACGAGGAGTGGCTCACGCTCGAGGCGCCCGAGGACGCACCCCGGACATGACGACGCGGACGGGCGGCTGAGCCGTCCGTCCGCGTCGCGGTGATGCGGCGGGTCAGGCGCGCGGCGCCCCGGTGGTGTCGAACAGGATCCGCGACGCCTCGGCGGCCCGGGCGCTGTCGACCAGCACGTCGTAGCGGCCGGCCGTCAGCGTCTGGATGGAGGAGAAGTCGCGCTTCCCGCGGGTGGCGTAGTGGCCGACGAAGCCGAACAGCGCGCCCCAGAGCGCGCCGATGCCGACCGCGACGAGGAGCACGCCGAGGAACGCGACGCCGGGCGTGAAGATCCCGAACAGCACGCCCAGCATGAGGCCGAACCAGGCGCCGCCCGCGGCCCCGCGCACCGCGGCGCTGCCGTTGGTGACCCGGCCGGTCACTGTCTCGACGGTGCGGACGTCGTGGCCGACGATCTGCGTCGATGCGACCGGGAACTCGCGGTCGGACAGCGTGTCGACGGCGGCCTGCGCGTCGGCGTACTCGGTGTAGCTCGCGATCACCTCGCGGGGCGTGGCCGGGACGGCGTGCGCGCGGGGGTCGGTGCTCGGGGTGGACATGGGGTGCTTCCTCTCGGATCGTGCGGTTCGTGCGTTCCGTCCGGGGCCGGACGATATGGTTTGAGGATACCAACGGTCGGCGATCACGGAGGGGACGGGGATCGAACGGTGAGGGAGCTCCCAGGCAAGGACGGCGCGCACAACCAGGACGGCATCGCCGTCGGAGCCGCGATGGAGCGTGCGGTCCTCGCGATCACGCGCTGGGCGTCGCGGCCCGATGTGCGTCGGCGCATGCTCGCCGACGAGGGCGAGGCGTTCTCGTCGACCGACACCTGGCTCCTCGCCCACCTCGCCGAGTGCGGGGCGACCCGGATGCGCGTCCTCGCCGACTGGCAGGGCGTCGACAAGTCGACGATGACCGCGCACGTGCGGCGCCTCGAGGAGCGGGGCCTCGTGATCCGCGAGCCCGACCCCGACGACCGGCGCGCGGTCCTCGTGCGCCCGACGCCCGACGCCGAGCGGGTGCTCGACCGCAACTCCGCCACGGCCCGCGCGCTCCTCGGCGAGCTCGTGGGGGAGTGGTCGCCGCGCGAGCGCACCGAGCTGACCCGGCTGCTCGGGCGGCTGGTCGCGGAGATCGAGGCGGAGGGCGCGGAGCGGTGACGCCTCGGGCGCGACCCTCGCTCAGGTCGCGCTCACGAACGACGGCAGACGACGGCTGGCCGCGCGCTTCGCCGTCCTGCGCGGTCGGGATCCCTCGTAGCGGCGGCGCTGGATCGTGGGGCCCGCCTCCCACCCGGGACCGGCCGGCACCCGGCGGACGCGGTCCGTCGGGCGCCGGCCGGCGCGGGCGAGGGGATCAGCTCGTGGGCGCCAGCACGTAGGCGGGCAGCTCCGCGAGCACCTGGTCGATCGACGTGTAGAGCAGGTAGTGCCCGTTCGCCGTCTGGCTGGAGATGATGCCGATCAGCTTGTGCCCGTAGGACACGACGGGACCCCCGGAGTCACCACCGGTGATGGCGGCATGCTCGTCCGACTCGCCCGCCGACACGTGGTTCCACCGGGTCTCGACGCCCGGGGGCAGGCTCACCGGCTGGAACACGCACCTCACGCCGGACGCGTGCCCGCTCGTGCAGAACCTGCCCTCGGGGGCGGTGGTTCCCTGGACGGGCTGGCGTCCGACGCGGCCGCGGCTGGGCATGAAGACCTGGCCGTTGGCGCGCGGCGTGTACGTCTGGATGGGGCTGCAGAACGCCGCGGACGAGTGGTGCGAGCGGCAGTAGAGCGTCCGCTCGTCGGGCTGGGGGGAGACGCGGATCAGCTCGATGTCGGAGTTGTGGGGCGAGATCCAGTCGACCGTGCCGAGGGCCGCGGTGCCGACGTGGACCGTGGAGTACATGCCCCCGCAGTGCGCGGCCGTGACGATGTACCGCGTCGCGTTCTGGTAGGGCGTGAGCCGCAGGAACCAGCTGCGCGGGACGAGCACGGCGCCGACCGTGCAGGTGCCGGCGGACGAGTCGATCATCGAGCCCGCGATCACGGGCAGGGCCGTGCGGTCGCCCTGGTCGGCGTTCGCGGGTGCGGCGCCGAGGCTGGTGAGGGCCACGACGGCGACGACGGCGGCGAGCAGGGTGACGAGCGGGGAGGGCCGGCCGCGGCCGGGGCCGCTCCGGTCCCGGGCGCTGTGGCGACGTGCGAGGTGCATGGGTTCTCCTTCGGGGTGCGGGGCCGCGCGATCGCGCGGCGGGGTCGGAGGTCGGCGGCGTTCCGGCCGGGACGTCCCGGCGTGCGCCTCCTCCGCGAGCGGACGCTAGCGGCGGGATCGTGAGCGGGGAGCGCGGAGCGCACACGCCCGAGGGGCCTGGGGAGAGCGCCGGATGCTCCGCGCGGAGCCGCTCCCGCGGGTGCCTGCGTGAACGTTCACGCCGCCCCCCGGCCGAGAGGCTTGACCATCCCGCAGCCCAGCCCTTAGCGTCGTCGTGAACGTTCACGCCGACGACGCCGCGAAGGGCCCCACCATGACCGACCCCACCCCGACCACCCCGACCGCACCCGGCTGGGCGGTCCTCGGCCCGGGCTCCATCGCCCGCCGCTTCCTCTCCCAGCTCCCCGCGAGCGTGCGGGGCGCGCGCCTCGTCGCGGCCGGCAGCTCCAGCGCCGAGCGCGCCGAGTCCTTCGCGGCCGAGGCCGCCGACCACGGCTTCGACGACGTCACGGGCGCCGACTACGACGCCGTCCTCGCGGATCCGGCCGTCGGCGCCGTCTACATCTCGACCGTGCACACCGGCCACGCCGACCTCGTGATCCGCGCGCTCGACGCCGGCAAGGCCGTCCTCTGCGAGAAGCCGCTCGCCGTCAACCACGGCACCGCGATGGCGCTCGTCGACGCGGCCCGCGAGGCCGGCCTCCCGCTCGTCGAGGCGTACATGTACCGCTTCCACCCGCAGACGGCCGCGCTCCTCGAGCTGCTGCGCGACGGCGTGATCGGGGAGGTCGCCCACGTCGACGCCTCCTTCTCCTTCCGCACCGGATCCCGCACCGGCCGCCTCTACGACACCGCGACCGCGGGCGGCGGGATCCTCGACGTCGGCGGCTACGCGGTCACCGCCGCGGCGGCCGTCGTGCAGGCCGCGACCGGGATCGCCGTCGCCGAGCCGCTCACGCTCGAGGTCGAGGGCACCGTCGGGCCGACCGGCGTCGACGAGTGGTCCGTGGCGCGCGCGACCTACCGCGGCGGCGCCGGGCAACCGGGCATCACCGCGACCCTCCGCACGGGCGTCGCGCTCGACGAGCCGCAGGCGCTCACAATCCTGGGCTCGAAGGGCCGCATCCACCTCAGCGACCCGTGGACCCTCGGCGACGCGCCCACCATCGAGGTCTCCGTCGTCGGCGAGGAGCCGCGCACGCTCACCTTCACGGGCGCGAAGCCGTACGCGATCGAGGCCGACGCCACGACCGACGCCCTCGCGGCCGGCCTCGGCGAGGCCGCGCAGATGACCCTCGACGAGACCCTCGCCACGGCCCGCACGCTCGACCGCTGGCGCGCCGCGCTCGAGCTGCGCTACCCGTTCGAGTCCGAGGACGCCGACATCCCCACCGTCTCCGGCCGCCCGCTCCGGGTCCGCGACGACAGCCCGATGCTGTACGGCGAGATCCCCGGCGTCGGCAAGCGCATGTCGCGCCTCGTCATGGGCGTCGACAACCAGCCCGACCTCGCGCACGCGTCCGCGATCTTCGACCACTTCGTCGAGCAGGGCGGCAACGCGTTCGACACCGGCTACATCTACGGCGGCGGCGTGCTCGAGGGGCGCCTCGGGAGGTGGATCCAGAACCGCGGCATCCGCGAGGACGTGGTCGTCATCACCAAGGGCGCCCACACCCCGCACTGCGACCCGGAGTCGCTCACCAGCCAGCTGCTCGAGAGCCTCGACCGCCAGGGCACCGACTACGCCGACATCTACCTCATGCACCGCGACAACCTCGAGGTGCCGGTGGGGGAGTTCGTCGACGTGATGGACGAGCACCAGCGCGCCGGGCGGATCCGCTCCTACGGCGTCTCGAACTGGACGCCCGAGCGCTTCGACGAGGCGCAGGCCTACGCGAAGGCCAACGGCCGCGCGGGGTTCCAGGCGCTGAGCGACCACTTCGGCCTGGCCGAGGCGTACGACGTGCCGTGGGCGGGATGCGTGCACGTCACGGATCCCGCCTCCAAGGCGTGGCTCGAGGAGCGGCAGGTCCCGCTGCTGCCGTGGTCGTCGCAGGCGCGCGGCTTCTTCACGGGCCGCGCCCGCCCGGACGACCTGAGCGACCCCGAGCTCGTGCGCTGCTACTACGGCGACGACAACTTCGAGCGCCTCCGTCGCGCCGAGGAGCTCGCGGCCGAGCACGGCGTGCAGGCCACGGCGATCGCGCTCGCCTACGTGCTCGCGCAGCCGTTCCCGACCTTCCCGCTGTTCGGGCCCCGCACCATCACCGAGGTCCGGTCCTCGATGCGCGGCCTGTCGATCGAGCTCACCCCGGAGCAGGTGGCGTGGCTGGACCTGCGGGGCTGAGCGGGTCGGGCGCGGCCGGTCGCGAGCCGGCCGGCCGCGCCACCATCCACGACGTCGCCTCCGCCGCGGGCGTCTCCCGCCAGACCGTCACGCGCGCGATGAACGGCATGCCGGGCATCAGCGAGGACACGAAGCGGCGCGTGCTCGACGCCGCCGATCAGCTCGCGTACCGGCCGTCGCGGTTCGGGCGCGGGCTCGTGACGGGCGGGGACCACCAGCTCGGCCTGGTGGTCGACGACCTCAGGAACCCGTGGTCGCCCGAGCTCGCGGCCGCCGTGGTGCGGATCGCGGCGGCCCGCGGCTGGAACGTGTCGCTCGCCGACGTCGGCCTCGCCGCCGACTCCGACCGCATGGTGGAGGACCTCGGCGCGCAGACCGACGCCGTGATCGGGACGCTCGGATCGCGGGCCGCCGAGTGGATCGCGCGGCTCGGCTCCGTGCCCGTCGTGGAGCTGGATCCGCGCGGCGACCCGCTCCGCGCCGCCGTGCAGCTGGATCCCTCGGAGGCGATCGACGCGCTCGCGGACCATCTCGCGGCGGTCGGCGTGCGCCACCCCGTCGTGCTCGATGCCGCCGTCGCCGCGGGCCCCAGCGCGCGCGCCGCCCTGCTCGTGCGCGCGTTCGAGGCCCGGTCCATGGAGGTGTCCGTCGTCCGGGCGTCCGCGCCCACCGCGGAGGCCGCCGCCGTCGCGACCGAGCGCGTCGTCGCCCGCCCGCGCACGGCCGACGCGATCGTCGCCTTCAACGACGTGTGCGCCCTCGGTGTGCTCTCCGCCTGCCGCCGCGCGGGCGTCGACGTGCCGGGCGACGTGCGCGTGGTCGGCATCGACGGCCTCTCGCTCGGCCGCCTGCTCGCCCCCACCCTCACGACGCTCGCGGTGGACCTCGACGAGCTCGCCCGCCACGCGCTCGACCTCGCGGTCGCGATGATCGCGGGCGACCTGCCGCGCTCCGGCCCCGAGGTGGTCCGCACGGTTCGGCACCAGCTCGTGGTGCGCGAGTCGGCCTGACGCCGATCGTCAGAAGACGGCGATCGGGTTCACGGGGACGCCCGTCAGTCCGTGGATCCGCGGCGGCGCCACGCTGAGCAGGAACGACCAGCGGTCGAGCTCCCGGCAGGCGGCCGCGAGCTCCTCGACGGCGGCGCTGTCGATGAGCGGCATGCCGAGCCGGGCCAGGGCCACCATGTGCATCGGCATGGGGACGTCGGGGTCGCTCGGCGGGAAGCCGTCGCTGACGTCCCCCGCGTAGAGGGCGACGCCGCGCGCGTGCATCCACCGCACCGCGTCGACGGTCATGCCGGGTCCGGGCTCCGTCGCGCCCCAGGCGAACGCCCATCCGCTCCGGACGACCAGGGCGTCGCCGGGCTCGAGGGCCACGCCGCCGCGCGCCTCGGCGGCGTCGAGGTCGGCGCCCGTGATCGCGTGGCCTGACATCAGGCGTCCCTCCGGCGCGAGGTCGAGCAGCACGCCGCGCGTGACGACGCCCTCCGCGAAGGCCGTCGTGGATCCGGACGCCACGTGCCCGCCCGGCGCCGCCTCCGCGAGGGGTCGGCCCGGGTACACGACGCCGTCGATCGGCATGTGCACGACCGCGTCGATGTGCGTGAGGGCCGGGTGGTGCGGCGTGACCACGAGGACCTCGGACATGCCCATCGGCGGCGTGCCCGTGTGCAGCAGCGCCTGCTGCACGGGCGGCGACGGCGGTGACGGAGGCGCGAACGGCCCGCCCAGCATCGACGCGGGCTCGACGGGCAGCGCGAGCGAGACCCAGCGGCCGGTGCGCACCGCGGCGGCGGCGCGGGCGCGGGCGTCGTCGTCGACGAGGTTCAGGGTGCCGCGCTCGTCGTCGTGGCCCCAGCGGCCGCGGTCGTCGGGGAGCGCGGGGTGCGCGGTGGGCGGTGTCGTCATGGGTGGTGTCCTGTCGGGTCGACGGCGCCCCGGGCGGGTGCGCCGCGGGATCCTGCAGAAGCAGGCACCTGCATGTTAGTCACCAACAGGACCCTGCTGGTCCACGCGGCGGTGATCATGCGCGAGGATCGGCACATGGTCAGGAACGACGACGGGGCGCTCGAGGCGGTCCTCGGCTGGAACGCGGTGAAGGTCGCGCGCATCATCGGGACCCGGATCACGGCCGAGCTCGCCGCGCACGACATCAGCCTCGTGCAGTTCGGCGTGCTGTCCTGCCTGGCCGGGGGCACGCAGATGACGTCGGCCGACATCGCCCGGGCCGTGTTCGTGCGGCCGCAGAGCATGGCCGAGGTGCTCGACGGGATGGAGCGGCGCGGGCTCGTGCAGCGCGTGGGCGTCCGGTCGAAGGGCCGTCGCAATCCCGTCCGCATCACGGAGGACGGGGAGCGCGCGCTCGCCGCATCGCAGGAGATCGCGACGGCGACGAACGACCTCAGCGCCTTCGGGATGAGCGCGGCCGAGAGCGCGCAGCTGAACGCCCTGCTCCTCGCCGTCATCCGGAACGCCGACGAGCAGCCGCCGGTGGATCCGTCGCTCTGAGGGCCGCCGACCGCTGGCTCGGTCGGGATTGTTCGCATACAATGCGAACATGCTCATCACGGTGGATCCCACGGCCAAGGCCTCGCTCGCCGAGCAGGTGGCCACGCAGATCCGCTACGCGATAGCGCGCGGGGAGCTCGCGAGCGGGGAGCGGCTGCCGTCGGCGCGCGACCTCGCGGCCTCGGTGGACGTGAACATGCACACGGTCCTCCGCGCGTACGCGAGCCTCCAGGACGACGGGCTCATCGAGCTGCGTCGCGGTCGCGGCGCGACGGTGATCCGCTCGGGCAACGCCTCCTTCGACCGCCTCCGCACGCTCGTCGAGGAGCTGCGCGAGCAGGCGGAGACCCTCGGCGTGCCGATGGACGACCTGTTCACCATGATCAAGGGAGCACGATGACGACTCCAGCACCTTCGCCCCTGTCGACCGGCGCGCGCGTCGCGGTCGTCGCCCCCGCGGCCGTCATCGCCCTGGCGCTCGGCGTCGCGGCCGTCGTGCTCGCGCCGGCGCTCCCCGGTCGGATCGCCGTGCACTTCGCCGCCGACGGGACGCCCGACGGGTGGGGCTCGCCCTGGGTGATGCTCGCGGCGGCACTGGGTCTCGCGCTCGTCGCCGTGGCCCTCGCTGTCGCCGCCCTGCGAGCGCGGGACCGGCGCACGGCGGCCACGGTGCTCCTCGTCGCGAACCTCGTGGCGGGCATCCTCGCGACGGGGTGGATCGCGATCGCCGCTTCCGCCGGCATCGGCGACGGCACCTTCCCCGTGGTGTCAAGCGTCGTGCTGCTGGGCGTGGGCGCGCTGGCGGCCGCGATCCCCGTGGCCGTCCTCGTCCGCGCCGCGGGGCCCGTCCCCGCGCACGACGTGGCGCCGCTCGAGGTCGCCGCGACGGCCCGCGTGGCGTGGCGCGGGCGCACCGGCAGCGGCTGGTTCGCGGGCATCGGCGCGGTCGTCGTGGTGCTCGGCTTCGTGGCCGCGGCCAGCGCGCCTCCGGGCGATGCCGGTACCGCTGCGCTCACGGGCCTCCCGCTGGTCGTGGCCGGCGTCGCGATGCTGGCGCTCGCGCGCGTCGACGTCACGGTCGACCGGCGCGGGCTCCGGGTCGTCTCGGCCTGGACGCGGATCCCGATCATGCGCGTGCCCCTCGCGCGCATGGAGTCGGCCGGGTGGGAGGACGTCTCGCCGGGGCAGTGGGGCGGCTGGGGCCTGCGCATCTCGGGTCGCGGCGTCGCCTACGTGACGCGCTCCGGGTCCGGCCTCGTCGTGCGGCTCAGCGGCGGAGGAGCCCGGCTGGTCACCGTCGAGGACGCGGATCGCGGCGCTGCCGTCCTCGAGGCGCTCCTCGCGGGGCGCCGCACGCCCTGAGCCGCCCGCCGCATCCGTCGTCGGGCGGGCTCTGGTCCGCGGGACCGCCGGTGGCTAGCGTGGCCCCGACGGCGCGCGACGAGGCCGCCGTCGGACACGAGGAGCAGCCATGCCGCGCATCACCCCCACCCTCTGGTTCGGCGAGGAGATCGAGGAGGCGGCTCGGTTCTACGTCGACCTGTTCCCCGGCTCGCGGATCCTCGACACCTCGCGCTACCCGGACGACTTCCCCGACGCGGCCCTCCGCGGCACGGCCCTCGTGATCGACGTCGAGCTCGACGGCCAGCAGATCCGCCTGCTGAACGGCGGCCCCGGCATGCAGGCGACCGAGGCGGTGTCGCTGTCGATCTCGGTGGGCGGCCAGGACGAGGTCGACCGCTACTGGGACGCGTTCGCCGACGGCGGGACCGAGGGCCGATGCGGCTGGGTGCGCGACCGCTGGGGCTTCTGGTGGCAGGTCGTCCCGGAGGCGATGGCGACCACGATCGGCGGGCCCGACCCCGAGGGTGCCGCGCGCGCCATGGCCGCGATGATGGGGATGGGCCGGCTCGTCGTCGCCGAGCTGCAGGCCGCGTACGACGCGCGCTGACCGAGCGCGCGCACCTGTCGGTGCCCGCACCCGGCGCCCGCCCCCGTCAGGATGGGGTGATCCCCGCACCCGCCCACTCGACGGGATCGGCCGCCCTCGACCGGATCGGATGCCCATGCTCACGGGTCTCAGCGCCTTCCCCCTCACCCCGCTCCGCGACGACGCGGTCGACGAGGCCGCGTACGCGGGCCTCGTGGGGCGGCTCGCCGTCGCCGGGGTGGACTCGATCACCGCCCTCGGGTCTACCGGCTCGTACGCGTACCTGGGCCGGGAGGAGCGCCGCCGGGTCGCGACCTCGACCGTGGACCACGCGGGTCCCGTGCCGGTGATCGTCGGCATCGGCGCCCTCCGCACGTCGCAGGTCCGAGCGCTCGCGGAGGACGCGCAGCGGGCCGGGGCGCGCGCGGTGCTCCTCGCGCCCATCACCTACCAGGCGCTCACGGACGACGAGGTGCACGGCCTCTTCGCCGACGTGACGGCCGAGCTGTCGGTGCCGCTCGTGGTCTACGACAACCCGGGCACCACGCACGTGACCTTCACGGACGACCTGTACGCGTCCATCGCGCGGCTGCCGCACGTCGCGTCGATCAAGATCCCGGGCGTGCCCGCGGATCCCGCCGCGGCCGCCGCGCGCGTGCAGGCGATCCGCGCCCGGATCCCCGCCGGCGTGACGATCGGCGTATCCGGCGACGGCTTCGGCGCGACCGGCCTCGTCGCGGGCTGCGACGCCTGGTACTCGGCGATCGCGGGCACGCTGCCGGAGCCCGCCCTGCGGATCACTCGCGCGGCCCAGGCCGGGGATCACGCGTCGGCCGCGGCGGAGTCCGCCCGGCTGCAGCGGCTGTGGGACCTGTTCGCCGAGCACGGCGGCAGCTACCGCGTGATCGCCGCGATCGCGGAGCACCTGGGGCTCGTGGCGCCGGACGCGCTGCCGCGGCCGGTGCGGGGGCTGGATCCCGCTGCCCGCGCGCGCGTCGCCGATGTCGTGGCCGAGCTGGACCTGCGCGCGTAGGGCACCGCCGGGTGCGGCGTCTCGACGTCAGGCCCCCGCGCGCTCCGACAGCAGCAGGAGGAGCAGCGACCCGAGCGCGACCAGGGCGATCAGACCCATGAGGGAGGCGAAGGCGAGGTTCCGGATGCGCGCCGTCCGTACCGTCGCGGCGACCACGACCATGGCGAGGTAGAGGAGCGCCGTCGCCACGATGCCGGTCAGCGGGATCGCCGTCTCCAGCCGGAGCGCCGCGACGAGCAGCCCCACGGTGAGCCCCGCCATCAGCCCCGCGGGGACGAGCCACTGGCGGCGGCGCGCGGTGCGGATCGCGGGCTGATCGCGGACGCGGGTGGGATCGGGTTCGGCGGGCATGCCCCACCCTCCCGCTGCGCCGCGTCCCTGCCTACGGATGGATCGCACGCGGGAGGATCAGCGCGCTAATGGCTCGTATACATTGATGACGGCATGGCGACCGCAGGGAGCTTTGCGGGATTCGGGGTGAGCTCTACCGGCGATTGCATGAGGTTCTGGTCTGTGCAGGACATGGTGCTGCGCCTTTTTACCAATTGAAGGGCAGCGCCGATTCTCGGATCTCCACGTGACTGTACGAGCCGCGGTCTCCATCGGACAACAAGCTTTCGAGCGCGCGTCTTTGCTGCGAGGCGTTGGCGCTCGGTGCCATGGTGATGCTGCGGATCGCTTCGCGAGGAAAATTAAATGTCCGATAAGAAACGAGTGAACCAGTTCCTGATACCCGGACGCGCGCATCGAGCGCGTGGTGACCGACTATTCTGATGACCAAGCGAGCTTCTCGCTCGTCGGCAAAGGCGTCATGCTTTCGATAAGAGAGTTTCTGAAACACCGACCGCAGCTCGGTGTCTAATTGATCACGCTTTAGTTCATCAGCATTGAGGCTTTGGATCTCCCTAACTAGGTGTTCTAGGTCGGTCTCTCCGTATATGACGTCCTCAACGGAACCGAACAATTGATAATTACTCTTAATGGCTTCGTCTTCCTCCGAAGCACCGTCGAGCGGGAAGAAATTTGAATTGTTGAGCCAGGCGAGTAATATATCTTGATCGAAGCCAATAGCAAATCCATTGCGACCGGCGTAGAGGCGCCAAAGCGTAAGGCTCTCGTCGGATCGCGAGAAGCTGGTGACGAACGACCGCTCTTCGACGACGAGATCTGCGGAGTGGGCGTCGAAGTATTGCTCTTCCAGTAAGACACCGGCTCTGATTAAGAGGTCTTCGGGTCTTCCGCTAGGTGCAGGCGTTTCGGCCAGGCGAAGAGCTAGAGCACGGGCACCAAAAGTAATTTCCGTAGGGTCGTTGAGGTAGTTTGACTGAGTCGCCCACAACTCGCGATTCTGGACGATGTGAATGAGCGCAGCCGCGTTTGTGTAGTGATAGAGCTCTGAAATCACTGTCTCTCCTAGCCTCAGCCGCCCGAGAACGGCGGCAGCACGTCCACCGTGCTGCCGGCGGTGAGGGGCGCGTCGCGGTCGGTGGTCGCGACGCCCTCGACGAGGTAGGTGCAGCGGGCGAGGACGGCGGCAGCGTTCGCGGGATCCTCCGAGGCGGCGGCACGGGACCCGAGCGCGTCCATCAGGTCGCCGAGCACAGCTGCGGACGGCAGGTCGAGCTCGTCCGTCGTGCGGCCGAGCGCGGCGGCGGCAGCGGCGAAGAGCTCCACGGGCACGATCACGTCAGCCCCCGATCGCGCTCATCGAGCGGGCGGGCTGGATGAAGTCGGCGTCGTCCATGCCGTGGCCCTTCGGCTTGGCCCACATGGCGCCGCGCCAGAGGTCGGCGATCTCCTGGTCGGTCGCGCCGGAGCGGAGAGGCGCGAGCAGGTCGGTCTCCTCGTGCGAGAAGAGGCAGCTGCGCACGCCGCCCGTCGCGGTGAGGCGCGTGCGGCGGCAGTCGGCGCAGAACGGCTCGGTGACGCTCGCGATGACGCCCACGCGGCCGAGCATCGCGGTGCCGGCCCCGCCCTCGCGGGAGTGCACGCGCCAGAGCTCGGCGGGGGATCCGTCGCGCGGCTCCTCGTCGGGCACGAGCGTGAAGCGCTCCGAGAGGCGTGCGCGGATCTCGGCGGCCGTGATCATCTCGTCCCGGTCCCACGCGTGGTCGGCGTCGAGCGGCATCTGCTCGATGAAGCGCAGCTGGTGCCCGCCCGCGACCGCCCAGGCGAGGAGATCCGCCGCCTGGTCGTCGTTGACGCCGCGCACGAGCACCGCGTTGATCTTGATCGGCGTGAGCCCCGCGGCAGCCGCGGCGTCGATCCCGTCGAGCACGCGGTCGAGGAACGGGCGGCGCGTGATGAGCCGGAACGTCTCCGCGTGCACGGAGTCGAGCGAGACGTTGATCCGATCGAGCCCCGCGTCCTTCAGGGCCTGCGCGCGGGAGGAGAGGCCGATCGCGTTGGTCGTGAGCGAGATCTCGGGCCGGTCGGGGATGGCAGCGCAGGCGGCGATGATCTCGATGAGGTCGCGGCGCAGCAGGGGCTCGCCGCCCGTGAAGCGCACCTGGCGGACGCCGAGGTCGCGCGTGCCGATGCGCACGAGCCGCTCGATCTCCGTCAGCTGCAGCGCCTGCCGGTCGGGCGTGAAGGGGAGGCCCTCGGCCGGCATGCAGTACGTGCAGCGCAGGTTGCAGCGGTCGGTGAGCGAGATGCGGAGGTCGGTCGCGCGGCGGCCGAAGGGATCGAGGAGCGCCGGATCGTCGGGCCGGGCGGGGCCCGGAGCGGCGGCGGGACGCGGCATCGCCGGCATCCCCAGCGAGGTGCTCATCACCCCAGGCTACGCGCGCCCCGGAGCGGGCCCGTCGCCGCCCGGCTCCGACGGAACGGAGCGCGCCGCGCCTGCGGTGCCTAGGATCGTCGCATGACGCAGAACAGGGACCGGGCGCCCTCCCGCGCCGCGGATGCCGAGGATCCCCTCACCGCCGAGACCGCCTCCGGGCCCTTCCGCTACCGCGTGAGCGAGGCCGCCGCGCTCCTCGGCGTGAGCGACGACACCCTCCGTCGATGGGCCGACGCCGGTCGCCTCGACCTCGTGCGCGGCGAGGGCAGGCTGATCCAGGTCGACGGCGTGCAGCTCGCGCACCTCGCGACGGAGCTCGCGGCCGACGGCACGCTCGCGGCGAGCGGCGGCGCCCGGCGCCCGACGTCCTCGGCGCGGAACCGCATGGCGGGCATCGTCACGCGCGTCGTGCGCGACGGGGTGATGGCGCAGGTCGAGATCCAGGCGGGGCCGTTCCGGATGGTGTCGCTCATCAGCCGCGAGGCCGCCGACGAGCTCGGGCTCGAGGTGGGCGCGCCCGCCGCCGCGACCGTCAAGGCCACCAACGTGGGCGTCGAGCTGCTCGCGCCCGAGACGCTGACGGGCGGGCGGGCGTGATCCGCCGGGGACGCCGGGCGGCGACCCTCGCGCGCGTGGCCGTCGTCGGCGCCCTCGCCGCCGGGCTCCTGGCCGGGTGCGCGGCGGGCGGATCCGCGCCCGCGGGCGTCCCGGATCCCGCCCCCGACTCCCTCGCCGGCACCCTCGTCGTGCAGGCCGCGGCGTCGCTCACCGGCAGCATGGACGAGGTCGCCCGCGGCTTCGAGAGCGCGCACCCGGGCGTGACGGTCACGGTGTCGTACGGCGGCAGCTCGACGCTGGCGCAGCAGATCGTGCAGGGCGCGCCCGCGGACGTGTTCGCGTCCGCATCCGACGCGACGATGACGACGGTGGTCGACGCGGGCGAGACGGCGGCGGATCCGCGCGTGTTCGCCCGCAACGCCCTCGAGATCGCGGTGCCGCCCGGGAACCCCGCCCGCATCGCCGGCCTCGCGGACTTCGCGGACGCCGGCCGCACCCTCGCCCTCTGCGCGCCCGAGGTGCCGTGCGGGGCCGCCGCGGCGCAGGCGTTCCAGGAGGCGGGCGTCACGCCGCAGCCGGACTCGCTCGAGCAGGACGTGCGCGCCGCCCTCACGCGCGTCGAGCTCGGCGAGGTGGACGCGGCGGTCGTCTACGAGACGGACGTGCGCGCCGCGGGCGACCGGGTCGAGGGCGTGCCGCTGCCGGACGAGGTGAACGTGACGACCGACTGCGTCGTGGCGCCGCTCGCCGGATCCGCGTCGCCCGCTCTCGCCGCCGCGTTCGCCGACTACGTGGCCGGCGACGACGCCCGGGCCGTGTTCCAGGCGGCGGGCTTCCGTGCGCCCTGACCGGCGCGCCGACCGCGTCCCGGTCCTCCTCTGGATCCCCGCCGGCGTCGCCCTCGCGTTCCTCGTGCTGCCGCTCGCGGCCCTGGTGGTGCGCGCGCCGTGGGCGACGCTGGGGGAGCGGCTCGCGGATCCCGGGATCGCGCGCGCCCTCGGCCTCTCGCTCGGCAGCGCGCTCGCCGCGACCGCCCTCAGCCTCGTGCTCGGGGTGCCGCTCGCGTTCGTGCTCGCGCGCTCGGCGAGCCGGCCGGCCGTGGTGCAGCGGATCCTCCGCGCGCTCGTGACCGTTCCGCTCGTGCTGCCGCCCGTGATCGGCGGCGTGGCGCTGCTGCTGCTGCTCGGGCGCCGCGGGCTCGTCGGCGGACCGCTCGAGGCGCTGACCGGGATCACCATCCCCTTCACGACGCCGGCCGTGGTGATCGCCGAGACCTTCGTGGCCATGCCGTTCCTCGTGCTCGCGGTGGAGGGGGCGCTGCGCGGCGCCGACCGCCGCTTCGAGGACGCGGCGGCGACGCTCGGCGCGAGCCGGTGGACGGTGCTCCGCCGCGTGACCCTGCCGCTCGTCGCGCCCGGGATCGGCGCCGGCGCGGTGCTGTGCTTCGCCCGCGCGCTCGGCGAGTTCGGCGCCACGCTCACCTTCGCGGGCAGCTTCCCGGGCGTGACGCAGACCGTGCCGCTGTCCGCCTACCTCGCGCTGCAGACGGATCCGGACGCCGCCGTCGTGCTGAGCCTCGTGCTCCTCGCCGTGTCGGTCGTCGTGCTCGTGAGCCTGCGCGACCGGTGGGCGACGGGGGTGCACGCGTGAGCGCGTCTGCGGGCCGCGGGACGGTGACCGATGGGCTCGACGCGCGCGTCGTCGTCGAGCGCGCCGCGTTCCGGCTCGACGTCGCGCTGCGCGTCCCGGCCGGATCCACGACCGCGGTCGTCGGGCCGAACGGCGCCGGGAAGTCCACGCTGCTCCGCGCGCTCGCCGGGCTCGCGCCGCTCACGGCGGGACGCGTCGCGCTCGGCGGCCGGGTGCTCGAGGAGCCGGTCGGGAGCGCCGCGCGGATCCCCGCCGAGCACCGCGGCATCGGCGTCGTCTTCCAGGACCACCTGCTCTTCCCGCACCTGTCCGCGCTCGCCAACGTCGCGTTCGGGCCGCGGGCGCACGGCGTCGCGCGTGCCGTGGCGGAGGAGCGGGCGCGGGCCCTGCTCGACCGGCTCGGGATCGCGCACCTCGCCGACCGCCGGCCCGCCGCGCTGTCGGGCGGGCAGTCGCAGCGCGTCGCGCTCGCCCGCGCCCTCGTGCTCGAGCCCGCGCTGCTCCTGCTCGACGAGCCGATGGCGGCGCTCGACGCGGGCACGCGCCTCGACGTGCGCGAGCTCCTCGCCGACGAGCTGCGGCGCTTCGGCGGCGCGGCCGTGCTCGTGACGCACGATCCCGTGGACGCGCTCGCGCTGGCCGACCGGATCCACGTGCTCGAGGACGGGCGCCAGGTGCAGGAGGGCGCGCCCGCCGAGGTCGCCGCGCAGCCCGCGACCGCCTACGTGGCGCGGCTCGTCGGGATGAACCGGCTGACGGGGAGCGATTCCGACGGGCGACCCGTCGTGGTCCTCGCGGCGCCGGCCGACGTGCGGCTCGCCCGGGACCGCGACGGCGATCCCGCGTCCTCGCCCGCGACCGGCGCCGGCGCCCACGTCGCGACCGGCGAGGTGCGGCGGATCGAGGGCGTCGCCGGCCGGATCCGCGTCACGCTCCGCCTCGCTGCCGGCGACCCGTCGGCTCTCGCGGGCGACGTCACCGCCGAGCTCGACGCCGCGTCCTTCGCCGCGCTCCGCCCGCTCGCGGGCGAGCGCCTCGCCGTGCGGATCCCGCGCGGGGCCTGATCAGCCGGCGTCGGGTCCGCCGGCCGGCACGCGCTGCCGGTCCCCGCGACCCAGCCGTCGCCGGACGGCCGCCGGCATCAGCCGTGCGCGCCCGTCCGGCCCGAGGCGCACGAGCGAGCCGGCCACGACGATCACGAGGGCCGCCGCGAGCGCGATCTGCCACGCCCACAGGTCCGGCGCGAACAGCCGCAGCGCGAGCGCGGCCACCACCGCGAACCACTCGCCGCGGCCGGTCATGGCGATGAACGGGATGAGCAGCAGCGCGTACCAGGGGTAGCGCGGGCTCACGGCGAGGAGCGTGACGCCGATCATCACGACCTGGCCGAGCCACGGATCCGCCGGGTCGGTCTTCCACCAGACGAGCCCGGCGGTGACCGCGAGGATCAGCCCGACCGCGATCAGCCCGTACTGCCCGGGCACGACGAGCTCCACCAGCGGGAACCGCCCGCCGTCGTCGTAGCCCTCCTCCTGCAGGTAGCCGGGGAGGTAGCCGAGCACGGCGATCCCGGTGCTGAGCACGTACGGCACGTAGAGCAGGGCGAACGTGACGACGGCCGCGGTGATCACCTTCCAGGGCTGCTTCCGCAGCAGCGCCGGCGCCGCGATCACCGGGATGAGCTTGGTCGCGATGGCCGCACCGAGCGCGATCCCGCCGCGCCATCGCATCCCGCCCGCGACGAGCAGCGACGCCGCGAGCGCGAGCAGCGCCCCGAGCGCGTCGACGTGCGAGTTCGTGACGACCTCGCTCGCCACGAGCGGGCACCACGCCCAGAGCGCCGCCCACCACACGGGCTTGCCGCGCTTGCGCAGCGCGCGGACGAGCAGGAGCGTCACGGCCGTCATCATCAGGAGCCCGGCGGCCTGGAACGCCCAGTACTCGGCCGTCACGGGGACGACCGCGCGCACGCCGGCGAAGAACAGCTCGGCCATGGGCGGGTAGATGGTGGGGACCTTCGGCCGGTTGAGCGCCGTGCACATCGGCTCGTGCGTCTCCTCCTCTCGGACGCCCATGATCCGCTTGCCCTCGCAGGTGGCGGCCCCGTCGGACCCGACGACGGTCTTCGGATAGAGCCAGTCGGGCCGGAGGTCGCGCAGCTCGGGGTCGGCCGGCGTGTACCGGTAGGGCGACTCGCCCGCGTTCTGCACGATGCCGTCCCACGCGTATCGCGCGGAGTCGGTGCTGGTGTTCGGCGGTCCGGCCATCGCGACCGCGCCGAGGCCCACCGATCCGAGGATGATGAGCGCAGCGGTGGATCGGGCCGGCAGCTTCCGCACCAGGAGGACCGCCGCTCCGAAGACCACCCAGATGACGACCACGAGCCAGAACAGCGGCGCGGCACCCTCGCGGCGGAAGAACGCCTCGTCGTCGGCATCGCCGAACAGATCGAACGCGACCACCGACCACCCGGTGAGCGCGGCCATGACGGCGAGGACGAGGGCGGTGAGGGCGGTGCGCACACTCCATCATGGCGGCGCGCGCCCGGGCGATCGCCGACCGGCCCCGACCCGCCGCTCCCCGGACGAAGGACGACCCCCATGCGGACGCTGATGCACGAGGCCAGGCGGCGCCTGGCCTCGCCCGCGCGCACGACCCGGTTGGCGGTCGTGATCGGCCGGCTCCTCGGCCTCGCCTTCCTGGTCTGCTTCGCGACGGGCCTCTACAGCCACTTCCTGCAGGACCCGCTGCCGTGGATGCGCTTCCCGACCGCGCCCGTGTCGCTGTACCGGGTGACGCAGGGGATCCACATCACCGCCGGCATCGCGTGCGTGCCGCTGCTGCTCGCCAAGCTCTGGATCGTCTTCCCCGAGCTGCTGACGTACCCGCCCGTCACCGGCGTGGTCTCGTTCCTCGAGCGCGCGTCCATCGCCGTGTTCGTCGGGGCGTCGCTGCTCGAGGTGACGATGGGCCTCCTTAACACGTTCCAGTGGGTGCCGTTCCCCTTCTACTTCCGGCAGACGCACTTCGCGCTGGCGTTCGTGGTGATCGGGTCGCTCGCGATCCACATCGGCGTGAAGCTGCCCGCCATCGCCCGGCACTGGCGGCGCGGGCAGGCGGACGAGTCGCCCATCGTCGAGGACGCGCCCGGCGTGGACGGTGCGCCCGCTGCCGCGCCCCGCGGCGTCACCGGTCGCGTGCTCGCCTGGATCGACGACACCCCCGTCACGCCCACCCCCGTCGCCCGCCGCGGCTTCCTCGTCGCGGTCGGCGCGTCCGTCGTCGCGGTCGTGGGCCTCACCGCCGGGCAGTCGTTCCGGATCCTCGCCCCGTTCAACGCCTTCGGCCCGCGCGTCATGGGCACCGGCCCGCAGGCGCTGCCCGTCAACCGCACGGCCGAGGCCGCGGGGGTCACCGAGACCGCGATGGATCCCGGGTGGACGCTCACCGTCTCGAACGGATCCGCCTCCCGCGCCTTCACCATGGACGACCTCCGCGGCATGGGGCTCGTCACCGCGACGCTCCCCATCTCCTGCGTCGAGGGCTGGAGCCAGTCGGCGACCTGGCGCGGGGTCCGCCTCATGGACCTGATGGACGCCGTCGGCGCGGATGCGGGCGCGCGCCTGCGCGTCACGAGCCTCGAGAGGAGCGGCGGCTTCCGGCGCACCGAGATGGGCCCGGAGTACGTGCGCGACCCGCTCACCCTCGTGGCGCTCGAGCTCGACGGCGCGCCGCTCGACATCCAGCACGGCTACCCGGCGCGCATGATCGCGCCCGGGCGTCCCGGCGTGCTGCAGACCAAGTGGCTCTCGACCCTGGAGGTCATGTGATGTCCGGCACCCGCATCCCCGCTGCCCGCGGCGTCCTCGCCGCCCGCATCGCGCTCATCGCGGTGGGGGTGGTCGGCCTCGTGGTCGGCGCGCTCGTGCTGCTCGACTCGCAGCGCACCGACCAGGTCGTCGGCGTCGCCGTGTTCCTGCTGCTCGCGATCCTGGTGCACGACGCGATCCTGTCGCCCGTCGTGTTCGTCGCAGGCCTGCTGATCCGAAAGGCCGGCCGACGCCTCCCTGCCGGGTCGCTCGTGATCGTCCAGGCCGGCGTGGTCGTGATGGCGGTGATGACCCTGGTGGTCGTCCCCGAGATCCGCGCCCGGGCGATCGGCAACGACAACCCGACGATCCTCATCGCCGACTACGCGCCGCGCCTCGCGCTCATGTGGGTCGCCACCGCGGTGGCGACGGCCGTGGTCGCGACGCTCTACGCGCGCACGAGGCGGCAGAAGGACCGGCCCTCGGTCTCCCAGCACTGAACGAGGTCGAGGCCCGCGTCGCCGGCCATGCGCGCGACGGCGTCGCGGCCGACCTGCGCCCACGGGAACGGGTCGCTCGCGCGGCCCTGGCCGTCCTCGACCGTGCACTCGAAGGTGCGGTCGCGGGCGGGATCCGGGTGGGTCTCCACCACGAGCGCGCCCTGGTCGTCGAGGAGGTCGCCGCAGCGCGCGAGGAGCGCGGCCGCGTCGCCGCCGATGCCGATGTTGCCGTCGAGGAGCAGCAGCGTGCCCCAGCCGCCCTCGCGGGGCAGGCGCTCGAAGACGGAGCGGTGGAGGACGGGGAGGCCGAGGCCCGCGGCCATCTCGACCACGGTGGGGGAGACGTCGATCCCGAGCGCGCCGAGCCCGGCGTCCATCGCGGCACGGACCATGCGGCCCGGGCCGCAGCCGATGTCGAGCACGGGGCCGGCGGCGTCGGCGAGCAGGCTCGCGTCCACGGCGTCGGCGTCCGCGCTCCAGCGGCCCAGGTCCATGACCTCGGCGCTGTCGTCGTCGGAGGCGAGCGATAGGAAGAGGACCTCGCCGGAGTCGCGGAGGGCCCGGGCGTAGGGCTCGCCGCCACCGGATCCGAAGGTGCGGACGCGCGCGGAGGCGCGGTCCTCGGGGTGGTCGACGGCCAGGCTCATGCGGGGTCCCTCTGCGATGTAGCGGGTGCGGTGGCGGCGGCGCGGCTGCGCGCGCCGGTGTCCAGGGTTCGGAGCGCGTGGGCGAAGCGATGGGCGGGCGCCGCTGCGGCGGCCTCCCGCGCGTCGTCCACCGTGTCCACGTCGGTGAGCTCGGGCAGCATCGCCACGTCGAGCCCGGCGTCGATGAGGCGCGACAGCTGCACCGCGCCGGTGTCGTCGCGGGACATGGGCACGCCGCGCACGAGCGCACCGTCCGGATCCCGCAGGCCGAGCGCCCAGAAGCCGCCGTCGTTCGCCGGGCCGAACCAGGCGTCGGGGCCGCGCGCGCCGTCGGCCCAGGAGTCGAGCACGGGGCGGATCAGGTCGGCGGTCAGCTGCGGGGTGTCCATGCCGACGAGCAGGACGGGGCCGTCGAGGGCGTCGAACATGGCGGCGAGCCGCTCGTCGAGGTCGCCGGCCACCTGCGGGATCACGTCGTAGCCGGCGGCCTCCGCGGGCGGGGTCGTGCCGTCGAAGAGGAGGACGCGGCGCGCGGGCGCGGCGTCGTCGACGGCGGCGAGCGTGTCGGCGAGGGCGGCGGACGCGAGCTCGGCCGCCTCCTCGAGGGTGAACGGCGGGTGCAGGCGCGTCTTGACGCGGCCCGGGATGCACTCCTTGGCGATGACGACGACGGCGGTCACGCGGCTCCTCCCGGGGTGCGGTCGGCGCCGGCCGCCGCAGCTCGCGCCTCGGCCAGCACGCGCGACATGTCGCGCACGGCCGTGACGGTCCCGCGCACGGTGCCGGTCACCTTGGACCGCCCCACGCGCGGTGCGTACGGCATCTCCACCTCCAGGATGCTCCACCCGGCCGCCGATGCCCGGAGCAGCATCTCCAGGGGATAGCCGCTGCGCCGGTCGAGGATCCCGAGACCGAGCAGCTCCGTGCGCCGCCCGCAGCGCATCGGCCCGAGGTCGTGCAGGGGCACGCCCGTGATCCGCCGCAGCCGCCGAGCCAGCTCGAGGTTCGCGATCCGCGCGTGCAGCGGCCACGCGCCGCGCGTCGACGGCATCCGCCGCCCGAGCACGAGGTCGCGCTCGCCGTCGCGGACCGGGTCGACCACGCGGGGGAGGAGCGCCGGATCCATCGACGCGTCGGCGTCGCAGAACGCCACGAGCGGCGCGGTCGCCGCCTCGAGCCCCGCGTGCGCCGCCGCCCCGAACCCGCGGCGCGACTCCGTCACGACGAGGGCGCCGTGCGCGCGGGCGACCTCGGCCGAGCGGTCGGTGGAGCCGTTGTCGACGACGATCGCGCGGTACCCCTCGGGCAGGCGGGAGAGGACCCAGGGCAGGGCCTCCTCCTCGTCGAGGCAGGGGAGGACCACGTCCACGAGCACTGGCGTCATCCGTCGAGCCTAGGAGTCCGCGCCTGCGCGCGTCCGCCACGCATCCGCGCCGCGCACCGCCGCGCGCCCCGAGGGGTGACGGCTCGCTCGCAAGCCGGACACCGCGCGGGTCCCCGCCAGGGACGGCGCATAGTCTGACCGGGTGAGCCCCACCTACGATCCCGCGCGCGCCGACGCCGGGCGCCCCGACCCCGCGCGGCCCGATCCCTCGCGGCCGGACCCGCTGCGCGGCCGCCGCATCCTCGTGGTCGAGGACGACCCCACGGTCAACGAGGTCGTCTGCCGCTACCTCAAGGCCTCGGGCTTCCAGGTGGAGACCGTCGCCGACGGCCTCGAGGCCGTGCGCGTCGCCACCGAGCGCATGCCCGACCTCGTCGTGCTCGACCGCATGCTGCCCGGCCTCGACGGCCTCGAGGTGTGCCGCCGGATCCGCGCGCACCACCCCGAGTCGCCCGTCCCCGTCGTGATGCTCACCGCGCTCGGCCAGGGCGAGGACCGCGTCAACGGCCTCGACGCCGGTGCCGACGACTACCTCGCCAAGCCCTTCTCCCCGCGCGAGCTCGTGCTCCGGGTCCGCGCCGTGCTCCGCCGCACGGTGCCCGAGCCCGTGCCGGAGCCGCCCTTCGTCGCGGGGCCGTTCGTGCTCGACCTCGGCGCGCGTGAGATCCACCAGGCCGGCGTCATGCTGTCGCTCACCTCCCGCGAGTTCGACCTCCTCGCCTTCCTGCTGCGGAACCCGCGCCGCGTCTTCGGGCGCGACGACCTGCTCCGCTCCGTGTGGGGCTGGGAGATCGGCGACCTCTCCACCGTCACCGTGCACGTGCGGCGTCTGCGGGAGAAGATCGAGGCGGATCCCGCGCACCCCGTGCTCCTCGGCACCGTGTGGGGCGTGGGCTACCGCTTCGACCCGGACGCCGCGGCGCCCGTCGCGCCGCCCGCCGACGAGGCGGAGGCCGCGGATCACGCCCCCTCCGCCGGGGCCGACGCGTGACCGCCGACTCCTTCCTCGTCGTCGTGCTGACGGCGCTCGTCTGCGCCGCCGTCGTCGGCCTCGGCGCGAGCGTGCTGCTGCGCGCGCTCCGCCGCCGCTCGCTCGTGCTGCAGATCTGCGTGGTCGCGCTCGCGGCCGTGCTCTCGGTCGTGGGCGGCATGGTCGCCGTCACCGCGAGCATGCTCGTCGACGACGCCGGCCTCACCGCGTTCCTCTCGGTCGCCGCCGTCTCCGCGCTCGTCTCGCTCGTCATGGCCGCGATGCTCGGCATGACCCTCGTGCGCGGCAGCCGCGAGCTCGGCCGCTACGCCGCGTCCATGGGCGAGGAGGCCGCCGTCGAGCCCGGCCGCCCCACCAGCACCGAGTTCGCGCAGCTCGCCCGCGAGCTCAGCGCCGCCAACCGCCGCCTCGCCGACGCCCGCGACCGGATGGAGGCGCAGGAGCGCAGCCGCCGCGAGCTCATCGCGTGGATGTCGCACGACCTGCGCACGCCGCTCGCGGGGATCCGCGCCATGGCGGAGTCCCTCGAGGACGGCATGGTCGACGACGAGCACCGCTACTTCCGCCAGATCCGCGTGCAGGCGAACCGCCTCAACGGCATGGTCGACGACCTGTTCGAGCTGTCGCGCATCAACTCGGGCAGCCTCGAGCTCGCCGTCGAGCGCGTCTCCCTCTACGACGTCGTCAGCGACACGGTGGCCGAGCTCGGCCCGGTCGCGCAGGCCCGCCAGGTCGACCTCCGCGGCGAGACCGCGCACGACGACCTCGTGGTGCAGGGCGACCCGCGCGAGCTCTCCCGCGTCGTCGGCAACCTCGTGATGAACGCCATCCAGCAGTCGCTCCCGGGCGGCCGCATCGTGATCTCCGCGCACCGCGACTCTGGCAACCTCGCCGTCCTCTCGGTCGAGGACACCGCGGGCGGCATTCCCGAGGCCGACCTCCCGCGCGTGTTCGACGCGGGCTGGCGGTCGACCGGATCCCGCACCCCGCGCGCCTACGGCAAGAGCGCCGCGGAGAAGACCGCGCTCGGCCCCGACTTCCCGGTCGCGACCGTCGAGGCCACTCCTCCGGATCCCGCGGTGCAGGCCGAGGGCACGCACGACGGCGGCTACGCGTCGGGCGGCGGCGGGGCCGGCCTCGGCCTCGCGATCGTCCGCGGCATCGTGCGCGCCCACGACGGCGACGTCACCGTCCAGAACATCGACGGCGGCTGCCGCTTCGACGTGATCCTCCCGTACAGCAAGCCGGTCGCCCCGTGACCCGCGCGGCCCTCCGCTGGTGGTCCGCGTTCCTCGGTGTGGTGGCGGCGCTCGCCGTGCTGGCCGTCGCCGAGATCGCCGCGGCGTTCGTCGCCCCTGCGGCGAGCCCCGTGCTCGCGGTCGGCGCGCTCGTCATCGACCTCGTGCCCGCGGGCGTCAAGGACACCGTGATCGCCCTGTTCGGGACGGGCGACAAGGTCGCCCTCATCGTCGTGCTCGGCCTCGTGGTGCTCGCATCGGCCGCGCTCGCCGGGATCCTCCAGGTGCGCCGCCCGCCGCTCGGCGTGGTGGTGCTCGCGCTCTTCGCCGGGATCGCCGTGCTCGCGGCCACCACGCGCGCCGGGGCCACGGGCGCCGCGGCGATCCCGACGATCGTCGGCATGATCGCCGGCGTCTTCATCCTCCACCGCGGCGCCGACCGCCTCCGCGACTGGCGCGACGCGGCGGACCGCGCGGCATCCGCGTCGGCCGCGGTCGCCGAGCCCGTGCGCGGCATCGTCCGCCCGGCCGCGCGGGCCCCGCTCACGCCGGGCGCAGGCTCCCGCGTCGAGCGCCGCACCTTCCTCCTCATGACGGTCGTGGCGGGCGTCACCTCCGTCGTCGCCGGATCCGTGGCCCGCGGCCTCAACGCCGCCGCCGCCCGCGTGGACGACTTCCGCCGCACGCTCGTGCTCCCGCGCGCCGCGACGCCGGCCGCCGCGATCCCCGCGACCGCCGAGCTCGGCGTGCCCGGCCTCGCGCCGTTCCTCACGCCCGCGACCGACTTCTACCGCATCGACACCGCGCTGCAGGTGCCGTCGGTCGACGCGGCGTCCTGGAAGCTGCGCATCACGGGCATGGTCGAGCAGGAGGTCGAGATCACGTTCGCCGAGCTGCTCGCCCTGCCCCTCGAGGAGCACGTGACCACCCTCACGTGCGTGTCCAACGAGGTCGGCGGGAACCTCATCGGCAACGCGCTGTGGCTCGGCTACCCCATCCGTCTCCTGCTCGAGCGCGCGAAGCCGACCGCGGGCGCCGACATGGTGCTCTCCACGAGCCAGGACGGCTGGACCGCGAGCACGCCGCTCGAGGCGCTCACGGATCCCGACCGCGCGTCGATCCTGGCCGTCGGCATGAACGGCGAGCCCCTGCCGCAGCAGCACGGCTTCCCCGTGCGCATGGTCGTGCCCGGCCTCTACGGCTACGTCTCCGCCACCAAGTGGGTCACCGAGCTCAAGGTCACGACCTTCGCCGAGGACGTCGCGTACTGGTCGACCCGCGGCTGGACCGAGCGCGGCCCCATCAAGACCGGCTCGCGCATCGACACCCCGCGCTCCGGCGCGCGCGTGGACGCGGGCCGCACGGCGATCGCCGGCATGGCCTGGGCGCAGCACACCGGCATCCAGAAGGTGGAGGTGCGCGTCGACGAGGGCGACTGGGTCGAGGCGACGCTGGGCGACGGCGTGGGCGCGGACACGTGGCGGCAGTGGTCGTACGCGTGGGACGCGACGAGCGGATCCCACAGCGTCGAGGTGCGCGCCACCGACACGACGGGCGCGACGCAGACCTCCGACGAGGCGCCGCCCGCCCCCGATGGCGCGACCGGCTGGCACCGCATCAGCGTCGGCGTCTCCTGACCCCAGCACGCCCCCGACGCCCGCGGGATGCATCCGGCCAGCACGCGCGGAGCCTCGGCGCGTACCGTCGACGCACGGCGCGAGCGCGCCGCATCGACGAGCGAAGGAGAGCACCGTGAGCGACATCGAGAACCCCCGCGACCCCGCCGACCGCGACCTGGACGACACGGGCGTCGACGAGGAGGAGCTCGTCGGGGCCGACGCCCACGAGGCGCAGGAGGCCATCGACGCCGAGCGCGTCGTGCCGCTCGACGACGATCCGGTCGCGGACGACGACGCGGACGGCGGCCTCGGCATCGACATCACCGAGTCGGACGGCCCCGACCTCGAGGCCGGCGACGACCTCGACACGGGAGCGGCGATCCGCTGATCCGCCCTCCCGCACGCACGCACGACGACGGCCCCCGCTGATGCGGGGGCCGTCGTCGTAGTGCGGGGGCCATGCGGCCGGCGCGGGTCAGTCCGCGAGGATCGCGTACAGCGCGCGCCGCGTCTCGTCGAGCTTCGCCGCCGCGGCCTGGCGCTGGGCGTCCGTCGCGTCGTGCATGAGGGGCTTCACCACGCCCATGAGCTTCATGAGGCTCGTCTGGAACGCGTCCTCGCCCTCGGACTTGTCGGTGGTGGCGGCCCAGGCGGCGTCGATCTCCGCCTGGTTCTCCTCGACATGGGCGCGGCCCTGGTCGGTGAGGGAGTAGACGCTCTTGGCGCCGGATTCGTCGGCGACGATGAGGTCCTCGTCGACGAGCTGCTGGAGCGTCGGGTAGACGGATCCGGGGCTCGGCCGCCAGGCGCCCTCGGTCTTCGCGGCGATGCCGGTGATGAGGCCGTAGCCGTTCGAGGGCGCGTCGGCGAGCAGGGAGAGGATCGCGAGGCGGACGTCGCCGCGGCGGGCGCGCCCCCGTCCGCCGCGTCCCCGGCCCGGGCCGAAGCCGGGGCCGCCGAAGCCGCCCATGCCGGGGAAGCCCGGGAACCCGGGGAAGCCGGGGCCGTCGCCGGGGCGGAAGCCGCGGGCGAGGGGGTGGCCCGGCATGATGCGCGGGCGTCCGCCGCGGTGGTGCTGCATGCGGGGCTCGTGGTGGTCGGCGGGGACGCCGGCGGATGAGGAGGACGGCAGGTGGTCGTCGTGGTCGTGGGTGCGCATGAGCGCTCCTTCCGGTCAGGGGATGTCGGGGATCGCGACGTTCTGTCGCGATGTAGCGACGATATATCGGCGACAGTCGGATGTCAACAGGCGCCGAGGACCGGTCCTGGCGTCGATCCGCATGGATCCGGGGGGAGCGGCGCGTGAACCTGGCGTTCACCTGGGAATGGAGGACCGACCCCAACCCGTTCTCCGACCGCGCCGAAGTCCCTGTGTCGCCCGGGAGAACGGGCGGAACCCCAGTCCACACAGCGAAGGAAGAACCATGCGCAACCTCACCAAGTCCGTCTTCGGCCTCGCCACCGCGGGCTTCCTCGTCGTCGGCCTCGCGGCCTGCTCGACCCCCGCCGAGAGCCCCTCGTCCTCGAGCTCGTCCAAGCCCGCCGCGACCGCGACGACCGAGGCGAACCCCACCCCGCTCGCGACGATCCCGACCCTCACCGGCGTGAACACGCAGGTCACCCTCGACTCCGGCTTCACCGGCGCCCTCACGACCCTGGGCCTGACCCCCGGCGTCATCGGCGGCGCGACCCTCGACGGCGCCACCGGCACCCTCGCGTTCCCCATCACCGGCGGCAACGTGAAGTACTTCGACCCGCAGCAGTCCTACCGCCCCTACGTCCAGGGCGAGATCGACCACGCCGGCTCCGGCATCAGCCTCACCGCCGGCTCCACCGTCGTGAAGCTCACCGACTTCGTCATCGACCCCGGCACCAGCCGCCTCACCGGATCGGTCCAGGTCGGCGACGGCGAGGTCATGAAGGACGTCTACATCTTCAACCTCGACGGCACGACCCTGAAGCCCCTCCAGATGGAGGGCGACAACGCCGTCCTCGAGGGCACCACCGTCAAGGTCAGCCCCGACGCCGCCGCGCTCCTGAACAGCACGTTCGGCACCACCGCGGTCACCGACCAGCTCGTCGTCGGCATCGCCAAGATCACCGTCAACACCAAGTAGCACCCCACCCGGCACCGCCGGGACGCACCACCTGCGATCACAGCAGAACGCATCGACGGCCTCGTCTCCCTCCCGGGAGCCGGGGCCGTCGGCGCGTTAGGGGACGGTGCCGTCCTGCCGCGCCCGGCGCGTCAGCGGAAGTCGCCCACCTGCCGCTCGACGGGCACGGTGCCCGGCACGATCACGTCGCCGGTGTGCGCGGTGGTGACCGTCTCGATGAGGACGATCTCCACCTCCTCGTCGGCGACCGGATTGTGCGGCACGCCCCGCGGCACGACGTGGAACTGCCCGGGACCCAGCACGACCTCCTGGTCGTCGGGGAGCTGGATGCGGAGCCGTCCCGAGACGACGAGGAACATCTCGTCCTCGGCGCCGTGCGCGTGCCACGTCAGCTCGCCGAGCAGCTTGGCGACCTTCACGTACTGGTCGTTGACCCGCCCCACGACCCGGGGCGTCCAGTGGGCGGTCACCTGGCGGAGCTCGGCGGCGAGATCGGTCACGGGAGGAGTCGTCATGGGTCCATCCTCCGACGGTCCGCGGCGGGCGTCAGCCGATCGTGACCTCGAAGCCGGCGACGCTGCGGGTCACCGTGCCCGTGGCGAGCTCGACGAGGAGCGTGGTCACGGTCGTGTCGCGGGGCTCACGGGGGTAGCCGTCGCTGGCGCCGCGCGCGGGATCCGGCACCGTCTCCAGGAGCGCGAACCGGCCGTTCGGGGTGACGGTCAGGCCCGTGATGCGGGTCGCCGGGTCCGCGGGCACGTACACGTCGGTCGCCTTCCCGTCGCGCACCACGACGAGGCGCTGCGTGGCGGTGCCGGTCGCGGGATCCCGCGCCGTGCGCACGCGGAGCACCGCGCCGTCGTCGCCGGGCACGAACGAGATCGCGCCGTCGTCCGGGAGGTCGGCGTCGCCGGCCTCGGTGGGCAGCGTCGTCTGCTGGGCCGTGCGCAGGTCGATCTCGGTCGTCGAGCCGGGATCCGTGACCGCGATCCGGGTGCCGTCCGCGGAGAACGCGCCGAGCGCGCCGTGGCGGCCGAGCGGGACGGGGGGCGAGGATCCGTCGACCGTCACGAGGGAGAGGTCGCCGTCCTGCCCGTGCGCGACGAGCTGCGGGCGGCCGGGCACGAAGCCCCAGGCCTGCACGCGGATCGGCTGTCCGTCGAGCCCGAGGACGGGCGTGGGCGCGGCGGCCGCCCCGACGTCGTCGACCATCAGGGTCTCGTCGTACGGCCCGCCGTCCGTGCTCGTGAAGCGGAAGCCGATCGCGGTGCCGGTGTCCTCCGCGTGGAGGTCCTGGAGCGTGCCGATGCCGGGGAGCGGCAGGTCGACCTGGCCGGATCCGTCGAGGGCCGCGAGCACGAGGCCGTCCGTGCCGTCGTCCTGGAGCGTGGCCACCACGAGCGACTGCCCGACGACCGCGTACTCCTGGATCCTCGTGGCCTGGAAGACCACGTCGCTCGCGCCCGCGCCCGCGCCGCCGCCGGCCACGCTCTGCCGCACGATGCGGTCGGGCTGCTGCTCGTCGCCGCGGACGAGCACGTACATGCCCGGGTCGCCCGTGCGGAACGCCGTGCGGAGGTCCGACGCGGGGCCGCCGCCGACGCCCTGCACGCCGTCGATCGACACCGTGTAGTCCGCGTCGTAGGCGAGCGGCCGGGTGAAGTCGATGATGATGCGGTCGGCCTGCGTGTCGACGGTGAAGTCGGCGCCGGGCTCCATCCGGATGCGCGACGCGTCGACGGGCTGGATCGACCGGTTCGCCGCGAGCACGAGCCGCTGCCGGGACTGCTGCACGACGGCGAGCGGATCCACGTCGGTGCGCACGAGCCGCGGGCCCTGGCTGCCGGCGACCGCGAGCAGGCCGCCGCAGGCGAGGGCGAGCACGAGGATCACGGCGGTGAACGCCCGGCGGAAGGCGCGCGGGGAGGCGGGGGCGTCGGTCACGGGCGGCTCAGTAGACGTAGGGGTCGGCGGGCTGGTCGACCGGCGCGACGCCCTGCGGCATGACCGCGAGCGGCTGCCGGCTCTTCGCGCTCGGGTTCGAGGCGAACGGGCCGGTGACGCGCACCCACTCGTCCGTCTGCAGCGTCGACTTCCAGTCGGGCTGGTAGACGGGCACGCCGACGGGTTGCGCGTCCACCGCGCAGCACGTGATGACGAAGCGGGTCACGTAGAAGACGTCGTCGGGATCGTCGGGGTCGGCGCTCACGAAGCCCGTGATGTCGACGGACTTCGAGGTGAAGAAGGTCGGATCCGTGGTCTGGGCCAGGAGCTGCGACCACTCCTTGACGCCCAGCGTCGAGGAGTCGCCGGTGCCGAGGAGCTCCTGGTCGGGTGCGGCCCCGGAGGCGACCGTGCTCGAGTTGAGGGCGCGCTGCGTGACGGTGCTCTGGGTGAGCGTGCGCGGCGGGAGCACGAGGACGGCGACGACCGTGATCGTGACGACGGCGGCGACGGCCACGCGGGAGCCCAGGGCGGAGCGGCGTGCGGCGGGTGCGGCCGTGCGGTCGCCGAGCGCGCCGGATCCGTGGTGGTGGTCGTGCTCCTCCGCGGCGTCGGCGGGGCGGAGCGCGAAGCCCGCGACCGTGGCGACGAGGCCGATGACCGCCATGACGCCCGTGAAGACGAAGTAGCGCGGGTGGATGTAGAGGCCGAGCTGGCCCGTGATCGCCAGCCACAGGGTCGAGACGATGCAGGCCGCCAGCAGCACGAGGCCCACCGTGGAGGAGGCGCGGCCGCCCACGGCGCGGCGGCGGACGTCCGTGGTCCGGTCGCGGGGCGCGCGGGCGTCCCGGTCGTCAGGCGATCGCATTGACACCCCATCCCAGCGCGAGGCTGATCAGCGCGACGACCGAGGTGATCATCACGAGCGTGCGGGTCGAGTAGGTGGTGCGCATGAGCGCGAGCATCTTCACGTCGATGACCGGCCCGAAGACGAGGAAGGCGACGATGCCGCCGGGGAGGAACACGGATCCGAACGAGAGCACGAAGAACGCGTCGACGTTGGAGCAGACCGAGACGACGAACGCCAGGAGCATCAGCGCGAGCACCGAGAGGATCGGGCTGCCGCCGAGCGTGACGAGCACCTCGCGCGGCACGGCGACCTGGATGAGGCCGGCCAGCAGGGATCCGATGACGAGCGCGGGCATGATCGTGGTCGCCTCGCGGCCGAACAGCGAGATCGACTTCCGCACGCGCGCGCCGCCGTGCGCGTGCGGGTCGGGCAGGGCGCACTCGGCGCGGAACTCGTCGGTGAGGAGGCGGTCGGGCTCGGGGTGGAGGCTGAAAAGCCAGCCGACCACGTTCGCGATGAGGAAGCCGCCGACGAGGCGGGCCACGAGGATCCAGCCGTCCCAGCCGAAGGCCGCGTGCGTCGTGATGATGGTGATCGGGTTGAGGATCGGCGCCGCCAGCAGGAACGTGATCGACTCCGGCACCGTGAAGCCGCGCACGACGAGGCCGCGCGCGAGCGGCACGTTGCCGCACTCGCAGACGGGCAGCGCCATGCCGAGGAACGAGATGCAGGCGCGGCGCGCGAACGGGTTGCGCGGCAGGCGGCGCTCGATGACGCCGGGCGGCACCCACACCTGCACGACGATCGAGAGCACGATGCCGAGGATCACGAACGGCAGCGACTCCACGATGACGCTGACGGAGAGCGTGACGAGGTCCTGGATCCGGTCGGGCAGCACGCTGTCGCCGAGCGCGGGAGAGGCGGCGCGGAGGGCGAGGAGCAGGAGGACGAGGGCGAGGCCCGTCGCGAGGCCGGTGCGGACGCCCGCGGGGGTGGCGCGCGCGAGGGGCGGTGCGTCGTGGTCGTGCGGGTGGCCGTGGTCCGCGGGGGTGCGGATGGCGGTCGCCGTCGCGGTGACGGTCGCGGCGGTGGCTGCGGCGGGCGATCCCTCGGCGGGCCGGTCGGCGCGGGTCCGGCGCGCGCGGGGCGCCCGCTCGCGGCGCGGGCGGGCGGGCCGGTCGAAGGGGGACGCGTCGTCGTCGACGGGCGCGAACGGATCGTGCCGGTCCGTCATCGCGGACCGGTGGCCCGGAGCCGGGGTCCGAGGGGGGCGCGCACGGCCTCCACCCTAACCGCGCTGAGAAGCGTCCTCAGGAGGCGGGGCGGCGGGTCAGCGGAGGCCGCGCCCTCGCACGCCCGGCCGGGGAGCGCGGAGTCGAGGAAGCGGTCTCGCAGCCAGCCGAGCGCGGCGTCCGTCAGGGCCCCTGCGGCGCGACCGGGAACCGGACCTGGCAGACGTACCGCACGACCGGATCCGCGGAGTCGTTGCCGAGCCGCGCGTCGTCGCCCGTCCCGATCACCTGCACGCGCACGCCTGATTCGCCGAGGCACGCGGCCTGCTGCCGCACCCACTCCTCGCCGGCGAGGATCCGCTCGACCGGCACGTCGGGGCGCACCGCGTCCGGTCGGTCGAGGGCGACGCGCTCCCAGGCGGAGTCCGCGCTCTCCCGGAGCGCCGCGACGGTCTCGACGTCGGTGAGCTCCGCGCGCATCTCGGCCGGCGGCTCCGCCGTGAACGCGGGAATTGGCATGCCGGTGCGGGGATCCGGCGTGCTCGCCGGCCCGGGTGTCGACGTGGGCTCCGGGGAGCGCCAGCCGTCGTCGTCGGTGAGGAGCCCGGACGCGGATGCGGTGCCCAGCCCGACGACGAGGAGCGCGCCCGCGAGCACCGCGGCGACCGGGCCGGGGCGGAGGCGGCGGCGGGGGCGCGGGGCGAGCGGGTGCGCGCGGGGATCCGCGGTCTCCGCGGCCGCGGCCGGGACGTCGTCCGATGCGAGCGGGGCCGCGCGCGCGTCGGACGCGAGCAGCTCCCTGCCCTCCGGGACGAGGCGGTGCTCCTCGACCAGCAGCGCGACGAGCGGTGCCGGGAGCGCGTCGACCTCGATCCCGGAGTCGCGTCGGATCCCCGCGGGCACCTCCACGAGCGGGGCATCGCCGTCCTCGCGACCGTAGGCGGCGCGCCGGAGGACGTCGAGGGCGCGAGCGGCGTCCGGGTCGTCCCGCAGGCGGCGACGGAGGGCGTCGGCGGGCGATCCCGGAGTCGTCACCGGTAAGCCGCGGGGAGCACCGGGCACGCAGCGGCCAGCTGCTCGTCCATGCCGTCGGGGAACGGGGTCCAGGGGCGCTCGGCGCGCACGGCGGCGATGAAGTCGTCGACCGCGGGGACCTCGCCGAGGTACGGCTCGCCCTCCGCGGCGTAGCAGGGGATCAGGTAGGAGACGTAGTAGTCGTGGATGTAGGCGAGCTCGGCGTCGGTGCGCGGGCCGGCCTCGCGCTGGGGGAACCGGACCTGGCAGGTGTACACGGTGACCGGATCCGCGTCGGTGAGGCTGTAGCTGTCCTGGCCGATCACCGAAGCCGTGATCCCCGCATCGCGCAGGCAGGCCACCTGCTGCTCGACGTAGTCCTCCTCGTCGACCACCCGCTCCGTCCTCACGTCGGGCCGCACCGCGTCGGGCTGCTGCTCGAGCACCATGTCCCAGGCCCGGTCGGCGCGGACCCGCAGGTCCTCGGCCAGCTCCGCGTCGGTCGGCGGGACCTCCACGGGCGGATCCGCCGTGAAGTCGGGGACGACGGATCCGCGTCGGCCGTCCGGCGTGCCCATCGCCTGGCCGTGCGGGGTGGCGGTCGAGGTGACGTCGGAGCCGACGCTCTCGGCGGTCGGGGGCGTCGAGGCGGTGGATCCGGCGTCGAGGGCACCCACGGCCGCTGCGGTGCCGAGGCCGGCGAGCGCGACCAGGCCCGCGACGACCATCACGAGGACGCCACGGCTGCGTGGCCGGCGGGGAGCGGCCACCTCGGCGTCGTCACCGGATCGCGCTTCCCCGTCCGCCTGCGCGGCCCGCGCGGCATCGAGCATCGGACGCTCGGCCGCCAGCAGCGCCTGGCCCTCGTCGACGAGCCGGGCCTCCTCCGCGAGCAGCGCGACGACCGGCGCCGGCAGCTCGGCCTCGTCGTAGCCGGTTCGCGCGCGGAGGTCGGCGGGGACCTCGACGAGCGGTGCGGTGGATCCGTCGCGGCCGTACGCGGTCCGTCGCAGCTCCTCGAGGCGGCGCGCGGCGTCGGGATCATCGCGGAGCCGCCGGGCGAGCGCGGCGTCGGGGGCGGGGCCGTCGAGCGGATCGGTCATGGGGCTTCCTCGTCGAGGGCCGGGTGACGCGGCCGGGGCGGTGGTCGCGTGTCGCCAGGCTACGGCGACGGATCCGTCCTGGCGAGGCCCCGTCCGGGTCACGGCGGGGCGCCCCGTACCCTGGGCGGGTGGCCACCACCGTCATCGCCTGGATCATGACCGTCGCCGGTGCCCTCGTCGCCCTGGACGCGCTGGCCACGGTCGTCGTCGCGCGCCGTGCCGGCCGCCGGATCGCCGGCCGGACGTGGCCGCAGCTCGCCGTCGGGGTCGCCGGCCTCGCGCTCGGCGTCCCGCTCCTCGTCACCTCCTGACCGCGCCGCCGCGGACGGATCGCGTCGTCGCGGCCGGATCGGGCCAGGATCCGGACATGACCATCGACGACCGCCCCGCCCCCACCGACGCCCAGCTCACCGCGCGCGACCACGTCCGCGGGCTCGTCCACCACGTCGTGCTGTTCCGCCTCCGGGACGACGCGGTGCCCGCCGACCGCGACGAGGTGGAGCGGCGGTTCCGCGCGCTCGCCGACTCGCCGCACCCGGATGGCTCGGGGCCCTACATCCGCTCGCTGCACGCCGGACGGCAGTCGAGCCCCGAGGGCGTCGGCCGCGGCTTCGAGCTCGGCTTCGTGCTGACCTTCTCCTCGGAGGGCGACCGCAACCTGTACCTGGGCGAGCCGCTCATCGCGGATCCGTCCCGCATCGACGCCCAGCACGCCGCCTTCAAGGACTTCGTGGGGCCGCTGCTCGCGCCGGATCCGCACGGGGTGCTGGTGTTCGACTTCACGGAGGCGGCGGCGTCGCCGGCGTCCGCGTCCGCGGGGGCGTCCGCCGCCTGATCCCGCGCCCCAGATGCGGGCCGCGCCGCCGCCGGGGTCGCGCGGCATCGACCCGCCCGCCAGCCTGGATCGACCGCCCGACGCCTACGAGACGAGTCCCGTGCCCGCATCCGCCCGCCCCGCCGCTGTGTCCTCCGAGCCGTCCGCCGCGCGCGCCGAGTCCCCCGATCCGTGCCTCGACGCGCAGACGCGCCGCCCGCAGTCGTGGATCCGCGCCGTCGCGGTCGCGCTCCTCGCCTGGGTCGTGCTCGGGGTGGGGCTCGGCCTCGCCATCGGCATCACGGACGCGGTGGAGCAGGCGACCGGCGCCGGCCTGCTCGCCAGGATCGTGCTGCAGGCCGTGCTCATGTCCGCGCTCGTCGTGCCCGCCGTCGTCCTCCTGCGGCGGCGGCTCGACCGCAGGAGCCTCGCCAGCCTCGGCCTCTCGCGACGGATCGGGCGGCCGATCGCGCTGGGCGTCGGGGTGGGAGCGGTGTCGGGCGCGGCCGTCTGGGTCCCGGCCGGCCTCCTGGGCTGGATCCGCGTCGACGGCATCGACCTCGCCGCGTTCGCCGGGTTCCTCCTCCTCAACGGCGTCGTCCTCGCGCTCTACGAGGCGATCCCCGAGGAGCTCGCCCTCCGCGGGTACATGTGGACGAACCTCCGCGACGGCACCGGGCTCGTCGCCGCGACGGTCGTGACCACCGCCCTCTTCCCGGCGATCGGCGTCGTCATCGAGTCCGGCCGCTGGGTCGTGGCCACGATCGCGGGATCCGACCCCGGCCCCTTCACGCCGGTGCCCGAGGGGAACGACGCGATCGTCTACGTGCTCCAGCTCGCCCTGTTCGGCCTCACGCTCGTCGCCGCGCGGCGGATCCCGATGGAGGGCGCGCTCCTCATCGCGATGGCGTTCCACTGGACGCAGCTCACGGTGACCCGCGTGCTGCTGGGCGGCATGGGCTGGGCGTCGTCGGGCTGGGACGTCGCGTTCGTCGAGCCGGACGCGATCGCGCTGGTGCTCGTGCACATCGTGTCCGCCGGGATCGTCTTCGTCGCGGTGCGGTGGTGGCGGGAGCGGCGCGCGCCCGAGCTGCGGGCGGCGCGCGGAGCCCGCGTCCAGGAAACCGACCTACGGTAGGTATGTCCATGCGAGCGCATGGATCAGTGGCTCCGCCCACGAGACGCGGGCCACCGCCCCACTCGTCAGGAGACCCCATGACCACCACCCGCTTCACCGACAAGGTCGTCCTCATCACCGGCGGAGGCTCCGGCCTGGGCCGCGCCGCCGCCGTCCGCCTCGCCGCCGAGGGCGCGAGGCTCGCGCTCGTCGACATCTCCGAGGGCGGCCTGGTCGACACCGTCGCCGCCGTCACCGCGGCGACGCCCGACGCCGAGATCCTCACCGTCCTCGCCGACGTGTCGAAGGAGTCCGACGTCGACTCCTACGTGAGCCAGACCGTCGAGCGCTTCGGCCGCATCGACGGCTTCTTCAACAACGCCGGCATCGAGGGCCGCCAGAACCTCACCGAGGACTTCACGGCCGCCGAGTTCGACCGGGTCGTCGCCATCAACCTCCGCGGCGTGTTCCTCGGGCTCGAGAAGGTCCTCGCCGTCATGCGCGCGCAGGGCTCCGGCATGGTCGTGAACACCGCGAGCGTCGGCGGGATCCGCGGGGTCGGCAACCAGTCCGGCTACGCGGCCGCGAAGCACGGCGTCGTCGGCCTGACCCGCAACTCGGCCGTCGAGTACGGCCAGTTCGGCATCCGCATCAACGCCATCGCGCCCGGCGCCATCTGGACGCCCATGGTCGAGGAGTCGATGAAGCAGATCAGCGCCGACGACCCCCGCGGTGCCGCCGAGCAGTTCATCCAGGGCAACCCGACGAAGCGCTACGGCGAGGCGGAGGAGATCGCGTCGGTCGTCGCGTTCCTGCTGTCGGACGACGCGGCGTACGTGAACGCGGCCGTGCTGCCGATCGACGGCGGGCAGTCCGCGAAGTACTGAGCGGTGCGGATCGCGTCGGCCGCGTGGGCGGTCGGCGCGATCCCGGCTGTCGGCGGGTCAGCCGAAGGGCGCGGTGGGCACCTGGCAGGTCACCGGCTGGCCGGCGGCCGCGGTCGAGGCCGCGATCTCCTTCACGCCGTCGACGAGGATCCGGCAGGTCAGCGCCTCGCCGTCCACCGGGGTGGCCTGCACGAACGCCCAGTCCTCGGCGGTGACGACGGACTCGACCGACCAGATCGAGCTCGCCGAGTCGTCGTCGGGCGCGAGCGACGCCTGGCCGACCTCCTTCACGATCGACGGGCGTCCGCGGTGGGAGGCCTCGGCGTACGACACGTCGGTCAGGCCGCTGTCGGCCGGCCCGGTCGTGGTCACCTCGTAGGTGATCGCGTAGATGTCGGCGAGGTCGTCGGTGATGCCCGAGCAGCCGGCGAGGGCGAGCGACGCGGCGCCGGCGACGAGGGCGATCCCGGAGCGGCGGCTCACGCTGCGGGGCGATGCGGAGGTCATGCTCCCAGTGTGGCGGCCGGGCCGGGCGGATCTCGTCGGCCGGAGGTGCCGGGATCCCCGCCCGGGCGGCACCCGGGTACGACTTGCGCGGGAGCCCCGCGGCGAACAGGCGCCCGCGCCTCAGACGACCGCGCTCCGCAGCGGCGCCGTCGCGAACTCGCGCATGCCCTCCTCGAAGGTCATCCGCGGCTCCCAGCCGAGCTCCGTGCGCAGGCGCTCCGACGACGCCGTGATGTGCCGCACGTCGCCGAGCCGGTACTCGCCCGTGGTGACGGGCGCGGATCCGCCGGCCTCCCGCGCGAGCGCCTCCGCCATCTCGCCGATGGTGTGCACGGTGCCGCTGCCGACGTTGAACGCGCGGAACGACCCGGCCTCGCGCGTGCTCGTCCAGGCGAGCGCCGCGAGGTTCGCGCCGGCGACGTCGCGCACGTGCACGAAGTCGCGGCGCTGCCGGCCGTCCTCGAACACCCGTGGCGCCTCGCCGCGCGCCAGGGCGGAGCGGAACAGCGACGCGACGCCGGCGTAGGGCGTGTTCTGCGGCATGCCGGGCCCGTAGACGTTGTGGTATCGGAGCGCGGCGGCCCGGCCGCCGGTCGCGCGGGTCCACGAGCTCGCGAGGTTCTCCTGCGCGAGCTTCGTGGTGGCGTAGACGTTGCGCGGATCCAGCGGCACGTCCTCGCCGATGAGCTGCGGGACGAGCGGCTCGCCCGTCGCGGGATCGACGGGATCGAACATCCCGGCGTCGAGGTCGGCGACGCGGCGGGCGGGCGGGCGCACCGGCCCGTCGGCGCCCGCGTAGGCGCCCTCGCCGTAGACGACCATCGAGCTGGCGAGCACGAGCCGGTCGATGCCCGCGCGGGTCATCGCGGCGAGGAGCACGGCGGTGCCGCCGTCGTTCGTCGTCACGTAGTCGGGGGCGTCGAGGAAGTCGACGCCGAGGCCGACCTTCGCGGCCTGGTGGCACACGACGTCCACGCCGTCGAGCGCTCCGGCGACGGCGTCCGGATCGGTGACGTCGCCGCGCACGAGCTCGACCCGCGGGTCGAGCTCCGGATCGCCGCCGTGCACGTCGGCCCGCAGCGAGTCGAGCACGCGCACGCGCCGGCCCTCCTCGAGCGCGGCCTGCACGATGGCGCCGCCGATGAAGCCCGCGCCTCCCGTGACGAGGAGGATGCCGTCGCTCACGAGCGCGCGTCCGTGGTCGGGCGCGCGAGCACGGACGCGACCGCGTCCGGGTCGATGAGCGGGCGCCCGCGGTAGTCGTCGGGGATCGTGCGGACGACCGCCTCGATCGCCCGCACGATGCGCGGCTGCGCCTCCTTCAGGCGCGTGAACACCAGGTCGGCCGTGACGGCGTCGCCCTGCTCGCCGGGCAGCGGCGCGAGGCCCGCGTCGGCGTCGGTGACGAACGACAGGTTCACCGTGCCGATGTTGAGCTCCGAGGCGAGCACGACCTCGGGGTACTGCGTCATGTTGACGATGTGCGCGCCCGCCTGGCGGAACCAGAGCGACTCGGCGCGGGTGGAGAAGCGCGGGCCCTGGATCACGACGACGGTGCCCGAGGTGCGCAGCGGCCCCGCGGGATCCGCCCGGTCGCCGCCCTCGAGCTCGACGAGCGCCGCGGCTGCGAGCGCGTGCAGCTCGGGGTCGAAGGGATCCGCCGCCGAGAGGTGCTGCACGACACCGGCGTCGAAGAAGGTGTCGGGCCGGCCCCAGGTGCGGTCGAGCAGCTGGTCGGTGAGCACGAGCGATCCCGGCGGGTAGTCCGGCGAGACGCCGCCGACCGCCGACGACGACACGATGGCGGCGACGCCGAGCGACGCCAGCGCCCAGATGTTCGCCCGGTAGTCGATGAGGTGCGGCGCGACCGAGTGGTCCGCGCCGTGCCGGGTGAGGAACGCGACGCGGCGTCCGGCCAGCTCGCCGACCGTCACCTCGCTGGACGTGGGGCCGAACGGCGTCTCGATGCGGTGCGACGTGCTCGTCGCGGGGTCGAGCAGGGAGTACAGGCCGGATCCGCCGATGACGCCGATGTCGGCGCGCGGGGCGGATGCGGCGGTCGCTGCGGCAGGGGTGTCGGTCACGTCGTGCTCCTTCGGGTGGGTGCCCAGTCAACCAGGGCGCGGTGGACGCGGGCTCGACCGCGTCCGCCGCGCCCCGGTCGGCGTCGACGGGCCCCGGTCAGTTGAGCGGCCGCGTCCCCTCGGGCAGCGCGCCGCCCGCGTAGAGGTCCTTCGCCGTGTCCTGCAGGGCCGTGAGCGCGACGCGCTGGGTCCACGGGCCGTAGGAGATGCGGCCGACGCCGAGCTCCTCGAAGCGCGCGGGGGAGAGGGATCCGGGGACGCCGATGACGGTGAGACGCTGCGGGCCGACGGCGTCGACGAGGGTGCGCACCTCGTCCTCCGTGAGCGGACCGGGCACGAAGACGCTCGTGGCGCCGGCCGCCATGTAGGCGCGCGTGCGCTCGACGGCGTCGGCGAGGACGTCGGTCCGGTCGCGATCGCCGCCCAGCACGTACGCGTCGGTGCGGGCGTTGAGCGCGAACGGCACGCCCTCGGCCTGCGCGGCGGCGACGGCGGCCTCGACCGCGCGCACCGAGTCGGCGAGGGGGCGCATGCCGTCCTCCAGGTTCGCGCCGACGACGCCCACGCCGATGGCGCGGCGGATCGTCTCGCCCGCGTCCCCGTAGCCCGACTCGAGGTCGGCGGAGACGGGCTGCTCGACGGCCGCGACGATGCGGCCGATCATGTCGAGGTGGAGGTCGAGCGGGATCCTCTCGCCGTCCTCGTAGCCGAAGGTGGCGGCGATGGAGTGGCTCGCGGTGGCGAGGGCCTTGGTCTCGGGGAGCGCGCCGATGGCGGCGGCCGTGATGGCGTCCCACACGTTCACCACCCTCAGGAGCTCGGGTGCGGTGTGGAGGTCGACGAGGGTCTGCCCGCGGGCGGCGATGGTCATCCTCCGACCCTAGGACGGCCGGGCGGCGTGTGGCAGGGGCGGCTTCGGGACCCGGACACGGATGCGACTCCGCGTGCTGGGGAGGAGCGGGGGGGGCGGAGCGCGGGGGGCGGATCAGCGCGGACGGTCCGCGGCCGACCGCGCGGCCGAGACGACCAGGCCCGCGCCCGCCGTGAGCAGCGCGAGGGCCGCGACGAGCAGCAGCAGGCCGAGGTCGGATCCGCCCGTGTAGACGACGACCCCGGCGACGCCGAGCGCGACCGCGGCGGCGAGCAGCACGGCGCCGATCGAGGCGGCCACGCGGCGGCGGGCGGCGGCGCGGCGCTCGTGCGGATCCATGCGCTCAGGGTCCCGCGCCCGGACGGCGACGGCAAGGCCCATGGCCGATGCGCGGACGGCGGAGGCCGACGAGCGGGCGTCCTGCTTCGGGATCCGGCGTCGTCCGGGGAGGACGCGGCCCGGTCGGGGATGATGGGCGCATGACCCCCGACCGCCCCGCTGGCCGCCGACGACGCACGGTCGACGAGCACCGCGCGGCCGTGTCGGCGCTCCTCGCCCCGCTCGCGGACCTGCCCGTCCAGGAGCTGCCCGTCTCCGCCGAGGCGCTCGCCGCGGATCCGCAGCGGTACGCCGACCGCGTCCTCGCCCGCGACGTCACGAGCCCGCTCGACCTGCCGCCGTTCCGCAACTCGCAGATGGACGGCTACGCGGTGCGCGCGGCCGACCTCGCGGGCGCGAGCGAAGCACGCCCCGCCGCCCTCCGCATCGCGCCTCGGATCCCCGCGGGCGTCGCCCCCGCGCCCCTCGCGCCCGGCACCGCCGCGCCCTGCATGACCGGCGCCCCGGTCCCGCCCGGGGCCGATGCGATCGTGCCCATCGAGGCCGCGATCCCGGACCGCTTCGTCGACGAGGACGCGCCCGACGCGACCGTCGCCTTCGCCGCCCCCGTGGACCCGGGCGCCTTCGTCCGCGCGCAGGGCAGCGACCTCGCGGCGGGCGCCGTGCTCGTCGCCGCGGGCACGCGCCTCCTGCCGTCCCACTGGGGCGTGCTCGCGTCGGCCGGCGTCGCGACCGTCGCCGCGCGCCGCCGACCCGTCGTCGTCCTCCTCTCCACCGGCCTCGAGCTGCGCGGGCCCGGCGAGGAGCTCGAGCCCGGGCAGATCCACGACGCCAACTCCGTCGCGCTCGCCGCCGCGCTCGCGGCCGCCGGGGCGGAGGTCCGCCCGCTGCGGATCGCATCCGACGACGCCGACCGCGTGCGCGACGCGATCCGCGCCGCCGCCGCCGCCGGCATCGACCTCCTCCTCACGACGGGCGGCGTCAGCGCCGGCGCCTACGAGGTCGTGCGCGACGTCCTGGAAGGCGGCGGAGTGGAGTTCGTCTCCGTAGCGGTGCAGCCGGGCGGGCCGCAGGGGCTCGGGACGGCGGACATCGGCGGCGCTCGGATCCCCGTGGTCGCCTTCCCGGGCAACCCCGTGAGCGCGTTGGTCTCCTTCGAGCTCTTCCTCCGCCCGGTGCTCCGCGCGCTCGCCGGGCATCCGCGTCCGGAGCGCCCGTCGCGCGAGGCGCCGCTCGCAGCCGCGCTCGACTCGCTCGCCGGCAAGCACCAGGTGCGGCGCGGGCGCCTCGACGCCGACGGCCGGGTCGTCGCGGTCGGCGGACCCGGATCCCACCTGCTGCACGCGTACGCGACCGCCACCCACCTCGTCCACATCCCCGCAGGCGTCGACCGGCTCGAGGCCGGCGCGCCCGTCACCGTCTGGAGCATCGATGACTGATCCCGCCCCGAGCGACGCCGCGCCGTCCCTCACCCACCTGCGGCAGGACGGATCCGCGCACATGGTGGACGTCACCGAGAAGGCCGTCACGAAGCGCCGCGCCGTCGCGCAGGCCGTGCTCGTGACGCGGCCCGAGGTGGTCGCCGCCGTGATCGCGGGCGACCTCCCCAAGGGCGAGGCCGTCGGCACGGCGCGCATCGCGGGCATCATGGCGGCGAAGCGGACGTCCGACCTCATCCCGCTCTGCCACCCGCTGCCCATCGGCCGCATCGAGATCGACATCACGGGTGACGACGACCGGCTCACCGTCGTCGCGTCCGTGAGCACCACGGGCGTCACGGGCGTCGAGATGGAGGCGCTCACGGCGGCCTCGGTCGCGGCGCTCACGCTCTACGACATGGTCAAGGCGGTGGATGCGCGGGCCGTGATCACCGACGTGCTCGTGCGCGAGAAGCAGGGCGGCAAGTCCGGCGACTGGGCCCGGCCGTGAGCGCGGCGGATCCCCGCGGCCGCGCGGTCGTGATCGTCGCCTCCACGCGCGCCGCGGCGGGGGAGTACGAGGACCGCACGGGTCCCGTCATCGCCGCGTGGCTCGCCGAGCGCGGCTTCGAGGTGGGCGCGCCGGTCGTGCGCGCCGACGGCCCCGGGGTCGCGGCGGCGCTCGCCGAGGCCGTGGCGGGCGGCGCGCGCGTGATCCTCACCACGGGCGGCACGGGCATCACCCCCACCGACCGCACGCCCGAGGCGACGGCGCCGCTGCTCGACCTCGTGATCCCCGGGATCATGGAGGAGGCCCGCCGCATCGGCACGGCCCACACGCCCACGGCCGTGCTCACGCGCGGGCACGCCGGGCTCGCGGGCGGCGCGTTCGTCATGAACCTGCCGGGCTCGCCGGGCGGCGTGCGCGACGGACTCGGAGCGCTCGACCGGATCCTCGACCACGTGCTCGAGCAGGCACGCGGCGCCGTGCATCCGGCGACGGATCCGGCGGCCGACACCGCTCCCGCTGCCGGAGCCAGCTCGTGACCGCCGACCGCGTGCTCTTCGCGCGCATCGCGGGCGGCGCGATCCGCGTGAAGGACTGCGCCGACGCGGTGCGCGCCGACGACGCGGGCGCGGTCGTCACCTTCGAGGGCGTGGTGCGCGACCACGACGACGGCCGCGGCGTCCTCTGGCTCGACTACTCCGCGCATCCGGCCGCCCGCCAGGCGATCCGGCAGGTCGCGCTCGACGTCTCCGCGCGCTACCCCGAGGTGCGGATCGCGGTCGAGCACCGCATCGGCCGGCTCGGCATCGGCGACGTCGCGCTCACCTGCGCCGTCTCCTCCGCGCACCGCGCCGACGCGTTCGTCGCGTGCGGTCTCCTGGTGGACGAGGTCAAGCAGCGCGTCCCCATCTGGAAGCAGCAGGCCTTCGACGACGGCACGAGCGAGTGGGTGGCCTCGCTCGGCTAGCTCGCCGGGTCGAGCGCTTCAGATTCTCCGCCCTGTGGGCTGTGTCGACGGGCTTCGAGCACGAGTTCTAAGTTCGGCCTTGAGGGCTTAGTCGATCCTGGAATTTTGACCGAAGCCCACGTCACGCGAGGCATCTCTGAATGCCGAGCCCTGCCTTGCTCACTCGGCACATCGGGCGTAGGTCGAGCGACATCGGTGTGCGGACTGTCTCACTCCTCTATAGAAGGAAAGACAAATGAACAGCAGATCGAAGGCTCCACTCCACATGGCCGTGGCGACAGTCATTGCTATGGGCTTGATGTCCACCTCGTCCGTCGCGGCGAACGCCGCGGAGCCCGCACCGAACTCCGCGGCGTCAGCGATCTCAGAGCGAGCGGCTAGTGCCGCGCAGGCCGAAGTGGATGCGTCGGCCGTCCCTCGTGACAGTTCGCTCCATGATGGGCGGTCCGTCACGACATACCATGAAAGCCACGGCGACGAGGTGGCGTCCAAGGAGGGTGCGGCACCGAATTCTCCCGAAGGTGAATTCGAGTCGAAAATCTCCGGCGGCACGGACGACGGGCATGGGCATCCCTACATCCTTCTCAATTCATTTGATCAAGATGCCATCATCAATGGGAGTGGTGTCCTGGTCGGCTTCGCGTTGTGCGGTGCGTTTCCCGGAAGCTGCTTCATCACCAGCGTCGCCATCGGGGCGGCGCAGCAGTACCTCAGTTACAACGGAAAGTGCTCTGACGATCGCCAACTGCTTCTGCCCTTCTTCGGACACGAAGCAGCGTGGACTGGTATAAACGATTCATGGATTCGGTGCGTCTAACCCCTAGGTCGCCCCTTAGGTGGGCGCCACGCGACTCGCGGCGCCCACCTCAGGGGGATGTTTCACGTTGAAGCTCAAGATAGTGGCCATCGCCGTCCTCGGTGTGGGAGTCGGCCTACTCATCCAATTCCTCACTTTCGAGCAATCCGGGATCGTCCGCATCGCGGGGTCGATCGGCTTCGTAGTGCTGATCGTGATCGGCGGACGTGCAATAGGAGCTGTTGTGCGCCACGAACGCGAGAAACGACACGATTGAGGGCGCGTTTCTCAAGGGGCTATCGGACCCGGTTGCCGGCCAAGCGTGCCCCCACAGAGGAAAGGCTGCCGGTTCGAGTGACGTCAGTTTTGTCTGCGTGGAGCAGTCCTCACTAATTCCCATCGGGCGGCTCGGCATCGGCGATGTCGCCCTCCCGTGCGCCGTCTCGTCCGCGCATCGCGCAGACGCGTTCGCGGTGTGCGGCCTGTTGGTGGACGAGGTCACACAGCGCGTCCCCATCTGGAAGCAGCAGGCCTTCGACGACGACGACGACGACGGCGCGAGCGAGTGGGTGGCGTCGCTGGGCTGACCCGACCGTCGCCGGCCGCCGGGCCGCTACGCCTTGGGCGTCTTCGCGGCGTTGTAGCGACGGCGGAGGCTGCCGAGCACGATCGTGCCGAGGATCAGGATGATGCCGATGATCCCGAGCCAGATGAGGCCCTTGATGGCGAAGCCGACGACCGTGAGGATCAGCCAGAGGACGAGCAGGACGACGATGAACGCCATGGGGGACGACCTTCCGTTCGGGGCCGGCGCCGGGCGGGATGCCGGTCCGGTGGGACGCGCGCCGGCACGGCTCGGCCGCACGGCGACGACGATGCTACCCGGATGCCCGCACGGCGGCGGTCCTCAGCGGGAGGCGGCGTCCAGCGCGTCGGCGATCCGCTCGGCGCGGCGTGTGCGGCGTCCCGTGAGCTGCAGCACGAGCGCGACCAGGGCGCTCGCCGCGACGAAGGCGCCGTAGACGGTGAGCACGATCGGCAGCCCGTCCGCCTCGACGAACACGCCCGCGACGATGCTCGGCACGCCGAAGGCGAGGTAGCTCGCGACGTAGACGGAGGAGAGGAGGCTGGCGCGCTGGTCGACGGGCGCCTCCGCGAGCACCAGCCGGAGGCCCGCCTGGAACCCGGCGCCGAAGCCGACGCCGCCGATCACCGCGGCGACCGCGAAGAGGGGCAGCGAGGCGGTCCAGATCGCGGCGACGAGGCCGACCGGTCCCAGCACGAGCGCGACGACGCCGACGATGAGGCTGCGGCGGGCGTCGCGCGTGCGGATCACGATGCCGGTGATCGCGCCCGTGCCGGTGAACAGGGCGATCGCGGCGCCCGTGAGCGCGGCGCTGTGGAGGCCGAACGTGGTGCCGAGCACGGATCCGATGAAGGCCAGGAACATGCCGCCCAGCGCCCAGCTGGCGATCATGCCGCCGACGACCGCCGTGAAGACCGAGCGGGCAGCGCGCGGCACGGCGACCGACGGGACGAGCGACCGGAGCGCGCCCGCGCGGCGCGGCTGGCGCTCGGGGACGAACGCGACCGCGATGCCCGCGACCACCATGAGCGCGGCGAGCACGACGAACACGGTCTCCTCCGGCGCGGGTCCGTAGGCGACGAGGAAGCCGCTGCCGAGCGCGCCGACCGTGAGCGCCGCGGGCGGCACGACGCCGTTGAGGAACGCGGCGAGGCCGGAGCGGCGGGTGGGCTGGTGGTCGATCATGCCGGCGCCGAGGGCACCCGTCGCGAGGCCGATCGCCAGGCCCTGCAGGATCCGGGCGACCACGAGCGCGAGCCCGTCGTGCGCGAAGGCGAACACGAGCATCGCCGCGGTGGAGACGGCGAGGGCGCCGAGGATCACGGGGCGGCGGCCGATGTGGTCGGAGAGCCGGCCGGCCGTGAGCAGCGTCGCGAGGAGGCCGGCCACGTAGACGGCGAACACGATCGTGAGGACGACGGGCGGCAGCGCCCACTCTTCCTGGTACACGGGGTAGAGGGGCGAGGGCGCGGCACCCGAGGCGACCAGCACGAGCAGCGTCAGCGCGTAGACGAGCAGGCCGGCGGCGGATTCGCGGCGGGCGGGCGTCGCGGCGGGCGCGGCGCTCGCGGACGCGGTGGGGATCGATGCGGTGTCGGTGCGGCTGGTCGTCATGGGCGCTCCTCGCGGTGGGCTGGTCCCCGCGCCTCGGCGGCGGGGCGGGCTGCTCCCCGTCGAGCGCGCGGCCCTCACGGGTCACGCTGGAGGCCAACGGCGGGCGCCCCGCGGGAATTCCCCGGGTGGGGGTCACCTAGGCTCGTGCGGTGGCCCATCTACTGGGAGCCGAAGCGCTCCACCTCGAGTTCCCGACGCGCGTGATCTTCGACGACGTGACCATCGGGGTGAACGAGGGCGACCGCATCGGCATCGTCGGACGCAACGGCGACGGAAAGTCGACCCTCCTCTCCCTCCTCGCCGGACGCCTCGAGCCCGACAGCGGCCGCGTCACCCGCCGCCGCGGGATCACCATCGGCGTCCTCGACCAGAGCGACACCCTGCCCGACGGACAGACCGTCGGCGAGGCCATCGTCGGCGGCATCGACGAGCACGAGTGGGCGGGCAACCCGCTCGTCCGCGACGTGATCGACGGCCTCGCCTCCGACGTGCCGTGGGACGCCGACGTCGCGAACCTCTCGGGCGGCCAGCGCCGCCGCGTCGCGCTCGCGAAGCTCCTCATCGGCGACCACGACATCCTCTTCCTCGACGAGCCCACCAACCACCTCGACGTCGAGGGCATCGCCTGGCTCGCCGGGCACCTCCGCCGCCGCTGGGCGCCCAACTCCGGCGGCCTCATCGTCGTGACCCACGACAGGTGGTTCCTCGACGAGGTGGCGAACGCCACGTGGGAGGTCCACGACCGCCTCATCGAGCCGTTCGAGGGCGGCTACGCGGCCTACATCCTGCAGCGCGTGGAGCGCGACCGGAGCGCCGCCGTCTCCGAGGCGAAGCGTCAGAACCTCATGAAGAAGGAGCTCGCGTGGCTGCGCCGCGGGGCGCCCGCGCGCACGGCCAAGCCCAAGTTCCGGATCGAGGCGGCCAACGCCCTCATCGCCGACGAGCCGCCCGCGCGCGACACCGTCTCGCTCGCCTCGATGGCGATGCAGCGGCTCGGCAAGGACGTCGTCGACCTCCTCGACGTGTCCGTCAGCTACGGCGAGAAGCAGATCCTGAAGGACGTCGAGTGGCGCATCGCGCCCGGCGAGCGCACGGGCATCCTCGGCGTGAACGGCGCCGGCAAGTCCACGCTGCTGTCGCTCGTCGCCGGATCCCTCCAGCCCACGACCGGCCGGGTCAAGCGCGGCAAGACCATCAAGGTCGCGGTGCTCACGCAGCAGCTCGACGAGCTGAAGGACGTGCTGGACGACCGCGTCTCCACGGTCATCGGCCGCCAGCGCACCACGTACGTCGCGGGCGGCAAGGAGATGACGCCCGGCCAGCTGCTCGAGCGCCTCGGCTTCACGAGCGCGCAGCTGTCGACGCCGGTGAAGGACCTCTCGGGCGGCCAGAAGCGCCGCCTCCAGCTCCTCCTCATCGTGCTCGACGAGCCGAACGTGCTGATCCTCGACGAGCCCACCAACGACCTCGACACCGACATGCTCGCCGCCATGGAGGACCTCCTCGACTCGTTCCCCGGCACGCTGCTCGTCGTGAGCCACGACCGGTACCTCATCGAGCGCGTCACCGACCAGCAGTACGCGGTGATGAACGGGAACCTCCGCCACCTCCCCGGCGGCGTGGAGCAGTACCTGAAGCTCCGTTCGCAGCCCGGCAACGCCGAGAAGGCGACCGTCGCGCGGCCGGACGAGGTCGGCGGCCAGGCCACCGCGACGCTCGGCGGATCCGGCGGCGCGCAGCTGCAGGGCGCCGAGCTGCGGAACGCGCAGAAGGAGCTCGCGAGCATCACGCGGAAGCTCGAGAAGGCGGACACGCGCCGCCGCCAGACGCTCGACGCCATGGCCGAGCACGACCCGAACGACTACGACGGGCTCGGCAAGCTGAACGAGGGGGTGCGCGCGATCGAGGCCGACGTCGAGGCGCTCGAGAGCCGCTGGATGGAACTCAGCGAGCTGCTCGAGGGCTGATCCCGCGGGCTGACCGCGCGGGCGCTCAGTAGGCGAGCAGGACGTCCGGCGAGCTCAGCGTCAGAGTCCCGTCGGGCGACCAGACGACGCTGAGCCCGCCTCCGGCCATCCGCACGCTGCCGTCGAACGCGCGCACCGGGACGTCCGCGATCCAGGTGACCTCGAGGCCCGAGACGGCGAGCTGGGCGGGCGGGGCGCACGACGCGACGCCGGAGCCGGGGCTGTCCTCCGCCGAGGGCACGGATCCCGTCCACGGGTACACGAGCAGGCACGCGTCACCGGAGATCGTGCGCGCCACGAAGAGGCCGACGCTCGTCTGCACGCCGCGGATGGAGGTGAGGTCGATGTCGCCGCCCGGCGAGCGCGGCGGGGTGTCGGCCTCCTCCTGAGGAGCGGCGAGGATCCCGGCGACCGCGACGGGCGCCGAGGTGCGGCTGATGTCGGTGCCGAGGAGCGACCGCACGCTGGCGGGATCCGGCGCCGGCTGGCCGTCGTCGGTCGCGGTGGCTGTCGGGGTCGCGGTCGCGTCAGCTGGCGGCTCCGCGGATCCGCCCACGCCGGCGGCGATGCCCGCGCCCGCGAGCAGCCCGACCACGAGGGCGCCGCCGGCCCAGGCGAGCGTCCGCCGGCCGGATCGTCCCGCGTCCGCGCGCGCGTCGGATGAGTGGGTCGTGCCATCCGGGTCGCTCGCATCGCCCGCGGCGGGGGAGGACGCGCGCTCGCGGCGGGTCAGCTCGGCGGCCGCGCGGATCCACCGCTCGTCGCTCTCGTCGGCGCCCTGCGCGTAGACGAGCTGCCGGAGCGCGTCGAGCGAGAGCGCGGTGAGGTCGTCGCCGGACCCCGGCGTGCGTGCGTCCATGGTGGTGCCCCTTCCCCGCGACGACCCTCCCACATCGCCCGCGCGGTCCGTCGGGGCCTCCTCAGTACGCGAGGATGCGGTCCGGCGTCGTGAGCGTGATGAGGTCGTCGCCCGACCAGGTGGCCGTCACGTCGCCGGTGATCATGCCCGTCGAGCCGTCGCGGTTGCGCGACGGGAACTCGGTCGTCCACGCGATGCGGAGGCCGTCGGAGGCGACGCGGTCGGGCGAGGCGCACGTGACGACGCCCGCTCCGCCGCTCGGGAACACCAGCAGGCACAGGTCGCCCGACACGGAGAGCCCGGCGTAGAGGCCGACGCTCGTCTGCACCGCGCGGATCGTGGTGGCGTCGACGTCGGCGCGCACGGCCTTGGGCGGGCGGTCGCCGTCCTCCTGCGGTCCGTCGAAGATCGCGCCGACCGGGCGGCTGCGCTGGTCGGACGTGGAGTCGGGGCCGAGGAGCGCGGGGCCGTCGGCGCTCGCGGTCGGGGCGGGGGAGGATCCCGCGGCGGCCGGGGGCGCGTCCGCGCCGGGACGGGGCGTGCCGTCGGCGGGGGTCGCGGCGGGGGATGCGTCGCCGAGCGATGCGCCGAGCGCGGCTCCCGTGGCGAGGCCGACCGCGAGCGCGGCGGCGGCGACCCCGACGAGCAGGCGACGGGATCCGCGGGTCGGGGCGTGCTCGGGGGCGGCGGGGTCCGCCGTCGCCGGGTCGGCCGTCACGGGACCGTCGGCGACGGCGGAGGCGCCGGCGGAGGCGGAGGCCGCGGCGCCGGTGGAGGCACGTGCATGATCGTCCGCCACGTCGTCCGCGACCGGCCGGGACGCGCGCTCGCGGCGGGCGAGCTCGGCGGCCGCGCGGATCCACCGCTCGTCGCTCCCATCGGCCCCCTGCGCGTACACGCGGCGTCGCAGCTCCTCGACCGGGAGCGCGGAGACGGCGTCGTCGTCGTCCTCGTGCATGGGCACCTCCGTGGCCGACCCTGCCACATCCCGCGGGCTATGCGGGGTGTCCCCGTGTTACGGCCCGGTTCGACACGCCCCGCCCGTCCGCCTACCGTCGAGGTGCTGCAGGGACGCGGCCGTCGGCCGTCGTCGGCGTCCCGCATCGGAGGTCGAGACGTCGTCCCGCGCGCGCCTCCCGGAGGCATCCGATCCGGACGCCCTGGCGCGTCCGCCCGACCGCGTCGGCGCGCTCATCCGCGCGCCGCCCGCCGAACCGCATCCCCGCCTCGCCGCACGACCGCACCCGCACCACCACCGGACAGCACCGGCGCCCGCACCACCGAGAGGACCCCCATGACCACCCAGGCACCCTTGATCGACGCCCCGAAGCGGAGGAACCGCCTCGGCCTCCTCATCGGCGCGGTCGTCGTCGTCCTCGCGATCGTCGCGGCCGTCCTCTTCGCCACCGGCGCGTTCTCGGGCGGCGGCAAGGCCGTGCGCATCGGCGTCGTCGGCGCGAGCGACCCGCAGTGGCCCCTCTTCGTGGAGGCGGCGAAGGAGCAGGGCATCGACGTGGAGATCGTCGACTTCACCGAGTACCCGCAGGTGAACCCCGCCCTGTCGGAGGGCGAGATCGACCTCGACCAGTTCCAGCACCTCGTCTACCTCGCGCAGTACAACGAGGGTTCGGGCGAGGACCTCGCGCCCATCGGCGCCACGGCGATCTATCCGCTCGGGCTGTACTCGTCGAAGCACGCGTCGGTCGCCGACATCCCGCAGGGCGGCACCGTGATCCTGCCCAACGACGAGTCGAACCTCGCGCGCGGCCTGCTCCTGCTCCAGCGCGAGGGCCTCCTGACGCTGAAGGGCGGCGGATCCAGCGTCTCCACGCTCGACGACATCGACCAGGCCGCGTCGAAGGTCAGCGTCACGACGGTGGACGCGGCGCTCACCGCCACGTCGCTGCCGGACGCGGACGCCGTCATCATCAACAACGACTTCGTCACCGACGCCGGCCTCACCGCCGACGACGCGATCGCGCAGGACGACCCCAGCGACCCGAAGGCGCTCGCCTACGTCAACGTCTTCGCGGCCCGCGCCGCCGACGCGCAGAACGAGACCTACCTGGAGCTCGCGCAGATCTTCCGGGACACCCCCGCCGTGGTCGACGCGGTCGTCGAGAACTCGGGCGGCACGGCGATCCCGCTGCAGACGCCGGCCGACGAGCTGCAGAGCCTCCTCACCACCACCGAGAAGGCCGTCGCCGAGAAGAAGGCGGCTCGATGACGGACGCCCCGCACGTCTCCCTGCGGGGTGTCGGCAAGCGGTACCCGGCGCGCGCGAAGGGCGAGCAGGCCCTCGAGGCGCTCGCCGACGTCGACCTCGACATCCGCCGCGGCGAGGTGTTCGGCATCATCGGCTACTCGGGTGCCGGGAAGAGCACGCTCGTGCGGCTCGTGAACGCGCTCGAGCGGCCGACCGCCGGAACGGTCTCGGTCGACGGCCGGGAGATCCAGGGCCTGCCCGAGCGGGAGCTCCGGAAGCTGCGCCTCGGCATCGGCATGGTGTTCCAGCAGTTCAACCTCTTCACCTCGAAGACCGTGTGGGGCAACGTCGCGTACCCGCTCACGGTCGCGGGCATGCCGAAGGACCAGCAGCAGCGGCGGATCAGCGACCTGCTGCACTTCGTCGGCCTCGCCGACAAGGCGCACGCCCGGCCCGACGAGCTGTCCGGCGGCCAGAAGCAGCGCGTCGGCATCGCCCGCGCGCTCGCGACGAGCCCCGCGATCCTCCTGGCCGACGAGGCCACGAGCGCGCTGGATCCCGAGACCACGAGCGAGGTCCTCGCGCTCCTGCGCCGGGTCAACGAGGAGCTCGGCGTCACCATCGTCGTCATCACGCACGAGATGGAGGTCATCAAGTCCATCGCCCACCGCGTGGCCGTGATGGACTCCGGCCGCGTCATCGAGCAGGGCGAGGTCTTCGACGTGTTCTCGCAGCCCTCGAGCGACGCCGCGCGCCGCTTCGTCTCCACCGTCGTCGCCGGGATCCCCGAGACCGACGAGGTGCAGCGCCTCCGCCGCCGTCACCCCGGCCGCCTCGTCACGCTGTCCTTCGCGGACGGCGGCGCCACGCAGATCGAGGTCTTCCGGGCGCTCGCGGATGCGGGCATCGCGTTCGAGGTCGTGCACGGCGGCATCACCGACATCCAGGGCCGCACGTTCGGCAACCTGACCCTCGCGCTCGGGGGTGACCCCGCGCGCATCGACGAGGTGCTCGCGGCCGACCGCGCCGGCGTCACCGTGACGGAGGTGGTCTGAGATGGACGCGCTCACCCCGCTCCTGCCGCTCCTCGGCCAGTCGACGGTCGAGACGCTCGTGATGGTGCTGCTCACCGTCGTGTTCGGCGGACTCGGCGGCCTCCTGATGGGCCTCGGCCTCTATCTCACGCGCGCCAGCAGCCTGCTGCCGAACCGGGCCGTGTTCGCGGTCCTCAACGTGGTCGTCAACACCTTCCGGCCGATCCCGTTCATCATCTTCCTGGTCGCGGCGCAGCCCCTCGCCCGCCTGGTCACGGGCACCGGCATCGGGCAGCCGGCGATCATCTTCACGCTGTCGCTCGGGGCGTCCTTCGCGATCAGCCGCATCGTCGAGCAGAACCTGCTCACCGTGCAGCCGGGCGTGATCGAGGCGGCCCGATCCGTGGGCGCGAGCCCGGTGCGGATCATCTTCACGCTGCTGATCCCGGAGGCGCTCGGCCCGCTGATCCTCGGCTACACCTTCGTCTTCGTCGGCATCGTGGACATGACCGCGGTGGCGGGCTCGGTCGGCGGCGGCGGCCTCGGGAACTTCGCCATCGTCTACGGCTACCGGCAGTTCGAGCCGGTCGTGACGTGGGCGGCCGTGCTCATCATCATCGTGCTCGTGCAGGTGGTGCAGTTCGCCGGCAACCGGATGGCCCGGGCGGCCCTCCGGCGCTGACGCCGCCGCCCCGGCACTACCTCGCGGCCGTCGCGCTCCTACCGGAGCGAGGCGGCCGCGGCGCGCACGTGCCGGGTGAGGTCGGCGAGCACGGGGGAGTCGACGCTCCAGCGCTGCCAGTGCAGGGCCACGTCCACGTGGGATCCGGCGTCCAGCGGCACGAGCGCGCCCGACGCGACGAGCTCCTCGCTCTGCAGGTCGGGCAGCATGCCCCAGCCCATGCCGAGCGTGACCGCCGTGACGAACTCCGCCGACGACGGCACGTAGTGGCGCGGCTGGCCGGCGGGCGCGCGGCGTCCGCGCAGCCAGCGGTCCTGCATGGCGTCCTTCCGGTCGAACATCACGAGCGGCGCCACCGCCAGCGCGCTCGGCGTCGGCCCGTCTGCCAGGTGCGCGGCGACGTAGGCGGGCGTCGCGAGGGCGCGGTACCGCATCCGCCCGAGCCGCTCCGAGGTGCAGCCCTGCACCGGGTCCTTCACGCTCGTGACGGCTGCCATCGCGGATCCGTCGCGCAGCAGGTCGAGGGAGTGGTGCTCGTCCTCGCGCAGCACCTCCACGGCCTGTCCCGTCTCGGCCGCCAGCGCCGCGAAGGCCGGCAGCAGCCACGACGCGAGCGAGTCGCCGTTCACGACCACGGGCACGGCCGCCGTCCCCGCGCGGGGCGCCTCGCCCTCGCCCACGCCCAGCAGCCCGTCGAGGTCGCGCTCGAGCAGGAGCACCTGGCGCGCGTGGCGCAGCACGGCGTCGCCCGCCTCGGTCGTGGTGGCGGGCCGGGTGCGGCGGAGGAGCACGCGGCCGGCGCTGCGCTCGAGCGCGGTGATCCGCTGGCTCACCGCGGAGGGCGTGAGCCGCAGCGCGCGGGCGGCGGCGTCGAGCGTGCCCGTGTCGATGACGGCGGCCAGGGTGCGCAGGTGCTCGGTGCGGATGTCCATCATCAGCGATGCTAATGGTGCCGCAGTAACATGAGCTGGTCTGATGCGCAGCCGGTGCCTAGCGTGGAGGCCATGCACCCGCTCGCGCACGCGCTCTCCGGCTTCGGCCTCGGCTTCTCGCTCATCGCCGCGATCGGCGCGCAGAACGCCTTCCTCCTGCGGCAAGGGACGCGCCGCGAGCACGTGCTCGTCGTGGTCCTCATCTGCGCGGTGTCCGACGTGATCCTCATCGGCCTCGGCGTCGCCGGGATCGGCGCGGTCATCGAGGCGGCGCCCGTCGCGATCGTCGTCATCCGGATCCTCGGCGCCTGCTTCCTCGCGGGCTACGCGGCCCTCTCGCTGCTGCGGGCCGTCGCGCCCCGGGGCCTCGCGGTCGCCGTGTCCGCGCCGCGCGCGCTCGGCACCGTGGTCGCCGCGTGCCTCGCGCTCACCTGGCTGAACCCGCACGTCTACCTCGACACCGTGCTCCTCGTCGGATCCGTCGCGGCCGGCCACGGCGACGGCCGCTGGGCGTTCGGCGTCGGCGCGATGGTCGCCAGCTGCGTCTGGTTCACGCTCCTCGCGACGGCGGCCCGGGTCTTCGCGCCCGTGCTCGCCCGCCCGTCCGCGTGGCGGGTGCTCGACACCGTGATCGCCGGCGTGATGCTCGTGCTCGCCGTGCAGATCCTGCTGCCGCTCGTGCCGGCCGGGCTGGGGGAGGGGGCGCGGATCCTCGTCGCCACCGCGATCTGCGCGGCCCTCGCCGGCGCCGTGGCCGCGTGGTCGATCGCGCGCCGACGTCGCGCGGACGCGGCTCGCGGGGACGCGACGACGGCCGACGCGCCCACCGCCCCCGCTCCGACCGGGCTCGGAACACCGGAGGCGTCCGCGCTGTTGGGATGAGCATGACCGTCCCGCTCTCCATCCTCGACCTCGCCCCCATCGCCCCCGGGGAGACCGCCCGCGACAGCTTCGCCGCCTCCGTCGCCCTCGCCCATCAGGCCGAGCGCAGCGGCTACCGTCGCGTCTGGTACGCCGAGCACCACAACATGGCGTCCATCGCCTCGAGCGCGACGAGCGTGCTCATCGCCCACGTGGCCAGCCAGACGTCCACCATCCGGCTCGGCTCCGGCGGCGTCATGCTCCCGAACCACTCGCCGCTCACCATCGCGGAGCAGTTCGGCACGCTCGAGACGCTGCACCCGGGCCGCATCGACCTCGGCCTGGGCCGCGCCCCCGGCAGCGACCAGGCGACGTTCCGCGCGCTCCGCCGCGACCCCGGATCCTCCGACCGATTCCCCGAGGACGTCGTCGAGCTGCAGGGCTTCCTCGCCGGCGAGAGCCAGGTGCCGGGAGTGTCCGCGACCCCGGGCGCCGGCACGCGCGTGCCCCTCTACATCCTCGGATCCTCGACCTTCGGCGCCCAGCTCGCCGCGGCCCTCGGCCTGCCGTTCGCCTTCGCGTCGCACTTCGCGCCCGACATGCTGCTCGACGCCATCGCGATCTACCGCCGCGACTTCCGTCCGTCGGAGCAGCTCGACGCGCCCTACGCGATCGCGGGGATCAACGCCATCGCGGCCGACGACCGTGCCGACGCCGAGCGCCAGTTCGCCGATGTCCGCCGCGCGCGCCTGATGATGCTGCTCCGCCAGAGCGGCCAGATCCCGGCCACGCAGACCTTCACGGACGACGAGCTCGACCGCCTCCTCGAGGCCCCGGTCGGCGCGCACGTCGCCAGCATGATGACCTACACGGCCGTCGGCACGGGCGCCGAGGTCTCCGACTACGCGAACCGGTTCGCGGAGCAGGCGGGGGTCGACGAGGTCATCGTCGGGCATGCCTCGCAGCGCACGCCGGAGCGCCTCCGCTCGGTCGAGCTGATGGCGGACGCGCACGCGCTCGTCGCCGCGTAGCGGGCCGGTGCCCGACGACGCCGCGCCCGCTCCGGCGGACGCGCGCGCGGCCCTCGCCGCGCTGCGGGCCGACACGCTCGCGCTCATCCGCGGGCTCGACCGCGACGTGGCCGCGATCGTCGAGGCCCGCCAGGACGCGAACTCCGACGACGAGCACGACCCCGAGGGCGCGACCCTCGCGTTCGAGCGCTCGCAGTCCGACGCGATGATCCGCGAGGCCCGCGTCCGGCTCGCCGACGTCGACGCCGCGGTCGCGCGCCTCGACGCGGGCACCTACGGGCGATGCGAGGTCTGCGGCGAGGCGATCCCCGCGGGCCGCCTCGAGATCCGCCCGGCTGCGCGCCGCTGCGTCGCGCACGCCTGAGGCCGCAGGCGCGCGTCGGGCGTCAGGCGTCAGGCCCCGTCGTCGTCGAGGTCGAGGATCAGCTGCCGCAGCAGCCCCGCCAGCACGTCGCGGTCGGCGCCCGGCATCGTGTCGAGGAGCGTCGCCTCCTCGGCGACGAGCCGGGTGATGGCGGTGTCGACGCGCGTGCGGCCCGCGTCCGACATGACCACGAGGATCCCGCGCCCGTCGTGCGGATCCGTCCGCCGCTCCACGAGCCCGCGCGCCACGAGCCGGTCGATGCGGTTCGTCATGGTGCCCGAGGAGACGAGCGTCTGCTGCAGGAGCGCCTTGGGGCTCAGCTGGTAGGGATCGCCCGCCCGGCGGAGCGCCGACAGCACGTCGAACTCCCACGACTCGAGCTCCGACTCCTGGAACGCCGACCGCCGCGCCCGCTCCAGCAGCCGCGCCAGGCGACCGACGCGCGACAGCACCTCGAGCGGGGAGAAGTCGAGGTCGGGCCGCTCGCGTCGCCACGCGTCGACGATGCGGTCGACCTCGTCGCGGCTGGGCATCCCCCCATCATGCCGGTCCGGGGCGTCCGCCCGGTCGCTAGCGTGAAGGGCATGGCCGACCTCCCCTCCATCCGCTCCGTCATGCCAAGGTGGTACGTGGGCGGGGCCGGGCTGGCCCTCCTCGTCGCCCTCCTCCTCGTCCCGGTCGCGAACCTCGGTCTGGTGCTCCCGATGTGGGGCGCCCTCATCGGCACGACGATCCGCGACCGCCATCGCGGTGCCGAGCGCATGATCCCCCGGAAGTAGGCCCTCGTCGCGGCGGTGCTGACGCCGCTCATGCTCGGCATCGCCGCCCTCCTCAGCCAGGTGTGGCCCTTCCAGCGGGGCGCGTTCGACTGGCGCGTCCTCATCGGCGGGGCCGTCGCGCTGGTGCTCGGCGGCGCGCTCCTGCTGGTGCTGCGGTTCCGCGACGACCTCCGCCGACGCCGAGCGCGCGGCACCTGACCTCGCGCCGCGCCCCGGTCTCCGCCCCCGGGGACCTCTGGCAGACTCGACCTGCGCACGGCCGGACCGTGAGCGGTCCGCCTTGGTGTAACGGCAGCACTTCAGCCTTTGGAGCTGTGAGGTCCAGGTTCGAATCCTGGGGGCGGAGCCACGCCCGACGGCCGCGCCGGACAGACGCACGAGGACCAGGGAGACCGCCATGACCGACTCAGACATCACGCCGACGACCCGCGAGATCCCCATCGTCACGGGCGAGCTCGACGTCGACGGCGAGCCGCGCAGCCCCTCCATCGCGGTCGTGATCCTCGCCGCCGGCCAGGGCACCCGCATGCGCTCGCGCCTCCCCAAGGTCCTGCACCCGCTCGCCGGCCTGCCGCTCGTCGGCCACGTGCTCGCGACCGCGGAGGAGCTCGGCGCGCGCCACATCGTCACGGTCGTGCGCCACGACCGCGACCAGGTCGTCGAGGTCGTGCGCGCGCTGTCGCCCGAGGCCCTCGTGGTCGACCAGGACGAGATCCCCGGCACCGGCCGCGCGGTGGAGGCGGGCATCACGGCACTGCCCGAGGGCTTCACCGGCCAGGTCGTCGTGCTCTCGGGCGACGTGCCCCTGCTCGATGCGGCCACCCTCCGCTCGCTCGTCTCCGCGCACCGCCAGGCGCGCAACGACCTCACCCTCCTCACCGCCCGCCTCGACGACCCGACCGGCAACGGCCGCATCATCCGCGGACAGGACGGCGCGTTCGAGGCCATCGTCGAGCAGAAGGACGCTACCGGCGAGCAGCTCCGCATCGACGAGGTCAACGCGGGCGTCTACGTCTTCGACGCGGAGGCGCTCCGGCAGACGCTCGGCGCGATCGGCACCGACAACGCGCAGCGCGAGAAGTACCTCACCGACGCGGCCGACGTGATCCGCCGCGCGGGCGGCGCCATCGAGGGCCTGCCGGTGCGCGACAGCTGGCTCGTCGCCGGCATCAACGACCGCGTCCAGCTCACGGCCGCGGCCACCGAGCTCAACGCGCGCATCATCCGCCGCTGGCAGCTCGCGGGCGTGACGATCCAGGACCCGCGCACCACCTGGATCGACGTGAAGGCCACGCTCTCCGCCGACGTCACGATCCTCCCGGGCACCCAGATCCTCGGCGCCTCCACGGTCGCCGCCGGCGCCACCGTCGGCCCCGACACGACCCTCCGCGACACCGAGGTCGGCGAGGACGCCGTGGTCCGCCGCACCGACGCGGAGCTGGCCGTCATCGGCGCCCGCGCGACGGTCGGCCCGTTCTCCTTCCTGCGGCCCGGCACGCGCCTCGGCGACGACGGCAAGATCGGCGCCTACGTCGAGACGAAGAACGCGGAGATCGGGGAGCACAGCAAGGTCCCGCACCTCAGCTACGTCGGCGACGCGACGATCGGCGCGCACACCAACATCGGCGCGGGCGCGGTCTTCGCGAACTACGACGGGCACACGAAGCACCGCACCGAGGTGGGCGACCACGTGCACCTCGGCTCGCGGAACGTCCTCGTCGCACCGGTTAGGATCGGTACCGGCTCCTACACGGGTGCCGGTGCCGTCATCCGCAAGGACGTCCCGCCCGGCGCACTCGGCATCTCGGTGGCGCCGCAACGCAACATGGTCGGCTGGACCGAGGCCAAGCGACCGGGCACCCCCGAGGCCCGGGCCGCCGTCGAGGCCGCCGACGGGCCTGCGGACGACGCGTCCGACGCCTGAGCACACCGAGCAGCACTGACGAGACGGAGTCCCGTGTCCGCAATCAAGACCGCCGGAGAGAAGCGGCTCGTGATCGTCACGGGTCGCGCGCACCCCGAGCTCGCCGAGCAGATCGCCCAGGAGCTCGAGACGAGCCTCGTGCACACCGACGCGCGGACCTTCGCCAACGGCGAGCTCTACATCCGGTACGACGAGAGCGTGCGCGGCAGCGACGCGTTCGTCATCCAGTCGCACACGGCGCCCATCAACGAGTGGCTCATGGAGCAGCTCATCATGGTCGACGCGATGAAGCGGGCCTCGGCCAAGCGCATCACCGTGGTCGCCCCGTTCTACCCCTACGCCCGGCAGGACAAGAAGGGCCGCGGCCGCGAGCCGATCTCCGCCCGCCTCGTCGCCGACCTGTTCAAGGCCGCCGGCGCCGACCGCATCATGTCGGTCGACCTGCACGCCGCGCAGATCCAGGGCTTCTTCGACGGCCCCGTCGACCACCTCTTCGCGATGCCCGTGCTCCTCGAGCACATGCGCTCGGTGCTCGACTCCTCGACCCTCACGGTCGTCTCGCCCGACATGGGCCGCGTGCGCGTCGCCGACATCTGGAGCGACAAGCTCGGCGCGCCGCTCGCCATCATCCACAAGCGCCGCGACCCGAAGGTGCACAACCAGGTCACCGTCCACGAGATCGTCGGCGACGTCGCCGGACGCGTGTGCCTCCTGGTGGACGACCTGATCGACACCGGCCGCACCATCGTCTCGGCCGCCGAGGCGCTGAAGAAGAACGGCGCCACGGGCGTCGTGGTCGCGGCCACGCACGCCGTGTTCTCCGACCCGGCCACGCAGATCCTGAACAGTCCGCACATCGACTCGGTGGTTGTCACGGACTCGCTGCCGATCCCCGCGGAGAAGCGCTGGGACAAGCTCACGGTGCTGCCCATCGCGCCGCTGCTGGCCCGCGCGATCCACGAGGTCTTCGACGACGGATCCGTCACGAGCATGTTCGACGGCGCGGCCTAGGACCAGCGCCGGCTCCAGGATCAGTCCCGCGAGTTCCGCTCGACGACCTCGCGCGCGACGCGACCCGAGGGGATGAGCCCGAGCGACGTGATGTGCTCGTCGCCGCCGAAGGCGTACTTCGTGTAGCACTCGTAGCCCACCACGCCGGGGCCGAACAGCTGGAACCGCACCTCGTAGGAGGGGGAGTCGGGCCGCTCGTACGCCACGAAGTCGGCGCAGGCCATGTCGGCCGTGCTCGCGCCCACGCGCACCATGGTGACGACGCCGGGGAGAAGCAGGCTCACGATCCCGACCACGACGACCACGCGCATCACGAGCAGGGTGCGCTTGCTGCGCAGGCTCCGCGGGCGGTGCGGCTCATAGCCCGCGAGCTCCGGGTGCTCGTCCTCGTCCATCCGCCCCAGTGTGACAGACGCCCCGCCGCCCGGGATGGGCGGCGGGGCGTCGGCGACGGTCGGCTGGCCGCTAGTGCGTGTCCTCCGCCTCGACCTCGGAGCGGTCGCCGGACCACAGCGTGTGGAAGGTGCCCTCCTTGTCGGTGCGGTGGTACGTGTGCGCGCCGAAGAAGTCGCGCTGTCCCTGTACGAGGGCGGCGGGTAGGCGCTCGGAGGCGAGCGAGTCGTAGTAGCTCAGCGCCGACGCGAAGCCGGGCACCGGGATCCCCGACAGCGCGGCGACCGAGACGACCCGGCGCCAGGCCTGCTCGCCGTCGGCGACGGCCTTGGCGAAGTACGGGTCCTCGAGCAGCGTCGCGAGCCCTGCGTCCTTCTCGTACGCCTCGACGATGCGGTTGAGGAACTGGGCGCGGATGATGCAGCCGCCGCGCCAGATCTCCGCGACCTTGCCCTTGTCGATGTCCCAGCCGTACTCCTTCGCGCCCGCGATGATCGCGTCGAAGCCCTGCGCGTACGCGACGACCTTGCTCGCGTAGAGCGCGGCGCGCACGTCGTCCTCGAAGGTGTCGCCCGCGGGCTGGATCTCGGGACGGCGCGTGATGGTGGCTTGCACGGCCTTGCGCTGCTCGGGCTTCGAGGACACGGCGCGCGCGAACACGGCCTCCGCGATCCCGCCCACCGGCACGCCGAGGCCCACCGAGTTCTGCACGGTCCAGACGCCCGTGCCCTTGGATCCGGCCTGGTCGACGATGACGTCGACGAGCGGCTTGCCGGTCGACGCGTCCTTCTGCCGGAGCACCTCGGCGGTGATCTCGATGAGGTACGACTCGAGGTCGCCCCCGTTCCACTCCTCGAACACGTCCGCGATGGCGTCCGGCTCGTGGCCGCCGACGCGGCGCAGCAGGTCGAAGGACTCCGCGATGAGCTGCATGTCGGCGTACTCGATGCCGTTGTGGATCATCTTCACGAAGTGCCCGGCGCCGTCGGTGCCGATGTGGGTGACGCAGGGCTTGCCCTCCGCGACCGCGGCGATCGACTCGAGGATGGGGCCGAGCGTCTCGTACGCCTCGGCCGTGCCGCCGGGCATGATGCTCGGGCCCTTGAGCGCGCCCTCCTCGCCGCCGGAGATGCCGGCGCCGACGAAGTGGAGGCCCTTCGCGCGGACCTCCTTCTCGCGGCGGATCGTGTCGGTGAACAGCGCGTTGCCGCCGTCGACGATGATGTCGCCCTCCTCGAACGCCTCGGTGAGCTGCTCGATGACGGCGTCCGTGCCGCGTCCGGCCTTGACCATGATGATCGCGGTGCGGGGGCGCTGCAGCGAGGCGGCGAACTCCTCGATCGTGGTGGCGGCGACGAAGCCCGCCTCGGGGTGCTCCTCGACGAGGTCGGTGGTCTTCTGGGTCGTGCGGTTGTACACCGCGACCGTGTTGCCCTCGCGGCTGGCGAGGTTGCGGGCGAGGTTCGACCCCATCACCGCGAGCCCCACCACCCCGATGTTCGCCGTGGCCTGCTGGTCATCTGACATCTGATGCCTCCTTGTCGACAGTCGTCCTCAGGCTACGCCCGGGCCCCCGACCGTCAGCGGGGCGTCGGGGAGCGTCTCGTAGGATGGATGAGCGCACCCACACGGAGCGCCGCACGAGTTCCTCACCGAACCGCAGGGAGTGATCCGCATCGACGCCGTCCGCCCGTTCCCGCCCGTGATCGTGATGGGGGTCTCCGGATCCGGGAAGTCGACGGTGGGCGAGATCCTCGCCCAGGACGCGGGCGTCCCCTTCATCGACGGCGACGACCTGCACCCCGAGGCCAACCGCCGCAAGATGGCCGAGGGCCACGCGCTCGACGACGACGACCGCCGACCCTGGCTCGAGGAGGTCGGCCGCGTGCTCGCCGGTCGCCCCGAGGGCGGGCCGGTCGTCGCGTGCAGCGCGCTGAAGCGCTCCTACCGCGACATCCTCCGCGCCGCCGCGCCGGACGCCGTCTTCGTGCACCTCGCCGGCGACCACGATCTGCTCGCCGAGCGCCTGGGCGGCCGCGAGGGCCACTTCATGCCGTCGAGCCTCCTCGCGTCGCAGCTGCGCACGCTCGAGCCGCTCGGCGACGACGAGCAGGGCATCACCCTCGACATCACCGACGATCCCGTCGCCCTCGCCGACGCGGCGGTCCGCGAGCTGCTGCCGGGCGGTCGCACGGCGTCCCCGGGCCGGGTCGACGAGGAGCCGGCCACCTCGACCGAGCCCGCGGCCGCGGTGCCCGAGGCGGACGTCCCCGCGGTCGTCCGGGAGGCGCGGTCCGAGGCCGACGTGCCCCGGGCGGACGTGCACCGCGCCGACGCGGCACCGTCCGCGGGCCCGGAGGGCGCCCCCGCCGCCGCCGTGCACGAGCCCATCCGCGTCGCGATCGTCGGCTGCGGCGTCATCGGCACGCACCACGCGCGCGTCCTCGCCGAGCACCCCGAGTTCCGCGTCGCCGCGCTCGTCGACGTCGCGGACGCCACGGCCGAGGAGCTCGCCGACGTGGTGGTCGACGAGCTGCGCGCCGCCCGCCCGCGCGTCTTCGCGCACCTCGGCGACATGATCCGCGCCGACGCCGCCGAGCTCGTCGTCATCTGCACCCCCAGCGGCCTGCACATCGGCCTCGCCGAGGAGGCGCTCGCCGCCGGCCTCCACGTGGTCATCGAGAAGCCGCTCGACGTCGACCTGGCGCGCGGCCGCCGCATCGCCGAGCTCGCGCGCGAGGCCGCCGGGCGGGGGATCCTCTCGACCGTCATCAGCCAGCACCGCTTCAACCCGTCGAGCGTGATCGTCGACCGCGCCGTGCGCTCCGGCCGCCTCGGCCGCCTCACCACCGCGGTCGCCAGCGCGCCGTGGTGGCGCAGCCAGGGCTTCTACGACTCCGGCCACTGGCGCGGCACATGGGACCTCGACGGCGGCGGCGCCCTGATGAACCAGGGCGTGCACACGCTCGACCTGCTCGTCTCCTACCTCGGCCGACCGGTCGAGGTCTACGCGCAGACCGCGCTGCTCGCGCACGACGGCATCGAGGTCGAGGACGTCGCGGTCGCCGTGATCCGCTTCGCCTCCGGCGCCCTCGCCACGCTGCAGGCGACCACCGCCGGGTACCCGGGCCTCGACACCCGCGTGCAGGTGCAGGGCACGCGGGGATCCGCGGTCATCGAGGCCGGGTCCCTCACCTACTTCCACGCGGCGCCCGAGTCGGGCGTGCCCGCCCAGGCGGACGTGCGCAACGACGCCGAGCTGGAGATCCACGCCGCCGACCTGCCGCGCTCGCCGCGCCTCGACAACACGTACCTCGAGGGCCACTACCGGCAGTACGACGACATCGCCGACGCGCTGCGCACCGGTCGCCCGGCCGGGGTCACGGTCGACGACGCGTTCCTCTCGCTCGCGACCGTGGTGAGCGTCTACGTCTCGGCCACGCTGGGCGCACCGGTCGCGTTCGAGGACGTCGTCGACGGGGTCCACGACGGCCTGCGGCTCCGGGTCGGCCAGTCCACGCCGCCCGCGCCGGGATCCCCGTCGCCGGCGGCCGCCCCCGACGCGTCGACCGGGGACCCGTCCGTCCGGTAGCATCGGGGGTTGAACTTCGGCGAGGGATCGCAGGAGCCGTGCGCGAGCGCGGCGGCGGTCCGTTATCGACGCGGTGGACGGGGCTCGCACCTCATTCCTCACGCGCAAGCGTTCGAGCAGACACAGACACACGACGCGAGCCCTCACGGGCCGCAATTGGAGCGACACCATGGTGGACAACAACCTCTCCGCGGAGCTGCGCACGCAGTTCGGCAAGGGCGCGGCCCGCAAGATCCGCGCGATCGGCAAGATCCCCGCGGTCATCTACGGCCACGGCACCGACCCGCAGCACGTCACGCTGCCGGGCCACGAGCTCATGCTCATCATCCGCAAGGCCAACCAGATCATCACGCTCGACATCGCGGGCACGCCCCAGCTGGTGCTCGTGAAGGACGTCCAGAAGGACCCCGTCCGCCAGATCATCGAGCACGTCGACCTCATCGTCGTCCGCCGTGGCGAGCGCGTCGAGGTCGAGGTCCCGATCCACGTCGAGGGCGAGTCCTACCCCGGCACGATCCACAACCTCGAGAACACGTCCATCACGGTCGACGTCGAGGCCACCCACATCCCGGAGCGCTTCACCGTCTCCATCGAGGGCTTCGAGGAGGGCACCCAGGTCACGGCCGGCCAGGTCGACCTCCCCGCCGGCGCCAACCTCGTCACCGACCCCGAGACCCTCGTGGTCGCGATCTCCGTGCCGCAGCTCGACCTCACGACCGACGCGGTCGACGAGGACGTCGTGGCCGAGGGCGACGCGGACGTCGCGGTCACCGACGACGGCGCCACCGGCGACCAGTCGGGCGACGACAAGTAGCATCCCCGCGGCCCCGGCCGCACGCACGACCAGCACGACAGCACCACGGAGCCCGTCGGCCGCCGTCCGGGACACCGGCAGCGGCCGGCGGGCTCCGCGCATCCGCCCCGGATGCGATCGACGGACGAGGAGAGCGCACGTGGACGACCGGACCCTGCTCGTGGTCGGCCTCGGCAACCCCGGCCCGCAGTACGCGGGCACGCGGCACAACGTCGGCCAGATGGCGCTCGACGTGCTCGCCGACCGGATGCGCGCCACCTTCCGCTCGCACCGCGCCAACGCGCAGGTCGCCGAGGGGCGCGCGGTCCCCGGCGGGCCGAAGCTCATCCTCGCGAAGCCGAGCTCGTTCATGAACCTGTCCGGCGGGCCGGTCGCGAACCTCCTCAAGTACTTCTCGCTCGAGCCCGCGCAGCTCGTGGTCGCGCACGACGAGCTCGACATCCCGTTCGACTCCATGAAGCTCAAGCAGGGCGGCGGCCACGGCGGCCACAACGGTATCCGCGACATCATCTCCTCCGCCGGCACGGGCGACTTCACGCGCGTGCGCATCGGCATCGGCCGCCCGCCCGGCCGCCAGGACGCCGCCGACTTCGTGCTGAAGCCCTTCTCCTCCACCGAGCGGCAGGTGCTGCCCAACGTGCTGGAGGACGCGGCCGACGCCGTCGAGATGATCGCCTCCGACGGCCTCATCGCGGCGCAGCTGCGCTTCCACACCGCCGCGTCCTGATCCGCGCGGCGGGCCCGTGGTGCAGCCCGCGCGTCCGCCCTCGGCGGACGACGCCGGCCCTGTCGGCGGTGGCGCGTACGATCATCTGGTGATCCTCCAGGGCTTGATCCCGGCGCTCTCGCGCGCCTCCACGTTCGACGACGCCCTCGCATCGGCCTCCCGCGACGCCGACTTCTCCCTCACCGAGGGGCTCCAGGGGCCGCTGCTCGCGGGGCTCCTCCGCCAACGCATCCAGCGCGGCATCCCGGGGTGCCTCTTCGTCGTCACCGCCACCGGCCGCGAGTCCGAGGGCATGCGCCGCAGCCTCGACGCGGTGCTCCCGGACGCCGAGATCCTCGAGTTCCCCGCGTGGGAGACGCTGCCGCACGAGCGCCTCAGCCCGAGCGCCGAGATCGTGGGCAAGCGGATCCACGCGCTGCGCCGCATGGAGCAGTGGCACGCCGCGCTCGGCCAGGGCGCCCGCGAGGTGCCCGCCGACCAGGTGCGCCCGCTCGTCATCGTCGCCTCGGTGCGCGCGGCCCTCCAGCCCGTCGCCGACAACCTCACGGAGCTCGCGCCCGTGCAGCTCGCCACCGGCAGCCGCGGCCACGACCTCTCCGAGCTGGCCGTCCGGCTCGTCGACCTCGCGTACTCGCGCGTCGACATGGTCACGCGCCGCGGCGAGTTCGCGGTGCGCGGCGGGATCCTCGACGTCTTCCCGCCCGTCTCCGACCACCCCGTGCGCGTCGAGTTCTTCGGCGACGAGGTCGACCAGATGCGGCCGTTCGCGGTCGCCGACCAGCGCTCGCTCGAGGAGGAGATCACCTCGGTCGAGCTGCCGCCCAGCCGCGAGCTGCTGCTGAGCGCGCCCGTGCGCCAGCGCGCCCGCGAGATGCAGCACGAGTTCCCGAACCTGCAGCAGATGCTCGCGAAGATCGCCGAGGGCATCCCGGTGGAGGGCATGGAGTCGCTGGCTCCCGCGCTCGTCGACCGGCTCGTGCCCGTCACGCACTACCTGCCGGTGGACGCGGCCATCGCCGTCGTCTCGCCCGAGCGCGTCTCCACCCGCGCGCAGAGCCTCGCCGACACCAACCGCGAGTTCCTCGACGCCGCGTGGAACGCCGCCACGGCGGGCGCGCAGGCGCCCATCGACCTCGCGTCCGGCGACTTCCTCTCGCTCGGCCGCCTGCGGGATGCCCGCGGCCCCCGCCGCTGGTGGACCCTCTCGGGCTTCCAGGCCACCGACGTGCTCCCGGAGGACCTGGGGATCGACGAGGTCATGACCGTGCGCATCCAGGCGGATCCCGTGCCGAGCTTCGCGGGCAACGCCGACGGCGCCATCGAGCACGTGCGCGAGCGCCTCGCGGCCGGGTGGAGCGTGGGCGTCGTGGCCCAGGGATCCGGCCTCGTCGAGCGCGCCGACACCGTGCTGCGCGAGGCGGGCGTCCCGGCGCGCGTGGTCGAGGAGTTCCCCGCCGAGCCCGAGCCCGGCATCGCCTACCTGCTCCGCTCGGCCATCGACGCGGGCTTCGAGATGCCCGAGGTCAAGCTCGCGCTCCTCACCGAGAGCGAGTTCTACGGGCGCGCCGCCGGGTACGACAGCCGCCAGGTCAAGAAGCTCGCCACGCGGCGCAAGAACGTCGTGGATCCGCTGCAGCTCAAGCCCGGCGACCACGTCGTGCACACCACGCACGGCATCGGGAAGTTCGTCGAGCTCACGCAGCGCGAGGTCTCCTCCGGCGGCCGCAACGCCGTGAAGACCCGGCGCGAGTACCTCGTCATCGAGTACGCGCCCTCGAAGCGCGGCTACCCGGGCGACAAGCTCTTCGTGCCCACCGACCAGCTCGACCTGCTCAGCCGCTACGTCGGCGGGGAGGAGCCCGCCCTCAGCAAGATGGGCGGCAGCGACTGGGCCGCGGCGAAGGGCAAGGCCCGCCGGGCCGTCCGCGACATCGCGGTCGAGCTCGTGAAGCTCTACTCCGCGCGCATGGCGTCGCGCGGGCACTCCTTCCCGCCGGACACCCCGTGGCAGCGCGAGCTCGAGGAGGCGTTCCCCTTCATGGAGACGCCCGACCAGCTCACCGTCATCGACGAGGTCAAGCGCGACATGGAGAGCCCCATCCCCATGGACCGGCTGGTGTCGGGCGACGTCGGCTTCGGCAAGACCGAGATCGCCGTGCGCGCCGCGTTCAAGGCCGTGCAGGACGGCAAGCAGGTCGTGATGCTCGTGCCGACCACGCTGCTCGTGAAGCAGCACTTCGAGACCTTCTCCGAGCGCTTCGCCGGATTCCCGGTGCATCTCCGGCAGCTCAGCCGCTTCCAGTCGGAGAAGGAGTCGCGCGAGACCGTCAAGGGCCTCGAGGACGGCTCGGTCGACGTGGTCATCGGCACGCACCGGCTCCTCACGGGCAACATCGCGTTCAAGGACGTGGGGCTCGTCATCATCGACGAGGAGCAGCGGTTCGGCGTCGAGCACAAGGACGCGCTGAAGAAGCTGAAGGCCAACGTCGACATCCTCGCGATGTCGGCCACGCCGATCCCGCGCACGCTCGAGATGGCGGTCACCGGCATCCGCGAGATGTCGACGCTCGCGACGCCGCCGGAGGACCGGCACCCGATCCTCACGTTCGTGGGGCCGAACAGCGAGAAGCAGATCGCCGCCGCCATCCGCCGCGAGCTGCTGCGCGAGGGCCAGGTGTTCTTCGTGCACAACCGCGTGTCGAGCATCAACCGGGTCGCGTCGGAGCTCGCGGAGCTCGTGCCCGAGGCGCGCGTCGCCGTCGCCCACGGCAAGATGAGCGAGGCGATGCTCGAGCAGGTCATCGTCGACTTCTGGGAGCGCAAGTTCGACGTGCTCGTCTCGACGACCATCATCGAGACCGGCCTCGACATCGCGAACGCCAACACGCTCATCATCGACCGGGCCGACAAGTACGGCCTCAGCCAGCTGCACCAGCTGCGCGGGCGCGTCGGCCGAGGCAGGGAGCGCGCGTACGCGTACTTCCTCTACGACGCCGACAAGCCCCTGTCCGAGACGGCGCACGACCGGCTGTCCACCATCGCGGCGAACAACGAGCTGGGATCCGGCATGCAGGTCGCGCTCAAGGACCTCGAGATCCGCGGCGCCGGCAACCTGCTGGGCGGCGAGCAGTCCGGGCACATCCAGGGCGTCGGCTTCGACCTCTACCTGCGCATGATCGGCGAGGCCGTCTCCACCTTCCGCGGCGACGTCGCCGAGGGCCAGACGGAGCTGCGGCTCGAGCTGCCGGTCGACGCGCACATCCCCGAGGAGTACGTGGACAGCGAGCGGCTGCGGCTGGAGGCGTACCAGAAGCTCTCCACCGCGGCGTCGCCCACGGCCACCGACGACCAGATCGACCGGGTCATCGAGGAGCTGTCCGACCGGTATGGCGAGCCGCCCGTCGAGGTCGACAACCTCGTGCGGGTCTCGCGCCTGCGCCGCGTGGCGCAGCGCGCCGGGCTCAGCGAGGTCGTCGCGATGGGCCCGAACCTCCGCATCGCGCCGGCCGACCTCGCCGACAGCAAGCAGGTGCGCCTGCAGCGCATGTACCCGGGCAGCCGGCTCTTCGCGCAGACCAACGCCGTCATGGTGCCGCTGCCCAAGCGCGACGGCGAGCCGCTGCCCGATGCCGAGCTCGTGGACTGGGTGCGGCAGCTGCTCGACGCCGTGTTCACGGTGGAGCCGGCGCCGGCGGCGAAGGAGTCGGCGCCCAAGGCGTGACCAGCCGGTCGTGATCCGCGGCGGGTCGGTCGGCGCCTACGCGCGGGCCGGCCCGCCGTCGGCGTGCGCCGGGAAGTCGTCGCGCGTCGCGTCGTCCCCGTCCGTGGTTGCGCCAGCGCGGCGTGCCCGGCGGCTGCGGACCGACAGCGTGACGGCCGCCGCGACGATCGCGACCCCGGATCCCAGCAGCACCGCGAGCGTGCCCTCGTCGCGCACCTCGTCGAGGCCCGCGAAGGCGAGCTCGCTCATCAGCAGCGAAACCGTGAAGCCGATGCCGCCGAGGAGCGACACGGTCACGAGGTCGGGCACGGCGAGGCCGCCGGTGGATCCGCGGCGGCGCGCGACCCACGCCCCGAGCAGACCGCCCGCGGTGATCCCCACGAGCTTGCCGAGCGGCAGCGCGAGCGCGATGCCCCAGAAGGCCGGCGCGAGCTCCGCGAGGCCGATCGCGGGGATCGCGACGAGCGCCGCGGAGAACGCGAACAGCGGCAGGACGATCCCGTTCGAGAACGGCTCGAGCGCATGCGCCGCCCGGAGACCCGAGAGGCGTGGGAGCGCGAAGCCGAGGGCCACGCCGGCGATCGTCGCGTGGATCCCGGAGGAGAGGGTCGCCCACCACGTGACGAGCGCGATGAGCACCAGCAGCGCGACCACGGCGACCCGCACGGCACCCGTCCGCCCGACGCCGAGGCGACCCACGATCGCGAACACGACGACGCCCGCGACCGCGATGCCGAGCGCGCCCACGTCGAGGTCGGTCGTGAAGAAGACCGCGATGATCCCGATGGCGATGAGGTCGTCGAGCACGGCCAGCGCCAGGAGGAACACGCGGACGGCCGCGGGCAGCCCGCGCCCGAAGACCGCGAGGACGCCCAGCGCGAAGGCGATGTCGGTCGCGGTCGGCACGGGCCAGCCGCGCTCGAGGCCGCTGCCCGCGGTGATCGCGAGGTAGACGCCCGCGGGCACCACCACGCCGCCGACCGCCGCGATGGCGGGCACGAGGGCGCGCGAGACGCTGTTCAGCCCGCCGGCCAGGAACTCGTGCTTGAGCTCGACCGCGACGATGAAGAAGAAGACGACCAGCAGGCCGTCGCTGACCCAGTGCCGGAGCGACAGGTCGACGCCGATCGCGGGGACGGCGAGGTGCCCGTCGGCCCACGCGATGAGGCCGGGCCCGGCCGGCGTGTTCGCGACGACGAGGCCGACGACGGCCGCGAGGAGGAGGAGCCCGGCGGCGACGCGCTCGGAGCGGATGAGGGAGGTCATGGGGCCTTCCGGGGTCGATGGATGGGGAGACGGTCACCCGCCGCCGACCAGACTTCCCGGCACACCGACCCTCAGCCTACCGGCGGCCCGGTGCGAGGATGGCGGGATGAGCGAGCCCGCGTCCCCGTCCGCATCCGCCGCCCCATCGGGATCCGAGGCCGCGTCCGTCGCCGTCGCCGAGCTGGCCGCCGCGATGGCCGTCCTCCGGGCCCCCGACGGCTGCGTCTGGAACCGGGGGATGACGCACCGCAGCCTCGTCCCGTACCTGCTCGAGGAGAGCCACGAGCTCGTCGAGACCATCGAGACGGACGACGTGCCCGGCATGCGCGAGGAGCTCGCCGACGTGCTCCTCCAGGTCGTCTTCCACGCCGACATCGCGCGCACCGAGGGCGAGGGCTTCGACCTCGCCGACGTGGCCCGCACCGCCACGGACAAGATGGTGCGCCGCCACCCGCACGTCTTCGGCGACGAGCGCGCCGACACGGTCGAGGAGGTGCTGCGCGTCTGGGGCGCCGCCAAGGACCGCGAGAAGTCGGCGCGCACGAGCGTGGTCGACGGGATCCCGATGGGCATGCCGTCCCTCGCGCTCGCGGACAAGCTGCTCGGCCGGGCCGAGCGCGTCGGGCTGCTGGAGGCGGACGCGCCGGCCGCGATCCCGGTCGACGACGAGGACGACCTCGGCCGGCTGCTCCTCGCGGTCGTGGTCTCCGCGCGGTCGCGCGGGCTCGACGCGGAGCGCGCGCTGCGGACGACGCTGCGGTCGCTGACCGCGGAGATCCGCGCGGCCGAGCCGGCCCCCGGCGCGGGCCGGAGCGCCTGAGGCGAGGTCCGGCCCGCGGGGGCGTCGCCCGGGATTTACCCGATCCCGGGCCGCCATGTCCATCGCCTCCACCCGAAGGAGACGGCGGACAGATCTGGGCGCTCACACCGTACGGGTCTTCGCCGCCTGTCCATCACAGGCGTTATGGTGAAGCGTGGCAGCCCCGGATCCGCGTCGCCGCCAGGACCTGCTGGCCCACATCCTCGACCACCTCCGCGCGCACCCGCTCCAGTCGGTGACCTTCCGCGGGCTGGCCGACGCGCTCGGCGAGAGCACCTTCGTGCTCGTCTACCACTTCGGATCCAAGGAGCGGCTGCTCGAGGCCGCGATGGACGCCATCGACCAGCGGCAGGCGGAGATGGTGGCGGGCGATCCGCGCGCGATCCCCGCGACCGAGCTCCGCGCGTGGGCGACGCAGGCGTGGCGGTGGCGCCTCACCGACGTCAACCGCGACTTCCAGCGCCTCGAGTTCGAGGCCGCGCTCCTGCGCACCCGGGACGGCGTCGTGCGCCCCCATGCCATCGCGAGCGTCGCGGCGTGGCGGCGGTTCGGGCTCGAGTGGATGATCGCGCACGGCGTCCCCGAGGACGTCGCCATCGACACCGCCGACCTCCTGCAGGCCGGCTCCTACGGACTGCAGTTCGACTTCGTCATCTCCGGCGACCGCGTGCGGGCCATGCGCGGCTTCGAGGCGCTCGTCGACGCGTTCGTCCCGCGGATCCGGCCCTGGCTCGACCTGCCGGACCGCCCGCGCGCGCCCGGCTCGCCCGACCGGCACCGCGCCGCCTGACAGAATCGGGGGATGCCCCAGCAGATCACGCCGCCCCGCGGCATGCGCGACTTCCTGCCCGCCGAGAAGGCCCGTCGCGAGCAGGCGCTCGCGATCATCCGCCGCACCTACCGCGCGCACGGCTTCGACGAGATCGAGACCCCCGTGGTCGAGGAGTCCGGCCGTCTGCACGCGGGCCTCGGCGGCGACAACGAGAAGCTCGCCTACTCGGTGCTCAAGCGCGGCCTCTCGGGCGACGACCTGCGTGCCGCTGCCGACGCCGGCGACGTGCTCGCGCTCTCCGACCTCGGGCTGCGCTTCGACCTCACGGTTCCGCTCGCGCGCTTCTACGCGTCGCACCGCGCGGAGCTGCCGGGCGTCTTCCGCTCGATCCAGGCCGCGCCCGTCTGGCGCGCCGAGCGCCCGCAGAAGGGCCGCTACCGGCAGTTCATGCAGTGCGACATCGACATCATCGGCGAGGCCGGGCAGCTGGCCGAGGTCGAGCTGATCTCCGCCACCGCCGCGACGCTCGCCGCGCTCGGCCTCACGGGCTGCACCATCCGCGTCAACGACCGCCGCATCCTCCGCGGGATCCTCGACGCGTGCGGCTTCGCGCCCGAGCGCCAGGCGCAGGCGCTCATCAGCATCGACAAGCTCGACAAGATCGGCGCCGCGGGCGTCGTGGCCGAGCTCGCCGAGGGCGGCGCCGACGCGGCCGACGTGCTGGGCGGGATCCTCGCGCGCATCGAGCCCGCGCTCGCCGACGGCGGCGTGCCGCTCACGGCCGAGGCGATCACGGGGATCCTCCCCGCGGGCGTCGACCCCGACGCGGTCGCCGACCTCGAGACCCTCGCCAGCGCGCTCGTCGGCCTGCCCGAGGGCGTCACGCTCCGCTTCGACCCGACGCTCGTGCGCGGCATGGGCTACTACACGGGCACGATCTTCGAGATCGCGCACCCCGCGTCCGGCAGCTCGGTGGGCGGCGGCGGCCGCTACGACGGCATGATCGGCCGCTTCCTCGGCCAAGACGTGCCGGCGGCCGGCTTCTCCATCGGCTTCGAGCGGATCGTCGACCTGGCCGTCCTCCCGGCCGCCGAGGACGCGGACGCCATCGCCCTCGTGCACGACCGGCGGACCCCCGTGGCCGTGCTCGCGCGCCTCAAGGCCGAGCTCGTCGCCTCGGGCCGGCGCGTGCGCCTGGAGCCGCGGCCGAAGAACGTCGCGCCGCTCCTCGAGGCGCTCAAGCAGCAGGGCTTCCGCACGTTCGCGGCCGTCGACGCCGACACGGCCGATGCCGCGTCGCTGCAGGAGCGCCCGCTCGACGGCGGCGCGCGCGGCTGATCCGCCACCTGCGCGACACCTGCGCGCAGGCCCCGCCGCCCCCGGCCCGGAATGACCCCGCGGCTAGGATGGACCCGACTTCCCACCCCCTCACCGCAACGCAAGGAGACCATTCCGTGGCAGCCATCGAAGCAGTCAACGCACGCGAGATCCTCGACTCCCGGGGCAACCCGACCGTCGAGGTCGAGGTGCTCCTGGAGGACGGCACGTTCACGCGCGCGGCCGTCCCGTCCGGCGCATCCACCGGCGCCTTCGAGGCGTACGAGCTGCGCGACGGCGACGCGGGCCGCTACCTGGGCAAGGGCGTCCAGAAGGCCGTCGCCGCCGTCGTCGACGAGATCGGCCCGGCCATCCAGGACCTCGACGCCGCGGACCAGCGCATCATCGACGCCACGATGATCGAGCTCGACGGCACCGAGAACAAGTCCCGCCTCGGCGCCAACGCGCTCCTCGGCGTCTCCCTCGCGGTCGCGAAGGCCGCGGCGGACTCGGCCGAGCTGCCCCTCTACCGCTACCTCGGCGGCCCGAACGCGCACACGCTGCCCGTCCCCATGCTCAACGTCATCAACGGCGGCTCGCACGCGGACACCAACGTCGACATCCAGGAGTTCATGCTCCTGCCCGTCGGCGCGTCCACCTTCTCCGAGGGCCTGCGCTGGGGCGTCGAGACGTACCACGCGCTCAAGAGCCTGCTGAAGAAGAAGGGCCTCTCCACCGGCCTCGGCGACGAGGGCGGCTTCGCGCCGAACCTCGACAGCAACCGCGCCGCGCTCGACCTGCTGATGGAGGCCATCGACGCCGCGGGCTTCACCGCCGGCAAGCAGATCGCGCTCGGCCTCGACGTCGCGTCCAGCGAGTTCTACTCCGACGGCGCCTACACGTTCGAGGGCCAGAAGGTCGACGCCGCGCACCTCACCGCGTACTTCGCCGACCTCGTCGCGTCCTACCCCCTCATCACCATCGAGGACCCGCTGGACGAGGACGACTGGGCCGGCTACGACCACTTCACCGCCGAGCTCGGCGCGAAGGTGCAGATCGTCGGCGACGACCTCTTCGTCACGAACCCGAAGCGCCTCGCCGACGGCATCACGCGCGGCGTGGCCAACTCGATCCTCGTCAAGGTCAACCAGATCGGCACGCTCACCGAGACGCTCGACGCGGTCAGCCTCGCGCAGCGCAGCGGCTACACCACCGTGCTCTCGCACCGCTCCGGCGAGACCGAGGACACGACCATCGCCGACCTCGCGGTCGCCGTGGACGCGGGCCAGATCAAGACCGGCGCCCCCGCCCGCAGCGAGCGCGTCGCGAAGTACAACCAGCTCCTCCGCATCGAGCAGGACCTCGGCGCCGCCGCGGTCTACGCCGGCCGCAGCGCCTTCCCGCGCTTCCAGGCCTGATCCGGCCGATCCGCCCGCGCCCATCCGGCGCGGGCGGATCGCCGTTCCCCCGCACGACCCGATCCGCACACGAAGGAGGACCGATGGCCCGCTTCCCCGGCCTCGACACCCTCCGCGCCCGCCGCACGACGCGCCCGCGCGCCGAGCGCGTCCCCGTGGCGCTGCCCGACGGCGACGCCCCCGCGGGCAACTGGCTCCGCAGCATGCGCTTCTCCGGCTTCTCGGTGATGGTGCTCGTGCTCCTCGTCCTCACGGTCGTGGTGCTCGCCCCGGGCCTGCGCATCTACCTCGAGCAGCGGCAGCAGCTCAGCAGCCTGCAGAGCGCGGTGGACGCCCAGAAGGGCACCATCGCCCAGCTCCAGGACCAGCGCGCCCGCTACGACGACCCCGCCTTCCTCAAGGCCCAGGTGCGCGACCGCCTCTTCTACGTGATGCCCGGCGAGACGAGCTACCTCGTCCGCGGGCTGCCCGCCGCGACCGGCGACGCCGCCGCCACGACCACGCCCGACGGCGCGCCCATCAGCGCCGACCTGCAGGAGACGAAGCAGGACTGGGTGCAGGCGCTGCTCGGATCCGCGCTCACCAGCGCCCTCAGCGACACCCCGCCCGACCAGCTCCAGGGATCCGTCCAGGGAGGCGACCAGTGACCCGACCCCCCTTCGACCCGCCCTCCGAGCGCGACGTGCGCGTCGTCACCGCCCAGCTCGGCCGCCCCGCGCGCGACGTGGTCGGCATCGCCGCCCGCTGCGTCTGCGGCAACCCCACCGTCGTGAGCACGGCACCGCGACTCACCGACGGCACGCCGTTCCCCACGCTGTACTACCTGTGCCACCCCGCGGCCACCGCCGCCATCTCGCACCTCGAGGCCGAGCACGTCATGGCCGAGCTGCAGGACGACCTCGCGGAGGACGAGGCGATGCGCGATGCGTACGCCGCCGCCCACGCGTCGTACCTCGCCGACCGCGAGTCGATCCTCGTCGTGCCCGAGCTCGCGGGAGTGTCCGCGGGCGGAATGCCCGTGCGCGTGAAGTGCCTGCACGCCCTCGCGGGCCACGCGCTCGCCGCCGGTCCGGGCGTGAACCCCATCGGCGACATCGCGCTGGCCCGGGCCTCCTGGTCGCCGGACGTCTGCGAGTGCGCCGACCACGACGCGCCGTGATCCCCTCGTCGGGCATCCCCGCGTCGGGCGTCCCCGTGTCGGGCGTCCCCGTGTCGGGCATCCCCGCGCCCGGCCCGCGCGCGTCGACCCGGCTCGCGCGCCGCGTCGCGCGGGCAGCCGCCGTCGGGATCCTCGCGCTCGCCGCCGTGCTGACCGCGGCGACGCCCGCCCAGGCGGATCCCGTCCGCGAGCGCGAGTACTGGCTCGCCGACTACGGCATCGAGCAGGCGTGGCAGACCACGCGCGGCGAGGGCGTGAAGGTCGCCGTCATCGACACGGGCGTCGACTCGTCCGTCGCCGACCTGCGCGGCGCCGTCGTGGGCGGCACCGACGTCTCGGGCGTCGGATCCGCCGACGGCTCGAAGCCCGTCGGCGCCTCGAGCGAGCACGGCACCATGGTCGCGTCGCTCCTGGCGGGTCGCGGCACGGGCACCGGATCCGGCGTGATCGGCGTCGCCCCGGCCGCGAGCGTCCTCAGCGTCTCGGTCGCGCTCGGCGGACCGACGCCGGGTGCGCGCGACGAGGACGCGCAGATCGCCGACGCCGTGCGCTGGGCCGTCGACAACGGCGCGAGCGTCATCAACATGTCCCTCACCCGCAACTCGCTCGACTGGCCCGAGAGCTGGGACCGCGCCTTCCTCTACGCCTACCAGCACGACGTCGTGGTCGTCGCGGCGGCGGGCAACCGGGGGAGCGGCACCACCGAGGTGGGCGCGCCCGCGACGATCCCCGGCGTGCTCGCGGTCGCGGGCGTCGACCGCGCGGGAGCCGCGAGCTTTGACGCGTCCTCGCAGGGCATCACCATCGCGGTGGCCGCGCCCAGCGAGCAGCTCGTGGGCGTCGAGCCCGGCGGCCGGTACGTGCAGTGGAGCGGCACGAGCGGCGCGGCGCCCCTCGTCTCCGGCGTGGTCGCGCTCGTGCGGGCCGCGCACCCGGAGCTGAAGGCCGACGATGTCGTGGAGCGCGTGCTCGCCACGGCCAAGCAGAAGGGCCAGCCCGAGATCTACGGCCGCGGGCTCGTCGACGCGGCCGCCGCCGTGACGGCCGACGTCGCGCCCGCGAGCGGCAAGCCGCTCGGCGACCTCGAGGAGTGGGTGCGCCTGTACCGCCGCGCTCCCGCCGCGACGCCGGATCCGGCCGCCTCCGCCACCCCGGACCCCGCGCCCGCGGTGCCCGCCGACGCCCCCGCCGCCGACCCCGCGGCCGACGCGCTGCCCACCGCCGGCGAGCTCCGCCAGGTCGGGATCCCCGCCCTCGTCCTCTCCGTCTTCGCGGCGCTCGCGGCGGCCATGGGGGTCGTGGCGTGGCGGCATTTCAGGCGGCTGCTCCGGAAGGGGTAGCCTGATTTCGACCACAACCTGCAGGGAGTCATCCATCGTGCCCAAAATCCTGATCGTCGGCGGCGGCTACGCCGGTTTCTACACGGCATGGAAGCTCGAGTCGCACCTCCGATCCGGCGAGGCCGAGGTCACCATGGTCGACCCGCTGCCGTACATGACGTACCAGCCGTTCCTGCCCGAGGTGGTCTCCGGATCCATCGAGCCCCGCCACGCGGTCGTCTCGCAGCGGCGCCACCTCCGCACCACCAACGTCGTCACGGCGAAGGTCACCGGCATCGACCACGCGTCGAAGACCGCGACCATCACGCCGCCCGTGGGCGAGCCGTACGAGTTCCAGTACGACATCATCGTCGTCACCGCGGGCAGCGTCTCGCGCACGTTCCCGATCCCGGGCGTCGCGGACGAGGCCATCGGCCTGAAGACGATCGAGGAGGCCGTCGCCATCCGCGACCGCATCTTCGCCAACTTCGACCGCGCGGCCACGCTGCCCGCCGGCCCCGAGCGCGACCGCCTCCTCACCTTCGTGGTGGTCGGCGGCGGCTTCGCCGGCATCGAGGTCTTCGCCGAGATGCGCAGCATCGCGACGGACCTCGTGAAGAAGTACCCCGAGATCGACTTCGAGGACACGCACTTCCACCTCATCGAGGCGATGGGCCGGATCATGCCCGAGGTCTCGCTCGAGACCAGCCACTGGGTGCTGAAGAACCTCGCCGAGCGCGGCGCGAACGTGCACCTCGACACGCAGCTCAAGTCCGCCGTCGGCGGCGTCGTCGAGCTGTCGACCGGCGAGTCGTTCGAGTCCGACGTCATCGTCTGGACCGCGGGCGTCATGGCCAGCCCCATGCTCAAGAACACCGACCTCCCGATCGAGGAGCGCGGGCGCCTGCGCGTGCGCGCCGACGGTCGCGTCGAGGGCGACGACGGCATCGTCCAGGACGCCTGGGGCGCCGGCGACGTGGCGGCCACCCCCGACCTCACGGGCGGCGGCGTCGGAGGCTTCTGCGTGCCCAACGCGCAGCACGCCGTCCGCCAGGGCAAGCTCATGGCGAAGAACCTCACTGCGAGCCTCCGCGGCGAGGGCATCACCGACTACTTCCACAAGAACCTCGGCGCCGTCGCAGGCCTGGGCCTGTACCAGGGCGCGTTCCAGTCCGGGAAGCTCGGCATCACCGGCTTCCCCGCATGGGTCATGCACCGCGGCTACCACGGCCTCGCGATCCCGTCCTTCGAGCGCAAGGCGCGCGTCGTCACCGGCTGGGTGAACAACCTGGTCTGGGGCCGCGACATCGTGTCGCTCGAGGCGCGCGAGACCCCGCGCACCGCGTTCGAGACGTTCGCGTCGCGCCCGCGTCCCGCCGCGGACGCCGCGCCGGCCGCTCCCGCGAAGAAGGAGGCGGCGCCCGCCAAGAAGGCCGCCGAGGACAAGGCCGACGCGCCCGCCGAGGGCGAGAAGTCCCCGGCGCTCGCGGGCAGCTACAGCTCCGCGCCCAGCGCGGAGACGACGGACGAGAAGCCCTCGGCCTGATCCACCCGCACCACCGATGACGGCCCGCACGCAGCAGCGTGCGGGCCGTCGTCATGCCCGGGCACCGCGGATCCGCGCGGCGACCGTAGGCTGTCGGGAGCGCTCCGGCGCCATGCCCCCGTAGTCCAATTGGCAGAGACGGGCGACTTAAAATCGCTACAGGTCAGGGTTCGAGTCCCTGCGGGGGCACCGTTTCGGCGGGCGGATCGGCCGGGTCAAGCCGCGGGCCGGGGCACGACGGGCGCCGCGTCCGGATCCGCCGCCTCCGTCACGTGCACCTGGCGCGTGTTGAGGAAGTGCCGCTCCACGAGGTGGAAGAAGCCGAAGCCGGCGGCCACCGCGAGCGGCGCGACGAGCAGCAGCATCAGCGCGGCGTGCGCGCCCGTCGGCAGCCCGAGGGGCAGCAGCAGGAGGTTCCCGAGCGCGAGGAACGGGCTGTGCACGAGGTAGACGCTGTAGGAGACGAGTCCGAGCCGCTGCGCCGGACGGGTGACGAAGGCGCCGAGCGCACGGGGACGGGATCCGGCCATGGTGCGCCCGCCGGCCCACGCGAGGAGGGACGCGAAGCCCGCGCCGGCGACGAGCTCCGCGGCCCACACGCTGCCCTGCAGAACGGTGATCCCGAGGAGCAGCACGGCCGCGGCGCCCACGGCCACCGCGAGCAGCAGCCGGTCGGACGCCCAGCGTGGGCGCGCTCCGACGGTGAGCTCGGCGGCGAGCATCCCGGCGGCGAAGAGGCCCAGCAGCCACGGGCAGGCCCAGGGGGCGAAGCCGGCGAGGGACGCGCCGGTCATGACGATCGTGGCGACGGCGACGACGGGCAGCCCGCCCCAGCGCCGCCAGAGCGGCAGCAGCACCAGCGGCATGAGGAAGTAGATCTGCCACTCGACGGCGACGCTCCACAGCGGCGCGTTCACCTGGCTGACCCACGCGGGGGAGAGGTCCTGGAGCAGGAGCACATGGGAGACGATGCCGGCGGGGGTTGCGGGCGCCGCGCTCTCCCACGCGGTGCCGCCGCCGTCGCGCATCACGGGGATCACGAGCGGCATCAGCAGGCTGAGCGCCAGGGCGGCGAAGTAGGGCGGGAGGATCCGGCGGGCCCGGCGCCGGAGGAAGGTCGCCGTGCCGTGCCGGAGGTCGAGGCCAGGGCGGCCGGCGACGGGGAGCATGAGCACGTAGCCGGACAGGACGATGAAGACCGGCACACCGAGGTAGCCGTAGCCGGTGATCCAGCCGAGGAGTGGCAGGTCGCGCCACGCCTGGCCACTGAGGCCCGTGTAGAGGAAGGCGTGGAACGCGACGACGGCGAGGGCTGCCGCGCCGCGCATGCCGTCGAGGTAGGGGAGGTCCGGTCGCCGTGCTGATGCCATGAGAGCCCCCGGTCCGCTCTCGAAGCTAGCAGCCCATCCGCGACCACTGGGACGACCACTGGCGTCATCCGCGTAGCGCCACTTAGTACGTCCCCTATGGATCCGGCCACGTAAGCTGAGCGCACCCGACGTTTCGGGTGCCGTGGGCGGGGGTCCACGTCGGCGAGGGGGCGGGGATGACTCTGATCGAGGACGCGCGGGTGACCGCGGCGCAGCGCGCTGTCGAGGCCCTGGGGCTGCTCGACGGCCCGCGCGAGGAGCGATTCGACCGCGTCACGCGCATCGCCCGCACGGCCTTCGCCGTCCCGCTCTCGACCATCGGCATCGCCGACCACGACCGCATGTGGTTCGCGTCGTGCTCCGGCGCCGACGTGTCCGAGACGCCGATCGTCAACAACTTCTGCGACACCACCGTGCGCGAGGAGCGCGTGCTCGTCGTCGAGGACGCCCAGGCGCATCCCGTGTTCCGGCACCTGCCCACCGTGGTGGGTGAGCCGCGCATCCGCTTCTACGCCGGTCACCCCCTGCGGGACGCCGAGGGCCTCGTCATCGGCACGTTCTGCCTGTACGACTTCGAGCCGCGCGCCCTCGACGCCGGCCAGCTCGCGCTCTTCGCCGAGCTCGCCGACTGGGCGCAGCGCGAGCTCCTCGCGAGCGCGGAGATGGACCGCGCCCAGGCGGTGCAGTCGGCGCTGCTGCCGGCCGCCGAGGTCGAGATCCCCGGCTACGACATCGCCGCCGTGTGCGTGCCCGCGCACGTCGTGGGAGGCGACTTCTACGACTACGAGCGCACCCCGTCCGGCCTCCGCTTCTCCATCGCCGACGTGATGGGGAAGGGCACCGGCGCCGCCATCCTCACCGCCACGGTCCGCGCCGTGCTGCGCGGCATCGCGAGCACCGCCGACCGCTACGGAGCGGGCGTCCTCGAGGACACGGGCCTCATGGTCACCGACGCGGCGCGCTCGCTCGAGGCGGACCTCGACCGCACGGGTGCGTTCGTCACGCTGCAGCACGGGCACCTCGACCAGGCGTCCGGCCTCCTCCGCTACGCCGACGCCGGGCACGGGCTGACCATCCTCGTCCACCGCGACGGCCGCGTCACCCACCTCGACACGAGCGACCTGCCCGTCGGCATCGACCCCGACCACCGTTGGGAGGAGCGCCACGCGGTGCTCGGGCACGGCGACACCTTCGTCACCTTCAGCGACGGGCTCTTCGACATGTTCGGCGGCAGTGACCCCGCGTTCGCGGCCATCGGCCGCCTGGTGACCGAGGCCGGCGGCGTGCACGCGCTCGTCGAGCGGGTCCGCGCCCTCGCCTCCGTCGGCACGCCGCTCGACGACGTGAGCGTCCTCGCCGTGAGCCGCGCGTGAGCCGCTCGTCGCACCGCGCTCCGACCACGGGCCGGTCGCCGCTGCGCTTCGCGTTCATCCGCCTCCTCGCGGTGGTGACGGCGATCCTCGGCCTCAACTACATCGTCTGGCGGCTGCTGTTCTCGGTGAACCCCGAGGCGCTCTGGATCGCGATCCCGCTCGTGCTCGCGGAGACCTACAGCCTCATCGACTCGCTGCTGTTCGGGCTCACGATGTGGCGCGCCCGCGACCGGCCGAAGCCGCCCGCGCCGCAGCCGGGCCTCACGGTCGACGTGTTCATCGCCACGTACAACGAGCCGCTCGACCTCGTGATGGAGACCGCGCGCGCCGCCCAGCGCATCACGTACCCGCACAAGACGTGGGTGCTCGACGACGGCAACCGCACCGAGCTCCGCGACCTCGCCGAGGCCGAGGGCATCGGCTGGATCACCCGCTCGGCCGACTGGTCGGGCCGCGCCCGCCACGCCAAGGCCGGCAACCTCAACAACGCGCTGCTCACCACCGAGGGCGAGTTCATGCTCATCCTCGACGCCGACCAGGTGCCGGTGCCCGAGATCCTCGACAAGACGCTCGGCTACTTCGACGACCGGCGCATGGCGATCGTGCAGACGCCGCAGGTGTTCGTGAACGTGCCGGACTCGGATCCGCTCGGCAGCCAGGCGCCGCTGTTCTACGGCCCCATCCAGCAGGGCAAGGACGGCTGGAACGCGGCGTTCTTCTGCGGGTCCAACGCGATCCTCCGCCGCGAGGCCCTCATGCTCCTCGGCGTCTCGCGGTACGTGACGGACATCGAGATCACCGTGTTCCGCGCGCTGCGGACCGCGGGCGACGTGATCGACAAGGCGCGCGAGGAGCTCGAGCCCGACCAGCTGGAGCTCCGCAAGGCGCTCGACGACGTCGCCTACGACGTGCGCCGCGCCCGCGCCGAGCTCCGCCGCGGCCAGGCGCTGGCGGACGTGACCTACCGATTCCAGAAGCGCGTCGACTCCATCGCCGCGCGCATGGTGCAGGACGACATGGCCGCCCTCCACGCCGACCTCGCCGAGATCGCCGCGCTGTCCGGACGGCACTCCGCCGCGCGCGACGCCGTGTCCCTCGTCGACGAGACCGCCATGGCCCGCCTGTCGGAGCGCGACTGGTCGCCGCTCGGGGCGCTCGACGCCGTCCGCGCGATCGTCCGCGACATCGACGTGCACCGCGACGACGACGCGCAGTCGATCATGCCGCTGGCCACCATCTCGGTCACCGAGGACATGGCCACCTGCATGCGCCTGCACGGGCTCGGCTGGAAGTCGGCGTACCACGACGAGGTCCTCGCCTTCGGGCTCGCCCCGGAAGACCTGCCGACCATGCTCACCCAGCGGCTGCGCTGGGCGCAGGGCACGATCCAGGTGTTCTTCCGCGAGAACCCGCTGCTGCAGAAGGCGCTCTCGATCCCGCAGCGCCTCATGTACTTCGCCACCATGTGGAGCTACTTCTCCGGGTTCACGGCGGTCGTGTACGTGGCCGCGCCCATCATCTACCTCGTCTTCGGCGTGCTCCCGGTGCAGGCCCTGTCGACGGACTTCTTCAGCCGCCTGATCCCGTTCCTCCTCGTCAACCAGCTGCTGTTCGCGGTGGTCGGCCGCGGCAAGCGCACCTGGCGCGGCCAGCAGTACTCGCTCGCGCTCTTCCCGGTGTGGATCTCGTCGGTCACCACCGCGGTGGGCAACGTCTTCTTCCGCCGGCCCCTCGACTTCGCCGTGACCCCGAAGGTCCGCGCCGAGAGCGGGAAGCCGCGGTGGGACCTCGTGAAGCCGCAGCTCTACGTGATCGGCGCGCTCATCGTCGCGTCCGCGATCGGCCTGCTGCGCCTCGCGATCGGGCAGGCGACGCCGCTCGGCACGTTCACCAACCTCGCCTGGGTCGTCTTCGACCTGGCGATCTTCAGCATCATCATCCGTGCGGCCCGCTACCGGGGCTTCACGCCGGCCAAGGAGGACGCATGATCGACATCGCAGTCAACGAGCAGGGCACGCACGTGAGCGTCGTCATGCCGACCGGCCGCCTCAACATGGTCTCCGCCCGGCAGCTCACCGCCATCATCACCGAGGTCATCGACGGCGGACGGGCCTTCGTCGTGGTGGACCTCGGCAGCACCGACTTCATGGACTCCTCCGGCCTCGGCGCCCTCGTCTCGGGGCTCAAGCGCGCCCGCCAGGCCGGCGGCGACCTCCGCCTCGCCCGCCCTAACGCGCAGGTCAAGGCCGTGCTGGAGCTCACGAACCTCAACCGCGTGCTGACGGTGCACGACTCGCCCGAGGGCGTGTTCCGTGACCGATGAGGGCATGACGCACCACGCGCCCCCGGTGCGGGCCAACGTCACGCTCCCGGCCGTCGACGAGAGCCTCGCCGCCGTGCACGCGGTGATCGCCGCGGTGTGGGACCAGGCGTACGACGTGAGCGACACCGAGCGCATGCTGTTCGAGACGGCCGTGGTGGAGATCGCGGGCAACGTGGTCGAGCACGGCGTCGCGGTGGGGGAGCGCGCGGGCTACCCCGTGACGTTCACCATGACCGTGATCTGCCAGCACGACCGCATCGTCGCCCTGTTCGAGGACGACGGCCAGCCCGCCGTCGTCGACCTCACGCGCGTGTCCATGCCCGACGACCTCAGCGAGAGCGGCCGCGGGCTGGCGCTCGCGCAGGCGGTCCTCGACGACCTCACCTACGAGCGCACCGACGGCAGCAACCGCTGGCGGCTGGTCAGGCTGCGCGGCTGATGCGCGGCGGGGGGATGCGGGCACGCGGGGGCGGGCGCACGCGGAGGGGGATCGGCGGCTGGGCCGCGGCCATGGTGGCGCTCGCGATCGCGGTCGTCCCCGCGACCGCGGCGCTCGCCGCACCGGCCGCACCGCAGGCGGCCGCGCCGCAGGCCGCCGCGCCCGCGGCACCGGCGGACGAGGTCGACCTCACCCGGGCGCCCGCCGCGCCCTGGTTCGGCGGCATCATCGACTGGACCGCCGACGACGCGCAGAGCTACGCCGACCGCCTCGGGGCGACCCCCGCCGTGCTCGGCCAGTCGGTGCGCTACCCCCTCGGATCCGACGACGTCACCTACCTCGACCAGTTCGCGCAGCAGGCCGCGCAGCAGGGATCGCTCCTCTTCCTCACGCTCGAGCCGACGAAGCCGCTCGCCGAGCTGACGGCGGCGGACGCGACCGCGCTCACGGGCCGGCTCGAGGCGCTCCGCGAGCGCTACGACTCCCGCGCGCTCGTGCGGTTCGCGCCCGAGATGAACGGCTCGTGGACCCCCTGGGGCCAGCAGCCGACCGCGTACATCGCCGCCTTCCGCCAGGTCGCCGACGCCGTGCACGCGTCCGACGCGGGCGCCGTCACCGTGTGGTCGCCCGCCTACGCGGCCGGCTACCCGTTCGGATCCGCCGACGGCCTCACGCAGGGATCCGCCGCCCGCTCCATCGCCGAGCTCGACACCGACGGCAACGGCCGCGTCGACGTGGACGACGACGCGTACCGGCCGTACTACCCGGGCGACGACGCCGTCGACTGGGTGGGCCTCTCCGCGTCCCACTTCGGCACCGAGCAGGACTTCACCATCGGGGAGCCCACGGAGGACTACCTCGGCACCGAGGTGATCCCGCAGCAGGAGTTCGGCGAGAACGTCGTGCCCGAGCAGGACAAGTTCTCCCGCGAGCTCGCCGGTGCCTACGGCTACTCCGACCAGGCCGGCGCGGGCCGCGACTTCGCGGCCGAGTGGATCGAGGGCACCGGCAAGCCGGCCGTCATCGAGACGGGCGCGCTCTACGACCCGGCCCGCACCGACGGGGCGAGCGAGATCGACATCAAGAGCGCGTGGTGGGACCAGGTGCTCTCCGCCGACATCCGCTCCGCGCACCCGGGCATCGGCATGGTCGTGTGGCGCGAGCTCCAGCGCACCGAGGCCGAGGCCCAGGGCGCCGTCATCGACTGGCGGGCCACGGGCGACACCACGGTCGCGTCCGCCCTGCGCGCGCACCTGGATCCGGCGACCGCGACCCTCGGCCCCGTCACGCAGGTCTTCGACCAGGAGCGCGCCAACGTCGCGACCGCGCAGTACCGCGATCCGGGATCCCCGGAGGACGAGCAGATGGGCTGGATCGTGCTCTGCGCGGTCGTGCTCCTCCTCCTGTTCGTGATCTCCGGCCCCATCGGCCGCCTCAAGCCCGGCTGGCGCTACCCCGATGAGAACTCGCCCCGCGACCGCCGCCTCGACCTCTTCCGCGGCTGGACCATCGTCGCCGTGGTCATCACCCACATCGAGGTCGCGAGCCCGTACTCGTACGTGACCATCAACGCCATCGGCGCCATCACGGGCGCCGAGATGTTCGTGCTGCTGTCCGGCCTCGTGCTCGGCATGGTCTACCCGCTGGCGGTGAAGAAGTTCGGCGAGATGAAGGCCCTGGTCTCCATCCTCCGGCGCGCGTTCAAGCAGTACATCGTGGCGATCGCGGTGGTCGTCATCGTCTTCGCGCTCACGTTCGTGCCGTTCCTGAACACCGACGTGATCACCACGTTCACCGACCGCGGCACGGGCGCCGACGGCAAGGTCACGACCGGGCAGGTCTACGACCTCTACCCGAACGGCGCGCGCCTGCTCGACTACCCGCCGCCCTGGTACGCGATCCGCGACCTGCTGCTGCTGCGCATGGGCCCGTGGGTGTTCAACATCATGGGCCTGTTCGTGGTGCTGACCCTGCTCGTCCCCGCGATCGTGTGGCTGCTCCGCCGCCGGATGTGGTGGGTCGTGCTCATCGCCAGCTGGACCGCGTACGTCCTCAACGCGCAGTTCGACATCCGCGTGCTGCCGTCCATGTTCGAGGACGTCTTCCCGCTGCTCACCTGGCAGGTCGCGTTCCTCAACGGCATGGTGATCGGCTACTACCGGAAGCAGATCACGCGCGCGCTCACCGGCCGCGTGGGCCGCGTGCTCGTGACGATGCTGCTGGTCGCGTACGTCGGGGCGCTCGCCGTGCTCTGGGCCGGCCACACCTTCGGTGTGCAGCTGCCGGGCGTGCCCGACGGCCTCTACTCGTCGCTGTACGAGTCGATGTACCAGCGCACGTTCCTGCAGCCGGGGCGGCTGATCGACCTGGCGCTCCTGCTCGTGGTGGCGTACACGTTCCTCACCCGGGTGTGGAAGCCCGTGGATCGCGCGTTCGGCTGGTTCTACACGCCGCTCGGATCCGCCAGCCTCTACGTCTTCATCGTCCACGTGTTCTTCGTGCTGCTCGTCGGCAGCCTGCCGTTCCTCGACAGGGCGAATCCCTGGCAGGGAGCAGTGGTCCACACGCTCGTGCTGGCGGCGATCTGGTTCATGGTCACGCGCAAGGTGCTCTTCAAGGTCATCCCGACCTGATCCGGGTCCCCCAGATCCGCGCACTCCCGGGGCAATCCGCGGAGGGCCGCGTTCCGAAGGGTTCGTGACATCCGGCGAAACAGTGCATCGCGCCTCTTCTCGGATGCCTGTCACCCGTTTAGCGTTCGAACCACCACGCGCTCGGTATCTGGGATACGGACGCGCCGATCAAGGGAGCTCATCCATGTTCGACAAGAAGTTCATCACCCAGGCCATCGACCGGAGCGCGCAGTCGCCGCTCGACCGTCGTCGCTTCTTCAGCGCCGCGGGCATCGCGGGTCTCGGCGTCGGCGCCGCGGCCCTCATCCCCGCCACCGGAGCCCAGGCGGCCGACGCCCAGGCCGAAGCCGACTCCGGCCAGGCGACCGACCTCGCCGTCCTCAACTTCGCGCTCAACCTCGAGTACCTCGAGGCGGAGTTCTACCTCCGTGCGTCCACCGGCAACGGCCTCGTCCCGAACGACATCTCCGGCGTCGGCACGGCCGGCGGCGTCACGGGCGGTCGCCAGGTGCAGTTCAAGGACCGCGCCATCCGCGAGTACGCCCGCGAGATCGCCCAGGACGAGAAGGCGCACGTGAAGTTCCTGCGCTCGGCGCTCGGCTCGGCGAAGGTCGCGCGTCCCGCCATCAACCTGGACGACGCGTTCTCCGCGGCGGCCACGGCGGCCGGCCTCATCAAGCCGGGCGAGAAGTTCGACGCGTTCGCGAGCGACGAGAACTTCCTGCTCGCGTCGTTCGTGTTCGAGGACGTCGGAGTCACCGCGTACAAGGGCGCGGCCCCGCTCATCACGAACAAGACGTACCTCGAGGCGGCCGCCGGCATCCTCGCGGTCGAGGCGTACCACGCGGGCATCATCCGCACCTCGCTGTTCGCGAAGGGCCTCGCGGCCCCGACCAACGCGATCTCCAACGCGCGCGACTCCCTCGACGGGTCCACGGACCTCGACCAGGGCATCACGGTCTCGGGCGGCGCGAACCTCGTGCCGACCGACGCGAACGGCATCGCGTTCAGCCGCACCACGGGTCAGGTCCTCAACATCGTGTACCTGAACAACAAGGCCGTGACGAAGGGCGGGTTCTACCCCAACGGCGTCAACGGCGGCATCAACACCAGCGGCGCGAACTAGCCAGCAGGTACGACGCAGCAGGGGCGCCGCCCACCTCGCGAGGTGGGCGGCGCCCCTGTCGTCGTCCCGGCGGTCGTCAGCGCCGGTTGCGCGGGCTGTCCGGGCTGAGCACCGAGTTGCGGCGCGAGTACGTGAGGTAGATCACGAGGCCGATGACGAGCCACACCGCGAACCGCACCCACGTCTCCCACGGCAGCGACGAGACCAGCCACAGCGAGAAGCCGATGCCGATGATCGGCACCACGGGCATGGCCGGCAGCCGGAACGCCCGCGGGATCTCCGGGCGCTTGTAGCGCAGCACGATCACGGCCGCGCACACCACCACGAACGCCAGCAGGATCCCGATGTTCGTCAGCTCCGCCACCACGGTGATGGGCAGGAAGCCCGCGAACAGGGCCGAGCCGATGCCGATGATCCACGTCACGCGCGTCGGCACGTTGCGCTTCCGGTCGGTCACGGCGAACCACTTCGGCAGCAGCCCGTCGCGGCTCATCGAGAACCACACGCGCGAGGCTCCGAGCATGAACGTGAGCATCACGGTGACGACGCTGACGATCGCGCCGACGGCCACCACGTTGGCCACCGCGGGCAGGCCCACCGACTCGAACGCCGTCGCGAAGCCGCTCTCCGGGTTGATGTCGCTGTACTTCTGCATGCCGGTCAGCACGATGGTCGCGAGCACGTAGAGCACCATCGCGATCCCGAGCGACAGCAGGATCGCCTTCGGCATGTGCTTGGTGGCGTCCTTCGACTCCTCGGCCGCGGTGCTCATGGCGTCGTAGCCGAAGACCGCGAAGAAGACGGTGGCGGCGCCCGTGAAGACGCCGGCCGCGCCGAACGGGAAGTACGGCTGGTAGTTGGCGCCGGTGATCTGCGTGAAGCCGATGACGACGATCACGAGCACGAGCGTCACCTTGAGGCCCACGAGGTAGAGCTCGAACCGGCCGACGCTCTTCATGCCGCGCGTGAGGACGAAGGCGGTGCCGAGGCAGAGGATCACGGCGAAGAGGTCGACCACGTGGCCGTCGCCCGTGCCGGCCGCGCCGAGCATCCACGCGGGGAGGTCGACGCCGAACTGGTCGAGGAGGAAGCCCGCGTAGCCGGAGACGCCGATGGCGACCACGCCGACGATGGCGGTGTACTCCAGCAGCAGGTCCCAGCCGATGAACCAGCCGACGATCTCGCCGAGCGCCGCGTAGCCGTAGGTGTACGCGGATCCGGCCTTGGGGATCATGCCCGCGAACTCCGCGTAGGAGAGGGCGGCCGCGGCGCTCGCGATGCCCGCGATGAGGAACGAGATGAGGACGGCGGGCCCGGCGGTCTGGTTCGCGACGGTGCCCGCGAGCGTGAAGATGCCGGTGCCGATGATCCCGCCGACTCCGATCGCCGTGAGCTGCCACAGGCCGAGCGAGCGGGTGAGGCCGCCCTCCTCCGTCGCCGCGCCGGGCTCCGCCTCGATGGCCTCCACGGGCTTCCGCCGCGTGAGCGCCGCCCAGAGGGACGTGCTCGATGTGCTCATGCAGGACTCCTGCCGTCGGGGCCGCGCGGGCCTGATCGAGGCCGCCGGAGCCGGCGACGCCACCCAGTGTGGCCTCGGCCGGGCATCCGCACCAGACGCGGCGCGGCAGCGGGACAGCGGCGGGGGACGGCTGCTAGAGGCGCTGCAGGGAGGGCTCGACCACGCGGATCCAGAGCCACACGGCGATGCTCACGGCCGCGAAGGCGGCGGAGATGACGAGGGCCGTGATCCACACCTCGGCCGGCACGCCGCTCGCGGTCGTGGCCACCGCGGCGAACGCCAGCGTGAGGACGGCGACGCTGACGACGGCCCACAGCGGCAGGGAGCGCAGGAGCAGCGAGCGTCCGAGCACGAGGGAGACGGGCGCGAGCGCGAGCGCCGCGGAGCTGAGGGAGGCGAGGGTGATGACGCTGAGGAGCTCGTTCGCCAGCTGCGGCCACATGGCGCCGTCCGCGGGGACGAAGCCGTAGAGGATCCAGGCCAGGAGGCCGAGCGTCGCGAGCGACCCCGATTGCACGAGCGCGAGACGGGCGCGGGACCGGTCGTCGCGGTCGTCGGCCACGAGGCCGAGGACCTGGCCGATGACGATGGGCGGGGCGAGCCCGAACGCCCGCGACGCGAGCACGGCGGTCGCCGAGAGGACGAGCAGGGCGGGCACGGCCCGCACCCGGGCGGGTCCGGCTCCGACACGGCCCGCCACAGAGGCGACCGCGACCACGCCGACGCCGTTGACGACGGCGAGGCCCACGAGGGCCGCGAGGAAGAGGCGGACGGCGTTGGGGTCGGATCCCACGGGCAGCGACAGCGCGGCCAGCGCGGCGGCCAGGGCGAGGGCTGCCGCGGCGGCACCCCAGCGGCCGGCGCGGCCGGGCTCGTGCGCGGGGCGGGCGCCGAGGAGCGTCGGCTCGGGCTCGCGGCGGGCGGGCACGGGGATGGGCGCGGAGTCGAGCCGTCCCGGCATGATGCGCAGCTGGCCGGTGGTCGCGGTCGAGTCGGTGAAGGCGGCCGCCGCGGCCCGGGTGGTGAGGGCGCCGGCGTCGCCGCGGGGGATGATCCGCAGGGGCGTCACGTCCTCGGCCGCGCGGTGGCGGCCGCCGAAGCGCGCGACGAGCGCCCCGCGGAGGAGGAGGGCCGGCAGGGTCACGAGCAGCACCGCGCCGAGCGCGAGCAGCAGGGGGAGGAGTCCGCGGCCGTCGGTGAACGCGGCGGGCAGCGGCTGGAGCGAGGTGCCGAAGCGCGTGGGCGCGTTCCAGGTGCCGGGCGCGGGGGCGGCGGGTGCGGATCCGGTGCCGGGCGCGCCGTCGGGTCCGGGCGCGGCGCCCGTCGTGCCGCCGCCCCCGCCGCCGCCGGGACCGGATCCGGGAGCGGGGGCCGCCTGCGTGCCCTCGGGCGAGCTGGTGGCCTCGGGCGTCGCGCTCGCGGGCGGCGTCGTCGCGCCCGGCGTGGGCGAGGAGGCGGGCTGCGCGACCGTGATGTCGACCTCCGCGGCCAGCGTGCTGATGTTGCCGAGCGGATCCGTGACCGTCGCCGTGATCCCGAGCGGACCGGGCGGCAGCGTGCCGGTCGTGCACGACCAGCGGCCGCCGGCGACCTGCGCCTGGCACGCCGCGTCGCCGTAGCCCGTCAGGTACGCGCGCACGACGGCGCCGTCCTCGTCGGCGGTGCCGGAGATCGTGATCCCCGTGCCGTCGACGGTGGCGCCGGCCGCGGGGGCGGTGATGATCGCGGCGCTCGGCGCCGTCGTGTCGAAGCTGCCCGTGCCGCGTCCCACGGCGGGCGTGCCCGTGCTCCACGGCGTGGACTGGGTCGCGGTCACGGGGACGCCGGTGCCGGAGGGCGGCGGCGGTGCGAGGAGGCACGCCCACGTGCTCGAGGAGCCGACGGTGGCGCGGCAGGCGGCGGATCCCGAGCGCGCGTCGACGATCGCACCCGGGTAGCCCGTGCCGCTGACCAGCCCGGTGGTCACGACGGAGAAGCTGTTGACGCCGGGAGCCCGAAGGACGGACGCCGTCGCGGTGGCCTCCTGCCCGCCCGCGGTGACGCGCACGGGGCTCTGCCCGTCCGGGACGCCCGTCGCGGTCGCGCGCCAGGTGGTGGAGGAGGGGAGCGTGACGGCGGCGGGGACGCTCGCGATGGTGACCTGCACGTCGGCGCCGGCGGGCCGGGTGCCGGTGACCACGATGGAGCCGTCGGTCGAGAACGGCGGCGTCTCCACCGTCGGCGCGGGTGCCGGCGCGCCGGACGGGACGGGGCTCGGCGTGGGGGCGGGGGTGTCGGTGGCGGCGGAGGCGGCGGCCGTGCCGCCGGCGGTGAGCGCCGCGAGCAGCAGGAGGACCGACGCCGTGCGGACGAGCCGCTCGCGGGATCGACGGACACCGCCCGCTCCACCCCCCGTGGACGGACGATCCTCGTTCCTCGCCAGTTGCTGCACCGTGCGTCCATTCAGACGGCTGCATCCGGGCGTGTCAACCGCACGCACCGACCGTGACGGAAGTGGTAGGAGAACCTGTGCGGCGCGTGCCCGGCGCCGGGGCGCCGGCTGGGCGTCCCCGGTGGCCGATACTGGCTCACGTGACCTCCCGCGCCGCCGCCCCCGACCGCCCGACGCCGACCGAGCTCGCGGGTCTCCTCGCGGGTGGCCCGCGCATCGGGGTGAGCACGAGCGCGACCAAGGTCGAGGGCCGCGCGCACGAGGGCGGCCGCACGGAGTCCGTGTGGGACGCGTTCGCCCGACGGCCCGGCGCGGTGGCGGACGGCAGCGACCCGGAGCGCGGCGCCCGGCACATGGAGAGGTACCGGGAGGACGTCGCGCTCGCGGCCGAGCTCGGCGCCGACGTCCTCTCCTTCTCCCTCTCCTGGTCGAGGATCCAGCCGGAGGCCCGCGGGGGCCTCCGCCGCGAGGGCATAGCGTTCTACGACGAGCTGGTCGACGCGCTGCTGGCCGCGGGGATCCGCCCGCGCGCCGCCCTGCACGACCACGACCTGCCCGTCGAGCTGCAGGACCGCGGCGGCTGGCTGCACCGCGACACCGCGCTGCGCTTCGGCGACCTCGCGTACCTCGCCGCCGAGGCGCTCGCCGACCGCGTGCCCGACTGGGTCACGCTCCGCACGCCCGCGCTCACCACGATGGCCGGGCACGTCACGGGGACGCACGCGCCCGGAGCCCGCCTCGGGCTCGACGCGCTCCCCACCGTGCACCACCAGCTGCTCGCGCACGGCCGTGCGGTCGAGGCGATCCGGGGCTCGAGCTCCGCGGCCCGGGTCGGCATCGTGAACGCGCACCGCGTGGTCGAGGCCGCCTCCGGGGACGACGACGACCGCGCCGCCGCCATCGTGGCGCGTGCCCTGCACCAGGACCTCTTCGCCGACGCCGTGCTCCTCGGCCGCTACCCGGACCTCGCCGGCCCGCACGCCGAGGCCTTCGATCGGCTCGGGCGCGTGGATCCCGCCGACCTCCGCTCCATCGGCCAGCCGCTCGACCACTACGGCGTCGCCCTCGCCGACCCGATCCGCGTGGCCGCGGTGCCGCGCCTCGTCGCCGGATCCACCGCGATCCCGTTCGCCGCGCTGCCCTGGACCGACCACCCCGCGTCCCTCGACGGGCACCCCGTCGCGCCCGACCTCGTGCCGGCCGTGCTCGCCGACCTCCGCGCGCGCTACGGCGACGCCCTGCCGCCCGTCGTGCTCTCGGGCCTCGACGCCGCGCACCCCGAGCAGGTCGACGACCGGGACGGCTCGCGCCGGGATCCGCGCCGCGCGCACGCCATCTCCGACCACCTCGTGCAGGCGCTCGCCGCCGTCGCGCCCGGCGGCCCGGCGGAGGGCGTGCGGCTCGAGGCCGTCATCGCCGGCAGCCTGCTCGACGGCTTCGAGTGGGAGGCCGGGCGCGAGGCACCGCGCGGCCTCGTGCACGTGGATGCGCGCACCGGCGACCGCACGCCCCGCTCCTCGTACCGCTTCCTCCGCGACACCCTCCGCGAGCGCGGCTGACCCGGAGGCGGTGGACCCGGAGGCTGCCCGCCCACGCCCCCAGAACGGGTGCGCCCGCGCCGCGTACCCCGGGTCCTCCCCAGGCCCGCGCGTAGGATCCGGAGCATGGAATTGTGGATCGCGCTCGGAGTCGTCGTGCTCCTGGCAGTTCTCGTCGGCATCTACCTCTGGGCCACGTACAACGCCCTCGTCACCCTGAACGTCCGCGTGGACGAGGCGTGGAGCGACATCACGGTGCAGCTGAAGAGGCGCGCCGACCTGCTGCCGACCATCATCGAGTCGGTCAAGGGCTACGCCACCCACGAGCAGAAGGTGTTCGAGAAGGTCGCGTCCGCCCGCACCGAGACGATCAGCGCCGCGAACCCCTCGGAGGCGAGCGCCGCCGAGGAGCACCTGCAGGGCGCGATGAAGTCGCTGTTCGCGGTCGCGGAGGCGTACCCGCAGCTCCAGACGAGCCAGACGTTCCTGCAGCTGCAGGGCGAGCTGGTGGACACCGAGGACCGGATCCAGGCGTCGCGCCGCTTCTACAACGGCGGCGTGCGCGAGCTGAACACCAAGATCACGCAGTTCCCGAACACGCTGTTCGTGCGCGGGCTGGGCTTCGGCGAGCGGGACTTCTACGAGGTCTCGAGCCTCGCGTCCATCGCCGAGCCGCCCCGCGTGCAGTTCTAGCGGCGGCGCATCACTCCGGCGGACTCTGCAGCGGCGTCGGCGCCGTCGCCGCCACGGCCGGCAGGTGCGCCCGCAGCGCCGGCGCGAGCGTGCCGCGGTCGACGACCCCGACGCCCTCGAGCCCCTGCCACGCGGCCGCGCGCTCGAGGAGCGGCGCGATGCGCTCGGCGACCGTCGCGGGATCGTGGCGCCCCTCGATCCACGACGCCTGCACGCGCAGCACGCCCGCCTGCCGGTCGCTCTTGAGGTCCACCCGGGCGACGATCTCGTCGTCCACCAGCACGGGCAGCACGTAGTAGCCGTGCACGCGCTGCGCCGCCGGCGTGTAGATCTCGATCCGGTAGTGCAGGTCGAACAGGCGCAGCGCGCGCTCGCGGAACCACACGACGGGGTCGAACGGCGAGAGCAGGGCCTCGCCGCGGATCCGCCGGGGCAGCCGCGCGTCGCGGTGCAGCCACACGGGCAGCGGCTTCCCGCGCCCCTCCCCGCCGGGCACGGTGACGGGCAGCACCTCGCCCGCATCGGCGAGGTCGCGCAGGGCGCGGTCGGTCGCGGCGCGGGACAGCCGGTGGTAGTCGCCGAGGTCGGCGGCCGTGCCGATGCCGTGCGCGACGGCGGCGCGGCGCACGAGCTCCCGCACGGCGTCCTCCTCGGGCACCTCGCGCTCGCGGACCGCGGCCGGCAGCACGTCCTCCGCGAGCCCGTAGACGCGCTCGAACCCGCGGCGGCCGGCGCTCGCGATCTCGCCCCACGCGAACATCGCCTCCAGCGCGCGCTTCACGTCCGACCAGCCCCACCACGGGCCCGTGCGGACGTTCGACTCGTGCTCGATCGCGCTGGCGGGCACCGGGCCCGTGCGGGCGAGCTCGGCCCGGACCTCGGCGATCAGGGGCACGTGCTCGAGCGCCCAGGAGCCGGGTCGCGTGCGCCGGGCGCGCTCCGCCGCCATCCGCCATCCGAACAGCGGCAGGTCCTCGACGGGCAGCACGGCTGCCTGGTGCGCCCAGTACTCGGTGTACGCGCCGCCGCCGCCGAACAGCATCCGGTCGAGCGCCGCGCGATCGTAGGGCCCGACGCGGGCGAGCACGGGCAGGTGGTGGCTGCGCTCGAAGACGTTGACGGAGTCGATCTGCAGCAGGCCGAGGCGCTGGATCTCCGCGGCCAGGCGCCGCGTGCCCGCCGCCGCGACCGGATGGGGCCGGCCCAGCCCCTGCGCCGCCAGGGCCACGCGTCGGGCGAGGGCGGGGGAGACGGAGTCGGCCATGCTGCGACGCTAGCGGCGACCCCCGACCGGGCGGCACCGGCCCGGCGGGGAGCGGCCGCACGGGAGCCCCGTCCTAGACTCCCAGCATGATCTTCGGCCAGCGATCCCGTGCGCGCGCCGCGGCAGCCGCCCGCGCGGCCGAGCGGCCCGCCGAGCCCGACATCGACTCCGTCCAGCCCGTCGCGCGCACCGTCGCCGAGACCGTGCCGCCCGGGATGGTCATCGCAGGTGCGTGGGCCTGGCGGCTGCTCCTCATCCTCGGCGTGCTCGGGGTCGTCGCGTGGCTCGTGATCCAGCTGGAGTACGTGGTCATCCCGCTGTTCCTCGCCATCGTGCTCGCGGCCCTGCTCGTGCCCATCTCCCAGTGGATGCAGCGCCACCACGTGCCCAAGTGGCTGGCGGTCGCGATCTCCGAGATCGGCGTGATCGTCGCGGTGGCCGCCCTCGTGTACCTCGTGACGACGCAGATCATCGGCCAGTACGACTCCCTCCGCGCGCAGACGCTCACGCGCTACGCCGACCTCCGCGGGTTCCTCACCGACGGGCCGCTCCAGCTGTCCGAGCAGCAGCTCAACGACGCGTACGCGCAGGCGGTCGACGCCGTGCAGCGGGATGCGGGCGCGCTCCTCAGCGGCGCCCTGTCCGTGACGTCGTCGCTCGGCCACGTGCTCACGGGCGTGCTGCTGGTGCTCTTCTCGACCCTGTTCATCCTCATCGACGGCGCGGGCATGTGGCGCTGGGTCGTGCGGCTGTTCCCGCGGCTCGCGCGTCCCGCGGTCGACGGCGCGGGCAGGGCCGGCTGGAGCACGCTGCAGAACTTCGTGAAGGTGCAGGTGCTCGTCGCGCTCATCGACGCGATCGGCATCGCCGGGGGCGCCGCGATCATCGGGGTGCCGCTCGCGATCCCCATCGGCGTGCTCGTGTTCCTCGGCTCGTTCATCCCGATCGTCGGCGCGGTCGTCACGGGCACGCTCGCCGTGTTCGTGGCGCTCGTCTACAACGGGCTGACGCAGGCGCTGATCATGATCGCCATCGTGCTCATCGTGCAGCAGGTGGAGGGCCACGTGCTCCAGCCGCTCATCATGGGCTCCGTCGTCAAGGTGCACCCGCTCGCGGTCGTCCTCTCGGTCGCCGCGGGAGGCATGGTCGGCGGGATCGCCGGCACGTTCTTCGCCGTGCCGCTCGTCGCCACTCTCAACTCCATGGTCAAGCACGTCGCCAGCGGGGCATGGCGCGGGCAACCCGAGCCGCCGCCTCCCGCGGTCCCCGCCGACGCCGCGCACGCCACCCGCCGCCCGAACCCGAGGAAGCCCACCCGATGACCGACGCCGCCCCCGCACGGACCCCCGCCGAGGAGGCCGCCGCCGCCCCGCACGCCGACCTCCCGCACCTGCGCGCCGTCGGCGACGAGCTCGACCCGTCGCAGCTGGGGGAGGACGCCGCGGCGCTCGCCGGGGAGCTGCCCCGCGGTTCCGCGCCCACGCTCGCGCGCATCGAGGCCGCGCGTGAGATCGTCAGCCGCGTCGCCGAGGTGACGCCGATGGAGTCGTCGCGGTTCCTCGCCGAGATCCTCGGCAGCCCCGTGCACCTCAAGTGCGAGAACCTGCAGCGCACCGGCTCCTACAAGATCCGCGGCGCGTACAACCGGATCTCGCGCCTCACCGACGAGGAGAAGGCGCGCGGCGTCGTGGCCGCGTCGGCCGGCAACCACGCGCAGGGCGTGGCGTTCGCGGCGCGCGAGCTCGGGATCCGCGCCACGATCTTCATGCCCGTCGGGGTCGCGCTCCCGAAGCTCCAGGCCACGCGCCAGTACGGCGCCGAGGTCATCCTCCGCGGGCACACGGTCGCCGAGCCGCTGCTGGCCGCCGCGGAGTTCGCCGCGCAGACCGGCGCCGTGCTCATCCCGCCGTTCGACCACGAGGACGTCATCACGGGCCAGGCCACGCTCGGCCTCGAGATCCTCGACCAGACGCCCGACGTCGAGACGGTCGTCGTCCCGATCGGCGGCGGCGGCCTCATCTCCGGCGTCGCGACCGCGCTCAAGCTGCGCGCCGCCGAGGAGGGCCGCACGATCCGCGTGATCGGCGTGCAGGCGCGCAACGCCGCCGCCTACCCGCCGTCCCTCGCCGCCGGCCGCGCGACCGAGATCGAGATCACGCCCACCATCGCCGACGGCATCGCGGTCGCGAAGCCGGGCCTGCTGAACTTCGACATCATCCGCGAGAGCGTCGACGAGGTCGTCACGGTCGAGGACGACGACACCGCGCGCGCCCTGCTCCTCCTGCTCGAGCGCGCGAAGCTCGTGGTCGAGCCCGCGGGAGCCGTGGGCGTCGCCGCGGTCCTCGCCGGGCTCGTGAAGGACGCCGGCCGCACGGTCGTGATCCTCTCCGGCGGCAACATCGACCCGCTCATGATGGAGCGCGTCATCAGCCGCGGCCTCGCCGCGAGCGACCGCTACGTGAAGCTGCGGATCATGCTGCCCGACCGCCCGGGTCAGCTCGCGCGCACGTCGCAGATCATCTCCGAGGCGAATGCCAACGTCGTCGAGGTGCTGCACACGCGCCACGGCCGGGGCCTGCAGATCAGCGAGGTCGAGCTCGAGGTGAGCGTGGAGACGCGCGGACCCGAGCACACGGGCGAGGTCGTCCAGCGGCTCCGCGACGCCGGCTACGACCCGCGCCTCCAGCGCGACTGAGCGCCGCGCACGCGACTGAGCGCCGCGCACGCGACGAGGGGCGCGGACCACATGGTCCGCGCCCCTCGTCGTCGTGCCGCTCGCCCTACGGCGTGTAGTTCTCCACGGCCTGGATCTCGACGGGGATCTCACGGCCGTTCGGCGCGGTGTACGCGCCCTTCTGCCCGACCTCCCAGCCGATGATCGCGGCGCCGAGCGGCGACTGCTCGCTGTAGACGTCGAGCTCGCTGTCGCCCGCGATCTCGCGGTTGCCGAGCAGGAACTTGGTCTCGTCGCCGGCGATGAGCGCGGTGACGACCGTGCCGGGCTCCACGACGCCGTGGCTCTCCGGGGCGTCGCCGACCTCGGCCGTCCGCAGCAGCTGCGTGAGCTGGCGGATGCGCGCCTCGATCTTGCCCTGCTCCTCCTTGGCGGCGTGGTAGCCGCCGTTCTCCTTGAGGTCGCCCTCCTCGCGGGCGATCTCGATCTTCTTCGCGATCTCCTCGCGGCCCTGCACGCTGAGGGTGTCGAGCTCCCTGCTGAGGCGGTCGAACGCCTCCTGGGTCAGCCAGGTGACTGCCTGCTCCTGCGCCACGATGGACTCCTTGCACTCGCACGGACGCCCCGACGGAACCGTCGAGGCGAATCCCCCACTCTAGGCGGGCCAGCAGCTGTGGATCAACCCGGTCACCGCGGGACCTGTGGTGCGCAGGCGCACTGTCTCCATGCGCTCGAAGCCGTCCTGGGCCGGCAGCTCCACGACCTTCCAGCCGACGATGGAGCGCTGCTCGTCCTGCGCCTGCACCGCGCAGTAGGCCTCCGTGCCGGCGGGCATCACGACGGAGAAGGTCACGTCGATGGTGCGGTCGTCGACGATGTCGAACGCGCGGTCGGTGGCGTCGATGCTCCCCGACGCCTGGTCGAGCCCGGCCCACAGCACCCACGCGCCGAACACCAGCGCGACGAGGCCGCCGGCGACGCCGTAGAGCCATCGCTGGCGGATGCGGGCGGGTCGCGTGCGGCCGTACCGCTCGTCGAGCGCGGGCGTCGACCGGGGCCCGGCGACGCGGTGCTCGACGGTCTCGTCGTCGTCCGCGTGCGGGCCTGCGGGGGCGGGGGAGCGGGACTCGGTCGTCACGGCGATCTCCTCACACGCACCTTGTACTCTGGGGATCCAGACTACCTTCCCCACCCTTGGAGCCCCGTGACCCTGCGCCTCATGGCCGTGCACGCCCACCCCGACGACGAGTCCAGCAAGGGCGCGGCGACCTACACCCACTACACGCACCAGGGCGCCGAGATCATGGTCGTCAGCTGCACGGGCGGCGAGGCCGGCGACATCCTCAACGAGGGCCTCGCCGAGCGGGCGATGGCCGAGCGCGACCTGCCGGGGCTCCGCCGCATCGAGATGGCGCGCGCGCAGGCGGTCATGGGCGTGCAGCACCGCTGGCTCGGCTACGTCGACTCGGGCATGGCGCGCGAGGACGGCTCGCTGCCGCCCGCGGCCTTCGCGAGCATCCCGGTGGAGGTGTCGGCCGAGCCGCTCATCCGCCTGGTGCGCGGGTTCCGCCCGCACGTGCTCGTGGCGTACGACGAGAACGGCGGCTACCCGCACCCCGACCACATCCAGGCGCACGTGATCGCGATGGAGGCCTGGCGCGAGTCCGGCGTCGCCGGCTCCTACCCCGACGCCGGCGAGCCGTGGGAGATCTCCAAGCTCTACTTCGACCGGATCTTCAACGGCGCCAAGCTCCGCGCCGTGCGCGAGCACCTGGTCGCCACCGATGCGGCCGCGGAGATGCTCGAGGCCGTCGACGAGATGCTCGGCTGGATGGGCGACCGCCCCGACCTCGCCACCACGCACGTCCACGTCGCCGACCACTTCGAGGCACGCGACCGCGCGCTCCTCTCCCACGCGAGCCAGGTCGCGCCCGACAGCACGTTCTTCCGTTGGCCGCGCGACCTGCAGCAGCGGGCGTGGCCGTTCGAGGACTTCCAGCTCGTGGAGTCGCGCGTCGACGTGCCGGACGAGGAGCACGACCTCTTCGCCGGCATCGTCGACGAGGAGCAGGAGGCGGTCGCGTGATGGGCGCCGACCTCGTCCTGCGGCTCGCGACCGCCGTGACCACGACGCCGAGCCCCACGCCCACGGCGGAGTTCGACCCCGACACCGTCTCGCCCGGCCCCATCGGCTTCATCGCGATCTTCTTCGTCGCCGTGGTGGTGCTGCTGCTCATGGTCGACATGACCCGCCGGATCCGCCGCACGCGCTACCGCGAGGAGATCCGCGGCCGGCTCGAGGCGGAGAAGCTCGAGGCCGACCTCGCGCGCGACGCGGCGCCCGAGCGCGACCTCCGCATGCCGGGCGCGACGGCCGCGGACGACGACGGCCCCGCGGATCCGGACGATCCCGCAGGTCCGCCGCGCGGCTGAACGACGCCCCTCCCGGTCGGCGGGCCCGTCGGCGCTGTGGACGTCCACCAGCCCATCGGCCCTCGGGCTCCGTAGCCTCGTGATCCCCACGAGAACGGAGCCCCACGAGCATGTCACCCACCACGCCCTCCACCCGACCCTCCCGCCGCCTCGGCCGAACGGGGTCCGTCACGGCCGTCGCCGTGATCGCCCTCTCGGCCGGCGTCGGCCTGGGCATCGCGCACGCATCCGCCGCCGCACCCGCGACCGCCGACTCGGACGGGGTCAGCGTCGTCGCCATGGGGCACAACCACAGCCCGGCCGAGCCGGATCCCTACTACGTGGGAGTGCCCTCGATCGGGGACTGGCGCCACGGTCACCACGGGGGCTGATGGTCGACGGCTGATCCGCCCGCCGACGACCGGCGACCCCCGTCCGGGGGGCGCCGGTCGCCGCTCGGCCGCCCGCTCGCCACCCGCGGGCCCCCCGCCGTTAACTCACCCTCCGTACCTTGGCCAGGCACGAAGGGAACGTTCCCTCCTCGTGTCCCCAGAGGAGGTCGGACATGACGCACGCCCCCGCGCCCGCCCGGGTCGCGCCACCGCCCGGAGCGGTGTCCTCCACGATCCCCGCGGTCGCCCCGCCCGCCGGCGCCGCCCCCCGCTCGCGCCGCCGCCGCCCGGGACGCCTCCGCGACGGGCTCCTCTTCCTCGCCTTCGTCGGCCCGAACGTGCTCCTGCTCGCGGTCTTCACGTACAAGCCGCTCCTCGAGTCCTTCTACTACTCGACGCTGCAGTGGAACATCGGATCCTCGGTGGCCCGCGAGGTCGGCCTCGCCAACTACGTCGCCTGGTTCCAGGACCCGCAGACGCCCACGGTCATCCGGGTCACGCTGATCTTCACCGGAGTGACGGTGGTCGGCTCGATGGCGCTGGGGCTCGGGGTCGCGGTGCTGCTGAACAGGCGGATCCGGCTGCGCGGGCCCGTGCGCACGATCATCGTCGCGCCGTACGTGCTCTCCGGCGTCGCCGTCGGCTTCCTCTGGCTCTACGTCTTCGACCCCAACTTCGGCCTGATCTCCGCGGGGCTCCAGCTCGTCGGCCTCCCGTCGCCCGACTGGTACAGCGACCCGGGCGCCGCGCTCGCGATGGTGACCACCGTGCAGGTGTGGCGCGACCTCGGCTACTGCGCCCTCATCTACCTCGCGGGCCTCCAGGCCGTGCCGAAGGACCTGCTCGACGCCGCGGCCCTCGACGGCGCCGGCCGCATCCGCACCTTCCTCCGCGTGGTGCTGCCGCTGCTCAGCCCGACCACGTTCTTCCTCAGCGTGACCACGCTGCTCAGCTCGCTGCAGACCTTCGACCTCATCAGCGCCATGACCAAGGGCGGGCCGCTGCAGGGGACCACCACGATGATGTACCAGATCTACCACGAGGGCTTCGTGGCCGGACGGGCCGGCTACTCGTCCGCCGTCGCCACGATCCTGTTCCTCGTCCTGCTCGTCGTCACGCTCGTCCAGCTCGTCGTCGTCCAGCGGAAGGTGCACTACTCGTGACCACGACCCTCGCCCGCCCCGAGCCCGCGGCGGTTCCCGCGGGTGCGCGCCGCCCTCGTCGCGGCCTCCGTCCGTCCGCGTCGGGATCCGCCCGCCCGTCGCTCGCCGGCACGTACCTCGCGCTCGCCCTCGCCGTGGTCGTCATGCTCCTGCCCCTCGTCTGGATGGTGCTCACCAGCTTCAAGGACTTCGGCGAGATCTACTCGCTGCCCCTCAAGCTCCTGCCGTCGTCCTTCGCGCCGACGAACTACGCGACCGCGTCCGACACGGTGTCCTTCTCGACGCTCGCGACCAACAGCCTCATCAAGACGATCGCGGGCTCGGGCCTCAAGGTGCTGCTTGGCCTGATGACCGCGTACGCGCTGGTCTTCATCCGCGTGCCGTTCAAGAACGTGTGGTTCGGCGTCGTGATCCTCGCGCTCCTCGTGCCGCAGCAGATCGTGATGATCCCGAACTACCAGGTCATCGCGGGCCTCGGCTGGATCAACACCTACCCGGGCCTCATCCTCCCCGGCGTCGCGAGCGCGTACGGCACCTTCCTCTTCCGCCAGCACTTCCTCACGCTGCCGGGCTCCGTGCTCGAGGCCGCGGCGATGGACGGCGCCGGCCACCTCCGCCGCCTGTGGTCGTTCGTGATCCCCATGTCGGGCCCCACGATCGCCGCCGTCGCCCTGGTCTCCATCGTCGGCGAGTGGAACGACTACCTCTGGCCGCTCCTCGTCACGACCGATCCGCACATGATGACGCTGCCCGTCGGCCTCACCCTGCTCCAGGACACCACGGGCATCACGAACTGGGGCGTGCTCATGGCCGGCACCGTCATCGTCACGATCCCGGTGCTCGCGGTCTTCCTCGTCTTCCAGCGGCGCATCGTCGGCGGCCTCACCGCCGGCGCCGTGACCGGCTGACGCGCCTCTCCCTCCCGCCCCACCACCTCCCCGCTCGACCCGCATCCCGAACCCAGGAGAACCATGCCCATCGATCCCCGCTCGGCCCTCGGCGGCTTCGCCGCCCGCCCGTTCGACCGCCGCAGCGTGCTGAAGCTCGGCGCCGTCCTCGGCGGCACCGCGATGCTCGCCGCCTGCTCCGGTCCGTCCGTCGGCGGCGACACGGCGGCCACCGCGGCCCCCGACACCGACTGGGACGGGATCCAGCCCGCCACCGACATCACCTGGTGGACCACCCACCCCGGGCAGACCTCGGACCTCGAGGCGCAGTTCGCGGCGGACTTCCTCGCGAAGACCGGCATCACCGTCAACGTGGTGACGGGCGGCGCGAGCTACGACGAGATCGCGCAGAAGCTGCAGGCGGCCGCGGGAACCGACAGCATGCCCGACATGGTGAACGCCAGCGACACCTGGTGGTTCCGCTACATGGTGAACAAGCAGTCGATCGCGATGGACGGCCTCATGTCGCACCTCGGCTTCGAGCTCGACGACTTCAACAAGGTGTTCCTCGACGACTACCTGTACAACGGCGCGCGCTACGCGGTGCCCTACGCGCGCTCGACGCCGATCTTCTACTACGACAAGTCGATCTGGCAGAAGGCCGGCCTCCCCGACCGCGCGCCCGACACCTGGGCCGAGCTCGAGGAGTGGGCGCCCGCGATCATGAAGGCGACCGGCGGCACGCCCGCCTTCCGCATGCCCCAGGGATCCATCGGCACGTGGGCGATGAGCAACGTCCTCTGGGGCCGCGGCGGCCAGTACTCCGACGGCTGGGACCTGAAGCTCGACCAGCCCGAGACGCTCGAGGCGGCCCGCTACGCGCAGGGCCTCGTCTTCGACTCCAAGATCGCGAACGTGGCGGCGGCCAGCGGCGACACCGCGGTCGACTTCGCGGGCGGGCTCGCGCCCTGCACCATCGCCTCGGCGGGCGCGGTCGGCATCGTCACCGCGAGCGCCAAGTTCCCGATCGGCACGGGCGTGCTCCCGGGCGGCCCCCAGGGCCAGTTCGTCCCCACGGGCGGCACGGGCCTCGCGGTCATCGGCAGCAAGACCAAGGAGCAGCAGCTGGCCGCGGCCATGTTCATCAAGCACTGCACGGAGGTCGACCAGCAGGTCGCCTTCGCGAAGAAGACGGGCTACGCGCCCGTGCGCACGTCGGCCGGCGAGTCGTCCGACCTCACGGGCTTCTGGGCCTCGAACCCGGCCTTCCGCACGGTGTACGACAGCCTCGACCACGTGCGCTCGCAGGACTGGGCCCGCACGCTGATCCCGAACGGCGACACGTACCTGCAGCAGCCGTGGTCGCAGATCCTCACGCAGGACGCGGACCCGGCCGCGGTGTTCCCGGCCGCCGCGACGCAGCTCACGTCCGCCTACACGGAGAACGTCGAGCCGTACCTGTGACCGGCTCTCCGCGCACCTTCCTGCTGGCGGGCCACCGCGGCAGCATGGCGGACTGCCCGGAGAACACGATGCTGTCGTTCACGACGGCGGAGCGGGCCGGGGCGGACGAGATCGAGCTCGACGTGCGCCTCACGCGCGACGGGCAGTTGGTCGTGCTGCACGACCGCACGCTCGAGCGCACGGCGGCGGCACCCGGCCCGCACCTCGACACGCCCGTCGAGGAGCTGACGCTGGCCGAGGTCCGCTCGGTGGACCTCGGCTCGGGCCAGCGCGTGCCGACCCTCGACGAGGTGCTCGACCGCACGCGTGGGCTCGTGCAGGTGGAGGTCAAGGCGCCGGCGGCGGCGGGACCCCTGGTCGCGCTCCTGCGCGCCCGCGGCGACGCCGACCGGGCACGCTGCACGGTCATCAGCTTCCACCCGCAGGCGCTCGTGGACGTGATGACCGGGCTGCCCGACCTCCCGCGCGGCACGGGCCTGCTCGTCGCCGACATCGACGGCGAGTGGCGCGATGTGGTCGCGCCCACGCGGGCCCGCACCATCATGCTGCCGTGGCGCGGTCTCACGCGGTCGCTCGTGGACGGGCTGCACGACGCGGGGCTCCGCGTGCACGCGTCCCTCCTCGAGGGACCGGGCGAGGTGCGCCGCATCGTGGAGCTCGACGTGGACGCGACCACGGCGAACCACCCCCGGTACGCCCGCGAGCTGCTCGCGGCGCACCCGGGGTTCGTCGCGCGGTTCCCCGGCTTCGGGCGCGCGGGCGCCTGACCGCGGACGCCTGACCCGGCTGCGCAGGCCGGTGCGAGCTCCGGTCAGACGACGGGCGGGTGCGTCGCCACCAGGAGGATCCCCGTCCAGTGGCAGAGGAACGCCACGAGGGTGCACGCGTGGAAGATCTCGTGGAAGCCGAAGCGGCCGGGCCAGGGGTTCGGCCGCTTCAGCGCGTACGCGACCGCGCCCACCGTGTAGGCGAGGCCGCCCGCGAGGATGAGCGTCATCATCGCGGCGTCGGCGCGGAAGAAGTCGACGATGAAGACGAGCGACGCGTACCCGAGCACGAGGTATAGCAGCACGTAGAGCCAGCGCGGGGCGTGGATCCAGAGCACGCGGAAGAGCACGCCGATCGCGGCGCCCGACCACACCAGCCAGAGCAGCAGCACCGACTTGTCGTGCGGCAGCGCCAGCACCGTGATGGGCGTGTACGAGCCCGCGATGAGCAGGAAGATGTTGGCGTGGTCCATCCGCTTGAGCAGGATCTTGGCTCGCGGCGACCAGTCGAACCGGTGGTAGACCGCCGAGACGCCGAACAGCAGGAGCGACGACGCCACGAACACGGCGCACGCGATCTTCGCCGCGGCCCCGTCGGCGACCGCGATGAGCACGATCCCGAGCACGAGCGCCACCGGCGTCATCCCCGCGTGCAGCCAGCCCCGCCAGGTGGGCTTGGGCTCCGGTCCGACGTCCTGCGCGTCCTCGACGAGCGGGAGGTGGGCGACGTGGTCGTCCTCCGGCGACGCGCCATCCGGGGTGCTGAGCGGGCCGGGGGACGGGGCGGCGGGCGTCATCCTGCGAGTGTAGGACAGCCGTCCACGACGTCGGCCTGGCGGGCGATCCGGGCTCACGGGCAGGTGGGATAGCGTGGCCTCCGTGCGAGAGAAGCCGATCCGACCGTGGCGCGGTCTGCTCTACCGGGCGTACCAGAAGCGCCTCCGCCGCGGCCTCGACCGGAACGCGCTGCCGCACCACATCGCGATGATCCTCGACGGCAACCGCCGCTGGGCCCGCCAGCTCGGGCTCGAGTCCGCGGCGCACGGCCACCGCGCCGGAGCGGCCAAGTTCCTCGAGTTCCTCGAGTGGTGCGACGACCTCGACGTGAAGGTCACCACGCTCTACCTGCTCTCCACCGACAACCTCACGGGCCGCGGCAGCGCGGAGCTCACCGCGCTCATCGACATCATCGGCGAGCTCGCGGAGGACCTCTCCCGGCACCGCGACTGGCGGGTGAAGCACGTCGGATCCGATGAGGGCCTGCCGCCCGAGCTCATCGCCCGGCTCGACGCCTCCGAGGAGCGCTCGAAGGACAACGCCGGGCTCCACATCAACCTGGCCGTCGGCTACGGCGGGCGCACCGAGATCGCCGACGCCATGCGCAGCATCGTGCACCAGCACCACCTCGCCGGCGGCACGCTGGAGGACCTCGCGGCGCTCCTCACGCCCGACCTCATCGGCGAGCACCTCTACACGAGCGGGCAGCCGGATCCGGACCTCGTGATCCGCACCTCGGGCGAGCAGCGCATCAGCGACTTCATGCTGTGGCAGTCGGCCCACAGCGAGCTCTACTTCATGGAGGCGCTGGGTCCCGACCTCCGCGAGGTCGACTTCCTCCGCGCCTTGCGCGACTACTCCTCCCGCCAGCGCCGCTTCGGCTCCTGACGCGCTCCCCGGCGCGGTCCGGGGCGCGCGGAGGAAGAGTTAATGTCCACGACACATCCGGACCCGCGTCGCTCTGGTCATGGCGCCGGTGCGCGACGTAGGTTCGCACTCATCGGGCATGGCGCCCGATCGAGAGGGCCGCAGGATCTCTTCTCGCCACCGTGGCCCGATCGCCGTCAGGATCCGAGCGCGACCGCTCGGGGATGGAGTGGCCCGTGGCCCCGATGGACAGCCAGAGCAGCACAGCACGACGCGCGAGCCGGGGGGAGGGGACGCCGCAGGCCGAGCGCACGTACGTGCTCGACACCTCCGTCCTCCTGTCCGACCCGCGGGCGCTCTTCCGCTTCGCCGAGCACGCGGTGGTGATCCCGGTCATCGTCATCACCGAGCTCGAGTCGAAGCGGAACGACCCGGAGATCGGCTACTTCGCGCGCCAGGCCCTCCGCCTCCTCGACCAGCTCCGCGAGGAGCACGAGCGGCTCGACTTCCCCATCGAGGTGGGCGAGGCCGGCGGCACGCTGCGGGTCGAGCTCAACCACTCCAGCATGGCGGCGCTCCCGAACGGCCTGCAGCTCGGCGACAACGACTCGCGGATCCTCGCGGTCGCGCTCAACCTCTCGACCGAGGGCCTCGCGGTCACGGTCGTCTCGAAGGACATGCCGCTGCGCGTGAAGGCCGCCTCCATCGGCCTGCAGGCGGAGGAGTACCGCGCCGAGCTCGCCGTCGACAGCGGCTGGACCGGCATGGCCGACGTCACGCTCTCCAGCGAGCAGATGGCCGACCTCTACGACGGCGAGTCGCTGCAGACGCGCGTCGTGCAGGACCTGCCCGTGAACACGGGCGTCGTGCTGCACTCGGACCGGGGGTCCGCGCTCGGCCGGGTCGTCCGCCGCGGCACGGTGAACCTGGTGCGCGGCGACCGCGAGGTGTTCGGCCTCAAGGGCCGATCGGCGGAACAGCGTCTCGCGATCGACCTGCTCCTCGACCGCGAGGTGGGGATCGTCTCCCTCGGCGGCAGCGCCGGCACCGGCAAGTCGGCGCTCGCCCTGTGCGCCGCGCTCGAGGCCGTGCTGGAGAAGCAGCAGCACCGCAAGATCATGGTGTTCCGGCCGCTGTACGCGGTGGGCGGCCAGGAGCTCGGCTACCTGCCGGGCGACGCCGCCGAGAAGATGAACCCGTGGGCGCAGGCCGTGTTCGACACCCTGGGTTCCGTGGTCTCGCAGAACGTCATGGACGAGGTGGTGGAGCGGGGGATCCTCGAGGTGCTGCCGCTCACCCACATCCGCGGGCGCTCGCTGCACGACGCGTTCGTGATCGTCGACGAGGCGCAGTCGCTGGAGCGGAACGTGCTGCTCACGGTGCTCAGCCGCATCGGCCAGAACTCGCGCGTGGTGCTCACGCACGACGTCGCGCAGCGCGACAACCTGCGGGTCGGCCGGCACGACGGCGTCGCGAGCGTCATCGAGACGCTCAAGGGCCACGAGCTGTTCGGGCACATCACGCTCACCCGCTCGGAGCGGAGCGCGATCGCGGCGCTCGTCACCGGGCTGCTCGACGGCGACCCCATGTGATCCACGTGCCCCGCGCATGACGACGGGCGCCGGTCCCCGAGGGGATCGGCGCCCGTCGTCGTCGGTGCGGAGCGGCGGCCTACAGGCCGGGCGCCGTCATCCGCAGCACGTCGAGGCCCGCATCGAGCTGCTCTTCGGTGATCTCGCCGCGCTCGACGTAGCCGAGGTCGACGACGGCCTCGCGCACGGTCATCTTCTGCGCGACCGAGTGCTTCGCGATCTTCGCCGCCGCCTCGTAGCCGATGATGCGGTTGAGCGGCGTGACGATCGACGGCGACGACTCCGCGAGCGCCCGCGCGTGCTCCTCGTTGACGCGCAGGCCGTCGACGGTCTTGTCGGCGAGCAGGCGCGTGGAGGAGGCGAGGATGCGGATCGACTCGAGCAGCGACGAGCCCATGACCGGGATCGCGACGTTGAGCTCGAACAGGCCCGAGGCTCCCGCCCACGCGACGGTGGCGTCGTTGCCGATGACGCGCGCGCAGACCATGAGCACAGCCTCGGGGATGACCGGGTTGACCTTGCCGGGCATGATCGAGGACCCGGGCTGGAGGTCGGGGATGTGCAGCTCGCCGAGGCCCGTGTTCGGGCCCGAGCCCATCCAGCGGATGTCGTTGCAGATCTTGGTGAGGCTCACCGCGAGGGTGCGCAGCGCGCCGGACGCGTCGACGAGGCCGTCGCGCGCGCCCTGCGCCTCGAAGTGGTCGAGCGCCTCGGTGACGGGGAGGCCGGTGTCGTCCGCGAGCACGCGGATCACCTTCTGCGGGAAGCCGACCGGGGTGTTGATGCCGGTGCCGGTGGCCGTGCCGCCGAGCGGGACCTCCGCGACGCGGGGGAGCGCGGTGCGCACGCGCTCGATGCCGAGGCGGATCTGGCGCGCGTAGCCGGCGAACTCCTGGCCGAACGTGACCGGCGTCGCGTCCATGAGGTGCGTGCGGCCCGCCTTGACGAGCCCCTTCCACGCCTCGGCCTTCGTCTCGAGGGCCTCCGCGAGGTGCTCGAGGGCGGGGATCAGCTCGGCGAGGAGCGCGCCCGTGACGGCGACGTGCACCGAGGTGGGGAAGACGTCGTTCGACGACTGCGACGCGTTGACGTGGTCGTTCGGGTGCACGGGCTTCCCGAGCGACGCGGTCGCGAGGGCCGCGAGGACCTCGTTCATGTTCATGTTCGAGCTCGTGCCGGAGCCCGTCTGGTACACGTCGATGGGGAAGTGCTCGTGGTGGGATCCGCCCGCGACCTCGTCGGCGGCGGAGACGATGGCGGCCGACACGTCGGCATCGACGATGCCCATCTCGCCGTTCACGATCGCGGCGGCGCGCTTGATGCGGGCGAGCGCCTGGATCTGCGCGGGCTCGAGCCCGCGGCCGGAGATGGGGAAGTTCTCGACGGCGCGCTGCGTCTGGGCGGCGTACAGCGCGTCCTTGGGGACCCGCACCTCGCCCATCGTGTCGTGCTCGATGCGGAACGCGTCCGCCGAGCTGCTGTCGGATCCGGGGGAAGTGTCGACCACGCTGTTTCTCTCTCCTTCGGGACGGGTGATGCACCGGGCCCCGCGGGCCCGGGTCGCGCAGGTCAGCGCGGGCGTGTCCTCTAGCGAGGGATGTCGCCCACGATGACGTCGGGCACCGCGGTGCCCTCGAGGAGCTTGTAGTTGGCGCCGACGATGGCCAGGCTACCGGCCGCCACCTTGTCGGAGATCATCTCCGAGGCCTCCAGCATGCGGGTCACGGTGCCGCGCAGGTGCTGGCGGCCGACCTCGCCCGCGTCGACCTCGCTGGGCACGACGTGGTCGCCCGCGACGCGGTGGACGGCGGGCGCGATCGGCGCGATGAGGTTCGCGATGTGCGGCGGCAGCGCCTCGGCGCCCGGCGCCGCGCTCTCGATGGCGGCGCGCACGGCGCCGCACTCGTCGTGCCCGAGCACCACGATGAGCGGCACGCCCAGCACGGCGACGGCGTACTCGAGGCTGCCGAGCACGGAGTCGGAGATGATCTGGCCCGCGTTGCGGATCACGAAGAGGTCGCCGAGGCCCTTGTCGAAGATGATCTCGGCCGCGAGGCGCGAGTCGCTGCAGCCGAACAGCGCGGCGACCGGGCGCTGCACGTGGGCGAGCGCGGCGCGGCGCTCGACGTCCTGGCGCGGGTGCTCGGGGGTGCCGGCGACGAAGCGCGCGTTGCCCTCCACCATCTCGGCCCACACGTCGGCGGGCCTCTGCACGGTCTCGTCCTGGTCGGTCATCCCTCGATCCCCTCTCCGGGTGCGGTGGTGCTGGTGGTGCCGTCGGCGGGCGTCGGCGTCGTGCCCGCCGGGGCGGTGCGCGCGGCGGCGACCGCGTCGATCGCCGTGCGGAGCTCGTTCGCGTCGGCCGTGCCGTAGATCGCGTAGGTGCTGTCGCCGTCGACGGCGCTCGCCGCGAGGACGACGTTGCCCGGGTCGTCGGCCTGCGAGTTGTCGTACAGGGTCCACTCGAGGCCGCCGATCTCCTCGGAGCTCACCTCGGGCGCCGACTGCAGCGTCTCGTCGAGCCAGGTGGGGTTCGCGTCGATGCCCTGCGAGATCCCGATGTAGCGGTTGCTCGGCGTGATGAGGCCGATGTACCAGACGGCCACGCCGTCGCGGCCGGCCGGGCGGATCTCCGCGTCGTTGCTCTTCCACGCCGTCGGCAGGTCGGGCACGACGAGCGTCTGCGGGAACCCGCCCTGCGCCTCGGCGGCCGCCGCGCCGTAGTCGACGTCGGGGAGGATCGTGGTGTTCGAGCGGGGGACGAGCGCGACGATCACCGCGACGGTCGCCACGGTGACGATGAGCGAGTAGAGCAGGTTGCGGAACGTCTGCTTGGCGCGGTGGCGGCGGGAGTCGGCGGCCTTGCGGGCGGCGGTCTCCTCGGGCGTCTCGGGCCGGCCGAGCTCGGCGACGACGTTCGGGGTGCGGGGCTTGGCCACGGTCAGCCGGCGTCGGATGCGGTGGTGCGGGCGGCGTCGAGGCGCGCCTTCGCGCCGAGCAGCCACTCCTCGCAGCGGGCCGCGAGGGCCTCGCCGCGCTCCCACAGGGCGATCGACTCCTCGAGCGTGGACGCGCCCTGCTCGAGGTCGTTGACGACGCGCACCAGGGCGTCGCGCGCCTCCTCGTAGCTGAGCTCGGAGACGTCGGGCAGGCGTGCGCCGGTGTCGGCGGGGCTGGTGGGCATGGGGGTGATCCTAGCTTTCGGCGCCGGACGCCGGCCGGGCGCCCGGGGCGGGGGAGGCGGGCAGGCGCGCGGCCGACGAGGGGATGTCGTCGGTGGGGCCGGTGGAGGTCGCGCCGAGCGCGCCGGCGGCGAGCCGCAGCACGAGGCCGGTGCCGTCGGGCGCGTCCACGGGCGTGCGGAGGGCGGATCCGTCGGCCGTCTGCACGATGGCGTAGCCGCGGTCGAGCACGTGCTGCGGCGAGAGCGTGCGGAGCTGCCGGGACAGCTCGCTCGTCTGCTGCATCCCGCGCTCGACGACGCGGCCGGCGAGCTCCGCGGATCGCGCGATGTAGCGGCCGAGCTCCTCGGCGCGCGAGTCGACGATCCACGCCGTGCTCGTGAGGACGGGCCGCGACCGCAGCTGCTCGATGCGGTCGATCTCGCCGCGCACCTGGCTGGTGAGGCGCATGCCGATGCGGGCGCGCGCCTGCTGCACGCGCGACAGCTCCTCGGAGACGTCCGGCACGACGCGCTTGGCGGCGTCGGTGGGGGTGGAGGCGCGGAGGTCGGCGACGTCGTCGAGCAGCGGCCGGTCGGCCTCGTGCCCGATCGCGCTGACGAGCGGCGTGCGGCACGCGGCCGCCGTGCGCACCAGCTTCTCGTCGCTGAAGACGAGGAGGTTCTGGAAGTCGCCGCCGCCGCGCGCGATGACGATGACGTCGACCTCGGGATCCTCGTCGAGCACCCCGATGGCGCGCGTCACCTCACCGGCGGCCCGGTCGCCCTGCACCGCGGTGTGCACGACGCGGAAGCGGACGCTCGGCCAGCGGAGCTGGGCATTGCGGAGCACGTCCTTCTCGGCGTCCGAGTCCTTGCCGGTGATGAGGCCGATGCAGCCGGGGAGGAACGGCAGGCGGCGCTTGCGGTCGGCGTCGAACAGGCCCTCCGCGCGCAGCGTCTGGCGCAGGCGCTCGAGGCGCTCGAGCAGGTCGCCGAGGCCGACGTGGCGCATCTCCAGCACCTGCATCGTGAGCGTGCCGCCCTTGACCCAGTAGTTCGGCTTCACGAGCGCGACGACGCGGGCGCCCTGGCCGAGGTCGGCCGGGATCTTCGCGCGCACCGACGACCAGACGGTGAAGCTGATGGTGGCGTCGACGTCGAGGTCCTTGAGCTTCCCGTAGACGTTGCCGCCGGATCCGCCCCACTGCGTGATCTCGCCCTCGACCCACGCGGTGCCGAGCCGATCGATCCAGCCCTTGATCTTCCCGGACAGCACGGAGACGGGCCAGGGGGCGTCGACCGTCGGGGCGCCGGCCGCCGGCATGGACACGGTGCGCGTCTCGCTCATGGCTCCCCCACTCGTCGCCCAGCACGGGCGCTTAGACTCGGGACTGTGACTACAGCGACCACTGACCAGCGACTCGTGGGAGCACCCGTCGTCAGCCTGTCGATGCCGCGGATGCCCGGCGTCCGCAACAGGCTCAAGGATAACCCGGTGGCCGGACCCAAGAAGGTCCTGCTCGCCGCTCCCCGCGGCTACTGCGCCGGCGTCGACCGCGCCGTCGTGGCCGTCGAGAAGGCGCTCGAGCGCTACGGCGCCCCCGTCTACGTGCGGAAGCAGATCGTCCACAACGTGCACGTCGTCTCGACGCTCGAGCGCATGGGTGCGGTGTTCGTGGAGGAGGTCGACGAGGTCCCCGAGGGCGCCCACGTCGTCTTCAGCGCGCACGGCGTCTCGCCGGCCGTCGTGCAGGGCGCGGCCGACCGCGGCCTCCAGGCCATCGACGCCACCTGCCCCCTCGTCACCAAGGTGCACCGCGAGGCCGTGCGCTTCGCGAAGGCCGACATGCAGATCCTCCTCATCGGCCACGAGGGCCACGAGGAGGTCGAGGGCACCGCGGGCGAGGCGCCCGAGCAGACCATCGTCGTCAACTCCCCGGAGCACGCCGACGTGATCGAGGTCAAGGACCCCGACAACCTCGTCTGGCTCTCGCAGACCACGCTGTCGGTCGACGAGACGATGGAGACGGTCCGCCGACTCCGCGCCCGATTCCCGAACCTGCAGGACCCGCCGAGCGACGACATCTGCTACGCCACGCAGAACCGTCAGGTCGCCATCAAGAAGGTCGCCGTCGACGCCGACCTCGTGATCGTCATCGGATCCGCGAACAGCTCCAACTCCGTCCGCCTCGTCGAGGTCGCGCTCGAGTACGGCGCCAAGGCGTCGTACCGGGTCGACTACGCGTCCGAGGTCAAGCAGGAGTGGCTCGACGGCGTGCAGACGGTCGGGGTCACCAGCGGCGCGTCCGTGCCCGAGGTCCTCGTGCAGGAGCTGCTCGACGACCTGGCCGACGCCGGCTACGGCGACGTCACCGCGGTCGTCACCGCCGAGGAGGACCTCGTCTTCTCGCTCCCCAAGGAGCTGCGCAAGGACCAGTCCGGCAACACGGACTCCCGCGCCATCGGCGGGCGCACCCGCGCGTGAGCGACGACGACGGCACGCGCCGTCCCGGACGGCCCGCGCCGCGCTACGGCGAGTACGCGTCGCCGGCCGCGTCGGACGCGGGCGGATCGTCGGAGCTGTCCGAGGCGGACGCGCGGATCGTCGCCGAGGCGGCGGAGTACCGCCGCGCGCAGGCCGAGCGCGACGCCCCGGCGTCCGCCGGTCGCGGCGCGAAGAAGGCCGGCAAGGCCGCCGCGCCGCAGACCCTCGCCGAGCAGATGGCGGAGGAGCGCAAGGCGGCGCGTGAGCGCCAGCAGGCGGAGCGCCGCGAGGCCGAGAAGGCCGCGGCCGATGCCCGTCGCACGGCGGAGAAGGCCGCCGCGACGGAGCGCCGGGACACGCGTCGCGCGCCGACCGCCCCCTCCGCCGCGGACGCCGGCGCCACCCCGGGCACCCGTCCGGAGCGCCCCGCGTACCTCGCCGGCCAGGAGCCGCGCCGCGCGCCCCGGCGCTTCGACGCGGCCATCACGGTCGGCCTGCTCGCCGCGGGCCTCGTCAACGTCGTCGGCAGCATCGGCGCGAACGCGGATCCGTCGCGCGCCATCAACCAGTCGTACGCGCTGTTCGGCGGCGGCACCTACGAGGTGACGCCGCAGACCTCGGTCATCGGGATCGCGGTGAACGTCGTGAACATCGTCGTCTTCGTGCTCGCCGCGTGGATCTCCCTGGAGCTCGTGAAGCGCCGGCGCATGGCCTTCTGGGTGCCGATCGTCGGCGCGATCGTCGCGACCGTGATCACGAGCGTGCTCGTGCTGACGCTGATCGTGCAGGATCCCGCGTTCCAGCAGATCATGTCGAGCCGCGGGCCGTGACGCGCGGCATCTGATGCGCGGCATCTGACGAACGACGGCGGGGCCGGTCCTGGTGGACCGGCCCCGCCGTGGTTCGCGCAGCGCTGGGCTGCGTCCCGCTAGCTCTGCGAGTGGCCGTGCGACCCGAGCTGGCGCGTGGCCTCGACGACGCGGGCGGCCATGGCCGACTCCGCCGTCTTGCCCCAGGCGCGGGGGTCGTACGTCTTCTTGTCGCCGACCTCGCCGTCGACCTTCAGGAAGCCGTCGTAGTTGCGGAGCACCGAGTCGGCGATGGAGCGGCTGAACGCGTACTGCGTGTCCGTGTCGATGTTCATCTTCACGACGCCGTTGCGCACGGCCTCCGCGATCTCGTCGTCGGAGGAGCCGGATCCGCCGTGGAAGACGAGGTCGAACGGCTTCTCGCCGGTGCCGTACTTCGACTGGATGCCGTCCTGGATCTCCTTGAGGAGCGCCGGGCGCAGCTGCACGCCGCCGGGCTTGTACACGCCGTGCACGTTGCCGAAGGTGAGGGCGGCCATGTAGCGGCCCTTGTCGCCGAGGCCGAGCGCCTCGACGGTGGAGATGGCGTCCTCGAGGGTCGTGTAGAGGTGCGAGCCGGTGTCGTGGCTGACGCCGTCCTCCTCGCCGCCGACGACGCCGATCTCGACCTCGAGGATCGCGTTGATCGCCTTCATGCGGGGGAGCAGGTCCGTCGCGATGTCGAGGTTCTCGTTCAGCGGGATGGCCGAGCCGTCCCACATGTGCGACTGGAAGATGGGGTTGCGGCCCGCGCGGACCTCCTCCTCGCTGGCCTCGATCATGGGGATCACGAAGCCGTCGAGGGCGTCCTTCGGGCAGTGGTCGGTGTGCAGCGCGACGGTGATGGGGTAGTTCTTGGCGACCTCGGTGGCGAAGCGCGCGAACGCGAGGGCGCCGGCCGCGCGGTTCTTCACGGTGTGGCCGGAGAAGTAGTCGGCGCCGCCCGTGGTGACCTGGATGATGCCGTCGGATCCCGCGTCGGTGAGCCCCTGGAGGACCGCGTTGATGGTCTGCGACGAGGAGACGTTGACGGCCGGGTAGGCGAATCCGCCGGCCTTGGCGCGGTCCAGCATCTCGGCGTACTGCTCGGGGGTTGCTACGGGCATGGTGCATCTCCTTCGGCGGATCCACGGCGACGCCGTGCGGCTGTCGCGGGATCCTGATCGGCCGGCGGATGGAGTCGTGCGGCCGGGCCCCGCGTGCTCGCCACTCTACCCAGCGGGGCTCTCCGCGACCGGGGCGGCGGGGCGCGTGAACTCGTCCGCGGTGAGCTCCCGGGTGGTGGCCTCGAGCGGCTCGAGCGTGCCGATGACCTTGGACTCGTCGAGCCGGGTGAGGCGGCGGGCGGTGGGGAGCACCTGGCGCTCCAGGGATCCGACGACGCGGTTGTAGTCGCCGACCGCGCCCGTGAGCGAGCGGCCGAGCTTGGCGATGTGCTCGCCGCTCGTGGCGAGGCGCGCGTGCAGCTCGCGGCTGAGGTCGAAGAGCTGCTTCGCGTCCTCCGTGAGCACCTCCTGCTGCCAGCTGAACGCGACGGTCTTGAGCACGGACCACAGCGTGACGGGGGAGGAGAGCGCGACACGGCGGGAGAACGCGAACTCCATGATGCTCGGATCCGCCTCCAGCGCCGACGACACCAGCGACTCGCTCGGGATGAACGCGATGACCATCTCGGGGCTCGCGTCGAGCCCCGCCCAGTAGGCGCGGCTGCCGAGCGCCGTGATGTGGTCGCGCACGGCCTGCACGTGCTGCTTCATGAGGTGGTCGCGGCGCGCGCCCTCGGGCCCGGTGGCCGAGGCGGGGATGGCGCTCGCCTCGAGGTAGGCGGTGAAGGGCGCCTTCGCATCCACCGCGATGTGCTTGCCGCCCGGCAGGTGCACGACCATGTCGGGCCGGCCGATGCCCTGCGCCGTGGAGACGGACGTCTGCACGTCGAAGTCGACCCGGTGGATGAGTCCCGCCGCTTCGACGACGCTCCGCAGCTGGGTCTCGCCCCACACGCCGCGCGTGCTGTTGGAGCGGAGCGCGGACGCGAGCGTCTCAGCCGTGGCGCGCAGCCGCTCCTCCGCCTCGGTGGCGCTCCGCAGCTGCTCGCTGAGCTCGCCGTGCTGCTGCCGGCGCTGCTCCTCGAGCTCGTGCACCTTCGCCTGCACCTGCTTGAGGCTCTCGGCGACGGGGCTGAGCGCGGTGAGCACGCGACCGTCCTCCTCGGTGCGGGCGAGCTCAGCGCGCTGGATCTCGCGCAGCCTCGTCTGCAGCTCCGCGATGCGGTCCTCCTGCTGGCCGATCTGCTCGCGGAGGTGGGACTCCTGCGCGTCGAGCCGCTCGCGGTGCAGAGCGTCCTGCGTCTGGGCGCGCTCGGCGTACTGCGCGGTGGTCTGGGCGACCTGCTCCTCGGCGAGTCGCTCCGTTCGATCCAGCTGCTCGCGCAGCGCCTGGACCGTGGCCTCGGCGGCGGCGAGGCGCGCGGCCTCGCCCGCGCGACCCGGCGCATCCAGCCCGGAGCGTGCGCGCGACACGGCCAGCCCGACCACCGCGCCCACGGTCAGGCCGATGACGAGGCCGACGAGCAGGGCGATGACGGGATCCATGCGTGCAGTGTGCCAGCGGCCCCCGACACGGCAGGGACCTGGGTCGGCGGGTGGCCGAGCGGCGGATCAGGCCCAGTCGATGGGCGGCGTCGCGGCGGCCGAGGCCTGCGTGACGGTCTGCGTGCGCGGCGCGCCGATGCGGCCGAGGCCCACGCCCGCCGCCTCCGCCAGCCCCGCGATCGAGGCGGCGCCGTGCCGGGAAGCCGCGTGCACGACGATGGCGGCGCACGCCCGCGCGTCCGCCAGTGCCTCGTGGTGCGAGAAGTCCTCGAAGCCCGCGGCCCGCGCGGCGACCGGCAGCCGGTAGGAGTCGAGCGTGTAGGTGCGGCGCGCGACCTGGAGGCTGCAGAGGTAGGAGTACGGCGGCGGGATGAGCGCGGTGGCCTTGCACGCGCCCTGGATCACGCCCATGTCGAAGCGCGCGTTGTGGGCGACGAGGTGGTCGTCGCCCGCGAAGGCCATGAGGCGCGGCAGCTGGTCGGCCCAGCCGTCGGCGCCGGCGACGTCGTCCTCGACGATGCCGTGGATCCGCGTGTTCCAGACCGAGAAGGAGTCGTGCCCCGCGGGCGGCCGGATGAGCCAGGACGCGGTCTCGACGACGACGCCGTCCCGGACCTTCACGAGACCCACCGAGCACGCGCTCGCCGACGAGTTGTTGGCGGTCTCGAAGTCGATCGCGGTGAAGTCCAACGGCATGGGTTCGAGTGTTCCACGCACGACCGACCCTGGATCCCGGGACAGCCCAGCCCGGCGCGGGCGGGGGAGGAGCCGGAGGGCCCCGTACGATGGACTCCCGTGGCACTCACTATCGCGATCGTCGGTCTCCCCAACGTCGGCAAGTCGACGCTCTTCAACGCCCTGACCAAGAACCAGGTGCTCGCCGCGAACTACCCGTTCGCGACGATCGAGCCGAACGTGGGCGTGGTGAACCTCCCGGACCCGCGCCTCGAGGTGCTCGCCGGCCTCTTCGGCAGCGAGAAGATCCTCCCCGCGCCCGTCTCCTTCGTCGACATCGCCGGCATCGTCCGCGGCGCGAGCGAGGGAGAGGGCCTCGGCAACCAGTTCCTCGCGAACATCCGCGAGGCCGACGCCATCGCGCAGGTCGTCCGCGGCTTCGAGGACGAGGACGTCGTGCACGTCGACGGCCGCGTCGACGCCGCGAGCGACATGGAGACCATCAACACCGAGCTGATCCTCGCCGACCTGCAGACCCTCGAGCGCGCCGAGCCGCGCTACGAGAAGGAGCTGAAGACGAAGCGCATCGAGCCGATCGTGCTCGAGACCGCGAAGGCCGCGCGCGAGTGGCTCGACTCGGGCAAGCCGCTGTCGGCCTCGTCCATCGATCTGGAGCCGGTGCGTGAGCTCGGGCTGCTGACCGCGAAGCCCTTCATCTACGTGTTCAACGTCGACGAGCAGGTGCTCGGCGACAAGGCTCGTCTCGACGAGCTGGCCGCCCTCGTGGCGCCTGCGCAGGCCGTGTTCCTCGACGCGAAGATCGAGTCGGAGCTCATCGAGCTCGACCCTGAGGACGCCGCCGAGATGCTCGCGAGCACCGGCCAGGAGGAGTCCGGCCTCGACCAGCTCGCCCGCATCGGCTTCGAGACCCTCGGCCTCCAGACCTACCTGACGGCGGGCCCCAAGGAGACGCGTGCCTGGACCATCGGCAAGGGATGGAAGGCCCCCCAGGCGGCCGGCGTGATCCACACCGACTTCGAGAAGGGCTTCATCAAGGCCGAGGTCATCTCCTACGACGACCTGGTCGAGACCGGCTCCATCGCCGAGGCGCGCTCCAAGGGCAAGGCCCGCATCGAGGGCAAGGAGTACGTGATGCAGGACGGCGACGTTGTGGAGTTCCGGTTCAACAACTGACGTACTTCATATGGACTCTTAGCGAGCTGACGTGAGCTTAAGCACGCTCCGTAAGCATGTGCCGGTACTGAGAATAGGTCATGAACGCGAGCATGCGACCGCAGCTTTCCCAAAGGCGATTTTGTTGATGTTCCCCTAACCTCCTGGCCTCTCTAGCTCCCGTGACGCTAGACGGCAGCGTGCTCCAGGAACGAACTCGTCGAGGAAAGCCTCATGGGCGGTGCGGTCAAGAAACAGCGGGCCGCCCACGGGCCCGCTAATAATAGCTGAACCTAGGCAGGAATGCCCTTCTTGCCAACCGGCTGCATAGCCGTCGGAGGACCCCGTTCGACCAACTGGACTGGGTGAACATGAGCGAGATAACTGTGTACACGCAACGGCTACATTGGGCATCGCGCTCAACGCAGCCTGTAGCACCTCGGGTCTAGGGTTGTCCATGCCAGTCGACCTGCCATTTGAGATTAGGACAAGTTCGGGTTGTACGGCCGCGACGAGTTCTGCTAATGCCGTCGCTGTCCCGGCGGCGGAAGAAGCCATAGTTCCACCATGGTGAGGTAAGACAAGATACTTAGCCCGCATGTCGGGAAGCTCTGGATTCTTCATGTGACGCAGTCCCACTGCGTCCAGGTCACCAGGAACAAGCATTAAGGGCATGTCGTCCACCGATACGCGCACGACCGCGCTCACCGAGTTTGTCTTAATGGCTGCCCCTGTGCGGTCCCTATTGCCTACCCCTAACCGCCGAAGCCGTAGTCGCGGAGCTAGAATCTCAAGCTTCACGCGAGGCCCTATATTGGTGACCAATAAGCCTTTACCCACCTCCTCGTGCGCAATGATGCTTCCGGAGTCCGCCAGGTCATCAAGCTGATAACTGAGATCTTGAAATAGCTTAGTGCGCTTAAGTCCATCTGTATTCCAAACAACACGGCGAACCGGAAAGCCAGACGAAAGCATCGCAGAAAGGCCGCCGACGTGGTCTTGGTCAGCGTGACTGATAATCACAAGATCTATCAGTTGGATATCGCGGGCTTCGAGATACTCTAAGACGGAGGAGTTTGCCCCAGTGTCGATGAGAATCGTGGCGACTTCAGTCTGCACAACAACACAGCTGCCATGCCCAACGTCCAAAATTGCTACGCTGACGTCTGACGTATTCAGTTGTTGAGTAAGGACTACGTCGCTCATAAATCGTATTCCCAATCGGCGACATACAGGGCATCCGCCGATTCGGTCCCAAGGTTTACCTGCGCGTAGGCTCGGTAATCCGGTTGTGTGGTTACTTTCAAGGCTAATTCTGGAGGTAAATCGGCGACACGAAGTGCAACTGCTTCTGAACTCCACGCGGGCATCTTCACATACACCGATTGGTTTTCAGGGACATACTCGACGAATCTAACGAGTGCACGTCGAGGGCGTCGTACGGCCTGAAAGCTACCTTCGAATTCTGCACGAACGACAGCCAGGCCTTCCCTAACCGCATCTGAAGAAAGCTCGTTGGGCGACATGACGACGGGTATCCAACGTCTCAGTGACCGAAATTGGTCAGCGCTCGAGATGCTATACGTCGTGCATAGTACGGCGGGAAATTGAGTCCTGTACCATTGCGCAACGAGCTTTGCTCCGTCGAACTGCGCGTAGCCAGCAGGCGTCAAGCGATGGTCACTGACTGCCGATGTTGCGTTCTTTGGTCGCGCTAAGTACGACTCGAGGGAGCCAAGCGGCCCTGGCTGATCGACAGGGGTGAATTCGTCACCCTCAATCGCGTATGCGTATCCCTCGCGCACATCCTGATCATCATCAATGATGGCAATTCGTTCAGAATCGTGATTCATTATGTCCTTTTAGTCGGCACCGAGAGTAGGCAACTGTAGAGTAAAGACGGCTCCTCCCAAGGAGCCATTTGCTATAGCTTTGACGTTACCGCCCAAATCCGCAACCGTATCTTTGACGATCGTCAACCCTAGACCTGTCCCGTGTGGTTTGAGGGTATGGCCGGGTAGCCATATCTCCTCCAAGCCGATACCAACGATGCCAGGGCCGCTGTCTGCCACCTCGAGGCACCACAACTCATCTGTCGTTGAAACTGTCATGTGAATCATGCGATCGCTATTCGTTGAGGTTTCGAACGCCGCTAATGAATTATTGATAAGGTTGGTAATTATGGATTCTACTGAAGCGGCTGACCCCTGCAAGAAAGGTTCACTGCCTTCAGGTATGACGACTGTTAGCTGCACATTTCTACCATCCAAAAATGGCTTAAATGTTTGAGTGATGTCTCTCACGGTTTGGTTGAGTACAACTTTGCCCATACGCCGCTTATCGGCATCGATAAGTTCGAGCGTGGCTGTCGATAGCACGCTGAGTGCCAGCGTAGCGGCCCTTATTCGACTGATGGCTTGAGCGTAGTCCGCTTCGAAATTGACTGATGGATTCCGGACGAGTCGCGAGGCTATGCCAGTTAAAGAGGTGCCGATGGCTTTCAGGGGATTTCCTTGCGCCTCATGAGCAAAGGTCGCGGCCGTGATGCCGGCCGTGCTCAAAGTGCGATACAATTGGACTTCGCGTCTAAGAACTTCGGCCTCACGGTCTCTTTCCCGTTCGTAAGTTTTAAAAGAAAGCTGAAGTGCTGCTTTGGAAGCATCATCTGTTACTTGCCGAATGAGTTCGTTTACGGTTTCACTTGACTTCGACGCATCTTTCTGAGTTTCTGCTCTTGCTGCGCGCCGCTTACGCTCTGCGGTCTCGACCCGTTTCTGAGCCATCCAGTTCATTGCATCTTTTGCAAAACGTTGAAGCTCTGAAAACTCCCACGTGTCTAGGAAGCCAGACCGATCAGTCTTTTGGCGGAGCGAGTCATTTGGGTCTTCCACAAGCACTCGGCCAATAGATGTATTAGTTGATGGTCGCTCTTCTGGGCTTCGCGCGCGGGCTAGATTCATATCCAGCCAGTCGTTCGACGGGTTGCCATAGGGCGCAACCCTTAGGCCGTTCACGTAAACATGAACGCCACCAAACGTTCCAAGCCACTCCCTCACTGCCGACAGCTGAACTGACCGAGTTTGGAACGATTGATGGTTAAGTATATAAACCCATAGTTCAAATCGCGTGTCGGGAACACCGTAGGCACCGTCTCCTGTAGCCCGATTAAAATCGGACGGCGCGGCGGTCCAAAGAATTTCGCCCCGCCAATCTCGGACTGTGGCTTCAGGTTGACCGTCTTTGATTTCCGCAACGAGGTGATACTCCGCTTGGTCGAAGTAGCGGTTTGTTACTTGTCCTGCTAAGTCCGAAAAGGTCTCTGTATGAAGAACTGGTTCAAATCCTCCAGACCCGTCTGTAAATGGGTCGGCGAGAAGGACGAGCGCCCTCGCTAAACGGCGTGCATCCACGCGTCCAATAGTTGTACGAAGTCCACGCAGCTCAATTCGCGTGCCTGGCGGGTCTGTCGATGGAAATTGAGTAACACTTAGGGCGACGTCATCGACGGCTTCAACGCCAGAAAATAAGTCCCAATCGATGGTTATCGAGTACTCGAACCCATTTCCTGGTCTTGAGCTCATATGTGCAATTCGCCCTAGCCGCAAGGCGGCAAGGCGCCCAAGGCCCTTATTGCCGGCCGGTCGCCGACCGGCTTTTGTCAATGTGTTGGTTGACTTTGATGAGCCACCCAGAACGAGCCATCCTCGTAAGATAGCGTCCGCGTCCATACCCGTGCCGTTGTCTTCTATGACGACTGAATCATGTCCGTCCTCGCCGTCGAGCCAAACATCACATCGGCTAGCATCGGCGTCGTATGAATTCTTGACTAATTCAATAATTCCTTGATCGACACTTGGATTCAGCTCTTCACCAAGTCGTTGAAGAATAAGTGGCGAAAAGCGGAGCTTGGCCTCTGCGTTGACTAGTTTGTCCACGGGATCTCCTTGAGGGCGGTGACGGTCAGGTGGCGGCAACGAATGCGCTCGTCGAGAAAGGTACGTGTATGTTCTGATTGAAGTACTCGTAATGCATCATCTATAGTCACTCCCGAGTTCGCGTTGGGTTTCACAATCAGAAGGTGATTCTCAACAGCGGTTGGGGTAGTCGCGGTCCATCGACGAACGCGTACTCGCGGATTATCGCCCGGTCGAGCCGTTCGATTGACGAGAAGCATCGGGCCATACTCAAGTCTGCCGGTGAATGATCTAGTTAAGGGAATTCCTGCCGTCAATGAACGGGCTGTTACATAAGCAACCTCGTCGCCGTCGTGACTATCTCGATGGGGTACAACTGGGCCGACGGCCACACGGCAGTACTCCTGTAGCGTGTGTTTGGTGTCTGATGAACTTTGCCAAGAGCTATTGGGAACTGCAGCGCCGACTTCGATTTTAATCAAGAATGTGTGCACGTCTGTTTGGTGATCAAACTGATCTTGGGTCGACAGTGCGCGGATCGAACCAAGTGCGGAGACCGAACTGCGCCACTTCGCGTAGCGGGTCCCGGATCGCAGAACATCCGGCAATATGGCTAAAAGGACGCTTCCATCTTGCATGTCTAGAAGGGCACGCTCTACAAAAAGCGCAGCCGCATTTATGCTTCCGCGTCCCCATGGTCGTTCGGCCTTGATTGAAAAAAATGGCGGGTTCATTACGACGTGGGTGGCGTTGGTTAGGTCGAAGTTACCGGATAAGAAGTCGAGGTTTGAGCTTGATATTTGGCTACGTTCGATCACGCCTGTCTGCGCAAGGCGCCGCTCGGCTATTTGCAGAAAGAGTGGGTTAGTGTCGTTTATTCTGTATGAGGGTCGCGTTGTTTTATCGCTATGTGGACGGCCGCGGTCGGGGACGCTATGATCTGTTACAGACGGCAGCAATAAGTCGCCTGCACCTACGGCTGGATCTACCACAATGGCGCCATCGGGCAGGGGTAAATCCACCAGATCCCACAGTGCTTTCGCGAGAGACGGGCTTGTGAAATAAGTTCCAGCAGCTCGCATCGCTTCTTTTGTTGTAGTAGCTCGCAGGGCTGTGTACGGAGTCTCCCATGTCGGGTCATTTGAATCACTTGCCAGGCGTGCGAGTGGCGTCGCGTAAGCGGCGGCATAAGATCCGAAAGTGGCTAACGTCATTATGTGTCCTGTTCGGGCGTCACTCGTGGCGGAGTATAGATCTCAGGATTGCTCGTAGAAGTAACGCCTGGCATTGGTCATCGCCGGAAGATTTCCCTGTGGGTGCCTTGAGACATGTGCCTCGTGAAGTTGACTAGATCGTACTCTGTATGCTCTTCCAGAGCCCACCTGTGTTGCCACATCGCGTCTAACTGAGCCACATGGGGCGACTATGAGCATGGGGCGCCTACCGACTGGAAGGGCGAGCAGTCACCACGTGAGTCCTTGAGGTGAGTACGATCTCGGCTTTGTAGCTTGCCGGCGCGCTTGGTGCCGGATACCTAGGGCCGGAGCGGTCCTGCTGCCGAGTAGAGCTACGACCCAGCTTCGTGGGGTGGTGAGCGACGTGGACCGGAGCTCAGAATAGTGGCCAGGGGACGGCCGAGGCCTCCCCTAGGGGGGCCGGAAACTTCGCCGCCGCACGCAACCGCGCGCACCGCTCCGCCAACGCCTCGACCTCCTCCACCGTCAGCAGCCCAGCCAGCTCCCGCCCCAGCTCCCCATCCAGCCCCGCGAGCACCCGATCCACGCCCTCGAGCTCATCCGCGGTCAGCGGATCCCCCACCCACCCCCACAGCACAGTCCGCAGCTTGTGCTGCGCGTGGAAGGTGAGGCCGTGGTCGATGCCGAAGCGGTGGCCGTCCGGCATGGCGAGCACGTGGAAGCCCTTGCGGTCGGCGTTGTTCACGATCACGTCGAAGACGGCCATGCGGCGCAGCGCCGGGGTGTCCTCGTGGATGAGGGCGACGGTGTTGCCCTCCTCGTCCTCGCCGCCGAGGATCGTCCGGTAGCCGGTCTCCGGGATCTCGGCAGCGGGGATCAGGTCCACGGCGTCCTGGTCGGGATCCTCGTCCTGCCAGAGCTGCACCATGCCCTCGCCCGCCGGGCCATCGCGGAGCCACGTGCGCGGCACGACGCCCCAGCCGAGCGCCTCGGACACAAGGTAGGCGGCGACCTCGCGATGCGCGAGCACCGCGTCGGGGAAGTCCCACAGCGGGTTCTCGCCGCGGATGGGCTTGTAGACGACGGCCACGTCGCCGATCGTCCCGAGGAAGGTCGCGTTCGACGCGGTGCGGATGCGGCCGGTGACGATCAGCTCGCCGTCCAGCGGGTCCGTCTCCGACATCATTCGTCGGGGAAGGTGTGGATGTGCCCGTCGGGGTCGATGGGGTAGCCGCACAGCGCGCAGATGGGACGGCCGGCGCCCACGACCTCGTGGGTGCGCTTCGCGAACGCGCGAGCTGCGCCGACGGGCATCCGCACCACGAGCATCTCGGTGTCGTCCACGTCCACGTCGTCGTCGACGCTCGGCAGGTCGAAGTCGTCGCTGTCGTCGTCCTCCGCGAGCGGGTACGCCTCGATGACCACCTGGGCCGTCGTCGGATCCCAGCCGAGGCCCATCGCGCCGGTGCGCCAGCGCTCGACGACGTCCTCGAGCGGGTCGTTGTCGACGAGCTCCGGGGGCGTGCTCTCGGGGATGCTGAACGGGTTGCCCTCGACGGTGACGAGCTGGTCGAGGATCTCGTCGATCTTCTCGGCGAGCAGCGCGGACTGCTGCTTCTCGAGGGCGATGGTCACCAGCTGCGGGCCGGAGCGCACCTGGAAGTAGAACGTGCGCGCGCCCGGGAGGCCGATGGTGCCGACCACGGCCCGGTCGGGCCAGTCGAATTCGAGGGCTCGTGTGGGCATGCGTCCACTCTATGCGCGGGGGATCACGGCGTGCTGTGCCCGGCGCCGCCGCCGACCGGCGCATCGCCGGATCCGACGCTCGCGGCCAGCCAGGAGAGGTCGCCCGCGTCGGTGTTGGTCGCGTGCACGGTGGGGCGGCCCGCACCGTAGCGCACGATCGAGAGGGACGCGGGGCCCACGTCGATGCGCTGGAACAGGTCGAGGTGCATGCCGTACGCGTCGGCGAGGATCGACTTGATGACGTCGCCGTGGCTCACCGCGACCCACACGGCGCCCGGCCCATGTTCGGCCTCGATGGCGGCGTCGTGCCGGCGGATCGCGGCGACCGCGCGCGCCTGCATCCCGGCCATGGACTCCCCGCCGGGGAAGACGACGGCGGACGGGTGCGCCTGGACCGTCTTCCAGAGGTCCTCGGTGGCGAGCTCGCTGAGGGGGCGGCCCTGCCAGTCGCCGTAGTCGCACTCCGTGAGGTCGGGGTCGACGGGCTGGGCGGGCTTCGCCGGCTGCCGCTCGAGGATCCGCTGCGCGGTCTCCCAGCAGCGCTGCAGCGGGCTGGACACGACGGCCGCCAGCGGGACAGCGGCGAGCCGGTCGCCGGCGCGGTCGGCCTGGTCGCGTCCTGTGTCGTCGAGGTCGACGCCGGGGGTGCGCCCCGCCAGGATCCCGGTCGCGTTCGCTGTCGTCCGTCCGTGCCGCACGAGGATCACTGTCGCCATGCGGCCAGCCTAATCAGCTGGCCTCGGCGGTCACCGGCCGGCCGTCGCCTTCACCGGGCGTCGGGCACCGGCACCGCGGGCGCGGTGGCCGCCTCCTCCGCATCGACCGCCGCCGCCGGATCCACCGACCCACCCCGCGCCTTCGTGACGACGTAGAGCACCAGCACGACCGCCCACGCCACGAGGCTCAGCACGAGCTGCGGGCGGATCTCGGGGTCCAGCGCCATCTGCGCGAGCACCGCGAGGATCCCGACGACCGTGACGATCGAGAGGCCCGGGAACAGCCACATCTTCACCGGCAGGCCCGCGGATCCGCTGCGGCGGCGGAGGACGATCTGCGAGATCGCGATCAGCAGGTAGACGAACAGGATGATCGCGCCCGAGGAGTTGAGCAGGAACAGGAAGACGGTGTCGGGGGAGACGGCCGCCGCGATCACGCAGAGGAAGCCGACGACCGACGAGAGCAGGATCGCCGCGCGCGGCACGCCCCGCGACGTCACCTGCACGAGCCGCGCGGGCGCCTCCCGCCGGGCCGCGAGCACGAACAGCATGCGGCTCGCCGTGTAGAGGCCGGAGTTGAGGCACGAGAGCACGGCGGTGAGGACGACCGCGTTCATCACGTCGCCCGCGAAGGGGATCCCCATCCGGTCGAACGCGCTCACGAACGGGCTGGCGCCGAGCTCCGTGGAATCCCAGGGGAGGATCACGGCGAGCAGGAAGAGCGAGCCGACGAAGAAGAGGGAGATGCGGAGGATCACGGAGTTGGTGGACTTCCGGATGGCCTTCGCGGGGTCCTTCGACTCGGCGGCCGCGATGGTGGCGATCTCCGCGCCGACCATGGAGAAGATCACGACGACGACGGAGGAGAAGATCGCGCCGACGCCGTTCGGGAAGAAGCCGCCGTTGGCGACGAGGTTCGAGAAGTCAAGCGAGCGGCCCGGCCAGATGCCGAGGACGTAGAGGCTGCCGAGGCCGAGGAACAGGATGATCGCGGCCACCTTGATACCCGCGAACCAGTACTCGAACTCGCCGAACGCGCCGACGGAGATGAGGTTGGTGGCGGTCATCAGCGCCATGAGTCCGAGGGAGAGGAGCCAGAGCGGCGCGTCGAACCAGTAGGTGAGGGCCTTCGCGCCGGCGACCGCCTCGAATCCCACGACGATGACCCAGAAGTACCAGTAGAGCCAGCCCATCGAGAACCCGGCCCAGCCGCCGAGGGCGTGCCGGGCGTAGTCGGCGAAGGATCCGGTGCTGGGATTCGCGGTCGCCATCTCGCCGAGCATGCGCATCACCAGGATGATCAGCACGCCGGAGATCGCGTACGTGAGGAACGCGCCCGGGCCCGCGCCGTTGATCACCACCCCGGAGCCCACGAACAGGCCGGCGCCGATGACGCCGCCGATCGCGATCATGGTGAGCTGCCTCTGCGTGAGGCTCTTGTGCAGCTGGGGGGCGGATGCCATGGAAGCCTCCGGGCGGGTCGGCGTTCGCGGGTGGGGGATCCTCCCGCTCGACCGGCGACGCGTCGGGCCGGGAGGTGCTGAGCACGATACGCAGGGGACGAGAGCTTCCGCGAAGTGTTCACATGGGCTTTACATTGCGGCGGCGGCGGCGGGCGGGCGGGCGGTCGCACCGGCCGTAGCATGACGGGGTGATCCGCCGAACCGCCGCCGCAGCCCTCGTGCTCGCGGCCGCGCTGGCCCTCGGCGGCTGCACGGCGACGGATCAGCTCGCGAGCGACTTCCGATCGGGCGATGGCGCCGGGAACGGGACCGTCTCCGGCGATGGCCGGGTCACGGAGTTCGCGGCGGACGACCGCGGCGAGCCGGTCTCCTTCACCGCGGAGGACCCGACCGGTGCGACGGTGACGGCCGAGCAGTTCCGCGGGAAGGTCCTCGTGGTCAACTTCTGGTACGCCGAGTGCGGCCCGTGCCGTGTCGAGGCGGCCGACCTGCGCCAGGTCAGCGCCGCGACCGCGGACACGGCGACATTCCTCGGCGTCAACACGAGGAACTCGGCGGCGAGCGTCGACGCCTTCGTCCGCACCTTCGACATCCCCTACGCGAACGTCCTCGACGGCCAGGACAGCGCGGTGCAGCTCGCCTTCGCGGCTCGCACCGCGCCGAACACGACCCCGTCGACGCTCGTGCTCGACCCCGAGGGTCGGGTCAGCGCGCGGATCCTCGGGGTGGTGGATGCGGGGACGCTCACGGAGTTGATCGCGACCGTCGCCAGCTGACGGGGATCACCCGCCCTCCTCGTCATGGGGAGACGTGGGTGGCCCGACAAAGGGGGCCTAGGCGTGCGCGCCGAGGTCTCGTAGCGTTTCGTCGCAGTGTCGGCGCGCCTCCTGCCTGGCACCTCTTCGCTGTCGTCTCCCGCCCAGAGATGACGGCGCACGTCTCCTCGTCGAGACCCGAGCTCCCCGATAGGACTGGCCCTTGCCCTACATCATCGCGTTGGTCCTGATCATCTTCCTGATCAGCCTCATCTTCACGTACTGGCAGATATCGCTGACCGTCGTCGGTCTGATCCTCGCCATCATCATCGTCCCGAAGATCGTGCGCAACGTCCGCAAGAACCGTTACTTCAAGGGCGAGGTCTTCCTCGCGCAGAAGCGCGAACTCGCCGCCTTCGTCGATGAGCACAACGAACTGGCCGAGTACATCGCGGAGATCCGAGAGCGCGATTCGTTCCAGCTCGCCGTCGCTGAGACGGGCACTCATGCTCACCTCGCCACCTTCCAGAACACGAGCAATCACAAGCATCGGCGGGATCGCAACGAGGCGTCCTTCGAGGATCCGAACGTGCACAACTGCTCCCTGCAGGTGGTCCGTTCGGCCAGCGGCGACCCGCTGAAGTACTTGATGAAGTACTTCAACATCGCCGCGACAGAGACACGGCTCACGCAAGTGGAGACGCTGGGCGAGGACATCGCGCGTCTCGAGGACGCGGTCGGCAACCTTCGCCAGCGTGAGACGGCCATCGTCGAGTCGATCCGCCCGCCGGCGTTCATCCTGAAGCACTACGAGGAGGAGTTCCGCAATCAGGTCGGCTACGAGGTCAAGCGGATCGTGATTCCCTACCCGGTCTATGTCTTCGAGTACGTGAGCGCAGGTGGCAACAGCTCGCAGAGGACGTCGATCAAGCTGAACAACGAGACGATCGACGAACTCGTCGATGTGCTGGCCGGCAAGATCCGATTCGACAAGAGCGCGGCAGGGCAGCGTGCACTGATGACAGCCCGCCTACGTCAATTCATCAAGGCTCGCGATGGCCACGCCTGCCGCTTCTGCTCGGTCTCCGTCGTGGATGAGCCCCATCTGCTCCTTGAGGTGGACCACATCGTGCCCGTGTCCAAGGGCGGACTGTCCACGCACGACAATCTCCAGACCCTCTGCTGGAAGTGCAATCGAAGCAAGTCGAACAAGATCCTCGCCGCCTGATTCAGATGCACCGGCGTCCGTCGGTTCGCGTCACCTACCGTCCGCCATGCCGCTACCCCCGCCCGCGCACCGTCGGCCGGCAGATCAGCACCGGGCACGGCGCCGAGTGCTGCACGCGCGAGGCCGTGCTGCCGAGCAGGATCGTCGCGGTGAGGCCGCGGCTGCCGGCGGCCATCGAGATCAGGCCCGCGGAGAGGTCCTCGGCGGCGCGGATGATCTCGGTGGCGGGGGAGCCGCTGCGCACGTCGCGGTGGATGGTCGGGCCCCAGCCGTCGAAGACCGCCGCGACCGTGTCGACGGCTGCCTCGGCGTCGCGGCGGTAGCTGAGCTCGGTCTGGCCGGTCGCGCGGCGCGGGCCGAGCTCGTTGGCGAACGGCGCGGCCGCGTAGGGGCTCACGACCGCGAGCACGGTGACCTCGGTGATCTCGCGGGAGTCCGCGATCACCTGGAACTGGCGGGCCGCCTGCAGCGATGCCTGGGATCCGTCGGTGGTGACGATGACGTGCACGGGTCAGACCTCCCTGTCCGTGGGTCCGGCTGCGGCGACGCCCGCCGCCGCTTCCAGGTCCGGCTTCTTCGCGCCGAACGTGCGCTGCGCGAGGTAGAGAACGAGCCCCAGCGCGAGCAGCCCGCCGACCCAGAACAGCGCTCCGGGGTCGTCGACGAGCGTGTAGATCAGCACGGCGACGTTCCCGAGGATCCCGACGATCAGCAGCGGCGTGTTCGCGCGGTACGTGTCGTCGCGCTCGTCGTGGCCGCGCAGCTTCAGGCACGCGACGATCACGAGCGCGTAGATGAAGAGGAGGAACACGACGGTGATGGTCGCGAGGCGGTCGACGATGTCGAGCCGCTCGTCTTCGGGGATGCCGGCCTGGCTGGAGCGGATCGCCGCGCCGATGATGAGGAGGCCGGCCACCACCGCGCCGCCGAAGATCAGCGCCACGTAGGGGCTGCGGCGGGCCGGGTGCACCTTGGCGAAGATCGCGGGGACGACGTTCTCGCGCGCCATGCCGAACAGGATCCGCGATTGCGCCACCACGGTCACGAGCGCGGTGTTGCTGATGGCGACCATGGCGATGAGGCCGAAGATCACGAGCATCACGGCCGCCGGGATGAAGAAGAGGTCGGCGCGGACGACCTCGAGGAGCGTGTTGCCCGCCAGCGCGTCGATCGGCACGGCGAGGGCGGCGGCCATCGAGACCAGCACGTAGACGACGCCGGCGGTCATCATGCCGCCGATGAGCGCGCGGGGGAACGCGCGCGACGGGTCGATGGTCTCCTCGGCCACGTTCGCCGCGTTCTCGAAGCCGGTCATGGCGAAGAACGCGAGCGAGACGCCGGCGAGCACGGCCAGCACCGCGGATCCGGGGCCGCCCTCGACCTGGAACTGCAGCAGCACGGCGGGGTCGCCCACGCCCTCGACCAGCGCGATCACGCCGATGGCGACGACGATGATGAGGCCGCTGATCTCGACGAACGTCATGATCACGTTCGCGACGACCGACTCGCTGATGCCGATGAGGTTGATCGCCGTGATGACGGCGACGAACGCGACCGCGATGCCGGTGGTCGCCCAGATCGCGGACTCGGGGAGGCCGATCAGGTCGCTGAGGTAGCGCACGAAGCCGGCCGCGAGGGATCCGACGGCGGCCATGTTGGCGCTGAGCATGCAGATGGTGATGAAGAACGTGAGCACCGGGCTGCGGAACGCCTTGTTGATGTAGAGCGAGGCGCCGGCGGCCTGCGGGTACTTCGTGACGAGCTCCGCGTAGGCGAGGCCCGTGATGGTCGCGATGGAGACGCCCACCAGGAACGCCATCCAGAACGCGCCGCCCACGGCCGCGGCCACGAGGCCGACGAGCACGTAGATGCCGGATCCGAGGACGTCGCCGACCACGTAGAAGTACAGCTGCTTGACCGTGATGGAGCGCTTCAACTCGGATCTCGGGGGTGCCTGGGCCTCGATGGGATTCGCCATTTCCCCACACTAGGGGCGCGGTGGCGAGCGGTCGAGGGGGCAGGATCGGCCGGCGTCGCGTGGTATCCCCGGGTCAGGCGCCGTCGACGATGCGCTGCAGAGCGCCGATCGCGCGCCGCAGCTCGCCCTCGTCGACGGGCGGCTGCACGGAGGCGCACGCCCCGCGGATCCAGCCGGTGCGGGCGCGCATCACCGTCTCGAGGAGCTCCCGGCCGGCGGGCCCGACGACCAGGCGCGCCCCCTCCCCATCCGCCTCCTCCACGAGGATCCGCCGCTGCAGCAGCGCCGCGAGGCTCGGCACGAGGGCCGCGCGCGAGGTGCGGGTCCACATGGAGAGCGACTGGCGGTCCACCTGCATCCCGGTGGCGACGACGCGCAGCAGCTGGATCTGCAGGCCGGTGAGGCCTTCCCAGGCGTCGAGCGTCGCGGCATCCATGAGGTCGAAGACGGTCGCCATCGAGGAGATCAATTCCTCGTGTGTGCTCGGCTCGGACACTGCGCTCCTTCGGCCAAGCGGACGGGGTGAGCAGGCGGACCGCCTGCTCGTGGAGGGAAAGGTACCCATCAGGACCGTTCCCGGTCCAGGTTCGCGGTCGACACGCCACGGAGGCGATCGTGCGGGGATACTGGGACGTGGTGCGCGGTCCCGGGTGGACGGCCGCCGGGACGGGGATGTCGCATGAGCGCAGCAGCAGGAGACGCCGGGCGGGCGCGGCCATGACGCCGCGGATCCGGGCGCTCCTCCTCACCGGGATCATCACCGGCCTGACCATGGCGATCGTCGCGGCCGCGCGCCCGTGGACCCGCGAGGACGAGCCCGACGACTGGGTCGTGCTGCGCTTCGAGGCCGGCGAGGCGGCGACCGCGTACGAGGCGTTCGAGTCGCTGGCCGCGACCGAGATCGCGGGCGATGACGCCCTGCAGCTGCTCGAGGCCGGATGGATCGACGGCAACGAGTTCGGCGAGGACTCCTACGACGTCTACTTCGTCGGCCCGGACCGCCGCATCATGTGGGAGGTGCTCGAGCCGATCTTCGCCGACGCTCCCGTGCCGTGGACCTCGGTCGAGCTCCGCCGTGGCCTCGAGGACCAGGCGCCCTTCGTCGTGCGGGCGGCGCGCTGAGGTCGTCCGGACCGCCGGTCCGGGTTCCGGTGTCGGCGCCCGCGCATAGCGTCGGGGCATGACGTCGACCGGATCCGCCCCGTGCCGCGCCGAGGGCTGCGACGCGGCGGCTGAACCCGGCGCACCCGTGCCGCTGTGCGCCGTGCACCTCGTGGGCGCGGCCGCGTGGGCGGAGCGCGAGCACGGCGTCGAGGACGTGCTGCCGTCGCCCTGCCCGGCGTGCGGATCACGCCTCGGCGTCCGGTACCCGTCGGGCTGGCTGTGCGCGGTGTGCGAGTGGCGGCACGGCGACCACCCGGACGGGGAGCTGGCGCCGCCGCGCGTCGACGTCGTCTACTACATCCGCTTCGGCGACCGGATGAAGATCGGCACCAGCGCCAATCCGCGGCAGCGGCTCGGCACGCTGCGGCACGACGACCTGCTGGCCTTCGAACGCGGCGGTCGATCGGTGGAGCGGGCCCGGCACGCGCGGTTCGCGCGGCAGCGCTACGACCGCACCGAGTGGTTCGCGCTCGACACCGAGCTGCGGGCGCACGTCGCCGCGCTCGCCGCGGGCCAGCCGGATCCGTGGGAGCTGCTCGCCCGCTGGCGGAGCGAGGCGCTGGCGCTGCGGGTCAGCTGACGCCCGCGGCCCGCGCCGCTCATCCGGTCGCGGCCGGCGGCGGCACCTCCCGCAGGTAGGCGTCCACCAGGAACGGGCCGCGGATCTCGCGGAGCCGGTCGAGGAGCTGATCCACCGTGCCGCGGGTGAGGCCCGCGACGCACAGGTCGTACGGCCCGAGGGGCGGCAGCTTGCCGGTGCGGATGCGGATCACCTCCCAGCCGGCGGCCCGCAGCGCGCGGTCCTTGCGTCGGTCGGCCTCCTCGCGGCGGCCGACGTGCTCGAGGCCGTGGCGGCCGGTCGAGTCGTACTCGATCGCGACACGCAGCTCGGGCAGCAGGATGTCGGGCCACGCCTCGAGGTGCTCGAAGAAGGGGCGGGCGAGCCGTACGGCGTTCAGGCCGGGCGTGTGATCCAGGCGCGCGGCGAGATCCTGCCGCAGGCGCTCCTCGACGGCGGACGCGGGCGGCGGCGCGCACGCGCTGGCGAACGGCTCGCCGACGGGGAGGTCGGGCGTCTTCGCGCAGACGGCGGGGGATCGGCGGGCGCGGGTCGGCGTGGTGGCCGTGGCGGGGGATCCGCGGCGCTCGTCGGGCCCGACCGTGCTCGGGGTGCCGTTCTTCCCACGCCGGTCGCGGGCCGTGCCGCCGACCGCGGGCCGTCCGTCGCGCGCGCCGCGCCGGGGACGCGTCTGGCCGCCGGCCGTCGACGGCGATCCGCCGGACGCGCCGGACGCGGATCCGCCCGCCACCGGCCCCGCCACGAGCGGCGACGCCCCGGGCCACCGCACCTGATCCGCCATCGGCAGCACGGGCGTGCGCGGCGCCGCGGCCTCCGCGCAGTCCGGGCACCACGACGAGCGGCGGCGCTCGCGGCCCGGCCGCCTCCGCTGCTCCTCGGGCGTCGCGACGAAGACGTGCCCGACGTCGCACTGCCAGGTGAGGAGGACGTCGGCCGCGGGCGGCACCTGCGTGAGCGTGATGCCGCGGTTGAGATCCGGGTGGTACTGCCGGATGAGCACGGGGAACGACGCCCACGCCTCCCGGTAGGTGCCCACCGGGTACGGCACGTCGAGGCCGCGCGACCAGCGGCGTCGCGCCCACCACGCATCCACCGGCTCGGGCATGCCGTCACGCTAGGGGGAGCCACCGACGTCGCTGACTAGCCTGGGGCGATGCCCGACCTCGCGACCGACCGCCTGCTCCTCCGCCGCTTCACGGAGGCCGACGCGCCCTTCCTCCTCGACCTGCATTCGCGGCCCGAGGTGATGCGGTGGATCGGCACGGGCGCGGTGCAGACGGATCCCGCCCAGGCCGTCGCGCGCTCCGCCCGCTACGCCGCGCTCGACCACCCCGTGCGCGGCATCTGGGCGATCGAGGACCGCGACGGCGGCGCGCTCCTCGGCACGCTCCTGCTCAAGGACCTGCCCGCGTCGGCCGCGCCGCTCGCCGGCGACGACCCGGCCCCGCGCGACGCGCCGGAGGACGGCGAGACGGAGATCGGCTGGCACCTGCATCCGGACGCGTGGGGTCGCGGCGTCGCGACGGAGGCGGCCCGGCGGGTGCTCGCGCACGCGGCCGAGGGCGGGCTGACCCGGGTGCTGGCCGTGACGAACCCGGAGAACGCGCCGTCGCAGGCCGTGTGCCGGCGGATCGGGATGCGTCCCCTCGGCCGCACGCGCGCCTACTACGACGCGGACTGCGAGCTGTTCCGGGTCGACCTTCCCTGACCCGGCGGACGGCGCGCGGGGTCCGGCATGGGAGGTCCACCCCGGATCCCATGTGACATGGCACCGACCTCCGGGGCTAGCGTGGGAGGCGATGCGAGGGGGCACCGCGACGATGCGGGGCGTCCGGATCCGCATCGCGCACCTGGAGGACGATCGACGATGATCACGCAACCATCCGCACCCGGACGCGGGACGCCCGTCGAAGGCGAGGCCCCGAGCCCCACGAGGAGGAGGGGCATCCGGGCGCTCGCCGTCACCGCGGGGCTCGCCACCGCCCTGTCCCTCGCGGGCCTGCCGGCGCACGCCGCGACGCACGCGTCGGCACCCGCCGCCGCCCGCGCCGCCGCTCCGGCCGCCGCGACCCCGCCAGCGCCGGCGGCCGTCGAGGACGCCACCTTCACGCCCGGTGAGGCCCGTCTCGACACGTCCGGCGAGGTGATCCAGGCCCACGGCGGCCAGATCGTCCCGTCTGTCGACGAGGCCGGCGACACGATCTACTACTGGTACGGCGAGGACCGCTCCAACGGCTACGCCTCGAGCCCCGGCGTGCACGTCTACTCCTCGCACGACCTCGAGGCCTGGACCGACGAGGGCCTCGTCCTCCGGGCCATGTCGTCGCCCGACCAGTTCGACGCCGACCCCTACTTCGCCGGCCTCTACGGCGACCTCGACGCCGACGCGCGCGCCGCCGTCTACGAGGACCTCGGCACCGTGCCCGCCGGCGGATCCACGCGCCCCGCCGCGATCCTCGAGCGCCCGAAGGTCGTCCACAACGCGGCGACCGGCCAGTGGGTGATGTGGATCCACACCGACGGCCCCACCGCCACGAGCGACGCGCAGTACGCCAAGGCCACCGCGGGCGTCGCCGTCTCCGACTCGCCGACCGGCCCGTTCCGCTACCTCCAGGACTACCGCCTGCACGAGGCGCCGCCCGGGGAGCCCGACTACCAGCCCGAGAGCAAGGGCATGGCGCGCGACATGAACCTCTTCGTCGACGACGACGGGACCGCCTACATCGTCTACTCGAGCGAGGAGAACTACTCGCTCTACATCTCGAAGCTCGACGCCGACTACACCGCGCTCGCCACGGGTCCGGCCGACGCCGTCAAGGGCGTCGACTTCACGCGCCCCTACGTCGGCGCGCACCGCGAGGCGCCCGTGCTGTTCAAGTCGCACGGCACCTACTACCTGATCACCTCGGGTGCGACGGGCTGGAACCCGAACCCGGCGTCCTACGCCACGGCGACCGACATCCTCGGCACCTGGACCGACCGCGGCAACCCCGCGCAGGGCGACGGCGCCGGCACGACCTTCGGCTCGCAGAGCACCTCCGTGATCCCGATCGACCCGGAGAACGGCCGCTTCGCCTACATGGGCGACCGGTGGACCCCGGACGACCTCGCGAACGCGCCCTACATCTGGCTGCCGCTGTCCTTCGGCGAGGGCGGATCCATGACCCTCGCGAACCCGGGCACGTGGAGCGTCCGCGACATCCCGGCGTACGCGCCGTGGGAGGTCACGACCGCGATCCCCGCGATTGTGCGCACCGACGACGCCTCCGCGCTGCCGGCCGAGGTCGAGGTGACCAGCGGCGGCGCGACCACGACGACGGGGATCACCTGGGAGGCCGCGGCGCTCGCCGGGGCCGGCCCCGTGCAGCTCCGCGGCACCCTCGACGACGGGCGCACGCTCGTCCGCCGCGTGGTCGTCGTCCCGCAGGACCTCGAGTACGCGGTCGACGCGGGCGGCTGGGCCACGGCCGACTGGGCGGCGATCGTCGCCGCGTCCGCCGCCGACGGGCCGCTCCTCGGCTCGGTCCCGGAGCAGCCCCTCGGCGCGGATCCTGCCACGGGCGCCACCTGGGGCTGGACCGGATCCAGCGACGTGAAGGGCGACGCCACCGGCGACCTCTACTCGACGCTGCGCTGGGCGAAGTCCGGCGCGACGCTGACCTACTCCTTCGGCGGGCTCACCCCGGGCGAGCACCGCGTCGACCTCGGGTTCTCGGACCCGTGGACCACCGCCAGCCGCGCCGCGCGCATCACGCTCAACGGGCAGGTCGTGGAGACCGCCCGGCCGTTCGGCGCCGACTCGTCGAGCGCGTACACCGCGACCGTCGGGGCGGACGGGGTGCTGAGGGTGGAGATCGCGAAGGCGGCGGGCCCGGACATCCAGGTCAGCTTCCTCATGGTGTCCGGCGGCCCGGCCGCGCTCGCCGCGCAGACGATCGCGTTCACCGCGCCGACCGGCGCGACCGCGGGCGGCGACGCGATCGCTCTGACGGCCACCGCGACCTCGCGCCTACCCGTGTCGTTCCAGGCGTCCGGCGCGTGCACGGTCACGGGGACGCGGCTCTCGCCGACCTCCGCGGGCGTCTGCACGATCACCGCCACACAGGCCGGGGACGGCGAGTTCGCCCCCGCCGAGTCGATCACGCGCACCTTCCGGGTGCAGGCGGCCGTGCTCGACGACTTCGCGCGCCGCGGCTCCGCGGTCGGCGGATCCTGGACCGGCGACACCGCCGCCACCGCCTACCGCCTCGCGGCCGGCACGCTCCGCCCCTACCAGGGCGGCGCGCTGCTCCGACCCGAGGTGCTCGGCGCCACGCAGGAGGCGTCCGTGACGCTGACCAAGGTGGCGCGCACGGCGCGGTCCGTGGGCCTGGTGCTCAAGGCGCAGTCGGCCCGCACGGTCGACCGCGGCGCGATCACCGTGACCTACGACGCGCGGTCGAAGGCGATCACGACGACCGCCATCGCGACCGACGGCACCCGCACGGCCTACCCGGCGATCCCGGTGCGGCTGATCGCGGGCGACGTGCTCACCGCGCGGTACACGGCGGACGACACCGTGGAGATCCAGCTCGGCGACGACCTCGTCGGCACCAGGGAGCTCTCCGACGCCGACGCGGCGCGCTTCCACGACGCGACCGGGCGCGTCGGCGTCTGGACGCAGGGCGCGCTCCTCACGGTGCTCGACGACGTGCGCGGCGGCACGACGATCGGCTGACCCGACGGGGCGCCCGTCCGTTCGGGACGGGCGCCCCGCCTCAGCCCTCGCGCTCGCGCGCCCGGCGGGTCTCGCGGTCGTTCGCCTTCCGGATCCCCTCCACCAGCTCGTCCTTCGTCATGCGGCTGCGGCCGGCGACGTCGAGACGGCGCGCCACCTCCATCAGGTGCGCCTTCGACGCGTTCGCGTCGACCCCGCCGGCCGTGCCCGCGCCGCGCTCCTCGGCGCCCGCGTCCGACGGCCCCGCTGACTCCTTCGGCTCCCAGTGGTCGCCGACCTTCTCGAAGCCGTGCTTGAGCGCGGCGTAGGCGGTGCGCTCGGCGCGCTCGCCGGATCCGTACTGCTCCTCGGCCGCCGCGTGCGCCGCCGACCAGGTGGCCTGCGCGTGCTCGGGGGAGCGGCGGATGGTGCTCGGCATGTCGTCGTCGGGGGCCACGGATCCTCCTGGTGTCGCGGGCGGCCGCCTCGCGCGGCCCGTCTCCCCACTCTGCCCGCCCCGCGCGGGGACGGCCGGGTCAGCCCGCCCGGAGCGCCTCCTCCAGCGTCGTCCACGGCAGCATCGCGCACTTCACGCGGCCCACGTACCGTGAGACCCCGTCGAGCGCGACCGCGTCGCCGAACTCCTCCGGGTCGAGGTGGGACGCGCCTCGGCTCCGCATGACCTCGCGGAACGCCTCGGCCCGCGCGTGCACGGTCTCCAGGTCCGCGCCGTCGAGCACGCCGACGAGCATCGACGCCGACGCCTGCGAGATCGCGCAGCCGTGTCCCGTCCACGCGATCTCGGCCACGCGACCGTCCTCGACGCGGATCCCGAGGGTGATCTCGTCCCCGCACGTCGGGTTCACCTGGTGCGCGTGCAGCGGCCAGCCCGTGGGGTCGCCCTGGCCCTCGGGCGTGCGCGAGTGGTCGAGGATCAGCTCCTGGTACAGCGCGCCGCCGCCAGACGCGGGAGCGCTCATCGGCCGGACCCGAAGAAGGCGGCGGCGTCCTCGACGCCCTGCAGCAGCAGGTCGATCTCGGCGTCGGTCGTGTGCAGGGTCCCGCTCGCGCGCGTCGACGCGGTGAGCCCGAGCCGGCGATGCAGCGGCTGCGCGCAGTGGTGGCCGACGCGCACGGCGATGCCGCGGTCGTCGAGGATCTGCCCCACGTCGTGCGCGTGCACGCCCGCCAGGTCGAACGCCGCGAGCCCGACACGGTGGCCGTCGGCGGCCGGGCCGAGCACGCGCACGCCCGTGATCCCCGAGAGACCCGTCACGAGCCGCTCCCCGATGCGCCGCCCGTGCTCCGCGATCCGGTCCATGCCGACCGCCTCGAGGTAGTCGACCGCGACGCCCAGCGCCACGACCTGCGAGATGCGCTGCGTGCCGGCCTCGAACCGCTGCGGTGGCGGGAGGAACTCGGCCGCCTCCATCGTCACGGTCGTGATCATCGACCCGCCCGTGAGGAACGGCGGCAGCGCCTCGAGCACCTGGCGGCGCCCGTAGAGCACCCCGATGCCCGTCGGCGCGAGCATCTTGTGGCCGGAGAACACGGCGAGGTCGACGTCGAGGGCGCGCAGGTCGACGGGGAGGTGCGGCACGGACTGGCAGGCGTCGAGCACGACGAGGGCCCCGACCTCCCGCGCCCGCGCGATGACGGGTCCGAGCGGCGCGACCCCGCCCAGCACGTTAAAGACGTGCGCGAGCGCGACGACGCGCGTGCGCTCCGTGATGACGTCGCCCAGCGTCTCCAGCCGCAGCGCGCCCTGGTCGTCGACGGGGATGAACCGCAGCCGGGCGCCCGTGCGGAGCGCGAGCTGCTGCCACGGGATGAGGTTCGCGTGGTGCTCCGACTCCGTGACGACGATCTCGTCGCCCTCCCGCACGCGGATCGACGCCGGCGCGGCCGCGCTCCCGAGGCCGTACGCGACGAGGTTCAGCCCCTCGGTCGCGTTCGAGGTCCACACGATCTCGCCCGCGTCGACGCCGACGAAGCGCGCGACTTTCTCCCGCGCCTCCTCGAACTCCTCCGTCGCGAGGGCCGCGAGCGTGTGCGCGCCCCGGTGGACGGCGGCGTTGCGGTGCTCCAGGTACGCGCGCTCCGCGTCCAGCACCTGGCGCGGCTTCTGGGAGGTGGCGGCCGAGTCGAGGTAGACGAGCGGGTGGCCGTTCACCTCCGAGTCGAGGATGGGGAAGTCGCGGCGGATCCGGTCGATCTCGTCGGCGGTGAGGCCGGCGGATCGCGCCGTGCCGTCACCGGGGGCGTCCTGGGGTGCGGTGTGCATCCGACGAGTCCATCGTGATGCGACGCTCGGCGCAACACGGGCGCGGGTGCGCGACGCCCGGAGACGCGGAAGGCGCCCCTCCGGCCGTGGCCGAGGGGGCGCCCGTGGAGAGCCGCGGTGCTAGCGGACGGTCACCTTGGCGGTGACGACCTTGCCCGTCTGCACGCCGGTGAGGGTCAGCGTGAGCGGTCCCGCGGTGGCCGGGGCCGTGAACGGGATGGCGACCTTGCCGTCGATGACGTCGTACGTGCCGACGAGGTCCCCGGCGGACGTGGTGAGGGTCACCTGGCGGTCGCCGGCGAAGCGGCTGCCCGTGACGGTGATCTCCTCGCCCCGGTCGGGCCGGTAGTCGCTGGCGACGACCGATGCGCCCTTGCTGAGCGCGGCCGTGCTGCGGTCGAGCTTCAGCGCGTTCGCCATCGTGAAGAAGGTGTCCGTCTGGTCGGTGAGGCCGACGACGTTCGCCGCTCCCGGACCGTAGGCCGCGACGCGGACCTGGGTGCCGGTGTGCTGCTGCGATCCGCCGAGGCCCGCGGTGCCGTAGGACAGCTTCATCACGCCGCCCTCGAGGGTGCGCACGGCGGCGCTGAGCGAGGTGGGAGGCGTGCTGTCCACGATCTGGCTGGAGTGCGCGTGGTCGGCGGTGACGATGACGAGCGTGTTGCCGTCCTTCTTCGCGAAGGCCATGGCGGCCTGCACGGACTCGTCGAAGTCGAGCGTCTCGCCGATCTGCCCGCACGGGTTGGCGGCGTGGTCCTGCTTGTCGATGCTGGCGCCCTCGACCTGGAGGAAGAAGCCCTTGCCGCCCTTCCTGGTGTCGAGCAGCGAGATCGCCTTGTCCGTCAGCGTCCGGAGCGACAGGTCGCTCCCGAGGCGCGCGGGGTTCTCGGTGCAGGTGACGGGCGCGAGGTCGGCGCCGCCGACGGTCGCGGGGGTCGGCGCGAAGCGCGTCGGGAAGTTCCCCGGGGTGAACAGGCCGAGCACCGGCGCGGTCTGGTCGGCGGTCTTCACGTCCGCCAGGCCCGCGGCGTCCTGCACGACCTGGTAGCCGCGCTGGTCGGCCTGGGCGAAGAGGGTCTGGCCCTCGTACCGGCCGGCCTTCGCGGTCTGGGTGAAGCTCGCGGATCCGCCGCCGAACGTGACGTCGGGGCGGGTGTCCAGCAGCTGCTCGCTGATGGATCCGAGGCCGCCGGCGGCGAGCGCGTCGTCGCCGCACGAGGCGGAGTCGGGCCCGTAGCAGGAGCGGCTGTCGACGTGCGCGACCTGGACGGCCGGGGTGGCGTCCTGGATCTCCGCGGTGCTGACGTCGCCGGTGCGCAGCCCGTTGGCCTTCGCGATCTCGGTGAGGGTCGCCTGCGGCTTCCCGTCGATGTCGACGCTGATCGCCCCGTCGTTGGTCTTGGTGCCGGTGGCCCAGCCGCTGCCGGTCGCGGCCGAGTCGGGCACGTAGTCGGGCTGGCCCTTGCGGTCGCCGCTCTTCTCGAGGGAGTACGTCGTGTACTGGCCGGTCAGGGGCGGCGCGTCGAGGCCCGGGAGGCGTCCGGCGGCGCCGTAGGCGTAGTCCCGGGCGATGGTTATCTCGGAGTCGCCCATGCCGTCGCCGATGAGGAGGATGACGTTCTTCGCGGAGGCGTTCTTGATCTCGGAGCGGATCTGGGCGGTCTGGTCGCCGGCGAGGCGCTGGGCGCCGCCGTTCTGCGACAGCGCCGCGCCGGCGGCGAAGGCGCCCGCCGGCAGGAGGATCGTCGCGGCGACGGCGGCTGCGGCGATCGGGAGGACGCGGCGACGCGTCCGGGATGGCGTGGTTGTCATGGGGGTGCGGGTCTCCTCGGGTGATGCCCCCGGAGCGGGGTGCATTTCAGATTCCGCCGAAATAGGTCCCGCCAGGCGAACCGCAGGCGACCGGCGGGCGAACATCGTTGCGTCGGGTCAACTTCTCGGGCCGCCATGCGCGGGAGATGATGGATCCATGGCGTCTCCGCTCCACCCCCGCACCCCGTCCCCCCTCCGTCGCGCCGCGCTCGCCGCGGCTGCCGCAGCGCTCGTGCTGGGCGGGGCGCTGATCCCGGCGGGCGCCGCGTCCGCGCACGACCGGCTCGTGGGATCCACCCCCGCCGCCGACGCCACCGTCACGGACGAGCCCGGCACCGTCGCGCTCGACTTCAGCGAGGAGCTGCTCGCGCTCGACGCGCAGGCCTCGGGCTTCGCGATCCAGGTGGTCAACTCCTCGGACGGCTCCTTCCACGAGGACGGCTGCGTCGCCGTCGACGGATCCACCGCCACGACCCGCATCGCGCTCGGCACCGCCGGCACCTACCAGGTCACGTGGCGCGCGGTCTCGAGCGACAGCCACCCCATCGACGGCACCTACTCCTTCACCTACGCGCCGACGGGCGACACGACGGGCACCCCCGCGATCCTCGCGGCCCCGGCCTGCGGCGACGCCTGGGCGGGCAGCGCGGCCACCGCGACGCCCGAGCCCGAGGGCACCATGACCACGCAGGACGCCGAGTCCGTCGCGCCCGCGCCCACGTCGGACGCGCAGTCCGGCGCGTCCGTGCCGCTCGCCGAGACGGCGGAGACCACGCCCGTCTGGGTCTTCGTGCTCATCGGCCTCGTGATCCTCGCGGCCGCCGTGCTCGTGGTGGTCGGCGTCGTGCGCCGGTCGTCGCGCCGGTTCCCCGGGGAGGACGGCAGCGTCGGCGGACCGTACGACGGCGCCGACGACCCGCGCTAGCGGTCCCGCCTAGGCCCGGTCGTCCCCGCCGAGCGCGCGACGCAGTGCCGTGAGGTCGTCCCCGTCGAGCGTGCCGGCGAAGCGCAGCAGCGCCGCCTCGCGGTCCTTGGTGGCGGCGAGCGCGCCCGACATGAGCGACGCCGCGTGGTCGGTGCGCGACCGGGCGGGCGCGAACGTGAGCGCGCGCGCCTCGTCGGAGCGCGTGACGAGCCCCTTCTGGCCGAGACGGTCGAGCACCGTGAGCACGGTCGTGAGCGCGGGGCGCGGATCCGGGATGCGGGCGACGACGTCCTTGGCCGTGAGCGGCTCGTCGGCGTCCCACAGGGCGTCCATGATGGCGGCCTCGAGCTCGCCGCGGGGGCGCTGGCGTCCGATCGACACGGGCGTCTCCCCTCGGGACGGATGGCGGGTGGAAGAGACGATCCTAACTCCGCGCACGGCCGCGACGACGCCCCGTCCGGCCGCCGCGGTCAGCCGCCGCCCCGCCGGATCGGGCACGATGGACGCATGACCGATTCACAGGACCGAGAGCCCACCCCCCTCGAGCAGGCCATCGCGCGCGGCCAGGCGGGCGAGTCCGACATGACCGCCGTCCTCACCGAGTTCATCAACACGACGGTCGTGGTGCCCACCGCCATGCCCCTCACCCCGGAGACCGACCAGCTCCAGCCCGTCCTCTTCGACCGCGACGGCGTGCCCATGCTCGCCGCGTTCACGCACGAGGACCGCATCGACGAGAAGGTCACGAGCGTCGCCGACCACGTCGCCACCATCCCCGCCGCCGAGCTCGTCCAGGCGATCCCCGAGGGCACCGGCCTCGTCATCAACGTGGGCACCACCGACGGCTTCGAGATGATGCCCGAGGGCGTCGCGCAGCTCGCCGACGACGTGCGCCGCGTCATCGACCAGGACGAGGACGGCGCGCCGCAGGCGCCCGTCGCGCCCTCGCCCGACGCGATCTGATCCCGCGGGTCGACCCGCCCACCCGACGCCGCCGCATCCACCCGGATGCGGCGGCGTCGTCGTCTCCGGCGGAGGGGATCGGCGGGGAATCGTCACGCGCCCGAAACGTCCCGCTCGATATGCTGGTCTCCGAACACACGGCCGCGCACGCATCGCGGGAGAGCTCCTCCGGGAGCACCGAAGGAGCAAGCCTCCCCGCCAATCTCTCAGGTCCACGTACCGCGATGCACTGGCCACTCTGAAAAGCAGCCGTCCCGCACGGCTCGCCCACGGTGAAAGCACCGTCCTCGGACGGCGCGAAGCTCTCAGGCCCATGACAGAGGGGGAGTCCCGCATCCGGCATCCGCGCCGGAGACGACCGGAGGACTCCATGACCGACGCACCCGCCGAGACCGACGCCGGGTCACCGCCCCGCCGATCCCCGCTGCACGCCGTGCACGAGGCCGCCGGCGCCTCCTTCACCGACTTCGCCGGCTGGCTCATGCCCGTGCGGTACACGAGCGACCTCGCCGAGCACCGCGCCGTGCGCGAGGCCGCCGGCATCTTCGACATCTCGCACATGGCCGAGATCGCGGTGGAGGGGGAGGGCGCCGCCGCGTTCCTCGACTCCGTCCTCGCCGGCAAGCTCTCCGCCATCGCCGAATGGCAGGCCAAGTACACGCTGCTGCTGGATCCCTCGGGCGGCATCGTCGACGACCTCATCGTCTACCGCACGGGCGAGGAGTCCTTCCTCGTCGTCGCCAACGCGGGCAACCACGACCCCGTGCTCGCCGTCCTCGCGGAGGCCGCCCGAGGCCGGGACGACGTGGAGGTCGACGACGCGAGCGACGACGTCGCGCTCATCGCCGTGCAGGGCCCGGTGTCCCGCGCGATCCTCGAGGCCACCGTCGGCCTCGAGACCGAGACGCCGCTCGAGGCGCTCGGCTACTACCGGGCCACGGCCGCGCGCTTCGCCGGCCAGGACGTGCTCGTCGCCCGCACCGGATACACGGGCGAGGACGGCTACGAGCTGTACGTCGCGACCGAGGACGCCGTCGCCCTGTGGGAGGCGCTCGTCGCGGCCGGCACGCCACTCGGCCTCCTGAACACGGGCCTCGCCTGCCGCGACACGCTCCGCCTCGAGGCGGGCATGCCGCTCTACGGCCACGAGCTCGGCCTCCATACGCTGCCCGTGCAGGCCGGCCTCGGCAAGGTGGTCGCGCTCGCCAAGGAGGGCGACTTCCGCGGTCGCGCCGCGGTGGAGAAGGGACCGGATCCCGTCGCCCGCGTGCTCGTCGGCCTCGTCACCGAGGGCCGCCGCGCGCCCCGCGCCGACTACCCCGTCTACGCCGAGGAGGCCGCGGGCGACTCCGCTGCGGCCCTCGAGGCCGTGATGGAGGCCACCGAGGGCGCCGTCGCGCCCGTCGGCATCGTCACGAGCGGGGCCCTGTCGCCCACGCTCGGCCACCCCGTCGCCATGGCGTACGTGGATCCCTCGCTCGCCGCCCCCGGCACGCGCCTCGCCGTCGACGTCCGCGGCACGCGCGTGCCCGCCACCGTCGTGACCCTCCCCTTCTACTCGCGAAAGGCCTCCGCATGACCGATCAGACCAGCCTCCAGTACACCGCCGAGCACGAGTGGGTGCAGGTCGACGGCGACGTCGCGACCGTCGGCATCACGGCCTACGCCGCCGACAAGCTCGGCGACGTCGTCTTCGTCGAGCTGCCCGCCGTGGGCGACGAGCTCGCGGGCGGCGAGGTCGTCGGCGAGATCGAGTCGACCAAGTCGGTCGGCGAGCTGTTCGCGCCCATCGACGGCACCGTCACCGAGGTCAACGACGACGTCGTGGCCTCGCCCGACCTCGTCAACAGCGACCCCTTCGGCGCCGGCTGGCTCGTGAAGGTGCGCTTCGCGGCGCTGCCGACGCTCCTCAGCCACGACGAGTACGTCGCGCTGGTGGGCGAGTGACCGCCGTCGACGCCGGCACCCGCTCGGCCACGCCCGCACCCGCACCCGCCGCCGCCCCCGACATCGCGGAGGAGTCCTCGGCCTTCGCGCCCGGGGCGTTCGGCGCCCGCCACATCGGCACCGACTCCGAGGCCCGCGCGACCATGCTCGGCGTCCTCGGCCACGACTCGATCCCGTCGCTGCTGGCGAAGGCCGTGCCCGAGACCATCCAGGTCGACCGCTTCCGCACCGAGGGCGACTCCGTGCTGCCCGAGGCGGCCACCGAGCGCGACGCCCTCGCCGAGCTCCGCCGCATCGCGGGCCGCAACCGCGTGCGCACGTCGGTGATCGGCCTCGGCTACCACGACACGATCACGCCCGCCGTGATCACCCGCAACGTGCTCGAGAACCCGAGCTGGTACACGGCCTACACGCCGTACCAGCCGGAGATCTCGCAGGGCCGCCTCGAGGCGCTGATCAACTTCCAGACGATGGTCGCGGAGCTCTCCGGGCTCGCGACCGCGAACGCGTCCATGCTCGACGAGGCCACCGCCGTCGTCGAGGGCATGCTGCTCGCGCGCCGCGCCTCCAAGGCCAAGACCGACGTGTTCCTCATCGACGCCGACGCCCTGCCCCAGACGCGCGCCCTCCTCGACAGCCGCGCCGCCGCGGTCGGCATCGAGCTGGTCGCGCACGACCTCGCCACGGTGGATCCCGCCGAGCTGCCCGACGCGTTCGGCGCCTTCATCCAGTACCCCGGCGCCTCCGGCCGCGTGTGGGACCCGAGCGCCGTCATCGCGCGCGTGCACGAGGCGGGCGGCCTCGCGGTCGTCGCGGCCGACTTGCTCGCCCTCACGGTGATCACGTCGCCCGGCGAGCTCGGCGCCGACATCGCGGTCGGCACCTCGCAGCGCTTCGGCGTGCCCATGGGCTTCGGCGGTCCGCACGCGGGCTACCTCGCCGTGCGCGCCGGCCTCGAGCGCCAGATGCCCGGCCGCCTCGTCGGCGTCAGCCAGGACGCGGCCGGCCACCCCGCCTACCGCCTCTCCCTGCAGACGCGCGAGCAGCACATCCGCCGTGAGAAGGCCACGAGCAACATCTGCACGGCGCAGGTGCTCCTCGCCGTCATGGCGTCGATGTACGCGGTCTACCACGGGCCGAAGGGCCTCCGCGTGATCGCGCGCCAGGCGAACCGGGGCGCCCGCCGCCTCGTCCGCTCGCTGGCGACGGTCGGCGTCGAGCCGATCCACGCCGCGTTCTTCGACACCGTGCGCGTCTCCGTTCCCGGCCGCGCCGACGAGATCCTGGCCGCCGCCGCCCGGGGTGGGGTCAACCTGCTCCGCGTGGACGCCGACACCCTCGGCTTCAGCGTCGACGAGGCCACGCGCCCCGAGGACCTCGCGGCCGTCGCGCATGCGTTCGGCGCCGAGCTCGCGGAGGACGAGGGCGCCGCGGGCGACCTGTCGTCGATCCCGCACGGCTCGATCCGCACGAGCGAGTACCTCACGCATGCCGTCTTCTCCACGCACCGCTCGGAGACCGGCATGATGCGCTACCTCAAGCGCCTCTCCGACAAGGACTACGCGCTCGACCGCGGCATGATCCCGCTCGGCTCCTGCACCATGAAGCTCAACGCCGCCACCGAGATGGAGGCGGTGACCTGGCCCGAGTTCCAGGCCATCCACCCCTTCGCCCCGGCGGACGACGTCGAGGGCTACCTCGAGCTCGTCCTCCAGCTGGAGACCTGGCTCGCCGACGTCACGGGCTACGACACCGTGAGCCTCCAGCCGAGCGCCGGCAGCCAGGGCGAGCTCGCGGGCCTCCTCGCGATCCGCGGCTACCACCTCGCGAATGGCGACGACGCGCGCACGGTCTGCCTCATCCCGCAGAGCGCGCACGGCACGAACGCGGCCAGCGCCGTGCTCGCCGGCATGCGCGTCGTGGTCGTCGCGTGCGACGAGCTCGGCAACGTCGACCTCGACGACCTGCGGGCCAAGATCGCGGCGCACCGCGACGAGCTCGCGGGCCTGATGATCACGTACCCCTCCACCCACGGCGTCTACGAGCACGAGGTCGGCGCGATCTGCGAGGCCGTGCACGAGGCCGGCGGCCAGGTCTACGTCGACGGCGCGAACCTCAACGCGCTCCTCGGCTTCGCCCGGTTCGGCGACTTCGGCGGCGACGTCTCGCACCTGAACCTGCACAAGACGTTCTGCATCCCGCACGGCGGCGGCGGACCCGGCGTCGGCCCGGTCGCGGCGAAGGCGCACCTCGCGCCCTTCCTGCCGGGACACCCGCAGGCGCAGCGCAACGTCCACGCGCTCGTGCAGGACGGCGTCGTCTCGACCATCGAGCACGGCGGCGCCCCGGTGTCGGCGGCTCCCTACGGATCCCCGAGCATCCTGCCGATCAGCTGGGCCTACGTCCGCATGATGGGCGCCGAGGGCCTCAAGCAGGCCACCGGCGCGGCGGTCCTCTCGGCGAACTACATCGCCGCGCGCCTCCGCGACCACTACCCGGTGCTCTACGCGGGGGAGGACGGCCTGGTCGCGCACGAGTGCATCCTCGACCTGCGTCCGCTCACGGCCGCGACCGGGATCACGGTGGACGACGTGGCCAAGCGCCTCGTCGACTACGGCTTCCACGCGCCGACGATGAGCTTCCCGGTCCCGGGCACGCTCATGGTCGAGCCCACGGAGAGCGAGGACCTCGCCGAGGTCGAGCGCTTCATCGCCGCGATGATCGGCATCAAGCAGGAGGCCGACTCCGTCGCCGCGGGCGAGTGGCCGGCCGACGACAACCCCTTGCGGAACGCGCCCCACACGGCCGAGTCGGTCATCGCGGGGGAGTGGACGCACGCCTACACGCGCGAGCGCGCCGTCTACCCGGTGTCCACGCTCGTGCGCGACAAGTACTGGCCGCCGGTGCGCCGGATCGACCAGGCCTACGGCGACCGCAACCTGTTCTGCGCCTGCCCGCCGCCGGAGGCGTTCGCCTGATCCGCTGACCGCGGCGCTCCGGCGCCGCACCGCATCACCGCGAGGGCGGCGGGACCGAAGGGTCCCGCCGCCCTCGCGTCGTCCCGCCCGCCGTCGTTCACGCGGCGTTCACCGGGCGCGGTCATCCCGTCGACGACGCCTCCCTATCGTGGACGCTGCGTCCACAGGATCCCGACGCGGGATCCGATGAACCGGGCGCGGAGACGAGCGCCACCCGTGAGCACCCCCGGCCGGACCATCGTGTTCGACTTCGACGGCACGGTCTCCCTCGGCGACGGCCCCGTGCTCCGGTACGCCCACCACGTGGCCGAGACGCTGGCGGTGGACGCCCGCCCGGGCTTCGCCGCCGGAGTCGCCGCGGGTCTCCGTGACGTCGGCTGCGCCTCGGGTGCGGTCGACGGCTACGCGCTCGTGCAGGGCCTCGCCGCCGACCACGGCGTGCCCGCCCGTCTCCTCTCCGCCGCGTTCCTCGCGAGCCGCGCCGAGCTCGGCGGACCGCACGCGCCGGTGCTCGCCCCCACCGGCCTCGCCCCGTTCCTCCGCGGGGTCGCCGGCCGCGTCCGCCGCGTCCTCGTCACCAACTCGCCCGCCGTCCGGATCCCCGAGGCGCTCGCCGCGCTCGGCCTCGACGACGCCTTCGACGAGGTGGTCACCGGTGCCGGCAAGCCCGGCGGGATGGACGCCGTCCTCGACCGCGTCGACCCGGGCCCTGCCGCGGGCCTCAGCGCCGACCGGCTCCTCAGCGTCGGCGACCTCTGGGTCAACGACCTCGAGCCCGCGCACGTCCGCGGCTTCAGCACCGCGCTGGTGGGACCGGGATCCTCCGCCGACGCGCGGCCCACCTTCCGCGCCGCCTCCGTCGCCGACCTCTACGCGGACATCGACGCGTGGCTCGCCGGCGCCGCCACCGACCCCTCCTCTCCTCATCCCGCACCCACCGCAGCTCCCCACGGAAAGCAGATGCACGCATGAAGAAGCCCGCCCTCCCGCTCCTCGCCATCGGGGCCGTCACCGCCCTCGCGCTCACCGGCTGCTCCGCAGGATCCGGCTCCGACGCGTCCGGCACCCCCGCGGCCGCCGCGGATCCCACCTCCCTCACGCTCGCGCTGGTCCCGTCGCAGGACCAGGACGGCCTGGTCGAGACCGCGGCGCCGCTCACCGACATGCTCACGAAGGCGCTCGGGATCCCCGTCACCGGCGTGGTCTCGAAGGACTACCAGGCCGCGGTCGAGGCGATGGGCGCCGACCAGGCGCAGATCGGCTTCCTCCCGTCGCTCCAGCTCTGGCAGGCGAGCGACATGTACAAGGCCAAGGTCGTGCTGCAGACCGAGCGCAACGGCAACATCACCTACCCCGCGCAGTTCATGACGAACGACCCCGACAAGTACTGCGACGACACCCCGGTCGAGCGCGACGGCATGCTGTTCTGCAACGGCGCCGACGCGCTGTCCGGCCCCCAGGGACTCGACTCCATCACGAAGGTGAAGGGCGCGAAGGTCGCCGTCCTCGGCCCGGGCTCGCCCGCCGGCTACATCTACCCGATGCTCGCCCTGAAGGACGCCGGCCTCGACATCGACTCCGACATCCAGCGGATCCCCGTCACGGCCAACGACGCCTCGGTGCTCGCGGTCTACAACGGCGACGCCGAGGTCGGCTTCAGCTTCTGGGACGCCCGCACCATCGTCGCGAAGGACAAGCCGGACGTCGGCCAGAAGGTCGTCGTCTTCGCCATGACGGACGAGATCCCCAACGACGGCGTCGCGGTCTCCGGCTCGCTCTCGCCGGAGCTGCAGGACAGGATCACGAAGGCGCTGGCCGACTACTCGGCCACGCCCGAGGGATCCGCCGCCCTCACGGCCGTGTACTCCATCACCAAGCTCGCGCCCGCCGACCCGTCGTCGCTCGACGTCGTGGCCCGCGCCGCCGAGTCGCTCGGTCTGCAGTAGCGGATGCCCGCCACCCGCTCCCTCGTGGAGGCCGACGCGCTCGCGCCGGCCTCCGCGCCGTGGGCCGTGCGCCTCGCCGGCGTCACGGTCCGCTACCCGAACGGCGTCGTCGCGCTGAAGGACGTCTCGCTCGACATCGCCGGCGGCGAGATGGTCTCCATCGTCGGGCTGTCCGGGTCCGGCAAGTCGAGCCTCATCCGCACGATCAACGGCCTGGTCCCCGTCTCCTCGGGCGAGGTGGAGGTCGGCGGCACGCGCGTCGACGGCCTCGCGGGTCGGCGCCTCCGCGCCCTCCGCGGCGACATCGGCATGATCTTCCAGGGCTTCAACCTCGCGAAGCGCGCGAGCGTGCTCGAGAACGTGCTCGTGGGCCGGCTCGCGCACACACCGGGCTGGCGTACCTTCCTCGGGCGGCCCTCGGCGGCCGATCGCGAGATCGCGTTCCAGGCGCTCGAGAGCGTCGGGATCCTGCCGAAGGTCTGGGACCGCGCCTCCACCCTCTCGGGCGGCCAGCAGCAGCGCGTCGCCATCGCGCGGGCGCTGGCCCAGCGGCCGCGGCTCGTCCTCGCCGACGAGCCCGTCGCGAGCCTCGACCCGCCGACCGCGCACGGCGTCATGGGCGACCTCCGCCGCATCAACCGCGAGCTCGGCATCACCGTGCTCACGAACCTCCACCTGCTCGACCTCGCGCGCGAGTACGGCGACCGCATGATCGGCCTCCGCGCCGGCGAGGTCGTGTACGACGGCCCCGCCGCGACGGCGGGAGACGACGTGTTCGAGGCCATCTACGGCCGCTCCATCCGGCCCGAGGACACCCTCGGATGAGCGTCAGGGAGCTGCCGCCGCGACCGGCCGGACGCTGGAAGCCGTGGCTCGCGCTCGCGGTGGTCGTGGCGATCACGGCGGTCGCGATGAGCCCGCAGCTGGGCGTCGCGTTCGGGTTCGACGCCATCGCGCGCAACTGGCGGAACGGCGCCGACAAGCTCGTGCGCCTCGTCCAACCCGACTGGGCGTTCTTCCCGCGCACGGTCGCGCCGATGCTCGAGACGCTCGCCATGGCCGTCGTCGCCACGGTCGCGGGCGCGGCGGTCGCGCTGCCGCTCAGCCTCTGGGCCGCGCGGCTCACGAACCCGCACCCGTTCAGCCGGGGGATCCTCCGCGCCATCCTCAACGTCGTCCGTGCCGTGCCCGAGCTGCTCTACGCCTCGGTGCTCGTCGCGATGGTGGGCGTCGGCGCGCTGCCCGGAATCATCGCGCTCGTCCTCTTCAACGTCGGCATCATCGTGAAGCTCGTGTCGGAGGCCATCGAGTCGAACGACGCCGGCCCCCTCGAGGCGGGTCGCGCGGCGGGCGGCACCCGCATGCAGGTCGACCGCGCCGTGGCCCTCCCGGACGTGATGCCCGGCTTCATCGGCCAGACCCTCTACGTGCTCGAGCTCAACGTCCGCGCGTCCACCGTGCTCGGCCTCGTCGGCGCCGGGGGCATCGGCCTCCTCATCGACGCCGTGCGCACCTTCTACCGCTACGACCAGCTCGCGCTCATCGTGCTCGAGATCCTCGTGATCGTCATCGTCATCGACCTCGTCTCGAACGAGATCAGGAAGAGGATCGCATGACCCTCGCCGTGCCCGCCCGCCCCCGCCGCCCCGGCCGCGCGATCGCCGCCGCGGGCGTCACCGTCGTCGTGGTCGTCGCCTGCTGGTCGACCGACATCGCGTGGGACCGCCTCGGCGACCTGCCCGCCGAGGTCGTCCGCTACCTCTGGCTCATGTTCTCCGGCCCCGACTGGTCGAAGCTGCCCGAGGCCCTCGCGCAGACCTGGATCTCCGTGCTCATGGCCTGGGTCGGGACGGTCCTCGGCATAGTGGTCTCGGTGCCGCTCGCGTTCGTCGCGGCCCGCGGCTTCGCGCCGGCTGCCGTGCGCTGGCCGCTGCGGATCCTGTTCGCCGCCATCCGCGCCGTGCCGGAGATCATCACGGCCATCATCATCCTGTCCGTCACCGGGCTCACCCCGCTCACGGGTGCGCTCGCGCTCGCCGCGTCGAGCGTCGGCACCCTCGGCAAGTGGGGCTACGAGTCCGTCGAGGGCGTGGACCGCGGCGCGCTCGAGGCCGTGCGCGCGGCCGGCGGCGGCGCGTGGTCGCTCATCCGCTGGGGCGTGTGGCCGCAGGCGAGCGGCGAGTTCCTCTCCTTCTGGCTCTACCGGTTCGAGATCAACGTGCGCGCGTCGGCGGTGCTCGGCCTCATCGGCGTCGGCGGGATCGGCGACATGCTCACCTCCTACACTCAGTACCGGGAGTGGCCCACCGTCGGCGTGCTCCTCATCGTGGTCGTCGCCGTCACCATGTCGATCGACGCGATCTCCGGTGCCATCCGCCGCCGGATCACCGAGGGGGCCAGGGTCCGTGCAGTGGAGTGACGACGTCGGGCCCACCACGCGCATCGCGACCGTGGTCAACGCCCTGCAGCCGAGCGAGCGCCGGGTCGTGCAGCTCATCCTCGACGACACCGAGGGCGTGGTGGAGATCACCGCGCAGGAGCTCGCCGACCGGGCCGGCGTCGCCCGGTCCACCGTGGTGCGCTCCTGCCAGAGCCTCGGCTACCGCGGCTACCCGCAGCTGCGCGTCGCCCTCACCCGCGAGCTGGCGCGCAGCTCGGCCCTCGCCCCGACGGCCGCGGGGGACGACGCCCACGGTCCCAGCGCCCTCGGCCGGATCCGCGCCGACCTCGACGCGCTCGTCGCCGCCCTGCCGCGCGTCGCCAGCGTCCTCACGGAGGCGGAGGTCGAGGACGCGGTCGTCCGCGTCGTCGGCGCCCGCCGCCTCGTGATCGTCGCGAGCGGCCTCTCCTCGCCGCTCGCCCTCGACCTCTCGATGCGTCTCACCGCCGTCGGCCGTCCGGCCGAGCACGTCGCCGACCCCATCGGGCAGCAGATCGCCGTCAGCCGCCTCGGCGCGGACGACGTCGTACTGGTCATCAGCGGCAGCGGGGCCAACGAGCTGAGCCTCCGCGCCGCGCGCTCCGCCCGGGCATCGGGGGCGGGGATCGTCGTGGTCACCTCGTTCGCGACCTCGCCCATCGGCGCCATCGCCGACGTCGCGCTCGTCGTGGCCCCCGCAAAGGCCGGCTTCCGCCACGAGGTCGAGCACACCTCGCGCATCCCGCACGTGATCGTGCTGGAGTCGCTCGTGGAGATCGTCGCCGACCGCCTGGGCGCCACCGCGGTCGACACCCGCGCGGGCGTCCTCGCGATCCTCAGCGACGCGCTCAGCGACTGAGCGTCCGCGCGGGCGCCTCGGAGGAGGCGCCCGGGACGCCCGGTCCTAGTGCTCCGTCGCCTTCTCCGCGCCGTGCCCGGTGAGCGACCTGACGTCCATCTCGGCCGCGACCAGCGGGTCCTCCTTGCGCGTTGACGTCACCGTCCCGATCCAGCCGAGCAGGAACCCGACGGGGATCGACACGATCCCGGGGTTGCTCAGCGGGAACCACGAGAAGTCGGCCCCCGGGATCATCGACGTCTCCGCGCCCGACACGACGGGCGAGAACGCGATCAGCACGAGCGCCGTCCCGAGCCCGCCGTACATGCTGAGCACCGCGCCCCGCGTGGAGAAGCGCCTCCAGTAGAGGGAGTACAGGATGGTCGGCAGGTTCGCGCTCGCCGCCACCGCGAACGCGAGCGCCACGAGGAACGCCACGTTCTGCCCGTTCGCGCCGATGCCCGCGATGATCGAGACGATGCCGATCACGACCACCGTGATCCGCGCGACGCGCACCTCGCCGTTCGCCGAGACCTGCCCCTTCTTGATCACGCTCCCGTACACGTCGTGCGCGAAGGACGCCGCGGCCGTGATGGTGAGGCCGGCGACCACCGCCAGGATCGTCGCGAACGCGACCGCCGCGATGATCCCGAGCAGGATCGGCCCGCCCAGCTCGAGCGCCAGCAGCGGTGCCGCGGAGTTCACGCCGCCGGGGGCCGCGAGGATCCGCTCGCTCCCGAGCAGCGCGCCCGCGCCGTAGCCGAGCACCAGGGTGAAGAGGTAGAAGATCCCGATAAGCCAGATCGCCCAGACGACGCTGCGGCGCGCCTCCTTCGCGGTCGGCACCGTGTAGAAGCGCATGAGCACGTGGGGGAGCCCCGCCGTCCCGAGCACCAGCGCGAGCGCGAGCGACAGGAAGTCGAGCTTCGTGATCCCCGTGGCCCCGTACTGGTTGCCGGGCTCCAGCACGGGCTTGTCGGCTGCGGCCGCAGCGGCGCCGAGCAGGTCGGAGACGTCGAACCCGTGGATCGCGAGCACCCAGACCGTCATCACCGCAGCACCGGCGATGAGCAGGCACGCCTTGATGATCTGCACCCAGGTCGTGCCCTTCATCCCGCCGACGAGCACGTAGACGATCATCAGCGCGCCGACCACCGCGATGACGAGCGACTGCCCGAGCCGGTCGTCGATCCCGAGCAGCAGCGAGACGAGCCCGCCCGCGCCCGCCATCTGCGCGAGCAGGTAGAAGAAGCAGACCGCGAGCGTCGTGGTCGCCGCCGCGAGCCGCACGGGCCGCTGCTTCAGCCGGAAGCTCAGCACGTCGGCCATCGTGAACTTGCCCGTGTTGCGCATGAGCTCCGCCACGAGCAGCAGCGCGACGAGCCACGCGACCAGGAACCCGATCGAGTAGAGGAACCCGTCGTACCCGTTGATGGCGATCGCGCCGACGATCCCGAGGAACGACGCCGCCGAGAGGTAGTCGCCCGCGATCGCGGTGCCGTTCTGCGGCCCCGTGAACGAACGTCCTGCCGCGTAGTAGTCGGCCGCGGTCGAGTTGTTCCGGCTCGCACGGAACACGATCACGAGCGTGATGACCACGAACGCCCCGAAGATCGAGATGTTGAGGACGGGATCGCCCGTGTCGGTCGTCGGCGTCGTCGCCATGACGGCCGTGCCCGACGCGATCACCGTCGGCCGCCCTTCCGGCGCTTCGGCGGCGTGGATCCGCGCGGTCCGTCGACGGCGACGCGCTCCCGCTCCTCCAGGTCGGCGCGGATCTCCGCGGCGATGGGGTCGAACCGCGAGTTCGCGCGGCTCACGTACCAGGTGGTGATCGCGAACGTCGTGACGAACTGCCCGAGCCCGAGCAGGATCCCGAGGTTCACGTTCCCGATGACCGGCGTGGACATGAGCTCGTGCGCGTAGTCCGACAGCAGCACGAACGCGAAGTACCAGACGAGGAACGCGACGGCGAGGGGGAAGACGAAGCTCCGGTGCGCGTGCTTCAGCTCCCGGAACCGGGCCGAGTCCTCGACCTCCCGGTAGTCGATGGCCGGCCGGGGGTCCCCGGTCGGATGAGCGTCGTCGCCCATGTGATCTCCTCGAGATGAGGCCGCACCTCGTCGTGCGGCGCTCCCAGGTTAGGCACAGGTCGGGCGGGAGCGCCAGGGTCGCGCCCCCGGTCCCGCCCGAAAACCCGTCAGCCGAACAGCCCCGGGAGCAGCTGCAGCGCGACCGGGTAGCCCACGAAGCTCACGACGTCGAGGATCAGGTGCGCCACCACGAGCGGCGCCGTGCGGCCGAAGCGCACGTAGCACCAGCCGAACACGATCCCCATCGCCACGTTCCCGAAGAAGGGCCCGTAGCCCTGGTAGAGGTGGTAGCTCCCGCGCAGCACGGCGGCCGACAGGATGATGCTCCACGCGCCCAGCCGCCCGTGCCCCCAGCCGAGCTCGCGCAGTCGGGTGAAGAGGTACCCGACCACGATCACCTCCTCCTGTAGCGCCGCGCGGAGGGCGACGAGCACGAGCACCGGGACCGTCCACCAGTACGAGTCGAGCGCGGTCGGCACCACGTCCACCGTGATCCCGAGCGCGCGGCCGGCGAAGTAGAGGCCGAGGCCGGGCACGCCGATGAGGGCAGCGAGGCCGAACCCGGCGGCGACGTCCCGCCCCGGACGCGCGAGGTCGAGCCCGATGCGCCGGAACGCGCTCCGCCCCGGCTGCCACAGCAGGAAGAGCACGAGGGCCACGGGCACCAGCGCCGTCGCGATGTCGAGCAGCTGGTACAGGAGATCGAACACCTGCCGGTCGTTGAGGCTCCGGTTGATGGTGGCGCTCTGCGACCCGAGCGCCTCCGGACGCGTGGACAGGTCGACGATGCGCAGCACCGAGTACACGGCGCTCGCTCCGAGCGAGAGACCGAGCACGATCGCGATCTCCCACCGCAGCCGCGTCCGCATCGCTCGTCGCAGCGGCGGTCGGGGAGCACGGGAGATGGCGGGGGCGTCGGGCACGGGCCGATCCTAGGCGCGCGATGCCGACCGGCCGCCTGCGGGCCGGACGTGGCCCGAGAGGCCCCTGACGACGCGATCCGTCGCAGCGGGCGACGGGAACGCGCGATTCCGCCCGTCGAGACGCACGGATCCGGACGGCGACGCGCGGATCCGCGCGTCCGCGTTACCGGTGTGTAACGTTTGGGCCCAGTTTTTGCAAAGACTCCCAGCCGTACCTAGGGTCATTCTTATCTGCGCGGTCGACCGCACGCACGGTCGGTCCGCGCCATTCCCATGCACAGGAGGACCCTTGAAAATCAGACGCCTCGCAGCGGCTGGTGCCGTCATCGTCTCCGGTGCCCTCGTACTCAGCGGCTGCTCTGCGCCCGCTCAGCAGTCCGAGGTCATCGCCGGCACTGAGATCACCGTGGCCTGGAACGACCCGTTCCTCGAGTACAACAACGCGTCGGCGACCGGCAACGCGTCCGCCAACACGAACATCGTGTACCTGACGAACCAGTCCTTCAACTACTACGACGACGGTCCGTCCCTCGTCAAGAACACCGACTTCGGCACCTACGAGAAGGTCTCCGACAACCCGCTCGTCGTGAAGTTCACGATCAACGAGGGCGTCAAGTGGAGCGACGGCACCCCCGTCGACGCCGCGGACATGCTCCTTAACTGGGCCGCGAACACGACGAACGTGAACACGACCGAGGACGTGAAGACGAACGACGACGGCACGGTCTCCACCGGCGACGACCAGGTCTTCTTCAACTCGGGCGCCGTCAAGGACACCCGCCTCGGCCTGGTCACCAAGACCCCCGAGATCGGCGACGACGGCCGCAGCCTCACCTACACGTACGACCAGCCCTACGTGGACTGGGAGATCGCGACCGGCAACGGCGTCGGCGTCTCCGCGCACGGCACCACGCAGCTGGCGTTCCCCGACGAGAACCTCTCGGCCGAGGACGCGAAGAAGAAGCTGATCACGGCGATCCAGGACAAGGACGCCAGCGTCCTCGCCCCGGTCTCCAAGGTCTGGAACGACGGCTACCGCTACTCGGACATGCCGACGGAGCCGCAGAAGACCCTGGGTGACGGCGCGTACACGATCACCGACCTCAAGGCCGACCAGTACATCACCCTGACGGCCAACAAGGAGTACACCGGCACCAAGAAGCCGAAGTACGAGAAGATCACGGTCCGCTTCATCGCGGACCCGCAGGCGCAGATCCAGGCCCTCTCCAACGGCGAGGTCCAGATCGCGTCCGGACAGCCCACGGCCGACCTCCTCCAGCAGGTCCAGGGACTCAGCGGCATCGAGTACAAGGGCCAGGCCGAGGGCACGTACGAGCACGTCGACCTCCAGGTCACCAACGGCGGCCCGTTCGACCCCACGAAGTACGGCGGCGACGCCGAGAAGGCCAAGCTCGTCCGCCAGGCGTTCTTCAAGACGCTGCCGCGCGAGGAGATCCTCGACAAGCTGATCAAGCCCCTCCAGTCGGACGCGGAGCTGCGCAACTCGAACGTCTACGTGCCCGGCACGCCGGAGTACGAGGCGTCCGTCGAGAAGAACGGCTACAAGGACCAGACGGTCGACATCGACGGCGCCAAGGCGGACCTCGCGAAGGCCGGCGTCACGGGCACGATCGACGCCCGAGTCATCTACGGCCAGGGCAACACGCGCCGCCAGCAGGAGTTCGAGCTCATGCGCCAGTCGGCCGCTCTCGCCGGGTTCAACCTCATCGACGTGAACAGCGCGACGTGGGGCGCCGACCTCTCCAGCAAGACGGGTTCGTACGACATCGCCCTCTTCGGGTGGCAGTCGGTGAGCCTCGGCGTCGGCGAGTCCGGCCCGAACTACCAGACCGGCGGCATCAACAACTACTACGGCTGGTCGAACCCCGAGATCGACGCGCTGTTCAAGCAGCTGGACACGGAGACGGACAAGGACAAGCAGCTCGAGATCGTCACCCAGGCCGAGACCCTGATCCAGCAGCAGGGCTGGACGACGCCGATCTACCAGTTCCCCGGCCTCACCGCCTGGAGCGACACCGTGTCGGGCGTCAAGCCCGCGTTCCTGTCGCCCAACTGGTTCTGGAACTACTGGGAGTGGGCTCCGGCTCAGGCAGCCGCTCAGTAGCACGACAGCAGTGAGCGCCGTCCCCTGAACGGGAGGGTGCGAGGGTGCCGAGGCCGCCTGGCTTCGGCACCCTCTCCATGTCCGTTGCCGATTCGTGATCCGCGGATCCGGCCGCGTATGCTCTCGTCGGGCCGGGTCACGAGCCCTGGCCGAACACAGAAAGGGACGTCGTCGCCCTGTGCTTACCTTCGTCTTGAGACGTCTCGTCGCGTCGTTCTTCGTCCTCCTGGGCGCCAGCTTCATCATCTACAACCTGGCCGCCAACTCCGGTGATCCCCTCCAGGATCTGCGGGAGAACCCGTCGCCGAACCGCGACGCGCTCATCGCCGCACGCGTCGACCTCCTCGACCTCGACGTGCCGTCGCCGCTGCGCTACTTCATCTGGCTGGGTGGGGTGTTCAAGGTCTTCATCGGCCAGGTCGACCTCGGCAAGGCCATCGACGGCCGCGAGGTCAACGAGATCATCGCCAACGCCGCCGGGCAGACGATCCAGCTGGTGACGATCGCCACGATCATCGCCGTGCTCATCGGCGTCTCGATCGGCATGACGACCGCGCTCCGCCAGTACAGCGGCTACGACTACACGGTCACCTTCGCGTCGTTCCTCTTCTTCTCGCTGCCGATCTTCTTCGTCGCCGTGCTGCTCAAGCAGTACGTGGCCATCGGCTTCAACGACTTCCTCGTGAACCCGTCGATCCCACCGGTGATGATCGTGGTCCTGTCGCTCGTCTCCGGCTTCGTCTGGATGAGCATCATCGGCGGCGACCCGAAGCCGCGGCTCATCGTCTTCGGCTCCGCGACCGTCATCACCGCGATCGTGCTCATCTACCTGCTCGCGACGGACTGGTTCACGCGACCCGGTCTCGGCATCCTGCTCATCGCCGCGCTCGGCGCCCTGGTCGCGGTGCTCATCACGTCGCTCTCGACGGGGCTGCGCAACCGCCGCGCCTTCTACTCCGCGCTCGCGATGGCCGCCCTCGGCGCGGCGCTCTGGTACCCGCTGCAGTACGTGCTGACCGTCTCCGCCCCCTGGTGGATCACGATCGTGCTCATCGTCGCCTTCGTCGTCGTCGGCGTGGTCGTCGGCTACGTCGTCGGCCAGAACGACAAGCCGATCGTGGCGCGCGGCGCCGGCATCACGGGTGGCCTCGTCGCCCTGCTGATCATCATCGACCGCGTGATGCAGGTGTGGCCCGACTACGTGACCAACACGCGCGGCCGCCCCATCGCCACCGTCGGCGCCGTCACCCCAGGGCTCAACGGCTCCGTCTGGCAGGGCATGCTCGACAGCTACACCCACCTCCTGCTGCCGACCATCGCGATCCTCCTCATCTCCGTCGCGAGCTACTCCCGCTATTCGCGGGCGAGCCTCCTCGAGGTCATGAACCAGGACTACGTGCGCACCGCGCGGGCAAAGGGACTCACCGAGCGCACCGTCATCATGCGCCACGCGTTCCGCAACGCCATGATCCCGGTGGCCACCGTCATCGCGTTCGACGTCGGCGGGCTCATCGGCGGCGCGGTGATCACGGAGACGATCTTCGCGTGGAAGGGCATGGGCTCGGTGTTCCAGGACGCCCTGACCAAGACCGACCTCAATCCGCTGATGGGATTCATCCTGATCACGAGCATCCTCACCGTGATCTTCAACATGCTGGCCGACATCCTGTACTCGGTCCTCGATCCTCGAATCCGGGTGAGCTGACACATGTCCAACGCACTGATGGGGAACCCCAACGACCCCCACAACGACCCGAGCCTGCCCGAGGGCGGCGCGAACTCCGAGCTCACCATCGAGCAGCGCGAGGTCGAGGGCCTCAGCCAGGGCACCGTCGTCCGCCGCCGGTTCCTGCGCCACAAGGGCGCGATGACCGCGCTCGTCGTGCTGCTGCTGATGGCGATCCTCGTGTACTCGTCGGTCGGCATCCAGTTCTTCGGCTTCCGCATCCCCGGCTGGTGGATGTGGAACTACGAGGACGTGTCGCCCATCGTCAACGGCGGCAACCCCACGTGGACCCTGCCGTTCCAGTTCGGCGTGCACCCGTTCGGCCAGGACGAGATCGGCCGCGACATCTTCGCCCGCGTCATGCGCGGCACGCAGCAGTCCATCGTCGTGATGGTGCTCTACGGCATCATCGCCGCGTTCATCGGCATCGTGGTCGGCGCCGTCTCCGGCTTCTTCCGCGGCCGCATCGACTCGCTGCTCATGCGCTTCACCGACCTCATCATCGTGATCCCCGTGATCGTCATCGCGGCCGTCCTCGGTCGCACCTTCGGCGGCCTCGGCGCGGTGGTCCTCGGCATCGTCCTCGGTCTCATCGGATGGCCGTCGCTGGCCCGCCTGGTGCGCGGCGAGTTCCTGAGCCTCCGCGAGCGCGAGTTCGTCGACGCCGCGCGCGTCGCCGGTGCGTCGAACAGCCGGATCGTGTTCCGGCACATCCTGCCGAACGCCATCGGCGTGGTCATCGTCTCCACGACCCTGCTGATGAGCGCGGCCATCCTCCTCGAGGCGGCGCTGTCGTTCCTCGGGTTCGGCATCGTGAAGCCCGACGTGTCGCTCGGCCAGATCATCAACGAGTACCAGGGCGCCTTCGCGACCCGGCCGTGGCTGTTCTGGTTCCCCGGTCTGTTCATCATCATCATCGCGCTGTCGATCAACTTCATCGGCGACGGACTGCGCGACGCGTTCGACCCGCGCCAGCGGCGCATGCCGGGCGGACAGGGGCCCTACAAGCAGATGTTCGCCATGCTCACCGGGCGCAACCGCCGCGACGCGGGTCCGGCGATCGGCTCCGGTGCCGAGGGCGTCCGCGTCCCGCCGCCCGTCGGATCCGCGCGACCGGATGCCCAGGCCGACGGCCCCGCCGACGGCCAGGCGCCCGACAGCACGGACGGCCGGTGACGGTCGCCGAGACGGCTCGACCGCTCACCCGCGGTCGGGCCGCTGGCCCGCTCTCAGATCAGGCCGGTCAGCACCGTCGCGACGACGAGCACCGCGAGCACGGCGATCTCCGCCCAGTGCGTGCGCACGCGCCGGCCCTCCTCCTCGACCGGGCCGCCCAGGTGGCCCGCCTCGCGGAGGTCGGCCAGGCGCAGGCGGATCACCGTGGCCGCGTCGCCCGAGTCGGTGCGGGGCAGGTCGCCGCGGCGCGCGTCCTGCATCATCGCGCTGAGGTACGGCTGGACCTTCTCCTCCTTCGTCGTGATGTAGGCGTTCGAGTGCCGGCCGGGCGCGGGAGCGGCCCACGCCGTGACGCGCTCGTGCGCGGTCGTGATGTTCAGGGCCCACTTGGTGTCCACGTCGCGGATCGCGGGCCACGAGATCTCGTGCGTGCGGAAGACGTTGCGGATCTCGACGCCCTCGGTCGCGATGCGCACGCGCGGGTGCCAGAAGACGAGCCACGACGCGTAGGCCAGCATGACCGGGCCCCACGCCGACGTCGGCAGGAGGTCGGCCCGACCCCCGACCACGGTGCTCACGAGCACCAGGACCGCGATCGCCGAGACGATCACGGTCAGCAGGCGTCCGAACGACGGGCGGATGACGACGGGCTGATCCATGGCCACATCGTCCCACGGCCCGCCTCGGCGCCCCTCGACACCCCCACTTCCAGCAGCCAGGAGTACGCAGCATGAGCGCTCACGCGAACGGGACGGACCCGATCGTCCCCATCCTCGAGGTCTCCGGCCTCGGCGTCGACTTCTGGGTCGGCGACGAGTGGATCCCCGCGGCCGTCGACCTCGACTACAAGGTCAACCCCGGCGAGGTGCTCGCGATCGTCGGCGAGTCCGGCTCCGGCAAGTCCGTGAGCTCCATGTCCCTGCTCGGCCTGCTGCCCAAGAACGGCCGGGTCCGGGGGAGCGCGAAGCTCAAGGGCGTCGAGATGGTCGGCGCCGACCAGGCCACCCTGCGGAAGGCACGCGGCAACGACATCGCCGTGATCTTCCAGGAGCCCATGACGGCGCTCAACCCCGTGTACACGGTGGGCTTCCAGATCGTGGAGGCCCTGCGGGTCCACAACTCGATCATCCCGTCGGCCGCCAAGGCGCGCGCGCTCGAGCTGCTGAAGCTCGTCGAGATGCCCGACCCCGAGAAGGCGTTCGACTCCTACCCGCACCAGCTGTCCGGCGGCCAGCGCCAGCGCGCCATGATCGCGCAGTCGCTGTCCTGCGACCCGGACATGCTCATCGCCGACGAGCCCACGACGGCGCTCGACGTGACGATCCAGGCCGAGATCCTCGACCTGCTGCGGAAGCTCCACCAGCGCCTCAACAGCGCGATCGTGATCATCACGCACGACATGGGCGTGGTGGCCGACCTCGCCACCAACGTCATCGTCATGAAGAGCGGCCGCATCGTCGAGCGCGGCTCGGTGCGCGAGATCTTCCAGTCGCCGAAGGACCCGTACACGAAGCAGCTGCTCGCGTCGGTGCCGCACCTCGGCACGGGCGAGGCCTCGCAGGTCGAGATCGTCGAGCGCACCACGGAGCCCGCCATCTCCCTCAGGGAGGTGGACATCGACTACCCGAAGCTCGGCCGCGTGCCGGCCTTCCGGGCGGTCACGGGCGCCTCGTTCGACATCCACCCCGGCGAGGTCGTCGGCGTGGTGGGCGAGTCCGGATCCGGCAAGACGACCATCGCGCGCGCCGCGGTGGGGCTGCTGCCCGTCGCGGGCGGCGAGCTCACGGTCGCCGGACGCCGCATGACCGGCATCTCGGCGAAGGACCTCCGGGCCGTGCGCCGCGAGATCGGCATCGTGTTCCAGGACCCGGGCTCCTCGCTCAACCCGCGCTGGCCCATCGGCCAGAGCATCGGCGAGCCGCTCGAGCTCTCGGGCCAGTTCTCGAAGAAGCAGCAGAGCGACCGCGTCGAGGAGCTCCTCGAGCAGGTGGAGCTGCCGCGCAGCTTCCGCAACCGCTACCCCAACGAGCTCTCCGGCGGCCAGCGCCAGCGCGTCGGCATCGCTCGGGCGCTCGCGCTCCGGCCGAAGGTGCTCGTCGCCGACGAGCCCACCTCGGCGCTCGACGTGTCGGTGCAGGCCCGCGTGCTCCAGCTGCTGCAGGAGATCCAGAAGGAGCTCCAGTTCGCGTGCCTGTTCGTGAGCCACGACCTCGCGGTGGTCGACCTCCTCGCCGACCGCATCGTCGTGATGAACCACGGCAAGATCGTGGAGCAGGGGCCGACCGAGTCGATCCTCCGGAACCCGCAGCACCCGTACACGCAGAAGCTCATCGCCGCGGTGCCGCTGCCCGATCCCGACCAGCAGAAGGAGCGCCGCGAGCGCCGCGAGGAGCTGCGCGACCAGCAGCCGCCCGCCGCCTGATCCGCTGCCGCACGACCCGGCCCGCCGTCCGACGCACCCCCTCGCGGGGGCGCGCGGGCGGCGGGCCTCGTCGTGGCGCTCGCGTAGGATCGACGGCGATGGACAGCGACACGCGAGGCCCCGGGGCCGTACGAGCCCGGCGCCCGCGAGGGATCCGCCGGGGCGTCCGGGGCGCATCCGCAGCCGTCGCGCTGGCGCTCGTCGCCGGCCTCGCCGCCTGCTCGCCGACCACGGGCATGGTCGCCGACACGGAGATCCGCGCCGCCGTCCCCACCACGTTCACGTCCTACAACGCGGCGTCGCGCACGGGCGGCACCGCGGGCAACCAGGAGATCGTGCACGCGACGAACTCGCGGTTCTCCGAGGTCTCCGCCGACGGCACGGTCGCCGCCGACCCGGGCTACGGATCCGCGAAGGTCGTCTCGCGCGACCCCTTCACCGTCGAGTACACCGTCGCGGAGGGCGTCCGCTGGTCCGACGGCGAGCCCGTCGACGCGGCTGACCTCCTGCTCGCCTGGGCCGCCGGGTCCGGCGCGCTCGACACCCCCGGGTTCGACCCGGCCGGGTACGTCGACGAGACGACGGGCGGCTACACGGGTCCGCTGCCCGAGCAGACCGTCTTCTTCGACGCGGCGGCCGACGAGACGCTGACGCACGTCACCCGCACGCCCGAGATCGGGGACGGCGGCCGGTCGATCACCATGGTGTTCGACGAGTACACGCCGGACTGGCGCCTCGCGTTCGAGGTGGGCCTGCCCGCGCACGCGGTGGTGCAGCTCGCGCTCGACATGTCGAGCCCGGGCCGTGCGAAGCAGACGCTCGTGGACGCCGTGCAGGACGGCGCGCCCGAGCTCCTCTCGCCCATCTCCGACGCGTGGAACCGCGGCTTCGGCGTCGCGGAGATCGCCGCCCACCCGGACCGCGCCGTAGGCTCGGGCCCGTACGCCATCGAGTCCATCGACCCGGGGACCTCCATCACGCTGCGCGCCAACCGCTACTACACCGGGCTGCACCGGCCGTCGGTCGAGCGCATCGTCGTGTCCACGATCGAGGATCCCGGCGCCGCCGTCACCGCGCTCCAGGTGGGCGACGTGGACGTCATCGCGCCCGAGGCCGACGCCGAGGTCGCCGATGCGCTGGCGGGGACGGACGGCGTGCGGGTCGTCCGGGGATCCTCCGACTCCTGGGAGCGGCTCGACCTCCAGACCCTCGGCGCGCGCGACGCCGCCATGTCGGACGCCGCGGTCCGCACCGCCTTCCTCTCCACCGTCCCGCGGGACGCGATCGTGCGGGAGGCCGCGCTGCCGGCGGATCCCGACGCCACGACGCGCGACTCCTTCGTGCTCGCGCCCGGCTCGGACGGGTACGCCGACCAGGTGCGCGCCAACGGGTCCAGCCGCTTCGACGACGTCGACCTCGACGAGGCGCGGCAGCTGCTCGCGTCGGTCGGCCGCACGGCCCCCGAGGTCTGCGTGCTCTACGACCCCGCCGACCCGCGCCGCGCGGCCGCGTTCGAGGCCATCCGCGACTCCGCCGAGAAGGCCGGCTTCGTCGTCACCGACTGCTCGACGCCGCAGTGGGAGAGCGTGCTCGACCAGCCGGGCGCCTACGACGTCGCGCTCCTCTCCTCGGAGGACGCCTACCCGTCCGTCGCCGGGATCCGCGCCGCGCACGAGGCCCGCGCCGACGCCCGCGACGGCCAGGCGACGGCCGACCCCGACGTCGCGTCCCTCTTCGCGTCGCTCAGCCGCACCGAGGACCAGGACGCGCGCGACGAGCTGCTCCTGCGCCTGGACCGCCGCATGTACGGCGACCGCGCCGGCCTCCCGCTCTACCAGCTGCCCGCGCTCGCGGCCATGCGGGACACCGTCGGGGGCGTGCAGGTGTCCCCGCACCAGGCCGGGATCCTCGACGACGCCTGGCGCTGGACCCTCGCTCCCGACGCTCCCTGAGCCCGGCTTGCATCGGCACGGTAGGCTGTAGGTCGCTGGGAATAGCAGACGGCGGCTCTTCGCCCTCCTCCCTTGATGACAAGGCCGGCACCCTCTCCACTGAAGGACAGCACTATGGCGCTAGTCGCGCGCAACGACCTCCGCAATGTGGCCATCGTGGCCCACGTGGACCACGGCAAGACGACCCTGGTCGACGCCATGCTCAAGCAGACGAACTCGTTCGACGCCCACTTCGAGGGCGAGGACCGGATGATGGACTCGAACGACCTCGAGCGCGAGAAGGGCATCACGATCCTCGCGAAGAACACCGCGGTGCTCTACAACGGCAAGCACGCCGACGGCTCGCCCATCGTCATCAACGTGATCGACACCCCGGGCCACGCCGACTTCGGCGGCGAGGTCGAGCGCGGCCTGTCCATGGTCGACGGCGTCGTGCTCCTCGTCGACGCGTCCGAGGGCCCGCTGCCCCAGACGCGCTTCGTGCTCCGCAAGGCGCTCGAGGCGAAGCTGCCCGTGATCCTCCTGGTCAACAAGACCGACCGCCCCGACGCGCGCATCGACGAGGTCGTGGCCGAGAGCCAGGACCTCCTCCTCGGCCTCGCCTCCGACATGTCGGACGAGCACCCGGACCTCGACCTCGACGCGATCCTCGACGTGCCCGTCGTCTACGCGTCCGGCCGCAACGGCGCCGCGAGCTCCAACAAGCCCGAGAACGGCACGCTGCCGGACAACGACGACCTCGAGCCGCTCTTCAAGGCGATCCTCGACCACGTCCCGGCGCCCACCTACGACGACCAGCACCCGCTGCAGGCCCACGTCACCAACCTCGACGCGTCCCCGTTCCTCGGCCGCCTCGCCCTCCTGCGCGTCTTCAACGGCACGCTCAAGAAGGGCCAGCAGGTCGCCTGGGTCAAGCACGACGGATCCGTCAAGAACGTGAAGATCACCGAGCTCCTCATCACGAAGGCGCTCGACCGCTTCCCGACCGAGTCCGCGGGCCCCGGCGACATCGTCGCCGTCGCCGGCATCGAGGACATCACCATCGGCGAGACGCTGGCCGACCCGGACGACGTCCGGCCGCTGCCCACCATCACCGTGGACGACCCGGCCATCTCGATGACCATCGGCACCAACACCAGCCCGCTCATCGGCAAGGTGAAGGGCCACAAGCTCACCGCCCGCATGGTCAAGGACCGCCTCGACCGCGAGCTCATCGGAAACGTCTCCATCAAGCTGGTCGACATCGGCCGCCCGGACGCCTGGGAGATCCAGGGCCGCGGCGAGCTCGCGCTGGCGATCCTCGTGGAGCAGATGCGCCGCGAGGGCTTCGAGCTCACCGTCGGCAAGCCGCAGGTGGTCGTCAAGCAGGTCGACGGCAAGGTGCACGAGCCCTTCGAGCACCTCACCATCGACTCGCCCGAGGAGTACCTCGGCGCCATCACGCAGCTCCTCGCCGCCCGCAAGGGCCGCATGGAGGGCATGGCGAACCACGGCACCGGCTGGGTCCGCATGGAGTTCGTCGTCCCGTCGCGCGGCCTCATCGGCTTCCGCACGGAGTTCCTCACCATCACGCGCGGCGCCGGCATCGCCAACGCCGTGTCGCACGGCTACGAGCAGTGGGCGGGCGAGATCACGACCCGCGTCAACGGCTCGATCGTCGCCGACCGCGCCGGCGTCGCGACCCCGTTCGCCATGGTGGCCCTGCAGGAGCGCATGTCGTTCTTCGTGGAGCCGACCCAGGAGGTCTACGAGGGCATGGTCGTCGGTGAGAACTCGCGCGCCGACGACATGGACGTGAACATCACCAAGGAGAAGCAGCTGACCAACATGCGTCAGTCCACCTCCGACTCCTTCGAGCGCATGACGCCCTCGCGGCGGCTCACGCTCGAGGAGTGCCTCGAGTTCGCCCGCGAGGACGAGTGCGTGGAGGTCACGCCCGAGTTCGTGCGCATCCGCAAGGTCGAGCTCGACGCCAACGCCCGACAGCGCAAGACGTCGCGACTGAAGAAGCAGAACGCGTAGCGCAGCATGACCCCGACGAGCCCGTCCGCCCGGTCCCTCCGCAGGAGGGGGCTGGCGGCCGGGCTCGTCCTCGTTCCCGCCCTCGTCCTCACGGGATGCAGCCAGGTGGGCGAGGTCGTCCGCGACGCCGCCCACGAGGGCGCGAAGCAGGTGCGGCACAGCGTCGAGGACGTGATCGGCGACACGCTCGGCAAGGTCCAGGTGTCCACGGACGGCCACGTCCCGCCCTCGTTCCCGACGGACGCCGTGCCCTTCGCCGAGGGCAAGCTGCTCGGCGGGGGAGCCGCCCCCGAGGACGCCGGCTGGGTCGCGCAGGTCGCCGTGCCGGACGTCGAGGGAGGGTTTTCGGATGCGCGGGCGCGGCTCGAGGCCGCCGGCTACGCGTCGAGCGAGATCGCGAGCGACGCGCAGAGCGGATACGGGCGGTTCACGACCGACGCGTACTCGGTCATCGTCACGGTGTCCGCGGACCTCGGATCCCCGGTCGCCACGTACGTGGTGATGCCCGCGGGCTGAGACCCGCCGACAGGGGCCCCGCCCGGCGGTGCGCGCCCGATCAGGACGCGAAGAGCGTCTCCCCGACGTAGCCGTCGCGCGAGGCGCCCGGCGGCACCGCCCAGATGCCGCTGCCCACGTGCCGCAGGTACTCGTTCATGGCGTCGCGGGCGAGGCTCCGCTGGATGGGGATGAACTGCGTGCGCGGATCCCGCTGGAACGCGAGGAAGAACAGGCCCGCGTTCAACCGGCCCAGCTCGTCGTTGCCGTCGACGAAGTTGTAGCCGCGGCGGAGGAGCACCGCGCCGTCGTTCGCGTCCGGGTGCGCGAGGCGCACGTGGGACGCCGGGTCGATGAGCGGCGCGCCGCCGCGTCCGGTGGCGTGGAAGTCGGGCGCGGTCATCTCGGTGCCGCCGCTGAGGGGCGCGCCGGATCCCTTCGTGCGGCCGACCACGCGCTCCTGCTCGCGGAGCGACGAGCGGTCCCAGGTCTCGATGGTCATGCGGATGCGGCGGGCGACGAGGTAGGAGCCGCCCTGCATCCACGCCTCGGCGGGGGAGGATCCCGCGTCGGCCCAGACGTGATCCTCGACCTGGCGCGTGTCCTCCGACTTGACGTTCGCGGTGCCGTCCTTGAAGCCGAAGAGGTTCCGCGGCGTGACCTGCGCGCGGCTCGTCGACGAGGTGCGGCCGAAGCCGAGCTGCGACCAGCGGATGGAGGCGCGGCCGAACGCGATGCGCGACAGGTTGCGGATCGCGTGCACGGCCACCTGCGGATCGTCGCTGCACGCCTGGATGCAGAGGTCGCCGCCCGTGGCCTGCGCGACGAGCGCCTCGCCCGGGAAGCGCGGCAGGTCGACGAGCGCGGCGGGCCGGCGGTCGGCGATGCCGAAGCGGTCGACGCCGTCCGCGGTCGTGAACAGCGACGGGCCGAGGCCGAACGTGATGGTGAGGCCGGCGGGCGGCAGGTCGAGCGCCTCGCCCGTGTCGTCGGGCGGCGAGTCGTACGGGCCGTCGACGGCGCCGAGCGCGCCCGCGGATCCGCCTGACGTCATGCGCGCGGCCGCGGCGCTCCAGTCCTGGAGGAGCGAGACGAGGCGGGCGCGGTCGATGTCGGCGACGTCGAACGCGGCGAAGTGCAGGCGGTCCTGGGCGGGCGTCGTGATCCCGGCCTGGTGCGCGCCGTGGAACGCGTAGGTCGCGCCGCCCGCGGCCTGGCGCGCGCCCGCGAAGGCGCGGTCGGCCATGACGCCGCCCGCGGAGCCGACCAGGCCGCCGCCGAGCGCGCCCGCGCCGAGGAGGCCGAGGATCCCGCGGCGGGAGATGCCCGCCGGCGCCGCAGGAGCCTCTGCTGCCGTCGTCTCGTCGGGCGTGGCGGTCGCGTGGTCCGTCATCAGCCGACGAGCGCGCCGGTGAGCTTCGACAGCGGCTCGGCGAGCGCGTTCACGCCGTCCGCGAGGCCCTTGACCTGCTCGCTGGTCAGCTTGTCGTACGTCGTGAAGCCCTTCTCGAGGGATCCGTACGCGGCGAGGTCCTTCTCCAGCGAGGCGAACTGCGCGTCGAGCGTGGCCACGAGCTGCGGGTCCTTGGGCGCGACGATGTCGCGGACGCCCTCGTACGCGACGCGCGCGCCCTCGAGGTTCGCCTGGAAGTCCCAGAGGTCGGTGTGCGACCAGATCTCCTCCTCGCCGGTGATCTTGCCGGAGGCCACCTCGTCCATCAGGCCGACCGCGCCGTTGGAGACCGTGGAGATGTCGACCGAGAAGCCGTCCGCGTGCACCGCGTCGTAGAGCTTCTGCGTGTCGGCGGTGAGCTCCTGCGCGAAGTGCGCGCGATCCGCGGCGCCGAGCGGCGTGTACACGTCGCCGCCGTTCGCGTCGGGCGCGGGCTGCCAGAGGTCCTTCTCCAGGCGGTGCCACCCGGTCCACTCGGTGCCGGGCTCGACGTCGGCCTCGCGGAAGTCGATCTCCGGGTCGAGGTCGCCGAACGACTCCGCGACGGGCTCGACGCGCTCGTAGTACGCGCGGGCCGTGGGGTAGAGCGCGCGCGCCTTGTCGTCGTCACCCGCGAGGTACGCGTCGGCGAACTCCTGCGTGGCGGGGAGGAGGCGGCCGACCTGGTCCTTCACGTAGGCGAGGTACGCGGCCGCCGCGTCCTTCCCCTGCTGCTCGGCGTCGCCCGCGAGCGCGACCTGGTCGCCCGTGACGGTGAAGGGCGCGCGGCCCACGCCGTCGCCCACCATGCCGGGCTTGCAGACGGTGTAGTAGCTGCCGGGCTGGGCGGTGAGCACGAGGTCGCGCTCGATCCCGGGGCTCACGTTCTCGACCTCGCCGACGATTCGGAGGCCGTCGTCCGCGAGCAGGTAGAACTCGGTCACCTGGTCGGTGGAGTTCGTGACGTGGAACGACACCGTGCCGCTGGGGGCGGTCGCGGCGGACACGGTGCACGCGTCGGCGGAGCTGTCGACCGTGAGCTGCGTGACGCCGGGGTCCGCGGATGCGGCGCCGTCGGCGGCGGATCCGGTCGGGGTGTTCGCGACGCAGCCCGAGAGGGCGAGGGCGGCGCCGGCGAGCAGGGCGGCGGCGGGGAGGGCGGAGCGCTTCATGGGTCCTCGGGGGAGCGGGCCGGCGGGGCCGGGCGGTGGATGGATCGGGGAGAGGGAGCAGGAGGGGAGCTGCGGCGTCAGCGGGCGGCGGTCGCGTCGGCGACGCGGGCCGGGGCGGCGGAGGGGTCGGCGGCAGAGGCGGAGACGGAGGCGGGTGCCGGGCGCGCCCGTCGGCCGCGGCGCGCGAGGGTCAGGTAGATCGTGATCGTCGGCACCACGTAGAGCACCCACGTGATCGCCTCGAGCCAGGTGGTCGCGGGGGAGAAGTTGACGGTGCCCTTGAGGAGCGTGCCGTACCAGGATCCGGGCGGCACCGCGCCCGAGACGTCGAACGCGAGCGCGCCGATGCCGGGCAGGATCCCCGCCTCCTGCAGGTCGTGCACGCCGTACGCGAGCACGCCGCCGGCCACGACGATGAGGAGCGCGCCCGTCCAGGTGAAGAAGCGCGCGAGGTCGATGCGGAGCACCCCGCGGTAGACGAGCCAGCCGAGCGCGACCGCGGTCAGGAGCCCGAGGCCGGCGCCCACGAGCGGCATGGTGGTGGCGCCCGTGGCCTGCACGGCCGACCAGAGGAACAGGGCCGTCTCGATCCCCTCGCGGCCGACGGCGAGGAATGCGACGGCGACGAGGCCCCAGGCGGCGCCCGCGATGGCGCGGTCGACGGCGCCCTGCAGCTCGGAGCGCATGTCCTTCGCGGTGCGCAGCATCCAGAACACCATCCAGGTGACGAGGCCCGTCGCGACGATGGAGAGGGATCCGCCGATGGCTTCCTGCGCCGCGAACGTGAGGCCGTACGCACCGTAGGTGAGGATCGCGCCGACGGACAGGGCGAGGAGGACCGCGAGCCCGACGCCGAGCCAGAGCCGGCCGAGCACGTCGCGGCGGCCGATCTTGACCACGTAGGCGATGAGGATGGTGACGACCAGCGCGGCCTCGAGGCCCTCGCGCAGGCCGATCAGGTAGTTCGCGAACACGCGTGCGCCTCTCCGGGCGGAGGGCGCGACGAGAGGCGCCCTATTGCTGGCTGTGGGGAAATGTAGGTGAGGCTTGCCTTACCTCGTGCACAGTAGCGCGGGGGCGGGATCGCGTCCAGTCGACCGTCCCGGGCGGGCGCCCAGGGAGCGGCGCGCGGCCCGCGGCTAGGATCGCCGGATGACCTCCGGCACGTCCCGACGCCCCGATCGGGCCGCCCGCATCGCCCGTCCCGAGCGCGAGCACGTCGTCTTCGTGCACGCCCACCCCGACGACGAGAGCATCGTCACGGGCGGCACCATCGCGAAGCTCGTGCGCGACGGCGTGCCCGTCACCGTGCTCACGTGCACGCGCGGGGAGCGCGGCGACGTGATCCCCGAGGAGCTCCGGCACCTGGAGGGCGACCTGCGGGCGCTCGCCGACCACCGCGAGACCGAGCTGGCCGACGCCATGGCCGCCCTCGGCGTCACCGACCACCGCTTCCTCGGCGCTCCCGACGCGCGCTGGCGCGGCCTCGAGGCCCGCCGCTACGTCGACTCCGGCATGGAGTGGGGCGACGACCGCGTGCCCGTGGCGCTGCGCCCCCTGGATCCCGACTCGCTGTGCGCGGGCGACGAGGCGGACGAGGCGCGCGACGTGCTCGCGGTCATCGCCGACGTCGACGCCACGAGCGTCGTCACCTACGACGACCACGGCGGCTACGGCCACCCGGACCACAAGCGCACGCACGTCATCGCGACCTGGGCGGCCGAGGAGGCGGGGATCCCCGCGTACCTCATCACCACGACGGAGTCCTCGGCCCGCCAGGCCCACGAGCTCGTCGCGGCGCGCGGCCGCTTCCCCGCGCCCGACCCGCGGCCGGCCGGCATGCTCGTGCTGCCCGACGACGCGGTGGACGTCGCGGTCGACGTCGCCGAGGCGCTCGACGCGAAGACCCGGGCCATCGCGTCCCACCGCACGCAGGTCGTCGTCGACGGCGACCAGTTCGCGCTCTCGCACGGGATCGGCGAGCCCATCGCGGCCGTCGAGCTGTTCCGGATCCACCGGCCCGCCGGCGCCGTGGTCGACGATGGGCCGCCGCGGCCCCCGCGCGGCGCGCAGCGCGTGGGCACGGCGGTCGCGTCGCTCGTGCTCGGCCTCCTGGTGGGCGCGGTCGGCACCGCGGCGCACCGCGCGACGCTCCCGGTGGGCGGGATCGCGCTGCCGGTCGGCCTCGTGCTCGCGCTCGCGACGCTCGCGTGCCTGCTGGTCGCGTTCCGCCTGCTCCTCGTCGACCGCCTGCACGCGCTCTGCCTCGGTCTCGGCGTGGTCGCGGCCGTGGCCGTGCTCGGCACGCAGGGCCCGAGCGGATCCGTGCTGTTCCCCGACGACGGGCTGAGCCAGGTCTGGGCCATCGCGCCCGCGATCCTGGTCGCGGCGGTCGTCGTGTGGCCGCGGTTCTCGAACCGCGCGCCCGTCGCCACGGCTCGCCCGGACGCCGCGGATTCCGCGGACGTCGCGGGATCCGTCGCCCCGGCCCCGGCCGGGACCGGCTCGCGGCCCGCGTAGACTCGTCGGGCCGCACCGCTCCCGGAAGGACCCGCCCGAAGTGACCTACGTCATCGCCCTGCCCTGTGTCGACGTCAAGGACCGCGCCTGCATCGACGAGTGCCCGGTGGACTGCATCTACGAGGGCGAGCGGTCGCTCTACATCCACCCCGACGAGTGCGTGGACTGCGGTGCCTGCGAGCCCGTGTGCCCGGTCGAGGCGATCTACTACGAGGACGACCTGCCCGAGAAGTGGTCGGACTACTACACGGCCAACGTCGAGTTCTTCGCCGAGATGGGATCCCCGGGCGGCGCGACCAAGGTCGGCGTCACCGCGGGCGACCACCCCGTCATCGCCGCGCTCCCGCTCCAGAACGGTTGACGCGCGTGGCCCTCGGCGAGCTCCCCGACTACCCCTGGGACCAGATGGGCCCCTACGCCGAGCGGGCGCGACGGCACCCGGACGGGATCGTCGACCTCAGCATCGGATCGCCCGTGGATCCGACGCCCCCGCTCATCCGCGACGCGCTCGCCTGGGCGACCGACGCGCACGCGTACCCCACCACGGTCGGCACCCCGGAGCTCCGGCAGGCGATGGTCGACTGGCACGCGCGGCGCCGGAACGCGACGCTCGGCACCGACCAGGTGCTGCCGACCATCGGGTCCAAGGAGATGGTGGCCTGGCTGCCGTTCATGCTGGGCCTCGGCGAGGGCGACGCGGTCGTGCACCCGCGCGTCGCCTACCCGACCTACGCGATCGGCGCGGCGCTCGCGGGCGCCGAGTCGGTGCCCGCCGACGACCCGGCCGACTGGCCCGCGCACACCCGCCTCGTCTGGCTGAACTCGCCCGGCAACCCCGACGGCCGCGTGCTCGGCGTCGACGAGCTGCGCGCGGCCGTCGCCCGCGCGCGTGAGCTCGGCGCCGTGATCGCGAGCGACGAGTGCTACGCCGAGCTCGGCTGGGAGGGCGAGTGGGCGGACGGCCCGACGCCCTCGATCCTCGACGCGCGCGTCGTCGGCGACGACCACGCGGGTGTCCTCGCGCTCTACTCGCTCAGCAAGCAGTCGAACCTCGCGGGCTACCGGGCCGCGCTCGTCGCGGGCGACCGGGAGCTCATCGCCCGGCTGATCCGCGTCCGCAAGCACGCGGGGCTCCTCCCGCCCGCGCCGCTCCAGCACGCCATGACCGTGGCGCTCGGCGACGACGAGCACGTGCGCGCCCAGCGCGAGCTCTACCGCGCCCGCCGCGACGTGCTGCGGCCCGCGCTCGAGGACGCCGGTTGGCGCATCGACTCGAGCGAGGCCGGCCTCTACCTCTGGGCGACCCGCGGGCGCGACGCCTGGGAGGGGATCGCGGAGCTCGCCGACCTGGGGATCCTCGCGGGTCCCGGGCCCTTCTACGGCGACGCCTCGCCCGCGCACGTGCGCCTGTCGCTCACGGCGACGGACGAGCGGATCCAGGCGGCCGCCGCCCGGCTCCGCGCCTCCTCCACCGCGTAGCACGACCTCCAACGGATCCGGCCGGATGCTGGCGGAGGCGACAGTGTCCCGGTCGGCCCTTTAGGCTGTAGTCGGCTCGGATCCCGACGCCGCGACGGCGCCACGAGCGCCCGGCGGCGCGCATCCCCTCCGGGCCATCCACCCAGACTCGAGGAGGCGCCGTGACCGATGGCGGGCAGCAGGCGGACGACCGGCCGAAGGCGGACGAGAAGCCCACGGCGACCCTGACGTACCCCGGCGGCCGGGTGGAGTTCCCCATCCTCCCCGCGGTCGAGGGCGCATCCAGCATCGACATCTCGGCGCTCACGAAGAAGACGGGCCTCACGACGCTCGACAACGGCTTCGTCAACACCGCGTCGACCCGTTCGGCCATCACCTACATCGACGGCGAGCAGGGGATCCTGCGCTACCGCGGCTACCCCATCGAGCAGCTCGCGCGGCAGTCGAGCTACCTCGAGGTGGCCTGGCTCCTCATCCACGGCGAGCTGCCCACGAGCGACGAGCTCGCGGGGTTCGAGGACGACATCCGTCGCCACACGCTCCTGCACGAGGACTTCAAGGGCCTCTTCCGTGCGCTGCCCACCAACGCGCACCCCATGTCGGTGCTCTCGAGCGCGGTCTCCGCGCTCTCCACCTACTACGAGGACTCGCTGAGCGTCCACGACCCCGAGCAGGTCGAGATCTCGACGCTGCGCCTGCTGGCGAAGCTGCCGGTCATCGCGGCGTACGCGCACAAGAAGAGCCTCGGCCAGGCGTTCCTCTACCCGGACAACTCGCTGTCCTTCGTCGACAACTTCCTCCGCCTGAACTTCGGCAACAACGCGGAACGCTACGAGGTCGATCCCGTCGTCAGCCGCGCGCTCGAGCGCCTGCTGATCCTGCACGAGGACCACGAGCAGAACGCGTCGACGTCGACCGTGCGGCTCGTCGGATCCACCGAGGCGAACATGTTCTCCTCCGTCTCGGCCGGCATCGGCGCGCTCTTCGGGCCGCTGCACGGCGGCGCCAACGAGGCCGTGCTCGCCATGCTCGGCCGCATCCGCGACTCCGGCGAGGGCGTCGACCGCTACGTGGAGCGCGTGAAGAACAAGGAGGACGGCGTCCGCCTCATGGGCTTCGGGCACCGCGTCTACAAGAACTTCGACCCGCGCGCCCGCCTCGTGAAGGAGAGCGCCGACGAGGTGCTCGCGGCCCTCGGCATCCAGGACCCGCTGCTCGACATCGCCAAGGAGCTCGAGGCCGTCGCGCTCGCCGACGACTACTTCATCGAGCGGAAGCTCTACCCCAACGTGGACTTCTACACGGGCGTCATCTACAAGGCGATGGGCTTCCCGACGCGCATGTTCACAGCGCTGTTCACCATCGGGCGCCTGCCCGGCTGGATCGCGCACTGGCGCGAGATGAACGAGGACCAGGCCACGAAGATCGGCCGCCCGCAGCAGCTCTACATCGGCCAGCCCGCGCGCGACCTGCCGCCGCGCGACTAGCCCGACGAGCACGATCGCCGCTCCCGAAGAGGGGGCGTCAGGAGGCCGCCGACCCGTGTACCCGCGCGGATCGGCGACCTAGACTCGTCTCACAGCGAGAGATCCATCCGCCGCCCGCAACAGCCCCTGCCGTCGGTCCCGACCCGAAGAGGGGGCCATGGCCAGACGCCTGCCGTCGTCCCCGCCGGTGCTGCCGGGGTTCACGTACGTGACGGTCCTCGGTTCCGGCGGCTTCGCCGACGTGTTCCTCTACGAGCAGGACATGCCGCGCCGCCAGGTCGCCGTGAAGGTGATGCTCGCGGAGATCGTCACCGACCGCCTGCGCGCGATGTTCCGCGCCGAGGCCGACCTCATGGCGCAGCTCAGCGCGCACCCGTCCGTGCTCACCGTGCACCAGGCGTCCGTCGCCGCCGATGGGCGGCCGTACCTCGTGATGGAGCTGTGCTCGTCGAGCCTCAGCGACCGCTACCGCCGCGAGCCGCTCGGCGTCGCGGAGGGGCTGCGCGTGGGGATCCGCATCGCGAGCGCCGTGGAGACCGCCCACCGCGCGGGCGTGCTGCACCGCGACATCAAGCCCGCGAACATCCTCACGACCGCGTTCGGCCACCCGGTGCTCAGCGACTTCGGGATCGCCTCGACGCTCGAGGACGCCGCCGCGACCGACGCCGTGGGCCTCTCGATCCCGTGGTCGGCGCCCGAGGTGCTCGCCGACGAGAGCCCCGGCACCGTGCGGAGCGAGGTGTGGTCGCTTGCGGCGACCGTGTACTCGCTGCTCGCCGGCCGCAGCCCGTTCGAGGTGCCGGGCGGGCAGAACGCGCCCGCGGACCTCGTGGCCCGGATCCAGAGGGCCCGGCCCCTGCCGACCGGGCGCGCCGACGTGCCCGAGCGGCTCGAGCTGGTGCTGCGCCGCGCGATGTCGCGGCAGCCGGAGGCGCGGCCCGATTCGGCGCTCGCGTTCGTGCGCGAGCTGCAGGCGGTGGAGGCGGAGCTGCGGCTCGCGCAGACGCCGCTCGAGGTGGCGAGCGAGGAGTGGGCGTCGGCCGTGGCGGCCGCCGTCGACGAGGACGACGACCCGACGCGCGTGCGCGGCATCGTGCAGGTGGATCCGGGGATGACCGGGCCGGGCGGGACGGGCGGCCCGGGCGGCCTGCGTCGTGCGCGGCGCAAGGCGGCGCCGGCGGCCCTGCGCGCGGCGGCCGTGGCACCGCGTCCCGGCGCGCCGGCGACCGCGTCCGATCCGGTGCGCGCGGGATCCGCGTCCACCTCCCTCGGCCGGTCGGGATCCGGGCCCGTCGGCGCGTCCACCCCGGCCCGCCCTGCGGCGTCCGGCCGGCGCGCGTTCCTCGGCCGGCACCGCGTGGCGTTCGCGGCGGCGGCGGCCGGTGCGGTCGTCGCGAGCGTGGCCGTGGGCGTGCTGCTCGGCGGGTCGGGCGGCGGCACCGCGGCGCGCGACATCCCGGTGGTGGGCGAGATCCAGGCCTCCGCCGCCGCCGACGGCGTGCTGTTCTCCTGGCGCGACCCCGGACTCGGCGCCGACGACGCGTACCAGGTGGTGCGCGACGGCGGGCTGCCGAGCACGCAGCGCGACACGACCTTCCGCGTGACGGCGGGCGCCGGCGGGGCGGGCGGCGCCGCGGGCGAGCGCGCCTGCATCCGGGTCACCGTCACGCGCGACGGCATCGCCGGGGACGCGTCGACCGAGAAGTGCGCGGAGCTCCCGCGATGATCCGCGAGTGGATCCGCCGCCACCGCCAGGCCGCCACGACCGTCACCGGCGGGGCCGTCGTGCTCGTGCTCCTCACGGGCTTCGCGCTCGTCTCGGACGGCTACCAGGCGCAGCGGGTCGACCTCGACGACGGATCCGTGTGGGTCGTCAACTCCGCGCAGCAGGCCATCGGCCGCGCGAACACGGCCGTGCTCGAGCTCGACAGCGTCGTCGACTCCCGCAGCGAGGACATCGACGTGCTGCAGGCCGGATCCACCGTGCTGCTCGCCGACCGCGGCAGCTCGCGCCTCGACGTGGTCGACGACGCGACGAGCGAGGTGGTCGACACGGCGCCGCTGCCCGCGGGCGCCGAGGTCATGCTGGCGGGATCCCGCGCCGCGATCCTCGTGCCGGCGACGGGCCAGCTGTGGCTCGTGCCGGTCGCCGGCCTCTCGGCGTTCGACGCCGCGAGCGCGCCCACCCTCATCCTCGGCGCCGACGCCGTCGCGTCGATGGACGAGGACGGCACGCTCCTCGTCTACTCGGCCGCCACGGGCACGCTGTCGCGCATCGAGGCCGCCACGGACGACACGGTGCGGGCGACCGTGGACGTCGGACCCGTCGGCGCACCCGCGGAGGAGACGGCCGACGCGCCCGCCGATCCGGCCGCGGCCCTCGCCGGCGAGACCGTGCAGGCGGGGGATCCCGGCCGCCCCGCCGGGCAGCGCCTCGCGCTCACCTCCGTCGACGGCCACTGGGCGCTGTACGACGCCGACGCGCGCGCCCTCCTCGTCGACGGGCGGACGGTCGACCTCGCCGGATCCGTGGCCGCCGACGCGCGCGTCGCCCTCCAGCGCGCGTCGTCGGGCGGCAGCGGCGTGCTGGTCGCGCACTCGGGCGGGCTCGTCGAGGTGCCCGTCTCGGGCGGGGACCCGGTCGTCGTGACAGGCGACGCGCGCGGCGGGCCCGCGCGTCCCGTCCGCGTCGCCGGCTGCGAGTACGCGGGCTGGACCGACGGATCCGGCTGGCAGCGCTGCCTCGCCCCCGCCGTGCTCCCGGGCACGGGCGAGGGCGACCAGGACGCGCGGCGCACGGCGGCGGGCGCCACGAGCGGCATCGGGTCCATGCCGCAGCAGGCCGCCCTGCGGTTCCTCGTCGACGGCCAGCGCGTCGTGCTCAACGACACGCGCGGCGGCACGGCCTGGGCCGTGCAGCGCGACGCGGGCCGCATCGACAACTGGTCGGACCTCATCGACCGCGACCGCTCCGACACCGTCGTCGAGCAGAACACCGCGGACACCCCGCCCGAGACCGACCGCGTGCAGCAGCCGCCCGTCGCGGTCGACGACGACCTCGGCGCGCGCCCCGGCCGCACCACCGCGCTGCCCGTGCTCCTCAACGACCACGACCCGAACGGCGACGTGCTCGTGATCGACTCCGTCACGCCCGTGGACGCGGCGGTCGGCGCGGTCGACATCGTGGACGAGGGCCAGGGCCTCCAGCTCGCGCTGGCCGCGGGCGCGTCGGGCACGGTGCGGTTCTCCTACGTCGTGAGCGACGGACGCGGCGGCACCGCGACGGCGGACGTGCGCGTCGCCGTCCGCGCGCCCGACGACAACGCGCCGCCCGTGCAGGTGCGGCCCGCGACCGGCGCCGTCGCGGAGGGGGACCGGCTGCAGACCGACGTGCTGGGCGGCTGGTACGACCCCGACGGGGATCCGATGTACCTCACGCGCGCGAGCGTCGCGGCCCCCGACGCCGTCAGCTGGAAGCCCGAGGGGCGCGTCGTCTACACGGACGCGGGGGCCGGCGGCGACACGCGGACGGTGGCGCTGCAGGTGTCCGACGGGCGCGAGGAGGGATCCGGCGAGCTGGTCGTCACGGTGCGCCGCGCGGGGGACGTGCCGCTCGTCGCCGAGGGGTTCGTCGTGCAGGCGTCGATCGGGCGCGAGATCACCGTGGAGCCGCTCACGCACGCGCGCGGCGGCAGCGGCGCGATCCGGCTGGCGGCGGTGCCCGCGCGGGCCGGCGTGCAGATCACGCCGGACCTCGAGGCCGGCACGTTCCGCCTCGAGGGCGGCCAGGCGGGCACGCACCTCCTCGAGTACACGGTGACCGACGGGCGGACGACGGCCACGGGCGTCGTGCGCGTCGAGGTGCGCGGCGCCCCCGAGTCCGACGGCCGGCCCGTGACCGTGCCGCACACCGTCTTCGTGCGCGCCCTCCAGGCCCAGGACGTGGACGTGCTGGCGACCGACTTCGACCCGGCCGGCGGCGTGCTCGTGATCACCGACGCGGTCGCGCCCGACGAGGCGACGGGCGTGCGCGCGGAGGCGGTCGGGCAGCGGCTGGTGCGGATCAGCCTGACGCGGCCGCTCGACGGGCCCGTGGACGTCGCGTACCGCGTGAGCAACGGCGTGGCCGAGGCGACCGGCGTCATCACCGTGATCGAGGTGCCCGAGCCCGCCGTGCGCCAGCCGCCTGTCGCGACCGACGACCGCGTGGCCGTGCGCGTGGGCGACGCCGTCGACATCCCGGTGCTCGCCAACGACGAGCAGCCCGACGGCGACGCGCTGCGCCTCGACCCCGTGCTCGTGGATCCGCTGCCCGAGGGCGCCGGCCTCCTGTTCGCGAGCGAGGACCGCCTCCGCTACCTCGCGCCCGACCGCACGGGCGACTACACGGCCGTCTACCGCGCCGTCGCGCCCGACGGCCAGTGGGCGACCGCGACGCTCACCGTCTCCGTGCGCGAGGCCGACGTCGCGACCAACGCGGCGCCCGTGCCGCGCCCGCTGACGGCGCGCGTGCTCGCGGGGGAGACGGTGCGGATCCCCGTGCCGCTCACCGGCATCGACCCCGACGGCGACTCGGTGCGGCTCCTCGGGCAGGACACCGGGCCGGAGAAGGGCCAGGTCGTCGAGGTCGGGCCGGACTGGATCGACTACCAGGCGGGCGACTACTCCACCGGCACCGACGCGTTCGCCTACGCCGTGGTCGACGGGCTCGGCGCACGCGCGACCGGCACGATCCGGGTGGGCATCAGCACGCGCGTCGAGGGCGCCAGGAACCCCGTCGCGACCGCGGACACCGTGACCGTGCGGCCCGGTCGCGTGCTCCGCGTGCAGGTGCTCGCGAACGACACGGATCCGGACGGCGGGGCGCTCGAGCTCGTGTCGGTGCAGCCGCAGGCCGAGGGGCTCGTCGCGGGGCTCGACGGCGACACCGTGCGCGTCGTCGCGCCCGAGGCCGCCGGGCGCTACGGCTTCGTCTACGGCGTGCGCAACGCGCGCGGCGGCAGCGACGAGGCGTTCCTCACCGTGATCGTGGACCCCGCCGCGCCGCCCACGCGCCCCGTCGCGCGCGACACGGTGCTCCAGCTCTCCGACGTGCTCGACCGGTCGAGCGTCGACGTCGACGTGATGCGGAACGTCTTCTCCGCGGAGGGCGACGTCTCGTCGCTCGTGCTCGGCGTCGGCGCGGGCTACGAGGACGTCGCGCGCGTGACGGACGACGGCCGGATCCGCGTCGAGGTGGGCGACGAGCGCCGCATCGTCCCGTTCACGGTGGCGCAGCCGGACGACGCGGGCGTCTCCGCGACGGCGTTCATCTGGGTTCCCGGCTTCGCGGACACGCTGCCGCAGCTGCGCGTGGGCGAGCCGCGGCCGACCGTCGCGAGCGGCGAGCGGCTCGTGGTCGAGCTCGACGAGCAGGTGGTCGCGGCGGGCGGCCGGGCCGTGCGCATCGCGGATCCGAACTCGCTCTCCGCGACGCACGCCGACGGACCCGTGGAGCTCGTGGACGAGGACACCATCGCGTACCGCAGCGAGCCGGGGTACTTCGGGCCGGCGGCGATCTCCTTCACGGTGACCGACGCATCCGGCGACGGCGAGCGCACGGCCGCGCTCGTGCTGCCGATCACGGTCACGCCCACCGAGAACCAGCCGCCCGTGTTCACGGGCGCGGTCATCGACCTCGAGCCCGGGCAGTCCAAGGACGTCGACCTCGGCCGCCTCACCACCTACCCGTACCAGGACGACCGCGGGCAGCTCGCGTTCGCGCTGGAGGGATCCGTCGCCGCCGGGTTCCGCGCGTCGGTCGAGGGCGGCACGCTGCGCATCTCCGCCGACGAGGGCGTCGCGACGGGGCAGGCCGCGTCGTTCCCGGTGAGCGTGCGCGACGCGACGCAGACCGGGCGCGCGGGCCGGGTGGACCTCCGCGTCGTGCCGTCGACGCGCCCGCTCGCGCAGCCCGCGACCGACGAGGGCACCGTGACGCGCGGATCCTCCACCTCGATCGACGTGCTCGCCAACGACCAGGCCGGCAACCCCTTCCCGGGCACGCCGCTCACGGTCGCCTCCATCCGCGGGGCCGACGGCGCGAGCCTCCCCGCGGGCGTGACCGTGACGCCGTCGGCCGACCGCGCCACGCTCGCCGTGAGCGCGTCGGCCGACGCCGTGCCCGGCGACGTGCGCGTGCAGTACGAGGTGCGCGACGCCACCGGCGACGCGGGGCGGGCCGCGTTCGGCACCGTCGTGATCCGCGTGCAGGACCGCCCGGGACCCGTCTCGGCCCTCCGCGCGTCCGGCTTCGCGGACCGGTCGCTCACGGTCGCGTTCGAGCCGGGCGTGTTCAACGGATCCGCCATCACGGGCTACCAGGTGCGCGTGCTCCGCGGCGGCACGGCGACCGCGACCGTCACCTGCCCGTCGACGACGTGCACCGTGCCGACGCCCGGCAACGGCCCCGCGGCCTCGGTGCAGGTGGAGGTCTCCGCCGTGAACGGCGTGGGCATCTCGGACCCCGTGTCGATCTCGGGCCTCTGGTCGGACGTGCTCCCGGCCGCGCCCGCGGGCCTCGCGATCGAGCCGCTCGTCGACGGGCTGCGCGTCTCGTGGCAGCCGTCCGCCGTGCCGTCGTCCTCCAGCCCCGTCACCCAGTACGTCGTGGGGGTGGGCGGCATCACCCGGCAGGTCGCCTCCGACGCCACGAGCGTCGAGGTGCGGGATCCGTCGCTCGTCGCCGAGGTGCCCGTCGCCGTCTCGGTGGCGGCGCGCAACAGCGCCCAGGTGCAGGACGGCACCGCGTGGCTCGCCGCCACCGCGACCGGCAGCCCCCGCGGCGCCCCGACCGCGACCGGCGCCCCCTCCGCGGTGGCCGACCCGGCCGACGAGACGCGCGTCACCGTCTCGTGGCCGGCGTTCCAGGGCCAGGGCGTGGACGGGATCCGCTACCTCGTCGCCGCGTACGCCCCGGGCTCCGCGCCCGGCTGCTCCGTGCCCACCGAGGGCGTGTCCCCGTGGGCCGCCGATCACGGCCCCGCGGTCGACGTGGGCGGCGCGACGAGCCATGTGTTCACGGGCCTCGCCACCGACCAGCCCGTCGCGTTCGCGGTGCTGGCCGCCAACAGCCAGGGCTGCACGGTCGTCGAGGCCGGCCAGCTCACGCCCCGCACCGCGCCGTCGACGCCCGTCGTCACGGTCGACCTGCCGCGCGCGGACCGGGGGAGCGACGGCGTGTTCCGCGCGGTGCTCGCCGACGCCCGCTACCGGCCGGGCAGCGCGTCCGCGTCCGCCCAGCTCCTCTACCGGGTCGACGGGCAGGGCGACGGCGTGCCGATCGGCGTCGGCCAGGCCCTCACGCTGCCGCGCACGGGCGCGGGCGCGAGCATCCAGGTGCGCGTGGTCGAGGACTCGGGCGACGGACGCCCGCGCTCGAGCGGCTGGTCGGATCCCGTCTCCGCCGGCACCGCCGTGGACGCGCGGGCGGGCGACGTGCGGTCGGCGACCGACGAGGCGGGCGTCACGACCTTCTCCTGGACCTCGATGCCGCCGGCCGCGGGTCGCGGCGCGCGCGTCGGCGACGGCGGCGGGTACGCGCGCAGCGAGTGGCGCTGCGGCGGCCAGGGCGCGTGGACCGACGCGTCCTCGGGGGCGGCCGGATCCTGCGCTGTCCCGGCGGGCGGCGAGCGGATCCTCGAGGTGCGCGTCACCGCGAACTCGGGCACCCTGTACACGTACGCCCACCGCGGATGACGGCCGAACCCGCGGCCATCCCGCCTGGCGACGAGGCCGCACCCGAGAGGCACGCCCCCATGACGATGACCGCCGACGAGGCCCGCGCCTTCCAGGACGAGTTCGCGCGGCTCGTGCGCAACGTCGAGCAGGTGCTGCTCGGGAAGTCCCACGTGGTGCGCCTCGCCTTCACGGCCATGGTCACGGGCGGGCACCTGCTGCTCGAGGACGTGCCCGGCACCGGCAAGACCTCGCTGGCGCGCGCCATGGCGCAGACGGTCGACGGCACGCACAGCCGCGTGCAGTTCACGCCCGACGTCCTCCCCGGCGACATCACGGGCGTGAGCGTCTACGACCAGCGCACGGGCGAGTTCGAGTTCCACCGCGGGCCGGTGTTCGCGAGCATCGTGCTGGCCGACGAGATCAACCGCGCGAGCCCGAAGACCCAGTCGGCGCTCCTCGAGGTGATGGAGGAGGGCCGCGTCACGGTCGACGGCACGCCGTACGACGTGGGGCACCCGTTCATGGTCATCGCCACCCAGAACCCCGTCGAGCAGGCCGGCACCTACGCGCTGCCCGAGGCGCAGCTCGACCGGTTCCTGCTGCGCACGTCCATCGGGTACCCCGACCACGAGTCGATGCTGCGGATCCTGCAGGGCGCCTCCGTGAGCGCCCACGACGTGACGCTCGAGCCCGTCGCGACGGCCGCGGCCGTGCGGGCGCTGCAGGAGCGCGCGGGGACCGTGCACGTGGATCCCGCGGTCGCCGACTACGTGGTGCGCCTCGTCGACGCGACCCGCACCGCGCCCGAGGTGCGGCTGGGCGCGAGCGTGCGCGGCGCCCTCGCGCTCGTGCGCGCGTCGCGCACGTGGGCCGCCGCCGACGGCCGGCACTACGTGGTGCCCGACGACGTGAAGGCGCTCGCCGAGCCCGTGCTCGCGCACCGCCTGCTGCTGGATCCCGAGGCCGAGTTCGACGGGGTGACGACCACGAGCGTGCTGTCGCAGATCCTGATCGAGACCGCGCCGCCGCGCGACGGGCACGCGGGGGCGGCGGCGAACGGCGCGGGCGCGGGCGCTGGCGCGGGCGCGCACGCCGCGGGCGCGCGGCCGGGCGGATGAGCGCGGTCGGGACGCGCGGCGCCGCCGCCGCCCCGGATCCCGCCGCGGTCGTGCCCGCCGCCGAGCCCGGCGCGGTCCCGACGGCCGAGGCCGTCCCGTCCCGGAACGCGCTCGCGCGCCTCGTCGCGGTCGTCACGCCGCTCGGTCGCGTCGTGGCGCTGGCCGCGGTCGTCGCGGGTGCCGCCGGCTACGCGCTCGGCTGGCGCGAGCTCGTCGCGGTCGCGTGGACCGGCGCCGCCCTGTGGATCATCGCGCTGCTGCACCTCGTCGGGTCGTCGGGCGTCGAGGTGTCGCTGCGCCTCCCGCGCGACCGCGTGGTCGCGGGGGAGCGCGCGCCCGCGACCGTCGCCGTGCGGAACCCGCTGCGCCGCCGGGCCGTGGGGCTCACGGTGGAGGTGCCCGTCGGATCCGGTCTCGCCGAGGTCCACGTGCCCTCCCTCGCGCACGGCCATACCCACGAGGACGTGTTCGTCGTGCCCACCTCGCGTCGCGGCGTGATCGCGCTCGGCCCCGCCCGCATCGTCCGCGGCGACCCGATCGGCCTCGTGCGCCGCGAGTCCGCCGAGGCCGCCGCGACCCGGCTCCTCGTGCACCCGCGCACGCTCGCGATGCCCAGCACGAGCACGGGCTTCGTCCGCGACCTCGAGGGCCGGGCCACCCGCGACCTCACCGACAGCGACGTGTCGTTCCAGTCGCTCCGCGAGTACGTGCCGGGCGATCCCGTGCGGCACATCCACTGGCGCTCGACCGCGAAGACCGGCGTGCACATGGTGCGGCGGTTCGAGGAGACGCGGCGCAGCCACATCATGGTCGCGCTGTCGCTGCACGCGGGGGACTACGGGGACGGCGTCCCCGGCCCGGTCGCGGACGCGGCGGGCGGCGCCGCGGGCATCCCCGCGGGCGGCACCACGGTCGTGGCCGGATCCGCGGCGGGCGCGCCCGCCGGATCCACCGCCGACGCCGAGTTCGAGCTGGCCGTGAGCGTCGTCGGATCCCTGGGCGCGCGCGCCATCGTCGACGCGCGCACCGTCCAGGTCGTCGCGAGCGCCGACCGCGCCGCCGGCCGCGCCCGGGCCCGCCGCCTGCCGACCGTGCCCACGCTGCCTGGCCTCGCCCGCACCGCGGCGCGCTCCGGCCCGCCCGGATCCCGCTCCGCGCCCCTCCGCCGCCTCGCCACCGTCACGCGCGACCGGCTGCTCGACGACCTCGCCGAGATCGGCGCGTCCGACCGCGCGGCGTCCCTCGTCGAGCTGGCCCGGGCCGCGGCCGACGAGGTCGCGGGCGTGTCCGTCGTGTTCCTCGTCTGCGGCACCGGGGCGGCGCCCGCCGCGATCCGCGCGGCCGCCGTCGGCTTCCCGCCCGGCGTGCAGGTGGTCGCGGTGGTCTGCGACCCCGAGGTCGAGCCGGGCCTCCGCCGCCTCGGCGACCTGTCGGTCCTCACGATCGGCTACCTCGACGACCTGCGCGGCGCCCTGCAGCGGAGCGCGTCGTGAGCGCGCGGGGATCCGGGGCCGGCCGCCGCCCGGCCGCCGGACGCGACGCCGACCGCCCCCGCGACCCCGCCGTGTCCCGCGATCCCGGCCGCACGCTGGTCCCCGTCGTCGCGATCGCGCTCCTCACCGGCCTCGCCGCGGCCGCCTTCTGGCCCGTCTACCGCGACGCGTCGTTCGTCCGCATGGCGGGGATCACGCTGGTCGTCGGTGCGCTCGTCGCGGTCGCGGGCGCGCGGTACCGCTGGGGGAGCGCGGTGGTGGCGGGCGCGATCGTCCTCGTCTTCCTGGCGCTCGGCGTGCCGCTCGCGGTGCCCACCGCCGCGGTCGACGGCTGGCGGCCGACGCTCGCGGGCCTCGGCGAGCTGATCGAGGGCGCGTCCCTGGGATTCGTGCGGCTCGTGACCATCGCGCTCCCGGTCGGCGACTACCAGGCGCTCCTCGTGCCGGCGTTCGCGCTCGTGCTGCTGGGATCCGTGATCGGCGTCTCCGTGGCGCTCCGCACCCGGCGTCCCGAGCTCGCGGTCATCCCCTCCCTCGTGATCCTCGTCGTCGCCGCCGCCCTCGGCCCCGACCGCAGCCAGGGCCCGGACGCGCCCGACGCCACGGGGCTCCTCGTCCCGGTCGCGCTGGCCTGGCTCGCGGCCGCGCTGCTGTGGATCGCGCGCTGCCGCTGGCGCCGCCGCCACCGCGCGGTGCGCCGCCTCGGCCGGCAGGCGGGGATCCCCGTGGAGTCCGCGTCCGACCGGCGCCGCTCGGGCACGCGCGCCGGGATCTCCGCGGTCGTCGTGCTCGCCGCCGCCCTGGTCGCCGGCGTCGCCGCCACGGGCGCGGCTCCTCCCGACGCGTCCCGCACCGGCCTCCGCTCCACCGTGGAGCAGCCATTCGACCCGCGCGAGCAGGTCAGCCCGCTCTCCTCCTTCCGCACCTACTGGAAGACGCCGACCGTCGACGACACGCTGCTCACCGTCGCCGGCCTGCCGGCGGGCGGCCGCGTGCGCCTCGCCGCCCTGGACACCTACGACGGCGTCGTCTACGGCGTGGGCGGCGCGCGCGGCAGCGTCGACGCGTCGCGCACGGGCCAGGCGTCCGGCACCTTCGCGCGCGTGCCCTACCGGCTGGACCAGACGGGCGTCGTCGGCGACGACGTGACCCTCGACGTCGTCGTCGACGCCTACCGCGGCGTGTGGCTGCCGGGCGCCGGCCGCCTCGAGCGCATCGCCTTCGCGGGCGACGACGGCGGGCGCCTCGCCGACTCCTTCTACTACGACGACGCGACCGCCACCGGCGCCGTGATCGGCGGCCTGGCCGCGGGAGACGCGTACCGGATCGAGGCCGTCGTCGCGTCCACCCCGCCGCTCGAGGCGCTCGCCGACGAGCGCCCGGGCGATGCCGTGGCCCCGCGTCCCACGGGCGTGCCCGACGAGGTGGCCGCGCGCGTGGAGGCGTCCACCGCCGCCCCCGACGGCGGGACCGCGGGTGGCGCGGACGCGGGCGCCGGCACCTCCGCGTCGCCCGGCGCGCAGCTCGTGGCTGCGATCTCCGCCCTCCGCGCCGACGGCTACGTCAGCCACGGCGTCGGCGACGCGCCCTTCAGCAGGTCGGGCCACTCCGCCGAGCGGATCGCCGACCTCCTCACGACCCGCCCCATGCTCGGCGACGCGGAGCAGTACGCGGTCGCGGCCGCCCTCCTGGCCGACGACATCGGCTTCCCCGTCCGCGTCGTCATGGGATTCGCTCCCGGCGAGGCGGCCGTGCGGGAGGCGCTCGGCGGGCCGGTCCGGATCCAGGGATCCGACGTCACCGCCTGGATCGAGGTCGACACGGCGTCGTCCGGCTGGGTCGCGGTGGATCCGAACCCGCCCGTCCGCGACGTGCCCGACGCCCTGCCCGACGAGCCGACCGAGGTCGCGCGCCCGCAGACCGTGCTGCCGCCGCCCGTCGAGGAGCAGGCCGAGCCCGAGGACCGCACGCCGCCGGACGCCAGCCGCGACGACCGGCCCGAGGTGGATCCCGCGCTCCAGGCCGTGCTCGCCGCCGTGCGCGTCGCCGGCTGGTCGCTCCTCGGGCTCGGGCTCGCGGCGTCGCCGTTCCTCGCGGTGGTGGGCGCGAAGGTCGCGCGCCGGCGTCGGCGGCGCCGGGCGGCGGTGGCCCGCGACCGGGTCGGCGGCGCCTGGGACGAGTTCCGCGACGGCGCGCTCGACCGCGGCCTCGTGCCGCCCGTCGCGGCCACGCGGCGCGAGGTGGCGCGGCTCGTGGGAGTGGGCGGTGCGCGCGGGCTCGCGCACGTGGCCGACGAGTCGGCGTTCGCGCCGGGCGACGTGCCCGATCCGCTCGCCGACGCCGCCTGGCGCCGCGTCGACGAGCTCGCGACGCGCATGGACGCGGGGCGGACCCGGCGGCAGCGGCTCCGGGCGCTGGTGTCGCTCGCGTCGCTGCGGCGGGTGCGCGGTGCCGACGGGCGGGCCGGGCGGCGTCCACCGCGTCGCTGACGTCTCCTCCCCAGGGGCCGGTCGCGTGCCGCGTCCACGAAGCACGGATGCGTCTCCCTGGCGTGCGCGCCCACCTGGTGTCCTCACCGGGTGGACATCTCCCCGCCCCCGTCGCCCGCGCCCGCGCCGCCGCCGCCGTTCCCCGTCCTCGGCGTCGCCGCGCCCCTCGTCGTCAGCGTCGCCGTCTGGGCCGTCACGCGCTCGCCGTACGCGCTGCTGTTCGCGGCGCTCGGGCCCGTCGTCGCCGTCGCGGGCGTCGCCGACCAGCGCATCTCCGGCCGGCGATCCGCCCGCCGGGTGGAGCGCGAGTCCCGCGCCGCGGACGCGCGGCTGCACGCCGAGGTGCGGGCGCGCGTCGTCGCCGCCCGCGTCGCCCTGCGGTCGCGGGTGCCGTCCGCGCGCGAGATCCTCGACGGCCGCGCCAACCCGGCGCTCCTCTGGCGGGCGGATCCCGGCGACGGCGCGCTCCCGATCGCGCTCGGCACGGGCGACGTGCCGAGCGGGATGGTCTGGCAGGGCGATCCGGACGCGCGGGTGCCGGATCCCGACGACCGGGATGGATCCGGTCCGCTCCGGCGCTTCCTGCTGCGGTGCACCCCGCGGGCTCGCGCCGGGGGCGCACGGGCGCGTGCCCGCTCCGCGGTGGCGACGCCGGGCGCGCACGACCCGGCGCGGTGGGCGGATCTCGTCCGCTGGATCCCCGACGCGCCCGTCCTCGTCCCCGCCGCCGGCGGCCTCGGTCTGCGCGGCGCCCCCGCCCTGGTCGCGCCCGTGCTCCGGGGCGTCGTCGTCCAGCTCGTGCACGCTCTGCCTCCGGACGACCTGCGGATCGCGTCCCGTCCGGCCGGGCCCGAGTGGGACTGGCTCGAGCGGCTCCCGCACGCGGCCGAGGGGCTCCGCGAGGAGCGTCCCGGCGCGGACCGCCTCGCCGCGCAGGGCACCGTGCCGGGCGAGCCGGGTGCCGCGGCGATCCGCATCGCGATCGGTGCGCGCGAGGTCGTGCTCGCGGCGGCGCCGCGGGTCGAGTCGCTCCCGGGCGCGTGCCGCACGGTGCTCGACGTCCGCACCCCCGGCACGGCGCGGATCCTCGCGGCCGACGCCGGCCCCGCCTCCTCGGACGTCCTCGCCTCGCCGCCCTCCGCGGATCCCCCGGCGCCCGGCCTCCCGCCCGAGGGCGACGGCGACGGGATCCCGTCCCCGCGCCTCACCCGCACCGGCCTCGTGCGACCCGACCTCGTGTCGCTCACGGAGGTGGAGCGCCTCGCCGACGAGCTCGCCGACCTCGCGCGGCGCCGTGGGCTCGCGGCGGCGCGGGCGCCCCTCCCGTCGCGCGTGCCGTTCGCGGAGCTGCCGGTCGGCGGCGGCCCCGACGCCGACCGGGGCGCGGCACCGGTCCGTCGTCCGCGCACCCTGGCGGCGGTCATCGGCGTCGGGCACGCCGGTCCCGTGGCCGTCGACCTCGTCGCGGACGGCCCGCACGCGGTCGTCGCGGGCACCACCGGCAGCGGCAAGAGCGAGCTCCTCGTCACGTGGATGGCGGCGCTCGCGGCGGCGCATCCGCCCGAGGAGGTCACCGTGCTCCTCGTCGACTTCAAGGGCGGCGCGGCCTTCGACCCGCTGCTCGTCCTGCCGCATGCCGTGGGCCTCGTCACCGACCTCGACGGCCAGGGCGCGCGCCGCGCGCTGGAGAGCCTGCGGGCGGAGATCCGGCATCGCGAGCGCGTGCTCCGGGACGCCGGCGCCCGCGACATCGACGACCCCGCCGCGGCGGGCGCCCTGCCGCGCCTCGTCATCGTCGTCGACGAGCTGGCCGCGCTCCTCGCCGACCAGGACGGCCTGCACGAGGTCGTCGCCGACATCGCCGCACGGGGTCGCTCGCTCGGCCTGCACCTGGTGCTCTGCACGCAGCGTCCCGCCGGCGTCGTGCGCGACGCGGTGCTCGCCAACTGCGACCTCCGCCTCTCGCTCCGCGTCAACAACGAGGCCGACAGCAGGGCGCTCCTCGGCACCGTCGAGGCGGCCCGCCTCGTCGACGCGCCCGTGGGCCGGTGCCTCGTCGGGGCGCACGGCGCGCCGGCGCGCCCGTTCCAGGTGGCGGTCACGACGTCGGACGACCTTGCCCGCATCGCCGCCGCCCGCCCGTCGGGCGCTCCCGTGCGGCGTCCGTGGCTGGATCCGCTGCCCGCGTCGGTCCCGTTCGCCGACCTCGCGGCGGTGCCGCCCCTCGTGCGGCACGGATCCGGGGCGCCCCACGGCGGTGCCCCTGCCGTGCCCTTCGCCCTCGTCGACCTGCCCGCGGAGCAGCGGCGGGCGACGGCCGCGTGGTGCCCGGCGACCGACGGCCACCTGCTCGTCGTCGGCGGCCCGGGATCCGGTCGCAGCACGTGCCTGCGCACCATCCGGGCGTCGGCCACCGCGGCCGGCGTCGAGGTGCTCCGCGTGCCCGCGGACGCCGAGGGCTGCTGGGATGCGGTCGCCGCCGTCGTCGCCCGCATCCGAGCCCCGCGCGGCCCGCGCGATCCGCTCCTCGTGCTGGCCGACGACCTCGACGTCGCCGTCTCCCGCCTGGAGCCCGAGCACCAGGCGGCTCTGCTCGAGGGGCTGGCCGCCATCGTGCGCGAGGGACCGCACGCGGGCGTGGCGCTCGCCGTCTCGGGTCGTCGGGCCGGCGGACCGCTCCAGGGGGTGGCAGCGGCCGCGGGACCGCCCGTGATCCTCGGCCTGCCGACCCGGCAGGAGCACGTGCTGGCAGGTGGCGATGGCCGCCTCTTCGACGCCCGCGCGACGCCCGGCGCGGGGGAGTGGCGCGGCGAGCGGATCCAGGTGGCCCGGCCGCCCGAGCGCCCGCCGTCGCCGCCGCGGCCCACGGGGACGGCCGGTGCTCCGGCGCTCGTGGATCCCGCACCCCGCGCGGTCCTCGCCGCCGACGCGGTCCACGCGCTCGTCACGCCGTCGTCCGTCGCCGCCGTCGCGCGCCTCCGCGAGGCCGGCGTCGACGCCGTCGAGGTCGAGCGGATCCCGCCGGGTCGGTCCCCGGATCAGCCGCTACCCGGTGCCGACGCGGCCGCTGTCGGGACGCGACCCCGGGTGCTGGTGGGCGACCCCGACTCCTGGCTGCTCCGCGCTCCGCTCCTCGCGGAACTCCGTCGCAGCGGCGACGTCGTCCTGGAGGGCTGCACCCCGCGGGACGCACGCACGCTGCTCCGCATCCGCGCGGTGCCACCGCCCCTCGCGCCGGTCCCCGACCGGGCCTGGCGGATCAGCCCCGACGGCGACGTGCGCCGCTGCTCGTGGCCGCCGGTCGCGTCCGCATCGCCGGTCGCGACGGAGGCGGGTCCGGCACCGGCGCACGAACCGGCACCGGCACCGGCGCACGAACCGGCACCGGCACCGACGCCCGCGCATCCCGCCGGGATCAGCCGATGAGAGTCGGCGACACGCGGATCTCGCCCACCGGCACCCCGCCGCCGAGCACCTGGAGGTCGAGCTCGGGGCGCACGCGCTCCACGTCGTCCCGCGTGATCGCGCCCGCCTCGGCCAGCAGCTCGAGCGCCACGATCGTCGACGCCCGGAGGCTCCCGTCGAGCGTCTTCGAGGCCACGGTGGTGCCGTCGGGGGCGGTCATGATCATGATCCCCTCGGCCCCGCCCTTGGCGAACAGACCGAGCCGCTCGATCACGACGGTGTTCGCGCGGCCGGGCCCGTCGATCGCCCAGCCGTGGGCGCGCACCGCGGCGGTCAGCGCGGCCGCGTGCCGGTACAGGGCGAACGGCGAGCCGGGCGCGGAGGTCGCGATGCGGTGGATTCCGCGCGCGAGAGCCGTCAGCGACATCGCGTGCACGGGCGCACCGCACCCGTCGACGCCCATCGTCGCGATCCGCTCGCCCGTGAATCGCTCGACCACGTCGCGGATCCGCACCTGCAGGGGGTGGTCCGGGTGCAGGTAGTCGTCGGTCGACCAGTCGTTGGTCACGCAGGCGAGCAGCATCGCGGCGTGCTTGCCGGAGCAGTTCATGTGCACGGGGGAGGCGGGGATCCCGGCGCGCACGAGCTCGTCGCGCGCGGCCCGGTCGAGCGGCCAGTCGGCGGGGCAGAGCAGGGCGGACTCGTCGAGCCCGGCCTTCGCGAGGATCCCGCGCACGACCTCCACGTGCCGCGCGGTCGCCGCGTGGCTGGCCGTGGCGAGCACGTGCTCCTCCTCGGTGAGCTCCGCGCCGCTCGCCAGCACGGCGAGGGCCTGGAACGGCTTCATGCTCGAGCGCGGGAACACGGGCGTGGTCGCGTCGCCCACCTCACGCAGCACCTCTCCCTCGCCCGACAGCACGACGGCCGCGCCGATGTGGCGCGACTCCACGAAGCCGCTGCGGTCGAGCACCGCGAGCTCCACGGCGCCCTGCACGGGGATCGTCTCGACGGACGCCCCCATCAGAGCGCCCGGAACGCGTCGGCGATCACGCCGAGCGCGTCGTCGAGCAGCTCCTCGGAGATCGCGAGGCTCGGCAGGAAGCGCAGCACGTTGCCGTACGTGCCCGCGGTGAGGATGATCACGCCGTGCGCGTGGCAGTACGCGGCGATGGCCGCGACCGCGTCCGCGTTCGGCTCCTTCGTGGTGGATCCCGTGCCCGGCTGCACGAGCTCGATGGCGACCATCGCACCGATGCCGCGCACGTCGCCGATGATGTCGTGCTCCTCCTGCAGGTCCGCGAGCGCGTGGTGCAGGTGGTCGCCGATGCGCGTGGCCTCGTCGAGCAGCCCGTGCGTCTCGATGGCCTCGAAGACGGCGACCGCGGCGGCCGCGGCCACGGGGTTGCCGCCGAACGTGCCGCCGAGCCCGCCGGGGAGCGCGGAGTCCATGATCTCGGCGCGGCCGGTCACGCCCGCGAGCGGCAGGCCGCCGGCGATGCCCTTGGCCGTGAGCACGAGGTCGGGCACGAGGCCGAGGTGCTCGCTCGCGAAGAAGCGGCCGGTGCGCGCGAGGCCCGACTGGATCTCGTCCGCGATGAACACGACGCCGTTCGCCGTGCACCACTCCTGGAGCGCGGGCAGGAATCCATCGGCCGGCACCATGAAGCCGCCCTCGCCCTGGATCGGCTCCGCGACGACGCACGCGAGGTCGGTCGCGCCGATGCGCTTCTCGAGGTACGAGATCGTGCGGGCCGCGGCCTCGGCGCCCGAGAGGCCGTCGTGATACGGGTACGAGCTCGGCGCGTGGTACACGTCGCCCGCGAACGGCCCGAAGCCCGTGCCGTAGGGCGACGCCTTGTAGTTCATCGCCATCGTGAGGTTGGTGCGGCCGTGGTAGCCGTGGTCGAGCACCGCGACCGCGCGGCGGCCCGTGTGCTTGCGCGCGATCTTCACGCCGTTCTCCACGGCCTCCGCGCCCGAGTTCACGAGCACCGTGCGCTTCTCGTGCGTGCCGGGCGTGTGCTCCGCGAGCAGCTCCGCCACGCGCACGTACTCCTCGTAGGGCGTGACGGTGAAGAGCGTGTGGATCACGTCGCCGAGCTGCGCGGTCGCCGCGTCCACCACCTCCTGGCGCGTGTGGCCGACGGTGGTCACGCCGATGCCGGCGCCCAGGTCGATGAAGCGGTTGCCGTCCACGTCCTCCACGATCGCGCCGTGCGCGCGGGCGATGTAGACGGGCAGGAGGGAGGAGACGCCGGGCGGCACCACGCGCTTCCGGCGCTCGTGCAGCTCGCGCGAGAGCGGGCCGGGGATCTCCGTCACGATGCGTCGCTCCTGCGGCACCTGCGGGCGCGCGTCGCGGGCGGACGCGGCGGGGGAGTCGGAGGCGGAGCCGGCAGGGGTGCCGACGCGGGCGGAGTCCAGGGTGTCTGTCATGATCCGGCGAGTTTACCCGCGCGGGCAGCGGGATCCGGGAGGGCCGCGGCGCCGTTCGCTAGCGTGATCCCATGCAGATCGAGCACCGGTACGCCCTGTCCCTCGAGTGGACGGGCGACCGCGGATCCGGCACGTCCGACTACCGCTCCTACGGCCGCGACCACGTCATCCGCGCTGCCGGCAAGCCCGACCTCCTGGGATCCGCCGACCGCCCGTTCCGCGGCGACGTCGACCGCTGGAACCCCGAGGAGACCCTCATCTCGGCCCTCGCGCAGTGCCACCTGCTCAGCTACCTGCACGCGGCCGCCATGGCGGGCGTCGTGGTCGTGGGCTACAGCGACGAGCCCACCGGCACCATGCGGCAGACGGACGACGGGGGCGGGCACTTCGTGGAGGTCACGCTGCGGCCCGTCGTCACCGTGCGGGATCCCGCGCACGTCGAGCTCGCGACGTCGCTGCACCAGGGCGCCTCCGAGCGGTGCTTCATCGCGTCGAGCGTCAACTTCCCCGTGCACCACGCGCCGCGCACCGTGCTCGAGGCCACCGCGGGCCCCGCGGGCGCCTGACCCGGCGCTCGGCTCACGCCCTGTCAGGCGGTCCCCGGCCGGTTCGGGCAGACTGTGCGAGTCCCTCCCACATACCTGGTGCGTCCGGCGCGCCGATGAAAGCGACTCACGTGAAGCGACGCATCCCCCTCACCCTGGCCGCGGCCGCCGTCCTGGCGCTGTCCGCCTGCTCCGGCAGCGGCACGTCGAACGCGGATCCGTCCGCGAGCCCGACGGCCGGCGCACGCACCGCGGGGGCGTCCTGCATCGACACCCCGTCGGGCGACGCGTCGAAGTCGGTCAAGGTCTCCGGCGACTTCGGGAAGGCACCCGAGGTCACGGTCGACGGACCGCTCACGGTCGACACCACCGAGCGCACCGTCGTCACCGAGGGCGACGGCGAGGAGGTCGGCGCGGGCTCCACCGCGAACATCGCGCTCGCCGCCTACAACGGGAAGACCGGCGAGGCCATCGCCCAGCTCGCCTACAACGCGGACTCCCCGCTCCCGGCCACGCTGGACGACAGCGCGCTCGTCCCCGGCGTCGTCCGCGCGGTCGAGTGCACCACGGTCGGATCGCGCATCGTCGCGGTGGTCCCGGCAGCAGACGGCTTCGCCGCCGAGCAGGCGACGACGCTCGGCCTCGGCGCCGACGACCCCATCGTCATCGTGGTCGACGTGCTGAGCCAGGTCCCCACGCGCGCCGACGGCGCGGACCAGCCCGCACCGGAGGGCTTCCCGACGGTCACCCTCGCGGACAACGGGGCGCCCACCATCACCATCCCGGACGCGGCCCCGCCGACGGAGACGAAGATCGCGAACCTCAAGGTCGGCGACGGCGCCGAGGTCACCGACGGCGCCAACGTCACGGTGCAGTACACGGGCATCAACTGGAACACCAAGAAGGTCTTCGACTCGAGCTGGGACAAGGGCGCCAAGCCGGTCTCGTTCCCGACGAGCGGCGTCATCCCCGGCTTCACGAAGGCGCTCGTCGGCCAGAAGGTCGGCTCGCAGGTCATCGCGATCATCCCGCCGGCCGACGGCTACGGCGACAAGGGCTCCGGCGCGGACATCGGCGGCACCGACACCATCGTGTTCGTCGTCGACATCCTCGGCACCCAGTCCGCCCCGGCCCAGTAGGACGAGCCGTGCGCCGCGTCATCATCCTCGGATCCACGGGCTCCATCGGCGTGCAGGCCCTCGAGGTCGTCGCGCGCCACCCGGAGCTCTTCGAGGTGGTGGGGCTCGGCGCCGGCAGCAAGCGCGAGGCGCTCGCCGAGCAGGCGCGCGTCGCCGGCGTCGAGCACACGGCCGTCGGCGCGGACGAGGCCGAGCAGCTCATCCGCTCGGTCGACGCGGACGTGGTGCTCAACGGCATCACCGGATCCGTGGGGCTCGGCCCGACCCTCGCCGCGCTGGAGGAGGGCCGCACCCTCGCCCTCGCCAACAAGGAGTCGCTCATCGTCGGCGGCGAGCTGGTGCGCGGTCTCGCGGCGCCGGGCCAGCTCGTCCCCGTCGACTCGGAGCACTCGGCCATCGCGCAGGCGCTCCGCGGCGGGACGGCCGACGAGGTCAGGCGCCTCGTCGTCACGGCATCCGGTGGCCCGTTCCGCGGCCGCTCGCGCGCCGAGCTCGAGCACGTGACGCCGCGCGAGGCCCTCGCGCACCCCACATGGGACATGGGCCTCGTCATCACGACGAACTCGTCGACGCTCGTCAACAAGGGCCTCGAGGTCATCGAGGCGCACCTGCTGTTCGACGTGCCCTACGAGCGCATCGACGTCGTCGTGCACCCGCAGTCGCTCGTGCACTCCATGGTCGAGTTCATCGACGGGTCGACGCTCGCGCAGGCGTCGCCGCCGGACATGCGCCTCCCCATCGCGCTCGGCCTGAACTGGCCGCACCGCATGCACGACGTCGGCGTGCCCATCGACTGGACCCGCGCCGCGACGTGGACCTTCGAGCCGCTCGACGACGAGGCGTTCCCCGCGGTGCTGCTCGCCAAGCAGGTCGGCGCCGCCGGATCCACGTACCCGGCCGTCTACAACGCGGCGAACGAGCAGGCCGTGCAGGCGTTCCACGCGGGGCGCGCGGGCTTCCTCGACATCGTCGACACCATCCGCCGCGTCGTCGACGCCCACGAGCCGGCGTCCGGCGCGCTCACGCGCGCGTCGCTGGCCGAGGCGGAGCGCTGGGCCCGCACCGAGGCCGACCGCGTGCTCGGCGTCTGACCCGTCCCACGGGAGCGTCCTCTCGTCGATGCGACCGCGCATCGCCTGTTGCGCCGCCACGGCGGGAGCGCGTGCGGAGCGCGGTCATGCCGCTGTCCGCTTGCGGAGCCGGAGCCGGAGCCGGACTCGGCCGCGGGGGATGGCGTGCGGAGCCCGGCTCAGCCCCGACGGGACCGAGGTCAGGCGTCCCCGCGTCAGCCGTTCCCGGGCTTGCCGGGTCCGCCGTTGCCCTTGCCGTTCCCGTTCCCGTTCCCCGCGTTGCCGGGTCCGGCATCCCCGCCACCCGGGGCGGCGGGTCCGTCGTCCTCCTCCGGCGTCGGGCTCGGAGTGGGCGAGGGTGAGGGCGTCGCCGTGCGCGTCGGGCTCGGCGTGGGGGAGGGCGTCGGCGTCCGCGAGGGGGACGGCGACGGCGAGGGGCTCGTGGACGGCGAGGTCGAGGGCGTCGGCGTGGTCTCCGCCGCGTCGCGGGCGGCCTCGAGCTGCGCGCGCACCGCGTCGATGCGCGCGATGACCTCGTCGTGCCGCGCCTGGTCGATGGATCCGTCGGCGAGGTCGGCCTCCACGGCGGCACGCAGCTCCTCGAGCTGCGCGAGCGCCTTGGCGTAGTCGCCGTCGGCGGACGACTGGGTCACGGACAGCGTGCGCTGCTGCAGGTCGTCGAGCGCGCGGTCCTCCGGCGTCGACGATCCCGCGCAGCCGGCGAGGAGGAGCACGGCGGTGGTCGCCGCCGCGAGGCTCACGGCGGCGCGCCCGCGGAGCGAGCGCCGGACGGGGCCGGGGCGGGTCGATGTGCGGATCACGGGGCGTTCTCCACGCTCTTCTGCAGCTCCTCGAGGCTGGCGCCGAGGGGTCCGGGGACGGAAGGGTACGACGTGTCGCGGTCGGACAGCAGGGGGATGGTCACGACGCCCACGACGGCGGCCGCCGCGATGAGCACGGACACGACGGCGATGCTGAGGGCCCGGCTGCCGCGGCGCTTCGCCGGGACGCGATCCTCGCCGGAGCCGAATGCCGGGGAGGTCATCGCCGTGGGGTCGGCGCCGCGCGGGGGAGGCGCGGCCGACGCGGCGGCGAACCGCTCGGTCCGGGCGTCCGGATCCGCGGCCGGCGCGGCGGCGGCCGCAGCCGCACCCGCCCCGGCGGCGCCGAACCCGGCCGCCGCGGCCGCCGGCATCACCCGCGTCGACGTGGCCGTCGGCGCGTCCACCGCGGACTCCGGCGCGCGCCCGGTCCGCAGCTCCGCGGCGACCTCGCGCGCGGTGGGCCGCGTCGCGGGATCGCGACGGGTCATGCGGCCGAGGAGGTCCACCCACGAGGCGCCGAGGCGCGCGGGGATCTCCGGATCGCGCACGACGCGCGCCATGGTCGACTCCGCGGCCGTGCCCGGGAAGGTGCGGCGGCCGGTGAGGCACTCGAGGAGCACGAGGCCGAGCGCGTAGACGTCGGTGGGCGCGCCCACCTCCTCGCCGAGCGCCTGCTCGGGGCTGAGGTAGCTGACGGTGCCGACGATGGATCCGGTCGAGGTGAGGCGCGTGCCGTCCACGAGGCGCGCGATGCCGAAGTCGGTGAGCTTGGCGATCGCGGGCTCGTCGTCGTCCTCGGGGCGCGCCAGCAGCACGTTGGCGGGCTTGACGTCGCGGTGCACGACCCCGCGGCGGTGGATGTAGCCGAGCGCGTCGCTGAGGATCCCGCCGATGCGCGCGACCTCGGGCCCCGGGAGCGGCCCCTCCTTCATCCGGTCGGCGAGCGTGGTGCCGTCGACGATCTCCATCACGATGAAGGCGAGCACGCGGTCCGCGACGACGTCGTCGCCCACGTCGAAGAGCGTCACGAGGCCCGGGTGGCTGAGGCCCGCCAGCATGCGCACCTCGCCCTCCTGGCGCTCGACCTCGGCCGGGTCGGCGGAGTCGGTCGCGAAGACCTTGACGGCGACCTCGCGGCCGAGGGTCTCGTCGGACGCGCGGTACACGGTGGCCATTCCGCCGCGTCCGAGCAGCCCGCTGATGCGGTAGCGGCCGGCCAGCAGCGTGCCGGCGAGTGGGTCGGGCCGTTCTCCGGGCATGGGCGCACCTCTCGTCACGGGTTCCCAGACTAGCCGGGGGCTCCTGGGCGGCACCCGCCCCGCGCGGTCGGCGGCCAGCCTGCGGATCCGCGCCGCGGGGGCGTCCGCCCAGGGTGCGGGAGGTAGCGTCTCCCACCATGGACGGCGTCTTCCTCTACATCCTCGGGGTGCTCATCATCGTGGTCGGCGTCGCCGTGTCCATCGGCCTCCACGAGGTCGGGCACCTGGTGCCCGCCAAGCTCTTCGGCGTGCGCGTCACGCAGTACATGATCGGCTTCGGGCCCACGATCTTCAGCCGCCGCAAGGGCGAGACCGAGTACGGCGTGAAGGCCATCCCGCTCGGTGGCTACATCTCCATGATCGGCATGTTCCCGCCGCAGAGCTCGCGCGCCGGCACGAGCAGCACGGGGATCGCGCAGCTCGTCGGGACCGACAGCCGTCGCGGCGCCGACGCCGCATCGCCGGCCGCCCCGGACGCCGACGACCGCGCCGGCCGCGGCTTCTTCGACCTCCTCGTGCAGGACGCCCGCCAGGCCAGCGCGGAGAGCGTCGGCGACGAGGAGGACCGCGCCTTCTACAAGCTGCCCGTCCTCAAGCGCATGGTGATCATGCTCGGCGGCCCGGCCATGAACTTCCTGCTCGCGATCGTGCTGTTCGCCGTCGTGCTCTGCGGCTTCGGCGTCACGACGCCCACCACGACGGTCGGCCAGGTGAACGCGTGCATCGTGCCCGCCGGATCCACCGCGTCGGCCGACGCCGCCACCTGCCCCGCCGGCGCCCCCGCGGCCCCGGGAGCGGCGGCCGGCCTCCAGCCCGGCGACACGATCGTCAGCATCGACGGCACGCCGATCACCGCATGGGACCAGGTCACCGGCACGGTCCAGGTGTCCGCGGGCAAGGAGCTCGACGTCGTCGTTGAGCGCGACGGCGCCCGCCAGACGCTCGCCATCACGCCCGTGCTCACGCAGCAGGCCGTCATCGGCCAGCGCGGCGCCCCCGAGGTCGACGAGCAGGGGAACCCGGTCACGCGCGAGGTCGGCCTCATCGGCTTCAGCCCCACGCAGGCCGTCCAGCAGCAGCCGCTCTCGGCCGCCTTCACCACGACCGGCGAGAACATGGCCGCGGTCGGCAACCTCATCCTCAACCTCCCGCAGCGCCTGGTCGACGTCGGCCGCGCGGCGTTCGGCGGCGGCGAGCGCGACCCGAACGGCCCCATGAGCGTCGTCGGCGTCGGCCGCGTCGCGGGCGAGATCGCGAGCCTCGACGAGACGCCCGTCGCCTCGCGCGCCTCGGCCATGATCGGCCTGGTCGCGTCGCTCAACGTGGCGCTCGGCATGATCAACCTCCTGCCGCTGCTGCCGCTCGACGGCGGTCACGTGCTCGGCGCGATCGTCGAGGGCGTCCGCCGGTTCCTGGCGAAGGCGTTCGGCCGCCGCGACCCCGGGCCGGTCGACGTCGCGAAGCTCATGCCGCTGACGTTCGTGGTCGTGATCCTCTTCGGCGCCATGAGCGCGCTGCTGATCTTCGCCGACCTGGTGAACCCGGTCCGGCTGACCTGACGCCGCCCAGCGCCTGATCCCGGGCCGGCCCGCGACGGCGGGCCGCGCGCCCCGACGCACCGGGCGCGCAGGAATCGGACGTAGGCTCTTCCCGTGCCAGCAGTCAATCTCGGAATGCCGAAGGTCCCTGAGGTCCTCGCGCCCCGCCGCAAGACCCGTCAGATCAGCGTCGGCAAGGTGAAGGTGGGCGGGAACGCCCAGGTCAGCGTCCAGTCGATGACGACCACGCAGACGACCAACATCAACGCGACGCTCCAGCAGATCGCCGAGCTCACGGCCACGGGCTGCGACATCGTGCGCGTCGCCGTCCCGCACCAGGACGACGCGGACGTGCTGCACATCCTGGCCAAGAAGAGCCAGATCCCGATCATCGCGGACATCCACTTCCAGCCCCGCTACGTCTTCACGGCCATCGACGCCGGCGTCGGCGCGGTGCGCGTGAACCCGGGCAACATCCGCAAGTTCGACGACCAGGTCGGCGCCATCGCGAAGGCCGCCAAGGCTGCTGGCACCTCGATCCGCATCGGCGTCAACGCCGGATCCCTGCACCCGAGCCTCCTGCAGAAGTACGGCAAGGCCACGCCCGAGGCGCTCGTCGAGTCCGCCGTGTGGGAGGCCAGCCTCTTCGAGGAGCACGACTTCCACGACTTCAAGATCTCGGTCAAGCACAACGACCCCGTCATCATGGTGAAGGCCTACCGCCTGCTCGCCGAGCGCGGCGACTGGCCCCTGCACCTCGGCGTCACCGAGGCGGGCCCCGCGTTCCAGGGCACCATCAAGAGCGCCACGGCGTTCGGCATCCTGCTCTCCGAGGGCATCGGCGACACCATCCGCGTGTCCCTCTCCGCGCCGCCGGCCGAGGAGGTGAAGGTGGGCCTGCAGATCCTGCAGTCGCTCAACCTCCGGGAGCGCAAGCTCGAGATCGTCTCCTGCCCGAGCTGCGGCCGCGCCCAGGTCGACGTCTACTCGCTCGCCGAGCAGGTCACCGAGGGCCTCAAGCACGTCAACGTGCCGCTGCGCGTCGCCGTCATGGGCTGCGTCGTGAACGGGCCCGGCGAGGCCCGCGAGGCCGAGCTCGGCGTCGCGTCCGGCAACGGCCGCGGGCAGATCTTCGTCAAGGGCGAGGTCATCAAGACCGTCCCCGAGGCCGAGATCGTCCAGACCCTCATCGAGGAGGCGAACCGCCTCGCCGCGGAGATGCCCGCGGGATCCATCGGCAGCCCCGAGATCCTCGTCTAGACCCCCGTACTCCCCACCCGCCCGCACCGGCGGCGTGCGTCCGCGCGCGCCGCCTGCGCGTAGGCTCTGCTAGTCGTCCGCCCGGCGGACCGCCCCACGAACTGAGGATGCTGTTGAACGGTAACGCCACATTCCGGCATCGGAACACCTCCCTGCTGGGGCTCGCCAGCGTCCTCGCGCCCCACACCGTGACCTCGGTCGAGATCGACGACCGCCTGAAGCCCGTGCTCTCCCGGCTCCGCCTCCCCACCGGTCTCCTGCAGCGCGTCGCGGGCGTGCTCGAGCGCCGCAACTGGGACGCGTCCATGTCCTTCGACGCGGCCGCGACCGAGGCCGGGCGCAAGGCGCTCGCGCAGGCCGGCGTCCAGCCGTCGCAGATCGGGCTGCTCATCAACACCTCCGTGACGCGGGCGCACCTCGAGCCGAGCGTCGCGGTCAGCATCCACCACGGCCTCGGGCTGCCGTCGTCGGCCCTGAACTTCGACATCGCCAACGCGTGCCTCGGCTTCGTCAACGCGATGACGCTCGCGGGCCACCTCATCGACTCGGGTCAGATCGACTACGCGATGATCGTCGACGGCGAGGACGCCGGCGAGATCCGCCACAACACGGTCGCGCGCCTGCTCCGCCCGGAGACCACGCGCGCCGACTTCCTCAGCGAGTTCCCCAGCCTCACGCTCGGCGCGGGCGCCGCGGCGGCCGTCCTCGGGCGCACGAGCGACCACCCCGAGGGGCACCGGATCCTCGGCGGCGTCACGCGCGCGGCCACCCAGCACCACGAGCTCTGCATCGGCGACGTGGACGGCATGTTCACCGACACGAAGGAGCTGCTCCGCGGCGGCATGGAGCTCGTCGTCGACGCGTGGAAGGAAGCCGCGCAGGACGACTGGGAGTGGTCCGACATGGACCGCTACGTCCTCCACCAGGTGTCGGACGTCCACACGAACGCCATCGTCAAGGCCGCGAAGCTCGACAAGTCGCGCGTGCCGCTCACCTACCCGCGCTACGGCAACGTCGGCCCCGCGAGCATCCCCATCACGCTCGCCGACCAGGCCGACAGCCTCAGCCGCGGCGACCGCGTGCTCTGCATGGGCGTGGGCTCCGGCCTCAACACGGCCATGACCGAGATCCTCTGGTAGCCGCGGCGTGAGCGCATCGGCCGCGGTCGCCCCGGCGACCGTCCCCGTGTCGGGCCCCGAGGGGCAGCCGCTGCCCGGTCTCGATCCCGCCTGGTCGCGCGTCGTGCGCGCCGGCGGGCACGGCTGGCACCTGCTCGACACGGGGGAGCGGCTGGCGGCGACGGGTGCGCCCGTCGCCGGCACGATCCTGTGCGTGCACGGCAACCCGACGTGGTCGTACCTGTGGCGGCGCATCGCGGCGGAGTCGCTGGAACGGGCCGAGCGGGATCCGTCGCGGCCGGCCTGGCGCGTGGTCGCCGTCGACCAGCTCGACATGGGCTTCTCCGAGCGCACGGGCGTGGCGCGCACGCTGCCGACGCGGCTCGACGACCTGCAGGCGCTCACCGACGAGCTGGGGCTCAGCGGATCCGGCGCGACCGGCCCCGTCGTCACGCTCGGGCACGACTGGGGCGGCGTGATCAGCCTCGGCTGGGCGCTCCGCAACCGCGACGTGCTCGCGGGGGTCATGGCGCTCAACACGGCCGTGCACCAGGAGGAGGGCGTGCCCATCCCCTGGCCGCTGCGCTTGGCGCTCGCCACGGGGATCCACGACGCCGCCACGCGCGGCACGCCGGGCTTCCTCGCCACCACGCTCGCGCTCGCGCACCCGCCGCTGGACCCCGCCGTGCGCCGCGCGTTCGCCGCGCCGTACCGGGGGGCGTCCCGTCGAGCGGGGATCCGCGGCTTCGTCGCCGACATCCCGGTCGGCCCCGCGCATCCCAGCCACGCGACGCTCACCTCCATCGCGGAGGGGCTGCGCGACCTCGACCTCCCGGCGCTGTTCGTCTGGGGACCGCGCGACCCGATCTTCTCCGACGTCTACCTCTCCGACCTCCTCGAGCGCCTGCCGCACGCCGACGTCCACCGCGTGGAGGGCGCCGGCCACCTCGTCGCCGAGGACCACGACTACGCGTCCGCCGCGCTCGACTGGCTGGCCGACCGGGTCGCGCCGGGGACGGCTCCCGCCGCGCACGCGCCGCGGACGCCCGCGCCCGTCCGCCCGCTCGATGCCCTCCTCGAGGAGCTGCGCGACAGCGACGACCCCGTGATCGTGGAGATGGCGCCCCGCGGCGCCACCGGCCCGCGCACCGTCTCCTGGCGCCTGCTCTCCCGCCGCGTCCGCGAGATCGCGGCCGGCCTGCACGCGCGCGGGCTCCGCGCGGGCGACCGCGTCTCGCTCCTCGTGCCGCCCGGCGCCGACCTCACGGCCCTCCTCTACGCGTGCCTCCGGATCGGCGCGATCGTCGTGGTCGCCGACGCGGGCCTCGGCGTGAAGGGCCTCGGGCGCGCGGTGGCGGGATCCCGCCCCGACATGGTCGTCGGCATCCCCGCCGGCCTCGCCCTCGCGCGCGCCCTGGGCTGGCCGGGGGAGCGGATCTCCGTCACCACGCTCGCGCCGCCCGTCGCCCGCGCGCTCGGCGTCGCCGCGAGCCTGCCGCAGATCGCCCGCGACGGCCGCGCGCAGGTCCTGCCGCCCGCGCCCGCGGCCGACGACGACGCCGCGATCCTCTTCACCTCGGGATCCACCGGCCCGGCCAAGGGCGTCATGTACACGTACCGCCAGCTCGCATCCCTGCGCGACACCCTCGGCGGCCGCTTCGACGTGGGCGTCGGCACGGGCCTCGTCGCCGGCTTCGCGCCGTTCGCGCTGCTGGGGCCGGCTCTCGGCGCCACGAGCGTCACGCCCGACATGGACGTGACCCGCCCGCGCGACCTCACCGCGTCCGCCCTCGCGGCCGCCGCCCGCGCCGCCGACGCCACCGTCGTGTTCGCGTCGCCCGCCGCGCTCGACAACGTGGTCGCCACCTCCGACGCCCTCACCGCGGACGACCGCGCGGCCCTCGGCCGGGTCCGGTCGCTGCTCTCCGCGGGCGCGCCGCTGTCGGAGGCGCTGCTCACGCGCGCCGCGGCCCTCGTGCCGGCCGCCGAGGTGCACACGCCCTACGGCATGACCGAGGGCCTGCTGCTCACCGACGTCACGCTCGAGGGGATCCGCGACGGCGCCCGCCGCGGCGACGAGGGCGTGTGCGTCGGGACGCCCGTCGACCCGGTCGACATCCGCATCAGCCCGCTCGACGCCGCGGGCGCCGCCACCGGCGCGCTCACGTCCGAGCCCGGCGTCACGGGCGAGATCGTCGCCCAGGCGCCGCACGTCCACGAGCGCTACGACCGCCTGCACGTCACCGACCGGGCCGCCCGGCGCGACTCGGCCGATGGGATCCGCCGCCACCGCACCGGCGACGTCGGCCACCTCGACGCGATGGGCGCGCTCTGGATCGAGGGGCGCCTCCCGCACGTCATCACGACCGCCGACGGGGTGCTCACGCCCGTCGGACCCGAGCTCCGGGCGGCGTCCGCGGCGGGGGTGGGCCGCACGGCCGCCGTGGGCGTCGGACCCGCGGGCGTGCAGCAGCTCGTGCTCGTGGTCGAGACCGTGCCGGCCGCGCGCCGCGTGGGCCTCGCACGCCCGGACCTCGCCGCCGCCGTGCGCGCCGCGGTCGGCGTCCCGGTCGCGGCCGTCATCGTCGTTCCCGTGCTGCCCACGGACGTCCGCCACAACTCCAAGGTCGACCGCGCGCGCCTCGGCCGCTGGGCCGCGGGGATCCTCGCGGGCGGCCGGGTGGTCGCCCCGTGACCGTCCTCGTCACGGGCGCGAGCGGCATGCTCGGCCGCGCCGTCGCCGAGCGGCTCGCCGCCGCCGGGCACGCCGTCCGCGCGTTCCAGCGCCAGCCGTCCGGGCTCGCGGCGAGCGGCGCGGCGCCCGTGCCGGGATCCGTCGTCGACCTCCGCGGCAGCGTCACCGACGCGGATGCCGTCGCCCGCGCGCTCGACGGCGTCGACGCCGTGGTGCACCTCGCCGCCAAGGTCTCGCTCGCGGGGGATCCGGCCGACTTCCGCGCCGTCAACGTCGAGGGCACGCGCGCGCTGCTCCGCGCGGCGCGCGCGGCCGGCGTCGCGCGTTTCGTCCACGTCTCCTCGCCGTCCGTCGCGCACACGGGCCTCTCCATCACGGGCGACGGCGCCGGCCCCGCGGATCCCGTCCGCGCCCGCGGCGACTACGCCCGCACCAAGGCCGAGGGCGAGCTCGTCGCGCTGGCCGCCGACGACCCCGCCATGCGCGTCCTCGCCGTCCGCCCGCACCTCGTCTGGGGCCCGGGCGACACGCAGCTCGTCGCCCGCATCGTCGACCGGGCCGCGCGCGGCCGCCTGCCGCTCCTCGGCCACGGCGCCGCGCTCATCGACACCGTCTACCGCGACAACGCCGCCGACGCGATCGTCGCCGCCCTCGCCGCCGCCGACACCGCGCACGGCCGCGCGTACGTCGTCACCAACGGCGAGCCGCGTCCCGTCGCGGAGCTGCTCGCGGGCATGTGCCGCGCCGCCGGGGTGCCCGCGCCGCGGATCCGCGTCCCCGCCGCCCTCGCTCGCGCCGCCGGGGGAGCGGTGGAGCGCGTCTGGGCCGTGCGCCCCGGATCCGACGAGCCGCCCATGACCCGATTCCTCGCCGAGCAGCTCTCCACGGCGCACTGGTTCGACCAGCGCGAGACCCGCCGGGCGCTCGCCTGGACCCCGGCGGTCTCCCTCGACGAGGGCTTCGAGCGCCTGCGCCTCTCGTACGCCGCCGCGCGCTGAGCCGGCCCGGCCGGATCGCTAGGCTGATCCGGTGTCCACACGCCTCTCGAAGCTCTTCGTCCGCACCCTCCGGGAAGACCCCGTCGACGCCGAGGTGGCCAGCCACCGCCTCCTCGTGCGCGCCGGCTACATCCGCCGCCAGGCCCCCGGCATCTTCGCCTGGCTGCCGCTCGGCCTCCGCGTCAAGAACAAGGTCGAGGCCATCGTCCGCGAGGAGATGGAGCGCATCGGCGCCCAGGAGGTGCACTTCCCCGCGCTGCTCCCCGCCGAGCCGTACCAGGCCACCGGCCGCTACGACGAGTACGGCCCCGGGATGTTCCGCCTCGAGGACCGCAAGCGCGCGCCCATGGTGCTCGCGCCCACGCACGAGGAGTTCTTCGCGCTGCTCGTGAAGGACCTCTACTCGAGCTACAAGGACCTGCCCCTGTCGATCTACCAGATCCAGGACAAGTACCGCGACGAGGCCCGCCCCCGCGCCGGCATCCTCCGCGGCCGCGAGTTCACGATGAAGGACGCCTACTCCTTCGACCACACCGACGCCGGCCTCGCCGTCAGCTACCAGGCGCAGCGCGACGCCTACGAGCGGATCTTCCAGCGCCTCGGCCTCGAGTACGTCATCGTCGCCGCCGACGCGGGCGCCATGGGCGGGTCCAAGAGCGAGGAGTTCCTGCACCCCACGCCCATCGGCGAGGACACGTTCGTGCGGAGCCCCGGCGGCTACGCGGCCAACGTCGAGGCGTTCACGACGCTCGTGCCCGAGTCGATCCCCATCGAAGGCCAGCCCGACGCGCGCGTCTTCGACTCGCCCGACACCCCCACCATCCAGACCCTCGTCGACCTGGCGAACGCGCAGGAGCCCCGCGAGGACGGCCGTGCCTGGACCGCCGCCGACACCCTGAAGAACATCGTCCTCGCGCTCACCCACCTCGACGGCACGCGCGAGCTCGTCGTGGTCGGGATCCCCGGCGACCGCGACATCGACCTCAAGCGCGCCGAGGTGGCCTTCTTCCCCGCCGAGGTCGAGGCCGCGAACGACGGGGACCTCGCCAAGAACCCGGGCCTCGTGAAGGGCTACATCGGCCCGTGGTCGGTCGAGGGCCCCGTGCTCGGATCCACGTCCGCCACGAAGGTGCGCTACCTCGTCGACCCCCGCGTCGTCGACGGCAGCTCGTGGATCACGGGCGCCAACGTCGCCGGGAAGCACGTCCTCTCGCTCGTCGCCGGCCGCGACTTCACGCCCGACGGCGTGGTCGAGGCCGCGGACGTGCGCGACGGCGACCCGGCGCCCGACGGGTCCGGTCCCATCAGCACCGCGCGCGGCACCGAGATCGGCCACGTCTTCGAGCTCGGCCGCATGTACGCGGAGGCGCTCGGCCTCAAGGTGCTCGACGAGAACGGCAAGCTCGTCACCGTCACGATGGGCTCGTACGGCATCGGCATCACGCGCAACCTCGCCCTCGTCGCCGAGGCCACGCAGGACGGCCGCGGCCTCCTCTGGCCCGCGTCCATCAGCCCGTTCGACGTGCACGTGGTGATGACCGGCAAGGGCGACGAGATCGCCTCCGCATCCGAGGAGCTCGTCGACGCGCTCGACGCCGCGGGCCTCGACGTGCTCTTCGACGACCGCCCCAAGGTGTCGCCGGGCGTGAAGTTCGGCGACGCCGAGCTCATCGGCGTGCCGACCATCGTCATCGTCGGCCGCGGCGCGGTCGACGGCATGGCCGAGCTCTGGGACCGCCGCACGAACGAGCGCACCCCGGTCGCGCTCGCCGACGTCGTGGGCGCGCTCACCGCCGACAGCTGATCCGCACCGCGCCCCCGCTCGAGGCTGCCCGACCCCTCCCGGTCGGGTAGCCTCGAGTGTTTCCAACCGAATAGAGGAGTCGCACCGTGGACATCGACCTGAGCGTCTTGCGCCTGATGGAGCGCGAGCGCGAGATCCCGTTCGAGGAGCTCGTCTCGATCATCGAGCAGGCCATCCTCACCGCCTACCTCAAGCACACCGACCAGGCCGACGCCAAGCCCGTCGCCGACGGCGTGCCCCCCGCCCGCGTGCACCTGGACAGGAAGTCCGGCCACGTCTCCGTGCACGTCCCCGAGCTCGACGAGGACGGCCTCGTCATCGGCGAGTCCGAGGACAGCCCGAGCGACTTCGGCCGCATCGCCGCGTTCGCCGCCAAGCAGGTCATCAACCAGCGCCTGCGCGACATCGGCGACGACCGCATCCTCGGCGAGTTCAAGGGCCGCGAGGGCGACATCGTCGCGGGCGTCATCCAGCAGGGCCCGAACCCCCGCATGATCCACGTCGACCTCGGCACCATCGAGGCGATCCTGCCGCCCGAGGAGCAGGTGCCCGGCGAGAAGTACGTGCACGGCTCGCGCCTGCGCGTCTACGTCACGAGCGTCTCGCGCGGCGCCAAGGGCCCGCAGATCACGGTCTCGCGCACGCACCCCTCGCTCGTCCGCAAGCTGTTCGCGCTCGAGGTGCCGGAGATCGCGCAGGGCCTCGTCGAGATCGTGTCGCTCGCCCGCGAGGCCGGGCACCGCACCAAGATCGCCGTGCGCGCGACCGAGCCGGGCATCAACGCCAAGGGCGCCTGCATCGGCGAGCTGGGGCAGCGCGTCCGCGCGGTCACGGCCGAGCTCAACGACGAGAAGATCGACATCGTCGACTACTCCGAGTCGCTGCCCGTCTTCGTCGGCAACGCGCTCTCGCCCGCCCGGGTCACGAGCTCGTTCGTCATCGACCAGGCGACCAAGGCCGTCCGCGCGCTCGTGCCCGACTACCAGCTGTCGCTCGCCATCGGCAAGGAGGGCCAGAACGCCCGCCTCGCCGCCAAGCTCACGGGCGCGAAGATCGACATCCAGCCCGACTCGATCCTCGAGGGCGACGACTGAGCGCCGCCCGCCGGGACCCGGCCTCCCCGCCGCCGGACGGAGGGGGTAGTATGAATCCGGTAAGAACGTGCGTCGGCTGTCGTCGGCGTGCCCCGAGGTCCGCTCTTCTGCGGATCGTCGCCGATCCCCCCACCCGCTCCCTCGTCCTCGACGAGCGCGCGGTCAAGGCCGGCAGGGGCGCGTGGATCCATCCGACCATCGAGTGCATCGACAGAGCGATCGCGCGGCGTGCCTTCGGGCGGGCCCTGCGGAGCGACGCGGCGCTCGACCCCGCAGCTCTTGGGGGACTACGAGAGCGGCTCGCGGCCCAGCCGAGCGCGCGAGCATCCGAGAGAACAGGCTGAACGGCACATGGACAACTAATGAGCGGCTCGAAATGAGATCCGTCCAGCACTAGCGGTCCCCTCCTGCCTGGGAGAGGACCCCCAGACAGGAGAACAGTGGCCAAACCACGCGTACACGAGATCGCCGCCGAGATCGGCGTCGACAGCAAGACCGCACTCGCCAAGCTCAAGGAGATGGGCGAGTTCGTCAAGGGACCGTCGTCGAGCATCGAGCCCCCCGTGGCCCGCAAGCTCAAGGCGGCCCTCGAGGCAGCCGGCGTCACCGGACAGGCCGCGGCTCCCGCCGCAGCCCCCTCGTCCGCCCCGCGGCCCGGAGCCCGTTCGTCGGCCCCGAAGCCCGGCGGCCGTCCCACCCCCGGCCCGCAGCCCACGGCCGCTCCCGAGGTGGAGGCCCCCGAGGCGTCCGACGTGCCGGTCCCGGCGAAGCCGCTGACCGTCGCCGAGCGCCAGGCCCAGGCCGAGGCGAGCCGCAAGGCCGCCGCCGAGGAGAAGGCGCAGGCCGAGAAGTCGGCCGCGTCCGCCACCCCCGACGCCCCGGCCGCCGAGACCCCGAGCGCCCCGCGCCCGGACGCCGGCAGCACGCCCGCCCCCTCGAACGGCATCCCGCGTCCCGGGATCCCGCGTCCGGCGGCCCCGCGCCCCGGCAACAACCCCTTCGCGAGCAACCAGGGCATGGGCACCAAGCCCCGCCCGGGCAACAACCCGTTCGCGAGCAACCAGGGCATGGGTCAGCGTCCCGCCGCGGGAGCCGCAGGCCCCCGTCCGGCCGCTCCCCGTCCCGGATCGCCCCGCCCCGGCGCCCCGCGTCCTGGCGGCGTCGGCCAGGGCGCGCGCCCGGCCGGCTTCGGCCAGCGTCCCGCGGGTGCGGGTCGTCCCGGCGGCGCACCCGGCGGAGCGGGACGCCCCGGCGCCCCCGCTGCCGGCGGCTTCCAGCGTCCGGCCGGCGGCTTCGCCGGTCGTCCCGGTGGCGGCGGCCGTGGTCGCGGCCCCGGCGGCGGCACCGCCGGCGCCTTCGGTCGCGGCGGCGGCAAGAGCAAGTCGCGCAAGTCGAAGCGGACGAAGAGGGCCGAGTTCGAGCTGCGCGAGGCCCCGTCGCTGGGTGGCGTCAGCGTCCCCCGCGGCGACGGCAACACCATCGTCCGCCTGCGTCGCGGCGCGTCCATCTCGGACTTCGCCGACAAGATCGACGCGAGCCCCGGCAACCTGGTGACCGTGCTGTTCCACCTCGGTGAGATGGCCACGGCGACCGAGTCGCTCGACGAGGCCACCTTCGAGGTGCTCGGCACGGAGCTCGGCTACAAGATCCAGGTCGTCTCCCCGGAGGACGAGGACCGCGAGCTGCTCGAGGGCTTCGACATCGACCTCGACCAGGAGCTCGAGGACGAGGACGACGACGTGCTGGAGATCCGGCCGCCCGTCGTCACCGTCATGGGCCACGTCGACCACGGGAAGACGCGCCTTCTCGACGCCATCCGCAACGCCAACGTCATCGAGGGCGAAGCGGGCGGCATCACGCAGCACATCGGCGCGTACCAGGTCTGGGCGCCGCACGAGGGCTACGAGCGCGCCATCACCTTCATCGACACCCCGGGTCACGAGGCGTTCACCGCCATGCGCGCCCGCGGTGCGCAGGTCACCGACATCGCGATCCTCGTGGTCGCGGCCGACGACGGCATCATGCCGCAGACGGTGGAGGCCCTGAACCACGCCCAGGCGGCGAACGTGCCGATCGTGGTCGCGGTCAACAAGGTCGACAAGGAGGGGGCCAACCCCGCCAAGGTGCGCCAGCAGCTCACCGAGTACGGCCTGGTCGCCGAGGAGTACGGCGGAGACGTCATGTTCGTCGACGTGTCGGCGCTCACCGGCAAGGGCGTGGACGACCTCCTCGAGGCCGTCCTGCTCACCGCCGACGCCGGCCTCGACCTGCGCAGCAACCCGAACAAGGACGCGCGCGGCGTGGCCATCGAGGCCCGCCTCGACAAGGGCCGCGGTGCGGTCGCGACCGTCCTCATCCAGTCGGGCACGCTCCGCGTGGGCGACGCCATCGTGGCGGGCACGGCCTACGGCCGCGTCCGGGCGATGATGGACGAGAACGGCGACGCCGTCCACGAGGCCTACCCCTCGCGGCCCGTCCAGGTCCAGGGCCTCTCGTCGGTCCCCGGCGCGGGCGACACCTTCCTCGTCACCGAGGAGGACCGCACCGCCCGTCAGATCGCCGAGAAGCGCGAGGCCGTCGAGCGCAACGCGCAGCTGGCCAAGGCCCGCAAGCGCATCAGCCTCGAGGACTTCACGCGTGCGCTGGAGGAGGGCAAGGTCGAGTCGCTCAACCTCATCATCAAGGGCGACGTGTCCGGTGCCGTCGAGGCGCTGGAGGAGTCGCTCATGAAGATCGAGGTGGACGACTCCGTGCAGCTGCGGATCATCCACCGCGGCGTCGGAGCGGTCACCGAGAGCGACGTCAACCTGGCGACGATCGACAACGCGATCATCATCGGGTTCAACGTCCGCCCCGACCCGAAGGCCCGCGCACGTGCGGCGCGCGAGGGCGTCGACATCCGCTTCTACAGCGTCATCTACTCGGCGCTCGAGGAGATCGAGTCGAGCCTCACGGGCATGCTCAAGCCCGAGTTCGAGGAGGTCCAGTCCGGCGTCGCCGAGATCCGCGAGGTGTTCCGCTCCTCCAAGTTCGGCAACATCGCGGGTGTCATCGTCCGCTCGGGCACCATCACCAGGAACGCCAAGGCGCGGGTCATCCGCGACGGCGTGGTGGTGGGCGACAACCTGGCCATCGAGTCGCTGCGCCGGTTCAAGGACGACGTGTCCGAGGTCCGCACGGACTTCGAGGCGGGCATCGGCCTCGGCAAGTTCAACGACATCCAGATCGGCGACGAGATCGAGACGATCGAGATGAAGGAGAAGCCGCGGGTCTGACCCCGGCCGATCCGGGCCCCGCTCCCCACCAGGGGAGCGGGGCCCTCCCCATCCCGCCACCCGCGGGGCACCAGCACGACCCGGGCACTCGTCCGGCAGTACCCGCCACCAGCGGGGCACCAGCACGACCCGGGCACTCGTCCGGCAGCACCCGCGACCAGCGGGGCACCAGCACGACGCCGGACGAGCACGCCCGGCGAGCAGCGTCACGGAAGGACGTCGACCATGGTCGATCACGCGAGGGCCAGGAAGATGGCCGACCGCATCAAGGAGATCGTCGCGCGCAAGCTCGACCGGGGGATCAAGGACCCGCGTCTCGGATTCGTCACCGTCACCGACGTGCGCGTCACGGGCGACCTGCAGCACGCCAGCATCTTCTACACGGTCTACGGCACCGACGAGGAGCGCGCCGACACCGCCGCCGCCCTCAAGTCCGCCACCGGCATGCTCCGCAGCGAGGTGGGCAAGAACATCACCGCGCGCCTCACGCCGTCGCTCGAGTTCATCCTCGACGGCGTGCCGGAGAACGCGGCCGCGATCGACGCCCTCCTCGAGGAGGCCCGCCGCCGCGACGCGGACGTGCAGGCCCAGGCCAAGGCCGGCGTGTACGCGGGCGACGAGGACCCGTACGTCAAGCCCCGCGTCATCGGGGAGGACGACGAGGACGAGGACGAGGACGAGGACGAGGACGACGACGAGGTGGACGGCGACGACGTCGACCGCTCCGCCCCCGGGTACGAGCCCGCCCACTGATCCGCTCGGACGGCCGGCGTCCGCGCCGATCGGCCGTCGTGCGTCAGCTCGGCAGGGCGTACGTGCCGTCGGGCTGGCGCACGGCCAGCCCGTCGGCGATGAGCCCGTCGAGCGCGCGCCCGCGCTGCACGGGCTCCGGCCATGCGGTCGCGAGGTCGGCCGCGGTCACGGGGGAGTGGCTCGACCGGAGCTCCGCGAGCAGGAGGCCGCGCACCTGGCGGTCGGATCCCTCGTACCTCTTCTGCACGACGCGCGCCGGCCCGTCGTAGGCCGGGTATCCCGCAGCGCGCCACGCGCACAGGTCGCGGACCGGGCAGTCGTCGCAGCGCGGCGCGCGCGCCGTGCAGACCACCGCGCCGAGCTCCATCGCGCCCGCGTTGAACAGGCGCGCCTCGGCCACGTCGTCGGGCAGCTGCGCCTCCATCGCGGCGAGGTCGACCTTCGTGCGCGCGGGCCCGGGATCGCCCTGGCCGGCCACCGCGCGCGCGAGCACCCGCCGCACGTTGACGTCGACGACCGGGTGCCGATGCCCGAACGCGAACGCCGCGACCGCGCGGGCCGTGTACGGGCCGACGCCGGGCAGGTCGAGCAGGGCGTCGACATCCTCGGGGACCTCGCCGCCGTGCCGCTCGACGATCGCGACCGCGCACGCGTGCAGGGCGAGCGCGCGCCGCGGGTAGCCGAGGCGGCCCCACGCGCGGACGGCCTCGCTGGCGGGCGTCGAGGCGAGCGCGGCGGGCACGGGCCAGCGCGCCAGCCACTCCTCGAGCCGCGGGATCACGCGGACCACGGGCGTCTGCTGCAGCATGAACTCGCTGACGAGGATGCCCCAGGATCCGAACCCCTCGCGCCGCCACGGCAGGTCGCGGGCGTTCTCCCGGAACCACGCGGTGATCCGGGGGGCGATGGCGGTCTCCGGCATCCGGCCAGCGTACGAGACGATGAGCCTAGGCTCGGCGCATGACCCTGTACCGCGCCTCCCGTGCCGAGGTCCTCGCCTCGCTCGCCGACGAGTTCCTGCACAACTACGGCCGCGGACGCGCCTACCTCGCGGTCGACGGCGGACCGCTCGCGGACCCGCACGCGTTCGCGCACGACCTCGCCGACGTGCTGCGCGCGGACGGCCGCGGCGCGTACGTCGCCCTGGCGGCCGACTTCGCGTCGCCCGACGGCGCCGCTCCGCTCGCCGACGCCCTCCGCGACGGGCTCGTCCGGCCGTTCCGGAAGGCCGGCAGCGGGTTCGCGCTGCGACCCGGCGGCGACGCCGTGGCGGACGCCCCCGACGACGCCGTGCTGATCGTCGCCGGCGACGCCCTGCAGACCCCGGAGCTCCGCGGCCTCTGGAACGCCGTCGTCTACCTGCTCCTGCCCGACGAGCCCCTCGCGACCTCGGGCGGCGACGCCGGATCCGCGGCCCAGGAGGCGCACGCGCGCTACATCCGCCAGGTCAACCCGCGCCGGGCGGCGACCATGATCGTCGACGTCACCGATCCCGACCTGCCGCGCCGCGTCTTCGCCGACAGCTGCTGAGGCCTGCCCGAGCGGAGCGCCGCGAGGGGCGCGGCGACGGATCAGCGCGGGACGAGCCGCGCGAGCTCCGCGGGCGAGATGTGCCGCCCGCTGGCCTCCACGCCGTGCACGAGCTGCACCAGGGCGGCATTGACGCGGGCGTCCTGGCCCGCGCCAGGAGCGAGGGCCGAGACCGCGCCGTTGAGGTGGTCCACCTCCGTGAGCCGGTTGCGGCGGATGCTCTGCAGCGTCGACCCGGGATTGGGCACCTGCCCCATGTTCCGGGCGAGCGACACCGGCAGGCGCTCGGCGAGGGGGAGCGGGAGCGACGCGAACAGCCTCAGGCGGCGATGCGTCAGGCCGCCGAGCCGGCCGAACGTCACGCCGCGTGCCAGGCCCGTGCGCACGGTCTCCTGCATGGCGCGCGTGACGATGCGCCGCAGCACGGGCTCGGCGATGACCGCCTGCACGCTGAGCCCCGTGATGGCCGGCACCGCGTTGATCCCGTTGATGACGAGCTTGGTCCACTGGGCCCCGCGGAAGTCGGCGGCGATCGTGACGGGCATGACGGGATCCAGCACCTCGCGCACGAGGGCGACGCCGGCGCCTCCCGGGCCGTCCGCGCTGCCGATCTGGATGCCCGCGGCCGACGTGACCGTGACGAGCCCGGGCTCGGTGAGCGAGGTCGCCGCGAGGGCGAGCCCGCCGACGACCTCGGAGCGCGGCAGGCACTCGACGCCCATCGTGATCCCGGAGAGGCCGTTCTGCACGACGAGCACGGGGATCCCGCGGAGCCAGCCCGCGTTCTCCGTCATGGCGTCGCGGGCGTCGGCGATCTTGGTGGCGACGATCGCGAGCTCGGGCGGGCGTCCCAGCCGCTCGGCCGCCGCGACGCGCGCGACGTGCTCGCCGTAGCCGCCGGCGAGGTGGAGGCCGCGGTCCTGGATCGCCCGCAGGTGCGGCCCGCGAGCGGTGACGTCGACCTCGTGGCCGGCCCGTTCGAGGAGCGCCGCGATCGTGCCGCCGACCGCGCCCGCACCCAAGACACCGATCCGCACGCGTCCTCCTCCGACTCGATCGATCCTAGGCCGGACGCCTCCGAGGGAGCCGGGCGGCGGCCCGGGCACGGCATGATGGTCAGGCCATGGAAACCCCGACCCCCCGCGCCGCGCCGTCCACCGCGAGCGGCCTGCTCCTCATCGACAAGCGCGGGGAGTGGACGAGCCACGACCTCGTCGCCCGCACGCGCCGCCTCGCCGGCACCCGCAAGGTCGGGCACGCGGGCACGCTCGACCCGATGGCGACCGGCCTCATGATCCTCGGCGTCAACAGCTCCACGCGCCTGCTCACCTACCTCGTCGGCCTCGACAAGGAGTACCTCGCGACCATCCGCCTCGGCCGCGCCACCACGACGGACGACCGCGAGGGCGAGGTCGTCTCGCGCGCGGAGCCCGGGCGGATCCGCGACCTCGCCGTCGCCGACGTGGAGCGCGCCATCGCGGACCTCCGCGGCACCATCTCGCAGGTGCCGAGCGCTGTGAGCGCCATCAAGGTCGACGGCAAGCGCGCGTACGCCCGCGTCCGCGCCGGCGAGGAGGTCGAGCTCGCCGCGCGCGAGGTGACCGTCTCGGCGTTCGACGTGCTGCGCTTCGACGCCGTGGAGGTCGAGGAGGGCGAGGAGGACGGCGCGCAGCTCGACCTCTCCGTGCGGATCACCTGCTCCTCCGGCACCTACGTGCGCGCCCTCGCGCGCGACCTCGGCCGCGCGCTCGGCGTCGGCGGGCACCTCACCGCGCTCCGCCGCACGCGCGTGGGCCCGTTCCACGTCGACGACGCCATGGCCGTCGACGACATGGTCGTCGCCGACCGCCTCATCCCGCCGGCCGACGCCGCCGCGCGCCTCTTCGACGTGCTGCACCTCACCGACCAGGAGGCGATCGACCTCGGGCACGGCAAGAAGCTGACGACGCCGGACGAGGCGCCCACCGAGGATCCGCTCGCCGCGGTCGCGCCCGACGGCCGGCTCGTGGGGCTGGTCGGCTTCCGCGGCCGCACCGGCACGTCCATCGTCAACTTCCCGGCGGACGAGGCGGGCGCCTCGTGATCGGCGGGTTCACGGTCGCGCAGATCGCCGTCGCCGTCGTCGCGGGCGTGCTCTGCCTCGTCGTCGGCGCGATCGGGCGGAAGCCGAGCGATCTCACGGTGCTGCCGACCGCGCTCGTCGAGGTTCTGCTCGTGGTGCAGCTCGTGATCGCGATCGTGGCTCCCGCGGTCGGCAACCCGCCGTCGGGCAGCCTGATCGAGTACTACGCCTACCTGCTGAGCGGCCTGCTGATCCCGCCGCTCGCGATCTTCTGGGCGCTGGTCGAGCGCACCCGCTGGAGCACGATCATCCTGGGGGCTTCGTGCCTGGCCATCGCGATCATGGTCTACCGGATGGACGTCATCTGGAACGTCCAGTCCGCGTGACCGCCTCTCCCTCGGGTAGGGGATAATCGCAGGTGCCATGACTGACTCCCGTACCTCGCGCATGACCGGTCTCGGACGGGTCCTGGTCTTCTTCTACGGGCTGCTGGCCCTCGCCGCGACGGGCCGCTCGGTCACCCAGATCCTCACCAAGTTCGACGAGGCCCCCGTCGCGTACGCGCTCTCCGCGCTCGCCGCCGTGGTCTACATCGTCGCGACCGTCGCGCTGGTCGCCCCGGCGCGCACCGCGGACGCCGCGCGCCGCTGGTACCGCATCGCGTTCGCCACGATCGCGTTCGAGCTCGTCGGCGTGCTGGTCGTCGGCACGCTGAGCCTCGTGGACTCCCAGCTCTTCCCGCACGACAGCGTGTGGTCGGTCTACGGCTACGGCTACGTGTTCATCCCGCTCGTGCTGCCGGTGCTCGGCCTCATGTGGCTCCGCCGTGGCGGCCGCTCCCGCGTGAGCGCCGTCGACGAGCGCCCCGTGCGCGGGGACCGCTGACCGTGCTCGTCGTCCACGACCCGGCCGACGTGCCGGGCGGCTTCGGGCCGAGCGCCGTCACCATCGGCAAGTTCGACGGCGTGCACGCGGGGCACCGCGCGGTGATCCGGCGCCTCCTCGGCATCGCGGAGGAGGAGGGCCTGTCGTCGGCCGTCGTCACGTTCGACCGCCACCCGGCCGCGCTCCTCGCGCCCGCCGCGCGCCCGCAGAGCCTCGTGAGCAACCGGCAGAAGATCGAGCTGCTCGCCGAGCTCGGCGTCGACGCGACCCTCATGCTCCCGTTCGACGAGCGCCTCCAGCGCCTCAGCCCGGAGGAGTTCGTCCGCACGGTGCTGGTCGACGCCCTCCGCGCCCGCGTCGTGCTCGTGGGCGAGGACTTCCGCTTCGGCGCGCAGGGCGCGGGCGACGCCGCCACGCTCACGCGCCTGGGCGAGAGCCACGGCTTCCGCACGGTCGTCGTCGGCGACGTCATGCCCGACGGCAGCCGCAAGGTCTCGTCCACGTGGATCCGCGACCTCATGGACCGCGGCGACGTCGAGGCCGCCGCCGAGCTGCTCGGCCGCGCGCCCGCCGTCCGCGGCCTCGTCGTGCACGGCGAGAAGCGCGGCCGCGAGCTCGGCTTCCCCACCGCGAACCTGTCGCCCGAGGCCGAGGGCCTCATCCCCGCCGACGGCGTCTACGCCGGCTGGCTCCGCGACGGCGACCGCACGTACCCGTCGGCGATCTCGGTCGGCACCAACCCGACCTTCGCGGGCGTCCGGCCGCGCGTCGTCGAGGCGTTCGTGCTCGACGAGACGCTCGACCTCTACGACCACGAGGTCGAGGTCGTGTTCGTCGCCCGGATCCGCGGCATGGTCGCCTACGAGGGGCGCGAGCCGCTCATCGCGCAGATGACGGACGACGTCGTGCGCACCCGCGCGGTGCTCGGCTCCTAGGCGGCGCCGGCGTCCCCGTCCTCGGGCGCGCCGGTCGCCTCGCCCTGCGGGCGGGGCGTGCGGCCGAAGAGGTACATGATCAGCGTCGACGCGGTCGCCTCGATCGCGGGGCCGTGGCCCACGCTCCAGCCGGCGTCGGACGCGCGCAGCGTCCGGGCCCGCAACACCCCGCGGATCTGCGCGGGCGCGATCGCGGCGCGCGCCACGGCGACGGCGCCGGTGGAGCGGTGGTCGAGCTCGAGGTCCGCCGGCAGCGCGTGCGCGATGTCGTACGCGTGCACGACCACCTCGAGCAGCTCGGGCAGGCGCTTGCGGCCCGTCCCGGCGCGCTTCTCGGCGGCGATGGCGCGGATCCGGGCGACGAGGTCCTCGGGGGAGCGGCGGGCCTCGTCGGCGCTGAGGTCGTCCATCACGTGCATGGGGTTGAGGTGCGGGCGACGACGCAGGGAGCCCACGGCCGTGCGCACCATGGCGGCGTTGCTCGCGCCGACCCGCCAGACGATGTGGCCGGCGACGTCGCGCACGGTCCAGCCGTCGCACATGCTCGCCGCCTCCCAGCCGTCGGCGTCGAGGGACGCGAGGAGGTCGGCGGTGCGGTCGAGCACGTCGGCGATCTCCTCGCTCCAGATGCCGGTGACCTTGGCCTCGGGCTCGGACGCGCGCTGGCTGAGGGGCAGGTGCCGGGAGATCTCGCTCATGGCCGAGAGCCTATTCCGGCCGCCGTAGAATCTGGTGGTGACGACGACTCCCGCAGCTCCCCGTGCGGGCGCGCTCCTCGCCCTGGTCGGCATCGTGCTGGTCGCCCTCAACCTCCGCACGGCCGTCGCCGTGTTCTCGCCGATCGTCGACCAGATCGGCCGCGACGTGCCGCTCGACTCCGTCTCCATCGGCGTCCTCGGCGCCCTGCCGCCCGTGTGCTTCGCGCTGTTCGGCCTGCTCGCGCCCGCGATCTCCCGCCGCCTGGGCCTCGAGCTCACCGTCGTCGTGGGCCTCGTCGCGATGGTCGTCGGGCACCTGCTGCGCGCCGGATCCGACGCGGTGGTCGTCTTCGGCCTCGGCACGGTCCTGTCGCTCGCGGGCATGGGCCTCGGCAACGTGCTCCTTCCGCCGCTCGTGAAGAAGTACTTCCCCGGCCGGATCGGGCCGCTCACGTCGCTCACCACCGTGATGCTGTCGATCAGCACGGGCGTGCCGTCGCTCGTGGCCGCGCCGCTGGCCGACAGCGCCGGCTGGCGCGTCGCGATCGGCGCGTGGGCCGCGGTCGCGGTCGTCGCGCTCGTGCCGTGGGTGGCGCTCCTCGTCCAGCACCGCCGCGACACCCGGCGCGAGCGCGCCGCCGCGGCCGCGCTCGACCAGGTGGAGGAGGCGCCCGCGGCCGTCACGGGCCGCGTGTTCCGCTCGCCGGTCGCGTGGGCGCTCGTCGGGATCCAGTCCGCCTCGTCCTTCAACGCCTACGCGATGTTCGCCTGGCTGCCCGCGCTCCTGCAGGACACCGCGGGGCAGACGCCCGTCGCGTCCGGGGCGCTGCTCGCCGTGTTCGGGTTCATGGGGCTGCCGGCGGCCATCATCATGCCGCTGCTCGCGGCGCGCATGAAGAACGTCGGCATCCTGATCCAGGTCGGCGTGCTCTTCTTCGTCGTCGGCTACGTCGGCCTGCTCGTGGCGCCCGCCGCCGCGCCGCTGCTCTGGGTGGCCGCCGCCGGATCCGGCCCGCTGCTGTTCCCGCTGGTCTTCGTGCTCATCAACCTCCGCACCCGCACGCACGGGGGAGTGGTCGCGCTCAGCGGCTTCGTGCAGGGCATCGGCTACTCGATCGGCGCCATCGGCCCGCTCATGTTCGGCGTGCTGCACGAGCTGTCCGGCGGCTGGACCGTGCCGCTCCTGATGCTCTTCATCATGGTCGCGGTGGCGTCTGCGTCGGGCTTCTACCTCGCGCGGCCGCGCATGCTCGAGGACACCTGGGACCGCGCGCCCCGCGAGGCCGTGCGCGAGGGGTGACGCTGACGCGGTTCGGCGCGCGACCGCGGCGCCTACGCCTGCGCTCTCCATGCGGCTCTGGCTCGTCTCGACCGTGGCGAGGCGCAGTTCCTGATGTCCGTTCGCCTCGACCGTGTGTCGCGGTCCGTCACGGACTTCTCCGGGCTCCTCGACCGCTCCGTCAAGCGAGGGTGGAGCATCGTGCTCCTGGACGCAGGGATCGACACCAGCTGCCCCGCAGGCCGCTTCACGGGCAACGTCCTGGCCAGCGCCGCGCAGTATGAAAACGACTTAATTCGAGCCAGACCAAGGAAGACATGATCCAGCGGAAGGCTGAGGGGGTCATCTTCGGTCGCACCGTTGAAGATGCTCACCTGCCCACCTATGCGCGGATCCTGGCGCTGCATGACGCGGGTACCTCGATGACCAGGATCGCCAAGATCCTCCAGGAGGACGGGACTCCGACCGCGCGCGGAGGCCAGTGGCACCCCGCCACCGTTCGCCGTGTTCTGACCAGCGAGACGGCGAAGCGCCTCCGTGCTCAGGCCTCAACCGCGTAGAAGTGACCCCGCTCGGGCGTGTCGCCCTACTGGTGGCTGTCGAGCCACTGTTGCTGATGCCTCTTGTAGGCGTCTCGCACCTGGGCATCTGTGCTCACTGTCCGCCGCACGTAGTCGGTCGCCGTGCGCGCCCAGCCCTGGAACATTGCGGACCCGTTGTGCCAGTTGCTCGTACCGTTACCCGACGACGCCTCGAAGGCTAGTTCTACAAGCGCATCTGCGGCTTCATCTCCGCCCCACAGTGCTAAGCGACGGGTCGCCTTTAGCATGGGTGCGCGCGACTCTTCGGTTTCGAGACTCATCATCTCTGCCAAGCCCGGCTCATGGAGCATTGCTTCCTGAACGTCGACGACCGCCTCGATGAGGCGGTTGTCGCGCTCATGCTGACGCTCCTGAATGACCGCCTTCATCTGGCCGCGCATCGAGAGCCACGCGCCTAGGCAAGCTCCTCCCAAACCAGCTACGGCAGGGAGCACGACAGCGAGAACATCCATGGCTGGCAGCCTAGACGTGGGCTCGTCAGCGGAGGGATGCTACTCAGAAGCTGTGCTGGCGTCCGTCTCCGGACCGAAGAACGCGCGTACCTCTTCCTCTAGAGGGAAGTTCACGAGATCCAGGTTCGCGGCATCGAGCGTGAACCAAGATGCTTCGAGCGAGCCCAATTGCCAGAAGCTCATCCGGCTCTGCACCTGCATGAAGTACTTCTGGACTTCGTAGCCTGTAGTAACAGAACCCCCGGACTTCGTGATGTATCCAAGAGCGAACAGCCGTTTCCGTGACAGCCAATAGCCGACAACTGGTGCATCGGGAACGCCCGACGCCTGGTAGTCAAGCAGGGTGGTACCGGCGACGCCAGACAGAACGAGGACGCGTTGCATGTCGAACTCGTAACCTACCTTCGTAATCTCCGAGTTCGTAGCCACGGCGGCTTCGATCAGTCGAGACTGACGAACGCGGCGCTCCTGCAGTTCTGCGGCCGCCTCCTCTGCGTGTCGCTCAGCAGTCTGACGTGCGTGGTCGCGCCGCTGGAGCCAGAGGGCTAGCAGGCCGGACGAAAGGATGGCAGCGGCGGGCATGACGAACCCGGTGATGAACTCCCACGTCCCAGCCAGCACGGCGGGAAGTCCGAAGAGCTGACACAGCAGTAGGAAGAACAGCATCTTGGAACTCTAGCTAGCGCTACTCGGCCTCGTGTCGTCCCTGTCGAGCAGCCTTGAGAGCCGCCCTTCTCACCCGGGTCTCCTGTGCGCTCTCCGCGACCATCTCCAGTACGCCGGACTCCGAGAACGCCAGAAGAGTCGTGAAAGCCGCTAACCCCAGGAAGACGATGTAGCTCAGCACCACGATGATCCCGCTCATTGCCTCACTGGGAGGGGAATCGGTGACGACCGCGCCGATGCAGAAGGCCGTTGCATTGATGCCACCCAGGGATGCCAGCGTGAAGAGGAGCCAGTAGGCAATGGTCAGGACGCGGCCCGCTCTAGTCTTCCTAGAGATGAAGCTGATGCCACGGCGTGACTCTAGGACTAGGACGAACACGCCCACCGGTAGGACCTGAGCCAGCAGTGCGGCGGCGTCGAGGGACATCATGATGCGACCCTAGGGTGCTACGAGCGCTGCATTCCCGAGATAGGCGGCGAGCGTCGTTCCTCTACACAAGCCGCTCGCGATCCACGACACGCTCATGCATAATTCAGAAGCTCGGCACCATCTCCCGGCGGTGCACGAGCGCGCCGGCGCCGATGATCGGGCCGTCGGAGGACAGGCCCGACGGGACAACGCGCGTCTTGGTCACGAAGCCGAACTGCTCGCGGAGGGCGATGGGCTCGCGGATCATGTCGAAGAGGTCGGGCGTGACGCGGCTGAAGCCGCCGCCGATCGCGACGACGTCGAGGTCCACGAGCGAGCTGGCCGACGCGATGGCGCGGCCGATGGCGAGTCCCGCGCGCCGCACGGCCGCGATGGCCGTCTCGTCGCCGTCGCGGTAGGAGGCCGCGAGGTCCTCGCCGGTGGATCCCGTCCAGCCCTGCGCGCGCGCCCAGGCGACGCTCTTTGGTCCCGACGCGATCGCCTCGACGCAGCCCTGCCCGCCGCAGGTGCACGGGTCGTCGAACCCGGCGACCTCGACGTGGCCGATGTGGCCCGCGTTGCCGGTGGATCCCGCGGCGGTGCGGCCGCCGAGCACGAGCCCGCCGCCGATCCCGGTGGAGACGATCATGCCCATCACGTGGTCGTGGCCCCGGCCGGCGCCGACCCAGTGCTCGGCGAGCGTGATGGCGAGGCCGTCCATCTGCAGGGTGGTGGGCACGTCGGGCGTGAGCTCGGCGAGGCGGTCGCGCAGCGGGTAGTCGCGCCAGGCGGAGACGTTGAGCGGCGAGACGAGGCCGTGCGGCACGTCGACGGGGCCTGCCGCCGCGAGCCCGGTGCCGACGAGCTCGGCGTCGTGGGGCAGGGCGGCGAGCGCCTGGCGGGCGACCCCGAGGACGGCGTCGAGCAGCTCGTCGGCGGAGCGCTCGGGGCCCGTGGGGCCGCGGAATCGGCTGCCCTCGAGCACGCGGCCCGCGTCGTCCACGAGCGCGGACTCGACCTTGGTGCCGCCGAAGTCGACGGCGAGCGCGAGCGTGCGAGGCATCTTCGTCCTGTCCCGGCCCCGGATCCGCCCGTCGACCGGCGTCCAGGATACGGTCGGCCCCGCGGCCGCCCGCGAGACGCGCGGCCCGTCGCGCGCATCCCGCCCGCGAACCATGCCCTCACACCTGTGTGGAATTCACGGACCCGACCGGCGGTCGGCATCTAGGCTCGGCACGTGGATCCCGATCACACCCCCGGACAGGCCCCCCGCGAGGCGTCCGACCCGCGCGCCGAGAGCGCGACGCCCTCCCGCCGCGGAGGCGCCCCCGCCCTCGAGCACACCGACGCCGCCGAGGCCCGACTCGCCTCCCGCGAGCTCGACGAGGGCATGCCCGCCTCCGCCGGCCTCGACCACGACCGTGGCGCCGACCAGGGCGCCGACCGTGCCCGGTTCCCCGCCTTCCCCGGCGCCGTCCTCTCCGAGGCCCGCGAGTCCACCGTCTTCCTCCCGTACGAGTTCGTCTTCCGCCGGCTCATCGACCTGCCCCCGCTCATCGTGTGGGACGCGGTGTCCGACGCGGACATGGTCTCCGGCTGGCTCGCCGAGGCGTCCATCGAGCAGGGGGACGGCGGCGAGTTCTGGTTCGAGTGGATGACGGTGCCCGACCGCAGCCTGGCCTCCGCGTCCGGCGGGGTGGTCACGCGCTTCGAGGAGGGGCGGGCGATCGACTACACGTTCGTGCACGAGGGCGAGGTCACGGCGCGCTTCCTCCTCCGCCTCCAGGAGGTCCCCGGCGGCCCGCGCGACCGGCAGACGGAGCTCGGCGTCACGGTCTCCGGATTCATGCCCGCGGGCATCGCCAACGTGATCAAGGCCAGCTGGCGCCTGCACCTCGACCTGCTCGAGGACCTCGTCCACGGACGCCCCGTCGACTGGGCGACGTGCGAGGCCGAGCACGGCGCCACCTGGCGCCGGTACCTCGCCGAGCTCGAGTCCGCCGAGGGCTGATCCCGCAAGGCGTCGCCCACCGGCCGTCCCGGCTCCTGGGAGCCGCTTGCCAGGCTGATTGCCTAGCGTGAGGGAATGACATCGCCGAGCGCCGCCTCCCGTCTCGCCCTCGTGACCGGAGCGACGGGCTACATCGGCGGTCGGCTCGTGCCCCGCCTCCTCGAGGCCGGCTTCCGGGTGCGCGTCCTCGTCCGGGATCCGCGTCGCCTGACCGACGTGCCCTGGCGCGACGACGTCGAGGTCGTGCGCGGCGACCTCGCCGACGCCGCCACGCTCGCACCCGCGGTCGACGGCGTCGACGTCCTCTACTACCTCGTGCACGGCATGGGATCCAAGGGCGACTTCGCGTCGTCGGAGCGCGCCTCCGCCGAGCACGTCGCGAGGGCCGCGAAGGCCGCTGGCGTGGGTCGCATCGTCTACCTGGGCGGGCTGCACCCCGACACCGACGAGCTCTCGAAGCACCTCGCGAGCCGCAAGGCCGTCGGCGACGTGCTCCTCGCGAGCGGCGTGCCGACCATCGCCCTGCAGGCGGGCGTGGTCATCGGATCCGGCTCCACGTCGTTCGAGATGATCCGCCACCTCACCGAGGTGCTGCCGTTCATGCCCGCGCCCGGCTGGGTGCGCAACTTCATCCAGCCCATCGCGATCCGCGACGTCCTCTACTACCTCGTCGCGGCAGCCGACCTGCCGGACGACCTCAACCGCACCTTCGACATCGGCGGCCCGGACGTGCTCCGCTACGGCCAGATGATGAACGGCTACGCGGTCGAGGCCGGCCTGCCGCAGCGGCCCATCGCCTCCATCCCGGTCTTCGCGCCGCGCCTCGCCGCGCACTGGGTCAACGTCGTCACGCCCATCCCGCGGACGCTCGCCGTGCCGATCATCGAGTCGCTCCAGTACGACTGCGTCATGGGCGAGCACGACATCTCGCGCTACATCCCCGACCCCGAGGGCGGCCTCACCGGCTACCGCCGCTCGGTCCGCCTCGCGCTCGGCAAGATGCGCGACGGGGTCGTCGAGACCAGCTGGAAGGACTCCGCCGTCGTCGGCGCGCCCAGCGACCTGCTGCCGAGCGACCCCGAGTGGTCGGGCCACACCGTCTACCTCGACCTCAAGGAGCGCGCGACCGACGCCGCGCCCGAGGACCTCTGGGCCGTGATCGAGTCGATCGGCGGTGACAACGGCTGGTACTCGCTGCCCGTCGCGTGGGCCGCACGCGGCTGGATGGACAAGCTCGTCGGCGGAGTGGGCCTTCGCCGGGGCCGCCGCAGCGCGACCACCCTGCAGACCGGCGACGCGCTCGACTTCTGGCGGGTCGAGCACATCGAGCGCGGCTCCGCCCTGCGGCTGCGCGCCGAGATGAAGCTGCCCGGCGAGGCCTGGCTCGAGCTCAGCTCCACGCCCCGCGAGGGCGGCGGCAGCGACTACCGGCAGCGTGCGATCTTCTTCCCCTCGGGCCTCGCGGGCCGGCTGTACTGGTTCTCGATCCTTCCCTTCCACGGCGTGATCTTCACGTCGATGGCCACCCGCATCACCGCCAAGGCGCTCGCCGCGACGAAGCGCCGTGAGGCCGAGCGCGCCCTCGAGGGGGCCGCACGGTGAGCCGGCGGATCGGGGCCCCGCGCGTCGGCCTGATCCTCCTGACCCTCGTGGGCATCGCCCTCGCGTCGGCCGGCCTCGCGACGGCCGTGACCATGAGCGTGTCCGCGCCCGTGCAGGCGCGGGCCGACCTCGCGATCATCTCGGGCGACGGATCGGCCGCCGGGCGCACGCCGTCCGCCTCGAAGACGCCGTCCCCCGCGGCCTCCGAGGCCTGGAAGCCCATGCCGGTCGACGCGGCCGACGACCGCAGCATCACCGACCTCACGGACGGGGCCGCGTCGCGCGTCACCATCGACGTGCTCGGCATCCCCCTGAACCCCGGGCAGGCGGGCGCGCTGGTCGCCGCGATCCTGTCCCTCCCGCTCCTCATCGCGGTCGCCGTGCTCGTGCTCTCGCCGCGCCGTCGACGCTGGTGGCGCCGGGTGTCGCGTCGGTAGCACGGCCGAGGCGGGCGCCGATCCGGTGACTTCCGCGGGCGCGGGGACCATGATGGGCACGACGAGAGGCGGATCCATGGCACCGCGCGAACGCACGACCGTCCTCCTGGGCGACAGCCTGACGGGGGACGGCGGCTGGGGCGCCATCGTGCCCGCTCCTGACGGCGACGACGGCCCTGACGGCCCTGACGGGCAGGCGCGGATCGTGCACCTCGGCCGGGCCGGCCAGACCACCGACGACGTGCTCGCGCTCCTGCCCGACGCGGTGGCCGCGGATCCCGCGACCGTGGTGGTGTCCTGCGGCACGCACGATCTCGGCGCCGCGCGCCGCGGCCCGGAGGAGACCGTCCGCGCGCTGGAGACGATCCTCGCGCACCTCCGACGCGACCTCCCGGCGGCCCGGATCGTCGTGCTCTCGGTCCCGCCGCGCGGGCGGGAGCACGCCGAGCGGATCCGCGTCGTCAACGTGCACATCCGCCAGTACGCGCCGGCGGTCCGCGCCGAGCACGTCGACCTGTGGCCCGCCCTCGGCTTCGGCGACGGCGAGCTCGCACCCACGCTCACGGACGACCGGCTGCACCTCAACGACGACGGGGCGGCCGCCGTGCGCGCGGTGCTCGCTCCCGTGCTCGCCGCGCGGGACGCCGCGGACGACGAGGGCGGGGACGACGCGGAGCGTCCGGCCGCGTCCTAGCGGTCGGACGCCGCGGGTCCCGGGGAGCGCAGCCCGCCCACGCCCGCGAGGACCACGCCGAGCTTGCGCCGCCACCAGTCGCGCGGCGTCGCGGCGGATCCCGTCGCCACCTCCCCGGCGAACCGGGCGGTGACGCGGTCCATCGTGCCGAGGGCGTCGCGCTGCGCCGCCTCCTCGCGCGCGTGCAGCGCGTCGGGGGCACCCGCCGAGTGCGCGGGTCCGCTACGACGGGACGCGGGGGCCGTCGCCGCGGCGTCGGCGTCGGCCGCGTGGTCGGCGTGGACCGCCTCGGCGGCCAGGGCGAGCAGCCCGCGTCCCATGGCGGCCGGCATCGTGGCGTCCACGATGGGCGACGACGACGCGGGACGGTCGGCCGCGCCGACGCCCGCGGCCAGCACGCGCTCCCACCCGACGTAGGACTCCACGCCGATGTCGAGCACGGTGTCGAGCACCAGCACGGCCTCCGCCTCCGCGAAGCCCATGCGCATGAGGTCGCGGATCGCCCCGGTGAAGCGCAGGACGACCTGGTCGGGGGCCGTGTCGAGGTGGTGGATCGCGCTGGCGAGGCCCGGGTGCCGGTCGTACATGTCCCAGATCCGCTCGACGGCCTGCTCGAGGTAGGTGCGCCACGAGGTGTCGTCGGCGGCCGCGAGCCGGGCGGCGGGGGAGTCGGGGACGGTCGGCCAGTCCATCCGCGCGATGGCGGTGTCGCACGCCAGGAGGACGATGTCGTCGCGGCTCGCGACGTGCCGGTACAGCGTCGAGTGGTCGACGCCCAGGCGGTTCGCGAGCGAGGTGAGGGTGAGGGTGCTGAGGCCGACCTCGAGGGCCGCCTCCGCGATGAGCCTCCGCGAGACGCGCGCGGGCCTCCCGACCCGACCGGCTCGCCGCTCCATGCGCTCGATCCTACCGTGACGGCGCCAGGGATTTGGGCCCAAAGGATCCCGCCCGCACCGCGCTCGGCGGCGGGAGGGTCGGCCGTCGCGGCTCCGTCGGCCGGCGTCGGGAGTCGCCGCGGCTAGCGTGGGAGCATGCCCGACACCCGCACCCCCTTCTCCGAGCTCGACGACTTCATCGCCATACCGCGCCTCGGCGGCCTCGTGCTCTCGCCCGACGGACGCCGCGCGGTGCTCACCGTCACGACCCTCGACGCCGCGAGGACCGGCTACCGCCACGCCCTCTGGGTCGTGCCCGCGGGAGGCGGCGGCGTGCCGCAGCGCCTCACCCGCTCGGCGAAGAGCGAGGCGGGCGCCGCCTTCACCGCGACCGGCGACCTCCTCTTCGTCTCCTCCCGGCCCGACGCCGACGACGCCGACGAGAAGGACGCCGCGCAGCTGTGGATCCTCCCGGCCGCCGGCGGCGAGGCCCGCGCGCTGACCCGGCTCGCCGGCGGCGTGGACGGCATCGCGGCCGTCGCGCGCGACGCGGCCACGGTGATCCTGCAGGCGCCGCTGCTGCCCGGATCCGCCTCGCTCGAGGCCGACGCCGTGGCGCGCACGACGCGGTCGGACCTCAAGGTCAACGCGATCCTGCACGAGAGGTACCCCGTGCGCTACTGGGACCACGACCTCGGCCCTGACGAGCCGCACCTGTTCGCCCTCGACCTCGCCGACGCGCTCGTCGAGGAGCCCGCGCGGCCCACGACGGCGGACGCGGCCACGGCGCTCGCCGCCGAGGCCGCGGTGGAAGACGGCGGATCCGCGGCCACGGCCCCCACCGCCCAGCCGTACCCGACCTCCCTGCCGCGCCCGCGCGACCTCACCCCGCGGCCCGGCCGCAGCCTCGACCACGCGGCCGCCGCGCTCTCGCCGGACGGCCGCACGCTCGTCGTCGCGGTCGGCGTGAAGGAGCGCCGCGGCGACCGGCAGGCGCTCGTGTCGATCGACGTCGCGACCGGGGAGCGCACCACGCTCCTCGACGTGCCCGGCGCCGACATCGAGTCGCCCGCGATCAGCCCCGACGGCGCCCTCCTCGCCTACATGCGCACCGACCGCGCGACGCCCGCCGCGCCCACGCAGGAGGAGATCTGGGTGTCGGCGCTCGACGGATCCGACGCCCGCCGCGTCGCCGCCGGCTGGGACCGCTGGCCGTCTTCGCTGCGGTTCGACGCGGACTCGCAGGGCCTCGTCGTCACGGCCGACCAGGACGGGCGCGGACCCGTGTTCCGCATCGGCCTCGACGACGCCGTCACGCAGCTCACGAGGGACGACCACGCCTACACCGACGTGCACGTCGACCGGGAGACCGGCGACGTGCTCGCGCTCCGCTCCTCGTGGATGGCGCCCGCGCACCCCGTGCGCGTGTCGGCCGCCGATGGATCCGTGACGGAGCTCGCGACGCCCGCACCCGTGCCCGCGACCACCGGCACCATGACCGAGGTCGAGACGACGGCCGCCGACGGCGCGCGCGTGCGCGGCTGGCTGATGCTGCCCGAGGGCGCGTCGGCCGAGGCGCCCGCGCCGCTGCTGCTGTGGATCCACGGCGGCCCGCTCAACAGCTGGAACGCGTGGAGCTGGCGCTGGATCCCGCAGGTGATGGTGGCGCGCGGCTACGCGGTGCTGCTGCCGGATCCCGCGCTGAGCACCGGCTACGGCCTCGACTTCATCGCGCGCGGCTGGGACGCGTGGGGCGAGGCGCCCTTCACGGATCTCATGTCGATCACGGACGCCGTCGAGGCGCGCGACGACGTCGACGAGACGCGCACGGCCGCGATGGGCGGCTCGTTCGGCGGCTACATGGCCAACTGGGTCGCGGGCCACACCGATCGCTTCCGCGCCATCGTCAGCCACGCGAGCCTGTGGGCGCTCGACCAGTTCGGGCCCACCACCGACTCGTCGCAGTACTGGCAGAGCATCTTCTCGGCCGAGGGGCTCGACCGGAACTCGCCGCACCATTCGGTGCGCGACATCGTGACGCCCATGCTCGTGATCCACGGCGACCGCGACTACCGCGTGCCGGTCGGCGAGAGCCTGCGCCTGTGGTCGGAGCTCGCGGAGCACCACGCGGCGGACGACGGCACGACCCCGCACCGGTTCCTGATCTTCCCGGACGAGAACCACTGGGTCCTGAAGCCCCAGCAGTCGGTGGTCTGGTACCGGACGGTGCTCGCGTTCCTCGACCAGCACGTGCACGGGAAGGACTGGGTGCGGCCCGAGGTGCTCGGCTAGGGGCGGCGGCGCGCGGCCTGGACGTCGACCGCGACGGCGTCGAGCGCGCGGCGGAGCCAGCGGGAGGCGGGATCCGCGTCGGCGCGGCGGTGCCAGCGCTGGTCCACCTGCACCTCCGGCAGGTCGAACGGCAGCCGGTGCGCCCGGAGCGGGACGCCGCCGTCGACGAGGCGCTCCGTCATGAGCTCGGGGAGCAGGCAGATGGATCCGCTGCCCACCACCATGAGCGCCGCGACCGCGTAGGTGGGCGCGACCGCCACGACGCGTCGCGTCCGCCCCGTGGCCTCGAGGGTGTCGTCGACCGGGCCGCGCGCATGGCCGCGCCGCGAGGCCGAGACGTGCGGGTGGGCGGCGAGGTCGTCGAGCGTGAGCGTGGTCTTCCGGCCGAGCGCCGTGCGCGCGCCGACGACGGCGACGAAGCGGTCGGTGACGAGCGGCGCGGCGAGCACGTCGGGCGGCGAGGCCACGCGGATCCCCACGTCGAGATCGAGGGTCCCGTCGCGCAGGCCCTCGGCGTCCTTCGACTCCTGCGGGACGAACCGCAGCAGGACGCCCGGCGCCTCGGCGACCACGCGCTCCGTGAGGGCGGGCGCGAGCACGGGGATCAGCGACTCGTTCATGCGGATGGTGAAGGCGCGGTTCCAGGTGGAGGGGTCGTCCTCCCCGGCGCGGGTGAGGCCGTCCGCCTCGTCGAGGAGGGCGCGGACCGACGCGGCGACGCGCAGCGCGAACGGCGTGGGCACCATGCCGCGGCCGGCGCGCACCAGGATCTCGTCGCCCATGCTCACGCGCAGCCGGCCGAGCGCGCGGCTGGCGGCGGGCGGCGAGAGGGCGAGTCGGGAGGCGGCCTCGGTGACGCTGCTCGTGGCGACCAGGGCGTCGAGCACGCGGAGCAGGTTCAGGTCGAGCTGGGCCACGGGTCCTCCTTGTTGCGTCCGATGCAATGCACGCTTATCAGCATTGCACTGGACGCACGGCCACCGCGACCCGAGACTGGCCCAGGCGCCCGCCCCATCCGCCCGGATTCGCCGGACGCGCCGCCCACGAGAAGGAGCCCGCCATGTCCCGAGCCATCCGACCCCGCCAGCACGGAGGACCCGAGGTCCTCGCCGTCGTCGACGTCCCCACGCCCCGGGCGGGAGCCGGGGAGGTCGTCGTCCGCGTCCGCGCCGCCGGCGTCAACCCGATCGACTGGAAGCTCTACGGCGGCGCCTTCCACGAGGTCGACGACGACCAGCGCGACGAGGCCGGTCTCACGGAGGAGATGCCGACGCTCGGCCTCGAGTGCGCCGGGGTGGTCGTCGAGGTCGGCGCGGACGTGCGCGACGTGGTCGTCGGCGAGGAGGTCATCGTCTACCCGGTCACGGCCGCGTACGCCGACCACGTGGTCGCACCGCCGTCGTCGCTCATCCGCCGGCCGGCGGCGCTCGGCGAGGAGGAGGCCGCCGGCCTGATGCTGGCCGGGACCACGGCGGCGCACGCCCTGCACGCCGTCGGCGTGGGAGCGGGCGACACCGTCCTCGTCCACGGCGGTTCCGGCGGCGTGGGGCTCATGGCCGTGCAGCTCGCGCGGATCGCCGGCGCCACGGTCGTCGCGACCGCCTCGGCGCGCAACCACGACGTGCTCCGCGAGCTCGGCGCGGTCCCCGTCGCCCACGGCGAGGGGTCGGCCGACCGGATCCGCGCCGCGGCGCCGCAGGGCATCGACGCGGCCGTCGACACGGTCGGCACGGACGAGGCGCTCGACGTCTCGGTCGAGCTCGTCGCCGACCTCGGGCGGATCGCGTCGATCACGGGATCCGACCAGCGGGCGGAGGCGGGCATCCGCCTCCTCGGCTACGGACCCGGACAGGACGCGGGCACGGAGTACCGCGCGTCCGTGCGCCAGGAGCTGGCCGACCACGCGGGCGCGGGACGCCTCCGGGTCCGCATCGCGGAGACCTTCACCCTGGCCGACGCCGCGGACGCGCACCGCTTCGCCCGCCGGAGCCACGCGCCCGGCAAGGTGGTGCTGGTGCCCTAGGCCTCGTCGCGATAGACCACGCGGCGCTCACCGGCGCGGACGGCCGCGGTCAGGCGGTTGCCGGCGGGCGGGAGCGGGCAGTTCATCCAGTCGGAGAAGCCGCACGGCGGGACGACGGCGCGCGTGAAGTCGAGGGTCACGGGTCCGTCGCCGTCGGGGCGCGGGAGGAAGAGGAAGCGGCTGGGCGCGTAGCTCTCGCGGCCGGTGGTCGCGTCGGCGAAGACGAGCTGGAGGCGGTCGCCGGACGCGAACGCGCTGAGGCGCACCTCGGCCCCCTCGATCTCCACGACGATGTCGCCGGGGACCGGCAGCTCGCGCGTGCGGCCGGAGTCGGCGATGTGCTCGAAGGGGATCACGCGGTCGTCGTCGACGCGCTCGAAGCGGCCCTCGAGGATCCACTCGGGCGCGTACGGGTAGACCTCGATGTCCTCGAACGCGCGGTTCCTCGGCGACGCGGAGTCCCACAGCCGGTAGCCGTGCTCGGGCTCGCCGGTGTCGAGCGAGATGCGCTCGAGGCGCGTGAGCTGCACCGTGTCGGGCTGGCCCTCGAGCGCCTCGAGGTCGCTGACCTCCCGGCCGGGCTCGAGCCACGTCGTCTGGATCAGCGCGAGGCTGCCGAACGGGCTCGTCACGGCGGCGAGGCGGGCGCGGTGCCAGGCCTCGTAGGAGGCCAGGGCGTCGGCGGATGCGGCGGGGCGGTCGGGGGTCTCTCGCGTGTCGGTCACCCTGGGTCAACGTGAGCCGCGTCCGCCGGCATTCCCGACGGACGCCGGGACCGGGTCCGGAGCCCGCGCGGAGGCGGCGGGTATTGACTGGACGCACCGACGGAAGGACGCAACATGGCACGCACGGTCGCCGACCAGCTCATCGCCCAGCTCATCGAGGCGGGGGTGAGCCGCATCTACGGGGTCGTCGGCGACAGCCTCAATCCGGTCGTCGACGCGGTGCGGCGCACGGGCGGGAGCCGCAGGGGCGGCATCGACTGGATCCACGTGCGGCACGAGGAGGCCGGTGCCTTCGCCGCCTCCGCCGAGGCGCAGCTGACCGGGAAGCTCGCGGTGTGCGCCGGATCCTGCGGCCCCGGCCACCTCCACCTCATCAACGGCCTCTACGACGCGCACCGCTCGGGCGCGCCGGTGCTCGCCATCGCGAGCCACATCACCACGAACCAGATCGGGTCCGGCTACTTCCAGGAGACCCACCCCGACCGCCTCTTCGTCGAGTGCTCGCACTACACGGAGATGATCTCGACCGCAGTCCAGGCGCCGCGCGTCGTCGACCAGGCCATGCGGCACTCGCTCGCGCTCGGCGGCGTCAGCGTGATCACGCTGCCGGGCGACGTGGCCGAGTTCGAGGCGGAGGGCGAGGCGCCGGCCTTCTCGCTGCCGCGGCGGCCCGCGATCGTGCCCGCCGAGGAGGACGTGCGCGCGCTCGCCGCGGCCATCGACGACGCGAAGAGCGTCGCGATCTTCGCGGGCCGCGGCGCGGGATCCGCGCACGCCGAGCTCATGGAGCTGGCCGACAAGATCGCCGCTCCCGTCGGCCACTCGCTGCGCGGCAAGGACGTGATCCAGCAGGACAACCCGTTCGACGTCGGCATGACGGGCCTCATCGGCTACGGCGCCGCGGCCGCCGGCATCGCGGGCGCCGACCTGCTGATCCTCATCGGCACCGACTTCCCCTACGACCAGTTCCTGCCCGGCAAGGAGGTGCGGACCGCGCAGATCGACATCGCGCCCGAGCGCCTCGGCCGCCGCACCGACGTCGACATCGCGATCCACGGCGACGCGCTCTCCACGATCCGCGCGGTACTGCCGCTCGTGGAGCGGAAGACGGACCGCAGGTTCCTGGAGAAGCTGCTGAAGGAGCAGGACAAGAAGGTCGAGCAGGTCGTCGGCGCGTACACGTCCAAGGCGGAGAAGCTGAAGCCCATCCACCCGGAGTACGCGGCCAGCATCCTCGACGAGGTCGCGGCCGACGACGCCGTCTTCCTCAGCGACACCGGCATGTGCAACGTGTGGACCGCGCGCTACATCACCCCGAACGGGCGCAGGCGGATGCTCGGGTCGCTCGTGCACGGGTCCATGGCCAACGCGCTGCCGATGGCGATCGGCGCGCAGGTCGCGGACCCGGGGCGCCAGGTCGTGTCGGTCTCCGGCGACGGCGGCCTCGCGATGCTCATGGGCGAGCTCGTCACGGTCGCGGCTTACCACCTGCCCGTGAAGGTCGTCGTCTTCAACAACTCGACGCTCGGGCTCGTGAAGGTGGAGATGCTCGTCGACGGGATCCCGGACTTCGGCGTCGACGTGCCCATGGTCGACTACGCCGCGGTGGCCGCCGCGCTCGGGATCCACTCCCAGCGCGTCGAGGACCCGGCCGACATCCGCGGCGCCCTCGAGGCCGCGTTCGCGCACGACGGGCCCGCGCTCGTCGACCTCGTGACCGACCCGATGGCGCTCTCGATCCCGCCGGAGATCACGGCCGCGCAGGTGAAGGGCTTCGCGCTCTCGATGTCGAAGATCGTGATGAACGGCGGCGTCGGCGAGGCCGTGAAGCTCGCCCGCTCGAACCTGCGGAACATCCCGCGGCCGTGAGCGATCCCGCGCTCCCGTCCCGTCCCACCCCGAACCGCCCCACCCCGAACCGAGGAGAACCCATGTCCCAGCCCGTCGTCGTCACCGCCGTCTTCACGCCCGTCGAGGGCAAGCACGACGAGGCGGTCGCCGCCCTGTCCCGCGGCATCGCCGAGGTGCACGAGGAGGAGGGCTGCGAGGTCTACGCGATCCACGACGCCCCCGACGGCACCATCGTGATGGTCGAGAAGTGGTCGTCCGTGGAGGACCTCGACGCGCACGGCGCCGGCGACGCCGTCGCCCGCATGGGCGCGTCGCTCGCCGGCCTCATCACGGGGCCCGCCGTCGTCACGCGGCTCACGCCGATCCCGGCGGGCTCGGAGCTGCAGGGCGCGCTCTAGGCGCGGGGGAGCGACGGCGCGGGCGGGTCCCGCATCCGGCAGGGTGGGCGCATGCCCCCACGTCGATCCAGGATCCTGAGCGGCCTGCCCCTCGCGTTCGCGGTCGCCGTGGTCGTGCTCATCGGCGGGACGATCGCCGCGACGCCGTCCCTCGAGCGCGCCGGCCTGCTCGACGTGCCGCCCTCGCCGCAGCGCTACGCCGACATGGCGGTGGACCTCATGGTCGACGGGCTCCAGGCGGATCCCGCCCGCGTCGCGGAGGTCCGGGCGGAGGTGGACGCGCAGGCGGCCCGGGCGCGCACCTACGCGGGCACGTATCCGGCGCTCTCCGGGGCCGCGAAGGAGCTGGGCGGCGAGCACAGCTCCCTGCTCGGACCCGTGGAGGCCGCGGCGGACTTCGGTGACAGCCCACCGGTGTCGGCCGCAGCCGAGCCGCGGCCCACGGTCACGACGGCCGACGGGATCACGACCATCGTCGTGCCCGCGCTCGTGGGCGGAGACGAGGCGTCCCGCCAGCGCTACGTCGACGCGGGAGCCCGGGCGCTCGCGGCCGCCGTGCCCGCGACGACCCGCGGCTGGGTCGTGGACCTGCGGGGGAACCACGGCGGCGACATCTGGCCCATGCTCGCCGCGGTCTCGCCGCTGCTCGACGAGGGGCGGGTGATGTCGTTCGAGCAGGCGGACGGCTCGGTGCCCGTCACCGTCGCGGGCGGTGCGGTCGCCCAGGGCGGCGACGTCATGGCGACGAGCGACGCGGGTCGGGTGCCCGCTGGGGTGCCGATCGCCGTGGTCACCGACGGCATGACCGTGAGCTCCGGCGAGGCCGTCGCGATCGCGTTCGTCGGGCAGGACGGCGTGTGCTCGTTCGGGCAGCCCACCTACGGCTTCAGCTCGGCGAACTCCCCGCGGACGCTCGTCGACGGCGCGATCGTGAACCTCACGGACGCGGTCGACGCCGACCGCACCGGGAAGCGCTACGGCGTACCCGTCGTGCCGGACGTCGTGGTCGACGACGCGGGCGTCACGGCCGCGGTCGACGCGTGGTTCGACGCGCCGCGCTAGCCGGCCGCGGCGCGCGTCAGCCGACCTCGACCAGCGTGATCCCCGCCGAGCGATCGCCCGACGCGAGCGCCTCGAGCGCGGCCGGGGCCTCGTCGAGGGTGATGCGGTGCTCGATGAGCAGCTCCGGGCGGAGCGCTCCCGAGGCGACCATGCCCATCAGCTCGGCGTAGTCGCGCGCGGGCATGCCGTGGCTGCCGTGCAGGCTCAGCTCCTGGCTGATGACGAACGGCACGGGCACCGTCGGCTCGCTCGCGAACAGGCCGATCTGCACCTGACGGCCGGTCGGCGCGAGCGCGAGCAGGCTGATCCGGAGCGTGGACTCGCGGCCGAGCGCCTCCACCGAGACCTGCACGCCGTCGGGGGAGACCGCGTGGATGGCGTCGAGGACGTCGAGCTCCGAGAGGTCGGACGAGTCGATCGTGTACTCGGCGCCGAGCTCCGACGCGCGCGCGAGGGCGGCCGGGTCGACGTCGACGGCGATGACCTCCGCGCCGACCGCGACGCCGATCATCACCGCGCTGAGGCCCACGCCGCCGCAGCCGATGACGAGGAGGCGCTCGCCGCGCTGGATCCGGGCCCGGTGCACGAGCCCGCGGAACGCCGTCGCGAAGCGGCAGCCGAGGAGCGCGGCGGCGCCGGCGTCGAGGTCGTCGGGGACGGGGATGAGGTTGACGTCGGCGTCGTGCAGCGCGACGAGCTCGGCGAACGATCCCCAGTGCGTGAAGCCCGGCTGCGTCTGGTCCCGGCACACCTGGCCGTTGCCGGCGCGGCACTCGGCGCAGCGGCCGCACGCGCACACGAACGGGACGGTGACGCGGTCGCCGACGTGGTAGCGCGTGACCTCGGGGCCGACCTGGTGGATCCGTCCGACCAGCTCGTGGCCCGGCACCTGCGGGAGCGCGATGCCGTCGTCGTGGCCGAGCCAGCCGTGCGCGTCGCTGCGGCAGACGCCCGTGGCCTCGACGCGCACGATGACGCCGGCGGGGGAGGGGACGGGATCCGGCAGCTCGCGGACGACGGGGGTCTCGCCGAACCTCTCGTAGACGACGGCGCGCATGGGGGCTCCTCGGGGTCGGGGCGGGGACGGGCTCGTCCACGGTATCCGAGCGCCGGAGCTATGCCGATCCGGGAGGGTCGTCGTGCGTCCACGTGTTCACGACCCAGCCGACGCGGGACGGATCCGCGACGGCGCCGCACCGGTCAGCCGCGGTCGGCATCGTCGAGCAGCGCCTCGCGCACCACGGCGGTCGTCGCGACCACCTGGCGGGCCCGATGCGAGGACAGCAGGACCGCGTCGGCCTCGGTGACGAGCGACTCCTCCCGCCACTGCGCGTCGTACAGGGCAGCGCGGTATCCCGACGACGCCTGGCAGGCGGCGTCGGCGCGGGCGAGCGCGATGTCGGCGGACGGTCCGTCGCCGTCCTCGGGCTCCAGCAGGGTCATCGGATCCGCGGGCAGCGGGCGTCCCCGGTCGCGGAGCGCGTCAGCGGAGGACTCGACGAGGCAGTCGCGCCAGGCGCCGGCCGCCGTGATGACCGCGGGATCGCGGACGGCGCGCTCCCGGGCGTCGGCGCGCAGCTCGAGCGCGCGCATCTGGATGCCCTGGTTCGTGGTGGCGTGCGCCCAGACGCCCGCGCGGACGCCGGGGAGGCAGACGTCGAGCGCACGACCGAGATCCACGTCGTCAGCGTGCGCCATCCGCCACTCGCGGTGCGCGACGCGCGCGGGATCCACGACCGGCCCGTACCCCGAGGCCGCGGCGCGCGCGGCGTCGAGCGGCGGGGCGACGAGGCGCCCGTCCGCGTGCGACTCCGGCGCGAGGAGCACCGCCGGGTCGAGCGCGGGCGCCTGCTCCGCGATGCCCTGCTCCGTGAGGCACGGCCGCAGGCGGATGTCCTCGGCCACGCCGATGGCGTCCATCGAGACGCCCGCGGCCGCGTCGAGCGGCATGGTCCAGGCCGCGGCGTCCCGCGCGGGGAGGTCCGCGACGGGCTCGGTGCGCGGCACCGGCGCGTTGACGACGGCGACGCCGACGAGCCCGGCCGCGACCACGACGGCGACGACGCCGCGGGGCGTGCGGATCCGGCGGACGAGACGTGCCGCGGACGCGCGGATGGGGGATGCGCTCACGACCGCACCAGTCCTCTCTCATGGGCGAAGACGACGACCTGCAGGCGGCTGCGGAGCCCGAGCTTCGCGAGCACCGCCTGCACGTGCGTCTTCACGGTGGACGCCTGGACGAAGGACGCCTCGGCGATCTGGGTGTTGGTGAGCCCGCGCGCGACAAGCAGGAACGTCTCGCGCTCCCGGGGCGTCAGCGCGGCGAGCACGTCGAGGTCGGGGCGCGGCGGCGGGGATCCGAAGTCGCGCAGGAGGTCGTCGGTGTCGCCCGTCACGTCCCCGGCGGCGGCCGCGCGCACGGTGGCGAGCAGGACCTCGGGCCGGGCGTCCTTGGTGAGGAACGCGGCGGCGCCGGCCCGGGCGGCGGCGCGCACGGCCTGGTCCTCGCGCATGGTGGTGAGCACGACCACGCGCGGCGCCTCCGCGCCGCCGTCCCGCATCGCGGCGGTCGCGGCGAGGCCGTCGAGCACGGGCATGCGGAGGTCCATCAGCACCACGTCGGGGGACTCGCGCCGCACCAGGTCGAGCCCCGTGCGGCCGTCCCCGGCGATGCCGACGCAGACGAGGTCGTCGGTGGCGTCGATCTGCATGCGGAGCCCCTCGGCGAAGAGCTGCTGGTCGTCGACCACCGCCACGCGCACGCGCTCAGCCACGGATCGCGATCGTGCCGGTGGAAGGGGCGGCGGGGGCGGGCTCGGCCGAGGACGCGGCGCCATCGAGGGGCAGGAAGGCGGTGACGACGAACTCGCCGTCCGCGTCCGGCTCGGCGGTGAGCCAGCCGCCGGCGATGCGGGCGCGCTCGCGCATCCCGGGGATCCCCGCACCCGACCCCGTCAGTGAGCCGGCCTGCACGAGCGGGCTCCGACCCGACGAGCGCACCAGGAGCGCGAGCCCGGGACCGCGCCAGTCGAGCACGACCGCCGCGGTGGCCTCCGCACCGCCGTGCTTCAGCGCGTTCGTGAGGCTCTCCTGCACGATGCGGTAGACGGCGAGCTGGTGCGCGGGCCGCAGGGCCCGGCGCTCGCCGAGCTCGTCGAGGGCGATCCCCATGCCGACGTCGCGCATCCGCTCGACGAGGGCGGGCAGGTCGGCCAGCGACAGCAGCTCGTCGCCGGCCTCGGTGATGCGCTCGATCAGGCCGCGCACGTCGGTCAGCGCGTCGCGTGCCACGCCGGAGATCGCGGTGAGGGCGCCGGCCACGATCTCCGGCCGTCGCGCGGACATGGCCGTCGCGCCCTCCGACTGCGCCACGACGATGGTGAGCGCGTGCGCCACCGAGTCGTGCACGTCGCGGGAGATGCGGGCGCGCTCGATCCCGAGCCGCAGCTCGAGGTCGGTCTCCGCCAGGCGGCCTTCCGCCTCCACGAGCACCGCGCCCAGGCGGCGGAGGCGCAGCGCGGCGCCGACGCCGAACCCGAGCGCCCAGGCGAGGACGACCGCGCCGACGGCCGCGAGGAGCAGCACGACGACCGCGTCGCCGACGGGCCGGGCGCCGCCCATGGCGAGCATGTCCGTCCAGTCGAGGAGGCGCGTCCGCACGGCGCCGGTCGGCATCGTGACGTGGAGGGCGGCGGCCCCGGCGGCGAGGATGCCGACGGGCAGGGCCGCGAGCCGCGTCCGCCGCGCGCCCGTGGCGGCGATCAGCAGGACGACGACGCCGATGGCCGCGTGCATCGGCCACGTGGTCGACTCTGCGGCCGGGGCGAGGCCCACGAGCTGCAGCACCGGGATCACGACGACGATGGCGAGCGACGCGGCCGGGAGCCAGACGCCCAGGGCGATGGCCGCGCCGAGCGCCACGGCGAGGGTGGCGGCGCCCGCGAGGTCGGCGCGGCCCGCCTCGGCGAGGACCCAGAGGCCGGCGAACACGACGCCGCCGAGCGGGGCGATCGCGTGGGCGATCATGCGGGAGGAGGTCATGGCCTCAGGCTAGGAGCGGCCCGCGCCCGCGCGGCCCGTCGGCCGGGAACCTCATCCTCGCGGGGGAGGTCCCGGCGCGCGCTGGCAGACTGTCCCGGTGACCCGCACCCCCGCCGCCCCCGCCTTCACCCGTCCGTCGCTCGCGCCCGGGCTCCTCGGCGCCATCGTGCTGCTGGCCGGGTTCGCGGTGATCGACGGCGACCTCTTCACGGTCGTGCGGTTCGCGGTCGCGATCCTCGCGCTCATCATGATCGTGTTCTCGGTGCGCGCACGCAGCTGGTGGAGCGCCGCGCTGCTCGCGGCCGTCGCCGTGATGTGGAACCCCGTCGCCGTGATCCCCGTCGAGGCCGTCACGTGGCAGTCGCTGCAGTACGTGGCCGCGATCGTCTTCATCGCCGCGGGCATCCTCGTGAAGGTGCCCGTCGAGGACGCCCCTACGCCGGGCCGACCCCGAACGCGCGCTCCTCGGTGAGTCCCCGCCGCAGGTAGGCGACGATCTCGTCGAGCGACCGGCGGGCGAGCGCCGGATCCGCCGCCGGGTAGGCGAGCCAGCCCTGGTCGGCGCGGGGGATCCGGATGAGCCGCGCCTTCATCCCCGCCGCCTTCAGCGCCGCGACGCCCTCGACGACGTGGTCGATGCGCGCGTCCGCGGCGCCCACGTGCACGAGCGCGTCCGGGAGCCGGTCGCGGCCGTGGCCCTGGCGGTCGGCGGATCCGGCGCTCGGCACGTCGCCGGACGGGCTCACGAGCACGAGCCGGAGCACGGCGGGACCGTCGGCGTCGCGGGCGAGCGCCGTGATCCGGAGCGCGCGATCCGCACCCGGGCCGTCGCCGAGGATCCCGAGCCGCTCCGGCGTCCCGTTCCACCCGGCCGCGTGCGACGCGATCCAGGAGAGGCCCGCGAGCGCCTGCGCGTCGTCGTCGGGCGCCATCGTCACGACGACCGCGCGGAGGTCCTTCGCGAGCGTGGACGGCAGCCAGTCGCCGTCGTGCCGGGCGAGGACGACGAGCACGGGGGATCCGGTCGCCGAGCGGTCGTGGCCGGGCGGCGTCCACACGGCGATGTCGAGGGGGAGGCCCTGCTCGCCGGCGGAGCGCCGGACGACGCGCGTGCCCGCCGCGGGCGTCCCGCGGAGCGACCGTGCGACCGCCGGGACGTGCCGGATGGCCAGGCCGAGCAGACGGCGCCGCGGCGTGACGCGGGCGGCCTCGGTGCGTGCCGCCATCAGGCGCGGTCCGCGGGTGCGGCGTCGGCCGATCCGGGCACGGGCGTCCCGGAGACCGAGGCGCGCGCCTCGGACGGGCGCGTCTCGCGTCCGCCGCGCGGCACCGCGCCGTGGCCGTCGGGCACGCGCTCGCCCTCGCGGACCGGGCCGGGAGGGGTGCCGTCGCCGAACGGGCGGCCGCCGAGCTCCTCGCGCCCGTGCGGCTCGAGCCAGCCCCACGTCTCGGGACCTGTGGGCACGACGCGGGTCGGGTTGATGTCGGTGTGCGTCAGGTAGTAGTGCTGCTTGATCTGCACGAAGTCGATGGTGTCGCCGAACCCGGGCGTCTGGAACAGGTCGCGCGCGTACGCCCAGAGCACGGGCATCTCGTCGAGCTTCTGCCGGTTGCACTTGAAGTGGCCGTGGTAGACGGCGTCGAAGCGGGCGAGCGTCGTGAAGAGGCGGACGTCGGCCTCGGTGATGGTGTCGCCCACGAGGTAGCGCTGGGTCGACAGGCGCTCGCTCAGCCAGTCGAGGCGTCCGAAGAGGCGGTCGTAGGCCTTCTCGTACGCCTCCTGGGATCCCGCGAAGCCGCAGCGGTACACGCCGTTGTTCACGTCGCGGAAGACGAGGTCGGCGACCTCGTCGATCTCGGCGCGGAGGTGCTCGGGATAGAGGTCCGGCGCGCCCTCGCGGTGGTGCTCGGTCCACTCGGTGGAGAGGTCGAGCGTGATCTGCGGGTAGTCGTTGGTGACGACCTGGCCGGAGGGGATGTCGACGAGCGCCGGCACGGTGATCCCCCGCGGGTAGTCGGGGAAGCGCGCGAAGAACGACTCCTGCAGGCGCTCGGTGCCGAGCACGGGGTCGCGGCCGTCGGGGTCGAGGTCGAAGGTCCAGCTGCGGGCGTCGTGCGTGGGGCCGGGGAGGCCGAGCGAGATGGCGTCCTCGAGGCCGAGCAGGCGCCGCACGATCACCGAGCGGTTCGCCCACGGGCACGCACGCGCCGCGACGAGGCGGTACCGGCCGGCCTCGACGGGCCAGCCCTGGGAGCCGTCGCGGAGGATCCGGTCCTCGATGTAGTTCGTGTCGCGGGTGAACTCCCCCTCCTCGACGTAGCGGCCGGGAGCGCCCGCCTCGTTGCTGCCTGCGGGTGTCGCCTGATCCGTCATGCATCCACCCTAGGCCGGGCCGCCCACGGCGACCGGGCCGGGCCGAGCCGCACCGCGCACACCGGCGCCGAGCGGCTCCCGCGTGCCGTAAACTCCTCCGTGTGCCCGTCCTCCCCGAGGCGGCCGGGCGCAGGCGGCGGACCCACGTCCCACCCCCGACCCGGAACCCCGGTTGCTCGAGGCAGGTCCCCTCGCCACCGCCCGACCGCACGCGTCACCGTGCGCGACGGGCGTGAGTCCTTCCGATCCGGGAGCGCAGGCAGCGCCTGGCCCCGGCAGTGAACAAGGAGTTGCATGGCTCGCACCGGCCAGCGGCGGTCCTCCGCCCGCACGCGCACGATCGACAACGAGGGGCTCATCCCCGTGCTGGCGCGCGCCGTGCGCGAGATCGAGCAGGCCGCCCAGCGCGGCAAGCTCAAGCCCGTCAACCGCACGAAGTTCCAGGTCATCGCGGTGCTGATGCGCGAGGAGCGCACGCACGCGAAGGACCCGGCCACCCCGCTCAGCGACCCCGAGCGCGCCGAGACGCTGAAGCGCCTCGACGGCATCGCGAGCATCCTGGCCCGCACGGCCGCGCGCGACACCTCGGTGCTGCCGCTGCTGGATCCCGACGCCAAGCTCTCCGAGACCGCCCGCGCCATGCGCAAGCACATGCTGTTCGACGGCGGCGTGGAGATGGTCGTGGAGGAGGAGCCGGAGCCCGAGCCCGAGGATCCCGCCCTCGCCAAGCTGCACGAGCGCCAGGTCGTGCCGCCGTCGGTGAAGGCCCGCGTGCTCGCGAACCCGTTCCTCGAGCCCGACCTCGACCGGCCCGCGCCCGCCGCGCCGCCCACCCGCCTCCTGGCGAACTGGGAGCTGCTCGGCCCGCTGTTCAAGTCGTTCGAGTACGGCGCCGGCGGCGGCATCGCGAGCATGGACCTGCCCGAGAGCCCGCGCATCGACCGCCTCTCGCCGCAGAACCTCGAGCTCATGCGCCACCAGGCGCGCTTCCTCGAGAGCGTGCGCCTCGGCCACCGCGAGTTCCTGCTCGCCGACGAGCCCGGCCTCGGCAAGACCGCGCAGGCGCTGCTCGCCGCGTCCGTCGCCGACGCGTACCCGCTGCTCGTCGTCGTGCCGAACGTCGTGAAGATGAACTGGAAGCGCGAGGTCGAGCGCTGGACGCCGCACCGCCGGGCCACCGTGATCCACGGCGACGGCGCGGGGCTCGACGCCTTCGCCGACGTCGTCATCGTCAACTACGAGGTGCTCGATCGCCACATCGGCTGGCTGCGCACGCTCGGCTTCCGCGGCATGGTCGTGGACGAGGCGCACTTCATCAAGAACCTGCAGTCGCAGCGCTCCAAGTTCGTGCTCGCGCTCGCCGAGAGCATCCGGCAGCGCCAGTCGAACCCGCTGCTCATGGCGCTGACGGGCACGCCGCTCATCAACGACATCGACGACTTCCGAGCCATCTGGCAGTTCCTCGGCTGGATCGACGGCGACAAGCCCACCTCGCGCCTCATGGGCGAGCTGGAGGAGGCGGGACTCACGCCCGCCGACCCCGGCTTCTTCGCCGAGGCGCGGCGCGCGGTCATCGACCTGGGCATCGTGCGGCGTCGCAAGATCGACGTGGCCACCGACCTGCCGTCCAAGCGCATCGCGGATCTCCCGGTCGAGCTCGACGACGACCTGGGCCGCTCCATCCGCCAGGCCGAGCGCGAGCTCGCGGCGCGTCTCGTCAAGCGGTTCACGGCGCTGGTCGGCGCGCGCGGCACCACGGTCGCCGACGTCATGGACGGACCGGCATCCGAGCGCGCGAGCCTCGTGCGGCTCGTCGCGCAGTCCGAGCTCGACGAGGCCAAGGCGCAGAAGACCGGCGAGAACGTGTTCACCATGGTCCGCCGGATCGGCCAGGCCAAGGCCGTGCTCGCCGCCGACTACGCCGCGCAGCTCGCCCGCTCCGTGGGCAAGGTCGTGTTCTTCGCGAAGCACGTCGACGTGATGGACCAGGCCGAGGCCACCTTCGCGAAGCGCGAGCTCAAGAGCGTCTCGATCCGCGGCGACCAGTCGCCGGCCGCGCGCCAGAACGCGATCGACTCCTTCCAGAACGATCCCGAGGTCAAGGTCGTGGTCTGCTCGCTCACCGCGGCGGGCGTCGGGCTCAACCTGCAGGCCGCGTCGAACGTGGTGCTCGCCGAGCTCAGCTGGACCAGCGCGGAGCAGACGCAGGCCATCGATCGCGTGCACCGCATCGGCCAGGAGGAGCCCGTGACCGCGTGGCGGATCATCGCGGCGCAGACCATCGACGCGAAGATCGCGGAGCTCATCGACAGCAAGGCGGGCCTCGCGGCGCGCGCGCTCGACGGCGAGGACTTCGACGAGTCCGGATCCACGTCCGTGCAGCTCGACGCGCTGTCGCACCTGCTCGAGGAGGCGCTGGCCGCGGGCTGACCCGCGATCCGCTCGACGACGACGCCCCCGCGACCTGCCGGTCGCGGGGGCGTCGTGCGTGCGGCGTGCTATCCGCGATCGCGACGCGATCTGCGGGCAGCCCGGCCGATCAGGCACGTGGAGGCGAAGACGAGCGCACCGCAGACGAGCGCCGGAGCCAGACGCTCCGTCGCCGTGCCGCCGACGACGATCGGCACGATGACCAGCTCCGCCACGAGGTAGAAGGCCGTGAGGACGGCGGCGTCTCGCAGGGCTCGGCGGCGGGTGGCGTCCGGGGTCATCCGATCAGGATGCGCGGGGCGACAGGTGGGCGTGCCCGTCGTGCACAGCGCGGATCAGTCGCGCTCGGCCTTCTTGCGCGCCCGCTCGGCCTTGCGAGCGGCGCGGCGCTCGCGGGCGACGGCGTCCTGCGCGTCCTGCGTGGGGTTGGAGCGGGAGGTGCCGATGACGGCGAAGACGATGAGGACCACGACGGCCGCCATGACCACGTAGATCAGGATCATGGGGATCACGGCAGCTCCTCGGGGGGTCCCGGCGAGCGTACCGCCGGGTCAGTCTTCGAGGGCCGCGCCGCGGAGGTCCGGCAGCGTGAGCGCGGCGACGGCGGCCAGCGCGAAGACGCCCGCGAAGACGCCGAACGGCAGCGCGACGCCGCCGAGCGCGAGGAGCGGCGGCACGCACAGCGGCGCGACGATCGACGCGAGCCGACCGAAGCCCGCCGCGCTGCCGGCGCCCGTGGCGCGCACGCGGGTCGGGTAGAGCTCCGGCGTCACGGCGTAGAGCGCGCCCCACGCGCCGAGGTTCGAGAACGACATGAGGGCGCCGAACACGAGGATCGTCGTGACGGAGTCGGCGGTGCCGAAGAGGCCGGCCGACACCGCGGATCCGCCGAGGAAGACCGCGAGCGTGACCTGCCGGCCCCAGCGCTCGACGAGCCACGCCGACACCGCGTAGCCGGGCAGCTGCGCGAGCGTGATGAGCAGCGTGTACTCGAACGACCGCACGAGCGAGAAGCCCTGCGCGACGAGCAGCGTCGGCAGCCAGATGAATGCGCCGTAGTAGGCGAAGTTGACGCAGAACCACACGATCCAGAGCGAGAGCGTGCGGCGACGGAGGCGGGCGCCGAAGAGGCGCTCGCGGGGCGCGGCGTCGTCGACGGTCGCGGTCGCGGAGGCGTCGGCGGCGTCCGCGGCCCGGGCATCGCGCGTCGTCTCGGCGTCGGCGGCATCCGTCGCGGGATCCGCACCCGCCGCCACCTCGAGGTCGCGCACCACGCGCTCGGCCTCGCGATGCCGGCCCTTCGCCTCGAAGAACCGCACCGACTCCGGCAGGCGCAGCCGCACGACGATCGCCCACACCGCGGGAACGGCGCCGAGCGCGAGCGCCCAGCGCCAGCCGTCGTCGCTCGCGGGGATGACGAGGTAGCCGATGAGCGCCGCGGCCGTCCAGCCGACGGCCCAGGACGACTCGAGGATCACGATGACGCGTCCCCGGATCCGCGCGGGCGAGAACTCGCTGACGAGCGTCGACGCGACCGGCAGCTCGGCGCCGAGCCCGAGCCCCACCACGAAGCGGAGCGCGATGAGCGCGCCCACCGACATCGCGAGCGCCGAGACGCCCGTGGCCAGCCCGTAGACGAGCAGCGTGAGCGCGAACACCTGGCGGCGGCCGATCCGATCGGCGACCAGGCCGCCGACGCTCGCCCCGATCGCCATGCCGAGGAAGCCGGCCGACGCGACGAACCCGAGCTGTCCCGCGTCCGCCTCCCACACGACCGCGAGCTGCGCGATGACGAACGAGATGAGGCCGACGTCCATCGCGTCGAGCGCCCAGCCGACGCCGCTCCCGCCGAGGATGCGGGAGTGCGCGCGCGTCCAGGGGAGGGCGTCGAGGCGCTGGGCGCGCGTGCGCGGCGATGCGGTCGTGGTCATGGTCCTGGCTTCCGGGAGGGCGCTCGGGCGGTCTCGCGCCTCGCGGGGAGGGGAGGCGCTCGCGGTGGATCGAGCGTAGCGCCGGGGCGGGCCGCAGCCCGCCCCGGGACGTCAGAGCTGGCGGACCCGCTCCGCCAGGCGCTCGAACGACGCCGCGTGCGTGACCCGCAGCGCGTCCCACGACGCCGTCATGTCGACCTGCTCGGGATCCGCGACCACCTCGGCGAAGCCGTGCTGCGCGCGCGGCACCGCGTCGCCCGGGAGCACGAGCGACTGGATGAAGGCGCCCGTGTCCTCCGCGAAGGTCAGCGTGTGGCTCGCGACGTTGCGGTGCCAGTCGTCCGACGGCCACGACAGGAACGCGACGTGGCGGGGCGCGACGCCCGTCCCCGCGGTCGACACGTAGCTGCCGTAGTGCTCCTCGCCGGGCGAGAGGATCTTGTACGAGCCGTTGTCGAGGTACACCAGCAGCGCCTCGTCGAACGGCTTCTCGCCGAACATGGCCGTGTAGCGGAGCGCGTGCACGAGCACGGGCGCGCCGAGCGGCACGGGGAGCGCGGCCGCCGGGGTGGCGGTCGGCGCGGCGACGGACGCGGGGGCGGCCGGTCGCAGGAACTCCTCGTCGGTCACGTGCGGACCCCAGGTGGTCGCGTCGACCGGGTCGTCGCCGTCCTCCAGCACCGCGATGTGCTCCATCGGCGCGTGGGCCGTGGCGCCGTGCCAGTGCTCCTCGCCGGCCTCGATGTAGACGGACCCGCCGGGCCCGACCTCGACCACCTCGCCGCCGCGCGTGCCCACGCGGGCGATGCCCGACGTGACGTGCAGCGTCTGCCCGAGGACGTGGGAGTGCCACACGGTGCGGGCGCCCGCGGCGAACGCGACGGACGCGACGACCGCGCGCTGCTCGGGGGTCTGCGGGGTGGAGAGCCAGCGGAGGCGGACCTCGCCCGTGAACTGGTGGTCGGGCATCGTGACGGCGGGGGTCTCGGCCTGGACGCGCATGCGGTGTCCTCTCTGTCGGGCACGCGGGTGCCCGGGTCGTGGAACGGGGAGCCCCGGCGCGGTGGTCGCGTCGGGGCACGGGCATCCTCCCGCGGGTGCGGCTGGGAGGGGGCCGGGGCGTCCCCAGGCGCGGGCGGATCCGCGTCCCGCGTCCGCCGCCCCGGTTCAGCCGAGCGCCTCCGGGGCGCGGAAGAAGTCGCGCTCGTACGCGGACGACAGCCGGGAGGCCTCGAGCATCGCGGCGCGCCGGCTCGGACCCGCGATCACCGCCGCCTCGTCCACCAGCTCGCACGCCCGCCGGGTGGCCGCCGCGAACGCGGGATCCGCGTACGTCGCCAGCCACGCCGCGTACGGGTGCGCGTCCCCGGCCTCCGTCGCCGCCGCGCCCACTGCGCGGAGCCGCGTGCCCACGTCGGCGTAGATGGTGAAGCACGGCAGCAGCGCCGCGACGAGCACCGCGTAGTCGCTGCCCGCCGCGTGCGCGAGCAGGTGGTCGACGTAGGCGCACGTGACCGGTCCGGCGACCGCGGGCGCGGGGTGCCGGGACAGCCACTCCTCGTGCAGCGCCGACTCGGCCGCGATCGCGTCGGCGGCGCCGCGCGCCCACACGACCTGCGCGTCCGGCGTCGGCGCGAGCTGGCTGGCGCGCGCGAGCACGCGCGAGTAGGCCCGGAGGTAGATCGCGTCCTGCGCGAGGTAGTGCGAGAACCACGCCTCGGGCAGCGTGCCGTCGCCGAGGCGGCGGACGAAGGGGAGGTCGTCGATCTCGCGGCGGAGGTCGGCGGATCCCGCCCACATCTCCTCCGCGATGGATCCCGCGTGCGTGCCGGCCGCGTCCCACAGCGCGCGCAGGTGGTCGAGCGGTCCGGCACCGGATCCGACCTCGAGGTCCTCCGCGTGCTCGAGCGATCCGGTGAGCCAGGCCTTCGCCTCCGTCAGCGCGGCGAGCCAGTCGCCGCGGCGCGCGTGCAGCGTCGCGAGCGCGCTGGAGAGGGAGCAGCCGGTGCCGTGCGTGCTGGTGGTCGCGATCCGCGGGCCGTCGACGACGTGCACCGCCGTCTCCGCAGTGGTCGCGGCCGGCGCCACGAGCGCGTCCGGGCAGTCGTCCTCGCGTAGGTGGCCGCCCTTGACGATGACGCGGACGCCGTGCCGCACGGCGAGCGTCCGCCCCTGCGCGAGCGCCGCGTCCCAGCCGTCGGCCTCGCGCTCGCCGAGGAGCGCGGCGAGCTCCGGCAGGTTCGGGGTGACGACGTCGGCGAGGGGCAGCAGGCGGCGGAGCGCCTCGGTCGCGTCGGCGTCGAGGAGCGCGTCGCCGGACTGGGCGACCATCACCGGATCCAGCACGACGACCGGCGGGCGCACCGCGCGCAGCCAGTCGGCCACCTCGTCGACCACGGCGGCGGATCCGAGCATGCCGATCTTCACCGCGTCGATCACGACGTCGTCGGAGACCGCGTCGAGCTGCGCGCGCAGGAACGCGACGGGCGGCACGTGGATCTCGCGGACGCCCGTCGTGTTCTGCGCGACGAGCGCCGTGACCACGGCCATGCCGTAGCCGCCGTTCGCCGCGATGGACTTGAGGTCGGCCTGGATGCCGGCCCCGCCCGTGGGATCCGTGCCGGCGATGCTGAGGACGCGCGGGACCGGACGGCGCGGGGTCGCCGGCCCGTGGCTCTCGGGCGCCGCCGCGACGTCGCCCTCGACGGACGCCGCGTCCGCCATCGCCGCGGCGCGCACCCGCGCCCACGCCTCCGCGAGCTCGCACGCCGCCGCCTCGGGATCCTCCGCCGAGCAGATGGCGGACACGACGGCCGTCCCGGCGCCACCCGCCGCCGCGATCGCCGCCACGTCCCGCACGTCCACCCCGCCGATCGCGACGCACGGCACGGGGGAGAGCCCCGCGATGATCCCGAACCCGTCGTGCCCGAGCGGCGCCGGGTGGTCCGGCTTGGTGCTCGTGGGCCGGATCACGCCGACGCCGAGGTAGTCGACCGTGCCCGCGGGGAACGCGCGGACCGCCTCGACGTGTGCGGGCGTGTTCGCCGTGAGGCCCACGACGAGCCGCCGGTCGGGGCTCGCGGCGTCGAGCATCCGGCGCACGAGGTCGGCCGGCACATCCGACTGGCCCACGTGCACGCCGTCCACCCGCACGCCGCGGGCGAGGGCTGCGAGGACGACGTCGACGCGGTCGTCGACGAGCAGCAGCGGGCGCGGTGCCGTCGGATGCGCGGCGGCATGCGCGTCGATGGCATCCGCCGCCGCGACGACCGTCACCAGCAGCTCGGCCGCGCTCGCGTGCTTGTCGCGGATCTGCACGGCCGTCGCCCCGCCCGCCACCGCCGCGGCGACGACCGCGGGCACGCCGCGCTCGCCGCACAGCGCGGGGTCGGTGACGAGGTAGACGGAGAGGTCGAGGCCGCTCACGAGAGGCGCTCGCGCTGGGCGACGAGCTCGGGCGAGACGGCGTCGAGCGCGTCGAGCAGCGCGACCGCGAAGGATCCGGGCCCGCGCGCCCCCTCCGCGGCGATCTCCGCGGCGATCGTGTAGACGCTCGTCGCGGCCACGGCGGCCCGCAGCGGATCCGGGTCCGTCGACGCGAACGCCGCCATCACCGCGCCGAGCGCGCAGCCCCCGCCCGTGACCTTCGTGAGGAGCGCGTCGCCCGTGTGCACGCGCACGAACCGGGTCCCGTCCGTGATGTGGTCGACCGGCCCCGACACCGCGACGACCGTGCCGAAGGTGCGCGCCAGCAGCGTCGCGGCGTCGAGCGCCGCCTCCACCTCGTCGGTCGCGTCGACCCCGCGGCCACCCGCGCCGCCGGTCGCGAGCGCGATGACCTCCGACGCGTTGCCGCGCACGATCGTCGGCGACAGCGCCACGAGCTCGTGCGCGAGCCGCGTCCGCACCGGCAGGGCGCCGACCGCGACGGGATCCAGCACCCACGGCGTCCCCGCCCCGCGCGCCGCGTGGGCCGCCTCGACCGCCGCCTCCCGCTGCTCGGCGTGCGGCGTGCCGAGGTTGACGAGCAGCCCCGACGCGATCCGCGCGAACGGCCCCGCCTCGGTCGGCACGTCCGTCATCGCGGGCGCGGCGCCCAGCGCGAGGAGGACGTTCGCGGTGAAGCCGGTGACGACGGCGTTCGTGATGCACTGCACGAGCGGCACGTGCTCCCGCAGCTGATGGAGCAGGGCGGCCGAGCCCGGCTCCCGCTCCGTGGTCGTTCCCGTGGATGGGCGCGCAGCGCTCATGATGACATCCCTCCGCCGGTGCGAACCGGATCAGGTGCGACGGGTCTCATCTCAGCCCTCGTGGGCACCCCGTGTCAGGGATCCACCCTAGGGGGAGAGCGCGGGAGCGTGCCTACGCGAGACGGTCGCCGACGCCTCGGGCCTCACGTGCTCGATGACGGCGCAGGGCGACGAACCGCGTGACCGCGAGGACGACTCCGGTCAGAGCGGCGGCGCAGCCGAGCAGGATCGCCGCCTTCTCGAACGACGTCATCCCCGTCATCCGCATGTACAGCGACGTGTCGATCTCCCCGTCGAGGGCGTCGTACGTCGAGTAGCGGGTGAGGTAGCCGAGACCCGCCGTCACCACGGCCGCCATGCCCGCGCCGATGAGCGCGGCGGCGATCACGGCCGCGGATCGGGAGGGCGGCACGGCGGCGACCCGCCTCAGGCGAGCCCCGCCACGTCGAGCACCCACGCGTAGTCGGACGCGCGCTCGCGCCAGGCGTCGTAGCGGCCCGACTTGCCGCCGTGGCCGGCCTGCATCTCGGTGCGCAGCAGTACGGGCGCGCCGACCTCGCGGAGGCGGGCCGTCCACTTGGCGGGCTCGACGTAGAGCACGCGCGTGTCGTTGAGGCTCGTGACCGCGAGGATCCGCGGGTACACCACGCCCTCGCGCACGTTCTCGTACGGCGTGTACGACTTCATGTACGCGTACACCTCGGGGTCGTGCAGCGGGTCGCCCCACTCGTCCCACTCGATCACGGTGAGCGGCAGCGACGGGTCGAGGATGCTCGTGAGCGCGTCCACGAACGGCACGCCCGCGAGGATCCCGGCGAACCGGTCCGGCGCGATGTTCGCGACGGCGCCCATCAGCAGGCCGCCGGCGCTGCGGCCCTCGGCCACCAGCTTGTCCGGGCTCGTCCAGCCGCGCGCGATGAGGTGATCGGCGGCCGCGACGAAGTCGGTGAAGGTGTTCTTCTTGGTGAGCGTCTTGCCCTCGTCGTACCAGCGGCGACCCATCTCGCCGCCGCCGCGCACGTGCGCGATGACGAACGCCATGCCCCGGTCGAGCAGCGACAGCCGCGCGATGGAGAACGACGGGTCGATGCTCGCCTCGTACGAGCCGTAGCCGTAGAGCAGGAGCGGCGCGGGCGCGCCGGGGTGCACGAGACCGCGCTTGTAGATCACCGACAGCGGGATCTCCGTGCCGTCCTCCGCGGTCGCCCACTCGCGGGTCTGCACGTAGTCGTCGGCGTCGTAGCCGCCGCGCACGGGCTGCTGCTTGAGGAGACGGAGCTCGCGGGTCGCGAGCACGTAGTCGTAGGTGGTGGCCGGGGTCGCGAGGCTCGTGTAGCCGAGGCGGACGGTGGGCTGCGCGAACTCGGGGTTGCCGGCGGTGCCGACCGTGTAGATCGGCTCGTCGAACGCGATCTCGTGCAGCTGCTCGCCGTCGAGGACCCGGTCGAAGGGGATCACGCCGACGCGCGTGAGGCCCTCGCGGCGGTAGGAGATCACGAGGTGGTCGGCGAACGCGCTGGCGTCCTCGAGGCGCACCTCGTCGTCGTGGGGGATGACGACCTGGCGGTCGGTCGTGGATGTCGGGTCGTCGGCCGGCACATCGATGAGCTCGAAGTTGGTGGCGCCGTCGTTGTGCAGGATGAGGAGCCGGTCGGATCCGTCGATGACCGCGTGGTCGACGTCGTACTCGACGCCGTGACGGCGCGGCCACACGGAGCGGAACGCGCCCGTGGGATCCCCGGCGTCGAGCAGCAGCACCTCGGTCGTGATCTTCGAGCCGACCTCGATGACGAGGTACTGGCGGCTGCGCGTCATGCCGAAGCCGACGAAGTAGCTCTCGTCGGGCTCGGTGAAGACCTTCACGTCCTGCGACGCGGGCGTGCCGACGCGGTGGCGCCAGACGGTGTCAGGGCGCCACGCGTCGTCGACCGTGACGTAGAACAGGTGGTCGCCGTGCGCCGAGAAGGTGGCGCCGTGGCTGGTGCCGGGGATCTCGTCGGCGAGGTCCTCGCCCGTGGCGAGGTCGCGGATCCTCAGCGTGAACCGCTCGTCGCCCTCGACGTCGGTCGAGTACGCGAGGAGCGACCCGTCGGGGCTCACCTCGAACGCGCCGAGCGAGAAGAACTCGTGGCCGTCGGCCTCGGCGTTGGAGTCGAGGAGCACCTGCTCGCCGGGGATCGCGGCGCCGTCCGCGGCGGGCTCGACGGCGGGCGGGGTCCAGTCGTCGGGGCCTTCGACGGGACGGCGGCAGCGGATCGCGTACTGCGATCCCTCGACCGTGCGGGCGTAGTACCACCAGTCGCCCTCGCGGACGGGGACGGAGAGGTCGGTCTCCTGCGTGCGGTCCTTGATCTCCGTGAAGATCCGCTCGCGCAGCGGCTCCAGGTGGGCCGTCTGACCTCCCGTGTACGCGTTCTCGGCCTCGAGGTGCGCGATGACCCGCGCGTCGTCCTTGTCGCGCAGCCACTCGTAGCGGTCCACGAACGTGTCGCCGTGGAAGGTGCGCTCGATCGGGCGCTGCTCCGCGACGGGAGGGGTGGATGCGGAGTCGGATGCGGGGGAGGAGACGGCCGGGACGGCGGGGTCGGTCATCCCGCCAGCCTACCGACGGGGGCATGCGCACCTTCGATCCGGTCCGAAGGTGCGCATGGCCCCTGTCCGGCGCCCTGCTGCCGTCCGAGGCTCCTCCGCGTGTCACTCCTCCGGTCGTGGGCGTCGCCGTCGGACTGCGACGACCACGGCACCCACGACGATGAGCGCGCCACCGAGGACACCCCACCAGCTGCCCGCCGCGTCAGTCGCTCCGTACGGGATCGACAAGAGGATCAATCCGACGCCCACGAGGGCGAGGAGGATCTGTCCGAACATCTGCCCCTTCCCCTCAGTGCCTGAATCTCGACGTCGCGTTCCAGAAATCACTGCACACCCCCTCGAGTGCTTCTCCTCCGTTGAACGCCGCCCCGAGGACAGCGAGCCAGTTCCCCGTCATCACGCCGCCTGCACCGGCGAATCCGGTTCCCGCGAGCCGCAGGTAGCAGCGACGCTGGAGGCGAGCGCCTCTTCTCGGCGACCACGGGATGCCGCTCCCTGCGGCGTGGTCGCCACTCGTGGAAGATAGAGGCGATCCGACGTTCGCGCGCCAGAAGAGCACAGGTCGGTCGAGCTGCTCTTGGCTCCGGGTGCGAGCGCGCGGTCAGGAGGTGATCGGCCCGGCCTCGCGCGGTCCGGTCGCGCCCGGCGTGGTCACCGCGCCGAGCGTGCTCGAGCGGGTGGCGAGGCGCGCGACGGCCTGAAGCGGGATCGACAGCCAGCCGGGCCGGTTGCGGACCTCGTAGATCGCCTCGTACACGGCCTTGTCGATCTCGAACGCGTCGAGCAGGGCCCGGTTCGCGCGGAGGTCGGTGCCGGAGCGGGCGATGTAGCCGTCGACGAACGCGCGGCGGGCCGCGGACGCCCATGTCGCGGCCGACTTGCCGGGGTGCGCGAGCGCGTAGGAGCCGGCGACGTAGTCGAACGAGCGGAGCATGCCGGCCACGTCGCGGAGCGTGACGTCGGGGAGCGACCGCTCGTGCATCGGCCGGAGCGGCTCGCCCTCGAAGTCGAGGAGCACCCAGCCGCGGTTCGGCACCGAGAGCACCTGGCCCAGGTGGTAGTCGCCGTGGATGCGCTGCAGCTTCGGCCACTCGCCCTTCTCGGCGGCGTCGTACACGCTCGCGATGGCGTCGTGGAAGGCGGCGATCTCGGGGACCTCGCGCTCGGCCGTCGCGTGGCGGCGGCGGAAGCTGACCATGATCCCCTCGATCACGTCGGGCGTTGCCTCGACGGTGGGGAGCGCGGCGGCGAGCGTGGCGTGCACGTCGGCCGTGGCCTCGCCGAGCGCGCGGGCCTCGGCCTGGAAGTCGGCGTCGGCCTCGGCGGCGCGGAGCGCGACCCGCCACGCGTCGGTCACGCCGGGCAGGAACTCCTGCGCGAAGGCGACGTGCCCGATGGCGCGGCCCTCCTCGCGGCCGGAGTCGCTCCACTCGGCGAGCACGCTGCCCATGGTCTGGGGCACGAGCCGGGATCCGGCGCCCGCGATGGCGGACTGGAGCACGACGTCCGGGTTCTCGCCGTGGTGCAGCGCGCGGAAGACCTTGACGATCATCGGGTTCACGGCGTGGCCGTCGGCCGAGACCATGTCGTAGATGATCGACGTGTTCGACTGCTCGCCGGAGAGCACGTGGGATCCGACGACGGTCGCGATCTCCACGCCCGGCTGGCGCTGGCCGCGGGCGGTGGCTCCGAGCGAGGTCTCGTCGACGTCGGCGTCGCGGTCGTCGAGGATCGCGCGGATGAGCGCCCACGCGTACGCGGGGTCGTGCGGGCCGTCGTAGACGTGCAGCTCGACGCCGTCGTCCTCGACGGTGGTGCCGATGTGGAAGGGCTTCAGCTCCTCCAGCGGCGCCTGCCGGTAGGTGAGCGGCACCTGGTACAGCACGGGCTTGGCGCTGCCGTGGTCGATGATCAGGTGCGTCTCGATGCGGGCGAACCAGCCCTCGTCGCTGAAGCTCCAGCCGCCGATGCGCTCGAGGCGCGGCTCGGTGCCCTTGGAGGCGAACCAGCGCTGCTCGCGCATCCACGCGGCGAGGAAGTCGGGGATGACGCTGAGGTCGTGGTGCTGCATGGCTCAGGCCACCTTCGCGGTCACGTCGGCGAGCGACGGGTTGGTGGCGGACGAGCCGTCGGGGAAGAGGACGGTCGGGACCGTCTGGTTGCCGCCGTTGATGGCCTCCACGAGCTCCGCGGTGCCGGGCACCTGCTCGATGTCGACCTCGTCGTAGCCGATGCCCGCGCGATCGAGCTGGGCCTTCAGCCGGCGGCAGTAGCCGCACCAGGTGGTGGAGAACATCGTGATCCGCCCGGGGGCAGGTACGTAGGAGGAGGTCTCGGGCGCCATGGTGCTCACCATACGCGCCGTTCTCCACGCCGACCCGGGATCCGCGGCGCGCGAGGAGGTGCTCGGCGCGTCGCGGATCCCCGGGTGCGGTCCCGGTCAGGGGCGGATGCGGATCAGCCGAGCAGCGAGCGCTCGAACCAGGCGTTGCGGAACTTGCCCGCGGGGTCGAGTCGCTCGGCGAGGGCCAGGAAGTCGCCCGATCGCGGGTACAGCGGGGCGATGTCGGCCGCCTGGGCGGCGAAGACCTTGCCCCAGTGCGGCCGTGCGCCGAACGGACGGATCGCCGCCTCGAGCTCGACGAGGAGCGCCTCGACGGCCTCCTGGTCGCGCTTCCACGTGAAGTGCAGGCCGATGGTGGTCTGCCCGAACTGGGGGCTCAGCCACAGCCGGTCCTCGGCGACGGCGCGCAGCTCGCACACGAGGAGGATCGGGCGGATCCGGTCGCCCATGTCGCGCAGCGCCCGCACGGCCTCGACGGCCCGGTCGAGCGGCACGTGGAACTCCGACTGGATCTCCTCGCCGTCGCTCGGCGTGAAGCCCATCTTGAAGTGCGAGAGGCGGTCGGACCAGAGGCCCACGACGCCGAGCTGGGAGGTGCTGTTGACGGGGTCGATGCCGAGGATCGGATGGCGCTCCTCGGTGGCGGCGGGTGCCCCGAAGTAGTCGGCCACGACGACCTCGTCCTCGGGCTGGCCGTCGACGTCGAGCTGCACGCGGCTCTTCAGCCACACCTGGTCGGTGGCATCGCCGAAGCGCGTGAAGACGCTGACGCTGTACGCGCCGCCGAAGACGTCCTCGAGGTTCTCGTCGAACGCGTCCCAGGAGAGGCCCTCGAACACGCGCTGGCGCACGAGGTAGGCGGGCTCGACGTCGAGGGTCACGCGCGTGACGACGCCGAGCGCGCCGAGGCCGACGACCACGCCGTCGAAGTCGTCGTCGCCGCGGCGGTACGTGACGGTCTCGCCGTCGGCCGTGATCATCTCGAGGGCCGCGACCGCGGTGCCGAGGTTGCCGTTGCCGATGCCGGATCCGTGGGTCGCCGTCGCGATGGCGCCGCCGACCGAGATGTGCGGCAGCGACGCGAGGTTGTGGATCGCGAGGCCCTCCTCGCCGAGGAGCTCCGCGAGCTTCCCGTAGGCGAGGCCCGCGGAGAACGTGACGGTGCTGGCGTCGCGGTCGATCACGAGGTCGGCCGGCAGCTCGGCGAGCGAGACCAGCACCTCCGAGTCGGCGATGTCGTTGAACGAGTGGCGGGATCCGAGGACCCGGATCCGAGGCGCGTCGCGGACGATGTCCCGCAGCTCCTCGACGCTCGTCGGCGTGCGGACCTCGCTCGCCCTGTACGCGTAGTTGCCGGCCCAGTTGGTGCCCGCGGTGCCCTGCTCGATGGTGTCGGTCATGCGTCCTCCTCGCGCCCGCCATCGGACGCCGTCGTCTCCAGCTTGCTCGCCCTCCGCGAGGAAGGACGCGCGCCGGGCCGCCCGGATGGGCGACCCGGTCCCGTTCCGCGTCAGCGGCTGCGGATGGTGAGCTCCAGCGTGCGCGCCGACGGCCACAGCTGGTGCTCGGGCAGCACGTCGAGGCCGCACGCGCGCGAGCCGAGCCCGTGCTGCGCGGCGTCGATGTAGAGGTGCACCGCCTCGCTCGCGGGCAGCTCGTGCGGGTGCGCCGCGCGGTCCAGCTCCTGCGGCGTGTGCCGCGAGGCCGTGAAGCCGGGGCGGCGGCCCGCGGTGTCGGGCCGGGCCTGGATCACGATGCCGCCCTCGCCGTCGAACGTGCCGAGCTCGAGCTGGCGCAGGTCGCTGCGGTGGCCGGTCTCCTGGGGCATCGAGTACACGGCGCCCAGGTCGTCGACGAGCGACGAGAACCGGCCGACGAGCGCCGCGCGGCGCGAGTCGGGGTACGACTCGAGCGGGCCGGTGCCGAACCACTCCGCGTTGGTGACGCTCGCGGGCAGGTCGATGCGGATCCCGACGCGCGGCCAGGTGATGGCCCAGCCGGCGCTCGGCACGATGTCGACGCGGAGGCCCAGGTCGCCGTCGGCGCCCTCGGTCCAGCAGTACGTCGTGTCGACCGAGTCGAAGGACTGCGCCGCGCTCGTGCGCACGACGACCGTGAGCGAGCCGGAGCCGACCTTGACCGAGCGGACCCGGTGGGTGAGCCGGTCGAGGCCCGCCTGGCGCCAGCGCGCCTCGCTCGACGGCCCGGGCACGCCCTTGCCGAAGGTGAGGCGCGGATCCGCCAGCTCGTAGGAGCCGCTGCTGTCGCTGCGGTCGTTGTCGGTGGGCGCGCGCCACAGCTCCAGGCGCGGGCCGTCGACCTCGAGCGAGCCGAGGCGCACGAGGCGTCCGGTGGCGAGGTCGAACTCGCCGTCGCCGAGGGTGAGGCGCGTGGCGCCGGATGCGGGGTACGCCTCCTCGTCGGCGTCGACCCAGCGTGCGGGCACGGCCGGCCGCGGCGCGGGCGTGAGGTCGAACTGCTCGACGGCGACCACATGGCCCGCCTCGGCCCACGGCGCGTCGTCGCGGAGGATCGCCTGCACGGTCAGCCACACCTCGGCGCCGTCGGCGGCGAGCTCGCCCGCGTCGAGGGCGTCGGCAGGCAGCGGGATCCGCGCGGTCTCGCCGGCCGCGACGGCCGCGGCGTCGAGGACGCCGGTCGCGATGTCGTCGCCGTCGACCGCGAGCACCCAGACGAGGCTCGCGTGCGCGGTGGAGATCGAGTGGTAGCGGTTCTCGACCACGAGGGACGCGGATCCGCCCTCCCGCTCGAGCCCGAACGCGACGGGCTGTACGACGGCCTTGTACTCGGCGAGGCCGGGCGTGGGGGTGTCGTCGGGCAGGACCATGCCGTCCATCACGAAGTTGCCGTCGTGCACGACCTCGCCGAAGTCGCCGCCGTAGGCGTAGAACGCCTCGCCGTCGGCCGTCTCGGTGAGGATGCCGTGGTCGCGCCACTCCCACACGAATCCGCCGTGCAGGCGCGGGTAGCGGAGCACGAGATCCTCGTACTCGCCGATCTGGCCGGGGCCGTTGCCCATCGCGTGCACGTACTCGCACAGGATGAAGGGCTTGGTGCGCTGGCGCATGCCCTCGCCGGGCGTGCAGCCGAGCAGGTCGCCCGGAATCACGTCGCTGCCGATGGACTCCGTCTCCTGCAGGTTCGAGTACATTCGCGAGTAGACGTCCGTGTACTCGCCCGTGTAGTCGCCCTCGTAGTGCACGGGGCGGCCCGGGTCGCGGCGGTGCACCCACGCCGACATGGCGGCGAGGTTCCGTCCGGTGCCCGACTCGTTGCCGAGGGACCACATGACGATGGACGGGTGGTTCTTGTCGCGCTCGATCGTGCGCTCGATGCGGTCGAGGTACGCGTCGGCGAAGCGCGGGTCGTCGCTCGGGTTGCCGACCCAGCCGCCGAACTCGAAGCCGTGCGTCTCGAGGTCGCACTCGTCGATGACCCAGAAGCCGAGCTCGTCGGCGAGGTCGAGCACGCGGGGGTGCGGCGGGTAGTGGCTGGTGCGGATCGCGTTGACGTTGTGCTGCTTCATCAGCAGCATGTCGGCGCGCGCGTGCTCCTCGTCGAAGACGCGGCCGCGCTCGGGATGGGCCTCGTGCCGGTTGACGCCGTGGAAGACCACGCGGCGGCCGTTGACGAGGAACCGGTCGCCCTCGATGCGCACGGTGCGGAAGCCGAGGCGGATGGAGAGCGCCTCGACGTTGGTGCGGAGGAAGCCCTGGTACTGCGTGGGGCTCTCGGCGCTCCACGGCTCGACGCGGTCCACGTGCACGGGCGCGACGTCGGCGGGGGTGTCCCAGGTGACGTGGATCCCCAGGTCCTCGACCTCGAACGTGACGGGGAACGCGGTCGGCTCCGCGTCGATCTCGACGTGCACCGTGCCGGCGCCCGTCTCGTGGTCGTACTCGGCGCGGGTCCACGCGTCGTCGATGCCGCCCTCGGGGCGGCCGAGGAGGGTGACGTCGCGGAAGATGCCGGGCATCCACCACTGGTCCTGGTCCTCGAGGTAGCTGGCGATCGACCACTGGTGCACGCGCACGGCGAGCACGTTGGATCCGGGGCGCAGCGACGCGGTCACGTCGAACTCGTGCGAGAGGCGGGATCCCATCGCGGTGCCGACCTCGTCGCCGTTCAGCCACACCTTGAACGCCGACTCGACGCCCTCGAAGCGGAGCACGACGCGCTCGAGCGACTGCCAGTCCGTGGGCACGTCGACCTCGACGCGGTAGTCGCCCGTGGGGTTCTCGTCCGGCACGAACGGCGGCTCGACCGGGAACGGGTACTGCACGTTCGTGTAGGCGGGGAGGCCGAAGCGGCCGTCCTGGCCGAGCACCCAGTGGCTCGGCACGGGCATCTCGTCCCAGCTGGAGTCGTCGAACGCGGGGTCGGCCATCTCGTCGGAGAGGCCGCGGGGGGTGGGGGAGAGGCGGAACCGCCAGTCGCCGTTCAGCACGATGCGGGGGGCATCCGAGTGCAGGCAGGACCGGGGACGGCGGGCCGCGCCCGAGGTGGGGGCGAAGTCCTCGAAGTAGGGGAGGGCGTGCGTCATGGGCTTCCTTGCGCGTGGGCGGGTGCGGCGACGTGCCGCGCATCCATCATCGTGGGTCCGGGGGCGACGCGCCGAACGCGCGGACGGCCGGGCAGGTCGCCCCGCCCGGCCGTCCGCGCATGCATCGGTCGCGTCGGGCGTCAGCCCTTCACGGCGCCGTCGGTCAGACCACCCCGCCAGAACCTCTGCAGCACGATCATCGCCGCGATGAGCGGGATGATCGAGACGAGCACGCCGCCCGTGGTCAGCTGGTAGAACTCCGGCAGCCGGTCGACCTGGCTCCGCCAGTTGTTGAGGCCGAGCGTGATCGGGTACAGCTTCGTGTCGGCCAGCATGATCAGCGGCAGGAAGTAGTTGTTCCAGATGCCGACGAGCTGGAAGAGGAACACCGTCACGAGCGCGGGCGTCATGGAGCGCAGCGCGAGCGTGTGGAAGATCCGCAGCTCGCTCGCCCCGTCGATCCGGCCCGACTCGATCACCGCGTCCTCCACGGACGCCTGCGCGTAGATCCGGCAGAGGAACAGGCCGAACGGCGAGACGAGCGACGGGATCAGCACCGACCAGTACGTGTTCGCGATGCCCATGCTGCTGAACAGCAGGAACAGCGGCAGCGCGGTCGCCGTGCCGGGCACGAGCACCCCGCCGAGGATCGTGCCGAACACGATGTTCGATCCCTTGAACTTGTACTTGGCGAGCGCGTACCCGCCGGCGGCCGCGAAGTACGTCGCGACGAGCGCGCCCACCCCGGCGTAGAGCACCGAGTTGAGGAACCAGCGCACGAAGATGCCGTCGTCGTACGTGAACACCATCGTGAGGTTCTGCCAGAGGTTCATGTTCGCGAACAGGAACCCGTTGGTGCTGAACAGGTCGGCCGTCGTCTTCGTGGCGGCGACCACGATGTAGTAGACGGGGACGAGGAAGTACAGCGCGACGAGCGTGAGGATCGCCGTGACGATGATCCGGGTCGCGGGCTTCGAGCCGGCGCCCGGCGTGCTGCCCGCCTTCGACGGACGGCTCACCTTCGCCTCGGCGGCCTGCGCGGCGCGCTTCTGCTCCGCCTTCTCGGCGGCGCTCTCGCTGGTGGTCGGTCGTGCCTCCGTGGCGGTCATGCGCGCGCCCCCTTCTTCCTCGCTGCGGCGGCTTCCCGCTCCTCCTTGGGCTTCCTGTTGGTGAACGCGAGGAACACGAACGACAGCACGAACGCGGCGAGGGCGATGATGACCGCCTGGGCCGCGGCGACGCCGTAGTCGTTGTACGCGAACGCCGTGGTGTACGCCGACAGGTTCGGCGTGTACTGCGAGTCGATCGCGGGGGCCGAGGTGGCGAGCACCTGCGGCTCCGCGAACAGCTGCAGCGTCCCGATGATCGAGAACACGGTCGCGAGCACGAGCGCCGGACGGATCAGCGGCAGCTGGATCGACGTCGCCGTGCGCCATGCGCCCGCTCCGTCGATGCGCGCGGCCTCGTACACGTCGCCGGGGATCGACTTCAGCTGGGCGATGATGATGAGCATGTTGTAGCCCGTGTAGGTCCAGGTCACGATGTTCGCGATGGACCAGAGCACGGTGCCGGCGCCGAGGAAGTCGAGCTGGATCCCGAGCATCTGGCCGATGTCGATGATGGGCGACAGGCCCGGGATGTAGAGGAAGCCCCAGAGGATCGTCGCGATGACGCCCGGCACGCCGTACGGCATGAAGTACGCCGCCCGGAAGAACTGGGGCCACTTCGCCGACGCCGACTCGAGCAGCAGCGCGAGGATCGTGCAGAGGATGATCATCACCGGCACCTGCACGATGCCGAACAGCAGCACCCGGCCGATCGACGCCGTGAAGGCGTCGTTCGCGAGCGCGAGCGCGTAGTTCTCGAACCCGGCGAACACGGTGGTCACGCCCTGCTCACCGAACAGGCCCTCCCGTCGCACGGTCGTGAACGACTGGAACACCGCGTAGATGATCGGCAGGACGAAGGTCAGCAGGAAGACCGCGAGGAACGGCGCGAGCAGCACCCACGGCGCGATGGTCTGCGACTTCTTCAGCTGGCCACGGCTGACGCCGGAGCGCTGCGCCCGGACGGGGCGGGTGCCGGCGCGCTCGCCGCTCGCCTGGCGCGTGTCGACGCTCATGCGGACGCCGCCTCGACGCGCAGGCCCTTGTTCTGGAAGGCCTCGATCACGGCCTCCTGCGCGAGGGGCAGGGACTCGACGAGGGTCTGACCGCTCGTGAGCTTGCGGCGGAACTCGTCCTGCAGCGTGTTCAGCGTGAACTGCGTGAGCGGGCACCAGGTCCAGTCGAGGTTCTGCTCCTTCGCCGCGGGCGCGAACACCTCCTCGTTGTAGCTCTGGCCGCTGAACCACTCGCTCGGCTCCTGCCGGGCGGCGCCGATGTAGTCGGGCGACGGCGACCAGCCGATGCCGGAGTTCTCGATCATCGCGTCGATGCCCTCCGGGGAGGTCGTCATCCACGTCATGAACTTGAGCGCCTCGGCGGGGTGCTTGCTGTTCGCGAGCACGGCCGCGGTGGATCCGCCGAGGTAGCTGGATCCGTACGCCCCGTCGAAGCCCCACGTCTGCATGGGCGCGACCTTCCACTTGCCCTCGCCGCCGGAGACCGACTGGATGAGGGCGTCGCCCCAGCTGGCGCTCGTGACGCCGAAGACCTTGCCGTCCGCGGCGGCCGCGGTCCACGGCGGGGAGAAGGCCGAGTACGAGGTGTTGACCACGTCGTCGTCGATGGCCTTGTCGAAGAACGCGGCGACCTCCATCGTGCGCTCGTCGAGCATGTCGACCACCCAGCGCTCGCCGTCGACCTTGAACCAGTTCGCGCCGGCCTGCGTCGCGTAGGAGGTGAAGACGGAGGCGTCGGCGACGGGGAAGCAGTCGAGGTAGTTGCCGGCGCCGGTCTTCCGCACCTCGGCGCCGAGCGTCGCCCAGTCGTCCCAGGTCGCCGGCGGCTGGCCGCCCACCTGGTCGAGGAGCTCGCGCTGGTAGTAGAAGGCCATGGGGCCGGAGTCCTGCGGGATCCCGAAGACGCCGTCCTGGAAGCTGACCTGCTTCCACAGCGCCTCGTCGTAGCTGTCCCTGTACTCCTCGACGCCGTAGCGGGTGAGGTCGACGAGCCCGTTGGCGAGGAGGAACTCGGGCAGCTGCCGGAGCTCGACCTGGCCGATGTCGGGTCCGCCGCCCGCCGTGATGGCGGAGTACATCTTCTGGTAGCCGCCCGCGTTGCCGCCGGGGATCCAGACCGCCTCGACCTGGATGTCGGGGTTCTGCGCGTTCCACACGTCGGCGACCTTCTGCAGGTCCTTCAGCCAGGCCCAGTACGTGAGCGTGACCTTCTCGCCGGCCTTCGCCGCGGGGATGACCGGATCGGAGTTGACCAGCCTCCCGCCCGGCGCCGAGCACGACGCGAGGGCCAGCGTGCCCGCGGCGGCGGCCCCCACCCCCAGTGCCTGTCTCCTGCTGATCGAATGCGTCATCGCATCCCTCCCGTCGTCGTTGATGGCAGATGGGCCGGAGCCCACGATCACTCTAAGCGCGCGACGAAACTTATTCCTAACCCCTGGTCGGGATTCCCGGGAGGACGACGGCGCGGGCTCAGCGGCGCGCGCCCCGGTTCCGCACGGCCCACTCGAGGGCGTGCATCGCCTGGTCCTTCGTGAGGCGCGTCTCGAGTTCGCAGTTCGGGCACTCGACGCGGTAGGTCGAGCGCAGCGGGACCAGCGGCACGAAGAACACCGTGAAGCGGAGCGTGCGGTGGAGCACGCGCTGGGCACTCGTCACGCCGCAGCGGAGGCACGCGAAGGTCACGATGACGATGAGGGCGTCGCGGGCGCGGGTGCCGAACAGGAGGATCACCTCCTGAGGCTACGCGCGCCGCGCGGAGCATAGGCGGTGGGGCGGCCCCCGGACGAGGAGGCGACGCTCCGCGGATCACCCGGTACGTTCGAGGGACACGCATCCAGCAGATCGGCCCCGCATGACCCCGCACCACGTCGGCGCGCACGTCACCGCGGCGGCGGCCTGCCCGGGAGCCGCGGCGTGATCGTCTTCGTGGTCGTGGGGGCCGTGGGCCTCCTGCTCCTCCTCTCCAGCATCGTGCTCGGCGACCTGCTCGACGCGATCGGCGGCGGCGACGGACTCGTGTCCGGCGTCGCGCTCGGCGCGGCCCTCGCCATCTACGGCGTCGGCGGCGTGCTCGCCGACCAGGCGGGCATCGGATCCGGCGGCGCCATCGCGATCGCCGTGGCCCTCGCGCTCGTCGCCCTCGTCGTGGTGCAGCTCACCGTCCGCTTCGTCGCGAAGCAGGAGAGCGGCGGCTCGTACTCGCCCGTCGGCATGGTCGGCGTCGTCACGTCGCCCACCTCGCCCACGGGCGGCGAGGTGCGGCTCGAGCACATCCGCGAGCTGGAGCGGCGGCTCGCCATGAGCGCGGAGCCGCTCGCCGTCGGCACCCGCATCCGCGTCGTCTCGGAGGACGGGTTCCGCGTGCACGTGGAGCCCGACGCCGACGGCGCCCCCACCACCTAGCAGCACCCGTCCCAACGAGAGGAACCATCCCGTGGACCTGATCTCCGGCGGCACGACAGCCATCGCCGTCATCGTCGTCATCGTCATACTCGTGGCGCTGGTGGCGTTCATCGCCTCCCGCGTCCGCCGCGTCCCGCCGAACCAGGCCCTCGTCATCGTCGGCCGCAACGCCGAGCGGAGCGAGGGCGGCGCCGGCTTCTCCAGCCCGCAGAAGGTCATCATCGGCGGCCGGACCTTCATCTGGCCGATCTTCCAGGAGGGCTTCACGCTCTCCCTGGAGCAGTACCAGACGAGCGTCACGGCCGAGGCGCGCGACGCGAACTTCATCAACACCGCGGTCGTCGCGACCGTCAACTTCAAGGTGACGGGCACCGAGGACGGCGTGCGCCGTGCCGTGCAGCGCTACCTCCTCCAGCAGGATGCCCTACCGGAGATCGTGCGCCAGTCGCTCGAGGGCGCGATCCGCGGCCTCATCGGCGACCGTCCCGTCGACGAGCTCGTCAAGAGCTTCTCGGTCGTGGCGCAGGAGGCCGTGAACCAGACCAAGAACGACCTCGCGGAGCTCGGCCTCCAGATCGAGACGCTCAACGTCCGCGAGATCACGACCCCCGGCAGCTCCTACCTCGACGACCGCGCGCGCTCCAACGCCGCGCGCGCCCGCCAGGTCGCCGAGGTCGCGGAGGCCGAGAACAAGCGGATCTCCGCGCTCGCCGCGATCGAGAACGACCAGCAGACCGCCGAGCGCCAGCTCGAGCTCGACCTGCGCCGCGCGGCCATCAAGGCCGACACCGACCGCGCCAACGCCACCGCGTACGCGGCCGGCGAGCTCGCGAAGGCCGAGCAGGACCGCCTGGTCGCCGACCAGGAGCGCACCGCCGTGGCCGCGCAGGCCGAGGTCTCGAAGGAGCGCCTGCGCATCGACGTGGAGCTCCCCGCCGAGGCGCGCAAGTACGCGACCGTCCAGGACGCGCAGGCCGCGCGTGACGCCGAGAAGGCGAAGGTCGACGTGGAGGTCTACCAGCGCACGCAGAACGCCGAGGCGGCGAAGACCGCGGCCGTGAACGAGGCCGCGTCCATCACCGCGCTCGGGAAGGCCAACGCCGACGCGATCCAGGCCCGCGGCCAGGCGGAGGCCGAGGCGGCCGCCGCGCTCGCCGAGGCGCAGAACAAGCTGTCGCGCGAGGCCCTGCAGGCGCGCATCATCGCGTCGATGCCGGAGATCGCGCGCGAGATGGCGGCGCCGCTCGCCAACGTCGACAACATGACGATCATCTCGGCGGACGGCGCGAACGCGCTCAACCGCTCGGTGGCCGAGAACATGGCGACGCTGCCGAAGCTGCTCAAGGACACCACGGGCATCGACGTCGCGACGGCGCTGAGCTCGTTCCTGGGGTCGACCGCCGCGGGCACGAGCGCGGGCGGGTCGGCGTCCGGCGCGACCGCCACGGACGTCGGCCCCGCGACGGCCGCGTCCGAGGGCGCCGGGATCTGATCCCGATGCCGCGGCTCCTCGGGGCGCACGCCGCCCCGAGGAGCACGGCGTGAGATCCCCGAGCCCGTTCGCGGGGCTGTGGGGCGCGAACGCGCTCTCCAACCTCGCGGACGGGCTCGTCTTCGTCACCATGCCGCTCGTCGCGGCGGGCCTCACCGACGACCCGCGCGGCGTCGCCGGGCTCGCGACGACGTACGCGCTCGTGCGGCTCCTGGTCGCGCTGCCCGTGGGCGTCTACGTCGACCGGCTCGACCGGCGCACGCTGATCGTCGTCGCGAACGCGCTCCGCGGCGTCGCCGTGCTGGGGCTCGCGGTCTCGATCCAGTCGGGCGTCGCGTCGCTGGCCGTGCTCTACGCGGTGATGGCCGTGGTCGGCGTGCTCGAGAGCGCCGCCGATGGGGCCGCGGTCGCCGTGCTGCCGTCGATCGTGCCGGCTGGCCGCCTCGACCGGGCGAACGCACGGATCACGGGCACGCAGCTCGTGGCCGACGAGTTCGTGGGGCCGCCGCTCGGCGGGATCCTGTTCGCGCTCGCCGCCGCCGTGCCCGTGTACGCGACCGGCGGACTGTGGGTCGCTGCAGGTGCGGTGGCGCTCGCGCTGCCGCGGCGCACGCGCGACGTCCCCCTCGCCTCCGCGGCGACGGGTGCGCCGCCGTCCCTGTTCCGTGAGGCCGCGGAGGGCGTGCGCTGGCTCGCCCGGCACCGCGTCGTCGGATCCCTCGCCCTCCTCGGCGGCCTCGCGAGCGTCGGCTACATGCTCCCGTTCTCGGTGCTCGTGCTCTTCGCGGGCGAGCGGCTCGGACTGGATGCGGCCGGCTACGGCGTCCTGCTCGCGGCCAGCGCGCTCGGCGGCCTCGCCGGATCCGCGATCGCCGCACCGCTCGGCGCCCGCCTCGGCTCCCGGTGGACCATCACCGCTGCCCTGACGCTCGGCGCCGCGAGCCTCGCCGGGCTCGCCGTCACGCGGGATCCGATCGTCGCCGGGATCCTGCTCGCGCTCTACATCCTGCACGCGGTGGTCTGGAGCATCTGCGCGACCACGCTCCGGCAGCGTCTCGTCCCGGCGGATCTCCTCGGCCGCGTGGGCGCGGCGGGGCGGGTGGTCAGCCTGCTCGGCCTCGCCGCCGGATCCGCGCTGGGCGGCGTGCTCGCGACTGCCGGCATCGAGCTGCCGACCGTCGCGGGTGCGGTCGTCTTCGCGGGATGCGCCGTGCTCGCGGTCGTGGCGCTGCGCGGATCCGTCGACCGGGATCCCGCGGCCTAGCCCGCGTTCGGCAGCCGCACCTCCACGAGCCCGCCCGTGACGCGGGTCTCGAAGCGGGGCTGCGGCGCGGTCGCCGGTCCGTGGATCACGGCGCCAGTCTTCAGGCTGAACACGCTGTCGTGCCACGGGCAGGTGACGCACGCCTCGCCCGTCTTCGGGTCGGTGCCGAGCTCGCCCTCGTCGAGCGGCGCGGACAGGTGGCTGCAGGTGTCGCTCAGCGCGTCCACCGTCATGCCGTTCCGGCGCACGAGGAGCGGGAGGCCGGCCACGTCGCGCTTCGCGAGGCGGCCGTCGGGCAGCTCGTCGAGGTGGCCGAGCTCCTGCCAGCCGGCGGGGAAGCGGTGCGGCACGTCCTCGGCGTGGTTGGCGCCCGCCGCCTGGCGGTAGGCGAGGTGGCCGCCGAGGAACCCGCCGGCGGAGACGAGGCCGAGGCCCGCGAGGCCGAGCACCTTGCCGCTGGCGTGCTTGCCGCGGGCGCGCTGGATCCAGGAGAGGCCGTAGAGGCCCGTCGCGAGCGCGTTCGCGGCCGAGTGCACGATGCCGACGCGCATCTGCTGCTCGTGCAGCTGCGACCAGTCGGCGTAGCCGGAGACGATGGAGGGCGCCGCGCTCAGCACTCCGACGCCCACGAGCGCGCGGCTGGCCTTCTCGTTGCCGGGCAGGAGGTCGAGGACCGCCGAGGAGACCCACGCGCCGGTCGGGATCAGCACGGCCACGGGGTGCAGCGGGTGCCCGAACGGCACGCCGTGCAGCAGGTCGGCCAGCGCCCGTGGCCTCAGCAGCGCGGTGGCGACGCCCTTCACGCGATCCACGATCGGATCCAGCGCCTCCGCGTCCTCGATCCTCGCGATGGCCGCGACGAGCTTCAGCTCCCTCATGGGGTCTCCTGCCGGTTCCGGCGCCGCCGTCGGCGCTCCCACCCAGGCAACGCCCCAGGGTGAGCAGTGGCAAGGCCGGGCGGGCGGATCCGATGCCGCGGCGCACCCGTCCCGCGTCCCCGCCCGCTCGTCCACAGGCGTCTCGGCCCCGGTCAGCGCGTCGCTACGGTTCGATCGCTCCCCGGCGACGGTCGCCGCGGACCAGAAGGAGTCCACATGTCCTCTCGCCTCGCAGCCACCCCGCGACCCGCCGCCCGGCGCCTCCTGGCGGCGGCCGTCCTCGCGGTGGTCGTCGGCCTCGGCGTCTCGGTGTCCGCCCCGACCGACCCGGCATCCGCGGCGCCTGTCGCGGCGTCCTCGTCCTCCACTGCGGACGCCGGCTCGATCGCGGCGAGCCAGGCGGGACTCGTCAACCGCTCCTTCTTCGTCACGCCATACGACCTCGCGCGACTCTCGTTCGGGCTGACCGACTCCTACAAGCTCGCGGCGCAGATCTGCACGGCGAATCGTTCGGGGAAGTCCTGCGTGCAGATCGTCTCCTACGTCCTCCGGGGCGGACAGGGCTCGGAGAACTGGCACACCTGCAACATCACCGGCGGATACACCGTGGTGTTCCCCGATCTCTTCGCGTCGCACTGCGGCTGACGGTCGCGCGGCACGCACCCGGCGGGAACCCCTCCCGCCCTCCTGATCGCTCCGGCGCTCTCCGCACGGCCCGACGGGCCGGAGGTCTCCTCCGGCCCGTCGGGCCGTGCGCGCATCGCGCCCGCCGTCCCGGGGCAGCGCTCCCGTCGTCCGCTGCCGATCAGGCGTCGGGGTCCCGGGCCGCGTGCCGGGACGCGACCGGTCGGCCATGCCGTGCCGCCCGGTAGCCCGGCGCCCGCAGCCGGCGCGTCCACGGGTACGTCGTGTCCCCGGGCGGGGCCGCGAGCACCGGATCGGCGCGCGTCGGGGTGTCGATGGGCCCGCTCGCGTCGTGGGCGAGATCGATCCGCGCGACCACGTGCCACCGTCCGCGCGGCGTCGCCTGCACGAGCCGCATCCGGACGGGCCGAGCCGCGAGCGCCCGCCCGAGGTCGGCGGCGCCGGCCGGCAGCGACGGATCCGCGTCCACCAGCACGCCGACGAGCACCGGCCCCGCGGATCCGCGGTACGGCATGAGCGTGGTGAGCCGCGCCCCGGAGAGGACGCCCCGCGGCGCGAGGAGGAACCGGCCGACCGGCGAGAGGCCCGTGGACGCGAGCAGGACGTCGACCGTCGTCCCGCCGTCGCCCGGGATCCGCAGCGCGAGGCCGAGCACGTCGGGGAGCGCGGGCGGGAGACCGCCGCCGCGCGAGAGCCGGGCGTCGATGGCGAGCGTCCCGTCGAGGGCGTCGAGCCACGCGAGCCCGGACGCGGCGCGGCCGGCGACGGGCGTCAGCGTCCCCGAGAGCGCGACGCCGTGCGGATGGAGGGGTCGCGGGCGCTGCATGAGGCGGATGGCGGCGACGATCCCCGCGAGGACGTTCCCGCCGACGCGGGCCGGGATGCCGGACATCTCCCGACCCTATTCCGGTGCGCGTTCCGCGTCCGGAACGCGACGACGCCCGGGCCGACCTGCTGGTCGGCCCGGGCGTCGGGCGGTGCGATGCGCCGGGGCGCGTCCCGCTACGGCGTCGGCATGCCGCCGTTGACGTTCAGCGTCTCGCCGATCACGTAGCTCGACTCGTTGGAGGCGAGGAACACGTAGGCGGGCGCGAGCTCGGCGGGCTGGCCGGCGCGGCCGAGCGGGGTCTGCTCGCCGAACTCGGGCAGCGCATCCTCGGGCTGGCCGCCCGCGGTCTGCAGCGGGGTCCAGATCGGGCCGGGCGCGACGACGTTCACGCGGATGCCCTTGGGCGCCAGCTGGCCGGCGAGGCCCTTCGAGAAGGCGTTGATCGAGGCCTTGGTCGTGGCGTAGTGCACGAGGTTGGGCGACGGCGCGTAGGCCTGGATAGAGGACGTGTTGATGATCGAGGAGCCGGGCTTGAGGTGCGGAAGCGCGGCCTTCGTGATCCAGAACATCGCGTAGACGTTGGTCTTGAAGGTCAGGTCGAACTCCTCGTCCGAGATGTCCTCGAGCGCGTCGACGTTCTGCTGCTTGCCCGCGTTGTTCACGACGATGTCGAGTCCGCCGAGGCCCTCGACCGCCTTCGCGACGAGCTCGCGGCTGAACTCGGCCGTGGCGATGTCGCCGGGGATGGCGACGGCCTTGCGACCGGCCTCCTCGATGAGGGCGACGACCTTCTTCGCGTCCTCCTCCTCTTCGGGGAGGTAGGAGAGCGCGACGTCCGCGCCCTCGCGGGCGTAGGCGATCGCGACAGCGGCGCCGATGCCGGAGTCGGCGCCGGTGACGAGGGCCTTGCGTCCCTCGAGGCGGTTCGATCCGCGGTACGTCTTCTCGCCGCGGTCCGCGGTCGCGTCCAGGTCGGCGTCGAGGCCGGGCCCGTCCTGCTGCTGCGCCTTCGGCTCGATGTCGGCGTACATCTTGGTCGGGTCCTGGAACGTGTACTGGTCGGTGCTCATGTGTCTCCTGGTGCTGTGTCCTGTGTGCGGGAAGGGGAGGGGTGGATCAGGTGGGCGGGGTGTCGTCCAGGTCGATGTCCTGGCCCGCGAGGTCGTTCTCGGCGAGCTCGGGCTCGGCCTCGCCGTCGACGCCGAGGACGTCGGCGGTGGGCTCCGCGTCGGCGCCCATGACGGCGTCGTCGTCGGGCTCCTCGACCGGCTCGTCGGTCTCGGGGAGGACGGTCTCGCCGGCGACCGCGTCGTTCACGACCGTGTCGTTCGCGAGGGCCTCGGTGTCGAGGGCCGTGTCGTCACCCGTGGAGTCGTCGGCGGGCGTGGTGGAGGTGGCGTCGGTCACGGTCACTCACCGGCCTCGGGCTTGGGGTGGCCGGGGATCGAGTCGCCGCTGAGGTTGAGCTCGTCGGGATCGACGTCGATCTCGCCGACGTCGTCGGGGCCGCCCGATCCGGGGAGCACCTGCACGTCGTCCGCTGCGGCGGGCACATCGTCGGAGACGCCCTCGCTCTCGACGATCTGCTCGCTCTGCTTCACCTGCGTGTCGTCCTCGCTGGGCGAGATGAAGTCCTTGTCCTGGTTGGTGTCTGAGGTGTCCGCGGGCTGGAGGCGCGGGTCGTCGGTGTCCATGCTTCCGACGCTACGCTCGGCCTCCCGCAGCGTGTGGCGGTGTTCAGGCAACGCGCATGTGCAGTGCCCGGGGCCCGTCGAGACGGCGCCTCCGGGGGCGGATCACTGGTCGTCGGGCCCCTCGCCGAACGGGTCGGGGGTGTCCTCGCGCGCGTCCTCCTCGGCGGCCTCCGCCTGCTCGGCGACCGAATCGGCGTCGATGGGCGCGGGCTCGGCGAGCGGGTGGCGCGGGGCGTCGGCGGCGGGATCCGTCACGTCAGCGGCCCTCGGGGTCGACGTGGCCGGATGCGTCGTCGGCGGGCGCGCTCATGTGCGAGTCGGCCGCGGTGACCGAGCGGTTGTCGGGGACCTCGGGGTAGTCGGCGCTCGCGGGATCCGCGTCCTCGACCTCGAGGGTGTCCTCCTCCGCGTGCCCGTAGTCGGTGCCGTCGGGGTCACGGACCGCGTCGCCGACGCCGGCGGGGGAGTCGCCGCCGCCGACCACGTCGTCCACGGTCACCAGCCCGTCGGGATCGCCGGGTCCGCGCCCGGTGCGGATGCCGTCGGTCTGCTCGTCTCGGTCGCTCATGCTCCTCACCCTACGAGGGGCGATCCGTCCTGACATCGATGCAGACGCCCCCGAATCGGGGTCGCGGCATCGCCTCGCGGAGGGTCCCCGCGAGTCGTCGTCGGCCGGGTTGCGTTCCCGTCCGAGCGCCTCCATATTAGGTGAGCCTTGCCTAACTGGGCTGGGTGCTCGTGACCCGGACACGGCTCCCCACCGAACCGACGAAGGACCCATGACCCTCTCCCCGCACGCCTCCCGCCCCTCCGATCCGGCCCTCGCCGACCGGCTCCCCGCCGACACCGCGACCGTCGCGGATCCCGCCGCCGAGCTCTTCTCCGACCGCTCCCTCCCCGGCTGGGACGCCGCCCTCCGCGCCGCCGCCGCCCACGTGCGCGCCGCCGCCCGCCGCGCCGACGGCCCGTTCACCGGCATCACGCCCGACCGGCTCCGCGGATCCTTCGCCGGGCTCGACCTCGACCGCCCGCTCGGCGGCCTCGACGACGCGCTCGATGAGCTCGACGACCTGTACCTCCGCGACGCCGTCTGGTTCCACGACCCGTCGTACGTCGCGCACCTCAACTGCCCGATCCTCATCCCGGCGATCGCGGGGGAGCTCATCCTCTCCAGCGTCAACACGTCGATGGACACCTGGGACCAGAGCGCGGGCGCGACCCTCATCGAGCGCGCGCTCATCGACTGGACCGCGGCCCGCGCCGGCCTCGGCGACGACGCGGACGGCGTCTTCACGAGCGGTGGCAGCCAGTCGAACCTGCAGGCGCTGCTGCTCGCGCGCGACGAGGCGGCGGCCGTGCACGGGCTGTCGATGGCCGACCGGCAGCGGATGCGGATCCTCGTCAGCGACGTCGGCCACTTCAGCGTCGAGAAGAGCGCGCGGATCCTCGGCCTCGCCTCCGACGCGGTCATCCGCGTGCCGAGCGACGACGCCAAGCGGATGCGCGTCGATGCCCTGGAACGCGAGCTCGCGCGCTGCTACGCGGCCGGGCTCCTGCCGATCGCGGTCGTGGCGACCGCCGGCACCACCGACTTCGGCAGCGTCGACCCGCTGCCCGCGATCGGCAACGTCTGCCGCCGCGAGGGGATCTGGCTGCACGTCGACGCGGCCTACGGCGGCGGCCTGCTGACCTCGCTCCGGCACCGGCACCTGCTCGACGGGATCGAGCGCGCCGACTCCGTGACGGTCGACTACCACAAGACCTTCTTCCAGCCCGTGAGCTCCAGCGCGCTGATCGTGCGCGACGGCCGCACGCTCCGGCACGCGACGCTGCACGCCGACTACCTCAACCCGGCGGATCGCGCGCACGAGGAGATCCCGAACCAGGTCGACAAGTCGCTGCAGACCACGCGGCGCTTCGACGCGCTGAAGCTGTGGCTGACGCTGCGGACGGTGGGCGCCGACGGGGTGGGGCGGATGCTCGACGACGTGATCGCGCTCGCCGACCGCACGTGGTCCGCGCTGAGGCGGGATCCGGCGCTCGAGGTGGTGGTGCGGCCCGAGATCAGCGCGCTCGTGTTCCGGTACGTGCCGGCGGGGGAGCGGGACGGATCCGCGGCGCCCGATGCCGGGGCGCGCTCCGACGCCGTGAACCGCGGCATCCGGCAGGCGATCCAGGACTCCGGCCGCGCGATGGTCGCCGCGACCCGCGTGGGCGGGCGCGCGCACCTCAAGCTCACGCTGCTCAACCCGGCGACGACAGACGCGCACATCGCGGAGATCCTGGGGATGGTGGTGGCGGCGGGCGATGCGCTCGACGCCGGGCTGGACGACGCGGCGGCCGGCGAGCCCACCGCGGCCGCCGACGCCGTCGCGGAGGCCGGCCGATGAGCGCCTCGGGCCGCATCCACGACGCCGTCGCGATCGGCCTCGGTCCCGCGAACCTCGGCCTCGCCTGCCTCGCCGACCCCCTCGACCTCGACCTCGTCGTGCTCGAGCGGAAGCCGCGCTTCGACTGGCACCCCGGCATGATGCTGCCGACCGCGCACCTGCAGACGCCGTTCCTCGCCGACCTCGTGACGCTCGCGGATCCGACCTCGCGCTTCTCGTTCCTCGCGTACCTCAAGGACACCGGGCGGCTGTACTCCTTCTACATCCGCGAGGACTTCTTCGTGCTGCGCAGCGAGTACGTCGCGTACTGCCGATGGGCGGCGGAGCGTGCGCGGGGGATCGAGCTCGACCGCGACGTGCGGGCGGTCTCGTTCGACGAGACCGAGGGCGCCTACGTCGTCGAGTCGGTCGACGCCGCGGGCGCCGCGCACGTGCACCGCGGCCGGAACCTCGTGGTCGGCGTCGGCACGCCGCCGTGGCTGCCCGAGGCCGTCCGCGACCTGCCGGGCGTGGTCCACAGCTCCGGCTACCTCGGCGCCAAGGACGCGCTTCAGGAGCGGGACGCGATCACGGTGGTGGGCAGCGGGCAGAGCGCGGCGGAGATCTACCGCGACCTGCTCGAGGACGTGGACTCCCGCGGCTACCGGCTCGACTGGATCACGCGCTCGCCGCGGTTCTTCCCGCTCGAGTACACGCGGCTCACGCTGGAGATGACGAGCCCCGAGTACAGCGACCACTTCTTCGGCCTGCCCGCGGATGCGCGCGCGGTGCTGCTGCGCGAGCAGCGGAACCTCTACAAGGGGATCGACTCCGAGCTCATCGACGACATCTTCCACACGCTCTACCGGAAGCGGCTCGCGTTCGACGCGCTGCGGGCCGAGGGGCGGCTCGCGGCCGGCGGCGACGCGGGATCCGGCGTGCCGACCCGGCTGCTGACCAACGCGGAGGTGGTGTCGGCGCGGCCGACGCCCGACGGCGGCGCGGTCCTCGGGCTGCGGCACGCGGAGACGGGAGCCGAGCGCGACTGGCCGACGAGCGCGGTCGTCATGGCGAGCGGCTACGACGCACAGGCGCCGCGCATCCTCGACGGGCTCGGCGACCGCGTGCACCGCGACGCACGCGGCCGCCTCGACGTGGCGCGCGAGCACACCGTCGACGCCGCCGGCACGCTCTTCGTGCAGAACGCCGAGGTGCACACGCACGGCTTCGTCGCACCCGACCTCGGCATGACCGCGCACCGCAACTCGCGGATCCTGCGCGCCATCACCGGGCGCGAGGACTACGCGGTGGAGGAGCGGATCGCGTTCCAGGAGTTCGGCCTGCCCGACGACGGACCCGCGGCCGGATCCGGGGTGCTCGCGTGAGCGCGCCCGTCACCGAGGCGTCCGCCGCCGAGTCCCTCGCCTCCGCCCTCGACCTCCGCCCGCTCGACCCGGATGCCGACGCTGCGCTCGTGCACGCCTGGGTCACCGCCCCGCGCGCCCGCTTCTGGCAGATGGAGCACGCGACCCTCGACGAGGTGCGGGCCGAGTACCGGTCCATCGCGGCGGATCCGCGGCGCGAGGCCTGGATCGGCCTCCACGACGGCGCACCCGCCTTCCTCGTGGAGGCGTACGACCCGGCCGACGACCCCATCGGCGCGCACCTGGATCCGCTCCCCGGCGACCGCGGCATGCACCTGCTCGTCGCCCCGCCGGCTGGCGACCCGCTGCCCGGCTTCACGACCGCGGTCATGCGGCACGTCGTCGCGCACCTCCTCCGGGATCCGGCCGTGCGGCGCCTCGTCGTCGAGCCCGACGTGCGCAACACCCGGATCCAGCGCCTCAACGAGCTCGTCGGCTTCCGGCCGCTCCGCGTCGTCGACCTCGGCACGAAGCACGCGCTCCTCAGCGTCGCCACGCGCGACGACGCCCTCCTGCACGCCACCCCCACGGACGGAACCGCCATGACCCTCACCCCCGACCGCAGGCGCGACACTCACCCCGAGACCCGGCCCGCCGCCGCGTCGAGGACCGCCGAGCCGGATCCGCGCGTCCACCGCGCCGCGCACCTCCGCCCCGACGTGTGGGCCGCCGCCACCCGCCACCTCGTCCGCAAGGCGCTCGCCGAGTTCGCGCACGAGCTGCTCATCGCGCCCGAGCGCGTGGATCCGGAGCGCGCTCCCGGTGCGCCGCGCCGCCCGCACGACCCGAGGCGCTGGGCCGACTACCGCGTCGCGAGCGCCGACGGCCGGAGCGTGTACTCGTACCGCGCCAGGATCCTCGAGCTCGACCACTGGGACGTCGACGAGGCGAGCATCCGCCGCACGGTCGACGGCCGGCCCGCCGAGCTCGACGCGACCGACCTCGTGCTCGACCTCCGCGACCGGCTCGGGATCACCGACGAGGTCCTGCCCGTCTACCTCGACGAGATCCAGAGCACGCTCTCGGCCGCCGCCTTCTCGCGCCTCCGCGCCGTGCCGGACGCGCGCGGCCTCCTCACGGCGTCCTACGCCGAGGTCGAGTCGACGATGGACGAGGGGCACCCCTGCTTCGTCGCGACCAACGGCCGCATCGGCTTCGACCTCGACGACCACGACCGGTACGCGCCCGAGGCCGGCCAGGACGTGCGGATCCTCTGGCTCGCCGTGCACGCGCGCCTCGCCCGCTTCACCGCGATCGACGGGCTCGACCGCGAGGCGTTCCTCGACGCCGAGCTCGGCGTCCCCGTCCGCGCACGGTTCCGCGCCCGCATGGAGCAGCTCGGCATCGACCCCGCCGAGCGCGTGCTCGTGCCGGTGCACCCGTGGCAGTGGGAGAACGTGGTCACCGTGACCTTCGCGGGCCTCATCGCCCGGCGCGACATCGTGCTGCTCGGCACGGGCGACGACGAGTACGGCGCGCAGCAGTCGATCCGCACGTGGGCCAACCGCACGACCCCCGAGCGCTGCTACGTGAAGACCTCGCTGTCGATCCTCAACATGGGCTTCACGCGCGGCCTCTCGCCGGCCTACATGGCGGTCACGCCGGCGATCAACGACTGGGTGCACGCGCTCGTCGCGGGCGACCCGGAGTTCGCGCGGCTCGGGTTCGGGATCCTCCGCGAGGTCGCCGCCGTGGGCGTGCGCGACGAGCGGGTCGAGTCCGCGCTGCCGCCCGGCCACTCCCACGGGAAGATGCTGTCCGCGCTCTGGCGCGAGTCGCCCGTGCCGGGGCTCGCGGAGGGCGAGCGGCTGATGAGCATGACGAGCCTGCTGCACGTCGACGCGCACGGCGACACGGTCATCGGCGCGCTCATCGACGCGTCCGGGATCGGCGCGGCCGCGTGGCTGCGGCGCTGGCTCGACGCCTACCTCGTGCCGCTCGCGCACGCGCTGATCGCGCACGACCTCGCGTTCATGCCGCACGGCGAGAACGTGATCCTCGTGCTGCGCGACCACGTCGTCGTCCGCGTGCTGATGAAGGACATCGCCGAGGAGGTCGCCCTCTTCGACACGGAGCGCGAGCTGCCGGAGGACGTGCGGCGGATCCGGATGGAGATCCCCGAGGACGAGCGCACCCTCACGGTCTTCACCGACGTGATGGACGGCTTCCTGCGCTTCGCCGCCGCGCTCCTCGAGGACCGCGACGACCTCGGCCCCGACGGCCTGTGGCGCGTGGCGGCCGAGGCGCTCGCCGACCACGAGCGCGCGCACCCGGAGCTCGCCGAGCGCATCGCCCGGTTCGACCTCTTCGCGCCGTCGTTCGACCGCTCGTGCCTCAACCGGCTGCAGCTGCGCGACAACCGGCGCATGGTCGACCTGCAGGCGCCGGTGATGCAGATCCACGGCTCGCTGCGGAACCCGCTCGCGATCCATCGGGGACTGCGGCCGCGCATCGGCTGAGGCGCCCGTCCGGGCATGCGAGGAGCCGCCGCCCGCTCTCGCGGACGACGGCTCCTCACATCGACTTCCGGTACTCCCGTTCGCCGACTACAAGAGCTGATACGACTACAACGGCACACGTGGTGCCGGCGATGAGGAGCACAAAGGTCGCGACTACCGTCTTCTGCAGACCAGGATCTATGGCCGCCATCGCGCCCGTGAGTGTGAACATCAGCGATGCAAGCCCGAAGAGCTTTCCCACATAGTCGGAGTCTTTTCGCTTCGCGACGTTATGCGCGAATGCTCGGAGGATCGCCCCTATCAAAGCTAGGACCACGCCGCCGAAGAGGATAATCGCCAGGAGCTGTTCCTGGATGGTTGTCAAAGTTGAATGATGGTCACTGGCCGTGCCGAGATCGTCAACGCTTCCGCTCCGGGAGGCGTCAAGGATCAATCGGCCTCCTAGGTCGACTAGGGCGAGGCCCAAGCCCAGGGAGGTGATGATCGTCACCGACAGCAGTAACAATCCGCCGCGCAATGCCCTTTCCTCTTTCTGCTCTTCGTGGTTAGTGCGACGATCATCCGCCATTGCATCTTCCTCTCGCCTTCTGAGGCGCCGTATCGCTTATGCGCGTGTCGTACGGCGGTGCGGTTCTTCCGCTCGGACGCGTCAACTCGATTCTCCACTCACGGCCATGGGCACGATCCTCCTCCTGGCTCCGGAGCATTCCAGCCCCAGTTGGGGCGTCATCGATCGGAGTCGCCGCGACAGGAACCTTTTCTCATGGACGGCGGGTTGGGCGATTCGGAGGGCGGCATGCGAGGAGCCGCCGCCCGCTCTCGCGGACGACGGCTCCTCGTGCGTGGGGCACCTCTGGTGCCCGGCCGGATCAGCTCGCGGCGTGCGCGCCCTGCTCCACCGTCAGCGTCCGGCCCTCCTGGCCCTGCTGCTCGTCGGACGTGACCGCGATCTTCCGCGGCTTCGCCCGCTCGCTCACCGGGATGGTGACGCTCAGCACGCCGTTGGCGTAGTGCGCCGAGATGCGCTCGGTGTCGATGCCCTGGCCGAGCGTCAGCTGCCGGAGGAACGTGCCGGCGACGCGCTCGCGCGTGAGCCACCGCACGTTCTGATCGCCGGCGAGCGTGCGCTCGGCGCGGATGGTCAGCAGCTGGCCGTCCACGTCGATGTCGACCGAGCCCGGGTCGATGCCCGGGAGGTCGGCGGCCAGCACGTAGGTGTCGCCCTCGCGGTGCAGGTCGATGGGCATCGGACGGTTCGCCTGGCGGGTCTCGGCCAGCGCGCCCATGGCGCGGTCCAGCTCGCGGAACGGATCGAAGGTCATGTTCATGCTCGACTCCTCTGATGATCTGCGGTGATGATCTCCGGGGTTGAGCCCCCTCGGCTCAACCACGATGAGATTAGCACTCGGCGCAGGGGAGTGCCAAGCCGTTCGCCGACGGCGAATGCCGCTCTCATCACCTCTTCAGGAGCGGCGGCGGAGGTCGCGCTCCATGCGCCCGATGAGCGTCCAGACCGCGCGCGAGAGGTCCGGGTGCTCCAGCGCGATGCCGCGCAGCAGCCGGTACTCGAAGCGCGCGACGACCCCCGGCTCGGTCGACGGGTGGCGCACGCGCGCCAGCTCCTCGGCCATCCCGTCGGCCTCCAGCGCGTCCTGACGGAGGGTCGCGACCACGTGCTCGTCCACGGTCGGCAGCTGGGGGATGATCTCCCACGGGTCGTCGCCGTTCCGGCAGCGGTGCTCGATCACGGCGTCCAGCTCGTCGCGGGCCTCCTGGCGCAGCACCTCGAGGCTGGCGGGGAAGCGGGCGTGCACGGGCGGATCCTCTCGGGTGGCGGGCCGACGCGCCTCGCGGCCGCCGGTCCCTCCACGCTACGTCACGCTCCGGACCGCTCCCGCCGGGGTGGCCGGATGCCGTCGATAGCCTGGAGGACCGCGACCCAGGAGGATCCATGACCGACCACGCCCGCCCCGTCGCCCTCGTCACGGGAGCCACCCGCGGCATCGGCCGCGCCGTCGCCCAGGACCTCGCCCGCACCCACCGCGTGATCGTGCACGGCCGCGACCGCGACGCCGTCGACGCGCTCGCCGCCACCCTGCCGGACGCCGTCGGCTGGGCCGCCGACCTCGCCGCGAGCGGCCTCGCCGACCTCGTGCCGGAGCTCGACCGGCTGGACGTCCTGGTGCACTCCGCGGGCGTGATCGGCGGCGATGCCGTGGCGGAGACGCCCGTCGACGAGTGGCGCCGCGTCTTCGAGGTCAACGTCTTCGCGGTCGCCGAGGTGACGCGCGTGCTCCTGCCGGCGCTCCGGGCGGCGAAGGGCCAGGTCGTGCTCGTCAACTCCGGATCCGGCTTCACGGCGAACCCGACGGGCGGCGTCTACGCGGGATCCAAGTTCGCCCTCCGCGCGCTCGGCGACGCCCTCCGCGAGGAGGAGCGCCCGAACGGCGTCCGCGTCTCGAGCGTGCACCCGGGCCGCGTCGCCACCGACATGCAGCGCGAGCTCCGCGCCAAGGAGGGCGGCGAGTACGACGAGACGCGCTACCTCGAGCCCGCCTCCGTCGCGCGCGCCGTGCGCCTCGTCGTCGACCAGACCCGCGACGGCACGCTCGAGTCGGTGTCGCTGCGCCCGTTCGGGGGCTGATCCGCGTCCGACCGGCGGCGTAGCGTGCGGGCATGACGACCCCGGGATCCGACGACGCATCCGGGTTCTCGGTCGCGGCGGCCCTCCTCGGCGAGGCCGCACCGATCCGCGTCGTGGGCCGGGGCTCCCTCCGCTCCTCGCTCCCCGTGACGGACCTCGCCGTGTCCGCGCTCGGGCTTCTCGGCGGCGCGGTGGCCGCGCTCGGCGAGGCGGTCGGCCTGCCGCGCCCGCACGAGGTCGTCGTCCACCGCGGGCGCGCCGAGGCGTGGTGCGGGCAGCACGTGGAACCGGTGGGGTGGGCGCTGCCCTCGCCGTGGGATCCGCTCTCCGGCTCGTTCCCGACGCGCGACGGCTCGTGGATCCGCACCCACGCCAACGCGCCCCGCCACCGCGCCGCGCTGCTCCAGGTCACCGGCTGCGCGCCCGAGGCCGACGTCGCGGCGCTCGCCCGGGCGATCGCCGGGTGGGACGCGATCGCCCTCGAGGACGCGGTGGTCGCGGCGGGCGGGGTGGCGGCCGCCCTGCGGACCGCGGGGGAGTGGGCCGCGACGGACGCCGGCCGCGCGGTCGCCGGCGAGCCGCTGGTCGCGCGGGAGGACGGCGGCCGGGGCGCCGACGCGGCGCGCTGGCGGCCCACCGCGGAGGCGCCGCTCGCGGGGATCCGCGTGCTCGACCTGACGCGCGTCATCGCGGGCCCGGCGTGCACGCAGGCGCTCGCGGCCCTCGGCGCGGACGTGCTCCGGCTGGATCCGCCGGACTGGGACGAGCCCGCCGTGCTGCCGCTCGTGATGGCCGGCAAGCGGACCGCGCGGCTCGACGGCCGGACCCCGGACGGCCGGGCGCGCCTCGCCGAGCTGCTGGCCGGCGCGGACGTGCTCGTGCACGGCTACCGTCCCGGCGCCCTCGACGCGCTCGGGTTCCCGCCCGACGAGAGGGAGCGGATCCGCCCGGGCCTCGTCGACGTGACCGTCGACGCGTACGGCTGGACGGGGCCGTGGGCGGGGCGACGCGGCTTCGACTCGATCGTGCAGAGCGCGTCCGGGATCGCGCACGCGGGCATGGTCGCGGCGGGCGGCGACCGTCCCGTGCCGCTGCCCGTGCAGGCGCTCGACTGGGGCACGGGGTACCTCGCCGCCGCCTCCGCGGTCGCGGGGCTGGCGGGGCGGGTGCGCACCGGGCGCGGATCCGCCTGGCGGCTCTCGCTCGCGCGCACCGCGCACGCGCTGCTCGCGCTGCCGCGCTCCGCGGATCCGGACGCGGGCGGCATCGGGGACGCGGACGACTCGCCCCCGCGGCGCGTGACGACCCCGCTCGGCGACGCGCTCATGTCGGCGTCGCCCCTGCCCGTCGGCCCCGCGTCGCTCTCGCCGACGTGGATCCGCACCGCGCTCGGGAGCGACGCACCGATCTGGCGCTGACCCGCGGTCGTGGACGCCGAGAGGGTGAAATGATCTTTTGACGAGACGATCTCGCACGGATACGATCTCCGCATGAGCTCATCCGCCTCGACCCGCGACCCGGACCACGCCGAGGTGGACGCCTCGGGCATCGACTGGGGCTCCGGCGGCATCGAGACGCAGTTCGGCTGGTCCATCCAGGCCGTCTACCAGGGCTTCGTGCGCACGGCGCAGGCCGCCGTCGCCGACGTGCCGGGCGGCCCGCGCGGGTACCAGGTGCTCGTCGCGATCACCACGGAGGAGCCGTCGTCGCAGCTGGCGCTCGCGCAGCGCCTCGGCATCGACAAGACGCAGATGACCTACGTGATCGACGCGCTCGCCGAGGGCGGGCACGTCGAGCGGCAGCCGCATCCGCGGGACCGCCGGATCCGGCAGGTCGTGCCGACCGATGCCGGTCGCGCCCTGCTGGCGACGGCGCGCGTCGCGCTCGGCGAGGTGGAGGACGGCCTGATGGGCGGCCTCGCCCCGGACGAGCGCGTCGCGCTCCGCCGCCTCCTCGCCCGCGTCGCCGTCGGCATCGGCGTGGCCGCCGGCCCCGCCGCCGAGCAGTCGGACGCCGCGCGCCTCGAGCAGCCCGTCGCCGCCCCCCACCGCTCGCGCCGCTCGGCGCGCCGCACCACCCCAGATGGAGAACCCGCATGAGCACCTCGACCCCCGCATCCGCATCCTCGTCCGGCCCCGTCGTCGTCGCCGGCGCGACCGGCGACCTCGGCCGCCGCATCGTCCGCGAGCTCCTCGCGGCCGGCGCCCGCGTCCGCGTCCTCACCCGGCCCGGCAGCACCGCGGCGGCCGAGGCCTGGGGCGACGACCCGCGCGTCGAGGTCGTCGAGGCGGCCTACACCGACCGGGCCGCGCTGATCCGCGCGGTCGCCGGCGCGCGCGTCGTCGTCTCCGCCGTGAGCGGCGCCCGCGCCGTGATCGTGGGGGCGCAGCGCGCGCTCCTGACGGCGGCGGTCGCGGCCGGCGTGCCGCGCTTCATCCCCTCGGACTACTCCGCCGACTACCGCCGCGTCACGCCCGGGAGCAACCGCAACTTCGAGCTGCGGCGCGAGTTCGCGGCCGACCTCGACGCGGCGCCCATCCGTTCCACCTCGGTGCTCAACGGCGCCTTCGCCGACATGCTCACGGGGCAGGCGCCCATCGTCCTGTTCGACCGGCGCCGCGTCCTCTACTGGTCGTCCGCCGATCAGGTGCTCGACTTCACGACCAAGGACGACACGGCCCGCGTGACGGCGCTCGTCGCGCTCGACGACGACGCGCCCCGCGTGGTCGAGGTGGCGGGGGACCGGGTCACGGCGCGCGACCTCGCCCGCATCATGACCGAGATCACCGGCACGCCCTTCGCGCTGCAGTGGGCGGGATCCACGGGCGTCCTCGCGACGGCGGGCAAGGCCATGCGCCGCATCGGCCGCGACGAGCAGGAGACCTTCCCGGCCTGGCAGGGCATGCAGTACCTCGTGAGCATGTACAGCGGCGAGGCGGAGCTCCTCCACGTCGACCGCGAGCGGTTCGGCGCGCACGCCTGGACGAGCGTGCGGGACGTCCTCGCCGCGCACGTCGCCGCGCGCGGAGCCTCGGCCGCCGCGTAGCCGCACGCGGGATCGGGGCGGCCGGGCGACGCGCCCGGCCGCCGCGTCACGAGGCCACGGCTCGCTGGGTGCCGCATCCAGGGGGCGGTGGAAGGGTGGGGCCGCGCCACGAGCGCCGTGGGCCGGCCGTCCGACCGCCCGCACCCGAGAACGAAGGAGACCCATGTCTGCACGCAGCATCCAGTGGCAGCTGGCGAAGCGCCCCACCGGCGAGCCCACCCCCGACGACGTCCGCCGCGTCGAGGTCGACCTGCCCGACCTGGCCGACGGCGAGGTCCGCGTCGAGAACGAGTTCATCTCCGTCGACCCCTACATGCGCGGCCGCATGAACGACGTGCCGTCCTACGTGCCGCCCTTCCAGCTGGACGAGGCCATGACGGGATCCGCCGTCGGCCGCGTCGTCGAGTCCCGCTCCGACGACCTCGCGGTCGGCACGCTCGTCAGCCACATGCTCGGCTGGCGCGACGTCGCCCAGGGCCCGGCCGCCGGCTTCCGCCCCGTCCCCGAGGTGCCCGGCGTGGCATCGTCCGCCCACCTCGGCGTGCTCGGCCTCACGGGCCTCACCGCCTACGTCGGCCTCACCCGCATCGCGTCCATCACGGAGGGCGACGTCGTCTTCGTGTCCGGCGCCGCCGGTGCGGTCGGATCCATGGTCGGCCAGATCGCCCGCCTGCTCGGCGCCTCGCGCGTCGTCGGCAGCGCCGGATCCGCGGAGAAGGTCGAGCGCCTCACCTCGCACCTCGGCTTCGACGCCGCGTTCGACTACCACGGCGGCGACCTCGAGGCGAAGCTCGCGGAGGCGGCGCCCGACGGCATCGACCTCTACTTCGACAACGTCGGCGGCGACCACCTCTCCGCGGCGCTCGGCGCCCTCAAGGACTTCGGCCGCGTCGCCAACTGCGGGTCGATCTCGACCTACAACTCCACCGGCGAGGAGATCGCGATCCGCAACACGGGCCGCATCGTCACGCGCGGCCTCACGCTCCGCGGCTTCACCCTCGGCAACCACCAGGACCTCGCGCCCGAGTTCGCGGCGAAGATGGGCCCGTGGCTCGCCGAGGGCCGCATCACGGCCGACGAGACCGTGATCGACGGCATCGACCGCGCGTTCGAGGCCTTCACCGGCCTCATGCGCGGCGAGAACGTCGGGAAGATGGTCGTGCGGACCAGCGCCTCCGCCTGACCCGCACCTCCCTCGCGTCGTCCTCGGGGAGCGTCGGCGGGGCATCCGCCCGGCGCTCCTCGGCGGCCCCCGCCTCCCGGCCCGACCGCGCCTCGCGCAGGCGCCGCCCCTCGTCCTCGAGGAGGGCGCGGCGCCGCGCGAGGCGGTCGGCGCGGGTCGTGTCGCGCACCGGCAGGCGCAGCGCGTGCTCCGCGGGGATCCCCGCCTGCAGCTGCCGGGCGCGGATGATCTCCACGTCGAGCTCGCCGCCCAGCACGAGCGACAGGTTCCCGATGTAGAGCCACAGCAGCAGCACGATCACCGCGCCGAGCACCCCGTACGTCGATTCGTAGGTCGCGATGGTCGTCACGTACCAGACGAAGCCGGCCGTGCCGAGTCCCCAGGCGACGATCGCCACGAGGCTGCCCCACGTGAGCAGGTCCACGCGGCGCCGGCGCAGGTTCGGCGTCGCGGCGTAGAGCACCCCGATGATCCCCGTCAGCAGCACCACGAGCAGCGGCCACTTCACGACGGCCCACACCACGAGCGTCGTGTCGCCGAGGCCGAGCTGCTGCCCGAGCGCGCGGGCGCCGTCGTCGGTGAGCAGCAGCATCCCGACCATCACGACGCTGACGACGAGCAGCGCGACCGTCACCCCGAGCATCAGCGCCCGGTACTTCACGAGCGGCCGGCCCTCCTCCGTCTCCTGCACGCGGTTCATGGCGCGGCCGAACGCGGTGACGTAGGCCGCCGAGGTCCAGAGCGCGCCGAGGAAGCTCACCGTGAATGCGATGCCCGACCGCGGCCCGTCGGCGAGCTGCTCGACCGGGTCGCGGATCACGTCGACCGCCGAGTCGCCCAGCACCGCCGTGAGGACGCCGAGCACGCCCTCGACGCCCGCGCGCGTGTCGCCGACGACGCCGATGAGGCTGAGCACCGCGACCGCGGCGGGGACGAGCGAGAGCGTGGAGTAGAAGGTGAGGCTCGCGGCCATGTCGATGCCGCGGTGCTTCATGAAGCCGTAGACCGCGCGACGGCAGGCGTACCAGCCGAGCTCGCGACCGATGCGCTGCCGCCGGTGGAGGGCGGCCTCCTCGAGCTCGGCCTGCGGCAGGGCGTCGTCGGGCGCGGCGCGGCGCGGGCGGATGGGCATGCCCGCCAGTCTGACCCACGCCCGGGGTCCCGGCGCTCCCGGCGACCGTCGGCGGCTGGCCGCGCCAGGCCGGGTGCGCTACACAGGGGGGATGGTGCACACATCCTCCGTCGAGATCGAGCGCAAGTACGACGTGGCGGAGGGGATCCCCATCCCGGGCTTCGCCGGCGTCGAGGGGATCGCCGAGGCGCGGACCGCGGAGCCCGCGACGCTCGTGGCGGTCTACCTCGACACCGCCGACCACGCGCTGGCCGACCGCCGCATGATCCTCCGCCGCCGCGAGGGCGGGCACGACGCGGGCTGGCACGTGAAGCTCCCCGCCGACGGCGCCGAGGGCCGCACCGAGCTCGGCTGGCCGCTGGAGGACGGCGACGACGGCGACGGCGGGATCCCCGGACCCGTGCTCGACCAGGTCGCCGTGCACGTGCGCGGCCGGGAGCTCACGCCGCTCGCGCGCCTCGAGACCGTGCGCACGACGGTCACGCTGCACGACGCCGACGGCCGGGCGGTCGCCGAGTTCGCCGACGACCGCGTCACCGCATCCGACATCCGCGGCGGCACCGTGCGCGCCTGGCACGAGTGGGAGGTCGAGCTCCTGCCCGACGCACCCGCGAAGCGGAAGCAGCGCGCGGCGCTCCTCGACCGCATCGAGCGCCACGTCCTCGACGCCGGCGCCCGCCCCTCGGACAGCGTCTCCAAGCTCGCCCGCGCGCTCGGCGCCGACGCGCTCGGCCGGCAGGCGCCCGCGGGTCCCGCCCTGCCGGATCCCGCGACCCTCTCGAAGGAGAGCCCCGCGTCCGAGGTCGCCCGCGCGATCCTCGCCCGCGGCGTCCGCGACCTCGTCGCCGCCGACCCGCACGTGCGCGCCGACGAGCACGACGCCGTGCACCGCATGCGCGTCGCCGTCCGCCGCCTCCGCAGCGCCCTCCGCACCCACCAGGACGTGATCGATCCCGCCGCGACCGCGCCCGTCCGCGCCGAGCTCACGGCGCTCGGGGCGGTGCTCGGCGACGCCCGCGACCTGGAGGTGCTGCGCGACCGCGTCGTCTGGTCCGTGGTGGAGCACGACACGGAGACCGTGCCCGACCACGTCGGCGACGCCCTGCACGACGTCCTCGACGAGCGCCACCGCCGCGCCCGCGAGCGCGTGATCCGGGCGCTCTCGTCCGCGCGCTACGTCGCGCTGCTCGACGACCTCGACCGGCTGGTCCAGGATCCGCCGCTCACCCACGACGCGAGCGCCCCCGCGGGTCCCGCCCTGCACGCCGCCCTCCGCCGCGACGCCGAGCGCGTCGGCCGCCGCGCCGCGGTCGCGCAGGAGGCGGTCGGCGACGCCGCGCGCACCGATGCCCTGCACGAGGTCCGCAAGGCCGCCAAGCGCCTCCGCTACGCCGCGGAGGAGGTCAGCGGACGCACCGTCACGGTCCTCGGCCGGAAGACCATGCGGCTCGCGACCGCCGCCGAGGAGGTGCACGACGAGCTCGGCGAGCACCGCGACGGCCTCGCCATGCAGCGCGTCCTCCGCGAGGAGGCGAGGCGCCTCGCGGCCCGCGGCGAGGACGCCTTCGCGCTCGGCGTGCTGCACGAGGCCGAGCGGCTGCGCACCGAGTCCGCGCTCTGGCGGGCCGAGCGGGCGCTGGAGCGCCTGCTCGCGACCGCCGTCCCGGGAGCGTGAGGGCGGACCGTAAACTCGGTCGGGTGAGCCCCGACGCCGAGCACCCCACCCCGGCGTACGACCCGTCGGAGCTCGACGTCCAGGTCACGGGCGGCACCGTCCGCGGCGTGCGCGAGCGAGGCGTCGAGGCCTGGCGCGGCATCCCCTTCGCGGCCCCGCCCCGCGGCGACCTCCGGTTCCGGGCGCCGCAGCCCGTCGTCGGCTGGGAGGGCGCGCGCTTCGCGCAGCACTTCGGCAAGGTAGCCCCGCAGGTCAGCGCGGGCGCCTTCATGGGCGCGCCGCAGGGCACGCCGATGGGGGAGGACTGCCTCACCGTCAACGTCATCGCGCCGTCCGGCCTCAGCCCCGACGCCGCGCGCGTGAACCGCGAGTCGCAGCTGCGGCCCGTCATGGTCTTCATCCACGGCGGCGCCTACGTCGTCGGATCCTCGCGCGAGAACCCCGTGCAGGGCGAGGGCCTCGTGCGCCAGGGCGGCATCGTCTACGTCAGCTTCAACTACCGGCTCGGCGCCCTCGGCTACCTCGACTTCAGCCGCTACTCGACGCCGGAGCGCCCCATCGAGTCGAACCTGGGCCTGCGCGACCAGGTGCAGGCGCTCCAGTGGGTGCGCGACAACATCCGCGCGTTCGGCGGGGACCCCGACAACGTCACGGTCTTCGGCGAGTCCGCGGGCGGCAACGCCGTCACGACCCTCATGGCCGTGCCCGCGGCGCACGGGCTCTTCGCCCGGGCCATCGCGCAGAGCTCGCCGACGAACGCCGTCTACCCGGCCGAGCAGACCGCGCGCTGGGCCGAGCAGTTCGTGGGACTCCTCGAGGACCGGGCGGGCCGCGCGCCCGACGACGCCGAGGCGGTCCGGCTGCTCACGGCCGCGAGCGCGTCCACGCTCGCCGCGGCGGCGAACGAGCTCATGGTGCGCACGCCCGACCAGGAGCCCGGCACCATCACGTTCAGCCCCGTCATCGACGGCGACGTGCTGCCGGAGCGCCCGCTCGACGCCTTCAAGCACGGGCGCGCGGCCCGGGTGCCGCTCATCATCGGCACGAACGAGCGCGAGGGATCCCTGTTCACCGGCCGTCTCGACATCCTCGCGACCACGCCGCCGCGCATCGAGGCCGTGTTCGCGAAGACCGACGAGGCGCACCGCGCGGAGCTGGCGGCCCTCTATCCCGGCCTCCCGAAGCGCCGGGCCGCCCTCGACTTCGGCGGCGACTACGCCTTCTGGTTCCCGTCGATCAAGGTCGCCGAGCGTCACGCCCGCTACGCGCCCGTGCACTTCTACCGCTTCGACATCGCCCCGCGCCTCGTGCGCCTCATGGGGCTCGACGCCACGCACGGCCTGGAGCTCTTCGCGCTGTTCGACCGCATGGACTCGATGCTCGGCCGCGGCATGACCCTCCTCGGCGGCCGGCGCGCGTTCGTCGCGGCCGGGGAGCGGATGCGCATCGCCTGGCTCCGCTTCGCGCAGGACGGCAGCGTCGACGAGTCCTGGCCCGCCTACGTGGGCGGCGACGACGAGGCGCCGGGCGCCGGCCCGTCGGCCTCCGCGGCGTCGGGGGAGCGCGCGACCCTCGTCTTCGACGTGGTCGACCGCGTCGAGCACGACCCGCACGCCGACCGCCGCGTCGCGTGGCGCGACTTCGTGCCGCACATCTGACCCCTCGGGTCCGGCGCGAGATGTTCATCCGACCGACATCCGCCGGACGCCCGTTCGAGGTGGGCGTGTGCAGGCCGTTAGGATCGTCGACTGTGACATCCGCTCGAGGGATCCGGTAGTGGATCTCACCCTCATCGTCGTCCTGGTCATCGCCCTGGCGCTGTTCTTCGACTTCACCAACGGCTTCCACGACACGGCGAACGCGATGGCCACCCCCATCGCGACAGGTGCGCTGAAGCCGCGGGTGGCCGTCGCCATCGCCGCGGTCCTCAACCTCGTGGGCGCGTTCCTCAGCACCGAGGTCGCGAAGACCGTCTCCGGCGGCATCATCCGCGAGGGCGACGGCGGCGTGCAGATCACGCCGACCATGATCTTCGCCGGGCTCATGGGCGCCATCGTCTGGAACCTCGTCACCTGGCTCCGCGGGCTCCCGTCGAGCTCCAGCCACGCGCTGTTCGGCGGCCTCATCGGCGCGGCCGTCGTGGGCGCGGGCCTCGGCTCGGTCGACTTCGGCGTCGTGCTGTCGAAGGTGATCCTCCCGGCGCTGCTCGCCCCCGCGATCGCCGGCCTCATCGCGTACACGACCACCAAGCTCGCCTACTCGATCACGCGCCGCTCGAGCGGCCCGAACGAGCGCGGCGGCTTCCGCTACGGCCAGATATTCACGTCGTCGCTCGTGGCCCTCGCGCACGGCACGAACGACGCGCAGAAGACCATGGGCATCATCACGCTCACGCTCATCGCGGGCGGCTTCCAGGCGGCGGGCTCCGGCCCCGAGTTCTGGGTCATCGCGGTGTGCGCGGTCGCCATCGCGCTCGGCACGTACATGGGCGGCTGGCGCATCATCCGCACGATGGGATCCGGCCTCACCGAGGTCAAGCCCGCGCAGGGCTTCAGCGCCGAGGCCTCCACCGCGGCCACCATCCTCGCGTCCAGCCACCTCGGCTTCGCGCTCTCGACCACGCAGGTCGCCTCCGGATCCGTCATCGGCTCGGGCCTCGGCCGCCGCGGCGCGTCCGTGCGCTGGAACACGGTCGGCAAGATCGCGCTCGGCTGGTTGCTGACGCTGCCGTCGGCCGCCATCGTGGGCGCGATCGCCGCGTTCGTGGCGAGCACCGGCACGGTCGGCTTCGTCATCGACGCGGTCGTCGGCGTCGCCGTCATCATCTGGATCTTCTGGCGCTCGCGCCGGAACGCGGTCGACGCCCGCAACGCCATCGTCGAGGTGGACGCCGCCGGATTCGCGGTGCGCGGACGCAAGGCCACCAAGGCCGCCCGGAAGGCCAGGGAGGCCGCATGATCGACTGGAGCGCGTTCCTCGTCGTCGCCGTGGCGGCCCTCGTGGGCGCCGTCGCGGTGGTGTGCCTCTTCTCGCTCGGCGTGCGGCTGCTGGCCGTCGGCACCGAGTACGACGACGAGGGCGACAAGGTCTCGGTGACGGGCATCCGCCCGCAGGCCGCGACGGTGGGCGGCTACGTCTGCTTCGCCCTGAGCGGCCTCGCCGTGCTCTACGGCGTGTACCTCATCGTCCCGGCCCTGCACTCCTGACCCGGGTGCGCCGCTGCCCGGGCTGGTCCCGGCGGCGCGCCCGCCCCTAGGCTCGATCCCGTCCCGACAAGGTCGTCGGCTCCTCCCCTCCCCGTCGTCCGACCCGACCCCTCGCGGAAGAAGCCCATGACCGAAGCGCGCACGTCGTCCCCTGCCCCCGAGACCCGCGAAGGGCGCGGCGCGCTCGACCGGTTCTTCGAGATCACGAAGCGCGGCTCGACCTACGCGCGCGAGATCCGCGGCGGCGTCCTCACCTTCGTGACGATGGCGTACATCGTCGTGCTCAACCCGCTGATCCTCGGCGGCTTCAGCGCGGATGCCGCGACGCTCGACGTCGAGGGCAACTGGCTGCGGGCCACGCAGGTGGGCGCCGCGACGGCCCTCACCGCGGGCGTCATGACGATCCTGTTCGGCCTCGTGGCGCGCCTCCCGTTCGCGTTCGCGGCGGGCCTCGGCATCAACTCCTTCCTCGCGGTCAGCGTGGTCGGCGAGGTCACGTGGCCCGAGGCGATGGGCCTCGTGGTCATCAACGGCCTCGTGATCGTGCTGCTCGCCACCACGGGCCTCCGCACCCTGATCTTCCGGGCCGTCCCGCGGGAGCTCAAGACCGCCATCACGGTGGGCATCGGCCTCTTCATCGCGTTCATCGGCTTCGTCGACTCCGGCTTCGTCCGCGGCACGGGCGTGCCCGCGTCGCCGCTCGCGCTCGGGATCGACGGCTCCATCGCGTCGCTGCCGACCGTCGTCTTCATCCTCGGCCTCGTGATCATGGGCGTGCTCATGGCCCGCCGCGTGCCGGGCGCGCTCCTCATCGGCATCGTCGCGACGACGCTCATCGCCATCGTCGTGGAGCAGGTCTTCCACATCGGCCCGTCGAACACCTCCGGCGCGACCGGCTGGAACCTCAACGCGCCCGTGCTGCCCGGCGCCCCCGTCGCGCTGCCCGACCTCGGCCTCGTCGGCGCGTTCGACTTCGGCGCGTTCGGCCGCATCGGGATCATCTCGAGCCTCATGCTCGTCTTCACGCTCGTGTTCACGAACTTCTTCGACGCCATGGGCACCATGACGGGCCTCGCCAAGGCGGCCGACCTCTCGGACGAGCGCGGTGACTTCCCCCGCCTCAAGGGCGCGCTGGTCGTCGAGGGCTTCGGCGCGGTCGCCGGCGGCGCCACCTCGAGCTCGTCGAACACGGTCTTCATCGAGTCGGCATCCGGCATCGGCGAGGGCGCCCGCACGGGCCTCGCGTCGATGGTCACGGGCGTGCTGTTCCTCCTGGCCATGTTCTTCACGCCGCTCACGCAGGTCGTGCCGCTCGAGGTCGCGGCCGCCGCGCTGGTGATCGTCGGCACGCTCATGGCGTCGCAGATCCGCGACATCGTGTGGACCGACTTCTCGGTCGCGCTGCCCGTGTTCCTCACCGTGCTCGTCATGCCGCTCACGTACTCGATCGCCAACGGCATCGGCGTCGGGTTCCTCTCCTGGGTGCTCGTGCGCTCGTTCTCGGGCCGCGTGCGCGAGGTCTCGCCGCTGCTCTGGGTCGTCTCCGCAGGCTTCCTGATCTTCTTCGCGCGCGGGCCCATCGAGCAGCTGCTGGGCGTCTGATCCCTTTGGCGTCGCGCGACCCTCGGCGGTCGCGCGACGCCCAGCCGTGCGTAAGGTGGGACGGGACCCCCTTTCGACGACGCACGGGAGCCCGCTCATGACCGACCTCGACACGCGCGGCGACGTCCGCGAACCCCAAGAGTCCGCGAAGCGGTGGCGCATCGTCGGGCCCGGCCTCGTCGTCGCGGCGACCGGCATCGGCGCGGGCGACCTCGTCGCGACCCTGGTGGCCGGATCCCGCTTCGGCTACGCCCTGCTCTGGGCCGCGGTCCTCGGCGTGATCATCAAGATCTTCCTCGTGGAGGGCGCCGGCCGGTACTCGCTCGCGACGGGCAAGACGATCTTCGAGGGCTGGCGCACCGTCGGCCGCTGGACCACCTGGTACTTCGGGCCGTACATCCTCGTCTGGGGCCTCGTCTACGGCGCCGCCGCGATGAGCTCCTCGGCCCTGCCGCTCGCGGCGCTCTTCCCGGGCGTGGACCTCAAGGTGTTCGCCATCGCGTGCGGCCTCGTGGGCGCGGTCGTCGTCTGGTTCGGCCGCTACTCCGCGTTCGAGAAGATCATCGCGGTGTTCGTCGGCCTGATGTTCGTGACCGTCGTGGGCGCCGCGATCGTCACCGTGCCGAACGTCCCCGCGCTCCTCACGGGCCTCGTGCCCACGATCCCCGAGGGCGGCCTCGTCGTCGCGCTCAGCATCGCGGGCGGCGTCGGCGGCACCATCACGCTCGCGGCGTACGGCTACTGGCTGCGCGAGAAGGGCTGGGTGGCGCCGGGCTGGATGAAGGTCATGCGCATCGACAACTCCGTCGCCTACGTGATGAGCGGCGTCTTCGTCCTCTCGATGCTCGTGGTCGGCGCGGAGCTCCTCTACTCCGCCGACATCGCGCTGGCCGACGGCGAGGGCGGGCTCGTGCAGCTCGCCGACGTGCTGGGGGAGCGCTACGGCGCCTTCATGACGTGGTTCTTCCTGCTCGGCTTCTTCGCCACGTCGTTCTCGTCGATCCTCGGCGTCTGGAACGGCGTCTCGCTCATGTTCGCCGACTTCCTCGGCACCGTCCGCGGGCTCGACGTCGAGGACCCGCGCCGTCGCCTCGGCGGCAGCTACTACCGCGCGTTCATCCTCTGGCTCACGATCCCGCCCATCGGCCTGCTGTTCCTCGACCAGCCGATCGGGCTGATCATCGCGTACGGCGTGCTGGGCGCCCTGTTCATGCCGTTCCTCGCGATCACCCTGCTCGTGCTGCTCAACACCGACCGCACGCCGCGCGCGTGGCGGAACCGGCCGCTCAGCAACACGGTCATGGGCCTCTCGGCGCTGCTGTTCGTGGTGCTCGGCGTGCAGCAGCTCGCCACGGAGGTCGGGAAGCTGCTGTAGCCGCGCGCCCCCGGCTCAGTCGGCGGACGCGGCCTGGCGCACGGCGGGGGAGCCGGCGTCGTCGGTCGCGTCCTCGCCGACGGGCGCCGGCGCGCGGAACACCACGAGCCGGTACAGCGTGAAGTTCCACACGAGGCCGATGAGCACCGCGGTGGCCTTCGCGATGTTGATCTCGAGGAACTCCTGCTCCGCGCTCGTGCCGAACATCAGCAGCGAGCGACCGAAGGTCGTGTCGAAGCCGCGCTCGAAGAGCCAGATGACGCCGCTCTGCAGCAGCAGCGAGCTGAAGCCCGTGACCGCGAAGAACTTGAGGAACCGGCCGATCGTCACGGGCTCGCCGTGCCGGAAGACGAAGAAGTGGTTGAGGAAGTAGGAGATGGTGATGCCGACCGTGACCGAGATGAGGTTCGCGGCGAGCACGGGCATGTGCGCCGCGAGGATCAGCGCGTTGAGCAGCACGAAGTCGAGGCCCGTGTTGAGGAGGCCGGCGATGAGGAAGCGGACGCGGCGGTCGCCGAGGAGTGCGGTCATGCTGATCCTCCCGGTCGGTCGCCGGTCGGTTCGGCGGTGCGCGCGGCGTCTGGGGGCCGGGCCACCCGAAGTGTAACAAGGAGATAACGGCCGACCGCCGTCCCGCGCGGTCGGATCGGCGGTCGCTGGCTAGACTCGACGAGGCCCGGATCCGGGTCATCCCCCGATTCGGAGACGGAACCACCAGCTTGAGCAGTCTCACGATCGTGATCCCCACCTACGAGGAGGCGCGCAACGTCGGGGAGCTGCTGCCCCGCCTCGCGGCCATGGCGGGAGAGAACCCCGACTTCCGGATCACGGCCATGATCGTCGACGACTCCTCGCCCGACGGCACCGCCGACCTCGCCCGGTCGCTCGCGCCGAGCGTCGAGAGCGACACCTTCCGCGTCCGCGTCGAGACGCGCGCGGAGAAGGCCGGCCTCGGCGCCGCGTACATCTGGGCCTTCGAGAAGCTGCTCGGGTCCGACGAGCCGCCCACGCACATCCTGCAGATGGACGCCGACCTCTCGCACGACCCCTCCTACATCACGGAGATGCTGCGCCGGGTGCGCGGCGGGGCCGACCTCGTGGTCGCCTCGCGCTACATCCGCGGCGGGGCCACGCCCGACTGGAACCTCAAGCGCCGGTTCCTGAGCGTCGGCGGCAACCTCTACACGCGCCTCTTCCTCGGCTCGCGCATCACCGACTACACGGGCGGCTTCAACCTCTACGAGACCGGGCTGCTGCGCCGGATCACGCCGTCCACCATCACGACCACGGGCTACGGCTTCCAGATCGAGATGAAGCAGCGCGCGCTGAAGCAGGCGAAGCGGCCCACCGAGGTGGCGATCGTGTTCATGGACCGCACCGAGGGCGAGTCGAAGATCCCGAGCGACACGCTCGTGAAGAACCTGCTCCTCGTGCTCCAGCTGCGCTTCGGGCTGCGCCGGGGCTGACCCGCCGGGTCGTCCTCAGCCCTCGGGCGCGAACAGCGGATCGCCGGGCGCGCGCTGGTGCGGCCGGGCCGGCGCGATGATCGTGCCGCGCCGCCCGCGCTCGTCGACCACCGGATCCGCCTGGCCCAGCACCTGCGAGCGCGCGCGCCCGTGCCTCGCCCAGTACGCGGCGGTCCAGGCGCAGATGAGGCCGTCGAGCAGGTCCTCGAGGTGCTTGTGCTGCCGCTCCACGAGCGCCGGGCCGTCGGCGACGAGCGCCGCCGCGCGCGGGTGCGTCGTGACGTCGAGCGGGGGATCCGCGTGCGCCAGCCCGGCGACCGCCTCGAGCACCACGCGGAACTCGGCCGCGCGATGCGGCCGGCGCTCCGCCGTCGCGAGCAGCGGCGCGAGGCGCTTGTAGCGCGGCTTCCCGCCCGTGAACCCGAGCTCGGGCGCGCCGACGAGCGTCGTGTACGGGTAGCACTCGAGCATCGTGCGGGCGTCCGCGTCGCGCGCGGCACCGGATCCGTCGTCGTACTCCCAGCCCGCGTCCTCCAGCCTCCGCCGGAGCGCGACGGCGCCCTGCGCGGGCAGGCCCTGGTTCGACGGGTACGCGGAGATCCCGAGGCGCCCGTATCGGGACGCGACCTCCTTCTCGGCGAGCCGGCTGCCCGTGGCGTTGGCGACGACGAGCGGTCCGTCGACCGCGGCGACCGCGCCGGGGCCCTCCCAGCGGTCCACCCAGGCGACCACCTCGTCGATCCCGCGGGCCGTCGAGAGGTCCAGCACGCGGCCGGACGCGTCGATGCACGCGAGCCCCGTCTCGCGCGCCGGGCGGGCCGCCGTGCCCTCCGCCCAGGCGAGGTCGATCCCGAGGAAGCGGCGCATCCGACGAGCCTATCCGCGGCCCCGCGCGGCCTCGGCGGGCCGCGACCCCGCTAGTAGGGTCGAGGGATCCTCATGCCACGAGCGACGAGACGATGGAGCCTGCACCGTGACCCCTGTCAGCCCGAACGACGACCGCATCCCGACCCCGGACGGCCACCCCGTCCGGACCGAGACCGACAGCCTGGGGAGCATGGACGTCCCCGCCGACGCGTACTGGGGGATCCACACGGCGCGCGCGCTCGAGAACTTCCCCATCAGCCTGCGGCCCTTGAGCGTCTACCCGGAGTTCGTGGTCGCGCTCGCGCAGGTGAAGCAGGCCGCGGCGCGCGCCAACGTGCAGATCGGCGTGCTCGACGCGCGGAAGGCGAAGCAGATCGACGAGGTCTGCACCGAGATCATCGCGGGGCACCTGCACGACCAGTTCGTGGTCGGCGTGATCCAGGGCGGCGCCGGCACGAGCACCAACATGAACACCAACGAGGTCATCGCGAACCGCGCCCTCGAGCGGGCCGGCCACGCGCTCGGCGACTACCAGCACATGCACCCGCTCGACGACGTGAACCGCAGCCAGTCGACGAACGACACGTACCCGACCGCGCTCAAGGTCGCCCTCATCCACTCGCTGCTGCAGACGCTCGACGAGCTCGACCTGCTGCGTCGCGCGTTCCTCGCGAAGGGCGCGCAGTTCTCGCAGGTGCTCAAGGTGGGGCGCACGCAGCTGCAGGACGCCGTGCCGATGACGCTCGGCCAGGAGTTCCACGGCTTCGCCACCACGCTGGAGGAGGACCACGCGCGGCTCGGCGAGCTCGTGCCGCTGCTGTCGGAGATCAACCTCGGCGCGACGGCGATCGGCACGGGCATCACGGCGGATCCGAACTACGCGGCCGCCGTGCGCGGGCACCTCAGCGCCATCACCGGCTACACGCTCGTGACCGCGAGCGACCTCATCGAGGCGACGAGCGACGCGGGCGTGTTCATGACCCTGTCCTCGACGCTCAAGCGCGGTGCCATCAAGCTCTCGAAGATCTGCAACGACCTGCGGCTGCTGTCGTCGGGTCCGCAGGCGGGGCTGGGCGAGATCAACCTGCCGCCGCGCCAGGCCGGGTCGAGCATCATGCCCGGCAAGGTCAACCCGGTGATCCCCGAGGTCGTCAACCAGGTCGCGTTCTCCATCGCGGGCGCCGACGTGACGGTGACCATGGCGGCCGAGGGCGGGCAGCTGCAGCTCAACGCGTTCGAGCCGGTCATCGCGCACTCGCTGCTGCAGTCGCTGAGCTGGTTGCGGAACGCGGCGAAGACGCTGCGCGTGAACTGCATCGACGGGATCACGGCCAACACCGAGCGGCTCGCGGCGCAGGTGGAGTCGTCGGTGGGCGTCGTCACGGCGCTCACGCCGTACATCGGTTACGCCGCGTCCTCCAGCCTCGCGAAGACGGCGCTCATGACGAGCGCGTCGATCCCGGACCTCGTCGTCGAGGCGGGGCTCATGACGCGGACGCAGGTGGAGAAGATCCTGGCGCCCGACCGGCTCTCGGGGCTGGAGCCCGTGACGGCGGCCATGTCCGTGATCACGCCGGAGATGCTCGCGGCCCACGCGGCCGAGGAGGGCGGGCAGACCGACTGACCCCATCCCGGACGACGACAGCGCGCCGCGGCCCGAGGGCTGCGGCGCGCTGTCTCGTGCGGGGTGGTGCGGGTCAGGAGTCCTGATCGGCGGACGTGCGGGCCGGCGTGGTGCCGGCCGCGTCATCGGCGGGGGCGGCGTGGGCCGGCTCCTCGCGGTGCACGGATCCGGCGATGTCGCCCGGCGTGGGGACGTGCGCGGCGTCGGTGGGCTTCGGGGTCGTCTTCGGCTTCGGCGCGGCCTTCTTCGCGGCGGCCTTCGGCTTGGCGGGTGCGGCGGCCGGGGCGGGCGTCGCCGCGGCAGGCTGCTCGTCCGCGTCCGCGTCCGCGTCGGCGGCCTCGGTCGGGATCGCGACCGGGCCCGTCTCGTCCTCGTCGTCGAACGACGCGAGCGCCTCGTCGCGCGCCTCGGCCGCGGTGAAGACGGCGCGGCGGCCGGCCTCCTCGCCGCGCTCGCGCAGGTCCTCGGCCGTGGCCTGGACGCGCGTGCGCGCCTCCTCGGCGGTCTCGACGACGCGGCCGCGCACGTCCTCCGCGGTCTCGGCGACGCGCTGGCCGACCTCGGTGGCCTGCTGGCCGACGCGGTCGACGACGTGCTTGGTCTGGTCGGCCGTGCGGGTGCCGAGGTCCTTGGCGGTGTCGCCGACCCGGCCCGCGATGTCCTGCGTGGTGCTGCCGACGCGGCCGGCGACGTCCTGCGTGGTGGTGCCGATGCGCTCGCCCACGGTGTGCGCGGTGCGGCCGACCGCGACCGCGGCGCCCTGGACGGCGTGGCCGACGAAGTCCGCGACCTCGCGGGCGGTCTCGACCGTGCGCTCGACGACGACGGGGCCCTTCTCGTCGAGCACGGCCTGCGCCTGGCGGACGCCGCGCTGCACGGGCTCGCTCGACCAGACGGAGCGCGAGGTGCGGGCGATCCCCTCGTAGCGCTTGCGCCCGGCGCGCGCGCCGAGGACGTATCCGGTGCCGATGCCGGCGAGGAAGAGGAGACGGTTGATCATGCGTCGAGCCTAGACGCGGCGGTCGGGGATCGGCCGGGAGCGGCTACGCGTCGTCCTCGCCCTGACGTCCGGTCGCGTCGTGCAGCTCGTCCGTCTCGGGATCCACGGCGTCCGGCGCCGAGACGTCGGCGTCCTCCGGGATCGAGTGGTCGTGGATCGGGTCCTGCGGCTGGTCGGTCATGCGATCGACCCTACGCGCGGCTCGCCCCTCAGAGGATGCGCGTGTGCGTCGTGAGCGAGCCGATGCCCTCGACGGAGACCGTGACCGTGCTGCCGTCCTTGAGGAAGATCTGCGGGTCGCGCGAGTATCCGGCGCCGCTCGTCGTGCCCGTGGAGATGAGCGTGCCCGGCTGAAGCGTGGACGACGTGGAGAGGTAGGAGACGAGGCGCGCGACCGTGCGGACCATGCCGCTCGTGCGGCCGTCCTGCACCGTCTCGCCGTCGAGCACCGTCGTGATGCGGAGGTCCTGCGGATCCGGCACCTCGTCGCGCGTGACGACGACGGGACCCGTGGGGGAGAAGCCGTCGAAGCTCTTGCAGCGGCTCCACTGCTGCTCCGAGAACTGGAGGTTGCGGGCCGTGATGTCGTTGACGACCGTGTAGCCGAAGACGTGGTCGAGGGCGTCGGCCTCCGAGACGTCGCGGGCGGCCGTGCCGATGACCACGCCGAGCTCGACCTCGTAGTCGACCTCCTCGCTGAGCGAGCGCGGCCAGCTCGTGGTGCCCTCGTGGCCGGAGAGCGAGTTGGGCCAGAGCGCGAAGACCGTGGGGGCGGAGGCGCTCGTGATGTTGAGCTCCTCGGCGTGCGCGGAGTAGTTGAGGCCCACCGCGTAGACGGCGGGCGGGCGGAGGATCGCGGAGGCGTGCGTGAGGCCGTCCACCGGCGTGGTGCTGGTGCGGCTCGCGACGGCGCGCTCGACGGTGGCGCGGACGCGGGCCATCTCGTCGTCGCCGCGCTCGATGAGGTCCTGGAGGTCGCGCGGGGAGTCGTCGAGCACCTCGTCGAGGAAGAGCGCCTCGCCCTCGGAGACGATCGCGGCCAGTCGGGGGGTCACGCCGTCGTCGGCGAGGAGGTGGGCGAACTTCATGCCACGAGCGTATCGGGCGGGCGCGGTCGCCCGTGGTTGCGGTCATAACGTGCATGGGAAGGTCCGCCTCACCTGCGGGCGCGCCGGTCAGTCCTCGCGGACGACGTCGTCCGGCGACTTGTCGTGCCGCCAGCCGCGCCACGATGCCTGGCGGAGGCGGCCCGTCGAGGTCCACTCGGCGAACTCGACCTCGCCGACGAGGCGGGGCGTGATCCAGTGCGCGTCGTGGGCGTCGGCCGTCGGCACGTCCGCGAACGGGCTCGTCTTCCGCGCGAGCGGGCCGAAGCGGCGGAGCGCGTCGGCGAGGTCGCGCTCGGTGAAGCCCGTGCCGACGCGGCCCGCGTACTCGAGGCCGTCGGGGCCGGGGACGCCGACGAGCAGCGAGCCGATGCCGGAGGACCGGCTGCCGGATCCGGGGCGCCAGCCGCCGACCACCACCTCCTGCGCGCGGTGGTGCTTGATCTTGATCCAGGCGCTCGACCGGCGGCCTGACTCGTAGGGCGCGTCGACGCGCTTGGCGACGACGCCCTCGAGGCCGAGCTCGCGGCTGGTGGCGAGCGCCCCGTCGAGGTCGCCGTCGAAGGCGGGCGGGACCTGGATCCGGCCGCGGCCCGGCGACCGCACGGCGTCGAAGAGGGCGGCGCGGCGCTCCCGGTACGGCTCCTCGACGAGCACGCGGTCGCCGATCGCGAGCGCGTCGAAGAGCATGAGGTGCACGGGCGCGGCCTTCCGGGCGCGGGCGATGTCCTTGTCTCCCGAGAGGCCGAGGCGCGTCTGCAGGAGGCCGAAGTCGGGGCGGCCGCCGTCGCCGAGCACCACGATCTCGCCGTCGAGCACCGCGGCATCGACGGCGAGCTGGTCGGGCAGCTCGGCGAGCTCGGGGAAGGCGGGCGTGAGGTCGACGCCGTTGCGGCTCGTGATGGTCGCCCGGCCGTCCGCGACGACGGCGATGGCGCGGTAGCCGTCCCACTTCATCTCGACCGCCCACTCCTCGTCGGGGTCGAGCCCGGTGCCGGTCGCGGCCGTCGCGAGCATGGGCGCGGGGGCGGATGCGGCGCCGCCCTTCCGTCGCGCGCCGACGCGCGTGCGCTCGCCCGCCTTCTCGAGCGCGGCGGGGCGGGACGGCTTCGCGTGCGCCGTCGCGGGGGCGTCCGCCGGCTCCATCAGGTGGATCAGCCAGTTCGCGTCGGCTTTCCCGTGCCCGCCGGTGTGGATCAGCGCGTACCGCCGCGGCCCGTCGATGCCGGTGCCCGTGCCCCGGCCGGTCAGCGTCGCGATGACCTCCTTCCCGTCGCGCCACTTCTCCAGCTCGAAGGTGCCCGCGTCCCAGATGGTGACCTCGCCGCCCCCGTACTCGCCCGCGGGGATCGTGCCCTCGAAGGATCCGTACTCGAGCGGGTGGTCCTCGGTCTGCACCGCGAGGTGGTTCGTGCCGTGCTCGGTGGGCACGCCCTTGGGGAGGGCCCAGCTCACCAGCACGCCGTCGTGCTCCAGCCGGAAGTCCCAGTGCAGCGCGCGGGCGTGGTGCTCCTGGATCACGAAGGAGCGGCCCTCGGACGGCGCGGGCGCGTCGGCGGGGACGGGCTCGCTCGTCTTGGCGGCGTCGCGCTTGGAGCGGTAGGTCGCGAGGCGGTCGTCGGCGGCGTCCGGGTCCTTCCGCGCGAAGCCGGCGAGCCGCTCGCGCGTCGGCTCCAGGCTCTCGCGGTGGCCCTCCTCGACGGGGGCGAGCGGATCATGGCGCTTCCGCATCCGCGCGATCACCTCGTCCAGCTCCAGGTGCCGCAGCGTCGGCGACGCGAGCTCGCGCCAGGTGCGCGGCACCGCGACCGTGGGCCGGGAGCGCCCGCGCAGCGAGTACGGCGCGACGGTCGTCTTGGCGGGGTTGTTCTGGCTCCAGTCCACGAGCACCTTGCCCTGCCGCAGCGCCTTCCTCATGTCGCTCACGACGAGGTCCGGGTGGTCGGCCTCCAGCGCGCGGGCCAGCTCGTGCGCGACCTCGGAGATCGCGTCCGCGTCATGGCTGCCGTCGAGGGCGGCGTAGAGGTGGATGCCCTTGGATCCGCTCGTCACCGGGTAGGGCTCGAGGCCCATGTCGCGGAGGATCGCGCGCGCCGCCTTCGCGACCTCGACGCACTCGGGGAGACCGGCGCCCGGGCCCGGGTCGAGGTCGAGCACGAGCCGGTCGGGCCGCCGCTCGTCGCCCGTGCGGCCGAACCGCCACTGCGGCACGTGCAGCTCGAGCGCGGCGATCTGCCCGAGCCAGGTGAGCGTCGCGACGTCGCCCACGAGCGGGTAGTCGTTCGCGTGGTCGCGGTGCTGGATCGCCCGCCGCTGCACCCACTCGGGCGTGTGCGCGTCGAGGTCCTTCTGGAAGAACATCGTCCCCGGCTCGGCGTCGGTGCCGACGCCGTCGACCCAGCGCTTGCGGGTCACGGGCCGGTCGCGGAGGTGCGGCAGCATGTGCGGCGCGATGGCGGCGTAGTAGGCGATGACGTCGCCCTTGGTCGTGCCGGTCGCCGGGTACAGCACCTTGTCGAGGTTCGTGAGCGCGATCCGGTGCCCGTCGACCTCCACCTGCTGCTTCGCGCCCGCCATCGCTCCAGCATGGCCCCGCGGGTGTTCACTCGACCCATGAGAGCCATCTGGAAGGGCGCCGTCACCTTCGGCCTCGTCAACGTGCCCGTGAAGGTCTACAGCGCGACGCAGGACCACGACGTGCCGCTGCACCAGGTGCACGACGCGGACGGCGGGCGGATCCGGTACCAGCGCCGCTGCGAGGTGTGCGGCAAGGTCGTCGACTACGCCCACATCGACAAGGCCTTCGACGACGGCGACCGCACGGTCGTGATCACCGAGGAGGACCTCTCGTCCCTGCCGGAGGAGAAGAGCCGGGAGATCGACGTCGTCGAGTTCGTGCCGAGCGACCAGATCGACCCCGTGATGCTCGACCGCAGCTACTTCCTCGAGCCCGACTCCTCGAGCCCCAAGTCGTACGCGCTCCTGCGCCGCACGCTGCAGGAGACGGACCGCACGGCGATCGTGCACGTGACCCTCCGCCAGCGCACCCGGCTCGCGGCCCTGCGCGTGCGCGGCGACGTGCTCATGCTGCAGACCCTGCTCTGGGACGACGAGGTGCGCGAGGCCGACTTCCCGTCGCTCGACGCCGCGCCCCAGGTGTCGCCGCGGGAGCTGAAGATGTCGGCGCAGCTCGTGGAGGGGTTCGCGGAGGACTTCGACCCGTCGAAGTTCGGCGACGAGTACCAGGAGCAGCTGAAGACCCTCATCGACGCGAAGCTCGCGCAGGGCGACTCGCTCGACACCGACGCGACCTTCGGGGAGTCCGATGACGACGAGGGCGAGGGCGGCGAGGTGCTCGACCTCATGGACGCGTTGAAGCGGAGCATCGAGCGGAGCCGGGGCGGGGGATCCTCGGCGAAGAAGACGACGGCGCGGAAGAAGTCACCCGCGAAGGGGACCGCTGCCAAGGGGTCCGCTGCGAAGAAGCCCGCGGCGAAGAAGTCCGGCGCGAAGAAGCCCGCGGCGAAGAAGCCCGCCGCGAAGAAGTCCGGCGCTGGGAAGCCGACGGTCGCGAAGTCCGAGCCGAAGAGGTCCGCCGAGAGGAAGAGCGCGTAGCCCTGGCACCCCGCGGGCGTCCGCGTGATCCGGGGCCGGCCGGCCACCGGCGCGCCTACGCTGGGATGGACCGCGGCCGCACCCGCGGCGACGACGCCACGAGGAGCCCCATGACCCGCGCGAAGAACGCATCCCGCACGATCCTCATCATCGTCCTCGGCGCCCTGGTCGCGTCGCTCGGCGCGCTCGCCGCGGGTCTGGCGGCGCAGGGGGCGCCCCCGCTCGCGCTCGGGAGCATCATCGGGATCGCCCTGGTGCTCCTCGTGGTCATCGGGGGACTGGGTGCGTCGGGCCGCCGTCGGCGGACGCGCTGACGGATCAGGGGATCAGCCCGCGGCCGGCATCCCGTCGGTCATCACGCGCCAGAGGTGCAGGGTCGCGTACGAGCGCCACGGCGACCACGCGGCGGCGCGCGCATCGAGGGCGCGCGCCTCGTCCGGGAGGCCGAGCGCGGCGGCCCCGCGGCGGACGATGAGGTCGCCGGAGAGCAGGATGTCCGGCTCGCCGAGCGCGCGCATCGCGACGTAGTCGGCGGTCCAGGGGCCGACGCCGTGGAACGCGACGAGCGCGGCCCGGAGCTCCGTGCGCGGCATGCCGGGCTCGATCACGAGCTCGCCGGTCTCGAGCGCCTCGGCGATGCGGATCAGGGTCGCCGTGCGCCGGGCCGGGCCGCGCAAGAGCTCGGCGCCGTCGCGGGCGATGCGCGCGGCGGTCGGCGGCAGGCGCGTGACGGATCCGTGCGTCACCGACGCGGGCAGGTCCTCGCCGAGGTCGGCCGTCATGCGGCCGTGGGTGGCGCGCGCGCTGGCGACGGAGATCTGCTGGCCGACGATGGTGCGGAAGAGGGTGCTCCGCGGATCCAGCGTGCCGGGAATCCGGAGGCCGGGGGTGGCGCGCACGACGGCGGCGAGCGCGGGGTCGCGGGCGAGGTCCGCGTCGATGCGCGCCGCGTCCACGTCGAGGCCGAGCAGGCGGCGCGTGCCGGCGAGGAGCTCGGCGGAATCGGCGCCGTGCTCGACGCGGGTGGTGACCTCGATGCTCGCGTCCGCCTCGTCGCCCGGCTCGCGGTCGACGAGCCGCACGGTCACTGTCCCCGCGCCGTGCGCGAGCCGGGCGGACTGCGTGAACGACGCCGCGTCGCCCTCCTCGGCGCCCGTCACCGCGTGCCAGGAGAGGAAGCGGATCACGCCGCCGCCGTCGAAGGGACCGGGGACCTCGAGCACGGTGCGGGCGACGTGCGCGGCGGCGCCGGGGGAGTCCATGCGACCAGCCTGCCCGACGCCCCCGACCACGACGGGCGCGCGACCTAGGGTGGATCGCATGATCGACGACGAGGTCCACACCCCCTCCGCCGACGCGGGCTCGGACGCGGGGGCCGACGCCGTCCGCGCCGAGCTCGTCCGGGCCCTCGGCGACGTCGTCGACACCGACCCGGCCTCCCTCGAGGACGCGCGCTCCGACCGCTCCGGCTACCGCAGCCCCGCCGACCCGATCGCCGTCGTGCGCGCGACCGAGGTGGATCATGTCGTCACGACCCTCCGCATCGCGAGCGCCACCGGCACGCCCGTCGTCACGCGCGGCGCCGGCACGGGCCTCGCGGGCGGCGCCACGGCGACCGCGGGCGAGATCGTGCTCTCGGTGCGCGGCATGGACCGGATCCTCGAGGTCAGCGAGGCCGACGAGCTCGCGGTGGTGGAGCCCGGCGTCCTCAACGACGACCTCAACGCCCGGCTCGCCCCGCTCGGCCTCTGGTACTCGCCGGATCCCGCGAGCAAGGCCATCTCCACCATCGGCGGCAACATCGCCACCAACGCGGGCGGCCTCCTGTGCGCCAAGTACGGCGTGACCCGCGAGGCCGTCCTCGCGCTCACGGTCGTGCTCGCGGACGGCCGCGTGATCGACACGGGCCACCGCACGGTCAAGGGCGTCACGGGCTACGACCTCACCGCGCTGATGATCGGCTCGGAGGGCACGCTCGGCGTCATCGTGCGGGCGACCGTGCGCCTCCGCCCGCTGCCGACCGCGACGCCGTCGACGGTCGCCGCCTTCTTCCCCGACTCCACCTCGGCGGCGGCCGCGTCGTCCGCGATCACGGCCGCGCGCATCCGGCCCGCCGCCATGGAGCTGCTCGACGCGGACGCGCTGGAGGCCATCGACGCGTTCCTCGGCACCGACCACTCCACGCGCGGATCCGCCCACCTGCTCGTGCGCTGCGACGGACCCGACGCCGCCGACGAGGCCGCGCGCGTGGTCGAGGTCGTCGCGGCGGGCGGCGGCACCGCGGACGTGACCGACGACGCCGACGAGGGCGAGCGCCTCCTCGCCATCCGCCGCGCCTTCCACCCCGCGCTCGCCGCCCGCGGCCGCGTGCTCATCGAGGACGTGGCTGTGCCGCGCTCGCGCCTCGCCGACATGCTCGCGCGGATCCGGGAGATCGAGCGCGAGACGGGCCTCCGGATCCCGACGGTCGCGCACGCGGGCGACGGCAACCTGCACCCGAACTTCTGCATCCCGGAGGACCCGACCACGCCCGACGGCGACGCGACCGGCATCCCCGACGACGTCTGGCGCGCGGCCGACCTCCTCTTCCGCGCGGCCGTCGACCTCGGCGGCACGCTCACGGGCGAGCACGGCGTGGGCCTCCTCAAGCGGCGCTGGCTCGCCGACGAGCTGGGCGACGACGTCATGGGGCTGGCCGCCGGGATCCGTCGCGTCTTCGACCCGCAGGGCATCCTCAACCCCGGCAAGGCGGCCTGAACGGCCCGCGTCGCGCCCCTCGTGTCCGCGTGCGACGCCGCCCCCGACGGCCGCCGACCCCGCCAGTAGGCTGGCGACGCCGATCCGCCGAAGAGAGGGCCGTCGTGACCGACCCGTCCGTCCCCGTGACCGTCCACCGTCCCTCGCCGACCTCCCCGCCGCCGTCCATGGAGCTGCCGACGGCGCACGCGCCCTCGCGCATCACCGCGTCGGCCGTGCTCGGCGTCGTGGGCGTCGCCGTCCTGCTGCTCGTCGGCCTCGTCGTCGCCGCGTACCTCGTGCTCAGCCTCGGGGTCCAGGCCGTCGCGATCTGCGCGCTCCTCGCCCTCATCCCGCTCGCCGGCGTGCTCCTCGCCATCCGCTGGGTCGACCGGTGGGAGCCCGAGCCCCGGCTGGCCCTGCTGTTCGCGCTGCTGTGGGGCGCGGCCGCGTCGGTGGCCATCGCGCTCCTCTTCGACCTCGTCGCGCAGTACGCGCGCCTCGCGATCGGCGTGCCCACGCGCTACACGGAGTTCCTGCAGCTGGCGGTCCAGGCGCCCGTCGTCGAGGAGTCCGCGAAGGCGATCGGGCTGCTCCTCATCTTCTGGGTCGCGCGCCGCCACTTCGACGGGCCGGTGGACGGCGTCGTCTACGGCGCCACCATCGCGGCCGGCTTCGCCTTCACGGAGAACATCGTCTACTTCGGCGGCCCGCTCGTCTCCGGCACGACGGGCACGCTCGTCGGCACGTTCGTGCTCCGCGGCCTCTTCTCGCCGTTCGCGCACGTGACCTTCACCATGATCACCGGCATCGCGATCGGCTACGGCGCGCGCCGCGGACCGGGTGCCGCCCTCGGCTTCGGCGCGATCGGCCTGGTCGGCGCCATCGTGCTGCATGCCCTCTGGAACACGGGCGTCACCATCACGGGCGACTTCCTCTCCTTCTACGTGCTGCTGCAGGTGCCGATCTTCGCGTTCCTCGTGACCGTGGTGATCCTGCTGCGCCGCTACGAGATCCACCTCACGCGCCGCCGCCTCCGCGAGTACGCCGCCGTCGGCTGGTTCACGCCCGCCGAGGTCGAGATGCTGAGCACGTGGCAGGGGCGTCGTCGGGCCCGGCTCTGGGCGCGCACGCGCGGCGGCGAGGCGGGCCGGGCGATGGGGCTGTTCACGCGGGACGCCACCCGGCTCGCGTTCGCCCGCCAGCGGATGCTCTCGGAGCGCCCCGCCGCGTCCGGCCGATCCGAGGCCGGCCACCTCGACGACGAGCGGCGCCTGCTGCGCGCCGTCACCGAGCACCGCGAGGCGCTGCTGCGCGGCGCCCGGGGCTGACGATCCGGGGCTAGCCGCCCGGCGTCGCGGGCGACCCCGGCACCCGTCCGGTGTCGCCCGTCGCGAGTAGCGTCGGAGGCACCACACGAGGAGGCACCACCATGAGCGATGCGAACCAGGACACCACAGGCGGCGACGAGAAGGAGATGCTCGGCTCCTCCACCCCCACGCCGCCGCAGAGCGCCGAGAAGGACCCGAGCACGTGGGTCACGGGCGACGAGCCGATGACGGGCGCGCAGCGCAGCTACCTCGACTCGCTCGCCACGCAGGCCGGCGAGGAGATCCCCGCCGACCTCAACAAGGCGGAGGCGAGCGAGCAGATCGAGCGCCTGCAGGAGAAGAAGGACACGGCGTCGCCGCAGTCCGACGACGCGAGCTGATCGACGCATGGACGGGACGGACGGGCGCCTGATCGGCGCCCGTCCGTCGTCGCGTGGCGCGGGGGCGCACGCAGGGAGGGAGGGCGCATGACCACGCTGGTGGGCTACGTCCGCGTCGCGCGCTCCGAGGAGCCGTACCAGGACCAGGTCGACGCCCTCGACCAGGCCGGCTGCGAGCGCATCTTCGTCGACGTCGCCGGCGGGCGCCGGGCCCCGCGCCCCGGCCTGCAGGACGCGCTCGACTACCTCCGCGAGAACGACGAGCTGCTCGTCGTGAGCCTCGACCGGCTGGGGCCGGGCGCCGCCGACGTCGTGCGGATCCTCAACGGGCTCGAGGCCCGCGGCATCGCCTTCCGGGCCATCCGCGACGGGCTGGAGGCCGGCACCGCGGCCGGCCGCGGGCTGTTCGCGGCCACGCTCGCGCTCGCCACGGTGGAGGCCACGACGGAGGCCGAGCGGCACCGCCGGCGGTCCGCCGATCGGGCCGCGCGGGCCGCGTCGGATGCCGCCCCCGAGGTCGGCGCCGCGACGCCCGCCGCGCCCGCCCTCCCGTCGCTGCCGAAGGGCATCACCCGTCGGAAGCTGCAGATCGCGGTCGAGGAGCGCTCGAAGGGCCGCGACACCGCGGAGATCGCGCGCGTGCTCGACGTGAGCGAGCGCGTCGTCACGCGCGCGCTCGCGTGGGCCGAGTCGGGGCGCCAGGGCGGCATGCTGCGCTGATCTTGACGCGCCGCCCGACGCGCCGCCCGGATCGTCCGCCCGGGGGAGCGGCCGGCACCCGCGACGGAGGCGGCGGGCCCCCGCATTTCCTAGCCTGAGGACATGACCGGATCCCGCCCCGCGCCCGCCCGACGACCGCCGGGCCGCTCCCGGTCCGTCCGCCGCCGCCGTGACGCGGTGCTCGCGGCCGTCGTCGCGACCGCGGTGGTCGGCGTCGGGCTCGCCACCGGGATCCTCCCGTCGCCCGCGGGCGGGGCCTCGGCGGATCCCGCGTCCTGCACGGTCGACGCGCTCACGGCCGGCTGGTCGACCGGCACACTGCACCTCTCGGCCGCGGAGGTCGACGGCGACGCGGGGCGCGCCGTCCTCGACGTGCGTGGCGGCGAGCCGGCGGCGACCGCCAGCACCATGAAGGTCCTCACCGCGGCGGCCGCCGTCGAGGCGCTCGGCCCCGACCGCCGCATCGCGACCCGGGTCGTGCAGGGCGCGCGCGCCGACACGGTCGTCCTCGTCGGCGGGGGCGATCCCACGCTCAGCCGCCTGCCGTCCGGCACCGACGGCGTCTACCCGGACGCCCCGCACCTGGACGACCTCGCGCGCCAGGTGCTCGACGCCCGACGCCAGGATCCCGACCTGGCGGGCGTCCCCATCCGCCGCCTCCAGGTCGACAGCGGGCTGTTCACCGGGCCGGCCTGGCTGCCGGAGTGGCCGCTCGAGGCGAGGCGGGGCGGATCCATGTCGAACATCACGGCGCTCATGGTCGACGGCGACCGCGACGACCCGGCCGAGGCCTACTCGCGCCGCGGCGAGAAGGCGGTCGCGCGCGCGGCCGACGCCTTCGCGGCGCTCCTCGGCGACGACGTGGCGGCCGACGGCCCGCTCGTGACCGCGGCGCCCGGATCCGCCGTTCTCGGCACCGTGGAGTCCGCGCCCGTCCGCGACCTCGTCGGCTACATGCTCACCCACTCGGACGACACGCTCGCCGAGACCCTCGCGCGGCTCGTCGCGATCGAGACGGGCGCGGGCAGCGCGGCCGCGGACATCCAGCGCGGCACGCCCGCCGCCCTCGCCGACCTCGACCTGCCGACCGACGGCATCGTCCTGGTCGACGGCTCCGGCCTGTCGGACGCCAACCGCGTGCCGGCCGCGCTCCTCACCCGGCTCATGGTGCGGATCGCCGAGCACCGCGGCGACCTCGCCATCGTCGACGCGGGTCTCGCCGTCGCCGGGCGCACCGGCACCCTCGCGGAGGGCGGCCGCTTCACGGGCGAGGCGGACGCCGCCGCCGGCCGGATCCGCGGCAAGACGGGCACGCTCGAGCGCATGCACGGCCTCACCGGCATCGCCGACGCGGAGGACGGCACCGAGGTCGCGTTCACGATCTGGGCCGAGGACGTGGATCCGTCCGTCCCCGCGGAGTCCGCCCGCGCCGAGATCGACGCCCTCGCCACCGACCTGCACCGGTGCGGCGGCGCGCTCGGCGGCTGATCCGCGGCGCTCGCGCGCCGAGGCGGGAGGCGGGAGGCTGCTACGCCCCCGCGCGCTCCACGAGCCGGTGGTCGTGCGCGTACACGACGAGCTGCACGCGGTCCCGCAGCGCGAGCTTCGCGAGGATGCTGCTCACGTGCGTCTTCACGGTCGACTCGCTCACGAACTCGAGCGCCGCGACCTCCGCGTTCGACAGCCCGCGCGCCACGTGCCCGAAGACGTCCTTCTCGCGCGCGCTCAGCGACCGGAACTCGGGCGGCGCCACGGGGGCGGGCGCGACGGTCGCGTCGGAGGTGAACAGCTGCGTGAGCTCGTCCGGCGCGAGGACGGCGCTGCCCGCGTGCACGGCGCGGATCGCGGCCGCGAGGAACGCGGGCGTCGCGTCCTTGAGCAGGAAGCCGCTCGCGCCGCCCCGGATCGCCGTGGCCGAGGCGCGGTCCAGCGCGAACGTCGTCAGCACGATCACGCGCGGGGGAGTCTCCCGGGTGCCGTCGAAGAGGGCCCGCACGGTCTCGAGGCCGTCCATCACGGGCATGCGCATGTCGAGGAGCACGACGTCGGGATGCACCTCGTCGATCACGGCGAGGCCCTCCCGCCCGTCGCCGGCCTCGCCGACCACCTCGAGGTCGGGCTGGGCGTCGAGGGCGACGCGCACGCCGCCGCGGAACAGCTCCTGGTCGTCGACGAGCACGATGCGGATCACGGGCGGCCTCCCGGCACGGTGGGGGTGGGGTGCGCGGCGGGCAGGGGGATGCGGGCGCGCGCGGTGAACAGGTGGTCGACGGCCTCGGCCTCGAGGTCGCCTCCGACGGCGGCGAGCCGGGCGCGCATGCCCTCGACGCCCGTGCCGACGCGCAGCGACTCGAGGCCCAGCGGGCCCGTGCGGTCCGGGACGTCGCCGCGTCGGGCGACGGGGTTCTCGACCTCGAGCACGACGTCGGATGCGCGCCAGGTCTCGCGCAGGCGGATCCGGCCGCCCGGCTCCCCGTGCCGCATCGCGTTGGTCGTCATCTCCTGCGCGACGCGGCGGATGACCACCTGGCGCGCGGGATCCACGAGCCGGCGGGCGCCCCGCACCTCGTGCGCGAGGTCGACGCCGGCCGCCCGCACCTGCGCGACGACCGCGTCGAGGTCCTCGGGCCCGTCGTCGGCCTCGGCCGTGCTCGTGCCGCTCAGCACCTCGCGCACCTCGGCGAGCGAGCGGCGGGCGGTGTCGGCGATGGTGGCGGAGACGCCGCGGATCCGCTCCTCGTCGTCGAGGAACTGCACGGAGTCGGCCTGCGCGATGATCACCGCGAGCGAGTGCCCGACGATGTCGTGCACGTCGCGCGCCATGCTCGCCCGCAGCGTCTCGGCCTGCGCGAGGTCGACGGCCTTCACCGCGGTGTCCTCGGCCTGGACGCGGAGGCGCGACTCGGTGGTGCGGGACCGGATCACGCGCACGACGAGGCCGGTCAGCCACGCGAGCAGCAGGGCGAGGACGGGGGCAGCGGCGAAGATCACGCCGCCCGGGCCGCCGGGCTGCGTGAGGACGGCGAACCGCGCGCCCGTCTGCAGGAGGTAGACGGTCGCGACCGCGCCGCCGAGGAGCGCGGAGGCGGCGCCGAGGACGGCGGTGGCGCGGGATCCGCGTCGCGCCGTCGAGTACAGCACGAGGAGGAGCGCGACGTCGGCGAAGCCGGGCCGCTCGCCGAGCTGCCACTGCGCGAGCGCCATCGCCCACGCGAGGACGAGCGCGGCACCGGGGAAGACGGACCGCACGACGACCGCGACGAGCGCCAGCGCGGCGACGAGGAGGCTCGCCTCCTGCACGTCCACGGGCGGCACCACGGCGAAGCCGGCGATGAGGAGGCCGGCGACCGCGTCGATCGACACCTCGACGCCGTCGCGGTGCCGGGGCGCCCGCGTCGACGTCGAGCGCGTCGCGGCGGCGGTCCCGGTGTCCATCGGCCACAGCCTAGGCGCGGGCCCGGGAGCGGATCGCCCCCCCGCGGGTACCGGTCGCCGGTACCCGCGGGGGAGGCGGTGCCTACTTCTTCTTCGTCAGCGCGGATCCCTTGTGGGCCGCGGTCTTGCCGGACTTGTCGCTCTCCACGATGTACGCGGGCTCGTCGCTCGACGCGGTGAAGTGCTGCCCGTCGTGCTGGAAGTCCTTCGTCTTCTCCTCGACGACCTTCCCGTGGGTCTCGCCCTGCGGCGTGTTCCAGGTGACGTGGTCGCCCTTCTTGAGATCCGCCATCAGATCGTCGCCACCGATCCGGAGTCGACGCGGTAGTTGGATCCGTTCACGAACGACGCGAGGTCGGAGCAGAGGAACGCGACCACGTTGGCGACCTCGGCGGGCTCGCCGCGGCGCTTGAGCTCCATGTAGGGGCGCTCCTCGTCGAGGAACGACTCGATCGCGTCGTCCTTCGAGGTGCCCAGCTGGTCGGCGCGCTTCTCCATCATCGCGTCGGTCATGGGCGTGTGGATGAAGGCGGGCGAGACCGCGTTCACGAGCAGGCCCTCCTCCGCGTAGCTGCGGGACAGGCCCTTCGACAGCGCGATGATCCCGGCCTTGGCGGCGCAGTAGGGGAGCTCGTCGTCGTACGGCTGCACGGCGTCCTCGGAGGCGAGGAACACGATCCGGCCCCAGCCGCCCTTGCGGAGCGACGGGAGGAACTGCTTCACGAGCCGCACGGGTCCCATGAGGTCGACCTCGATGGTGTTCGTCCAGCCCTCGTCGTCGATCTCGTGGAAGAGGCCCTGCGCGCCCGTGATGCCCGCGGACTGCACGAGGATGTCGATGTCGCCGACCGCCTCCTGCACCTTGTCGTGCAGCGCGGCGAGCGACTCGACGCTCGTCACGTCGGCCGCGAACGCGTGCACGCGGTCCCCGCCGTCGAGCTTCGCGGCGGCCTCGTCGAGCGAGCCCTGGTCCTGGTCGCTGAGGACGACGGTCGCGCCCTCCGCGAGCAGGATGCGGGCGGTCTCCCACCCGATCCCCGAGTCGGCTCCCGTGATGAGCGCGGTCTTCCCTGTGATGCCGAGATCCATCTCGGTCTCCTCGTCTGCCCCGCGAGGGGCGTCGTCATGTCGTCTGCCGTGCCCGTCGGACACGACGAGGGCCGCACCTGGCGGCGCGGCCCTCGGGTCGTGATGTGCGTGCTGCTCGCGCTACTCGGCGGCCTGGCCGACGCGGCGGTTCTCCGCGGAGACCATCCACGCGTACTGCTCGAGCGCGGTGATGAAGCCGTGGAGGAGGTCCGCGGTGGTCGGGTCCTCCTCGTCGACGTCGTCGTGGACCTCGCGCATGGTGTGCACGGCGGCCTCGAGGCGCTGGGTCACGAGATCGACGGTCTCGGCCGTGTCGACCTCGCCCTGCGGGTACTCGGGGAGCGTCGTGGTCTCGGCGACGGTGTCGCTGCGGCCGTCCGGCGTGGCGTGCAGGGCGCGCATGCGCTCGGCCAGGTCGTCGCTGAACTCGCGGGCCGAGTCGATGATCTCGTCGAGCTGGAGGTGGAGGTCGCGGAAGTTCTTGCCGACGACGTTCCAGTGCGCCTGCTTGCCCTGGATGTGCAGCTCGATGAGGTCGACGAGCACCTTCTGCATGTTCTCGTGCAGCTGCTGGCTGGCCTTGAAGCCGCGCTCGGCGTTCTGGCGCTTGGTGGGCTTCGAGCCCTCGGGCTGGGTGGCCTTCTCGGAGGTGGCGGTGGGGCGATCGACGGTCGTGGTCATGTGCGACTCCTCGTTGTCTGGCGGGGGACCGGGGGTTCCCGGTCCGGGCGGGCGGCCTCCGGAGGAGAGGGACCCGCGGGCCGGGCGCGCGGGTGGCGCGTCGTCCGGCTCGTCACCGACGCTACGCCCGCCCCTTCGTCGTCGCACGAATGGTGAGGGCGCTCACAGTCCGCGTGCAGGAACGGCCGGCCGGGCTTCGCTCCGCGGACGGGCCGGCGCCGCCGGTGCTTGGCTGGATCAATGACCGTCCTCACCTCCGACCTCCGCGTCCTGCGCGACGCCCGCGCGATCCTCGTCGAGAGCCTGTGGTGGGATCCGGCCGGCGACGTCATGTGGAACGACATCACCGCGGGCACGCTGCATCGGAGCCCGTGGCAGGGCACGGTCGACGGATCCGACGACACCGTGCTCGAGCTGCCGCCGCCGCTCGCGTCCTTCCAGCCCGCCGACGACGGGGGCTACGTCGCGGGGCTCGGCGACCGCATCGTGCTCGTCGACCGCGAGGGCCGGATCACGCGCGAGCTCGCCCGGGTGGAGCACGGGCACGGCGGCATCCGGCTCAACGAGGGCAAGGTCGATCCCGACGGCCGCTTCGTCATCGGATCCATGGACGTCACCGACGGCGAGCCCGACGCGGCCGTCTACTCGATCGACGGATCCGGCACCCTCCGCACGCTGCTCGGCGGCTTCGCCGTCACCAACGGTTTCGAGTGGACCGACGGGGGCCGCACCATGGTCCTCGCCGACACCGGGCAGCGGACCGTGTACCGCGCGCCCTACTCGGCCGACGGCGAGCTCGGCGACCTCGAGCACTGGATCCACGGCGAGATGAGCGACGGCCTCACCCTCGACGTGGACGGCTACGCGTGGAACGGGATCTACGGCGGCGGCAAGGTGATCCGCTGGGCGCCCGACGGCACGAAGGACCTCGAGATCGAGATCCCGGCGCCCAACGTCACGTCGGTGGCCTTCGCGGGACCGGACCTCCGCACCCTCGTCATCGGCACCGCCCGCGAGAACCTCACCGAGGAGCAGCTCGAGGAGCACCCGCTCTCCGGCGGCGTCTTCGCGATCGACACCGCCGTCTCCGGGCGCCCTGTGAACGTCTTCCGCACCTCGGTCGCCGACGGCGCGCGAGCGTAGCGTCGAAGGCGCCGTCCGACCGGGCGGCGACACTCTCACGAGGAGGAACGCACATGACCGGAGAGAGCATCCAGGGCCGCACGGTGGCCTTCCTGCTGACAGACGGCTTCGAGCAGGTCGAGCTGACGGAGCCGTGGAAGGCCGTGCAGGAGGCGGGCGGGAAGCCCGTGCTCGTGTCCCCGAAGTCGGACACCGTGCAGGGCCTCAACCACATCGACAAGGCCGACACGTTCGACGTGGACGTGCAGGTGAAGGACGCGAACGCGGCCGACTACGACGGCCTCGTTCTGCCCGGCGGCGTCGTGAACGCGGACGACCTCCGCGTCGACGCCGACTCGGTCGCCTTCGCCAAGGCCTTCTTCACGGCGGGCAAGCCCGTCGCGTCCATCTGCCACGCGCCGTGGATCCTCATCGAGGCCGGCGTGGTCGACGGCCGCCGGATGACCTCGTACCCGACCCTCGCCACCGACCTCCGCAACGCGGGCGCCGAGTGGGTCGACGAGGAGGTCGTGGTCGACAGCGGCTTCGTCACGAGCCGGAACCCCGACGACCTGCCCGCGTTCAACGCGAAGCTGATCGAGGAGATCGCCGAGGGCGAGCACGACGAGCAGCACGCCTGACCCGTCCCCGCGGAACCCGCGCCTAGGGTGAGGGCGTGACCACGCCCTCACCCGACGCGCGCTTCCGCCAGACCACGCCCGCCCCGCGCGCCGTCCGCATCGCCGGACTGGTGATCGCCGTGGCCGGCCTCGTGGCCCTCGTCGCCACCGGGGGCTCCGCGCTCGGCGTGGTCCTCGCCGTGCTGCTCGTGGCCGCCGGGGCCGTCGTCGGGTCGCTGCGGATCCGCATCACGCTCGACCCCGACGACGTCGAGGTGGCGCTCGTGCCGCTGAAGCGCATCCGGATCCCGTACTCCGCCATCGCGGACTGCACGGTCGTCGACCACCTCCGCCCGCGGACCGTCGGCGGCATCGGCGTGCGGACGCTGCCGGGCGGCGGCGCCGCGATCCTGCTCGACGCCGGGCCCGGGGTCGCGATCGAGTCGGCGGACGGCACCCGGCACCTCGTGCGCAGCACCTTCCCGCGGGAGGCGGCCACGCGGATCCGCGACCGGGCCGCGGCCGCGCCGCTCGCGCCGCCCGTCGCCGACGACCCGGAGGATCCGGCCGCGACCACCGCCTAGGCTCGTCGCGTGACCACCGCACCTGCCGCCGCACGCCGTCCCCGCACCTCCCGCCCCGTCGTCGTGGCGCTCGCGGTCGTCGTGGTGGTCGTCGGGTTCGTGCTCGACCAGCTCAGCAAGCGCTGGGCCGTCGACGCCCTCGGCGGCGGCGAGACCATCCCGCTGTTCCCGACCGCGCGCTTCGCCCTCGTCTACAACCCGGGCGTCTCCTTCGGCATGGGCGCCGAGGTGGGGCCGCTGCTCACCGTCGGGATCATGGCGCTCGCGCTCGGCCTCGCCGTGTGGGTCGGCTGGCAGATCCGCCACCGCGCCTCGCTCCTCCAGGTGCTGCTGCTCTCCGCCGTGCTCGCGGGCGCGCTCGGCAACCTCTTCGACCGCATCACGCGCGCGGAGGACGGGCCGCTGTCCGGCCACGTCGTCGACTTCATCGCCGTCGAGTGGTTCGCGGTCTTCAACGTCGCCGACATCCTCACCGTCTGCGGCATGATCGCGTGGGCCGCCACCACGGTGTTCGGGCGCGACCACACGGCCGAGGAGCGCGACGCCGACGCGGACGACGCCGCCGCCGCGTCGCCCGCCGACGCCGGATCCGCGCCCACCGACCGCGCCTGACGCCCCGGCGTAGCGTGAGGGGATGACCACGATCCCCACACTGGAACTGTCCGACGGGAACCGCATCCCCGCCATCGGCCTCGGCACGTACGGGCTCAACGACGACGCGGGCGCCGAGCTCGTCTCCGGCGCGATCGGCGCCGGCTACCGCCTGCTCGACACGGCCCTCAACTACGGCAACGAGGCCGCGGTGGGCGACGGGATGCGCCGCTCCGGCGTCCCGCGCGAACAGCTCTTCCTCACCACCAAGCTGCCCGGCCGCCACCACGGCTACGACGAGACGCTCGCGTCCTTCGAGGAGTCCCGCGCGTCGCTCGGCGTGGACTACGTCGACCTGTACCTCATCCACTGGCCGAACCCGAGCGTCGACAGGTACGTCGACAGCTGGCGCGCGTTCGTCGAGCTGAAGGAGCGCGGGCTCGTCCGCTCCATCGGCGTCTCGAACTTCACGCCCGCGCACCTCACGCGCATCCAGGAGGAGACGGGCGTGCTGCCCGTCGTCAACCAGGTCGAGCTGCACCCGACGTTCGCGCAGGCGGATCTCCGCGCGTTCCACGCCGAGCACGGCATCGTGACGGAGAGCTGGTCGCCGCTCGGCACGCGCGAGCAGCTCATGCAGGACCCCGCCGTCGTCGCGGCCGCCGAGGCGCACGGCGTCACGCCGACGCAGGCCGTGCTGCGCTGGCACGTCCAGTCGGGCGCGCTGCCGATCCCGCGCTCCACGGATCCCGAGCGCCAGCGCCAGAACCTCGACGTCTTCGGCTTCGAGCTCACCGAGGAGGAGGTGCGCGCGATCGGCTCCGGCCCGCAGTCGCGCCTCTGGGACGGCGACCCGGACACGCACGAGGAGATGTAGGGCCCTCCGACCACCCGCGGCCGTCGCGTCCCACCCGGGGCGCGGCGGCCGCGTCGCGTGCGGGGGCGGGTCAGCGTCCGAGCAGCGCGGGGATCCCGAGCAGCACGACGCCACCGACGAGGCACGCGGCCGCGACCAGGACGAGCACGCCGACCCAGAGGATCCCGGGCAGGTGCGTGAGCCGCCCGAGCTGGTCGGCGTCGGACGCGCCACCGCCGCGCCGGGAGCGCGACCGCTGCAGCTCGAGCGTCGCCCGCAGCGCGCCGAGCAGCAGGAAGAGCGCGAGCGAGTGCGCCGCGACGCCCTGCACCACGATCGGCGCGGCGCCCGCGATGACGCCCACCACGACCCCGGCGACGAGGCACGACCACAGCCCGAACCAGTTGCGCACCTGGATCACGACGAGCGCGAGCAGCAGCAGCCAGAGCCACAGGACGGCGGCCGAGCGACCGGATCCCGCCAGCCACGCGGCGCCGAGGCCCGCGAGCGCGGGCGCCGGGTAGCCCGCCAGCAGCGTGACGACCATGCCCGGTCCGCGCGGCCGGCCGACGCTCACCGTGAGGCCCGAGGTGTCCGAGTGCAGCCGGATCCCCGCGAGACGCCGCCCGCTCAGCGTCGCCGCGAGCCCGTGGCCGCCCTCGTGCACGATCGTCACGGCGTGCCGCGTGAGCCGCCAGGCGGCCGGCACGAGCACGAGCACCGCGGCGAGCGCGACGGCGACGAGCGCGGGTCCCGTCTCCAGCGGCGCCTCGACGGCGGTCGCGCGGTCGACGACGTCGCGGACGATCTCGACGGGGTCCATGGGGCTCCTCGGGTCGGCGGGGGTCGCGGGCGTCGGACGGGGAGCCCCAGCCCACCACACGCGCCTGACGGACCGCCGCCGCCCGCCCACCGACTACCGTTGTCGGGTGCCTGACACCCCCGTCTCCGACCTCGTCCGCTCCCTGCTGCTCACCGTCCCCGACTTCCCGCAGCCGGGGATCCTCTTCCGCGACCTCACCCCCGTGCTCGCCGACGGCACCGCGCTGCGTGCCGTGGTCGACGACCTCGTGGCCGCGTGCGGACCCGTCGACGCGGTCGCGGGCGTCGAGGCGCGCGGCTTCCTGCTGGCGGCGGCCGCCGCGTACGCGTCCGGCGTCGGCACGCTCGCGGTCCGCAAGGCCGGCAAGCTGCCCGGCGAGGTGCTGCGCGAGACCTACGCGCTCGAGTACGGGGAGGCGGCCATCGAGCTGCACCCGGGCCAGCTCATGCCGGGATCCCGCGTGCTGCTCCTCGACGACGTCCTCGCCACCGGCGGCACCCTCGAGGCGGCCGCGCGGCTCCTGGAGCGCGCCGGCTACGAGGTCGCCGGGATCGGCGTGGTGCTCGAGCTCGCGGACCTCGGCGGCCGCGCGCGCCTCGCCGGCCACGACGTGCACGCGATCCTCTCGGTCTGACCCGCCCGCGCGGTCAGCCCCAGAGCCGCCGGGTCGCGATCTCCGCGCCCTGCGCCAGGCTCTCCAGCTTCGCCCACGCGATCTGCGGGTGGATCCGCCCGCCGAGCCCGCAGTCGGTCGACGCGATCACGCGCTCCCGGCCCACGAGCCGCGCGTAGCGCTCGATCCGGTCGGCCACGAGCTCCGGGTGCTCGACCACGTTGGTCGCGTGCCCCACGACGCCCGGCACGATGAGCTTCCCGTCGGGCAGCTCCACGTCCTCCCACACGCGCCACTCGTGCTCGTGCCGCGCGTTGGCGCCCTCGAACGAGTACGCGCCCGCGTCGATGTCGAGCATGGTCCGCACGATGTGCCGGAACTCGATGTCGGTCGTGTGCGGTCCGTGCCACGAGCCCCAACAGAGGTGGAAGCGGATCCGCTCTGGCGGAAGCCCGCGCAGCGCGTGGTTGAGCGCCTCCACCCGGATGCGCGTGAAGGCGAGGTAGTCCTCCACGCTCGGCTCCGGGTTGATCTGGTCCCAGTTCTCCGCGATGGACGGGTCGTCGATCTGCAGCACGAGCCCCGCGTCGATGATCGCGACGTACTCCTCGCGCATCGCCTCCGCGCACGCCCAGATGAACTCCTCCTCGGTCGCGTAGTGCAGATTGCCGATGCGGGAGGCGCTGCCGGGGGAGAGGGACGTCAGGAAGCCCTCCTCGTACCCGTTCGCCTCCAGTCCGGCCTTCAGGTGCGCGATGTCGGCCTGGATCGCCGCGTGCCCCGTGTAGGAGACGGGCCCGGTGGCGCTCGGGAACTCGATGGGGGCGTCGCCGACCGTGATGCCGCTCGACGGATCCCGGTAGGCGTCCGCGAAGATCGTCCAGTCGCGTCGGTCGGGGAACGTGGTGAGCCGCACGTGACCCGGCGTGCTGCGCACGGGCTCCGAGGAGAACGGGCCGCCCGGCACGAGCTCGAGCCCGCTGAGCCGCTGGAACGAGTACGACCACCAGGCGCCGTAGTCGATCGCGCTCGACATGGCCTTGCCGTACTCGCCGTCGCCGGGGACGGTGATCCCGACCTCGCGCTGGCGGGCGACGAGGCCGTCGACCGCGTCGGCGAGCACGGCGTCGAGGCCGTCGTCGGCGGGGACCGGCGCGGACGCCGCGCCGCCGCCCGCGATGGCGGCCTTCCTGCTGTCGGCGCGCGCCGCGTTGGCGGCGATGAGCGCGTCCGTCCGCGGCAGGCTGCCGGCGTGGGACGTCTGGATCCGGTCGGTGCTGTCGAGCATGGGGACCTCCGCGGGTCTCTCGTGCCGTCGGGCGGCCTCGCACGACCGCCCGCGGCGAGCGGGAACTGATCGCAGGCGGTGTCCGGCCGCGGATGCGGGTGGGACGCGAGGCTTCGCGGGATGCGCTGCACGCACATGGTCCCATCGGGTCATCCCCGAGGACGGGTCCGGCGCAACAGGGCGTCACGGAACCGGCACCTCCGGCGGATCCGGCGCCCAGGGCGATGCCCGGATGATGGACGGATGCTCCTCCGCCACCCCGTCCTCGGAACCGCCACGGCCCTGTACCTCGGCCTGGTCGCGTGGATCACGCTGTCGCCGGAGCCCTACGACCGCCGCATCGACGGCTACCTCTTCCGCGCCCTCCGCGCCCTGCACCGGCACGACGGCACGGCGTGGATCACGTACTCCTTCGTCGAGGGCGCCGCGAACGTCGCGATGTTCGTGCCCGTCGGCATGTTCCTCGTGCTGCTCCTCGGCCGCTCGCGCTGGTGGCTCGCGATCGCGCTCGGCGTCGGCCTCTCGGCGCTGATCGAGACCGCGCAGATGTTCCTGCCCACGCGCGTCTCCGACGTCCGCGACCTGGTGCACAACGGCCTGGGCGCGCTGATCGGGGTCGTGCTCGTCCTGATCCTCACGGCCCGCTCCGAGAACGCCCGCCGCCGCGCCCTCCGCCGACGCCCGCAGCCGGCCACGACGGGCCCGCAGCGCCTGGCAGGCACGCGTCGCTGACCCCCGCACGGGCCACCCGCCGACCCCGTCGGGACCCCCGCGCGCGGTCAGGCGACGCCGCCTCGGCTCGATAGGATTGACGCCGGAATTCCAAGGGGTGTGCAGGTGACCGGTACGGAGCTGGATCGCGAGCGGGCGTACGTCACCCGCCTCTACGGGCGACTCGACGCGGTGCGGGCGGAGACCCGGGATCAGCTGACGGCGGTGCGCGACAGCCCCACGGGCGGCACGCACCAGAACCGGTCCGAGCGCGACGCGTTCGCGCGCATCTACGAGGACCGCCTGCAGGCGCTGCGCGAGGTCGACGAGCGGCTCGTCTTCGGGCGCCTCGAGTTCGAGGACGGGCACCTGCCGGAGGACGAGCCACGCGACGGGGCACCTGCGCGGACGGCCGGCGACGGGGACCCGGTGTACAGGTACATCGGCCGCATCGGCCTCCGCGACGACGACCTCCAGCCGCTGCTCCTCGACTGGCGCGTGCCGCAGGCGAGCGCGTTCTACCAGGCCACCGCCGCCACGCCGCTCGGCGCCCGCGCCCGCCGCCACCTGACCACGCGCGGCCGCGAGGTCGTGCACGTCGAGGACGAGGTCTTCGACCCCACGCTGCTCGACGAGGGCCGCACGAGCCTCCAGGGCGAGGGCGCGCTGCTCGCCGCGCTCGCCGCGGGCCGCACCGGCCGGATGAACGACATCGTCGCCACCATCCAGGCCGAGCAGGACCGCATCATCCGCTCCGACCTCCGCGGCGTGCTCGTCGTGCAGGGCGGGCCCGGCACCGGCAAGACCGCGGTCGCGCTGCACCGCGCGGCGTACCTCCTCTACTCGCACCGCGACCGGCTCGCCTCCTCGGGCGTCCTCGTGGTGGGTCCCAGCCGCTCCTTCCTCCAGTACATCGAGGCCGTGCTGCCGTCCCTCGGCGAGACGGGCGTCGTGCTCGCGAGCGTCGGCCAGCTCTACCCGGGCATCGACGCGGCCGGGGAGGACGCGCCCGAGGTCGCGGCCGTCAAGGGATCCGCCGAGATGGCCGGCCTGCTGCAGCGCGCCGTGCGCTCGCGCCAGGTCGTCCCCACCGAGGCCGTCACGCTCGACGTCAACGGCGAGCGCATCGTGCTCGAGCCGTCGCTCGTCGCGAACGCGCTCCGCCGCGCGCAGGACAGCCGGAAGCCGCACAACGAGGCCCGCGTGGTCTTCAACAAGGCCGCGCTCGGATCCCTCGCGCAGCTCCTCGCCTCGCAGATGCGCCGCAACGGCAGCGCGCTCGACGACAGCGACCTCGCCATGCTCCGCGAGGACCTCCGCACCTCGTACGACGTGAAGGTCGCTCTCAACACCGCGTGGCTGCCGCTCACCCCGGAGAAGCTGATCCAGGACCTCTACGCGCGCCCGAACTGGCTCGCCTCGCTCACGCCGCGCTGGAGCCCCGAGAAGCGCGCGCTCCTCCGTCGCGACCGCGACGCGCCCTTCACGATCGCCGACGTGCCGCTCCTCGACGAGGCCGCCGAGCTCCTCGGCGAGTTCAGCGCGCAGGCCGACGCGAGCGCCCGCGAGCGCGAGCAGCAGCGCCTCCGCGACATCGAGAACGCCGAGCAGGCCATCGAGAACATGGGCGTCGGCGGCATGGTCACGGCCGAGCGCCTCGCGGAGGGCTTCGCCGAGCAGGCCGCGCGGCGCACGACCGCCGAGCGCGCCGCATCCGACCGCACCTGGACCTACGGCCACATCGTGGTCGACGAGGCGCAGGAGCTGAGCCCCATGCAGTGGCGCGTGCTCCTCCGCCGCTGCCCGCTGCGCTCCTTCACGATCGTGGGCGACGTCGCGCAGGCGAGCTCCGCCGTCGGCGTCACCAGCTGGCAGGACGCGCTCGGCCAGGTGCTCGGCCGCGAGTGGCGCCTCGAGGAGCTCACGGTCAACTACCGCACGCCCGCCCGGATCGCCGAGGCCGCCGAGCGCATGGCCATCGCGCACGGCCTCCCGGTCACCCGCTCGCGTGCGGTCCGCGAGGGGGAGCACCCGATCGACACGGTCGAGGTCGCGACCGACGAGGTCGTGTCCGCCGTCGTCGACGTGGTGGACGAGGAGCGCGAGGGCGGCGACACGGGCACGCTCGCGGTCATCGCCCGCGACGACCGCGTCGAGGAGCTGCACCGGGCGCTCGCCGAGCGGTTCGGATCCGCGGTCGGCATCGGCGTCGGCGGGCTCGGCCGGCCCATCGCGGTGCTCGGCTCGCAGGAGGCCAAGGGCCTGGAGTTCGACGTCGTCGTCATCGCGGAGCCGGACGAGATCCTCGCGCACACCTCGCGCGGCGCCGCCGGCCTCTACGTCGCGATGACGCGGCCCACGCAGCGCCTGCACATCGTCACGTCCACGGGCTTCACCGCCTGACCCGGCGCGCCCCGCGCGACGACGGGGGCGCCGCGGCGGCCGCCTCGTGAACACTATGAAGACAAGTGGCACCGGCCCCCGCACGCGCGGAGGATGGGCCGGTCATGACCCCTCCTCCTGCACCCACCGGCCCCTCGTCCGCATCCGGCACCGGGACGGATCCGGGGCCGGGGGGAGCGCCGCGGGACGAGGTGGATCCGGCACGTGACGGGGTCGCATCGGTCGCCGCCGAGGCGCCGGACGCACCCGACGCCGCGGCCGCTGCCCGCCGCGCGCGCCGCTCGCGCATCATCCAGGTCGTCGTCGTCGTCATCGTCGCCGTCGCGGTCGGCATCGCGCTCGTCCCGCCGCCCGCCGGCGTCGACCCGCGCGGCATGCACATGGCCGGGATCTTCGTCGGCACCGTCCTCGCCCTGATCCTGCAGCCGCTGCCCACCGCGCCCGTCGCGCTGGTCGGCCTCGCGGTCGCGATGCTCACCGGCACCATGACCACGGACGGCGAGGCGCTCGTCGGCTTCGCGAACCCCACCATCTGGCTCATCGTCGCGTCGTTCTTCATCGCCGACGGCTTCCTCGTCACGGGCCTCGGCCGTCGCATCGCGCTGGCGTTCGTGTCGAAGCTCGGCGGATCGAGCCTCGGCCTCGCGTACGGCATGGCGCTCACCGACCTCGTGCTCGCGCCCGCGACGCCGTCGAACACCGCGCGGGCGGGCGGCGTCGTCTACCCGATCGTCGCGTCGCTCAGCCGGGTGCAGGGATCCACCTCCGACTCCGACGCGTCGCGCCGCCGCCTCGGCTCCTACCTCGCGCTCACCAGCGTGCAGGTCAACACCGTCACCTCCGCCATGTTCGTCACGGCCATGGCCGGCAACCCGGTCGCCCAGAAGGCCGCGGCCGACCTCGGCATCGAGGTCACCTGGGGCGGCTGGGCGCTCGCGGCGCTCGTCCCCGGGCTCCTCAGCCTGGTCGTCGTACCGTGGGCGATGTCGCGCGTCTACCCGCCGACGCTCACCCGCACCCCCGAGGCGCCGGCGCACGCGCGCGAGGAGCTGCGGGGGCTCGGCCCGCTGTCCGGCCACGAGCGCATCATGGCGGCCACCTTCGTCCTGCTGCTCGTGCTCTGGTGCGGCGGATCCCTGCTCGGCATCCCCGCCACCGCCGCGGCCTTCGGCGGCATCGCGGTGCTCCTCGTCACGGGCGTCCTCAAGTGGTCGCACCTCGCCGCGAACGCCTCGGCGTGGTCGACGCTCATCTTCTTCGCGGTGCTCGTGGGCATGGCCGACCAGCTCGACGCGCTCGGCGTCATCGACCTCGTGGGCGGAGCCGTCTCGGGATCCGTCGGCGGCCTGCCCTGGCCGTGGGCCTTCGCGGTGCTCGCGCTCGTCTACTTCTTCTCGCACTACCTGTTCGCGTCGAACACGGCCCACATCGTCGCGATGTACGCGGTCTTCCTCGGCGCCGCGGTCGCGACCGGCACGCCTCCGCTGTTCGCCGCGCTCGTGCTCGGCTTCATCGGCAACCTCTTCGGCGGCATCTCGCACTACGCGTCGGGGCCGTCCGGCGTGGTCTTCGGATCCGGCTACGTCACGACGAAGGAGTGGTTCCGCGTCGGCTTCGTGATGGCGATCGTGCTCATCGTGATCTGGGGCGTCGTCGGCACCGCGTGGATGGGCGTGCTCGGCCTCCTGGCCTGACGGTCACCTCTCCTCCGAGGAGCCGTGCAGTCGCCGGTACCGGCGGGGGCTCTGCGCGTGACGCAGCGCGAACAGCCAGGCATCCTCGCCCTCCTCGGGCATGCCCTCGCGGATGCGTCGAGGAGGAGTCAGGGCGCGAGACCGACCGCGGAACAGGAACACCGTCCCCGCCGTACCGGCCGTGAGGGCCGCGAGAGCGCTCCCCGCCGATGCGTACCAGGGATCCGCGGGGAGCCACGCGGGGAGACCGTGCGCCACGACGACCGTCGAGACGGCGGCGACGAGTCCCAGGGTGATCGCGCGCACCTGGATGCGATGGAGCGCGAAGCTCCGCTCGGCTTGCACCACCAGCCGCCGTGCCTCCGCGGCCGCTCGTCGCGCCTCCGCCTCAGCCTCGTGGTGCTGCCCCGCTGTCATCCGGATCTCCGCGATGCGGGCCGACGCCTCCCGCTCGGCGGCGAGGGCCCGCGCGGATGCGGCGGCCTCCGCGCCGAGGCAGCGCTCGACGAGCGCGGCCAGGTTCGCGCTGCCCTGCGGAGCGGGAGCAGGAGCAGGAGCGACCGCGCTCACGGCCGAGGCCGACCTCGGCTCGTATCCCAGCCTCGCGGCCCGCCGCCGCAGCGCTGCGCCCACGGCCGTCGGGGTGATGAAGCTCGCCGCGGCCACCCAGGAGATGGCGACCCGGTCGGAGGCGTGTCCGATCGCCGTGACGACGGGCACCGCGCAATCCGCCACGGCGCCCAGCACCCGCACGTCGTCCAACGCGATCCAGTCGCGCCACCCTCCTCCGCCTCGGTGGACGACGAGGAGATCGGCGTCCCTCGCGGCGACGGCGGTGATGGCCTCGGCGATGTCCTCGGCTCTCCAGAAGTTCACGTCCGCCCATGTGGCGACCACCTCCTTCGGGAGGCTGTCCTTGATGTCGGCACGAGTCGAGCTCGTGCGGGGGCCCAGGAACGTGACGCGCACGGGACCGCGATCGTCGGCGAGGACCCCGTCGAGCTTCGTCGGCGCGGGCCGGCGGGCCTTCAGCTTCTCCTGCGCCTCCGGCCGCAACGACGGATGGGAGGAGAGCGCTCCTCGGCGCACATCGGCGGACAGGCGGCCACGGAGATCCGTCGCCGACACCGCGCTGCCCAGGAGCAGGTGCCGGAAGTCCCTGCCCTGCAGGGAGAGGGTCCCGGTGACGTCGACCACGGTTCCCTCTGCGGGGGTCGCTGTCCCGTTCGCCGGGAGCTTGACCTCGATGGACGCTGTCGTGCTCGTGAGGTAGCCGTCATGGTCGACGAGCTCGAACCAGACGGCGCCCGATCCCGCGCCGCCGAGCCGAGGGTGATGCACCTCGCCTCGGATGCGGACCGGGCGTGCGTCGCCCGCCTCGGCACGTGCGGCGAGCTCACGGAAGGAGATGCGGGGAGTTCCCTCGTCGGGTGGCATGCTGCCGCAGCCTGTCATCGAGCGGGCTGCCGCGGTGACGGCGGTCCCCAGGCCGGTCTGACGCTGCGAGGGCAGGGAGACGGGCCGACCCGATGACGGGCCGGCCCTGCGGTCGTGGTCCCGGCGCCGAGACCCCTCTCCATGCGCCGTCCGTGCGACCGCTCTCCCCATGACATCCGGACCCGTTGTGCATCGCGTCTCTGGTGGTCCGGCGCATTGCAGTGTCTTCGGACCGGGCGCGAGATCGGATCGGCCGGCCAGGTGACGGCTCCCTGTACGCGCCATCCCGCGTGCCGGGCGTCAGCGCACCGGCGCCGGCCAGCCCACGTCGTCGGAGGTCAGGAGCGGCATGTCGCCGCAGCCGTCGAGCACGCGGGCCATGGCGTCGTGCTCGGCCCGTGTCACGCTGAGCTCGGCGCGCACCTTGATCGACACCTGCCGCACCACGAGCGCGCACGCGTCGGCGGGATCCTCGGGCAGCCACGCGTCGGCCGTCGCGTCGGACTTCGCGTTGTTCTCCGCGGCGGACGCGGCGACCAGCTCCAGCGGGTCGTTCGCGAACGCGGCGCGGTAGCCGGCGTCCCAGCGCCACGCGCCCGACGACCACGCGTCCGACAGCGACACGACGTGGTCGATCTGCACCGCCTCGGGATCCCGCGACCGGTCGAACCTCACGCGCGCTCCCGAGTACGGGTCCTCCAGCGCGCCCGCCTGCACCACGCAGCCGCGCGTGCCGCCGCGGATCTCCGCGTCGGCGAGGTCGCGCCGCAGCACGTCGTTGCGGGTGTCGCAGCCGTTGCGGTCCACGTCCGTGCGCCACGCGAAGGACTCGCGGTCGTAGCCCGGCACGCGCTCCTCCGTCCGCACCTCGAGCCCGTCGAGGGCGAGGCGCGCGGATCCGGTGGAGCCCGGCTCCGCGCCCAGCCCCGAGGCGCCGTCGCCGGCCGCGCCCGTGCCGGCCCCCGGATCCCCGCGCCACTGCACGAGGCCCGCGACGATGACGAGCACGAGCGCCGCCAGCGTCACGAGCACGGGCGTCTTCCGCCGCCGCCGCGTCACGGGGTGGGGTTCCGGGAGTCGTAGCCCTCGAACGACGGCAGCGCGCGGATGAGGGTCCACACCACCACCGCGATCAGCAGCCCGCCCACGAGCGACGGTACCCACAGCGCCGCGAACAGCGTGACGATGCCGATGTACGCGTCGCCGAGCCGCGGCCCGCCCGTCACCACCACGATGAAGATGCCCTGCAGCCGCCCGCGCATGTTGTCGGGCACCGCGGTCTGCAGCATGGTGTTGCGGAAGATCGAGGAGATGTTGTCGGCCGCGCCCGTCAGCGCCAGCAGCACGGAGGCCGCGACGATGCCCGGGATGCTGGCGTCCTCGATGCGCGACCCGATGCCGTGCAGCACGCCCGGCTTCGACGCGAGGAGGAGCACGACGCCGAAGCCCGCGGTGGAGAGGCCGTACGCGACGATGGCGAGGCGGATGGCGCGGCCGTGCCGCGTGACCCGCCCGACGGATCCGCTCAGCACGCTGCTCACGAGGCTGCCGACCGCGCCGGCCGCCGTGAGGATCCCGACGGTCACCGGCCCGCCGCCGAGCACCACCGCGCCCACGGCCGGGAACAGCACGCGCGGCTGCCCGAGCGTCATGGCGATGATGTCGACGATGAAGGACATGCGGATGTTCGGCGCGGTCCGGAGGAACCCGAGCCCGTACTTGATCGACGCCAGCCCCGGCCGCTGCACCTCGCCCTCGGGCGCGATCCGGGGCAGCGCGAGCACGCCCGTGAACGCCGCGAGGAACAGCACCGCGTCGACCGTGTAGGTCCACTGGAACCCGACCGACGCGACGAGCACGCCCGCGAGCGCGGGCCCGACGGTGACCATGACGCCGAGGCTGATCCCGCCGAGCGCGCTGGCCGCGGGCAGCAGGTGCGGCGGCAGGATGCGGGGGAGGATCGCCTGCCGGCTCGTCCCGATCACGGTGGCCGCGACCGCGTTGAGGATGCTGAGGGCGTAGAGCGACCACACCGTCTCCGCGTGCGCCCACGCGAGCGCCGCCAGCACGATGGTCGAGCCCCACGCCACGCACGACGCGATGAGCGCGACCTTCCGCCGGTCGAACGCGTCGGCGAGCATGCCGCCGTAGAGCCCCGCGATGATCATCGGCAGCAGCGACAGCACGCCGACGAGCGCGACCGAGCCGGTGGATCCCGTCAGCTCGTACACGTGCAGCCCGATCGCCACCACCGTCATCTGGCTGCCGATGCCCGCGATCGCGTTGCCCGCCCAGAGCCGCGCGAACGCCGGGCTCTCCTGGAGCGGCGACAGGTCGACGAAGTGGCTGCCGCGCACCTGCCGCTCGTCGGGGATCGGGATGGGGGAGGTCTCGGGCGGGGTGCTCACGTGTCGCTGCGTCGTCTCTCTAGAGTGGATTTCCACGCTAGCCGAGTCCACCGACCCCGCCTCGTCGTGCGGCCGTCCGCCCGCGGGAGCGACCCGCCCCTCCTGCTATGCTCGTGCGGTTGCCGTCTGAACGGCCGCGGATCAAGAGAGCTCGCACATCCTGTGACGGGCGCCGCGCAACGAACACGAGAGGGGATCATCACATGGCTCTGGAAGCAGACGTCAAGAAGGCGATCATCGACGAGTACGCGACCCACCCCGGTGACACCGGATCCCCCGAGGTGCAGATCGCGCTCCTCACCAAGCGGATCACGGGCCTCACCGAGCACCTCAAGGAGCACAAGCACGACCACCACACGCGTCGTGGCCTGCTCCTCCTGGTCGGCCAGCGTCGTCGTCTCCTCGGCTACCTGTCCAACGTCGACATCGAGCGCTACCGCGCCCTGATCGCGCGCCTGGGCATCCGCCGCTGACACGCACCACGCGTCGCTGATCGCATCACGACGAGTCGGACGAGCCGTCACCCTCCGGGGTGGCGGCTCGTCTGCGTTAACGAGCACGTCGTCCGCCCGACACCCGGCGCCGCCCGTCCTCCGGGGCCCACGAGAGGCCGGGTGCTACCATGGCCGAAGTGATCCAGCGGACGCCCAGCGTCACGATGCGATCACGACAGATGGAGCTGGCCGGCAGGAGCTGGTCGTTGGTGGTGGTATTCCGAGTCGCTCGGAGCATTCCCACTGATGGCCAGACATGCGCCCGCCGCCGTCGGCCACCGGTCGTCGAGCGGAACCAGCCGCGCACGTGCACCCGGGATCCGCATCAGGCGGGCGCCGACGTGTCGCCTCGCCCGCTCCTCCTCTGTCGTAGGAGGTCCGCATCCACACGGGATGCAGGACGAGCGCCCGACGGGCGTCGCCGAGAGGCGCAACACGAAGGAGAGAGACCTCAATGGAAGGTCCAGAGATCAAGTTCGCCGAGGCAGTCCTCGACAACGGCAAGTACGGAACGCGCACGGTCCGGTTCGAGGCCGGCCGCCTCGCGCAGCAGGCGCAGGGCGCGGTCGCCGCGTACCTCGACGAGGACACGATGCTGCTGTCCGCCACCTCGGTGGGCAAGCACCCGAAGGACAACTTCGACTTCTTCCCCCTGACCATCGACGTCGAGGAGCGCAGCTACGCCGCGGGCAAGATCCCCGGCTCGTTCTTCCGCCGCGAGGGCCGCCCCTCCACCGAGGCGATCCTCGTCTGCCGCCTCATCGACCGGCCGCTGCGCCCGTCGTTCATCACCGGCCTCCGCAACGAGGTCCAGGTCGTCATCACCGTCCTCAGCATCGCGCCGGACGAGTTCTACGACAGCCTCGCCATCAACGCGGCGAGCGCCTCGAGCATGCTCTCGGGCATCCCGTTCTCCGGCCCCATCGCGGGTGTGCGCCTCGCGCTCATCGGCGACCAGTGGGTCGTCTTCCCCAAGCACTCGCAGCTCAAGGAGGCCGTGTTCGACATCACCGTCGCCGGCCGCGTCGTCACCGACGCCCAGGGCAACGAGGACGTCGCGATCATGATGGTCGAGGCCGAGGCCACCGAGGGTGCCTGGGACCTCATCCAGGGCGGCGCCACGAAGCCCGACGAGGCCGTCGTCGCGCAGGGCCTCGAGGCCGCGAAGCCGTTCATCCAGCAGCTCGTCGCCGCGCAGGCCTCGCTCGCGCAGCAGGCCGCGAAGCCCACGGTCGACTACCCCGTCTTCCTGCCGTACGCGCAGGAGACCTACGACGCCGTCAGCGCGCTCGCCCTCGACGAGCTCGGCACCGTCTACCAGATCGCCGACAAGATCGAGCGCCAGGACGCCGACGACGCCCTCAAGACCCGCACCAAGGAGGCCGTGGCCGCCAAGGTCGAGGCCGGCGAGCTGCCCCAGTCGGCGCTCACCGAGTTCTCCGCGGCGTACAAGTCCGTCACGAAGACGGTCGTCCGCGGCCGGATCCTCCGCGACGGGATCCGCATGGACGGTCGCGGCCTCGCCGACATCCGCCCGCTCGACGCCGAGGTGCAGGTCATCCCGCGCGTCCACGGCTCGGCCATCTTCCAGCGCGGCGAGACCCAGATCCTGGGCGTCACCACGCTGAACATGCTCAAGATGGAGCAGCAGATCGACTCGCTGAGCCCCGTCACGAAGAAGCGCTACCTGCACCACTACAACTTCCCGCCCTACTCCACCGGTGAGACCGGTCGCGTCGGGTCGCCGAAGCGTCGCGAGATCGGGCACGGCTTCCTCGCCGAGCGCGCCCTCGTGCCGGTGCTGCCGAGCCGCGAGGACTTCCCCTACGCGATCCGCCAGGTGTCCGAGGCCCTCGGGTCCAACGGATCCACGTCGATGGGCTCCGTCTGCGCCTCGACCCTGTCGCTGCTGAACGCGGGAGTGCCGCTGCGCGCGCCCGTCGCCGGCATCGCCATGGGCCTCGTCTCCGACACCGTCGACGGCCAGGTCCGCTACGCGGCCCTCACCGACATCCTCGGTGCGGAGGACGCGCTCGGCGACATGGACTTCAAGGTCGCGGGCACGTCCGAGTTCGTCACGGCCATCCAGCTGGACACGAAGCTCGACGGCATCCCCACCTCGGTCCTCGACGGCGCGCTCAAGCAGGCGAAGGAGGCCCGCACGGCCATCCTCGGCGTGCTGAACCAGGCCATCGACGCCCCCGACGAGATGGCCCCGACCGCGCCCCGCGTGATCTCGGTCAACATCCCCGTCGACAAGATCGGCGAGCTGATCGGCCCCAAGGGCAAGACGATCAACGCCATCCAGGACGAGACCGGCGCCGACATCTCCATCGAGGAGGACGGCACCGTCTACATCGGCGCCGTCGACGGCCCGTCGGCGGAGGCCGCGCGTGCGCAGGTCAACGCCATCGCGAACCCGACGAACCCCGAGGTCGGCGAGTCCTTCCTGGGCACCGTCGTCAAGATCGCGACGTTCGGCGCGTTCGTCTCGCTGCTCCCCGGCAAGGACGGCCTGCTGCACATCAGCGAGGTCCGCAAGCTCGCCGGCGGCAAGCGCGTCGAGAACGTCGAGGACGTGCTCGGGGTCGGCCAGAAGATCCTGGTGGAGATCACCAAGATCGACGACCGCGGCAAGCTGTCGCTCGCGCCCGTGCTGGAGGAGGCCGCCGATCAGGAGGGCCGCGACGCCGCGAACCACGGCTCCGAGGCGCCCGCGGAGGGCTAGACCCCGCCGCAGCACCCGCACGACACGGATGCCCGTCCCACCTCGGTGGGGCGGGCATCCGTCGTGTGCGGGCTACTTGCCGTCGTTCGGATCCGTCGGGTACGGCACGTCCTCGGCGGGCGGTGCCGAGAGCGACGGAGCCGGGGTCGGATCCGCGGACGCGCTCGGTGCGGGCGTCGGCGCCGGCTCGTCGGGCGTGGTCGTCGGCTCCGGATCAGGCGACGGCGTGACGTCGGGGCTCGTCGTGCCGGGCTCGCCGGTCGTCGGGACGGGCGTCACCTGCTCGGCGCCGCCCGGCGACAGCGCGATCGCCGCGATGACCCAGGCGATCACGAGGACGGCCGCGACCACCGCGAGGACCAGCGCGAGGCGCCGACGTCCGGCGCGGGCCCCTTCGCCCTCGCCCGACGCCGGTCCGTCGCCCTCGTGGGTCACGTCGTCGCCTCGATCCGGCCGCTCAGTCGCCGACGTTGATCGCGGTGCCCATGAGCTGGGCGCGCCCGATCACGTGGGGGAGCATGAGGAAGCCGAGCATCGCGGGCGTCGCGCCCTCCGGGATGTCCAGCGACTCCACGTCGAGCGCGGTGACGGTGAAGAAGTAGCGGTGCGTGCCGTGGCCGGCCGGGGGCGTCGCCCCGAAGAAGCCCGTCGCGCGCGCGTCGTTGTGCAGGGTCACGGCGCCGGCCGGGAGGAGGCCCGCGTCCGGGCTGCCCGCACCGACGGGCAGCGCCGTGGTGGAGGCGGGGATGCCGCGCACCGCCCAGTGCCAGAAGCCGCTGCCGGTGGGGGCGTCGGGGTCGTACGCGGTGAGCACGTAGCTGCGGGTCGCGGCGGGCGCGCCCGTCCAGTTGAGGGCGGGGGAGCGGTCCTCACCACCCTGTCCGGCGCCGCGCGCCGACTGGGGCAGCGCTGCCCCGTCGGCGAAGTCGGGGCTGGTGAGGTGGAAGGGGGCGGCGTCCGGCAGGCGGTGCAGCGGGTCGTTGGGCACGGGGGTTCCTCTCGGTTGTGCTGACCTGCTCAGCCTCGCACGATGGGCCGGGATGCGGCCGGGAAGCATCCTCGTCCCGTCGCCGGACGACCCGCTGTCCGCGCCGGGCTGCGCGGCGGGGCCCCCGAAGAGGGGCTGGGTCCCGACGCGGGGGCCTGGCTAGCGTGGTCGGTGCGGGCAGGTCCACGTGACCGCCCGCCTCCGGGGGACGCATCGGGGGATGCAGACCGCCGAGGGGTGCCGGGGTCGGGGGATCCACGGCACCCCTTCCGGCGGCGCCGCTCGATCGCCTGCCCCGCCGGTCGCCGCGGCCGATGTCCCGGGGACGAACAGGCGCTCGCCTGATTCCTTGGTACGCAAACCTTTCGCCTGCTGGGCGGTACGCTCGGGGTGTGACGACGACCCCTGCCTCCGCCTCGGACGTCGCACCCGCATCCGAGCCCCGTCGCCGCCGCCGAGGACCGCTCGTCCCGCGCCGCACCCACCGGGACGACACGACCACGCAGCCCGCCGCGATCATCGAGGCCACCGTCCAGGCAGCCGGCGCCATCGTCCTCGAGGCCTCCGCCGCGGAGCCCGGCCTGCGCACCGGCGGGAGCATCCCGCAGCCGGCACGCCGCCGCGCCATCGGCGACACCGACCTCCGGGTCTTCCCGCTCGCGCTCGGCGGCAACGTCTTCGGCTGGACGGCCGGCCCGGAGGACACCTCCGCCATCCTCGACCGCTACCAGGAGGCGGGCGGCAACTTCATCGACACCGCCGACTCCTACGCGAGCGGCCGCAGCGAGCACATGATCGGCTCGTGGATGCGCGAGCGCCGCAACCGCGACTCCATGGTCGTCGCCACCAAGATCGGCAAGAGCGAGGACTTCCCCGGCCTCGGCGGATCCCGCATCGAGCGCGCCGTCGACGCCAGCCTCTCGCGGCTCGGCACCGACTTCATCGACCTCCTCTACTTCCACTGGGATGACCTCGACGTGCCGCTCGAGGAGAGCCTCGCGGCCGCGGGCCGCCTCATCGCGTCGGGCAAGGTCCGGCACCTGGCGGCGTCCAACTACGCCGCCGAGCGCCTGCTGCACGCGCGGATCATGGGCGGGCTGTACGACGCCCCGCGGTTCGTCGCGCTGCAGACGCACTACAACCTCGTCAACCGGGCGCCCTACGAGTCGGGGTACCTCGACGTCGTCCGCGGTCAGCAGCTCGCGGTGATGCCCTACTTCGCCCTCGCCAACGGCTTCCTGACGGGCAAGTACCGCACGCGCGACGCGGTGCGCGAGGGTGCCCGCGGGGCTCGGGCCGCGAAGTACCTGACCCGCCGCGGCCTCCGTGTCCTCACCGCCCTCGACGAGATCGCCGACCAGCACTCCACGAGCGTCGCGACGATCGCGCTGGCCTGGCTCCTCGCCAAGCCGGGGATCGTCGCGCCCGTCGCGAGCGCCAGCCGACCCGAGCAGGTGCACGACCTGGTGCAGGCGGCGCACGTGCAGCTCTCGCGGCACGACGTGGCCCGGCTCGACCGCGCGTCCGAGTAGTCGTCCCCCGGGCGTCGCGCCCGCGGTCCCTCCCCGCGATGTGGAGGGTTCCGATGGACGCGCTCGCCTCCCGGCTACCTTTCCGGCACCCGCGATGCCCGACGCCCGTGCGTCCGCTTGTCCGCGCGGGATCCGTACGGCCCGGGGGAGACGACCTTGCACGAGCGACCGCGCGTTCCGTTGCTGCGACAAGGAGGAGCGGTGGCCATCTCGCTTGTCGTCCTCGCCTCGTGCCAGGTGATGGTCGGATGCGCACCGCCATCGTCCCCGACGCCTGCGCCCGCGCCGGCCCCGTCCTTGACGCAGGACCAGCAGGACGACGAGGCGTTCAGGGACGTGATGGCGAGATATGTCGACCTCGATGCGAACTCCGACATAGAAGATGACTTGGATGAGCTCCTGACGGGCAACGTCCTCAACAACGAGAAGACCGGGCTCGCTGAAGCACGACGAACCGGGGAGCGACAAAGCGGCAAGGAGATCGCTTCCGGCTTCCGAGTCACCGATCGAGGTCTGGATCCAGCGGGCCTCCAGTACATGACGGCTCAGGTCTGCCTCGACACCGGCGGTCTGCGCCTCCTTGACGCGAATGGCAAGGACATCACTCCTGAGCACGAAACACGCCGCTCGCTCCAGGTGAAAGCGATCAAGTCGCCAGACTCACTCTGGCGAATCAGCGACATAGTGCGGAACGAGGATGTCCACGCATGCGGATGATGGTCGCGACGCTCACCTCGCTTCTGGTGATCGTCGTCGTCACGGGGCCGTCCGCCGCAGCTCATGCATCAGGTGAGGACTGCTCGACGAAGTACGGTGCCTTCGGCCCATGCTCCTCCGGTCTCATAGGCGACGGAGGAGTTTCCGTCAGCGCGCATGACCGGCAGCCGGCGTCCTCAGATGGAGGACAGTCGAATAGCGGTGAGCAGACACAGCGCGCGGATGCTCAAGGCCTCGTGGCGCCGCCTCCGGTGCCGCGTGGGCGGTGGGCGGTGGATGCGGATGCGCCGTGCAGTCCGAGTGCGCGGCTGTCGGGTGGGGGGCTGTGCGGGGATGGGCGGCACGCATTCCTGCCGCCGGCGAAGGCGCCGGTGAAGCCGGCGGATCCGGTGCCGGTCGCGGCGGCGGTTCCGGGGGTGTCGTTGGCGGATGTGGCGCAGTTCGTGCCGCGGGATGCGTCGATCCGGTCGCAACCGAACGGGTGGGCGATCGTGGGCGCGCCGATGAACCTGTTCACGGACGCGACCGCTCAGGTGGTGGACGGGCAGTTGTTGGGTCGGCCGGCGCAGGTGCGGTTCGTCCCGGTGTCGTTCACCTGGGATCACGGCGACGGCACGAGTTCGACGGTCGCGGGCCCTGGTGCGTCGTGGAAGCGGTTGGGTCAGCAGGACTTCACGACGACCGACACGAGCCACGTGTATCCGAGCATCGGCGACCGGCAGGTGACGTTGACGATCGCGTACTCGCCCAGCTACCGGTTCGACGGGGGAGCGTGGCAGCAGATCGCGGGCACGCTGCCGGTGCAGATCGGCCCGGTCACGATCCATGTCCTCCAGGGATCGACGGTCCTCGTCGGTGGCGCGTGCGGCACCCGGAACGCGGGACCCGGATGCCCATGACCGCCCCATCGCGCGCCGTCAGTCCCCGGGCTGCCGCAGGACCCGTGGCGTAGGGTGACGCTGATGTCCCGCGCCGTAGAACTCCCCCTCGACCTCCCCGAGCTCACCGTGCAGTCGACGGGCGGCGCCCGTGTCCGGCGGTCCGTCCTGCCCTCGGGCGTGCGCATCCTCAGCGAGGACGTGCCCGGCAGCCGCAGCGCCACCATCGGGATGTGGGTCGCGGTCGGCTCGCGCGACGAGCAGCCGGGCGACCTGGGATCCACGCACTTCCTCGAGCACCTCCTCTTCAAGGGCACCCCGTCGCGCACGGCGCTCGACATCGCCGTGTCCTTCGACGCGGTCGGCGGCGAGCACAACGCCGTCACCGCCAAGGAGTACACCTGCTACTACGCCAAGGTGCAGGATCGCGACCTCGGCATGGCCGTCGACGTGCTCGCGGACATGGTCACCTCCAGCCTCATCGACGCCGACGAGTTCGAGACCGAGCGCGGGGTCATCCTCGAGGAGCTCGCCATGGCCGACGACGACCCGGGCGACGTCGTCAGCGAGCGCTTCTTCGAGGCCGTGCTGGGGGATCACCCGCTCGGCCGTCCCATCGGCGGCAGCCCCGCGGACATCGAGGCCGCCGAGCGCGACGCCGTCGTCGCGCACTACCGCCGCAACTACCGCCCGCAGGACCTGGTCATCACGGCGGCGGGCTCCGTGGATCACGACGCCCTCGTCGCGCGCGTCACCGACGGGCTCGAGCGCGCCGGCTGGGATCTCACGGACGTGGCCGCACCGGTCGCGCGTCGCACCGGGTCGACGCCGGTCATCACGCGCGGCAGCGGCCTCGTCGTCGTCGACCGCCCCATCGAGCAGACCAACATCCTGCTCGGCGTGCCCGGTCTCGCCGCATCCGACGACCGCCGGCCTGCTCTCGCGATGCTCAACTCCGTGCTCGGCGGCGGCATGTCCTCGCGCCTGTTCCAGGAGGTCCGCGAGAAGCGCGGCCTCGCGTACTCCGTCTACTCGTTCGGCGCCTCCTACTCGGACGCGGGCGTGTTCGGCCTCTACGCCGGATGCACGGCCGCGAAGACCGAGCAGGTGTCGCGCCTCATGGTCGAGGAGTTCCGGAAGCTCGCCGAGGAGCACGTCACCGAGGAGGAGCTGGCGCGTGCCTTCGGCCAGCTCTCGGGGCAGTCCGCCCTCGCGCTCGAGGACTCGGACACGCGCATGTCGCGGCTCGGCCGGTCGGAGATCACCACCGGCGAGTACGTCGACCTCGACGAGACGCTCTCCCGCCTCTCCCGCGTCACCGCCGACGACGTCCGCGCCCTCGCGGCCGACCTGATGTCCCGACCGCTCTCGATCGCCGCCGTGGGGACCGTCGGCGCCGACGCGTTCACCCCGCTGCTCGAGACCCCCGCGCTCCTGTAGGAGGAACCGTGTCCCACTACATCTACCTCGTGCGCCACGGCGAGCAGCAGGACGCCGAGCACGGCCTCCCGGACGGGCCGCTGTCGGGGCGCGGCAAGCGCCAGGCGCATTGCATCGCCGACCGGCTGAGCGGCGTCCCGTTCACCTCGGTGCGTCACTCGCCGCTCGCGCGGGCGGAGGAGACGGCCGCGATCATGGCGGAGCGCATGCCGGCCATGGAGCCGGAACCGTCTTCGCTCCTGTTCGACTGCATCCCGTCGGGCCCCACCCCGGACATGCCGCACGCGTTCGAGTCGTTCTTCGGCGGGGTCACCGAGGAGGAGATCGACGCCGGCAGCGCCCAGATGGCCGACGCGGTGAGCGAGTTCCTGGCACCGGCGCGCGACGACCGGCACGACCTCCTCATCACCCACAACTTCGTCATCGCGTGGTTCGTGCGGCACGTGTTCGACGCGCCGGAATGGCGGTGGATGGGCATCAACCAGGCGAACTGCGGCCTCACCATCATCCGCGTCCGCTCGGCGAAGCCGCCCGTCCTCGTGGTGCACAACGACCTCGGCCACCTCCCGGTCGAGCTGCGGACCGGCCTCCCGGAGCAGCAGCCGTACTAGCCGCGGTGGCGCGCCGGCCGCCCAGCGTCGCGGTCATGCGCGCCGGTACGCTGGGCGGATGACAACCACGGTCGCCGTCGTCGGCGCAACGGGACGCATGGGCCAGCTGATCTCGCAGATCGTCGAGGCGAGCACCGAGTTCGAGCTCATGGCGAGCCTGGACTCCAAGGACGCGCTGTCGGACATGCTCGGCGCGGACATCGCGGTCGACGTGACGCTCCCGGCGGTCAGCCAGGGCGTCGTCGAGTACGCGGTCGCGCACGGCATGAACGTCCTCGTGGGCACGAGCGGCTGGACGGGCGAGCGCATCACCGAGCTCGAGCGGCGGATCACCGGCAACCTCGCCGTGGGCGTCGTCATCATCCCCAACTTCTCCGTCGGCAGCGTCCTCGCGACCTCGTTCGCGCAGATGGCGGCCCGGTTCTACGACTCCATCGAGATCGTCGAGGCGCACGGCGCGTCCAAGATCGACTCGCCCTCGGGCACGGCGGTGCGCACGGCGGAGCTCATGTCGCAGGCGCGCGGCACCCGCGGCCCGGTGCAGGCGCCGCACACGGACCAGCGGGCGCGTGGCCAGCAGGTGGCGAGCATCCCCGTGCACAGCCTCCGCATGCAGGGCGTCGTCGCCAAGCAGGACGTCGTCTTCGGCGGCAACGGCGAGGTCCTCACCATCAGCCACGACACGCTCGCGCCGAGCGCCTACGAGGCCGGGATCCTGCTCGCCCTCCGCGCCGCCCGCACCGCGCGGGGCGTGGTCGTCGGGCTCGACCGCCTCATCGACCTCGACGGCTCGCGCGAGCGCGCGACGCGGGCGGCTGCCACCGGTGCGGCGTCGGGCCCCGTGGACGACGGCGGGCCGAGCGGCCAGGCCGCCACCGTCACGAGCGCCTGATGGGGACGCGCATCGGCGTCGCCGTCATGGCGGTGCTCATGGTGCTGTACCTGGCGCTGGCCGGCCAGATCGCCGTCCTGCTCCTGATCTCCGGCGAGCCCGTCGGCGTCGTGTTCGGGCTCGCGCTCCTGATCCTCCCGCTGGTCGGCGTGTGGGCGCTCGTGCGCGAGCTGTCCTTCGGCGTGCGAAGCGCGCGCCTGGTGCGGATCCTCGACGGGGAGGGCGGCCTGCCCATCGCCGACCTGCCGACGCGAGCGAGCGGCCGCCCGCTCCGCGACGCCGCCGACGCGGCGTTCCCGGCCTACCAGGCCGAGGTCGAGGAGGATCCCGCCAGCTGGCGCGCGTGGTTCCGCCTCGGCCTCGCGTACGACGCGAGCGGGGACCGGCGCCGGGCGCGCGGGGCCATCCGCCGCGCCATCGCGCTGCACCGCGCCGAGCCCGCCGACTGAGCGACCGGCCGACCCTCCCTCCGGCGGGCCACCCCGCCGGGCTCAGCTCTTCGCGAGCAGCCGGTCGATCGCGAGCTCGACCGTGGTGTCGCGGAACGCGAACCCGTCGGCGAGCAGCTTCTCGGGACGCGCCGGCTGGCTGGAGAGCAGCAGCTCCTTCCCGGCCTCCTGCAGCGCGAGGCGGATGAGGAACTCGGGCGCCGGCACCAGGTAGGGCCGGTGCAGGCGCTTCGCGAGGTGCCGCATCAGCCGGTCGGCCATGACGGGCTCGGGGCCGGTGAGGTTCACGGGTCCGGAGACCGAGGACGTCAGCAGGTGCACGATCGCGGCGGCCTCGTCGCGGAGGGAGATCCACGGCCAGATCTGGCCGCCGGTGCCGAGCTTGCCGGCGAGACCCAGGTTCGTGAGGAGGCGCAGCGGCGCGAGGGCGCCCGCCTGCGCGAGCACCAGCCCGGTGCGCAGGGTGGCGACGCGCACGTCGGAGGGCGCCTCGAACGCCTCGGCCTCCCACGCCTCCACGACCTCGGCGAGGAAGCCCGCGCCACGCGGCGAGTCCTCGGTGAGGCGCTCGGCGGGGCGGTCTCCGTAGAAGCCCACGGCGGATCCGTTCAGCAGCACCCGGGGCGGGTTCGACGCCGACGCGATCGCGCCGACGATCGTCCGCGTGGCGGAGACGCGCGACGCGCGGATCTCCTCCTGGTAGGGCTTCGTCCAGGGCAGGCGGCTGATGGACGCGCCCGAGAGGTTGACGACGGCGTCGACGCCGTCGAGCACCGCGGGATCCAGGCGCCCCTCGGCCGGCTGCCACTCGTGCTCGTCGGGCGAGGACGGCGCGTGGCGCACGAGCGTCTGCACGCGATGCCCGGCGGCGTGGAGCTGGGCCTGCAGCTCGGTGCCGATCGTGCCCCCGGCGCCCGAGATGAGGACGGTGAGCGGGGCGGGGGAGGGAGTGCTGTCGGACATGGTCGAGCCCTTCGTCGGTGCCCATCAGCCTAGGACGCGGCCCCGCACGGCAGCCGGGAGGAGGCGGGCGCGAGCGGGCACGAGCCGTCGCGTACAGTGACGGTCGTGCCCCACGACGACATCGCCTTCCGATCCGACATGACCGTGGAGCTCGTCCGCTCCAGCGCCCACGACTCCGACGTGATCTTCGCCGCCCGCGTCTCCACCGCCGGCGAGAAGACGCTCGAGCGCGCGCTCGACGAGCCCGACGGCCAGGACCGCGCCCTCGAGGGCGACGTCGACACCGAGGCGGAGGAGAAGCGCGTCAAGCGCGACCGCGGCCTCATCAACTACCTCATGCGCGACCGTCACGGATCGCCCTTCGAGCACAACTCCATGACCTTCTACGTGCAGGCCCCGATCTTCGTGTTCCGCGAGTTCATGCGGCACCGCATGGCGTCCTACAACGAGGAGTCGGGCCGCTACAAGGAGCTCGACGCGGTGTTCTACGTCCCCGGCCCCGAGCGGAACCTCGTGCAGGTCGGCAAGCCCGGCGCCTACGAGTTCCACGCGGGCACCCCCGAGCAGACCGCGCTCGTGCAGGAGGAGACCCGGCGCACGTCCACCGAGGCGTACGCCTCGTACCAGCGGATGCTCGAGCAGGGCGTGGCGCGCGAGGTCGCCCGCATCGTGCTGCCGCTCAACATCTACTCGTCGATGTACGTCACGCTCAACGCCCGCGCGCTGATGAACTTCCTGTCGCTGCGCACCAAGCACGAGGACTCGACGTTCCCGAGCTTCCCGCAGCGCGAGATCGAGATGTGCGCCGAGAAGATGGAGACCGAGTTCGAGCGGCTCATGCCCCTGACGCACGCGGCGTTCCAGAAGAACGGCCGCGTCGCCCCGTAGCCCGCGGCGCGTCAGCCGATGCGGCGTCCGGCGCTGTCGCGTTCCGCGTACGGGTAGGCGTCCTTCGTGCCGATGACCCGAACCGACACGAGGTGACCGCGGTCCTCCGGCGTCGCCGTGTACCGCGCGGAGGTGGCACCGGGGATCTCGGCACCGTCACGCAGCCAGCGGTACGAGAACGTCACCGGCGCCGGCCGCCACGATCCGGGACGCGCGGTCAGCTCCCGCCCGACGGCCGGGACGCCGCCGACGACCGGTGTCCCGGGCACGATCGCCCAGGCCCCGACACGCGGTGTCGCGGCTGAGGTGCGCTCGACGGCGATCCTGCCGGGGGAGGATCCGCGGACGGCGACCGTGATGCGCCTCCCGGCGTCCTCGCCCGTGACCTCGTAGGTCGGACCGCGCTCGTCCGAGATCGGCACCCCGTCGCGCTCCCACCGGTAGGCGAGCGACACAGGTGCCGGGCGCCAGGTGCCCGTGCGCACCGAGAGGGTGGTCCCGATCGCCGCGTGCCCGACGATCGCCGGCAGCGGGGTGGATGTCAACGGCAGCGCGCCGGGGGCGCTGCCCGAGGAGACCTCGCGGTACACGTACCTGGCGATGTCCACGTTGCCGCCGAACCAGAACATCATCGACAGGGTCCTGTCGTGTCCGGGCTCGACGGTGATCGAGCCGACGGCTCCCCCGACCGTGTCGGGCCCGGAGTCGAACGAGACATGGACGGACCCGTCCTCGGGCCAGCCCGCGAGCGCGGCCCGGACGTCCCACGAGACGGTGATCCTCGGGCCCTCGACGTCGACGACCGGCGCGTACGGGGTCGGGTACCCGCGCGACGTGACGGCGAGCGGAGCGGACGCGGCACCCACCACGCGGGTGCCGTCGACGACGGCGACGGCGCGGAGGGAGATCGTGTGCGGCCCCGCCGGGGCCGGCAGTCGGATGATCGCGGAGTCGAGGGGGCCGGTGTGCGCCGTCTTCCACGGTGCCCGGCCGTCGAGCAGGTACTCGAACCGGGGATCCACGAGCTCGAGGTGTCCGACGTCGAGGCCCACGTACACCTCGATCTCGGGGACGTCGGTCACCTCGCCGCCCACGACGACCTCGGGTGCCGCCAGGAAGACGGGAGCGGGGGTGGATCGCGCGGGCGTCGCGCCCAGGAGGGAGGCCCCGACTACGAGCGCCAGGGCGAGGGCCAGAGCAGGCGACCGCCTGCTCCGTGCCGAGAGGTCCATGATCCACCGCCGTCCTCCGGACTCCGTCGTCCTGTGCGAAGGGTGCTCGCTCGGCCGGCGTGCCGCATCCCCCCATCCGAGGGGGAGAGGGACCGTCGCATGGCGCGGGTCGCGCACCCGCCCCGGCGACGGTCCGCCCGTTACGATGGTGCCCGTGTCCACAGAGAACCCGTTCGGCCAGGTCCTGGTGGCGCTCGTCACCCCGTTCACCGCCGATGGCGAGGTCGACTGGGCGGGCGTCGAGAAGCACATGGACGACGTCATCGTCGCGGGAGCCGACGGCATCGTCGTCACCGGCACCACGGGCGAGACCAGCACGCTGACCGACCCGGAGAAGATCAAGCTGGTCGAGGTCGGGCGCTCCGTGAGCGCGGGTCGGGCGAAGATCATCACGGGCGGCGGCTCCAACGAGACCGCGCACGCCATGCAGCTCGCCCGTCAGAGCGAGAAGGCCGGCGCCGACGGCAACATGATCGTCACGCCGTACTACAACAAGCCCACGCAGGCCGGCGTCCTCACGCACTTCCGCATGATCGCGGACGCGACCGACCTCCCGGTCATCCTCTACGACATCCCCGGCCGCACGGGCATCCCTATCCAGTACGAGACGATCCTCCGCGCCGCGAAGCACCCGAACATCCTCGCCGTGAAGGACGCCAAGGGCGACCTCGCGCAGGCCAGCCGCGTGCTCAACCAGACCGGCCTCATGTACTTCGCGGGCGACGACGCCAACGCGCTGCCGACCCTCGCGATCGGCGGCACCGGCCTCATCGGCGTCACCGCCAACATCACCGCGACCCCGTACCGCACCATGGTCGACGCCGTGAACGCGGGCGACCTCGCCGCCGCCACCCACGCGCACCAGCAGCTCGAGCCGCTCGTCCGCGCCGTCATGACCCACGTGCCCGGCACGGTCGCGGCGAAGTACATCCTCCACGGGCTCGGCCGCATCGGCAGCCCGCGCGTGCGCCTCCCGCTGGTGGGCCCGGAGGAGTGGGAGGCCGCGCAGATCGAGGACGAGATAGACCTCGTCCGCGACGTCCCCGGCGTCGACTTCCGCAACTTCCGCCCCGACCGCAACGCCGCCGCAGGCGGAGCGCTGCCCCAGGTCGCCGGCACCACGCGCTGACGCGCGCCTCGAGCATCCACCACCGGCCCCTCGGGCCGCATCGTCACCAGAGGAGTCCCATGCCCCACGGCGTCTACGACCCGCCCGAGCTCAAGCCCGGCATCCTGCGCATCACGCCGATCGGCGGCCTCGGCGAGATCGGCCGCAACATGACCACGTTCGAGATCGACGGCAAGATCCTCGTCGTCGACTGCGGCGTGCTCTTCCCCGAGGAGCACCAGCCGGGCGTCGACCTGATCCTCCCCGACTTCTCCTCCATCGCGGACCGCCTGGACGACGTCGTCGGCATCGTCCTCACGCACGGCCACGAGGACCACATCGGCGCGGTGCCGTACCTCCTCAAGCTGAAGCAGGACATCCCGCTGATCGGCTCCGGCCTCACGCTCGCCCTCATCGAGGCGAAGCTCAAGGAGCACCGGATCACGCCGTACACGTTCCAGGTGAAGGAGGGCGACCGCGAGCGCCTCGGGCCGTTCGAGCTCGAGTTCGTGGCCGTCAACCACTCCATCCCGGACGCGCTGGCCGTCGCCATCACGACCGAGGCGGGCAGCGTGCTGCACACCGGCGACTTCAAGATGGACCAGCTGCCGCTCGACGACCGGATCACCGACCTCCGCGCCTTCGCGCGCCTCGGCGAGGCCGGCATCGACCTCTTCATGTCGGACTCCACCAACGCCGACGTCCCCGGCTTCACGCCGACCGAGCGCTCCATCGGCCCCGTGCTCGAGGCCGTCATCTCGAAGGCGCCGCGCCGCGTCATCGTCGCGAGCTTCTCCAGCCACGTGCACCGCGTGCAGCAGGTGCTCGACGCCGCGCACGCGAACGGCCGCCGCGTCGCGTTCATCGGGCGATCCATGATCCGCAACATGACCATCGCGGCCGAGCTCGGCTACCTCAAGGTGCCGGACGGGGTCCTCATCGACTCCAAGAAGGCCGTCAACCTGCCGGACCACGAGATCGTCTACATGAGCACCGGGTCGCAGGGCGAGCCGATGGCGGTACTAAGCCGCATGGCGAACCTCGAGCACCAGATCGAGATCGGGCAGGACGACACCGTCATCCTCGCGTCGAGCCTCATCCCGGGCAACGAGAACGCCGTCTACCGCGTGATCAACGGGCTCACGAAGCTCGGCGCGAACGTGGTGCACAAGGCCAACGCGAAGGTCCACGTCTCGGGCCACGCGGCCGCCGGCGAGCTGCTCTACTGCTACAACATCCTCAAGCCGCGCAACGTCCTGCCGGTGCACGGCGAGTACCGCCACCTGGTCGCGAACCAGCAGCTGGCGATCCAGACCGGTGTCCCGGAGCGCAACACGTTCCTCGCGGAGGACGGCACCGTGCTCGACATGAAGGACGGGCACGTGCGCGTCACGGGCCAGCTCGACGTCGGATACGTCTACGTCGACGGCTCGACCGTGGGCGAGATCACCGACGCCGACCTCAAGGACCGCCGCATCCTCTCCGAGGAGGGCTTCGTCACGATCTTCGTGGTCGTCGAGCCGCAGACCGGCAAGGCCATGGTGGGCCCGGAGATCGAGGCCCGCGGCTTCGCCGAGGACTCGCGCGTGTTCGACAGCGTCAAGCCGCTCGTCGTGAAGGCGCTCGCGGAGGCCGCGGCCAACGGCACGCGCGACACGCACGCGTACTCGCAGGTCGTGCGCCGCACGGTGGGCCGCTGGGTCAACTCGTCGCACCGGCGCCGTCCCATGATCATCCCGGTGGTCATCGAGGCGTAGGCCGGCCGACGGCGGGAGCCGGAGCGCGCAGCACGTCCGGAGGGGGCGGGGGAGACCCGCCCCCTCCTTCGCGCGTGCCGAGCGCGCTCGTCCGCGCGGCCCCCCGACGGGGGTGCGCATGTCATCCCCGTGGACGAAGCGCCGCGCACGACGCCGCCCCTAGCGTCGGAGGCGACCGGACGGACCGCTGGGGACCGCCGGGGAAGGAGCGGCCGTGGGCGTCTGGCGGAGATGGATCCTCCCGATCACGAGGCTGGTGGTGCTCGCGGCGATCGCGGTGGCGCTCGTGCGCATGGCGTTCTTCGGGACGACGACCGAGGAGACGGCCCAGGTGCCGACCGGCTCGGTCGTCGAGTCGCAGGTGCCGGCGTCCATCGCGACCGTGGTCAACGACGTGACCGTGAAGGGCAGCATCCAGCCGGATCCCGACGTCACCGTGAAGGCGACGCTGCAGGGGAAGGTCGCGAAGCTCGTCGCCGGGCAGGGCGCGACGGTCAAGGCCGGCGACCCGATCCTCGTCATCCGCCAGGAGACGCCGGTGGATCCGGTGGTCGCGGCGGACGGCACGGTCACGCAGCCGAAGCCCAAGGTCGTCACCGAGACGGTCACCGCGTCCGCCGCCGGCTCCCTCGCGGAGCTCGGCGTGCTCGTGGGCCAGGAGGTCGCCGTCGGCGACGCGGTCGGCCGGATCGCGCCGCCCACCTTCCGCGCGACCGCGCCGCTGACCGCGGAGGAGCAGTACCGGCTCGTCACGCAGCCGACGGCGGCGAAGGTCGCGATCACGTCCGGGCCGGCCCCGTTCGAGTGCGCGGACCTGCGCATCGGCCAGCAGGCGGCGGGGGGCGCCGGCGGAGCCGGCTCGACGGGTGACGCGGCCGGCGCGGGCGGCACCGGATCCACCGGCGGGACCGAGTCGGCCTCCACCGGCGCGACCGTCTCCTGCGCCGTGCCGGCCGGCACGCGCGTCTTCCCGGGGCTCGCCGCCGACATCACGATCCCCGCGGGCGAGGCGCCCGACGTGCTGACGCTCCCGACGACCGCGGTCGAGGGCCTCGCCGACACGGGCAACGTCTGGCTCGCGTCGGACGGCGGCGAGCCCGAGGAGCGCGCGGTCGGCCTGGGCATCAGCGACGGCAAGGTCGTGCAGATCACCTCGGGCCTCGCGGAGGGCGACATGGTGCTCGAGTTCGTGCCCGGTGCGCCCGTCCCCGAGGACGAGGCGACGACTATGCAGGGCGGGTACGGCGGATGAGCCTCATCCGCTTGGAGCAGGTGACCCGCACGGTCGAGCGTCCGGATGACGAGCCTCTGACGATCCTGCACGGCGTCGACCTCGACGTCTCGGTGGGCGACCACGTGTCCATCGTGGGCCGGTCGGGGTCCGGGAAGTCGACCCTGCTGAACATCCTGGGCCTGCTCGACACCCCGACCACGGGCGAGGTCTACCTCGACGACGTGCCGATGGCCCGTGTCTCGGGATCCCGGCGCGACCGGGCCCGCGGCGGCGACATCGGCTTCATCTTCCAGCAGTTCAACCTGCTGCAGGGCCGCACGGCGCGGGAGAACGTGATGACGCCGCTGCTGTACTCGACGGGCCGCTCGTTCTGGCGGCGGGCGTCGATCGCGGCCGACATGCTCGAGCGGGTCGGCCTGGGCCACCGGGTCGATTCCATGCCCGAGACCATGTCCGGCGGCGAGCAGCAGCGCGTCGCCATCGCCCGCGCTCTCGTGCGCTCGCCCCGCCTGATCCTCGCCGACGAGCCCACCGGCGCCCTCGACATCGAGACCGGCGTCACCGTGATGACCCTGCTGGCCCAGGTCGCGCACGCGTCCGGCGCCGCACTGGTCACGATCACGCACGACCCGACCGTCGCGGCCCGCGCGGACCGGCACCACCGCCTCGAGATGGGCGTGCTCGCGCCGGCCGAGGCCCTCACCCGGGAGGTGCTCGCGTGAGCGGCTGGCTCGCGCGCACGGCGACCGGTCTCGTGGGCGCGGTCGTGGAGGCGTGGGCCGAGCTCCGGATCCACCGCACGCGCGTCATGCTGTCCCTCATCGGCGTCGCGGTCGCGGTGGCGGCGATCACCTCGGTCGTCGGCCTCGGCGCGGTGGCGCAGCAGTCGCAGACCGAGCAGATGGAGCGCCAGTCGGGCCGACCCGCCGCGCTGTCGGTGTCCGCGTACTCCGCGACCGGGGACGGCCTGTCCTACTCCGAGCAGCGCACGCTCCTCGCGGACGTCGCCGACCGGTACGGCATCACCTGGTCCACGATCATCGGATCCACGACGGTGCCGGTCGACTTCGCACGAGGGCAGGTGCAGGTCCAGACCGTCGTGGTCGACCGGGACTACGGCGAGATGCGCCGCGTCGACGTGACGGACGGCCGCTGGTTCGACGAGCGCGACGCCGACCGCCTCGCGCCCGCGCTCGTCGTCAACCCCGCGTTCCTGGCGGAGCTCGGCTCGCCCGAGATCGCCGCTCACCCCTCCGCCGTGCTGCACGGCGAGCGATCGGACCTCGTGGGCGTCGTCGTGGGCACCGTGCCCGCGCAGTACGCGGAGGAGCCGCCGACCGTCTACCTGCAGGCGTCCGATGCCGAGCGCCTGATGTCCGACGACGCGCTCGACGCGATGGCGCCGCAGTCCGAGTTCTGGGTGCCCGAGGCGGAGGCCGACGCGCTCACCGCGTCCATCACCTCGCAGGTGGCGGCCACCGCGCCCGAGGGCCTGCAGGTGAGCGTCGGCCGCAGCGACTGGGGGACGTACGACTACGACCCGCTGCTGTCCGTGAAGATCCTCGTCGGGGGAGTGGCCGGCCTCGTGCTGCTCCTCGGGGCGCTCGGCCTCGTGAACATCTCGCTCGTGACGGTGAAGCAGCGGATCCGCGAGATCGGCGTCCGCCGCAGCTTCGGCGCGAGCGCGGGCCGGGTGTTCTTCGCCGTGATGATGGAGAGCGTCGTGGCCACGGTCGCGGCGGGCGTGGTCGGGGTGATGGCCGCGGTGGCGATCGTCAAGAACCCGTGGATCCTCTCGTACGTCGCCTCGGGCGTCACCGAGTTCCCGCCGTTCCCGCTCTCGGCGGCGCTCCTCGGGCTCGGCGCCTCGCTCGCCGTCGGCGCGATCGCGGGCCTGCTGCCGGCCCTCGTGGCGGTGCGCGTGTCCGTGATCGACGCGATCCGGTACTGATGGCGCGGCCGGGCGGGGAGCGCCCTGCCCGGCCCGGCGCACCGTCGGCGACGGCGGCGCGGGATAACGTGGGTCGCATGGCTACGAGCACCAGGTCGACCAGCCGCGCCGGGAAGACCTCCTCGGGCGCGCCGCGCGCCACGCCCCCGCGCAAGGGGCGTGCCGCTGAGACGAAGCAGCAGACCGTCGCCTACCCCGTCCAGGCCGAGCGCCGCGGACCGCTCGTCGCCGCCTGGATGGGCCTCGCCCACGCCACGGGCGCCCTCTTCCGCGCCCTCGGGCCCGAGAAGCTCGCGAAGGAGGAGCGCCGCGACGGCATCCCCTTCCTGCTCGTGGTGCTCGCGATCGCGGGCGTGGTCGTCGAGTGGTTCAACCCGCTCAACGACGTCGCCATGGCCTTCGACGCGTACACGTTCGGCGGCCTCTTCGGCCGGGTGGCGTTCGCGCTGCCCATCGTGATGGTGCTGCTCGCGCTCTGGCTCTTCCGCCACCCCTCCTCGGTGAGCGACAACGGGCGTATCGGCGTGGGCGTCTCGCTGTTCCTCGTCTCCATCGCCGCGCTCTGCCACATCTTCAACGGCGCCCCGGATCCGCGGGACGGCATGCTCGCGCTGGCCCGCGCCGGAGGCGTGCTCGGCTGGGTGCTCGCGGCGCCCCTGTCCCTGCTGATCACATCGATCGGCGCGGGCATCGTGGCGGGGATCCTGCTGGTGCTCTCCCTCTTCATCATCACGCGCACGCCGCCGAACCGCGTGGGCATGCGCCTGCGCGAGCTGTACTCCTACCTCTTCGGCGCCCCTCCCGTGGACGAGGAGCAGCGCGCCGCCGACCGCGCGGCCCGCAAGGCCCAGGCGACCGAGCAGGTCGAGCTCGAGGGGCTCGACGACGACGGCCCGGTCGACACCGACAGCCTCCCGTGGTGGCGCCGCAACCGCAGCCAGCGCGAGGACGCGCCCGCCTTCGACAGCCCGGTGCTGGCGCCGCACGCCGGATCCGACGACCGCGACGACACGGTCGGACGCACCGCCGCCGAGGCCCCCACGACCGTCATCGACCGCACGGTGGATCCCGACGCCACCCGCCCCGAGCCCGGCGCCTTCGTGGGCGACGACGCCGCGACCCGCCGCATCGACCTCGACCCGCCCGTCGACGCCACGGCGACCGCGATCCTGCCCTCGGTCCCCGTGCACCCCACCGGCATCCGCGACGACGACGAGCCGGCCGTCCTCCCCGGCTTCGAGGACGACGGCTCCGACGCGCCGATCGTGTCGGGGGAGTCCGACGCCCCGCAGGCGCCGTACCGCCTGCCGGCCGCGAGCACCCTCTCGCCCGGCACACCCGCGAAGTCGCGCTCGTCCGTCAACGACGAGGTGGTGCGGGCCCTCACCGAGGTGCTCACGAACTTCCAGGTCGACGCCACGGTCACGGGCTTCTCGCGCGGCCCGACGGTCACGCGCTACGAGCTGGAGCTCGCCCCCGGTGTGAAGGTGGAGCGCGTCACGGCGCTCGCGAAGAACATCAGCTACGCGGTCGCCTCGAACGAGGTCCGGATCCTCTCGCCCATCCCCGGCCGCAGCGCCATCGGCGTGGAGATCCCGAACACCGACCGCGAGATCGTCTCCCTCGGCGACGTGCTCCGCTCGTCCGCCGCGACGAACAGCGCGCACCCGATGACCATCGGCGTCGGCAAGGACGTCGAGGGCGGCTACGTCATCGCCAACCTGGCGAAGATGCCCCACCTCCTGGTGGCGGGATCCACGGGCTCCGGCAAGTCGAGCTTCGTCAACTCCATGATCACCTCGCTCCTCATGCGCGCGAAGCCGAGCGACGTGCGCATGGTGCTCATCGACCCGAAGCGCGTGGAGCTCACCATCTACGCGGGCGTCCCGCATCTCATCACGCCCATCATCACCAACCCGAAGAAGGCGGCCGAGGCGCTGCAGTGGGTGGTGAAGGAGATGGACATGAGGTACGACGACCTCGCCAGCTTCGGCTTCCGCCACATCGACGACTTCAACAAGGCCGTCACGAGCGGGTCCATCGTGCTCCCCGAGGGCAGCGAGCGGACGCTCCGCCCGTACCCCTACCTCCTCGTGGTGGTGGACGAGCTCGCCGACCTCATGATGGTGGCGCCGCGCGACGTCGAGGACTCGATCGTCCGCATCACGCAGCTCGCGCGCGCCGCCGGCATCCACCTGGTGCTCGCCACGCAGCGCCCGTCCGTCGACGTCGTCACGGGCCTCATCAAGGCCAACGTGCCGTCGCGTCTCGCGTTCGCGGTGTCGAGCATGACCGACTCCCGCGTGATCCTCGACCAGCCCGGTGCCGACAAGCTCATCGGCCAGGGCGACGGCCTCTTCCTCCCCATGGGCGCCAACAAGGCGGTCCGCGTGCAGGGCGCATGGGTGCAGGAGGCCGAGATCGCCAAGGTCGTCGAGCACGTGACGCGCCAGGCGCGGCCGGAGTACCGCCAGGACGTCGCGGTCGCCGCCGAGAAGAAGGAGATCGACGCGGACATCGGCGACGACCTCGAGGTGCTGCTCGCGGCCGCCGAGCTCGTCGTCAGCACGCAGTTCGGATCCACGTCGATGCTGCAGCGCAAGCTCCGCGTCGGCTTCGCCAAGGCCGGCCGGCTCATGGACCTGCTCGAGGCGCGCGAGATCGTCGGCCCGTCCGAGGGATCCAAGGCGCGCGACGTGCTCGTCTCCGCCGAGCAGCTCCCGGGCGTGCTCGCGACTCTGCGCGGGGAGACGCCCGCGGCTCCGGCGCCCGCCGCGCCTTCCGCGGCGGCACCGGTCGCCGACGCGGACGACGGGAACCGCTACCCCTCGGATCCGCTGCACAAGGACCTGGACGCGTACGAGCAGGTGGAGGCCGAGGGCGACGACGATGCCTGGGGCCTCACGGGGAGGGACTGACCCATGGCCGAGCGCAGCGCATCCGGTTCGACCGGCACCGGGGCGGCGCGCGTCTGGCGCGCGGGCGACTCCCCGGCGAGCCCCTGGAACGTCGCCAACGTCCTCACGATTGTGCGGATCCTGTTGGCTCCCGTCTTCGTCGTCCTCCTCGCGGCGGACGACGGCGCCGACGGCCCGCTCCGGTACGCGGCCGCGGTGCTCTTCATCCTCGCGATCGCGACCGACGGGGTCGACGGGCACATCGCCCGCAGCCGCAACCTGGTGACCGACCTCGGCAAGCTCCTCGACCCCATCGCCGACAAGGTGCTCACAGGCGCCGCGCTCGTCATGCTCTCGGTGCTCGGCGAGCTGCCCTGGTGGGTGACGATCGTGATCCTCGTGCGCGAGCTCGGCATCACGGCCTACCGGTTCGCCGTGCTCCGCGATCGCGTCGTCGCGGCGTCCCGCGGCGGCAAGCTCAAGACCGTGGCCCAGGCCGTCGCGATCAGCGTGGCGCTGCTCCCGCTGTGGGACGTGGTCGGCGACGGCATGCACGTCGTGAACACGGTGCTCATGTCGATCGCGTTCGTCCTGACGGTCCTCTCCGGCCTCGACTACATGCGCCAGGCGCTGCGGGCGGAGCGCGCCTCGTGAACGCGGCCCACGAGGTCGCCGACGAGCAGCTCGCCGAGCGCGTGATCGCCGCCCTCGTGGCGAGCGGTCGGCGCATCGCGGTCGCGGAGTCGCTGACGGGCGGCCTGCTGACGGCGGCCCTCGTGGGCGTCCCCGGCGCCTCGCGTGCGCTCCTCGGCGGCATCGTCTCCTACGACACGGCCCTCAAGCGCACGATCCTCGGGGTCGAGTCGTCGATCCTCGCCGTCCACGGTGCGGTCCACCCGGATGTGGCCCGGCAGATGGCCCGCGGCGTGCGCCAGGCGTGCGCGATCGACGGGCGCCCCGCGGACGTCGGCGTCTCCACGACCGGAGCCGCGGGTCCGGATCCCCAGGACGGGCAGCAGCCCGGCACCGCGTTCGTCGGCCTGTCCATCGACGGTGACTCGCGCGCGATCGCGCTGCACCTCGACGGAGACCGCCAGGCGGTCCGCGGGGGCGTCGTGCACGCGGCCCTCGCGGCGCTCGTCGAGGCGCTCGAACCCGCCGGGAACATCTGATGCGGCTCCCGCGTTGTCGTAATCACGTTCACAAGCAACGCCCAGTGCCCCTGCTTAGCCTGAGTCCTCGGCCCGATGCTCACCCATCAGCCCCGGACCTCCGGTTCGATCAGGCACCAGGCGAAACGAGGAGGCTCCCGTGGTTCTAGTCCGTCAGGAGATCGGCGACGTCCTTCGAGACTTCCGTCTGCAGAAGGGGCGCACGCTCCGCCAGGTCGCCAGCAAGGCCAGCGTCGCGCTCGGCTACCTCAGCGAGGTCGAGCGGGGCCAGAAGGAGGCGTCGAGCGAGATCCTCGCATCCGTCGCCGACGCCCTCGACACCCCCATCTCCGTCATCATGCGCGAGGTGGGCGACCGCCTCGCCGTCATCGAGGGGCTCAACCCCATCCCCGACACCATCCCCGACGACCTCGTCGCCGGCTTCGACAGCGATCTCGTCGCGCGCTGATCTCCTCCCCACGGCCTCCCGCCCCGCCCGTCCTCGCGACGGGCGGGGCGTCGTCGTCGAGGCGGCAGCGGGTAGCGTGGTCGGCATGCGACTGAGCGAGTTCCAGCGGGCCGTCTCCGACGAGTTCGGCTCCGGCTACGGGCCGGTCCTCGTCGCGGACCTGGTGCTCGGCGAGCTCGGCGGCCGCACGTGCGCGCAGGCGCTGAAGGACGGGACGCCCGCCCGCGAGGTGTGGCTGGCCCTCTGCCGCGCGCAGGACGTGCCGCGCTCGCGGTGGAACGGCGCCGGCGTCCCCGAGCCGCGCATCTGACGCCCTCCGTCCTGCCGCGCGCTCCTGATCCGTCCGCGACACGCGGCGCGTCGTTCGAATATCCCTTCGAACGCGCGTAGTCTCCCCACAGGAGCGATTCGAAGCGCGGACTGCACAGGTCCGGCCCCTCCGGCAGCGATGTCGGCGGCGCCGCATAACGTGCACCTCGCGGAGATCACCCGTCGCCTTGTCGGCACCGGACCCCGCGGCCAGCGGGAGCGGAGCGACAGCCTGCAGGCAACCCACCTTCGACACGAGGAGCACCCCATGGCATCATCGGCAGACCGCGAGAAGTCACTCGAGACCGCGCTCGCACAGATCGACCGGCAGTTCGGCAAGGGCTCGGTCATGCGACTGGGCAGCGACGAGCGCGCACCCGTCGCCGTCATCCCCACCGGCTCGGTCGCGCTGGACGTGGCGCTCGGCATCGGCGGGCTCCCGCGTGGCCGCATCGTCGAGATCTACGGCCCGGAGTCCTCGGGAAAGACCACGCTCACCCTGCATGCCATCGCCAACGCGCAGCGCGCGGGCGGCATCGCGGCGTTCATCGACGCGGAGCACGCGCTCGACCCGGAGTACGCGAAGAAGCTCGGCGTCGACATCGACGCGCTCCTCGTCTCCCAGCCCGACACGGGCGAGCAGGCGCTCGAGATCGCCGACATGCTCGTGCGCTCGGGCTCCATCGACCTCGTCGTCATCGACTCCGTCGCGGCCCTCGTGCCGCGCGCGGAGATCGAGGGCGAGATGGGCGACTCCCACGTGGGCCTCCAGGCGCGCCTCATGTCGCAGGCGCTCCGCAAGCTCACCGGCGGTCTCAACCAGACGCAGACCACCATGATCTTCATCAACCAGCTGCGCGAGAAGATCGGCGTGTTCTTCGGCAGCCCGGAGACCACCGCGGGTGGCAAGGCGCTGAAGTTCTACGCGTCGGTCCGCCTCGACATCCGCCGCATCGAGACGCTGAAGGACGGCACGGACGCGGTCGGCAACCGCACGCGCGTCAAGGTCGTCAAGAACAAGATGGCGCCGCCCTTCAAGCAGGCGGAGTTCGACATCCTCTACGGCACCGGCATCTCCCGCGAGGGCAGCCTCATCGACTTCGGTGTCGAGCACGAGATCGTCCGCAAGTCGGGCGCCTGGTACACCTACGACGGCGACCAGCTCGGCCAGGGCAAGGAGAACTCGCGCAAGCACCTCCTCAACAACCCGGAGATCGCCGCCGAGATCGAGCAGAAGATCAAGGTCAAGCTCGGCCTCGTGAAGGACCCGAACGCCGACGCCGCCCCCGCGGCCGACGCCGCTCCGGCCCCTGTCGCCGCCGCGGCGCCCAAGGCGTCCGCACGCAAGAGCGCCTGACCCGGCGCCCCCTCGGCGGGGTGCGTCCCACGACGCACCCCGCCCCCGCACGACACCGGTCCGACGGCGCCGTCTCGCTCTGCGTGACGCGCGTCCGGGCCTCCTGAGGACGGAAGCACCATGGTCAGATTCCCCTCCGAGGGCGAGCAGGGCACGGGCCCCGGGCCCGATGAGATCGCGCCCGTCGCCTCCCTCGCCGACCGGCGATCGCGTCGGGCGGCCGCCCGGCCGCTCGTCGCGCCCACGCCGCCCGTCGAGGAGTCGTCCGCACCGCGGGTCGAGCCGACGCATCCCTCACGGGGACGCTCGGTCACGGAGGTCGATGGCATCGTCACGATCGGCGCCGCCGTGGACGCGTCGGAGGCCGGTCGCGCCCTCGCCGCCCAGGAGCGCATCGCGGAGGCGCGGCGTGTCCTCGCGGAGGCCGAGGCGCAGGCGTCGCGAGGCGGCAGTGACGCGGCTGTCGCGTTCCCGGAGGCGCCCCAGGCCGAGGATGAGCCCGCGGACGACCCCACTCCCGCCGCGTGGCGTGCCGAGCAGGAGCGCGCCGAGCGCGCGCGCGCCAAGGCCGAGCAGGACGAGGCGTACCGGCAGGACATGCTCCGGCTCGAGGAGGACCGGGTCGAGGACGAGCGCCGCGAGGCGAAGGCCGAGGAGGAGCGCGCCGCGGAACGCACGCCCGAGCGCCAGCGGCGGCGGGCGGACAACGTCCTCGCCAACCGACTGCGCGGTCGCGGGCTCTCTCTCGCGGAGGCGCGCGAGGTGCTCGATGGCGCGGAGATCGATCCGGACATCGCGGAGGAGACGCTCGCCCGGTACGTGTCCCTGCAGTACATCGACGAGGCCGCGCTCGCGGAGCAGATCCTGCACACGCACCTCGACCGCAAGGGGCTCGGTCGACGCTCGGTCGAGATGGAGATGCGCCGTCGCAAGCTGGACCCCCTCGTCATCGAGGAGGCCATGGCCGAGCAGCCGGACGACGAGCTCGCGCGTGCCACCGAGGTTGCGATGAAGCGCGTCGGGCAGCTCTCGTCCTACGACGACGAGACGGCCGAGCGGCGCCTGACCTCGTTCCTCATGCGTCGCGGATACGGCGGTGGCGTCGTGCGCGACGCCACCAAGGCAGCGCTCGCCACGCGACGCGGCTCGTCCCGCGTGCGATTCCGCTGACCCGTCCCACGGGCGGTGTCGGACGCCCCCGCACGTAGGATCGAGTCATCATGAGCACCGTCGCCGATCACGTCCGCGCCGCCCCGTCCGCCGTCGACCGGCCCCGGACGTACGAGGTCCGCACCTACGGCTGCCAGATGAACGTGCATGACTCGGAGCGGCTGACCGGGTCGCTGGAGGCCGCTGGCTATGTGTCGGCAGACGGCGCCGAGGCCGACATCGTCGTGATCAACACGTGCGCGGTCCGGGAGAACGCGGACAACAAGCTCTACGGGAACCTCGGGCACCTCGCCGGTGTCAAGCGCCGGCACGAGGGCATGCAGATCGCGGTCGGAGGCTGCCTCGCGCAGAAGGACCGCGCGACCGTCCTCGAGAAGGCGCCTTGGGTGGACGTCGTGTTCGGCACCCACAACATGGGTGCGCTGCCGACCCTGCTCGAGCGCGCGCGGCACAACGGCGAGGCGCAGCTGGAGATCCTGGAGAGCCTCGAGACCTTCCCTTCCACGCTTCCCACCAAGCGCGACGAGATCGCGAGCGGCTGGGTGTCCATCTCGGTGGGGTGCAACAACACGTGCACGTTCTGCATCGTGCCCGCACTTCGCGGCACGGAGAAGGACCGCCGTCCGGGCGACATCCTCGCCGAGATCCAGGCGCTCGTGGACGACGGCGCGGTGGAGGTGACTCTGCTCGGCCAGAACGTCAACTCCTACGGCGTCGAGTTCGGCGACCGGCAGGCGTTCGGCAAGCTGCTGCGGGCCGCCGGCGCCATCGACGGGCTGGAGCGCATCCGCTTCACGAGCCCGCACCCGGCTGCCTTCACGGACGACGTCATCGACGCGATGGCCGAGACGCCGGCCGTGATGCCGCAGCTGCACATGCCGCTGCAATCGGGATCCGATCGGATCCTCAAGGCGATGCGCCGCTCCTACCGGTCCGAGCGCTTCCTCGGGATACTCGACCGGGTGCGCACGCGCATCCCCGACGCGGCGATCACGACCGACATCATCGTCGGCTTCCCGGGCGAGACGGAGGAGGACTTCCAGGAGACCCTCCGCGTCGTCGAGGCGGCCCGCTTCTCCTCGGCGTTCACGTTCCAGTACTCCATCCGCCCGGGCACGCCCGCCGCGACGATGGAGGAGCAGGTGCCCGCGGACGTCGTGAAGGAGCGGTACGGCCGCCTCACCGCGCTGCAGGAGCGCATCAGCCACGAGGAGAACCAGCGCGTGGTCGGCCGCGCGGTCGAGGTCCTCGTGAGCGCGCACGAGGGTCGGAAGGACGGCGACACGCGCCGGGTCACCGGGCGCGCGCAGGACGGCCGTCTCGTGCACCTCGACGTGCCCGAGGGCAGCGGCGACCCGCGGCCCGGCGACGCGGTCGAGGTCGTGATCACGCGGGCGGCGCCCTTCCACCTCATCGCGGACTCTGCGGACGGCGCGCCGCTGCGGATCCGGCGCACCCGCGCGGGCGACGCGTGGCAGCGCGCGCAGGCCGACTCCTGCGGCGTGCCGACGCCGGCAGCGGGCGCGGGATCGAGTGCCGGCGGGGCGCCGCGCGTCTCGCTCGGTCTGCCCTCGCTCCGCGTCGCCGCGGCCGCGGGCGACGGATCCGCGTACCCGCGACACCGCGCGTGACCCCGATCGTCGCGGTCGTCGGCGCCACCGGCACGGGCAAGTCCGCCCTGTCCCTCGACATCGCGGAGCGCCTGCGGGCCGAGGGTCGCGCGGCGGAGATCGTCAACGCCGACGCCATGCAGCTCTATCGGGGCATGGACATCGGAACGGCGAAGCTGCCCGAGGCCGAGCGGCGCGGCGTGCCGCACCACATGCTCGACGTCCTCGACGTGACCGCGGAGGCCACCGTCGCCGCGTACCAGGACGAGGCGCGCGGGGCCATCAGCGCCATCCTTGAACGCGGCGCTGTCCCGATCCTCGTGGGCGGATCCGGCCTCTACGTCTCGTCGGTGCTCTTCGACTACGACTTCCCCGGGACCGACCCCGAGATCCGGCAGCGCCTGGAGCGGGAGCTCGAGGCGACGGGGCCGGGCATGCTGCACCGGCGCCTCCGCGAGCTCGATCCTGCCGCGGCCCAGCGGATCGGCGCGCACAACGGGCGGCGCCTCGTACGGGCGCTGGAGGTCGTCGAGATCACGGGTCCGCAGCCGGAGCGCGCGTCCGCCGAGCCGCAGTCGTGGCATCCCGCACGGATCCTGGCGCTCACGCTGCCGCGCGAGGAGCTCGTGCCGCGGCTCGACGCCCGCGTGTCCGGCATGTGGGAGGACGGGCTGGTGGACGAGGTGGCCGGGCTGCTGCCGGCCGGTCTCGCCGACGGCGTCACCGCCTCCCGCGCCATCGGCTACGCGCAGGCGGCCCGGCAGCTCGCGGGGGAGCTGACGGAGGAGCAGGCCGTCGAGGAGACCCGCGCGCTCACCCGGCGGTACGCGCGACGCCAGGTGTCGTGGTTCGGCCGCTACGCGGACGCCGTGCGGCTCGATGCGCGCGATGAGCGGCTGCTCGCGCACGCGCTCGACGCCCTCCCGGCGGCGCGCCCGTAGGCTGGCGGGATGGCAGACCTGCAGTTCACCAAGGGCCAGGGCACGGGCAACGACTTCGTGCTGTTCGCGGATCCCGCGGGCGAGATCGACCTGACCGACACGCAGGTGCAGGCGCTCTGCGACCGCCACTTCGGCATCGGCGCCGACGGGACGATCCGCGCGGTGCTCTCGAGCCGCATCCCGGAGGGCCGCGCCGCCCTCGACGAGGACCCGGACGCCGAGTGGTTCATGGACTACCGCAACGTCGACGGCAGCCCCGCCGAGATGTGCGGGAACGGAATCCGCGTCTTCACGCTCTTCCTCATCGAGAACGGTCTCATCGAGCTGCCTCCGGGCCGGACGGTCCCCATCGGCACGCGGGCAGGAGTCCGGGAGGTGCAGCGCAGCGGGTCCGGCTTCCAGGTCGACCTCGGTCGGTGGTCCCTCGCGGGCGGCGAGCCGCTCGTGCGCGCCAAGGACCTGCAGGTCGCGCGCCCGGGCCTCAGCATCGACGTGGGCAACCCGCACGTGGTGGTGGCGCTGTCGAGCGAGGACGAGCTCGCCGAGGCCGACCTCGCGTTCGTGCCGCAGCTGGATCCGGAACCGGCAGACGGCGCGAACGTGGAGCTCGTGGTGCCCGCCGACCCGCTCGTGGTCGACGGCGTGGGCCACATCACGATGCGCGTGCACGAGCGCGGCAGCGGCGAGACGCTGAGCTGCGGCACGGGCGCCGCGGCCGCCGCCCTCGCGACGCGGCACTGGGCGGGTGCGGCCGCTCCGCACCAGTGGCGCGTCCAGCTGCCGGGCGGCGTCCTCGGCGTGCGGATGTTCCCGACCGAGGACGGCGAGCACGTCGGCCTCTCGGGCCCCGCGGAGCTGGTGTTCGACGGGGTCGTGGCGTTGGCCTGACCCGCTCGTCCCGACCCGGGTGCCCGGCGATCGAGGCGGGCGCGGCGGCGGGAGGCGGCGGGCGGCTAGTAGTCCGCGCCGCGGTGCACCCGCAGCACCCGGAAGCCCTTGTCGGACGCGGCGCGCGTCGTCTCGAGGCCCGCGGGCAGGGTGTCGACCAGCCAGCGCTGCAGCGAGTCGGATCCCAGGTTGCGCTGCACGACGAGCCAGGCGTCCGCGTCCGGCGCGAGGCGGGGCATCCAGTCGAGCAGGATCCCGTGCAGCGCCTCCTTGCCGACGCGGATCGGCGGGTTCGACCACACGGTGCCGAACGCGAGGCCGGCGGGGACGTCATCGGGCAGCACGGCGTGGACATTCTCGAGACCGAGGGACCGGGCGTTCGCCCGCGTCAGCTCGAGCGCCCGCTCGTTCACGTCGACCGCCCACACGGTGGCCGCGGGCGACCGCATCGCCAGGTCGAGCGCCACGGGACCCCAGCCGCAGCCCACGTCGAGCAGATGCCCCTCGGCAGGGGGCTCCGGGACGTTGCGCAGCAGCACCAGGGTGCCCTGGTCGACGTGCTCGGGGCTGAAGACGCCGCCCGCGGTCTCGACGTCGACGGTCCGTCCGCCCAGCTCGACCGTGATGGTGCGGGTGCGCAGGGGTCCGGCCGGCGACGGGGAGAAGTAGTGCGCGTCGGCCATACCGGGACGATACCGGACGCCCGCGCTACGATGGGAGCACATGACAACGCACGACGAGCACGACCACGAGCCCGCGGACACGACGACGACGTCCACCGAGAACACCGACCGGGACGACGTCGTCGCGCGCGTCCTCGGACGAGCGGAGAACCGCTCGGCCGGCTACGCCCTCTTCCGCGGATCCGGCGCGCAGGCCCTGTCCGCGAACCCCGACACGGAGCAGGGGTCGGACGGTGACCAGAGCGAACGCGCCGACCGGCAGGCGCTGCGTCGCGTCCCCGGGCTCTCCACCGAGCTCGAGGACGTCACCGAGGTCGAGTACCGGCAGCTGCGCCTCGAGAACGTCGTGCTCATCGGCGTGTACTCGCAGGGTTCCGTCGACGACGCCGAGAACAGCATGCGCGAGCTCGCGGCCCTCGCGGAGACCGCGGGGGCGGTCGTGCTCGACGGACTGCTGCAGCGCCGTCCCACGCCGGACCCCAGCACCTACTTCGGCCGCGGCAAGGCCGAGGAGCTGCGGGCGCTCGTGGCGGCGGTCGGCGCCGACACCGTCATCGCCGACACCGAGCTCGCCCCGAGCCAGCGGCGCGCGCTCGAGGACGTGGTGAAGGTCAAGGTCATCGACCGCACCGCCGTCATCCTCGACATCTTCAGCCAGCACGCCAAGAGCCGCGAGGGCAAGGCGCAGGTCGAGCTCGCGCAGCTGCAGTACCTCCTCCCGCGACTCCGCGGATGGGGCGACTCGATGTCGCGCCAGGCCGGTGGCCAGGTCGGCGGCGCGGGTGCGGGAATGGGATCCCGCGGACCGGGTGAGACGAAGATCGAGCTCGACCGTCGGCGCATCAACACGCGCATGGCGCGCCTCCGCAAGCAGATCGCGGCGATGAAGCCGGCGCGCGACACCAAGCGCGCCAACCGCGACCGGCACGCGGTCCCCTCTGTCGCCATCGTCGGCTACACCAACGCCGGGAAGTCGTCGCTGCTCAACCGGGTGACGAAGGCGGGCGTGCTCGTCGAGAACGCCCTGTTCGCGACGCTCGACGCGACCGTGCGGAAGACGGAGACGGATCAGGGCCAGCTCTACACGCTGGCCGACACCGTCGGATTCGTGCGGAACCTGCCGCACCAGCTGGTCGAGGCGTTCCGCTCGACGCTGGAGGAGCTGGCCGACTCCGACGTGCTCGTGCACGTCGTCGACGCGTCGCACCCGGATCCCGCGGCGCAGCTCGCGACCGTGCACGAGGTCATCGCTGAGGTGGACGCCTCGTCCATCCCCGAGATCGTCGTGTTCAACAAGAGCGACCTCGCCTCCGACGGCGACCGCGTCGTCCTTCGCGGCCTCGCCCCGCAGGGCGTGTTCGTCTCGGCCCGCACGGGCGAGGGCGTCGAGGAGCTGCGTCGGCGCATCGCGGAGCTGCTGCCGCAGCCCACCATCGAGGTCGATCTGCTGGTGCCCTTCGAGCACGGCGAGGTCGTCGCCATGCTGCACGACGGCGCCAAGGTGCTCGAGACCTCGTACGTCGAGGAGGGCACGCGCGTGCGCGCGCTCGTGACGGCCGAGCAGCAGGCGCAGGTCCAGGCGTACTCGGTGGTCCCCGCGGTCTGATCCGCGCCGCGGCACCGCCCACCGCACGCACGAGAGCGGCCGGCCCCTCGGGGACCGGCCGCTCTCGTGCGTCGTGCGCGGGGATCAGACGGAGCGCATGACCGCGACGACCTTGCCGACGACCTCGGCGAAGTCGCCGAGGATCGGCTCGAATGCGCTGTTGCGGGGGAGCAGCCACGTGTGGCCGTCACGCTGGCGGAACACCTTGACGGTGGCCTCGTCGTCGAGCATGGCGGCGACGATGTCGCCGTTCTCCGCGGTCTTCTGCTGGCGGACGACCACCCAGTCGCCGTCGCAGATGGCCGCGTCGATCATGGAGTCGCCGACGACCCGCAGCATGAACAGGTCGCCCTTGCCGACGAGCTGGCGGGGGAGGGGGAAGACCTCCTCGACCATCTGCTCCGCGGTGATGGGGATGCCCGCGGCGATGCGGCCGACCATGGGCACCATGGCGGCGTCGCCCACGGGGGTGGACGGCTCGCCGCTCTCCGTGGCGCCGGTGCCCGGCAGGTCGATGAGGACCTCGAGTGCCCGCGGCCGGTTGGGGTCGCGTCGGAGGTAGCCGGAGAGCTCGAGCTGGTTGAGCTGGTGCGTGACGCTCGAGAGGGAGGCGAGGCCCACGGCGTCGCCGATCTCGCGCATGCTCGGCGGGTAGCCCTGGCCGGCGATGGTGCGCTGGATGAACTCCAGGATCGAGATCTGCTTCTCGCTGAGGCTCTTGCGGCGCCTCGTCGCGCCGCCCCCTGCTGCTCGCTCGTCCGTCATGCCACGGCCCGCCTCTCGTCGCCGACGCCTCCGCGGCACGTGCGACCCGGCGGGCCGACGCCCTCGCGGGGCGATGTCGGTGGTACCCGATGGGATGTACACCAGGCACTCGAAACTGTATCCAGCCGGGGCACCTCGTACAAACACCTGTTCGAGCGTGTCGCGCCCCTGGAGGCCGGATCGAGGCGATGAGGGCTTGCGGAGGGCCGGTTTCGAATGTATGTTCGGAACACAGCTTCGCACCCGGCTCTCCCGGCCGAGAGCCGGGTGCGAGCTGCTCGACCCGCATCGCATGCCGTACCGCACTGCACCGCCGAGCGCGTCGCATCGACGCCCCACCGTCTCGCACGAGAGGTCACCATGAACACCGCAGCCACCACCACCGCAGCCATCACCCCCGCCGGCCCGACTGTCGCACCCGTCGCGGAGGCCGCCGTCGCGCCCCGCACGCGCCTGCGCATCACGCGCCGCGGGCGTCTCGTCCTCACCGCGCTGGTCGCGGCTCCCCTGGCGTTGGGCGCCGGGCTCGTCGCCCTCAACGGCGGTGCGGCCGTCGCGTCGAAGGACGCGTCGGGCACCACGTTCGAATACGTCACCGTGTCGAGCGGCCAGTCCCTGTGGGACCTCGCCGAGGAGATCGCGCCGTCGGCCGACCCGCGCGATGTCATCGCGTCGGTCGTCGATCTCAACCGGCTCCCCTCGTCGGACGTCGCGGCCGGCCAGCAGCTCGCCGTCCCCGCTCAGTACGCCCACTGATCCGGCGCCGGCGCGATCGCGCGGCGATCGTGCGCGGAGGCCGTCGTCGCTCCCGGTGGCGGCCGGGAGGGCGGCGGTCCGGCGGGATGCGATCGGTAGCATGGAGACCATGAGCACCCTCGCGCGCACCGCGCACGTCACGCGGCAGACCAGCGAGTCCCGCATCGATCTCCAGCTCGACCTCGACGGCACCGGTGCCTCCGAGATCAGCACGTCGGTCCCGTTCTACGACCACATGCTCACCGCCTTCGCGAAGCACTCGCTCACCGACCTGAAGGTCACCGCCACGGGAGACACGCACATCGACGTGCACCACACCGTGGAGGACGTGGGGATCGTGCTCGGTCAGGCCATCCGCGAGGCGCTGGGTGACAAGTCCGGCATCGCCCGCTTCGGCGACGCGCTCGTCCCGCTCGACGAGGCCCTGGTGCAGTCGGTCGTCGACATCTCCGGCCGTCCGTTCCTCGCGCACTCGGGTGAGCCCGCCGGCTTCGAGATGCACCTCATCGGCGGCCACTTCACCGGATCCATGGTCCGCCACGTCTTCGAGGCCATCACGTTCCACGCGGGCCTCACGGTGCACGTCACCGTGCTCGGCGGGCGGGACCCCCACCACATCGCGGAGGCCGAATTCAAGTCCTTCGCTCGCGCGTTCCGTCTCGCCAAGGAGCTCGACCCGCGCGTCTCCGGCATCCCGTCCACGAAGGGCGCGCTGTGACGCGGGCCTCCGTCGTCGTCCTCGACTACGGGAGCGGCAACGTCCACTCCGCCGTCAAGGCGCTCGAGCTGGCCGGCGCGGACGTCGAGCTGACGGGCGACCCGAAGCGAGCCCATGAGGCGGACGGCCTCCTCGTCCCCGGCGTCGGCGCCTTCTCGGCCGTCATGACGGCGCTGCGGGCGGCCGGCGGCGACCGGGTCGTCGACCGCCGTCTCGCGGGAGGGCGCCCCGTCCTCGGCATCTGCGTCGGCATGCAGGTCATGTTCGACCGCGGCGTCGAGCGCGACGTCGACGTCGCGGGCCTGGGGGAGTGGCCCGGTACGGTCGATCGCATCGAGTCCGACGTGCTGCCGCACATGGGCTGGAACACCGTCGACGTCCCCGAGGGATCCGCGCTGTTCGCGGGTCTCGAGGACGAGCGGTTCTACTTCGTGCACTCGTACGCCGCGCGCTCGTGGGGCATCGATCCGCTCCCGCCGCTGCCGGCGCCCCGCGTCACGTGGGCCACGCACGGTGAGCGGTTCGTCGCGGCCGTCGAGAACGGCCCGCTCAGCGCCACGCAGTTCCACCCCGAGAAGTCGGGGGCCGCCGGGATCCGGCTGCTCGCGAACTGGCTCGGCACCCTCCGCGCCGCCTGACGCCCGCATCCGCATCCGCCGTCGCCGACGGCCCCGCCCGCACGCCCGATCGATGGAAGGCCCCCATGAGCGAGTTCACCAGCACCCCCCGCCTGACCCTGCTGCCCGCCGTCGACGTGGCGGGCGGGCAGGCCGTCCGCCTGACGCAGGGCGCAGCCGGGACGGAGACCGGCTACGGCGATCCCGTCGACGCCGCCCGCGACTGGGCGGAGCAGGGTGCCGAGTGGCTGCACCTCGTCGACCTCGACGCCGCCTTCGGCCGCGGCGACAACCTGTCGGTCATCTCCCGCGTGATCCGCGCCATCGACGGCGTGCAGATCGAGCTGTCCGGCGGGATCCGCGACGACCGGTCGCTCGACGTGGCGCTCGAGAGCGGCGCGACCCGGATCAACCTCGGCACCGCGGCGCTGGAGAACCCCGAGTGGGCCGCCAGCGTCATCGCGCAGCACGGCGAGGCCGTCGCGGTCGGGCTCGATGTCCGCGGGCGCACCCTCTCCGCGCGCGGCTGGACCCAGGACGGCGGCGACATCTGGGAGGTGCTCGAGCGCCTCGAGGACGCCGGATGCGCGCGCTACGTCGTCACCGACGTCACGAAGGACGGCACGCTCCAGGGCCCGAACCTCCAGCTCCTCCGTGACGTGCTCGAGCGCACCGAGCGCCCGGTCGTCGCCTCCGGCGGCGTCTCGAGCCTCGACGACATCGCCGCGCTCCGCGAGCTGGTGCCGCTCGGCCTCGAGGGGGCGATCGTGGGCAAGGCCCTGTACGCCGGTGCCTTCACGCTCGGCGAGGCGCTCGACGTCGCCGGGGATCGATGACCGGATCCGCTCCGCACGCCGACTCGGCCGGGACCCCCTGGGCGGGTCGCTCGTTCGAGCCCACGCCGTTCCCGGACGACGACGGCTCCGCGCCGCCCGCCGTCGCGGAGGCGCTCGCGCGGCACGGTCGCGGCGAGGTCGGTCAGGCGGCGGTCGTCGACGCGCTCCGCGATGCGCGCCTCCTGATCCCGCTCGTCGCCCGCCTCGGCGAGGAGGGCGAGGGCGCGCACGGCCTGACGGCCGACAAGAGCGCCGAGCTGTCGATCATCACGGTCGCCGGCCCCGACGGCCGCACCGTCATGCCGGTCTTCACGTCCGTCGCCGCGATGGGCAGGTGGAACGCGAAGGCGCGTCCCGTCCCCGCCGACGCCGTCCGCGTGGCGCTGGCCGCGGCGAGCGAGGAGACCGACCTCGTGGTCGTCGACCCGGGGTCCGACACCGAGTTCGTGCTCCGGCGTCCGGCGGTGTGGGCGGTCGCGCGGTCGCTGCCGTGGATCCCGAGCCCCGAGGATCCCGAGGTCGCCGCGGCGCTGGAGGCGAGCGTGGTCGAGGAGCCCGCGGTCGTGGGCCTGAGCACCGCACCGGGGGATCCGCGCGCGCGCCTCGAGGGCCCGGAGCTGACGATCGCGCTGGAACTCGTCGACGGCCTCGATCGCCCGGCTCTCGATGCGCTGCTCGCGCGGCTGCAGGGGGAGTGGTCGCGGAGCGCGGTGCTCGCCGACCGTGTCGACAGCATGGGGCTCCGGATCATCTCGGCCGGCTGAGACGCGGGCCGCGCTCCAGCGCCGCGGCGGCGGCGGGCGCGACCCGGGGTCCGGTGCTCCTAGGAGACGGGCCCGGTGTACTTCTCGCCCGGGCCCTTGCCCACGGCGTCGGGGTAGGGCGAGGCCTCGCGGAACGCGAGCTGCAGGGAGCGCAGGCCGTCGCGCAGGCTGCGCGCGTGCTGGTCGCCCAGCTCCGGGGAGGCGGCGGTGACGAGCCCCGCGAGCGAGATGATCAGCTTCCGCGCCTCGGCGAGGTCGGTCTGCGTGGCGGGATCGTCGGCGAGCCCGCACTTCACGGCCGCGGCGCTCATGAGGTGGACGGCCGTGGTCGTGATGACCTCGACGGCGGAGACCTCGGCGATGTCGCGCGCGTACTGGTCGGCGACGAAGTCGGCGGTGTCGTCGTCGGCGACGCCCGCGGCGGAGGGGCCGTCCCCGGTCGCGGCGCCGGGCTCCTCAAAGCGGTGGACGTGCGCGTCGGGCGCGGTCGTCGCGGGGTCGGGGGTCGGGTCGGTCATGTCTGTCCTCCTGCTCGGGGCGGCCGGGTGGAGCCGGACGGCCGCGGACCCGGTCGGCGCCCGCCCTTCCAGGGCGGGGTCGGCGTCTGCTATGCTTATCGACGGCTCCGGGGCTGTCACAGTCCCGGTTCGAAAGAGGATTGATCTCCCACCCGCGCTTGACCGCCTCCATAGGTTACCGGGTCGATTTCGCTCCCCCGTCCGAACGGCTCCCCTCACCGGGACCAGAGGACGGGAGCCCCGCACATGCGGGGGCCTCGCTGAAGAGCGGGGCAAGGGCGTGTTGCCGAGTACGACGGATCCGTCGCACCCTGGTGAAGAACTCTCCTCGTCTCGTTTCGAGCGGCACACCGCCGCCGAGCCACCCGAAGACACGAATAGGAGCAGTCCATCAGCGATCCCCGTACCAACGATCGAATCCGAGTTCCCGAGGTTCGCCTCGTTGGCCCAGCAGGCGAGCAGGTCGGCGTCGTATCCATCGACGTCGCACTCCGGCTCGCGCAGGAAGCCGACCTCGACCTCGTCGAGGTCGCGCCCAATTCCAAGCCCCCCGTGGCGAAGATCATGGACTACGGCAAGTTCAAGTACGAGGCCGCGCAGAAGGCCAAGGAAGCGCGTCGCAACCAGGCGAACACCATCCTCAAGGAGGTGCGCTTCCGCCTGAAGATCGACAAGCACGACTACGAGACCAAGCGCAAGCGCGCCGAGGGCTTCCTGCAGGACGGCGACAAGGTCAAGGCCATGATCCTGTTCCGCGGGCGCGAGCAGTCGCGTCCGGACCAGGGCGTGCGACTGCTCAAGATGTTCGCGGAGGACGTCGCCGAGTTCGGCAGCGTCGAATCCACCCCCACGATCGACGGCCGCAACATGGTCATGGTCATCGGACCGCACAAGAACAAGTCCGAGGCCAAGGCCGAGGCCAACGCGAAGCGCGACGCCACCAAGGCGAGCGCACGAGAAGCGAGAGAAGAGAACAATGCCTAAGCAGAAGACCCACTCGGGTGCCAAGAAGCGTTTCAAGGTCACCGGCAGCGGCAAGATCATGAAGCAGCAGGCGGGCATGCGGCACAACCTCGAGGTCAAGTCCTCCAAGCGCAAGGCGCGACTCAACCAGGACCAGCCCCTGGCCAAGGCCGACATGAAGGTCGCCAAGAAGCTCCTCGGCCGCTAGGCCCCTCGTCGTCCGCGACACCTGAACTCGAATAGGAATCACTGAAATGGCAAGAGTCAAGAGGGCCGTCAACGCCCACAAGAAGCGTCGGGTCATCCTCGAGCGCGCCGCCGGCTACCGCGGGCAGCGCTCGCGCCTGTACCGCAAGGCCAAGGAGCAGGTCACCCACTCCCTCGTCTACGCGTACCGCGACCGCCGTGCGAAGAAGGGCGAGTTCCGCCGCCTCTGGATCCAGCGCATCAACGCCGCCGCGCGTGCGAACGGCCTCACGTACAACCGCCTCATCCAGGGCCTCTCGCTCGCCGGCGTCCAGGTCGACCGCCGCATCCTCGCGGAGCTCGCGGTCCACGAGCCCGCGACCTTCGCGTCGCTCGTGCAGACGGCCAAGGCCGCCCTGCCCGCGAACACCTCGGCCCCCAAGGTCGCGGCGAACGCCTAGCACCTCCCGCACCACCGCCGACGGCGCGTCCCCACCCGGGGGCGCGCCGTTAGTGTTGCAGGCATGCTCGACAACCCCCGCTCCCCACGCGTCCGCGGCGTCGCCAAGCTCGCGAAGCGGGATGCGCGCGCCGACACCGGCCTGTTCCTCCTCGAGGGGCCGCAGGCCGTCTCCGAGGCGCTCGCCTTCCGGTCGGATCTCGTGCTGGAGCTGTTCGCGACGCCCACGGCCCTCGACCGCTACCCGGATCTGGCGCGCGCCGTCCGCGAGTCCGACATCGAGGTGGAGTTCGTCACCGAGGACGTGATCGCGTCCATGGCCGACACCGTCACCCCGCAGGGCGTCGTGGGCGTGTGCCGGCAGTTCCCGACGTCGCTCAAGCAGATCCTCGGCGACGAGCCGCGCCTCATCGCGATCCTCGAGGAGGTGCGGGACCCCGGCAACGCGGGCACCATCATCCGCGCGGCCGACGCCGCGGGCGCCGACGCCGTCATCCTCACGGGCCGTTCCGTCGACCTCTACAACCCGAAGGTCGTGCGCGCCACGACGGGCTCGCTCTTCCACCTGCCGGTCGCGATCATGCCCGAGCTCGACGCCGTGCTCGAGCGCGTGAAGGCGGCCGGGCTGCAGGTGCTCGCCGCGGACGTGAAGGGCGACGACCTCCTCGCGGAGCGCACCTCGGGCGGGCTCGCCGGCCCGACCGCGTGGCTCTTCGGCAACGAGGCCCGCGGCCTCCAGGACGAGCACCTCGCCCTCGCCGACCGCGCCGTCGTCGTGCCGATCTACGGCCAGGCCGAGTCGATGAACCTCGCGACGGCCGCCTCCGTCTGCCTCTACGAGTCGGCGTTCGCGCAGCGCGCCTGACCCTCGGATCCGCCGACGTCTGACGGGTGCTCGGTCCTCGGCGAGAGCCCCGCACCGCCCTGATCGGCGCAAACGCGGCCGACGCGTCACGATGGGGTGACGATGCCCCGCGGAAACGCGGACGAAACACCGTCATGGATATGGTGTTCGCATGGAGCAGAGCCCGACGGCGGACCCCGCCTCGCCCGCCGCAGCAGCGGTCGGCGAGCCCCTGGTCGTCGTATCCCACGTCAACAAGCACTTCGGGGACCTGCACGTCCTCAAGGACATCTCGACCACGGTGAACCGCGGCGAGGTCGTCGTCGTCATCGGCCCGAGCGGATCCGGCAAGTCGACGCTGTGCCGTGCGATCAACCGGCTCGAGACCATCGACGACGGCACCATCACGATCGACGGCCAGGACCTCCCCTCCGAGGGCGCGGAGCTCGCGCGCCTCCGCGCCGACGTCGGCATGGTGTTCCAGTCGTTCAACCTCTTCGCGCACAAGACCGTGCTCGAGAACGTGACCCTCGGGCCCATCAAGGTCCGCAAGCAGGGCAAGGCCGAGGCGGAGAAGCGAGCGATGGAGCTCCTCGACCGCGTCGGCGTCGCGAACCAGGCGCAGAAGATGCCGGCCCAGCTCTCCGGCGGCCAGCAGCAGCGCGTCGCGATCGCCCGGGCGCTCGCGATGGACCCGAAGCTGATCCTGCTCGACGAACCGACCTCGGCCCTCGACCCCGAGATGATCACCGAGGTCCTCGACGTCATGGTCGGCCTCGCGAAGGACGGCATGACGATGATGGTCGTCACCCACGAGATGGGCTTCGCCCGCAAGGCCGCTGACCGCGTGATCTTCATGGCCGACGGCGCCATCGAGGAGGACACGACGCCCAGCGCGTTCTTCGACGACCCGCAGAGCCCGCGCGCGAAGGACTTCCTCTCCAAGATCCTCGCCCACTGACGCGCGCGGAGGGCACGCGCCCTCCCGCACCCCGCATCCGGACGCCGCCGAGGCAGGCGCGTCCGGGCGCCGCACCACCGGCACGACCCGCACCACGCACCACGAGCGATCCCCATCGCCTCCGTCACCACCCCACCTGCAGAGAAACGGGAACCATGAAGAACAGGAAACTGACCATCGCCGCAGCTGCCGCGATCGTCGTCGTCGCCCTCACGGGCTGCGGCGCCGCGGGCAGCGCGTCGAACAGCGGCATCGACGCCGGCACGAACGCCCCCGAGAACGGCGACGGCCCCTACAAGCTCGAGCTCGCGGAGAACCCGACGTTCGACGAGGGCACGACGATGGCGCGCCTGGCCGCGGCCGGCGAGATGAAGGTCGGCACCAAGTACGACCAGCCGCTCTTCGGCCTCGCGGGCCTCGACGGCAAGCCCGCCGGCTTCGACGTCGCGATCGCCGCGCTCGTCGCCAGCAAGATGGGCATCCCCTTCGACGGCATCAAGTTCACCGAGACGGTGTCCGCGAACCGCGAGCCCTTCATCCAGAACGGCTCGGTCGACGCGGTCGTCGCGACCTACACGATCAACGACAAGCGCAAGGAGGTCGTGGACTTCGCGGGACCGTACTACGTCGCCGGCCAGGCGCTGATGGTCCTCGCGGACGACACCACGATCAACACGCCCGAGGACGTCCGCGGCAAGCAGGTCTGCTCCGTCGCCGGATCCACCCCCGCCGCGAACATCGAGGCCACCTTCGGCGCGGTCGTCGTGCCGACCGACGTCTACAGCAAGTGCCTCGACCCGCTGCGCAACGGCCAGGTGTCCGCGGTCACGACCGACAACGTGATCCTCTCCGGCTTCATCGACCAGAACGAGGGCGAGTTCAAGCTCGTCGGCGACGGCGAGACCTTCACGCAGGAGCCCTACGGCATCGGCATCGCCAAGGGCGACGAGGCGTTCCGCACGTTCATCAACGACACGCTGCAGGAGGCCTACGACGACGGCACCTGGGCGCGCCTGTTCGAGGCGACGGCCGGCACGGTCATCGACACGCCGGAGCCCCCGGCGATCGACCGCTACTAGTCCCACCGGGTCCCGCGTGCGCCGATGCGCGCGCGGGACCCTCCCTCGTCCGGGCACCCGAGCCCGGATCCGACCATCGCCCGGCCGCGCCGGGCGCAGACCATAGGAGGTGCGCCGTGGATGTGATCCTCGACAATCTCGACGTGTTCCTGCGGGGGTTCGGCGGCACGCTGCGCCTCCTCGGCCTCACCGTGCTGTTCGCCCTCCCGCTCGGGATCGTGATCGCCGCGATGAGGATCTCGCCGCTCGCGAGCCTCCGCGCCACCTCCACCGTCTACGTCGAGCTGCTGCGGAACACCCCGCTGCTGCTCGTCTTCACCTTCTTCAGCGTCGTGATCACGTCGATCTCGGGCGCGCTGCCGTTCATGACGGCCGCGGTGCTCGCCCTCACGCTCTACACGGCGCCGTTCTTCGCGGAGGCGATCCGCTCGGGCATCAACAGCGTGCCCGTCGGCCAGGCCGAGGCCGCGCGCAGCATCGGCCTGACGTTCTCGCAGACGCTCGGGTCGGTGATCCTGCCGCAGGCGGTGCGAACGGTCATCCCGCCGCTGATCAACGTGGTCATCGCGCTCACCAAGAACACGTCGATCGCGGGCGCGTACTTCATCTACGAGCTGTTCAACGTGGGCCGCGACGTCGCGAACGCCAACGGCGACGCGGTCGTCTGGGTGTTCGTGGGCGTCGCGTTCTTCTACCTCATCATCACGGTCCCGCTCGGCCAGCTGGCGGACCACCTCGAGAAGCGAGTGGCGGTCTCCCGATGAGCAGTGTCCTCTACGACGTGCCCGGCCCGAAGGCCCGCCGTCGCTCCCGCATCCTCTCCGTCGTCACGGGTCTCATCGTCGTGGCCGTGCTCGCCTTCGCCGCCGTGAAGCTGCAGCAGGCCGGGCAGTTCAGCCCCGACATCTGGCTCGTGCTCAACGACCCGCTCGTCTGGCAGCTCCTCCTCCGGGGCCTCGTCGTGGTGCTGCAGTCGGCCGCGGTCGCCGCCGTCCTCGCGATCCTCCTCGGAATGGTGCTCGCGCTCCTGCGCATGAGCGAGCACCGCGTGATCCGCTACGCCGTCACCGTCGTGCTCGAGTTCTTCCGCGGCATGCCCGTGCTGCTGATGATGCTGTTCATCTACCTCATCTTCCCGATCGGGCCGTACTGGTCGGTCGTCACAGCGCTCACGCTCTACAACGGCGCGATCATCGGCGAGGCCCTGCGATCGGGGATCCTCGGCCTGCCGCGCGGGCAGCGCGAGGCGGGCCTCGCGATCGGCCTGCGCCCGCTGCAGAACCGGCTGCTGGTGGAGTTCCCGCAGGCGTTCCGCACTATGCTGCCGATCATCGTCGCCCAGCTCGTGGTGCTCATCAAGGACACCGCGCTCGGCACCATCGTCAGCCTCGTCGGCCTCACCAAGCAGGGCGAGCTGATCCTCGAGGCCACGAGCCGCGCCAATTCGCTGCCGATCTTCGTGGTGATGGTGGGCATGTACCTGGTGCTCAACCTCTCGGTGTCGACCATCGCGCGGCGCCTCGCCAAGAAGCGCGGACCGCGCGTGGCGAAGACCGTCGCGGCCGGGACCTCGCAGGGCGCGTAGGCGCGTCGCGGGGCCGGTCGCGGGCCGGGGACGCCACCCCCGCTCGGTAGACTCGGGCCTCATGTCCGAACCCCAGATCTCCGAGGAGACCGTCGGAGCCGCCGTGGAGCAGGCGATGGCCGCGCTCGCCGCGACCACCGACTCCGCGTCGCTCGCCGAGGCCCGCTCCGCCCACATCGGCGAGGCGTCGCCGCTCGCCCGGCTCAACGGATCGCTCCGGTCCCTGCCGCCCGAACAGCGCAAGGACGCCGGCAAGCTCGTCGGCCAGTCGCGCGCCCGCGTCACGCAGGCGTTCCAGGCGCGCGAGGCGGAGATCCAGGAGCAGGAGGCCGCCGCGCGCCTCGTCGCCGAGGCCGTGGACGTCACCGCGCTGCCGAGCCGCTGGCGCGCCGGCGCCCGCCACCCGCTCACGATGCTCGAGGAGCGCATCGCCGACATCTTCGTCGGGATGGGCTGGCAGGTGAACGAGGGCCCCGAGCTCGAGAGCGAGTGGTTCAACTTCGACGCGCTGAACTTCCCGCCCGACCACCCGGCGCGCGCGATGCAGGACTCCTTCTACGTGGATCCGACCGACGCGCACCTGGTGCTGCGCACCCACACCTCGCCCGTGCAGATCCGCACGCTGCTCGCCGACGAGCTGCCCGTGTACACGATCGCGCAGGGCCGCACCTTCCGCAGCGACGAGCTCGACGCCACGCACACGCCCGCGTTCCGCCAGATCGAGGGGATCGCGATCGACCGCGGCCTCACCATGGCGCACCTCCGCGGCACCCTCGAGCACTTCGCGCGCTCGATGTTCGGCGAGGACGCGCGCATCCGCCTCCGCCCGAACTACTTCCCGTTCACCGAGCCGAGCGCCGAGATGGACGTCTGGCACCCGGCCGCCGCGGGCGGACCCCGCTGGATCGAGTGGGGCGGCTGCGGCATGGTGAACCCGAACGTGCTGCGCTCCGCGGGCATCGACCCCGACGAGTACCAGGGCTTCGCGTTCGGCATGGGCACCGAGCGCACCCTCATGTTCCGCAACGACCTCTCCGACATGCGCGACATCGTCGAGGGCGACATCCGATTCGGCGCGCAGTTCGGGATGGTGGTGTAGTCGTGAGGATCCCGATCAGCTGGCTCGGCGAGCACGTCGAGCTCCCCGCGGGGGTCACCCCCGAGGACGTCCACGCCTCCCTCGTGAAGGTGGGCCTGGAGGAGGAGGACGTTCACGCGTTCTCGATCTCCGGCCCCGTCGTCGTCGGGCAGGTGCTCGAGGCGAGCCCCGAGCCGCAGACCAACGGCAAGACCATCAACTGGTGCTCCGTCCGCGTCGCCCCCGAGGGCGCCACGGCGGCCGACGGCGGCGGAGACGTCCGCGGCATCGTCTGCGGCGCGCACAACTTCGTCGTGGGCGACAAGGTGGTCGTGAGCCTGCCCGGCGCGGTGCTCCCCGGCCCGTTCCCCATCAGCGCGCGCAAGACCTACGGGCACGTGTCCGACGGCATGATCGCGTCGTCCCGGGAGCTCGGCCTGGGGGAGGAGCACGACGGGATCCTCGTCCTCTCCTCGCTGGGCCTCGACCCCGAGGTCGGCACGGACGCGCTCGCGCTCCTGCACCTCGACGACCAGGCGGTCGAGGTCAACGTCACGCCCGACCGCGGCTACGCGTTCTCGATCCGCGGCATCGCCCGCGAGTACGCGCACGCCACGGGCGCCGCGTTCACCGACCCCGCGGATGCGCTCGCGCTGCTCGCGGCCGACGCACCGGTCCAGGGGGTGGACGTGCGCGTCGACGACGTCGCCCCGATCCGCGGACGCGCGGGCGCCGACGTGTTCGTCACGCGCGTGGTCGCCGGCCTCGACGTCTCCCGGCCCACGCCGCCGTGGATGGTGTCGCGGCTCACGCTCGCGGGCGTCCGGTCGATCTCGCTCGCGGTGGACATCACCAACTACGTGATGCTCGAGCTCGGCCAGCCGCTGCACGCGTACGACCTCGACCGGCTGCAGGGCGGCATCGTCGTCCGCCGCGCCGCCGAGGGCGAGGCGCTCGTCACGCTCGACGGGCGCGAGCGCGCGCTGCACGTCGAGGACCTCGTGATCGCCGACGACTCGGGGCCCGTCGGGCTCGCGGGCGTCATGGGCGGCGCGGCCACCGAGATCGGCGCGGGCACGAGCCGCGTGCTGATCGAGGCCGCGGGCTTCGACCCCGTGTCGATCGCGCGCACGGCCCGTCGGCACAAGCTGCCGAGCGAGGCGTCCAAGCGCTTCGAGCGCGGCGTGGATCCGCGCATCGCGTCCGCCGCCGCCGCGCGCGCCGTGCAGCTCCTCGAGGAGCTCGCCGGCGGTCACGCGGAGGGCCTCGGCTCGATCCTCGACGCGACCGCGCCGCGCGCGGCGATCGAGCTGCCCCTGGGCTACCCGGCGTCGCTCGTCGGCGTGGACTACACCGAGGACGAGGTGCGCCACGCGCTCGTCGACGTCGGCTGCGCGCTCGAGGAGCGCGACGGCGTGCTCGTCGTCACCCCGCCGACCTGGCGTCCCGACCTGCGCGACCGCGCCGACCTCGTGGAGGAGGTCGCGCGCATCGTCGGCTACGACCGGATCCCCGCCGTGCTGCCCGTCGCGCCCCCCGGCCGCGGGCTCACCGCCGCCCAGCGCCTCCGTCGCCAGGCCTCGATCGCGCTCGCCGCGGGCGGACTCACCGAGGTGATGGGATCGCCGTTCGCGTCCGAGGCGCAGAACGCGCGCTTCGGCGCGGCCGACCGCGACGACGCCCCCGCGGTGCGCCTCGCGAACCCGCTCGACGTCGCGTTCCCGTTCCTCCGGCGCTCGCTGCTGCCGGGGCTCATCGAGATCGCGCGCCGCAACCTGTCGCGCGGATCCACCGACCTCGCCGTCTTCGAGACCGGCACCGTGTTCCTGCCCCGCGCCGGCGTCGCGTACGGCTCTCCCGAGATGCCGCCCGGGGCCGCGCGCCCCGACGCGGACGCGCTGCGGGCGCTCGACGCGGGCATCCCGCCGCAGCCGCGCCACGTGGGCGTGCTGATCCTCGGCGACGCCGTCCCGAAGCAGCCGGGCACCCCCGCGCAGCGCGCGGGCCTCGTCGACGCGCTCGACGCCGTGCGGCAGCTCGCGCATGCCGTGGGCGTGGAGATCCGCTTCGAGCAGGGCAGCCACATCGCCCTGCACCCGGGCCGCACGGCCGCGGTCGAGGTCATCACCGCGGACGGCCCCGCCATCGTGGGCTTCGCCGGCGAGCTCCTGCCCGCGCTCGCCGCCGAGCTCGACCTGCCCGAGCGCGTGGCGCTCGCCGAGGTCGACCTCGACCGGCTCGTCGAGCTCGCCGGCGGCGCCGTCGAGGTGCGCACGCTCACCTCGATGCCCGTCGCCACGCAGGACCTCAGCCTGGTCGTGCCGCTCGAGGTGCCGGCGGGGGAGCTGCTCCGCACGGTCATCGAGGGCGCGGGCGACCTGCTCGAGTCCGCCCGTCTGGTCGACGACTACCGCGGTCCCGGCGTCGCGGACGGCACGCGCTCGCTCACGTTCGCGCTCCGCTTCCGCGCGCCCGACCGCACGCTCACCGCGGCCGAGGCGAGCGAGGCCCGCGACGGATCAGTGCGGCTCGCCGCCGAGCGGTTCGGCGCGGCGCTGCGCGAGTAGCGGCCGCCGTCGCACGCACCATCCGCGCGGGCGGGCTCCTCCTCCGGAGGCGCCCGCCCGCGCTGTCGTCCCGCCCGGTCGCCCGACGGGACCCCTCCGGCACCGGCACTAGATTTGATGCATGTCATTCTCAGTCGCCGTCGCGGGCGCCAGCGGCTACGCAGGCGGGGAGCTCCTCCGCCTGCTCGCCGACCACCCGCGCCTCGAGGTCCAGACGCTCACCGCCTTCCAGAACGCGGGCGAGCGTCTGCGACAGGTGCACCCGCACCTCACCTCGTACGCCGACCGCACCTTCGTCGAGACGACCGCCGAGCAGCTCGCGGGCCACGACGTGGTCTTCCTCGCGCTGCCGCACGGGAAGTCGGGCGCCATCACGGCCGAGCTCGACGACCAGACCCTCGTGGTCGACTGCGGCGCCGACCACCGGCTCGTCGACGAGGCCGCGTGGGACGCGTTCTACGGCGGCGAGTTCGCGGGCGCATGGCCCTACGGCCTGCCCGAGCTGCTGCACGCGGAGGAGGGCGGCACCCAGCGCACGCGCCTCTCCGGCGTCAAGCGCATCGCCGTGCCCGGCTGCAACGTCACGGCCATCACGCTCGGGCTCCAGCCCGGCATCCGCGCGGGCGTCATCGAGCCGGAGGACATCGTCGCCGTGCTCGCGGTCGGCCCGTCCGGCGCCGGCCGCTCGCTGAAGACGAACCTGCTGGCCAGCGAGATCCTCGGATCCGCGAGCGCCTACGCGGTCGGGGGCACCCACCGGCACACGCCGGAGATCCGGCAGAACCTCGAGACGGCGGGCGGCGGGCACGTGAGCGTCTCGTTCACGCCCGTGCTCGTGCCGATGGCCCGGGGGATCCTCGCCACGGCCACCGCGCGCCTCGCCCCCGGCTTCTCCGCGCACGACGTGCGCGCCGCATGGGAGCTCGCCTACGCCGACGAGCCGTTCGTGCACCTGCTGCCGGAGGGGACGTTCCCCAACGTGTCCGACGTGACGGGGTCCAACACCGCGCTCGTGGGCCTCGCCATCGACGAGGCCGCGGGCCGCGTCGTCACGGTCACCGCGATCGACAACCTGGTCAAGGGCACGGCGGGCGCGGCGATCCAGTCGGCCAACATCGCGCTCGGCCTCCCCGAGGCCATGGGCCTCCCGGTGAACGGGGTGGCCCCGTGAGCGTCACCGCCGCGCGCGGCTTCGTCGCCGGAGGGGTCGCCGCCGGCCTCAAGTCCACGGGCGCGCTCGACGTCGCCCTCGTCCGCAACACCGGCCCGTCGCAGGCGGCCGCCGCGGTCTTCACCAGCAACCGCTGCCAGGCGAACCCCATCCTCTGGTCGCGCCAGGTCATCGGCGACGGCCGGGTGAGCGCCGTCGTCCTCAACTCCGGCGGGGCGAACTGCTACACGGGATCCCGCGGCTTCCAGGTCACGCACGCCACCGCCGAGGCGGTCGGCCGCGCGCTCGACGTCTCGAGCGGCGACGTGCTCGTCTGCAGCACCGGCCTCATCGGCGAGCAGCTCCCGCTCGAGAAGCTCGAGGACGGGGTCGCCCGCGTCGCCGTAGCGCTCGCCGACGGCGGGGGTGACGACGCGGCCCGCGCCATCATGACCACCGACACGAAGCCGAAGCAGTCGGTGCGATCCTCCGACGACGGCTGGACGGTGGGCGGCATGGCCAAGGGCGCGGGCATGCTCGCGCCGGGGCTCGCGACGATGCTCGTGGTGATCACCACCGACGCCGACCTCGACAGCACCGCGCTCGATGCCGCGCTCCGCGAGTCCACGCGCGTCACGTTCGACCGCCTGGACTCCGACGGCTGCATGTCGACCAACGACCAGGTCACGCTCCTCGCGAGCGGCGCATCCGGCGTCGTGCCGGACGCGGACGCGTTCCAGGCCGCGCTCACCGCGGTGTGCGCCGACCTCGCCGAGCAGCTGCAGGCCGACGCCGAAGGCGCCTCGCACGACATCGCCATCGAGGTCGTCCACGCGGCGTCCGACGACGACGCCGTCGAGGTCGGTCGCGCGGTCGCCCGCAGCAACCTCTTCAAGGCCGCCGTCTTCGGCAACGACCCCAACTGGGGCCGCGTGCTCGCGGCCGTCGGCACGACCGGCGCCGCCTTCGACCCCTACGGCATCGACGTCGCCATCAACGGCGTCCAGGTGTGCCGGGCGGGGGAGCCGCACGAGATTCGCGATCTGGTCGACCTCCACCCGCGCGCCGTGCACGTCCTCATCGACCTGCACGCGGGCGACGCGACCGCGACCATCCTCACCAACGACCTCACGCACGACTACGTGCACGAGAACAGCGCGTACGCCAGCTGATGGGCGGCGCAGACGGGACGGACGTGACCGCCATCACGCAGGACGCCGCCGAGCGCGACCAGGCGCAGGCCGAGTCGAAGGCCGCGACGCTCATCGAGTCGCTGTCATGGCTGCAGCGCTTCCACGACCGCATCGTGGTCGTGAAGTTCGGCGGCAACGCCATGGTCGACGAGGAGCTCACGCGCACCTTCGCCGAGGACGTCGTCTACCTCCGCTACGCGGGGCTGCGTCCGGTCGTCGTGCACGGCGGCGGTCCGCAGATCAGCGCGATGCTCACGCGCCTCGGCATCGAGAGCGAGTTCCGCGGGGGATACCGCGTCACCACGCCCGAGGTCCTCGAGGTCGTGCGCATGGTGCTCACCGGCCAGGTCAGCCGGGACGTCGTGCGCGGCATCAACGCGCACGGCCCACTCGCGGCAGCCGTCTCGGGCGAGGACGCGGGGCTCTTCACGGGCCGCCGTCGTGGCGCCGTGGTCGACGGCGTCGAGGTCGACCTCGGCCTCGTGGGCGACGTCGTGTCCGTGGATCCCACGGCCGTGCTCGCGCAGCTCGACGCCGGCCGCATCCCGGTCGTCTCCTCCATCGCGCCCGACGAGTCCGACCCCGCCGTCTCGCTCAACGTCAACGCGGACGCCGCGGCGGCCGCGCTCGCCGTGGCCCTCGGCGCCGAGAAGCTCGTCATCCTCACCGACGTCGCCGGTCTCTACCGGGACTGGCCCGACCGCGGATCGCTCGTCTCGGACATCCGCGCCGACGAGCTGCGCGCCCTGCTGCCATCCCTCGAGTCGGGCATGATCCCCAAGATGGCGGCGTGCCTCGAGGCCGTCGACGGGGGAGTGCCCAAGGCCGCGATCATCGACGGCCGCATCCCGCACTCGATGCTCCTCGAGATCTTCACCACGAACGGAATCGGAACGGAGGTCGTGCCCGCATGACCACGACCCAGCCAGAGCGCCGCACCACCCAGACCGAGAGCGAGTGGTCCGACCGCTTCCAGGCCGCGATGATGCGCTCGTCCCCGCCGCCGCTCGCCATGCTGGTGCGCGGCGAGGGCTGCCGCGTGTGGGACTCGACCGGCCGCGAGTACCTCGACTTCCTCGCCGGCATCGCCGTCAACTCGCTCGGGCACGCGCACCCGGCGCTGATCCGCGCGGTCACCGAGCAGGTCTCCACGCTCGCGCACGTCTCCAACTACTTCGCGACGCCGCCTCAGATCGCGCTCGCCGAGCGCCTCCGCCGCATCACGGGCGCGGGCGACACCGGTCGCGTCTACTTCGGCAACTCGGGCGCCGAGGCGAACGAGGCCGCGTTCAAGCTCGCGCGCCGCAACGGATCCGCGCATCGCACGCGCGTCATCACGCTGCAGGGCTCCTTCCACGGCCGCACGATGGGCGCCCTCGCGCTCACCGGCCAGCCCGCGCTGCAGGCGCCGTTCCTCCCGCTGCCGGGTGGCGTCGAGCACATCGCGCCGACCCTCGAGGCGCTCGAGGCGGCGATCGACGACAGCGTGCAGGCGCTCATCCTCGAGCCGATCCAGGGCGAGGCCGGCGTGGTCGACCTGCCCGCCGGCTTCCTCCGCCGCGCCCGCGAGCTCACGCGGGAGCACGGCGCGCTGCTCATCCTCGACGAGATCCAGACCGGCGTCGGGCGCACCGGCCGGTGGTTCGCGTACGAGCACGAGGGCATGCGGCCCGACGCGGTCACGATCGCCAAGGGCATCGCGGGCGGCGTGCCCATAGGCGCGCTCGTGGCCTTCGACGCCGCGGCCGACCTCCTGCAGAAGGGCCAGCACGGATCCACCTTCGGCGGGAACCCGCTCGCCACCGCGGCCGGGAACGCGGTGCTCGCGGAGATCGAGGACGCCGGGCTCGTCGAGAACGCCGCCCGCCGCGGCGAGGAGATCCGGGCCGCCATCACGGGCCTCGAGTCCCCGCTCATCGCCGAGGTGCGTGGCCGGGGCCTGCTCATCGGCGTGGGCCTCCACCACGAGGATGCCGGACGCATCGCGGCCGCCGCGCTCGGCGAGGGTCTCATCATCAACGCGCCGAACGCCCGCAGCCTCCGCATCGCGCCGCCGCTCACCGTGGGCGACGCCGAGGTGCGCGACTTCCGCGAGCGGTTCGGCCGGGCGCTGGCGCACCTGCGCTGACCCGGGCGGGGAGCCGGCCGACACGACCGCCCGCGCTCCCTGCCGCCTGCGTCCGCGCACCCCCGGGCGGGGGTGCCCGCGGACGGATCCGCCCCCGCACGTCCCCTAGGCTTGTCTGACCCCGAGTCCCCCGAGAGCGAGCGATGCGATGACCCGCCACTTCCTGCGCGACGACGACCTGAGCCCGGCCGAGCAGGCCGAGGTGCTCGATCTGGCGGTGCAGCTCAAGCGCGAGCGCTGGTCCGAGCGCCCCCTCGCGGGTCCGCAGACGGTGGCCGTGATCTTCGACAAGTCCTCGACCCGCACGCGCGTCTCGTTCGCCGTCGGCATCGCGGACCTCGGCGGCGTCCCGCTCATCATCAGCACCGCCAACAGCCAGCTCGGCGGCAAGGAGACCGCGAGCGACACCGCGCGCGTGCTCGAGCGCCAGGTCGCCGCCATCGTGTGGCGCACCTACGCGCAGTCCGGCCTCGAAGAGATGGCCGCCGGCACCACGGTCCCCGTCGTCAACGCGCTGTCCGACGACTTCCACCCGTGCCAGCTCCTCGCCGACCTCCTCACCATCCGCGAGCACCGCGGGGATCCCGCGGGCCAGACCCTCACCTTCCTGGGCGACGGCGCCTGCAACATGGCGCAGTCCTACCTCCTCGCCGGCGCGACCGCGGGCATGCACGTCCGCATCGCGGCCCCCGCCGGCTACGTCCCGTCGGAGGCCGTCGTCGCGGACGCCGAGCGCATCGCCGCGTCCACGGGCGGCTCCGTCCGCGTCCTCACGGATCCGGTCGAGGCCGTCACGGGCGCCGACGTCGTGGTCACCGACACCTGGGTGTCGATGGGCCGCGAGGAGGAGAAGGCCGTCCGGCTCGCCGAGCTCGGCGCGTACCAGGTCACGACCGAGCTCATGGCGCACGCGGTCGACGACGCGATCTTCCTGCACTGCCTTCCCGCCGACCGCGAGTACGAGGTGGCCTCCGAGGTCATCGACGGTCCGCGATCGGTGGTCTGGGACGAGGCGGAGAACCGCCTGCACGCCCAGAAGGCGCTGCTCGTCTGGCTCCTGCGCCGGTCCTGACGCAGCCCACACCCCGAGACACCTCAGCAACGAAACGGAGAACGGCATGGCCGAACGCGTGGTACTGGCATATTCCGGCGGACTCGACACCTCGGTCGGCATCGGCTGGCTCAAGGACGCCACCGGCAAGGAGGTCGTGGCCCTCGCCGTCGACGTCGGCCAGGGCGGCGAGGACATGGAGGTCATCCGGCAGCGCGCGCTCGACTGCGGTGCGGTCGAGGCCGTCGTGGTGGATGCGAAGGACGAGTTCGCGGACGACTACATCGTCCCCGCGCTCAAGGCCAACGCCCTCTACCAGAAGCGCTACCCGCTGGTCTCGGGCCTCAGCCGCCCGCTGATCGCCAAGCACCTCGCGCGCGTCGCCCACGAGCTCGGCGCGAACAGCGTCGCGCACGGCTGCACGGGCAAGGGCAACGACCAGGTCCGCTTCGAGGCCGCCGTCGCCGCGCTCGCGCCCGACCTCACCTCCATCGCGCCCGTCCGCGACCTCGCGCTCACCCGCGACAAGGCCATCGTCTACGCGAACGAGCACGACCTGCCCATCGAGCAGAGCAAGAAGAGCCCGTACTCGATCGACAAGAACGTCTGGGGCCGCGCGGTCGAGACCGGCTTCCTCGAGGACCCGTGGAACGGCCCCATCGAGGACCTCTACGAGTACACGCAGGACCCCGACGTGCTGCGCGACCCCACCGAGGTCACCATCACGTTCGAGTCCGGCGTCCCCGTCGCGATCGACGGCGTCCGCTACTCGCCGCTCCGCATCGTCCAGGAGCTCAACGCCGCGGCCGGCGCGCACGGCATCGGCCGCATCGACGTGGTGGAGGACCGCCTCGTCGGCATCAAGAGCCGCGAGGTCTACGAGGCCCCCGCCGCGATGACCCTCATCGAGGCGCACGAGGAGCTCGAGAGCCTCACGATCGAGCGCGACCTCGGCCGCTACAAGCGCGGCGTGGAGAAGGACTGGGCGAACCTCGTCTACGACGGACTCTGGTTCTCCGGCCTCAAGCGCTCGCTCGACGCCTTCATCGAGGACTCGCAGCGCCACGTGTCCGGCGACATCCGCATGACGCTCCGCGGCGGACGCGCGGTCGTCACCGGCCGCCGCAGCGAGTCGAGCCTGTACGACTTCGACCTGGCCACCTACGACACGGGCGACACGTTCGACCAGTCGCTGTCCAAGGGCTTCATCGAGCTGTGGTCGCTGCCGAGCAAGATCTCGGCGCGCCGCGACCTCGCGGTCGAGCAAGCCGCGCTGGCGGCCGACGACGCCGCGCCCGCCGCGGAGTAGCCGCATGACCGAGAGCACGGATCCGTCCTCCCGCGCGGGCGAGGCGGGCGCCCTCTGGGGCGGCCGCTTCGCCGGCGGCCCGTCGCCGGAGCTCGTGGCGCTCAGCCGCTCGACGCACTTCGACTGGCAGCTGGCGCCGTACGACATCGCCGGGTCCCGGGCGCACGCCCGTGCTCTCGCGTCCGCGGGCTACCTGACGGACGCCGAGCGCCAGGCCATGCTGCAGGCGCTCGACACCCTGGAGGACCGCGTCCGGTCGGGCGCTCTCGTCGCGTCCGAGGCCGACGAGGACGTGCACGGCGCCCTCGAGCGCGGCCTCATGGACATCGCGGGCACCGAGCTCGGCGGCAAGCTCCGCGCCGGCCGCAGCCGCAACGACCAGATCGCGACGCTCGTGCGCATGTACCTGCGCGACCACGCGGCCGTCATCCACGCGATGCTCGTCCAGCTGATCGACGCGCTGGCCGCGCAGGCGGAGGCGGCGGGGGGCGCGATCATGCCGGGCCGCACCCACCTGCAGCACGCGCAGCCCGTGCTCCTCGCGCACCACCTCCTGGCGCACTGCTGGCCGCTCGTCCGCGACCTCGAGCGGCTCGCCGACTGGGACGCGCGCGCCGACGTCTCGCCCTACGGATCCGGCGCCCTCGCGGGCTCGACCCTCGGCCTCGACGCCGGCGCGGTCGCCCGCGACCTCGGCTTCGCGCGCAGCTCCGAGAACTCCATCGACGGCACGGCCGCCCGCGACGTCGTGGCCGAGTTCGCCTTCGTCCTCGCCCAGGTGGGCATCGACCTGTCGCGGCTCAGCGAGGAGATCATCCTCTGGAACACGCGCGAGTTCGGGTTCGTCACGCTGAGCGACTCGTACTCGACCGGGTCGTCGATCATGCCGCAGAAGAAGAACCCCGACATCGCCGAGCTCGCGCGCGGCAAGTCCGGTCGCCTCATCGGCAACCTCTCGGGCCTGCTCGCGACCCTCAAGGGCCTCCCGCTCGCGTACAACCGCGACCTGCAGGAGGACAAGGAGCCCGTGTTCGACTCGGTGCAGACCCTCGAGGTGCTGCTCCCCGCCTTCACCGGGATGATCGCGACCCTGCGCTTCGACACCGAGCGCATGGCCGAGCTCGCGCCGCAGGGCTTCTCGCTCGCGACCGACGTGGCCGAGTGGCTGGTGAAGCACCGCGTGGCCTTCCGCGACGCGCACGAGATCACGGGCGAGCTCGTGAAGGCCGCCGAGTCCCGTGGCGTGGGCCTCGAGGACCTGTCCGACGACGACCTGCGGGCCGTCTCGCCGCACCTGGTGCCCGAGGTCCGCGAGGTGCTGAGCATCGAGGGATCCGTGGCGAGCCGCGACGGGGTGGGCGGCACCGCCCGCGTCCGGGTGGACGAGCAGCGCGCCGAGCTGGTGCGTCGCGTGGCGGACCTGCGCACGCGGGCCGACGCGGCCGCCGAGCGCCGCGCGTCGGCGGCGTCGGGCGAGGCGTCGGCGTGACGCTCTCGAACGGCCGCCGCCCCGAGCGGCCCGAGCCCCGGCACCGCTGGCTCCTGCCGCTCGTCATCGGGGTGGCCGTCGCCGTCCTGGTGTTCGTCGTGGTCGTCGCGAGCCTCAACGGCGAGCTGATCTGATCCCCGCGTGATCGACGCGGCCTTCTTCGCGCGCGACGCGGTCGAGGTGGCACCCGCCCTCCTCGGCGCGGTCCTGTCGCGCGACTCCGAGGAGGGCCGCGTCGCCGTGCGCCTCACCGAGGTGGAGGCCTACCGCGGGGTGGGCGAGGATCCCGGCTCGCACGCGTTCCGGGGGAAGCGCGCGCGCAACGCGACCATGTTCGGCCCGCCCGGCCACCTCTACGCGTACTTCACGTACGGCATGCACACGTGCGCGAACGTCGTCTGCGGACCCGAGGGGACGAGCGCCGGCGTGCTGCTCCGCGCGGGCGAGGTCGTCGAGGGCATCGAGCTGGCGCGGATCCGACGGGGCGCCGCCGTCCGCGACCGCGACCTGGCGCGCGGCCCCGCGCGCCTGGCGGTGGCGCTCGGCATCCCGCTCTCCGACGACGGCGCGCCGCTCGACGCGGCGCCCTACGGGCTCGTGCTGCCGGACGTGACGCTCGCGCTGCCGGCGTCGGGTCCGCGTGTGGGCGTGTCCGGTCCGGGCGGATCCGGCGAGCTCTTCCCCTGGCGCTTCTGGGTGCCGGGCGATCCGACGGTCTCGCCGTATCGCGCGCACGTCCCGCGCATCCGCCGCTGAGCGGTCCGAGCCTGTCCGCTATCGGACGACGAGCACGACCGCCGCGCAGCTCGCGGCCCACAGCCAGCTGACGAGCGTGCCGATGATGAAGCGCTCGCGCGCCTCCGCCGCCTCGCCGAGCTCCGAGAAGCGGCCGACGCCCTTGATGGCTATGACGACCGCCAGCGCCTCGGGGTAGCCGGCGAGGATCACGGCCACGACGGCCAGGCGCTCGAGCATGCCGATCGTGGCGCCGCCGCGCAGCACCTCGCGAGTCGGCCGACGCAGCGCGGACGGCTCGTCCTCCTGCCCGCGCGGCGCCACCAGGATCCCGCCGTACGCACCGGGCGGAACCGAGCCGCGCGTCGCGAGGGCGAGCACGACGGTGGACGCCGACCCTCCGCCCAGCACCGCGAGCACGACGGCGACGAGCCCGAGGTACCCCACGACCAGCGGGGACGCGGCGCCCGAGAGCGCGAGGCCCAGCACCACCGTGGCGGCGAGAGCTGCGGCGGCCCCGGCGACCGTGCCCGTGCGCGGGGAACGCACGGCCAGCAGCGCGAGCACGAGGCTCGCGGTGGCGAGCACGCAGAGGACGACCCAGGCCGCGACCTCCGCGGGCGAGCCGACGGGGATCACGAGCGGTGCCCGTCCCGCGTCGCGGCGGGTTCCCCGGCTGCCGTCGCTCCCGCGTCGAGGTGCGCCAGCAGCGCCTCGAGCCCGGGGATCGCGGCGCGCTCGGCCCGCCACCCGCTCGTGCGCAGCCGCGTGCTCACCGCCTGCGGCGTGATCCCGAGCTCGGCCGCCACCTCGCGCTGCGTCCCGCCGCCCTGCATGCGGTCGACGACGTCCCAGCCCTGCGGGGTGCGGCGGTCCCGCGCGAGCAGCAGCAGCGTGAGGAGCGCCTCCACCTCCGCGGCGCCGGGCAGCTCCGGTGCGGGGCCGTCATCGGCGCGCGCGGTCGGCGGATCCGTCGCGAGGGCGAACCGCGTCGCGCTCCGCTTCGCCGCGGTGACGGCGTCGCGGGCGGCGATGAACGCCGGCCCCGTCGCCTCGCGCGTCGCCCGGGGGAGCGGGGTCCGCACCGTCCCGATGCCGAGCCCGACGCTCCAGTGCCCAGCGCGCGTGAGCAGCAGCACCATGTCGAGCGCGGTGGCCGCGTCCGCGACGAGCGCCTGCACCTCGTCGCCGGACGTGCGGTCGACCGGGAGCACCAGACGCCCCTCGTAGCGCGCCGCGAGGTCGTCGCGCCCGGTCCCGGCACGATCGACGTCGTGTCGGCTCGCCTTCTGATCGGCCGTGATGACGAACATGCTCACTCCTCAAGTCCCTGAGCTTGATGATGGCACATCAATGCCACGTACTTGACTCGATCGGATCAATGACGAGGAATTGATGCCCATCGGCGCCGAAGGACTCCATCGTGGCGTGGACCCCCGACACCCGACCCGTCGGCCACCGCCGCGCCCCACCGCCCCGGCGATGCCGCGCTGGTACCGTGATCGGGTGACGAACGCCGATCCCGACCGCTTCTCCGCCCAGCGCAACGACCCGTCCTTCGAGGACGTGTGGGAGGAGATCGTCTGGCGGGGGTACGTGCACGTCTCCACGGACCAGGACGCGCTGAAGGAGCTGCTGTCCGGTCCGCCCATCGCCTACTACTGCGGCTTCGACCCCACCGCGCCGAGCCTGCACCTCGGCAACCTCGTGCAGCTGCTCCTCATGCGGCGGCTCCAGCTGGCCGGGCACCGGCCGCTCGGCCTCGTGGGCGGGTCGACGGGGCTCATCGGCGACCCGCGACCGACGGCGGAGCGCACGCTCAACAGCCCGGAGGTCGTGGCGGAGTGGGTCGGCCGCATCCGGGCGCAGGTGTCCGCCTTCCTCAGCCCGGAGGGCGACAACGCCCTGCGCATCGTCAACAACCTGGACTGGACGGCGCCCCTGACCGCCATCGACTTCCTCCGGGAGGTGGGCAAGCACTTCCGGGTGGGCACCATGCTCAAGAAGGACGCCGTGAGCGCGCGCCTCAACTCCGACGAGGGCATCAGCTACACAGAGTTCAGCTACCAGATCCTGCAGGGGCTCGACTTCCGGGAGCTCCACCGCACGTACGGGTGCGTGCTGCAGACCGGCGGCAGCGACCAGTGGGGCAACCTCACCAGCGGCACCGACCTGATCCGGCGCAGCGAGCGGGCGACCGCTCACGCCATCGGCACGCCCCTCATCACCAACTCGGACGGCACCAAGTTCGGCAAGAGCGAGGGCAACGCGGTGTGGCTCGACCCCGAGCTCACGAGCCCGTACGCGTTCTACCAGTTCTGGCTCAACACCGACGACGCCGACGTGATCCACCGCCTGCGCATCTTCACGTTCCTGGACCGGGCGCGCATCGACGAGCTCACGCGCGCCGTGGAGTCCGAGCCGTTCCGGCGCGAGGCGCAGCGCGCGCTCGCGTGGGAGGTGACCACCCTGGTGCACGGGGTCGCGGCGACGGAGTCCGCGATCGCGGCTGCGCAGGCGCTCTTCGGCCAGGGCGAGCTGACCGCTCTCGACGAGCCCACGCTCCGCGCCGCGCTCGGGGAGCTGCCGTCGGCCGAGATCCCCGTCGGGACCACGGTGATCCAGGCCCTGATCGACACGGGTCTGGTCTCGAGCGCGGGGGAGGCCCGGCGCGCGATCACCCAGGGCGGGGTGTACGTGAACAACGTCGCCGTGGGCGACGCGGCAGCCGTCGTGGACGATCTCCTGCGCGGCCGATTCGCCGTGATCCGGCGGGGCAAGAAGACCCTCGCGGGCGTCACCGTCTCCTGAATCCGGCCTCTACCGGGCCTTTGTTCCGGAGGCCGTTGCGACACGCCCGGGATGCGGGTTGTTTTGCGGGGGTGGGGTGGTCCGCGTAATGTCTCCTCTTGTCGCCGGAACGGGCGGGAAGCTGGAAGGCTTCCGGAGCTGTTCTGGTGGGTGATGATCCTGGTGAAACAGAAGTTGCCGTGGCCCTGAGGGTTGCGTGTTTACCATCAACTGAGCTAGGGTCTGATTCTGCTTCCGACGTGAGTGCTGGGCCTGTGTGGTCTGGATCACTCCCACGGGGAGCGGTGGAGTGTGAGCTCCGATGGCTGGCTGTGATGGTCGGTGTCGGGAGCGTCCGTTCCTTGAGAACTCAACAGCGTGCACAATGTCAAATGCCAAATACCCGTTGCGGGTGTCCTTCGGATGCTCGTTTCGGATTCCTTTGGAATACATTTAAACAAACAAGCAAGTCAGTAATGATTTGTTCTGTCGGTTTCAAACTTGCTGGTTCGTGTTCGATTCCCGTTCACGTCTGGCTTTAGATGTGCCGGCTGCTTTTGGGTGGTCGTGCGTTTAAGCATTTATGGAGAGTTTGATCCTGGCTCAGGACGAACGCTGGCGGCGTGCTTAACACATGCAAGTCGAACGGTGATGTCAGAGCTTGCTCTGGCGGATCAGTGGCGAACGGGTGAGTAACACGTGAGTAACCTGCCCCCGACTCTGGGATAACTGCTAGAAATGGTAGCTAATACCGGATATGACGATTGGCCGCATGGTCTGGTCGTGGAAAGAATTTCGGTTGGGGATGGACTCGCGGCCTATCAGGTTGTTGGTGAGGTAATGGCTCACCAAGCCTACGACGGGTAGCCGGCCTGAGAGGGTGACCGGCCACACTGGGACTGAGACACGGCCCAGACTCCTACGGGAGGCAGCAGTGGGGAATATTGCACAATGGGCGCAAGCCTGATGCAGCAACGCCGCGTGAGGGATGACGGCCTTCGGGTTGTAAACCTCTTTTAGTAGGGAAGAAGCGAAAGTGACGGTACCTGCAGAAAAAGCACCGGCTAACTACGTGCCAGCAGCCGCGGTAATACGTAGGGTGCAAGCGTTGTCCGGAATTATTGGGCGTAAAGAGCTCGTAGGCGGTTTGTCGCGTCTGCTGTGAAATCCCGAGGCTCAACCTCGGGTCTGCAGTGGGTACGGGCAGACTAGAGTGCGGTAGGGGAGATTGGAATTCCTGGTGTAGCGGTGGAATGCGCAGATATCAGGAGGAACACCGATGGCGAAGGCAGATCTCTGGGCCGTAACTGACGCTGAGGAGCGAAAGCATGGGGAGCGAACAGGATTAGATACCCTGGTAGTCCATGCCGTAAACGTTGGGAACTAGATGTGGGGACCATTCCACGGTCTCCGTGTCGCAGCTAACGCATTAAGTTCCCCGCCTGGGGAGTACGGCCGCAAGGCTAAAACTCAAAGGAATTGACGGGGGCCCGCACAAGCGGCGGAGCATGCGGATTAATTCGATGCAACGCGAAGAACCTTACCAAGGCTTGACATATACCGGAAACATGCAGAGATGTGTGCCCCGCAAGGTCGGTATACAGGTGGTGCATGGTTGTCGTCAGCTCGTGTCGTGAGATGTTGGGTTAAGTCCCGCAACGAGCGCAACCCTCGTTCTATGTTGCCAGCACGTAATGGTGGGAACTCATAGGAGACTGCCGGGGTCAACTCGGAGGAAGGTGGGGATGACGTCAAATCATCATGCCCCTTATGTCTTGGGCTTCACGCATGCTACAATGGCCGGTACAAAGGGCTGCGATACCGTAAGGTGGAGCGAATCCCAAAAAGCCGGTCTCAGTTCGGATTGAGGTCTGCAACTCGACCTCATGAAGTCGGAGTCGCTAGTAATCGCAGATCAGCAACGCTGCGGTGAATACGTTCCCGGGCCTTGTACACACCGCCCGTCAAGTCATGAAAGTCGGTAACACCCGAAGCCAGTGGCCTAACCGCAAGGGAGGAGCTGTCGAAGGTGGGATCGGTGATTAGGACTAAGTCGTAACAAGGTAGCCGTACCGGAAGGTGCGGCTGGATCACCTCCTTTCTAAGGAGCATGTGCACCTCTCCTCTGTATACAGGGAGATCAATGGTGCCAAGTCACGCGTCAGGCGTCTGTTCTGGCGGTGGCGCTCATGGGTGGAACATTGACATTGATGCCGGCTGATGTGTCGGGCTGCTAGTACGCCTCCTTGTGGGGTGGGAACGTGGTTCGGTGTGTCGAGGGCATGTTGCACGCTGTTGGGTCCTGAGGGACCGGGCCGCATCTTTCGGGGTGTGTCTGGTTTCTTGTCGGACCCTTTCCGTCGTCCCTGAGTGGATGGTGGTGGGGTACCGCCCGTATATTGAGAACTACACAGTGGACGCGAGCATCTTAGATTCACCGGTTTTCCGGTGGATCACAAAGATCTATTTATAGATCATTGGTCAATTCTGTCTCCTCTAGGGGAGGCGAAACGATTCAATCTCATGTGATTTCAAGATTCTAAGAGCAAACGGTGGATGCCTTGGCATCTGGAGCCGAAGAAGGACGTATAAATCTGCGATAAGCCTCGGGGAGCTGATAATAGAGCTTTGATCCGAGGATTTCCGAATGGGGAAACCCCGCCAGGCCCTTTGGGTGACCTGGTGACTCCCGCCTGAATATATAGGGCGGGTAGAGGGAACGTGGGGAAGTGAAACATCTCAGTACCCACAGGAAGAGAAAGCAAAAGCGATTCCGTTAGTAGTGGCGAGCGAAACCGGAAGAGGCCAAACCGATCATGTGTGATATCCGGTAGGAGTTGCATGGTCGGGGTTGCGGGACTTTCCGTACAGTTCTACCGAGCTGTGAGGGCAATGAGCGCGATATAGACGAATGGTCTTGAAAGGCCAGTCATAGAGGGTGCGAACCCCGTAGTCGAAATGTCGTCGCCTGTCCGGAGAGTATCCCAAGTAGCACGGGGCCCGAGAAATCCCGTGTGAATCTGTCAGGACCACCTGATAAGCCTAAATACTCCCAGATGACCGATAGCGGACAAGTACCGTGAGGGAAAGGTGAAAAGTACCCCGGGAGGGGAGTGAAATAGTACCTGAAACCGTTTGCTTACAAACCGTTGGAGCACCCTTGTTGGTGTGACAGCGTGCCTTTTGAAGAATGAGCCTGCGAGTTAGTGATATGTGGCGAGGTTAACCCGTGAGGGGCAGCCGTAGCGAAAGCGAGTCTTAATAGGGCGTATGAGTCGCATGTTCTAGACCCGAAGCGAAGTGATCTATCCATGGCCAGGTTGAAGCGACGGTAAGACGTCGTGGAGGACCGAACCCACTTCAGTTGAAAATGGAGGGGATGAGCTGTGGATAGGGGTGAAAGGCCAATCAAACTTCGTGATAGCTGGTTCTCTCCGAAATGCATTTAGGTGCAGCGTTGCGTGTTTCTTGCCGGAGGTAGAGCTACTGGATGGACGATGGGCCCCAAAAGGTTACTGACTTCAGCCAAACTCCGAATGCCGGTAAGTGAGAGCGCAGCAGTGAGACGGTGGGGGATAAGCTTCATCGTCGAGAGGGAAACAACCCAGACCACCATCTAAGGTCCCTAAGCGCGTGCTAAGTGGGAAAGGATGTGGAGTTGCATAGACAACCAGGAGGTTGGCTTAGAAGCAGCCACCCTTGAAAGAGTGCGTAATAGCTCACTGGTCAAGTGATTCCGCGCCGACAATGTAACGGGGCTCAAGCACGCCACCGAAGTTGTGGCATTTATATTATAGGCAGGCCTTCGTGGTCCAGCCGTATGGATGGGTAGGAGAGCGTCGTGTGGCCAGCGAAGCGGCGGTGTGAACCAGCCGTGGAGGCCACACGAGTGAGAATGCAGGCATGAGTAGCGAAAGACGGGTGAGAAACCCGTCCTCCGAAAGACCAAGGGTTCCAGGGCCAGGCTAATCCGCCCTGGGTAAGTCGGGACCTAAGGCGAGGCCGACAGGCGTAGTCGATGGACAACGGGTTGATATTCCCGTACCGATGAAGAACCGCCCAAGACAATCCAGTAATGCTAAGTGTCTGAATCCTTGATTCGATCCCTTCGGGGTGACGGTCTTGGCCTAGCACACGACCCTACGCTGGGGCGTTTAGCGTATTAACAGGTGTGACGCAGGAAGGTAGCTGAGCCGGGCGATGGTTGTCCCGGTCTAAGGATGTAGGGCAGAAGATAGGCAAATCCGTCTTCTATGTAGCCTGAGACCCGATGGGTAGTCCTCACGGACGAAATCAGTGATCCTATGCTGCCGAGAAAAGCATCGACGCGAGGTTCCAATCGCCCGTACCCCAAACCGACTCAGGTGGTCAGGTAGAGAATACTAAGGAGATCGAGAGAATCGTGGTTAAGGAACTCGGCAAAATGCCCCCGTAACTTCGGGAGAAGGGGGGCCTGAGGCGTGTAGGGATTTACTCCTGAAGCGTTTGAAGGCCGCAGAGACCAGTGGGAAGCGACTGTTTACTAAAAACACAGGTCCGTGCTAAGTCGCAAGACGATGTATACGGACTGACGCCTGCCCGGTGCTGGAAGGTTAAGAGGAACGGTTAGCACGCAAGTGCGAAGCTGAGAATTTAAGCCCCAGTAAACGGCGGTGGTAACTATAACCATCCTAAGGTAGCGAAATTCCTTGTCGGGTAAGTTCCGACCTGCACGAATGGCGTAACGACTTCCCAGCTGTCTCAACCGCGAACTCGGCGAAATTGCACTACGAGTAAAGATGCTCGTTACGCGCAGCAGGACGGAAAGACCCCGTGACCTTTACTACAGCTTGGTATTGGTGTTCGGTGTGGCTTGTGTAGGATAGGTGGGAGACTGTGAAGCTCGGACGCTAGTTCGGGTGGAGTCATTGTTGAAATACCACTCTGGTCACTCTGGATATCTAACTTCGAACCGTAATCCGGTTCAGGGACAGTGCCTGGTGGGTAGTTTAACTGGGGCGGTTGCCTCCTAAAAAGTAACGGAGGCGCCCAAAGGTTCCCTCAACCTGGTTGGTAATCAGGTGTCGAGTGTAAGTGCACAAGGGAGCTTGACTGTGAGACTGACAAGTCGAGCAGGGACGAAAGTCGGGACTAGTGATCCGGCAGTGGCTTGTGGAAGCGCTGTCGCTCAACGGATAAAAGGTACCTCGGGGATAACAGGCTGATCTTGCCCAAGAGTCCATATCGACGGCATGGTTTGGCACCTCGATGTCGGCTCGTCGCATCCTGGGGCTGGAGTAGGTCCCAAGGGTTGGGCTGTTCGCCCATTAAAGCGGTACGCGAGCTGGGTTTAGAACGTCGTGAGACAGTTCGGTCCCTATCCGCTGCGCGCGTAGGAAATTTGAGAAGATCTATCCCTAGTACGAGAGGACCGGGATGGACGAACCTCTGGTGTGTCAGTTGTTCCGCCAGGAGCACCGCTGATTAGCTACGTTCGGAACGGATAACCGCTGAAAGCATCTAAGCGGGAAGCCGGCTTCGAGATGAGATTTCCATCCCTTTTAGGGTGAAGGCTCCCGGCTAGACTACCGGGTTGATAGGCAGGATGTGGAAGCGAGGACTAAAGACTCGTGGAGCTGACCTGTACTAATAAGCCGATATCTTGAAAACACTTTGCTTGCGTCCACTATGTGGTTCCCGATATACGGTCGGGTGCTAATTGAACAACCAGCTTGACTGGTCGATTCATCACAGATTTCATGCCCTGTGGGGTGTGTATGAGGTGTTTCGGCGGCCATAGCGAGAGGGAAACGCCCGGTTACATTCCGAACCCGGAAGCTAAGACTCTCAGCGCCGATGGTACTGCAGGGGGGACCCTGTGGGAGAGTAGGACACCGCCGGACTTAACTTGAGAATGATCGGGGAGGCCCGTCGCACATCGTGCGACGGGCCTTCTCGCGTTAACGCGAGCCATCATCGTCAGGGATGAGGTCGGCGCGAGTGGATCCCGAAGGCCGCCCGTCGATCCCTGGGCGCAGCGGTGCGGGGCATGCGAGACCGCGCCGTGCAGTCGCCACACCGGGCACCAGGTACCACGCACCGGACGTGCGGGCACGGACCGGTCCGTGTCCGTAGGGCGTGGCACCGGTTAGCCTGGGACCAGACTTCCGTAGCACCCACAACACCACAGACATCATCTGGCCCTCGCGGCCGACAGGAGCACAGTGAGCGACTCTTCCGATCGAGACAGCCGGCCTGAGGGCCAGGACCGCGGATCGTCGCACTCGTCGCGCGGGCGTGACGGCGGCAAGCCGCCGTATGAGCGCGGTTCGTCCGGGGCGCCGCGTGGTCCCCGGGATGGCGGTCGGGCCTCTGGTGGTGATCGCTCCGCTGGAGACGGCGAGCGCAAGCCCTGGTCGAAGGACGGTGGGGCGGCATCGCGCCCGCGTGACGGGGAGCGCAAGCCCTGGTCGCGCGACGGCGGTGCCGGGCCTGCCCGCCCTGCTCGGGATGGTGAGCGGAAGCCCTGGTCGAAGGACGGCGGCAGCGGATCTCCTCGTCCGCAGCGAGATGGGGAGCGCAAGCCCTGGTCGCCGGACGGCGGTGGACGGTCGCCTCGTCCTGCGCGGGATGGAGAGCGCAAGCCGTGGTCCAAGGATGGTGGTGCGTCCGCCCGCCCGCAGCGCGATGGTGAGCGCACGCCCTGGTCGCGGGATGGTGCTCCCGCGTCCCGGGGGCCGCGCGACGCCGTGCGGAAGCCGTGGTCGAAGGACGGCGGACGTGACGCGGGTGGCCGTGATGCCGGCCGCGGAGGCGCTCGGCCGCCACGGGACGGCGACAAGCTGTGGACGCGCGACGGACGACCGGCGCGCAACGATCGTGACGCTCCTCGCTACGAGGAGGCCCTGACGGAGGAGCAGCTGCGCGCGCGCGAGCTGCGATCCGTGCGTCCGCGTCACGAGGACCCCGAGATCCCCGAGGACGTGAAGCCGGGAGACCTCGATCGCGTCGCCCGGAACGAGCTGAAGACCCTGAGCAAGGACAACGCCGAGGGCGTCGCGCAGCACCTCGTGATGGCAGCCCGGCTCATCGAGGAGGACCCGGAGCTCGCGCACCGGCACGCCACCTCGGCGGCGCGCCGCGCGGGGCGCATCGCGGTGGTCCGGGAGTCGCTGGCCATCACGGCGTACGCCGTCGGCGACTACGCGCTCGCGCTCCGCGAGCTCCGGACGTACCGGCGCATCTCCGGGAAGAACGACCAGCTCGCGCTCATGGTCGACAGCGAGCGCGGCCAGGGACGCCCGGACAAGGCGCTGGAGCTGGGGCGGTCGGTGCCGAAGGAGACGCTGCCGGCGGCGGAGCAGGTCGCTCTCGCGATCGCGATGTCCGGCGCGCGCCTCGACCTCGGTCAGACCGAGGCGGCGCTCGACGAGCTGTCGATCGCCCAGCTGAACCGCGACGTGGCCTACTCGTACAGCGCGGATCTCTTCCACGCCTACGCGGAGGTGCTCGAGGAGCTGGGCCGTTCCGAGGAGGCCGACGCCTGGCGTCAGCGGGCGGATGCGGCAGAGGCGGCGTTCGCGGATCCCGACGAGGGCTGGGACGACATGGTCGAGGTCGTCGAGGAGGAGCTCGAGGGCGAGGACCCCCGGGATGATGACTCCGCGTACGAAGATTCCGGCATGGCGAGCGTCGACGAGGGATCGTCGGCGGACGCGGTCTCGACCTCCGCGGATCCCGACGAGGACGGCGTGCCGACTCCGCCGAGCGAGGACGGGGACAGCGCGGACATCGCGATCGACGTCGACGACGAGCTCGACGCCGATGCGCATGATCACGCCGACGCCGACGCCGACGCCGACGCCCCCTCGCCCGGCGGCTCCGACGCCGACGACGCCGGGGAGGCGGACCGCGATGTTCGCTAGGGCAGCGAAGGGGAGCGCGCCGCTGGACGGCGTGGACGTGATCCTCGCTGATCTCGACGGCGTCGTGTACGCGGGTCCCGACAGCATCCCCCACGCCGTCGACGCGCTGAACCGCGCGGCGGGCGACGGCATCCGGCTCGGCTACATCACCAACAACGCCTCGCGCACCGACGCCTCGGTCGCAGAGCACCTCAGCTCGCTCGGGCTGACGGTCGCGCCCGAGGACGTCGTCACGTCGCCCCAGGCCGCGCTGCGCCTGCTCGCGGACCGCGTGCCCGCGGGATCCACGGTGCTGGTGGTCGGCGGCGAGGGCCTCGTGCACGAGCTCGAGAAGGCCGGCTACGTGGTCACGCGCTCCACCGATGACGAGCCGGCGGCGGTCGTGCAGGGCTTCTCGCCGGAGGTCGGTTGGGCCCAGCTGGCCGAGGCCGCGTTCGCGCTGGCCGACCCGGACGTCGTGTGGGTCGCGACCAACACCGACTGGACGATCCCCGTCGCGCGCGGCATCGCGCCCGGCAACGGCACGCTCGTCTCGGCCGTGCACACGGCGGTCGGGCGCCTGCCCGTCGTGGCGGGCAAGCCAGAGACGCCCATCTTCGACGTGGCGCGCGAGCGCTTCGGCGCGAAGCGTCCCGTGTTCCTCGGCGACCGGCTGGACACCGACATCCTCGGCGCGACGCGCGCCGGGATGGCGTCCGTGCACGTGCTCACCGGGATCGACCGGGCGAAGCAGCTCCTCGCCGCCGAGGAGGACCAGCGGCCGACCTTCATCCTCGAGCACCTCGGGCAGCTGCACGAGCCCTACCCGGAGACGCGGTTCTCGCAGGAGGGTCGCGTGGCGACGGTCGGGAAGTCCTCCGTGCGCATCGCGGGCGACCGCGTCGAGGTCGTGAAGGACGGCGGGTCCACCATCGATACGCTCCGCGCCGCCTGCGCCGTCATCTGGAACTCGGGCCGGCCGATCTACGGGCTGGACGTGCAGGAGTCCCTCTACGTCGCGGCCGGTGCCGCCGGCGCGGGCCGGGCGTAGCGTGACGGCGTGAGCGACGAGCCGGACGACCGCGACGACCGCGACGTCGCCGAGGAGCTGGTCTCCCGGCTGCAGCTGATCGAGGAGCAGCCGCTCGGTGACCGCGCGGCGGCCTTCGCGCTCCTGCACGACGAGCTGCGCGCACGGCTCGAAGGCGGGGATGGGGCCGCGACGCGTGGGTGACCCCGGCGACGGATCCGCGTCCGCTGCCGAGCCGGTTGCCGGCGAGGCCGTGGGCGGCGAGCTCCGCCTCGACGCCGCCCTGCCCGCCCTCGGCCTCGCGCGCTCGCGCACGCACGCCGCCCGGCTCATCGCCGACGGCCTCGTCACGGTCGACGGGCGCGGGGTCGTCAAGGCGTCCTTCCGCGTGACGCCCGGCTCCGTCGTCGAGGTCGCCGGGACCGACGCCTACGTCAGCCGCGGCGCCCACAAGCTCATCGGCGCGCTCGACGCCTTCCCCGAGGTCCTGGTCGCGGGGCGCCTGGCGCTCGACGTCGGCGCGTCCACCGGCGGCTTCACGCAGGTGCTGCTGGAGCGGGGCGCCCGGCGCGTCGTCGCGCTCGACGTGGGCCACGGGCAGCTGGATCCGCTCATCCGCGAGGATCCGCGCGTCGACGTCGTCGAGGGGTTCAACGTGCGCGACCTGACGCCGGAGTCCCTCGCCGGCGTGACGCCCGCGGATCTCGCGGGGGAGCGGCCCGCGCTCGTGGTCGGCGACCTCTCCTTCATCTCCCTGGGGCTCGTGCTGCCCGCGATCGCGCGCACGATCGCGGAGGGAGCCGACGTCGTGCTGCTGATCAAGCCGCAGTTCGAGGTGGGACGCACGGGGATCCGCGAGGGCATCGTGCACGACCCGGGGCTCCGCGACGACGCCGTCATGCGCGTGCTCTGGGCCGCGTGGGACCAGGGACTCGGCACGGCCGGCCTCGTCTCCTCCCCGATCGTCGGCGGCGCCGGGAACCACGAGTACCTCGCCTGGTTCAGCGGTCGTCGGGGGAGCAATCCGACACAATGGAGATCGACGTCGAACGAGATCACAGGAGCGTGAGCGAAGTGGCTGGACCCGCGAGGCACATCCTGGTCGTGTCCCACACGGGACGGCGCGACTCCATCGACGCGGCGCTCAGCGTGTGCGCGCAGCTGGCCGAGGAGGACGTGCACCTCGTGCTCACGGCCGACGAGAAGGCCGACATCCTGCCCTTCGCGCCCGAGATGCAGGGCGTCGCCGTGCTCGGGGAGGACGTGCAGACGGCGGACCTCGAGATCGTCATCGTCCTCGGCGGGGACGGCACGATCCTGCGCTCGGCCGAGATCGTGCGTGGCACCTCGGTGCCGCTGCTGGGCGTGAACCTCGGGCACGTGGGCTTCCTGGCCGAGAGCGAGCGGGAGGACCTCACGGCCACCGTGCGCCGCGTGCTCGACCGCGACTACACCGTCGAGGAGCGCATGACGCTCGACGTCACGCTCAAGGTCGGCGCCGACATCGTCTACCGCACCTGGGCGCTCAACGAGGCGACCGTGGAGAAGGCCAGCCGCGAGCGCATGCTCGAGGTCGTCGTGGAGATCGACGGCCGGCCGCTCGCGTCGTACGGCTGCGACGGCATGGTCGTGTCGACCCCCACGGGATCCACCGCGTACGCGTTCTCGGCCGGCGGCCCCATCGTGTGGCCGAGCCTCGAGGCCATGCTCGTGGTGCCGCTCAGCCCGCACACGCTCTTCGCCCGCTCGCTCGTCGTGGGTCCCGAGTCCACGGTCGCCGTCGAGGTGCTCAGCCGCACCTCCGGCTCCGGCGTGCTGTGGTGCGACGGACGCCGCACGCGCGACATGCCGCCCGGCGCGCGCGTCGAGACCCGCCGCTCGGACATCCCCGTGCGCCTCGCGCGCCTCAAGCAGTCGCCGTTCACCGACCGCCTCGTGAACAAGTTCGAGCTGCCGGTCACCGGCTGGAGGGGGCCGGTCGACCGTGATTGAGGAGATCACCATCCGCGACCTCGGGGTGATCGGCCAGGCCACGCTGCCGCTCGGGCCCGGATTCACGGCCGTCACCGGCGAGACCGGCGCGGGCAAGACCATGGTCGTCACCGCGCTCGGCCTGCTGCTCGGAGCGCGCGCCGACTCGGGCGCCGTGCGGCAGGGGAGCGAGCGCGCGGTCGTCGAGGGGCGCTGGATCATCGCCGCCGACGGCCCCGTGCCGGAGCGCGTGCGCGACGCCGGGGGAGACGTCGACCCGTTCGGCGACGGGACGCGCGGCGAGCTCATCGTCACGCGCCAGCTCTCGTCCGAGGGACGCAGCCGTGCGTCGGTCGGCGGCCGGGGTGCCCCCGCGGCGCTGCTGACCGAGATCGGCGAGCAGCTCGTCGTCGTGCACGGGCAGTCCGACCAGATGCGGCTGCGGTCGTCCACCGCCCAGCGGCAGGCGCTCGACCGGTTCGCCGGATCCGCGCTCGCGCCCGTGCTCGGCGAGTACCAGGAGGTGTTCCGCCGCTGGCAGTCCGCCCGCGCGGAGCTCGACCGCCTCGTCACGGAGCAGGACGCGCGCACGCGCGAGGCCGAGGAGCTGCGCACGGCCATCGACGCGATCGAGGCCGTCGCGCCCCAGCCGGGTGAGGACGAGGAGCTGCGCGAGCGCATCGACCGCCTCACGAACCTGGAGGACCTGCGGGCTGCGGCGTCCGCGGCCCACGAGCTCATGTCGTCCGAGGACGCGTCCGGCGAGATGGCCGACGCCGCGTCCGTGCTCGACACCGCGCACCGCCGCCTCGACCGGGTCGCCGCGCACGACCCGGGGCTCGCCGAGATCATCGAGTCGCTCGACAGCGCGCGGATCCTCGTGGCGGAGATCGCCGTGCAGCTCTCCGGCTACCTCGCGGGGCTCGACGCCGACGGCGCCCGCGAGCTCGAGACGCTGCAGGACCGCCGCGCCGAGCTCGCCGCCCTCACGCGCGCGCACGGCCCCACCGTGGAGGACGCGCTCGCGTTCCTCGACACCGGCAGCGCGCGCCTGCTCGAGCTCGATGGCGACACCGACCGGATCGACCTGCTGCGCGTCGAGGTGGAGCGCGACGAGCAGCTCGTCGGCGAGCTGGCGGCCCGCGTCACGGCCGTCCGCGAGGAGGCCGGCGTGAGGCTCGCCGCGGCCGTCACGACCGAGCTCGGCGCCCTCGCCATGGCCGACGCGTCCCTCGACGTGCGCGTGTCCCCGCGCGAGGAGCCCGCGCTGTCGGGCGCCGACCGGGTCGAGATCCTGCTGCGGCCGCACGCCGGCGCCGAGGCGCGTCCGCTCGGGCGCGGGGCGTCCGGCGGCGAGCTGTCGCGCGTGATGCTCGCCATCGAGGTCGTGGTGGCCGGCGACGACCCCGTGCCCACGTTCGTGTTCGACGAGGTCGACGCGGGAGTCGGCGGCGCGGCGGCGATCGAGATCGGCCGGCGGCTGGCGCGGCTGGCGGAGCGCGCCCAGGTCATCGTCGTCACGCACCTCGCGCAGGTCGCCGCGTTCTCGACCAACCACCTGCGCGTCGTCAAGGGCGGCGACGGGCAGGTCACGGCGTCGAGCGTCACGCAGCTCGAGGGCGACGCGCGGATCCAGGAGATGGCGCGCCTGCTCTCCGGCCTGCCGGACAGCGAGAGCGGCCTGGCGCACGCGCGCGAGCTCGTGGAGACGGCGGCGTCCCTGCGCTGACCGGACGACCTGCGGCGCGCCGAGGGTGTCGCGGCGCGCGGATTCCCACGTAGGATGGAAGCCCGTGGCGGACATCAATTCAGCGGACACGGACCCGAGCTCGACGGACAGCAGCACCAGCACGACAGGCACGGCGAAGACGACCAGGCACATCTTCGTGACCGGCGGCGTCGTCTCCTCGCTCGGCAAGGGCCTCACGGCGGCCAGCCTGGGCAACCTCCTCACGGCGCGCGGAGTCCGCGTCGTCATGCAGAAGCTCGATCCCTACCTCAACGTGGATCCGGGCACCATGAACCCCTTCCAGCACGGCGAGGTCTTCGTGACCGACGACGGCGCGGAGACCGACCTCGACATCGGGCACTACGAGCGCTTCCTCGACATCGAGCTGGACCAGGCGGCCAACGTGACCACCGGCCAGATCTACTCGGAGGTCATCGCCAAGGAGCGCCGCGGCGAGTACCTCGGCGACACGGTGCAGGTCATCCCGCACATCACCGACGAGATCAAGCGCCGCATGCGCCTGCAGTCCTCCGACGAGCCGCAGCCCGACGTGATCATCACGGAGATCGGCGGCACGGTCGGCGACATCGAGAGCCAGCCGTTCATCGAGGCGGCGCGCCAGGTGCGCCACGAGCTCGGCCGCAACAACGTCTTCTTCGTGCACGTCTCGCTCGTGCCGTACATGGGCGCATCCGGCGAGCAGAAGACCAAGCCCACGCAGCACTCCGTGGCGGCGCTGCGCTCCATCGGGATCCAGCCGGACGCGCTCGTGCTCCGCAGCGACCGGCCCGTCTCCGACTCGAACAAGAAGAAGATCGCGCTCATGTGCGACGTGGACGAGCAGGCCGTCGTGAACGCTGTCGACGTGCCGAGCATCTACGACATCCCCGAGATGCTGCACGGGCAGGGCCTCGACAGCTACATCATCGACCACCTCGGCCTCCCCGCCGCGGACGCCGTGGACTGGTCCGGCTGGAGCGACCTGCTCGACGCCGTGCACGACCCGAAGCACGAGGTCACCGTCGGCCTCGTGGGCAAGTACATCGATCTTCCGGACGCGTACCTCTCGGTCACCGAGGCGCTGCGCGCGGGCGGGTTCGCCCACTCGGCGCGCGTGAAGCTGCGCTGGGTCGCGTCCGACGAGTGCGAGACGCCCGAGGGCGCCGCGAAGAAGCTGGGCGACCTCGACGCGCTGTGCGTGCCGGGCGGGTTCGGCATCCGCGGCATCGAGGGCAAGCTCGGCGCGCTGAAGTTCGCGCGCGACAACAAGATCCCCGTGCTCGGCCTGTGCCTCGGCCTGCAGTGCATGGTCATCGAGTACGCGCGCAACGAGGCCGGCCTCGACGGCGCGTCCTCCAGCGAGTTCGACCCGGAGAGCGAGTTCCCGGTCATAGCGACGATGGCCGAGCAGGTCGACATCATCGCGGGCGGCGACCTGGGCGGCACCATGCGCCTCGGCCTCTACGAGGCGGCGCTCGCGGAGGGATCCCTCGCGGCGGAGCTCTACGGCGCGCCCGTCTCGCACGAGCGCCACCGCCACCGCTACGAGGTCAACAACCAGTACCGCGCGCGCATCCAGGACGCCGGCCTCGTCTTCTCGGGCACCTCGCCCGACGGCACGCTCGTCGAGTACGTGGAGCTACCGCGCGAGGTGCACCCGTTCTACATCGGCACGCAGGCGCACCCGGAGCTCCGGTCGCGGCCGAACCGCGCGCACCCGCTGTTCGCCGGCCTGATCCGCGCCGCGCTCGACCGCCAGGCCGCCAGCACGCTGTTCGTCGAGGACGACGCCGAGGCGGTCGCGTGACGGACGCCGTCGCGGGCTCCCCGGCGGGCGGCCTGCACGACGACGAGGCCTCCTCCGAGATCACGTCGAGCGAGAAGGTGTTCGCGGGGAAGATCTGGGACATCCGCCGCGAGACGTTCGCGTACGGCGACGGCGAGATCACGCGGGAGTTCGTCGACCACACGGGCGCCGTCGCGGTGCTCGCGATCGACGACGAGGACCGCGTGCTCCTCATCAAGCAGTACCGGCACCCCGTGCGCATGCGCGAGTGGGAGATCCCGGCGGGGCTCCTCGACATCACGGGCGAGCCGCCGCTGACGGCCGTTCAGCGCGAGCTCGCGGAGGAGGCCGACCTGGTCGCCGCCGAGTGGAGCGTGCTGGCCGAGTACTACACGACGCCCGGCGGCAGCGACGAGGCGATCCGCGTCTACCTCGCGCGCGGCCTGACCCCCACGGCGGAGGCGTTCGCGCGCACCGACGAGGAGGCCGACATCGAGGTGCGCTGGGTCGACCTCGACGAGGTCGTCACCGCGGTGCTCGAGCGGCGGATCCAGAACCCGTCGACCGTGATCGCGGTGCTGCAGGCGCACCTCGCCCGCGCGCGCGGCTGGTCGACGCTGGGACCCGCCGACGCCCCGTGGCCGCGCCACCCGAAGCTGCGCGACGCCGATCGCGACGGCGGGGGCGCGTCCCCCTCGTGACCGACGCGGCCGAGGGACCCGGGGGAGCGGCGCCCGACGCCGCCCCCGAGGTCCCGGTCGCGCTGCGGCGCGCCGTCGACCGCTGGCTCCGCCACGTCGAGGTGGAGCGCGGCCTGTCCCGCAACACGATCCAGGCCTACCGCCGCGACCTCGCGCGCTACACGGCGCACCTCGCGGCGGAGGGCGTGGCGGATCCGGCAGGTGCGACGAGCGCGCACTTAGCCGGCTTCGCGCAGCGCGTCCGCGACCCCGGGCACGGCGGCCTCACGGCGTCGTCGCTCGCTCGGATGCTCTCGAGCGTGCGGAGCTTCCACCGGTTCCTCGTGGAGGAGGGCATCGTCGAGGTCGACGTGTCCGCCGACCAGAAGCCGCCCAAGCTGCCGAGCCGCCTGCCGAAGGCCGTGTCCATCGAGACGATGGGGCGGATCCTCGACGCGACCGACGGCGACGAGCCGCTCCGCGTGCGCGACAAGGCCCTGCTCGAGCTGCTGTACGCGACGGGCGCGCGCGTCAGCGAGATCACGGCGCTCACGGTCGACGACGTGCTCGGCCCCGACGGCGCCGCGGCCGAGCTCGTGCGGGTGCTCGGCAAGGGCGGCAAGCAGCGCATCGTGCCCGTGGGATCCTTCGCCCGGCGCGCCGTGGACGCCTACCTCGTCCGCGTCCGCCCGATCCTCGCCGCGCGCGGGACCGCGACGCCCGCGCTCTTCCTGGGGCTCCGCGGCCACGCGCTCTCGCGGCAGAACGCGTGGCTCGTGATCAAGGCGGCCGCCGAGCGCGCCGGGGTCACGGAGGAGATCTCGCCGCACACCTTCCGGCACTCGTTCGCGACGCACCTCATCGCGGGCGGCGCCGACGTGCGCGTCGTGCAGGAGCTGCTCGGCCACTCGTCGGTGGCGACCACGCAGATCTACACGCGCGTGACCGTCGACACCCTGCGCGACGTCTACACGACCGCGCACCCGCGTGCCCGCCGGGCGTGAGCGACCCTCCCCGGTAGACTCGCAGGATCCGGCGGACACCCGCCCCGGACGAGCGGCAGAGAGAGATCCACGTGACGCGCAACCCAGATGTGACCGAGCTCCCGGGAATGGACGTCCCCGTGCTCGGACCCACCGGTCGGGAGCTGCGCGAGTTCGCGGAGCCCGAGCCGCTCCAGGGTCACGGCCCCGCCAAGATCATCTCCCTCTGCAACCAGAAGGGCGGCGTCGGCAAGACGACCACCGCCATCAACCTGGGCGCCTCCCTCGCGAGCTACGGCCGCCGCGTGCTGGCCGTCGACTTCGACCCGCAGGGCGCGCTGTCCGCGGGCCTCGGCGTGCAGACGCACGACGCCGTCACCATCTACGACCTGCTGCTCGGCACCGTGAAGGACCCGCGCGAGGCCATCCAGACCACGGGCTTCGAGGGCCTCGACGTCATCCCGGCCAACATCGACCTGTCGGCCGCGGAGGTGCACCTCGTCAACGAGGTCGCCCGCGAGCAGATCCTCGCCAGCGTGCTGCGCAAGGTGAGCGCCGACTACGACGTGATCCTCATCGACTGCCAGCCGTCGCTCGGCCTCCTCACCGTCAACGCGCTCACCGCGAGCCACGGCGTGCTGATCCCGCTGGAGTGCGAGTTCTTCGCCCTCCGCGGCGTCGCGCTGCTGGTGGAGACGATCGAGAAGGTCAAGGACCGGCTGAACCCGGGGCTCGCGCTCGACGGGATCCTCGCGACCATGTACGACTCGCGCACGCTGCACTCGCGCGAGGTGCTGCAGCGCGTGGTCGAGGCGTTCGACGACAGCGTGCTCGAGACCGTGATCGGCCGGACGGTGAAGTTCCCGGACGCGTCGGTGGCGGGCAAGCCGATCATCCAGTTCGCTCCCGAGCACCCGGCCGCGCTCGCGTACCGCAAGGTGGCGCGGGAGCTCATCGCGCGTGGCGCCGTCGCGTAGGGGCGCACCCCTGGCCGAGCGGGAGCTGGCCGGCGACGCGGACGCCGCCGCGGTCCGGACGGATCCCGAGCGCGCGTTCCGGGTCAGCATCGGCAACTTCGAGGGCCCGTTCGACCTGCTGCTGTCGCTCATCGGCAGCCACGAGATGGACATCACCGAGGTGAGCCTCAGCCTCGTGACCAACGAGTTCATCGCGCACATCCGCGGGCTCGACGGGCCCGAGGACCTCGACGAGGCGAGCTCCTTCCTCGTGGTCGCGGCGACGCTGCTCGACCTCAAGCTCGTCGGGCTCCTGCCGCAGGGCGAGCTCGTGGACGCGGAGGACGTGGCACTGCTCGAGGCGCGCGACCTGCTCTTCGCGCGGCTGCTGCAGTACCGCGCGTTCAAGCAGGCGGCCTCGTGGTTCCAGGAGCGGCTGGCCGCGGAGTCCGGTCGCGCGTTCCGGGACGTGCCGCTCGAGGAGCGGTTCCGCGCGCAGGTGCCCGAGCTCGTGTGGACCACGTCGCCCGCGGACCTCGCGGCGATCGCGCTCCTGGCGCTCGCGCCGCGCGAGATCCCGACCGTGGGGCTCGACCACCTGCACGCGCCGCTCGTGAGCATCCGCGAGCAGGCCGCGGTCGTGGTCGCGCGGCTGCGGGGCGGGGGGCCCGTCACGTTCCGGGAGCTCGTCGCGGACGCCGGGGTCACGGGCGTCGTGATCGCGCGCTTCCTGGCGGTGCTCGAGCTGTACCGCGTCGCCGCCATCGAGTTCGACCAGCCGGAGGCGCTCGGCGAGCTCACGCTCACGTGGACCGCCGAGAGCTGGACCGACGACGCGCTCGCGAGCCTGGGGGCCGGCTATGACAGCTGAGCCCGTGGATCCCGCGGACGGCACATCCGCGCCCGACGCCGACGCCCCGCTCGACCTCGACCGCGCGCTCGAGGCGCTGCTCATGGTCGCCGACGAGCCGCAGAGCGCGACGACCCTCGCGACGGCGACCTCGACGCCCGTGCGCGAGGTGCGCCGCGCGATCCAGCGGCTCGTCGACGACTTCGACGGGAAGGCCGGGGGAGTGCGCCGCGGCTTCGAGCTGCGCGAGGTCGGCGGCGGCTGGCGCGTGTACGTGCGGCCGGAGTACGACACGGTGATCCGCGACCACGTGCTCACGCAGAACCCCACGCGCCTCTCGCAGGCGGCGCTCGAGACGCTCGCGGTGATCGCGTACAAGCAGCCGATCAGCCGCAGCCAGGTCGCCGCGATCCGCGCCGTGAACGTGGACTCGGTGGTGCGGACGCTGCTCGCGCGGGGCCTCGTGACGGAGGCCTTCACCGACGGCGAGACCGGCGCGATCCATTACGGTACGACAGACCACCTGCTCACGCAGCTCGGCATCAACTCGCTCGACGAGCTCCCCCCGATCTCCCCGTTGCTCCCCGACGGGGCGGAAGGCTTCCATGACCCCCTCCTCTGAGAACGCCCGTGCCTGGAACCCGGACGAGCCGGTGCAGGGCGTCCGCCTGCAGAAGGTGATGGCCGCCGCCGGCGTCGCCAGCCGCCGCGTCTGCGAGGACATGATCGCCGCGGGCCGCGTCACCGTGAACGGCGAGACCGTCACCGAGCCGGGCCGCCGCATCGACCCGGACGTCGACGAGGTCGCGGTCGACGACCAGGCCGTGCAGCTCGACACCTCCAAGCGCTACCTCATGCTCAACAAGCCCGTCGGGATCTACTCCTCGCTGCGCGACGAGCGCGGCCGGCCCGACCTCCGCGAGTTCACGGAGGAGTTCGAGGAGCGCCTGTTCAACGTCGGCCGCCTCGACGCGGAGACGAGCGGCCTGCTGATCCTCACCAACGACGGCGACCTCGCGCACGTGCTCGCGCACCCGTCGTTCGGCGTGCTGAAGACGTACATCGCGAAGGTCACGGGGCGAGTGACGCCGCAGACCATCCAGCGGCTCACGCAGGGCGTGGACCTCGAGGACGGGCCGATCCAGGCGGATCGCGCGCGCATCCTCTCGGGCGGCGGCGACCAGACGCTCGTGGAGATCACGCTGCACTCGGGCCGCAACCGCATCGTGCGCCGCATGCTCGACGAGGTCGGCCACCCGGTGGAGGAGCTCGTGCGCCGCCAGTTCGGGCCGCTGCACCTCGGATCCCTCGGGGTCGGCCGCGTGCGCGACCTCACCTCCGACGAGCTCGGCCAGCTCCTCACCATCTCGCGCGAGGCCCGCGCGCAGGCCGGACTCGCGACCCCGCAGGGCGCCGGCGCCGCCGCCGAGGCGCAGGGGGACGTGGACCGCGAGGACGGCGAGTGAGCGAGGCCGCGGGCGCGGCCGCCGCGACCGACACGCGCGTGCAGGGCACCGTCCGCATCGTCGGCACGGGCCTGCTCGGCACGAGCATCGCGCTCGGGCTGCGGGCGCGCGGCGTCGACGTGGTGCTGGCCGACGCGTCGCCGACCACGCTCCGCCTCGCCGCGGACATGGGCGCGGGCCGCGTCGCCGACATCTCGACGGCGCCCGACCGGCCGTCGCTCGTCGTCGTCTGCGTGCCGCCGGACGTGACCGCGCGCGTGGTCGCGGCCGAGCTGGCCGCGCACCCGGATGCGCTCGTGACCGACGTCGCGAGCGTGAAGGCCGCGCCGCTCGCCGAGCTCGCCGCGATGGGCGCCGACCTGTCCCGCTACCTCGGCTCCCACCCGCTCGCCGGGCGCGAGCGCGGCGGCCCCGTCTCCGCGACGGGCGACCTCTTCCTCGGCCGCCCCTGGGTCATCGCGGGCCACGACGGCATCACGTACGCCGCCGGTGCGCCCGTCGAGCAGCTGATCCTCGACCTCGGCGCCGTCCCCATCGAGATGACGGCGGAGGAGCACGACGCCTCCGTCGCGCTGGTCTCGCACGTGCCGCAGGTGGTCGCGAGCCTCCTGGCGTCGCGGCTCCAGGACGGCGACGCGGCGGCGCTCGGCCTGTCCGGCCAGGGGCTCCGCGACACCACGCGCATCGCGTCGAGCGACGCGGCGCTGTGGGTGCAGATCCTCGGCGCGAACGCCTCCCGCGTCGTGCCGATCCTCCGCGCCATGCGCGCCGACCTCGACGACGTGATCGACGCGCTCGACGACGTCGACGCGCAGGGGGCGCGCCTGCGCGTGGCCGAGCGGATCCACGCGGGCAACGCGGGCGTCGCGCGCATCCCCGGCAAGCACGGCCAGGACCGCCGCTTCGCCGCCGTGACCGTGATGATCGACGACCGCCCCGGCCAGCTGGCCGCGCTGATCGACGACGTGGGCGCCGCCGACGTCAACATCGAGGACCTGCGCCTCGAGCACTCCCAGGGCGCGCAGGTGGGTCTCGTCGAGATCGCCGTGCTGCCCGAGGCCCGCGACCGCCTGGTCGCGTGGCTCGACGAACGTGACTGGAGGATCGCCGGATGACCGGAGACGCTGTGAACGCCCCCGACCCCGTGGAGAGGGATCCCCTCGAGGACACCCTGCTGGTCGACGCCACGCTCAACCGCACGGTCGTCGCCGTCGACGGCCCCGCCGGCAGCGGCAAGTCGAGCGTGAGCCGCGCCGCCGCGCGCGCCCTCGGCTTCGACTACCAGGACACGGGCGCCGCCTACCGCGCGCTCAGCTGGTTCGCGCTGGAGAGCGGCGTCGACACCGAGGATCCCGCGACCGTCACGAGCCTCATCGAGGGCTTCGACTACGACATCGCCATCGACCCGTCCGAGACCCGGGTCTCCGTCCGCGGCACCGACGTCACCGAGGCGATCCGCGAGCCCCGCGTCTCCGCGGTCGTGAGCCGCGTGGCGCGCGTGCCCGAGGTGCGGCACTACATGGTGGAGCTGTTCCGCTCGCTCATGGCGTCGAGCGACAAGCCCGGCATCGTGGTCGAGGGCCGCGACATCACCACGGTCGTCGCCCCCGACGCCCAGGTCCGCATTCTGCTGACGGCCTCCCCGGAAGCTAGGATGAGCAGGCGTTCCGCGGAGACGTCGACCCAGTCGGCAGCCGCGGTCGGCGAATCACTCGCCTCCCGGGATCGGGCCGACTCGCAGGTCGTCGATTTCATGAACGCCGCAGATGGTGTGACCACCATCGACTCCACGGACATCGACTTCGACCAGACCGTCCAGGCGGTGGTCGATCTCGTTCACGCACGAACAGATTGAGGCGCGACCCGGCGACGGGCCGACACGCCAGAGGACAACATGGCTGATCACGACGACGACTTCCCCGAGCTCGACAGCGGGCTCCACGAGCGCCTGTCGAGCATCGACGAGGACCTGGCCGCCCAGCGCGCGCAGACGCTCCGCGCCGGGCTCGAGGACTACGACCTGGACGACGAGGACCTCGAGGTCCTCGAGGCCGCCACGGACGACCCCGACCAGGTCACGTACCTGCCGGCGCTGCCCGTGCTCGCGGTCGTCGGCCGCCCGAACGTCGGCAAGTCGGCGCTCATCAACCGCATCCTCGGCCGCCGCGAGGCCGTCGTCGAGGACACCCCCGGCGTCACGCGCGACCGCGTCTCCTACAAGGCCGAGTACGGCGGACGCTGGTTCACGCTCGTCGACACCGGCGGCTGGGAGCCCGACGCGAAGGGCATCAACGCGTCCGTGGCCATGCAGGCCGAGATCGCGATGGACCTCGCCGACGCCGTGCTCTTCGTCGTCGACGCCAACGTGGGCGCCACGAGCACGGACGAGCACGTCGTCCGCCTGCTCCGCAAGACCAAGAAGACGGTGATCCTCGCGGCCAACAAGGTCGACGACGCTCGCCAGGAGCCGAACGCCGCCTCGCTGTGGTCGCTCGGCCTCGGCGAGCCGCACCCCGTCTCCGCGCTGCACGGCCGCGGCGTCGCGGATCTCCTCGACCTCGTGCTGAAGACCCTGCCGCTCGTCTCCAAGGTCGCCAAGGAGGAGGTCGGCGGACCCCGCCGCGTCGCCATCCTCGGCCGCCCGAACGTCGGCAAGTCGAGCCTGCTCAACAAGGCCGCGGGCGAGGAGCGCGTGGTCGTCAACGAGCTCGCCGGCACCACGCGCGATCCCGTCGACGAGCAGGTCGAGATCGCCGGCAAGGTGTGGCGCTTCGTCGACACCGCCGGCATCCGCCGCCGCATGCACCTCGCCCAGGGCGCCGACTTCTACGCGTCGCTCCGCACGAGCGCGGCGCTGGAGAAGGCGGAGGTCGCGGTCGTCATGATCGACGTCTCCGAGGTCATCAGCGAGCAGGACATCCGCATCATCGAGCTGGTGCTCGAGTCGGGCCGCGCGCTCGTGCTGGCGTTCAACAAGTGGGACCTCCTCGACGACGAGCGCCGCCGCTACCTGGAGCGCGAGATCGAGACCGACCTCGCGCACGTGTCGTGGGCGCCGCGCGTCAACATCTCGGCGCGCACCGGCCGCCACATGGAGAAGCTCGTGCCGGCGCTCGAGACGGCGCTGGAGTCGTGGGACACCCGCATCGCGACGGGCAAGTTCAACGCGTTCCTCGCCGAGCTCACCGCGGCGCACCCGCACCCCGTGCGCGGCGGCAAGCAGCCGCGCATCCTGTTCGGCACGCAGGCCTCGAGCCGGCCGCCGACATTCGTGCTCTTCACGACCGGGTACCTCGACCCGCAGTACCGTCGCTACATCCAGCGTCGCCTGCGCGAGATCTACGGCTTCGAGGGCAGCCCGATCATCGTCAACATGCGCGTGCGGGAGAAGCGGAAGCGCTAGCGCCCCCTCTCCGCGTCTCATGACGGACGGCGTCGATCCCTCTCGGGGTCGGCGCCGTCCGTGCGTCTGCGGGCGGGCGATCACGTGTACCAGGTCGGCTCCGGGATCTCGCCGAGCAGCACGTGCCGGCCGACCTCGCGGCGCTTGTAGGGGATCGGGTCGTGGAGCGTGTGCGTGCGCAGGTTCCGCCAGAAGATGTCGAGCCCGGCCTTCGACGACGAGGCGCGGGCGCCCGTGAGCTCGAGGATCCGCGTGCCGACCTCCAGCCCGTCCTCCGCGATGCGCGCCTTGGCCGCCGCGACCCGAACCGCGATCTCGCCGCGCTTCCGCTCCGTCAGCTTCTCGCGCGGCGCGTGCAGCACGGCGCTGATCTCGGCGCCCACCTGATCCAGCAGCGCCTCCGACGCCCACAGCTTCGACTGCAGCTGCCCGTAGCCCTCGAGCACGTACCACTCGTCGGTCGCGCGTTCCTTGTCGTCGCCGCCGTACGGCCAGGCCCGGGTGGTGCTGCGCGTGTACGCGGCCGCCGTCTCGAGCGCGCCCTCCGCGATGCCCTGGTAGAAGTTCGCGAACACCAGCTGGATCGCCGGGACGTTGAGCGTGCCGTAGACGAGCGGCTGGAAGACCCTGTCGACGAAGCCGGCGGCATCGGTCCACGGCACGCGGACGTCGCGGATCTCGACCGAGCCCGACTCCGTGAGCCGCTGCCCGAGGCTGTCCCAGTCGTGGCCGAAGACGATGCCCGGCTGGTCGGTGGGCACGATCGCGAACACGTGCGTCTCCGTGCCCTCGATCACGCCCTCCAGCACCGTGAGGTCGGAGACGACGCCGCCCGTCGAGAACGACTTCCGGCCGGAGAAGATCAGGTCGTCGCCGTCCTCGCGGATGACGAGGTCGGAGTCGCGCGGGTTCACGGCGCCGCCGAAGAGGAGGTTCCCGGTCGTGGCGAGCTTCTCGACCGCCGCGATCTGCGCGTCCGTGCCGACGAGCCGCGCGGCCCACGCCCAGAGGTAGTGGTAGCCGAGGAGCTGGCCGATGGATCCGTCGCCGCGGGCGACCGCGCGGATCACCTTGTACGCGGTGTCCCACGTCTGCCCGCCGCCGCCGTGCTCCGCGGGCCCGAGCAGAGTGACGAGGCCGGCGTGCTTGAGCAGCGCGACCTCCTGGTGCGGGCTCGCGCCGGCACGGTCGCGCTCGACCTGGTCGACGGCGAGGATGTCGGCGACCTCGCGGGCGCGGGCGATCCATGCGGCCGGCGTCGTGGGACGCGGGGCGCCCTTCCAGCGGTCGACGGGCGCGTCGCCGAGGGGAGCGGGGCGCGGGCGGTCGGCGGTCTTGGTCGCGGACGCGCTCGCGGGGCTCGCGGTGGATGCGGGGGAGCCGGCGGAGGGTCGGGGCTCGCGGTCGATCAGGGTCATGTCCTGTCCTCTCGTGAAGGGGCGCGACCGGTGCCGCGCCTCGCGGTGGGGCCACGGTAGGGGCGGGCCGGCGGCGTCGCGAGGGGTGTGACGCGGGGTTGCGGGGTGTGACGACGCGGGGCGTCACGGGGTGTCATGCGGGGGAGCGGCCGGCTGTCCGTCTGGCGCTGCCTCGTGGGTTCGCGGGCGGCTCGCGGCGTCACGTCGTACCCTGATCCGGGCGCATCCGACGCCCGCTCACGAGACACGGAGGATCGCACCGGTGGACCAGCTGCTCAGCCGTCTCGATCGGATCGCCGCCGGGCGCCAGGCGGGCCACGTCATCGCGGAGGACATGCGCGACCACCCGTGGACGACCCGGGCGTTCCGCTGGATCCGGTGGATCCTCATCGCCGAGACCCTCGTGGGCGCGACCGCCGTGGCCATCGCCCTGACCCTCGCCGAGGACGGCGTCGCGATCGCCCCGGCCGTCTGGTTCCGCTCCTTCGTCGTGCTCGCGATGACCATCACGCTCTACTACTTCGCCTGGCGCGCCTCGGCCGGCTACTGGTGGGCGTACTCGCGCCTGCGCCTGTTCAGCCAGATCTTCCCCATCGTGACCCTGGTGATCGCCGCGATCCCGGGCCTCTACCCGCTCTGGATGGTCATCGAGCAGATCGTGTTCTCGCTGCTGCTCATCGGGGTGGCGGACATCCTCCGCAGCGACCACATGCGGGACGCGTTCCCGAAGCCGGGGCGGGTGGTTGGCGGATCCGCGGCGGGCTCGTCGTCGGCGCGGCCGTCGGGTGGTGCGGCGGCCTGATCCGGTGCCGCCCGACCGCCTGCGCGTGCCGGAGCAGTGCCGCCGATGCGGTAGGCTCTACGAGTTGCCCAGCGATGGGACAGCGGGCTGTGGCGCAGCTTGGTAGCGCACTTGACTGGGGGTCAAGGGGTCGCAGGTTCAAATCCTGTCAGCCCGACGGACGTGTGGTTCTCGAAGAAACGTGATGGAGCGTTCTGCCGGACCGCACGTGAGTCGATCATCGAGATTCGCAGGTTCACCAAGCAGTCCCCGAGGCGGGACGGCATCGCCGCGCTCCGACCTCGGGCGCGCGGGGCACGTCGACGGATCCGGCGCGGACGTCCTGCTCGCGATCCCGGCCCGTCACGGCCGATGTCGATGCGGCCGACGTGGATGCCGCACCAGGCCCGCAGCGCCCTTCGCGCGGAAGCCGGTCATGGGAGGACGAGCGCGCGCCCAGGGCGGCGGGCCGTGGGTCGTGCACGGCGCATCACCATGACCGTACATCGCGAGATCCGCCATCGACGGCCCAGCCGGGCGGACACGAGGCGGGAAATCCGCGCGACGGGTCGCGGATTTCTCGCGCGTCGCGATACGACGCGGGTGGCGACGGTGGGAAGCAGGCGGAGAAGCGCGGGGGGATTCCTCATCACGATGACGGGCGCTCCGGTGATCCTGATGTCGTGGTGAAGGTCGATCATAGCGGCTGGACCGTCTCCGGGAAACGCCCCCGTTTCAGGTCAGTAAAAAGGCGTCCGGCGACTTCCCGGATCCGCCCCCGATCTCTTCGGCGCCGCAGCCGGCGCGGGGCCGTAATCGCCGCACGCGGCGGGGATGAACGCGCTCCGCCCGAGCGCGAATGCGGCGATCGGAAGCGAGGAATTCCCGTCGCGGGACAGCGTGGTCGACGGCTTATATCACACTCGGATCTGCCCCCTCTGTGGGGGGCTTGACCGGCGCGAGAGGCGACGGATACGTTGACCCCGATAAGACGTCGAGATTTCCGAGGGGATATTCCAATATGGGCGTGCGCATTGACGTCGTACGACCATCGGATGGGATGCGGTCTCTCCTCGGGTATTCATCCGCGATTGCGTCGAATCGAGCGCGAAATGCGATGACGGATCGGTTCGCCCGTCGCCTGCCGGAGCTGGAAACGGGGTTCGAATCCCTCGTCCGAATTTCCGACGCACGTGCTGCCGGGCAGGTGCTCCATCGCGCATCCGACCGGCCCGGGACCGCCGGCCGACCGAGCCGGACCCGCGCACGGGCATGCGGCGGCGTGAATCGCACCCGTCGGGGTGCGCGCGTCCAGGGCCTCGCCGCACGGAGCGGTTCCTGATGGGGGACTCACCCGCGGATCGGGCGCCGGGTCCCGCGGAGACCGTTCGGGAGGACAGCGGGGACGCGGACCTCCTGCCCATGACCGCCGCGCAGCAGGGCATGTACTTCGAGTGCCTGCGTCGTGACAGCCCCGACTACGTCGTCTCGGTCGATCTCCTCGTCGACGCCATCCCGGGGGATCGGCTGAGGGCCGCAGCCGCCCGCATCGTGCAGGAGCAACCCGCGTTGCGCGCCACCCTGTCGGTGGAGCGGAGCGGGGTCTCCTACCGGGTCGCCCGCCACGCGGAACCGGACGTGACGGTGCACGATCTGCGCGGCGACGCCGATGCCGATGCCGCCGCCGACACCGTGGCCGCCGCGCTCATCCGGGCGCCGTTCGACCTGCAGGGCGGTCCGCTCGTCCGCATCGCGCACTGCCGTCTGGGCGACGCGGACCGCGTGATCATCGCCTGTCACCACCTCGTGGCGGACGGCCAGTCCGTGGGATCCCTCGCAGCGCAGCTCATCGACCTCGCGCTCGACGCCGACCGCGATCCGGACGGCCCGCCCGCTGCGGAGGACGTCGGCTTCGCCAGGTACCAGGAGCGTCGGAGCCGGCCTCTGCCCGCGAAGCAGTCCGCACGACGAGAGGCCTACTGGCGTGGTGCGCTCGCCCGACAGGACTCGCCCGACCTGGGGCACTGGCTCCTGCCCGAGAGGGGATCGGGCGACACGGAGGACCTGGGCAGGGAAGTGCGCATGCCCATCGACGCCGGCCTGCACGGCCGGATCCGCGAGGCGGCCATGGCGGTCGAGGTGTCGGAGCACACCGTCTACCTCTCCGTCTTCGGCTTGCTGCTGGCGCGATACGCGGATGCCGGGGCCGTGTCCGTCGCCGTGCCGTTCACGGACCGGCCGGGCATCGACGAGGCCGAGTCGATCGGCTGCTTCCTCACCACCGCTCCCATCCGCCTCGACGCCGACCGCGCGCACACGGTCCGCGCGATGCTCGAGTCCGCGAGCAGCGAGGTCCTCGGAGCCTGGCGGAACATCGGATACCCCGTGGCGGAGCTCCTGAGCGAGCATCCCGCACTCGCCGGCGTCTTCGACATCACGTTCATCCAGGACACCCATCCCTCTCTGCCCGGCGGCGTCCGCCAGCTCCGGCGTCCCGAGATGGCGCCTTTCCCCGGTCGGTTCGCCGTCACCGTGGAGCACCACGACGGCGGCGCGCAGCTGATCCTCCAGTACAAGCCCGGCGCCCTGCTCGAGAGCGAGGTGCGTCGATTCGGGGAGCGATTCGTCGCTCTCCTCGAGCAGCTGCCGACGTCCCTGGACTCCTCCATCGGAGAGCTGCCGATGTCGGCGCCCTCCGAGGATGGCCTGCTGCGCGCGCAGCTCGCGGACACGCATCGATTCGACGCGGAACCGACCCCCCTCGGGCGTCTCTTCCTGGAGAAGACGCGCTCCGCACCGGCCCGCACCGCGTGGCGCGATGCCCACCGTGCGTATTCGAACGCCTGGGCGCATGATTCGGCCGTCATCATCCAGCGGCTGCTCCTCGACACGACCGGGGGCGCGAGCCGGCCGGTGGGCGTCCAGCTGCCCCGCGGCGTGGAGCTGATCGCGTGCGTGTACGGCGTGCTGCTCGCCGGCTGCCATTACGTGCCGTTCTCCGAGAACGAGCCCGGACAGCGCGTGCGGCAGATGTTGGATGACGCGGGCATCGAGGTGGTCATCACGACCAGCGAATCCGATCTGGACTTCGGGGACGGTGTCACGAGAATCGACGTGGACCGCCTGGACGGATTCATCGCCCTCCGTCTCGACGAGCGCGTGGAGACCCAGGAGATCGCGGCGGACGTCGACGTCGACGTCGACGCGCTCGCCTACATCGAATACACCTCGGGTACGACGGGCAGCCCGAAGGGCGTGATGATCCGGCACCGCAACGTGCACAACACCGCGCTCGACCTGGAGAGCGCCTATCCTCTGCGCCAAGACGATTCCTATCTGCTGAAGACCGCATTCACGTTCGACATCTTCGGCACGGAGATCTACGGGTGGCTCGTGGGCGATGGCGCCCTCGTCGTGCTGCCGGTCGGCGCCGAAGCCGACCCGCTGGCCCTCGCCGAGGCGGTCCGCGCGTACGGGGTCACCCACCTGAACATCTCGCCCACGATGCTCCGACTGCTGCTCGACGCCGTCGTGCGCGCGGGCACCCGGGACGCCCTCGCGCCGCTGCGCCACGTGTTCAGCGGTGGTGAGGCTCTCACCCACGACCTCGTGGAGCGGTTCTCCGCGCTCGAGCTGCCCTGCACCCTCGAGAACGTGTACGGCCCCACCGAGGCCACGATGTGGGCCACCCGGAGCACCGCACGTCGCGATGACCGCCATCCCGCGGTGCCGATCGGACGCCCGCTGAACGACTACCGGGTCTACGTGCTGGGAGCGGATGACGCCCTCCTGGGGGCGGGCCTGCCCGGCGAGCTGTGCATCACGGGCGCGGGCGTGGCCGCGGGGTACCTCAACCGCGAGGACCTCACCGCGCAGGCCTTCATCGCCAACCCGTTCTTCGACGAGGCGACGGACGACGACGGCATGCGTCGGATGTACCGGACCGGCGACCTGGGCTACCTCCGAGAGGACGGCGAGTTCGCCTTCCTCCGCCGCATCGACCGGCAGGTGAAGATAGCGGGGGTGCGCATCGAGCTCGTCGAGATCGAGCACGCGCTGCGCGACGTGGACCCGGTCATCGAGGCCGCCGTCGTCGTCGACAGGAACGCATCGGGCACGGACCGGATCGTGGCGTTCTTCCGGGCAGACCGGGCGGTCGGTCCTCCTGAGCTGCGGCAGGCGCTGACGGCGTCGCTTCCCCGGACCAGCATCCCGTCGCTGTTCGTCCAGCTGCCCCGCATCCCCACGTCCGCCGCCGGCAAGATCGACCGCCGAGCGCTCCTCGCCTCGCTCCACGAGCGCGGCGACGAGTCGTCCTCGACCGCAGGAGCGGCGAGCGCCGTCGGGATCGACAGCGCGGCTCCGCCCGCCTCCGGACGGACAGCGCCGGCGACCGCATCCGACGTCCTCCGCCTCCGTTCGATCTGGCAGGCCGTGCTGGGGATCGACGAGAGCATGACCGCCGACCCCGGTGCGTCGTTCTTCGACGTCGGCGGCAACTCGCTGAGCCTCGTGCGGCTGCAGTTCGCCATCGCCGACGAGTTCGGTCGTGACCTCTCCATCGCGGATCTCCTCCGGGCGGCGAGCATCGGCGACCAGGCCCGACTCGTCGCGTCCGTCCCCGGCGGCGCCCCGGCCGATGATCCCGCGGCCGCCACCCCGTCGGCATCGGAGAGCCCGCTCGCCTCGTCGCAGCGGCGTGCCGCCGACGTCGCCATCATCGGCATCGGGGTGCAGGCGCCCGGATCCGTCGACGTGCAGGAGTTCTGGCAGCACCTCCGGGCCGGCGACGAGACGATCACGTTCTACGACGACGACGAGCTGCGTCTCCTGGGCGTCACCGAGGCCGATCTCCGCGACCCCCACTACGTGAAGGCGAGCGGGCGGCTCGACGGCACGGGCGGCTTCGACTCGGCGCTCTTCGCCATCCCGCCGGCGGAGGCGGACGTCACCTCCCCTCAGCTGCGCCTGCTCTACGAGTGCTTCTGGCAGGCCTGCGAGGACGCCGGCTACGATCCCACCGATCTCCCGGGCCGCGTCGGCGTCTTCGCGGGCGGGAGCGACGACTTCGAGTGGTACCGACGGGCGCTCAGCGAGGACAGCGCGTTCGGCAGCGCGTACCAGAACTTCACGCTCGCGACGAACCACTTCCTCAGCACCCGTCTCTCCTACCGGTTCGACCTGACCGGTCCCGCCTACTCCGCGCTCGCGGGCTGCTCGACCTCGCTGCTCACCGTGCACCTCGCCGTGCAGTCGCTCCGGCTGGGCGAGTGCGAGCTGGCCGTCGCCGGGGGAGTGACGCTCGAGCTGCCCAACGAGGGGGGATACCGCTTCGTCGACGGGATGATGCTGTCGCCCGACGGGCACTGCCGCCCCTTCGACGCCGACGCGAACGGCACCGTGTTCTCGAACGGAGCGGCCCTGCTGCTCCTGAAGCCCCTCGCGGCGGCGCAGCGCGACGGTGACCCCGTCTACGCCGTGATCGCCGGCTCGGCCACCGGCAACGACGGGCGACGCAAGCTCTCGTACACCGCGCCGAGCGAGGACGGCCAGTTCGACACCATCCGCGCCGCGTACCGGGATGCCGGGATCGACCCGGCGAGCGTGTCGTTCGTCGAGGCGCATGGGACCGGCACCCTGCTCGGGGACCCGGTCGAGGTCGCATCGCTCTCGCGCGCGTTCGCCGACGCGGCCCCCGGATCCATCGCCCTCGGATCCGTCAAGGGGAACGTCGGCCACACGGACACGGCCGCGGGCGCCATGGGACTCGCGAAGGTCGCGTTGAGCCTCCACGACCGGTACCTGCCCGGGACGTGCAACTTCACCCAGCCCAATTCGCACATCGACTTCGCCACGACGCCGTTCGCGGTGTCCGCGGTCGGGGGTCCGCTGCCGGGCGGCCCGCTCCGAGCGGGCATCAACGCGTTCGGCGTCGGAGGGACCAACGTCCACATGATCCTCGAGACGGCCCCCTCGGGCCCCACCGCCGACGGCGGCCGCGCCGACCGGGCGGGAGAAGGCGCCGACCCCGGGTCGACGTACGAGCTGCTGCAGTTCTCGGCGTCGAGCCCCGCGAGCGTCGCCGCCACCGCGGACCGCGGGCTCCGGCATCTGGCCGCGGACGACGCCGTCGCGCTCGCCGACGCCGCCCACACCCTCCGCGTCGGCCGCGCCGCGAGCGCGCACCGCACCGCGGTGGTCGTCGACGCCCGCGGGTCCCGCGACGCGGGCTCCTGGTCGGCCCGGGCCCTCGCGGCACGAGCGCCCGCGCTGCGGGGCGGCCGGACGGCGTTCCTCTTCTCCGGTCAGGGCAACCAGCATGTCGAGATGGGCCGCGGCCTCCAGCGGCACCCCGGCGAGATCGGCCGGGTGTTCCGGCACTGGACCGACGAGATCATCGGCATGCTCGACGACGGCGACGCCGCGGAGTACCGCGAGATCATGGCCGGAGACGGGGCGGACGGCCGCGTCGATCGCACCGAGTGGTCGCAGCTCGCGATCTTCACGACCCAGTTCGCCACAGCCAAGGTGCTCGAGTCGTTCGGCGTGCGCCCGGACGTGCTGGTCGGCCACAGCGTGGGCGAGCTCACAGCGGCGGCCCTGGCGGGGGTCTGGTCGCTGGGCGACGCCGTCCGTCTCGTCCGCCGACGGGGTCTGATCATGCAGCGCCAGGAGCCGGGCATCATGCTGGCGGTCGCCGCGGACGCGGAGCGCGTGCGGCAGGTCGTCGACGGCCTGGACGACGTGTGGATCTCGCTGGACAACTCCGTCCAGCGCTGCGTGCTGGGCATGGCGGAGTCCGCGTTCCCCGCCGTCATCGACCGCCTCGAGGCGGCGGGCATCCCGGGCAGCCGCCTCCACACCCGGCAGGCGTTCCACACGCCGATGATGGCCGAGGCCGGGCTCGCCTTCGAGGACGAGGTCCGCGCGGTCCGCACCCGGGATCCCCGCATCCCGATCATCTCCAACGTCTCGGGCGCCTTCGTCGCGAGCGGCGAGATGACGGAGCCCCGGTACTGGGGCGACCACATCACCGGCCAGGTGCGGTTCGCCGACTCCCTGCGTGCCCTCCTCTCGGACGAGTGGCTCGGTGGGGCCCCGCTGCACGGCGTGGAGCTCGGCCCGGGACGTTCGCTCACGAGCTTCGCCCTGCACGAGCCGTCCAAGACCGATCGGCATGTCTTCGTGAACGCCCTGCGGCATCCCGTCGAGGAGGTCGCCGACGACGCGCACCTGCTCGCGACCCTGGGCAGCCTGTGGAGCTCCGGCCTCGAGATCGACTGGCGGACGCACACCACGGGCCGCCGGATCAGGCTCCCGGGCACCGCCATGGACAAGCTGCCCCTCGGCGGTCCCTCCGCCGCCGACCGACCCGCGGCGACGGCGTCGCGTGCCGCCGACGTCCCCGTCCCGGCGCGGAGCGAGTCGCGGACGACCGCGTCACCGCGCACCGCCGGGCCGCGAGCCGACGCGGACGGCACCCTCGACGCCGTGCGCGCCGCGTTCCGCTCCGTCCTCGGCTACGCCACCGTGGAGCGGGACGACGACTTCTTCGCGCTCGGCGGCGACTCGCTCAAGGCCACCGTGCTCGTGAGCCGACTCGCGGTCGCGCTGGGCGCGCCCGTCACCGTCGCCGACGTCTTCGCCGCGCCCACCCCGGGGGAGCTGGCGACGAGGCTGTCGCTCGGAGCGGCACCGACGGGAGCGGCCTCGGACGTCGCCGGCGGCGACGCGGCCGCCGTGGCGCTGCGGAGGACGGCCGACGCGGGCGACCACCCGACGAGCCCCTCCCAGAGGCGGATGTACCTCGCCGCGCGACTGAGTCCCGCCGCGCTCGTCTACAACATGCCGTCCGCGACCCACCTCGAGGGGCCGCTCGACCCCGAGAGGGTCCTCGTCGCGCTCGCGCGGCTCGTGGAGCGTCACGAGCCGCTGCGCACGGTGATCGTCCGACGGGGGGACGAGATCCGCCAGCGCGTCCGGGACGCCGGGGACGTCGATCTGCCGCTGGTGCTCTCGGCCGACGAGCTCCCGGGCCCGGTCCGCGTCGACGAGCTCGTCGCGCGGTTCGTGCGTCCCTTCGACCTGGAGAGCGGTCCGCTGTTCCGGATGGAGATCGTCACCCACGCGCACGGCGGCAGCACGCTGCTCTTCGACATCCACCACATCGTGGCCGACGCCGTCTCGGTCGAGATCCTCACACGGGACTTCGGACTCCTCTACGAGGGCGAGCTGGCGCAGCTCCCGCTGCAGTACCGGGACTACGCGGCGCACCTCGCGCTCGAGACGACGGATCGGGCGACGCGCGACGCGGGGCACGACGTGGTGGCGCTGCTCCGCGACGCGCCGACGGGAGAGGCGCTCGTCCGCGACCGCCCGCGTCACGGAGGGGAAGCGCGGGCGGAGCGCGTGCGCCTGCGCCTGGACAGGGGACGATCCGCCGCCCTCGCCGCATGCGCCGAGCAGCACAGGGCCACTCCGTTCATGGTCGTCCTCGCCGTGTGGGGCGCCGTGCTCGGCCGGACCTCGGATCGCGACGACCTGCTCATCGGCGTGCCCGTCTCCGGGCGGACCCTGGCCGACACGACGGAGATGGTCGGCATGTTCGTCAACATGATGCCGGTCCGTCTCCGTCCGTCCCGCGACCGGGGTGTCGCCGACTACCTCGCCGACTGCCGCGACGCCGTGCTCACCGCGCTCGCGCACCAGGACGTGCCCTTCGAGCGCGTCGTCGAGGCCCTCCGTCCGGAGCGGGAGGTGGGTCGTCATCCCCTCGTGGACGTGTCGATCGACTACCACAACGTCGATCACCACGATCTCTCGATCGACGGCGTCGTCGCCCGCCCGATCGACCTCGTCCCCCTCGGGGTCGGGATGGACCTCGTCGTCACCTGCCTCGAGTCGGACGAGGGCCTCGCCCTCGACCTCGACTACGCGGCGGATCTCTTCGACCGCACGACCATCGAGCGACTCGCGCGGCGGTTCGAGCTGCTGCTGTCGCAGGTGGTCGGCGCGACCGAGCCCACGACGGCTCTCGGCGTGCTCGCCGACGCCGACGCCGACGCCGACGCCGACGCCGCCGCCGCCGCTGGCACCGGGATCCGGTCCGGGCCGTTCGCCGCGATCCCCGTCCAGGTCGCCCAGCGCGCCCGCCTCGCACCGGACGACGTCGCCGTGATCGACGCCGACGGTCGGCGCATCGGCTACGCGGACCTGGACGCCCTCGTGAACGCCCAGGCGGCACGGCTCGTCGCCGCGGGACTGCGTGTCGGCGAGCGCGTCGCCCTGTTCGCCGAGCGCGACGCGACGCTCGTCGTGGCGCAGCTGGCGATCCTGCGGGCGGGCGGTGTCTACGTCGCGCTGGACCCGTCGCACCCGCGCGAGAGGCAGGAGCGCATCCTCGACGACGTGGCGCCCCGGTTCGGCTACGCCGCGCACGGTCGGGAGCCCGCGCGCCCCATCCCGATCCTCTTCGACCTGGCCGACTGCCGCTCGCGCCGCCTCGAGGCGTTCGACGCACCCGAGATCGGTGCGGACGATCTCGCCTACGTCGTCCACACCTCCGGATCGACCGGCACGCCGAAGGGCGTGGCCGTGCGCCACGGCGGGATCGCCAACCTCCAGCGCGACCACGCCCGCCGCGGCATGTTCGGCCCGGGCGACACCGTGATCGCCCTCGCGGACCCCACGTTCGACATCGTCGTCTTCGAGACCCTCCTGCCCCTCGCCTCCGGCGCGACCGTGCACATGTGCCCCGCGGGCGACGTCAAGGACGCCTCCGCGATCGCCCGCCGCATGACCGAGCACGGGGTCACCCACATCCAGGTCCCGGTGTCCAAGATGGCGGCGCTCTGCGGGAACGCGCGCTTCCGCGCCGCGCTGCCCGGTCTCCGCGCGATCGTCTGCGGCGGTGAGCACTTCGCGGAGACCCTGCTCGAGCTGCTGCAGGCCTCCACGGAGGCGCGCATCTTCAACATGTACGGGCCCTCCGAGACGACGGTCACCGCGACCGTCAAGGAGTTCGCCCCGGGCGACGACGTGACCATCGGGACCGCCATCGACGGCGTGGAGGTGCTCGTCGTGGGGGAGGACGGCGCCATCCACGGGGCCGGCGTGGTGGGCGAGCTCGTCATCGTCGGCGCGGGCCTGGCCGCCGGGTACACGAACAGCCCCGAGCAGCAGGCCCGGGCGTTCACGGAGCTGCCGGCGCTGCCGGGCGTCCGCGTCTACCGCACGGGTGACCGGGGCATGCGCCGCGCGGACGGGGAGATCATGCTCCGCGGTCGTGTCGATCACCAGGTGAAGCACCACGGGAACCGCATCGAGCTCGGGGAGATCGAGGTGGTGGCCATGGGGGTGGATGGCGTGCAGTACGCCGTCGCCGACGTCGTCCGCGACGAGCTCGTGCTGTGCTGCGTGGGCGCGGACGCCTCCGGATCACGCGCCGCGCTGACCCGGGCGCTCGCCCGGTCGCTGCCCAGCACGATGGTGCCGTCGCGCATCGAGTGGATGCGCGAGCTGCCGACCCTCGCGAACGCGAAGGTCGACCGCAGGGCGCTGCACGCGATCCTGAGCGACAGCCGGGCCGGCACCGCCCGCCCGCCCGGTGCCGGCCCGTCCGGCGTGATCGCCGCCACGACCGCGACCGAGGGCTCCGAGGTCACGCTCGACGTCATCCTCCGCGCCTGGCGCGAGGTGCTCGACCGACCGGTCGACGCCGGCGACGTCTTCTTCGACGTGGGCGGCAACTCGTACAAGCTCATGCTCGTCCACAACCGGCTCACCGAGTCGATCCGTCACGACATCCCGCTCGTCAAGCTGTTCGAGTTCCCGACGCCGGCCCGGCTCGCAGCAGAGCTCGACCGAGGGGCCGCGGCGCACTCGGGATCCGGCTCCGCCGCGGACGACGCGGGCCCTCAGGAGGAGCCGATCACCCTCGACGATCTGGCGGGCCTCGGCGACTGGACGCGGGAGTGGCCCGTCCCGCAGGCGCGGGACGACGATCGTCGCGAGCCGGAGGGCCCCGATCGCCGCATCGCCGTGATCGGGATGGCGGGCGTGTTCCCCGGCGCCGACGGCGTGGAGGAGTTCCTCGACAACCGGGCGGACGGCGTCGTCAGCATCACGCGCTTCACGCGCGACGAGATGCTCGCCGCCGGCATCGACCCGAAGACGATCGATCACCGCCACTACGTCAACGCGCGGGGCCACGTGTCGGCCGATGCCTTCGACGCCGACTTCTTCGGCTACTCGGCCCGAGACGCGGAGTCCATGGACCCCCAGGCCCGACTGCTGCACGAGATCGCCTGGCACGCCCTCGAGGACGGCGGCTACTCCCCGGCCGACTACGACGGACGCATCGGGCTGTTCGCCGGCAGCGGCACCAACTTCGCCTGGATGGCGGGGCTGCTCGGTCGGCAGAACGACTCCGTCGGCGTCTTCGAGGCGCTCACCATGAACGAGAAGGACTTCCTCGCGACCCGCGTCGCCTACAAGCTCGACCTCACCGGTCCCGCCGTGACGGTGCAGACCGCCTGCTCGACCTCCCTGGTCGCGATCCACGAGGCCGTGCAGTGCCTCCGTCGCGGAGAGGCCGAGATGGCCCTCGCCGGTGGCGTGGCCCTCAACTTCCCGCGCAGCGAGGGATACCAGTGGCAGGAGGGGATGATCTTCAGCGAGGACGGCGTGTGCCGTCCGTTCTCCGAGGACGCGAACGGCACGGTCCCGGGGCAGGGCTGCGGCGTCGTCCTGCTCAAGCCGCTGGTCCAGGCGCTGGCGGACGGCGATCCGATCCGCGCGGTGATCTCCGGCACCGCCATGAACAACGACGGCGGGGACAAGGTCGGGTACGCGGCACCGAGCGTCGGCGGCCAGGCGAAGGTCATCCGCGCCGCCGTCGCCGACGCGGCCATCGATCCGGCTGACGTCGGCTACGTGGAGACCCACGGCACGGGCACGAAGCTCGGCGACCCGGTCGAGGTCGCGGCGCTCGCCGAGGTGTACGGACGCGGCGCCACGCGACCCGCCCTCGGTGCGGCGAAGGCGAACATCGGCCATCTCGACGCCGCTGCCGGCGTCGCCGGCTTCATCAGCGCCGTGGGCGTGCTCAGCAGGGGGGCCGTCCCGCCGATGGCCAACTTCACCCGGCTCAACGAGCAGTTCGGCGAGGACGCGCCGTTCTCGGTCCCCACCGCGGCGTTCGAGCCGGCGGGCGGGGTGCGGGCCGCGGCGGTGAGCTCCTTCGGCATCGGGGGGACGAACGTGCACGTCGTGCTCGAGGCCGTCCCGCGGTCCGTCGACGCCGGGGAGAGCGCCGGGATGCGCGGATCCGCGCACGTCGGACCGAGCCTGCTGCCCGTGTCGGCTCGGACGGGCGACGCGCTGGATCGCATGCGCGCCGCTCTCGACGCCCACGTCGGACAGCTGCCGGATGGCGGCCGGCTCCCGGACGCGTCCCACACCCTCGCCCACGGTCGCGCCGAGTTCGACGTGCGTGCCGTGGCGATCGCCGACGCGGGCATGCCGCTCGTCTGGTTCGACGCCGACGCCCCGTCGCTGGCCTTCGACGCGGCCGACTCGACCGTCCTGCGGATGTCCGCCCATCTCGTGACCACCGACGACGTCGCATCCGATGGCCTCGAGAGGGAGCTGCGCACCGCTCTCGCCGTGGAGCTGCAGCCGTTCGACGAGCGCCTCCGCTCCGCGCTGCGATCCGAGCTCAGCGGCTCCGCTCCCGCGTCCGCGCCGGACGAGCCGGGTGCGGTGAGCACGGCGGCGGGACGCATCGCGCAGCTCGTCATCCGCGTCGTCCTCCTGCGCGTCGTCGGGATGGACGGCCTGCGCGCACCCGCCGACCGGGACACGCTGCTGCGCGTCGCCGCGGCGCGCGTGCGCGGGGAGCTGAGCGCCATGGACGCGCTGGTCGCCCTGCGCTCGGGCGCGCTGACGAACGGCCGGGGCGGCACCACCGGGGCGCAGGCGGCGTCCCCGGGAGGCGCGGCGACGACGCTCGTCGGCCGGGAGATCGACGCCGGGGCGGTCCGCCTCGTGCTGTCCTCCGCGTGGGTGCGCGGTGCGGATGTCCCCCGTGCGCGGTTCTCGGCGGCGGGGAGGCGCGTGTCCCTGCCCGGCTACGCGTTCGAGCGCCGCGCGATGCGATCGGACATCCGGCTCGACGATCTGCTGGCGGCGCCCGTGGACGCGGCCGAGGCGGATCTCGCCGCCCTCGCGGCCGACGCGGTCGGCGCCGCGGTCGGCAGCGAAGCCGACATCGTCGAGGTCATCCGGATGGTGTGGGCCGAGGTGCTCGGCGACACCCCGCTCGCCGATGCGGACTTCCTGCTGAGCGGAGGCGACTCGCTCTCCGCGGTGCACTTCTGCTCGCGCCTCGAGGCGGTCTCCGGCGTCGTGTTGACCGTGGGGGACGTGTTCATGGACACGAGCCTCTCCGGCATCGCGGCGACGGCGGTCGCGAAGGCCGGCTCCGCCGGGGGGCGCGCCGCCGCCATCCGCGCCGTGCGCCTGCACGCCCCGAGCGCGGGCGGGCGCACGGCTCCCGCCTCGCCCGCCCAGCGCCGGATCTACGCGGCGTGCATGCTGCGGGAGAACACGTCCGCCTACAACCTCGGCCTCTCCTATCGCGTCGAGGGCGAATTCGACGCCGAGCGGTTCCGCGGCGCGCTGCACGCGCTCGTCGAGCGCCACGAGCAGCTGCGCACGAGCTTCGAGATCGACGGCGGGGAGCTCGTGCAGCGTCTCCACGCGGACGTCCCGGAGTTCGTGGAGATCGTGGAGCTCACCGAGGAGGCGGCCGAGGCCCGCGTGGTGGGGGAGCCCGAGCCGTTCGACCTCGGCCGCGCTCCGCTGATCCGCGCCGACGTGCTGCGCGTGGGGTCGCACCTGCACTACCTCCGACTCGATCTGCATCACATCGTCGGAGACCAGCACTCGCTCGCCGTGCTCGCCGACGAGCTCGCGCTCGCCCTGGGCGGAGAGCCGATGCCGGCCCCCGGAGCGCCGTACACCGACCACTCGTCCGAGATCCTCGAGCACGAGCGCGCAGGGGACTACGCCGCCGACGTCGCGCACTTCGCCGCGCAGCTGGCCGACGACCTGCCGCCCCTGCAGCTGCCCGCGGACCACGGGGTCCCGGATGCCGCCACCTTCGCCGGAGCACGGCACCATCTGGTCTGCCGCGTGCCGAGATCCCTCGTCGTCGAACTCGCCCGCGCGAGCGGCGCGACCCCGTACGCCGTGTTCCTCGCCGCGTTCACCCGGGTCCTCGCCGTGTGGAGCGGCCAGCGCGAGTTCGTGATCGGCGCCGCGATGTCGGGTCGCACCCCGGCGACGAGCACCACGGTCGGGATGTTCGTCAACACCGTCCCCCTGCGGCTCGACGCCGACTCCGCCCTGACCCCCCGAGAGGCGGTCGCCGCCGCGCGCGACACCGCGCTCGCCGCCCTCGCCCACCAGCACGTCCCCGTCGACCTCCTGCTCGCGGCGCTCGGGATCCCCGCCGGCGGCGAGGCGAACGCGCTGTTCGACGTGCTCCTGAACTTCGTGAGCGTCGGAACCGAGGCGTGGGAGCTCGACGGCGCGCGGGCGGAGCCGCTGGCGCCCCGCGACCTGGAGAGCCGCTACGCGCTGTCGCTCAGCGTCTCCGAGCACGCCACGGAATTCGCCATCGACATCGAGTACCGCACGGAGATGTTCGAGGCGTCCACGATCGGGCGCCTCGCCGGCCATCTGGACGAGCTGCTGTCCGAGATGGTGCTCCGCCCGGACGACCGGATGGCGGACCTCCTCCTCGAGACGCCCGCCGAGCGGGATCGACGTCGCGCGGCGCTCACGGCGCCGGGTCCGGCCGTGGACGAGACGCTCGTCGACCGGATGGGCGCGTCGTTCGCCGCGCACGCGGATCTCCCGGCGTTGCGCTGGCGGGAGGAGCAGTGGAGCTACGCGGAGGTCGACCGCATCACGCAGACCCTCGCGGGTGGCCTGCAGGCCGCGGGTGTGGATCGCGGCGCCGTCGTGATGGTGCTGCTCGAGCGGGGCCCGTGGCAGCTGTTCGCCCGGCTCGCGCTGATGCGGTGCGGCGCGATCGAGGTCCCCCTCGATCCCGGCGGCCCCGTCGACCGGATCGTGCACACGTTCCACGACAGCGGCGCGATGCTCGTGCTCATGGACGACCTCGACGCCGTCCAGTGGCCGGACGGGGTGGCCGCGGTCACCCCCACCGGTCTGGAGGGCGCCTACCGCGCGCCCCGGGGCCTCGGCCCCGACAGCCCGCTCATCATGATCTACACGTCGGGCACGACCGGGGCGCCGAAGGGCACGATCGTCACCCACCGGGGGATGCTGAGCACCTGCACCGGCAACGGGTACACCGACTACCGGCCGGGGATGCGCGTGAGCCACCTCACCGGCAACACCTTCGATCCGTCCCTGCTGGACGTCTACAGCGCCCTGCTCGCCGGCGCGACGGTCGTCATGGGCGGCCAGGAGGCGAACATGGACATGCGCGTGCTGGGGGAGTTCCTCCGCACGGAGCGCATCGACGCCGGCGTCCTCATCACCGCCGTGTTCCATCTGCTGATGGCGGAGGACCCGCGGGCCATCGCCGGCATGAGCGCCCTGTACGTGGGCGGCGAGGAGATGCGCACCTGGGCGGCGAAGCGCGCCTTCGACGTGCTCGGCGCCGGTCGGATATTCAACCTGTACGGCCCCACCGAGGCCTCGTGCACCACGACGTTCTTCCGCGTGGACGAGGAGCCGCTCCACGATCGCATGCCGATCGGCCGTCCCGCCGGGAACCGCGAGCTGTTCATCCTGCACCCGGATGGCACGGACGTCCCCCGCGGGGTCCCGGGGGAGCTCTGCGTCGCCGGACCGAGCGTGTCCCTCGGCTACCACCACCGCCCCGAGCTGACGATCGAGAAGTTCGTCCCCGCCGCCACGGTCGCCTCGGAAGGCGACTCCGGCGAGCGGCTCTACCGCACGGGCGACCTGGTCGTGCTCGACGATCACGACGACCTCGTCTTCCTGCGGCGGATCGACCGGCAGATCAAGCACGCGGGCCACCGCATCGAGCTGTCGGAGATCGAGGGCGCGCTGAAGGCCGTCGCGGGCGTCACGGAGGCGGTCGTCGTCCACTCGCTGCAGGGGAGCAACAGCCGGCTCACCGCCTTCTACTCCGGCGAATCGGCCCCCGGGGAGGACGAGCTGCGTCCCGCGCTGCTCGAGCGGCTGCCGCGCCAGCTGGTGCCGCAGGCGCTCGTGCGCGTGCCCGAGCTGCCGCTCACCCGCCACGGCAAGATCGACCGCGCGCGTCTGGCGGAACGCGTGGAGTCCCACGTCGGGCCCGCTCCCGAAGCCCCCACCGGGGACGGCGCCGCGGAGCGGATCCTCGACGCCCTGCGCGCCGTCCTCCCCGGAGCCCCGCTCGGACTCGACGAGGACTTCTTCCGCGCCGGCGCGCAGTCCATCCAGGCGATCGCCGCGGTCCAGCGGCTCCGGGCCGCCGGTCTGGAACTGGAGGTGAGCGACCTGTACCGCCATCCCAACGCCATCGCGCTCGCCGCGTCGCTCGCCGCGCGTCAACCGGCCACCGCCACGGCCGGCAGCGCACGGGAGCTGACTCCGCGTCCCGTGGCCTCCGAGCAGCTCGACCTCATCGTCGCGCGGGCCATCGCGGCCAGCGACAGCGCCGCTCTCGCGCTGGCGCTCGGTGATCCGGAGTACTCGTTCCCCCGGGGGTCGGCAGCGCGTCGGCACCAGGCGACGGGTGCGGCGACGGGCGGGTTCCTCCAGCGCGTGGAGGGAGCGGACGTCGACACGCTGCTCCGCGCGCTCGCGGAGGTCATGTGCCGTCATGAGGCGCTGCGGGTGCGCATGCGGGGCGACCGCTTCGAGGTCATGCCGGAGACGAACGCCCGAGGCATCGCCGCGCTGTTCCAGGTCCATGACCTGCGCTCCGTCGAGGCAGCCCAGGTCGACGAGTGCATCGACCGGCTCGCCCACGGGATGCAGCGCGCGCCCTTCGGGGACGGCCTCCTCTGGCGGTGCACCGTGCTGCGCGACGGCGCCGACGGCTTCCGGCTCGTCTGGGCCTTCCACCACGCCATCTTCGACGGCTCGAGCTCGGCCATCCTCCGGGACGAGATCCGTCAGCTCGTGCGCGGCGAGAGCCTGCCGGAGGCCCCGAGGTTCAGCCGGTTCCTCGAGCACGTCGATTCGAGCCGCGATTGGCGCGCCGAGCTCCAGGACTTCGATCTCCGAGGGTGGTTGGACATGAATCGCACGGTCACCGACGACCTGCGGAGCCGGACCGAGCAGGGCCGGTCCCGCCATCGCATCCCCTATGCCGAGGCCAATCCCCTGGAGAGCGCGCTCGCGGCCATCCATGCGGAGTTCGCGTCCGGTGCCGGCACTGACCCGGTCGCCGTGGGGTTCGTCAACGACTGCCGGCGCTGGGACGGCGCGGACTACAGCGGATGCGTGGGGGAGCTCCTCGACGTCGTCCCCGTCCTCCTCGGTGGCGGCGTCGACGACGCCTCGACATCGGATCGACTCACCCGGACGCTCGACCGGGGTGTCCACTACACGCACTCCCTGGCGGACGGGACGCCGGACGACGGCCTCGACGGAGCCGACACGCCGCTCCTCCGCGAGCTCCGTGACGCCTACGGCGCCGACGGCGGGCGGTTGCGGCTCCTGCTCGTCAACTTCCAGGGCTTCATCGCGCCGGAGGACGTCCCCTCGGCCGACTCCTCCGACCCGGAACACGCTCCGATGGCCCTCGCGCAGGTGAACGCCTGGTACGACGACGAGTTCGTGCACCTCGACATCCACGTGGACGCGTCGCCGGACGAGGCGGTGATCGGCTCATGACCGCGTCGCAGGAGCAGGAGATCGTCATCACCGGCCAGGCTCTCCGCCTGCCGGGCGCGAATTCGCCGGCGGAGTTCTGGCGCGTCCTGTCGGAGGGCGTGGACTGCACCGACACCGTCAGCGATCGTCGCCGAGAGCTCGCGTTCGCGCCCCGGTGGCGGGACACGATCGGCGAGATCGACGGGATCGAGATGTTCGACGCCGCGTTCTTCGACATCGACCCGGACGAGGCGGCGACCATGGATCCGCAGCACCGGATCACCATGGAGGTCGCGCACGACGCGATCGGCAACGCGGGACTGCTCGACACGGGCGAGACGCGGTCGCGTCGATATTCCGTGTTCTCGGCGATGTCCACGAACGCGTACTACCCGCTCGTGTGCCAGCGGCTCGAGGCCGAGGGCGAGCACTCCGTGCACCCCCGCACGATCATGAACTCCATGAACAGCGCGCTCGCTGCGCGCATCTCCCATCAGTACGACTTCACGGGCCCGGTGATGGCCGTCGACACCGCGTGCTCGTCCTTCCTCACGGCGATGGCCCTCGCAGCGGACTCGATACGGCATCAGCGCTGCGACGGGGCCATCGTCGCGGGCGTGAACCTGCTGAGCTCGGCGTTCACGAACGCGCTCTGCAACTGCGGCGGGATCACGACGGGGCTGCCCTTCACCCGGGTCTTCGACGAGCGCGCCGACGGCACGCTGATCGGCGAGGGCGCCGTGGTGGTGGTCCTCGAGCGCGCGGACATCGCCCGCCGCAAGAACCGCAGCGTCCTCGGGACCATCCGCGCGTACGAGGTGAACAACGACGGCGCGTCGCTCAACATCATGGCCCCGAACCCGCGCGGTCAAGCGGCGGTGATCCGCGATTGCTACTCGCCGGCCTCCGCATCCGGCGACGGCTCCGTCCGGGCCGTCGACCACACCCGCATCGGGTACATCGAGACCCACGGCACGGGAACGCGCATCGGCGACCCGATCGAGCTCAACGCCCTCGGCCAGGTGTATCGGAAGGCGGACTTCGGCGACGCCACGGTGGGGATCGGCTCGGTGAAGTCCAACATCGGGCATCTGCTGAGCGCCGCGGGCGGCGCCGGTCTGTCGAAGCTGCTCCTCAGCATGCGGCACGGCACCATGGTGCCGAGCCCGCACTTCGAGATCCCCAACCCGCTCCTGGAACTGGACAGCACGCCGTTCGAGGTCATCGCGGAGCGCACGCCGTGGCCGCGCCGCGACGACGCGCCCCGGCTGGGCGCCATCACCTCGCTCGGGCTCGGGGGCACCAACGTCCACTTCGTCATCGAGGAAGGCGACGCGCGCAGCACGTCCGCCGAGCTGGAGGCCCCCGTGCTCTGCGTGTCGGCGAAGACGCCGCAGGCGCGCGAACGGCTGCTCCGCGACGCGGAGTCGGCGATCGCCGGCGGCGCGGATGCCTACGACGTCGCCATGACCCTCGCCCGCTTCCGCACCGCGCACCCGTGGCGCGCCGCGGCGACGATCGCATCCGACGGCACCGGTCTGACCGGGATACGCCGGTCGTTCGTGGAACGACCGGCGAAGCGCGTGCTTCTCCGATCGCCTGCGCACGGCGTCGCGGCCTCGTCGGAGATCGAGTCCCGGGTCCGATCCCTGCTCGCCGGTCGCGTCCGGGTGACGGACGCTTCGGCCGAGGCCGGCGAGCTCTCCGTCGTCCCCTGCACAGCGGGGGTCTGCGTGCGCGACGGCGACCACGAGCCCCATCTCGATCTCCACCTGACCGACATCGAGATGGCGGCCGAACTGCATCTCCGCGGTGCGCGCGTCGACTGGATGCGGGTATTCCCTGATTTCGTGGGTTCCGTCCACGAGCTGCCCCCCTATCCCTTCGAACGCGAGCCGCATTGGCTCGATCTATGAAAGGCATTCGCTATGGACAAGAACGACATAAAGCATATACTTACCGAGGAGATAGCGATCGAGTTGGGGATGCCGATCGAGCAGATCGACGACCAGGCCAGCTTCATGCGATTGGGCATCTCGTCGGTGCAGGCGTTGAAGGTGGTGAACCGGCTGCGCAAGCGGATCGACCTCGACATCAATCCCGTCGTGATATTCGAGTTCAAGACCATCGACGACATCGCCGAGCATCTGGCCGAGGAGGCCGAGGATCTCGAGTCGTCCTATTAGACGGGCTCGTCGTCGTGGTCGACGCCCGTGGTGCGCGCAATGACTGAACCGACCCTCATGCAGCAGAGAGGCACTCTGGAATGACGATCACGCAATCAGCGAACCTCGCCTATCACGACCGGGTCAAGAAGATCCTGCCGGGTGGCGTGCACTACAACTTCAACATGCCGTGGGAGGAGGTGCCGCTGCACTTCGTCAGCGGCAAGGGGAGCCGGCTCGTCGACATGGACGGAAAGGAGTACCTCGACCTCTACGCCCGCTTCGGCGCCATGATCCTCGGGCACGCCAACGAGGAGTACCTCGACGCCCTCGACGACGCCATGCGCCGGGTGCTCTGCGTGAGCCACTGCGACTTCGACGCCGAGGCCCTCGAGAGCATGAGCGCGCACATCCCGAGCGCGGAGATGATCCGCTTCGGGCTCTCCGGCACCGAGATCGTCCAGACCGCGCTCCGTCTGGCTCGCGCGTACACCGGTCGGAACAGGTTCCTGCGTTTCGAGAACCACTACCACGGCAACGCGGACAACGTCATGGGAGGACGGGTCGTCGACCGGAGGGTCCCGGCGCCCGTCGATTTCCGCGGCGACTACAAGGGAACCGCGGGCCGGGCGGACGACATCATGGCGGACCAGTCCTTCATGGTCCCCTGGAACGACTTCGCGCGCCTCGAGGAGTTCTTCGCGGAGCACGGCGGGACGCTGGCCTGCGTCCTCACGGAGCCGGTGGCCGTGAACGGCGGCTCGGTGGTCGCGGCTCCCGGCTACCTCGAGCGCCTGCGGGAGCTGTGCACCCAGCACGGCGTCGTGCTGGTCTTCGACGAGATGATCACCGGGATGCGCCTCGGCGTCGGCGGGGCCCAGAAGCGCCTCGGCGTCACACCGGATCTCGCGACGTTCGGCAAGGCCATCGGCGGCGGTGGCGTGCCCGTGTCGGCTCTCGTCGGTTCCCGCGAGATCATGCGGCTCCTCGAGAACAAGTCGGTGATCCACGCCGGCACCTACAACGGGTATCCGCTGGGCATGGCCGCGGTGAAGGCGACGTTCGACATCCTCTCGCGAGACGACGAGTCCGCCACGGTCGACATGCACCGGCGCATCACCTCGTTGCAGGACATGCTCGTGGAGGAGGCGACGCGGGTCGGGCTCCCCCTGGTCGTGCAGGGCCCTGCCGGCGTCTCGTCGTTCCATTGCGCGGACGCGCCGCTGGCCGCTCCCGGTGATTACAGCTTCGAGGTCATGAGCAAGGACATCATCGTCGCGACCTCCCTCCAGCGGCACGGCGTGCTCATCTCGAGCGTCTCCCGCATCTACCCGAACGTGCAGCTCAGCGACGGGGATCTCGACTTCTTCGGGAGCCGTGTCCGAGACGCCCTCACCGAGGCGAAGCACATGATCGACGAAATCTACTGAAGGGCTACGGAAAACGATGAACGCCAGCACAGCATCGATTGGGCCCACCACGGGGTCGGCGCGTCGTGGCGCGCCGTACACGAGGTACCTGATCCTCTTCCTCGCCGTATCCATCGGCTCCGTGTGGGGACTCACCCTCCTGTTCCTCGTCGACTACGACTTCGCGGTGAGCGTCTTCGGGGAGCTCGCGCTGACGAACCCCGTCGTGATCGTGATCCTCCACAGCCCGGCGATCGCGGCGCTGGCCATATTCGCGCTCTACGACGGCCCGCGCGGCGTCGCGAACTTCCTCCGGACGCTCGTGCCCCGTCGGAGCGACCTGCCGTGGCTCGCGGCGCTCATGGGCATCATGGTGGCGTACATATTCGGGGTGCGGTACATCGGCATGCTGTTCGGCATCTCGATGCCGCCCGAGCCGCTCGCGCCGGTCGACATGGTGCTCACCTTCTTGTCGATGTTCATCGGCGAGGTCGGGATGCTGGCCATCACCGTGGGCTGGTACGGCTTCTTCATGCCGTTCATGAACCGGGTCACCGGGAGCCACGTGCTGTCGGGCATCGCGACGGGCGTCGGCATCGGCGTCTTCGTCGCTCCCGGCAACCTGTTCTCCTCCTTCGAGCTGGCGACCGCGTGGCCCATCTACGTGGCCCAGCTCTGCGTGCTGTCCATCGGCATGAGCATGCTCATCAGCAAGGGCAAGGGGAACGTGCTGTTCTTCCTGCTCCCGTTCTGGGTGTCCGCATCGGGCAGCTGGCTCGACCTCTACTACTTCAACACGCCCACGCAGCTCGTGCAGCTGGCGCTCTTCAGCATGCTGGTCCTCGTGCTGTGGTTCGTGCTGCGGCGCCAGAGCCGCCGTGAGCTCGATGCGCCGTTCACCTTCCCGGAGTACCTCGAGCGCGACTACACCGTCCAGAACGGCGTCCTGTTCGAAGGCAAGGGCGACCGCAGCCGCGAGGGCGCCGAGCTGGCGGGCGTCGGCGCGGCGGCCGCTCCGCCGTCGTCCGGCTCGGGGTCGACGGACGCGGATCCGGACGGCTCGGTCCGGTGAGGGACGGCACGACGAAGAGCCCCGTCCTCTGGCACGTGCGACCCGACGTCGCCGGCCGCCAGCTGTTCCTGTTCCCGTTCCTCGGCGGCTTCGGCGCCTCGTTCAACCCGCTAGTGCGCAGCCTCCGCGACGGGTGGGACATCTGGACCGTCAATCCCCCCGGTCACGGTCCCTCGCGGGAGGCTCCGATCGATCACCTCGCGGACCTGGTCGCGCGCTACATCGAGGAGTTCGTGCGCGTGCTGCGGCCGGGGGCGGTCTTCTTCGGTCACAGCATGGGCGGCATCGTCGCCTATCACGTGATCAGCGCCCTGGTGCGCTCCGACCGCCTCGCTCCCGCGCTCGTGCCGGTGGACCTCGTGCTCTCCGCGGTGTCCGCCCCGGGGGACGTGCCGGCCCAGAGCTGGTCGCGGTCACGGGATGCCGAGTTGATCGAGCGCCTCATCGCCATCGACGCGATCCCCGCGCTGATCGCGGCGGAGCCGTCCCTGCTCGAGCTGTTCCTCCCCGCCTTCCGATCGGACTACGGCGTGCTCGACGACGCACGTGGCCGTCCCGTCGAGCCCCTGGACGTGCGCACCCGCCTGATCCTCGGCGAGCTCGACCCCCACACGCCGAGCGGGACGTCCGACGCGTGGCAGCGCCATCTGACGTCCCCGCTGCGCACGCAGGTGCTCGCCGGCGAGGGGCACATGTTCGTGCGGCACGCGCTGGAGCCGCTCGACCGGATCCTCGCCGACGTGCGCGACGCCGACGCTCCCGTCGCCGTCGCCGTCGACGGGCAGCGGGGGCGAGGATGACCCCCCACACCGAACCCCGGGCGAGCGCGCCCTCACCCGCCGGCGACGAGGCGGACCCGATCGACCCCCACGGGGCGGACTCCCCGCCGCCGGGCCACGGGTCGGAGGCGGGTCGCTTCCGGATCTTCCTGCTCATCTGGGCGGCGCAGCTCGTCGCGCGGATCGGCAACGGCCTCACGGCGTTCGGCCTCGGGGTCCACGTGTACCAGCAGACGGGCCTCAGCACCTCGGTCGCGCTCGTCACGGTGGCGGCCTTCCTGCCCGGCATCCTCCTCGCGCCGCTGGGCGGCGTGCTGGCGGATCGCTTCGACCGGCGCCTCCTGATGATCTTCGGGGACTCCGCCTCCGCGGTCGGCCTCGTGGCGCTCCTCGTGCTCTTCCACACCGGAACGGACAGCGTCCCGCTCATCTGCGCCGCCGTGGCGTTCAGCTCCGTCTTCACGTCGGTGATGGACCCGGCCTACCGCGCCACGATCACCGATCTCCTGACCCCCGAGCAGTACGCACGGGCGAGCGGCCTCGTGCAGTTGGCGAGCGCGTCCCAGTACCTGATCGCGCCTGCGATCGCGGGTGTCCTCATGGCGTCCTTCGGCATCCGCCTCGTCGTGATGGTCGACATCAGCACGATGGCGTTCACGATCCTGAGCATGCTCCTCGTGTGGCGCGCCATCGGGAGCCGCACCCCCGTCTCCACGAGCGGGTTCTGGGTCGACCTGCGGTTCGGTCTCGTCTACTTCCTGCAGAATCGCGGCCTGCTGCTGCTCATGCTGCTCATCACCCTGATCACGTTCTGCATGGGCTTCCTGCAGACGCTGCTCACGCCGATGCTGCTCGACCTGTCGAACGAGACGACCCTCGGCGTGGTGCGATCCGCGGCGGCCGTGGGGATGGTGATCGCCAGCCTCGTCATCGGCGTGTTCGACATGGGCACCGATCACCGGGCCTATCTCTCCTGGGCGCTCGCGGCCGCCGGCGTCACCGTCTTCTTCATGGGCACGACGCCGGTGGTGCCCCTCATCGGCGTCTTCGCGTTCCTCTTCTTCGCGACCCTGCCGCCGCTCAACACCAGCGTCGAGGTCCTCGTGCGCACCTCCATACCCAACGAGATCCAGGGAAGGATCTGGGGGCTGATGGGATTCGTGTCCCAATTCGGGTACATCGTCGCGTACGCCGTCTCGGGTCCGCTCGCCGACCTCGTCTTCAACCCCCTGCTCACCGACCGGGGAGGGCTCGCCGGCACGGTGGGCTCGCTCATCGGCACGGGTGAGTCCCGGGGCATCGGCCTCATGCTCATGATCGTGGGGGTGCTGCTGCTGCTCATCGCACTGCTGCTCCCGTTCATGAAGAGCGTGCGAGAGATGCAAGCCACGCTCACAGCGCGTTCCGCGCGGAAACGGACCTGACATGTGGATCGTAGGAATCATCGGCGCCGGGCTCGTCACGGCGCTGATCCAGCTGGCGATCGGGGGCTTCCGGGCTGACTTCGTCGAATGGATGCGGGTGCTGCTGCTGCACCAGTTCGCCGTCTCCCACGGCCTCATCGCGGTGCTGGGTTTCATCATCAACGTGCTGTTCCCGGAGCGCACCGCGGCCAGCCTGGGCTGGCCGAGCGGCCCGTTCCAGGTGAAGTACGGCTTCGCCCAGCTCGGTCTGGGGGTGATGGGCGTCCTGGCCATCTGGTTCCAGGGGAACTTCTGGGTCGGGGTCCTCGTCACCCTGTACATCTACGGCCTGAGCGGGCTGTGGACCCACTCGCAGGAGATCATCCGCCATTATCGGAAGACGCGGACCGTCGCCAAGGGCGAGCTCTTCAACATCGTCCTCGACATCGTGTACCACCTGGTGCTCACCTGGATGTCGCTCCAAATCCCCGGTATCTGGGTCCTGTCGTAGGAGGCGCCGCACCACATGACATTCACCTACCTGCTCAACGACCTGCGAAAGAATCGCGGCGTCAACGCCTCCCTGCTCGTGGTCCTCATCCTCAGCGCCTTCCTCATGGCCACCGGCGCGATGGTCATGGAACGCACCGTGGGCTCGGTGGACGCGCTGTTCGCGCAGGCGAAGCCGCCGCATTTCCTGCAGATGCACAAGGGCGACTACGACCCCGCCGCGCTGGACGCCTTCGCCACCGCGCACCCGGAGATCGAGTCCTGGCTGATCGAGGACATGGTCGGCTACGACAGCGCCGCGATCGCCTGGTCGCGCCCCGGGACGACGGAATCCGGCACCCTGGCCGAGAGCCTCATCGACAACCTCTTCGTCACGCAGAACACCGAGTTCGACTTCCTCCTCGACGCCGACAGCGCGATCGTCACGCCGCCGGACGGCTCGATCTTCGTCCCGGTCGCCTACCAGCGGAGCTTCGGCCTGCAGGAGGGCGATGAGCTCCGCATCCGGACCGGCTCCGGCATCGAGGAGTTCGCCATCGCGGGTTTCGTGCGCGACGCGCAGATGGCGTCGTCGCTCTCGTCGGCGACGCGCTTCCTGGTGTCCGACTCCGACTTCCAGCGCCTCCGCTCGAGCGGCGGCAGCCCCGAGATCATCGTCGAGTACCTGCTCTCGGATCCGTCGCAGGCGAACGCGTTCCAGACCGCGTACGAGTCGGACCCGGCGATGCCGAAGAACGGTCAGGCCGTCACGGGCGACATGATCCGCATCATCAACGCCATCAGCGACGGCCTGGTCGCGATCGCCCTGATGTTCGTCAGCTTCCTGCTCATCGCCATCGCCCTGCTCAACGTCCGCTTCGTCATCCGCGGGAGCCTGCAGGACGACGTGCAGCAGATCGGCGCGATGAAGGCCATCGGCCTGCCGGACAAGACGATATCGGGCCTCTACCTGTCGAAGTACAGCGCGATGACCCTCATCGCGTGCGTACTGGGAGGCGCGTTGGCGATCCCCGCGTCGCAGGCGCTCACGAGCGGCATGCGAGCGAGCTACTCGACCGCCCCGGTGACGGCGCTCACCGTCGTGGCCCCCCTCGTCGCGCTCGTGGTCGTGTTCGTCGTCGTGGTCGCCATCAGCCGGCACCTCCTGCGTGCGGTGAACCGCATCGAGGTGGTCAGCGCTCTGGTGCACGGGTCCGTCCTCGACGAGCGTCAGACGGCGCGTCGGGCGAAGCGGCTCGCCCGCCGCGTCAGCCGTTCCGCGTTCGCCTCGTACCGCGGCGGGGACATCGGCCGCCGGATGTCGCTCGCGGACCTCCGCAACGAAGCCGGCCAGTGGGTGCTCCTCCCGCTCGTCTTCCTGCTGGCCGGGATCCTCATCACGCTGCCGACGAACCTGCTGACCACGTTCCAGAGCCCGAAGTTCGTCACGTACATGGGGGCGCCCGAGAGCGATCTGCGCATGGACCTGCAGTTCTCCGACGACCTCGAGCAGGTGCGGGAGGAGACGGACACCGCCCTCGCGGCCGATCCCCGCGTCGCCCGCGTCCAGACCTTCGCGAACGAGCTGGTCGAGACGGAGGGAGAGGAGGGATGGGAGTCGATGCGCGTCGAAGTGGGCGACTACGGCGGAGACACCATCCAGTACCTGCGCGGTGGGCCGCCGGCGACGGGGGAGATCGCGCTGTCGGTGCTGAACGCCGAGCAGTTCGGGGTCGACGTGGGAGACCCGTTCACCATCCGCCGTGACGGGAGCGATGCCGCCCTGACCGTCGGCGGGGTGTACCAGGACATCACGAGCGGCGGCAAGACCGCCAAGATGTCCGGCACGGCGACGGGGGCCGTCACCGGCTACGTCTACTACGCCGCCACCGCGACGGGACAGGACCCCGCCGCCATCGCCAGCGACTACCGGGAGCGCTTCCCCACCGCGACCGTGGTGCCGATGGCCGAGTACGTCACGCAGACCCTCAGCTACGTGACGGACGCCCTGTTCAACGCGGCGGTCCTCGCGACGATCTTCGCGGTCGGGATCGTCGCGCTCATCACGAGCCTCAACCTCACCATGCGGGTCTCCCGCGAGAGGAGGCGCTCCGGCATCCTCTCCGCGCTCGGATTCTCCGGCTCGGACCTCGCGGCGCAGCTGCGGTTCAAGGCGGTCCTCACCATCGTGACGGGGACGGTCCTCGGCGTGGTCATCGCCGCGACCCTGGGCCAGGCCCTGGTCGGCGCGGCCATCTCGCTCGCCGGTCTCGGCATCTCGAGCCTGGTGTTCATCCCGAACCCGCTGCTGGTCTACGTCGCCTATCCGGCGTTGCTCATCGGCGTGGGCGCGGTCAGCGCCATCGTCGTGTCATCCCGGCTCCGTCGCGGCGACACGAGCGCGTGGCTGCGCTCATGACGTCCTCAGCCCGTCCCGCGAACCACGAATCACAGAATGGATCACCGTTGACACTCCCCGACGCCTCCTCGACCATGTCCCGGCCCCTCACGAACGCCCTCACGACGGTGGCGCTGGAGAAGTCCTACCGGTCCACGGAGCCGCCCACGAAGGTGCTGAACGGCATCGACCTCACCGTCCGCCAGGGGGAGTTCCTCGCCGTGATGGGCGCGTCGGGCTCCGGCAAGTCGACGCTGCTCTACTGCATCAGCGGGATGGACCGGCCGACGAAGGGGAGCGTCCGGCTGGGCGACGTCGACCTGACCGACCTCAGCGATCGGGAGATGAGCCACACGCGGCTCACGAGGATGGGCTTCATCTTCCAGCAGGCGTACTTCCTGTCGAACTTCAACGTGCGCGACAACATCCTCCTCGCCGCGCTCAAGGCGCAGCCCAAGGGCCGCGTCGAGGTCGAGGCCCGGGTGGACGCGATGCTCGAGCGGTTCGGCATCGCGCACGTGGCGGAGCACGGCATCACCCAGGTCTCCGGAGGGCAGCTCCAGCGCGCGTCCATCTGCCGTGCTCTCGCGACGCGACCCTCCGTCGTCTTCGCCGACGAGCCCACGGGATCCCTGAACAGCAGCATGACCCAGGAGGTGATGGACGCCCTGACCGACGTCCATCGCGATGGCACCACGGTGATGATGGTGACCCACGATCCCGCGTGCGCGGCGCGCGCCGACCGGGTCGTGTACCTGCGCGACGGCCTCATCGTCGATGAGCGGGACCTGGGCGCCTGGCAGCCGGCCGACGCCGGACGCCGCGAGGACGAGCTCCTCACCTGGCTGCGCGCGCACGACTTCTAGGCCCGGGGCTGCGCGCGCGCGCGTGCGCGGTGCCCGGCCGGCCCGATCCTCCCGACCCCCGAACACCAAGGAGCTCATCATGAACGCAGCGGAATTCGCTGAGGCACTCGCCGAGTACAGCTCGAAGCCAGCCGACGAGATCGAGATGCAGGACGGTCTGAGGGACATCGGCGTCGACTCGGTCAGCATCTTCGAGTTCTCGATGAAGATCGAGGACCGCATCGGAGGGACCGCTGTCGAGCTGACCGAGGACGTCAAGACGGTCCAGGATCTCTTCGAGGCGGTGCAGGACGCCGCAGAGGAGGCGTCGGCCTAGTGCGCTCCGCTCCGCGACCCCCGGAACGCGCGGTGATCACCGGTATGGGCGTCGTGAGCCCGCTCGGTTCCACGCTCGCCGACTTCCAGGAGAGCCTCTTCGCGGGACGGCACGGCATCGTCCCGATCGACCACTTCGACACCCGGGACATGGCCGTCGGGGTCTACGCACCGGTGCGCGGGCTCGACGCCGCAGCCCACTTCGCGCCGCAGGAGCTGCGGCGCCTCGACCCGCACAGCGTCTACGGTCTGGTCGCGGCACGCGAGGCCGTCGCGCACGCGGGACTGTCCGGGGGGATCGACCCCTACCGGCTCGCCGTCAACATGTGCAGCGGTCTGGGCGGCGTCGAGACGGCCCTCCGCGAACACGACGTGCTCCGGCAGAGCGGCCCACGCAAGGTGTCGCCGATGCTGATACCGAAGTGGATCCCGAACATGATCGCCGGGCTGGTCTCGATCGACGTGGGCGCTCGTGGTGGTTCGGTGTCGCACAACGCCGCGTGCGCCTCGAGCGCCGTGAGCATCGGAGAGGGCCTCCGCGCCATCCGCCACGGGTATGCCGACGCGGTCGTCTGCGGGGGCGCCGAAGCCGTCACGCAGCGACTCGTCATGTCCGGATTCCAGTCGCTGCGGGCGCTGAGCACGTCGAGCGACGTCGATCGCGCGAGCATCCCGTTCGACAAGGAGCGCGGCGGCTTCGTCATGGGAGAGGGAGGGGCGGCCGTGGTGCTCGAGCGCGAGTCGCACGCGTTGGCGCGGGGTGCGCGCATCTACGGCGTGGTGAGCGGGTACGGCATCACGAGCGATGCGTCGCACATCACCGCACCGGCGGGAGACGGCGCCGCTATGGCGCGCGCCATCACCGACTCGCTCGCCGAAGCCGATGGCGAGGACGGGCCGGTGGATGACGCGCCCCTGCACGTCAACGCCCACGGCACCGGGACCGTCCTGAACGACCGGATCGAGGCCGCGGTCATCGAACGCGTGCTGGGCGAGCAGACGCTGGTCACGTCGACGAAGTCGATGACCGGCCACATGCTCGGTGCCGCGGGGGTGACGGAGGTGATCGCGAGCGCGCTCGCCCTCGCATCCGGAGCGGTCCCGGCGACGGCCGGGACCGACGAGCTGAGCGAGGAGATGCGGGTCGACGTCGTCCGCGGTTCCGCGCGGCGCGTGGCGATCACCCGTGCCGTGTCGCTCTCGCTCGGGTTCGGCGGCCACAACGTCTCCCTCGTCATCGACCGCGCCGGGAACTGACGCGTTGTCGTGGTCCGATCACGAGCGCTCATCGGGGGATGCCGGCCGCCGGGGGCCCCTCCCGGCGATCGGCGTGGCGACGCCGTGCGACCTCGTCCTCGCGCGACCCGACGACCTCACTGACGCGACGTTCCAGCGGCTGCGCGCCGGACTGCCTCCCGAGCGTCGCGAGATGTGCGACGCGCATCACCGCGAGGACGACCGGCGTGCGAGCGCGCTGGCCTTCGCGCTGCTGCAGCGGATGTGGGAGGAGCGGAACGGGACGTCCGCGATGCCCGCCGTCGAGCGCGGCCGGTACGGCAAGCCCCGCCTGCCGGGTGCCGCCGGTTTCGAGTTCAACCTCTCCCATGACAGGCAGGCGTGCGTCTGCGCGGTCGCGTCCGGGCCCGTCGGCGTCGACGTGCAATCGCGTGTCCCCTTCGACGGCGCGCTGTTCGAGCGCATCGCGGCGGAGGGGGAGCGCGCGCTGGGTGAGCGGCTGAGGCGTCTCGACGATCTCGCGTGGCTGTGGAGCCGCAAGGAGGCGGTCGTCAAGCGATGCGGGCGGGGATTGACCGCGCCGCTGCGGTCGATCGACACCCTCGCCGAGTCCGATCTCGTGTCCTTCGGGGTGGAGGGGGTGGACGCGGTGATCAGCGTGAGCGTCGGCGACGCGTCGGACCGCGGGCTCCTCCGTGACCTGCGGGTGCGTCTGCTCGAGCCCGTACTCGGGACGGACGGCGATCCGGCACCTCTCCTGTGGCGCCAGACCGCTCTCGTCCCGGTGCCGACGCCGGTCTGAGGTGCGGCCGCGGGTCCTCGGCCACCCCGCTCGCGCCGGCCGGCGCCCGGGCCCCGCGCATCGTCGCGGGGGACGACGACGGACGCGATGCCGTCCTCCTGCCCGGCATCGTCCCGATCCCGGTCAGCGCACCATCCGCACCGTGACCATCTCCGCGCCCTGGTACGTCTGCCGCTCCACCCCGCCGTCCCGTACGAACCCGTTCCTCCGGTAGAACGCCGCCGCGCGCGGGTTGTCGTCGGCGGCCCAGAGGTAGGCGGGGGAGTCGCCGACGGCCGCGTCGAACAGGGCCTGGCCGGCGCCGGTGCCGTGGGCGGCGGAGACCATGTTGATCGCGTGGAGCTGGAAGGGGCGGGGCGGATCCTCGTCGCGCGCCGGTCCGGCGAGGGCGAAGCCGACGATGCGGTCGCCGTCGAGGGCGACGAAGACCGGAGCCCCGGTGGAGCCGCCCAGCGAGCCCCGCCACTGCTCGGCCCTCGCTGTGACGTCGAGCCCCTCGAGGTACGCGGCCGGGAGCAGGTGCGCGTACGTCTCCTGCCAGGCGCGGATGTGGACCTCGGCGATCCCGTCGGCGTCGGCGGGCACGGCGGGGCGGACGGTCACGGGCGCGGTCATGCGGCCACGATACGGGCGCGTGACCGCGATGGTCGCGTCGCCGCCGTCACACGGCCCGCAGCACCCGCTTCGGCGGATCGAAGGGGTTGTCCGCGCCCTCGCGTGCGCCGAGGAGCTTCATGACCTCCGGGCGCGTGAGCTCCGACTCGTGGAGCCGGCGGCCGATGGACGGCGCGAGCCGCGGGATCTCCGGCGGGAGCTCGTCGCTGCCCGGCTCGCGGGTCTTCCATCCGCGGCTGCTGAGCTGCCGGTAGAAGCGGGTCCGCTCCTCGGGGCTCGTGCGTCCGAGTCGATGAGCGCGTTCGACGACCGCCTGCATCGACACGCCCCACTCGGCCTTGAGATCGGCGAGCTTGCCCAGCGTCAGGTTCGTCAGCTCCGGTCGGATCATCGTCTCCGGCATCAGGAACTCCGCCGCGAACTCGTCAGCCTGCGCCTCCGCGTCGGGATCGACGTGCGACGCGTGCATCACGAGGTGCCCGAGCTCGTGCGCGAGCGTGAGCCGACGACGATCCGTCGGGGCCGCCGAGTTGAGGATGATGACGGCGTGGTCGCCGGCCCACTGGGACATGCCGTCGATGCGGTGCGTGCCGAGGTCCTCGTCCAGCACGATGACGCCGGCCGACTCGATCCACCGCGTCAGGTCCCGGACGGGGCCGAGGGGCATGCGCCATGCTGCACGCAGCATCGCGGCGGCCTCATACGGTGAGCGATCATCGGGGTCGACGTGGATGACGTGGTTCTGCGGCCGCAGCGGGACCCGCTCGAGCAGGTAGGTCGTCTGCATGCGCGCCGCGTTCAACCGCGCCTCGACGCGCTTCCAGTCCGACGGCTTCGCGGTCTTCTGCCGGCGCATGTGGGCGTCGGCGGCGATGGCGCCGTGCATGCGGAACTCGTGGCGCAGGAACTCCGCCGTCACCCCGAGGGCGGCGCTGAGCCTCTCCGTCATCGCGTGGTCGGGATCCCGCAGGCCGTTCTCGTACCGTGAGAGCGCGGCCTGCGTGATCCCGAGGTCGCTCGCGAGCTCCTCCTGGGTGATCCCCGCCGCACGCCGGAGGACGAGGAGCACGTCGCCGACGTCGCGGCTCACGATGCGGTCCCGTCCGCGGCGGTGTCGTCGTCGAGGACGCTGCGCAGGTCGAGCTCCGGCATCTCGGGGGAGACCGGCTCCCAGGCGAAGCCGCGAGACGATGCGGCCTCGCGTCGGAGACGGACCGCCCAGACGGGGGAGTCCGTGCCGTCGCGGTAGGACAGCACCGCGTCGCCCACGGACCGCATCTCGGCGTCCCAGTAGTAGCCGAGGGCGAGGGGCACGGACTCCAGGCCCTCGAGCGTCAGGGTCGTGCCGCCCCAGAACGCCCGCGAGGCCTCGGTGGGGTAGGCGGAGATCCGGTCGTCGAGATGATGGCGCTTGATGCGGAGGAGGTACATGGTCCCGCTGCGGAGCTCGCGGACGGGCTCGCGGTCACGGATGGTGATCCCCTCCATCCCGTCGACCTCGCGGATCAGCCGCGCCCAGATGCGCTCGTGGAGGAAGTCCGCCGTGAAGCGTGCGGTGAAGCCGGGGAACCAGCCGGGCTGCCAGGCCCGGAACTCGGCGAAGTCATCTCGAGCGCCGTCGACCGCGGCGATGAAGGACTGCACGAACGGGTCGCCGAGATCCGCGAGCACACGATCGCGATCGGGGACAGAGGCGGGGTTCATGCCGGAAAATATACCACCGCCTCGATCTGGAGTGCGGCCGTGCGCCCGCGCGCGCGGACCCTATCGCGGCCCGGATCCGGCTTGCGGCCGGGGGAGGGCCCCTCGCTAGGGTGGTCGCGCAACCCGGTGTGGTCCGTGAGACCCCGGGTGTCGACCGAAGCCTCATTCCCCTCCCAGCGAAGGACGCGATGAGTACTCGCCCACCCATGCCCGCTTCCGCCCCCGACAGCTCAGCCCCCGTCGGCACGGCCCCCGTCGTCGACGGCGCACCGCCCGGCCGCCCCCGCCTCAACCGGCCCGTGTTCCTCGGGTCCGCCCTCGGCATCATCGCCATCGTCGCCTGGGCCTCCCTCGCCCCGACCGCCGCGGCCGACGCGATCGGCGCGGCCGTCGCGTGGGTGTCCGAGACCTTCGGCTGGTACTACATCGCCGTCGTCACGCTGGTGGTCGGCTTCGTGGTCGTCGTCGCGGCCTCCCGGGCCGGCCGCACCCGCCTCGGGCCCGACGACTCCCGGCCCGCGTTCAACTACTTCACCTGGTCGGCCATGCTGTTCGCCGCGGGGATCGGCATCGACCTGATGTTCTTCTCCGTCTCGGAGCCCGTCACCCAGTACCTCGCCCCGCCGACCGGCGACGGGTCCACCGTCGAGGCCGCTCGGCAGGCCATGGTGCTCACGCTCTTCCACTACGGGCTCACCGGGTGGGCGCTCTACGCGCTCATGGGCATGGCGTTCGGCTACTTCGCCTACCGCCACAACCTGCCGCTGAGCATCCGCTCGGCCCTGCACCCCATCTTCGGAAAGCGCATCCACGGCTGGATCGGCCACCTCGTCGACATCGCCGCCGTCCTCGGCACGATCTTCGGCATCGCGACCACGCTCGGCATCGGCGTGGCCCAGCTGAACTTCGGCTTGGACTTCATGTTCGGGATCCCCGAGGACCTGGCCGTGCAGGCGGGCCTCATCGCCCTGTCGGTGATCATGGCGGCCGTCTCGGTGCTCACGGGGGTGGAGAAGGGGATCCGGCGCCTGTCGGAGCTCAACGTGCTCTGCTCCATCGCGCTCATGCTCTTCGTGCTCTTCGCCGGCCGCACGAGCTTCCTCATGGACGCCATCGTGCAGAACGTCGGCGACGTGCTCAGCCGCTTCCCCTCGATGACCCTCGAGACCTTCGCCTACGACCGCCCCGACGCCTGGCTCAGCAGCTGGACCCTGTTCTTCTGGGCCTGGTGGATCGCGTGGGCGCCGTTCGTGGGCCTGTTCCTCGCCCGCATCTCCCGCGGCCGCACCATCCGCGAGTTCGTCATCGGCACGATGGTGGTGCCGTTCGCGTTCATCCTGCTGTGGATCTCGATCTTCGGGAACAGCGCGCTCGACCTCGTCATGGGCGGCGACAGCGCGTTCGGCGACGTCGCGATGAACACCCCGGAGCGCGCGTTCTACTCGCTGCTCGCCGAGTACCCGGGCGTGCCGCTCACGGCCGCGGTCGCGACCTTCACGGGACTCCTCTTCTACGTGACCTCCGCCGACTCCGGCGCGCTCGTGATGGCGAACCTCACCTCGCACCTGCCCGACGCCGACACCGACGGACCCAAGTGGCTGCGCCTGTTCTGGGCCGTCGCCACCGGCGCTCTCACGCTCGTGATGCTCGCGGTGGGCGGCGTGCCGACCCTGCAGAGCGCGACCGTGGTGATGGGCCTGCCGTTCTCGGTGGTGCTGCTGCTCATCATGCTCGGGCTCTACAAGGCCCTGAAGGTGGAGGGATCCCTCGCCCAGAGCTACCGGTCGAGCCTCCCTGGCCTCCTCTCCGGCCGATCCGGCGACGGCGGCCACGGACGCAGCTGGCGCCAGCGGCTCGCCCGCTCCATGACCTACCCCGACCGCGATCGCGCCCAGCGCTTCACCGAGGAGGTGGCGCTGCCCGCGCTCACCGAGGTGCACGACGAGCTCATCGTGCAGGGCGCGACCGTGCGCCTCGTCGAGGGCGAGCACTCCGAGCACGGGATCCGCGAGCTCGACCTCGAGGTGTCGATGGGCGAGGAGCGCGACTTCCGGTACGCCATCCGGCCGGTCCGCTACGAGACGCCCACGTACGCGCCGCACGCGGCCGCCGGATCCGAGGAGCACTACTTCCGCATGGAGGTGTTCTCGCTGGAGGGCAGCCGCGGCTACGACGTGCTCGACTACACGCGCGAGCAGGTGATCGCCGACGTGCTCGACCACTACGAGACCCACCTCGAGTTCCTCCACCTCAACCGCGACGACCCGGGCAACACCGTCGTCGTCGCCCACGATCAGCCCGAGAGGACCGCATGACCACGCATCAGCACACGACCGAGGCACCCGCCTCCCTCTTCATCGACGGCGGCTGGCAGCCTGCCGCGGACGGCGCGACGCGCGAGATCCGCTGCCCCGCGGACGGATCCCTCGTCGGGCACGTCTCCGAGGCCGGCACCGCCGACGTCGAGCGCGCGATCGCGAGCGCCCGCGCCGCGTTCGACGGCGGCGCCTGGTCGCGCACGCCCGCGCCCGAGCGCGGCGACCTCCTCCTCCGCGTGGCCGACGGCCTGGTCGAGCGGAAGGCGGAGTTCGCCCGCGCCGAGACGCTCGACACCGGCAAGCGCCTGGTGGAGAGCGAGATCGACATGGACGACATCGCCGCCTGCTTCCGGTACTTCGGGAAGCTCGCCGGCCAGGACGCCGGGCGCGTCGTCGACGCCGGCGACCCCGACGTGGTGAGCCGCATCGTCCACGAGCCCGTCGGCGTGTGCGGCCTCATCGCGCCGTGGAACTACCCGCTGCTGCAGGCCGCGTGGAAGATCGCGCCGGCGCTCGCCGCGGGCAACGCGTTCGTCCTGAAGCCCAGCGAGCTGACGCCGCACACCTCGATCCTCTTGATGCGGCTGCTCGCCGACGTGGGGCTCCCCGCGGGCGTCGCCAACCTCGTGCTCGGCGCGGGCGCCGTCGCGGGCGCGCCGCTGTCGAGCCACCCCGACGTCGACATGGTCTCGTTCACGGGCGGCCTCGCCACGGGCCGCACCATCGCGGCGGCCGCGGCGGCGACCGTGAAGAAGGTCGCGCTCGAGCTCGGCGGCAAGAACCCCAACGTGGTGTTCGCCGACGCCGACTTCGACGCCGCCGTCGACAACGCCCTCAACGCCGCCTTCGTGCACTCCGGCCAGGTCTGCTCGGCGGGCGCGCGGCTCGTGGTGGAGGAGTCCGTCGCGGAGCGCTTCGTCGACGAGCTCGTGCGCCGGGCCGAGGGGATCCGCCTCGGCGGCCCGTTCGACCCGGACGCGGAGACCGGCCCGCTCATCTCGGCCGCGCACCGCGACAAGGTGCATGCGTACGTCGAGAAGGGCGTCGCCGAGGGCGCGCGCCTCCGCACGGGCGGCGCGTTCGGCACGGGCGACCTCGCGGCCGGCTACTACTACCTGCCCACCGTCCTCGACCGGGTCGAGCGCGGCATGTCCGTGGTGGTCGACGAGGCCTTCGGCCCGGTGGTCACGGTCGAGAAGTTCCGCACGGAGGAGGAGGCGGTCGCCATCGCGAACGACACCGACTACGGGCTCGCGGGCGCCGTGTGGAGCCAGGACGCCGGGAAGGCGCAGCGCGTCGCGCAGGCGCTCCGCCACGGCACCATCTGGATCAACGACTTCCACCCCTACCTGCCGCAGGCGGAGTGGGGCGGCTTCGGCCAGTCCGGCGTCGGCCGCGAGCTCGGCCCGACCGGCCTCGCCGAGTACCAGGAGGCCAAGCACATCTACCAGAACACGCGTCCGCAGGTGACCGGATGGTTCAGGGCGAGATGAGCGACAGCAGGGGAGACGACATGACCGGCACCGAGTACGACTACGTGGTCGTCGGCGGGGGATCCGCGGGCGCGGCCGTCGCCGCCCGCCTCAGCGAGGACCCCGACGTGCAGGTGGCCCTCATCGAGGCCGGCCCGCACGACAAGGACCTCGACGTGGTCCTCCGCCTCGACCGGTGGATGGAGCTGCTCGAGTCCGGCTACGACTGGGACTACCCGATCGAGCCGCAGGAGAACGGCAACTCGTCCATGCGGCACGCGCGCGCCAAGGTGCTGGGCGGCTGCTCGAGCCACAACTCGTGCATCGCGTTCTGGGCGCCGCGGGAGGACCTCGACGGCTGGGCGCACGAGCACGGCGCCACCGGCTGGGACGCCGACAGCACCTACCCGCTGTACCAGCGGCTCGAGACGAACGAGGATCCGGAGCCCCACCACGGCCACGACGGCCCGGTGCACCTCATGAACGTGCCGCCCCGCGACCCGTCCGGCGTCGCGCTCCTCGACGCGTGCGAGCAGGCGGGCATCCCGCGCACGCGCTTCAACACCGGCGAGACCGTGCGGAACGGCGCCGGGTTCTTCCAGATCAACCGCCAGGCGGACGGCACGCGCGCATCCTCGTCGGTCTCGTACCTGCATCCGCTCGCCGACCGCGCGAACCTCACGGTGCTGACCGACCTCAAGGCGCGCGCCCTCGAGTTCGACGACGACGACCGCTGCACGGGCGTGCAGGTCGTCGACAACGCGTTCGCGAGGACGCGCACCATCCGGGCCCGCCGCGAGGTGATCCTCTCGGCCGGCGCCATCGACTCGCCCAAGCTGCTGATGCTCTCGGGCATCGGACCGGCGGCGCACCTCGAGGAGCTCGGCATCCCCGTGCGCGTCGACTCGCCCGGCGTGGGCGAGCACCTGCAGGACCACCCCGAGGGCGTGATCCAGTGGGAGGCCAAGAAGCCCATGCCGACGGAGAGCACCCAGTGGTGGGAGATCGGGATCTTCGCGACCACCGAGGCGGGCCTCGACCGGCCGGACCTCATGTTCCACTACGGCTCGGTGCCGTTCGACATGCACACGGTGCGCCAGGGCTACCCGACGACGGAGAACGGCTTCTGCCTCACGCCGAACGTCACGCACGCGCGCTCGCGCGGCACGGTCCGCCTCCGCAGCCGCGACCACCGCGACAAGCCGCTCGTGGATCCGCGCTACCTCACCGACCCGCACGACATGCGCGTGCTCATCGCCGGGATCCGGCTGGCGCGCGAGATCGTGGCGCAGCCCGCGATGGCCGAGTGGGCGGGCCGCGAGCTGTACCCGGGCGTCGAGGCGCAGACCGACGAGGAGCTCGCGGACTACATCTCCCGCACCCACAACACCGTCTACCACCCGGCGGGCACCGTGCGGATGGGCGCGATCGACGACGCGATGTCGCCGCTGGATCCCGAGCTGCGCGTCAAGGGCGTGACGGGCCTCCGGGTCGCCGACGCCTCCGTGATGCCCGAGCTCACGACCGTGAATCCGAACATCACGACGATGATGATCGGCGAGCGCTGCGCGGACCTCGTGAAGAGCGCGCGGTCGGTCGAGGCGGCGCGGCGCTGATCGCGGCCCGGCGCTGACGGCGGTGCGGCGCTGATCGCGGCGCTGATCGCGGCCCGGCGCGCCGCGGATCGGCGCGCGCCGGCCGCGGATCAGCCCGCCGCGGTCACGGCCGGGACGGCCGCCGCCTGGTCGTAGGCCGCGTGCTCGGCCGCCATCCAGAGCGTGCCGACGACGTGGGAGGAGTCCTCGAAGCGGGCGGCGGCGTTCCCGAACTCGGCGCCGTCGGATCCGTCTCCGGCGAAGATCGGCCCGCCGGAGACGCCCTCGTTCATGTCGCAGGCCACGTCGATCCGCTCCGGGTCGAAGGCCTCGAAGACCCCGCGGCAGCGCTGGAGCGTGCGCGCGTCGAAGCGTCCGGCCCCCGGGTAGCCGTAGACCGTGCCGAGCTCGGCGGGATCCTGGTCGAAGAGCACGGGGGACGCACCGACGACGCTCGTGATGTCGGCCCCGTCCTCGTTCGGCGCGGCCACGGCGAAGGCGGTGTCGTCGCCCTGGTCGCTCTCGTCCTGCGCGTAGCCCGCGGCGACGACCGCGCCGCTCAGAGCCCACGTCCCGTACGGATCCTGGCCGTTCGCGTACGCGGGGGCGAAGATCAGGCGCGAGGCGTACTGCCCGCCGCGGAGGACGCAGTGCCCGGCGGTGGCGACCACCGACCGGTTGCCGGAGACGACGACGTTCGCGCTGCACGTCTCGATGGAGCCGCCGAAGATCCCGAACAGCTTGCCGATGTGGGGGACGACGGGGACCTGCTCGGCGGTGGAGATGGGCGCGGGGGAGGCGGCGTCGGATGCGGTGACCGCCGCGTCGTCGTGCGCGGACGGGGCGGCGGCGTCGAGGGCGTCGACGGTGGTGGCCGCGTCCTCGCTCCGGGTGGCCGCGGCCATCCGGGCCGGTGTCCAGAAGGCGAGCGCGTCGGCGCTCTCCGCGGGCGACGCGTGCAGCTCGAGCGGGCGGGCGGAGGTCGCGGGATCCGTGACGGTCCGGTCGCCCGCCCACGCGGCGGGCGCGCCGGCTAGCAGGGCGGCGACGGCGATGGCGGACGCGGCGGTGAGCCCCGCCGTCCGCGTCCGTCGGCGGGGGAGGTGCGGGGACAGGGGCATGGCGGGTCCTCTCGGGACGCAGCGGAGCGGGACGGAGCAGGATCGCGGCGAGCGCCGCGCGCGCTCACGCTAACGAGCGGCCGCGGCGATCGGCCCGTGCACCGCACAGCCGCCGACCGTCGTCAGCCAGCGCGTGGTCAGCCCGCGCGTCGCCGGGCCGCGATCGCCTCCCGCGCCGGGTCCTTCGCCGCGAGCGCCGCCGCGATCGTCAGCACCGCGTACAGCCCGATGTAGGCGCACAGGATCCACGGGGATCCGCCGCCCCACTGCAGGAACAGCACCGCGAGCAGCGGCGTGAGGCCGACGGAGAAGATGCTGCCGACCTGGTAGCCGAGCGAGACGCCGCTGTAGCGGACGCCCGTCGGGAACTGCTCGGCGAACCAGGCGGCCTGGGGGCCGTAGATGGAGTCGTGGAAGACGTTCATGCCGAGCGCGAAGACGAGGGGCAGGAGCAGCAGCGGGCCGGAGTCGAGGAACGCGAAGAACGGCCAGATGAGGATCCCGATGCCGGCGGCGCTCCCGATGGTGAGGCGGCGGCGGCCGACCCGGTCGGAGATCCAGCCCCACAGGGGAGTGGTGAGCACGCTCAGCGCCGAGACGATGAGCACCGACGTGAGCGCGACGCCCGAGTCGCCGCGCTTCTGGGCGAGGTAGGAGAGCGCGTAGACGGTGAGGATCGAGTAGAGCGCGGGCTGCACGAGGCGGAGCCCGGCGGTGATCAGCACGGCGCGCGGGTGCCTCCGCAGCACGACGCCGAGCGGGAAGCGCTCGACCTCCCCGGCGGCCTTGAGGTCGCGGAACTCGGCGGCGTCCTCCACGCGGAGGCGGATCACGAGGCCTACGCCGACGAGCACGGCGCTGAGGAGGAACGGCAGCCGCCAGCCCCAGGCGAGGAACTGCTCCTCGCCGAGGCCGACGCGCGTCGCCGCGAAGACGCCGGTCGCGAGGAGCATGCCGCCCGCGGATCCCATCTGCGTGAACGCCCCGAACAGGCCGCGGCGGTGGGCGGGGGCGTGCTCGACCGAGAGCAGCGCGGATCCGCCCCACTCGGCACCCGCCGCGATGCCCTGCACGAGCCGCAGGAGGACGAGGCCGACGACGCTCGCGAGGCCGATGGTCGCGTAGGTCGGCAGGACGCCGATGAGCGTCGACGCGATCCCCATCAGCACGAGCGAGTAGACGAGCATGCGCTTGCGTCCGATGCGGTCGCCGAGGTGGCCGGCGACGATCCCGCCGATGGGCCGGGCGAGGAATCCGACGCCGTACGCGGCGAACGACGAGAGCAGGCCCACCGCGGGTGTCTGGTTCGGGAAGAACTGGCTGCCGAACACGAGCGCGGACGCCGTGGCGTAGAGGTAGAAGTCGTAGTACTCGACGGTGGTGCCGACGAACGACGCGGTGAGGACGCGGCGTCGGCGGGAGACGTCGGCGGGGGCCTCGGGCGCGGCGGGCGGTGGCGTGGTCGGCGCGGCGGATGCGGTGGGCGGTGCGGTGGTCATGGGATCTCCAGCGGTGCGGCTGCGGTGCAGGGGAGTGGCGCGAGCGGGGATCCGCTCGGGTGCCGCCCACCGTGGCCCGTGATCCCCCGCAGGGGGAAGGCCCGCGGTCACGGCGCGTAACGCACCCGTGTCACGCGACGTCACGCGACGCGCAGCGGGCGGTCGACGGCAGGAGCCGTCGACCGCCCGCGGGACTGCCGGTGGTCGCTGCTCAGCGCGCGGCGGCCGCCGTCAGCTCGTACGCGGACTGCGCGGCCTCGCGCCAGACCGGCCCGATGTTGTGCGTCCCGTCGTTGGAGCGCTCGGCGACGTTGCCGAACTGCGTGCCGTCGGATCCGTCGCCCAGGAGGATCGGGCCGCCGGAGACGCCGCCGGTCATGTCGCACGCGAGGTCGACCTGCATGGCGGTGTACGCGTCGCCCGTGCCGGCGCAGCGCTGCAGCTCGCTGCCGTCGAAGCGGCCCTCGCCGGGGTAGCCGTACATCGCCACCTGCTGGGCGGCCTGGGCATCGAAGCGCACGGGCGACGCTCCGGTGAGGCTCTGGATGTCGGCGCCGTCGTCGTCGCGCCCGACGGTGAGGAAGCCGGTGTCCTCGGCCTGGTCCTGGTCGTTCCGCTGGTACCACCCGGTCGTGACGTTGCCGCCCGTGACGGGCCAGACGCCGTATGCGGACTCGCCGTCCTGGTACCCCGGAGAGAAGACCATGTCGCTCGAGAACTCCTGCTGCTCCGTGACGCAGTGCCCCGCGGTCGCGATCGTCGACCGGTTCGCGGACTCGACGACGTTCGCGCTGCAGAAGTAGGAGCGGCCGTCGCGCTCGAAGAAGAAGCGGCCGATGTGCGGCACCGGCGCGATCGGCTGGGCGACAGAGGTGGTGGACGCGGCCGAGGCGGCGAGCGGGTCGCCGGTCGCCGGGGCGGATCCATCGGCACCGTCCGCGTCGATGGCCGCGGCCCGGCGCTCGGGCGTCCAGTGCGCGACGGCGGCCATGGCTTCGGCGCTCGTGACCGGGACGCTCACGAGCGGCGTGTTCGCGCCGACGGCGAGCGCGACGGTGCCGGATGCGGACGCGGATGCGGACACGGCCACCGGCGCGGAGGGCTCGTCGGCGGAGGCGGCGGAGGCGACTCCGAGGAGAGCGGTCGTGAGGCCGAGGGCGGCGACGGCGGCGAGGGGCCGACGCGCGGAGGGGGCGGGACGAGAGGGCACGGGGGTCCTTCGGACGGGGCCACGGCGTGGCCGGGACGGAGCCGACGGGCGTCGGAGCCGGTGTGACGTCGATGCGCGGGACGACGGATGAGGACCGGGCCGGCCGCCCGGCGCCTGCCGACCGCGGCCCGCGACGACCGTAGCGACGGGGGATCGGCCGGCGCGCCGCTCCTGCACAGCGCGCCCGCGGCTCGCATGTGACGGCCCGCTACGCCCGCCGGACCCGCATTTCCCCACCCGTGCGACGCTGGGGGTCCGACGAGAGGATCCGCATGCCCGACGCCCGGCCCCCGCTCCGCTTCGCCGCCTTCGTGATGAACACGGCCAGCCACATCCAGCACGGCCTGTGGCGGCACCCGTCCGCCAGGCAGCACGAGTTCGACGACGTCGAGCTGTGGGTGGACCTCGCGAAGACCCTCGAGCGCGGCCGCTTCGACGCCATGTTCTTCGCGGACGTGGTCGGCCTCTACGGTCCCGGCGACGGCGCCTACGACGTCAACGCACGCGAGGGCCTGCAGTTCCCGAGCAACGACCCGTCCGTGCTGATCTCCGCGCTCGCCGTGAGCACCGAGCACCTCGGCTTCGCGTTCACGAGCTCGGTGCTCCAGGCGCACCCGTTCGACTTCGCGCGCAAGGTGTCGACGCTCGACCACATCACGAAGGGGCGCATCGCCTGGAACGTCGTCACGAGCGCGCTCGACGGCGCCGCCCGCAACTTCGGTCACGACGGCCTCGAGGACCACGACGCCCGCTACGCCTGGGCCGACGAGTACCTCGACGTGGTCTACAAGCTGTGGGAGGGATCGTGGGACGACGACGCGCTGCAGCGCGACAAGGAGCGCGGGGTGTTCTCGGACGCGTCGAGGATCCACCGCATCGACCACGAGGGCCCGCGCTACAAGGTGGCAGGTCCCCACCTGTCGTCGCCGTCGCCGCAGCGCACGCCCGTGCTCTTCCAGGCCGGATCCTCGCCCGTCGGCCGCCGCTTCGCCGCCCGGAACGCGGAGGCGCAGTTCATCCTGTCGTCGACGCCCGAGAAGACCCGCGCCCTCATCGCGGACACCCGGGCGCTCGCCGTGGACGCGGGCCGTCGCGCGGACGACCTCTCGTTCTGGCTCGGGCTGTCCTTCATCACGGGCAGCACGGAGGAGGAGGCCAAGCGCAACGAGGCCGAGATCGACGAGTACCTGAGCGCCGACGGCTTCCTCCTGCACTCCAACCTCGGCTTCGACCCGAAGACGGGCGAGCAGCTGGATCCCGCGACGCCGCTCTCCGAGGTCGAGACGCAGGCCGGGCAGAGCCACCTCAACTGGCTGCGCGAGGCGTCGCGCGACCGGGAGTCGACCATCGCCGACCTAGCGCGGCTCTCCGCGAAGCTCCGCGGCCGCGTCGTGGGCACGCCCGAGCAGATCGCCGACGTGCTCGCGGGCTGGCAGGAGGCGGGCGTCGACGGGATCAACGTCATCAACTGGACCCTCCCCGGCAGCTACGAGGACTTCGTCGACCACGTCACGCCCGTGCTCCAGGAGCGCGGCCTGCAGCAGCGCGAGTACGAGCCCGGCACTCTGCGGCACAAGCTGACCGGGCGCGACCGGCTGCCGGAGTCGCACCCGGCGGCGGCGTACCGGGGAGCGTTCTCGTGACGCTCACGGCGACCGCGACGGGCGCCTCCACCGCCGACCTGCGGGCGGAGTTCCTCCCGCTGTTCGCGCGGATCCGCGACGGCGCCGTCGCCCGCGAGCGCGACCGGCAGCTCGCGTTCGACGCCGTCGCGCTCCTCCGCGAGGCGCGGTTCGGCGCGATCCGGCTGCCCGTCGCGGACGGCGGGCGCGGCGCATCCCTGGCCCAGCTCGTCGAGCTCGTGATCGACCTCTCGGCCGCCGACGCCAACGTCGGGCACCTGCTCCGCGGCCACTTCGGCTACGTCGAGCTCGTGCTGCGCCGGCCTCCCGGGCCCGCGCGCGAGGAGTGGATCCGTCGCATCGCGTCCGGCGCCCTCGTCGGCAACGCCACGAGCGAGCAGACCGGCAACACGCTCGCCGACATCTCCACGACCCTCCAGGAGCGCGAGGGCCGCTGGATCCTCGACGGCACCAAGTACTACTCCACCGGCACGCTCTACTCCGACTGGATCTACCTCGCCGCGGGTCGCGCGGCTGCCGACGGCGTCGAGCGCGTGACCCTCGCGATCCCCACCGACGCGCCGGGCGTCACCGCGGTCGACGACTGGGACGCCTTCGGCCAGACCCTCACCGCGAGCGGCACCACGACCTTCCAGGGCGTGGAGGTGGATCCGGCGACCGTGACCGCCTACCGCGAGGCACCGCTGAGCCACATCCAGGCCTTCTACCAGCTGTACCTCGTGGCGGTGCTGGCGGGGATCGCGGCCGAGGTCGAGCGCGACGCGGTCGGGTACGTGCAGAGCCGCACGCGCACCTACATCCACGCGAACGCCGCCCTGCCGCAGGACGACCCGCAGGTGCTCGACGTCGTCGGCCGGATCTCCACCGCCGCGTTCACCGTACGCGCCGCAACGCTCGCGACCGCGGCCCGCCTCGACGAGGCCGTCGCGACCGCCCCTCCCGGCGAGGCCCTCGACCGCCCGACGCTCGACGCGGCCGAGAACGCCGTCTACCAGGCGCAGGTGCACGCGGTCGACCAGGTGCCCGCCGCCGCGACCCTGCTGTTCGAGGTCGGGGGAGCGTCCGCCACGTTCCGCGAGCGCGCTCTCGATCGGCACTGGCGGAACGCCCGCGTCGTCGCGAGCCACAACCCGGCGATCTACAAGGCCCGCGCGATCGGGGAGTTCGCGGTCGCGGGTCGCGGCCCCGTCGACGCGTGGGCCGCCTACGAGAAGGTGGGCGCGACGCCCTTCCCGCGCTGACAGGGCCCCGCGCTGACGGGGCCCCGCGCTGACGGGGCCCCGCGCTGACGGGGCCCCGCGCCGGTCCCGCGGGATCCGTGCCGCCCGAGCTGGGGGCGCCCGGCCGGCCGGCCGCCGCCCGCGCCCTCGGTACGGTGGACGGGCGGCCGCGACGCCGCGGGACGAGGGGATCCATGACGACGCACGCGCCCAGCCGGCCGCAGCTGGACACGACGCCGCTGACCGGACGCATCGACCGCGACGACCTCCGGCGGTTCCGCCGCGACTTCGCCGCGCGCTGCCCCGTGCTGGTCTCGCCGCTGTTCGTCCTCGGCCGCATCGCCCTGGGCATCCTCGCCGTGCTCGCGATCCCGCTCGGGGGCACCCTCCTGCTCGCCGGCGGCCTGGGAGCGATCTTCACCGATGACCCCGAGACCCGCGGCGACGCCCTCGGCATGACCGTGTTCGCGATCCCGATGTTCGGCACCGGCGTCTTCTTCGCCTGGCGCCTGATCCGCACCCGCCGCCGCCGCAGCAGGATCCGCTCCCACTACCGCCTCACCCGCTTCGGGCGGGCCAACGGCCTCAGCTACACGCCCGGGCCGGTCTCCGACGGGCACATGGGATCCGCCGCGCGCGGCATGTTCGTCACCCGCGTCATGCGGCCCCGCACCGTGCGTCCCGTCGAGTTCGGCAACCACGAGCTGGACCAGGGGTCGCGGTTCGACGGCATCACGCAGTACGGCGGCTACGCGATGATCGGCCTCCGCCGCGAGCTGCCGCACATCCAGGTCATCTCGAACCGCACGCGGCTCCGCCGTGCCATGACGCCGACCGTCGACGTCGCGCGCTCGCAGCGCCTCGAGCTCGAGGGCGACTTCGACCGGCACGCCGCGCTCTATTGCCCCGACGGCTACGAGCGCGACGCCCTCTACCTCTTCACGCCCGACGTGATGGCGGTGCTGGTCGACCGGGTGCGCGGATTCGACGTGGAGATCCGCGGCGACCGCCTGCTGCTGCGCTCGCCCGCGGACATGGTGACGCTCGACCCCGACCGCTGGCGCGACGTGATCGACGCCACCGCCGCCCTATTGGCCAAGGTCGACCGCTGGGAGCGCTGGCGCGACGACCGGCTGCGGTCGCTCGAGGGCGAGGAGCGTTCCGTGCTCACCGCGTCCGACGAGGCGCTCGCCGTGCCGGAGCCGGGGAGGATCCGGAGACGCACCCGCCGGTCGCGCGGCGTCGCGGCGGCCGGCCGTCGGCTCCGGATGCGGCCGACGCTCGGGCTCCTCCTCCTCATCGCCCTCGTCGCGGTCTTCTTCGGCCTCGGCTTCCTGAGCACGACGCTGCCGTGACGGGGCCGGGTCGCGCGCCCTCGCGGGAGGGCGCGCGACTGCGCCCGGATCAGCCGACGCGGGACTGGGCCGTGCGGTACGCCGCCTCGATGACGCGGTCCCAGATGGGCGCGACCACGAGCGGCTTCTCCTCCAGGCCGCCGGACAGCACGCTGTACTGGCGGGCGCCCGGGCCCGATCCGTCGAACAGCGGGGCGCCCGACGCGCCCTCCTTCATGTCGCAGTCGAGCTCCTGCCCGCTCTGCCCCTCGAGATTCGTGGCGCGCGCGGTGCCGCTGCAGAGGAACGGCGCGTCGCCCGTGAAGCGGCCCGTGGCCGGGTACCCGATGATCGTCGTGTAGTGCGTCGGCTTCTGGTGGAACTCGACGGGGGAGGCGCCGACGGCCTCCGTGAGCGTGCGCCCGTCGGGGCTGCCGACCGTGAGGAACGCGGTGTCGCGGCCCGGATCCAGCGTCTCGCGCCAGCCGGCCGGCAGCGTCACCGAGGTGACCGGCCAGACCGTGTACGGCTCGCCCTTCATGTACCCGGGCACGAACACCATCTTCGACGGGTCCTTCCCGGGGAACGCGCAGTGGCCGGAGGTCGCGACCGTGAGGCCGTTCTCCGACTCGACGGCGTTGCCCGTGCAGCTCATCTCCTTGCCGTCGACGACGTACGCGACGATGCCGATGTGGGAGACGGGGTCCACCTGCTGCGCCACGGGGATCACGGGGCGGGCGCGGCGCTGGTCGCGCGCCGCGGAGGTGGTGAGCTCGTCCGCGGACGGGGTGTCGTCCGGCGACGTCGGGGTGCCGGTCACGCGCGTGAGCTCGGGGGATCCCGCGCCCTCCAGCCGCTCGGGCGTCCAGAAGGCGACGGCGTCGGCCGCGTCGGCGGCGGATCGCGTGACGGTCGAGGGAGCGGGCACGGTGTCGTCGGCGGTGGCGGACGCCGCGGGGGAGACGGCGACGAGGGCGAGGAGGCCCGCGGCCCCGGCGACCACGGCGAGGGCCGGGCGGTGGAGGAGTTTGCGGGCGAGGATCCGTGCGGCGGTACGGGACACGTGGGTCATGGACGGCCTTTCCGTGGGGGAGCGCCCGCGGGACCCGCGGACGAGGCACCGACGGTAGCTCCCGACCGCGCTCCCGCGAGCCGACGCTGAACAGCCGCGCACCGCCGGCGGGTCAGACTGGGGGCATGACCACGCGCCCCGCATCCCGACCGACGCCCGCCGACGATCACGCGGGCGATCGCCGGCTCGCCCCGGACGGCGGGCGCCGCTCGATCCCGCGCACGCTCGCGCGGATCCTGCTCGGCCTCGTGCTGATCATGGCCGGCACCGGCCACCTCACCGTCGCGCGGGAGTCGTTCCAGGCGCAGGTGCCCACGTGGCTGCCGATGGATCCCGACTTCGTGGTGCTCGCGTCGGGCGTAGTCGAGATCCTGCTCGGCCTGTCGCTCGTGCTCCTCGGCCGCTGGCGGGTGTGGGTCGGCCTCGTGGTCGCGGCGTTCTTCGTCGCGATCTTCCCCGGCAACATCTCGCAGCTCGTCACCCGCACGCCCGCGTTCGGCCTCGAGACCGACGCGGCCCGCGCGATCCGCCTCGTGTTCCAGCCGCTCCTCGTGCTCTGGGCGCTGTGGGCGACCGGCGCGTGGTCGGCCTGGCGGAACCGGCGCGCCCGCGGCTAGGGAGGATCCGGCCTACGCGCGGCCGACGCCGACCCGCGAGAGCAGGGCGGCCGTCGCGGCCCTCACGCCCGTCTCGATCGTGCCCTCCATCGTGGGCGCGAACTGCGGCGTGTGGTTGCCGGGCGGCGGGGTCGCGCCGCCGAACGCCGACGCCTCGACGCCGCCGAACGCCCAGTAGACGGTCGGTACGCCGATGGCCTCGCCCAGGATCCCGAAGTCCTCGCTGCCCATGATGGGCGGCGACTCGACGACCATGTCCGCGCCCAGCTGCGCGGTGAGCGCCGCGACGACGCCGCGCGTCGCCTCCGGGTCGTTGCGGTTCAGCGGGAACGAGACGATCTCCTCGATCTCGGGCTCGGGCGCCCCGCTCGCGGCCGCCTCGGCGAGGATGATCCGCCGCACCGACGCGAGCACGCGCTCCCGCACGGCCGGGTCGAACGTGCGGATGCTGAGGCCGAGCACCGCGTGCTCGGGGATGATGTTCTCCTTCGTGCCCGCCTGGAACGTGCCGACGGTGACGACGGCCGCGGCCTGCGGATCCAGCTCGCGCGCGACCACGGTCTGCAGGCGCAGCACGATGGCGCTGGCCGCGACGATCGGGTCGATGGAGTTCTGCGGCTGCGAGCCGTGCGCGCCGCGGCCCTTCACGGTGACGCGCCACGAGTCGCTCATGCTCATGAACGCGCCCTCGCGCGTCGCGACCACGCCGACGGGGAGCGGGAAGACGTGCTGGCCGAGGATCACCTCGGGGCGCGGCGCGCGGTCCCAGAGGCCGTCGGCGAGCATCGCGCGGGCGCCCTCGCCGGTCTCCTCGCCGGGCTGGAACACGAAGACGATCGTGCCGGCCCAGGCGTCGCGGTTCGCGGCGAGCGCCTGCGCGGTGGTGAGCGCGGCGGCGACGTGGAAGTCGTGGCCGCACCCGTGCATGGTGGGCACCTCCTTGCCCGACGGGTCGATACCCGTGTCGCGGCTGGCGTGCGCGAGGCCCGTCTCCTCGAGGATGGGGAGGCCGTCGGTGTCGGCGCGGAACGCGACCGTCGGGCCGTCGCCGTTGCGGAGGATCCCGACCACGCCGGTGCCGCCCGAGCGGAACGTCTCGGCGCCGATCGCCTCCAGGTACGCCTCGATCGCCGCGGCGGTCGCGTGCTCCTGCATCGAGAGCTCGGGGTGCGCGTGCAGCGAGCGGAACAGCTCGTGCGCGTCCCGCACGTCGTCGTCCAGCAGGCTGACTCCGGGGTGCACGTCCATGGGGATCCTCCTCGCGGGTGGGTGGCGTCCCTCGTGGGGACAGGTGGATCCAGGCTATGCCCGGCCCTCCGGCGCCTCCGCCAAGGGGCCGATCAGACGCGGTCCGCGCTCCCGCCGGCCGGCGGATCGAGGAGCGCCGGGTCGCGGATGATGCCGATGGGCGTCGTGTCCAGCCGCACCGACTGCACGACCACCCGCTTCGCCCGGCGGCGCAGGTGGCGACGCGCCTGCGGGGTCGCGAGCAGGCTGCCGAGCACGAGGCCCGCGCCGATCGCGAGGGTCGTCGCCATCGCGCCGACGAACGCGCCCGTCGCCCCGGACGTGCCGGCCATGGAGTTGAGCAGCGCCGAGGCGACCGCGAGCGAGGGCAGCAGGGATCCGCAGAAGGCGGGCACCGCGATCGCCGTGGCCGACACCCGCACGCGCGCCGCCACCACCGTCCCGAGCGCGCCGAGGAGCGTCGCCACCAGGAAGGTCGCCGCCAGCAGCGGGACGCCGGCGGCCTTGAGGATCCAGAGCGACACCGTGCCGACGAGCGCCATGCCGATGGCGACGGGCATCACGCGCGCGTTGGCGCCCTGCGTGATCCCGGTGGCGCCGGCCGCGAAGAACGTGGTGATGAGCAGCATCCAGAGGGGGAGCGCCCGCAGCGTGATGTCGGTGGGATCCACCTCGATGTCGACGCCCGCGGTGAGCGCCAGGCCGCCCGGGATGCCGACCGCGATGCCCGCGACGATGAGCACGATGATCATGGCCCGCGACAGCGCCATGGCCCGGAAGCCGGAGATCGCGTCCTGGGCCCAGGTGACGATGGTGACGTGGGGGAGGATCAGCACCACCACGGCCGCGACCATCGCGGCGGCGCTCCCCGCGGGCATGACGCCGGACCAGATCGCGAGCGTGCCCACGGCCGCGACGATCGCGGACTGCACGGCGACCACGAAGAACGGCGGGATGCCGCGGCGCGAGAGCTGCCGGCCGAGCACCATGGCGCCGATCATCAGCAGGAACGCCCCGACGGCGCCGGGGAGCGAGCCGCCCGCCTGCAGCGAGACGGAGACGCCGAACAGGCCCATGGCGGCGTCGGTGATCCACGACGGCCAGCGCGGCGGCGACTTGAGCACCTCGACGAGGCCGTCGACGGCGCTCGTCATGTCGCGGTCGTCGTGGAGCAGCTCGTCGACGATCTGGTAGACGAGCGACAGTCGGTGCAGGTCGCTGCCCTCGGCCGTGACGACGCGCAGCTTCACGAGCGGCGGGCCCTCGAGCGGCGCGTACTGGATGGTGATGGCCGTGCCCGTGATGTCGAGCTCCAGCGGCGCGAGGTTCCACTTCGTGCTCACGGCGACGATCGCGATCTCCACCGCGCGCACGTCGGCGCCGGAGGCGAGCATGACCTCGCCGAGGTCGAGGCAGAAGTCGACGATCTGGCGCGGGGAGTACAGGTCGCCGAGGCGGCCGTGCGCGGGCTCGGTCCCCTCGTAGATGGTGCCGCGGAGGCGGGCGCGGACGTCGCGCATCTCCTGCGGGTTGACGCGGCGGCGGCGCTGGCGCGGCGGACGCGCGGCTCCGGGATCCCGGCGGGGGCGCCGCGGGTCGCCGGGCGGCGGGGTGGTGCTCAGCGCGATCAGCGCTCCGTTCGGTGGCCGGCCCGCGTCGAGCGGGGGCGGATGGTGGATCGCTCCCACCCTAGGCGGCGGCCCGGGGGACACGCCCGCGCGGCGCCCGACCCGGAGATCGGACGCCGCGCGGGACGAGCGGACGGATCAGCCCTTCGGGCAGGAGCTGTACGACGCGCTGATGGGGCCTACGGCCTTCGGGGCCGGGCAGATGAACTTCGCGTATGCGCTGTTGCCGTCGAGGTAGCGCTTGAGGAAGGCCGTGACCGCGTTGCGGATCGTGGCGACCGGCACGTGCTGGCCCGCTTCGTGACCGAGGCCCTTCAGCTCCAGGTACTGCTTGGGCGTGCCGGCGGGGATGGAGGCGTACATGGGCGTGCCGTGGTCCTTTGGGTCGGCGACGTCGTCCTTCTGGCCGGTGATGATCAGCGTGGGGGTCATGAGCTTCGGGTACGACGCGTACTTCGCGTTCGGGTCGTTCGCGTCCGGGAAGTCGAAGGGCATGAGCCCGATCGCGGCCTTGACGGACGGGCGGGCCTCCGCCGCCTGGAACGTGCCGCCGCCGCCGAACGAGTAGCCGAGGAAGGCGAGGTCGTTCGCGGAGACCTCGGACTTCACGGCGCTCTGGCCGGTGAGGTAGTCCGCCGCGGCCAGGATCTCCGTGGCGCGCTGGTCGGGGAAGTCGCCCGTGTCGAGGGTGTCGATCGCGAACGCGACGAAGCCCTGCGAGGCGACGAGCTCCGCCATCTCCTTCTCGTCGGCGTTCGTGTCCGTGAAGCCCGGGGTGATCACGACGGCGCCGAGGACGGGCTTGCCGGTGTCCTGCGGCGTGTAGATGACGCCGCCGCCGAACGTCTTCACGGCCGTCTTGGGGACGACCGTGGTGCGCACCGCGAAGGGCGCGTGGTGGTGCGCGACGACCGGCTGGTGGGCGGGGGCGTGGGCCTGGGCCGCGGCGGGGGCCGCGAGGGTCGCGGCGAGCGCGAGCGCGGCGACCGCGGCGGGGCGGCGGAGCGAGGAGGGCATGACGGACATGGGCGTCTTCCTGTTCGAGTGGGCGGGAGCCCGCGGCGATCGCCGCGGACAGGGTGCGGCAGGACGTTAGGGGCACGGGCCCCCGACCGCCGTCCCGCCGTCCCCAGCCGCACCCGCCTGGGGATGATCCGCGCGCCGAGGCCGTCGGATGCGCAGCCGTACCGGCGGCGTCGGGATCCCGTCGGGGACGGGCTGGCGGGATCAGCCCCGAGGGCAGGAGCTGGTCGACGCGCTGATGGGGCCGACGGCCTTCGGCGCCGGGCAGATGTCCTTCGCGTAGGCGCTGTCGCCGTCGAGGTAGCGCTTCAGGAAAGCGGTGACCGCGGTGCGGATGGTGGCGACCGGCTTCCCCATCCCGGCTGCGTGGCCGAGTCCCGTGAGCTGGAGGTACTCCTTCGGCGTGCCGGCCGGGATCGAGTCGTAGGCGGGCTTGCCGAACTTCGCCGGGATGGCGGTCGCGTCCTTCTGCCCGGTGATGATGAGCGTCGGCACCGTCAGCTCCGGGTACGCGGGGTGGGCCGCCTTCGGGTCGCCCGCGGGCGGGTAGTCGTACGGCATGAGGGTCAGGGCGGCCTTGATCGACGGGCGCTTTTGCGCGGCCTGCAGCGTCCCGCCGCCGCCCATCGAGAAGCCGAGGAGGGCGACGCGGTCCGGGGAGACCTCGCCCTTCACGGGGCTCCTGGCGGTGAGGTAGTCCGCCGCCGCGAGCATCTCGGTGGCGCGCTGGTCGGGGAGGTCGGCGCGGTCGCGCGTGTCGATGGTGAAGACGACGAAGCCCTCCGCGGCGAGCTCGGTGCCGTAGGCGGCCATGTCCGACTTCCGCCCGTGGAACCCGGGGGTGACGACGACCGATCCGAGGACCTTCCCCCCGGTGTCGCGTGGAGCGAAGATCGTGCCGCCGCCGAAGCGCGGATCCGCCGTGGCGGGCACGACGGTCTGGTCGACGGCCGACGGCTGCTGGTGGGGAGAGGCGGCGTGGCGCGTCGCGGTGTGGTGGACGGGCGCGGCCGCCTGGGCGGCCGTGGGGACGGCGAGGGTGGCGACGAGCGTGAGGGCGGCTACGGCCGCGGAGCGGGAGCGGAACGCGGGGGGTGTTGCGGGCATGGGGCGTCTCTCGGATCGGGTCGGGGGGGGTCCGCGGCGACGGCCGCCGGACGGAAGTGGACGCTACGGAGGTCGGCGATCCCTCGGGCCCCGCCGCCCCCAGCCCCCGCGCGGGGGCGCGACCGACTCCCGCCCGCGCGTCCCGCCCGCGCGTCCCGCCCCGGCGTCAGAGGATCCGCGTGCCCGGTCCGAGCACGACCTCCCGCCCGAGGCCCGCGTCGACGACCACCGGCACGTCCGCCGCGACCTGCGTGCCCTCGGGGACCCACGCGCGGTCGCGGGCCACCAGGATCACGAGCCCGTCGACGTCGCCGACGGCCGCGAACCCGTCCGTCGCGAAGCCGCCGTAGGGGTGCAGGCCGGCCTCCTCCAGCAGCCCGACCGCGGCGGGCACGTCGTCGACGACGATGCCCACCTCGCTCACCGAGACGACGTCGGATGCCCGGAACGGGCCCGTCGGCAGGCCGTCGGGGGCGAGGGCGCGGCGCTCGATCAGCTCCAGCACCTGCGCGTCGGGCCCGCGGAAGTAGACGGAGCGCGAGTCCCAGGTGCCGGGCCCCGCGAACTCCTCGCGGCCGCCGGGCGCGATGATCTCCGCGCGCTCGCCGAGCCACGCCCGCGCGGATGCGAAGGCGCCCGTCGGGATGGTGAACGCCAGGTGGTGCGCGCCGCGGTACGCGGGGTCGGGCGCGAAGCGGAGCCGCGACGGGCCGATCTGCACCTCGACGGCGTCGTCGGTGGTGCGCACCGGGAAGCCGAGCGCCCGGTAGGCGTCGGCGACCTCGGCGGTGTCGCGGGCGGGCAGGGTCACGGCGTGGATGATCATGCGCCGATCAGAACACCTCAAGCGACCTTGAGGTCAAGCGCGTGCGGGGTCAGCCCAGGAGATCCCGCACGCGCGCCAGCGGGAGGCCGGCGGCGACCGCGATGCGGTGCTCGTCGAGCCCGGCCGCGTGGGCCGCGCGCACCGCCGCGGCGAGCGCCCCGGGGGATGCCTGCGCGCCCTCGGCCGCCTGCGCGAGCAGCGCCGCGTGCCGGTCGTGCTCGGGACCAGGGACCTTCGGCGGCGCACCCGCGTCGATCACCCAGTCCGCGTCCGGGTGCCGGGCCTCGAGCACCAGGCGCCGCACCGCGGGTAGGTCCGGCGCCGACCAGGCAAGGTCGCCGAGGTCGGCGACGGGCACCCAGCGCAGCTCGTCATGGTCGGTGCTGGCGGTCGGCAGCGGCCCCGTCGGATCCACGCGGTAGCAGGCGAGGTCGATCACGCGGTCGCCCACGGGCACCTCGGAGCGGTCGACGAGCGCGCCCACCGTCACGTCGACGCCGAGCTCCTCGCGGATCTCCCGCGCGAGCGCCGCCTCGGGCCGCTCGCCGGGCTCGACCTTGCCGCCCGGGAACTCCCACGTCCCCGCGCCCGGCTTGTGCGCCGCGCGGCGGCAGGCGAGCGCCCGCCCGTCGCGGATCAGCACCGCCGCCACGACCTCGAGTCCCGCCATGCCGTGCCTCCCCGCAGGCGCCGTCCGCCGCCTCGACGCTAGCGGCCCGTCCGACCCGGCGTGCCCGCCCGCGCCCGGGCGGTCCCGACCCGGCCTGTACCGTGGGACATCCGGCATCCGCCGCGACGAGAGGCACCACCCGTGAAGATCAGCCACCAGCGTCACTTCGTGGTCGCGGCCGAGGTGCTGCACCTGCCGAAGGCGGCGGATCAGCTCGGCATCTCGCGCGCGAAGCTCGCCTCCTCCATCCGCGCGATCGAGGAGCACTACGGCCGCGCCGTCTTCGACCCGCAGAGCACCGAGACGCGCCTGACGAAGACCGGCCGCCTCGCGTACGAGGAGGCCCTCGAGGAGCTGGCGAAGCCGTCCACCCCGCCCGAGGCGCCGAAGCCGCCGGCCGGCGGGAAGGCGAAGGCCTCCAAGGGCCAGGGTCGCGCGCCCGTCGTGAAGGGCCAGCCGAAGCCGTACAAGCGCACGCAGGGGCGCTGACCCGGAGGATCAGCGCCCCTGCGACGGGTGGTGCGAGCTACTTCTTCAGGAACTCCAGCACGGCCTGGTTCCACTCCTCGGGGTGGCTGACCGTGACGCCGTGCGGGGCGTCCTTCACCACGTGCAGCTCGGAGCCCGCGATGGCGCGGTGGGTGCGCTCGCCGGATCCCTCGAACGGCACGGTCGCGTCGCTGTCGCCGTGGATGACGAGCGCCGGCACGGTGACCTTGGTGAGGTCGTCGCGGAAGTCCGTGGTCGCGAACGCGGCCATCGACGCGAGCGCCGCGTGCTTCTTCGACTGGTGCGCGAGCGCGATGGCCTCCTGGCGCTCCGCCTCGGTGACCTTGAGCACGCCGTTCGCGGAGTAGAACCCGGTCGTGAACTCGTCGTAGAAGGAGTCCTCGTCCTTCGTGAGGCCGGCGGTCATCTCGGCGGCGGCGTCCTTCGTGAGCGGGCCGTCCGGGTTGTCGTCGGTCTTCTCCAGGTACGGCGGCACCGCGGAGGCGAAGACCACGCTGTGCAGGCGCGCCTCGCCGCGGGTGCCGATGTAGCGGGCGATCTCGCCGCCGCCCATCGAGAAGCCGACGAGCGTGACGTCGACGAGGTCGAGCGCGGTGAGCACGGCGTCGAGGTCGGACGCGAAGGTGTCGTAGTCGTAGCCCGTGAGCGGCTTGTCGCTGCGGCCGAAGCCGCGGCGGTCGTACGTGATGACGCGGAAGCCCGCGGCCTGGAACGCGGGGACCTGCTTGCTCCAGGATTCGCCGGAGAGCGGCCAGCCGTGGATGAGGACCACGGGTCGGCCCGTGCCCCCGGTGTCGTCGACGTGCAGGTTGGTGTCCTTCAGGAGCCCGTGGTGGGCGGTGATCTCGGTCATGCGGTCGTCCTTCCCTCAGTGATGAGTTCGTGCACTACGGATTTCGTTCGGAGCCGACGGCGGACCGGTGCGGTCTCCGGATCCCCTGCGCCCGACTCGACGGCGCGGGCAGCAGGATGGACCCATGCCCGAAGCCAACTCCTCCTACCGCTCCGCCCGTGACCTCTTGCAGGAGATGCGCACCGACCGGACATCCGCGGTCGCGCGCTTCGCGTGGCCCGACGTCGGCGAGTCCTTCAACTGGGCGGTCGACTGGTTCGACCGGATCGCGCGCGGGAGCGACCGCGTCGCGCTGCGCGTGGTCGCGGGCGACGGATCCGAGCGCAGCCTCACCTTCGACGAGATGGCGACGCGCTCCGACCGCGTCGCGACCTGGCTCGTCGGCCGCGGCGTGCGGAGGGGCGACCACGTCATGCTCATGCTCGGCAACCGGGTGGAGCTGTGGGAGACGATGCTCGCGATCATGAAGGCGGGCGCCGTGATCCTGCCCACCTCCACCGTGCTCGGATCCGCCGACCTCGCCGATCGCGTCGCCCGCGCGGGCGTGCGCCACGTCATCGCCGACCTCGCGCACACGGCCGTGTTCGACGACGTGCCGGGGGAGTACGCGCGCATCGCGATCGGCGCGACCGGGGACGCCGCCGTGCCCGCCGGCTGGGCCGACTACCGCGACGCCGACGACGCGCCCGCCGACCGGGTGGGCGTCGAGGTCGCCTCCACGGATCCCGCGCTCGTCTACTTCACCTCCGGCACCACGAGCAAGCCGAAGATGGTCGTGCACACGCACGTCTCGTATCCGGTCGGCCACCTCACGACCGCCTACTGGCTGGGCCTGCAGCCCGGCGACGTGCACCTCGCCATCAGCTCGCCCGGCTGGGGCAAGCACGCGTGGAGCTGCTTCTTCGCGCCGTGGATCGCCGAGGCCACCGTCTTCGTGCACGACTACGCGCGCTTCGACGCGCACGCGCTCGTCGAGCAGCTCGACCGGGCCGAGGTCACGACGTTCTGCGCGCCGCCGACCGTGTGGCGCATGCTCATCCAGGCCGGGATCCGCGAGCGGCCGGGGAGGCTGCGGGAGATCATGTCCGCGGGCGAGCCGCTCAACCCCGAGGTCATCGCGCGCATCGAGGAGTGGTGGGGTCTCACGATCCGCGACGGCTACGGCCAGACCGAGACCACGGCCATCGTCGCCAACGCGCCGGGCGATCCCGTCGTGCCGGGCTCGATGGGCCGGGCGCTGCCGGGCGTCGACCTCGTGCTCGTGGATCCCGTGACGGGCGCTCCCGCCGACGAGGGCGAGATCTGCCTCGACCTCGCCACCCGGCCCGTGAACCTCATGGCCGGCTACCTCGGCGACGACGCCCGCACGGCCGAGTCGCTCCGGGACGGGTTCTTCCACACGGGCGACGTCGCCCGGCGCGACGCCGACGGGACCATCACCTTCATCGGCCGCACCGACGACATCTTCAAGTCGTCGGACTACAAGATCTCGCCGTTCGAGGTCGAGAGCGTGCTCATCGAGCACCCGTCGGTCGCGGAGGCCGCGGTCGTGGGGGCTCCGGACGACGTGCGGCTCAACGTCGCGAAGGCGTACGTGCACCTCGCCGCCGGATGGGAGCCCGACGAGGAGACCGCGCTCGCCGTGCTGAAGCACGCGCGTGAGCGGTGCCCGGCGTTCATGCGCGTGCGCCGCGTGGAGTTCGGCGAGCTGCCGAAGACCGCGTCGGGGAAGATCCGCCGGGTCGAGCTGCGGCAGCGCGAGGTGGCCGCCGCGGACGCCGGCGAGCGGCTCGACGGCGAGTGGCGCGACGACCAGTTCCCGGGGCTGCGGGCGCGTTGACGCGGGGTCCGCGCGGGTCGTCCGCGCGGTGACGGGAGCGGTGCCCGGCGGCCGGTAGCATCCCGTCATGCCCCTCGCCTCCCCGCCCGCCCTCGAGCCGCGGCGGGCCGCCCGGTGAGGGAGAACCCGTCGTTCGCGCTCGAGGACGTCGCCGAGATCCGCCGCCTCGTGGACGAGAACCCGTGGGCCACGATCGTCAGCGGCACGGGCCAGGGGCTCGTCGCCTCGCACTACCCGGTGCTGCTCGATCCCGAGCGCGACGACCTCACGCTCCTCACGCACGTCGGCCGCCCCGACGAGCGGATCCACGAGCTCGGCGAGCGCGACGGCGCGGACGGCGAGGTGCTCGTCATCGTCCAGGGCCCGCACGGCTACGTGTCGCCCGGCTGGTACGACGCCGACCCGGCCGTCCCCACCTGGAACCACGTGTCGGCGCACCTGACCTGCCGCGTCGAGATCCTGTCGCCCGAGGAGAACCTGCGGGTGCTCGGGCAGCTGGTGGACCGCTTCGAGGACCGCATGCCGGAGCCGCGCCGCATGGAGGGCACGCTCGAGGACGCGGCCTACGCGGCCCGGATCAGCGCCGGGACCGTCGGCCTCCGCCTCGTCGTCACGCGGTCCGTCGCCAAGGCGAAGCTCAGCCAGAACAAGCCCCCGCACGTGGTCGAGCGCGTGCTCCATGAGCTCGAGCACGGCGCGGAGTACCCGAACCCGGCGCTCGCCGCGGAGATGCGGCGTGCGAGGGCCCTGACCGCGGGCGGATCCGCCGGGATCGACGCGTGAGCGCCCTGCTCCTCGCGGGCGGACGCCTGCCCGGATCCGACGCGCCCGTCGACGTGCTCGTGCGCGACGGCGTCATCGCGTCCGTCGGTCCCTCCGGGTCCGCCGATGCGTCCGGCGTCGAGACCCGCGCGCTCGACGGCCGCTTCGTCATCCCGGGCCTCTGGGACAACCACGTGCACTTCACCCAGTGGACCAAGGTGTCGCGCCGCCTCGACCTGTCCCGGGCGTCGTCCGCGGCGGAGGCCGTCGACCTCGTGCGCGCCGCGCTCGCGGCCCGCGCGGCCTCCGCCGGGTCCGGCGCCGTCACGAGCCAGGGCGCTCCCGAGGCCCTCGTCGGCTACGGCTTCCGCGACGGCCTCTGGCCCGACCTCCCGACCAAGGACCTCCTCGACGCCGTCGCGGGCGACACCCCCGTGCTCCTCGTCAGCGGCGACCTGCACTGCTGCTGGGCGAGCTCGGCCGCGCTCGCTCCGCACGGCTACGGGGATCACCCCACCGGCCTCCTGCGCGAGGACGACTGCTTCGACTTCATGTACCGCGTGGAGGAGGGCGACGCGTCGTCGCTCGACGCGCAGGCCGTGCAGGTCGCGCGCGAGGCCGCCCGCCGCGGCGTGGTCGGCGTCGTCGACCTCGAGATCGACTGGAATCCGGCTCGCTGGCGGCGACTCGTCGCGCTCGGCCACGACGCGCTCCAGGTCGAGGCCGGCATCTGGCCGCAGGACCTCGACCGGGCGCGCGACGCGGGCCTGCGGACCGGCGACGTGATCGACGGGACGGGCGGCCTCGTGCGCGTGGGGCCCGCGAAGGTCGTCACCGACGGATCCCTCAACACGCGCACCGCGTACTGCTTCGACCCGTACCCCGACCTCGACGGCCAGGGCGGCGACGCGCACGGCGGCGCCTGCGGCCAGCTCTCGGTCCCGCCCGAGGAGCTGCGGGAGCTGATGGTGCGTGCGGCGCGCCAGGGGCTGCGGCCCGCGATCCACGCCATCGGCGACCACGCGAACCGGCTCGCGCTCGACGCGTTCGCGCACCTCGACCGCGTGCTCGGCGGCGCGCACCGCGACGCGGACGGCACCGCCGGATCCATCGAGCACGCCCAGCTGCTGACGCACGAGGACGTCGCGCGGTTCGCCGCTCTCGGCGTGGTCGCGAGCGTCCAGCCCGAGCACGCCATGGACGACCGCGACATCGCCGACGTCTACTGGGCCGGCCGCACGGCCCGCGCCTTCGCGCTCGCCGACCTCCGCGCCGCGGGCACGCGCCTGGCGCTCGGCTCCGACGCGCCCGTCGCGCCGCTGGATCCGTGGGCCACAATGAGCGCCGCCGTCGGCCGGTCGCGCGACGGCCGGGAGCCCTGGCACCCGGAGCAGGCCATCGACCGGGCCGCCGCGCTCGACGCCTCCGTACGCACGCGCGTCGCGGCGGGGGAGCGGGCCGACCTCGCGGTCGTGGACGCGGATCCGCTCGCGGGCTCCACCTCCGCCGACGACCTCCGCGCGATGCGCGTGTCCGCGACCCTCCTCGGCGGCCGCCTCACGCACGACACGCTCGGCGGCTGACCGGCAGGAACACCGCGCGGCCGCCGGGCGTTGGGCCCAGCATGAGAGCGATCACCTACACCCGCACGGGTGCCCCCGACGTCCTGCAGCCCGTCGACCGCGACGAGGCCGCCCCCGGCCGAGGCGAGGTGCGCGTCCGCGTCGTCGTCTCGGGCGTGAACCCCACCGACTGGAAGTCCCGCGACGGCGGCGCGCCCGGGCAGGAGCTGCCGTTCCCGGAGGTCGTCCCGAACCAGGACGGCTCCGGGATCATCGACGCCGTCGGCCCCGACGTCACCGACCTCGCCGTCGGCGACCGGGTCTGGATCATGCTGGCCGCCCACGGCCGCCCCACCGGCACCGCGCAGGAGAAGACCGTCCTCCCCGTCGACCGCGTCGCGCCCCTGCCCGACGGCCTCTCCTTCGACCTCGGCGCGAGCCTCGGCGTCCCCGCCGTCACGGCGCACCGCGCCCTCACCGTCTCCGAGGACGGCCCGTCGCGCCTCGCGCCCGGCGCCCTCGCCGGGAAGCACGTGCTCGTCGCCGGCGGGGCGGGCGCGGTCGGCCACGCGGCCATCCAGCTCGCGCGCTGGGCCGGCGCGACCGTGATCACCACGGTCAGCTCGCCCGAGAAGGCCGCCCTCGCGACGTCCGCCGGCGCGCACCACGTCGTCGACTACAAGCACGGCGACGCGGTGGCGGAGATCCAGACCATCGCGCCCGACGGCGTCGACCTGATCGTCGAGGTCGCCCCGGCGCAGAACGCGGAGCTCAACCAGGCGGTCGCGAAGAACCGCGCGTCGGTCGCCGTGTACGCGAACAACGGCGGCGACACCGTCACCCTGCCCGTCGTCGACAGCTTCGTGAAGAACCTGCGCTACCAGTTCCTGCTGCTCTACACGGTGGGCCAGGAGGCGCTCGACGCCGCCCGCGCCGACATCCACCTCGCCCTCATCGACGGCGCGCTGCCGGTGGGCGAGGAGACGGGCCTGCCGATCACGCGCTTCCCGCTGGACCGCACGGCCGACGCCCACCAGGCGGTCGAGGACGGCGTGACCGGCAAGGTGCTGATCGACGTGACCGAGGCCTGATCCGCAGGGCCCCGGACGACGGATGGCCGCACCGCCCTCGGGCGATGCGGCCATCCGTCTGTCCGCCGCAGGTCGGCGGCGGCGGCGGGCTACTCGGTGCCCGCCACCTGGCGCCTGGAGCGCGGCGACCGCGTGAGCAGCCGCTGCATCACGAGCGGCGCGAGGGCGCTCGTGTTGAGGCAGGTGGAGATCAGGAACGTGATGGCGAGCAGGTTCGTCGGGATGTCCCATGCGTCGCCCAGGAGGTGCAGCGCGAGCACCCCGAGCGAGACGACGAGCAGGAGCCACGACGACCCGCGGAGCCACCGCGGGGTGCGCGCCCCCGCGAGGGCGACGACCGCCATGACGGCGGCGTTGGCGATGGCGAGGGCGAGCGGGCCGGTCATGCCGGCCCTCCACCCGTGGTGCGGTGCTTCCTGGCGTGATCGTGCATGATGTCGTCCCCCTTCGACGGGCCGGATGGCCTGCCTCGACTCTTCCGCAGGTGGGGGTGTCGGGTGAAGTCGGCGATATCGGGGACAAGGGCCCGCCCGGGCGCGTCGTCAGGGCGCGGCGCGCACCAGGGGTGGCGTCCCGGAGAGGTCCAGCCCCACGTCCACCAGCTCCACGCGGCCCGCGAGCGCACGGCCCGGGCCGCGCAGCAGGCCGGGCTTCCCCGCGCCGAACGTGACCGTGACGTCGGCCGGCAGCACCGTCGGATCCGGCACCCGGCCGTCGTCGCAGCCGATGCCGCTCGGGATGTCGCAGGCGATCACGGCGGGACCGCCCTCCGCCGTCGCGACGGGCAGCAGCGCGGCGACGACCCGGCGGCCCTCACCGCGAAGGGCCGGGCTGTCGGTGGTGCCGATGCCGAGGATCCCGTCCACGACGAGCGCCGACGAGCGCGCGATGTCCGCGAGGGTCGCGTCGTCCAGCTCGTCCGCGGAGGTGATGGGCACGCCGGCCGCGACGGCCTGCGCGGCTCCCGCCTCGTGGATGCGCCCGGCCGTGCGGATGACGCCTACCTCGCGGCCCTCGCGCGCGAGCTCGGCCGCGGCCAGCAGCGCGTCGCCGCCGTTGTTCCCGGCGCCGACCAGCACGAGCACGGGACCGTCGGGCGCGAGAGCGCGGCACTCGCGCGCGAGCCCCGCGGCCGCGACGCGCATGAGCTGCGCCCCGGCCGCGAGCAGCGGGGCCTCGGCGGCGCGGATGTCCGCGGCCGCGTAGCCGTCGGCGATCGAGGCGGGGTCGCTCACGACGGCGCGATCCGCTCCACCAGCAGCTCCGCCCACGCGCGGTAGACGCGGCCGTAGAGCGTGTCCTCGGGGTTCGGCGCCGTGAACTCGGGGATCCGCCAGGCCGGGAACGGCACGCTCTCGGTCCGCTCGTGCCGCGCGACGACGCGGCGGGTGCTCCGGTTCAGCGCGTCGGCGTGGCGCCCCACGGGCCCGGCGATGAGCGACGGCGTGACGGGCGAGATCTCGAGTGGCGGGACCTCCGTCACGAGCACGAGCGCCCCCGCGGGCATGCGCGCCTGCATGTCCGTGATGCACGCGTCGAGCAGCGACTCCCACAGCGGCGTCGGGGTGTAGCGGATGGCGTCGCCGATGCCCAGCGCGAGCACGGCCACGTCGGTGCTCGCCCAGGCGGGGAACGCGTCGAGGCCCGCGCGCCAGGAGCGCACGGTGAAGTCGGGGAAGGACTGCACCGACCAGAACACGCCGCGGCCCGTGCGGACGGCGAGCTTGTGCGCGACCTGCCCGGCGACGCCGAGGTCGTGCGACACGGTCTGGTAGCCCACCGCGGTGCCCTCGCCCACGACGGCCAGTCCGTAGGGATCCGGGCCCGGCAGCGAACCGGTGGGGGAATCGCGCGGGAAGGTGGCGCGCCGCATCTCGCGGTAGAGCACGCGGTACTGCAGCCGCCCGATCGTGGCCGACCGGAGCGACGCGAGGGGACCGGCCGAGAGCGCCCGCGAGCCGGCCGCGGCGTGCGCTTCCGGTGCGCCGTGCGGGTGCACGGCGTCGTCGCGACCCGCGTCGTCGTCGGAGGGCGGTGCGCCGGTCATCGCAGCCCGTCCTGTCCGTCGCGATGCCCCCGGAATGGGGACGATCGCAGGATATCCCGCGCGCGGGCACCCCCTCCACCGCGAAGGGGAAGAGGGGGTGCCGGCGGGGCGGATCAGGCCAGGATGTCGCGGACCATGGGCGCGACGATCGTGCCGTAGCGCTCGATCCCGCCCATCATCCGCTCGTGCGAGAACGGGCCGGCGCTGTACTTGAGGTCGAAGCGCGTGGCGCCGACGGCCTTCAGCGTCGCGGCGATCTTGCGGGCGACCGTCTCGGGGGATCCCACGTACAGCGACCCGTGCTCGATCTCCTGCTCGTACGACGCGCGGGCGAGGGGCGGCCAGCCGCGGTCCTTGCCGATGCGGGCGTGCATCACCTGGTAGTCGGGGAAGAAGGCCTCGCGGGCCTCGGCGTCGGTCTCGCCGACGTAGCCGGGCGAGTGGATCCCGACGGGCAGGCGCGGCTGCTCGAGCTGGTCGAGGGCGCGCGCGAACAGGTCGGCGTAGGGCGCGAAGCGGTGCGGCTCGCCGCCGATGATCGCGAGCATGAGCGGGAAGCCATGGCGCGCGGCGCGCACGACCGACTCGGGGCTGCCGCCGACGCCGACCCAGGTCCTGATCCCGTTCGCGGTCTTCGGGAACACGTCGTGCTCCGTGAGGCCGGCGCGCGTGGAGCCGCTCCACGTGACGGGCGTCTCCTTCACGAGCTCGGCGAACAGGCCCAGCTTCTCCTCGAAGAGGCGCTCGTAGTCGCTGAGCTCGTAGCCGAACAGCGGGAACGACTCGGTGAACGAGCCGCGGCCGAGGATGACCTCCGCGCGCCCGTTCGAGACGGCGTCGAGCGTGGCGAAGCTCTGGAAGACGCGCACCGGGTCGTCGGAGCTGAGGACCGTGACGGCGGATCCGAGGCGGATGCGGGACGTCTGCGCGGCGATGGCGGCGAGCGCGACCTCGGGGGAGGAGATCGCGTAGTCGTCCCGGTGGTGCTCGCCCAGGCCGATGAAGTCGATGCCGACCTGGTCGGCGAGCACGCCCTCGGCGACGACGTTGCGGATCACCTCGGCGTAGGGCAGCTCACGGCCGTCCGGTCCGACCGTGACGTCGCCGAACGTGTCCAGTCCGAGCTCGATCTCCTGCGCCATGCTGCCCTGCTTCCTTGATCCATGCGAACGTATGCATTCGGGTCAACTGTACGGGCGGGGTTGGCATTCCCGCGAATCGCGCGCGCGGCGCGGCGGGTCAGTCGGCGACGGGCTCGGCGCGCGCGATCTCGGTGTCCTCGACGCGCGACTCCGGCATCAGCAGCCCCGCGACGACCGTCGCGAGCGCGCACACGCCGACCGCGAGGAACACGGCGCCGGACGCGGCGATCACGGCGTCCGGATCCTTCTGGCCGCCCGCCGACGCGGCGAAGATCGCGTTGGCGATCGCCCCGAACACGGCGACGCCCACCGCGCTGCCGATCGACCGGGCGAAGAGGTTCGCGCCCGTGACGACGCCGCGCTCGCCCCAGCCGACGCTCGACTGCGCGCCGATGAGGCTGGGGGTCGCGACGAGGCCGAGCCCCAGGCCCACCACGAAGCAGCCGGCCGCGATCCCCACGAGCGTCGGGGTGCCCGCGAGCAGCGCGATGGATCCGGTGCCGACGATCGTGAGTGCCATGCCGATGAGCACCGTGCGGCGGAACCCGATGCGGAGGTACAGGCGGCCCGAGAGCGACGCCGAGATGGGCCAGCCGATCGTGAGCGCCGCGAGCGCGAGGCCGGAGACGAGCGGCGTGACGCGGAGCGACCCCTCGAGGTAGGTGGGCACGTAGGACGTGAGGCCGATGAGGATCGCGCCGACGCCGAGCGAGACGAGCGTGGTCGTGAGAAGCAGGCGCCGCGAGAACACCCAGAGCGGGAGCACGGGCTCGGCCGCGCGGCGCTCCACCAGCAGGAACGCGACGATCAGCACGGCGCCGATCGCGAACGCGCCGATGCTCGGCACGGAGTCCCACGCCCACGCCTGGCCGCCCTCGAGCACGGCGAGGATCAGGAGGCTGAGGCCCACCGTGAGGAGCGCGGCGCCCGCGTAGTCGACGCGGTGCCGCGTGCGCTCGATGGACTCGTGGAAGCGGCGGACGATCATCCAGCCGGCGAGGAGGCACAGCGGCACGTTGACGAAGAAGATCCACCGCCATGTCGTGAACTCGGAGAACACGCCGCCGAGGGTCGGACCGACGACGCTGGAGACCGCCCACACGCTCGCGAGGTAGCCCTGCGTCTTGGCGCGCTCGGCGACCGTGTAGATGTCGCCCGCGATCGTGATCGCCATGGGCGCGACCGCGCCGGCGCCGAGGCCCTGGATCGCGCGGGCCGCGATGAGCGCGGGCATGCTCCACGCGAACCCGCACAGGACGGATCCCACGAGGAACAGCCCGATGCCGATGAGGATGATCGGCTTCCGCCCGACGGTGTCGCTGAGCTTCGCGTACAGCGGCACCGACACCGCCTGCGCGAGCAGGTAGATGGAGAACAGCCACGGGAACGAGGCGAAGCCGCCGAGGTCGTCCACGATGGACGGCACCGCGGTGGCGAGGATGGTCGAGTCGATGGCCACGAGGCCCGTCGTCAGCATCAGGGCGATGAGGATGGGTCCGCGCTCGGATCGGAATCCGACGCCAGTGGTGTCAGTCATGGGCCTCCCGGGTCGAACGGTGAACGAGCGCGAGGTCGTCGGCATTCCCGCGACGCGCGATCCGTGTGGTCGACTGGGATCCCCACCGGAAGGACCCCGAGTGACATTCCGCGCGCCCGACGCATTCACCACCCGACCCACGCTCCGCGGCACGTTCGGCATGAGCGCCTCCACGCACTGGCTCGCGTCCGGCACAGGCCAGGCCGTGCTCGAGCGCGGCGGCAACGCGTTCGACGCCGCGGTCGCGAGCGCGTTCGTGCTGCACGTCGTCGAGCCGCACCTCAACGGGCCCGGCGGCGACATGACCGCCGTCGTGCACGTCGCGGGGGAGGCCGCGCCGAAGCTCCTCATGGGCCAGGGATCCGCGCCCGCCGCCGCGACGCCCGAGCGCTTCCGCGCCGAGGGCCTCGACCGCGTGCCCGGCGCCGGAGCGCTCGCCGCCGCCGTGCCCGCCGCGGTCGACGCCTGGCTGCTGCTCCTTCGCGATCACGGCACGTGGGAGCTCGCCGACGTGTGGGCGTTCGCGATCGGGTACGCGCGCGACGGGCATCCGGTGCTGGAGAGCGTCCGCCGCACCATCGCGGGCGTGGGCGACCTGTTCCGCGAGCACTGGTCCGCGTCGGCCGCGTTCTGGATGCCGGATGGCGAGGCGCCCGTCGCCGGATCGCTCGTGCGGAACCCCGCGTGGGCGGCGGCCATGGAGCGGATCCTCGCCGAGGCGTCGGCGGCCGCCGGACCCGACGCGACGCGCGAGGCCCGCATCGAGGCCGCGCGCACCGTCTGGGCGGAGGGCTTCGTCGCGGAGGAGATGGTGGCGAGCGTGCAGGATCCGCACCGGCACTCCACCGGCGCCGACCACGCGGGCCTGATCACCGCCGCTGACCTCGCCGGCTCGCGCGCCTCGTGGGAGGACGCCGTGTCGATCGAGTTCCGCGGCCTGCGCATCTGGAAGACCGACGCGTGGGGTCAGGGGCCAGCGCTGCTGCAGGCCCTGATGATCCTCGACGGGTACTCCGACGACGAGATCGACCCGGCGACGTCCGCCGGGATCCACCGCGTCATCGAGGCGCAGAAGCTCGCCCTCGCCGACCGCGAGGCGTACTACGGCGACGCGGTGCCGGGCGGCGCGCCCCTCGACGCGCTGCTGTCGCCCGAGTACGCGGCGGAGCGGCGCGCGCTCATCACGGACCAGGCGTCGCACGAGCTGCGCCCCGGGCACGTCGCCGGCGTGGAGCCGTTCCTGCCGCCGCTCGTGGTCGAGGGCGACGCGCCCGCGTCCGCCGGCGGCACGGGCGAGCCCACGGTCTCCCGGACGGGCGAGACGCGCGGCGACACCTGCCACCTCGACATCGTCGACCGGTGGGGCAACATGATCTCCGCCACGCCGTCCGGCGGCTGGCTCCAGTCGTCGCCGTTCATCCCGTCGCTCGGCTTCTGCCTCGGCACGCGCCTGCAGATGACGTGGCTCGAGCCCGGCGGCCCGTCGTCGCTGGTGCCCGGGCGTCGGCCGCGCACGACGCTGACGCCCACGCTGATCACGCGCGACGGCCAGCCCGTGGAGGCGCTCGGCTCGCCCGGCGGCGACCAGCAGGACCAGTGGCAGCTGCCCTACCTGCTGCGCACGATCGTCGGCGGCTTCAGCCCGCAGCAGGCGGTCGACGCGCCGACCTTCCACACGACGAGCGTCCCCGGATCCTTCTGGCCGCGCACCTGGACGCCCGGCGGCCTCGTGGTCGAGGGCCGGGTGGGCGACGACGTCATCGCCGACCTGCGGGCCCGCGGGCACGAGGTGGAGGTGGTCGGCGACTGGACGCTCGGGCGCCTCTCGGCCGTGACGCGGGATCCCGGCACCGGCCTCCTGGGAGCCGCGGCCAACCCGCGCGGGGCGCAGGGGTACGCGGTCGGGCGATGACGCTCGACCGGCAGATCGCATCGGCGCTCATCGCGGACCACGCCCGGCGCCGCGTCGGCAGCGACGCGGCGCTGCGGGCGGCGTCGGCGCCCGGCCGGTTCGTCGCCGAGCCGGACGCCGCGACGCCCTCCGTCGGAGTCGTCCTCGGGACCTCCGAGCAGCGGAACGCGACCTGCGGCGACGTGGTGGACCTGCGGGTGCTCGCGGCGGATCCCGCGCACCCGCCCGTCGACGCGGGCGCGGTCGTGGATCCCGCCGAGCGCATCGCCGTCCGCTGGCACGGCCGCGGCTGCACGGTCTCGCAGGCGTCCGCGTCGATGCTCGCCGAGCTCGTGGAGGGGCGGACGGCCGCGGAGGCGTCGGCGCTCGTCGTCGAGCTGCGCGCGCTGATCCGCTCCCACGAGCTCCTCCCCGGCGCGGAGGACCGCCTCGGCGACGCGTTCGCCCTCGCGGACTCCGGCCGCTACCCGCTCCGCGGCACGTGCGCGCTGCTCGCGTGGCACGCGCTCGAGGAGGCGCTCGCGCGCTGAGGCGCGTCCCGTCGCGCGCCGGTCAGCCGTGCGCGCACGTCTCCTCGGCCGCGGTCTGACCCGTCACGTCCTTCGGCAGGACCGTCCCGGGATCGGGGGTCGCGCCCGCGGCGCCGGCATCCTCGGAACCGGGTGACGCCGACGGCGCGGGGGTCGACGGGGGAGCCTGCACACCGCCGCCGATGGAGCCGGGCGCCAGGCTGAAGTCGGAGTCGGAGGAGACCACGCCGATGAGGTCCTTCCCGGCCTGCGTGTCCGGGTCGACGCGACCGTCGTCGCGTCGGATGCTCGGGTACTGCACGAAGCTGAAGCGGTCCGCGGGGATGTCCTTGACGGTGAGGGCGATGGAGGCGATGGCCGCCGGGCTGTCCATGGAGGTCGACAGGCTCATGTTCTCCACGACCGCGCGGGCGATCTCGTAGACCTTCGCGGGGTTCGACAGGGTGCCGCTGCTCGTCACCGTGCGGACGAGGGCGCCGAGGAACACCTGCTGGTTGCTGATGCGATCGATGTCGCTCGCATCGCCGACGCCATGGCGGGTCCGGAGGAACTCGGCGGCCTCGTGGCCGTGGATGACGTTGATGCCGGCCGGCATGTCGAGGCTCGTGTACTTGTCCTTGATGGGCTTGGCCAGGCACACGGGGACTCCGCCCACGGCGTCGGAGACGGCGGCGACGCCGTTGAACTGCACGACGCCCGCGTAGGGGATGCCGATCCCCGTGATGCTCGTGATGGTGCGCACGACGCAGCCCAGCCCGCCGCGGCTGAGCGCCGTGTTCAGCATCACGTGGGTCGCTGCGGGGACGTCCGGCTTGCCGTCCTCGCTCCGGCAGGACGGGATGTCGACGAGCATGTCGCGGGGGAAGGAGATCGCGGTCGCGCGGCTGTGGTCGGCGCTGATGTGCACGAGGACGGTCGCATCGTTGAGACGTCCCGTCCCCACCACCTTCGGGTCGCCGTACCCGTCGCCCTGGCCCTCGCGGCTGTCGCTGCCGACGAGCAGGATGTCGGCGCCGCCGTCGAGCCCGGCCAGCGAGGGTGGGAGCGGGCCGCCGTCGGAGATGTCGACGGAGTTCGCGGAGACCGTGCGGCTGAGGTCCCACGCCGCGATGGCGGTGATGGATCCCGCGCTGACCACCACGACCGCCGCGGTCGCCGCGAGGAGGCCGAGGACCGGTCGGATGGCACCGGGCCGGCGGAGTCGTCCGTGTCGGGCGATCCCGGCCCGCGGGGATCGAGCGGAGCGGGGCGGGCGGCCTGCCGAGGGCTCGTCTTCGAGGGGCTCGTCGTCGAAGGGCAAGGTCGCTCCTGTGCTCGGTCGGTGCGGCGGCGGATCGCGTGCGTCGCGGGACGCGACCGGTCGGCGGATCCCCGGAGGCGCGGGGTCACCGTACTGCGAGGCGGCGTCGCGGCGCGCGGTTCGACACGGTCCCGCAGGCCGGGCGCAGCCGGCTCCCGGGGAGGCGGATCCGTCGTCGGGTCAGGAGCGCCGGTCGACGTCCGCCCCCGTGCTGAGATCGGCGGCCTCGACGAGCTGCGCGTCATGGGCGGCCAGGTAGCGGCGGGCACCCTCGTCGCCGTGGACGGATGCGGCGAGCGGCGCCCAGTGGCCGCGGCCGAGCAGGGCGGGGTGGCCGGGGCGTCCGCGGAAGACGGCCTGGCGCAGGGCCGATGCGTCGACCGGTGCGGCGCCGATCACCCGGCGGACGGTCGCCGCGTCGAGGTCGGGCACGTCCACGGGGACGACGGCGAGGGCGACGGGCGGCGGATCCAGGGCGGCGGCGGCCCGGAGCGCCGCGCGCAGGGAGGCGGACATCCCGAGGGCCCAGTCGTCGGCGCGCACGACGAGCGCGTGAGCGGACTCCGGGCGCGTGGTGAGGAGCGCCTCCGCCTCGTCCGCCCGCTCGCCGAGCACGACGAGCACGGGGGAGCAGCCGGCGTCGGCGAGCGCGCGGATCGCGGTCGCGAGCCACGGCGTGCCGTCGGGATGCGTCGCGAGGGCCTTGGGGCCGCCGTACCGGGTGCCCGCGCCGGCGCCGAGCACGACGCCGGCGATCCGCCCGGCCGAGCGCCCGTCGTCGTCCGCGCCCCGTGATCCCGCCATCCGCCCATGCTAGGAGCGCGCCCGCCGTGCCCTCGCCGTGCCCTCGCCGCGCCCTCGCCGCGCCCAGCCGTGCGGCCTACGCTCGATCCATGGATCCCGACACCGCGTTCGCGCTCGCCCTCACCCTGACGCTCGGAGTGCCGGTGCTCGTGATCGTCGCCGCCGTCGTGCTCGTCGTCGCGAAGGCCCGTGGCGCCGGGTGGGGCTGGTACCTCGTGGGCTCCACGATCGTCGCGCTCGTCCTGGCCCTGGGTCTCGCCGTGCTCGCGGCGTGGGCGACGCGGGACGTCTCCGGGCAGCCGGACGAGTCCGCGGGTGCCTTCGGGATCGTGCTGATGGGCGTCATCGGGGGCGTCGCGACGTTCGTCATCGGGGTCATCGCGGGCACGGCCGGCCTCATCGCGTCCGCCGTCCGCCGCCGCCACCGCGTGCCGTCCTCAGCGCTCGTCCACGGGTGAAGCGGCCCGCAGGCGACCGCGTCGCCTCCACGGGCGACCGCCTCCCGCCGCGCCGCCGCCCCGCACGTGTCCGCCTGCCCGGCCGCGTCGTCCGTGCCGCGACCCGCGTCGGCCCGTCCGGCGCCTTCGCCGCGTTCCTGATCCTCGGCCTCCTCGTCATCACCGCCGCGTCGAGCCTGTTCGCCGGCCTCTACGTCGCCGTGATCGACGACGACAGCGTCGCGCTCCTCGACGAGCCCGCGCTGCACCTGGCGATGGGCGTCCGCTCGCCGTGGCTCGACACCGCCGTGACCGTCTTCACCGAGGCCGCCGGCGTCTACGCCGTGCCGATCGTGGGCGTCGCGGTGATCGTCGCCCTCGCGATCCGCCGTCGTCAGTGGGTGCCGGTCGTGCTCGGCCTCACCGCGGGCGCCGGATCCCTCGCCATGACGGAGGTCGGCAAGGAGCTCGTCGGCCGCGACCGCCCGCCACGCGCCGACGCCGTTCCGCCCTACGAGGCGTCGCCGTCGTTCCCGTCCGGCCACACCCTCAACGCGAGCGTGGTCGCCGGGATCGTCGCGTACCTGCTCGTGCTCCGGCAGATGCGGCGGTCCACGCGCGTGCTCACGTACGTCGTCGCCATCGCGTTCGCCGCGTAGGTGAGCCTCAGCCGCGTCTACCTCGGGCACCACTGGCTGACCGACGTGATCGCCGGCTGGCTGCTGGCGCTCGCGTGGCTCGCCCTCGTCGTCGTGGCGCACCGCGCGTGGCTCCGGCTGCGGGAGGCGCGCGAGCGGGACGAACGAGGCGCCTGAGCGCCGGCGCGCCGTCAGCCCGCCGACACCCGCCGCCCCTGCACGTGCACGGCCGAGATGGCCGGCTCGCGCAGCCCCATCAGCAGCGTGAACAGGATCTGGTCGGTGGCGCGGTCGGCGTCGTCCGCGCGGATCCCGTGGGCGAGCGTCAAGGCGAGCGGCTCCCAGCGGTCCGGCGTGATCGTGAGGAAGTCGGCGTCCTTGCCCACGTCGAGGTTGCCGTAGCGGTCCTCCATGTCGAGCGCGCGGGCGCCGGCGAGCGTGCCGGTGAACAGCAGCTCGGCCGCGTCGATCTCCACGCCCGCGTCGCCCGGCTCCGAGAGGTGCACCTTGAACGCGTCGTTGAGCACGCGGGAGACGAGCCACTCGTCGCCGGCCCCCACGTCGGATCCGATCGCCACGTTCACGCCCGACGCCACCGTGCGGCGCCACGGCATGGTGCCGGAGCCCAGGAACTGCTGCGACGTCGGGCAGTGCGCGATGCTGCTGCCGGTCTCGGCGAGGCGCGCGAGCTCGGAGTCCTGGCAGTGCACCGCGTGGGCGAAGACGCTGCGGCGGCCGAGGAGGCTGGATCCGCCCCGCTCCGACCCGGGCAGGAAGAGCCCGTCGTAGGTGTCGAGGTAGGTGGCGGTGCCGAAGACCTCGCGGACGGCGGCGATCTCGCCCGTGCCCGGCCGGTCGTTCTCGTTGAGGTGCGAGTGGAAGTGCACGCCCTCGCCGCGCGCCACGTCGTACAGCTCGCCGAGGCCGCGGAGGGTCGTCGGGGTCACCGAGAGGCTGAAGCGCGGCACGATCGCGACCTGGAGCGTCGCGGTCGTCGCGTCGCCCGTGTCGACGGCGTGCCAGCGGTCGATCTCCGCGCACGAGAGCGCGATCGCGTCCTCCTCCGAGGTGAGGAGCGGGGCGGCGGGGCCGGAGCCGACCGTCTGGATCCCGCGGCCGCTCACCAGCCGGAGGCCCGCGTTGCGGGAGGCCTCGAACAGGGCGTCCTGGGCGTGCGGGAACGCGGATCCGAACACGAGCGCGCTCGTCGTGCCCGCCATGATCCGGCGGCGCGTGAAGTCCGCCGCGATCATGCGCGCGAAGCCCTCGTCCTCGAGCCGTGCCTCGGACGGGAAGACGCACGTGTCGAGCCACTCGAGGAGCTGGCCGCCGCCGTGCGCGCTCGTCGTGTAGGTCTGCGGGAAGTGCACGTGGGCGTCGACGAAGCCGGGGATGAGGAAGTCGGACGCGTCGCCGTGCACGGGGGCGTCGGCGAAGGCGGCTGGGAGGTCGCGGAACGGGCCGACCCACGCGATCCGGCCGGCGTCGTCGACCGCGAGCGCGCCGTCGGGGACGGAGACGAGGTGGCGCCGGGCGTCCTGCACGAGCGGGGCGCCCGTGATGTGGAGGACGTGGCCGCGGTGCACGGCGCGGCGGGCGGCCGTGGCGGGCGCGGCGGGGGAGGGCGTGGTGCGGTGGTCGCTCATGCGGATCCGTTCGCTCGGATGGTGCGTGACGGTGAGGGGCGGCGGGACGGCGGCGCAGCGGGCGCGTTCCCCGGACGATGGTCGACCGCGGGCGACCGGCGGGCATCCGACACGCCGCGCGGGACGGCCGCGCTCAGGAAGCCGTCCTACTCGTGCGCCCGCGGCTCGTCGTCCCGGCCGTCGTCGAGGCCGTCGCCGTCGTGCCGTGCCGCTCTCCGGGCCTCCTCCGCGAGCAGCGGCTGGAGCAGGGCGTCGATCCGCTCGAGCCGACGGCGTCGCACGACGGCCATGCCCGCGACCATCGCGGCGAGGACCGCCGGCAGCGTCCAGGCGCACGGCGGCCCGCCGAGCACCCCGAGCGCGATCGTGCCGACGAGGAGCACGGCCGCGACGAGCACCGCCCACGGTCCGCCGAGCTGGTCGTGCACCTCGCGGCGGCGGAGCAGGAGGAATCGCCAGGCGTCCGCGTCGTCCTCGGCGTCCGTGGGCAGCTGCCCGGCGTCGATCGCCTCGGAGACGTCGATCCACCGCAGGAGGGGACGGCCGCCGCGTCGGCGACGCGCGAGGACGAGCGTCAGGACGGCGGCCGCGAGCAGGGCCACGGTGAGGGTCCCGAGGATCCGGTCGCCGCTCGCCTCGTGCCCGAACGCGGCGCGCGAGTAGAGCGTGATCCCCGCGTAGGCGGCAGCGGCGGCCAGGGCGGGCACCGCGGGGTGGCGGTCGGCGAACCGGCGGGCGCGCCAGACTCGGCCACGCGCGGGGTTCGTCGGGCCGGTCACGGGCGGAGACGGATCAGGCGCCCGCCGCCGGGCTCGTGGGAGCCCGCCGGGTCGCGTCGCCGGTGTCGCCGGCGTAATCCGCGTCGGCCCGGGCCCCGTCGCGCTCGCGGAACTGGCGCAGCAGGTCGTCGATGCGGGGGATGGTGCGGCGGGCCTGCACCACGCTGACGATGCCGAGGGCGAGGAAGACGACCACGATGATCCAGCCGGCGGGGGAGCCGGGGACCAGCAGGGCCGCCGCGACGCCCATCGCGACCAGCACCACGACGAGCACGGGCATCAGCCACAGCGAGCGCCGGAACTGCCGGCGCCGCCACTCGAGGGCCGGGATCCACGCGGCGGGGTCGGCATCGAGCGGGAGCTGCCGGGTCTTCAGCGACGTGGTCACGTCGGCCATCGTGTCGGCGCCGCCGCTGCGACGGCGCTGACGCGCGACGACGAACGTCATGACGCCGGCGATGAGCAGCGAGCTGACGAGGGTCGCGATCGTGCGGCCGGGCGACAGGGCGTCGTCGAGCAGGAGGGGCCCGACCAGGGTGCGGACGACGAAGACGATGGCCGCGAGGACCAGGAAGACGATCCCGAGGGGAGCCCGCTGGAACCGGTCCGACAGGGCCTTCATGCGGTGGGGCCGGACGCGCGGCGGGTCGTCGGGGTCATGGTCGCTCCTCGGATTCGCGGGGCGCCCGGTCGTCGCGCGCGCTGCACATTATCCAGCAGCCGGGGGAATGCGGTCTTCCGAGGACGGCGGCGCCCAGCCGGCGCGACGCTCCTCGTCGGCGCGCGCCGACTCCTGCAGCGGGATGAGCAGGGCGTCGACGGCGTCGCGGCGGCGGGTGCGCGAGACGATCAGCACGGCGGCCCAGGAGACGAAGACCGCGAGGAACACGATCCCCGCGACGGCGCGGTCCGCGCTCGCGCCGTTCAGGAAGGTCAGGGCCACGACGACGACCAGCGCGATCGGCACGAGCCACGCCTCCTGCCGGATCTCGGCGCGGCGTCGCTCCAGCGCCGCGAGCCAGGCGCCGGGGTCCGCATCCGCCGGGAGCTCCCCGTCCTCGGTGGCCTCCGACACCTCGACCCAGCTGGGGGTGCGGGCCGAGCGTCGGCCGCGGATGCGGCGCGAGCCGATCATCAGCGCGCCGAACACGAGCGCGAGGCCGGCGCGGAGGAGCAGGGCGAACCCGACCTCGTTCCACCCGGCGAAGTCGATGAGGGTCAGGAAGCCGAAGTAGACCACGGCGACGGCGAGCACCTGCACGACCGCGGGCGCATCGGCCCACGCGCGGCGGATCCGCCGGAACATCGGCTGCGGGCGATCGGGTGCGGTCGACGTCATGGGTCCCCCTCTGGCGGCGCCGGATGCGGCGCGCGACACCGCGGGAGGATCCCCCCGGCATCCGCGTCCCACCCTACGCAGGGGCCGTGCGAGGCTTGACGCGGGCGGTACCATCGCGATCCCGCGGGCCACCGCCCTCCCGCCCGTTCCGCGCCCGACCATCGGCGCGCCCGTCCCGGAGGTGCCGTGCTCGAGATCGCCGCCGAGGTGCTCGACGCCCTCGCCGACGGCCGCCGCCTCGCCGTCGCGTGCGTCACGGACGTGCTCGGCAGTGCCCCGCGGACGGCGGGCACCGCGATGGCGGTCGACGACGGGGGCCGCGTCATCGGATCCATCTCCGGCGGATGCGTGGAGGGCGCGGTCGTCGAGGTCGCGACCGGCGTGCTCGACGACGGGATGCCCGCGCTCACGTCCTTCGGCGTCAGCGACGACGACGCGTTCCAGGTAGGCCTCACGTGCGGCGGTCGGATCGGCGTGGTGGTCGTGGAGGTCGCGCCCGCCGGCGACGCGCGGTCGCCCGTGTGCGACGCCGTGCGCTCGGCCCTCGAGGACGCCCGCGCCGGCCGTGCCGCGTCGCTCGCGCTCGTGCTGGAGGGGCCGGCCGTCGGCACCTGGATCACGAGCGCGCCCGACGCCGCGGTGGATGCGGCCGTGGGCGCCGACCCCGCCCGCCGGATCCGCGCCGAGCTCGCCGCCCGCCTCGCCGCCGGCCGCTCGGGCACGACGGAGGTCGACTGCGCCGACGGCCCGCTGCGCGTCCTCCACCTCGTCGCCGCCCCGCCGCCCCGGCTCCTCGTCTTCGGCGCCGTCGACTTCTCCGCCGCCCTCGCCGACGCGGCAGCGCTGCTCGGCTACCGCGTCACCGTGTGCGACGCCCGACCGGCCTTCGCGACGCGGGCGCGCTTCCCGACGGCGCACGAGGTCGTCGCCGAGTGGCCGGACGAGTACCTCGCGCGCACCGAGGTCGACGCCCGCACCGTGATCTGCGTGCTCACCCACGACGACCGCTTCGACGTGCCGCTGCTCGTCGCCGCGCTCCGCCTGCCGGTCGCGTTCGTCGGGGCGATGGGATCCCGCGCCACCGACGTGCGTCGCCGCGCTCTCCTCGTGGAGGAGGGCGTGACGGACGCGGAGCTCGCGCGCCTGCGCTCGCCCATCGGCCTCGACATCGGCGCGAGCACGCCGCAGGAGACGGCCGTCTCGATCCTCGCGGAGGTGCTGGCCGCGCGCGCCGGCGCCGCGGGTGCGCCGCTCACGACGACCACCGGGCCGATCCACGGGGAGACCGCATGACCGCCGCATCCGCATCCGCCGCGCCGCAGCCCGGCCTCGCCCGCCGCCTCGGCCTCCTCGACGCCACCGTGCTCGGCCTCGGCGCGATGATCGGCGCCGGGATATTCGCGGTCATGCCCGCCGCCGCCCGCGCGGCAGGTTCCGGCCTGCTCCTCGGCCTCGCGATCGCGGCGGTCGTCGCCTTCTCCAACGCCACCGCATCCGCCCAGCTCGCGGCCCGCTACCCGTCGTCCGGCGGCTCCTACCTCTACGGCCGGGAGCGGCTGGGGGAGTGGCCGGGCTTCCTCGCGGGCTGGTCGTTCGTCATCGGCAAGACCGCGAGCTGCGCGGCCATGGCCCTGACCTTCGCCGCGTACGCGGTGCCCGCCGCGTGGCAGCGGCCCGTCGCCGCGCTCGCCGTCGTCGCCCTGGCGGTGGTCGGCTGCCTCGGCGTGACCCGCACGGCGCGGCTCGCCCGCGTGATCATCACGGTGGTCCTCGCGGTGATCGCGCTCGTGCTGGTCGCCGGCCTCCTCGCGGGCGGACCGACCGCCGGCGCGGACCCGGTCACCGGCGTCGTCGACACCACCCCGTACGGCGTCCTCCAATCCGCCGGACTCCTGTTCTTCGCCTTCGCGGGGTACGCGCGCATCGCGACCATGGGCGAGGAGGTGCGGGATCCCGCGCGCACCATCCCGCGCGCGATCCTCCTGGCGCTCGGTGGCGCGCTCGTCGTCTACGCGCTCGTGGCCGTGACGCTCCTCGGGGTGCTCGGGGAGGCGCGGCTCGGCGGATCCACCGCGCCGCTCGCCGACGTCGTGCGCGACGCGGGCTGGGCGTGGGCGGTGCCGGTCGTCGGCGTCGGGGCCGCGGCCGCGTGCCTCGGCGCGCTGCTCGCGCTCCTCGCCGGGATCGGGCGCACGTCGCTCGCGATGGCGCGCGAGGGCGACCTGCCGCGCGGGCTCGCGGTCGTGCACCCGCGGTACCGGGTACCGCAGCGGGCCGAGATCGCGGTGGCCGTGGTCGTCGTCGCGCTCGTGCTCACGGTGGACCTCCGCGGCGTCGTCGGCTTCTCGTCCTTCGGCGTGCTGCTGTACTACGTGGTCGCCAACGCCGCCGCGTTCACGCAGGAGCGCGCGCACCGTCGGTACCCGAAGGCGCTGCAGGTGCTCGGCGTCGTCGGCTGCCTGGTGCTCGTGGCCACGCTGCCCGCGGCGTCGATCGCGGTGGGGGTCGGCGTGCTGCTGGTCGGCGTGGTCGGGCGCGCGGTCGTGGTGGCCCGGCGGCGCCGCGTCGCCGCCTGATCGCCCCGCGGCTACTCCCGCGTCCCGCGCTCCCCGAGCGTCGTCGGGCTGTCGAACCGCGGCTGCGGCCCGCCGCCGTGCAGGAGCCGCCACACGCGGTCCCGCGACATCGGCAGGTCGTGCGGCCGGATCCCGATGGCGTCGCGCACCGCGTTCGCGAGCGCGGGCGCGACCGGGTTGTAGGGCGCCTCGCTCATCGACTTCGCGCCGTGCGGCCCGTTGTCGTCGTGCGTGTCGGCGAACAGCACCTCGGTCACCGGCAGGTCGGCGAGCTGGGGGATGTGGTAGTTCCGCAGCACGTCCGTGAGGATCCGCCCCTCGCCGTCGTGCACGACCTCCTCGTACATGGCCGTGCCGAGCGCCTGCGCCGTCCCGCCCTCGACCTGGCCGCGCAGCTGCGCGGGGTTGAGCACGGTGCCCGCGTCGACGGCCTGCACCGAGCGGAGGATGCGGACCTCGCCCGTCGCGGGATCCACCGCCACCCGGAACGCGTGCACGTTGAACGCGAGGGAGCGGAGCGCGCCGTCCTCGTGAGCCTGGGCGGCGAGGCCGTCGGGGCCGATGAGCTCGGCGATCAGCACTTGCACGCCGTCGGCGACGAGCGCGTCCGGCGTGAGCGCGAACGCGTCCGCGGCGATCCCCGTGCGCGCGGCGGCCGCCTCCCGCAGCAGGCCGGCGAGCGCGACGGCGGCCCGGTGCACGGCCTTGCCCGCGACGACCGTGCCCGCGGAGCCGAACGCGCCCGTGTCGTAGCGGGTGACGTCGGTGTCGGACTGGCGGATGCGGATCCGGTCGGGCGTCGTGCCGAGCGCGGTCGCGGCGAGCTGCGCGTGCACGGTGGTCGTGCCGTTGCCGAACTCGGCCGTGCCGACCGACACCGTGACGACCCCGTCGGCGGCCATCGCCACCGTCACGTCGGCGAAGTGCCCGCGCGGCGGCATGGTGGCGATCATCGCCGCGGCCATGCCCTCGCCCACGAGCCAGCGGTCGCCGGCGGGCACCGGATCCCCGCCGCCGTCGCGGAGCGCCTGCTCGGCGAGGTCGAGGCACTGGTCGAGCCCGTAGCTGCCGCCGAAGCCGAGGTCCGGGCCCTCGGCGTGCGTGATGATCAGCGGGTCGCCCGGCACCACGGCGTTGCGGCGCCGGATCTCGAAGCCCGAGATGCCGAGCTCCCGCGCGAGCTCGTCGAGCGCGGACTCGATCGCGAAGATCACCTGCCCGAGGCCGTAGCCCCGGAACGCGCCCGACGGGAGGTTGTTCGTGTAGATGCTCTGCGCGTCCACGCGCTTGGCCGGCGAGCGGTAGAGCGCGATCGACTCGTTGCAGCCGTGGAACATGACGCCGGGCCCGTGGTTGCCGTATGCGCCCGTGTCGCTGAGCACGTCGACGGCGAGCGCCGTGAGCACGCCGTCCGAGGTCGCGCCGGCCGTGACGCCCACCCGCATCGGGTGCCGCGCGGGCGAGAGCGTGAACTCGTCCGACCGCGTGAACTCCAGCTGCACCGGGCGGCCGGTGGCGAGCACGGCGAGGGTGACGACGTCCTCGGTGAGGATCTCCTGCTTGCCGCCGAACCCGCCGCCGACGCGCGCCGTGAAGACGCGCACCTCCTCCGGCTCCAGCTCGAACAGCCGGCAGATCTCGCGCTGCACGAGGAACGGCACCTGCGAGCTGGTGCGGAGCACGAGGCGGCCCTCCTCCATCCAGCCGACGGTCGCGTGCGTCTCCAGGTGCGTGTGCGCGACGCGGTGCGTCGACCACGTGCCGCAGACGACCGCGTCGGCGCGGGCGAGCCCGGCCGCCACGTCGCCGTGCTCGCCGTGCATCTCCGCGACGACGTTGCGCTGCGGGTCGGCGAGGCGCGAGACGGCGGGATCCTTGTCGCCGTGCACCAGGGGAGCCCCCGGCCGCCTCGCCTCCTCCGGGTCGAAGACGGCGGGGAGCACCTCGTAGTCGACCCGCACCAGGCGCGCGGCGGCCTCCGCGATCCCGACCTCGTCGGCGATCACGGCGGCCACGCGCTGCCCGCGGAACCGCACCACGTCGTCGAAGACGCGGCTGTCGTCGGGATCGTCGAAGCGGTCCTCGTGCCGGGCGGACGAGTAGAGCGTCGCGGGGGAGTCGTGGTGGGTGAGCACGGCGTGCACGCCCGGCAGCGCGAGCGCCTCCGTCGTGTCGATGGAGCGGATGCGCGCGTGCGGGTGCGGGCTGCGCACCAGGCTCGCGTGCAGGAGGCCCGGGATCGCGACGTCGAGCGTGTAGGGCTCGAGGCCGCTGACGACGCGCTCGCTCGCGGGCGCGTGCAGCGACGTGCCGACGCGGCCGGTCTGGGCGCGCTCGGCGGTGCGGGCGTCCTCGGCCGTCGCGGCGGATCCGGCGGCGGACGCGGATCCCGTCGCCCGCACCGGCCCCAGCCCCTCGGGCCGCGCCCCGCCGCAGCCCTCCGCGTGCGCGTGATCCGCGCCGCCGTGCTCCCCGCGGATCGCCTCGTCGATCGCCCGGTACCCCGTGCACCGGCAGAGGCTGCTCTTCATCAGGCGCGGCAGGTCGTCGAGGTCGTCCGCGCCGAGCGATGCCGCCGTCACGACCATGCCGGGCGTGCAGAACCCGCACTGGAACCCCGCCGCCTCGACGAACCGCTCCTGCACCGGATGCAGGTCGCCCGGCGTCCCGAGCCCTGCCGCCGTCGTGACCTCCCGGCCCGCCGCCCGGAACGCCGGCAGGATGCACGAGTGCACGGCCTCGCCGTCGAGGAGCACGGAGCACGCGCCGCAGTCGCCGGAGTCGCAGCCCTTCTTCACGCTGAAGACCTCGTGCGCGCGCAGCCAGGTGCGCAGGCTCTGGCCGGGGGCCGGTTCTCCCGGGATCTCGCGGCCGTCCACGGTCATGCTCACGGGCGTGCTCCTGCCGTCGTCGTGGTGGCGGCGCCGGGCGGGGTGCCGCGCTCGCCGGATGCCGGCCCGTCGCCCGAGCCCGCCGCATCGCCCGCCAGCTCCGCGCGGATCTCCTCCGCGAGCAGCGCGCTCACCGCACGGCGCCAGTCCGCGGCCCCGTGCGCGTCGGTGAACCAGGATCCGATCGCCCGCACGTCGTCCGCGAGCGCCTCCGCCGCGGGGAGGGCCTGGTAGCGCAGCTGCTCGGGCCGCAGGGTGGCGCCCGTCACGGTGAGCGCGAACGCGCCGTCCTCGTCGAGCCGGCCGATCACCACGGACCCGGAGCGCCCGATGGGCGACAGCGCGATCTTGCGGAACGCCGTCCGGGAGCGCAGCGACGACGCCGGGACGTGGATCGACCGCAGCACGTCGCCCGGCCGGAGCGCGGTGGTCCGGTCGCCGGTCACGAGCTCGGAGACGGGCATGCGCTCGTCGTGGGCGGGGTCGTCCGCGGTGGCCGCCCGCCAGATCAGCGCCTCCGCGTCGAGCGCGGACGCGAGCGCCGTCATCGGGCCGGCCGGCAGCGCCGAGCAGACGTTCCCGCCGACCGTCGCGACCCGCCAGATCTTCGTCGATCCGAACAGCGCCGTGCAGGCCTGGAGGAACAGCGGGTGCGCCGCCCAGCCGTCCCGCGGCGCGATCCCGGCGACCTCGGCGATGGTGCACGTCGCCGCGATCTCGAGCCCGTCGTCCGTGACCACGAGCGACGGCCAGCCGAGCGCCTGCAGGTCGACCAGCCCCGTGAGGTGCGGGTGCGGCTCGGCGAAGATGCCGGATCCGCCCGCGAGCGCCGCCACGGTCGGCCCGAGCGCGGCGAGGTCGTCGCGCGTCCGGGCGGGCACGACGGAGCGGACGGTCGGCTGGTCCATGGATCTCCTCTGCGGGCGTCCCGGTCGACGGCCGCGGATCCACCGGGGGAGCGCGGTCGGGCGTGGGGTCTGACAGCGATCCTCGCATCCGCGTGGCCGCGCCCCCGCCGGCGCGCCCCCGACTTGCCGCGGTCCGGGCCCTGCTGCCACGCTCGGAGGGAGACCCGGGGAGACCATGAGCATCCGCACCACCGTCCACGCCGCCCGTCCCCGCCGTCGATCCCGCGGCCGCGCCGCGCTCGCCGCGACCGGATCCGCGCTCGCCGCATCCCTCCTCCTGGCGGGCTGCTCCGTCGGACCCGACGGCCCGCCCGCGCCGCCGTTCGACGCCGTGACGATGGACCCCGCCGCCGCGCCCACGGTCACCCCCGGCCAGCGCGTCGCCCTCGGCGAGGTGGTCGCCCTGCCGAGCGTCGACGAGACCGGCGCGACGGACGACGTGGTCGCGACGACACTGCTGGGCGTCGCCGAGGGGCAGCCCACCTACTGGTCCGGCTACGAGGACGGCGCGCGGTTCGCCGACCGCACCCCCTTCTTCGCGTTCGTGCAGACCCGGTGGCTCCAGGGCCAGGCCGGCCCGCAGAACGGCCCGGTCCTCCGCCCGTTCCTCGCCGACGGCACCGAGGTCGACATCATCCAGCGCCAGCTCGGCGGCATCTCCGACGACGCCGAGTGCCCCTACGAGGTCCCCGACCTCGGCCTGGAGGACGGACACGACGTGGAGGAGCGGATGCAGTGCGTCGTCTACGCGGTCCCCGTCGGCCAGGAGCTCGCGGAGCTGCGCTGGCACGACGTCCCGCGCACGATCCTCCAGACGCCGGACCCCGCCACGCACCCGTTCCTCGCGGAGCCGGTGGTCTGGGAGGTCGACGCCCTCCCGGCCGCCGACGTCGAGGGCTGAGAGCCGGACGTCCCTCATCCGCTGACCGCCCCCGACCGGGGGCGCTGGCCCCGGCTCGGTAGAATGGCGCGTCGCCACCCGTCGGGTCGGGCGCACGCATCAGGCACACGAGAAGCACCAAGGGGATGATCCATGGCGGGCAGCGCACGGCAGTTCAACGTAGCGCTCGAGCCGACGGTCGATCCCGCCACCAGCGAGGAGGAGTACTCCCGCCAGGACGACGCGGTCGCTCCCGCGCCCGCCACGTGGCCCACCACGCACCACCGCCCGGACGTCGTCGTCCGCAAGGGCCTCGCGACCCTCGTCAACCGCACGCTCACGCCGCACCAGGCGCTCGTCACCGACCTCCTCTTCATCCGGGACGCGCTGCTCGCGACCGGCATCGACTTCTGGCTGATCCGCGGCAACGACGAGCGCCCGGTCATCGCCATCGACGTGGCGAACCGCGACACCGTGGTGCGCGCCCTCGTCGCCGCGTGCGCGGACGAGCCGCTCTACGCGAAGACCGTCGACGGCCGCCGCCGCCCGCCGCTGCTCGTCGCCGACGGCCGCCTCACCGACAATCCCGACGCCGGCATCTTCCGCCTCTACCGCCCGCGCATCGAGCCGGTGGGCCTCCTGGCCTACGGCGCGTCCACCGCCGTCGAGCTGCAGTTCTTCCGCTTCGAGGGCGAGACCATCGTCTGGCCGGTCGAGAACTCGCTCACCCGCGAGATCCTCCCCGCCGCCGAGGTGGTCCCCACCACGGTCGAGATGTACGGCCACGAGTGGAAGACGCTCCGCGGCATGTTCGACGCGCAGGCGTCCGACATCACGTTCGACATCGACATGGTCTTCTCCTGGGTCGACGGCAACGACCCCGAGTTCCAGAAGCGTCGCGCCGAGCGCATGAAGGACGTCGTGGTCGGCGAGGGCGACGACTCCGAGGCGCGCTTCCGCCAGATCGACGAGCTCAAGTACGCGCTCCGTTCCGTCTACCTGTTCGCGCCGTGGGTGCGCCGGATCTTCATCGTCACCGACTCGCCGAAGCCGTCGTGGCTGGCCGACCAACCCGCCGTCACGTTCGTGCGCAGCGAGGAGTTCTTCACGGATCCCGCCGCCCTGCCCACGCACAACTCGCAGGCCGTCGAGTCGCAGCTCCAGCACATCCCCGGCCTCAGCGAGCACTTCCTCTACTCGAACGACGACATGTTCTTCGGCCGCCCGGTGCAGCCCGGCATGTTCTTTTCGCCCGGCGGGATCACCAAGTTCATCGAGGCGTCCACCCGCATCGGCCTGGGCGACAACGACTCCGACCGCAGCGGCTTCGAGAACTCGGCGCGCGTCAACCGGCGCCTGCTCATGGACCGCTTCGGCCGCCTCATCACGCGCCACCTCGAGCACGCCGCCACGCCGCTGCGCAAGAGCGTGCTGCTGGAGCTCGAGCAGGAGTTCGCGGAGGACTTCCACCGCACGCAGCTCAGCCGCTTCCGCTCGAGCACCGACATCTCGGTCACCAACTCGCTGTACCACTACTACGCGCAGATGACCGCGCGCGCGGTGCAGCAGGAGAACGCCAAGGTCGCCTACGTCGACACCACGTCGCGCGCCGGGCTGGACATGCTCCCCGGTCTCCTCAAGCGCCGCTCGCAGGACTTCTTCTGCCTCAACGACGGCTCCTTCCCCGAGGTGCCCGCCGATGAGCGCCAGGCGCGCGTGCAGGACTTCCTCGAGCGCTACTACGGCATCCCGGCGCCGTGGGAGGCGGAGGTCCAGGACGAGGCCGCCGCCGACGCGCCCGCCTCTCCCGCGGAGTGAGCCGCGCGGGCAGCCCCGCCGACCGCACGCCGTACGAGGTGCTCGGCGTGGATCCCGCCGCGGACACCGCGACCCTCCGCGCCGCGTACCGCCGGCTCGTCCGCGCGACCCACCCCGACACGGGCGGCGAGGCGCACCTGTTCCACGCGGTGCAGCGCGCGTGGGAGCTCGTGGGGGATCCCGACGACCGCGCCGCCTACGATCGCGGGCAGGGGCGCGCGTCCGCCGCCGACGACGAGCCGCTCGGCCCGGACGAGGCCGGATACGCGCCCGCGCCCGGATCCGGCACCCGCATCGGCGCGGCCGTCCACGGCGTCGCGGGCGCGCTCGCCCGGGCCCACTACCTCGACCGCGTCGCCGACTGGCAGGGCGTCGCGCCGGGCGCCGACCCGGGCGTGGATCCCTGGTCGCCCGAGCTCGTGCGCCGCGCCCCGCGCGACGTCCGCTGGCTGCTCGCGAAGGCCCTGGCCGAGGAGGCGACCGCGCGCGCCGCGGCGTCGCTCGGCATGGGCGCCACGATCTTCCACGACGTCCGGCCGCTCGCCGGAGCCGGCAAGGTCGACCACGTCGTGCTCGCGCCCGCGGGCCTCTTCGCGCTCAGCTCCGAGGACTGGGGCACGGACGTCCAGCTCGTGCGCGGCGAGCTGCAGCCCGTCGCGGCGGATCCCGAGGGCGCGTTCGCCCCGGGCGACGCGCCCGTCACGTGGCTGGTCGGTGCCGCGCGGGCCCTCGCGGCCTCCGCGGGCGTGCGCTTCGCGGCCGCGGTGGTCGTCGTGCCGGACGACGCGCTCGCGCAGCCCGTCGAGCGTGTGGAGCGCGGACGCAACCGGGGCGCGCTCGTCGTCCGCCGATCCGTCCTTCCGCTCGTCTTGCGCGACGGCGTCTCCGAGGAGGGGCGGCTGAGCGTCGCGGATCCCTACGCCGTCCGGGCGCTCCTCCGCGAGCGGCTGACGCTGCTGGGGCCCGCCGCGGGCTGACCCGGGCCCGCCGGCGCGCGCACGAGGGCCCGCCGTGACGGATCACGGCGGGCCCTCGGGCGGTGCGGTGGATCAGGCCGGCAGGTCGGTGGGCGCGTCGCCCGAACCCGCGCCCGTGTCGGCCGCGTCCTCGTCGGAGCCGAGCGAGTCGCCGCCGCTGGAGAGACCCCCGTCGCCGGGCGCCTCGTCGTCGTCGACGTGCTGGATGCTCTCGCCGTCGGGGACCGTGCCGCCGACGCTGGCGTCGGAGTCGCCCTCGCCGGGCATGGCCTGCGTGACGCCGGGGGCGCCCTGGACGGTGGACAGGGGATCGATGTCGGAGTCGCTCATCCCTCGACCGTACGCCGGAGCCCCGCGCGCGTCCGGGCCGGCGCGGACGGGCGGCCGCGGACGGGCGGGCGCGGTCAGACGGCGGGGGCGAGCGGCGCGTCGAGCTCGTCGACGCAGCGGGCGAAGGCGCGGGCGAGCGCGTCGAGCTCCCCGGCGTCCGGACGCGGATCCGGGAAGAGCGCACGCGCCTCCCCGACCTCCCGACCGGCGAACAGCAGGGCGCGCTCGTGCAGGCGCTTGTCCCCGGCCGCGACGCAGGCGTCGCCCATGAGCGCCACGTGCTGCTCGACGCGTGCGTCGAGACCCGCCGCACGGGCGTGGGCCACCCGCCAGAGGATCGGGGTGCGCGGGTTGTGCATCGTCGTGGCCGCGACGACGCGGTCGACGGCGGCGTCGAACTCCGCGACGGGGAGGATCGGACGTCCCACCCGGGACCGGGCGCGGATCAGCTGGCAGACCTCGACGGCCGTGGCGGGAGGCGAGCCCGGCGCGGCGGCGGGCGCGTCGTCGTCGAGTGCCGCGACGTAGTCGAGCGCCGCGTCGAGCAGCGGGCCGCCCCCGTCGCGGCTGTCCTCGGCCGCGGACCGGGCGAACGCGAGCGCCTCGGCCTCGTCGCCGACCGCGACGAGGGTCTTGAGCAGCGAGATCCGGCTGCGCAGCCGCAGCATGAACATGGCGCCGCCGATCACCGCCGGGCTCGCGTCCCGGCCGCGCACGAGATCCACCCCGAGGATCTCCGCGCGATCCGGCTGCCGGCCGCCGGACAGCTCGTGCACCTCCCGCAGGAGCGCGATCGCGGCACGCGGCTGACCTGCGTACCGCAGGAGGTCGGCGTGGTTGATCACGCACTCGACGCCGAACCGGATCGCGTCCGCGTCCGCGCGCATGAGCCGGTCGGCCGCCCGGATCCCGCGATCCAGCAGCTCGGACGCCTGCGCTGCCCGGCCCGAGCGGGCCAGCACCAGCGTGAGCGTGTTCAGGGCGAGGAACAGGCGGTCGGGCGTGCGGGCGTCGATGCCGTCGACGTAGCGCCGGGCGTTGTCGACCAGCTCCGAGGTGCGCCACAGCTGCGGAGGCGTGTCGATGAGGGTCTCGTTGATCATGCGGTGCTCGGCCTCTCCCCGTGGGGCGCCGGCTGTCCGGCGCTCGTGATGCGCCGTCGGGCGCCCCGCGTCCCGGGGCCGTGGGCGAGGCCGCCGGCCGGATCGGGACGGGAGGTCCACGGTAGGGCGCCCGTCGCCCGGGGCGCCCGCCCCGTCCACACCCGCGGCCCACGCACGAGCGCGCCGCCCGCGATGCGGACGGCGCGCTCGGGGATCGCGACTCAGTCGATGCGCTTCAGGCTGTCGAGGCGACCGAGCAGGTCGCGGTCCTGGGCGTCGAGGTCGCCGTCCGCCGCGACGATGCGGATGGCGGCCTCGAAGTCGAGGTCCTGGTCGTCGGCGACGCCCGCGACGTCGGCCACGACCCAGAGGAAGCTCACGAGCTCGGGGAGGATCTCGGACAGCACCGCGTCCGGGAAGATCGCGGCGGCCTGGCGGAACATGCGGTCGGTGGCCGGGCCGCCGAACGCGTGGTCGAGGTCGGCGACGATGCCGTCGTCCTCGTCGAGGTCGGTGGAGATCCAGTTGGCGACGTGCTCGCCGTCGAGGTGGATCGCGGAGATGAAGAGGGGCTCGCCGCCCGACTCGCTCTCGACGATCTCGGTGATCGTGTAGCCGGCGACGCCGGGAGGCGTGAGAAGGGAGTCGTCATCCATGCGCTCATGCTATCCGGGCACGGGCCTCCGGCGAGCCCCCGTTCCGCGCCCCCGGGCGGATCCCGGGAGGCGCCGCGGGTAGCCTCGACGGATGACCCCCGCCGCCGACCTCGCGCCCTCCGCGGCGACGGTCCCGGCGGCCCTCGCGGTCGACCCGGAGGCGCGCGACCTGCCCGCGGTCCTGGATCCCGCCGCCTGGCGCGAGCGCGCCGCCCGGCACGCCGACCGCGCCGACGCCTTCTCCGCGGGCTTCCGCGCGCGCCGCCTCGCCGGCCGCACCCACGAGGTCGACGACTTCCTCTTCACCTACTACCCGCACAAGCCGTCGCTCCTGCGGCGGTGGCACCCGGGCGCGGGCGTCGCGCTCGCGGACGCGGCGGGCGACGAGCGCGCGGCCTGGCGCTGGTACGTCGCGGACGAGGAGCGGGCGGCGGGTGGAGTGCGCGTCGAGGCGTCCGCGTACCTCGAGGCGCGCGGATCCACCGCCTCCTTCATCGAGCGGATCCTCGGCCGCACCGCCGCGCGCCCCGGCCGCTTCTCCTGCTTCGGCCTGCACGAGTGGGCGATGGTCTACAGGGTGGGGCCCGGCGAGCAGCGGCACGAGCGGCTGCCGCTGCGCCTCGGATCCGCGGCCACCGACGAGGTCGTCGAGACGCACAGGCTCGCGTGCACCCACATCGACGCGTTCCGCTTCTTCACGCCCGAGGCCGTGCCGCGGAACGCGCTCGCGCCGACCCGCGAGACGCAGCCGGAGCTCGAGCAGCCCGGCTGCCTGCACGCCGGCATGGACGTCTACAAGTGGGCGACCAAGCTCGGCCCGCTCGTGCCCGGCGAGACGCTGCTCGACGCGTTCGAGCTGGCCCGCGACATCCGCTCGCTCGACATGCGCGCGAGCCCGTACGACGTGTCGGGCCTCGGGCTCGAGGCCGTGCGGATCGAGGAGCCCGCGGGCAAGGCGCGCTACGCCGCGGAGCAGCGCGGGTTCGCCGAGCGGTCGAACGGGCTGCGGGCGCGGATCCTCGCGGAGCTCGCGCACGCCCGTCGCGCGGCGGACGCCGGGCTCTAGCGCCCGCGCATCCCCTCCGGGTCGCGCAGCCGCTCGATCTCGCGCCGGTCGCGCTTCGTCGGGCGTCCGGCGCCGCGGTCGCGCACGACCGTCGCGGGCGCGGCGTCGCGCGGGGGCGGCGCGGGAGTGAGGTCGGTCATCGCCTCCGCGGCGATCGCGGGACCCACGCGCTTCACGAGCGTGCGGCGCACCACCAGGATCCGCTCGGCGCCCGCGACGCGCACGCGCACCTCGACGCCGGGACGCACCGGCTGCGACGCCTTCGCGCGCTCGTCGCCGACCTTGACGTGCCCGGCCCGGCAGGCGGCCGTGGCCTGCGACCGGGTCTTGTAGACGCGCACCGCCCAGAGCCAGCTGTCGACGCGGACGGCGGACTGCGCGGCGCCCGCGGGAGGCGGGGCGGCGTCGGACGGCATGCTCCGACCCTAGGCGACGGCTCCCCGGTACGCTGGCCCGAGCATGTCGATCTCCCGCCGCACCCTCCTCACCGCGTCCGTGTCGGGGCTGTCGCTCCTCGGGCTCGCGGCGTGCACGCGGACGAAGCCGACGCCCGCGACCCCCACGGCCACCCCCTCGACGACGCCGACCCCCACGCCCACCGTGGGAGCCGCCGGACTGCCGGAGCCCGTCGCCTTCGCGCGCTCCGACTGGGCGGGCGACCCCTTCGCGCGCGGATCCGGCAGCTTCCTCCGACCCGGCGCCACGACCGCCGACCGCGAGGCGCTCGCCCGCCCGATCGAGGACCGCGTGTTCTTCGCCGGCGAGGCCACGAGCGCCGACCGCCCCGGCACGGTCGCGGGCGCCTACGCGTCGGGGCTCCGCGCGGCGGGGGAGGTGGATCGCGCGGGCGCCGGATCCGAGCGCGTCGCGGTCGTCGGCGCCGGCATCGCGGGCACCGCTGCGGCCCGCGCCCTCCGCGACGCCGGGCACGACGTCGTCCTCGTCGAGGCGCGCGCCGAGCTCGGCGGCCGGATCCGCGCGGCCGGCGGCACCGACTGGCCGCACCCCGCGGAGCTCGGCGCCCTCTGGATCGCCGCGGACCACGACGACCTCCTGCGGGACGCGCTCGAGGCCGCCGGCATCACCCGGTACGGCCTCGCGCTCGTCGCCGAGAGCCGCGGACCCGACGGCGCGGTGCTGGAGCCCTCGACCGCCGGATCCGACGCCCTCGCCGCCGCGCAGGCCCGGGCCCGCGCGCAGCCCGGCGCCGTGAGCCTCGCGGCGGCCCTGCGCGAGACCGGCGGCGAAGCGCTCTCCACGGAGGGCGGCGCCGCGTCGCCCGCCGCCCGCCTCGCCGCGCTCCTCGCGACCGACGTCGCGATCGCCCACGGCGCGTCCCCCGACGAGCTGTCCGGCGCCCGCGGCCTCGACGAGCCGGCGCCCGTCGGCAACGTCGCCGTCACGGGCGGCTTCGCGGGCCTCGTGCAGCACCTGCTGCGCGACCAGGACATCGACGTGCTGCGGGAGTCCACGGTCACCCGCATCGCCTTCGGCAACGGCCGGGTGGGGCTGCGGCTGGGATCCGGCGAGTCGCTCTCGGTCGACCGCGTGGTCGTCACGGTGCCGCTCGGCGTGCTGCAGGAGGGCGCGATCGCCTTCGACCCGGCGCTGCCGTCCTCCCACGACGTCGCCATCCGCGCGCTCGGCCGCGGCCGCGCCGACCGGATCTGGCTGCGCTTCGCCGAGCCGTTCTGGTCGACAGCGGCCACGGTCTGGACCTCCTACGACGCCGGCGGAAGCTTCACGCGCTGGTACAACCTCATGCCGATCTCGGGCGAGCCCGTGCTGATGGCCGAGGTGGGCGCGGCGGCGGCGGAGCGGGTCGCGGCCATGGACGACCCGGCGCTGCGGTCGGCGGCGCTGCGCTCGCTCGCGCCGTTCGCGGATCCGGCGCTCCTCGCGCTGGGGACGGCCACCCCGGAGCCGGGCCCGAGCGCCACCCCGACGCCCTAGGCCGGATCCGGCTCCTCCGCGGGCTCCGGCCCGAGCGCGTCCCGCCGCGTCACGGCCTCGGCGACCTCCCGGCGGGTCGCCTCCGCCGAGTACGGCAGGAGGTCCTGCAGCTGCGTGTGCAGCACGAGCTGGGCGTGCTCCTCGTCGAGGTCGAGCAGCAGGCGGATCCGTGCCACGGCCTCGGCCCGGGACGCGACCGCGGCGAGCTCGGAGCCGAGGGGCACGAGCGCGTCGGCGGCGGCGACGCGCGTCCGGAGCCAGGCGATGCGCGCGTCGTACGAGCGGCGCATGTCGGAGTCCGTCGGCGGCCGTCCCGACGTCGCGACGGGGCGGCGGCGCGCGATGCCCTCGGCCGTGACGGTCACGCGGAGGGGGCCGGCCCGACGCGCGTGCGGCCCGACGAGCGCGGCGTGGAGGTCGTGCGGGCCCGGGCGCAGCTCGGCCCAGTCGCCGGCCGGGATCGCGACGGGCACGCGCGTGCTGTCGCCGGGATCCAGCGCCACCGCACCGCGCGGCCCGCCCGCGAAGGCGAAGGGGATCCCGGGCGCGGGCGCGCCGGGCTCCGTGAACGCGCCGAACGCCAGGAGGGCGTCGCCCTCCCGGGGGATCCACCGCTCGGTGCCGACGTTCACGACGTCGACGACCGGGGCCTCCGGGTCGCCGCCGTCGGTCATCACGGTCGGCCAGCGCAGCTCGAGGGCGGGGCGGTCGTCGTCCGGGGCCCGGGGGTCGTCGGGAGCGGTCATGCCCCCAGGCTCGCACGTGCGCATCCGCCCGTCCCGGCGCGGCGGACGCTCAGCGCTCGGCGGCCGCCGTCTCGCGCGGCGTCGACGCGGACGCGGGCGTCGAGACGGGCGCGGGCGCGCCGTCCACCCGGTCCGGCTCCCCGCCCCCCGATCGCGCGCCGTCTCGGGTCCCGACCCCCGCCGGCCGCACGCGGCTGAGCGCCACGACGAGCGCGGACACCCCCGCCAGCACGCCCGCGACGAGCGCCAGCCAGGCGGCGATCTCGAACGGCACCCCGACCTGCGCGGGATCCAGGAAGAAGTAGGGGTACCAGCCGACGCGCGGACCGCGGACCTCCGTGAACGCGCACCAGGCGACCGGGAAGAGCATCGCCCAGCCGACGGCCTTCCACGTGACGCGCGGACGGCCGGGGGCGAGGGTCCAGTCGAGGAGCGCGTAGGCGGGGATCACGAAGTGCAGCAGCCGGCTCGACCACGGCACCTCGACGTAGTAGGCCTGCGAGCTCGACTCCAGCACGATGAGCCCGAAGACCACGCCGGACACCACGACGTAGCTCAGCACCACCGCGCGCACGGCCGCCATCAGCCTCGGCTCGACGCCGCCGCGCAGCGCGTGCAGCCCGGAAGCCGCGAGCACCACGGCGCCCGCCATCCCGCTCTGCGTCGTGAAGTAGCTGAACCAGTTCTCGGCCGCGAAGGTCGTGAAGCCCTGCACGTAGTCGAAGTCGGCGACGAGCGCGGCGACCACGACGATCGCGGCGACCAGGCGCACGCCACCGAGGATCCTCTGCACGTGACTCCGATCGCGGCCGACTCCGGGCAGGCCCGCCGCGTCCAGTGTACGAACGAGGTCTCACGATCGGCTCCGTGCCCTCGCGCGTCGCGGGCGGGAGCGGCAGGATGACGCGCATGAGCCCTTCATCGCGATCCACCAGCCAGCAGGTGCAGTTCGGGTCCTTCGGCGGCGTCGACGTCCTCGAGGTCGTCGACATCCCGCGTCCGTCGCCCGGCCCCGGCGAGGTCCTCGTCGAGGTCTTCGCGGCGGGCATCAACCACATCGAGGCGTACATCCGTCAGGGCCGGTTCCCCGACGAGGTGCCCACCGCCTTCCCCAACGGGCAGGGCAGCGACTTCGCCGGATGCATCGCCGCGGTCGGCGAGGGCGTCACCCGCTTCAAGAAGGGCCAGGACGTCCTCGGCCACACCGTCATGGCCGCGCACGCGACGCACGTGGTCGTGCCCGCGGGCAACGTCGTCCTGAAGCCCGCGCAGCTCCCGTGGGAGGTCGCGGGCGGCCTGTTCCTCGCGGGGCTCGTCGCGCACGACGTGCTGCACGCCGTCACGGTCGGCGAGGGCGACACGCTCGTCGTCACCGCGGCGGCCGGCGGCGTGGGCAGCATCGAGGCGCAGCTCGCCATGCGACGCGGCGCCCGCGTCATCGGCACGTGCGGCGAGCGCAACTTCGACTACCTGCGCCAGATCGGCGTCACCCCCGTGGTCTACGGCGACGGCCTGGCCGACCGGATCCGCGCGGCCGCCCCGAACGGCGTGCAGGGCTTCGTCGACAACTTCGGCGGCGGCGAGCACGTGGCCGAGGAGCTGGGCGTGGCGGGCAAGCGCTTCAGCTCGAGCGACGACCGCCGCGAGCTCGAGCTCGAGGCCGTCCTGCCGCCCGTCGACGAGGACGACGTCCACCGCTCCCGCACGCTCGCGACGGTCGCGGAGCTCGCGGCCAAGCGCGAGGTCGACGTGCTCGTCTCGGGCTTCTACCCGCTGGCCGAGGTGCAGGACGCGTTCGACGACCTGGAGCGGCGGCACGCGCGCGGCAAGATCGTGCTGGGCATGCGCCCCGTGCACTACCCGGGCGATCGCCGCAGCACGACGAAGGCGCGCGACGTGGCGGAGGGGCGGGCCTGACGCGGGTCGGATGACGCCCGCCGTGTGAGGCGCGTCGCGGTCAGCGCGCGACGACCTCGGCGGGCTCCGGCTCGGCCGGCGTCTCGATGTGCGCCTCGCGCCAGCGCAGCAGGTCGCGCACGGCGGGCGACTCGTCGCACTCGAGCATGGCGACGGCGGCGCGCGGCGTCTGGTCGTTGACGGCCAGCCAGGAGCGCACGCGCTCGGACGTGTCGCCCACCAGCATCGTGAGCACGGCCACGGGTGCCTGGGGGTTCCGGGCGAGGCACGCGCGGACGCCCTCGTCGGGGTCGCGCGCGAGCGCCCGCTGCACGTCCTCGGGCGCGTGCAGGCTGCTCGCCACGCTCTCCCGCACCTTGGGGTCGCGGTGCTCGGCGAGCAGGCGCAGCCGGCGGATCTTGCTGGGCGTGACCTCGGGCGCGGGATGCAGCGCCGCGGCCTGCTCCGCGGTGAGGACGGCGGGCGCGGTCCGGTGCAGGGCCTCGAGCTGCGCGGCGGTGGTGAACCTGATGCACGACATGCCCCGACGCTATCGAAGGTGCCCGTGAGATGGTGGATCCATGACCGCCGAGCGCCCGCCCGAGCCCCCGCGCGGGGCGCATCGCGACAGCGGCGACGCGTGGGTGGAGGGCCCCGACGGCCAGCGGTTCTGGGGCGCGTTCGGCGCCGCGGGACTGCTCGTGCACGACCCGGATCGCGGCGTCCTCCTCCAGCACCGCGTCGCGTGGAGCCACCACGGCGGCACGTGGGGCCTGCCCGGCGGCGCGCGTCATGCGGGCGAGTCCGCGGTCGACGGCGCCGCGCGGGAGGCCGCCGAGGAGGCGGGCGTCCCTCCCGCGGGGATCCGGCCCGTGCTCGCCACCGTGCTCGACCTCGGCTTCTGGAGCTACACGACCGTCACCGCGCGCACCGTCCGTCCGTTCGAACCGCGCGTCGCGGACGCCGAGAGCATCGAGCTGCGCTGGGTGCCGGTCGACGAGGTCGACGACCGCGAGCTGCACCCGGGCTTCGGCGGGGCCTGGCCGATGCTCCGCGACGAGCTCGCGCGCGAGGTGATGCTGGTCGTCGACACCGCCAACCTCCTCGGCTCCCGGCCGGACGGCTGGTGGCGCGACCGCGCCGGATCCACCTCCCGCCTGCTCGCCGAGCTCGACGCCCTGGCGCGCGACGGCCTCCCCGCCGCCGACCTCGGGCTGCCGGGCGACGTTCGGTGGCCGGACGTGGTGGCCGTCGTGGAAGGGCACGCGCGCGACGCGGCGCTGCCGGCGGTGCCGGCGGAGGAGCCCGCGGCGCCCGTGCTGCGCGCCCCCGGCGTGGCGGTGGTGGAGGCCGCGGCGGACGGCGACGGCGAGATCGTGCGCGTGGTCGGCGCGGCGCGCGAGGCCGGCCGCGACGTCGTGGTGGTCACGGCCGACCGCGGGCTCGTCGCGCGGGTCGAGGCGCTCGGCGCGCGGGCGCTGGGGCCCGGCCGGATCCGCGCGCTGCTCGACGCGCGCGCGGACCGCGACGCGGGCTAGGCGGCCGGAGCCTGCTCGGCCGACGGGAGCGCGGCCGAGGTCGCGTCCACGATCCCGGCGCGCCAGAGCGCGTGCAGCGCCTCGGCGGTCCTGCGGTCGCGGGCCGCGAGCACCCCGCCCGACGCGGGGAACAGCGTGTCCTCGCCGTCCGCGTCGAGCACCACGCCCCCGGCCTCGCGCACGATGAGCGTCGCCGCGAGGTGGTCGACCGGCCCGAACGAGCCGATCACCGCGCCCGCGCCGTGGCCGAGCGCGATGCCGGCGACCGTGAGGGTGCCGGATCCCATGATCCGCAGCGTGCAGTACCGCGCGGCGAGCGCGTCGAGCAGGGGGAGCATCCCCGGCCAGGGCGCGTGGCCCGCGAGCTCGGTGCTCACCATCCGGCCGCGGAGCGGATCCGCGTCGGGCGCGTGCACGCCGCCGGGCGTCGCCGTCAGGTCGAGGCGCGCGCCGGCGGACCAGGCGCCCTCGCCGGCGGCGGCCTCGACGACCGTGCCGCGCCAGGGGTCCGCGACGATGCCCACCACCGGCTCGCCGTCGACCACGAGGGCGAGCGAGAAGCTCGTCCACGGCACGCCGTTCGCGAGGTTCGCGGTGCCGTCGACCGGGTCGAGGTACCAGCACGGGCGACCGGGCACGGCCTCGCCGCCGTACTCCTCGCCGACGAGCACGTGGTGCGGGAACTGCGCTCCGATCACCGCGCGCACGTCGCGCTCGACGGCGCGGTCGATCTCCGTCACGTGGTCGGCCGGGTTCGCCTTCGTCGTGACGGCGCCGACCTCGTGCGACCGCACGTGGTGCACCGCGCGCGCGGCGAGGTCGCGCGCCGCGACGCGGGCGCGGGTCCGCTCGGCGGCGGGCGCCGACGCGCGGGCGTCCGCGGCGGCGGGATCCTCCGCGCGGCGCGCGAGCACGTCGAGGAGCGTCGCCAGCTCGTTCGTGGTGATCGCGTCCACGCCGATCGACGCCAGCCACTCCATCTGAGCGGGCTCGTCGACGGTCCAGGCGGCCACCCGGGCGCCCAGTCCGTGCACGGCGTCCACGAGGGCGCGGCCGACGACGACGTGCGGCATGTTGACGACCGCGGGTCGGAGCTCGGCGAGGTCGTCCGCGGTGGGCGGCTGGGGGTCGGCCCACGGCAGCCAGATGACGGCTTCCGGGTCCAGCTCGCGGATCACGCGCATGCCGTCGAGGTGCCCGCACCAGGCGACGCGCGGCGTGCGGGGAGCCGCGGCGACGACCGCGTGGGCGGCGGCGGCCGGATCCCCCGCGGCCATGTCGATCACGAGCTCGACGTCGGTGCCCGCGAGGAGCTCGAGCGCCTCGGCCAGCAGCGGGATCCGGAGGTCGCCGCCGCCGAGCGCCCGCACGTCCGCGTGGTCGAGGTCAGCGACGCGCGCGTCGACGCCCCAGAGGCGCTCGAGCGTGTCGTCGTGGAGGAGCACGACCCGGCCGTCGCGCGTGACGTGGACGTCGACCTCGACCGTCCGCGCGCCGGCCTCGGCCGCCGAGCGGATGGCGGCGAGCGTGTTCTCGCGGTGCCGGGAGGAGTCTCCGCGGTGGGCGGTCGCGGCGGTCATCGGGCGTCCTCGGCACCGGTGGGCGCAGCCGACACGGCGGGGGCGCCGTGGCCGGGCACGAGGATGCCGTCCCGGTAGTGCCGCACCTCGCGGAGCGTCACGGTGCCGGCCTCGCCGACCGCGGGCGCGGATCCGGTCGCGAGCGCCCGGACCTCCACGCCGCCCGCGTCGAGCACGAGCTCCTGGAAGTGGCCGTGCGGCAGGACGCGGCGGACGACCACGGACGTCGCGTCGGGCTCCGGACGCGTGCCGCGCGGCGCGTAGGCGACGTCCTCGGGGCGCACGGCCCAGACATCCACGTCGGCCGATGTCGGGACGAAGGCCGCGGGTGCGCCGGCCGTGAGGGTCTCGGGCGTCGTGCCCTGCAGGCGCGGCGCGGGCAGCAGGTTCATGCTGCCGATGAACGACGCGACCACGAGCGTCCGCGGCCGGGCGTACAGCTCGGTCGGGGCCGACACCTGCTCGATGCGGCCCTGGTGCATCACGGCGACGCGGTCGGAGATGGCGAGCGCCTCGTCCTGGTCGTGCGTGACCATCACGGTGGTGATCCCCAGGCGCTGCTGGATGTCGCGGATCTCCTCGCGCACCTTCACGCGCAGCTTTGCGTCGAGGTTCGACAGCGGCTCGTCGAGGAGCAGCAGGTCGGGCTCCTGCACGATCGCGCGGGCGAGCGCGGCGCGCTGCTGCTCGCCGCCGGAGATGTGCGCGGGCCGCGAGTGCGCGTGGTGGGCGAGGTTCACGGTCTCGAGCGCGGCCATCACCCGGCGAGCCACCTCGTCCTTGGGCAGCTTCCGCAGCGTGAGCGGGAAGGCCACGTTCTTGAACACGGTGAGGTGCGGCCAGAGCGCGTAGTTCTGGAACACCATCGCGCTCGGCCGCTTGTTGGGGCCGGACGCGGTGACGTCGCGGCCGCCGATGACGACGGATCCCCGGTCGGGCTCGAGGAACCCCGCGATCATGCGGAGCGTCGTGGTCTTGCCGCAGCCCGACGGGCCGAGGAGCGCGACGAGCTCGCCGCGCGCGACGTCGAGGTGGAGGTCGTCGACGATGGTGCGGCCGCCGAGGTCCTTCGACAGGCCCGCGATGGAGAGGCCCGCCGTGGCGGGGGCGCCGGTCGCGGAGGCCGCGGGGGCGGGGATCGTGGGGGAGGAGGTCATGTCCGTCCTAACGGATCTGGAAGCCCTCGGCCAGACGCCCGCCCATGATGTAGCGGCGGGCGAGCAGGAGGAGGGCGACGGAGGGGATGGAGAGCAGGATCGCGAACACGGCGGCCACCTGCTTCGGGTAGTTGAGGACGAGCGAGTACATCTCGGTCGGCATCGTCATGTAGACGGGCGCGCCCACGAGGTAGGTGCCCTGGGCCTCGTCGAACGCGGCGAGGAACGACATCAGCACGGCGACGAGGATGCCCGGCAGCGCGAGCGGCAGGGTCACGCGGAGGAACGTGCGCGCGCGCCCGGCCCCCGCGTCGCGCGCCGCCTCCTCGAGGGAGCGCGGCACGGCGCTGAACGCGGCGGCCGGGATCCAGGTCATGAACACGACCGTGCCGATGAGCTGCACGATGACGATGCCCGTGACCGTGTTCATCAGGTGCAGCCCGTAGAACAGCGACGCCATCGACACGAAGAGGCCCATCTTGGGGAAGGCGTTCGTCGCGAACAGGCCGACCAGGAGGATCCGCCTGCCGGGGAACTCGTAGCGCGAGAACGCGTACGCGGCGGGGAGGCACACGATCGCCGACACCAGCACCGTGAGCGGCGCGAAGTACAGCGAGTTCTTGACGGCCGCGGCGAGCTGGGCGTCCTCGAAGATCACCGACCACCAGTGCAGGGTGAGGCCCGCGGGCAGGAGGCTCGGGTAGTCCCATGACGTGGCGAACGCGTGCGCGGCCAGCCAGACGAGCGGTCCGAGGATGAACACGGCGACGAGGGCGAACAGCGCGGCGGTGACCAGCGCGCGGGGGATGGCGAGTGCGCGCATCAGACGCGGCCCTCCTTCTTGGCGGAGCGGAAGTTGGCGCGCACGTAGAGGAACGCGATGCCGGAGGCCATCACGAACACCACGACGGCCATCACGATGGACTGCTGCGGCTGGTTGAAGGACGTGAAGTACTTCGAGATGTCGACGCCGAGCATGCTCGGCGCGTTGGCGCCCGTGAAGTACGGCACCGTGAAGGAGCCGAGCACGCCGATCGCCGTGAACGTCGCGGCGATCACGAGCGGGATGGCGGCGAGCGGCACGAGGATCCGCGTGATGATCGCGAGCGTGGACGCACCCGCGTCCTTCGCGGCCTCGATCATCGCGTCCGGGACGGCCTGGACGCCCGAGGTCGCCATGAGCGTGGCGAAGGGCAGGCTGGTCCACACGGATCCGATGACCACCGCCACCGTGGTGTACCCGTAGGTCGGCCCCTCGAGGCCCACGAGCGCGAACACCGTGCGCACGAAGCCGTCACCCGAGTAGAAGGTGAGGATCGCCCACGAGGCGATGACCACCGGGATGAACAGCGGCACCACCGCGAGCCCCGCGAACAGGGTCGCGAGCCGGCCGCCGCGGAGGCGCAGGTTGATGGCGATCGCGACCGCCATGACCAGCACGATCACCGTGGAGAGCACCGTCACGCCGACCGTCATGCCGAGGTCGCGGAGGAAGCGCGGGTCGCGGAACACGTCCGCGTAGGCGTCGAGGGTGCCCCACCACTCGGTCGCCGTGTGCGTGCCGAGGCCGATGGAGGCGATGGTGCTGTTGAGCCCGCCCGTGTGGCCGAGGCTGAACCCGATGGCGAGCACGACGGGGATCCCGACGAACACCGCGAGCAGCAGGGCGGGCGGCAGCGCGAGCGCCAGGCCGATGCCGGCGCGGCGGGCCTCCGAGGAGACCCGCCGCGCTGCACCGGCCCGGGCGCGGAGCCCGGACCGGACGGCCGTCACTGGCCGGGGACCTTCTGGTCCCAGAGGTTCGACATGTCCTGGCCCATCTTGCTGTAGTAGCCGGGACGCAGGGTCGACGGGTCGGCCGCGGCGAAGGTGTCCTTCAGGTCGGCGGGCACGTCGTCGAGGGAGATGACGGGGTAGCCGGCGATCGTCGAGGCGATGACCGCCTGTCCCTCGGCGGAGAGCACGTAGTCGGCGAGCTTCTGCGCGACGTCCTGGTGCGTGGCGGTCTTCGGGATGCCGAGGTACGACGCGCTGCCCGTGAACGACGGGTTGGAGATCTGCGTGTACTTCACGGTCGACGGCAGCGTGCCCGTCTTCTGCGCGGTGATGACCTGGTCGCTCCAGACCGGGGCCATCTCGATGGCGCCCGTGCCGAGGAGGTCGAGCACCTGGTTGTTGCCGTTGGGGTAGACGCCGTCCTGGTACATGGAGGAGCCGAGGCTCTTCAGCTCGTCGAAGCCCTTGTCCCACGCGCCCTCGAGCGACTGGTCGTAGCCCGTCGTCATCTTGTCGCGGGTGTCCGTGTCGACGTACTTGTCGAGGACGCTCGTGACGAAGGCGGCGCCGGATCCGCCGGTGGAGGGGGAGTTGTAGGCGAACTGGCCGGGGTTGTCGGTGATCCACTGCAGCAGCTCGTCGAGCGACTTCGGCGGCGTGCTCACCTTGGTGGAGTCGTAGGCGAGGAGCACGGAGGAGGCGCGGTAGGGGATCCCGAAGCCGTTGCCCGCCTTCACGGTGGCATCCGGCACGGTCGCGAGGTTGGGGATGGTGGAGGAGGAGACCGGCGCGAGGAGGTCGGCCGAGCCGGCCGCCTGGATGAAGCCCGAGTCGATGAGGTCGTAGCCCGGGTCGGAACCCGCCTGCACGGAGCTCGTGAGCGTGGCCATGGTCTGCGCGTCGTGCTCGCCGTGCAGGTCGAGGGTCGTCGTGACCGACGCCCCGGGGTTGGCCTTCTCGAACGCGGGGATGATCCCGTCGTTCCAGAGGCTCTGGATGTTGGTGTCTCCGGAGATGAAGAGGCGGACGGAGCCCGAGGCGTCGGTGACGGCCTGGTTCTGGGCCTGCGCGGCGGTGCTCGTGGTCGGCGCGCAGCCGGCCAGCGAGACCGCGGCGGCGGCGACCGCGGCGAGGGTGAGGAGGGAACGGCGGGGGATCACGGGTCGGGTGTCCTTCTGCTGGGGGAGCGATGCGGATCGCATCGTTTCGATGGTGCGTTCCTCCGGTGGCCCGGACGTGAACGGGACGTTGCGATCCCGGTCCCCGAGGGCGAACGGGCCTGCCGGGGAGCGGGCCGTGAATAGGGTGGGCGGCATGAGGAGGAACTCGCCGCGTGCCTCCGTGACCCTCGCCGACGTGGCCGCCCTCGCGGGCGTCTCCACCTCCACGGCGTCGCTCGCGTACCGCAGCACCGGCTCGATCACGCCCGCCACCCGCGCCCGGATCCTGCGCGCCGCGGCCAGCATCGGCTACGCGGGGCCGGATCCCACGGCCAGGTCCCTGAAGAGCGGCCGGACCGGCATCGTCGGGGTCGTCGTCGCGGGCAGCATCCGCCGCGCGTTCCAGAACCCGGTCGCGCTGGCGACCATGGCCGGACTCAGCGAGGCGCTCGACGACCTCGACGTCGGACAGCTGCTGCTGCCGGGTCGGCGGGAGCCGCGCGAGGGATCCGCGCCCCTGCTCGAGGGCATGCCCGTCGACGCCGTGGTCTTCCTCACCCGGGGCGAGGAGGTGGACGCGCTCCTGCCCGGGCTGCGCGCGCGCCGGATCCCCATGGTGGGCGTCGAAGGGCCGCACGGCGAGGGCGTCGCCGTGGTCGACATCGACGACGCCCGCGGCATGGGCGAGCTCGCCCGCCACGTGCGCGCCCTCGGCCACCGGCGCGTCGCCGTGCTGATGCGCACCACGCGGATCGAGGAGGACGGCCCGCCCGGACCCGTGATGCCCGTGGGTCGCGGTCTCGAGGAGATCGTCAACCGCACGATCCGCGAGCGCCTCCGCGCCGCGCGCAGCGTCTTCCCCGACGCCGTGCGCGTCGAGGCGGGCGGGCGCGACCTGGAGGCGGGGGAGCGCGCCGCGGGCGTGCTGCTCGACCTGCCGTCGCGGCCCACGGCGATCCTCGCCCAGAACGACATGCTCGCCGCGAGCGTCATCCGCGCCGCCGCCGCCCGCGGGCTGCGCGTGCCGGAGGACCTCACGGTCACGGGCTTCGACGGCGCGCACCTGCCGTGGCTCGAGCGCCGTCTCACGACCGTGGAGCAGCCGCTGCACGACCGCGGCGTGCGCGCCGGGCGCATGGTCGGCGAGCTGCTCGCGGGCCGGACGCCATCCGACGTCGTGCTGCCGGTGCGCGTGCGGATCGGCGACACGGCGGCGGCGCCCGCCTGATCGCGCGCCGCCGTCCGCGCGCTAGCGTCCCGCGGGGTCCGTCACGAAGTCGATGAGCTGCTCCACGCGGCCGAGGAGCGCGGGCTCCAGGTCCTGGTACGAGCGCACCTGCCCGAGGATCCGCTGCCACGCCCGCGCGATGTCCGCCTGCTCCGCGTGCGGCCAGCCGAGCGCCGCGCAGATGCCGTGCTTCCACTCCACATTCCGCGGGATGACGGGCCACTCGCGGAGGCCGAGGCGCCCGGGCTTCACGGACTGCCAGACGTCGACGTAGGGGTGCCCCACCACGAGCGCGTGCGCGCGGTGCGGCCCGCGGGCGACGGCCTCGGCGATCCGGCTCTCCTTGGATCCCTTCACGAGGTGGTCGACGAGCACGCCCACGCGGCGGCCCTTCCCGGGGCGGAAGCGGTCGAGCTCCTCGTCGAGGTGGTCGACGCCCTCGAGGTACTCGACGACGACGCCCTCGATCCGGAGGTCCTCGCCCCACACCTTCTCCACGAGCTCGGCGTCGTGCCGGCCCTCCACGAAGATCCGGCTGGGCAGCGCCACGCGGGCCTGCCGGTCGGAGACCGCGAGCGATCCGGAGGCCGTGCGCGCGGGGCCGGCGGGAGCGGCGCGCGGGACGCGGAGCGCCACCGGCTCGCCCTCGAGCAGGAAGGACCCGCCGAGCGGGAACGTGCGCTGCTTCCGACGGAAGTCCTCGAGCACGACCATGCCGGACTCGACGCGCACGATGGCGCCGCAGAACCCGCTCGACAGCTCCTCGACCACGAGGTCGCGCGTCGCGTCCTGCGGCCGCGGGGCCTTCTTCGCGGGCCCGCGCCAGCCGGCGGCGAGCACGTCCTGTCCGTAGCGGTCGTCGTCGAAGGGAGGCGGCGTCATCCTCCGAGGCTCTCACGGGACGCGTCGCGCACCCGGTCGACGAGCCGACGCCACGGACCGTCGACCGCGGCCTCGCCGAGGCGCGCCTCGCGGTCGCCCGCGCGCACGAGGTACACGAAGCGGTCGGCGCCGGGCGTGGGCACGGCGGGCTCGTCCCAGGGGCAGGCGTCGACGAGCTCGCCCCACTCGGACGCGCCGGCGTCCACGCGCACTGACCAGGTGCGGGTCATGCCCGCCATCCCGCCCGTGCGCGACACGGCGATCTCCACCTAGACCTCGATCCCGACGCCCTCCCACGCCGCCTGGACCGCGGCGACCTCGGACGCGCCCTCACCGTACCGCGCGGACGCGGCGTCGACCGTGGCCCGAGCGAACGCCGGGAAATCCGCGTCGGCCCGCACGGCGCCCGACTCGATCACGTCGTACCAGACGCGGCCCGCGCCCTCCCAGGCCGCACCGCCGATCCCGGTGGCCGCCAGGAAGAACGCGCGGTTCGGGATCCCGGAGTTGATGTGGACGCCGCCGTTGTCCTCCTGGGTCTCCACGTAGTCGTCCATGTGGCCGGGCTGCGGGTCCTTCCCGAGCACGTCGTCGTCGTACGCGGTGCCGGGCGCGCGCATGGAGCGGAGCGCGAGCCCCGTCGATCGCTCCAGGAACAGCTCCGGCCCGACGAGCCACGTGGCCTCGGCAGCCGTCTGCCCGAGCGCGTGCTGCTCCACGAGCACGCCGAACACGTCGGAGATGGACTCGTTGAGCGCGCCCGACTGCCCCTGGTAGACGAGGCCGAGCGTCAGCTCGGTGACCCCGTGGGTCAGCTCGTGCCCGATGACCGTGAGCGACCGCGTGAAGGGCGCGAACACCTCGCCGTCCCCGTCGCCGAAGACCATGCGGGTGCCGTCCCAGAAGGCGTTGTCGTACTCCTCGCCGTAGTGCACGGTCGCGAGCAGCGGCAGGCCGCGGTCGTCGAGCGACTCGCGGCCGTACACCTCGGAGAAGAGCGCGTACGTGGCGCCGAGCCCCACGTAGGCCTCGTCGACCTGGGCGTCGCCCGTGTCGGGCGCGCCCTCGACCCGCACCGCGCGGCCCGGGAGCTCCTCGCGGTTCCCCGCGTCCGAGATGGTGCGGTGGATCCCCGACGGGTCCCGCTCGGCGAGCGCCGACGCGTCCGGCGCGGCGCCCGTCCCGCGACGGTCGTGGATGAGCGGCCCCTGGTCGCGGAGGGCGCGGCGGGCGGCCTGGCGGGCGGCGGCCATGCGGTCGGGGTCGGCCTCGGCGAGGCGGGTCAGCAGGTACGGCGGGAGGATGGTGCGTCTCATGACCCGAGACTCGCACGGGGCGGCGACATCGTCACGGGCCGGGTCGGGATCCGGCGCCGGGTGGCGTGACCCCGTCTCGTGCCGTACGGTGCGTCAGCTCGTCCAGCGGTACCCGAGCTCGGGTCGGCCGGGCGTCCCGTAGCGCGGCACCCGCTCCACCTGGCCGACGTCCGCGAGGTATTCGAGGTACCGGCGCGCGGTCACGCGAGACACGTCGAGCGCGCCCGACACCTCCGCCGCCGAGACGCCCTCGGCGGCGGTCGCGGGCGCGTCGCCCCGCGCGATCCCGCGCACCAGGTCGAGCGTCTCCGCCGACATGCCCTTGGGCAGCCGCGCGTCCGACGCGGGGGAGCGCAGCGCCGCGAGCGCCCGATCCACCTGCAGCTGCGTGGTGCTCCCGCTGCCCGCGCCGAGCCCCTCGCGGTAGCCGACGTACGCCGCCATCTTCTCCGCGAAGGCCGCGAACGTGAACGGCTTGATGAGGTACTGCACGATGCCGGCCGTCACCGAGCTCCGCACGACGGCCTGGTCGCGCACCGCGGTCACGGCCACCACGTCGGTCGCGCGACCGGCGGCCCGCAGGCGGCGGCACACCTCGAGGCCGTGCATGTCGGGCAGCGTCATGTCGAGCAGCACCAGGTCGATCCCGTCGGGTCCGGCCTCCGCCACGAGCCGCAGCGCCTCGCCGCCCGTGTGCGCGAGACCCGCGACCTCGAAGCCGTCGAGCCGGCCGACGTAGAGGGCGTGCGCCTCCGCGGTCAGCGCGTCGTCGTCGACGACCAGCACGCGGATCACGCGCGGACCCCGCCGTCGAGCGCGTCGGCGCGGCCGGCTCCCCGGGCGGCGGCCGGATCCGCGGGCAGCACGACCCGCACGCGCGCCCCGCCCAGCGGAGCGTCCGCGTCGCCCACCTCGACCCGTCCGCCGAGCCGCGCGGCCGAGCGCGCCACGAGCGCGAGGCCCACGCCGCGTGGTCCCGCGTCGCCCGTCTTGGTCGTGACCCCGAACTCCAGCACGCGCGGCCGGACCGCGGGATCCACGCCCGGACCGTCGTCCGCCACCTCGACGACGAGCGCGCCCGCCTCCGTGCGCGACAGCGACAGCTCGACCCGCCCGCGGTCGTCCCCGCGCGCCGTGGCGACGGACGGGTCGGCCGCCGCGTCGATCGCGTTGTCCACCAGGTTCCCGACGATCGTCACGAGCTCGGTCGCGGGCACGCCCGGATCGCCCGTGCCGTCGGCCACGCGCACGGACAGCTCCACGCCGCGCTCGGCCGCCTGCGCCGTCTTGCCGCGCACGAGGGCGCGCACGACGGGATCCGCGTCCGCCGCCAGCCCGCCCTCCGACGCGCGCCGGTCCGTCTCGAGCTCGGATGCCGCGAGCGCCAGCGCCTCGCGCGTCCGCTCCAGCTCGATGAGCGAGACGATCGTGTGCAGCCGGTTGGCGAACTCGTGGGTCTGCGCCCGCATGGCGTCCGAGAGGGTCCGCAGCGTCGCGAGCTCGCCCGACAGGCGCTGGATCTCCGTCCGGTCGCGCAGCGTCGTCACCGTCCCGAGCCGCGCGGCGCTGCCCGTGCGTCCCGTCGGCAGCGCCGGCCGCTGCGTCACGACGAGCACGCGCCCGCTGGGCAGGTGCACGACCTCGTCGGCCGTCGACCCCTCGAGCAGCAGCCGCTCGATCGCGGGCGGCAGCCCGAGCGCCCGGACCTCGACGGGGCCGGCCGCGGGATCCAGCTCGAGGTCGAGCAGCTCGGCCGCCTGGTCGTTGTGGAGCACGAGCCGCCGGTCGCGGTCGACGAGCACGATCCCCTCGCCGACCGAGTGCAGCACCGACTCGTAGTACGCGAGCATGCGCGCCATCTCCTCGGGGCCGAGCCCCCACGTCGTCCGCTCGAGCGATCGGCTGAGGAGCACGGCCCCGGCGGCGAGCAGGAGCGCGAGCGCCCCGACCGTGCCGACGAGCCCGGGGATCCTGGCGCCCAGCACCTCGGTGACGCGGTCGACGGTGACGCCGGCCGCGACCAGCCCGACGATGCCGCCGTCCGCGTCGCGCACGGGCACGACCGCGCGGACGCTCGGCCCCAGCGTCCCCGTGAACGTCTCGGTCAGCGACCGGCCGGCGAGCGCCGGGCCCGTGGTGCCGAGGTACCTGCGGCCGATCTCGTCGAGGTCGGGGTGCGTGACGCGCACGGTGTCGCGGTCCATGATCGTGACGAAGTCGACCCCGGTGTCGCGCGTCACGTCCAGCGAGTAGTCGAGGAGGGCGGCCGTGGGATCCGCGGACGCGAGGCCCTCCGCCACCCGCGGCGAGTCGGCCACGGTCGTCGCGACGGCCAGGCTCCGATCCGCGGCGGCCTGCTCGGCGCGCTGCCGGGAGTCGGACCACAGCGCCGCGGTGGCGACGACGGCGACGAGGAGCAGGACCGCGAGCTGGACCACCAGCAGACGGGCCGCGATGCCACGGGGGAGGCCGACGCGGGAGGAGCGGATGCGGTCGGCGAGCGCGCGTCGCGCCATGCTGCCCCCTCGCGTCCGCGGCCGGCACCCGGCAGGAACATTATGAACACAACGCCGGAGCGCTCCCGCGCGTGGGCCATCCTGTCGAGGACCGCCTTGCGCACCCGTGCGCGGGCGCCGCTCACGAGACAAGGACGTCCCATGACCAACCCCATCGCCGCGCTCCGTCGCCTGGACCGCCAGCACTACCTCTACATCGCCGTCATCGTCGCGGTGATCCTCGGCGTCACGGTCGGGCTCGTCGCCCCCGAGGCGGGCGTGGCCCTGAAGCCGATCGGCGACGCGTTCGTCGCCCTCATCAAGATGATGATCGCGCCCATCATCTTCTGCACCATCGTGCTCGGCGTCGGCTCGGTGGCGAAGGCCGCCACGGTCGGCCGGGTCGGCGGCCTCGCGCTCCTCTACTTCATCGTCATGTCGACGTTCGCGCTCGCGATCGGCCTCGTCGTCGGCAACCTCATCCACCCGGGCGAGGGCCTCGACCTCAGCGGGCTGCGCGCGCCGGAGGGCTCGACCGAGGCGGCGGGCGAGACGGACTTCCTCCTCTCGATCATCCCCACGTCGCTGCTCTCGTCGCTCACCTCGGGCAGCATCCTGCAGACGCTGTTCGTGGCCCTCCTCGTCGGCTTCGCCCTGCAGCAGCTCGGCAAGCGCGGCGAGCCCGTGCTCGAGGGCATCCGCAACATCCAGATCCTCGTGTTCCGCATCCTCAGCATGGTGATGTGGGTGGCCCCGCTCGGCGCGTTCGGCGCGATCGCGGCGGTCGTCGGCGCCACCGGGTTTCAGGCGGTCATCAGCCTCGCGACCCTCATGATCGGCTTCTACATCACGTGCGCGCTGTTCATCGTCGTGATCCTCGGCTCGCTCCTCTGGTTCGTCACCCGCGTCAGCATCTTCAAGCTGATGCGCTACCTCGGCCGCGAGTACCTCCTCATCGTGTCCACGTCCTCGTCCGAGGTCGCCCTGCCCCGCCTCATCGCGAAGATGGAGCACGTGGGCGTCTCCAAGCCCGTCGTCGGCATCACCGTGCCCACCGGCTACTCGTTCAACCTCGACGGGACGGCCATCTACCTCACGATGGCGTCCCTCTTCATCGCCAGCGCGCTCGGCAGCCCGCTGGCCCTCGGCGAGCAGGTGTCGCTGCTGGTGTTCATGATCATCGCGTCGAAGGGCGCGGCGGGCGTCACGGGCGCCGGCCTCGCGACCCTCGCGGGCGGCCTGCAGTCGCACCGGCCGGACCTGGTGGACGGCGTCGGCCTCATCGTCGGCATCGACCGCTTCATGTCGGAGGCGCGCGCCCTCACGAACTTCACCGGCAACGCGGTCGCGACGCTCCTCATCGGCACCTGGACCCGCGGCATCGACGCCGACCGCGTCGCCCTCGTCCTCGGCGGCGGCGACCCCTTCGACGAGAAGACCATGGGCACCGATCACGAGGCCCAGCTGGCGGCCCCCGCCGAGGCCCTCGAGGCGGACGTGACGCGGGCGGGAGAGCGCGGCGACGAGCCGCGCACCCCCGCCCGCTGACCCGGACCGGGGCCACGCCCGGGTCGCACCCACCGTGGTCCCGGCCGTGTCCGATCCGTTACGCTGTCAGGTCACAGGAGGTACGACCATGGATGGACGCGAAGAGGGTCACGGCGCCACGCGCGTGCCCGAGCAGTACACGAGCACGGACACCACGGCCACCTTCCGCGATGAGCTCGGAGCGGCGCTCGCGGGTCTCGACGGCGCGGTCTCCGCCGAGGAGAAGGACGCCGTCACGGCGCTCCCCTCCGGATCCGCCCTCCTCGTCGTCCGCCGCGGCCCCAACCAGGGCGCGCGCTTCCTCCTCGACGCCGACGTCACGGTGGCCGGCCGCCACCCCGACGCCGACATCTTCCTCGACGACGTCACCGTCTCCCGTCGTCACGCGGAGTTCGTCCGGCAGGGCACGTCGTTCCAGGTCAAGGACCTCGGCTCGCTCAACGGCACCTACTTCGACGGCGTGCGCATCGACACCGCGCTCCTCCAGGACGGCGCGGAGGTCCAGGTCGGTAAGTTCCGCCTCACGTTCTACGCGTCCCGCACCGACCTCGTCGGCCGGACCGCCGAGTAGTGCCGGCGTCCGCCGCCCGGTCGACGCCAGCCCGCACACCCGGTCTCCTCAGCATCGGGCAGGTGCTGGCGCGCCTCACGCCGGAGTTCCCCGACCTCACGAACAGCAAGCTCCGCTTCCTCGAGGAGCAGGGGCTCGTCCAGCCGTCCCGCACGGAGTCCGGCTACCGCAAGTTCAGCCCGGCCGACGTCGAGCGCCTGCGCACCGTCCTCGGGATGCAGCGCGACCACTACCTCCCGCTCAAGGTCATCCGCTCCTACCTGCACGACCTCGATGCAGGCCTCTCGCCCGCGCTCCCCGGCGGCACGCCCGTCCCGACGGTCTCCATGCTCGATCAGGAGCGTCGCTACAGCCGCGCCGAGCTCGTACGCGAGTCCGGCGCCACCGCCCCGCTCCTCGGCGACGCCATCACGGCCGGCGTGCTCATGCCGGCGGAGGTCTACGGCGAGGAGGCGGTCCAGGTGATGCGGGCGCTCGTCGAGCTGCAGCGCACCGGCATCGAGCCGCGCCACCTCCGCGGCTTCCGCCAGGCGGCGGAGCGCGAGCTCAGCCTCATCGAGTCGGCCCTCGTCCCCGTGTCGCGTCGCCGCGACGCGTCCAGCCGGGCGCACGCCGCGGAGCTCGCGCGCGAGATCGCCACCCAGCTCGAGGTCGTGCGGGGGAGCCTCATCCGCTCCGCCCTCGGCCGCCTCTCGTCCTGACCTCGCGCTCGCGCCGGAGTCCGCGCTCGGCCGCCTGTCGTCCCGATCCGGCGCCCGCGTGCGGACGCGGCCGGTAGGCTGACGTGTCCGCACGGGGCCGTCCGCACTCCGGAGGGACCCATCGGGACCGGTCGACGCGCACCCCCGACGGGGGCGCGACGGAGGGCCGGGACGACACGCCGGGCGCTTCCGCCGGATGTCGTTGATCGGGCCCGCGGGCCCCGCTACCGTGAGAACACGATCCCGACGAACTGACCCGAGCAGCGCGCGAACCCCTCCGGGGCGAGCGCTGAGGGGTGGAAGGCAGAACGATGAGCGACTCCACCCCGGACTCCGGGCGCTACGACCTCGGTCTGCTGTTCACCGACGGCCTGCCCGAGATGGACGCGAGCGCCGGATACCGCGGTGCCGTGGCTGCCCGCGCCGCGGGGATCACCTACCGCCAGCTCGACTACTGGGCCCGCACCGGCCTCGTCGAGCCGACCGTCCGCGGGGCCTCCGGCTCCGGTACCCAGCGCCTCTACGGCTTCCGCGACATCCTCGTCCTCAAGCTCGTCAAGCGCCTCCTCGACACCGGCATCTCCCTGCAGCAGATCCGCACCGCCGTGAACCAGCTCCGCGAGTCCGGCGTCGTCGACCTCGCGCAGACCACGCTCATGAGCGACGGCGCGAGCGTCTACCTCTGCACCAGCAACGACGAGGTCATCGACCTCGTGAGTCGCGGCCAGGGCGTCTTCGGCATCGCCGTCGGCAAGGTCCTCCGCGAGGTCGAGCACTCCCTCGTCGAGATCGACACGCAGACCGTGGATCCCACCGACGAGCTCGCCGCCCGTCGCGCCGTCAAGGCCTCCTAGGTCCCATCGCACCCCCGGGCCGCCGGTCCGCCCTCGTCGAACACGACGAACGCCGCCCCTCGAGGAGGAGCGGCGTCCGTCGAAGCGGAGCGGATCAGCGCGCGGCGTTCTCCGCGTAGTCGCCGATCTTCGCCGTGCGCATGATGCGCTCGAGCAGCTGGTCGAAGTTGCGCGCCATCTCCTGCGCGCTCTCGCCGGGCCACACGTGCAGCGGCTTGGCGGCGCCCTGCGCCTGCTGGAGCGACGTGCGCTCGGGTAGCTGCGGGCTGAGCACGAGCGGGCCGAACATGTCGCGCAGCTCCTTGATGCGGAACTGGTGCTCGAGCGACTGGACGCGGGCGCGGTTGACGATGATCCCGAGGGGCTGCAGGCGCGGGGAGAGGCCGCGGCGGATCTCCTCGATGGCGCGGAGCGCGCGGTCGGCGGCGGCGACGGAGAAGAGGCCGGGCTCGGTGACGACCGTCACGCGGTCGCTGGCGGCCCACGCGGTGCGCGTGAGGGCATTGAGGGAGGGCGCGCAGTCGATGAGCACGAGGTCGTAGTCGGCCTCGACGTTCGCGAGCGCCTCCTCGAGCTTCCAGATGTCGCGGATGCTGGGGTGCGGGCCGTCGAAGTTGATGGCGGACGGGCTGCCGATCATGACGTCGATGGTGCCGGTGCGGCCCTTGGTCCAGCCGCTGGGCGCGATGGCCGCGCGGACGATCTTCTCCTTGGGGGAGGCGAGGACGTCGGCGACGTTGAGGTGGCCGGCGACCTGGATGTCCATGCCCGTGGACACGTCGGCCTGCGGGTCGAGGTCGACCACGAGGGTCCTCAAGCCGCGGGAGAAGGCGGCGGACGCCAGTCCCAGGGTCACTGTGGTCTTTCCCACGCCCCCCTTCAGGGAGCTGACGCTCAGTACATGCACGTGGGAGAGGCTACCGTCGATACTCTGGGAAGACCTAAACGCGGGGGTGCCCGAGCCCCATCCGACGAGAGGCCCCGCCATGTTCGAGAAGATCCTGGTCGCCAACCGCGGGGAGATCGCGATCCGCGCGTTCCGCGCCGCCGTCGAGCTGGGCGCCCGCACGGTCGCCGTCTACCCGCACGAGGACCGGCACTCGCTGCACCGGCTCAAGGCGGACGAGGCGTACCTCATCGGCGAGGAGGGCCACGCCGTCCGGGCGTACCTCGACGTCGACGAGATCATCCGCGTGGCGAAGGAGTCGGGCGCCGACGCGATCTACCCGGGGTACGGCTTCCTGTCGGAGAACCCGGACCTGGCGCGCGCCGCGGCGGCGAACGGCATCGTCTTCATCGGTCCCGACGCCGGCGTGCTGGAGATGGCGGGCAACAAGGTCACGGCGAAGGAGCACGCGACCGCGGCGGGCGTGCCGGTCCTCGCGTCGACGCCGCCGTCGACCGACGTGGAGCTGCTGCTCGAGCAGGCGGCCGGCATCGGCTTCCCGATCTTCGCCAAGGCCGTCGCGGGCGGCGGCGGCCGCGGCATGCGGCGCGTCGAGCGCGCGGAGGACCTCGAGGACGCGCTCCGGGCCGCCATGCGCGAGGCGGACAGCGCCTTCGGCGACCCGACGCTGTTCCTCGAGCAGGCCGTGCTGCGGCCCCGGCACATCGAGGTGCAGATCCTCGCCGACGCCGCCGGGGAGACCGTGCACCTGTTCGAGCGCGACTGCTCGGTGCAGCGCAGGCACCAGAAGGTCGTGGAGATCGCCCCGGCGCCGAACCTCGACCCCGCGATCCGCGACGCCATGCACGCGCACGCGATCGCCTTCGCGCGGAGCATCGGGTACGTCAACGCCGGCACGGTCGAGTTCCTGCTCGACACGGACGGGCCGCGCGCGGGCCAGCACGTCTTCATCGAGATGAACCCGCGCATCCAGGTGGAGCACACGGTGACCGAGGAGGTCACCGACGTCGACCTCGTGCAGTCGCAGATGCGCATCGCAGCGGGGGAGACCCTCGCGGAGCTCGGCCTCCGCCAGGACGCGATCGTGCTGCGCGGCGCGGCGCTGCAGTGCCGGATCACGACGGAGGACCCCGCGCAGGGCTTCCGGCCGGACACCGGCAAGATCACGACGTACCGCTCGCCCGGCGGCGGCGGGATCCGCATCGACGGCGGCACCGTGGCGACCGGCGCGCAGATCAGCCCGCACTTCGACTCGATGCTCGCGAAGCTCACGTGCCGCGGGCGCGACTTCCCGACGGCCGTCAGCCGGGCCAAGCGCGCCCTCGCCGAGTTCCGGATCCGCGGCGTCTCCACGAACATCCCCTTCCTCCAGGGCGTGCTCGACGACCCCGACTTCCAGGCGGGCGACATCAGCACGTCCTTCATCGACGAGCGGCCGGGGCTCGTGCGGAGCAATGTGTCGAAGGACCGCGGCACGAAGATCCTCAACTGGCTGGCCGACGTCACCGTCAACCAGCCGAACGGGCCGCGGACGGCGGTCGTGCGGCCCGCGGACAAGCTGCCCGAGGCCGACCTCCGGCAGCCGGCGCCCGCCGGATCCCGCCAGCGGCTCCTCGAGCTCGGGCCGCGCGGCTTCGCCGAGGCCCTCCGCGCGCAGACCGCCCTCGCGGTCACGGAGACCACCTTCCGCGACGCGCACCAGTCGCTGCTCGCGACGCGGGTGCGCACGCGCGACCTCGTGGCCGTCGCCCCGTACGTCGCGCGCACGACGCCCGAGCTGCTCTCGGTCGAGGCGTGGGGCGGGGCCACCTACGACGTCGCCCTGCGCTTCCTCGGCGAGGACCCGTGGGAGCGGCTCGCGTCGCTGCGCGAGGCGCTGCCGAACGTCGCGATCCAGATGCTTCTGCGCGGCGCCAACACCGTCGGCTACACGCCGTACCCCACGGAGGTCACCGACGCCTTCGTGCAGGAGGCGGCGGCCACCGGCGTCGACGTGTTCCGGATCTTCGACGCGCTCAACGACGTCGAGCGGATGCGGCCCGCCATCGACTCCGTGCTCGCCACCGGCACCACCGTCGCCGAGGTCGCGCTCTGCTACACGGGCAACCTGCTCGATCCGGCGGAGGACCTCTACACGCTCGACCACTACCTCGGCCTCGCCGAGCGCAGCGTGGCCGCGGGCGCGCACGTCCTCGCGATCAAGGACATGGCCGGGCTCCTGCGTCCTGCCGCGGCCGAGAAGCTCGTCACCGCGCTCCGCCGCGAGTTCGACCTGCCGGTGCACGTGCACACGCACGACACGGCGGGCGGCCAGCTCGCGACCCTGCTCGCGGCAAGCCGCGCCGGGGCGGACGCGGTCGACGTCGCGAGCGCGCCCATGTCGGGCACCACGAGCCAGCCGTCGGCGTCCGCGCTCGTCGCCGCCCTCGCCGACACCGAGCGCGACACGGGCCTCTCGCTCGACGCGGTCAGCGACCTCGAGCCGTACTGGGAGGCTGTCCGCCGCCTGTACCGGCCGTTCGAGTCCGGGCTCGCCGGCCCGACCGGGCGCGTGTACCGGCACGAGATCCCGGGCGGCCAGCTGTCGAACCTGCGGCAGCAGGCCATCGCGCTGGGGCTCGCCGACGACTTCGAGCTCATCGAGGACATGTACGCCGCCGCCGACCGCATCCTCGGCCGCATCCCCAAGGTCACGCCGTCGTCGAAGGTGGTCGGCGACCTCGCCCTCCAGCTGGCGGCCGCGAAGGCCGACCCGGCCGACTTCGAGCGGAACCCGCAGGACTACGACATCCCCGACTCGGTCGTGGGCTTCATGGCGGGCGAGCTCGGCGACCTGCCCGGCGGCTGGCCGGAACCGTTCCGCACGCGCGTGCTCCAGGGCCGCGACGTGCGGATCGGGGTCACGCCGCTCTCCGACGACGACCGGGCCGCGCTCGAGCTGCCCGGCGCCGCGCGGCGCCGCACGCTCAACCGCCTGCTCTTCCCGCAGCCGACCGAGCAGTTCGAGACCATCCGCGAGCTCTTCGGCGACCTCTCCGTGCTCGACACCGACGACTACCTGCACGGCCTCCGCCCGGGTCAGGAGCACGCGGTGCGGATCAGCCGGGGCGTCGAGGTCCTCATCGGGCTGGAGGCCGTGGGCGAGGCCGACGAGTCGGGCATGCGCACCGTCATGGTCGTCATGAACGGGCAGCTCCGCCCGGTGTTCGTGCGCGACCGCGGCATCGCGGTCACGACGACCGCCGCCGAGCGCGGCGACCCCGCGAAGCCGGGCCACGTGTCGGCGCCGTTCTCCGGCGTCGTCACGCTCAAGGTCGAGGAGGGCCAGGTCGTCGCCGCCGGCCAGCCCGTCGCGTCCATCGAGGCGATGAAGATGGAGGCGGCCATCACGTCGCCCGTCGCGGGCCGCGTCGCGCGGCTCGCGGTCCCCACCACCCAGCAGGTCGACGCGGGCGACCTGCTCGTGGTCGTCGAGCAGTAGGAGATGAGCCACGAGATGACCGACACCCCCGAGGACCAGCGCTACGACCTCGTGATCGTGGGGGCCGGATCCGGCAACTCGATCGCCGACGAGCGCTTCGCCGACCAGCGCGTGCTGCTCGTCGACGACGGGGAGCACTTCGGCGGCACGTGCCTCAACGCGGGCTGCATCCCGACGAAGATGCTCGTGCACGTGGCGGACGTCGCCGCGGAGACGCGCGACGGCGCCGCCCTCGGGATCCGCGCCTCGGTCGACGCCGTGGACTGGCCCGCCATCGGCGCCCGCGTGTTCGGCCGCATCGACGCGATCAGCGAGGGCGGCCGCGAGTGGCGCGAGAGCGGCTCGGAGAACGTCACGCTGCTGCGCGAGAGCGTCGGCTTCGAGGCGCCCGGCGTGCTCGTCTCCGCGAGCGGGCAGCGGATCACCGCCGATCGCATCGTGCTCGCGGCGGGTTCCCGCCCGCGGCCGCTGCAGGCGGTCTATGCGCCCGACCCGGACATCCACGACTCCGACTCCATCATGCGGATCGCCGAGCTGCCCGCCTCGCTGCTCATCGTGGGCGGCGGATACGTCGCGGCCGAGTTCGCGCACGTCTTCAGCCACCTCGGCGTGCACGTGACGCAGGTCGCCCGCTCCGCGCACCTGCTCGGCAACCTCGACGCCGACGTCTCGACGCGCTTCACGACGCTCGCGCGCACGCAGTGGGACGTCATCACCGACTGCGAGGTCGAGGAGATCGAGCGCGACGGCGACGTGCTGCGCTCACGGCTCGCCTCGGGCCACCTGGTCGAGACGGAGGCGGTGCTCATGGCCCTCGGCCGCGTCCCCAACACGGACACGCTCGCGGTCCAGAACGCGGGCTACGACATGCACGACGACGGCCGCATCGTGGTCGACGACCGGCAGCGCGTGCTCGCGGGCGGCGAGCCGGTGCCGGGCGTCTTCGCCCTCGGCGACATCAGCGCCGACCACCAGCTCAAGCACGTCGCCAACCACGAGGCCCGCGTCGTGCAGCACAACCTGCTGCACCCGGAGGACCTCATCGGCGGAGCTCCCGGGCCCGTGCCGCAGGCGGTCTTCTCGCGCCCGCAGATCGGCTCCTTCGGCCTCACGGAGGCCGAGGCACGCGAGGCCGGACCCGTCGTCACGATCGAGCAGCCGTACTCGTCCACCGCGTGGGGTTGGGCGCTCGAGGACACGACCTCGTTCTGCAAGCTCGTGGTGGATCCGCGCGACGGGGGCACGCTCCTCGGGGCGCACATCATCGGCTCGGACTCCGCGGCGCTGATCCAGCCGCTCCTCATGGCCGCGAGCCTCGGCCATCCGGTCACCGGGCTCGCGCGGGCGCAGTACTGGCCGCACCCGGCCGTGACGGAGATCGTCGAGAACGCGCTGCTCGCCGCCGAGTCCGCGGTGGCCGACTGGGCACGGGAGAATGGCCAGGGCGACGCGCCCGCGGGGGCCGGTCGATCCTGACCCGCCGCCCGCCCAGGAACCACGGAAGCAGAGAATGACTGAACGACAGATCCGCCTGTTCGGCGATCCGGTGCTGAAGACCGTCTCCTCGGAGATCCACGAGATCGACGAGGGCGTGCGAGCCCTGGTCGAGGACCTCCTCGACAGCGTGCGGCCCGACGGCCGCGCCGGGGTGGCCGCCGCGCAGATCGGCGTGAACCTCCGGGCATTCAGCTACAACGTGGGGCCGGCGTTCGGCTACGTCCTCAACCCCGTCATCGAGGAGCTCCGCGGCGAGGCCGTCCTCGTCGACGAGGGCTGCCTCTCGGTGCCGGGCCTCTGGTTCCCCACCATGCGCCACCCCGAGGCCGTCATCACCGGCATCGACCTCGACGGGAAGCCCGTCCGCATCGAGGGCACGGGCGTCCTCGCGCAGGCCTTCCAGCACGAGGTCGACCACCTCGACGGACTCGTGTACCTCGACCGGCTCGACAAGCAGCGCCGCCGCGAGGCCATGAAGCAGGTGCGCGAGTCCGACTGGTTCTGATCCGAAGCGTCGGCCCGCGCGCTCGCGCGGGCCGACGCTCAGGGTCAGTGGACCAGCGAGTGCCCCTCGGTCGTCGGCGCCGCCTCGTAGATCCGCGTGATCACGTCGGCGAACGCGTCGAGCACCACCTGGCGCTTGATGCTGAGCTTCGGCGTCAGGTGCCCGGCCGCCTCGGTCAGCTCCACCGGCAGCACGACGAACTTCCGGATGGACTCCGCGCGCGACACCGTCGCGTTGGCCGCGTCGACCGCGCGCTGCACCTCGGCGAGCACCGCCGGGTTCTGCGACGCCTGCTCGAGCGTCATGGCGGGATCCTGCCCGTTGTTCGCCAGCCAGACCTTGAGCATCTCGGGATCCAGCGTGATGAGCGCCGAGATGAACGGCCGCCGGTCGCCCGCGACCACGACCTGCCCGACGAGCGGGTTCGCGCGGATCGGGTCCTCGAGCGCGGCCGGCGCGACGTTCTTGCCGCCCGCCGTCACGATGATCTCCTTCTTGCGGCCCGTGATCGTGAGGTAGCCGTCGGCGTCGTAGCTGCCGAGGTCGCCCGTGCGGAACCAGCCGTCGTCGAAGACGGCCGCGGTCGCCTCCTCGTCCTGCCAGTAGCCGTCGAAGACGTTGACGCCCTTGACCTGGATCTCGCCCTCGTCGGTGATGCGCGTCGCCACGCCGGGCATCGCCGGCCCCACCGTGCCGATGCGGAATCCCTTGACGAGGTTCACGCTGACGGGCGCGGTCGTCTCCGTCAGGCCGTAGCCCTCGAGGATCGTGAGGCCGAGCGACCGGTAGAAGTGCCCGAGCCGGAGGCCGAGGGGCGCGGATCCGCTCACCGCGAAGCGCACGCGCCCGCCCATCGCCTGCCGGATCTTGGAGTACACGAGCGCGTCGAACACCTTGTACTGGAGCTTCAGCGCGAGCGGCACCGATCCGGCGTCGACGGCGACCGAGTGCGCGTACGCGACCTCGGCGGCCTTGCGGAAGACCTTCCCGCGGCCGGCGCCCTCGGCCTTCTGCTCCGAGGAGTTGTAGACCTTCTCGAACACGCGCGGCACCGCGAGCAGGAACGTCGGCTTGAACGACGCGAGCGCGGGCAGGAGCTGCGTGGTGTCGGCCTGGTGCCCGGTCTTCACGCCCGCCTGCACGTTGAGGATGGAGATGAAGCGCGCGAACACGTGCGCGGTCGTGATGAAGAGGAGCGTGGACGCGCCGACCCGCACCACCTCCTCCATCGCGACCTCGGCGTTCCGCGAGAGCTCCACGAAGTTCGCGTGCGTGAGGATGCAGCCCTTCGGCCGCCCCGTGGTGCCCGACGTGTAGATGAGGGTCGCCATGTCCGAGCCGACCGCGATGTTCCGGCGACGCTCGATCTCGGCGTCCGGCACGTCGACGCCCTGCTCGGCGAGCTTGTCCAGGTCGCCGAGGTCGATCTGCCAGACGCGGCGCACCGCGGGCAGCTCCGGGTGGACCTCGTCGAAGCGCGAGAAGTGCTCGGCCGTCTCGAGGATCATCGCGACCGCGCCGGAGTCCTGCATGTTCCAGTGCACCTGGCCGGGGGAGGAGGTCTCGTAGACGGGGACGAGGACGGCTCCCGCGAAGAACACCGCGAAGTCCACGAGGGTCCACTCGTAGCGCGTCCGGCACATCATCCCGATGCGCTCGCCCGGCTCGATCCCCGCGGCCACGAGGCCCTTCGCGAGGGCGATCACCTGGCGGTGGAACTCGGACGCCGAGACGTCGCTCCACCCGCCCGACCCGTCCGGCAGCGCGAACAGCGGAGCGTCGGGGCTCGTCCTCACGCGGTGCACCAGGACGTCGGTGATGTTGTCGTCGGGTCTCGCCTCGACGACGGCGGGCATGGTGTGCTGTTCCACGGCAACTCCCTCGGTACCGGAAATGGATGTGACCAGACTACGGGGCGGGCCCGCCGGGCGCTCGTCCCCGCTCGGGGGCGCCGGACGCCTCAGTAGGATCGACGGGCGAGACGATGAGGAAGGGCCCGCGGAGTGCATGCAATAGGGATCGACATCGGCGGGACGAAGATCGCGGGAGCCGTGGTCGACGAGCTCGGCGTCATCGCGGCGGAGGAGCGCACGCCCACCGAGGCGAGCAGCCCGGACGCCATCGTCGAGGCCGTCGTCGGGATGGTCGAGCGGCTCCGCGCCCTGCACCCCGACGTCGTCGCGGTCGGCGTGGCGGCCGCCGGCTTCATCGACGCCGCGCAGTCCACCGTCTACTACGCCCCGAACATCAACTGGCGAAACGAGCCGGTGCGCGAGAAGCTGCGCAGCCGGATCGACCTCCCCATCGTCATCGAGAACGACGCGAACGCCGCCGGCTGGGCTGAGTTCCGCTACGGCGCGGGTCGCCTGGTCAGCGACATGGTGACGCTCACGATCGGCACGGGCGTGGGCGGCGCGATCGTCGCCGACGACCGCCTCTTCCGTGGCGGCTTCGGCGCCGGCGCCGAGCTCGGCCACATGCGCGTCGTGCCCGACGGCCTGCCCTGCGGCTGCGGCGCCCGCGGCTGCATCGAGCAGTACGGATCCGGCCGCGCGCTCCTGCGCACCGCCGACGAGCTGGCCGACCTCGGCGGCACGCACGGCGAGGGCCTCGCCGCCCGCCGCCGGGAGGTGGGCACGCTCACCGGCCACGACGTCAGCGACCTCATCCAGGCCGGCGACCCCGGCGCGCTCCTCGCCCTCCGCCGCCTCGGCGGCTGGCTCGGCGAGGCGGCCGCGAGCATCGGCGCGATCCTCGACCCGCAGATGTTCGTGATCGGCGGCGGCGTCGCGCAGGCGGGCGACCTCCTGCTCGACCCGATCCGCGAGGCGTACCTGGCGCACCTCCCGGCCCGCGGCTACCACCCGGAGCCCGAGTTCCGCATCGCGGAGCTCGTCAACGACGCCGGAGTCGTGGGCGCGGCCGACCTCGCCCGCCGTCACGCGGCCGCGCTGCACCACGGGGCCTGACCCGGCGTCGGCCTGCGGCGTCGCGCCGCCCCGGCCGCCTATGCTGGATGCGACCCCACCCGGAAGGTGACCGACGATGTTCTACTGGTTCATGAAGAACCTGGTCGCCGGACCCCTCCTCCGGAGCACGTTCCGGCCCTGGGTCACCGGGATCGAGAACATCCCCGCCAAGGGCGGCGTGATCCTCGCGAGCAACCACCTCTCGTTCATCGACTCGGTCTTCCTGCCGCTGCTGGTCGACCGCAACCTCGTCTTCCTCGCGAAGAGCGACTACTTCACCGGCACCGGCCTCAAGGGCTGGGCCACCAAGATGTTCTTCACGGCCACGGGCATGCTCCCCATCGACCGCTCCGGCGGCAAGGCGTCCGAGGCGTCGCTCAACACCGGCCTCCGCGTGCTCGCCGAGGGCCGCATGCTCGGCATCTACCCCGAGGGCACCCGCAGCCCGGACGGCCGGATGTACCGCGGCCGCACGGGCGTGGCGCGCATGATCCTCGAGGGCGACGTCCCGGTCGTCCCGATCGCGATGATCGACACCGAGAAGGTCATGCCCATCGGCACCCGCATCCCGAAGGTCCGCCGGATTGGTGTGGTCATCGGCGAGCCGCTAGATTTCAGTAGGTTCGCCGGCCTCGAGGGAGACCGCTTCATCCTCCGCTCCATCACCGACGAGATCATGTACGAGCTCTCGAGGCTGAGCGGCCAGGAGTACGTCGACGTCTATGCGACCTCGGTCAAGGAGAAGCGCGCGAGCGCGGCCCGCTGACCGTCTCCCGCACAGCCTCCACCGCGCACCACGCGCACGACACGAACCGGGATCCCACCGTGGCCTCTGAGCACCTCGTCCCCGCCCATCCCGACGTCCTCGCCGGCCTCGACCACTGGCGCACCCTCGAGGTCAAGCAGCAGCCGCAGTGGCCCGACGCCGCCGCCGTGCACGCCGCTTCCGCCGAGATCGCCCTGCTGCCGCCCCTGGTCTTCGCCGGCGAGGTCGACCTGCTGCGGTCGCGCCTGGCCGCCGCCGCCGACGGCCGCGCGTTCCTGCTCCAGGGCGGCGACTGCGCCGAGACCTTCGCGGGCGCCACGGCCGACGCCATCCGCAACCGCGTGAAGACCGTGCTCCAGATGGCCGTCGTCCTCACCTACGGCGCGGCCATGCCCGTCGTGAAGATGGGCCGCATGGCCGGCCAGTTTGCGAAGCCCCGCTCGAGCGACTCCGAGACGCGCGGCGACCTGACCCTGCCCGCGTACCGAGGCGACATCGTCAACGGCTACGACTTCACGCCCGAGTCGCGCGCGGCCGATCCCGCGCGCCTCGTGAAGGGGTACCACACGGCCGCCTCGACGCTGAACCTCATCCGGGCCTTCACGCAGGGCGGCTTCGCCGACCTCCGCGAGGTGCACAGCTGGAACAAGGGCTTCGCCGCCAACCCCGCGAACCAGCGCTACGAGCAGCTCGCGCGCGACATCGACCGGGCCATCAAGTTCATGGAGGCCGCGGGCGCCGACTTCGACGACCTCAAGCGCGTCGAGTTCTACACCGGCCACGAGGGCCTCCTCATGGACTACGAGCGGCCCATGACGCGCATCGACTCGCGCACCGGCACGCCCTACAACACGTCGGCGCACTTCATCTGGATCGGGGAGCGGACGCGCGACCTCGACGGGGCGCACGTCGACTTCCTCTCGCGCGTCCGCAACCCGCTCGGCGTCAAGCTCGGCCCGTCGACCACGCCGGAGACCGTGCACGAGCTCATCGAGAAGCTCGACCCGGACCGCGAGCCCGGCCGGCTCACCTTCATCACGCGCATGGGGGCGGGCAGGATCCGCGATGCCCTCCCGCCCCTGCTCGAGGCCGTCAAGGCGTCGGACGCGAACCCGCTCTGGGTCACCGACCCGATGCACGGCAACGGCCTCACCACGCCCACCGGCTACAAGACGCGGCGCTTCGACGACGTCGTCGACGAGGTGCAGGGCTTCTTCCAGGCGCACCGGGCGGCGGGCACGCACCCCGGCGGCATCCACATCGAGCTCACCGGCGACGACGTCACCGAGTGCCTGGGCGGATCCGAGCACATCGACGAGGCGACGCTGGCCACGCGCTACGAGTCGCTGTGCGACCCTCGGCTCAACCACATGCAGAGTCTGGAGCTCGCGTTCCTGGTCGCGGAGGAGCTCGCCGCCGCGCGCAGCTGATCCCGACCGCACGACGATGCCCCGCGGCCCTCGAGGCCGCGGGGCATCGTCGTGCCGGGACTGCGGTCGTGCGCGTCGGATCAGCCGGACGCGGTGATGCCGAGGTTGACGGTGGACCCGCGACGGGCCATCGCCTGCGCCTCCGGGCTGGCCGAGGCCACCCGGGTGATGCTGTTGGGCAGCGCGTCCCAGAACGCGGAGTACGCGTACTTGAAGCCCGCCGCGTCGAGCGCCGCCTTCGCCTCGTCGCGCGTCAGCCCGACGACCGCCGGCACCGCCACGAGGTCGGGCCCCTTCGAGATCTCGAGGCCGACCTTGCTGCCGGGCGCGCCGTCGAGCCCCGAGCGCACGGGGTTCTGGTCCACCGGGTAGACCGAGATGACCTCGCCCTTCTCGACGTCGTCGCTGAAGCTCTGCTTCCCCGCCTCGCCGACGAGACCCGCCTGGGCGAGCGTCGCCACGGCCTGGTCGACGGAGCGGCCATTCACCTGGGGGATCTTCCCGGCGGCGACCACGAGGGTCACGGGCTGCTGCTCTGGGTACTGCGCCGCGACGGGGGCTCCCGAGGAGTCCAGCACCTGCACGACGGTGCCCTCGGCGGCGTCACCGTACTGCCGGATGGTCGCCTCCTGGACGACGAAGGGGACGCCCTCGAGGCGCGTGCGGGCGTCCGCCTCGGCAGCCCCGACCACGTCGGGCACGTCGAGGAGCCGCGGTCCGGTCGAGGCGTAGACGGTCACGGTGGACCCCTGGTCGACGGGCGTGCCGGAGGCCGGGACGCTGCGGGTCACGTGCCCCACCTCGACGTCCACGCTCGGCTCCTCGGCACGCGCGACGACGAAGCCCTGGCCCTGGAGCGTGCCGGCGGCGTCGTCGACGGCCATGGCCGTGACGGACGGCACGGGCACGCGCGCGCCCGGCCCCTGGCCGTAGTACCAGCCCGTGCCACCGGCGAGGGCGGCGAGCATCACGACGAGGAGCGCGAGCATCCAGCCGCGCGAGCGGCGGCGCGATCCGGCCTCCGCCAGCGCGACGACGGACTCCGGCTCGGTGCGCTCGGTCTCCTGGCGCGTCATGACCGGGGGACCTCCCACGACCTGCGTCTCGCCGGTCGTGACGGAGGGGAGCGCCGGGGCGCTCGGGAAGACGACGGTGCGCTGGAGCGGAGCCGGGTCGCCCGACCGGGCGTCGAGCCGGTTCTGCACGGCGTAGAGCTCGTCGAGGAGGGCGCGGGCGTCGCGGGGCCGCTGCTCGGGATCCCGGGCGGTGGCCCAGAGCACGAGCTCGTCGAGCTCGACGGGGACGGACGCGTTGGCTGTGCTCGGGGTGGGCACCTGGTCGTTCGCGTGCTGGTACGCGATCTGCATCGGCTGCTCGCCCTTGAACGGCTGCTCGCCCGCGAGCATCTCGTACATCATGATGCCGACCGCGTAGATGTCGCTGCGGGTGTCGGCGATGCCCCGGGTGACGAGCTCGGGGGAGAGGTACGCGATGGTGCCGAGGAGCGCCTGCCCGGTGGCCGTGTTGGCGCTGACCGCGCGCGCGAGGCCGAAGTCGCCGATCTTGATGCGTCCGTCGTCGGCGAGCAGCACGTTCTCGGGCTTGAGGTCACGGTGGACGATGCCGGCCTTGTGCGCGGCGGCGAGGCCGGAGAGCACGGCCTCGAGGATGTCGAGGGTCTGCTCCGGCGTCAGCCGCTCGTACTCCTGCAGCAGCTCGCGCAGCGTCATGCCGGGCAGGTACTCCATGACGAGGTACGCCATGTCGGAGTCCTGGCCCTGGTCGAAGACGTTGACGACGTTGGGATGGGCCAGCCGCGCGGCCGAGCGCGCCTCCTGGATGAAGCGGTCGCGGAACGCGCTGTCGTCGGCGAGGTGCCCGTGCATCACCTTCACGGCGACGCGGCGCTCGAGCCGCAGGTCGGTGGCCACGTAGACCGTCGCCATCCCGCCGCGCGCGATGCGGGACCTGACCTGGTACCGACCGTCGAGGAGACGGCCGATCATGGGGTCGGTCGGGCTGGAGGTCACTGGATGATTCTAGGGATCGCCGGTGCCGGGGCCTCCCCGGCACACCGGTGCGCCGCCGCGCGGGTGCGCCTGCGGATCGGCGTCAGCCGATCTCGTCGAGCCACGCCCAGGCGGATGCCTCCCACTTGGCGTAGGCGTCGGGGTAGGCCGAGTACTGCACGGCCTGCGCCGCCTGCGTGACGGTCATCGACTTCCAGCCGGCGATGTCGAGGAGACCGCGCGTCGCGCCGGGGTTCGGGTTGACGCTCCCGCCGAAGAACGCGCGCGCCGCGTACACGGGGTCGTTGAGCTGGGCGGGCTGACCCCAGCCCTGGCTCGGGCGCTGCTGGAACAGGCCGATCGAGTCGCGGTCGCCCCAGTCGAGGTTGCGGAGGGTCGACTCCTGCGCCGCGGTGGCGAGGGCGATGACGAGGCCGTAGTCGCTCACGCCGGCGGAGCGTCCGACCTGGACGATGACGCGCGCGTTGCGGCGCATCTCATCGGTCATGATCGTCGTCCCGTCCAGCGACGCGACCTGCACGACGGATGCGGACACGTGCGGGATGGTGAGCTTGCTGCCGGCGTAGATGATGCTCGACCAGTTGAGGCCGTTGGCATTCAGGAGGTCCTGGATGGTGACGCCCGACTCCGTCGCGATGCTGTGCAGCGTGTCGCCGGTCTCGATCGTGTAGGTGCCGGAGAGGCCCTGCTTCGCGGCGGGGGAGGCGCTGGCGGGTGCCGCGGGCGCGGCCGGCGCGGCGGTGGAGCCGGCCCCCGGGATGATGAGCCTGTTGCCGGGGAAGATCGTGCTCGTCGCCTGCAGGCCGTTGGCCTGGAGCACCGCCGAGGTCGAGACGCCGTGCTTGCCGGCGATGCCGGTGACGGTGTCGCCCGCGACGACCGTGTAGCTCGCGCCCGATCCCGTGGACGCCGCGGCGGGCGCCGGGGTCGATGCGCCGGATCCGCCGAGCGTGAGCGTCTGGCCGGGGAAGATCGTCGTCTTCCAGCCGAGGCCGTTCTGCGCGAGGACGGATGCGGTGGAGAGGCCGTAGCGACCGGCGATGCTGGACACGGTGTCGCCCTGCTCGACCACGTACGTGGAGGGAGCGGCCACGGTGGGCGCCGCTGCCGGGGCTGCCGTCGGAGCGGCGACGCGCGGGAGCTTGGTCTGCGTGGGGCCGGACTTGGCCTTCGGGATGCGCTTGACGGGGGCCGCCTCCGCGGGCGTCGCCATGCCGAGGCTCACCGCGAGGGAACCGACGAGCACGATGGGCATGGTCGCGAGGAGAGCCTTGGAGCGGCGGTTCGCCGAGCGTCCGGCACCGGTGTCCGCGGATCGATGGGGGTCGCGAGGGGAGGTGGGTTCGGTCATGGGCATGCTGGTCTACTCCGGCCGTCGTGCTCGATTCCCTGATGCAGGAGTTCCACGTTAACACGCAGAGAGAGAAAAGGGCACATAAGGGACGGATGTGACTGGAGTGAACAGCGACACGCGCCTTCGGCGGATAGGCAGGCGCGCGACGTCGCCGAGCTCCGGGCCGTCGCGGCGCCCGGTCCCTGGCCCGTCGCATGACGTGCCAGCATGTGAGGCGTGAACGAGCCCTATGCCGACCGTGAGTGGTTGACCGTCCCCGATCTCGTCGACCTCCTGGGTCTCACCGTCAGCCGCGTGCGCCGGCTCATCGAGGACAGGCGCCTGCTCGCGGTCCGCCTCGACGGCGTGCTCAAGGTGCCGGCCGTCTTCCTGCGGGACGGCGAGCCGCTGTCCGAGCTGCGGGGCACGATCATCGTGCTCGGGGACAACGGATTCACCGACGAGGAGGCCATGCACTGGCTCCTCGCGGAGGAGCCGAGCCTGGGTGCCGCCCCCGTCGACGCCCTGTTGGCCGGACGCAAGGCCGAGGTGCGTCGGGTGGCGCAAGCCAGCGCCTGATCGACGCCTGCCCGGTCGGAGTCCAGCCGTCAGGCGCGGATGGCGTCGGATCAGGTGACGCGACGCGTGACGCTGTCGACGAGCAGCTCGAGCTGGTTCCTCGCCCGGGCGCCGATCGGGGCCTCGCGCAACGCCGCGAGCGACTCTCGGACGTGGCGGGAGATCATCCCCTCCACCTCGTCGAGAGCGCCGCTCTCGCGGAGTATCGACTGGAGCGCGCGGATCTGATCGTCGTCGAGGTCCGGATCCCCGAGGAGCGCGTCGACCGTGCGGCGCACCCCGTCCGGCAGCCGACGGCGCGCCAGCGCGATGAGCACCGTGCGCTTGCCCTCGCGCAGGTCGTCGCCGCTCGGCTTCCCGGTCACGGCGCTGTCGCCGAAGACGCCGAGCACGTCGTCGCGCAGCTGGAACGCGATGCCGAGCGGCAGGCCGACGGCCCGGAGCGCCGCGACCTGCTCGGGCGTCGCCCCCGCCAGGCTCGCGCCGACGACGAGCGGAGCCTCGATGCTGTACTTCGCTGACTTGTAGACGATGACGTTGTGGGCGCGGGCGAGCGTGTCGTCCTCGGGAACGGTCGGCCACGCGACCTCCTCGAGCACGTCGAGGTACTGGCCGAGCGTGACCTGGGTCCGCATCGTCGCGAGCTCCGCGCGGGTGGCACGGGCGGCGGACCCGTCCGCGAGCGCTAGCAGCGAGTCGATGAGCAGCTCGTCGCTCCACCCCAGGAGGAGGTCGCCGAGGAGGGTCGCCCCCGCCTCGCCGAAGCCCGCCGACGACCCGCCCCAGCCGCTCGCCGCATGCAGCGCCTCGAAGCGGCGGTGCGCGGCGGGACGGCCCCGACGGGTGTCGGAGCGGTCGATGATGTCGTCGTGGACGAGGGCCGCGGCGTGGAAGATCTCGAGGCCCGCGGCGACGCCGACGACCGCGCGGTACCCCGGTCGCTCCTCGCCCTGCGGCCGTCCGGCGGGGGAGGGCTCGAGGTCGATCACCGACCGCCAGCCCCAGTAGCAGAACTGCGCCCGGAACCGCTTCCCGCCTCTCAGCAGATCCGAGGAGAACTCCTGGATGGGCACAAGATCCGGGCTGATCTCCCGGAGTCCCGCCGCCTGGGCCGTCAGGAAGTCGTCGAGGCGGGTCTGGACGTGGCTGACGAGGCGGTCGCTTTCGGGCACCCGCCTAGCCTAGCCAGGGGCAGGGAGCTAGAATCCACAGGTGAACATCGACGCGTCGTCCCGAGCCTGAGGGGAACATGATGCCGCTTTCCGAGCAAGAGCAGCGCCTGCTGGAGGAGATGGAGCGCAGCCTCTATCGCAACGACGCAGACTTCGTGGCGACCGTCAGCGGTCGCCGCACCAGACCGAACTACACGATGGTCGTGGTCGGGGTGCTGGTCATCGTCCTCGGCATCGCCGCCCTGGCCGCCGGCGTCATCACCAAGCTGGCCATCATCGGCATCCTCGGCTTCGCGATCATGATCGTGGGGGCGCTCCTCATCTTCAGCCCGCGCGATGCGGCCGCCGATGCGTCGGCTCCGACCGCGCCCCGGGCCGCCGGCCGTGGTCCCGGCAAGCGACCCGCCTCGTCGTCCTCCTTCATGGACCGCATCAACGAGCGCTGGGAGAAGCGCCAGGGCGGTCAGGACTGACCTCCACCTGAGGCGGTCCTCCACCGCCCTCCACTCGACCCGAAGGGGCCGATCCCGAACCGGGATCGGCCCCTTCTCGTGTCCCCAGCACCACCCGCATCCCTCCCCGGCGCTCCACGGGCGGTCCCTCGACCCCCCGCGGGGCGCTTCTGCGTGTCCGCGGCGCGCCGGTCGCTCGATTCCCCTCCACATCCCTCCCCTCAGCACATGCCCCGTATCCACGGGCATCGGGGGACACGCGCCGGGAATTCACCTCGCATGCCTGGCGATAGGTGGAGGGCTGTGGAGTAAAGTGGAGCAAGTCCTGAACCACGGCCGGAGAGACAGGGGGTGTCGGTGTGTTCCTCGGCACCCATTCGCCTCGTCTCGACGACAAGGGGCGGCTCATCCTCCCCGCGAAGTTCCGCGACGAGCTCGAGGGCGGCGTCGTCATGACGCGCGGCCAGGACCGCTGCATCTACGTGTTCACGACGCGCGAGTTCGAGGAGCTGCACGACCGCATGCGCCAGGCGCCGCTCGCGAGCAAGCAGGCGCGCGACTACATGCGCGTCTTCCTGTCCGGCGCGAACGCCGAGACGCCGGACAAGCAGCACCGCATCACCATCCCGCAGGCGCTCCGCACCTACGCGGGCCTCGACCGCGAGCTCGCGGTCATCGGCGCGGGCAGCCGCGTCGAGATCTGGGACGCCGGCACGTGGGACGAGTACCTCACCGCCAACGAGAGCGCGTTCGCCGACACCGCGGAGGAGGTGATCCCCGGCCTGTTCTGACCCCGGCCCCTGACTCCCAGCCGTCCGACGCCCTGCCGCACTTCCCCGGTGGCAGGTCGGGACGGATGGGGATCAGGAGCCGCGGACAGGACAGCGGGATGCCATGGCCCTCGACGACATCCACACCCCCGTCCTCCTCGAGCGGTGCCTCGAGCTGCTCGCCCCCGCCCTGCAGGGTGATGGCGCAGTGCTGGTCGACGCCACCCTCGGGATGGCCGGCCACTCCGAGGCGTTCCTCGACGCGCTGCCCGGCCTCCGGCTGGTCGGGCTCGACCGCGATCCGGACGCCCTCGCGATCGCGGGGGAGCGGCTCGCGCGGTTCGGCGACCGCGTCCACCTCGTGCACACGGTCTACGACGGCATCGGGCGCGCGCTCGACGGGCTCGGGATCGGCGAGGTGCAGGGCGTGTTCTTCGACCTGGGCGTCTCGTCGCTCCAGCTCGACCGCGTCGAGCGCGGATTCTCGTACTCGCAGGACGCGCCCCTCGACATGCGCATGGACGGGACCGCGGGCCTCACCGCCGCCCAGGTCGTGGCGGAGTACGACGAGCTCGAGCTGCGCCGGATCTTCTACGACTACGGCGAGGAGAAGCTCGCCCCCCGCTACGCCAGCCGCATCGTCCAGGCGCGCGAGGTGGAGCCGATCACCACGTCGGCCAGGCTCGTGGAGATCATCCAGCAGGCCACGCCCGCGGCGGTGCAGCGGGCCGGGCACCCGGCCAAGCGCGTGTTCCAGGCGCTGCGCATCGAGGTCAACCAGGAGCTGAGCGTGCTGGCGCGCGCCATGCCGGCCGCGATCGACCGGCTCGCCGTCGGCGGACGCGTGGTCGTCGAGTCCTACCAGTCGCTCGAGGACCGCATCGTCAAGCGCGAGCTGCGCGCCCGCTCCACGAGCACGGCGCCCGTGGGGCTCCCCGTCGAGCTGCCCGAGCACCGTCCCGAGCTGAAGCTCCTCGTCCGCGGCGCCGAGCTCGCGGACCAGCACGAGATCGCCCAGAACCCCCGCGCCGCTTCCGTCCGGTTGCGCGCCGCCGAACGAGCCAGGAGGCGACACGCATGACCGATGCAGCACGCGCGACCGCGCGTCCCCGGATCCGGCCGTCCGCCGAGCCGCCCACCCGCCACATCGAGGTCGTCGCCACCCGCGGCCAGCGTCGCGCCCGACCGCGCACCGTCTACGCGGTGATCGTCGTGGGCGGGCTCTTCGTCGTCCTCCTCGCGCAGCTGCTGCTCTCCATCGGCCTGTCCGACGGGGCGTACGCGATCCAGTCGCTGCAGCAGCAGCAGAAGGAGCTGGACCGCACCCACCAGGCGCTGACCGAGGACGTCGACCGGCTGTCGTCCCCGCAGAACCTCGCGCGGAACGCCCAGGCGCTCGGCATGGTCGCGAGCGCGTCGCCCTCCTTCCTCTCGCTCGACGGCACCATCCAGGGCACGCCGCAGGCGAAGGACGGCGCCACCACGGCGCTCACGGCCGACACCCTCATCGGCAACTCGCTCCTCGGCGGCGTCCCGCTCACCATCGAGAGCGACCCCGCGAAGCGGGCGGCCGCCCTCCAGGCCGCCACCGCGCAGGACGGTGCCGCCGCGGTCGACCCGGGCTCCGCGATCCCGGGCTCCGCGGAGGCCGCTGGCGGGGTGACCGCCGGGACCCCGAGCGCGCCTCCCGTGTCAGGCGCGGCCTCCGGGCTAGCGTCGGCCACGGCGATCCCGACCCCGCAGACCCGCTGAGGCCGGGCCCCGTCGAGGGGCCGTCGGCACCGCACGACACCGCTCCGACGGAGCACCGCACCGCATCGCAGGCATCGAGAGGAACCCCCGAGTGAGCACGATCTCGAACCGACGGCGCATCGCCTTCTCCCTGATCGCGATACTCGCCGTCATCGGGGTCTTCGTCGTCAAGCTCATCGACATCCAGGTCGTCCAGGCCTCGGAGCTCAACGAGGAGGCGCTCGGCAAGCGTGCGATCTCGCAGACCCTGCCCGGCGTCCGCGGCAGCATCTACGACGCCGACGGCAAGGTGCTCGCGGACAGCGTGCTCCGCTACGACGTCACGATGGATCCGTCCAAGGCCGGCGACTTCACCCGGACGGTCACCGGCGACGACGGCAAGCCCGTGAAGCAGGACGTGTCGCTGGCGGACGCCGAGGCGCAGCTGGGCGCGATCACCGGGCAGAAGCCCGAGGAGATCGACGGGCTCATCACGGGAGCGCTCGCCAAGGACCCCAAGTCGCTCTTCGGCTACGTGACCAAGGGCGTCGACGTCGACGCCTACCTCGCCATCCGGGACCTGAAGATCCCGTGGATCTACTTCCAGGCCGTGTCGAGCCGCACGTACCCGAACGGGCAGATCGCGGGCAGCATCCTCGGCTACATCGCGGGCGACGGGACGATCAAGGCCGGGCTCGAGCAGGAGTACGACTCGTGCCTCGCCGCCCAGGACGGCGCGCAGACCTACGAGCGCGGTGCGGACGGCGTGCCCATCGCCGGCAGCACCGTCACGCAGAAGCCGGCCGTCGACGGCAGCGACGTGATGACCAACATCGACACGGACCTCGAGTACTTCGCGCAGACCGCGGTGGCCGAGCAGGCCGTGAAGGTCGGTGCCGACTACGGGCACGCGACCATCGTCGAGGTGAAGACCGGCAAGGTCCTGGCGGTCGCCGAGTACCCGTCGGTCGACCCCAACGACGTGTCCGCCACGAAGCCGGAGGACCGGGGGAGCCGCGCTTTCAGCTCGCCGTTCGAGCCCGGATCCACGCTCAAGGCCGTGACCGCCGCCGCGCTCCTCGACTCCGGCAAGGCCGACGCGGGCACGCATGTGGTGGCGCCCTACACGTTCACCCGTCCGAACGTGAAGCTCAGCGACAGCTACGTCCACCCCGACCTGCACTTCACGCTCGCGGGCGTGCTCATGGACTCCTCGAACACGGGCATCTCTGCGCTCGGCGAGCGTCTCTCCGCCGAGGATCGCTACAACTACCTCAAGGCGTTCGGGGTGGGCGGCGATACCGGCCTCGGCTTCCCCGGCGAGAGCAGCGGCCTGATCCGGCCGTGGCAGGAGTGGGATCCGCAGACCAACTACGCGACCATGTTCGGCCAGGGCCTCACGACCACGGCGCTGCAGGTCGCGAGCATCTACCAGACCATCGGCAACCACGGCGTGAAGCTGCCGCTGTCGCTCGTCTCCGGCTGCAAGGCCGCCGACGGCACCGTCACGGACCAGCCTTCGACCCAGGGCACGCAGGTCGTCTCGCCCCAGGCCGCCGACTCGACCGTGAACATGCTCGAGACGGTCGTCACCGACGGGCACCTCTCCAAGGACCTCACGATCCCCGGCTACCGGGTCGCGGCGAAGTCCGGCACGGCGCAGGTCGCGGAGGCCGACGGCAAGTACGGCAAGAACTACCTGGTGTCGATCGCGGGCCTCGCGCCGGCCGAGGACCCCCAGTACGTCGTGTCGATCAGCCTGGCCAATCCGGATACCATGAAGTCCTCGGCGGCCGCGGCGCCCGTCTTCCAGAAGATCATGTCCCAGGTCCTGAAGACGTACCGGGTGCCCCCCTCCACCGTGCCGTCCCCGAACCTCCCGACGACCTACTGAGAGATGAGGGCGATGACCTCCCCTGCCACCCCCGCCCTCCGCCCCGAGCATCCCGTCGCACGGTCGCTGTCCGGCCTGGTGAGCGACTTCGCGCTCGACGTCGTCGGTGACGTGGACGACGTGGAGGTCACGGGCGTCACGCTGTCCTCCGGCGACGTGCAGCCCGGCGACCTCTACGTGGGGCTCCGCGGGGTCCGCGTGCACGGTGCCCGCTTCGCCTCCGACGCGGCGGCGAGCGGCGCGGTCGCGGTGCTGACCGATCCCGACGGGCTGGCCGACGCCCAGGGGTCCGGCCTCCCGGTGATCCTCACCCCCGACCCGCGGGCCGCCCTCGGCGACATCGCCGCGTGGGTCCACCGCTCGGCCGAGAACCCGGCGACGCTGTACGGCGTCACGGGCACCAACGGGAAGACGAGCGTGGTGTACCTGCTCGACGGCCTGCTCCGCCAGCTCGGCGTGGTGACCGGGCTCACGTCCACGGCCGAGCGCCGCATCGGCGAGGAGAGCATCACCAGCCGGCTCACGACGCCCGAGGCGAGCGAGCTGCACGCGCTCCTCGCCCGGATGCGCGAGGCCGAGGTCCGCGCCGTGACGATCGAGGTGTCGGCGCAGGCCCTCACCCGGCATCGGGTCGACGGCCTGGTGTTCGACGTGGCCGCGTTCATCAACCTGAGCCACGACCACCTCGACGACTACGCGGACTTCGAGGAGTACTTCGACGCCAAGGCCGCGTTCTTCGACCCCGACCGCGCGCGCCGCGGCGTCGTCTCGCTCGACACCGAGTGGGGCCAGCGCATCGTCGACGGATCCCGCTTGCCGATGACCACGATCGCCTCGAAGCCCGGCGTCGACGCCGACTGGACCGTCACGGTGCTCGAGCAGACGCCCGACTCCACGGGCTTCCGTCTCGAGGGGCCCGACAACCGCGTGCTCGTCTCCCGCGTGCCCGTCCCCGGCTGGTTCATGGCCGCCAACGCGGGGCTCGCCATCGTGATGCTCGTCGAGTCCGGCTACGACCTCGACGCCGTCGCCCACGTGCTCGACCGCGACGGCGGCATCCAGGCGTACATCCCGGGTCGCGCCGAGCGCGTCTCCGGCGAGACCGGCCCCCTCTTCTTCGTCGACTACGGGCACACGCCCGACGCCTTCGAGCAGACGCTGCAGGCGCTGCGTCCCTTCACGCCCGGCAAGCTCGTGATGGTGTTCGGCGCCGACGGCGACCGCGACACCACGAAGCGCGCCGAGATGGGCGCGATCGCGGCCCGCCTCGCCGACGTCGTGGTCATCACCGACTACCACCCGCGCTACGAGGACCCGGCGTCCATCCGGGCCAGCCTCATCGCGGGCGCGACGGCCGCGGTGCCCGACCGCGAGATCCACGAGGTGCCCGACCCCGCCACGGCGATCCGCACGGCCGTGTCGCTGGTCGGCGAGGGGGACACCATCCTCGTCGCCGGACCCGGGCACGAGGACTACCACGAGGTGGCCGGGCGCAAGATCCCGTTCTCCGCCCGTGACGACGCGCGCGCGGCCCTCCGCGACGCAGGCTGGAGCTGACATGATCGCCCTCACCCTCGCCGAGATCGCCGAGGCGGTCGACGGCCGCCTCCTGCTGCGCGGCGACGCGACCGCGCAGACCGTCGTCGACGGCGTCGTCGACACCGACAGCCGGCTCATCGCGCCCGGCGGGATCTTCGTCGCCAAGCCCGGCGAGGAGACCGACGGCCACCTGTTCGCGCCCGCGGCGGTCGAGGCGGGCGCCGCGCTGCTCCTCGTCGAGCGCGAGCTCGACCTGCCCGTGCCGCAGGTGCTCGTCCCTGACGTCGTCGACGCGCTCGGCCGCCTGGCGCACGAGGTCGTGGCGCGGGTGCGCGCGCTCGGCGACCTGCGGATGGTGGCGGTCACGGGATCCAACGGCAAGACCACCACGAAGAACCTGCTGCACGCGATCCTCTCCACGCAGGGCGAGACCGTGTCGCCCGTCGCGTCCTTCAACAACGAGGTCGGCGCTCCGCTCACCATGCTCAAGGTCACGCGCTCCACGCGGTTCCTCGTGGCGGAGATGGGCGCGAGCGGGCTGGGCGAGATCACGCGGCTCATCCGCATGGCGAAGCCCGACGTCGGCATCGTGCTCACCGTGGGCCTCGCGCACGCGGGCGGCTTCGGCGGCATCGAGCGCACGCTCGTGACGAAGACCGAGATGGTCAAGGACCTCCTGCCCGAGGACACGGCGGTGCTCAACGCGGACGACCCGCGCGTGGCCTCCATGAGCGACAAGACCGAGGCGCCCGTGCTCTGGTTCGGCCGCGACGCCCGCGCCGCCGTCCGCGCGACCGACATCGTCGCGTCCGCCGCCGGCACGACCTTCACGCTGCACCTGCCCGACGGATCCGAGCGGCCCGTCTCGTTCCGCGTGCTCGGCGAGCACCACGTCACCAACGCGCTGGCCGCGGCGGCGGGCGCCTGGGCGCTCGGCGTCGACGGCGACTCCATCGTCTCCGCCCTGCAGACCGTGCAGCGCGCCGAGCGCTGGCGCATGGAGGTGCTCGGCGGCAACGGCGTCACGGTGATCAACGACGCCTACAACGCGAGCCCCGACTCCATGGCCGCCGCCCTCCGCACGCTCGCGCAGATCCGCGGCCCGGAGCAGCGCACGGTCGCGGTGCTCGGCGAGATGAGCGAGCTCGGCGAGTTCTCCGAGGAGGAGCACGACCGCGTGGGCCTGCTCGCTGTGCGCCTCAACATCGGCCAGCTCGTCGTGGTCGGCCGGCCCGCCCGCCGCCTGCACCTCGAGGCCATCGCGCAGGGATCCTGGGACGGCGAGTCGATCTTCGCCGAGGACGCGGCCGAGGCCCGCGAGATCCTCGACCGAATCCTCCGCGACGGCGACCTCGTGCTCGTGAAGTCCTCGAACTCCGCCGGGCTCCGCTTCCTCGGCGACGAGCTGGGGGAGAAGTACTCGTGGTAGCCCTCCTCGGCGCGGGCGCCATCTCGCTCGTCTTCACGCTCTTCCTGACGCCGCTGTTCATCAAGCTGTTCCACCGGCTGCAGTGGGGCCAGTTCATCCGCGACGACGGTCCGCAGTCGCACCACACGAAGCGCGGCACGGCCACGATGGGCGGCATCGTCATCATCCTGGCGAGCGTCATCGGCTACTTCGTGGGGCACCTGCTCACGTGGGACGGGATCCGGTTCGACCCCGTGACGCCGTCGGGCCTGCTCGTGGTGTTCATGATGGTCGGCCTCGGCTTCGTCGGATTCCTCGACGACTACCTGAAGACCCGCAAGCAGCAGTCCCTCGGCCTCGGCGGCTGGCAGAAGATCGCCGGCCAGGTCCTCGTCGCCACCGTGTTCGCCGTGCTCGCCATCACGCTGCGCGACCCGGTGTCGGGACTCACGCCCGCGTCCACCGCCATCAGCCTCTTCCGCGACCTGCCGCTCGACTTCATGGCGCTCGGCGCGGTCGTCGGCACGGGCCTGTTCATCGTCTGGATCTGCCTCATCGTCGCGAGCGCCTCCAACGGCGTGAACGTGGCCGACGGCCTCGACGGCCTCGCGGCCGGCGCGTCGATCTTCTCGATCGGCTCCTACGTCATCATCGGCTTCTGGCAGTTCAACCAGTCGTGCGACAGCGTCTCCAGCTACCAGAACGAGTACCGCTGCTACGAGGTGGCGAGCCCGCTCGACCTCGCGATCATCGCGGCCTCCATCGTCGGCGCGCTCATCGGCTTCCTCTGGTGGAACACCTCGCCCGCGCAGATCTTCATGGGCGACACCGGATCCCTCGGCCTCGGCGGCGCCCTCGCGGCCCTCGCCATCCTCAGCCGCACCGAGCTGCTGCTCGTCTTCATCGGCGGCCTGTTCGTCATCGTTGCGGGCTCGGTGGTGCTGCAGAGGATCTACTTCAAGCTCACGCACGGCAAGCGCATCTTCCTCATGAGCCCGCTGCACCACCACTTCGAGCTCAAGGGCTGGGCGGAGGTCACGGTCGTCGTGCGCTTCTGGATCATCGCCGGCCTGCTGGTGGCGGCGGGCGTCGGCACCTTCTACCTGGAATGGATCACGCAGTAGAGATGACAGACGGCACCTCGGACGGCGGCCGGGCGCTCGCGCGACCCGACTCCCTGCACAGCTGGCACGACGACTGGACCGGCCTGCGCGTCGCCGTCCTCGGCCTCGGCCGCACGGGCTTCTCGGTGGCCGACACCCTGATCGAGCTCGGGGCGGACGTGCTCGTGGTCGCCGCCGACGCGTCGCCCGAGCGGCTGGCGCTGCTCGACGTGATCGGCGGGCGCCTCGTGCGGCCGACCGAGGAGGAGCCCGTCCCCGCGGAGCTCGCGGCCTTCGCGCCCGAGCTCGTGGTCGTCTCGCCGGGCTACGCACCCACCCACCCGCTGCCCGCCTGGGCGACGGAGGCGGGGATCCCGCTGTGGGGCGACATCGAGCTCGCGTGGCGCGTGCGCGACAAGACGGGCACGCCCGCCGAGTGGATCACCATCACCGGCACCAACGGCAAGACCACCACCACGCAGCTCACGGCCGCGCTCCTGCAGGAGGGCGGCGTGCGCGCGGTGCCGTGCGGCAACATCGGCCTGCCCGTGCTCGACGTCGTGCGGCACCCGGACGGCTTCGACGTGCTCGTCGTCGAGCTCTCCAGCCACCAGCTGCACTACATGCGCGAGGTGCGGCCGTACTCGAGCGCCTTCCTCAACCTCGCCGACGACCACCTCGAGTGGCACGGGTCACGTCAGGCGTACGCCGCGGCCAAGGGCCGCGTCTACGCGGACACGCGCGTCGCCTGCGTCTACAACCGCGCCGACCGCGCGACCGAGGACGCCCTCCGCGACGCGGACGTCCAGGACGGCGCGCGCGCCATCGGGTTCGGGCTCGACGCGCCGGGCCCGAGCGACCTCGGCATCGTCGACGGGATCCTCTGCGACCGCGCCTTCCTCGAGGAGCGCTTCACGAGCGCCCTCGAGCTGACGACGCTCGACGAGCTGCGCGCGGTGGGCCTCGCGGCGCCGCACATCGTGCAGAACATCCTGGCCGCGGCGGCGCTCGCCCGGTCCTACGGCGTCTCGCCGGCGGTCGTGCGGCAGGCGCTCCAGCGCTTCGAGCTCGACAGCCACCGCATCGAGCGGATCGGGGAGCGCGACGGCGTCGCGTTCGTCGACGACTCGAAGGCCACCAACCCGCACGCCGCGTCCGCGTCGCTCGCGGCGTTCCCCTCCGTGGTGTGGCTCGTCGGCGGCCTGCTCAAGGGCGTCGAGCTGGACGAGCTGATCCGCGCCCACGCGCCGCGCCTGCGCGCCGCCGTCGTCATCGGCGTCGAGCGCGCCGAGGTGCTCGCGGCATTCGCGCGACACGCGCCCGACGTCACCGTCCTCGAGGTGGCCGAGAGCGACACTGAGGAGGTCATGCGGTCCGCCGTGCGGCTCGCGGCGGGCGTGGCCCGGGAGGGCGACACCGTCCTCCTGGCCCCGGCAGCGGCATCCATGGACCAATTCACCGACTACGCCGATCGCGGAAGCCGATTCCGGGCCGCGGTCGACCACCACCTGGGAGGTGCGGCGGATGACACTGCCCCCGAGAACGACGCGGACCCCTCGCGCGGCTGACGCGCCGGGCCCCCGCGGTCCGCGCACCCCGCAGGCGCACGACCAGGACGCGCAGGAGGGGACGCAGCGCCGCGGACTCGCCGCGCGGATCCACCTCGGCCGCGCCTTCCACGCGGAGAGCGGCTCCTACTTCCTGCTGCTCGGCACGACGCTCTTCCTGGTCGTCTTCGGCCTGGTGATGGTGCTGTCGTCCTCGAGCATCGACTCGTTCGTCGCCGGCGGCGGCTTCTTCGGCATCTTCCTCAAGCAGGGCATGTTCGCGCTCATCGGCGTGCCGCTCATGCTCCTCGTCTCGCTCGTGCCGCCTATGTTCTGGAAGCGCTGGGCCTGGGTGCTGCTGATCGCGGCCAGCGCCGTGCAGCTGCTGGTGTTCGGCCCCATGGGCGTGAAGGTCGGCGAGAACATCGGCTGGATCCGCATCGCCGGCACCACGTTCCAGCCCGCCGAGCTCATCAAGGTGGGCCTCGTGATCTGGCTGGCGTTCATCCTCGCGAGGAAGCGCCACCTGCTGCGCACCTGGCCGCACATCCTCATCCCCGTGCTGCCCGTCGCGGGCGGCGCCGTCGGCCTCGTCGCGCTCGGCGGCGACCTCGGGACCGTGATCATCATGGCGAGCATCGTGCTCGGCGCCCTGTTCTTCGCGGGCATCCCGATCGGCAAGCTGACGCTCATGCTCACGATCGGCTCCGTGCTCGCGGTGCTCATGACCGTGATCAGCGACAGCCGCATGCGCCGCGTCACCGAGTTCCTCACCGGGCAGTGCGACTACGCGGGCGGCTGCTGGCAGTCCACGCACGGCCTGTACGCGCTGGCCGCCGGCGGGATCTTCGGCGTCGGCCTCGGCAACTCGAAGGCCAAGTGGATGTGGCTGCCCGAGGCCGACAACGACTACATCTTCGCGATCATCGGCGAGGAGCTCGGCCTCATCGGCGCGATCGTCGTCATCCTCCTGTTCGTCGTGCTCGCCATCGGCTTCATCCGCGTGATCCGCGCCAACACCGACACGTTCGCGCGCGTCGCCACGGGCGCCGTCATGACCTGGATCATCGTGCAGGCCTTCGTCAACATCGGCGTGGTGCTCAACCTGCTCCCGGTGCTCGGGGTGCCGTTGCCGTTCGTGTCGTCCGGAGGGTCATCGCTCGTGACGACGCTCGTGGCGATGGGCATCGTGCTCGGCTTCGCCCGGAGGCCCACCACCGAGGAGTCGCCCGACGTCATCCCGGCCGTGATCGGCATGCGCTCGTGACCACCTATCTGCTGGCCGGCGGCGGCACCGCGGGGCACGTGAACCCGCTGCTCGCCGTGGCGGACGAGCTGCGCGCGCGCGAGCCGGAGGCGGCGATCCTCGTCCTCGGCACGCGCGAGGGCCTCGAGGCCCGGCTCGTCCCGGCGCGCGGCTACGAGCTCCTCACCATCGCGCGCCTGCCCTTCCCGCGCCGTCCGAACGGGGCCGCGGTGCGCTTCGCCCCCGCATTCGCCCGGGCCGTCGGGCAGATCCGTCGCATGATCGCCGAGCGGGGGATCGACGTGGTCGTCGGCTTCGGCGGCTACGCGGCCGCGCCCGCCTACCTCGCCGCGCGCCGCTCGGGCGTCCCGGTCGTCGTGCACGAGGCGAACGCGTCACCCGGGCTCGCCAACCGGCTCGGGGCCCGCGTCGCGACCGCCGTCGGAATCACGTTCCCCGACACCGCCCTCCCGCGGGCGCAGGCGGTGGGCATGCCGCTGCGCCGCGAGATCGCGACCCTCGACCGCGACGCCGTCCGCGATGCCGCGCGCGCTGAGCTCGGCCTCGACGCCGACCGGCCGACGCTGCTCGTCACGGGCGGATCCACGGGCGCCCGCAGCCTCAACCGCACGATCGTGCAGGTGGCCGAGCGCATCACCGCGACGGGCGCGCAGATCCTGCACATCGTCGGCGGCGCGCAGGACTTCACCGACCCGCACGTCGAGCGCTACCACGTGGTCGGCTACTCCGACCGGATGGAGCTCGCGATCGCGGCGGCCGACCTCGTCGTCTCCCGCGCCGGCGCCGGCGCCCTCTCCGAGCTCACCGCCGTGGGCGTCCCCGCGGTCTACGTCCCGTACCCCGTCGGCAACGGCGAGCAGGCCGTCAACGTCCGCGGCGTGGTCGCGGCGGGCGGCGGGATCGTCGTGGCCGACGCCGACTTCACGCCCGACTGGGTGCTCGCGCACGTCCTCCCGCTCCTGTCCGACCCGGCGGCGCTCGCGCGCATGTCCGAGGCGGCGGCCTCCGTCGGCACGCGCGACGGCGCCGCCCGGATGGCCGCCCTCGTCCGCGACGCCCTCGCCGCCCGACCGTCCCGGCCCGCCGCGCGGCGCTGACCGCCCGCCGCCCGCCCCGCTTCCCACCTCCCGAGGAGACCGCACGTGATCGCACCCGACCTGACCATGGACATCCCGAGCGAGCTCGGCCGCGTCCACTTCGTGGGCATCGGCGGGTCCGGCATGAGCGGCATCGCCCGCCTGTTCCTCGCCGCGGGCCATCGCGTCACCGGATCCGACTCCCGCGACTCCGACGCCGTCCAGGCGCTCCGGGAGCTCGGCGCCGAGATCCACGTCGGCCACGACGCCGCGCACGTGGGCGATGCCGAGGCGCTCGTCGTCACGGGCGCGCTCTGGCAGGACAACCCCGAGTACGTGCTCGCGAAGGAGCGGGGCCTCCCGATCCTCCACCGCTCGCAGGCGCTCGCCTGGCTCATCAGCGGCCAGCGTCTCGTCGCCGTCGCGGGCGCGCACGGCAAGACCACGTCGACCGGCATGATCGTCACCGCGCTCCTCGAGGCGGGCCGCGACCCGTCGTTCGTCAACGGCGGCGTGATCGGCGGGCTCGGCGTCTCGAGCGCCCCCGGATCCGAGGAGCTGTTCGTCGTCGAGGCCGACGAGTCCGACGGCTCGTTCCTCCTCTACGACACGGCCGTCGCGCTCATCACCAACGTCGACGCCGACCACCTCGACCACTACGGCTCGCACGAGGCCTTCGACGACGCGTTCGTGCGCTTCGCGAGCGCGGCATCCGAGCTCGTCGTCATCTCGAGCGACGATCCGGGCGCGCGGCGCGTGACCGCCCGCATCGAGGGCCGCGTCGTCACGTTCGGCGAGGACCCCGCGGCCGACATCCGGATCACCGACATCGTCACCGACGGCCCCGTCGCCTTCACGCTGACCCACGACGGCGTGTCCCGTCGCGCCGCGCTCCGCGTCCCCGGCCGCCACAACGCGATCAACGCCGCGGGCGCGTACGCCGTGCTCGTGGGCCTCGGCGTGGATCCCGACGACGCGATCGCGGGACTCGCCGGCTTCACCGGCACCGGCCGCCGCTTCGAGCTGCACGCGGAGGTCCGCGGCGTGAGCGTCTACGACGACTACGCGCACCACCCCACCGAGGTGCGCGCCGCGCTCGAGGCCGCGCGCACGGTCGTCGGGGGCGGCCGCATCATCGCCGTCCACCAGCCGCACCTCTACAGCCGCACGCAGATGATGGCCGGCGACTTCGCGCGCGTGTACGAGGAGCTCGCCGACCACACCATCGTGCTCGACGTCTTCGGCGCCCGCGAGGACCCGATCCCCGGGGTCACCGGCGCCCTCGTCTCCGAGCGCTTCCAGGACCCGAGCCACGTGGACTACCTGCCCGACTGGCAGCAGGCGGCCGACCGCGCGGCGGAGATCGCGCGCGACGGCGACTTCGTCGTGACACTCAGCTGCGGCGACGTGTACCGGATCATCCCGCAGGTGATCGGCGCGCTCGAGCGCGGCGCCGGATCCCCGCAGCCCGCCGCGTCCGCCCGGCCCCGCGAGTGAAGCGGCCCGAGGGCTTCGACCGGCCCCGGGTCCCGAAGCCGCCGACGCCCGACGCGCCCGTCGAGGGGGCCGACGCCCCCGCCCGTCGCCGCCGCGGATCCGCGCCCGTGACGCCCGCGCCGACGCCGACCCCGACGCCGCCGCCGCCCGCGGCCCCGCGCCCTCGCGCCGCGTGGCGCGACGACGACGAGCCGGACACCGAGCCCATCGTCCTCCCGCACCTCCAGCAGGCGCCGGTGCAGGCCCCGCCCGCGCCGCGCACCGGGCGTGAGGAGGCCGCCGCGCGCACGGGCGGTCTCCTCGGCAGGGTCGGCGTCCGGGCGCGCGGGGCAGCGGAGGCGGCTGCCGCCCCGAAGCCGTTCCGGCGGCGCACGCCGGCGGACGCGGACGGGGAGCCCACGCCCCGGTCCCGCCGCCCCGCCCGCCCCGCGAGCGCGGCCACCGGCGACGCGGAGGCGCGCCGCCAACTGCGCCGCGCCCGCCGCGAGCGGCAGCGCTACGAGCGCCAGGAGGTCCGCCGCTTCACGCAGCGCGCGCGCCGCCGACGCGCCGGGCTCCTCGGCGCGCTCGGAGCCGTGGTGACCCTGGCGATCGTCGTCGGCATCGCCGTGTACTCCCCGCTGCTCGCGCTCCGCACCGTCGAGGTGGAGGGCGCCGACCGCGTCTCGCCCGCGAGCATCCAGGCGGCGCTCGCGGACCAGGTCGGCACGCCGCTGCCGCTCGTCGACCTCGACCGCGTCGGGGAGGAGCTCCGCGCGTTCCCCCTCATCCGCAGCTACAGCACCGAGAGCCGCCCGCCGTCGACGCTCGTGATCCGCATCGTCGAGCGCACGCCCGTCGCCGTGATCCAGTCGGGCGCGGGCTTCGACCTCGTGGATCCCGCGGGCATCACGATCGAGCGGTCCACCGCGCGCCCCGACGGCTACCCGCTCATCGACCTGCCGAGCGCGGACTTCTCGTCCCCGCGCTTCCAGGCCGCCGCCGCCGTGCTGGTCGCGCTGCCCGCGGACTTCCTGCCGCAGGTCGACAGCATCCAGGCGAACACGACCGACGACGTGATGCTCACGCTGCGCAGCGGCAAGAAGGTGCTGTGGGGGAGCGGCGAGCGCTCGGTCGACAAGGCCGAGGTGCTGCAGGCGCTCGTGAAGGCGCGGGGCGACGTCGGCTCGTACGACGTCTCGGCGCCCGACGCGCCCGTCGCCGGCCCCTGATCCCGCCCGGCCTTCGCGACACGCGGCACGGGAGTCGGCGCGCCGACCCCGAGCCCCCTAACGTCGGGATCAGGAAATGCATACTGAGTAAACTCTAAGCCTCCACCGGAGGTCGAAGGTTCTAGCGGAGGCCCGTCGTGTCGAACAACCAGAACTACCTCGCCGTCATCAAGGTCGTCGGCATCGGCGGTGGCGGCGTCAACGCCGTCAACCGCATGATCGAGCTCGGTCTGCGGGGCGTGGAGTTCATCGCGATCAACACCGACGCGCAGGCGCTGCTCATGAGCGACGCGGACGTCAAGCTCGACGTCGGCCGCGAGATCACCCGCGGCCTCGGCGCGGGCGCGGACCCCGAGGTCGGCCGTCGCGCCGCCGAGGACCACGCGGAGGAGATCGAGGAGGCCCTCTCCGGCGCCGACATGGTCTTCGTCACCGCGGGCGAGGGCGGCGGCACCGGAACCGGCGGCGCGCCCGTCGTGGCCCGCATCGCGAAGTCCATCGGCGCGCTCACCATCGGCGTCGTCACGAAGCCCTTCGGCTTCGAGGGCAAGCGCCGCTCGGCCCAGGCCGAGCTCGGCGTCGCGACGCTGAAGAACGAGGTCGACACCCTCATCGTCGTGCCGAACGACCGCCTCCTGGAGATCAGCGACCGCGGCATCAGCATGCTCGAGGCGTTCGCGACCGCCGACCAGGTGCTCCTCGCGGGCGTCCAGGGCATCACCGACCTCATCACGACCCCCGGCCTCATCAACCTCGACTTCGCCGACGTCAAGTCGGTCATGCAGGGCGCCGGATCCGCGCTCATGGGCATCGGCTCGTCCCGCGGCGCCGACCGGTCCATCAAGGCCGCCGAGCTCGCGGTCGCGTCGCCCCTCCTCGAGGCGAGCATCGAGGGCGCCCACGGCGTGCTCCTCTCCATCCAGGGTGGATCCAACCTCGGCATCTTCGAGATCAACGACGCGGCCAAGCTGGTGCAGGAGGCCGTCCACCCCGAGGCGAACATCATCTTCGGCGCGGTCATCGACGACACCCTCGGCGACGAGGTGCGCGTCACCGTCATCGCCGCGGGCTTCGACGGCGGCGAGCCGGCCTCCAAGGTCGAGAACCGCCGCAGCGGCTTCGTCGCCGCCGGCGGGGGAGCGGTCGCCGCTCCCGAGGCCGTCGAGCAGGCGCCGGCCCGCCCGCAGGCCGAGGCGCCCGTCGCGTCCGTCCCCGCGAGCGACCCGACGTTCGAGGACGACGGCGACGACCTGGACATCCCCGACTTCCTGAAGTGACCGACGCTCCGCTGATCGGCGGCGCGCACGCGTCGGACGCCCACCCTGGCGAGGCCCACCCCGGCCTCGCCGAGCGGTGGGCGTCCGTGCAGGCGGACGTCGCCGACGGGATCCGCGCGGCGGGCCGCCAGCCGGACGAGGTGACGACGATCGTCGTCACCAAGTTCCAGCCCGTCTCGCTCCTGCGCGCCCTCGTCGACCTGGGCGTCCGGGACCTCGGCGAGAGCCGCCACCAGGAGGCCCAGGGCAAGGCGGCCGAGCTCGAGGGCACGGGCGTCGCCTGGCACTTCGTGGGCCAGCTCCAGGGCAAGAAGGCCAGGCAGGTCCGCCGCTACGCCTCGGTGATCCACTCCGTCGACCGCCTCTCCCTCGTCGACGCGCTCGCGTCCGACGAGCAGGAGACGCGCGTGTTCCTGCAGGTGAACCTCACGGACGACGCGGGGCGCGGCGGCGTCCCGCCGGCGGAGGCCGAGGCCCTCGCCGAGCACGCGGCGGCCGCCCCCGGCATCCGCGTCCTCGGCGTCATGGCGGTCGCGCCCGACGACGGGGAGCCCCGGCGCGCGTTCGCGCGCCTCCGCGGCATCTCCGACGACGTGCGCCGCATCCTGCCCGAGGCGAGCGCCATCTCCGCCGGCATGTCCGGCGATCTCCACGAGGCGCTCCTCGAGGGCGCGACACACCTTCGGATCGGATCGGCAATCACGGGAAAGCGACCCGGCGGCCCTTAATGTCGACAGTGCGGTCCGGTCGGAGGCCGACCCGGAAAGAGGAATGATGGCCAACCCACTTCGCAAGACCATGGTGTACCTGGGACTCGCCGACGAGGAGCTCGAGTACCAGCAGGGGCAGCAGCCCGCGCAGCAGCAGCAGTCGCCCGTGCAGGCCGTCCCGACGCCCGTCCCCGCTCCCCAGCAGCAGGCGAAGCGCGCACCCGTGACCCCCCTGCACAAGCCCTCGACCACCACAAGGAATGCGGCGCCGGCTGAAATGAACGAGATCCTCACCGTCCACCCCAAGGCCTACAAGGACGCGCAGGTCATCGCCGAGAACTTCCGCGAGGGCGTGCCGGTCATCATCAACCTCTCGCAGATGACGGACGACGACGCGCGTCGCCTCATCGACTTCGCGAGCGGCCTGTCCATCGGCCTCTACGGCAAGATCGAGCGCGTCACGGCGAAGGTCTTCCTCCTGTCGCCGTCGCACGTCGCCGTGTCCGGCGAGCAGTCGGCCACCGAGGCCGAGGTCGAGGCCTCCTTCTTCGGACGCTGATCCACCGAGCCCCGCGATGGCGGGCGTCGACGGGACCTCCCATCGGCGCCCGCCATACTTGTGTCCGTGATCATCGTCAACATCGTCGCCACCGTCCTGTGGTTCGCCCTCCTGGCGTTCATCATCTGCATGTGGGGCCGGTTCGTCCTCGACCTGGTCCAGTCGCTGTCGCGGCAGTGGCGTCCGCGCGGCGCGATGCTCATCGTCGCCGAGGCCTCCTACACGGTCACGGATCCGCCCATCGGCTTCGTCCGTCGCCTCATCCCGCCGCTGCGCCTCGGCCCGGTCGCGCTCGACTTCGGCTGGATGATCACGATGCTCGTGGCGATCATCCTGTTCAACGTCGCCAGCTCCCTGATGCGCTGAGGCGGGTCCGCCGCGTCCGCCGATCCGCGCGCGGGTCCCCGGAGCGACGCGTTCCGCTGATAGCGTTGGGTCGCACGTTGTCCCGAATCCCCGTCCGCTCCTGCGGACCCCGCTCTACGCACAAAAGAGGTGGCAGGCCATGGCTCTCACTCCTGAAGACGTCGTCAACAAGCGTTTCCAGCCGACCAAGTTCCGCGAGGGATACGACCAGGACGAGGTCGACGACTTCCTCGACGAGGTGGTCGTCGAGCTGCGACGCCTCCACCAGGAGAACGAGGAGCTGCGCCAGCGCCTCTCGTCGGGCGACGCCGCCCCGGCCGCGACCACCGTCATCGACACCCCCGCTCCCGCGCCCGCCGCGGTCGAGCAGGCCCCCGTCGTCGTCGAGCCGGAGCCCACCCCGGAGCCCGAGCCGGCCCCCCTCGTCGCCCAGGCGCCCGCCGCCCCGGCCGCCGGCGATGACGACGAGACCTCCAGCACGAGCAGCCTCCTGAAGCTCGCCCGCAAGCTCCACGAGGAGCACGTCCGCGAGGGCGTCGAGAAGCGCGACGCGCTCGTCGCCGAGGCGCACGCCACCGCCGCCCGCATCGCCGCCGAGGCCGAGGCGGAGCAGCGCTCGAAGACCGCCGCCCTGGAGAAGGAGCGCCAGGTCCTCGAGGGCCGCATCGACGAGCTGCGCACGTTCGAGCGCGAGTACCGCACCAAGCTCAAGGGCTACATCGAGGGCCAGCTCCGCGAGCTGGACTCCGCCGGTTCCAGCGAGGCGCCCGCCACCGCCTCGTTCGGCAACTAGCACCGCACCACCCGCGCGCCCGACGGCGGCGCGGGACCCGGCTCCTCGGAGCCACGGGGTCCCGCGTCGCCGTCGTCGTTCGCGCCCCCGCATCCGCGCATCCCGCCCCGCACCGGAAGAGGTCCCCCGATGGAGCACCGCACCATCCCCGTCCCCGACGGGCTCGACGGCCAGCGCGTCGACGCGGGCCTCGCCCGGCTGCTCGGCTTCTCCCGGAGCTTCGCGGCCGAGGTCGCGGAAGCCGGCGGCGTGACGCAGGACGGGCGGGAAGCGGGCAAGTCCGACCGCCTCGTCGGCGGATCCATGCTCGCCGTCAGCTGGCAGCCGCGACAGGAGCCCTCGGTCGTCCCGCTCGCCGTCCCCGACCTCGGCATCGTCCACGACGACGACGACATCGTGGTCGTCGACAAGCCCGTCGGCGTCGCGGCGCACCCGAGCGTCGGCTGGACGGGGCCCACCGTCCTCGGGGCGCTGGCCGCCGCCGGCTTCCGCCTCAGCACCTCGGGCGCGGAGGAGCGGAAGGGCATCGTCCACCGGCTGGACGCGGGCACCAGCGGCCTGATGGTGGTCGCCAAGACCGAGCGCGCGTACACGGAGCTCAAGCGCCAGTTCCACGACCGCGAGGTCGAGAAGATCTACCACGCGGTCGTCCAGGGCCATCCGGATCCGCTCGCGGGCACCATCGACGCGCCCATCGGCCGCCACCCGCGCAGCGACTGGAAGTTCGCGGTCACCGCCGACGGCAAGCCGTCCGTCACGCACTACGAGACGCTCGAGGCGTTCCGCCGCGCGGCGCTGCTCGAGGTGCACCTGGAGACCGGCCGCACCCATCAGATCCGCGTGCACATGGCCGCGCAGCGCCACCCCTGCGCGGGCGACGCGATGTACGGCGCCGACCCGACCCTCTCGGCCCAGCTCGACCTCCACCGGCAGTGGCTGCACGCCATGCGGCTCGAGATCACGCACCCCGCCACGGGCGACCGCGCGTCGTTCTCGAGCACCTACCCGGCCGACCTGCAGCACGCGCTCGACGTCCTGCGCGACTGATCCGCGACACGCCCGAGGGGCCTCCCGGAGCCTGCCTATGATGGCCACACCGTCGATCGACCAGTAGAAGAGACCCGTGCCCCGCAACGACTCGTTCGTCCATCTCCACGTCCACAGCGAGTACTCGATGCTCGACGGGGCGGCCCGCGTCGGCCCGCTCGTGCAGGCCGCCGCCGAGCAGAAGATGCCGGCCGTCGCCATCACCGACCACGGCAACGTGTTCGGCGCGTTCGACTTCTGGAAGCAGGCGAAGGCCGCGGGCGTGAAGCCCATCATCGGCACCGAGGCGTACATCACGCCGGGCACGCACCGCGGCGACCGCACGCGCATCCGGTGGGGCAACGGCGGCCAGGACGACGTCTCCGGATCCGGCGCCTACACGCACCTCACGATGCTCGCTGAGACGACGGAGGGCATGCACAACCTGTTCCGGCTCTCGTCGCGCGCCTCGCTCGAGGGCTACTACTTCAAGCCCCGCATGGACCGCGAGCTCCTCAGCACCTACGCGAAGGGCCTCATCGCCACCACCGGCTGCCCGTCCGGCGAGGTGCAGACGCGCCTCCGCCTCGGCCAGTACGACGAGGCCGTGAAGGCCGCGGCGGACTTCCGCGACATCTTCGGCGCCGAGAACTACTTCTGCGAGGTGATGGACCACGGGCTCGGCATCGAGCGACGGATCATGACCGACCTGCACCGGCTCGCGAAGGACCTCGGCCTCCCGCTCGTCGCTACCAACGACCTGCACTACACGCACGAGCACGACGCGACGAGCCACGCGGCGCTCCTGTGCGTCCAATCCGGCACCACGCTCGACGACCCCAACCGCTTCAAGTTCGACGCCGACGAGTTCTACCTCAAGACCGCGCAGCAGATGCGCCACCTCTTCCGCGACCACGAGGAGGCCTGCGACAACACGCTGCTCATCGCCGAGCGGTGCGACGTGCAGTTCAACGAGTCCGCGAACTACATGCCGCGCTACCCGGTGCCCGAGGGCGAGAGCGAGCAGACCTGGTTCGTCAAGGAGGTCGAGCGCGGCCTCGTGCGCCGCTACCCGCGTGGGTTCTCGGACGACGTGCGCAAGCGCGCCGACTACGAGGTCGGGGTCATCGCGCAGATGGGCTTCCCGGGCTACTTCCTCGTCGTCGCCGACTTCATCAATTGGTCCAAGGAGAACGGGATCCGCGTGGGCCCCGGCCGCGGATCCGGCGCCGGCTCGATGGTCGCGTACGCCATGGGCATCACCGACCTCGACCCGCTGGAGCACGGACTGCTGTTCGAGCGGTTCCTCAACCCCGACCGCGTCTCCATGCCCGACTTCGACGTCGACTTCGACGACCGTCGCCGCGGCGAGGTCATCCGGTACGTGACCGACAAGTACGGCGACGAGCGCGTCGCGCAGATCGTCACCTACGGCACCATCAAGGCCAAGCAGGCGCTGAAGGACTCCAGCCGCGTGCTCGGCTACCCGTTCTCCATGGGCGACAAGCTCACGAAGGCCATGCCGCCCGCGATCATGGGCAAGGACATCCCGCTGTCCGGCATCCTCGACACCGACCACCCGCGCTACCGCGAGGCCGGCGACTTCCGCGAGGTGCTCGCGATGGACCCCGAGGCGCAGAAGGTCTTCGAGACCGCGCAGGGCATCGAGAACCTCAAGCGCCAGTGGGGCGTGCACGCGGCCGGCGTCATCATGTCGAGCGAGCCGCTCATCGACATCATCCCGATCATGAAGCGGGAGCAGGACGGCCAGATCGTCACGCAGTTCGACTACCCCGCGTGCGAGTCGCTCGGCCTCATCAAGATGGACTTCCTGGGGCTGCGCAACCTCACGATCATCGACGACGCGCTCAACAACATCGAGTCCAACCGCGGCGAGAAGCTCGTGCTCGAGGACCTGGGCCTCGACGACCAGGGCGCGTACGACCTGCTCGCCCGCGGCGACACCCTCGGCGTCTTCCAGCTCGACGGCGGTCCCATGCGCTCGCTCCTGCGCATGATGAAGCCCGACAACTTCGAGGACATCTCGGCTGTCATCGCGCTGTACCGGCCGGGCCCCATGGGCGCCAACTCGCACACGAACTACGCGCTGCGGAAGAACGGCCTGCAGGAGATCACCCCGATCCACCCGGAGCTCGAGGAGCCGCTGCGCGAGGTGCTCGGCACCACGCACGGCCTCATCGTGTACCAGGAGCAGGTGATGTCGGTGGCGCAGAAGCTCGCGGGCTTCACGCTCGCGCAGGCCGACCTGCTCCGCCGCGCGATGGGCAAGAAGAAGAAGTCGGAGCTGGACAAGCAGTTCGAGGGCTTCTCGCAGGGCATGAAGGACAACGGCTACTCGATGGCCGCGGTGAAGGCGCTCTGGGACATCCTGCTGCCGTTCTCCGACTACGCGTTCAACAAGGCGCACTCCGCGGCGTACGGCGTCGTGTCGTACTGGACCGCGTACCTCAAGGCCCACTACCCGGCCGAGTACATGGCCGCGCTCCTCACGAGCGTCGGCGACTCCAAGGACAAGATGGCGCTGTACCTCAACGAGTGCCGCCGCATGGGCATCAAGGTGCTGCCGCCGGACGTGAACGAGTCCATCGGCTTCTTCGCGGCAGCGGGAGCGGACATCCGGTTCGGGCTCGGCGCCGTGCGCAACGTCGGCGCGAACGTGGTCGAGGCCCTCCGCGGCGCGCGCACCGAGCAGGGCGCGTTCGAGTCCTTCGACGACTTCCTCAAGAAGGTGCCGCTGCCGGTCGCGAACAAGCGCACCGTGGAGTCGCTCATCAAGGCCGGCGCCTTCGACTCGCTGGGCGACACCCGCCGGGCGCTCCTCGAGGTGCACGAGGGCATGATCGACGCCTCCGTCAGCGACAAGCGCGCGGCCATGAACGGGCAGGTCGGGTTCGACTTCGACAGCCTGTGGGACGAGCCGCAGCACGCGCGCAAGGTGCCCGAGCGGCCGGAGTGGGCGAAGCGCGACAAGCTCGCCTTCGAGCGGGAGATGCTCGGGCTCTACGTCTCCGACCACCCGCTGGCCGGGCTCGAGATCCCGCTGGCGAAGCTCGCCTCGACGGGCATCGCCGAGCTGCTGGCGACCGACGCTTCGATGGACGGCGAGACGGTCACGCTCGCGGGACTGCTCACGAGCGTGCAGCACCGCACCGCGCGGAACTCCGGCAACCAGTACGGCATGGTGCAGCTCGAGGACTTCGGCGGCGAGATCACCTGCATGTTCATGGGCAAGGCGTACCAGGAGTTCGCGCCGGCCCTCCAGAGCGACACCGTCGTGGTGATCCGCGGACGCGTGTCCACGCGCGACGACGGCATGAACATCCACGCCTTCTCGATGTTCCAGCCCGACCTCGGGCAGAGCCTCGGGTCCGGCCCGCTGCTCATCAGCCTCGCGGAGAACCGCGCGACGACGGAGACCGTCATGGGCCTCAACGACGTGCTCATCCGCCACTCGGGCGACACCGAGGTGCGGCTGCAGCTCGTGAAGGGCGATACGGGACGCGTCTTCGAGATCCCGTTCCCGGTCACCGTGAGCGCCGACCTCTACGGGGAGCTGAAGTCGCTGCTCGGGCCGAACTGCCTGGGCTGATCCGGGGATCCGGCCGCCCGGGCGCCGACGCGCAGACGGTCGGGGCTCAGGCCTCGGCGCCCGGCCGCAGGTAGCGGCGCGCGTGGTAGACGAGCGGGTCGTCGTCCACGCCGGTCCCGCCGTCCTCGATCCGCACGATCACGACGACCGCGTCGTGCACGTGAACCCGCTCGACGATCCGGGCGACGAGGAGCGCCGTCCCGCCCGTGAGCACGGGGAGGCCGTGCGGGCCGGAGGACCAGTGGTCGCCCGCGAAGCGCTCGGAGGCCGGGCCGCTGAGCCGCTCCGCGAGGTGCCGGTCGCGCGCGCCGAGCACGTGGATCGCGACGTGGTCGGCCGCCGCGAGGGCGGCGGCGCTCGACGCCGTGCGCGCCAGGCTGAAGCTGGCGAGCGGCGGATCCGCCGAGACGGAGGCGAGCGACGTCGCCGTGAAGCCGACGGGGGAGCCCTGGGCATCGCGGGTCGTGACGACCGCGACGCCCGCGGCGTGGCGCCGGAACGCAGCGCGGAAGGCGGCCTGGCCCGGGGCCTCGGCGAGCGTGGTGACGGGGTGCGCGTCCATGCCTGGAGACGCTAGCCGCCGGATCCGCCACGCGCCCGCTCGGTAGACTTCCGGAGTCATGATGCGCATCCAGGACCTCCGCGGCACCACGCCCAGCACCGCCGACCTGCTCGACCTCCTCCCGCGTCCCGTCACCGACGTCGCCGTCGCGCTCGACGTGGCGCGCGAGCTCGTCGAGGACGTGCGCACCCGGGGGAGCGCGGCCCTGCTCGACCAGGCGGAGCGGCTCGACCGCGTGCGCCCGGAGTCGCTGCGCGTGCCCGCCGCGGACATCGCCGCCGCCGTGGAGTCGCTCGACCCCGCCGTGCGCGCGGCCCTCGAGGAGGCCATCCGCCGCGTGCGCCTGGGATCCGCCGCGCAGGTCCCGCCGGAGACCACCACCACGGTCGTGCCCGGCGGCACCATCGTCCAGCGCTGGCAGCCGGTGCGCCGGGTGGGCCTCTACGTCCCCGGCGGCAAGGCCGTCTACCCGTCGAGCGTCGTGATGAACGTCGTGGCCGCGCAGGTCGCGGGAGTGGCGAGCATCGCCCTCGCCTCGCCCGCGCAGGCCGCGCACGGCGGATCCGTGCACCCGGTCATCCTCGGCGCGGCCGGCCTCCTCGGCGTGGACGAGGTCTACGCGATGGGCGGCGCCGGGGCCATCGGGGCCTTCGCGCACGGAGTGCCGGATCTCGGCCTCGAGCCCGTCGACGTCGTCACCGGCCCCGGCAACATCTACGTGGCCGCCGCCAAGCGCGTCGTGCGCGGCGTCACGGGCATCGACTCCGAGGCCGGCACGACCGAGATCCTCGTCATCGCGGACGCGCAGGCCGACGCGCGCCTCGTGGCCGCCGACCTCGTCAGCCAGGCGGAGCACGACGAGATGGCCGCCTCCGTCCTGGTCACCGACTCGCCCGAGCTCGCGCGCGCGGTCGACGCCGAGGTCGAGGCCCTGGCCGCGACCACCGGACACGCGGGCCGCGTCGGCCAGGCGCTCACCGGCCCGCAGTCGGCGATCCTCGTGGTCGACGACCTCGTCACGGCCGCGCGCTACAGCGACGCGTACGGCCCCGAGCACCTCTCCGTCCAGACCGCCGACCCGGACGCCCTGCTCGCGCACCTGCACAGCGCCGGCGCGATCTTCCTGGGTCCGCATTCGCCGGTGAGCCTCGGCGACTACCTCGCCGGATCCAACCACGTGCTCCCCACGGGCGGCCAGGCCCGCTTCGGCTCGGGCCTCGGCGCGTACACGTTCCTCCGCCCGCAGCAGGTGGTGCGCTACGACGCCGATGCTCTCCGTGAGGCCGAGCCGATGATCGTCGCGCTCAGCCGGGCCGAGGACCTGCCCGCGCACGGCGACGCGGTGACGGCGCGCCTCACGCCCTGACGTATCCTGGCCACACCATGTTCTGCCCCTTCTGCCGCCACCCCGACTCCCGCGTCGTCGACTCCCGCACGAGCGACGACGGGCTGTCGATCCGCCGGCGCCGGCAGTGCCCCGAGTGCGGCCGCCGCTTCAGCACGACGGAGACCGCGAGCCTCAGCGTGATCAAGCGCAACGGCGTGGTCGAGCCGTTCAGCCGGGAGAAGATCGTCACCGGCGTCCGCAAGGCGTGCCAGGGGCGTCCCGTCACCGACACCGACCTGGCGGTCCTCGCGCAGCGCGTGGAGGAGGCGATCCGGGCCACCGGCGCGTCGCAGATCGAGGCGAACGACATCGGGCTGAGCATCCTCCCGCCGCTCCGCGAGCTCGACGAGGTCGCGTACCTCCGCTTCGCCAGCGTCTACCAGGGCTTCGACTCGCTCGACGACTTCGAGTCGGCCATCGCGCAGCTGCGCGTCGCGCACGCGGCGACCCCCGACGTCGACGCGCCCTGAGCCCCGCCGCGACCCGGACCGGGGCAGCCGACGGGGGCCCGCGCAGGCGCTAGCCTGGTGCCGATGTATCCCCTCCTCTTCCGCACGGTCCTGTCGCGCATGGATCCGGAGGACGCCCACCACCTCGCGTCCACGGCCATCGCCCTCCTCCCGTCGTCCGGCCTCGGTTGGATCGCCCGGCGGCTGACCGCACCGGATCCGTCGCTCGCGGTCGACGCGCTCGGCCTCCGCTTCCCGTCGCCGTTCGGCGTGGCCGCCGGCTTCGACAAGGACGCGCAGGCCGTGCTCGGACTCGGCCAGCTCGGCTTCGGCCACGTGGAGGTCGGCACGGTCACCGCCGCGGCGCAGCCCGGCAACCCGCGCCCGCGCCTGTTCCGGCTCGTCGAGGACCGCGCCGTCATCAACCGGATGGGCTTCAACAACGGGGGAGCGGCGGCCCTGGCCGACCGGCTCCGTCGCCTGCGGGCCCGGCCCGACCGGCCCGTCATCGGCGTCAACATCGGCAAGACGCGCGCCGTCGCCGTGGAGGACGCGGTCGCCGACTACGTCACGTCCACGCGCCTCGTCGCCCCCGTGGCCGACTACCTCGCGATCAACGTCAGCTCGCCGAACACGCCGGGCCTCCGCGGCCTGCAGGAGATCGAGCTGCTCCGGCCGCTCCTCACGAGCATCCGCGACGCGGCGGACGGCGTGCCCGTCCTCGTCAAGATCGCGCCCGACCTGCAGGACGCCGAGGTCGAGCGGATCGCGGAGCTCGCCACCGAGCTCGGCCTCGCCGGCGTCATCGCCACGAACACGACCCTGTCCCGCGCGGACCTCCGCACCGACGCGGCGGTCGTCGAGGCGGCCGGCGCCGGCGGCCTGTCCGGTGCGCCGCTCGCCCCGCGCGCGGTCGAGGTGCTTCGGATCCTGCGCCGCGTCCTGCCGTCCGAGGCGTGCGTCATCTCGGTCGGCGGTGTGGACACGGCTGCCGACGTCCAGGCGCGGCTCGACGCGGGCGCCACCCTGGTGCAGGGCTACACGGCCTTCCTCTACCGCGGTCCGCTCTGGGCGCGGTCGGTCAACACCGGCCTCGCTCGGATCCGCCGCTCACGCTGACCCGCGCTCCCCGAGCGACGGAGCGGTCGCGCGCCCGGTCCGGGCCCGCGGGCGTCGATCAGCTGAAGGTGACCTTCTCGCGGCGCTTCACCTGCGGCTTCGGCAGGCGCATCGGCCGCATCTGGATGGTGCGCATGCCGGTGTACCAGCGGATGCCGCGCTCGACGCGGTCGGCGCCGACGCGGGCGGCGATGGCGGCCCGCACGCGGCGCCCCGTGAGGTACGCGTCGATGATCGCGGCGATGACGAAGACGTAGATCGACAGCAGCGGGATCGCCGACAGGTTCGGCAGCACGAACGTGAGCACCACCACGACGCCCATCACGGGCAGGAGCAGCTCGCCGACGCTCCAGCGGGCGTCCACGACGTCGCGGGCGTACCGCTTCTGCGGGCCCTTGTCGCGGACGGGCAGGTAGCGCTCGTCGCCCGCGGCCATGCCAGCGTTGGCGCGGGCGCGTGCCTCGCGCGCCTTCTCCTTGGCCTGCTGCGCCGCGAGCTTGCGGTCCTGGGGCACGAGCGGGCGGAGGTTCGCGGCCTCCCGCTCCCGACGGGTCGGGGTGGGGCCCTTCTTCCCGTCGGCCGTGCGGCCGTCGACGGGCACCGGTGCGCTCGTCTCGGAGGGGGTCTCTGCGGGGGTCTGCTGCTTCGCCACGTCTCTCGTCCTTGCCTGGAGTGAATCTAAGATTACCTGCATGACGCCTCCCGACACCTCCGCAGACGCCGTGACCGCACCGGACCAGGAGGCCGTCGACCGGCTCGCCGCCGTCGTCGCGGGCGGGCTGCCCACCACGATCGCCGACCTCTCGGCGCTCGTGCGCATCCCCTCCGTCTCCTGGCCGGCCTTCGACCCGACCCACGTCGTGGCCAGCGCGGACGCCGTCGCGGGCCTGCTCGCGGGGCTCGGCGTCTTCGACGACGTCTCCGTCCACCGCGCCTCGACGCCGTCGGGCGACGACGGGCAGCCGGCCGTCCTCGCCACGCGCGTCGCGCGGAACGGCAAGCCCACCGTCCTCCTCTATGCGCACCACGACGTGCAGCCCCCCGGCGCGGACGAGCACTGGGAGACCCCGCCCTTCGAGCCCACCCTCCGCGGCGACCGCCTGCACGGGCGCGGCGCCTCCGACGACAAGGCCGGCATCATGACGCACGTCGCGGCCATCCGCGCGCTCGTCGAGGCGGAGGGCGACGACCTCGACCTCGGCCTCGCCGTCTTCATCGAGGGCGAGGAGGAGGCCGGATCCCGCTCCTTCTCCGACTTCCTCGCGACGCACCACGACGCCCTCGCGGCCGACGTCATCGTCGTCGCCGACAGCGACAACTGGGACGTCGACACCCCCTCCATCACCGTCGCCCTCCGCGGCAACGTCACGTTCCGCCTCACGGTGCGCACGCTCGACCACGCGTCCCACTCGGGCATGTTCGGCGGCGCCGTCCCCGACGCGATGATGGCGACCGTCCGCCTCCTGGACACCCTGTGGGACGAGAGCGGATCCGTCGCGGTCGCGGGCCTCACCTCGACCGGGATGGACACGCCCGCCTACGACGACGCGCGCCTCGCGGAGGAGGCCGCGCTCCTGCCGGGCGTCTCGCCCGTGGGCACCGGCCCGATCCTCACGCGCCTGTGGGCGCAGCCGTCCATCACCGTGACGGGGATCGACGCGCCTTCGGTCGCCAACGCGAGCAACACGCTCCTCCCGGAGGTGTCCGTGCGCCTCAGCGCGCGCATCGCCCCCGGGCAGACCGGCGCGGACGCGTACCGCGCCCTCGAGGCGCACATCCAGGGGAACCGTCCCTTCGGCGCGCACGTCGAGATTAGCGACGTCGACCAGGGCGATCCGTTCCTCGTCGACACGAGCGGCTGGGCGATGGCCGAGGCCACCGCCGCGATGACGGCGGGCTGGGGCCGCGCGCCCGTGCAGACCGGCATCGGCGGATCCATCCCGTTCATCGCCGACCTCGTGCAGGCCTTCCCCTCCGCGCAGATCCTCGTCACCGGGGTGGAGGACCCGGACACCCGCGCGCACAGCCCGAACGAGTCGCAGCACCTCGGCGTGCTGCAGCGCGCGATCCTCAGCGAGGCCGTCCTCCTGTCGCGCATCGCCCGCCGCAGCTGACGGTCGCGTTCCGGTCCAGGAGCACATGACGGATCGGGCCGGCGGACGGGAACACCCGGGTGACTCCCGCGGTTGCACGACGTAGACTCCACCGGAGTCGCCCGACCGCAGATCCCACCACCCGAGGAGTGCTCATGACCGACACCACGCTGACCGAGACCGCCGAGGCGGCCCACCGCGTCGGACTCACGGACACCGCGGCGAGCAAGGTCAAGAGCCTGCTCCAGCAGGAGGGCCGCGAGGACCTCCGCCTCCGCGTCGCCGTCCAGCCCGGCGGCTGCTCCGGCCTCATCTACCAGCTCTACTTCGACGAGCGCGAGCTCGACGGCGACGCGACGGTCGACTTCGACGGGGTCGAGGTCATCGTCGACAAGATGAGCGTCCCGTACCTCGACGGCGCCACGATCGACTTCGAGGACACCATCCAGAAGCAGGGCTTCACCATCGACAACCCGAACGCGGGCGGTTCGTGCGCGTGCGGTGACTCGTTCCACTGACACACGGAACGGTAAGCGGATCTGGGCCCGGAAACACGGGGCCCGAGCAGGGAGTCGTCCTTCGGGCGGCTCCCTGTCGCGTAGTGTGGAACTCGTCACATCCGGTTCTCCGAAGGGTCTGCACGTGCGCTTCACTCGCCGTCAACGTTGGCTGACGATTCCCGTCGCCCTGGGCATCTCGATACTCCTCGCGGGGTGCACCCAGCAGCAGCTCCAGGGATTCCTGCCGACGGAACCGGGCACGACCAACCACGTCGATTCGGTCATCGGACTGTGGGTCACGGCCTGGATCGTCCTCCTCGCGGTGGGCGTCCTCACGTGGGGCCTCACCATCTGGGCCGCGGTCGTGTACCGCCGCCGCAAGGGCCAGACCGGCCTGCCCGTGCAGATGCGCTACAACATGCCGATCGAGATCTTCTACACGATCGTGCCGCTGATCCTCGTCCTCGGCTTCTTCGCGTTCACCGCCAAGGACCAGGCCGCCATCGAGGCCCGCTTCGACAAGCCCGAGGTCAAGGTCCAGGTCTTCGGCAAGCAGTGGGCGTGGGACTTCAACTACCTCGGCGGCGAGACCGAGGCCGGCCAGCCCATCGAGGGCGGCGCCTACGAGCAGGGCGTCCAGGCCGTCGACGACCCGAACGGCCCCCAGGGCTCCATCGACAAGGACAAGCTCCCCACGCTCTACCTGCCGGTCAACACCAAGGTCGAGCTCGAGCTCAACACCCGTGACACGCTGCACTCCTTCTGGGTCGTGGACTTCCTCTACAAGAAGGACCTCATCTCGGGCAAGACCAACTACATGACGTTCATCCCCGAGAAGGAGGGGACGTACATGGGCAAGTGCGCCGAGCTCTGCGGCGAGTACCACTCGCTCATGCTCTTCCAGGTCAAGGTCGTCTCGATCGACGAGTACAACGCGTACATCGAGAAGCAGAAGGCGGCCGGGTTCGCCGGCGACCTCGGCAAGGACTACGACCGCCTGCAGAACCTCCCCGGCACCGACGTGCCGGCCACCACCGAGTCGTCCGAGAAGTAGGGCACACATCGTGACATCGACACTGAACCGTCCCACCGCGATCCCCGCGGGTCAGGCGAAGGTCCTCGACGGCTCCGGCAAGGCCGAGCGTCGCGGCAACGTCGTGGTCAACTGGATCACCTCCACCGACCACAAGACCATCGGGTACCTGTACCTGATCACCTCGTTCCTCTACTTCTGCCTCGGCGGGGTCATGGCGCTCGTCATCCGCGCCCAGCTCTTCGAGCCGGGCCTGCACGTGGTGGAGACGAAGGAGCAGTACAACCAGCTCTTCACCATGCACGGCACGATCATGCTGCTCATGTTCGCGACGCCGCTCTTCGCGGGCTTCGCCAACGTGCTCATGCCGCTGCAGATCGGCGCTCCGGACGTCGCGTTCCCGCGACTCAACGCGTTCGCGTACTGGCTGTTCAACTTCGGCTCGCTCATCGCGGTCGCCGGCTTCCTCACCCCGGCCGGAGCGGCCTCGTTCGGATGGTTCGCGTACGCGCCGCTGTCCAGCACGACGTTCTCGCCAGGGTTGGGAGGGAACCTCTGGGTGATGGGCCTGGCGCTCAGCGGCTTCGGGACGATCCTCGGCGCGGTGAACTTCGTGACGACCATCATCACGATGCGCGCGCCCGGGATGACGATGTTCCGCATGCCCATCTTCACGTGGAACATCCTCGTGACGTCGATCCTCGTGCTGATGGCGTTCCCGGTGCTCGCGGCGGCGCTGTTCGGCCTCGGTGCCGACCGCATCTTCGACGCGCACATCTACGACCCGGCCAACGGCGGCGCCATCCTGTGGCAGCACCTCTTCTGGTTCTTCGGGCACCCCGAGGTGTACATCATCGCCCTGCCGTTCTTCGGCATCGTCTCCGAGGTCTTCCCGGTCTTCAGCCGCAAGCCGATCTTCGGGTACAAGACGCTCGTGTACGCGACCATCTCCATCGCGGCCCTCTCGGTCACGGTGTGGGCGCACCACATGTACGTCACCGGATCCGTCCTGCTGCCGTTCTTCTCGCTCATGACCATGCTCATCGCGGTCCCCACGGGCGTGAAGATCTTCAACTGGATCGGCACCATGTGGCGCGGCTCGGTCACGTTCGAGACGCCCATGCTCTGGGCCATCGGATTCCTCATCACGTTCACGTTCGGCGGTCTCACCGGCGTCATCCTCGCGTCGCCCCCGCTCGACTTCCACGTGTCCGACACGTACTTCGTCGTCGCGCACTTCCACTACGTGGTCTTCGGCACCGTCGTGTTCGCCATGTTCTCCGGCTTCTACTTCTGGTGGCCGAAGTGGACGGGCACGATGCTCAACGAGCGCCTCGGCAAGGTCCACTTCTGGCTGCTGTTCATCGGCTTCCACACGACGTTCCTCATCCAGCACTGGCTGGGCGTCATGGGCATGCCGCGTCGCTACGCGACGTACCAGCCCGAGGACGACTTCACGTGGATGAACCAGCTGTCCACCATCGGCGCCGGCATCCTCGCGCTGTCGATGATCCCGTTCTTCCTGAACGTCTGGATCACCGCCCGCACGGCGCCGCGCGTCACCGTGAACGATCCGTGGGGCTACGGCCGCTCGCTCGAGTGGGCGACCTCGTGCCCGCCGCCGCGGCACAACTTCACGTCTATCCCGCGCATCCGCTCGGAGGCCCCGGCCTTCGACCTCAACCACCCCGAGGCGGGCATCCCCGTGGGAATCGGTCCGGCCAAGGACGCTCCCGATGCCGCGACCTACGACATCTCCAGCGACAAGGTGAAGTGACGTGCGCGCCAATAGGAACCTCTTCTACGTCCTCGCGGTCTTCTTCGTCATCGCGGCGGCCGCGTACACGGTCTGGCACCTGATCGACCAGAACACGGTCGAATGGGTGGGCACCCTGGCCATCGCGCTCTCCGGCGTGCTGGCGGCGTTCATCGGCTTCTTCGTGGCCCGGCTCTACGCCGCCCAGAACGGCGAGCTCCCGGAGGACCGCAGCGACGCCAACGTCGACGACGGCGACCCGGAGCTCGGGTTCTTCAGCCCCTGGAGCTGGTGGCCCGTGATCCTCGCGGCCGGCGCCGCATCCGTGTTCCTCGGCCTCGCCGTGGGCATCTGGATCGCGATCATCGGCGGCGGGCTGGCGATCATCGCGCTCGTGGGCTGGACCTACGAGTACTACCGCGGCTACTTCGCGCGCTGATCCGATGGTCGACATCCGGCACGCCCAGGCATCGGACGGGGACGCGGTCTTCGCCCTCTGCCAGCAGCTCGACATGATCAACGCCCCGGCGACTCGGGACGACTTCGACGTCACGTTCTCCCACATCCTCCGTGCCAACAAGGACGTGGGACGGGACGTCCTGCTGGTCGCCGAGGACGGCGGCCGGGTCGTCGGCTACGCGTACCTCGTGGTGTCGCGGCTCCTGTACGCGGGTGGGCTGAGCGCGCACCTCGAGGAGCTCGTGGTCGACACCACGGCGCGCAGCGCCGGGACGGGGTCCGCGCTGGTCGGCGCGGTCGAACGGCTGTGCGGGGATCGCGGCGTCGGGCAGATCACGATGAGCACGCGTCGGGCGGGCGAGTTCTACAAGCGCCTCGGTTACGAGCGGACGGCCGAGTTCTACAAGAAGCTCTTGCGCTAGACGCTCGCTGACGCATCGACGAAGCCCGGCCCCCGAGGGGGCCGGGCTTCGTCGCGTCCGGTGCGCGGCGGAGCCGGGCCGCCGACGGAGCCGCGGCGATGGCGACGGGGGCGACACGAGCTGCGATTCCGGGGTTCAGCGTGGCGAGGCGGCCCGCCGGATCGCCACGACGGTGACGTCGTCGGGTGGCGTCGTCGCCAGGCGCGTGAGGCTCGTGACGGCGGCATGAGCCGTGGTCGCAGCACCGGCGGCCGTCCGGGCGGCGATGTCCATCGAGGCGGAGGTGCCGTCGAAGAGATCCAGGACCCCGTCGCTGCAGACGAGCAGCATGTCACCGGGATCGAGCCGGATGGTCGTCGTGGTCCACTCCTGCGTGCCCAGCACGCCGAGAGGGAGATGACGCGACGGCACGGGCTCCCGCCGGCCGTCGGCGCGGCAGACGACGGAGAGCCCGTGGCCCGCGTCGACGAGGGCGATCTCCCCGCTGCGGGCGTCGAGGCGGAAGTGCAGGAGGGTGACGAAGGCGTCGTTCGCGTCGAGGTCCGACACCACCGCGCGATCCACCACGGAGAGCGTCCGGGCGGGGTCGAGGGCGGGGGAGGCGACGCGGAGCGCGGCGCGGACCGTCGCCGCGATCATCGCGGCGCCCACCCCCTTCCCCATGACGTCGGCGAGCGTGACGACGAGGCCGTCCCGCGTGCGCTGCCAGTCGAAGAAGTCGCCGCTCACCGCGCCGCTGGGGACGCACGACCCGGCGACCTCGTAGCCGGGCAGATCCGGGACGGTCTGCGGCAGGAGACGTCGCTGCACGCCGCCGCCGTCGACGAGCTCCTGACGGGACGTCGCGGCCCGCGCGGCGAACATCTTCGCCACCTGCTCACCGCTGAGCGACGCCATGCTGAACGACACGACGACCAGGAGCAGCATCGTGATCAGCGTGGTGCTCGGGGTGCCGAACCACTCGACGAACGCGTCGCTCCGCGGACCGGCGACGAGGAACACGACCGTCCGGACCACGTAGTAGGCCGCCAGCGCCCCCGACGCCAGGATGAGCGGCCACCGGGTCCGGGACAGCCCCGCGTCCAGCATGACGATCTCGCGGGTGGACATCCCGATGAGGCTGGCCATGAGCGCCAGGTAGAGCGGACCGCCGGACCAGTCGTTCGTGGCAGGGGAGTCCGCGGCGGACACGACCGTGATGAGCGTCGCGGGACTCGCCACGAGCCACCAGGGCGTCTCCCGCTCGCGGAGGGATCGGCTCCCCATCCACACCGACGCCGCACCGGCCACGATGAGCCCGTTGCCCAGCGGGTTGCTCCACCCCTGCGCGGTCGTCCCGTCCAGGAGGTAGGCGAGCGAGCCGCCCATGAAGAGGGCCAGCGCGGCGCACCACCAGAAGCTGAACGGCGATCGCGTGCTGCGGAAGGTCACGAGGGCGAACAGCAGGAACAGCGTGAGGGTGGTGACGCCGAAGGCCACGCGGAGGGTGAGCGAGTCGAGCAAGGTGCGGTCCGTGTTCCCTGGGTCGGGCTCGGCGGGAGATCCGCAAGAGGATCCGCCCGTCGCGAGAGCGGGGCCCCCACCGGGAGGGACGACGCCGAGGGAACCGCTTCCCCCCGGCAGCAGCAGTGTGACGTCCACCACGCTACCCGCGGTCGGGCGTGCTGTGGCGCTCGGGAGGGTGACCGACGTGCATCGGCGTGCCCTGATCGGTCGAGGGTCAGGCCGGGGCGTTCCGCTCGCGCCGGCGCAGCACGTGGATCATCACGTCGATCGTGACGCCCTGCCGGATGGCGCCGGCCGCTGTCGCGTCGACGGGGGAGGGCAGCTCGAGGGCGTCCTGGCCGGGCGGATGGTGGGCGGACGGACCCATGCCCAGCAGCAGGTCGACGTCCTCATCGGACAAGCGCAGGACGCGCTGCACGCGCGTCTCCGACACGGCCTCGAAGAGGGCATCGGCGGCCCCGAGGATGCGCTCCCGCTTGTCCTCCTGGACGCCCACGGCGCGACCCTCGTCCCGGAGCTCCGCCAGGTGATGCGGCCCAGCGGCGACGATGGCCACATGCCCGCCCGGACTGAGCGCACGGTGGAACTCGGGCAGGTTGCGCGGCGCGAACACGTCGAGGATCACGTCGGCCACGCCGTCGCGCAGGGGGAGGGCCGCCCAGGTGTCGGCGACCAGTCCGTCCACGTCGTGCCTGCTGCGCACCGCGATCGCGACGGCCGCGGGGGAGAGGTCGGCCGCCAGGCCGGTCGCACCGGGGAACCGGTCGAGGACACCGTGCAGATAGTGCCCCGTCCCGCATCCGGCGTCGAGGATGCGGAGCCCGCCGGCCGACGCCAGCGCCGAGCTCGCCGCGGAATCGTCCTGACGGCTCATGGCCGCCGTGAGCGCACGGATCAGCGCGTCGACCAGCGGCGCGTAGTGGCCGCGCTCGAGGAAGCCGCTCCGGGCCGCGAGCATTCCGGACGAGTCGCCGGTGACACGGGTGCCCGGCGCGAGCAGGGAGGCGTAGCCCCGCTTGTTGACGTCGACGGCGTGGCCGCGGTCGCAGCGGAGGACGAGCGGTGGCACGGCGTGGAGGCCCTCGCCGCAGGTCGGGCAGCGGAGCCACGATGCGAGCCGGACGAGATCCACGGGTGCTCCTCGAAGGTGGTGACGGATGCGGCGGGCGGACGCACGAGAGCCGGTCCAGCGTGTCGCCGGACCGGCTCTCGGTCATCGTCCGCCGTGAGCGGGGACGGGGTGGTGCCTAGTGGTGGTCGCCGTGGCTGCGCTCGACGTCCTTCGTGGTGACCGGGGAGATCCGGTCCTCGAAGAACCACTTCGACAGCGCCGCGCGGGCCCGCTGGTTGACCGTGATGCGTCCACGGCTGTCCGGGCGGATCATGAGCGGCTTGTAGTCGTCGAAGCTGACCAGGCACCAGCGCTCGTACTCGTCGAGCTGCTCGTGCACCTCGATGAACTCGCCGCCGGGCAGCTTCACGATGCGGCCCGACTCGACGCCGTGGAGGGCGATCTCGCGGTCCTTCTTCATGAGCGCCAGGCAGATGCGCTTCGCCACCTGGTAGGCGATGACCGGTCCGAGGATCAGCAGCGCCTGCAGCGTGTGGATGACGCCCTCCATCGACACCTTGAAGTGCGTGGCGATGAGGTCGGAGCTCGCGGCGGACCAGAGGACCGCGTAGAACGTGACGCCGGCGGCGCCGATCGCGGTGCGCGTCGGGGCGTTGCGCGGGCGGTCGAGGATGTGGTGCTCGCGCTTGTCGCCCGTGATCCACGCCTCGATGAAGGGGTAGAGCGCGACGAGCACGATGAACAAGCCCAGGACCGTGATCGGCAGGATGATGTTGAACGAGAACGTGTGGTCGAACAGCACGAACTCGAGTCCCGGCGGCACGAGACGCAGCGCGCCGTCCGCGAAGCCGATGTACCAGTCGGGCTGGGTGCCGGCCGACACGGGCGAGGGGTCGTAGGGGCCGTAGTTCCAGATCGGGTTGATCGTGAAGAACGACGCCATCACGACGATCACGCCGAAGACGACGAAGAAGAACCCGCCCGCCTTCGCCGCGAAGGTGGGGAGCACCGGGACGCCGACCACGTTCTCGTTCGTGCGGCCGGGGCCGGCGAACTGGGTGTGCTTGTGCACGACCACGAACAGGAGGTGGAGCGCCAGGAACGCCACGAGGATCGCCGGCAGCAGCAGGATGTGCAGCGTGTAGAGCCTCGGGATGATGTGCGTGCCCGGGAACTCGCCGCCGAAGAGCAGGAACGAGATCCACGTGCCGATGACCGGGATGCCCTTGACCATGCCGTCGATGATCCGCAGGCCGTTGCCGGAGAGCAGGTCGTCGGGGAGCGAGTAGCCCGTGAAGCCCTCGGCCATCGCGAGGATGAAGAGCACGAAGCCGATGAACCAGTTGAGCTCGCGTGGCTTGCGGAACGCACCCGTGAAGTAGATGCGCAGCATGTGCAGGCCGATGGACGCCACGAACAGCAGCGCCGCCCAGTGGTGGATCTGCCGCATGAGCAGTCCGCCGCGGATGTCGAACGAGATGTCGAGCGACGACGACATCGCGACCGACATCTCGACGCCCTTGAGAGGCGCGTACGAGCCGGCGTAGTGCGTCTCCGCCATCGACGGGTTGAAGAAGAAGGTCAGCCATGTGCCCGTGAGCAGGATGACGACGAAGCTGTAGAGCGCCACTTCGCCGAGCATGAAGGACCAGTGGTCGGGGAAGATCTTCCGCCCGAACTCCTTGACGGCGACGCTGACGCTGGTGCGCTCGTCGAGGTAGGTGGCGGCGGCGGCGGTGAGGCCGCCTCCGCTCTTGGCGGCGGGCGCGGCAGCACCCGTCGTGGTCGGATCAGCTGTTGTAGTCACCACGACGCTCCCAGAAACTCGCCCCTACGGGCTCGGTGAAATCACTCTGTGCAATGAGGTAGCCCTCGTCGTTGACGGCGATGGGCAGCTGCGGCAGGGGCCGCTTGGCCGGTCCGAAGATGACCTCGCAGTGGTTGGTCACGTCGAACTGGGACTGGTGGCAGGGGCAGAGCAGGTGGTGGGTCTGCTGCTCGTAGAGCGCCACCGGGCAACCCACGTGCGTGCAGACCTTGGAGTAGGCGACGATGCCGTCGTAGGACCAGCCCTTGCGTTCCGGCGACTCGACGAGGTCCTCGGGGCGGAGGCGCATGAGCAGCACCGCGGCCTTGGCCTTCTCCTCGAGCTTGCCCTCCTCGAGCTCCATGAGGGAGGCCGGGATGACGTGGAACGCGGAGCCGATCGTGACGTCCGATGCCTTGATGGGGGTGCCGGAGGGATCGCGGGTCAGGACCTCGCCCTTCTTCCACAGCGTGTGGCTGAGGGCGGAGGCGGGCTCCTCGGCGCTGCCCGGGTACAGGTCGCGGAACAGGATCACGGCCGGGAGCGGGAAGGCCACGAGGGCGCCGATGAGGCTGTTGCGGATGAGCGAGCGGCGGCCGAAGCCGGACTCCTCGTTCGCCTGCGCGAAGATCTCGACGGCGCGGGCCTGCGTGGCGGGTGAGCCGCCCTGCGGGTGGCGCTCGTCGATCAGCTCGTGGTCGCTCATGAGCGCCTTGGACCAGTGGATGGCGCCGATGCCCAGGCTGAGGAGGGCCAGCGCGATGCCGACGCCGAGGAACAGGTTGTTCAGGCGCACGCTCCCCGGGTCGTCCGCGTAGATCGGGAAGCCGAAGTAGGCGCCGATCGCGAAGACGCTGCCCACGATGGACAGGTAGAACCAGGTGTAGACGACGCGCTCGGCCGTCTTCGCCTTCTTCGGGTCCTTGTCGGTGACGCGGAGGCGGTGCTCCGGGAAGCCGGGGTTCTGGAACGCGTCGCGCGTGGCGACGGCGGTGCCGCCGGCGAGCACGACGTCACGGCCTGCCGGCTCGAGCTCGCCGGCGTCGTAGCCCGCGGGGACGACGCCCGACTCGTCCTTATCGTCGTGTGCCATGTGCGTGCCTCTCCTGTGTTCTGGTGCGGGTCATCGATGCGGGCGTCAGTTGGACCGGGCCGTGAGCCACACGGTCAGGGCGACGATGCCGCCGAGGCCGAAGATCCACATGAAGAGCCCCTCGGAGACCGGGCCGAGCCCGCCGAGGTTCGCGCCGCCGACCGTGCTGTTCTCCTCGATGTACTGCAGCGACGTGATGATGTCGCGCTTGTCCTCGGGGGAGATGTTGGTGTCGTTGAAGACCGGCATGTTCTGCGGGCCCGTGACCATGGCCTCGTAGATGTGGACCGGGGCGACGCCCTCGAGGCTGGGCGCGAACTTGCCCTCCGTGAGGGCGCCTCCCGCCGCGGCGACGTTGTGGCACATGGCGCAGTTGATGCGGAAGAGCTCGGCGCCGTTGGCGGCGTCGCCCTTCCCGTCGAGGTACTGGCCGTCCGGGATGGCCGGGCCGGGCGCGAGGGAGGCGACGTAGGCCGCGAGCTGCTTCACCTGCGTGTCGGTGAACTGCGTGGGCTTCTCGGGCGCCTGGACCGTGGTGCCCTGCAGCGGCATGCGGCCCGTGCCGACCTGGAAGTCGACGGAGGCCGCGCCGACGCCGATGAGGCTCGGGGCCACGCCGGTGCCGGTCGCGTCCATGCCGTGGCACGTGGCGCAGTTGGAGCCGAAGAGCTTCTGGCCCTCGTCGATGGTCTGCGCCGACTTGAGGTCGACCTCGGCCGACGCGGTGCCCGACTGGATCATCGCGTAGGCGCCGCCCGTGGTGAGCAGGCCGATGGCGAGCAGGGCGATGGTGGTCAGGGGGCTGCGGCGACCGGTTCGACGGGCGCGTGCTGTCTTGGTGCTCATGCTGTGGTTGATGCTCCCGCTCGGTGCTATTTGAGGACGTAGATGACCAGGAAGAGCCCGATCCAGACGACGTCGACGAAGTGCCAGTAGTAGGACACGACGATGGCGCTCGTCGCCTCCCTGTGCCCCATCGACCGGACGGCGAAGATGCGCCCGATGACGAGGAGGAAGGCGATGAGTCCGCCGGTGACGTGCAGGCCGTGGAAGCCCGTGGTCATGTAGAACGCCGAGCCGTAGGCATTGCTGCTGAGCGTGATGCCCTCCGTGACGAGGGTGGCGTACTCGAAGATCTGACCCACGACGAAGATCGCGCCAAGGGCGTAGGTGAGGAAGAACCACTCGACGGTGCCCCACTGGCTGGGCTTCCAGCCGGTGGCCCGCGCCTGCAGGCGCTCGGCCGCGAACACGCCGAACTGGCAGGTGAACGAGCTCGACACGAGGATGAGCGTGTTCACGAGGGAGAAGGGCACGTTGAGGCGTCCCGCCTCGAACTCCCACAGGGCGCCGGACGTCGAGCGCAGGGTGAAGTAGATCGCGAAGAGACCCGCGAAGAACATCACCTCGCTGCCGAGCCACACGATGGTGCCGACGGCGACCGTGTTCGGCCGGTTCACCACCGGCGCGGTCGATACAGGGGAGATTGAGGTGGTCGTCACAGGTTCCATTATGACCTAGCCCGGCGACACCGGACGCCCACCCGGCCGCCCGTGAGATCCGATCCAGCCGCTCGTTAGGCTGATCGCCATGCCCTCCGCCCCGACCTGGCCCGCGCTCATCACCACGCTCATCGAGGGGCGCCACCTGTCGGTGTCCGAGTCCACGTGGGCCATGCGCCAGGTGATGCGCGGGGAGGCCACTCCCGCGCAGCTGGGCGGCCTCCTGGTCGCGCTGCGGGCCTCGGGCGAGACCGTCGACGAGATCGTCGGCTTCCGCGACGCCGTCCTCGAGGAGGCCCTGCCACTCGACGCCGATCCGCGTGCGCTCGACATCGTGGGCACGGGAGGCGACCCTTACGGCGCCGTCCTCAACATCTCGTCCGTGGCCTCGGTCATCGCCGCCGCCGCGGGCGTCCCCGTGATCAAGCACGGGAACCGCGGGGCGAGTTCCGCCTCGGGCGCGTCCGACGTGCTGACGGCCCTCGGGGTCGACCTCACCATCACGCCCGAGCGCGTCGCGGAGGTGCTGCGCGAGACCGGCATCACGTACGCGCACGCCGCCCTCTTCCACCCGGGCTTCCGCCATGCCGCGGCCACCCGGCGCGAGCTCGGCATCTCGACGCTGTTCAACGTGCTCGGGCCGCTCTGCAACCCGGCGCGCCCCGAGGCGTCCGCGGTGGGCGTCGCCGACCTCTCGCGCGTCCCGCTCATGGTGGGCGTCTTCCGGACCCGCGGCGCCACCGCGCTCGTCTACCGCGGCGACGACGGGATCGACAAGCTGACGACCACCGGGCACAGCCACATCTGGGAGGTCAGCCGGGGCGCGGTCACCGAGCACGACCTCGACCCGCTCGAGCTCGGGATCCCCCGAGCTCCCATCGAGGCGCTCCTCGGCGAGGGGGTGGAGGAGAACGCGGGGGTGATCCGCCGCGTCCTCGCCGGAGAGCCCGGTCCGCAGCGCGACGTGGTGCTGCTGAACGCGGCGGCCGGCCTCGAGGCCTTCGACCTGATGGGGGATCCGACGCGCGTGCAGCAGCCGATGGCGCGCCGGCTGCGCGAGAAGGTCGCGGTCGCCGCCGACGCGGTGGACTCCGGCCGCGCCGCCGCGAAGCTCGAGGAGTGGGCGGCCGCGACGCGCGCCTGATCGGCATCGCCGCGGACGATGTCCGCCGTGCGGCGGATGATGGACGCATGTGCGGGAGATTCGTGGTGGCGCGGGCGACGGGCGACCTCGTCGGGGACTGGGCGGTCGACGACGTCGAGGGCGACGACCCGGCACCGTCCTGGAACGTCGCCCCGACCACCACGGTCCGCATGGTCGCCGACCGGCATCCGCGCGACGACGCGGGCGGCGACGTCCGCCGCGTCGTGACCGGCGCCCGGTGGGGGATCGTCCCGCCGTGGGCGAAGGCCGTGCAGGGGGCGCCGCTCATCAACGCGCGCGTCGAGACGGTCACGGAGAAGCCGACGTTCCGCAGGGCGGTTCTGACGCGACGGGCCGTCGTCCCGGCGGACGGGTACTACGAGTGGCAGGCCACCGCGTCGGGCAAGCAGCCCGTGTACCTGCACGGCGAGGACGAGCGCCCGCTGGCGTTCGCCGCCGTGTACGAGCACTGGCGGGACCCGGCCGTCCCGGACGGGGAGCCCGGCGCGTGGCTGCGGAGCCTCGCGATCATCACGTCCGCCGCGAGCGACGCGCTCGGGCACATCCACGACCGCACGCCCGTGATCGTGCCGCGCGACCGCCTCGACGACTGGCTCGACGCGGGCACGACCGCCGTCGACGACGTGCGGCACCTGCTGGGCTCCCTGCCCGAACCCCGCCTCGTGCCGCGCCTCGTGTCGACGCGCGTCAACAGCGTGCGGAACGACGGGCCGGACCTCGTGGCGCCCGTCGACGATGCACCCGCGGACGACGGTCAGCCGACGCTCATCTGACCTGCCGGGTGGTCGCCGGGAGACGCCGCGCGCCCCGCCAGCGATGCTGACGGGGCGCGCGGATCGTACCGGTGCGGTCTACTGCACGTCGTCGTCGACCCAGTCGAAGGTCTTCGTGACGGCCTTCTTCCAGAGACGCAGCTGGCGCTCGCGCTCGGCGTCGTCCATGTCCGGCGTCCAGCGGCTGTCCTCCTGCCAGTTCTGGCGCAGGTCGTCGAGGTCCTTCCAGAACCCGACGGCGAGGCCCGCGGCGTACGCGGCGCCGAGCGCGGTGGTCTCCGCGACGACGGGGCGGACGACGGGCACGCCGAGGATGTCGGCCTGGAACTGCATGAGCAGGTTGTTGGCGATCATCCCGCCGTCGACCTTGAGCTCGGTGAGGTCGACGCCCGAGTCGGCGTTGACGGCATCCAGCACCTCGCGCGTCTGGAAGGCCGTGGCCTCCAGCGCCGCGCGGGCGATGTGGCCCTTGTTGACGAAGCGCGTGAGTCCCACGAGCGCGCCGCGGGCGTCCGAGCGCCAGTACGGCGCGAACAGGCCGGAGAACGCGGGGACGAAGTACACGCCGCCGTTGTCCTCGACCGTGGCCGCCAGGGTCTCGATCTCCGCGGCGCTCGACACGAGGCCGAGGTTGTCGCGCATCCACTGCACGAGCGAGCCCGTGACCGCGATGGATCCCTCGAGCGCGTAGTGCGGCTCCGCGTCGCCCAGCTTGTAGCCGAGCGTCGTGAGGAGGCCGTTCTGCGAGTGGATGATGTCGGTGCCGGTGTTGAAGATCAGGAAGTTGCCGGTGCCGTACGTGTTCTTCGACTCGCCCTGGTCGAACGCGGCCTGCCCGAACGTGGCGGCCTGCTGGTCGCCGAGGATGCCCGCGATGGGCACCTCACGCAGGAGGCTGGACGACTCGACGACGCCGTAGACCTCGGAGGAGCTCTTGATCTCGGGGAGCATCGAGCGCGGCACGTCGAACGCCTTCAGGATCTCGTCGTCCCACTGGAGGGTCTCGAGGTCCATGAAGAGGGTGCGGGACGCGTTGGTCACGTCGGTGACGTGGACGCCGCCGTCGGTGCCGCCGGTGAGGTTCCAGAGGACCCACGTGTCGGTCGTGCCGAACATGAGGTCGCCGGCCTCGGCCTTCTCGCGGGCGCCGTCGACGTTCTCGAGGATCCAGACGATCTTCGTGCCCGAGAAGTAGGTGGCGAGCGGGAGCCCGACGGTGGGCTTGAAGCGCTCGACGCCGCCGTCGGCCGCGAGGCGGTCGACGATCTTCTGCGTGCGGGTGTCCTGCCAGACGATGGCGTTGTAGACCGGCTTGCCCGTGGTGCGGTCCCACACGACGGCGGTCTCGCGCTGGTTGGTGATGCCCACGGCCTCGACGTCGTGGCGCGTGATGTCGGCCTTGGACAGCGCCTGGCCGATGACCTCGCGCGTGTTGCGCCAGATCTCCATCGGGTCGTGCTCGACCCAGCCGGCCCGGGGGAAGATCTGCTCGTGCTCGAGCTGGCCGGTGGACACGATGGATCCGCTGTGGTCGAAGACGATGGCACGCGTGCTGGTGGTGCCCTGGTCGATGGCGACGATGTACTTCTCGCTCATGTGGTCTCTCCTATGAGGTTCGGGGTTCTAGAGGATGGGGAGCAGCGCGTAGGACGCGAGGCCGGCGAGGACGCCGCCGATGGCGGGGCCGACGACGGGCACCCAGGCGTAGGACCAGTCGCTCGAGCCCTTGCCCTTGATGGGGAGGATCGCGTGCGCGATGCGGGGTCCGAGGTCACGGGCCGGGTTGATGGCGTAGCCGGTCGGTCCGCCGAGGGAGGCGCCGATGCCGACCACGAGGAGGGCGACGGGGACCGCGCCGAGGGCCGAGAGGCCGGCGGGGGTGGCCGCGTCCGCGTCGGGGTTGTTCGCGAGGCTGAAGCCGAGGATCACGATCACGAGCACGAAGGTGCCGATGATCTCGGTGACGAGGTTCCACGCGTAGTTGCGGATGGAGGGGCCGGTCGAGAACACGCCGAGCTTGGTGGCCGCGTCGGGCTCCTCGTCGAAGTGCTGCTTGTAGGCGAGCCAGCAGAAGACGGCGCCGATGATCGCGCCGACCATCTGGGCGAGGATGTACACGGGGACGCTGGCGACGTCGTCGATCTTGCCGGCGGCGAGGAGGCCGAGCGTGACGGCCGGGTTCAGGTGCGCGCCGGACGCGTAGGAGACGGTGACGCCGGCGAAGACCGCGAGGCCCCAGCCGAAGTTGACCATCAGGGTGCCGCCGGCGAGCCCCTTCGACTTGATGAGCGCGACGTTCGCCACGACTCCGCATCCGAGGAGGACGAGGAGGGCGGTGCCCACCGTCTCCGACAGGAATATGACTCCAAGATCCACTGCGTGGTGCTCCGATCGTTCGTCGAGGCGCGGGGGCGACCTCTTCCGCATCATCGCGGTGGCTCCAATCTAGTGCCGGTGGCGCGACCCTCCCTGTCGCGGCTAGCCGCTCGGCGACGCGGATCCCTGCCCCTGAGGGAGGGTCGGCGGGGCTGTCGGAGCTCCTCCTGCCGGGCGTATGTTGGCGACACACCCGAGTCGCCGCCGACCGAGTCCCGTCCTCGATCCGGCTCGGATGCGCGGCGGCCGTCCGGCCGCCCGGGACCCGCGAGGAGCCGGCAGTGAAGAAGCTGATCAACGATCCGAGGGCGGTGGCCGACGAGGCCGTCGCGGGCTTCGCCGCCGCCCATCCCGACCTGGTCGCCCTGAGCGTCGATCCGCTCTTCGTCCGTCGTGCGGAGGCCACCCGCCCCGGGCGCGTGGCCCTCGTCAGCGGCGGCGGCAGCGGGCACGAGCCGCTGCACGCCGGGTTCGTGGGGCACGGGATGCTCGACGCGGCCGTGCCCGGACCGGTGTTCACGAGCCCCACCCCGGATCCGGTCGTCGCCGCCACCCTGGCCGTGGATGGCGGGGCGGGCGTGCTGCACATCGTGAAGAACTACACGGGCGACGTCCTCAACTTCGAGACCGCGGCGGAGCTCGCGGAGGCGGAGGGCGTCCGGGTGCGGACGGTGGTGGTCGACGACGACGTCGCCGTCACCGACTCCCTCTACACGGCAGGCCGCCGCGGGGTGGCCGGCACGGTGCTCGTGGAGCGCATAGCGGGTGCGGCGGCGGAGCGCGGGGACGACCTCGACGCCGTGGCCGCGATCGCCGAGCGGGTGGTCGGGCAGGTGCGGAGCATGGGCGTCGCCATCCGCGCGTGCACCGTCCCCCACGCCGGCGAGCCGAGCTTCGCGCTCGAGGACGACGAGATGGAGATCGGCATCGGGATCCACGGGGAGCCCGGCCGCGTCAAGCTGCCGCTCGAGCCCGTGGACGCCATCGTGGAGCGCCTCCTCGACCCCGTGCTCGAGGACCTGGGCGCGCCGGCCGGCAGCCGCGTCCTGCTGCTCGTGAACGGGATGGGCGCGACGCCGCTGTCCGAGCTCTACATCGCCTACCGCCGCGCGGCCGCCGTGCTCGAGGAGGCCGGCCTGACCGTCGCCCGCAGCCTCGTGGGAGACTACGTCACGGCCCTCGACATGGAGGGACTGTCCCTCACGGTGCTCCTGCTCGACGACGAGCTCGTCGACCTGTGGGACTCGCCCGTGCAGACCGCCGCGCTGCGGTGGGGGAGGTAGCTCATGGCACTCGGGACCGACTGGGTCGTCGCCTGGATCACGGAGGCGGCGCGCGTCGTCGCCGACCAGCGCGGTGAGCTCATCACGCTCGACCGCGAGATCGGCGACGGCGACCACGGCGAGAACCTCGACCGCGGCTTCGGCGCCGTCACGGAGAAGCTGGCGGGCCTGGCGTCCGACGCCGCGCCCGCCGACGCGCTGAAGACCGTCGCCACCACGCTGATCTCCACCGTCGGCGGCGCATCCGGCCCGCTGCTCGGGACGGCGTACCTCAAGGCCTCCGCGGCCGTCGCGGGCCGCGCGGACCTCGACGCGTCCGCGATCGCCGACCTCCTCGAGGCGGCGGTGGGCGGCATCGTCCTCCGCGGCAAGGCCGAGCGCGGCGACAAGACGATGGTGGACGCGTGGGGGCCCGCCGCCGAGGCCGCCCGGGCGGCCGCCGGCGCGGGATCCGCACCCGCCGACGCCCTCGAGGCCGCCGCCGACGCCGCCGCGCGCGGGGCGGAGGCGACGGAGCCGCTCGTGGCCCGCAAGGGACGCGCGTCCTACCTGGGCGACCGCGCCATCGGCCACCGCGATCCGGGCGCGCAGTCGTCCGCGCTCATCCTGCGCGCGGCGGCCACCACCGCCCGCGCCGCCGACGGGGCGTCATCGTGAGCGTCGGCCTCGTCCTCGTCTCCCACAGTGCCCTCATCGCGCACGGGCTCGTCGACCTCGCGCGCCAGATGGCGCCGACCGTCGCCCTCGTCCCCGCGGGCGGGTCCGGCGACGGCACGCGCGCCGACGCGGGCATCGGCACGAGCTTCGACGTCGTCTCCGCGGCGCTCGCCGAGGCGGAGGGCGGCGACGGCGTCGTCGTGCTCGCCGACCTCGGATCCGCGTACCTCACGGCCGAGACCGCGGTCGACATGCTCGACGAGGACGCCGCCGCGCGCATCGTCGTGGTGCGCGCGCCGCTGGTGGAGGGCGCGGTCGCCGCCGCGGTGGCCGCCGAGACGGGTGGATCGCGCGAGGACGTGGCCGCGGCCGCCGCCTCGGCCGCGGTCGCCGACTCCGCGGACGACGCCGATGCGGGACTCGCGCCGGATCCGCGCGCCGACGGCACGGGACCCGCTCCCGCATCGGGCACGGGCACCGTCCGCGGCGAGGCCACCCTGGTCAACCGCGACGGTCTGCACGCGCGGCCCGCGGCCGACTTCGTCACGCGCGCATCCGCCTACTCCTCGGCCGTCACCGTGAACGGGCAGAACGCGGCGTCGCTCCTCGGCGTCATGGCCCTGGGCCTGACCCGCGGCGCGCACGTCGTGATCGAGGCCACGGGCGATGACGCCGAGGAGGCGGTCACCGCGCTGGTCGAGCTGATCGAGTCGGGGTTCGGCGAGGCCTGACGAGCGGCTCCCGGCCGCGAGGCGGTCAGAGGGCGTCGAGGTAGACCCAGGATCCCGCCTGCCGGACGAAGCGGCTAGCCTCCCGCTGGCCGCCGCGCTCGCCGCCCTGCCGGAACGCCGCCTCGAATTCGACGACGCCGGTCGCGTCGTCGGGACCTCCGAGAGCGGTGCGGTGGATCGTGAGCCGGAACCAGCGGACGGACGGGTCGAGGTCGATCTCCCCGGGGCGCGTCGACGCGTGCCAGCTGCGCGCGAGGTATGCCGCGTCGCCGCGGGAGTAGGCGGCGAAGCGGGAGCGCATCAGCCGCTCGGCGGTCGGGGCCTCGGCGTCCCCCCGGTGCAGCGGGCCGCAGCACGTGCCGTACGGGTCGCCGCTCGTGCACGGGCACCAGGCGTCGTCGTCGGGTGTCGACCACGGAGCGTCGGGGCAAAGGCGCGTCATCCCCCGAGCCTCCCACGACGGCGGCCGGAGCAGGATGGGAGGAGCGACCGCCTCGCTGGCCCACCCCATCCCCGACCCGAGGAGAGCACCATGACCCCCGCCACCGACCTGCTCGTGGACGCCTACGGGCGCATCGCCGAGATCGTCCGCGACGCCGTCGACGGCCTCGGCGCCGACGACCTCGCCTTCCGCCCCGATGCCGAGGCCAACTCCGTCGGCTGGCTCGTCTGGCACCTCGCCCGCGTGCAGGACGCCCAGGTCGCCGACGTCGCCGGCCGCGACCAGACGTGGACGTCCGGTGGTTGGGCGGGGCGCTTCGCCCTCCCGTTCGACGACTCGGCGACCGGGTACGGGCAGTCGCCCGACGACGTCGCGTCGCTCGAGGGCATCACCTCCGAGCTGCTGCTCGGCTACCTCGACGCCGTGCAGTCGGCCACGCTGTCGTACCTCGCCGGGCTCGACGACACGGAGCTCGACCGCGTGATCGACGAGGACTGGACCCCGCCCGTGACGCTCGGCGCCCGCCTCGTCAGCGTGCTCGCCGACGACCTGCAGCACGCCGGGCAGGCGTCGTACCTCGCGGGCCTCATCGCCCGTCGCCGCTGACCGCGCCGGCGCGAGCGCGGGGCCGGGGGAGACGCGCTCAGGCGGGCAGCTCGGCCTCGATGAGGGACACGATCTCCGGCGCGTCCGGCTCGACCGTGGGCCGGAAGCGGTGCACGGCGCCCGACGGCGTGACGACGAACTTCTCGAAGTTCCACTTCACGCGGCCGGCCTTGCCCTCCGCGTCGGGCGTCTTCGTGAGCTCCGCGTAGACGGGATGCGCGGAGCGGCCGTTGACCTTGACCTTCTCCATCATCGGGAAGGTGACGCCCCACGTGGTGGAGCAGTACTCGTCGATGGCCTCCGCGGATCCGAGCTCCTGCAGGAACTGGTTGCTCGGGAAGCCGATGACCGTGAAGCCCCGCTCCCCGTACGTGCGCTGCAGCTGCTCGAGCTTCTCATACTGCGGCGCCAGGCCGCAGCGCGAGGCGACGTTGACGACGAGCACGACCTTGTCGGCGTACGCGCCGAAGGTGGTGTCCTCGCCCTGGAGGGTGGTCAGCGGGATCGGGTCGAGCCGGGGATGCGTCATGGCCCGACCGTAGACCCGTCCGCTGACAGCGGCTCCCGGCTCCCGGGACGCGGGGAGGCCGGCCGCCCTTCGGCGACCGGCCTCCCGGATGCGGATCGGATCCGCCGTGCGCGGTGCTAGTTCGCGAACTCCGTGACGGTCGCGTCGGCGGCGACCTTCGTGGCGCCCACGTCGACCCCGTGGTACGTCAGCAGCGTGTCGACGGTGTCCTGGATCTCCGCGTCGCGCTCCTCGCCGGTCCAGCCGAGCGCGTCCTGCAGCACGTCCGCGATCTCGGCGAGCATCTCGTGGGTCACGCCGCCGACGAACGCGAGGTTCGTGCGACGGAGGACGACGTCGGCGAGGTGCACCGCGTCCTCGTGCGTGGCGAAGTACGCGATCTCGGCGCGCGTGAGCTGCGGGTCGGTCGCGAGCGGCGTCGAGGGCTGTCCGGAGAGGACGTCGATGACGCTCGTGGCGCGGGTGCCGTAGCGGTTCAGCAGCCGGTCGACCTGCTCGGTGCCGATGCCCTCCGCGCGGGCGGCCTGCGTGGCGATCCACCGTGCGCGGGCGGTGCTGGAGGACGGGAAGTCCTTGCCGCCGCCGATGGGCATGCCCGTCGTGTCGACCGAGCGCTCCACGCCGAGGCGCGTGGTGGCCTCGGTGGAGAGGTGCGCGGACAGCGCGCGGAACGTCGTCCACTTGCCGCCGACGAGGCTGAGGACCTTCGCGTCGGGCAGGCCGTCGATCTCGGTCTCGACGATGCGGTAGTCGCGCGACACGAAGCCGGGCGCCGTGTCCTCGTGGCGCGGCAGCGGGCGGATGCCCGAGTAGCGGTACACGATGTGGTCGCGGTTCAGCTCGATCTGCGGGAAGACGTGCTTGACGAGGTCGAAGAAGTAGTCGACCTCCTCCTCGGTGCAGACGGCCGGCTCGCTCGGATCGGCGTCGATGTCCGTGGTGCCGATGAGGACGCGGCCCTTGAGCGGGTAGATGAGGACGATGCGGCCGTCGTTGTTCTCGAAGAAGATCTCGCGGCCCTTGGTGGCCTCGAGCAGCTCCGCGTTGTCGACGACGATGTGCGAGCCCTTGGTGCCGCCCATGAACTTCGTGTCGCCGCCCATGGCCTCGTTGGTGAGGTCGGTCCAGGGGCCGGACGCGTTGACCACGACGTCCGCGGTCACGACGAACTCGGTGCCGGAGATCACGTCGCGCAGCTTCACGCCGCCGTCCGCGACGCCCACGGCCTCGAGGTAGTTGGCGCTGCGCGCGTGGTCGCCCGCGGCCAGGCCGTCCTTCAGCACGTCGAGCGCCAGGCGCTCCGGCTCGTGCACGGAGGCGTCGTAGTAGGTGCCGGTGAACTTGACGTCCTTGTTGAGGGCGGGCATGTCCTCGCGGGCCGCCTTGCCGATGCGGAAGCGGTGACGGGGGACCGAGCCGCCGTCGCGGGAGAAGGAGTCGTAGAGCGTCATGCCGACGCTGATGAGGAGGGCGCCGCGCTCCTTGGTGGAGCGCTGCTTGTGGGTCAGCATGCGCAGGGGCGCGTTGAGGATGCCCGAGAACGTGGAGAAGATCGGCATGGTCGTCTGCAGCGGCTTCACGTAGTGGGGCGCGATGCGGATCAGGCCGTTGCGCTCCTCGACGGACTCGCGGACGAGGCGGAACTCGCCGTTCTCGAGATAGCGGATGCCGCCGTGGATCATGTGCGAGCTCGCGGCCGAGGCACCCGAGCCGTAGTCGGCGCGCTCGACGAGGACGACGTCGACGCCCTGCAGCGCGAGGTCGCGGAACGTCGCGATGCCGTTGATGCCACCGCCGATGACGAGCACCTTGGCGCTCGGGCGGTCGTGGATGCGGGCGACGTTGTCCCGCAGGTCGGTCTTCTTCGACTGGGTCACGAGGGCTTCTCTCTGTTGAGACGTGCGTGGTGCGCGTGCTGTGACTCCATCCTCCGCCCGCGAACGGATTCGACCTAGCCCGTGCACGGATGTGCAAGGCTCGCGTCATGGTCGACGGCATCGCGCACGAGCGCACCCAGGACGCCCTCCGCGCGGCGCACCTCTACTACATGCAGGACCTGACGATGGAGGCGATCGCGCGCGAGCTCGGGACGAGCCGCTCCTCCGTCTCGCGGCTCCTCTCCTTCGCCCGGGAGACGGGGCTCGTGGACATCCAGATCCGCTCGCCGCTCGACCTCGCGACGGTGCTGGGGGAGCAGCTGCACGACCGCTACGGCGTGGTCGCGCACGTCGTGCCCGTGCCGGACCAGACGAGCGACGTCGACCGCGTCGACCGGGTCGCGCTCTCCGCTGCACGGATGCTCACCCAGTACGTCGACTCGAACATGGTCGTCGGCGTCGCGTGGGGCTCGACCGTGAGCGCCGTGAGCCGGTACCTCGTGCCGAAGCCGACGCACAACACGCTCGTGGTGCAGCTGAACGGGGCGGGCAACGTGCGCACGACGGGGATCATGTACGCGAGCGAGATCCTCCGCCGGTTCGGCCAGGCGTACGGCGCGACCGTGCAGCAGTTCCCCGTGCCGGCCTTCTTCGACGACCCGGCGACGAAGCTGGCGCTGTGGCGCGAGCGGAGCACGAAGCGCGTGCTCGAGCTGCAGGAGCGGATGGACATGGTGCTGTTCGGTGTCGGATCCCCCGTGGCCCTCGTGCCGAGCCACGTCTACTCGGGCGGCTACCTCGAGCGGTCCGACCAGCGCGCGCTCGACGCCGACGGCGTGGTGGGCGACGTCTCCACGGTCTTCTTCCGCGAGGACGGCTCGTCGGCCGACATCGCGATCAACGCCCGGGCGAGCGGGCCGGACCTCGCGACGATCCGCAAGGCGCCGCGGCGCGTGTGCGTGGTCGCGGGCGCGTCCAAGGTCCGCAGCGTGCGGGGAGCGCTGGCCGCCGGGCTCGTGACGGACATCGTGCTCGACGAGGGGACGGCGCGCGCCCTGTTGGCGTGAGGCGAAGGATTGCCACGGGATCCGTGAGGGGACTGCTTCGGTGGGCGATACCGGACTCGAACCGATGACCTCTTCCGTGTGAAGGAAGCGCGCTACCAACTGCGCCAATCGCCCGTGCTCGCACCGCGGACGGTGCGGATCCATGATGCCATACCGCGGGGCCGCTCGCGGTCACGGGGCGGCGGCGGCACGAGGCGGAGCGGACCCGTCCGCGACACGCCCGGGGCGCCATGCAGCGCGCGTCCACCCGATCCGCGTGAACACGGGGCGAACGGCGCGTGGGCGCCGCGCCGAGGGCGCTCGGGAGGGCGTCGTTTTGCACCCGCGCCAGGAGATCGGCTAGAGTCATCGAGCACGCAGGGTCGCCGGGAAGCCGGCGGTGAGCGAGCGAAATGCGGATGTGGCGCAGTGGTAGCGCATCACCTTGCCAAGGTGAGGGTCGCGAGTTCGAATCTCGTCATCCGCTCGAACAGGGGCCCCGAAGGGGGTCCCTTTCACAAGGTGGGAACCACCGGTGGTGGGGTGGCCGAGAGGCGAGGCAGCGGCCTGCAAAGCCGTCCACGCGGGTTCAAATCCCGTCCCCACCTCGAGCAAGTGCATGAGCGATTGGCGCAGCGGTAGCGCGCTTCCCTGACACGGAAGAGGTCGCTGGTTCGATCCCAGTATCGCTCACCACCAGAAGGCCCCGGGAGACCGGGGCCTTCTGCTTTTCCCGGGCGCTTCGCGCCGATGGCCGGCGGCCGTCGGGGCGCTCCGCGCTCCTCTCGTCGATGGGGCCTCGTCGCGCGCCGGTAGTCTGGATCGGTTCCCTCCCCGTCCCGCAAGGAGCCCGCAGTGGTAGACGCCGCCCAGCCCGAGATCCACGACGAGGCCGCGCCCGCGGAGACGACCGGGCAGCCGGTCGAGGCGACGGAGGCGGGCACCGGGTTCACGCTCTTCTCCGACCGCGCCGTCGTCGCCATGCGCATCGGCGGGGAGCTCAAGGACCTCGCGGCCGAGGTCGCCCCCGGCGACGTCGTCGAGCCCGTCCGCATCGACTCGCCCGACGGGCTCGCGATCCTCCGCCACTCCGCCGCGCACGTCATGGCGCAGGCCGTGCAGCAGATCAACCCCGACGCGAAGCTCGGCATCGGGCCGCCCGTCACCGACGGCTTCTACTTCGACTTCGACGTCGACGAGCCCTTCACGCCCGAGGACCTCAAGGCCATCTCCAAGAACATGGAGCGCATCATCCGGCAGGGCCAGCGCTTCACGCGCCGCGTCGTGACCGAGGACGAGGCCCGCGAGCTCATGGCCGAGGAGCCGTACAAGCTCGAGCTCATCGGCCTCAAGGGCGGATCCAGCGAGGAGCTGGGCGAGGACGGCGAGTCCGTCGAGGTCGGCGGCGCCGAGCTCACGGTCTACGAGAACGTCGACGGCAAGACCGGCGAGGTCTTCTGGCGCGACCTCTGCCGCGGCCCGCACCTGCCGAGCACGCGCATGGTCGGCAACGGCTGGGCGCTGTCGCGCGTCGCCGCCGCCTACTGGCGCGGATCCGAGAAGAACCCGCAGCTGCAGCGCATCTACGGCACGGCGTGGCCCACGAAGGACGAGCTGCGCGCGTACCAGGGCCGCATCGAGGAGGCGCTCAAGCGCGACCACCGCCGCCTCGGCGCCGAGCTCGACCTCTTCTCCTTCCCGGACGAGATCGGATCCGGCCTCGCGGTCTTCCACCCCAAGGGCGGAATCATCCGCCGCGAGATGGAGGACTACTCGCGCCGCCGGCACGAGACGGCCGGCTACGAGTTCGTCTACTCGCCGCACATCACGAAGTCGAACCTGTTCGAGACGAGCGGCCACCTCGACTTCTACAAGGACGGCATGTTCCCCGCCATGCACCTCGACGAGGCGCGGAACGACGAGGGCGAGATCACGCGCCAGGGCGCGGACTACTACCTCAAGCCCATGAACTGCCCCATGCACGTGCTCATCTACCGGTCGCGCCAGCGCTCGTACCGCGAGCTGCCGCTGCGCCTGTTCGAGTTCGGCACGGTCTACCGCAACGAGAAGTCCGGCGTGATCCACGGCCTCACCCGCGTGCGCGGCATGACGCAGGACGACGCCCACATCTTCACGACCCGCGAGCGCATGGCCGACGAGCTGAAGGGCACGCTCGAGTTCGTGCTGTCGCTGCTGCGCGACTACGGCCTCGACGACTTCTACCTCGAGCTGTCGACGAAGGACCCGGAGAAGTTCGTCGGATCCGACGAGGTGTGGGAGGAGGCGACCGAGACGCTCCGCCAGGTCGCGGTCGACACGGGCCTCGAGCTCGTGCCGGATCCCGCGGGCGCCGCGTTCTACGGCCCCAAGATCTCGGTGCAGGCGCGCGACGCCATCGGGCGCACGTGGCAGATGTCGACGATCCAGCTCGACTTCAACCTGCCCGAGCGCTTCGGCCTCGAGTACACGGCGAACGACGGCACGCGCAAGCAGCCCGTGATGATCCACCGCGCGCTGTTCGGGTCCATCGAGCGCTTCTTCGGCGTGCTCACCGAGCACTACGCGGGCGCGTTCCCGGTGTGGCTGTCTCCCGTGCAGGTCGTCGGGATCCCCGTGGCCGAGGACTACGAGGAGTACCTCGGCGGCGTCCTCGACCGGCTCCGCGCGGAGGGCGTGCGCACGCAGCTCGACACCTCGGACGACCGGATGCCCAAGAAGATCCGCACGCACACCAAGGCCCGGGTGCCGTACCAGCTCATCGCGGGCGAGGACGACCGGGCGGCCGGATCCGTGAGCTTCCGCTTCCGCGACGGCACGCAGGTCAACGGCGTGCCCGTGGCCGAGGCCGTCGAGCGGATCACGGGCGCCATCGCGCGCCGCGAGCAGGTGGTGACCGCGTGGCCCGTCTGACGATGTCGGACCACGAGTCCGGGGGCGAGGACGAGCGGGCCGACGTGCGCGTCGACGACCCCGGCCACCTCGCGGGCGTGCCCGACGAGTTCCAGCGCCTGTGGACCCCGCATCGCATGGTCTACATCCAGAAGGGGCAGCAGCCGGACCGCGACGAGTGCCCGTTCTGCATCGCGCCGTCGATGTCGGACGAGGACGCGCTCATCGTCGCGCGCGGCGAGCACGCGTACGTGCTGCTCAATCTCTTCCCGTACAACAGCGGGCACTTGCTCGTCTGCCCGTATCGTCACATCGCGACCTACGATCTCGCGAGCGCGGAGGAGGTCGCCGAGATCGGGTCCCTCACGCAGACCGCCATGCGGGTCGTGCGCGAGGTGTCGCGGAACGACGGCTACAACATCGGCATGAACCAGGGCCAGGTGGCGGGCGCCGGCATCGCCGAGCACCTGCACCAGCACATCGTGCCGCGGTGGGGGCAGGACGCGAACTTCCTGCCGATCATCGCGAAGACCAAGGCGCTGCCGCAGCTGCTGGGCGACGTGCGCGCATCCATCGCCGCAGCCTGGCCCGCCCCCGCGGGCGAATAGGATAGGGATCACAATGACTGACACCAACACCCCCGGACAGGTCGGCTCGAGCCGCGTCAAGCGCGGACTCGCGGAGATGCTCAAGGGCGGCGTCATCATGGACGTCGTCAACGCCGAGCAGGCGCGCATCGCGGAGGACGCGGGAGCGGTCGCCGTCATGGCGCTCGAGCGCGTCCCCGCCGACATCCGCTCGCAGGGCGGCGTCGCGCGCATGAGCGACCCCGACCTCATCGACCAGATCAAGGCCGAGGTCTCCATCCCCGTCATGGCGAAGGCCCGCATCGGCCACTTCGTCGAGGCGCAGGTCCTCCAGTCCCTCGAGGTCGACTACATCGACGAGTCCGAGGTGCTGAGCCCGGCCGACTACGTGAACCACATCGACAAGTGGGGCTTCACCGTCCCCTTCGTCTGCGGTGCCACCACGCTCGGCGAGGCGCTCCGCCGCATCACCGAGGGCGCGGCCATGATCCGCTCCAAGGGCGAGGCCGGCACGGGCGACGTCTCCGAGGCCACCAAGCACATCCGCACGATCAAGTCCGAGATCCGCGCGCTCAGCGCCCTCACGCACGACGAGATCTACGTCGCCGCCAAAGAGCTGCAGGCGCCGTACGACCTCGTGCTCGAGGTCGCGAGGACCGGCCAGCTGCCCGTCGTCCTCTTCACCGCCGGCGGCGTGGCCACCCCGGCCGACGCGGCGATGATGATGCAGCTGGGCGCCGACGGCGTGTTCGTCGGATCCGGCATCTTCAAGTCGGGCAACCCGGTCGCGCGCGCCAAGGCCGTCGTCACGGCGACCGCCCTGTTCAACGACCCCGACGCCATCGCCGAGGCGTCGCGCGGGCTGGGCGAGGCCATGGTCGGGATCAACGTCGCCGACGTCCCCGCCCCGCACCGCCTCGCCGAGCGTGGCTGGTAGCACGGCGGGGCAGCACGGGGACGGTCCGCTCGTCGGCGTCCTCGCGCTGCAGGGGGACGTCCGGGAGCACGTGCGCGTGCTCGAGGGCTTCGGCGCCCGGACGCGGCTCGTCCGCCAGCCGAAGGACCTCCCCGGCCTCTCCGGGCTCGTGATCCCCGGCGGCGAGTCCACGGTGATGGACAAGCTCTCGCGCCAGTTCGGGATCGCGGAGCCGCTGCGCGCCGCCATCGACGACGGCCTGCCCGTCTACGGCACGTGCGCGGGGCTGATCATGCTGGCCGACGAGATCGTGGACGCGATCCACGACCAGCGGAGCATCGGCGGCCTCGACGTCTCCGTGCGCCGGAACGCCTTCGGATCCCAGACGGCGTCCTTCGAGGTGGACCTCGACGTGCCCGAGCTGGGGGACCCGCCCGTGCACGCGGTCTTCATCCGCGCACCCGTGGTGGCCTCGGTCGGCCCGGCCGCGTCGGCGCTCGCCTCGCTCGACGACGGCCGCGTCGTCGCCGTCCGGCAGGGCGCGCTCCTCGGCACCTCGTTCCACCCGGAGGTCACGGGCGATCTCCGGTTCCACCGCCTCTTCCTCGACATGGTCGAGGACGCGGGCCGCACCCTCTGACCTCTCCGGTCGTCGGCGGCGCGCCCCCGATGGTCCATCATTGACAGCGAGCAGACGCCGCGTAAGGAGATCCACCCGTGTCCGGACATTCCAAGTGGGCGACCACGAAGCACAAGAAGGCGATCATCGACTCGCGGCGCGCCAAGTCGTTCGCGAAGCTGATCAAGAACATCGAGGTCGCGGCCAAGATCGGCGGCGCCGACATGTCCGGCAACCCGACCCTCGTCGACGCGGTGCAGAAGGCCAAGAAGACCAGCGTCCCGAACGACAACATCGACCGTGCCGTCAAGCGCGGAGCCGGCCTGCTCGGCGAGGTCGTCGACTACCAGACGATCATGTACGAGGGCTACGCCGCCAACGGCGTCGCGATGCTCGTCGAGTGCCTCACCGACAACAAGAACCGCGCGGCCGCCGAGGTCCGCACGGCCATGAGCCGCAACGGCGGCACGATGGCCGACCCGGGCAGCGTCGCCTACAACTTCCACCGCAAGGGCGTCATCGCGGTGCCGCACGCGGACGCGCCGACCGAGGACGACGTCCTCGCGGCGGTCCTCGACGCCGGTGCCGAGGACGTGACCGACCACGGCGAGGTGTTCGAGATCCGGTGCGAGCCGTCCGACATGGTCGCCGTCCGCCAGGCGCTGCAGGACGCGGGGATCGACTACGACTCCGCCGACGTGGAGTTCGTGCCGCAGGTCAAGGTCGAGGTCGACCTGGAGACCGCGCGCAAGGTGAACAAGCTCGTCGACGCCATGGAGGACCTGGACGACGTGCAGAACATCTACGTCAACAGCGACGTGCCCGCTGACGTGCAGGCCGCGCTGGACGACGAAGACGAGGAGTAGGACCTCATCGCCGGGGTGCGGGGGAGCGGCGCGGCGGGCAGCGGCCCGTCCGTGCGGATCCTCGGGATCGACCCCGGCCTGACGCGCTGCGGCGTCGGGGTCGTGGACGTCTACGCCGACCGGTCCGCGCGGCTCGTCGACGTGCAGGTCGTCCGCACGAGCCCGACGGCGGAGCTGCACCACCGGCTGCTCGCGGTCGGCGACGGCATCGAGGAGCTCGTGGACCGGCACCGGCCGTCCGTCGTCGCCATCGAGCGCGTCTTCGCGCAGGACAACCTGTCGACCGTGATGGGCGTGGCGCAGATCACGGGCGTGGCCCTCGTGGGCGCGGCGCGGCGCGGGCTCGACGTCGCCCTGCACACGCCGAGCGAGGTCAAGGCCGCCGTCACCGGGTACGGGCAGGCCGACAAGAAGCAGGTGGCGACGATGGTCGCGCGGATCCTCGGCCTCGACGAGCTGCCGACGCCCGCCGACGCGTCGGACGCGCTCGCCCTCGCGATCTGCGCCGGCTGGCGAGCCGGCATGTCCCGCGCCGGCATCGCGGGCACCCCGGAGCCGGTGGCGCGCGGTGCCGCCCCGGGCGCTGCTGCCGGCGCGGGGCCGACCGCGGCGCAGACCGCGTGGATCGCGGCCGAGCGTGCGCAGCGGGGTCGGCGCTAGCTCGTAGGGTTGGGGGCGTGATCTCCTCCCTCCGCGGCACCGTGCTGTCCGTCTCCGGTCAGACCCTCCTGCTGGAGGTGCACGGGGTGGGCTACGGCGTCTCGGTGACGCCGCGGCACGCGCTCGAGCTGCGGCACGGATCCGAGGCGACGGTGCTCACCTCGCTGGTCGTCCGCGAGGACTCGCTGACGCTGTTCGGCTTCCCGGGGCCCGACGAGCTGCGGGCCTTCGAGCTGCTCTGCGGCGTCACGGGCGTCGGCCCGAAGTCGGCCCTCGCGGTGCTCGAGCACCTGGATCCCGAGGCGATGGCCGATGCCGTCGCGGCCGAGGACGACGCCGCCTTCCGCCGCGTCTCCGGCATCGGCCCGAAGACCGCCAAGCTCATCGTGCTGCAGCTCGCGGGGAAGCTGTTCGTCACGCAGCCGCGTGCGCGTCCGGCGGCGTCCGCGTCGTCGACGGTCACGGCCGACGTGGTCACGGCCCTCATCGGCCTGGGCTGGTCGGAGCGCGTCGCCCGCACCGCGGTCGACGACGCCGCGGCCGCGGCCGCCGAGCAGGGGGCGCCCGCCGACATGCCCCGCCTGCTGCGCGTGGCGCTCGGGATGCTCGGGCCGCAGCAGCCCGCGGGCGCCTCCGCCGCCGGGCAGGCGGCCGACCGGTGAGCGACCTCGCGCACGGCGACGCGTCCAGCCCCGTCCCGGAGTCCGACGCGGAGCTCGCCTTCGAGGGCGCGCTCCGCCCGAGGTCGCTGTCCGAGTTCGTCGGCCAGGTCAAGGTCCGCGGCCAGCTGGAGCTGCTGCTGACCGCCGCCGCCATGCAGAACCGCTCGCCCGACCACATCCTCCTCGCCGGTCCGCCCGGCCTCGGCAAGACGACGCTCGCCATGATCGTGGCCGAGGAGAGCCGCCGCCCCCTGCGGCTCACCAGCGGTCCGGCCATCCAGCACGCGGGCGACCTCGCTGCCGTGCTGTCGGCGCTGGTGCCGGGCGAGATCCTGTTCGTCGACGAGATCCACCGCATGGCGCGCTCCGCCGAGGAGATGCTGTACCTCGCGATGGAGGACTTCCGCATCGACATCATGGTGGGCAAGGGCGCGGGCGCGACCTCCATCCCGCTGGAGCTGTCGCCCTTCACGCTGGTGGGCGCGACGACGCGCTCGGGCATGCTGCCGAGCCCGCTCCGCGACCGCTTCGGCTTCACGGCCCACCTCGAGTTCTACGAGACGCACGAGCTCGAGCAGGTGATCGAGCGCGCGGCCCGCATGCTGCACCTGGAGATCGAGCACGAGGCCGTCGCCGAGATCGCCGGACGCTGCCGCGGGACCCCGCGCATCGCGAACCGCCTGCTCCGCCGCGTCCGCGACTACGCGCTCGTGCACGGCACGGAGGCCGGCCTCGAGTCCGTCCGCGCGGCGCTCGACCTCTACGACGTGGATCCGCTCGGCCTCGACCGCCTCGACCGCGCCGTCATGCGCGGCATCCTCACGCGCTTCGGCGGCGGTCCCGTGGGGCTCAACACGCTCGCCGTCTCGGTGGGGGAGGAGGCGGAGACGATCGAGTCGGTCGTCGAGCCCTTCCTCGTCCGCATCGGCCTGGTGACGCGCACCCCGCGCGGCCGGGTCGCGACGCCGGCGGCCTGGGAGCACTTCGGGCTCGTAGCTCCCGCGGCCCCGGCCGCCCCCGCCCGCGCGACGGGTCTGCCGAGCGCCGCGGGGGCGCTCTTCGGCGATGAACTATGATTCAAGCTGGCCTCCCGCGGAACGTCGCCGGTTCGTCGTGTCCGTCACCTCCCAGCACCTGAAAGGCCCGTCCCGCATGGACCCGTTCACCCTGATCATGTTCGCCGTCCTGGCGCTGCTCATCTTCTTCATGTTCCGCAACAGCCGGAAGCGCCAGAAGGACCTGGCCGAGCTGCAGACGCAGATGGTCCCCGGTGCCGAGGTCATGACCGCGTCCGGCATCTACGGCACGCTCGTCTCCTTCGACGAGGAGAACAACCTCGCCTACCTCGAGGTCGCGCCCGGCACGGTGCTGAAGCTGCACCGCCAGACGATCGCCCGCGTGGTCGAGCCCACCGTCGCCGACGACGCCTCCGTCCTCGTGGACGACGCGCCCGCGGCCGACGCGGTCGACGAGACCGGCACGAGCGACGTCCCGCGCCGCATCGACGACGGCGACGCCCCCACCGCGCGCTCCTGATCCCCCGGGCGGGCGGCCACCGGTCGTCCGCCCCACCCGGGCGCCTCCCCGCCCGGACCCGCTCACCCCCTCCATCCGGAGCGCCGCGCGGTTCCCGCCGGCCCACCGCGAAGAAAGTCGAGTGTCCAGGTGGCCAAGTCGCCCACACCGGTACGCAAGGCCAGGCGCAAGCTCATCTGGCTGCTGGTCATCATCGGCCTCCTGGCTGGCGGCAACGCCGCCAGCGTGGCGTTCAGCAACGGGTCCTGGACCCCGAAGCTCGCGCTCGACCTCGAGGGCGGCACGCAGATCATCCTCGCGCCGCAGCTCGACGGCGCGTCCTCCGGGCCCACGAGCGAGCAGCTCGCCCAGGCGGTCTCGATCATCCGGCAGCGCGTCGACGCGAGCGGCGTGTCCGAGGCGGAGATCACCACGCAGGGCGGCAGCAACATCGTCGTGAGCCTGCCCGGCGAGCCCGACGCGGCCACCATGCAGCGCCTGCAGTCGTCGGCGAAGCTCGAGCTCCGCCCCGTGCTCATCGGCGCGGCCGGCACGGCGTCGGTCGCCCCTACCCCGACGCCCACGCCCACCGACGGATCGGCGCCCGCGGATGGGTCCACCCCCGCGGCCGAGACGCCGGCCGCGGCGGCCACCCCGGATCCCTCCACCCTCTCCGACGAGCCGACCGCGGAGCCCACAGGCCCGAGCGACGTCTCCTGGGTCACCCCGCGCCTCCAGGCCGAGTTCGCCGCCTACGACTGCGCGACCGCCCCCGAGAGCGACGGCCAGGCCGCTCCCGCCGACCGCGCGATCATCGCCTGCTCCGACGACGGCGCCGCGAAGTACGTGCTCGGCCCCGTCGAGGTGGACGGCAGCACCATCTCCGACGCCACGAGCGGCCTCCAGCAGTCCAGCCAGGGCGTCAGCACCGGCACGTGGTCGGTCAACCTGGTCTTCGACGGCGACGGCACCAAGCAGTTCGGCGACATGTCCACGCGCCTCATCACGCTCGAGTCGCCGCGCAACCAGTTCGCGTTCGTGCTCGACAACGAGGTCATCTCGGCGCCGGTCACGCAGGGCGTGGTCACCAACGGCAAGCCGTCCATCACCGGCAACTTCACGCAGGAGAGCGCCAAGGCCCTCGCGGACCAGCTCAAGTTCGGCGCCCTGCCGCTCAGCTTCACGCTGCAGAGCTCGGACGTCATCTCGGCGACCCTCGGCTCCTCGCAGCTCACCAGCGGCCTGATCGCGGGCCTCATCGGCCTCGTGCTCGTGGTGCTGTACTCGCTCGTGCAGTACCGGGTGCTCGGCACGGTCACCATCGCGTCACTCGTGATCGCCGCCGTGATCACCTACCTCCTCATCACGCTGCTCAGCTGGCGGGAGGGCTACCGGCTGTCGCTCGCCGGGGTGGCGGGTCTCATCGTGGCCATCGGCATCACGGCGGACTCGTTCATCGTCTACTTCGAGCGCATCAAGGACGAGCTGCGCGACGGCCGCGGCCTCGTCTCCTCGGTCGAGCAGGGCTGGAAGCGCGCGCTGCGCACGATCATCGCGTCCGACACGGTCAACTTCCTGGCCGCCGCGGTGCTCTTCATCCTCGCGGTCGGCAACGTCAAGGGCTTCGCGCTCACGCTCGGGCTGACGACGATCATCGACCTCATCGTCGTGTCGCTCTTCACGCACCCGATCCTCCAGCTGCTCGCGAACCGGCCCTTCTTCGCCGAGGGCCACCGCTGGAGCGGGCTCGACCCGCGGGCGCTCGGCGCGGTGTACCGCGGCCGCGCGACGTTCCGCACCCCCACGGCCGCTGCGGGGCGCAACGCCGCCGCCGCCAAGGAGGCCGCGCGCCGGCAGACCATCGCCGAGCGCAAGGCCGCCCAGGGTGGGGCGACCGGATCCACGAAGACCGCGACGATCGACGCACCGCGGGCCGACGACACGAGCAGGGACGACTGATGGCTGGCTTCTCCGAGTTCGGCAACGACCTCTACACGGGCAAGCGCTCGTTCGACATCGTCGGCCGCCGGCGCCTCTGGTACGCGATCGCGGCGATCTGCATCCTCGTCTCCATCCTCGGCCCGCTCCTGCGGGGCGGCTTCACGTTCGGCATCGAGTTCACGGGCGGATCCGAGTACACGGTGAGCGGCGTGCAGTCGCAGTCGCAGGACATCGCCAGCGAAGCCGTCGCCACCGTGACGCCCGTGCCGGCGCGGGTCTCGTCCGTCGGGTCGGACGCCGTCCGCGTCCAGACCGACCAGCTGCAGCCCGAGGACAGCACCGCCGTCCGCCAGGCGCTCGCGACCGCGTACGGCGTCGAGACGTCGAGCGTCACCGAGTCCTTCATCGGGCCGTCGTGGGGCCAGGACATCACCCGCCAGGCGCTCTGGGGGCTCGTGGTGTTCCTCGCGCTGGCGGCGGTCGTCATGTCGGTCTACTTCCGCACGTGGAAGATGTCGGTCGCCGCGATCATCGCGCTGCTGCACGACCTCGTCCTCACCGCCGGCATCTACGGCATCACGGGCTTCGAGGTCACGCCGGCCGCGGTCATCGGCTTCCTCACGATCCTCGGGTACTCGCTCTACGACACCGTCGTGGTGTTCGACAAGATCCGCGAGAACACCGCGGAGGACGGGCAGGAGTCGAGGCGGACCTTCGGGCAGTCGGTGAACCTCGCGGTGAACCAGACCCTGGTGCGCTCGATCAACACCTCCATCGTCGCCATCCTGCCGGTCGGCTCGATCCTCTTCATCGGCGCCGTCGTGCTCGGCGCCGGCACGCTGCGCGACATCGCCCTGTCCCTGTTCATCGGCATCATCGTCGGCACCTACTCGACGATCTTCATCGCGGCCCCGCTCTACGCGCACCTCCGCGAGGGCGAGCCCAAGGTGAAGCGCGGGGACGCCCTCGCGGCGTCGGCCGCGAGCCGGGCGCAGGCGGAGCGCGCCGCCGTGGCGGTGGAGTCGTGACGAGCGCGCAGGGCGCGGGCGTCCCCGAGGACCTCGACGCGGCCACCGCGAAGGCCCGCACCACGACGGGGGACTCCTGGCTCCTCGACGTGCGCGAGCCCGACGAGTGGCAGGCGGGGCACTCCGCCGTCGCCCACCACATCCCCATGGGCGAGCTCGAGGCCCGTGTCGGCGAGATCCCGACCGACCGGCACATCGCGGTCGTCTGCCGCTCCGGCCACCGGTCGGGCATCGCGACCCAGGCGCTCCTGCGCGGCGGGTTCGCGGCATCCAACATCACGGGCGGCATGCACGCCTGGTCGGAGATGGGCGGCGACGTCGTCACCGACGACGGGCAGCCCGGCCGCGTCGCCTGATCCGCGACCGCCGCGCCCCTCGTCGGATCTCGTCCTCCGGGACGCGCCGCCCCAGACGCTGCTGGTCCGCCCGTGGTCGGGAGCCCTCGGGCACGGTGATAATTTGGTCTCCAGCACACGCCTGGGAGGCTGAACGATGACGGAGACGACCTCGAGCACGGCTTCCCTCCGGCGCCTGGTGCCCCGCCTCTTCTCCCGGGCGCAGCCGGCCGGCGCCGTCGAGCAGCTCATCCGCACCGCGCGCCTGCACCACCCGAAGGCCGACATGAGCCTGATCGAGCGGGCCTACGCCGTCGCCGAGCGCGCGCACGAGGGGCAGAAGCGCAAGAGCGGCGAGCCGTACATCACCCACCCGGTGGCCGTGGCGCAGATCCTGGCGGACCTCGGCATCGGCCCCAAGACCCTCGCGGCGGCCCTCCTCCACGACACGGTCGAGGACACCGACTACACGCTCGACATGCTTCGCCACGACTTCGGCGACGAGATCGCCATGCTCGTCGACGGCGTCACGAAGCTCGACAAGCTCAAGTACGGCGACAGCGCCCAGGCCGAGACGGTGCGCAAGATGGTCGTGGCCATGTCGAAGGACATCCGCGTGCTCGTGGTGAAGCTCGCCGACCGTCTGCACAACGCGCGCACGTGGGGCTTCGTCGAGTCGGCGTCCGCCGAGCGCAAGGCGAAGGAGACCCTCGAGATCTACGCGCCGCTCGCGCACCGCCTCGGCATCTCGACCATCAAGTGGGAGCTCGAGGACCTCTCGTTCGCCGTGCTCTACCCGAAGATCTACGTCGAGATCGAGAACCTCGTGAAGCAGCGCACGCCGCAGCGCGAGGAGTTCGTGCAGCAGGTGATCGACAGCGTCAACGACGACCTGCGCGCCGCCAAGATCCGCGGCAAGGTGGCCGGCCGGCCGAAGCAGTACTACTCGATCTACCAGAAGATGGTCGTGCGCGGCCGCGAGTTCGACGAGATCTACGACCTCGTGGGGATCCGTGTGCTGGTCGACTCGCTCCGCGACTGCTATGCCGTGCTCGGCGCGATCCACGCCCGATGGACGCCCGTGCCCGGGCGCTTCAAGGACTACATCGCCACGCCGAAGTTCAACCTCTACCAGTCGCTCCACACCACCGTCATCGGTCCCAAGGGCCGCCCGGTGGAGATCCAGATCCGCACGCACGAGATGCACCAGCGTGCCGAGTTCGGCGTCGCGGCGCACTGGAAGTACAAGGACCGCATGAACGGCGGGCGCGCGGCCGAGGTGTCGCCGCAGGGGGACACCGACCTCGCCTGGCTCGCGCACATCTCCGACTGGCAGTCCGAGACCGCGGATCCGGGCGAGTTCCTCGACTCCCTGCGCTTCGAGATCGGCGCGAAGGAGGTCTACGTCTTCACGCCGCACGGGAAGGTCATCGGCCTGCCCGCCGGCGGGACCCCGGTGGACTTCGCGTACGCCGTGCACACGGACGTCGGCCACCGCACCATGGGCGCGAAGGTGAACGGGCGGCTGGTGCCGCTCGAGAACCCGCTCGCCACGGGCGACGTGGTCGAGGTGTTCACGTCGAAGAACCCCGACAGCGGTCCGAGCAAGGACTGGCTCGCGTTCGTGAAGAGCGCCCGCGCGCGCAACAAGATCAAGCAGTGGTTCACCAAGGAGCGGCGCGAGGAAGCGATCGAGCAGGGCAAGGACGCCATCGCCCGCGCCATGCGCAAGCAGAACCTGCCGCTGCAGAAGCTCATGAACCAGGACGCGTTCTCGGACGTGGCGCAGAGCATGAAGTACGACGACGTCGCGGCGCTCTACGCGGCCGTCGGCGAGGGCCACGTCTCCACGCAGTCGGTGATCGAGAAGGTGCTCTCCTCCATCCAGGGCGACAGCGGCGGGGAGGCCGAGGAGGTCTTCGCCGTCACGCAGCGCTCGCGCGTGTCGCGCAACAGCGACTCCGGCGTGCTCGTGCGCGGCGCCCCCGACATCCTCGTGAAGCTCGCCAAGTGCTGCACTCCGGTGCCGGGCGACGAGATCATCGGGTTCGTGACCCGGGGCGCAGGCGTCTCCGTGCACCAGGCCAACTGCCACAACGTGGACTCGCTGCGCGCCGAGCCCGACCGCATGATCGAGGTGGAGTGGGCGCCGTCGTCGAAGAGCTTGTTCCTGGTGCACATCCAGGTCGAGGCGCTCGACCGCTCGGGGCTCCTCAGCGACGTGACGCGTGTGCTGTCGGAGCACCACGTCAACATCCTCTCCGCGTCCGTCTCGACGTCGTCCAACCGGCTGGCCATCAGCCGCTTCGTCTTCGAGATGGGCGACGTGACGCACCTGGACCGCGTGCTCAACGCGGTGCGCCGCATCGACGCGGTGTACGACGTGTACCGCGTCAACGGCGGCTGACCGGATCCGCTCCACCGGCGCTCCCCGCGGGAACCGCCGATGCGCCGCGGCGGGCCAGGGCGTCGAGGCGCGTCAGCGCGCGGCGCTTGTCGGGAAGCGCGCCGGAGGCCGCGAGGTGCTCGCGGGCGGCCGAGTCCGTCACCCCGGGCAGCGCCAGCAGACCGAGGCACGCGGCCTCGTGGATCGGCGTGAAGTCGGCGACCGTGCGCGCGATGTCGCACAGGGTCCGCAGCGGGGTCGTGACGCGGAGGCCGGCCAGCACGACCGTGTCGCGATCGTCGAGCACGACCTCGCGGATGCGCACGTTGCGCAGCGCCGGCGGGTGGCAGCGCGCGACGCTGTCGACGCAGTACTCGTGCGTCCGGGGCGGGGTGCGGACGGCGCCGTGCACCCAGGCCGCCGTCGACCTCTCGGCGATGAGGCGCGAGGGTACCTGCGTGGCGAGGGCCGCGGCGCGGAGCCAGGGCGAGGCCAGCTCGTCCACGGGGGAGTAGCAGGCGTCGACCTCGTACACCTCGCCGTCGAGGCGGGCGGAGCAGAGCTCGGCGAGCGGGAGGTCGAGGACGGACAGGACGGGCGCGAGGCGGGGTGGCATGCGCGCACCATGCCATCGCGCGCCGCCGTACGCACGACGGCCCGGGATCCTGTGGAGGATCCCGGGCCGTCACGGGTGGTGCGGAGGGGGCGCGCTACGAGCCGAGCGCGTCCAGCCAGACGCGGCGGGCGGCGAGCGCCTCCTCGGCGTCCTTGATGCGTCGCGCGTCTCCGTCGGCCTTGGCCGCATCGAGCTCGCGCTGCAGCTTGTCGATCGCGGCGCCGAGCTGCGAGGCGAGCCCCTCGGAGCGCGCCTTGGTCTCCGGGTTGTTCTTGCGCCAGAACTCCTCGTCCAGGGTGCGGACGTGGGTCTCGACCTTGCGCAGCCGATCCTCGACGGTCTTGACGCTGTCCCGCGGGACGCGACCGATGGCGTCCCAGCGCAGCTGGACGGCGGTGAGCTTGTCGCGCGCCGCCGTGCGCTCCGTGATCTGCAGGATCGGCTCGGCCTCGTCGAGGAGGGCGAGCTTGGCCTGGAGGTTGGCCTGCTGCTCCTCGTCGTCCGCGGCGTCGACCTCGGCCTTGGCGCCGTACAGGACGTCGCCGGCGGCCTTGAACTGCGCCCACAGCGCGTCGTCGTACCGCTTGCCCGCGCGCCCCGCGAGCTTCCACTCGTCGAGGAGACGACGGTACGCGGGGATCCCGCCGACGCCCTGCGGCTCGAGCGCACGCGCCTGCTCGACGATGGCCTGCTTCTTCGAGCGGGCGTCCTTGTGGGCGTTGTCGAGCTCGGCGAAGAACGCCTTCCGCTCAGTGTCGATGGTGGAGCGCGCGGTGCGGAAGCGCTTCCAGAGCTCGTTCGCGTCGGTCTTGGGCAGACGCGGTCCCGTCTGCTGGTGCTGCTGCCAGCGGCCGAACAGCGCGTCGACCTCGGCGGTCAGCTGCTTCCACTGGACCTTCGAGAAGTCCTGCGTCGCGAGGCGCTCGGTCTCCTCGACGATGGCGGTCCGCTCGGCGATGGCGCCCTGCACCACCTGCCGCTGCTCCTCGCCCTGCTTCTCGGTGAGCTCGCCGACGGTGGCGGCGAGGACGTCGAGCCGGGCGCGCAGGGCGGCGAGGTCGCCGACGGCGTTCGCGCCGGTGACGGCCTCGATGAGGTGCGCGACGGCCTTGGAGACGTCGGCAGCGGGTGCGCCGCGCTTGGCGCGCTGCTCCAGGAGCGTGACCTGGCCCGCGAGGTCGGTGAACTTGCGCTGGAAGTAGGCCAGCGCCTCCTCGGGGGTCCCGTCGGGGTACTGGCCGACGGCGCGTTCGCCGTCGCCCTCGCGGAGGAAGACGGTGCCCGTCTCGTCGACGCGGCCCCAGGGGGTCTGATCGTTGTCAGCCACGGATGTTCACCTTGTTCGTAGGACCGGCCGGACCGGTGCGGAGACGTGCACGCCAGCCTAGAGCACGCCTCGCGGGCGGGATCGTCTCGCGACGGACGCTGGCTGACCTGTCGATCATGCCCCAGGGCGGGCCGGGCCTGCGCGGGCGCGGCGCCCATCGGCCTCGGCTCGCAGACGCTCGTGAGGACCGGCCGGCCGGATCGGCGGCTCAGGGTGTCGGGGTCGCCTCCGGCACGGGGGCGGGGTCGGCGGTCGGGGTGACGTCGGGCGTCGTCGGCGCGGGGGCGTCGGGGGACGTGGGGGTGGAGGACGCCGGCACCGGTGCGGGAGCTCCGGGACCCGACTCGTAGGCGAGCTGCGCCCCGATGGCGAGGGCGGCGACGACGACCACGGCGACGACCGCCGCCAGGTCGTCGCGGCGACGGCGTCGGACGGCCCGTGCGTGGAGCTCCTGACGGGCCGCGTAGCGGCGGAGCCGGGCCTGCGCCTCGCGGGCTGCGCGGTCGTTCTTCGGGGCCACGGCGTCCTCACGGTCGGTCCCGCCCGAGGCGGCGGTACGGGAACCATAGCCGGTCGCGCCTACCATCGAGACCATGACCGACACGCGACCGGGCCTCCGTTCGGGGGCGACGCCCCTGGCCGTCCGGATGCGTCCCCGCAGCCTCGACGAGGTCACCGGTCAGCGTCATCTCCTGACACCCGGCTCGCCCCTCGTGAGCCTCGCCTCGGACGTGGCGGGGGAGCAGGGCTCGGTCTCGATCATCCTGTGGGGCCCGCCCGGCACGGGCAAGACGACGCTCGCGCAGGCCATCGCGCACGGATCCAGCCGCCGATTCGTCGAGCTCTCGGCCGTGACCGCGGGCGTCCGCGACGTGCGGCAGGTGATGGAGAAGGCGCTGAGCGACCGCGACCTCTTCGGCGTCTCGACCGTGCTCTTCCTCGACGAGATCCACCGCTTCACCAAGGCCCAGCAGGACGCGCTGCTGCCGGGCGTGGAGAACGGGTGGGTGATCCTCATCGCGGCCACCACCGAGAACCCGTCGTTCTCCGTCATCTCCCCGCTGCTGTCCCGCAGCCTCCTCCTGACCCTGGAGCAGCTCGACGACGACGACCTCGGCGTGCTGGTCGACCGCGCGGTCGCCGACGACCGGGGCCTGGGCGGGCGGTTCTCCCTCGACGACGACGCGCGGGCGATGATCATCCGGCTCGCGTCGGGGGACGCGCGACGCGCGCTGACGGCGCTCGAGGCGGCGGCCGTGTCGGCCCAGGCGGACGCGTCGGGCAAGGCGCGCGCGGCGTCAGAGGATGACGAGGACGGCGACGCGGACGAGGACGATGACGAGGGCGGCGACGCGGCTCCCGCCGAGGATCCCGCGCCCATCCCCATCTCCACCGAGCAGGTCGCGCTCGCGGTCGACCGCGCGCTGCTCCGCTACGACCGCAACGGCGACGAGCACTACGACGTCATCAGCGCGTTCATCAAGTCGATCCGCGGATCCGACGTCGACGCCGCGCTGCACTACCTCGCCCGCATGATCGAGGCGGGGGAGGACCCGCGCTTCATCGCCCGGCGGATCATCGTCTCGGCCTCCGAGGACATCGGGCTCGCCGACCCGCAGGCGCTCGTCGTCGCGGTGGCCGCCGCCGACGCGGTGCAGCTCATCGGCATGCCCGAGGGGCGGATCCCGCTGGCGCAGGCGGTCGTGCACCTCGCGACCGCGCCCAAGTCGAACGCCTCCTACCTCGGCATCGACCAGGCGATCGCGGACGTGCGCGCCGGCGCCTTCGGCCGCGTGCCCCTGCACCTCCGCGACGCGCACTACCCGGGCGCGAAGCGGCTCGGCCACGGCAGGGGCTACCGCTACCCGCACGACGCGGACATCGGCGTCGTCACCCAGCAGTACCTGCCGGACGAGCTCGTCGGACGCACCTACTACTCGCCCACGCAGCACGGGCACGAGCGCGACCTGTCCGCCCGGCTGGAGAAGCTGCGGCGCATCGTCCGCGGCGGCTGATCCCGGCGCGGCGCATCCCCGGGATCGCGCCCCTCGCGTGCTACGCTTGCTGACGCCTCAATCGGGTGTCGCGTGCGGCTGCGTCGACATCATGATCAAGGGACACGTCCTGTAGCCGGACGACCCGTGGCGAATCCCTCTACTTCCGCAGGACACCGCATCAGCGGTCTCGTGTCGTCGCGCGCACATGCGTGTGCGCGGACGCCCTGCATCATCCGTAGTCAGAGACTTTCTCCCTGGAAGGAAAACGTGTCCACCAAGTCACGCACCCGCAGCAAGACCCGCCTCTCCCGCGCGCTGGGCATCCCGCTCACGCCGAAGGCGGCCAAGTACCTCGAGAAGCGCCCCTACGCACCGGGCGAGCACGGTCGGTCCAAGCGCAAGCAGGACAGCGATTACGCCGTCCGCCTGCGCGAGAAGCAGCGTCTGCGCGCCCAGTACGGCATCCGCGAGGCCCAGCTCAAGATCGCCTTCCAGGAGGCGCGTCGCACGCAGGGCCTGACCGGTGAGAACCTCGTCGAGATCCTCGAGCAGCGCCTCGACGCGCTCGTCGTCCGCTCCGGCCTCGCGCGCACCACGGCGCAGGCCCGCCAGCTCGTCGTGCACCGTCACATCATGGTCGACGGCAAGATCGTCGACCGCCCCTCCTTCCGCGTGAAGGCCGGCCAGATGATCCACGTCAAGCCGCGCTCCGAGGGCACCGAGCCGTTCCAGGTCGCCGCCGCCGGCGGTCACGCCGACGTGCTGCCGAAGCTCCCCTCGTACCTCGAGGTCGAGCTCGACAAGCTGCAGGCCCGCCTCGTGCGCCTGCCGAAGCGCGCCGAGGTCCCCGTGACCTGCGAGGTCCAGCTGGTCGTCGAGTACTACGCGGCACGCTAAGCACCGCACCACCGTCCGCGAGGCGGGTCGTCCATCCGGGCGGCCCGCCTCTCGGCGTCTCCGGGCCCGGACGCGATCCGGACGCCGCCCGACGCGGGTGGCGCGCGGACCGGCCGGTAGGATCGCCCTCGGCCCCCGCTGGCCTCCGCACCGCACGTCACCTCCGTCTGGGGGCAGCTCCCGGAAGGGGAGAAGCATGAAGAACCTCGTCCTCATCGTCGTGGGGGTCGTCATCGGCTTCGCCGTCGCCCACGTGGTCGACCGCACGCCGGCCGGGCACCGCCTGTTCCAGGGCGTCGACGCCCGGGCCCGCCGGTTCGGCGAGGCCGTCGAGGACGGCTACCGCCGCCGCGAGGCCGAGCTCCGCTCCGCCGTGGGCGAGGCCGAGGACACCATCACCGAGCTGGGAAAGCAGTAGGACCGCATGCAGACCGCAGACATCCGCAACGCCTGGCTGACGTACTTCGGCGACCGAGGGCACACCGTCGTGCCGTCGGCGTCGCTCGTCAGCGACGACCCGACCCTGCTGTTCACGGTGGCCGGCATGGTGCCGTTCGTGCCGTACCTCACGGGCGTCGTGCCCGCGCCGTTCCCGCGCGCCACGAGCGTCCAGAAGTGCATCCGCACGCTCGACATCGAGGAGGTCGGCCGCACGCCCCGGCACGGCACCTTCTTCCAGATGAACGGCAACTTCTCCTTCGGCGACTACTTCAAGGAGCAGGCCATCGCGTACGCGTGGGAGCTGCTCACCACGAGCGAGGCCGACGGCGGGCTCGGCTTCTCGCCCGACGACCTCTGGGTCACCGTCTACCACGAGGACGACGAGGCGCGTCAGGCGTGGAAGCGCATCGCGGGCCTGCCGGACGAGCGGATCCAGGGCCTCGGGCGCGACACGAACTACTGGCACACGGGCCAGCCGGGCCCGGCGGGCCCCTGCTCGGAGATCTTCTTCGACCGCGGCCCCGCCTACGGCGCCGATGGCGGCCCGGCGACCGACGACGACCGCTACGTGGAGATCTGGAACCTCGTCTTCATGCAGTACCTGCGCGGGGCCGGCACGGGCAAGAGCGAGTTCGAGATCCTCGGCGACCTGCCGAAGAAGAACATCGACACCGGCATGGGCCTCGAGCGCGTCGCGTTCCTCAAGCAGGGCGTCGAGAACATGTACGAGATCGACCAGGTGCGCCCCGTGCTCGACCGCGCGGCCGAGCTCGCGGGCCGCCGCTACGGCGCCGACCACGAGGACGACGTGCGCATGCGCATCGTCGCCGACCACGTGCGCTCCTCGCTCATGCTCATGTCCGACGGCGTGCGGCCGTCCAACGAGGGGCGCGGCTACATCCTGCGCCGCCTCATGCGCCGCACCGTGCGGGCGATGCGCCTCATGGGCGTGGACGCCGCGACCTTCGGCGAGCTGTTCCCCGCGTCGCGCGATGCAATGAAGGCCGCCTACCCCGAGGTGTCCGACGACTTCGACCGCATCTCCCGCCTCGCCTACGCGGAGGAGGAGACCTTCCTCCGCACGCTCTCGGGCGGCACGACGATCCTCGACGTGGCCGTCGGCGAGACGAAGGCGAAGGGCGGCGAGCGGATCGCGGGCGACACCGCGTTCCTGCTGCACGACACGTTCGGCTTCCCCATCGACCTCACGCTCGAGATGGCCGAGGAGAACGGCCTCACGGTCGACCGCGAGGCCTTCGACCGCCTGATGCTGGAGCAGCGCACGCGCGCCAAGGCCGACGCCAAGAGCAAGAAGACCGCCCTCGCCGACCTCACCGTGTACAGCGAGTTCCGCGCGGCGGGCGAGACGCGCTTCACCGGGTACGACGAGCTGGAGACCGGGACGACGATCCTCGGCCTCATCGTGGGCGGCCACAGCGTCGACCACGCGGTCGCGGGCGACATCGCGGAGGTCATCCTCCCCGAGACGAGCCTCTACGCGGAGTCCGGCGGCCAGGAGGCCGACGCGGGCAGCATCGTCGGCCAGGGCTTCGACCTCGAGGTGCTCGACGTGCAGAAGCCCGTGAAGGGCCTCATCAGCCACCGCGTGCAGGTGCGCTCGGGCGAGGTGGGCGTCGGCGACGCCGCCACCACGGTCGTCGACGCCGACTGGCGCCGCGGCGCGACGCAGGCGCACTCGGGCACGCACCTCGTGCACGCCGCGCTCCGCCAGGTGCTCGGCCAGGACGCCCACCAGTCCGGCTCCTACAACCGGGCCGGCTACATGCGCCTCGACTTCGCCTGGAACCAGGCGCTGAGCCCGGAGACGCGCAGCGAGATCGAGGACATCGCGAACGGCGCCGTGCGGGACGACCTGCAGGTCGTGACGCGCGTGATGCCGATCGACGAGGCCAAGCAGCTCGGCGCCATGGCGCTGTTCGGCGAGAAGTACGGGGACACCGTGCGCGTGGTCGACATCGGCGGCCCGTGGTCGCGCGAGCTCTGCGCCGGCACGCATGTGTCGTCCAGCGCGCAGATCGGGCTCATCAACGTGGTGGGGGAGTCGTCCGTCGGATCCACCAACCGCCGCATCGAGTCGCTCGTCGGCCGCGAGGCGTTCCAGGACCTCGCCGTCGAGCGCGCGATCGTGTCGCAGCTCACGTCGAGCCTCAAGACGCCGCGCGAGCAGCTGCCCGACCGCATCGCCGACCTCCTGCAGAACCTGAAGACGGCGGAGCGGCGCATCGCCGACTTCGAGGCGCAGGCGCTGCAGCAGCGCGTGCCGGCGCTCCTCGCGCAGGGCTCGCGCGTCGGATCCGTGACCCTCATCCAGGAGTCGCTCGGCAGCGTGCGCTCGGCCGACGAGGTGCGCCAGCTCGTGACGCTCGTGCGGGAGCGCGCGGGATCCGAGCCCGTCGTGGTCGCCCTCGCGGGCGACGCGGGCGGCAAGCCGACCGTCATCGTGGCCACGAACCAGGCCGCGCGCGACGCCGGCGCCAAGGCCGGGCAGCTCGCCCGTGCGGCGGCGGCCGTGCTCGGCGGCGGCGGCGGCGGCAAGGACGACCTCGCGCAGGGCGGCGGATCCGACGTGTCGGCCATCGGCGACGCCCTCGCCGCTGTCCGCCAGGCGCTCGCCTCCTGATGCGCGTCGGGTCCCGGCTGGCGGTCGACGTGGGGAAGGCCCGCATCGGCCTCGCCCGGTCGGATCCGCACGGCCTGATCGCGACGCCCGTCGAGACCGTGCCGCGCGACGCGGCCGGCTCGGCGGACGTGCGGCGGATCCTCGAGGTGGCCGCCGAGATCGACTGCGCGGAGATCCTCGTGGGCCTGCCGCTCGCGCTCTCGGGCCGGGCCACGGCGTCCACGGAGGACGCGGAGGGGTTCGCCCGGCGCCTCGCGGATGCGACGGAGATCACCGTGCGGCTGGTCGACGAGCGCCTCTCGACGGTCTCCGCGCAGGGCGCCCTGCGCGCCTCGGGCAGAGGCTCCCGTAAGCAGAAGCCGGTGATCGACCAGGTGGCGGCCGTTATAATCCTTCAACATGCGCTCGAGACCGAGCGCGCCGCCGGCTCCCCACCCGGTGCTCTCGTCCCGAGGAACCGAGTCGATCCTGACCGACACGCCTGAGACCGATCCCACCCGACGCGCCGCGGCGGCCGCGGGTGGCGGTGGCGACCCCTTCGAGAGCCTGTTCGGCGATCAGCCCGGCGATGCCCCGGCACCGGCCGCGACGCCGGCTCCGTCTCCCGCTCCCCGCGGCGAGGGCCCCGGCATCGGCACCGGCGCGCCCATGACGCGACGCGAGCTCCGCGCCCTGCGCGAGGCCGCGGAGGCGCAGGCGGGGACCCCGGCGCCCGCACCGGACGACGCGCCGCGATCGGCGGCGGCCGACGGGCGTCCCGCCGCACGGGAGACCGCACCCCTGCCGCCCGCCGGCGCTCCCCGTCCCGCATCCGAGGACCGGTCGCGCGTCGACGTGGCCGCGGCGAGCGTGGCCCGGACCTCACCGACCCCCCTCACGCCCACCCGCGAGACGTCGGACGGCGGACGCGGTGCACCGCCGCGCCAGAAGGCCCCCGTCGCCCCGAAGCCGAAGCGGCGCCACCCCAAGTGGCCGTACGTCGTGGTCCTGCTCATCGCGCTGTTCGGCGGCGCGGCCGTCATCGCCACGTCGCTCTTCGGCCCGGTGGTGACGGCGCTCCTCACGCCCGCCGAGCCCACCGACTACGACGGCGACGGATCCGGCGAGGTGCAGGTGGTCGTCAAGACGGGTGACACCGGCAGCACCATCGGTGACACGCTCGCGGCGCAGGACGTCGTGAGGACGTCGAAGGCGTTCTACCAGGCCGTCGTCGCGTCCGGCGGCGAGGTCGTCTTCCAGCCGGGCACGTACACGCTCCGGAAGCAGATGAGCGCGGCGTCCGCGCTCGCGCTGCTGCAGGATCCGTCGAGCCAGATCCAGGCCAAGGTCACCATCCCCGAGGGCCAGACGGCCGCGCAGGCGTTCGAGCTCATCGCGGAGGGCACCGGCACGCCCGTCGCCGACCTGGAGGCAGCCGCCGCCGATCGCGCCGCGCTCGGCATCCCCGCGGAGGCGCCGAACATCGAGGGCTACCTCTTCCCGGCCACGTACGACTTCCCGCCCGGCACCTCCGCGACGGACATGGTGAAGGCGATGGTGAGCCGCACGTTCCAGGCGCTCGACCAGGCCGGCGTCGCGGCCGCCGACCGGCACCGCGTGCTCACGCTCGCCGCGCTCATCCAGAAGGAGGCCCGCTTCGAGGGCGACTTCTACAAGGTGTCGCGCGTGTTCCAGAACCGCATCGCGATCGGCATGCCGCTGCAGTCGGACGCCACCGTCGCCTACGGCGCGCAGTCCGTCGGCCGGGTGACGACCACCGACGCCGAGCGCGCCGACGACAACCCCTGGAACACCTACGTGCACCCGGGGCTGCCGGTGGGCCCCATCTCGAACCCGGGCGACCTCGCGATCAAGGCCGCGCTGGCGCCGGCCGACGGCCCGTGGCTGTACTTCGTCACGGTCAACACCATCACGGGCGACACCGTGTTCTCCCAGACGTACGAGGAGCACCAGAAGGCCGTCGCCCAGTGGCAGCAGTTCATGAAGGACAACCCCGGCAATGGCTGATCCGCGGACGCCGGCCGTGCGGCTGGCGGTCCTCGGCAGCCCCATCGCGCACTCGCTCTCGCCGCGGTTGCACGCGGCGGCCTATCGGGTGCTCGGGCTCGACTGGTCCTATGAGGCGGTGGAGTGCACGGGGGCCGACCTCGGCGCGTTCGTCGCGGGCCTCGGATCCGGTTGGCGCGGCCTCTCGCTCACGATGCCGCTCAAGCGCGACGTGCTGCCGCTCCTCGACCTGCTCGACGACACCGCACGCCTCGCGGGCGCGGCCAACACGCTGCTCCTCGAGGAGGACGGCGACGGCGGGGTGCGGCGCCGCGGCGCGAACACGGACGTCGCGGGGATCGTGAGGGCCTTCGGGATGGCCGGCGTCGCGCGGTGCGGGCGTGCCGTCGTGCTGGGCGCCGGATCCACCGCGCGCTCGGCCGTCGTCGCGCTGGGTCGCATGGGCGCCCGCGAGATCGTGGTCGCGGCCCGCCGCCCGGAGCAGGGGCGGGAGCTCGCGCCGCTGGCCGAGGAGCTGGGCATCGTGCTCCACGCCGTGCCGCTCGACGACGCCGTGAGCGCGCTCCGCGACGCCGACACCGTGATCAGCACCCTCCCGGGCGACGCCGCCGCGGCGGTGCCGCTGCCGTCCTACCTGCCGGAGGCGACCGTGCTCCTCGACGTCACTTACGCCCCATGGCCCACGGGCATCGCCAGCGGGTGGGAGCGGGCGGGCGGCCGCGTCGTGCCGGGGATCGACATGCTCGTGCACCAGGCGCTCGACCAGGTGCGCCTGTTCGCGCACGCCGACGACGCCCGGCCGCTGCCGGACGAGGAGCGCGTGCTGGCGGCGATGCTCGCGAGCGTCGGCCGGGATCCGGATCGGGCCTGGGCCGGCGCCTGACCCGCGGGTCGGTCCCTGCCGTTGTGGGAGGCCGTGGACGCGAGCCTGCTCGCGGGTCGGTCCCTACCGCTGTGGGAGGATGGGGGCATGCTGCGTTGGCTCACCGCCGGGGAATCCCACGGCCCCGAACTCATCGCCGTCCTGGAGGGCCTGCCCGCGGGCGTGCCCGTCAGCCTCGACGGCATCCGCGCCGACCTCGCCCGTCGCAAGCTCGGCTACGGCCGCGGCGCGCGCATGGCGTTCGAGCAGGACGAGCTGAGCCTGTCGACCGGCGTGGTCCACGGGCGCACGCTCGGCAGCCCCATCGCCGTGCGCATCGGCAACACCGAGTGGCCCAAGTGGGTCGACGTGATGAGCCCCGAGCCGGTGGACCCCGCGAAGCTGCAGGGCGCGCGCGCCGCGGCCCTCACTCGTCCCCGCCCCGGCCACGCCGACCTCGTGGGCATGCAGAAGTACGACTTCGACGAGGCGCGCCCCGTGCTCGAGCGCGCGAGCGCCCGGGAGACCGCCGCCCGCGTCGCGCTCGGCGCCGTGGCGCGCGCGTTCCTCGCCGAGCTCGGCATCACGCTCGTGAGCCACACGCTCGCCATCGGTCCCGTCCGCGTGCCCGAGGGCGCGCCGCTGCCGACGCCGGCCGACGTGGACGCGCTGGACGCGGATCCGCTGCGCTGCTTCCACCCCGAGACGAGCGCCCGCATGGTCGCCGAGGTCGACGACACGAAGGCCAGCGGCGACACGGTCGGCGGCGTCGTCGAGGTCCTCGCCTACGACCTGCCGCCGGGCCTCGGCTCGCACGTGCACTGGGACCGCCGCCTCGACTCGAAGCTCGCGGCCGCGCTCATGGGCATCCAGGCGATCAAGGGCGTCGAGGTCGGCGACGGCTTCCTCACCACCACGCGCCGCGGATCCGAGGCACACGACGAGCTGTTCTCCACGGACGCCGGCATCGGCCGGTCCACGGACCGCGCTGGCGGCACCGAGGGCGGCATGTCGACGGGCACGGTCCTCCGCGTCCGTGCGGGCATGAAGCCCATCGCGACCGTGCCGCGCGCCCTCCGCACCATCGACACCGCCACGGGCGGCGCCGCCCCCGCGAACCACCAGCGCTCCGACGTGTGCGCGGTGCCCGCCGCGGGCGTCGTGGCCGAGGCCATGGTGGCGCTCACGCTCGCCGACGCCGTGCTGGAGAAGTTCGGCGGCGACTCCGTGGGCGAGACCCTGCGGAACCTCCGCGGCTACCTCGACGCGATCCCGGAGGGCCGCCGCACGGGCGCCGACCTCGTGGACGAGGCGGACGCCGCGCCGCCGGCGGCGCCCGAGGCCTGAGCGTGCCGGTCGTCCTGATCGGCCCGCCCGGCGCGGGCAAGACCACGGTCGGCCGCCGCGTGGCGAAGGCGCTGGGCGTGCCGTTCACCGACACGGACCGCGCGATTGTCGAGGCGCACGGATCCATCGCCGACATCTTCCGCGAGCACGGCGAGCCGCGGTTCCGCGAGCTCGAGCGGGCCGCGGTCGCCGCGGCCCTCGCGGACGACGGGGTCGTCTCGCTCGGTGGGGGAGCCGTGCTCGACCCGGCGACGCGCGCCGACCTGGAGTCCTGCCGGGTCGTGCTCCTGACCGTGAGCGAGCACGCCGTGCGCGCGCGGATCCGCGGCCACGACCGCCCGCTCGTCGACGGCCTCGACAGCTGGCGCCGCATCGTCGCCGACCGCGAGGAGCTCTACCGCTCGCTCGCCGACCTGACCATCGACACCTCCGACCGCCCGCTCCCGCGCATCGCCCGCGAGATCGAGCGCTTCGCCCGGGAGAGGCAGCCATGACCGACGCACACCCCACCGACGCTGACGCCCCCGCGACGCCGGCGACCGCCGAACCCGACGCGCCCACCGTGATCCGCGTCTCCGGCACCCCCGGCTACGACGTCACCGTGGGCCGCGGCCTCGTCCAGGGCGTGGGCGCGCTGCTCGGCCCGCGCGTCCGCAAGGTGCTCATCGTGCACGCGCCCGCCCTCGCCGAGGAGGCGTCGCGGCTCCGCGAGCGCCTGCAGGGCGACGTGGAGGTGTACCTCGCGGAGGTGCCCGACGCCGAGGGCGCCAAGCGCGTCGAGGTCGCCGCGTTCTGCTGGAAGATCATGGGCACCACCGACTTCACGCGCTCGGACGCCGTCATCACGCTCGGCGGCGGCGCCACGACCGACCTCGGCGGGTTCGTCGCGGCGACGTGGCTGCGCGGCGTGATGCTCATCCAGATCCCGACGACGGTGCTCGCCATGGTCGACGCGGCCGTCGGCGGCAAGACGGGCATCAACACCTCCGAGGGCAAGAACCTCGTCGGCGCCTTCTACGCGCCGACCGCCGTGATCGTCGACCTCGACCTGCTGGCGACCCTGCCGCGGAACGAGATCGTCACGGGCTTCGCGGAGATCGTGAAGGCCGGGTTCATCGCCGTGCCCGAGATCCTCGACATCATCGAGCGCGACGTGGCGCGGGTCACGGACCCGACGGCACCTGAGTTCCGCCGCGTCGTGGAGCTGTCCATCGCGATGAAGGCCGAGGTCGTGGGGGAGGACTTCACCGAGAAGGGCCGCCGCGAGATCCTCAACTACGGCCACACGCTCGGCCACGCCATCGAGCACGCCGAGCGCTACCGCTGGCGGCACGGCGCGGCCGTCGCGGTCGGCATGGTCTTCGCGGCCGAGCTGTCGCGCCTCACGCGCTCGCTCTCCGACGAGGCCGTCGACCGGCACCGGCGGATCCTCGACTCGCTCGACCTGCCCACCAGCTACCCCGTCGGCCGCTGGCCCACGCTCGTCGCGAGCATGAAGCGCGACAAGAAGGCGCGCGGCGACATGATGCGCTTCATCGTGCTCGACGGCGTCGGCCGGGCGAGCGTGCTCAACGGGCCCGAGGAGGCGCTGCTGTTCGCGGCGTACCAGGAGATCGGCTCGTGACCGACCCCGCGCATCCCGACGCGCCCGTCCGGCCCGTCGCGCTGATCACGGGCGTCGGCCGGGTCGCGGGGCTCGGCGCGGCCATCGCCGAGGACCTGGCCCTCGGCGGGTGGGACGTGGCCTTCTCGTACTGGTCGGCCTACGACGCGCGCATGCCCTGGGGCCCGCAGCCCGAGGACCCCGCGCGGGTCGCCGACGCCGTCGAGCGCGCCGGCGGCCGCGCGCACGCGATCGAGGCCGACCTGATGGACACGGGCGCGGCCGAGCGGATCCTCGACGAGGTCGAGCGGGAGCTCGGCCCCATCACGGGCCTCGTGCTCAGCCACGCCGAGTCGGTCGACAGCGGCCTCCTCGACACGACCGTGGAGGCCCTCGACCGGCACCTCGCCGTGAACGTGCGAGCGTCGCTCCAGCTCATCCAGGGCTTCGCCCGGCGGTACCGCGCCGAGCCCGGCGCCGGCCGCATCGTGGCGCTCACGAGCGACCACGTGGTCGGCAACGTGCCGTACGGCGCGAGCAAGGCCGCGCTCGACCGGATCGTCATCGCGGCCGCGCGCGAGCTCGAGCACGTGCGCGTCACGGCGAACCTCGTGGATCCCGGGCCCACCGACACCGGCTGGTTCACGCCCGAGCTGCGCGAGGGCCTCCGGCAGGCCACGCCCCGCGGCCGGCTCGCCGAGCCCCGCGACGCCGCCGCGCTCGTCTGCTTCCTGCTGTCGGCCGAGGGCGGCTGGATCAACGGCCAGCGCATCCGCTCCGACGGCGGCCAGAGCGTCGGCTGACCCGCCCCTAGGCTGGATCCATGACACGCGTGCTCGTCCTCAACGGCCCCAACCTCGGACGGCTCGGCAGCCGCGAGCCCGACGTGTACGGCACGGGATCCCTCGACGACCTCCGCCGCGAGCTCGTCGCGTTCGCGCCCGACGACGTCGAGATCGACCTGCGGCAGACCGACGACGAGGCGACCCTCATCGGCTGGCTGCACGAGGCCGTCGACGCCCGGACCCCCGTGATCATGAACCCCGCCGCCTTCACGCACTACTCGTACGCGCTCCGCGACGCCGCCGCGCTCGTGACGAAGGCCGGGATCCTCCTCATCGAGGTGCACATCTCCAACCCGCACGCACGCGAGGAGTTCCGGCACACCAGCGTCATCTCGCCCGTCGCGACGGGCGTCATCGCGGGCCTCGGGCAGGGCTCGTACCTCCTGGCCCTCGCGCACGTCGTGACCGGCACCCGTTAGGCTGATCCCTCGGATCGCCACGCCGCCCGCACCGGGTCGGCTCCCGGCATCCCCGTGCGGCCGCACCGACGCCGCACCTCCCGCTCGTCGAACAGGCAAGGACCCTCCCCGCATGGCCTCTACCGCTGACATCAAGAACGGCGTCGTCCTCAACATGGACGGCCAGCTGTGGACCGTCATCGAGTTCCAGCACGTCAAGCCGGGCAAGGGCGGCGCGTTCGTGCGCACCAAGGTCAAGAACGTGATGAGCGGCAAGGTCGTCGACCGCACGTTCAACGCGGGCGCGAAGATCGAGACCGAGACGGTCGACCGCCGCGACTTCCAGTACCTCTACGCCGACGGCGAGAACTTCGTGTTCATGGACACGAGCGACTACGACCAGATCACGCTGTCCGCGGCGCAGGTCGGCGACGCGAAGAACTTCATGCTCGAGAACCAGGACGTCACCGTGGCGCTGCACAACGGCGAGGGGCTCTACGTCGAGCTGCCCGCGTCGGTCGTGCTCACCATCACGTACACGGAGCCGGGCCTGCAGGGCGACCGCTCGACGGGCGGCACCAAGCCCGCGACCGTCGAGACCGGCCACCAGATCCAGGTCCCGCTCTTCCTCGAGCAGGGCACGCGCGTCAAGGTGGACACCCGCACGGGCGACTACCTCGGCCGCGTCACCGACTGACCCGTGAGCGCACGCACCAAGGCGCGCAAGCGCGCCCTCGACGTCCTCTACGTCGCGGACATCCGCGGCGAGTCCATCCCCGCGACCCTCGCGGTCGAGCAGCAGCGCGCCGCCGCCGAGCCCGATCGGCAGGCCTCGTGGCAGTACGCGCGCGAGATCGCCGAGGGGTTCGTCGCGCACCAGGACGAGATCGACGAGCTCATCGAGACGTACTCGGTGAACTGGACGCTCGCCCGCATGCCCGCCGTCGACCGCGCGATCCTGCGCATCGGCATCTGGGAGATCCTCTTCAACGCGGACGTGCCCGACGGCGTCGCGATCTCGGAGAGCGTCGACCTCGCGTCGTCGCTGTCGACGGACGAGTCGGCGTCGTTCGTCAACGGCATGCTGGCGCGGATCGCGGCGGCGCAGGCCTAGACCGGGCGTCGACGGCACACTGGCGCGGATCGCGGCGGCGCGGGCCTGATCGCGCCAGCCCGTTACGCCGCGTGACGCTGCGCGACGGCGCGTGACGCGGGCCGCATCGCCCGCGCGCGCGTCGCCCTAGCGTCGGGTCATGCCCGTCACCGCATCCGCCTCGCGACCCGACCCGACGACCGCCGCGTCGCCAGCCCCCGGCTCCGCCGGCGCGGTCGAGCTCCGCGGGGTCGGCCGCTCGTTCCCCGTGGAGGGATCCCGGGCAGGGCGCACCGTGCTCCGGGACGTGGACCTCGACCTCGCCGCGGGCGACGTCGTCGCGATCCTCGGGCCGTCCGGCTGCGGCAAGTCGACCCTCCTCCGCCAGGTGAGCGGGCTCGACCGGCCGGACGCCGGATCCATCCGCATCGACGGCACGCCCGTGCGCGACGTCGACCAGCGCTCCGCCGTCGCGTTCCAGGAGCCGCGGCTGCTGCCGTGGCGCACGATCCGCGCCAACGTGCGCCTCGGCCTGCCCCGCGACGTGCCGCGTGCCGAGGGCGACGCCCGCGTGCGCGACCTGCTCGAGCTCACGGGCCTCGCCGAGGCCGCCGACCTCCGTCCGCGACAGGTCTCCGGCGGCATGGCGCAGCGCGCGTCGCTGGCCCGCGCGCTCGCCCGGCGGCCCCGTGTCCTCGTGCTCGACGAGCCGTTCGGCGCGCTCGACGCCCTCACGCGCCTCCGCATGCAGGACCTGCTGCTCGACGTGCACGCCGCCATCCCGACCACGGTCCTCCTCGTCACGCACGACGTGGACGAGGCCCTGCACCTCGCCGACCGCGTGGTGCTGCTCGGCCCGGATCCCGCGGAGGGCGCCGCTCCGGGCGCGACGGTCCGCCGCGTCCTCGATGTGCCGGGCGCCCGCCCGCGCGACCGCGGCGACGCGACCCTCGCCGCCCTCCGCGCCGAGCTGCTCGAGGGGCTCGGCGTGCCGGGCCATCGGGCGCGCTGAGCCCGACCACCACCGACACCAGCCGCTCGACCACCCGACCTGCCACCATCCGACACCGCACCGAGGACCCACCGTGACCCGTCTCCTGCCCCGCAGATCCATCCCCGCCCTCGCGCTCGCGGGCGCCGCCGCGATGCTCCTCGCCGGATGCGCCGCGGGGGAGGGGTCGGCCGTCGCCCCCGCCGCCGACGCCACCGCGGATGCCGCGGGCTGGAGCGCCGACACGCTCACCCTCGACTGGGCGACCTACAACCCGCTGAGCCTCATCGTGAAGGACCAGGGCCTCGTGGAGAAGCGGCTCGGGTCGGACGTGAAGGTCGACTGGGTGCAGAGCGCCGGCTCGAACAAGGCCAACGAGCTGCTGCGCGCGGGTGCCGTGGACGTGGGATCCACCGCCGGGTCCGCCGCGCTCCTCGCCCGGGCCAACGGATCGCCCATCCGCACCATCGACGTGTACTCGCAGCCGGAGTGGACCGCGATCGTCGTGCCGAAGGGGTCGCCCATCACGAGCGTCGACCAGCTGCGCGGCGCCGACATCGCCGCGACGAAGGGCACCGACCCCTACTTCTTCCTGCTGCAGACGCTCGAGGAGGCGGGCATCCCCGCCTCCGACGTCACCATCCAGAACCTCCAGCACGCCGACGGCCGCGCCGCCCTCGAGAACGGCTCCGTCGACGCGTGGGCGGGGCTCGACCCGCTCATGGCCGCGAGCGAGGCCGAGGCGGGATCCACGCTGCTGTACCGCAACGTCGACTTCGCGACCTACGGGTTCCTCAACGCCACGCAGTCGTTCCTCGACGCGTCGCCCGACCTCGCGCAGGCCGTCGTCGACTCCTACGAGGAGGCGCGGGCCTGGGCCGTCGACCACCCCGACGAGACGGCGGCGATCCTCGCGCAGGCCGCCGCGATCGACCCGGCCGTGGCGTCCACGGTGATCGACCGCACGAACCTCGGCGTCGATCCCGTGCCCGGCGACGCCCAGCGCGACGTGCTCGAGCGCGTCGGCCCGATCCTCGTGGAGTCCGGCGACGTGCCGGACCAGGGGAAGGTCGACACGGCCCTCGACGAGCTGTTCGAGCCGCGGTTCGCCGAGGCCGCGGATCCCGCCTCCGGGTCCGCCGGATGACCGCGCTCCGGCCCGCGCGGGAGATCGTCCGCGCCGACGACCGCACGGCCGCCGACGCCCCGGACGACGACGGCCGCGTCGCGCGACGAGCCCCGGGCCGCGCGACGGGCGGCGCGCTCGTCCGGGTCGGCGTGGGCCTCGTCGTGCCCGTCCTGGTGGTCGGCCTCTGGGCGGTCGTCACCGCCACGGGCGCGGTCGCGCCGCACCTCCTGCCCGCGCCGCTCGACGTCGTGCGCGCCGGCGTTGAGCTCGGCCAGCAGGGGATCCTCGGCCAGTACGTCGCCATCTCACTGCAGCGCGTCCTGCTCGGCTTCGCGCTCGGCGCCACCGTGGGCCTCGTGCTCGGCGCCGTCGTCGGGCTCTCCCGCGTCGGCCTGCTCCTCCTCGCGCCCACCGCCGGCGCGTTCCGCACCGTGCCGTCGCTGGCGTGGGTGCCGCTGCTGCTGCTCTGGATGGGGATCAACGAGGACTCCAAGGTGACGCTCGTCGCCATCGGCGCGATGTTCCCCGTGTACACGACGGTCGCGGGCGCGCTCCGGCACGTGGACCCGCACCTCGTGGAGGTGGGGCGCGCGTACGGGCTCACGCGGATCCCGCTGCTGGTCACCGTGCAGCTGCCCGCCGTGCTGCCCGCCGTCGTCTCGGGGCTCCGGCTCGCGCTCGCCCAGTCGTGGCTGTTCCTCGTGGCGGCGGAGCTCCTCGCCGCGTCGATGGGGCTCGGGTACCTGCTCACGGAGTCGTCCTCGAACGGACGCGTCGACCGGGTGCTGCTCGCGATCGTGCTGCTCGCCGTGCTGGGCGCCGTCACCGACGCGGTCGTGGGCCTCGTGGAGCGGGTGCTCGTCCGCCGCTGGGGCTGACGGCCTCCCTCTCCGTGTCGTCGCGTGACGTCCCGGTTCCGGATCGGGGCCGCGCCGCCCGTAGCGTCGGCGCATGACCTCGCAGCGCGCCGAGCAGGCCGAGACCGCCGACCCCGAGCCGGACACCGACGCGACCGTCGAGCAGGCGCTCTACCCGCCGCCCGCTGCGCTCGCCGCCTCCGCCAACGTCACGGCGGAGGCGTACGCGCGCGCCGAGGCGGATCCGGTCGCCTTCTGGGAGGAGGCCGCCCGCCGCCTCGACTGGGAGACGCCGTGGGAGACCGCGCACACGTGGATCCCGCCGGTCGCCGCCGACGGCACCCCGCGGGTCCCCGAGGCCACCTGGTTCGCGGGCGGCCGGCTCAACGTCGCCGCGAACTGCGTCGACCGCCACGTCGTCGCCGGCCGTGGCGAGAAGGTCGCGCTGCACTTCGAGGGGGAGCCGGGCGATCGCCGCACGGTCACCTACCGCGACCTCCAGGAGGAGGTGTCGCGCGCCGCCAACGCGCTCACGGCGCTCGGCATCGGGCCCGGCGACCGCGTCGTGATCTACCTGCCCGTGCTCGTGGAGACGATCGTCGCCACGCTCGCGGTCGCCCGCATCGGCGCCGTGCACTCGCTCGTCTTCGGCGGCTTCTCCGCGGAGGCGCTGCGGTTCCGGGTCGAGGACACGGGCGCCAAGCTGCTCATCACGAGCGACGGGCAGAACCGCCGCGGCCAGGCCGTCGCCACCAAGCCGCAGGCCGACGAGGCCGTCGCGGGCGTCGCCTCGATCGAGCACGTGCTCGTCGTGCGCCGCACCGGCCAGGACGTGCCGTGGAACCCGGCACGCGACGTGTGGTGGCACGACGCCGTGGGATCCGCGTCGCCCGTGCACGAGCCCCGGGCCTTCGACGCCGAGCACCCGCTCTTCATCATCTACACGTCCGGCACCACCGGCCGCCCCAAGGGCCTCGTGCACACCTCGGGCGGGTACCTGACGCACGCGTCGTGGGCGCACTGGGCGCACTTCGACGCCAAGCCCGACGACGTGCACTGGTGCACGGCCGACCTCGCCTGGGTCACCGCGCACACCTACGAGATCTACGGGCCGCTCTCCAACGGCCTCACGCAGGTGATCTACGAGGGCACGCCCGACACGCCCCACCGCGGCCGGCACCTCGAGATCATCGAGCGGTACGGCGTCACGACCTACTACACGGCGCCCACGCTCATCCGCTCGCTCATGGGCTGGTACCCGGACGGCGTCGCCGGGCACGACCTGTCGAGCATCCGGCTGCTGGGATCGGTGGGGGAGGCCATCAACCCCGCCGCGTGGCGCTGGTTCCACCGCGAGATCGGCGGGGGATCCGCGCCCGTCGTCGACACGTGGTGGCAGTCGGAGACCGGGGCCGCGGTCATCGCGCCGCTGCCAGGCGTCTCGACCCTGAAGCCCGGCGCCGCCGGCCGCGCGCTGCCCGGCTTCCGGGTGGACGTGGTCGACGACGACGGCGCGCCCACGGCGCCGGGCGAGGCCGGCCTCCTCGTGATCCAGCGCCCGTGGCCCGGCATGGCCCGCACCGTGTGGGGCGACCCCGCCCGCTACCGCAGCGCGTACTGGGAGCGGTTCGCCGACCGCGGCTGGTTCCTCGCGGGCGACGGCGCCCGGCGCGACGCCGACGGCGACGTGGCGCTGCAGGGGCGGATCGACGAGGTCGTCAACGTCTCCGGGCACCGCCTGTCCACCATCGAGATCGAGTCGGCGCTCGTCGCGCATCCGCGCGTGGGCGAGGCCGGCGTCACGGGAGTCGCCGACGACCTCACCGGGCAGCGCGTGGTCGCGTTCGTCGTGCCGCGCGGCGACGACCGCCCCGCGGACGACGACGCGGCCGGCTGGGCAGCGCTCGCCGCGGAGCTCGGGCCCGTGCTCACCGCGCACGTGGCGCGCGCCATCGGGCCGGTCGCCAAGCCCCGCCGGATCGTCGCCGTGCCGGACGTGCCCAAGACGCGCTCGGGCAAGATCATGCGCCGCCTCCTCGCCGACCTCGTGGAGGGCCGGACCCTCGGCGACGCCACGAGCCTGCAGGACGCGGCCGTCCTCGGCCGGATCCGCGCGGTGCTCGACGCGTCGCCGCGCTGAGGACACGCGCGGGCTGCGCGACGCACCCCGCGCACGGGGGACACCCGCTAGAGTGACCGGCGGAACAGACCACCTTTAACATCCGTCCCGAGAGGCGGGGAAGGAGGTCGGATTGCCTCAGCGCATCGTGCTGCAGCCCTCTGACATCACCCGTGCGCTCACGCGCATCGCCCACGAGATCCTCGAGTCGAACCGCGGTCCCCACGACCTGCTGCTCCTCGGGATCCCCACCCGCGGCACCGTCCTCGCCGAGCGCATCGGCCGGATCATCGCCCGCCTCGAGCCCGAGGCCCCCGCCGACCTGGTGGGCTCGCTCGACGTCACCATGTACCGCGACGACCTGCAGCGGAACCCCACCCGCGCGCCCGCGCCCACGCGGCTGCCCGCCGGCGGCGTCGACGGCCGCACCGTCGTGCTCGTCGACGACGTGCTGTTCTCCGGCCGCACCGTGCGCGCCGCCCTCGACGCGATCGGCGACCTCGGCCGCCCCACGGCCGTGCGGCTCGCCGCGCTGGTCGACCGCGGCCACCGCGAGCTCCCCATCCGCGCCGACTTCGTGGGCAAGAACCTGCCGTCCAGCCTCGCCGAGCGGATCTTCGTCCGGCTCGAGGAGACCGACGGCGAGGAGTCGGTGAGCATCGCCGGCCCGGACGACGAGCCCGCGACCGGAGCCGCCGACGAGGGGGCGACGCGATGAGGCACCTGCTCTCCACGCGCGACCTGTCCCGGGACGAGGCCCTCCACATCCTCGACGTCGCCGAGGACATGGCCGACGTCGGCACGCGCGAGATCAAGAAGACCCCCGCGCTCCGCGGCCGCACGGTCGTCAACCTCTTCTTCGAGGACTCGACCCGCACCCGCATCTCGTTCGAGGCCGCCGCCAAGCGCCTGTCGGCCGACGTCATCAACTTCAGCGCGAAGGGCTCGAGCGTCTCCAAGGGCGAGAGCCTCAAGGACACCGCGCAGACGCTGCAGGCCATGGGCGCCGACGGCGTGGTCGTCCGGCACCCCTCCTCGGGCGCGCCGCACACGCTCGCCGGCAGCGGCTGGATCGACGCCGGCATCGTCAACGCGGGCGACGGCACGCACGAGCACCCCACGCAGGCGCTGCTCGACGCGTTCACCATCCGCCGCCGGCTGCACGGATCCGCCGCGCGCGGGAAGGGCCTCGACGGCACGCGCGTCGTCATCGTCGGCGACGTGCTCCACAGCCGAGTCGCGCGCTCCAACGCGTGGCTGCTCACGACGCTCGGCGCCGAGGTCACGCTCGTCGCGCCGCCCACGCTCGTGCCCGTGGGCGTCGGATCCTGGCCCGTCACCGTCCGCTACGACCTCGACGCGGCGCTCGCGGAGGGGAAGCCCGACGCCGTGATGATGCTCCGGATCCAGGCCGAGCGCATGCGCGCCGCCTTCTTCCCGAACCCGCGCGAGTACGCGCGCATCTGGGGGCTGGACGACGCGCGCCTCGCGCTCCTCGGGCCCGATACGATCGTCATGCACCCGGGGCCCATGAACCGCGGGCTCGAGATATCCGCCGCCGCCGCCGACTCGGAGAGGTCCACGGTGCGCGAGCAGGTCGCCAACGGCGTCTCGGTGCGCATGGCCGTCCTCTACCTCCTGCTGTCCGGCGACGGGAAGGCCGACCGATGACCCAGAACGCGATGAACCCCGACGACACCCACCTGATCCGCGGCGCGACCATGCCGTCGGGCGAGCGCGCCGACATCCTCGTCGCGGACGGCCTGATCCGCGAGATCGGGCCCGACCTCGAAGCCGCCGCGGGCGCGCACGTCATCGAGGCCGACGGCCTCGTCGCGCTGCCCGGCCTCGTCGACCTGCACGTGCACCTCCGCGAGCCCGGCTACGAGCAGAGCGAGACCGTGCTCACGGGATCCCGCGCGGCGGCCCTCGGCGGCTTCACCGCGGTCTTCGCGATGGCGAACACCATGCCCGTGCAGGACACGGCGGGCGTGGTCGAGCAGGTCAAGGCCCTCGGCGACGCCGCCGGGTACGCGACCGTGCGCCCCATCGGCGCCGTCTCGGTCGGCCTGGCGGGGGAGTCGATGGCCGAGATCGGCGCGATGGCCTCCAGCCGCGCCGCCGTCCGCGTCTTCTCCGACGACGGGAAGTGCGTCTCCGACCCGCTGCTCATGCGCCGCGCGCTCGAGTACGTGAAGGCCTTCGACGGCGTGATCGCGCAGCACGCGCAGGACCCGCGCCTCACCGAGGGCGCCACCATGAACGAGGGCGCGCTGTCCGGCGAGCTCGGCATCACGGGCTGGCCCGCGGTCGCCGAGGAGTCGATCATCGCGCGCGACGTCCTGCTCGCCGAGCACGTCGGATCCCGCCTGCACGTCTGCCACGTCTCCACCGCCGGCTCGGTCGACGTGATCCGCTGGGCCAAGGCCCGCGGCGTCGACGTCACCGCGGAGGTCACGCCGCACCACCTGCTCCTCACCGAGGACCTGGTCGCCGGCTACGACGCGCGCTACAAGGTGAACCCGCCGCTCCGCCGCCGCGAGGACGTCGAGGCCCTCCGCCAGGCCCTCGCCGACGGCACGATCGACGTCGTCGCGACCGACCACGCGCCGCACCCCACCGAGGCCAAGGACTGCGAGTGGGACGCGGCCGCGTTCGGCATGGTCGGCCTCGAGTCGGCGCTCTCCGTGGTGCAGCTCGCCATGGTCGACACGGGGCTCCTCGACTGGGCGGGCGTCGCGCGGGTCATGTCGCACGCGCCCGCGCGCATCGGCCGGCTCGCCGAGCACGGGCACGCGCTCGAGGGCGGATCCCCGGCCGACATCACGCTGTACAACCCGGCCGCGTCGCGCGTCTTCGGCCGCGACGACCTCGGCGGCCTCAGCGGCAACTCGCCGTACCTGGAGATGACGCTGCCCGGCCGCGTCGTCGCCACCTTCCACCGCGGCTACCCGACCGTGCTCGACGGCGCGCTCGTCGACCGCGAGACGGTCGCCCGCGCCGCGGTCCTCCGCGACCGCGCGGACGCCGACGCGCGCGACGCTTCCTCCTCCGGCGCCCGGGCGGGACGCGCATGAGCGACCGCATCGGACCCGCGATCACGGTGATCGCCTTCCTCCTCCTGCTCCTCGCGCTCATGGTGCTCGGCTGGCGCGCGCGCCGCCGACGCCAGCGCGCGCTGCCCGAGCCGCCGCGTCCGCCCGCCGGGCTCGGCGCCCCGACGCTCGAGGTCGACGTGCTCTACGTCGCCACGACCACGGCCGGCGAGCCGCTCGACCGGCTCACGGTCGCGCCCCTCGGCTTCCGCGGGCGCGCCGCGGCCCGGGTGCACGACGCGGGCCTGGTGCTCGCGATCGACGGCGAGCGCGAGGTGCTCGTGCCCGCCGACCGCATCACGGGATCCGGGCTCGCGACCTACGCGATCGACCGCGTGGTGGAGGAGGGCGGCCTGGTGGCCGTGACCTGGATCCTCGACGCGGACGCCGGAACCGCGGTCGACACGTACCTCCGGGTGATCGACCCGCGCGAGAAGACCGCGCTCGTCGACGCCCTCCAGCGGATCCAGCGCATCGCGCACGACGACGACAACGAAGGGAAGTGACCGACATGGCCCGACACGAACCAGCTGTCCTGGTGCTCGAGGACGGACGGAGGTACGTCGGACGCGCGTACGGCGCCCGCGGCGTGACCCTCGGCGAGGCCGTCTTCGCGACCGGCATGACCGGCTACCAGGAGACGATCACCGACCCGTCCTACGCGGGCCAGATCGTGCTCCAGACGGCGCCGCACATCGGCAACACCGGCATGAACGACGACGACATGGAGTCCCGCCGCATCTGGGTCGCCGGGTACGTCGTCCGCGACCCCTCCCGCGTGGTCTCCAACTTCCGCGGGCAGCGCACGCTCGAGGACGACCTCGTCGCCCAGGGCGTCGTCGGCATCTCCGGCATCGACACGCGCGCCGTCACGCGCCGGATCCGCGACGAGGGCGCCATGCGCGCCGGCGTCTTCTCCGGCGAGGCCTTCGCGCTCGGCGACGACGAGCAGCTCGCGCAGGTGCGCCAGGCGCCCGACATGGCGGGCCGCAACCTCTCCGCCGAGGTCTCCACGCAGGAGACCTACACGATCCCGGCCGAGGGCGAGCGCATCGGATCCGTCGCCGTGCTCGACCTCGGCATCAAGACCGCGACGGTGAAGCACCTCGCGGCCCGCGGCCTCGACGTGCACGTGGTGCCGCAGTCGATCACCACGGCCGAGCTCGCCGAGCTCGCGCCCACGGCGGTCTTCTACTCGAACGGCCCCGGCGACCCCGAGGCGTCGCAGTACCACGTCGAGCTCCTGCAGGACGTGCTGCGCAAGGGCATCCCGTTCTTCGGGATCTGCTTCGGCAACCAGCTCCTCGGGCGCGCCCTCGGGTTCGACACCTACAAGCTGCCGTTCGGCCACCGCGGGATCAACCAGCCCGTGCTCGACCGCCGCACCGGCCGCGTCGAGATCACGAGCCAGAACCACGGCTTCGCGGTCTCCGCGCCGCTCGACGGCCCCGTGGACAGCCCCGCCGGCTTCGGCCGCGCGGAGGTCAGCCACGTCTCGCTCAACGACCAGGTCGTCGAGGGGCTCAACTGCCTCGACATCCCCGCATTCAGCGTCCAGTACCACCCGGAGGCGGCCGCGGGCCCGCACGACTCGTCGTACCTCTTCGACCGGTTCATCGAGCTGATCCACGATGCCGCGGGCACCGCCCCCGCCGCCGCGACCCCCCAGGAGACCGTGTAATGCCCAAGCGCGACGACATCAACAGCGTCCTCGTCATCGGCTCCGGGCCGATCGTCATCGGCCAGGCCGCCGAGTTCGACTACTCCGGCACGCAGGCCTGCCGCGTGCTCCGCGAGGAGGGCGTGCGCGTCATCCTCGTGAACTCGAACCCCGCCACGATCATGACCGACCCGGGCTTCGCCGACGCGACCTACATCGAGCCGATCACGAGCGAGGTGCTCGAGAAGATCATCATCAAGGAGCGTCCCGACGCGGTGCTCCCCACCCTCGGCGGCCAGACCGCGCTCAACGCGGCCATCCGCCTCGACGAGCTCGGCATCCTCGCCAAGCACGGCGTGGAGCTCATCGGCGCGAAGGTCGAGGCCATCCAGAAGGGCGAGGACCGCCAGCTCTTCAAGGACCTCGTCATCGAGTCCGGCGCCGACGTCGCCCGCTCGCACGTCGCGAAGACGCTCGAGCAGGCCGTGGAGTTCGCCGAGGACCTCGGCTACCCGCTCGTGATCCGCCCGTCCTTCACCATGGGCGGCCTCGGCTCCGGCTTCGCGCACACGCGCCAGGAGCTCGAGCGCATGGTCGCCGACGGCCTGCAGTCGAGCCCCACCACCGAGGTGCTCCTCGAGGAGTCGATCCTCGGCTGGAAGGAGTACGAGCTGGAGCTCATGCGCGACACGGCCGACAACACGGTGGTGGTCTGCTCCATCGAGAACGTCGACCCGGTCGGCGTGCACACGGGAGACTCGATCACGGTCGCGCCGGCGCTCACGCTCACCGACCGCGAGTACCAGCACATGCGCGACATCGGCATCGACATCATCCGCCGGGTGGGCGTCGACACGGGCGGCTGCAACATCCAGTTCGCGGTGGACCCGACGGACGGCCGCCTCATCGTCATCGAGATGAACCCGCGCGTGTCCCGCTCGAGCGCGCTCGCGTCGAAGGCGACGGGCTTCCCCATCGCGAAGATCGCCGCGAAGCTCGCCATCGGCTACCGGCTCGACGAGATCCCCAACGACATCACCAAGGTCACGCCCGCGAGCTTCGAGCCCACGCTCGACTACGTGGTCGTGAAGGTGCCGCGCTTCGCGTTCGAGAAGTTCCCGGCCGCGGACGCCGAGCTCACGACCACCATGAAGTCGGTCGGCGAGGCCATGGCCATCGGCCGCAACTACTCCACCGCGCTGCAGAAGGCGCTGCGCTCGCTCGAGAAGCGCGGATCCTCCTTCCACTGGGGCGCCGAGAGCCGCTCGGTCGACGAGCTGCTCGAGGTGAGCCGCACGCCCACCGACGGCCGCATCGTCACGGTGCAGCAGGCGCTCCGCGCGGGCGCCACGGCGGAGCAGGTCTTCGACGCGACGAAGATCGACCCCTGGTTCATCGACCAGATCGTGCTGATCAACGAGGTCGCCGACGCCGTGCGCGACGCCGACGAGCTCGACGCCGACACGCTCCGCGAGGCCAAGGACCACGGCTTCTCGGACGCGCAGATCGCCGAGATCCGCGGCCTCGCCGAGCAGGAGGTGCGCGACGCGCGCCACGCGGCCGACATCCGGCCCGTCTACAAGACGGTCGACACGTGCGCGGGCGAGTTCCCGGCGCTCACGCCGTACCACTACTCCAGCTACGACTCCGAGACGGAGATCGTGCCGTCCGACCGCCGCAAGGTGATCATCCTGGGCTCGGGCCCCAACCGCATCGGCCAGGGCATCGAGTTCGACTACTCGTGCGTCCACGCGTCCTTCGCGCTGGCCGACGCCGGGTTCGAGACCATCATGATCAACTGCAACCCGGAGACGGTCTCGACCGACTACGACACGAGCGACCGGCTCTACTTCGAGCCGCTCACGCTCGAGGACGTCCTCGAGATCGTGCACGTCGAGCAGCAGGCGGGCGAGCTCGTCGGCGTGGTCGTGCAGCTCGGCGGCCAGACCGCGCTCGGGCTCGCCAAGGGCCTCGAGGCCGCGGGCGTCCCCATCCTCGGCACGAGCCCCTCGGCCATCGACCTCGCGGAGGAGCGGGGCCTGTTCTCCGGGATCCTCGACGCCGCGGGACTCGTGGCGCCGCGCAACGGCACGGCCACGGCGATCGACGAGGCCGTGGTGGTCGCGGAGGAGATCGGCTACCCCGTGCTCGTCCGCCCGAGCTACGTGCTCGGCGGCCGCGGCATGGAGATCGTGTTCGACACCGCGACGCTCCACGACTACTTCCTGCGCATGGCCGACCAGGGGATCATCGGCCAGGGCAAGCCGCTCCTCATCGACCGGTTCCTCGACGACGCCATCGAGATCGACATCGACGCCATCTACGACGGCACCGAGCTGTACGTGGGCGGCGTCATGGAGCACATCGAGGAGGCCGGGATCCACTCGGGCGACTCGAGCTGCACGCTCCCGCCCGTCACCCTCGGCCGCGGCCAGATCCAGCAGGTCGTCGACGCCACGCGCGCCATCGCCGAGGGCGTGGGCGTCCGCGGCCTCCTCAACGTGCAGTTCGCGATCGGCGCGGGCGTGCTCTACGTCCTCGAGGCGAACCCGCGCGCGAGCCGCACGGTGCCGTTCGTCTCCAAGGCGCTCGGCATCCCGCTCGCGAAGGCCGCGTCGCTCGTCATGGTCGGCACGTCCATCGCCGAGCTGAAGTCCTCCGGGCTCCTGCCCGAGCGCGACGGATCCGACGTGCCGATGGACTCGCCCGTCGCCGTCAAGGAGGCCGTGCTGCCCTTCAAGCGGTTCCGCACGAAGGACGGCCTCATCGTCGACTCCGTGCTCGGCCCGGAGATGCGCTCCACGGGCGAGGTCATGGGCATCGACCGCGACTTCCCGCGGGCGTTCGCGAAGAGCCAGGAGGCGGCGTTCGGCGGCCTCCCGCTCTCCGGCACGGTGTTCGTCTCGGTCGCCGACCGCGACAAGCGCTCCATCGTGCTGCCGGTGCTCCGCCTCCAGCAGCTCGGCTTCGAGGTGCTCGCGACCGCGGGCACGGCGGAGATCCTCAGCCGCAACGGGATCCAGGCGCGCGTCGTCCGCAAGTACAGCGAGGAGCCCGCCGCGGGCGACTCGCCGTCGATCGTCGACCTCATCAACCGCGACGAGGTGGACGTCGTGATCAACACGCCGTCGGGCCGCACCGCGCGCGCGGACGGCTACGAGATCCGCGCGGCGGCCGTCGCGGCCGACAAGGCGCTGTTCACGACCATCGCGCAGCTCACGGCGGCGGTCGCGTCCTTCGACGCCATCCGCGAGGGCTTCGACGTGACGAGCCTGCAGGACTACGCGATCGCCCGCGAGGCCCGCAGGTGACGCCGACGGACGGCGGGGCGGTTCCCGACGCCCCGTCGTTCGGCGCGCGGCTCGCCCGCACCTTCCGCGCGCACGGGCACCTCTGCGTCGGCATCGACCCGCACCGGTCGCTGCTCGACGCCTGGGGCCTCGCCGACGACGCGCGGGGACTCGAGGAGTTCGGCCTGCGCGTGGTCGAGGCGACCGCGGGGCGCGCCGGCATCGTCAAGCCGCAGGTCGCGTTCTTCGAGCGCCACGGATCCGCCGGGTACGCCGCCCTCGAGCGCGTGCTCGCCGCCGCGCGCGACGCCGGCCTCCTCGTGATCGCCGACGCCAAGCGCGGCGACATCGGCTCCACGGTCGACGCGTACGGCGCCGCCTGGCTCGCGCCCGACAGCCCGCTGCGCGCCGACGCCGTCACGCTCACGGCCTACACGGGCGTCGGATCGCTGGACGGCGTCCACGCGGCGGCCGACGCATGGGGCGCGGGCGTCTTCGTCCTCGCCGCGACCTCGAACCCGGAGGCGCGCGACCTGCAGCGCGCCGTGCTCCCGGCCGACGCCGGCGGGTCCGCCGCCCGCACCGTGGCCCGCGGCATCCAGGACGCCGCCGTCGCCGCGAACGGCCCGCTCGACGACCCGTCGGCCGACCCCGGGTCCTTCGGCCTGGTCGTCGGCGCGACCGTCGACGCCGCCGACGCCGGGCTCGACCTGGCCCGGCTCGTCCGCACGCCGATCCTCGCGCCCGGCTTCGGCCACCAGGGCGCGCTGCTCGGCGATGTCCGGAAGCTGTTCGGCCCGGCCGCCGGCGTTGTGATCGCGGCCGCGTCGCGGAGTATCCTCACGGCAGGGCCACGGCGTGTCGCGGAGGCCGTCACCGACCACGCCGGACGACTCGAAGAGGTGCTGCCATGAGGCCCGAACCACCCGAGGTCGACCGGGTCGCCGCGTCGCAGGCCGCCGTCGCCGCCCGTCGTGCCCGCGCGCAGGTGAAGCACGACATCGTCACGGGGGAGCGCACGCCGCTCGGCGTGCTCGACGCGTCCGCGGATCCCGCCCGCCGCGCCGAGGCCACGCTCCGCGTCACGGAGTTCCTCACGAGCATCCCGAACATCGGCCCCACCAAGCTCGAGCGGATCCTCGGCGACCTCGGCATCTCCACGGCCAAGCGCCTCGGCGGCCTCGGCGTGCACCAGCGCGTGCGCCTCACCCGGTTCCTCGAGGAGTGGCAGGCGGCGAAGCAGATCGTCGAGCCCAGCCGCCTCGTCGTCCTCGCGGGTCCCACCGCCGTGGGCAAGGGCACGGTCTCCACCTTCATCCGCGAGAACGAGCCCGACGTGCTGCTCTCCGTCTCCGCCACCACGCGCGCGCCGCGTCCCGGCGAGGTCGAGGGCGTCAACTACTACTTCGTCTCCGACGCCGAGTTCGACCGGATGGTCGACGAGCGCGAGCTCCTCGAATGGGCCACGGTGCACAACGCCCACCGCTACGGCACGCCGCGCGCGCCCATCGACGCCGCGCTGGCCGAGGGCCGGAGCGTGCTGCTCGAGATCGACATCCAGGGCGCGCGTCAGGTCAAGGCCGCGATGCCCGAGGCCCGGCTCGTGTTCCTGCTGCCGCCCACCTGGGAGGAGCTCGTGCGCCGCCTGGTCGGCCGCGGCACCGAGGGGCCGGAGGAGCAGCAGCGCCGGCTGGACACCGCGAAGGTCGAGCTGGCCGCCCAGGACGAGTTCGACCACCTCGTCGTCAACCGCGATGTCGCGGAGGCGGCGCGCGAGGTCGTAGACTTGATGAGATCCAGGAAGGCCGTCGGTCCATGACGCGGACCAGTGCGGCCTTCTTCCATGCAATGAGGAAGCGGCACATCCATGGTTGACAAGACCCAGGGCATCATCGACCCGCCCATCGACGAGCTCCTCTCGAAGGTCGACTCGAAGTACGCGCTCGTGATCTTCGCCTCCAAGCGGGCCCGTCAGATCAACGACTACTACGCCGACCTGCACGAGGGCAGCCTGTTCGACAACGTCGGACCGCTCGTCGACTCCACCATCGACGACAAGCCCCTCTCGGTGGCCATGCACGAGATCAACGAGGACAAGCTCGTCGCCACTCCCATCGTGGAGCCCGCGGCCTCCTAGCCGCACCGCCCCCGGATGCCCCGCGCCCACCGCACGCCGCACGCCCGCCCCGCCCTCGAGCGCCGGAGCGCCGAGCGGTGATGGTGGTCGTGGGGATCACGGGCGGCATCGCGGCCTACAAGGCCGTCGGCGTGGTCCGGGGCCTCGTGCTCCTCGGTCACGACGTGCACGTCGTCCCCACCGAGGCCGCGCTCCGCTTCGTCGGGAAGCCGACGCTCGAGGCCGTCAGCCGCAACCCGGTGACGAGCGACCTCTACGACGGGGTGTCCGAGGTCCGCCACGTGGCGCTGGGCCAGAAGGCCGACCTCATCGTGGTCGCGCCGGCCACCGCCCACACGCTCGCGACCATGGCCCTCGGCCTGTCGGACGACCTGCTCGGCACCACGATCCTCGCCAGCCGCGCGCCCCTGGTCGTCGCCCCCGCGATGCACACCGAGATGTGGCAGCACCCGGCGACCCAGGCCAACGCGGCCCTCCTGCGCTCCCGCGGCGCCACCCTCGTCGGACCCACGTCGGGCCGCCTCACGGGCACGGACTCCGGGCCCGGGCGCATGGCCGAGGTGGAGGACGTCATCGCCGCCGCCCTCGCCGCGGTCCGCCCCGGCGGACGCGACCTCGAGGGCCGGCGCGTCGTCGTCTCCGCGGGCGGCACGCGCGAGCCGCTGGATCCCGTGCGCTTCCTCGGCAACCGCTCCTCCGGCCGTCAGGGGGTCGCCCTCGCCGCCGCTGCACGCGACCGCGGCGCCGACGTCGTGCTCGTCGCCGCGCACCTCGAGGTGCCGGCGCCCGCCGGCGTGCGCGTCGTGCCCGTGTCGACCGCGCTCGAGCTCTCGGACGCCATGGTGCGCGAGGCGGACGACGCCGACGTCGTGATCATGGCCGCGGCCGTGGCCGACTACCGGCCGGTCGCCGTCTCCGCGGGCAAGATCAAGAAGGAGGAGGCGGGGGATTCTCTCTCCGTCGAGCTCGTGCGGAACCCCGACATCCTGCAGCGCCTCGCGGCCGACGCCGCCGCGCCGCGCGCGGACGGCATGCGTCGTGTCGTCGTCGGCTTCGCGGCGGAGACCGAGGAGGACCCGGCCGAGCTGCTCCGGATCGGCCGCGCGAAGCTCCAGCGGAAGGGCTGCGACCTGCTCGTCCTCAACAGGGTGGGGTGGTCGCGGGGGTTCGCCACAGAGGGCAACACGGTCACGGTGCTCGCGAGGAGCGGAGATACACTGGCCGAGGCCTCCGGCTCCAAGGAGCAGGTCGCCCATCGAATTCTCGACGTAGTGGGCGCGCCGACGCCGCAGTAGCGCACGGCGCGCGACCACGCGATCCCCTGGAGCGACCCGTGACCGATCTGCGCCTGTTCACCTCCGAGTCCGTCACCGAGGGCCACCCCGACAAGATCTGCGACCAGATCTCCGACAGCATCCTCGACGCGCTCCTCACACAGGACCCGACGAGCCGCGCCGCGGTCGAGACGCTCGTCACCACCGGGCTCGTGCACGTCGCGGGCGAGGTCACCACGAGCGGGTACGTCGACATCCCGCAGATCGTGCGCGACCGCATCCGGGACATCGGGTACGACTCCTCCGAGGTCGGCTTCGACGGCAGCAACTGCGGCGTCACGGTGTCCATCGGCGCGCAGTCGCCCGACATCGCGCAGGGCGTCGACCGCTCGTACGAGTCGCGCTCGGGATCCGCGTCCACCGACGCGCACGACCTCCAGGGCGCCGGCGACCAGGGCCTCATGTTCGGCTACGCGTCGCGCGACACCCCGGTCTTCATGCCGCTGCCCATCTACCTCGCGCACCGCCTCGCCGAGCGCCTCGCGGCCGTCCGCCACTCCGGCGAGCTCGCGTACCTGCGGCCCGACGGCAAGACGCAGGTCACCATCGGCTACGACGGACTCGTGCCGCGCACGGTCGACACCGTCGTGCTCTCCACCCAGCACGGCCCGCAGGTCTCCCAGGAGGACCTCCGCCGCGAGGTCGAGGAGCACGTCATCCGCCCGGTGCTGGCCCAGGCCGCGGAGATCGGCATCGAGCTCGACTCGCGCGACGCGACCCTGCTGATCAACCCCACCGGCAAGTTCGAGATCGGCGGGCCCAAGGGCGACGCGGGGCTCACGGGACGCAAGATCATCGTCGACACGTACGGCGGCTTCAGCCGGCACGGCGGCGGCGCGTTCAGCGGCAAGGACCCGTCGAAGGTCGACCGCAGCGCCGCGTACGCCATGCGCTGGGTCGCGAAGAACGCGGTCGCCGCGGGCCTCGCCGACCGGCTCGAGGTGCAGGTCGCGTACGCCATCGGCAAGGCCGCGCCCGTGGGCCTGTACGTCGAGGCCTTCGGCACGGCGCACGTCCCGGAGGAGCGCATCGTCCGCGCGATCCGCGAGACCTTCGACCTGCGTCCCGCCGCCATCGTCGAGCGGCTCGACCTGCTCCGTCCCATCTACGCGCAGACCGCCGCCTACGGGCACTTCGGTCGCGAGCTGCCGGACTTCACCTGGGAGGCGCTCGACCGTGTCGCCGACCTGCAGAGCGCCGCGGGCCTCTGACGCGCGTCGCCGCCCGGGTCCCGGCATGACCGGGGGTGCCCGGTGACCGCGGGGGATCCGTCCGGCGTGCCCGCGGCCGAGGCTGCCGCGGGCGCGGTGAGGTCCGGCTCCGCCGACGCGCGCCCGCCCGTCGTGCGCGTCATGGTCGACTCCCCGCTGCCGCAGCTCGACCGCCTGTTCGACTACGCCGTGCCCGAGGCGCTGCGCGCGACGTGCGTGCCCGGCGTCCGCGTGCGCGTGCCGCTGCGCTCGGCCGGCCGGGTCGCCGACGGCTACGTCGTCGAGGTCGGTGACGGCGGGGGCTACGACGGCGCGCTCAGCGAGGTCGAGCAGGTCGTGTCGCCGCTGCCCGTGCTGCGGCCGGAGATCTGGACGCTCGCGCGGGAGGTCGCCGACCGCCAGGCCGGGACCGTGTCCGACGTGATCCGGCTCGCTGTGCCACCACGCCAGGTGCGCGTGGAGAAGGCCCACCTCGCGGCCCTGGCGTCCACGGCCGCGGAGTCCGCGTCGGAGGACGCGGATGGGACGGCGTCGGACGCCGATGCCCCCGCGACTGCCGTCGTCGCCGATCCCGCCGATCCCGCGGCTCCCGCCGTCGACGCCGCCGCGCTCCCGCCGATCGACGGCTACGCGCCCGGCACGCTCGACGCGGCGGTCGACGGATCCGGGCGCGTGGCCGTCGACGCGATCCCCGAGGTCGTCGAGCTGCCCGGCGGCGTCTGGGCGGGCCGCTGGGCCGTGACGCTCGCGCAGGCCGCCGCGCGCGTGCTCGCGTCGGGCCGCAGCAGCGTCCTCGTGGTGCCCGACTACCGCGACCAGGACCAGCTGGAGGCGGCCCTCGCCGCGCACGCCCCCGACGGATCCGTCCTGCGCACCGATGCGCGCCAGTCCGGCCCCGACCGCTACCGCTCCTTCCTCGCGGGCCTCGGCGACGCGCCCCGGATCGTCGTCGGCAACCGCTCGGCCGTCTACGCGCCCGCGCCGCGCCTCGGCCTGATCGCCATGTGGGACGAGGGGGATCCGCTGCACGCCGAGCCGCTCAGCCCGTACGCGCACGCCCGTGACGTCGCCCTCCTCCGCAGCCGCCAGCAGGGCACGGCGCTCGTGCTGCTCGCGCACTCCCGGAGCACGGAGGTCGAGCGCCTCGTCGCGATCGGCTACCTCACGAGCGTCGCGCCCGAGAAGAACCGCACCCCGCGAGTGATCCCGACCACCTCGCAGACGGGCGACGAGGGGTTCGCCCGGCAGGCCAGGATCCCGTCCGGCGCCTGGCGCGCGGCCAAGGACGCCGTCGAGCACGGGCCGGTCCTCATCCAGGTCGCGCGCCCCGGATACGCGCCGCTCGTCGCCTGCCGCGCCTGCCGCCAGGCCGCCCGCTGCACCGTCTGCACGGGCCCGCTCGGCATGTCCACCGCCACGAGCACGCCCACGTGCGGCTGGTGCGGGCACCTCGCGGGCGACTGGCGCTGCGCCAACTGCGGATCCGACGAGCTGCGGCTCGTCACCATCGGCGCCGGCCGCACCGCGGAGGAGCTCGGCCGCGCCTTCCCCGGCGTGCAGGTGGTGCTGGCCGACGGCGAGCGCCACGTGCAGGAGGTCGACGCGGAGTCGCGGCTGGTCGTCGCCACGCGCGGGGCCGAGCCCGTCGCCGCCGGCGGCTACCGCGCGATCCTGCTGCTCGACGGCGAGCGGATGCTCGCGCGCGAGAGCCTGCGCGTGGGGGAGGACGTGCTCCGCCAGTGGTCCAACGCCGCCGCCCTCGCCGCGCCGCGCGCCCCCGTGATGCTCGTCGGCGTCGGCGGCCAGGTCGCGCGCGCCCTCGCCACCTGGCAGCAGCCGCGCTACGCGCGCGAGGAGCTGCTCGAGCGCCGGGCCCTGCGCTTCCCGCCCGCCGTGCGCGCCGCGAGCGTCGAGGGACTGCCGGACGCCGTCGGACAGGCGGTCGAGCGGCTCGGCGGGATCGAGGGCGTCGACGTCCTCGGCCCGGTGCCCACCGAGCAGGGCCGCGTGCGCGCCATCGTCCGCCTCGACTACGCGAGCGGACCGGACGCGGCGCGGGAGCTCCGCGCGGCCGTCGTCCGCAACGCCTCGAGCCGCCGCAAGCCCGTCGCGGGCCGCACCGGGTTCCGGCCCACGGTCCCGCTCCGTGTACGGTTCGACGACACGGGGCTGTTCTGATCCGCGGCCGCCGCCCGGCCCGCGTGCCTCGTCGCGTCGCCCCGGCACGCGCCTCCACCGCACGACCCGACCACCCGCACGCCGTCCCCGGGAGGACTCCGCAATGAGACTCGTCTTCGCCGGCACGCCCCTCGCCGCCGTGCCCTCGCTCCGACTGCTCGCCACATCCGGCCACGAGGTCGCCCTCGTCGTCACGCGCGCCGACGCCCCGCTCGGCCGGAAGCGCGTGCTCACCCCGTCGCCCGTCGCCGCCGAGGCCGAGCGCCTCGGGATCCCGACCCTCCGCGTGAACCGCCTCGACGACGAGGCGACCGCCCGCATCGCCGCGGTCGCGGCCGACCTCGGCGTCATCGTCGCGTACGGCGGCCTCGTCCGCGAGCCGCTCCTCTCCACGCCCGCCCAGGGCTGGATCAACCTGCACTTCTCCCTGCTGCCCCGGTGGCGCGGCGCCGCGCCCGTCCAGCGGTCGATCATGGCGGGCGAGCGCGTCACGGGCGCGAGCGTCTTCCAGCTCGAGCGCGGCATGGACACCGGTCCCGTCTTCGCGATGGAGGAGCGGCCCACGGGCGACCACGAGACAGCGGGCCACGTGCTCGACGCGCTCGCGGTCCAGGGCGCCGATCTCCTCGCGCGCACGGTCGACGCGATCGCCGCCGGGACCGCGGTCGCGCGCCCGCAGGAGGGCGAGCCCACGCTCGCGCCGAAGACGTCGATCGAGGACGGCCGCGTCGACTGGGCGCGTCCGGCCGGCGAGGTGCTGGCCCGGATCCGCGGGGTCACGCCCGAGCCCGGTGCGCACACGTCCGTGGACGACGTGCGCCTCAAGATCCACCGCGCCGCCGCCCTCCGCGACGCCGCGCCGCTCGCGCCCGGCGCGATCGCCGCCGTCGACGGCCGCGTCGCCGTCGGCACCGCCAGCCACCCCGTCGAGCTCATCCAGGTGCAGCCCGCGGGCAAGAACCCCATGCCCGCCGCGGACTGGTGGCGCGGCGTCACGGACAAGGACGTCATCGCACGATGAGCGAGAGCACAAGGCGCCCCGCCGCGGACTGGTGGCGCGGCGTCACGAGGAAGGACGTCACCGCACGATGAGCGACAGCACCGGATCCCCCGCCCGCCGACCGGGCGGACGCCGTCCCGCGGGAGGCGACCGCCGTCGCCCCGCCGATCGCGCCGACGTCGGCGGGCCCGCGTCCGTCAGCCCCGCGCGCCGCGTCGCCTACGAGGTCGTCAGCGCGGTCCGCGAGTCGGACGCGTACGCGAACCTCCTGCTGCCCGTCAAGATCCGGCGCGCGGCCCTCACCGCCCAGGACGCGGCGCTCGCCACGGAGCTGACCTACGGCACGCTCCGCATGTCCGGCTACTACGACCGCGTCGTCGAGCTGGCCGCCGGCCGTCCCGTCACCGCGATCGACGCCCCGATCCTCGACGTGCTCCGCCTCTCGGTCCACCAGCTCCTCAGCATGCGCGTGGCCACGCACGCCGCCGTCAACGAGGGCGTCGACATGGCGCGCGCGGTCGGATCCCGCTCCGCCACGGGCTTCGTCAACGGCGTCCTCCGCACCATCACGCGCACGGAGCCAGCCGAGTGGCGCCAGCGCGTGCTCGACAGCGCCGCGAGCGACGACGAGCGCCTCGCGCTCGAGCACTCCCACCCGCTCTGGGTGCTGCGCGCGCTCCGCCAGGCGCTCGCCCGCGAGGGCCGCGCCGACGAGCTCGAGGACCTGCTGCGCGCCGACAACGCCGCGCCCGCCGTCAGCCTCGTCGCGCTCCCGGGCCTCGCGACGGTCGAGGAGACCGGCGAGCAGCCGGCCGCGTTCTCGCCCGTCGGCGCCTACCTCGAGGGCGGCGACCCGATGGACGCGCCCGGCGTCGCCGAGGGCCGCGTCCGCGTGCAGGACGAGGGCTCCCAGCTCGCCGCCCTCGCGCTCAGCCGCGCCCGCGCCGTCACGCCCGGCGAGCGCTGGCTCGACCTGTGCGCGGGCCCCGGCGGCAAGGCCGCGCTCCTCGCCGCGGAGGCCGGCCGCTCCGGCGCCCTGCTCACCGCCAACGAGCTCGTCCCCGCGCGCGCCGGGCTCGTCCGCGACGCCCTCCGCGCCGTCCCCGGCGACACCGAGGTGTGGGAGCTCGACGGCACGACCGTGGGGGAGGAGCACCCGGGCGCCTTCGACCGGATCCTGCTCGACGCGCCGTGCAGCGGCCTCGGCGCCCTCCGCCGCCGGCCCGAGGCGCGCTGGCGGAAGACGCCGCGCGACGTCGCGGGCCTCGGCGCGCTGCAGGCCGGCCTCATCGACTCCGCGATCGGCGCGCTCGCGCCCGGCGGGATCCTCGCCTACGTCACGTGCTCGCCGCACCTCGCCGAGACCCGCGCCATCGTGCAGGCGGCGCTCCAGCGCCACGCGGACGTGACCGCGCTCGACACGGCCGCGGTGCTGCAGGAGGTGGCCGACGGCGACCTCGAGCTGCCGGCGGCCGACCCCGACGCCGCGACCCGCGGATCCAGCGTGCAGCTCTGGCCGCACCGGCACGGCACCGACGCCATGTTCATCGCCCTGCTGACCCGCCGGTAGGGTCGGGAGCATGCCCGTCCGCATCGAACCGAGCATCCTGTCCGCCGACTTCGCGAACCTGGAGCGCGAGATCCAGCGCCTCGCCACCGCCGACCTCGTGCACGTCGACATCATGGACAACCACTTCGTGCCGAACCTCACGTTCGGCCTGCCGATGGTCGAGCGCCTCCAGCAGGTGACCCCGGTCCCGCTCGACATCCACCTGATGATCGACGACGTCGACCGCTGGGCCCCCGGCTACGCGGAGGCCGGCGCCGCGAGCGTCACCTTCCACGCCGAGGCCACGCGCGAGCCCGTCGCCCTCGCGCGGCGCCTCCGGGAGATCGGCGCGCGCGCCGGCATCGCGCTGAAGCCCGGCACGCCCGTCGACGACTACCTCGACCTCCTCCACGAGTTCGACCAGGTGCTCGTGATGACGGTCGAGCCCGGCTTCGGCGGCCAGTCCTTCATGCCCGAGACCATGCCGAAGCTGCGCGCCCTCCGCTCCCGCCTCCGCGAGTCCGGCCACGACGTGTGGCTCCAGGTCGACGGCGGCATCGACGTCGAGACCATCGGCCGCGCGGCCGAGGCCGGCGCCGACACGTTCGTCTCCGGATCCGGCGTCTTCCGCGGCGGCGACCCCGAGGCGGCCATCGCCGAGCTGCGCCGGGCCGCCGAGGCGCACACGCACGCGCACTGACGGGAGGCGCGCGCGGATCTGCTTGACTGGATCCATGACCGACACCACGAAGCCCGAGGTCGAGCCCGTCGACGGCCCGGCCCCCGCAGAGCTCACCATCTCCGACATCACCGTGGGCGACGGCCCCGAGGCCCAGCCCGGCGACACGGTCGACGTGCACTACCTCGGCGTCGACTTCGAGTCCGGCGAGGAGTTCGACTCCTCCTGGAGCCGCGGCCAGTCCGTGCGCTTCCCGCTCCGCAGCCTCATCGCCGGCTGGCAGCAGGGCATCCCCGGCATGAAGGTCGGCGGACGCCGCCAGCTCGTCGTCCCGCCGGAGCTCGCCTACGGCCCCGCGGGCGGCGGCCACCGCCTCTCCGGCCGCACGCTGATCTTCGTGATCGACCTGCAGGGCGTCGGCTAGCGCCTCGCCCACCGCACGACCAGCACGACACCGGGAGGCCGGGAGCGCAGCGCTCCCGGCCTCCCGTCGTCGTGCCGGGGGCATCGCGCGCGCCTGTACCCTGGAGCACGTGAAGACCTTCGATGACCTGTTCGGCGAGCTGACCCGGATCGCCGCCGAGCGGCCCGAGGGGTCCGGCACCGTCCGCGAGCTCGACGGCGGCGTGCACGCGATCGGCAAGAAGGTCGTCGAGGAGGCCGCCGAGGTCTGGATGGCGTCGGAGTACGAGTCCGACGACCGCACGGCCGAGGAGATCTCGCAGCTGCTGTACCACGTGCAGGTCATGATGATCGCGCGCGGCCTCACCCTGGAGGACGTCGGCCGACATCTGTGACGCGCCCCGTCACCCGCGTCGTCCCCTCCATCGGAAGAAGTGATCCCCATGCTCCGTGTCGCCGTGCCCAACAAGGGCTCGCTCGCCGAGACCGCCGCCCAGATGCTCGCCGAGGCCGGGTACGCCGGCCGTCGTGATCCCAAGGAGCTCTACGTCCTCGACGCGCGCAACGACGTCGAGTTCTTCTACCTCCGTCCGCGCGACATCGCGACCTACGTCGGATCCGGCGCGCTCGACGTCGGCATCACCGGCCGTGACCTCCTCATCGACTCCGCGTCGGACGCCACCGAGACCGCGGAGCTCGGCTTCGCGGGATCCACGTTCCGCTTCGCCGGCCCCGTCGGCCGCTTCGCCGACCTGGCCGACCTGGCCGGCGTCCGCATCGCCACCAGCTACCCCGTCCTCGTCGGCGGCTTCCTCCGCGAGCACGGCGTCGAGGCGCAGCTCATCCGCCTCGACGGCGCGGTCGAGTCCGCCATCCAGCTGGGCGTCGCCGACGCCATCGCCGACGTGGTGGAGACGGGCACGACGCTGCGGAAGGCCGGGCTCGAGATCTTCGGCCCCGTGATCCTCCGCTCCACCGCCGTCCTCATCTCCGGCGCAGAGGAGAAGCCGGGCGCCGCCACGCTGCTGCGCCGCCTCGAGGGAGTCCTCGTCGCGCGCCGCTACGTGCTCATGGACTACGACGTGCCGCTCGACCTGCTCGACGCCGCCACGGCCATCACGCCGGGCATCGAGTCGCCCACCATCTCGCCGCTGCAGGACCCCGCGTGGGTCGCGGTGCGCTCGATGGTGCCGCGCGACGACACGAACCAGATCATGGACCGCCTGCACGAGGTGGGCGCGCGCGCCATCCTCGTCAGCCCCATCCACGCCGCCCGGATCTGACCGTGGCACCCGCTGGATCCGTCGCCGAGCCCGCCGCGCAGCTCGCCGTCCGCGTCATCCCCTGCCTCGACGTGGCCGCCGGGCGCGTCGTCAAGGGCGTCAACTTCCTCGACCTGCAGGACGCGGGCGATCCCGTCGAGCTCGCGCGCCTCTACTACGAGCAGGGCGCCGACGAGCTCACCTTCCTCGACGTCACGGCCACGGTCGAGGACCGCTCGACGATGTACGACGTCGTGAGCGCCACCGCCGAGCAGGTCTTCATCCCGCTGACGGTGGGCGGGGGAGTGCGCAGCGCCGACGACGTCGCGCGCCTGCTCGCGAGCGGCGCCGACAAGATCGGCGTCAACAGCGCGGCCATCGCGCGCCCCGACCTCGTCGGTGAGATCGCCGACCGGTTCGGCGCGCAGGTCTGCGTGCTCTCGCTCGACGTGACGCGCGGCGACACGGCGTCCGGCTTCGTCGTCACCACCCACGGCGGACGCACGCGCACGACCATCGACGCGGTCGCCTGGGCCCGCGAGGCCGTCGAGCGCGGCGCGGGCGAGCTGCTCGTCAACTCCATCGACGCCGACGGGACGCGCGACGGCTTCGACCTCGAGCTCGTGGCCGCCATGCGCGCCGCGAGCCGCGTGCCCGTCATCGCCTCGGGCGGCGCGGGCGAGCTCGACCACTTCGCGCCCGCGATCGAGGCCGGCGCCGACGCCGTGCTCGCCGCGAGCGTCTTCCACTCCCGCCGGTTCACGATCGGCGACGTCAAGGGCGCCCTCCACGACGCCGGTCAGGTGGTCCGACGATGAGCGCAGCAGCGTCCGTCCCCGACGTCGACGGCATCCTCGCGCGCGCGTCCTTCGCCGACGACGGGCTCCTGCCCGCCGTGATCCAGCAGCACGACACGCGCGAGGTGCTCATGCTCGGCTACATGGACCGCGAGGCCCTCCGCCGCACGCTCACCACGGGCCGCGTCACCTTCTGGTCGCGCTCCCGGAGCGAGTACTGGCGGAAGGGCGACACGTCGGGACACGGCCAGTACGTCCGCGACGCGGCCCTCGACTGCGACGGCGACACGGTCCTCGTCCAGGTCGACCAGGTAGGAGTGGCCTGCCACACCGGCACGCGCACCTGCTTCGACGCCGATCACCTCCACCCCGTCACGGGCGCGCGCCCGGCCGCCGACGAAGGGCCCACCCCATGAGCGAGTCCCCGCGCCCCGCCGCGCCGTCCGTCCCCGCACCCGGCACCACCACGCGGGAGGCGTTCGGCACCCTGGCCGCCGACCACCGCGTGATCCCCGTGCTCCGCGAGGTCTTCGCGGACGGCGAGACGCCCGTCGGCGTGCACCGCAAGCTCACCGCCGGCCGCCCGGGCAGCTTCCTGCTCGAGTCCGCCGGCCAGGGCGGCATCTGGACGCGCTTCTCGTTCGTCGGCGTCTCGTCGTTCGGCGTCCTCACCCAGCAGGGCGACTCCGCGCGCTGGCTCGACTACGGGATGGACGCGCGCCGCGCCCTCGGCGACGACGCTCCCGACGGCCCGCTCGCCGCCCTCGCGGCGCTCTACGCGCGCTGGGAGACGCCGCGCATCCCGGGCCTCCCGCCCCTCACCGGCGGCCTGGTCGGCTTCATCGGCTGGGAGGCCGTGCGGCAGATCGAGCGTCTGCCCGACCGCCCGCCGGCCGAGGTGCCCGTACCTGGCCAGGCGCTCAGCTTCGTCTCCGAGCTCGCGGTGCTCGACCACCGCCGCGGCACCGTCACGCTCGTCGCGACCGCCCTCAACGACGGCGTGGACGACGCGGACGCCATGTGGGCCGGCGCGCAGGCGCGCCTCGACCGCATGCAGGCCGACCTCGCCCGTCCGTCCGAGACCTTCCTCGCGGAGGTCGACCTCCAGGCGCAGCCGTCCGCGACGCTCCGCACCGAGCCCGCCGACTTCCACGAGGCCATCGCCCGCAGCAAGCACCACATCCACGAGGGCGACGTCTTCCAGGTCGTCGTCTCGCAGCGGTTCGACCAGCCGACCACGGCCGAGCCGATCGACGTCTACCGCATCCTGCGCGTGCTCAACCCGAGCCCGTACATGTACCTGCTCACCCTCGAGGACGCGGACGGGAAGCCGTACTCCATCGTCGGGTCCTCGCCCGAGGCGCTCGTCACCGTCACCGACGACCACGTCTACATGCACCCCATCGCGGGATCCCGCCCGCGCGGCGCGACCGTGGAGGAGGACGTGGCGCACGAGGAGTCGCTCCTCGCCGACCCGAAGGAGCGCGCCGAGCACCTCATGCTGGTGGACCTCGCGCGCAACGACATGCTGAAGGCGTGCGCCCCGGGATCCGTCGAGGTCACCGAGTTCATGCGCGTCGAGCGCTTCAGCCACATCATGCACCTCGTCAGCTCGGTCGAGGGCACGCTGCGGCCCGGCGTCTCGAGCATCGACGTCTTCCGGGCCACCTTCCCGGCCGGCACGCTCTCGGGGGCGCCCAAGCCGCGGGCGCTGCAGATCATCGACGAGCTCGAGCCCGCCCAGCGCGGCGTGTACGGGGGAGTGGTGGGCTACTTCGACTTCGCGGGCGACGCCGACCTCGCCATCGCGATCCGCACGGCCACCATCGTCGACGGCATCGCGCACGTGCAGGCCGGCGGTGGCATGGTCGCCGACTCCGACCCGGACGCCGAGTACCTCGAGTCGCAGAACAAGGCCGCCGCGCCGCTCCGCGCGGTCGCCGTCGCCGAGGCCATGCGGCGCGTGCGCTGATGCGCGTCACCCGCCGCACGAAGTCCCTCGCCCTCCTGCTCGTCCTCGCCACGAGCGCCGCCACCTTCCTCGGCTGGTCGCAGGACTGGTCGACGCTCCGCATCGGCGGCCAGGCCCCCGCGCTCGTGCCCGTCGCGGGCAGCGTCGCCGCCCCCGCCCTCAGCGCCCTCGCGCTGTCGAGCCTCGCCCTCGCCGGCGCGCTCGCCATCGCGGGGCGCGTGCTGCGCGTGGTGCTCGGGATCCTGCAGGCGCTCATCGGCGTGACGGTGGCGATCACGGCCTTCGCCGCGACCGCGGGGCCCGTCCAGGCGGGCGAGGCCGCGGTCACGACCGCCACGGGCGTCGCGGGCTCGTCGGCCGTGGCGGCGCTCGTCGACGGATGGAGCACGACCCCCTGGGGTCCGGTCACGCTGGTCGCGGGCATCGCGTCCGCGCTCACGGGCCTCTTCGTGGCGGTCACCGGGCCGCGCTGGCCCACCCGCCGGTCCCGGTACGACGCGCCCGACCAGGCGCCCGCCCGCGGGATCGTCCCGCGCGAGGATCCCGTGGCCGCCTGGGACAGCCTGAGCGGAGGCGCGGATCCCACCCGCCGCGAGGCCGGCGACGCGGACGAGGCCCCGGCAGGCACAGCCACGTGAGGGTCGACTGACGTCCCCGCCCACCCTCCCCAAGCCGACGGCCGCGCCGACGCCGACCGGTAGACTCGACCCGTCCCTTTCGCACGAACCCCGAGGAGCACGCATGTCCACAGAGTCCGCAGAACCCGGCCACGGCAACTCGCCGGCGGCCTGGACGGCTGTCGTCATCATGCTCGTCGCGTTCACCGTCGGCACCATCGCCTTCTGGTTCGCCATCGAACCCGTCGTGTGGGCCTCCGCCGTGCTCGCCATCCTCGGCTGGATCACCGGCGGCGTCATGAAGAAGCTGGGCTTCGGCGTCGGCGGGCACCGCACCGTCACCCACGCGAAGGCGCACTCCTAGATGCTGGGCGACCTCCTCGCCGGCGCCCTCGAGGACGCGGCCGCACGTCGCGAGACCCGTCCCCTCGCCCAGGTCGAGGCCGACGCGCTCGCGCGTCCCGCGGCCCTCGACGCGCTGAGCGCCCTCGCGCCGGCCGACCGCGTGAAGATCATCGCCGAGGTCAAGCGCTCGAGCCCGTCGCGCGGCGCCCTCGCCGAGATCCCCGATCCCGCGCTCCTCGCGTCCCGCTACGAGACGGGCGGCGCCAGCGCCATCAGCGTCCTCACCGAGGGCCGCAAGTTCCGCGGCTCGCTGCAGGACCTCGAGCAGGTGCGCGACACCGTCTCCATCCCCGTGCTCCGCAAGGACTTCATCGGCGAGCCGTACCAGGTGCTGGAGGCGCGCGCCTCGGGCGCCGACCTCGTCCTCCTCATCGTCGCCGCGCTCGACCAGAAGACGCTCGTCGAGCTGCACGCGCTCGTGGGCGAGCTCGGCATGACCGCGCTCGTCGAGACGCACTCGGCCGAGGAGGTGTCCCGCGCGCTCGACCTCGGCGCGCAGGTGGTCGGCGTCAACGCCCGCAACCTCACCACCTTCGAGCTCGACCGCGACCTCTTCGGATCGCTCGCCGACTCCATCCCCGCGGGCGTCGTGCGCATCGCGGAGTCCGCGGTGAAGACCGCCGACGACGTGGCGCACTACCGCCGCGCGGGCGCCGACGTCGTCCTGGTGGGCGAGGCGCTCGTCACGGGCGACCCCGTCCGCACGCTCGGCGAGTTCCTGGACATCCGCGCATGACCGACCTGCGCAGCGTGACCGGCCCGTACTTCGGTGACTTCGGCGGGCGCTACGTCCCGGAGTCGCTCGTCGCCGCCCTCGACGAGCTGTCGGCGGCGTGGGACGAGCTCAAGGTGGACCCCGCGTTCATCGAGGAGCTGAAGGAGCTGCACCGCAGCTACACGGGTCGTCCGTCGCTCATCACGGAAGTGCCGCGGTTCGCCGAGCACGCCGGAGGCGCGCGCATCATCCTCAAGCGCGAGGACCTCAACCACACCGGTTCGCACAAGATCAACAACGTGCTCGGCCAGGCGCTGCTCACCAAGAAGATCGGCAAGAAGCGCATCATCGCCGAGACGGGCGCGGGCCAGCACGGCGTCGCGACCGCCACGGCGGCCGCGCTCTTCGGCCTCGACTGCGTCATCTACATGGGCGAGGTCGACACCGAGCGCCAGGCGCTCAACGTCGCGCGGATGCGCCTGCTGGGCGCCGAGGTCATCCCGGTCCGCTCGGGATCGCGCACGCTCAAGGACGCCATCAACGACGCCATGCGCGACTGGGTCACCAACGTCGAGACCACGAACTACGTGTTCGGCACGGTCGCGGGCCCGCACCCGTTCCCCGCCATGGTGCGCGACCTGCAGAAGGTCATCGGCGAGGAGGCCCGCGAGCAGGTCCTCGCGCTCACCGGGCGCCTGCCCGACGCCGTCGCCGCGTGCGTGGGCGGCGGATCCAACGCCATCGGCATCTTCCACGCGTTCCTCGACGACGCCGACGTGGCCCTCTACGGCTTCGAGGCCGGCGGCGACGGCGCGGACACCCCGCGCACCGCCGCCACCATCACCAAGGGCCGGCCCGGCATGCTGCACGGCGCGCGCAGCTACCTCCTCCAGGACGAGGACGGCCAGACCATCGACTCGCACTCGATCTCCGCCGGCCTCGACTACCCGGGCGTCGGCCCGGAGCACTCCTGGCTGTCGGACCTCGGCCGCGCGTCCTACCGTCCCGTCACGGACGACCAGGCCATGAGCGCGCTCCGCCTGCTCAGCCGCACCGAGGGCATCATCCCGGCCATCGAGTCGGCGCACGCCCTCGCCGGCGCGCTCGAGCTGGGGAAGGAGCTGGGCCCGGAGTCGATCATCCTGGTCAACCTCAGCGGCCGCGGCGACAAGGACATGGAGACCGCGGGGAAGTACTTCGACCTCATCGACGCCGGGGCGGAGCAGTCGTGACCGCGGCAGCGCACGCCGCCGCACCCACCGGCAGCCCCGTCGAGCGCACCATCGCGCTTCGTCGGGAGCAGGGGTCGGGTGCCCTCGTCGGCTACCTCCCCGTCGGCTTCCCGGACGTCGCCACGAGCATCGAGGCCGCCGTCGCGCTCGTCGAGAACGGCGTCGACGTCATCGAGCTCGGCCTGCCGTACAGCGACCCCGTCATGGACGGCCCCGTCATCCAGCGCGCCACCCAGACCGCGCTCGCGCAGGGCTTCCGCCTCCGTGACGGCTTCGACGCGCTCCACGCGATCACCCAGCGCGTCGACGCCCCCGTGCTCCTCATGACCTACTGGAACCCCGTCGTGCAGTACGGCGTCGAGCGCTTCGCCGACGACATCGTCGCCGCGGGCGGCGCCGGGCTCATCACGCCCGACCTCATCCCGGACGAGGGCGCCGACTGGCTCGCCGCGTCCGAGCGCACGGGCCTCGACCGCGTGTTCCTCGCGGCCCCGTCGTCCAGCGAGGCCCGGCTGCACCAGGCGGTCGAGCGCAGCCGCGGATTCGTCTACGCGGTCTCCACCATGGGGATCACGGGCGCACGCCAGGACGTCGACCAGGCCGCGCGCGGGCTCGTCTCGCGCCTGCGCGACGCCGGCTCCACGAGCGCCTGCGTGGGCATCGGCATCTCCACCGGCGACCAGGTGCGCGAGGTGCTCGACTACGCCGACGGCGCCATCGTCGGATCCGCCCTCGTGGCGGCCCTCGCCGACGGCGGCGTGCCCGGCGTCGCCCGCGCCGCGGCCGATCTCGCGCGGGGAACCGCGCTACAGTAGCCCCCGGCCCGCGGTCCCGCCGCGCCCGCCGAATCCCCTGCGAAAGTGAGCGCCATCCGTTGTTCGACCCGATGAGCATCCCCAGCCCGGATCCGTCCGACACCCGGTTCGACGTCACGGCGTGGCTCCAGGGCTTCGGCATCGACCTGCCGCTCACCTTCGTCATCCACGCGTACGCCGTGTGCATCCTCGTCGGCATCCTCATCGCGGCGTTCCTCACCAACCGCCGCCTCGTGGCGCGTGGCGTCGAGTCCGGCACGGTCATCGACTTCACGCTGTGCGCGCTCGTCCTCGGCATCGTCGGCGCCCGCGCGTTCCACGTGCTCACGCACCCCGGCGACTACTTCTACGAGGGCGCGAACCTGTGGCGCGTGCTCTACGTGTGGGAGGGCGGCATCGCCATCTTCGGCGCCCTCATCGGCGGCGCCGTGGGCGTGTGGCTCGGCTCCAAGTGGACGGGCGTGCGCTTCTGGACGTTCGCCGACGCGCTGGCCCCCGGCCTCCTCATCGCGCAGGCCGCCGGCCGCATGGGCAACTACTTCAACCAGGAGCTGTTCGGCACGCCCACCACGCTGCCGTGGGGCCTCGAGGTCGACCCGACCAACGCCGCGTTCCCCGCCGGCCTCCCCGCCGGCACTCTCTTCCACCCCACGTTCCTCTACGAGATCGTGTGGAACGTCGCGGGCGCCCTCGTCATCATCGCGCTTGGCCGCGCCGTCCGACTGCAGTGGGGTCGCGGCCTCGCCGTGTACCTCATGTGGTACGGCCTCGGGCGCATGGTCTTCGAGTCCATCCGCATCGACCCCAGCGAGATCTTCTTCGGCGTCCGCACCAACGTCTGGGCGGCGTTCCTCGCCGTCGCGCTCGGCTTCGTGCTCTTCCTCGTGCAGACCCGGCGCCACGTCGGCAGCGAGCCGAGCCCGTACCTTCCCGGCCGCACCCCGGAGGACGTAAGCGCCCGCGCGAAGTCGGGTCGCGACGGCGAGGTAGCATCGGTGTACACGGATTCGGATTTCGCCGACGTCGACGACGATCGGGCATCCACCGGTTCGGACTCCCACGCTCTCCCCGCCACAAGCGGACGCGGCGCCTAGTCCCCAGCGCGGGCACCCCCGCGGTCACCGCCTGCTCCTCCCGCGAGGCGGTCCCCACCACAGGGCCAGCGACGTCCCTCCGCAGTGCATCTAGGACGGTTCCCATGGCGTTCTCCTCCACCTCCCCTCCCGGCGGCTCGTTCCCCGCGAAGCAGGGCCTGTACGACCCGGCGTTCGAGAAGGACGCGTGCGGCCTGGCCATGGTGGCCACCCTGCGCGGCACCCCGGGTCACGACATCATCGTCAACGCGCTCGACGCGCTGCGGAACCTCGAGCACCGCGGCGCCATCGGCTCCGACGCGGGAACGGGCGACGGCGCCGGCATCATGACGCAGATCCCCGACGAGTTCCTGCGCGGGGTCGTCGGCTTCGAGCTGCCGCCCATGGGGGAGTACGCCGTCGGCATGGCGTTCCTGCCGACGGACGACGCCGAGCGCGAGGAGCTGCAGGCCGGCATCGAGCGGCTCGCGGGCGAGGAGCGCCTGCGCGTCCTCGGCTGGCGCGAGGTGCCGGTGGGCCCGTCCCACCTCGGCAACCTGGCCCGGAAGGCCATGCCCGCCTTCCGCCAGCTGTTCCTCGCCTCCGACGCCGCGCAGCCGTCCGACCGCCCGTCGGGGCTCGCCCTCGACCGCCTGGCCTTCCGCCTGCGCAAGCGCGCGGAGCGGGAGCTCGGCGCGTACTTCATCTCGCTCTCCTCGCGCACCCTCGTCTACAAGGGCATGGTCACCACGCTCCAGCTGGAGCCGTTCTACCCCGACCTCTCCGACGAGCGCTTCGCCTCGAAGCTCGCCATCGTGCACTCGCGGTACTCCACCAACACGTTCCCCTCGTGGCCGCTCGCGCAGCCGCTGCGGATGATGGCGCACAACGGCGAGATCAACACGGTCGCGGGCAACCGCAACTGGATGCGCGCGCGCCAGTCCCAGCTCGAGTCGGAGCTGCTCGGCGACCTCGCGCCGCTGATGCCGATCGTCACCCCGGGTGCGAGCGACTCCGCCTCCTTCGACGAGGTCCTCGAGCTCCTCAGCCTCAGCGGTCGCAGCCTGCCGCACGCGATGATGATGATGGTCCCCGAGGCGTGGGAGAAGCAGACGGACATCGACCCCGTCCGCCGCGACTTCTACGAGTACCACTCCATGGTCATGGAGCCGTGGGACGGCCCGGCCGCCCTCACCTTCACCGACGGCACGCTCGTCGGCGCGACGCTCGACCGCAACGGCCTGCGGCCCGGCCGCTACCTCGTCACGCACGATGGCCTCGTGGTGCTCGGCAGCGAGATCGGCGTGCTCGAGATCGACCCCGCGCGCATCATGCGCAAGGGCCGCCTGCGCCCCGGGAAGATGTTCCTCGTCGACACCGAGGCCGGCCGCATCATCGAGGACGACGAGATCAAGTCCGAGCTCGCCGCCAGCGCGCCCTGGGGCGAGTGGCTCCGGAACCGCATCCACCTGGCCGACCTGCCGGAGCGCGAGCACGTCGTGCACACGCCCGCGTCCGTCGTCCGCCGCCAGCGCACCTTCGGCTACACGGAGGAGGAGGTGCGGATGCTCCTCATGCCCATGGCGAAGGTCGGTGCCGAGCCCCTGGGCGCCATGGGGTCGGACACGCCCATCGCCGTGCTCTCGCAGCGCCCGCGCCTGCTGTTCGACTACTTCACGCAGCAGTTCGCGCAGGTCACGAACCCGCCGCTCGACTCCATCCGCGAGGAGGTCGTCACCAGCCTGCGTCTCGGCCTCGGTCCGCAGCGCAACCTCCTCGACGCCGGGCCCGAGCACACCAAGCAGGTCGTGCTGGACTTCCCCGTCATCGACAACGACGAGCTCGCGAAGGTCATCCACATCGACCACCGGCCGGGCAGCCGCACCACCACCATCGTGAGCGGCCTCTACCGCGTCGACGACGGTCCGCTCGCCATGCAGAAGCGCATCGACGCCATGTGCGACGAGGTCGACCGCGCCATCGCGCACGGCGCGCAGTTCATCGTGCTGTCGGACCGCGACTCGAACCGCGACCTCGCGCCCATCCCGTCGCTCCTCATGATCGCGGCCGTGCACCACCACCTCATCCGCAAGCAGACGCGCATGAAGGTCGGCATCGTGGTCGAGGCCGGCGACGTGCGCGAGGTGCACCACATCGCGCTGCTCATCGGCTACGGCGCCTCGGCGGTCAACCCGTACCTGGCGATGGAGTCCTGCGAGGACCTCGTCCGCAGCGGGATGCTCACGGGCGTGACGCCGGAGAAGGCGACGCGGAACCTCATCAAGGGCCTCGGCAAGGGCGTGCTGAAGATCATGTCCAAGATGGGCATCTCGACGGTGTCCTCGTACGCCGGCGCCCAGTGCTTCGAGGCCGTCGGCCTCTCGCAGGGGCTCGTGGACCAGTACTTCTCGGGCACCACGACGCGCCTCGGCGGCGTCGGCATCGACGTCATCGCGGCCGAGAACGCCGCGCGTCACCGCAGCGCCTACCCGACCGACGGCGCCGTGCTCTCGCACGAGCGCCTGCAGACGGGCGGCGAGTACCAGTGGCGTCGCGACGGATCCCCGCACCTGTTCAACCCGGACACGATCTTCCGGCTGCAGCACGCCACGCGCACGCGCCGGTACGACATCTTCCGCGAGTACACGTCCATGGTCGACGCGCAGTCGAAGGACCTGATGACCCTCCGCGGCATGTTCCGGCTGCGGACGGGCACGCGCCCGCCCGTGCCGCTCGACGAGGTCGAGCCCATCAGCGACATCGTGAAGCGCTTCTCCACGGGCGCGATGAGCTACGGCTCCATCTCCGAGGAGGCGCACGAGACGCTCGCCATCGCGATGAACCGGCTGGGAGCCAAGTCGAACACGGGCGAGGGCGGCGAGAACGTGGAGCGCCTGCTCGACCCCGAGCGTCGCAGCTCCATCAAGCAGGTCGCGTCCGGGCGCTTCGGCGTCACGAGCATGTACCTCACGCACGCCGACGACATCCAGATCAAGCTCGCGCAGGGCGCCAAGCCCGGCGAGGGCGGCCAGCTGCCGCCCGGCAAGGTCTACCCGTGGGTGGCGCGCACGCGCCACGCGACCGCGGGCGTCGGCCTCATCTCGCCGCCGCCGCACCACGACATCTACTCGATCGAGGACCTCAAGCAGCTGATCTTCGACCTCAAGCGCGCGAACCCCTCCGCCCGGATCCACACGAAGCTCGTCAGCCAGTCGGGCATCGGCGCGGTGGCCGCGGGCGTCGCGAAGGCGCTGAGCGACGTGATCCTCGTCTCGGGCCACGACGGCGGAACGGGCGCGAGCCCGGTCAACTCGCTCAAGCACGCGGGCACGCCGTGGGAGCTCGGCCTCGCGGAGACGCAGCAGACCCTCCGCCTCAACGGCATGCGCGACCGCGTGGTCGTGCAGGTCGACGGGCAGATGAAGTCCGGCCGCGACGTCATCGTCGGCGCGCTGCTCGGCGCCGAGGAGTTCGGCTTCGCCACCGCGCCGCTCGTCGTGTCGGGCTGCATCATGATGCGCGTCTGCCACCTCGACACCTGCCCCGTCGGCGTCGCCACGCAGAACCCGGAGCTGCGCAAGCGCTTCCCCGGCAAGGCGGACCACGTCGTCAACTTCTTCGAGTTCATCGCGCAGGAGGTGCGCGAGCACCTGGCCGCCCTCGGCTACCGCTCGCTCGACGAGATCGTGGGCCGCAACGACCTGCTCGGCGTCGAGGACGCGGTCGACCACTGGAAGGCGTCCGGGCTCGACCTCACGCCGATCCTGGTCGGCCCCACCTTCGCGGACGACGAGCCGATGAAGCACGCCCGGTCGCAGGACCACGAGCTCGAGGCCCACTTCGACAACGAGCTCATCCGCCTCAGCCGCGACGTGCTCGACCACGGCGGGCGGGTCGAGATCGACCTGCCCGTGCGGAACACGGCGCGCGCGGTCGGCACGATGCTCGGCCACCTCGTCACGAAGGCGCACGGCGAGGACGGGCTGCCGACGGGATCCATCGACGTCACGCTCCGTGGCTCCGCCGGCCAGTCCTTCGGCGCGTTCATGCCGTCGGGCATCACGCTGCGCCTCGTCGGGGACAGCAACGACTACCTCGGCAAGGGCCTCTCGGGCGGCGACATCGTCGTGCGGCCCGACGAGAAGGCCGGCTTCCCCGCCGAGGAGAACGTCATCGCGGGCAACGTCATCGGCTACGGGGCGACGCAGGGCACCATGTTCATCCGCGGCATGGTGGGGGAGCGGTTCCTCGTCCGCAACTCCGGCGCGACCGCGGTCGTCGAGGCCGTGGGCGACCACGCGCTGGAGTACATGACCGGCGGGCTCGCGCTCGTGCTCGGCGGCACCGGCCGGAACATCGGCGCGGGCATGTCGGGCGGCACGGCGTACGTGATCGACCTCGACCGCGACCGCATCAACACCGACGCCCTCGCATCGGGCGAGCTCGAGCTGCACCCGCTCGGGAGCGCCGACGCCGAGATCGTGCTCGACCTCCTCCGCCGGCACCTCGCCGAGACCGGATCCACCGTGGCCGAGCGCCTGCTCGCCGAGCCGGAGACCTCCATGGAACGCTTCACCAAGATCCTGCCGCGGGACTACGCGGCCGTCCTCGCCACCCGCCAGACCGCGGTGGACGAGGGCCTCGACCCCGACGGCGACGTCGCCTGGAAGCGCATCCTGGAGGTGACCGGTGGCTGACCCCAAGGGCTTCCTCAAGGTGACGGAGCGCGAGCTCCCCAAGCGCCGACCCGTCTCGGTGCGGCTCATGGACTGGAAGGAGGTGTACGAGCAGCAGGAGCGCGGCGAGCTCGTGCGCCAGGCCGGCCGGTGCATGGACTGCGGCATCCCGTTCTGCCACCAGGGCTGCCCGCTCGGCAACCTCATCCCGGAGTGGAACGACCTCACGTGGCGCGGCGAGGGCCGCCAGGCCATCGAGCGCCTGCACGCGACGAACAACTTCCCGGAGTTCACGGGTCGGCTGTGCCCCGCGCCCTGCGAGAGCTCGTGCGTGCTCGGCATCAACCAGCCGCCGGTGACGATCAAGCAGGTCGAGGTGTCGATCATCGACGACGCCTTCCAGAACGGCTGGGTCGAGCCGCATCCGCCCGAGCGCCTCACGGGCAAGACCGTGGCGGTCGTGGGATCCGGCCCCGCCGGCCTCGCCGCCGCCCAGCAGCTCACGCGGGCTGGCCACACGGTCGCGGTGTTCGAGCGCGACGACCGCATCGGCGGCCTGCTGCGGTACGGGATCCCCGACTTCAAGATGGAGAAGCGCCACCTCGAGGCGCGCCTCGCGCAGATGACCGCCGAGGGCACCCGCTTCCGCGCGGGCGTCGACATCGGCAAGGACATCACCTGGTCCGACCTGCGCCTGCGCTACGACGCGGTCGTGGTCTGCACGGGCGCGCTCGTGCCGCGCGACCTCGACATCCCGGGCCGCGACGTCGACGGCGTGCACTTCGCCATGGACTACCTGCGCCAGTCGAACCACGCGACGGCCGGCGACCAGGTGCCCGAGCAGATCCACGCGGAGGGCAAGCACGTCGTCGTCCTCGGCGGCGGCGACACGGGCGCGGACTGCATCGGCACCGCGCACCGCCAGAAGGCGGCCTCGGTCACCAACCTCGCCATCGGCCAGCAGCCGCCGTCGGAGCGTCGCCCCGACCAGCCGTGGCCGACGTACCCGACCCTCTTCGAGGTGTCGAGCGCGCACGAGGAGGGCGGCGAGCGCCAGTACCTCGCCACCACGGTCGAGTTCCTGAAGGACGACGACGGGCACGTCCGCGCCGTCCGGGTCGCCGAGACCGAGTTCCGCGACGGCCGCCGCGTGCCGAAGTCGGGCACCGAGCGCGAGATCCCCGCCGACCTCGTGCTCCTCGCGCTCGGTTTCACGGGCCCCGAGAAGGCGGCCCTCGAGAGCCAGCTGGAGGTCCCCTTCGACGAGGGCGGCAACGTCGCGCGCGGCGAGGACTACCAGACCGACCAGGCCGGCGTCTTCGTCGCGGGCGACGCGGGCCGCGGCCAGTCGCTCATCGTGTGGGCGATCGCGGAGGGACGTTCAGCGGCCTCCGCCGTCGACCGGTACCTTGAGGGGGACACGGAGCTCCCGTTCCCGGTCCGTCCCACGGACCGCGCTCTCTCCATCTGACCCGGACGCCGCCCTCGGCGCGCGACCGCGACCACTCACCCGAACCGCGTCCGTGTGCGACGCAGAAACGCGAGACAGACAGAGCATGACCAGACGAGCGAAGATCGTCGCGACCCTCGGGCCCGCGACCAGCTCCTATGAGAGCATCCGCGCCATCATCGACGCCGGCGTTGACGTGGCCCGGATGAACCTCAGCCACGGCACCTACGACGTCCACGAGGGCATCTACTCCACCATCCGGAAGGCCGCGGACGACGCGGGCCGCGCGGTCGCGGTCCTCGTCGACCTGCAGGGCCCGAAGATCCGGCTCGGCAAGTTCTCCGACGGCCCGCACGACCTGGCGTTCGGCGACACCTTCGTCATCACCGTCGAGGACATCCTCGGCACGAAGGACATCTGCTCCACCACCTACAAGGGCCTCCCCGGCGACGTGAAGCCGGGCGACCCGCTGCTCATCGACGACGGCAAGGTCACGCTCCGCGTGGTCTCCACCGATGGCACGCGCGTCACGACCACGGTCGAGGTCGCCGGCGCGGTCAGCAACAACAAGGGCATCAACCTCCCGGGCGTCGCGGTCAACGTGCCCGCGCTGTCCGAGAAGGACGAGGCGGACCTCCGCTGGGGCCTCCGCCTCGGCGCCGACCTCATCGCCCTGAGTTTCGTCCGCGACGCCTCGGACATCGTCCGCGTGCACGAGATCATGGACGAGGAGGGACGTCGCGTCCCCGTCGTCGCCAAGGTCGAGAAGCCGCAGGCCGTCGACGCGCTCGAGGAGATCGTCGACGCGTTCGACGCGATCATGGTCGCGCGCGGCGACCTCGGCGTCGAGCTGCCGCTGGAGGCCGTGCCGATCGTGCAGAAGCGCGCGGTCGAGCTCGCCCGCCGCAAGGCGAAGCCCGTCATCGTCGCCACGCAGATGCTCGAGTCGATGATCACGAGCCCCCGCCCCACGCGCGCCGAGGCGTCCGACTGCGCCAACGCGGTGCTCGACGGCGCCGACGCGCTCATGCTGAGCGGCGAGACGAGCGTGGGCGAGTTCCCCGTCGTCACGGTCAAGACCATGGCGCGCATCATCGAGTCGACCGAGGAGCACGGGCTGGAGCGCATCCCCAAGCTCGGCACGCGTCCCTTCACGCAGGGCGGCGCCATCACGCTCGCGGCCGCCGAGGTCGCGGAGTTCGTCGAGGCGAAGGCGCTCTGCGTCTTCACCGAGTCGGGCGACTCCGTGCGCCGCATGACGCGCCTCCGCAACGGCATCCCGATCCTCGCCTTCACGCCGAACGAGGGCATCCGCCGTCGCCTCGCGCTGTCGTGGGGCGTGCAGACCTACCTCGTGGAGCCGGTCACCCACACCGACCAGATGTTCCACCAGGTGGACGACGTGCTCCTCGCGGAGGGCCTCGCGGAGGTCGGCCAGAAGGTCGTCGTCATCGCCGGATCCCCTCCCGGGATCGCGGGCTCGACCAACGAGCTGCGCGTCCACGTCGTCGGCGACGCCGTGAACGAGGCGGCTCCCGCGTACGAGAAGTAGCGCGACGCGCGCGGGGGTCCCGGCCCCCGCGGACGTGCGAGAGGGCGGGCGACCACGTGGTCGCCCGCCCTCTCCGCGTCTCCCTCGCGGGATGCGGTGCCGGATGTGGGACTCGAACCCACACGCCCTCACGGACAGAGCATTTTGAGTGCTCCGCGTCTGCCATTCCGCCAATCCGGCGCACCTCGGCCGTCCGACGCTACCGCAGGCACCGGGCCGATCCGGCACACACCGGCCCGCCCGACGATACCGTAGGCTCCTATCCGTGAGTGACCAGGAAACAGCCCCCGCAGCCCCCCGCCGTGTCGTCGTCGCCGAGGACGAGTCGCTCATCCGCCTCGACATCGTGGAGACCCTCCGCGACAACGGATTCGAGGTCGTGGGCGAGGCGGGAGACGGCGAGACGGCCGTCGCGCTCGCCACCGAGCTGCGTCCCGACCTCGTCATCATGGACGTCAAGATGCCCCAGCTCGACGGCATCTCCGCGGCCGAGCGGCTCAACCGCAACCACATCGCGCCCGTCGTCCTCCTCACGGCCTTCAGCCAGAAGGAGCTCGTGGAGCGCGCGGGCGAGGCCGGCGCGCTGGCGTACGTCGTCAAGCCGTTCACGCCGAACGACCTGCTCCCCGCGATCGAGATTGCGCTGGCCCGCTACGCCCAGATCATCACGCTCGAGGCCGAGGTGTCCGACCTCGTCGAGCGCTTCGAGACCCGCAAGCTCGTCGACCGGGCCAAGGGCCTGCTCAACGAGAAGATGGGGCTCACCGAGCCCGAGGCCTTCCGCTGGATCCAGAAGGCGTCCATGGACCGCCGCCTCACCATGCACGACGTGGCCCAGGCCATCATCGAGCAGCTGAGCGCCAAGAAGGCCTAGCAGGTCGTCGCCGCGGTCGCGCGGCGCCCCGGTCAGCGCCGCGAGCGCTCGCGGATGATGTTGGTGATGCGCACGGTCGAGAGCCGGCGGCCCTCGTCGTCCGTCATGACGATCTCGTGCGTGGTGAGCGTGCCGCCCAGGTGGATCGCCGTGCAGGTGCCGGTGATGGTCCCTGACGTCGCCGAGCGCGTGTGGCTGGCGTTGAGCTCGATGCCGAACGCGACGCGGTCGGGACCGGCGTGGACGTTGGCGGACATGGATCCGAGCGACTCGGCGAGCACGACGTACGCGCCGCCGTGCACCACCCCGTAGGGCTGCGTGTTGCCCTCCGCGGGCATGGTGGCGACGGAGCGCTCGGGGCTCAGCTCGTGGAAGACGATGCCCATCTTCTGGGCGAGCGCTCCCACGTCCTGGGGCTGGCGGAGGAGCCGCGCGGAGGCGTCGTGCTCGGGTGCGGGCTGGGTCATGGGGGATCCTCCAGGGCCGGTCGGACGTCGGGAGCCCTCTATAGGCTGGACCCGTGCCGAACACGGAAAAGCCTACCCTCCTCGTCATCGACGGCCATTCCCTGGCGTTCCGGGCCTTCTACGCCCTGCCGGCGGAGAGCTTCCAGAACCGCGAGGGGCAGCACACGAACGCCGTGCACGGCTTCATCGCGATGCTCATCAACCTCCTGCAGAAGGAGAAGCCCACGCACGTGGGCGTCGCGTTCGACATCTCGCGCTTCTCGTTCCGCACCCGCGAGTACCCCGAGTACAAGGGCACGCGCGGCGAGACGCCCGTGGAGTTCACCGGGCAGGTCCCGCTGCTGGAGCGGGCGCTGAAGACCATGAACATCCCCACCCTCACCAAGGAGGACCACGAGGCGGACGACATCCTCGCCACCCTCGCCACGCAGGGCAGGGAGCAGGGGTTCCGCGTGCTCGTCGTCTCGGGGGACCGCGACGCCATCCAGCTCGTCAACGACGACGTCACGCTGCTCTACCCGTCCACGCAGGGCGTCTCGCAGCTCACGCGGTACGACGCCGAGAAGGTGTTCGAGAAGTACGGCGTGCAGCCCGAGATGTACCCGGACATCGCCGCGCTCGTCGGGGAGACCAGCGACAACCTCATCGGCGTCGACAAGGTCGGCCCGAAGACGGCCGTGAAGTGGCTCAACCAGTACGGGTCCCTCGACGCGGTCCTCGAGCACCGGGACGAGATCTCGGGCAAGGTCGGCGACAACCTGCGCGCCCAGTACGAGAACGTCATCCGCAACCGCCGCCTCAACCGGCTGCTCACCGACGTCGAGCTGCCGCTCGGCCCGAAGGACCTCGAGCGGAAGCCCATCGACGAGCCCGCCCTCCGCGAGGTGTTCGCGGTGCTGGAGTTCAAGCAGCTGCTGGACCGGGTGCTGAAGCTCGAGGGATCCGGTGCCTCCGCGTCGAGCGAGGGCACGCCCGTGGGCGTCGTCGAGCAGGAGCCGTCCACCGCGCCCGCCGCCCCGCAGCCGCAGCAGCTGCTCGACGAGGAGCTCGCGAAGTGGATCGAGAGGCAGAGCGCCGCCTCGCCCCACGGCCTCGGCCTCACGGTCGAGACGCAGGACGGGAAGCCCGTCGGCTTCGGGCTCGCGAGCGCGACCGAGGCGGTGACCCTGCCGTGGCAGGAGGGCCGCGCCGACTACGCGCCGTTCGAGCGGTGGCTCGCGAGCGATGCCCCGAAGATCATGTCCGACGCCAAGGTGCAGGTGAAGGCCATGCGCCGCGCCGGCCTCGAGGTCCAGGGCCTCGCCTTCGACGTGCTCGTCGCCGGCTGGCTCCTGCGCCCGGGCTTCACCGACAAGACGCTCGCCGCGCTCGTCAGCCGCTACCTCCTGGAGGACCTGCCCCAGCCCGACGCGAACCAGCTCGTGCCCGAGACGGAGGCGCTCACGGCGCCCGTCGAGGCCTGGTACACGCTCCGGGTCGAGCACGCGCTGCGCGAGGTGCTCGACGAGCGCACGCTCGGCGTCATGGTCGACATCGAGATGCCGACGCTGCTCGTGCTCGTGGAGATGGAGCTGCGCGGCGTCGCGACCGACCGCGCCGGCCTCGCCGAGCTGTCGGCGCAGCTGCAGGAGCGCGTCACCGACCTCGCCCAGAGGGCCTTCGCCGAGATCGGCAAGGAGATCAACCTCGGGTCGCCCAAGCAGCTGCAGGAGGTCCTCTTCGACCAGCTCGGCATGCCGAAGACGCGCGCCAACAAGACCGGCTTCTCCACGGACGCCGGCGCGCTGGCCGACCTGCAGGCGTCGAACCCGCACCCGTTCCTCGACCTGCTCCTCGAGCACCGCGACGCGAGCAAGCTGCGGCAGATCATCCAGACGCTCGAGCGCGGCATCGGCGACGACGAGCGGATCCACACCACGTACGTGCAGACCGGGACCACCACCGGCCGCATCTCCTCGAACGACCCGAACCTGCAGAACATCCCCGTCCGCACCGAGGAGGGGCGCCGCATCCGCAGCGCCATCCGCGTGGGCGAGGGCTACGAGACGCTCCTCACGGCCGACTACTCGCAGATCGAGATGCGGATCATGGCGCACCTCTCCGGCGACGCGGGGCTCATCGAGGCGTTCGCGGCGGGGGAGGACCTGCACCGCTTCGTGGGATCCCGCATCTTCGGCGTGGAGCCGGCGGATGTGAGCGCCGAGATGCGCACCAAGGTCAAGGCCATGAGCTACGGCCTGGCCTACGGGCTCAGCGCGTTCGGGCTGTCGAAGCAGCTGCGCATCCCGTCGTCCGAGGCGAAGCAGCTCATGACCGACTACTTCGCGCGCTTCGGCGCGGTGCGCGACTACCTCCGCCAGGTCGTGGAGGAGGCGCGCGCGGCCGGGTACACGGAGACGATCTTCGGCCGCCGCCGGCCGTTCCCCGACCTGAACAGCCCGAACCGCGTCCTCCGCGACAACGCCGAGCGGGCCGCCCTCAACGCGCCGATCCAGGGATCGGCCGCCGACATCATGAAGATCGCGATGATCCGCATCGAGTCCGACATGCGCGAGCGCGACATGGCGTCGCGCATGCTGCTGCAGGTGCACGACGAGCTCATCCTCGAGGTCGCCCCGGGGGAGTGGGACGCGCTCGAGGCCATCGTCACCGAACGCATGGCCCACGCAGCCGACCTCCGGGTGCCGCTCGAGGTGCAGGTGGGCCGCGGCGACTCCTGGGCCGCGGCCGCGCACTGACCCGCGCCATCCGCTCGCCCATCCATCCCAGCACGAGGAGCACAGCGCATGACGACAGCACGACTCTCCGACCTCCTCGCCGACGGCTCCATCCGGCTCGACGCGCGCGCCGACGACCGCGAGTCCGCCATCCGCCAGGCGGGCGAGGCGCTGGTCGCGGCCGGCGCGGTCGATCCCGCCTACGTGGAGGCCATGGTCGAACGCGAGCGCTCCGTGTCCACCTTCGTGGGCGAGGGCGTCGCCGTGCCGCACGGCACCCTCGCCGCCGGACGCGACCTCGTGCGCGCCGACGCCATCAGCGTGCTGCGCCTGCCCGACGGCGTCGACTGGGACGGGCACGACGTCCGCATCGTCATCGGCATCGCGGCCACCGGGGGCGGCCACATCGCCCTGCTGTCGCGCCTCGCGGAGATCCTGCTCGACCCCGAGCGGGCCGAGCGGCTGCGCGGCGCGACGGACCCGGCGACGGTCCGGTCGCTCCTGGGAGCCGGTACGGTCGAGGGATGACGACGACGCCGAAGGCCCCCCGACCGCAGACGGACATCGACCGGATCGCCGAGGGGTGGATCGACGCGTCGCTCGACCTGCACCCCGAGGAGCGCGTCTACCTCGGCCGTCCGGGTCGCGAGGGCGAGTACGGCGACACGTCGCCCGCGGGGCACGCGGCGCACGCGGAGGCGGCCCGCGCGGTCGTCCGGCAGCTCGCCGAGGCGACGCCCGTCGACGCCGTCGACGAGGTGACCCGCATGGACCTCACGCGTGAGCTGGAGCTCGACGTCGAGATGCACGACGCCGGCGTGCACCTCTCCGACCTCAACGTGATCGCCTCGCCCGCGCAGGGCATCCGCGAGGTCTTCGACATCTCGCCCACCGCGACCGAGGAAGACTGGGCCCACATCGCCACGCGCCTCGGCAACGTCGCCGGCGCGGTCGACGGCTACATCGAGACCCTGCGCGAGGGAGTGCGTCGCGGCCAGGTCCCGGCGAAGCGGCAGATCCGCGAGGTGCTCGGCCAGGTCGAGCGCCAGGCCGCGCCCGAGGGCTTCTTCCGCTCCTTCGCCGAGGACGCACGGCCCGACGCCGGCGAGCTGCCCGCGTCGCTGCGCCAGGACCTCGGCGCGCGCGCCGAGGAGGCCAGGTCGGCGTACGAGCGCCTCGCCGCCTTCCTCGGATCCGAGCTCGAGCCGGCCGGGCGCGACGCCGACGCCGTGGGCCGCGAGCAGTACGCCCTGCGGTCGCGCTCCTTCCTGGGCGCCGAGGTCGACCTCGACGAGACCTACGAATGGGGCGTCGGCGAGCTCGCCCGCATGGTGGAGGAGCAGGAGGCCATCGCCCGCGAGATCCTCCCGGGCGCCAGCGTGCTGGAGGCCATCGCGCACCTCGACGGCGACGCGTCGCGCAAGCTCCACGGCACGGACGCGCTGCGGGCGTGGATGCAGGAGACGAGCGACCGCGCCGTGGAGGAGCTCGGCCGCACGCACTTCGACATCCCCCAGGAGATCCGCGCGCTGGAGTGCATGATCGCCCCCACGCAGGAGGGTGGCATCTACTACTCCGGCCCCGCCGACGACTTCAGCCGCCCCGGCCGCATGTGGTGGTCGGTGCCCGAGGGCGTCACCGAGTTCGACACGTGGCGCGAGCTGACGACCGTCTACCACGAGGGCGTCCCCGGCCACCACCTGCAGATCGCGCAGGCCACCTACAACAAGGCCGAGCTCAACACCTGGCGGCGCTTCGCCGGCACCTCCGGCCACGCGGAGGGCTGGGCCCTGTACGCCGAGCGCCTCATGCAGGAGCTCGGCTACCTCGACGACCCGGCCGACCGGCTCGGCATGCTCGACGGCCAGCGCATGCGCGCCGCCCGCGTGGTGCTCGACATCGGCGTGCACCTCGGCAAGACCCGCCCCGACGGCGCGGGCCTCTGGGACGCCGACTACGCGTTCGACTTCATGGGCCGCAACGTCAACATGGATCCGTCGTTCGTCCGCTTCGAGGTCAACCGCTACCTCGGCTGGCCGGGCCAGGCCCCCTCCTACAAGGTCGGCCAGCGCATCTGGGAGGACCTCCGCGACGAGACCCGGAAGCGCGAGGGCGACGCGTTCGACATCCGCGCGTTCCACCGCCGCGCGCTCGACGTCGGCGGCGTGGGCCTCGACACGCTGCGGGCCGCGGTCCTGCGCTGACCCGGCGCCGGGCGGTCGCGTCGCGTCGCGTCGTGCTCCCGAGCGGCGCGGTTGTCCCGCCTCCCGGGCCGGGTCTAAGATCGACTGTCGCACTTCTGCGACGACCCATCCGTCCGCCGCTCGACCGGTACCCGCGCGGGTCCGCGCCAGCGGCCTTATTCATGCCCATCCTGGAGCACTAACTACATGACAATCGCAACGACCGACAAGGCGCCCAAGCAGGTCGCGATCAACGACATCGGATCTGCAGAGGACTTCCTCGCCGCGGTCGAGAAGACACTGAAGTTCTTCAACGACGGAGACCTCATCGAGGGCACCGTCGTGAAGATCGATCGGGACGAGGTCCTGATCGACGTCGGCTACAAGACCGAGGGCGTCATCCCCTCGCGTGAGCTGTCCATCAAGCACGACGTCGACCCCACGGAGGTCGTCAAGGTCGGCGACACCGTCGAGGCCCTCGTCCTCCAGAAGGAGGACAAGGAAGGCCGTCTGATCCTGTCCAAGAAGCGCGCGCAGTACGAGCGTGCGTGGGGCGACGTGGAGAAGATCAAGGAGTCCGACGGCGTCGTCACCGGCACCGTCATCGAGGTCGTCAAGGGCGGCCTCATCGTGGACATCGGCCTCCGCGGCTTCCTCCCGGCCTCGCTCATCGAGCTGCGCCGCGTCCGCGACCTCACGCCGTACCTCGGCCAGGAGATCGAGGCCAAGATCCTCGAGCTCGACAAGAACCGCAACAACGTGGTCCTGTCGCGCCGTGCCCTGCTCGAGCAGACGCAGTCCGAGAGCCGCAGCACGTTCCTCAACAACCTCCAGAAGGGCCAGGTCCGCAAGGGCGTGGTCTCCTCGATCGTCAACTTCGGTGCGTTCGTGGACCTGGGCGGCGTCGACGGCCTCGTGCACGTCTCCGAGCTCAGCTGGAAGCACATCGAGCACGCCAGCGAGGTCGTCGAGGTGGGCCAGGAGGTGACCGTCGAGATCCTCGAGGTCGACCTGGACCGCGAGCGCGTCTCGCTGTCGCTCAAGGCGACGCAGGAGGACCCGTGGCAGGTCTTCGCCCGCACGCACGCCATCGGCCAGGTCGCGCCCGGCAAGGTCACCAAGCTGGTGCCGTTCGGTGCGTTCGTCCGCGTGGCCGAGGGCATCGAGGGCCTCGTGCACATCTCGGAGCTCTCCGGCAAGCACGTCGAGCTCGCGGAGCAGGTCGTGTCCGTCGGCGACGAGGTGTTCGTCAAGGTCATCGACATCGACCTCGAGCGTCGCCGCATCTCGCTGAGCCTCAAGCAGGCCAACGACGGCGTCGACCCCGAGGGCACCGAGTTCGACCCGGCCCTCTACGGCATGCTCACCGAGTACGACGACCAGGGGAACTACAAGTACCCCGAGGGCTTCGACCCGGAGACCAACGAGTGGAAGGAAGGCTTCGAGTCGCAGCGCGAGACCTGGGAGCAGCAGTACGCCGCAGCCCAGGCCCGCTGGGAGGCCCACAAGAAGCAGGTCGCGGCGGCAGCCGAGGCCGAGGCGGCCGACACGGGCATCACGTCCGCCGGCCCCGGCTTCACGAGCGACTCGACGGGCGCCGGCACGCTGGCGGACGACGAGAGCCTCGCCGCCCTGCGCGAGAAGCTGTCCAGCTCGAAGTAGCACCACCCGCACCACGACGAGGCCGCTCTCCCTTCGGGGAGGGCGGCCTCCGTCGTCCCCGGCGTCCGTCTGGGGGAGTGCCGCACCTAGGCTGGATCCATGCAGGTGATCGGACTGACGGGCGGCATCGCCGCGGGCAAGACGGTGGTGGCCGACCGGCTGGCGGAGCTCGGCGCCGTGCGCATCGACGCCGATCGGCTCGCCCGGGAGGTGGTGGAGCCCGGCACCCCGGCCCTCGCGGAGATCGCCCGGCGATTCGGTCCCGGCGTCATCGCGCCCGACGGCTCCCTCGACCGGCCCGCGCTCGGCGCGATCGTCTTCCAGGATCCGGACGCGCGTCGCGACCTGGAGGCCATCACGCACCCCGCGGTGCGCGCGCTGTCCGCGCAGCGCATGGCCGCGGCGGGGGAGGCCGACGCCGACGCGGTCGTCGTCTACGACATCCCGCTCCTGGTGGAGTCCGGCCGCGTCGACGAGTTCGACCGGATCGTCGTGGTCCACGCGCCGCGCGAGGAGCGGATCCGCCGCCTCGTCGACCTCCGGGGGATGTCACCCGAGGAGGCCGGACGCCGCATCGCGTCGCAGGCCACCGACGAGGAGCGCCTCGCGATCGCCGACGACGTCATCGACTCCGGCGTCTCGCTGGCGTCGACGCTCGCGCAGACGGATCGGCTCTGGGCGAACCTGTCCGGCGGTGTCGGTGGTCGCTCGTAGGCTGATGGCATGCAGCCCACCCGTTCCGTGCGCCCGTTCAAGGTCGTCAGCGACTACTCCCCGAGCGGCGACCAGCCCACGGCCATCGCGGAGCTGGCGGGCCGGGTCAACGCCGGCGAGCCCGACGTCGTGCTCCTCGGTGCGACCGGAACGGGCAAGTCGGCGACGGCCGCCTGGCTCATCGAGCAGGTCCAACGGCCCACGCTGATCCTCGCGCACAACAAGACGCTCGCCGCCCAGCTCGCCACCGAGTTCCGCGAGCTCATGCCGAACAACGCGGTCGAGTACTTCGTCTCGTACTACGACTACTACCAGCCCGAGGCGTACGTCCCGCAGACGGACACCTTCATCGAGAAGGACTCGTCGGTCAACGCCGAGGTCGAGCGCCTCCGCCACTCCACGACCAACTCGCTGCTCAGCCGTCGCGACGTCGTCGTGGTGAGCACCGTGTCCTGCATCTACGGCCTCGGCCAGCCCGAGCAGTACATGAACGCCATGGTGGCGCTCCAGGTCGGCATGCAGATCAACCGCGACACCCTCATCCGCAAGTTCGTCTCCATGCAGTACCAGCGCAACGACGTCGACTTCTCGCGCGGCAACTTCCGCGTGCGCGGCGACACCATCGAGATCATCCCGATGTACGAGGAGCTGGCCATCCGCATCGAGATGTTCGGCGACGAGATCGAGGCGCTGTACCAGCTGCACCCGCTCACGGGAGACGTGGTCCGCAAGATGGACTCGGTGTCCGTGTTCCCCGGCTCCCACTACGTCGCGGAGACCGAGGTCATGCGGCGCGCCATCGGCACCATCCAGCAGGAGCTCGAGGAGCGGCTCGCCGTGCTCGAGCGCGAGGGCAAGCTGCTCGAGGCCCAGCGGCTCCGCATGCGCACCAACTTCGACATCGAGATGATGCAGCAGATCGGCTTCTGCTCCGGCATCGAGAACTACTCCCGCCACATCGACGGGCGCGACGCGGGGGAGGCCCCGCACTGCCTGCTCGACTACTTCCCGGACGACTTCCTCGTGGTCATCGACGAGTCGCACGTCACAGTCCCGCAGATCGGCGCCATGTTCGAGGGCGACTCGTCGCGCAAGCGCACGCTCGTCGAGCACGGCTTCCGCCTGCCGAGCGCGCTCGACAACCGGCCGCTGAAGTGGAACGAGTTCACCGAGCGCGTGCCGCAGACCGTGTACATGTCGGCGACGCCCGGCAAGTACGAGCTCGGCATGGGCGACGGCGTGGTGGAGCAGATCATCCGCCCCACCGGCCTCATCGACCCGGCCATCGTGGTCAAGCCCACGAAGGGCCAGATCGACGACCTGCTCGAGCAGATCCGCATCCGCGTGGAGAAGGACGAGCGCATCCTCGTCACCACCCTCACGAAGAAGATGGCGGAGGAGCTCACCGACTACTTCGCCGAGGCGGGTGTCCGCGTGCGCTACCTCCACTCGGACGTCGACACGCTGCGCCGCGTCGAGCTCCTCAGCGAGCTGCGCGCCGGCGTGTACGACGTGCTCGTGGGTATCAACCTCCTGCGCGAGGGCCTCGACCTGCCGGAGGTGTCGCTCGTCGCGATCCTCGACGCCGACAAGGAGGGCTTCCTCCGGTCGTCCACCTCGCTCATCCAGACCATCGGCCGCGCGGCGCGCAACGTGTCCGGCGAGGTCCACATGTACGCCGACGTGCTCACGGACAGCATGAAGCGCGCCATCGAGGAGACCGACCGCCGCCGCGAGAAGCAGGTGGCCTACAACACCGAGCACGGCATCGACCCGACGCCGCTGCGCAAGCGCATCGCCGACATCACCGAGATCCTGGCCCGCGAGGGCGAGGACACCAAGAAGATGCTCGAGGGCCGCGGCGGCGGCAAGCGGTCGCCCACGCCCAACCTCCGGCGCGAGGGCAAGGCGGCGGCCGGGGCGAACGAGCTGGAGACGATCATCTCCGACCTCAACGACCAGATGCTGCAGGCCGCGGGCGAGCTCAAGTTCGAGCTCGCCGCGCGGCTCCGCGACGAGCTGGGCGACCTGAAGCGCGAGCTGCGGCAGATGGAGAAGGCCGGCCACCTGTCCTGAGGGCGCCGCCGACGGGGGAGGGCGGCGTCCGCGCCCCCGCTCCGTCGGCGGTGTCGGTGGCGACGCATACGATGGACGGGTGTCAATCTCCCCCGTCGAGTCCTCGTCCCTCCTGAGCGTGCGCGGCGCTCGCGTCCACAACCTCCGCGACGTCGACCTGGACATCCCGCGCGACTCGCTCGTGGTCTTCACGGGCCTGTCCGGGTCCGGCAAGTCGTCCCTCGCGTTCGACACGATCTTCGCCGAGGGGCAGCGCCGCTACGTCGAGTCGCTGTCCGCGTACGCGCGCCAGTTCCTCGGCCAGGTCGACCGGCCGGACGTCGACTTCATCGAGGGCCTGAGCCCCGCGGTCTCCATCGACCAGAAGTCGACGAACCGCAACCCGCGCTCGACGGTGGGCACCATCACCGAGATCTTCGACTACATGCGCCTTCTCTGGGCGCGCATCGGCGTCGCGCACTGCCCCGTGTGCGGCGAGCGCATCTCCCGCCAGACCGTGCAGCAGATCGCCGACCAGCTGATGGAGCTGGAGACCGGCACCCGGTACCAGGTGGTCAGCCCCATCGTGTCGCAGAAGAAGGGCGAGTTCGTCGACCTGTTCGCGGAGCTCGCGTCCGGGGGATACTCGCGGGCCATCGTCGACGGGGAGCTCATCCAGCTCAGCTCGCCGCCCAAGCTCAAGAAGCAGTACAAGCACGACATCTCGGTGGTCGTCGACCGCCTGGTCGCGAGCGACGACATCCTGGGCCGCCTCACGGACTCGCTCGAGACCGCGCTCCGGCTCACCGACGGCATCGTGATGATCGACTTCGTCGACGTCGAGGGCCCGGGCGGCCTCCGCACGTACTCGGAGAAGCTGTCCTGCCCGAACAACCACCCCATCCAGCTCACCGAGATCGAGCCCCGCACCTTCTCGTTCAACGCTCCCTTCGGCGCCTGCCCCGAGTGCTCCGGCCTCGGCACGCGCATGTCGGTGGACCAGGAGCTCCTCATCGGCGACGAGTCGCTGAGCATCGCGGACGGCGTCATCCTCCCGTGGACCACGCAGGGCAAGGGCCTCTTCCAGTACTACGAGAAGCTGCTCGCGGGTCTCGCGCGCGACCTCAAGTTCTCGCTCACGACGCCCTGGCGGAAGCTCTCCGAGGAGGTCCGCGAGGCGGTCCTCCGCGGCAACGACTTCGAGGTCCAGGTGAAGTGGAAGAACCGCTACGGCCGCGAGATGACCTACTCGTCGGGCTTCGAGGGCGTCATGCCCTACATCGAGCGCCAGTTCGCCCAGGCGGAGACCGACAACCAGCGCGCCCGCTGGGGCGAGTACCTGCGGGAGATCCCGTGTCCCGTCTGCGACGGCAAGCGCCTGAAGCCCGAGGTGCTCGCGGTGCTCGTGCACGGCGCGAACATCGCCGACGTCGCCGAGATGAGCCTCTCGGACGCGCAGGAGTTCATGGCCCAGCTCGAGCTCACCGACCGCGAGGCGCACATCGCCGCACAGGTGCTGCGGGAGATCCGCGTCCGGCTCGAGTTCCTCATCGAGGTGGGGCTCAACTACCTCAACCTCGCGCGTGCGGCGGCGTCGCTCTCCGGCGGCGAGGCGCAGCGCATCCGCCTGGCAACGCAGATCGGCTCCGGGCTTACGGGAGTGCTCTACGTGCTGGACGAGCCGTCCATCGGCCTGCACCAGCGCGACAACCGCCGCCTCATCGAGACGCTCGTGAAGCTGCGCGACCTCGGCAACACGCTCATCGTCGTCGAGCACGACGAGGACACCATCCGCACGGCCGACTGGATCGTCGACATCGGTCCCGGCGCCGGCGTCAACGGCGGCAACGTCGTGCACTCCGGTTCGTACGAGGGGCTCATCGAGAACCGCGAGTCGCTCACGGGCGACTACCTCGCGGGTCGCCGCGCCATCGCGACGCCGGCGAAGCGCCGGAAGATCGACAAGAAGAGGCAGATCCAGGTCGTCGGTGCTCGCGCCAACAACCTGCAGAACGTCACCGCGACCTTCCCGCTCGGCACGCTCACCGCCGTCACGGGCGTCAGCGGATCCGGCAAGTCCTCGCTCGTGAACGACATCCTCTACCGCGTGCTCGCCAACGAGCTCAACGGCGCCCGCAAGGTGCCGGGCAAGCACTCCCGCGTCACCGGCCTCGAGAACCTCGACAAGGTCGTCCACGTCGACCAGAACCCCATCGGCCGCACCCCGCGCTCGAACCCGGCCACGTACACGGGCGTGTTCGACCGCATCCGGAACCTGTTCGCCGAGACCACCGAGGCCAAGGCCCGCGGGTACCTCCCCGGACGCTTCAGCTTCAACGTCAAGGGCGGGCGCTGCGAGGCCTGCTCGGGCGACGGCACCATCAAGATCGAGATGAACTTCCTGCCCGATGTGTACGTGGCCTGCGAGGTCTGCGGGGGAGCGCGGTACAACCGCGACACCCTGAGCGTCCACTACAAGGGCAAGAGCATCGCCGAGGTGCTCGACATGTCCATCAGCGAGGCGGCGGAGTTCTTCGAGCCGATCCAGGCCATCCACCGCTTCATGAAGACGCTGGTGGACGTGGGCCTCGGCTACGTGCGGCTCGGCCAGAGCGCCACGACGCTGTCCGGCGGCGAGGCGCAGCGCGTCAAGCTGTCGACCGAGCTGCAGCGGCGCTCGAACGGCCGGAGCATCTACGTGCTCGACGAGCCCACCACCGGCCTCCACTTCGAGGACGTGCGCAAGCTCCTCCTCGTGCTCAACGGGCTGGTCGACAAGGGCAACACCGTCATCGTCATCGAGCACAACCTCGACGTCATCAAGTCCGCCGACTGGCTCATCGACATGGGTCCCGAGGGCGGGGCGGGCGGCGGCACGGTGCTCGCCACCGGCACGCCCGAGCACCTGGCCACCGTGCCGGAGAGCTACACGGGCGGATTCCTCAAGGAGGTCCTCGACGCCGAGGCCGAGGCGGCGGCGGTCGCGTCCCAGCGTGCGCGCGAGGAGCGCGCGGCCGGCTGATGGCCCGCACCGACACGGTCGGCTACCGCCCGGCGGCGGGGGAGATCCCCACGTCGCCCGGCGTGTACCGCTTCCGCGACGCCGCGGACCGCGTGCTCTACGTGGGCAAGGCGAACAACCTCCGCGCCCGGCTCGCGAACTACTTCGCGCCCCTCGAGAGCCTGCACGAGCGCACGCGGCGCATGGTCACGTCGGCGGCGGGCGTCGAGTGGACCGTGGTCGGCAGCGAGTTCGAGGCGCTCCAGCTCGAGTTCACGTGGATCAAGGAGTTCGATCCGCCCTTCAACGTCAAGTTCCGGGACGACAAGTCGTACCCCTACCTGGCGGTCACCCTCGGCGAGGACCACCCTCGGGTCATGGTCACCCGCAACCGCAAGATCCGCGGTGCCAAGTACTTCGGCCCGTACACCAAGGTCTGGGCCATCCGCGAGACGGTCGACCACCTGCTCAAGGTGTTCCCCATGCGCTCCTGCTCGGAGAGCACGTTCAAGCGGGCGCGGCAGACCAACCGCCCGTGCCTGCTCGGCGACATCGGGCGCTGCGCCGCGCCGTGCGTCGGCCGCGTCTCGCAGGAGGAGCACCGCGAGATCGCGGACGACTTCGTGAGCTTCATGGCGGGCAACGACTCCAAGTACGTGGGGCAGCTCACGCAGCGGATGAAGGACGCCGCGGCGGAGATGGACTACGAGGCCGCGGCACGCCATCGCGATGACATCGGCGCCCTCGAGGCCGCCCTCTCCAAGACCGCCGTCGTGTTCGACGACCGGGTGGACGCGGACGTCTTCGGCATCGCGGCCGACGAGCTGGCGGCCGCCGTGCAGCAGTTCATGGTCCGCGGCGGCCGCATCCGGGGCACGCGCACCTGGGTCGTCGACAAGGAGCTCGACATCGGCATCGGCGAGCTCGTCGAGACCGTCCTGCACAACGCCTACGAGGACGAGGCGCACCCGCCGCGCGAGGTCCTCGTCCCCGAGCTGCCGGCCGACGCCGCGGAGCTCGAGCTGTGGCTCAGCCAGCGCCGCGCCGCGGGGGAGGACGACGGATCCGTGCGTCGCGGCCGCCCGAGCTCGTGGCAGGTCGACCTCCGGGTCGCGCAGCGCGGCGACAAGGCGGCGCTCGCGCACACCGCCGCCACCAACGCGCAGAACGCGCTCATGCTCTACAAGACGCGCCGCAGCTCCGACTTCACCACCCGCTCCAAGGCCCTGGCCGACATCCAGGAGGCGCTCGGCATGCCGGACGCCCCGCTGCGGATGGAGTGCTACGACGTCTCGCACCTGAGCGGCACCAACATCGTCGCGTCCATGGTGGTCTTCGAGGACGGGCTGCCGCGCAAGGACCAGTACCGCCGCTTCAACATCGCCGACTCCACGGACGACACCGAGTCGATCCACCAGGTCATCACGCGCCGGCTCGCCTACCTGGGCAAGGAGGCGGAGTTCCCGGCCGACGCGGCGCCGCCGGAGCTCGGCGAGGCGCCGCCCGTCAACAAGTTCTCCTACAGCCCCAACCTGCTCATCGTCGACGGCGGTCAGCCGCAGGTCGCGGCGGCCCAGCGGGCGCTCGAGGAGTCGGGCGTGACGGGGATCCAGCTCGCGGGCATCGCCAAGCGCCTCGAGGAGATCTGGCTGCCGGACTCCGATTACCCGATCATCCTGCCGCGCAACAGCGACGCCCTCTTCCTCATCCAGCGCATCCGCGACGAGGCCCACCGGTTCGCCATCACGCACCAGCGTGCCCGGCGCAAGCGCGACATCACGTCGGTGCTCAACGAGATCCCGGGGCTCGGGCCGTCGCGCGTGCAGCGGCTGCTGCAGCAGTTCGGCTCCGTGGCCAAGCTGAAGCAGGCCGAGGTCGAGGAGATCGCCGCCGTCCGCACCATCGGGCCGACGCTGGCGCAGGCCGTCTACGAGCGGCTCCGCTCGTGACCCGCGCCCGGTCGGGTGTCGCGGGTCGCGCCTAGACTGGCTCCATCGACCGGCGCGACGAGAGGTGCATGCCCGCATGAGCGTGGAGATCCCCCAGCAGGACGTCATGATCGTGACGGGGATGTCCGGCGCGGGCCGCTCCACCGTCGGCAACGCGCTGGAGGACCTCGGCTGGTACGTGGTCGACAACCTCCCGCCGCAGATGCTCACGCCGCTCGTCGAGCTGGCGGGCCGTGCGGGCACGTCGCTGCCCAAGATCGCCGCGGTGGTCGATGTGCGCGGCGGTGACTTCTTCTCCGAGCTGCGCGACATCCTCCAGACCTTCGGCACCGGCCCGCGACTGCGCGTCCTCTTCCTCGAGGCCACCGACGCGGCGCTCGTGCGGCGCTTCGAGCAGGTCCGGCGGCCCCACCCGCTCCAGGGCAACGGCACGCTGCTCGACGGCATCGCGGCGGAGCGGGCCCGCATGATCGAGATACGCGAGGCCAGCGACCTCGTCATCGACACCTCCGAGCTCAACATCCACCAGCTCGCCACCACCATCACCGAGCAGTTCAGCGGGGCGGACGACGCCGGCGTGCGCGTCACCGTCATGAGCTTCGGCTTCAAGTACGGCACCCCGGCGGACGCCGACATGGTGGCCGACATGCGGTTCCTGCCGAACCCGTTCTGGACGCCGGAGCTCCGCCCGCTCACGGGTCGCGACAAGGCCGTCAGCGACTACGTGCTGGGCCAGGAGGGCGCCGAGGAGTTCGTGCACGCGTACGCCAGGGCGCTCGCCCCGGTGCTCGCCGGGTATCAGCGGGAGAACAAGAGACACGCTACGATCGCTATCGGCTGTACCGGCGGCAAGCACCGCTCGGTGGCCGTCGCCGAGGAGCTCTCCAGCCTCCTCCGCGCCCTTCCCGGCGTCGCTGTCAGCACCAAGCACCGCGACCTCGGCCGGGAGTAGGGCACCCATCTCATCAAGGGAGTAAGCATTTGCCTCTGACCTCGGACGTCAAGGAAGAACTGTCACGCGTCGAGGTCAGCAAGACCACGGTGAGGGCCGCCGAGCTGGCCACGATCCTGCGGTTCTCCGGCGGGCTGCACCTCATCTCGAACCGCATCGCGGTCGAGTCCGAGCTCGACACCCCGCTCCTCGCCCGACGTGTGCGCAAGGACCTGGCCGAGCTCTACGGCGTCCGCAGCGACATCTCCGTCATCCCCGCGTCCGGCATGCGCCGGGCCACGCACTACCTGGTCCGCGTGATGGAGGGCGGCGAGACCCTGGCCCGCCAGACCGGCCTGCTCGACGCGCGCCGCCGTCCCATCCGCGGCCTGCCGAACCGCCTCACCACGGGCTCCCGCGAGGAGATCGCGGCGGTCTGGCGGGGCGCGTTCCTGGCCGCCGGGACTCTCACGGATCCCGGCCGCTCCGCCGCGCTCGAGGTCACCTGCCCGGGCAACGAGGCCGCCATGGCGCTCGTCGGCGCCGCGGGCCGCCTCGACGTCAGCGCCAAGGCGCGCGAGGTGCGCGGCGTCCACCGCGTGGTCATCCGCGACGGCGACGCCATCGGGCAGATGCTGCGCGTCATGGGCGCGCAGGGCACCGTCGTCAACTGGGAGGAGATGCGCCAGCGCCGCGAGGTGCGGGCCACCGCCAACCGCCTCGTCAACTTCGACGACGCGAACCTCCGCCGTTCCGCGCAGGCCGCCGTCGCCGCCTGCGCGCGCGTCGAGCGGGCCATGGAGATCCTCGGCCCGGACATCCCCGAGCACCTCAAGTACGCGGGCGACCTGCGCCTGCGGTTCCGCGACTCCAGCCTCGACGAGCTGGGCCACCACGCCGACCCGCCCATGACGAAGGACGCCGTCGCCGGCCGCATCCGCCGCCTGCTCGCGATGGCCGACAAGAAGGCCGTCGACGAGGGCCTGCCCGGCACCGACGCGAACCTCCCCGCCGACCTCGACGACGTCTGATCCGCGCGTCCTCCGACGACGCGAGCGCGCCCCGGCGGGCGGCGATCCGCTGGACGCCGGGCGTCATCCGGCCAGGTGGCGCGGAGGGCCGCCGGACTAGACTCGATCCGTCACCCACCCCCGGCCTCTGGCCGGGAGCCCCCGGGCAATGAAGAGGAGATACACCTATGGCTGACTACACTCTCGTCGACCTCCCGTACGACTACTCGGCCCTCGAGCCGAGCATCAGCGGCCGCATCATGGAGCTGCACCACGACAAGCACCACAAGACCTACGTCGACGGCGCGAACACCGCCCTCGTCAAGCTGCAGGAGGCGCGCGACGCCGGCGACCTGACCTTCGTCAACAAGCTGCAGAAGGACCTCGCGTTCAACCTCGCGGGCCACGTCAACCACACGGTGTTCTGGAACAACCTCAGCCCCGACGGCGGCGACAAGCCCACCGGCGAGCTCGCCGCCGCCATCGACGAGTTCTTCGGCTCGTACGACAAGTTCCAGGCGCACTTCACCGCGTCCGCCCTCGGCATCCAGGGGTCCGGCTGGAGCATCCTCGCGTGGGACTCGCTCGGCCAGAAGCTCATCATCGAGCAGCTCTACGACCACCAGGGCAACGTCGCCGCGGCCACCGTGCCGATCCTGCTGCTCGACATGTGGGAGCACGCCTTCTACCTCGACTACGTCAACGTCAAGGCCGACTACGTGAAGGCGTTCTGGAACATCGTCAACTGGGCTGACGTGCAGGCGCGCTTCGACGCCGCCCGCACGAAGACGCAGGGCCTCTTCCTCCTCTCGTAGCCGCATCCGCGGGCGGCCCGCCGGGAGACCCGGGCCGTCCGCGGATCACGCACGTCGGGACTCCCGCCCGCTCGACCCCCTCCATCACCCACGCCGCCTCAGCGCGCGAAGAACATCAGGAGAACACGTGACCGTCAAGATCGGCATCAACGGCTTCGGCCGCATCGGCCGCAACTACTTCCGCGCCGCGCTCGCCAAGGGCAGCGACATCGAGATCGTCGCGGTGAACGACCTCACCGACAACAAGGCGCTCGCGCACCTGCTCAAGTACGACTCCATCACGGGCCGCCTCGATGCCACCGTCGAGCTCGACGGCGACAACATCATCGTGAACGGCAAGGCCATCCGCGTCCTCGAGGAGCGCGACCCCGCGAACCTCCCCTGGGGCGAGCTGGGCGTCGACATCGTCATCGAGTCCACCGGCCGCTTCACGAAGGCGGAGGACGCGCGCAAGCACATCACCGCCGGCGCCAAGAAGGTCCTCGTCTCCGCGCCCGCCACGGGTGACAACGTCGCGACCCTGGTCCTCGGCGTCAACGAGGGCACCTACGACCCCGCCACGCACGACGTCATCTCCAACGCGTCCTGCACCACGAACTGCCTCGCGCCCCTCGCCAAGGTCTTCCTCGACGAGTTCGGCATCGAGCGCGGCCTCATGACGACGGTCCACGCCTACACGGCCGACCAGAACCTGCAGGACGGCCCGCACAGCGACCTGCGCCGCGCCCGCGCCGCCGCCGTCAACATCATCCCCACGTCGACGGGTGCCGCGAAGGCGCTCGGCCTCGTGATCCCCGAGCTCGTCGGCAAGCTCGACGGCTACGCCCTCCGCGTGCCCGTGCCCACCGGCTCGATCACCGACCTCACCATCGAGACCTCGGCCAACGTCACGGTCGAGCAGGTCAACGCGGCCTACAAGGCCGCTGCCGAGGGCCCCCTCAAGGGCATCCTCAAGTACACCGAGGACCCCATCGTCTCGAGCGACATCGTCAACGACCCGCACTCCTCGATCTTCGACGCCGGCCTCACCAAGGTCATCGGCAACCAGGTCAAGGTCGCGTCGTGGTACGACAACGAGTGGGGCTACTCCAACCGCCTCGTCGACCTCACCGAGTACGTCGCCGACCGCCTGTAGCCGGCCGTGGCTCTCCGCACCATCGACTCCCTCGGGGATCTCCGGGGTCGCCGCGTCATCGTGCGCTGCGACCTCAACGTCCCCCTGAAGGACGGCGTGATCGGCGACGACGGGCGCATCCGCGCCTCGCTGGGGACCCTCTCGGGTCTCCGCGAGGCCGGCGCGCGCGTCGTCGTGATCTCGCACCTCGGCCGCCCCGACGGCACGCCGGATGAGAAGTACAGCCTGCGTCCCGTCGCGGCGCGCCTCGGCGAGCTGCTCGGCGCCGACGTGGCCTTCGCGAGCGACACCGTGGGCGACTCCGCGCGGGCGGCCGTCGAGGCCCTCGGCGACGGCGACGTCGTCGTGCTCGAGAACCTCCGCTTCCACGCGGAGGAGACCAGCAAGGACGAGGCCGTGCGGCGCGGCTTCGCGGAGTCGCTCGCCACGCTCGGGGACGCGTTCGTGTCCGACGGCTTCGGCGTCGTCCACCGCAAGCAGGCGAGCGTGTTCGAGCTGGCATCGGCGCTGCCCAGCGCCGCCGGCTCGCTCATCGCGAGCGAGCTCGAGGTCCTCGACCGCCTGACGGAGAACCCGGAGCGTCCCTACACGGTCGTCCTCGGCGGATCCAAGGTGTCCGACAAGCTCGGCGTGATCGGCCACCTGCTGCCGCGCGTGGACTCGCTGCTCATCGGCGGCGGCATGCTCTTCACGTTCCTCAAGGCCCAGGGCCACGAGGTCGGCGCTAGCCTCCTCGAGGAGGACCAGGTCGAGACCGTCAAGGGCTACCTGGCCGAGGCCGAGGAGCGCGGCGTGAAGATCGTGCTCCCGACCGACGTGGTCGTCGCCGACGGGTTCTCCGCCGACGCCGCCCACGAGGTCACGCGCGCCGACGCCATCGAGTCGACGCCCGCGGGCGCGAAGGGGCTCGGGCTCGACATCGGCCCCGAGACCGCCGACGCGTTCGCGACGATCATCCGCGGATCGACCACGGTGTTCTGGAACGGGCCCATGGGCGTCTTCGAGCTGGAGCCGTTCGCGGCGGGCACGAGGACGGTCGCCGACGCGCTCACGCGCGTGGAGGGGCTCTCCGTGGTCGGCGGCGGCGACAGCGCCGCGGCCGTCCGCGCGCTCGGATTCGATGATGACCGCTTCGGTCACATCTCGACCGGAGGCGGCGCGAGCCTCGAGTTCCTCGAGGGGAAGCGCCTGCCGGGACTGGAGGTCCTCGGATGGCAGTGATCGATCGCCCGCAGGGGCGCACGCCCCTCATCGCGGGCAACTGGAAGATGAACCTGGACCACCTCCAGGCCATCGCGTTCGTCCAGAAGCTCGCATGGAGCCTCAAGGACGCCAAGCACGACTACGCGGATGCGGAGGTCGCGGTCTTCCCGCCGGCCACCGACATCCGCAGCGTGCAGACGCTCGTCTCGGCCGACAAGCTCGAGCTGGCCTACGGCGCGCAGGACCTGTCCGAGCACGAGTCCGGCGCGTACACGGGGGAGATCTCCGCGGCGTTCCTCTCTCAGCTCGCCTGCCGCTACGTCATCGTGGGCCACTCCGAGCGGCGCACGCTGCACGGCGAGACCGATGAGCAGGTGGCTGCCAAGTCCGCTGCCGCCGTGAAGCACGGAATCGTGCCGGTGATCTGCGTGGGCGAGACCGCGGCCGACCTCGAGGAGCACGGCGCCAGCGCCGTCCCCGTGGCCCAGCTGCGCGTCGCGCTGCAGGGCCTGCCGAAGGGCGCCGACGTGGTCGTCGCCTACGAGCCCGTCTGGGCCATCGGGTCCGGCCAGGCCGCGACGCCGGAGCAGGCCCAGCAGGTCGCGGCACCGCTGCGGGCCGTCGTCGCCGAGCTCCTGGGCGACGAGGCGGCGAAGGCCACGCGCATCCTCTACGGCGGCTCGGTCAAGTCCGGCAACATCGCGGGTTTCCTCCGCGAGCCGGACGTCGACGGAGCCCTCGTCGGCGGCGCCAGCCTCGACGTGCAGGAGTTCTCCGCGATCGCCCGGTTCCGCTCGCACGTCGGCGTCTGATCTGCGACGCCTCCTCGAGCCGCTCGCGTCCATCCGGGCGCGGGCGGCTCGTCATGCTCAGCCGCCCGCTATAATCGACAACGGCCCATCGGCCGTTCACCGGTCGGTCTCGGCCACAGCACCGCACCCGAAAGGCCGCACGTGGAAATCCTCCAGGTAGTCCTGCAGGTGGTTCTGGGAATCACCAGCCTCCTGCTGACCATGCTCATCCTCCTGCACAAGGGGCGGGGCGGCGGTCTGTCCGACATGTTCGGGGGCGGCACCACGTCGAGCCTCGGCTCCTCGGGCGTGGCCGAGCGGAACCTGAACCGCATCACCGTCATCCTCGGCCTCGTCTGGGTCACGTGCATCGTGGTCCTGGGGCTCATCACCAAGTTCGACACCGGATTGTAGGGAGCAGCCACATGGCATCAGGAGGAAGCGCCATCCGCGGTTCGCGCGTCGGCGCGGGCCCCATGGGCGAGCAGGACCGCGGCTTCCACGCGGAGCGCATCTCGATCTCGTACTGGGACGCCCTCGGCAACGAGACCGTCCGCCACTTCGCGGCGAACCTGCCGGAGGAGGAGATCCCCGTCACCATCGACTCGCCTCAGTCGGGTCTTCCGGCCGGGCGCGACAAGGCGAACCCGCCGTCGGTCGCGAAGCTCGAGCCGTACAAGACGCACCTCGCGTACGTGAAGGAGCGTCGCAGCGAGGAGGAGGCGAGCCAGCTCCTCGAGGAGGCGCTCGAGCAGCTCCGCGCCCGCCGCGGCACGGTCAAGGCCACCAAGTAGCACTGACCGCATCCGAACGTCGAACGCCCCCGTCCTGAGGACGGGGGCGTTCTGCGTCTCCGGGAGGCCCGGTCGGTTCCACCACCCCCGGCGGCACGCCTCCTACCGTGGCGCGTCCCCGCGGGGACGACGAAGGGCGGGTCCCGGAGGACCCGCCCTTCGTGTCGAGCGCCGGACCGCTCCGGCTCCCGCGTCAGTACGACGACAACCGGAGGTTCTCCGGGACGTCGGCGGCGGCCTCGCGGTCGATGAAGAACACCGTGCGCTTGCGGCCCTTGATGCCCGCGACGGGCACCTCGGTCCGGTCGGCGCCCGCGAGCGCCAGGCCCAGCGCGAACGCCTTGTCGGGGCCCGCGAGCACCATCCAGATGCGCAGCGACGAGTTCAGCACAGGCAGCGTGAGCGAGATGCGCTCGGCCGGCGGCTTCGGCGAGTTGCGCACGGGGATCACGGCGGCGTCCATGGTGCGGATGCCGTCGCTGTCGGGGAAGAGCGATGCCACGTGCCCGTCCGGGCCGACGCCGAGGAACGTGATGTCGAACCGGGGGAGCGCGGTGTCGCCGTTGGCGTGCGCGGCGAGCTCCGCCGTGTACGCGGCCACGGCCTCGTCGAGGCTGAGGCCGGCGTCGCTCGCGCCCATCGCGTGGACGTTCTCCGCGGGCAGCTCGATGTGATCGAGCAGGGCCGCGCGCACCGTGGTGTCGTTGCGCTCGGGGTCGCCGTGGGGCAGCCACCGCTCGTCGCCGAACCAGAAGTGCACGCGCGTCCAGTCGACGCTGTCGCGCGCCGCGGACTCGTTGACGGCCGCGAGGATGCTCGGGCCGACCGTCCCCCCGGTGAGGACGACGTTCGCGGTCTCCTCCTCATCCAGGATGTCGACGAGCTTCGTGAGGAAGCGCGCGGCGACGGAGCCGGTCATGGCCTTCTTGTCGGGGTGCACGAGCACCCTGCGGTCGTTCGTCATCGGTCTCCCGAGTCCTTCCGTGCGGTGGTGGACGCGGGGATGTACCCGTGGCCGGCGTTCGAGCGCTCGAGGCCGTGACGGATCACGTCCCCGTAGAGGGCGTCCGGGTCGAGGCGCCGCAGCTCCTCGGCCAGGCAGTCGCGGAGGCTGCGCCGGGGGAGGCTCACGTCGTGCGTCGGCTGGTTCGGCTGCTTGAGCGTCGCTACGTTGGCGATCGGCCGGTCGAGGTCGATGACGCCCGACGCGCGGTGGAGCCGCACGCCGTGGATCCCGCTCGAGCCGGTGGCGCGCGTGGTGACCTCGTGGAGCACGGGCACCTGCAGCTGCAGCCCGAGCCACGCGGCGAGCAGCACGGTGGAGGGGGAGTCGGCGGCGCCGGACACCTCCACCTGCGTGACGGGCTCGTACGGCGGCTGGTCGAGCACCGCGGCGAGCAGCGCGCGCCAGAGCGTGAGGCGCGTCCAGGCGAAGTCCGTGTCGCCGGGGGCGTACGTCGCCGCCAGGTGCTGCAGGGCCAGGCGCGGGTTGCTGCTCGTGGACGAGTCCGTGATGCGGCGCTGCGCGATGCGGCCGAGCGGCGACTGGCTGACGACCGCGGGAGCATCGTGCGGCCACCAGGCCACGACGGGCGCGTCGGGGAGGAGGAGGCCCGTGACCAGGCTCTCCTCGTCCTCGGCAGCCGCGCCGTAGACGCGCAGCACGACGACCTCGCTCGCGCCGGCGTCGCCGCCCACGCGGATCTCGGCGTCGACGCGCGCCTTCTCCGTCGTCGTCTCCGCGGCGGCACCGCGCTCGGTGGAGATCACGATGACGCGCATGGGGTGCTCGCGCGAGGCGTCGTTCGCCGCCTCGATGGCCTCCTCCTCGCTGCCGAGCGAGGTGGAGATCACGAGCGTCAGGACGCGGCCGAGGGCGACCGCGCCGCCCTCCTCGCGGATCTTGACGAGCGCCTTCGAGATCTTGGCGGTGGTGGTGTTCGGCAGATCGACTCTCATGGCCGCCTCCAGGTCCGTCCGTCGCGGGCGAGGAGCTCGTCGGCCGAGGCCGGCCCCCAGGTGCCCGGACGGTACTGCTCGGGCTGGCCCTGCGTGCGCCAGAATTCTTCGATGGGGTCCAGGATCTTCCAGCTCAGCTCGACCTCCTGGTGGCGGGGGAAGAGCGGCGGGTCGCCGAGCAGCACATCGAGGATGAGCCGCTCGTACGCCTCCGGGCTCGCCTCGGTGAAGGCGTGGCCGTAGCCGAAGTCCATGGTGACGTCGCGCACCTGCATCCCCGCGCCGGGCACCTTGGAGCCGAAGCGGATGGTGACGCCCTCGTCGGGCTGCACCCGGATGACGAGCGCGTTCTGCCCGAGGGCCGACGTCTGGTCCTCCGCGAACAGGTTCTGCGGGGCGCGCTTGAACACGACCGCGATCTCCGTCACGCGGCGGCCGAGGCGCTTGCCCGCGCGCAGGTAGAACGGCACGCCGGACCAGCGGCGCGTGTTGATGTCGAGCCGCATGGCCGCGTAGGTCTCGGTCAGGGACTCGGGGTTCATGCCGTCCTCGTCGAGGAAGCCCACGACCTCCTCGCCGCCCTGCCACCCGCCGGCGTACTGCCCGCGGGCCGTGGCGGTGGAGAGGTCCTTCGGCAGGCGCACCGCGGACAGCACCTTCTCCTTCTCGTCCCGGAGGCTCGACGCGTCGAACGCGACGGGCTCCTCCATGGCCGTGAGGGCGAGGAGCTGCAGGAGGTGGTTCTGGATCACGTCGCGGGCCGCGCCGATGCCGTCGTAGTAACCGGCACGGCCGCCCACGCCGATGTCCTCGGCCATGGTGATCTGCACGTGGTCCACGTAGTTGGCGTTCCACAGGGGCTCGTAGAGCTGGTTCGCGAAGCGCAGCGCCAGGATGTTCTGGACCGTCTCCTTGCCCAGGTAGTGGTCGATGCGGAACACCGAGTCCGGCGGGAAGACGGACTCGACGACCGCGTTCAGCTCGCGTGCCGTCTTGAGGTCGCTCCCGAAGGGCTTCTCGATGACGACCCGGCGCCAGTGCCCCTCCTTCTGGTCCGCGAGGCCCGAGCGGCGGAGCTGCTCGGTGACCAGCGGGAAGGACTTCGGCGGGATCGACAGGTAGAACGCGTGGTTCCCCATCGTGCCCCGCTCGCGGTCGAGCTCCTCGGTGATGTCCTTCAGCGTCTGGAACGCCTCGTCGTCGTCGAAGGTGCCCTGCACGAAGCGGATGCCCTGCGCCAGCTGGCGCCAGACGTCCTCGTCGAACTTGGTGCGCGAGTACTGCTTGACGGCCTCGTACACGACCTGCTCGAAGTCCTGGTCCTCCCAGTCCCTCCGGGCGAAGCCGATGAGCGCGAAGCCGGGGGGCAGGAGCCCCCGGTTGGCGAGGTCGTAGACGGCCGGCATCAGCTTCTTGCGCGACAGGTCACCCGTCACGCCGAAGATGATGAGGCTGCTGGGCCCCGCGATGCGGTTCAGCCGTCGGTCTGACGGGATCCGCAGTGGATTGAATTCCGGGGTGATATCCACCGGCGACATGTAACTCCTCGATCTGCCGGACGGATCCGGCGATGCGGTCATTCGAGCGTCGAGAGCAGGGCCCGGGCGTCCGTGGTGGGGTCGGTCAGGTTCAGTCGCAGGACGGGACGACCGTGCTCGGCGAGCACGGTGGCGTCGCCGGCGGCCTGCGCCTGGATGAGCTGCCCGAAGGTGAAGGGGCGGTCGGGGATCTCGAGATCCTCGGCCGCGTCCGCGGTGATCTGCAGGAACACGCCGACGGGAGTGCCGCCCTTGTGGAACTGCCCCGTGGAGTGGAGGAAGCGGGGGCCCCAGCCGAAGGTGACCGGACGGCCGACCTTGCGGGCGACGGCGTCGCGGAGGCGCTCGAGCTCGGGGAGCGCGAGGCGGTCGACGAAGGCCTGGACGGCGACGTAGCCCGTGGGGCCGACCTGGGCGAGCAGGGCGTCGATCGCCGACGCGACGTCGGACGCGCCCGCGGTGACCTCGCTCGTGCCGCGCACCTCGATGCCGTCCGTCGTGACGACGGGGGCCTCGGGCGCGGGACGGTCGTCCAGCAGTCCGCGCGCGGCGACCTTGGCGGCCTCCACGTCGGGCTGGTCGAAGGGGTTGATCTCGAGCAGGCGGCCCGCGACGGCGACGGCGTACTCCCACGTGAGGATCTGCGCGCCGAGCGTGCCGCTGATGACGATCTCGCCGTCGGCCGCGTCGTGCGCGTCGGCGTCGGCGACGAGCCGCGCGATCTGCAGGTCGGCGAGGCCGAGGCCCAGCTCGGGGGCGTCGGTCGGCAGCACGACGGGCAGGAGGCCCGTGCCGAGCTTGCCGGTGGACTCCGCGATGAGCTGCTCGACCCAGTCGCCGAAGCCCACGATGTGCGTGCCGTCGGAGACGATGCCGAGCTTGTCCTTGAGCGGCGAGGTGCCGGCGATCGCGGCGCCGAGCACGAGGCCCGGGTTCGACACGTCGTCGACGGCGAGCTGCGCGGACGCCGCCTCCGCCTCGTCGAGCAGGCCGCCGATGTCGGCACCGGCCAGTCCGGACGGCACGAGGCCGAAGGCGGTCAGCGCGCTGTAGCGGCCGCCGACGTCGGGGTCCGCGTTGAACACGCGGTACCCGTCGGCGCGCGCCGACTCGTCGAGCGGGGAGCCCGGGTCGGTCACGATGACGATCCGGGTGGTCGGGTCGATGCCCGCCGCGCGGAACGACTTCTCGTAGACGCGCTTCTGGCTGTCCGTCTCGAGCGTGGAGCCGGACTTCGAGGAGATGACCACCGCGGTGGTGGTGAGGCGGTCGCCGAGCGCGGCGAGCACCTGGCCCGGGTCGGTCGAGTCGAGGACCGTGAGCTCGACGCCCGCGGTGCGGGTGATGACCTCGGGCGCGAGCGAGGATCCGCCCATGCCGCCGAGGACGATGTGTTCGACGCCCTGGCCGCGGAGCTCCTCCCGGAGCGCGGTGATCTCGGCGACGAGGGGGCGCGAGACGGAGACCGCCTGCGTCCAGCCGAGGCGCTTGGTGGCCTCGGACTCGGCGTCGGGACCCCACAGCGTGCCGTCGAGACCGGTGATGCCGGAGGCGACGTGCGCCTCGACGAGGGCGGGGACGTGGTTCTCGACGGCCGTGGCCGCCGCGCCGCTCAGCGCGATGCGCACGCTCACTTGGCGCCGTCCAGGGCGGTCGTGACGGTCTCGATGAGCTCGCTCCACGACACCTTGAACTTCTCGACGCCCTCCTTCTCGAGGAGCTCGGTGACCTCCTTGTAGGAGATGCCGAGCGCGTCGACCCGGTTGAGGACGTCGTTCGCGGCGTCGTAGGAGCCCGTGATGGTGTCGCCCTCGATCACGCCGTGGTCGAATGTCGCGTCGAGCGTCTTCTCCGGCATGGTGTTGACGACGTCCGCCGCGACGAGCTGCGTCACGTAGAGCGTGTCGGGCAGGTCGGGGCTCTTGACGCCCGTGGACGCCCAGAGGGGGCGCTGCTTGTTGGCGCCGGCGCCGAGGAGGCCCTGGGCGCGCTCGGACGCGAAGGACTGCTCGAACGCCTGGTAGGCGAGCTGCGCGTTGGCGACGCCGGCCTTGCTCTTGAGCGCGGTGGCCTCGTCGGTGCCGAGCGCGTCGAGGCGCTTGTCGATCTCGGTGTCGACGCGCGACACGAAGAAGGAGGCGACCGAGTGGATGGTCGACAGGTCGATGCCCGCCGCCTTGGCCTTCTCGAGGCCGGTGAGGTACGCGTTGATGACCTCGCGGTAGCGCTCGAGGCTGAAGATGAGCGTGACGTTGACGCTGATGCCGGCGCCGATGACCTCGGTGATGGCCTCGAGGCCCTCGCGGGTCGCGGGGATCTTGATCATGACGTTGGGCTCGGCGATCTTGTCCCACAGCTTGTGGGCCTCGTCGATGGTCGCCTGCGTGTCGTTGGCGAAGTCGGGGGAGACCTCGATGGAGACGCGGCCGTCGAAGCCGGCGGTGCGGTCGTAGACCGGGCGGAAGATGCGCGCGGCCTCGCCGACGTCGCGGGTGGTGATCTCGAAGACCGCGCGGTCGACGTCGGCGCCGTCGGCCGCGAGCTCGCGGACCTGTGCGTCGTACGCCTCGCCCTTGGCGAGGGCCGACGCGAAGATGGTGGGGTTCGTCGTGATGCCGACGACGTCGCGCTCGGCGATCACCTTCTCGATGCCCTTGGCATCGATGCGCTCGCGCGACAGGTCGTCGAGCCAGATGCTGACGCCCGCGGCGGAGAGCTGCGCGGTGGGGGAAGTGGTGTCGGTCATGTTGCCTTCTTCTCGCTGGTTGTGAGGTTCGGGGGGAGGGGCGCACGCGTGCGCCCCTCCCGGGTACCCGGTCGACGCGCCGATGGGCGGGTCGATCGGGGCGGCCGGCGGGGAGCGGAGCAGCTCGGCCGCCCCGCTCCTCGTCAGCTTCTAGAGGGAGGCGATGGACTCCTTGGCCGCCTTCACGACGGCCTCCGTGGTGATGCCGAACTCGCGGTACAGGACCTCGTACTCGGCGCTGGCGCCGAAGTGCTCGATCGAGATGCTGCGGCCGTGGTGCCCGACGTACTGCTTCCAGGAGAGCGAGATGCCCGCCTCGACGGAGACGCGCGCGGCGACCGCCGCGGGGAGCACGTGCTCCTTGTACTCGGCATCCTGCTCCTCGAACCACTCGAGGCTCGGGGCGCTGACGACACGGGCCTGGACGCCGTCCGCGGCGAGGGCCTCGCGGGCCTCCACGGCGAACTGGACCTCGGAGCCCGTGGCGATGAGGATCACGTCGGGCGTGCCCTCGGTGTCGGCCAGGATGTACGCGCCCTTGGCCACGCCGGTGGCCGAGGCGAACTCGGTGGCCGTGGCGTCGCCCGCGCCGCGCTCCAGGACCGGGAGGTTCTGGCGCGAGAGCGCGAGGCCCGCGGGGCCCATGCGACGCGTGAGGATCGTCTTCCACGCCTGCGCGGTCTCGTTGGCGTCCGCGGGGCGGATGACGTCGAGGCCCGGGATGGCGCGGAGGCTGGCGAGCTGCTCCACCGGCTGGTGCGTGGGACCGTCGCCGCCGAGGGCGACGGAGTCGTGCGTCCAGACGAAGATCGACGGCGCCTTCATGAGCGCGGCGAGACGGACCGCCGGGCGCATGTAGTCGCTGAAGATGAGGAACGTGCCACCGAAGGGGCGCGTGTTGCCGTGCAGGACGATGCCGTTGAGGATCGCGCCCATCGCGTGCTCGCGGATGCCGAAGTGGAGGACGCGGCCGTAGGGGTCGCCCTTCCACATGTCGGTGGAGCGCTCGGCGGGCACGAAGGACGGCGCCGACTCGATGGTCGTGTTGTTCGACTCGGCGAGGTCGGCGGAGCCGCCCCACAGCTCGGGCATGACCTCGGCGATGGCGTTGATGACCTTGCCGGAGGCGGCGCGCGTCGAGACGTCCTTGCCCGCGGGGAACACGGGGAGCGCCTCGTCGAGGCCCTCGGGGGCGTCGCCGGCGAGGACGCGGTCGAGCAGCGTCTTGCGCTCGGGGTTCGCCTCGGCCCACGCGGCGAGCTTCTCGTCCCACTCGCGGTGCTGCTGCTGGCCGCGCTCGACGGCCTGGCGGGTGTGCTCGAGGACGCCGTCCGGCACCTCGAAGCTCTTCTCGGGGTCGAAGCCGACGATCTGCTTGACGGCCGCCAGCTCCTCGGCGCCGAGGGCGGAGCCGTGGATCTTGCCCGAGTTCTGCTTCTTGGGGGAGGGCCAGCCGATGATCGTCTTGAGGATGATCAGCGAGGGCTTCCGCGTCTCGGCCTTGGCGGCCTCGACGGCGTCGAACAGCTCCTGCACGTCCTCGACGTACTCGCCCGTCTTCTTCCAGTCGACGTGCTGCACGTGCCAGCCGTAGGCCTCGTAGCGCGCGGCCACGTCCTCGGTGAACGCGATGTCGGTGTCGTCCTCGATGGAGATCTGGTTGCTGTCGTAGATCGCGATGAGGTTGCCGAGCTCCTGGTGCCCCGCGAGGGAGGAGGCCTCGGAGGTGATGCCCTCCTGCATGTCGCCGTCGCCGGCGATCACGTACACGAAGTGGTCGAACGGGCTCTCGCCCGCGGGGGTCTCGGGGTCGAAGAGACCGCGCTCGTAGCGGGCGGCGTAGGCGAAGCCCACGGAGGAGGCGAGGCCCTGGCCGAGGGGGCCGGTGGTGATCTCGACGCCGTCGGTGTGTCCGTACTCCGGGTGACCCGGGGTCTTGGAGTCCCACGTGCGGAGGGCCTGGAGGTCCTCGATCTCGAGGCCGTAGCCGCCGAGGAAGAACTGCGTGTACTGCGTGAGCGAGCTGTGGCCCACCGAGAGGATGAACCGGTCGCGACCGATCCAGGTGCTGTCGGACGGGTCGCGGCGCATGACCTTCTGGAACAGGAGGTAGGCCGCCGGGGCCAGGCTCATGGCGGTGCCGGGGTGACCGTTTCCGACCTTCTCCACCGCGTCCGCGGCGAGGATACGTGCGGTGTCGACCGCCTTGCTGTCGATGGGGTCCCATTGCAATGCTGCCACTTGGTTCTAGCCCTTCTGAAGATGGGGGGAGGCCCAGCCGGACCGCCTATCAGTATAGGGAACACCCACCTGGCCCCAGGTGTTCCGAGCCCGTCGCGACGGGCGCCCGCGGCTCGGCTCGCAGGGGCCGTGGCCTACCATGGGGAGGGAATGTCCGGCGAGTTAGAGGTGCGATGAACGTTGCGGTGCAGAGTCGGGTCGATCGGGAGACGATCGGCGTGGCGAGGAAGACCAAGGCGTACGTCGCACTGACGAAGCCGCGTGTGATCGAGCTCCTGCTCGTGACCACCGCGCCCGTCATGATCCTCGCCCAGGGCGGGTGGCCGAACCCCTGGCTGATCCTCGGCGTCCTCGTCGGCGGCACGCTCAGCGCGGGCAGCGCCAACGCATTCAACTGCTACATCGACCGCGACATCGACCGCGTCATGAAGCGCACGCAGCGCCGTCCCCTGGTGACGGGGGAGCTGACGGACCGCGAGGCCCTCGTCTTCGCCTGGATCATCGGCGTGGCCAGCATCGTCTGGCTCGGCGTCATCTCCAACTGGCTGGCCGCGGCGCTCTCGCTGGCCGCCATCCTCTTCTACGTCTTCGTCTACACGCTGTGGCTGAAGCGCCGCACGCCGCAGAACATCGTCTGGGGCGGAGCTGCCGGCTGCATGCCGGTCCTGATCGGCTGGGCCGCCGTCACGGGTGACATCTCGTGGGCGCCCGTGATCCTCTTCATGATCGTGTTCCTCTGGACGCCACCGCACTACTGGCCGCTGTCCATGAAGTACCGGGACGACTACGCCTCGGTCAACGTGCCCATGCTCGCCGTCGTGCGCGGACGTGCGGCCGTCGGCCTGCAGACCATCCTGTACGCGTGGGCCACGCTCGCCTGCTCGCTCCTGCTGATCCCGGTCGCGGGCATGGGGCTCGTCTACACGCTGGCAGCTCTCGCGGGCGGCGGCTGGTTCGTCTACGAGACGCACCGCCTGTACGACCTCGCGGTGCGCCACGAGCCGATCAAGCCGATGCGCGTGTTCCACGCGTCCATCTCGTACCTCTCGCTGCTGTTCCTCGCGGTCGGCATCGACCCGCTGCTGCCCTTCTGATCCCTGCGGTCCCGACGCGGGGGTCGCACGTCGGCTGACCCCGGCGCCGCAGCCGGTGCCGCGGCCGCCTGGTGCGTGCCCGGTCACGGGGCTCGCGGCGCGGCGTCCGACGCACCTGCCGCCTGCCGTGCCGAGCGCGTGCCGCGTCCGGCTCTCCTCCGGGCGTGCCCTCGACGGGCGACGGCGCCTCGCCTCGGACCGGCTGCCGCACGCGAAGACGCCCGCCGCGAGCGGGACTCGGGCGGGCGTCGGCGGGATTGGGCGGGCGGTCAGCCCACGTGCGCGGAGCGCCGCACCTCCGCGGGGGTGAGCCGCAGGGTGTCCGCGCGTCGCGTGGTGCTCAGGAGCGTCGCCGTCATGGCCGACGCGAGCAGGCACGCCAGGACCATGTGCAGCCCCACGAGGAACTCGGGGAGGCCCGTCCGCGCCTGGATGAGGCCCACGGCGATCTGCACGAGCTCGACGGCCAGCAGCACCCGGGTCCAGCGCGACACGGCGGTCCATCGGTTGCGGGTCGCGATGACCACGAGGGCGATCGTGAGGCCGAAGGTCGTGTAGGCCGGCCAGCTGTGCACGTGCTGCAGCAGCTCCGGGTCGAGCCCGTTGCGCGCCGCGCCCTGGTCGCCCGCGTGGGGACCGGATCCGGTGACGACGATGCCGACGAGGATCGTGACGCCCACGACGACGGCGGTGATGCGCGCGAGGATCACGAACGAGGACGGGACCGAGCGCTCGGCCTCGTCGAGCGGGTGGTACGTGCGCCACACGAGCACGGTCGACAGCACGACGAGCACGACGGACACGACGAAGTGCAGGCCCACGATGTAGGGGTTCAGCCCCGTCAGCACCGTGATCCCGCCGATGACGCCCTGCGCGGGGATGCCCAGGCCGATGGCGAGCGCGATCGAGAAGAGCCCGCGTCCGCGGTTCCGGAGCCGGAGCACGACCAGGAACGTGGCGATGGCGACGATCACCAGGACGAAGGTGAGCAGGCGGTTGCCGAACTCGATGATCCCGTGCACGCCCATCTCCGGCGTCGACACGAAGGAGTCGGCGGTGCACCGCGGCCAGGTGGGGCAGCCGAGGCCGGAGCCCGTGAGCCGGACGAGCCCGCCCGTCCCGACGACGAGCGTCTGCACGACGAGCGTGGTCCACACGAGGAACCGCGTCGTGCGCGTGATCCCGTCCGGCAGCCGCTCCCGCAGCCGCCTCGTGACCATGAGGGTCTGACCTAGCACGCTCCCACTGGGAGACTGCCCCGCATCGGTGCCGTGAGTCACTGCCTGCCTTCCGCGCCCGCTGGATTGCCCGTAGAATCGGGTGGTTCATGGAACACGTCGGGTCTTGCAGCATCCGGCACGTCAGCGAGGACGGCGGGAACAAGTCCACCCGCGTTCCTGTTCATCCTAAGAGGGGCGCGGGGCGTGAAGCCGCCGCATCCCGGACACCCACAGTCTTCCTCTCGTCACCGAAGCGGCGTCGCCGTGCGGGGGGTGAATGCCGATACGGCGCTGATACGCCCAGATCGTCAGGAAAGCAGGTAGCCATGTCAGATGTGCTCATCGACCGACCCGAGCTCGAGAGCCTGGGGCAGTACGAGTTCGGCTGGTCCGACTCGGACGTCGCCGGCGCCTCGGCCAAGCGCGGCATCTCCCCCCAGGTCGTCGCGGACATCTCGCGGCGCAAGGACGAGCCCGAGTGGATGCTCGCCAACCGCATGAAGGGCTACGAGCTCTTCGGCAAGAAGCCCATGCCGACGTGGGGCGCCGACCTCTCCGGCATCGACTTCGACAACATCAAGTACTTCGTGCGCTCCACGGAGAAGCAGGCCCAGACGTGGGAGGACCTGCCCGACGACATCAAGAACACGTACGAGCGGCTCGGCATCCCCGAGGCCGAGCGCCAGCGCCTCGTCTCCGGCGTCGCGGCGCAGTACGAGTCCGAGGTCGTCTTCCACTCCATCCAGAAGGAGCTCGAGGACCAGGGCGTCATCTTCATGGACACCGACACGGCGCTGCGCGAGCACCCCGATCTGTTCAAGGAGTACTTCGGCACCGTCATCCCCGCGGGCGACAACAAGTTCGCGGCGCTGAACACCGCCGTCTGGTCGGGCGGCTCGTTCGTGTACGTGCCCAAGGGCGTCCACGTCGAGATCCCGCTGCAGGCGTACTTCCGCATCAACACCGAGAACATGGGCCAGTTCGAGCGGACGCTGATCATCGCGGACGAGGGCAGCTACGTCCACTACATCGAGGGCTGCACCGCCCCCATCTACAAGTCCGACTCGCTGCACTCCGCGGTCGTCGAGATCATCGTGAAGAAGGACGCCCGCGTCCGCTACACGACCATCCAGAACTGGTCGAACAACGTCTACAACCTCGTCACCAAGCGCGCGACGGCGGCCGAGGGCGCGACCATGGAGTGGATCGACGGCAACATCGGCTCCAAGGTCACGATGAAGTACCCCTCCATCTACCTCATGGGCGAGCGCGCCAAGGGCGAGACCCTCTCGGTCGCCTTCGCGGGCCCCGGCCAGCACCAGGACGCCGGCGCGAAGATGGTGCACATGGCGCCGTACACGCAGTCGTCGATCGTCTCCAAGTCCATCGCGCGCGGCGGCGGCCGGGCCGGCTACCGCGGCGAGATCCGCGTGGACGCGGCGGCGCACCACTCCGCCAACACGGTCCGCTGCGACGCCCTGCTGGTCGACACCATCTCCCGCTCCGACACGTACCCCGCGATCGACATCCGCGTGGACGACGTCCAGCTCGGCCACGAGGCCACGGTCTCGCGCGTCAGCGAGGAGCAGCTGTTCTACCTGATGAGCCGGGGCATGCCCGAGGACGAGGCCATGGCCATGATCGTCCGCGGCTTCATCGAGCCCATCGCCCGAGAGCTGCCCATGGAGTACGCGCTCGAACTCAACAAGCTCATCGAGATGGGCATGGAAGGATCCGTCGGCTAGATGACGACCCCACTCGCCACCACAGAAGCCCCCGTCCCCGCCGACCAGCACGGCAACCGGGCGCACACCGACGGAGGGTGGGCGACCGTCCCCATCCAGACCCGCTCCGAGCGCTTCACGTCCACGGACGTCGCGGCGTTCGAGGCCGTGACCGGCCGCGAGGCCGTCTGGAAGCTGACGCCCGTCCGCCGGCTCGACGACCTCATCTCGGGTGAGCTCGACGGCTCGCGGTACCCGGTCACCGCCTCCGACGCCGCCGGCACGTCCGTCTCCTGGATCCCCCGGGACGACGCGCGCATCGGCACCGCGGGTGCCCCCGAGGACCGCGCCCAGGCCAACGCCTGGTCGTCCTTCGGCGAGGCGCTCGCCATCGAGGTCACGGGGGAGGAGCGCGTCACCGTCACGGTCGGCCGCTCCGAGCTCGGCTCGACGCCGCGCGCCGCGCACACCGTCATCACGGCGGCGCCGTTCAGCCGCGGCGTCGTCATCCTCGACAACGCCGGATCGGCGTCCCTCGTCGAGAACGTCGAGATCCTCGTCGGCGACCAGGCCGAGCTCACCGTCGTCACCGTGCAGCAGTGGGACGACGAGGCGCGCCACCTCGCGGCGCACCAGGCCGTCGTCGGCCGCGACGCCAAGCTCAAGCACGTGGTGGTGACGCTCGGCGGATCCATCGTCCGGGTCAACCCCTCGGCCCACCTCTCGAACGAGGGCGCCGACGGCGAGCTGCTCGGCGTGTACTTCGCCGACGCGGGCCAGCACCTCGAGCAGCAGGTGTACGTCGACCACGACGCCCCCAACACCCGCAGCCGCGTCACCTACAAGGGCGCGCTGCAGGGGAAGGGCGCGCGCACCGTGTGGATCGGCGACGTCCTCATCCGCCGCTCCGCGCCGGGAACCGACAGCTACGAGCAGAACCGCAACCTGGTCCTCACGGACGGCACGCGCGCCGACTCGGTCCCGAACCTCGAGATCGAGACCGGCGACATCGCCGGCGCCGGTCACGCGAGCGCCACGGGCCGCTTCGACGACGAGCAGCTGTTCTACCTGCAGGCCCGCGGGATTACGGAGGAGGAGGCGCGCCGCCTCGTCGTCCGTGGCTTCCTCAGCGAGATCGTGCAGCAGATCGGCGTCCCCGACCTCGAGGAGCGGCTGCAGGCCGCCATCGAGGCCGAGCTGTCCACCACTACGACCGAGGCGGTCGCCCGATGACCGCCGTCCGCATCTGCGCCGTCGACGAGCTCGGCGAGAACGAGGCCCTCCGCGTCGAGATCGAGGGCCTCGCCATCGCGCTCGTGAAGGACTCCTCCGGCACCGTGCACGCCATCGGCGACACCTGCACGCACGGCGACATCTCGCTCGCCGAGGGCTTCGTCGAGGGCGACACCCTGGAGTGCTGGGCCCACGGGTCGAAGTTCTCCCTCGAGACGGGCAAGCCGCGCACGCTGCCGGCGTACGAGCCCGTCCCCGTCTACCCCGTGTCCATCGTGGACGGCGACATCCACATCGACACCACCCCGAAGAGCTAGAGGAACCGCACGCATGTCAACTCTCACCATCACCGACCTGCACGTCAGCGTCGACACCGAGCAGGGTCGCAAGCAGATCCTCAAGGGCGTCGACCTCACGATCAACGAGGGCGAGATCCACGCGATCATGGGCCCGAACGGCTCCGGCAAGTCCACGCTGGCGTACACGATCTCGGGTCACCCCAAGTACCACGTCGACTCCGGCTCCATCACGCTCGACGGCGTCGAGGTCCTCGACATGACGGTGGACGAGCGCGCCCGCGCGGGTCTGTTCCTCGCCATGCAGTACCCGGTCGAGATCCCCGGCGTCACCACCACCAACTTCCTCCGCACCGCGAAGACCGCGATCGACGGCGAGGCCCCGGCCATCCGCGGCTGGATCAAGGACGTCCGCACGTCCATGGCGGCGCTCAAGATGGACCCGGCGTTCGCCGAGCGCAACGTCAACGAGGGCTTCTCCGGCGGCGAGAAGAAGCGCAACGAGGTGCTGCAGCTCGAGCTGCTGAAGCCCAAGTTCGCCGTGCTCGACGAGACCGACTCCGGCCTCGACGTCGACGCGCTCAAGATCGTCTCCGAGGGCGTCAACCGCGCGAAGGCGAACACGGGCCTCGGGCTCCTACTCATCACGCACTACACGCGCATCCTGCGCTACATCCAGCCCGACTTCGTGCACGTCTTCGTCGCGGGCCGGGTCGCCGAGCAGGGCGGCCGCGAGCTGGCCGACCGCCTCGAGGAGGAGGGCTACGACCGCTTCCTCACCCCCTCGACCACGGTGGACGCGTGAGCACGCAGAGCACGCTGACCCCGCAGAAGTTCGACGAGGTCGAGGAGGCGCTCAAGGACGTCATGGATCCCGAGCTCGGGATCAACGTGGTCGACCTCGGACTCATCTACGACCTCGCGTGGGACGACGAGAACGACGCGCTCATCATCCACATGACGCTGACGTCGGCGGGCTGCCCGCTCACGGACGTGCTCGAGGAGCAGACCGCGGAGGCGCTCGACGGCGTCGTGGCCGCGTTCCGCATCAACTGGGTGTGGATGCCGCCGTGGGGTCCCGACCGGATCACCGACGACGGCCGCGACATGATGCGGGCGCTCGGCTTCTCCATGTGATCCTCGCCCCCGCTCGTCCTCGACGGCCCCACCCGCTCCCGGGTGGGGCCGTCGTCGCGTCGCCCGCCCGCCCTGCGGAGGGCGGCGGCACCCTGCGTCTCGTACACTGGACCGGTCGGGTCCGATGGACGCCCTCGACCGACCGGGCTCGACCCCCTCTGCTGCGGGTCGCCCCCCCTCCCACGGACCGTGGGACATCCGCTCAACAGAAGGACCCCTCACCGTGCTCGCTGTACACGACCTGGAGCTGCGCGTCGGCGCCCGCGTCCTCATGGAGGACGTCTCGTTCCGGGTGAGCCCGGGGGACAAGATCGGCCTCGTCGGCCGCAACGGCGCCGGCAAGACGACGCTCACCAAGATCCTCGCGGGGGAGGGCCAGCCCACCGGCGGCCGCATCGACCGCTCCGGCGAGATCGGCTACCTGCCGCAGGACCCGCGCTCCGGCAACCCGGAGGACCTGGCCCGCACGCGCATCCTCGACGCCCGCGGCCTCGGCACGCTGTCGCTCGACATGCAGCGCGCGATGCTCGACATGGCGTCCACCGACGACAAGGTCTCCGCCAAGGCGATGAAGGACTACGGCCGGCTCGAGGAGCGCTTCGTCGCGCTCGGCGGGTACGCGGCCGAAGCAGAGGCCGCGTCCATCGCGAGCAACCTCAGCCTGCCCGATCGCATCCTCGACCAGCCGCTCAGCACCCTCTCCGGCGGCCAGCGCCGCCGCATCGAGCTCGCGCGCATCCTGTTCTCCGGCGCCGACACGATGCTCCTCGACGAGCCCACCAACCACCTCGACGCGGACTCCGTCACCTGGCTCCGCGAGTTCCTCAAGGGGTACCAGGGCGGCCTCATCGTGATCAGCCACGACGTGGAGCTCGTCGGCGACACGGTGAATCGGGTCTTCTACCTCGACGCGAACCGCATGGTCATCGACATCTACAACATGGGATGGAAGCACTACCAGCGCCAGCGCGCCGCCGACGAGGAGCGCCGCAAGAAGGAGCGCGCCAACGTCGAGAAGAAGGCGGGCGTCCTTCAGCTGCAGGCCGCGAAGTTCGGCGCCAAGGCCTCGAAGGCCGCCGCCGCCCACCAGATGGTGCGGCGCGCGGAGAAGATGCTGTCCGGCCTCGAGGAGGTGCGCGCCGTCGACCGCGTCGCCAAGCTGCGCTTCCCCGAGCCCGTCGCCTGCGGCCGCACGCCGCTCATGGCGAGCGACCTCAGCAAGAACTACGGCTCGCTCGAGATCTTCACGGCCGTCGACCTCGCGATCGACCGCGGCAGCAAGGTCGTCATCCTCGGCCTTAACGGCGCGGGCAAGACGACGCTTCTGCGGATCCTCGCCGGTGTCGACGAGCCCGACACCGGGCGCCTCGAACCCGGCCACGGCCTGCGCATCGGCTACTACGCGCAGGAGCACGAGACCATCGACGTCAAGCGCAGCGTGCTGGAGAACATGGTGTCCTCCTCGCCCGACATCTCCGAGATGGAGGCACGTCGCGTCCTCGGCTCGTTCCTGTTCACGGGCGACGACTCGGCGAAGCCCGCCGGTGTCCTGTCCGGCGGCGAGAAGACGCGTCTGGCGCTGGCGATGATCGTGGTGTCCGGCGCCAACGTGCTGCTGCTCGACGAGCCCACCAACAACCTCGACCCCGCGAGCCGCGAGGAGATCCTCGGCGCGCTCAACACCTACTCGGGCGCCGTGGTGCTGGTCAGCCACGACTCGGGAGCGGTCGAGGCGCTGAACCCGGAGCGCGTCCTCATCATGCCGGAGGGCACCGAGGACCACTGGAGCCCCGACTACATGGACCTCATCGAGCTGGCCTGACCGGTCTCAGCGGGCGTCGTCGAGGATCCGGTCCTCGACGTCCGCGTCCGAGGGCTGCTTCCGGGCGCGCTTGGCCTGCCGGGCTCGCTCGCGGTCCTGCTCGTCGGGATCGTCGGCGTTGATGATGCGGTACTCGTTGCGGATCGCGACCCCGAGGCCGACGAACGCGATGATGGCGAACACCAGCCACTGGAACGCGTAGGAGAGGTGCGGGCCTTCGTCCTCCTCGGGACGCGGCGTCGCGAAGGGGGCGGCGTCGGCGGGGGCGGGATCCTCGGAGATCAGCAGCCCGTACGCGCCCGTGAACGTGGGCGACCCGACGCGTCCGGCGATGTCGGGCAGGTTGACGGTCGCGATCTGCCCCGCGGGCGCCGAGCGACCCGGCAGCTCCGGCTCACCCGCCTTGAGGCGCGCCGTCACCGTGACCTCGCCCGCGGGTGGCGCGGGGACGGAGTCGGGGGAGTCCTGCGAGTTGCCGATGGGCACCCAGCCGCGGTCGACGACGAAGACGCGGCCGTCGTCGAGGCGGAGGGGCGTGAGGACCTCGAAGCCGGGCTGGCCGTTGAACGGACGGTTGCGCGCGAGCAGCTGCTCGTCCACCAGGTAGGTGCCCGTCATCGTGACCGGGGTCCACTTCTGCGTGTCGACGTACGCCGACGTGTCGGCGAGCACCTGGTCGACGGGCTGCGGCGTGCGGTCCCAGTTGTCCTCGACCTTGGCGATCTCCGCGAGGGCCTCGTCGCGGCGCGCGAACTGCCAGTGGCTGAGGAGGACGCACGCGATGGCGAAGACCACGGCGACCGCGAGGTAGCCGGCCCACCTGCGGTTGAGGACGAAGCGCCAGCGGCTCACGCGATCGCCCCCGCGACAGGGGCGTCGATCGCGGCGACGCGCACGGGGAAGTCGCGCCCGGCGAGGAAGTCGCGCAGGAAGCCGACGTGCTCGTCGCACGCGGTCCAGGTCTTGACCCGATCGGGCGTGTGGATGCGCGGGTTCCGCCACTCGACGCGCCAGGCTGCGTCGGCGCGGCAGCCGGCGCGCGAGCACTCGACCACGTCGGCGGACGGGCCGGCGGATCCCAGGCCCCAGGAGGCGAGCCCGCTCACGCGTCGGTCGGGGTGTCGGGCGCGGTCGGTCCGCCTGCGCTCGTCGGACGGGCGTCGGATGCGCGGTCCGGCTCGGGCGCGCGCCCGGTCTCGTAGGTCGTGAACGGCTCGGGCATGGTGAAGGCCTCGGACGCGCGGAACGGCTCCGACGGCACGTAGGGCTCGGCGGGCGGCGGGAAGCCGGAGTGGCGGGCGGACACGACGACCACGCCGCCAGGCCGCTCGACCGCGGTGCCCTGGTTGCCTCCGACGTTCGCGAGGATGACCGCGAAGTACGGGAGCACGATGGCGCCGATGGCGGCGACGGCCAGCCACCAGCCCTGGAGGAAGAGGCAGGACAGGATGCAGACCATGCGGATGCTCATCGCGATGGTGTACTTCACCATGCGGGCATGGCGGTCCTCCTGCGGGGACCGGGGGAGGCTGGTGACCGACTGCTGCGGAGCTGGCATGCGTGGATGGCGTCCTTCGCAGGGAGCGACGCGCTCCCCATCGAGACCAGGGTACGCCCGGCCACCGATAGGCTCGTCCGCGTCCGCAAGCCCCCTCCAAGCCGTAATGGAAGGTCCCCCATGAGCACCGCACGCACCGTCGTCGTCACCGGAGGCAACAGGGGGATCGGATACGCGATCGCCGAGGAGATGCTGCGCCGGGGCCACCGCGTCGCCGTCACCGCGCGCTCCGGACAGGGCCCCGAGGGCAGCCTCACGGTGCGCGCCGACGTGACCGACGCCGCGTCCGTCGACGCCGCGTTCACCGAGGTCGAGGCCGCGTACGGTCCCGTCGAGGTCGTGGTCGCCAACGCGGGCATCACGCGCGACACCCTCATGATGCGCATGAGCGACGACGACTTCACCGAGGTCGTCGATACGAACCTGGGCGGCGCGTTCCGCGTCGTCAAGCGCGCGTCGAAGGGCATGCTCAAGGCGCGCTTCGGCCGCATCGTCCTCATCTCCAGCGTCGTCGGGCTGTACGGCTCGGGCGGCCAGGTCAACTACGCGGCGTCCAAGAGCGGGCTCGTGGGCCTCGCCCGCTCCGTCACGCGGGAGCTCGGCGCCCGCGGCATCACGGCCAACGTGGTCGCGCCCGGCTTCATCGAGACCGACATGACCGCGGAGCTGCCGGAGGCGAAGGCGGCCGAGTACAAGAAGTCCATCCCGGCCGGACGCTACGGCACCGCGGCCGAGGTCGCGGGCGTCGTGGCGTGGGTGTCCTCGGACGAGGCCGCCTACATCTCGGGTGCCGTGATCCCGGTCGACGGCGGCCTCGGCATGGGCCACTGACCCCGCTCGTCGGGGAGAGCGCCGTGTCCGACCTCCTGGCGGCCTGGGACATCGGTCCCGCCGCGCTCACCGAGCTGGGGGCCACGCACAACCACGCCTACCGCGTCGACGTCGACGGGGGACCGCGCTATCTGCTGCGCCTGCACGTGGCGCGCCGGAAGCAGCACGAGATCGACCTGGAGCTGGACTGGCTCGACGTGCTCGCCGCGCGCGGCTGGCCCTCGGTGCCCGGGCCGCAGCGCACCCGCGACGGATCCTGGACGGCGACGGTCGAGGTCTCCGTCCCGGACGACGACGAGGTGGGCCTCCGCCGCGCGGTCGTCGGCGCGTCGGGCGAGCGCGTCGAGCGCCGCCTCGCGAGCCTGCTCACCTGGCACGACGGGGAGATGCTGAGCAGCCTCCCCGCCTCGTCGGACGCGGGTCCCTTCGCCGAGACGCTGGCCGCCCTGCACGCGGCCGGCGCGGATCCGGCGGCCGTCGCGCTCGCCGGGCAGCGCCGCCGCTACGACGCGGACTACGCGACCGCGCGACTGGAGCGCCTCGTCGAGGGCTACCCGGGCATCATGGCCGACGGCTCCACCGCCGACGCGCTGGCCGGCGCGATCGACGAGCTGCGCGCCACCCTGGCGGAGGCCGGGCCGCCGATCATGGTGCACGGTGACTACCACCCGGGGAACCTCATCCAGGGACCGGCCGGTGTCTCCGTCATCGACTTCGACCGGTGCGGCCTGGGGCCAGCCGGACTCGACGTAGCCGCGGCGATCATGTACCTGGCGCCCCGGCAGCGCGCGCAGTTCCACCGCGCCTACACGGCGGCGGGCGGCAGCACGGGCGTCCCGGACGAGCGCTTCGGCGCGTTCATCTTCCTGGCGTACCTCGACAACGTGACCCACCTCGCGAGCCTGCCGTCGGAGCGGGAGCGCATGCCCGCGAACATCGCCCAGCTCGCGGCGATCGCCCGGGCCGTCGTCACGGGCTGACCCGCACCCGGGCGCGCGACCGGATCAGCGGGGGAGGCCGAGGAGCGCGAGCACCTGCGCGAGGTCCCGCCGGTCGACGCACACGTCGGCGCGCCCGCGGACCGCGGGCTTCGCGTCGAAGGCCACCGAGAGCCCGGCCACGGCCATCATCTCGAGGTCGTTGGCGCCGTCGCCGACCGCCACGACGCGGGCGAGCGGGATGCCCAGCCCGGCGCTCCACTCCTCGACGGCCGCGCGCTTGGCGGCGGCGTCGATGACCGGACCCGTGACGCGTCCCGTGAGCCGTCCGTCGGCCGTCTCCAGCCGGTTGGCGCGCCAGAGGTCGAGCCCGAGGCGCTCGGCGAGCGGATCCAGCAGCTCGTGGAAGCCGCCCGACACGACGGCGACGACGTGGCCGGCGTCGTGCAGACCCTGGATCATGCGCTCGGCACCCGGCGTGACGCGGATCCGGGACGCGACCGCCCGGTGCACCGTCGACGGGAGCCCGGCCAGCGTCGCGACCCGCGAGCGCAGGCTCTCCGCGAAGTCCAGCTCGCCGCGCATCGCCCGGTCGGTGACGGCGGCGACCTCGTCGAGCGAGCCCGCCTCGGCGGCGAGCAGCTCGATCGCCTCGTCCTCGATCAGGGTCGAGTCCACGTCGAGCACCACGAGCATGCGCGGCAGGGCACGGGCGGCGGGCGACGCCGACGCGGTGGCCGGCGTCAGCGGGAGGACGGCGCTCACGGGGTGACGCGCACGCCCTTGCCCACGACGGTGATGCCGCCGTCGGTCACGGTGAAGCCGCGCGCCAGGTCGCGGTCGTGGTCGACGCCCACCGTGGCGCCGGGCTCGACCTCGACGTCCTTGTCGAGGATGGCGCGCGTGACGACGGCACCCGCCCCGATGTGCACCTTGTCGAACACGATGCTGTCGACGATGCGCGCGCCCGACTCCGCGATGACCCACGGCCCCAGCACGCTGCGCTCCACGTGGGCGCCGCTGATCACGCCGCCGAGCGAGGTGATCGAGTCGATCATGGTGCCCGTGTTGCCCTGCGCGTCGCGGACGAACTTGGCCGGCGGGCTGTTGAGCTGCTGGCTGAAGATCGGCCAGTCCTTGTTGTAGAGGTTGAACACGGGCAGGGCCGAGATGAGGTCCTGGTGCGCGTCGAAGAACGACTCGATCGTGCCGACGTCGCGCCAGTAGTAGCGGTCGCGGTCGTTGGCGCCGGGCACCTCGTTGCGGTTGAGGTCGTAGACGCCGGCGTTCCCCTGCTCCACGAACCACGGCACGATGTCGCCGCCCATGTCGTGCGCGGACTCCGCGTTCTCGCCGTCGCGGCGCACCGCGTCGATGAGCTGGTCGGTGTCGAAGACGTAGTTGCCCATGGAAGCGAGCACCTCGCCGGGGGAGTCGTCGAGGCCCTGCGGGTCCTTCGGCTTCTCGAGGAAGGCGCGGATCTGGTACGGGTTCGCGGGGTCCACGTCGATGACGCCGAACTGGTCCGCGAGCTCGATGGGCTGGCGGATCGCCGCGACCGTCGCGCCGTGACCGGAGGCGATGTGCGCCTCGATCATCTGGCTGAAGTCCATGCGGTACACGTGGTCGGCGCCGACCACGACGACGATGTCGGGCTTCTCGTCGTTGATGAGGTTGAGGCTCTGCAGGATCGCGTCCGCCGAGCCGCTGAACCACCGCTTGCCGAGGCGCTGCTGCGCGGGCACCGACGCGATGTAGGAGTTGAGCATCTGGTTGAGGCGCCAGGTCTGCGACACGTGCCGGTCGAGCGAGTGCGACTTGTACTGCGTCAGCACGACGATCTGCGTGAGCCCCGAGTTGATGAGGTTGGACAGCGCGAAGTCGATGAGCCGGTACTGCCCGCCGAACGGGACGGCGGGCTTCGCCCGGTCCGCGGTGAGGGGCATGAGGCGCTTGCCCTCGCCGCCGGCGAGCACGATTCCAAAGATCTTCTTCGATGCCATTGCTCCAGCGTAGATGCACGTCGGGGCATGTACTAGCGTTCGACCAATGCGAGCAGACGTGATCACCAAGGAGTATCCGCCCGAGGTCTACGGGGGTGCCGGGGTCCATGTCACGGAGCTCGTCAAGGCCATGCGGCAGCGGACCGAGGTCGTCGTCCGGGCATTCGGGGCGCCGCGCGACGAGCCCGGCGTCCTCTCCTACCCCGTCCCGGCGGAGCTCGCGGGCGCCAACGCGACGCTGCAGACGATGGCGGTCGACCTGGCGATCGCGAGCGACGTGGCGGGTGCCGACGTCGTGCACTCGCACACCTGGTACGCGAACCACGCGGGCCACGTGGCGTCGATGCTGCACGGGATCCCGCACGTCGTCACCGCGCACAGCCTCGAGCCGCTGCGCCCGTGGAAGGCCGAGCAGCTGGGCGGCGGGTACCGCGTCTCCAGCTGGATCGAGCGCACGGCGTACGAGGCGGCCGACGCCGTCATCGCGGTCAGCGACGGGATGAAGCGCGACATCCTCCGCTCGTACCCCGCGCTCGACGAGGCCCGGGTCCACACGGTCTACAACGGCATCGACCTCGAGGCGTGGGCGCCCGTGCACGACGACGAGCTGGTGCGCTCGCTCGGCATCGACCCGTCGCGGCCCTCGGTCGTGTTCGTCGGCCGGATCACGCGCCAGAAGGGCCTGCCCTACCTGCTCCGCGCCGCCGCGCTGCTGCCCGCCGACGTGCAGATGGTGCTGTGCGCGGGCGCGCCCGACACCCCGCAGATCATGGAGGAGGTGACGGCCCTCGTCCGCGGCCTGCAGGAGGAGCGCTCGGGCGTGGTCTGGATCGACCGTCTGCTGCCGCGCCGCGAGCTCTCCGCCGTCCTCACCGCGGGCACCGTCTTCGTCTGCCCGTCGGTCTACGAGCCGCTCGGCATCGTGAACCTCGAGGCGATGGCGTGCGGCGCTCCCGTCGTCGGCACCGCCACGGGCGGGATCCCCGAGGTCGTCGACGACGGCGTCACCGGCCGCCTCGTCCCCATCGACCAGGCCACGGACGGAACGGGCACGCCCACCGACCCCGAGCGCTTCGTCCGGGACCTCGCCGCCGCGCTCACCGAGGTCGTCGCGGATCCCGACGCGGCGCGCCGCATGGGCGAGGCCGGCCGCGTGCGCGCCGAGCGCGAGTTCGGCTGGGACCGCATCGCGCGCCAGACCGAGGCGATCTACGCGTCGATCCTGCGCTGACCCACCGGGCGTCGGCCGCCGCCGGTGCGGCCCGGCGCACCCCACGGCCGCGAGGCGCGTCGGGCACGGGCCGGTAGACTCGTCGGCATGAGCCACGTCCTCTCCCTGTCCGGAGTGTCCTTCGTCCGGAACGGGACGACCATCCTCGACCAGGTGGAGTGGACGGTGGACGGCGACCAGCGCTGGGTCGTCCTCGGGCCGAACGGCGCGGGGAAGACGAGCCTCCTGCAGATCGCCTCCGCCATGGCCCACCCGTCCTCGGGCACCGCCACGGTCCTCGACCACGAGCTCGGCCGCGTCGACGTCTTCGAGCTCCGCTCGCGCATCGGCTTCGCGTCCACCGCGATGGCCCGGCGCATCCCCGCCGACGAGACCGTGCTCGACGTCGTGCTCACCGCCGCCTACTCCGTCACCGGCCGCTGGAACGAGGACTACGAGGAGATCGACGTGCGCCGCGCCCAGCGCGTGCTCGCCGAGTGGCGCCTCGGCCACCTCGAGCAGCGGAAGTTCGGCACCCTGAGCGACGGCGAGCAGAAGCGCGTGCAGATCGCGCGCTCGATCATGACCGACCCCGAGCTGCTGCTCCTCGACGAGCCGGCCGCGAGCCTCGACCTCGGCGCGCGCGAGGAGCTGCTGCAGCTCCTCGGCGGCTACGCGTCGGCGCCCGAGGCACCCGGCATCGTCATGGTCACGCACCACGTGGAGGAGATCCCGCGCGGCTTCACGCACGGCCTCCTCCTGCGCGACGGCGCGGTCGTCGCGGCCGGTCCCCTCGGGGATGTGGTGACGGCCGAGAACCTCGGCCGCACCTTCGGCCTCGATCTCGAGGTCACGCAGGACGACGGGCGCTTCACCGCCCGCGCCGTCCGCCGCTGATCCCGCGCGTCCGTCCGGCGCGCCGACCCGATCCGGGCACCCGTCTGGTAGGCTCGTCCACTGGTCCGGTGATCATCCCGGGCACCCACGCTTCCCACGCAGACACCAGAAACGACGAAGGACACCCCGATGAAGACCGACATCCACCCCAAGTACGCCCCCGTCGTCTTCCGCGACCTCGCCTCCGGCGCGACCTTCCTCACGCGCTCCACCGTGAGCAGCTCGAAGACCATCGTCTGGGAGGACGGCGTCGAGTACGCGGTCATCGACGTCGAGATCTCGAGCGAGTCGCACCCGTTCTACACGGGCAAGCAGCGCATCATGGACTCCGCCGGCCGCGTCGAGAAGTTCAACTCGCGCTACGCGGGCTTCGGCACCAAGAAGTAGCAGCCCGAAGCTGCAGCACGAAGGGCGCCCGGCCTCGGCCGGGCGCCCTTCGTCGTCCCCGGGCGGGGGAGCGGATCAGGATCCGGCGTGCCGCTCGGGCCACGCGCCGGACGTCGTGAACGCGGGATCCCGCGTGCGCCGCATGTAGTCCTGGAAGCTCTCCGCCTGCACGCGCGACCAGTCGACCTGCCGGTCGTGGAGGTCGAGCACGGGGATGTCGAGCTGATCCGCGTAGCGTCCGGCGATGGCCTGGGCGACGCGGCCCGCGGCGATGGCGTCGGCGCCCGCGTCGTGCGCGTCGTCGAGGCGCACGCCGTAGTGCTCGGCCGCGACGGACAGCGTGCGCTTGCCGCGGCGGTAGGTGTCCACCGCCTTGTCGATGACGAGCGGGTCGATGACCGGTCCGGTGTCGCGCAGCGGCTCCACCCCGTGACGCACGGCCTCGCGGTTGAGGAGCGTGAGGTCGTAGGGCGCGTTGTAGACCACGAGCGCCAGGCCGCGGGCGAACATCTCGCGGATGGTGGTGACGATCTCGAGGACGACCGCGGCGGCATCGCGACCCTCGGCTCGGGCGCGCTCCGTGGTGACGCCGTGGATGGCCGCCGCCCCCGCGGGGATCTCGACCCCCGGATCCGCCAGCCAGTCGTGCCGTTCGGTGACCTGGCCGTCCGCGTCGAGCACGACGATGCACGCCGTGACGATGCGGGCGGTCTCGACGTCCACCCCCGTCGTCTCGAGGTCGAAGGAGGCGAGGGAGTGGTGCCAGCGGGAGCTCATCCTGTAGATGCTACGGGCGACCGCCGATGGCCGGCGCTCCCATGTGCAGCCAGTAGAAGCTCTGCGTCGCGAGCGTCAGCGTGAGCCGGCCGTCGTCGCCGACCGTCGGGAAGACGCCGCCGCCGAAGAGGTCGTACAGCTGGGATCCCGCGAAGTCGGACGCGTCGATCGTGACCGACACCGGGTTGTGCGCGAACGAGAAGACGCACAGCACGTCCTCGGCGCGGTCGCCGAAGTGCGTGCCGCTGCCCTCGTAAGAGCGCACGAACGCGAGCACGCTCTCGTGGTCGGTCGGGAGCACGCGGATGGTGCCCTGGCCGAAGACCGGGTGGGCCTTGCGCACGTGGATCACGTTGCGGACCCAGTGCAGCAGCGACCGCGACTGCGCCAGCTGCGACTCCACGTTGATCTGCGCGTAGTTGTAGACGAGCGACTGCACGACGGGGAGGTAGAGCTTGCCCGGGTCGGCCGTGGAGAATCCGGCGTTGCGGTCCGGGGTCCACTGCATGGGCGTGCGCGACGCGTCGCGGTCCGGCAGCCAGATGTTGTCGCCCATCCCGATCTCGTCGCCGTAGTACAGGAACGGGCTGCCGGGGAGGGAGAACAGGAGCGCGTGCACGAGCTCGAGCTCGGCCCGCGAGTTGTCGAGCAGCGGCGCCAGGCGGCGGCGGATGCCGATGTTGACGCGCATGCGCGGGTCGTAGGCGTACCAGCCGTACATCGCCTGGCGGTACTCCTCGCTGACCATCTCGAGCGTGAGCTCGTCGTGGTTGCGGAGGAAGACGCCCCACGCGGCGGCCTCGGGGATCTCGAACGTCTCGCTCATGATCCGCTTCAGCTCGTCCGCCGTCTGCGAGCGGAGGGAGTAGAAGATGCGCGGCATGATCGGGAAGTCGAACGCCATGTGGCACTCGGGCTCCTCCTCGGTGCCGAGGAACGCGGAGACCTCGCGGGGCCACTGGTTGGCCTCGGCGATGAGGATCCGGCCCGGGTACTCCTCGTCGACCATGGCGCGCAGGCGCTTGAGGAACTCGTGCGTCGCGGGCTCGCCCTCGCCGTTGCCCTCCTCGGTCTCGTAGAGGTACGGGATCGCGTCGAGGCGCAGGCCGTCGACGCCCATGTCGAGCCAGTGGCGGATGACGCCGTAGATCGCCTCGTGCACCTTCGGGTTGTCGAAGTTGAGGTCGGGCTGGTGCGAGAAGAAGCGGTGGAAGAAGAACTGGCGGCGCACCGGGTCGAAGGTCCAGTTGGACTCCTCGGTGTCGACGAAGATGACGCGGATGTCCTCGTACTTCTCGTCGGTGTCGCTCCAGACGTAGAAGTCGCCGTAAGGGCCGTCGGGGTCGGACCGGGACTGCTGGAACCACTCGTGCTGGTCGGAGGTGTGGTTCATCACGAGGTCGATGACGATGCGCATGTTGCGCTCGTGCGACTTGGTGACGAGCTCTTTGAAGTCGTCGAGCGTGCCGAACTCGGGGAGCACCGACATGTAGTCGCTGATGTCGTAGCCGCCGTCGCGGAGCGGGGACTGGAAGAAGGGCGGGATCCAGAGGCCGTCGATGCCGAGCCACTGCAGGTAGTCGAGCTTGGAGATGAGGCCCTGGATGTCGCCGGTGCCGTCGCCGTTCGAGTCGACGAACGAGCGGATCATCACCTCGTAGAACACCGAGCGCTTGTACCACTGCTTGTCGAGGGTGAGTCCGGGCAGGGTGATGGGGGCGGTGAAGCTCACGGTTCTCCTCATGGGCGCGACGGGGGCGTCGACTCGGGGCGGGAAGGCTCGATCGCCACTCTAGGCGCGGCGCGCGGGTGGGGGACCCCGGCGCGCCCGGGGGCGCGGGCCGCCCCCGCTCGTAGACTCGTCCCGATGACCGTCCCCTCGCCCTACGCCGCCCAGCTCGACCGCATCCCCGTGGTCCGCCGCACCGTCGACCTCCTCGGGAGCCGCACCGCCTGGTGGGAGTACGGGCCCGCCGACGCGGCGCAGACGCTCGTCGTCGTGCACGGGTTCCGCGGGGACCACCACGGGCTGGAGCCGGTCGTCGCGCAGCTGCCGGGCGTGCGGATCCTCTCGCCCGACCTGCCCGGCTTCGGCGACTCGACGCCGCTCGTCGACGTGCGGCACGACATCGCCGGGTACTCCGCGTGGCTCCGCGCGTTCGTGGAGGCGACCGGCACGCGCGACGCGACCGCGCTCGGCCACTCGTTCGGGTCGATCGTCGTCTCGGCAGCGCTCGCGGACGGCCTGCCCAGCCCGCGCGCGATCCTCGTGAACCCGATCGCGGCGCCCGCGCTCGAGGGGCCGCGGGGGATCCTCACCCGGCTCGCCGTGCTCTACTACCGCGCCGCCGCCCTGCTGCCCGAGCGCGCGGGCTTCGGCCTGCTGCGCAACCGCGCCATCGTGCGCGTGATGAGCGAGGCCATGGCGAAGACGCGCGACCGCTCGCTCCGCCGGTGGATCAACGACCAGCACGACCGCTTCTTCAGCGCGTTCAGCGACCGCCGCGTCGTGCTCGAGGCCTTCCGCGCGTCGGTCTCGTCGGATGCGAGCACGTACGCGCCGCGCGTCGCCGTGCCGGTGCTGCTCGTGGCGGCCGAGCGCGACGACATCACGCCCGTCGCCGCGCAGCACCGGCTGCAGCGGCTCTTCGCGGACGCGCGGCTCGAGGTGATCCCGCGGGTCGGGCACCTCATCCACTACGAGACGCCCCGGGAGGCGGCCGGTGCCATCCGGGCGTTCCTGGACGAGGGGAGCGCGTCGTGAGGCTCGTCTTCGACTGCAGGTACACGCGCATCGGCCGGCACGACGGGATCAGCCGCTACGGCGCCGAGCTCGTCGCCCGGCTCGGCGCGCGCTTCGACGTGACCATGCTCATCAGCGACCACCGTCAGCTCGCGCTGCTGCCCGACCTGCCGTGGCAGCTGGTCAGCTCGCCGACCGGGCCCCGCGAGCCCTGGGTCGCGCGTCGCGTCTCGCGCATGCGACCCGACGTGGTCTACAGCCCCATGCAGACCATGGGATCGCGCGGACGCACGTACCCGCTCGTGCTCACGCTCCACGACCTCATCTACTACCGGCACCGGCGACCTCCGCGCGACCTGCCCGCGCCCGTGCGCGCCCTCTGGCGGGCCTTCCACCTCGCGTGGTGGCCGCAGCGGCTGCTGCTCGACCGCGCCGACGCGATCGTGACGGTCAGCGAGACGACGCGCGGCCTCATCCGCGCGCACCGGCTGACCACGCGTCCCGTGGTCGTCGTGCCGAACGCCGCCGAGCTGGCGCCCGCGCCCGACGGCCGCCCGGACGGGCCGCGCGACGCGCCCGCCGAGCGCACCATCGTCTACATGGGCTCGTACATGCCCTACAAGAACGTCGAGACGCTCGTGCGCGCGGCCGACGACCTGCCCGACCACGAGCTGCACCTCATGAGCCGCGTCGGGCCGGCCGAGCGCGAGCGGCTGGAGGCGATCGCCGACGGCGCCCGGCTCGTGTTCCGCGACGGCGCCAGCGACGACGAGTACGCCGGGACGCTCCGGCGCGCGACCGCGTTGCTGACCGCCTCGCGCGACGAGGGCTTCGGCATCCCCGTGATCGAGGCCATGAGCGTCGGCCTGCCCGTGGTGGTGAGCGACATCCCGATCTTCCGGGAGATCGGGGGAGACGCGGCCGTGTACGTGGATTCGGACGACGCCGAGGGGTTCGCCGCGGCCGTGCGCGCGCTCGAGGACCCGGACGAGTGGCGGCGACGCTCCGCCGCGTGCATCGCGCGCGCGGCCGAGTACGACTGGGACCGGTCGGCCCGGGAGCTCGGCGACCTCCTCGAGCAGGTCGCGCGCACGGGGCGTCGTGAGGCCTGAGCTCGGCGCGGCTGCCGTCCGGTCCGCCGGCGGGCGGGCCCCGGGTCAGGCCCGGCGCGCCGGATCCAGGTCGACGATCGCCCCGAGGTCCGCGATGCCGCCGAACCGCAGCAGCGACAGCTCCCCGTCGACCACGCCGAACGTGTGGGCGGAGCCGTTCTCGATCATGGGCCCCGGACGGCTGCCGAGGGACGCGTCGAGGCTGCGGGCGAGCGCCGCGATGACGCCGCCGTGCGACACGGCGATGATCGACCCGCCGGGGTGCCGCTCCGCCAGGCGCAGGAGCGCGGCTCCCGCGCGCTCGGTGACGGACTCCACGGTCTCGCGGCCGGGCACGTCGTTGTCCGGGAAGCGCGCCTCGATCTCGGAGTGGGTGAGCCCCTCCGCGAGGCCGTAGCGGCGCTCCGCCAGCGCGGGCTCCGGAAGCGGACCCGTCGTGGGGCTGCCGCCGAGCGCGAGGTGCTCGGCGATGATCGACGCCGTCTCGAAGGCGCGGCTCAGCGGGCTCGCGTGCACCGCGTCCCAGCCCGCGCCGCCGGCGACCGCCGCGGCGAGCAGCGCGCCCGCGGTGGCGGCCTGCGCGCGGCCGGTGTCGTCGAGCGGGATGTCGCTGGAACCCTGCACGCGCCGCTCCACGTTCCACGCGGTGCGGCCGTGGCGCACGAGCACGATGCGCGTCATGACGCGAGCTCCGTCGCGATCGCCCGGAGGATCTCGCTCGTGCCGCCCTCCAGCCGCACGGTGGCGCGGGTGTCGCCCTTGGTGGTGCCGCGGTTGAGGATCACGATCGGCATGCGGCTCCTCCGGGCGATCTCGAGCAGGCGGATGCCGGAGTTGACCGCGAGGGACGACCCGGCGATGAGCAGCACGTCCGCGTCCGAGACGATGGCGCCCGCGTCGCGGAAGCGCTCGGTGGGCACGAGCTCCCCGAAGAACACCACGTCGGGCTTGAGCATGCCGCCGCAGACGCTGCAGACGGGGATCCGGAAGCGGTCGACGTCGTGCACCTGCGCGTCGCCGTCCGGGTTGAGCTCGACCGCGTCGGGCTGGTCGAGCCACGGGTTCTCGGCGCTAATGCGGTCGGCGATCGCGGAGCGCGCGTAGGCCTGGCCGCAGTCGAGGCAGAGGACGCGGTCGAGCGAGCCGTGCAGGTCCACGACGCGACGTGATCCCGCGCGCTCGTGCAGGCCGTCGACGTTCTGCGTGACGAGACCGCCCACCACGCCGGCGGCCTCGAGGTCGGCGAGCGCCCGGTGCCCGTCGTTGGGGCGCGCGGAGCTGAAGGCCTTCCAGCCGAGGTGCCCGCCCGCCCAGTAGCGGCGGCGGAAGTCGTCGCCCTCGCTGCGGAACTGCTGGAACGTCATGGGGTTGCGCTTCGGCGCGCCCTCGCCGCGGTAGTCGGGGATGCCCGAGTCGGTGCTGAGGCCGGCGCCCGTGAGGACGGCGGTGCGGCGGCCGCGCATCAGCTCGACCGCCTCGGCGATCGTGGACCCCGCGGGGGGTCGGGGATCGTCACGGAGAGCGGTGCTCATGGGGCCTCCCGGTGCCGAGCTGGCGCCCGGCCCGGTCGGCGGGCGGCGACGGGGCAGGGCATCATTGTCCTGTCGAGTCTAGACAGCGCATCCCCGCGACGGCTCCGCGCGAACTGGCTCCGCACCCCTCGCAGGCGGACCGAGAGAGGACCGGCGTGCACATCCACCGCATCGAGGACCTCTCCTCGCCGGGCCTCGAGGACTACTCGCGTCTCACGGACGTGGCCCTCCGTCGCGTGAGCGAGCCCGCGGGCGGCCTCTACATCGCCGAGTCGACCAAGGTCATGGGCCGCGCGCTCGCCGCGGGGCACGTGCCGCGCTCGGTCCTCGTGCAGGAGCAGTGGCTCGACGACGTCGCGCCGCTCCTCGATGGCTTCCCCGACGTGCCCGTGTTCGTGGGCGCGGCCGCCGTGCTCGAGCGGCTCACGGGCTACAACCTGCATCGCGGGGCGCTCGCCGCCATGCACCGCCCGCCGCTGCCCGCGGTCGCCGACGTCCTGCGGGACGCGCGCCGGGTCGTCGTGCTGGAGGACATCGTCGACCACACGAACGTCGGGGCGATCTTCCGCGCCGTCGCGGGCATCGGCGCCGACGCCGTGCTCATCACCCCGCGCTGCGCCGACCCGCTCTACCGGAGGAGCGTGCGCGTCAGCATGGGCACAGTGCTGCAGGTGCCGTGGACGCGCCTCCCCGAGTGGCCGGAGGCCGCGCCGCTCCTGCACGAGGCCGGCTTCCACCTCGCGGCGCTCGCGCTGGAGGACGACGCGGTGACGCTCGACGCCTTCGCCGCGGACCCGCCCGAGCGGATCGCGCTCGTGCTCGGCACCGAGGGCGACGGCCTGAGCCGGCACGCGCTCCGCCACGCGGACTCGACGGTCGTGATCCCCATGCTGCACGGCGTCGACTCGCTCAACGTGGCCGCGGCGAGCGCCGTCGCCCTCTACGCGCTGCGGGTCCCCGCGTGAGCCGCACCCGCCGCCTCACGCTGGCCGGCGTCGCCGCGGCGCTCCTGGTCTCGGCGGGCGTGTACGTCCCCGTCACCCTCACGGCGGATCCGCCGGCCGCGGTCGCGCAGGTCGACGCCCCGTCGCCCGTCGTCAACGTCCCGACGCCCGAGACGTGGCCGGCCGCGGGCGTGTCCGCCGTCGGCGCAGTCGGGTTCGACGGCGTCCTCGCGACGAACGACCAGGATCCGACGCCCCGGCCGATGGCGAGCATCACCAAGACCGTGACGGCCCTCGTCGTGCTGAAGGCGAAGCCGCTCGCGCCCGGGGAGGACGGGCCGCAGGTCACCTTCACGGCCGAGGACGAGGCGCTCCGCGGCGAGATCCTCAAGCAGGACGGCATCGTCGAGCCCGCGGTGCCGGGCACGAGCCTCTCGCAGCGCGACCTCCTGGAGGGCGCGCTGCTCGCCAGCGCCAACAACTACGCCGCGGCGCTCGGGGTGTGGGCGTACGGCTCGAACGACGCCTTCGTCGCGGCCGCGAACGCCTGGCTCGCGGAGCAGGGGCTGACCGGCACGCACGTCGCCGACGCGATGGGGCTCTCGCCCGAGACCGTGAGCACGACGTCCGACCTCGTCCGCATCGGCGAGATGGTGCTCGCCGACCCGGTCCTCTCGGGCATCGTCGACCAGCGCAGCGCCGACGTGGCGGGCGTGGGGAACGTGGAGAACCGCAACATGCTCGCGGGCGTGCCCGGATTCCGCGGCATCAAGACGGGCACGCTGGAGCAGGCCGGCAAGTGCCTGCTCTGGGCGGTGGACACGAAGGTGGGCGACCGCGACGTGACGCTCGTCGGCGTGACGCTCGGGGCGCAGGACCACGCCGAGCTGGCCCGCCAGGTGACCGCGCTGCTGCCGACGGTCGCGGCGAACCTGCACGTCGTGCAGGTGGCGACGGCGGGGGAGCCGTTCGCCGACTACACGACCGCGTGGGGCGCGACCGCGCAGGCCGTCGCCACCGAGGACGAGTCGCTGCTCGTCTGGGGCGACACGCCCGTCACCACGGCCGTCGAGGCGTCCGGATCCGGGGAGGCCGCCGCCGGCACCGAGGTCGGCGCGGCCACGGTCACGGCCGGGCAGCAGACCGTGCGGGTGCCGCTGGCGCTCGACCGCGCGATCCCGGGGCCCGACGGCTGGTGGCGGCTCGGCAACCCGGGCGAGCTGCTCGGCTGAGGCCCCGCCGGCCCGTCAGCTCCCGGCGTCGACCCGCGTCCACGGCGACGCGTCCGGCCGCTTGGCCGTCCGCCCGTCGCCCGAGGACTGGTGGCGGAGGCGTCGCAGCACCCACGGCACGAAGTACGAGCGCGCCCAGTCGATGTCGCCCGCGCGCGCCTGGCTCCAGGTGCGCGGCGGCAGCGGCTCGGGCTTGAGGGGCTCGAGGTCGTTCTCCACGGCGAGCGCCTGCAGCACCATGCGTGCGACGGTGTGGTGCCCGAGCGGCGCGAGGTGCAGCCGGTCGACGTCCCACATGCGCGGATCCTGGATCTCGGTGAGCGACCACTGGTCGGCCACGATGCAGTCGTGCCGGGCGGCGACCGCGCGGATGTCCTCGTTGTAGATCGCGACCTTGCCGCGGAGGCGCCCGAACACGGGGGAGAACTTGACGTCCGTGCCCGTGAAGAGCACCACGGTCGCGCCCTCGGAGGAGAGCCGGGCGACCATGGCGTCGAGGCGCTCCGCCAGGCGGTCGGGATCGGCGCCGGGCCGGAGGATGTCGTTGCCGCCCGCCGAGAGCGAGACGAGGTCGGGGTGCAGCGCGAGCGCGGGCTCGACCTGCTCGTCCGCGATCTGCCCGAGGAGACGGCCGCGGATCGCGAGGTTGGCGTAGGAGAAGCCGTCGACCTGGTCGGCCAGCACCTCCGCCACCCGGTCGGCCCAGCCGCGGTGCCCGCCGGGGCTCCCCGGCTCGGGATCGCCGATGCCCTCCGTGAAGGAGTCGCCGAGGGCGACGTAGCGGCGCCAGGGGTGGGGCTGGGTCATGCGGGTCCTTCCGGGTGGGTCGCTCCCATCATAGGAACGCCCTCGCGCGGCCCTCGGGAATGCCGGCGCGGATCCATTGGTTGAGCATTCAAGCAACTGGATGCACCACCGAGGAACGAGGACCCATGCCCGACCTGCTCTCCGCCGACACGACCATGGGTCCCGTGACCCTGCTGGTCGGCGACCTCGACCGGATGACCGCCTACTACCGCGACGCCGTCGGCCTCGAGCAGCTGGACGAGGGGACGGAGTCCGCGACGCTCGGGCGCGGGGGAGTGCCCGCGGTGGTCCTCGAGCCCGCACGCGGACTCGACCTCCCGAGCCCCGGGAACGCCGGCCTCTTCCACACGGCCGTGCTCTTCGACGAGCCCGCCGCGCTCGCTCGCTCCGTGGCCTCGCTCGCGCGGCGCGCGCCCGGCACCTTCACCGGCAGCGCCGACCACCTCGTGAGCCGCGCGTTCTACTTCACCGACCCCGAGGGCAACGGCGTGGAGCTCTACACCGACCGCCCGCGCGACGAGTGGACCTGGCAGGACGGGCGGGTCGTCATGGACAGCCTGCGGCTCGACCCGAACGCGTTCCTCCGCGACGAGCTCGCGCCGGTCGGCGACGCGGCCTCCGAGGCGGCGGGCATCGGGCACGTGCACCTCCAGGTGGGCGACACGGAGACCGCGGGAGCGTTCTACGTCGACACGCTCGGCTTCGAGCTCGTCGCGGGATGGCACGGATCCGCGATCTTCGTGTCCGCGGGCGGCTACCACCACCACATGGCCATGAACACGTGGAACAGCCGCGGCGCCGGCCGCCGTCCCGCGACGCTCGGGCTCGGCACCGTGCGCATCGAGGTGCCCACGCGCGACGAGGTCGAGGCGGTCGACGCGCGCCTCCGGGCCGCGGGAGTCGCCACGCGCGACGACGGCCGTGCTCTCGCCTTCGAGGATCCCTGGGGCAACGCGCTGGTGCTGTCGGCCGCCTGATCCCGCGGCGTCAGGCGGGCCGGGCGATGTGCGCACGAGGGAGGATGGGCGCATGACGCCCGCCGCCCCGGCCGACCCGCTCGATCCGCTCGCGCACCTCGACGACGCGCTCCTCGACCGGATCCGCTCCCGCGCCCCCGGGTACGACGCCCGCAACGCGTTCTTCGCCGAGGACCTCGACGAGCTCCGCGACGCCGGCCACCTCCGACTCCTCGTGCCGCACGACCTCGGGGGGTCAGGGGCCTCCCTCGCCGACGCCGTGCGCGCGCAGCACCTCCTCGCGCAGGCGGCGCCCGCGACGGCGCTCGGCGTGGGGATGCACCTCGTCTGGACGGCCGTCGCCCGGATCCTCGCCGGCCACGGCGACGACTCCCTCCGCGGCGTGCTCGAGGACGCGGGCCGCGACGAGCTGCTGGCGTTCGCGATCAGCGAGCCCGGCAACGACCAGGCGCTCGCCGACGCGCTCACCCGGGCCGAGCCCGACGCCGACGGCGGGTACCGGTTCACGGGGACCAAGTCGACGTCGAGCATGGCGCCCGCCTGGACCCGGCTCGGGCTCTTCGGGCGCGACGACACGGATCCGGAGCGGCCGCTCCTCGTGCACGCCTTCGTGCCGCGCGACGCGCCCGGCCTCGAGATCGTGCCCGACTGGGACACGCTCGGCATGCGGGCGACGCAGAGCCACACGGTGATCCTCCGCGACGTGCGCGCGGAGCCCGCCGACGTGGTCCGCCGCCGCGAGCACGGCCGTCGCGACGACCCGTTCGCGCTCGCCGTCCTGCAGGCGTTCGAGCTGCTCATCGCCGCCGTCTACGCCGGGATCGGGCAGCGCGCGCTCGACCTCGCCGTCGCGTCCGCGCTCCGCCGCACCTCGCGCGCGGCCGGCGGCGCCGCGCTCGCCGCGGACCCCGGGATCCGCCACCTCGTCGCCGAGGCCGCGCTCGCGCAGGACGCGCTCCTCCCGCAGCTCACGGCGCTCGCGGACGACGTCGACCGCGGCGTCGACCACGGCGACCGCTGGGCGTCCCTCCTCGTCGGCGCCAAGGTCCGGTCGACGCGCACGGCGGCCGAGGTCGTGCAGCGGGCGGTCGCCGTCGCGGGCGGGGGATCCCTCCGCACGGGCGACGAGCTCGGCCGCCTGTACCGCGACGTGCTCGCCGGCGGCTTCCACCCGTCGAGCGACCGGCAGGCCGCGGAGACCATCGCGACCACTCTGCTCGGTCCGGTGCCGCGCTCGTCCTGAGCGCCGCCCGGACGGTCCGGGGGAGCCGGTCGGGCGGCCACCGGCGCGACGCGCCCGGACCGTCACGGAGCCCCGGATCCGCCCGCGTCCCGCGCCGCCGATCCGAGGCCGTGGGCCACGCGGATCCGCCCGCCGCGCACCGCACGGACGCCTCCGCGATCGACGGGAGCGATCCCGCAGGCGGGTATCGTGAGGTCGAGTGAGCACCATGCCGACCCCTCCACCGCACGTCGGATCCGCCGCGGCCGAGCACCTCTCGCCGGCCTTCCCGGAGCGCGCCGCCTGGGGCACCGTCAGCAAGCTGCGGGCCTGGCAGGAAGAGGCCCTCACCGCGTACTTCGAGAACGAGCCGCGCGACTTCCTCGCCAACGCGACGCCGGGCGCCGGCAAGACCACGTTCGCGCTCCGCCTCGCCTCCGAGCTGCTGCACCGCAAGACCGTCGACAAGGTCACCGTCGTCGCGCCCACCGAGCACCTCAAGAAGCAGTGGGCCGACGCGGCGGCGCGCGCGGGCGTCCGCCTCGACCCCATGTACAGCAACGCGTCCGGCGCGCTCGGCCGGCACTACCACGGCGCCGCCGTCACGTACGCGCAGGTCGCCGCGAACCCCTACCTGCACAAGACCATGACCGAGTCGAGCCGCACCCTCGTGATCCTCGACGAGGTCCACCACGGCGGCGACGCGCTCAGCTGGGGCGACGCGATCCGCGAGGCCTTCGAGCGCGCCACCCGCCGCCTCTCGCTCACGGGGACGCCCTTCCGCTCCGACACGGCGCCCATCCCGTTCGTGAGCTATCTCCGCGACCACCGCGGCGTCCGCCTCTCGCAGACCGACTACGACTACGGCTACGGCCGCGCGCTCGCCGACGGCGTCGTGCGGCCCGTCATCTTCCTCGCCTACGCCGGCAGCATGCGCTGGCGGAACAAGATGGGCGACGAGATGGAGGCCCAGCTCGCCGAGGGCAACACGAAGGACATCACGTCGCAGGCGTGGCGCACCGCGCTCGCGCCCGACGGCGAGTGGATCCCGCAGGTGCTCGCCGCCGCCGACCGGCGCCTCAGCGAGGTGCGGCAGTCCATCCCCGATGCCGGCGGCCTCGTCATCGCGACCGACCACACGACCGCCCGGGCCTACGCGGCGATCCTGCAGCGGATCAGCGGGCAGCCCGTCACGCTCGTGCTCTCCGACGACGTCGAGGCGAGCGCCAACATCGACCGCTTCTCCGCCGGCACCTCGCGCTGGATGGTCGCGGTGCGCATGGTCTCCGAGGGCGTCGACGTGCCGCGGCTCGCCGTCGGCGTGTACGCCACGAGCGCGTCCACCCCCCTGTTCTTCGCGCAGGCCATCGGCCGCTTCGTGCGGGCGCGCCGCCGCGGCGAGACGGCGTCGATCTTCCTGCCGAGCGTGCCCAACCTCCTCGTGCTCGCCAACGAGCTCGAGCGCCAGCGCGACCACGCGCTCGACCGCGACTCCTCGAAGGAGGGCGACCTCTACAACCCCGAGGACGCCATGATGGGCGAGGCGAACCGCAGCGAGAAGGGGTCCGACTCCCTCCTCAGCGAGTTCTCGTTCGAGGCGATGGGATCCGAGGCCACGTTCGACAAGGTGCTCTTCGACGGCGCCGAGTTCGGGCAGATGGCCGACGTCGGCAGCCTCGAGGAGGAGGAGTTCATCGGGCTCCCCGGCATCCTCGAGCCCGAGCAGGTGCGCGAGCTGCTCGCCCAGCGGCAGCACCGGCAGTCCAAGCACGCGAGCGAGCGCGAGCGGAAGCAGGCCGAGAGCGGCGCCCCGAAGGATCCCGACGACATCCCGCTGTACCGCACGCTCAAGGAGCAGCGACAGCTCCTCAACAGCCTCGTCGGGATGCGCGCGAAGCTGCACGGCGAGCCGCACGGGCTCGTCCACGCGGAGCTCCGCCGCGTGTGCGGCGGGCCGGCGGTCGGCCAGTGCAGCGTGACGCAGCTGCAGCAGCGCATCGACCAGCTCCGGAAGTGGATGCGCAGCTAGCGCGCTCGGGCCGTCCACCTCGGCCGACGGCCGCCTCGGCTACGGTGTCGCGCATGGACTGGCGCGAGGGCCGGATCGGGTCGGCTCGAAGAGGAGAGAACCCCACCGTCCTCGCCGAGCTGGTGGCGGGGTACGCCGTCATCGGCGACGTGCAGTTCCTCCCGGGCTACTGCGTGCTGCTCGGCACGGACCCGGCCGCCACGGCGCTCGCGGAGATGCCGCGCATCGAGCGGGTGCGCTTCCTGGCCGACGCCGACCTCCTCGCCACCGCCGTCGAGCGGGTCTGCCGCGACCTCGTCCCGGGGTCCCGGCGCGTGAACATCGAGGTGCTGGGCAACGCCGACGCCTTCGTCCACGCGCACGTCTGGCCGCGGTACGCGTGGGAGCCGCCGGGGCTCGTCGCGCGCCCCGTCTGGCTGCACCCCGCCGAGCGGTGGCACGACCCCGCGACCGCGCTCGGCGACGCGCACGACGAGCTGCGCGTGCGGATCCGCGACGAGCTCCGGGAACTCGCCCGGGACGACGCGGTCGAGGTCAGGGCGCCGTGACGAACCCGTGGTCCACCATGAAGTCGTAGGCGACGTCCGCGGGCTCCTCGCCCTGGTCGTCGACGCGGAGGTTCATCTCGCGGAGGGCGTCGTCCGTGATGACGGGGGAGATCCGGTCGAAGACGTCCTGGAGCCCCGGGTACTCGGCGAGGGTCGCCGAGTCGAGGACCGGCGCGACGTTGTAGGCCGGGAAGAAGCCGAGGTCGTCCTGGAGGATCGTGAGGCCGAGCTTGTCGATCCGGCCGTCGGTCGTGAACACCTCGCCGAACTGGCACGTGCCGCGGTCCGTCGCCGTGTAGACCGCGCCCGTGTCGAAGATCGACACGTTGCCGTCGGGCACGCCGTCCGCGGATCCGCGCGGGATGCCGTAGGTCTCCAGCAGCGGCGACAGGCCGTCGGAGCGCGAGTTGAACTCCGCCTCCACGCAGAACGTGCGCTGGTCCACAGGCAGGTCCTTGATCTCGGACAGCTTCGTGATGCCGAGCTCGTCGGCCTCCTCGCTGCGGATGGCGAGCGCGTACGTGTTGTTGAGCGGTGCCGGTGTCAGCCAGGTGAGCCCGTTGGCCGCGTCGGCGTCGCGCACGGCCTCGTACTGCGCGCGCTGGTCCGGGATGCCCTTCGCCTCGCCCAGGTAGCTGAGCCACGCGGTGCCCGTGTACTCCCACGTCATGTCGGCGCCGTGGCTCGTCATGAGCTCGCGGGCGGGCACGCTGCCGGGGACGTTCGTCTGGTCGGTGACGTCGAACCCGGCCGCCTTCGCCGCGATGACGGCGATCTTGCCGAGGATCAGCTGCTCGGTGAAGTTCTTCGACGTGACCGTGAGGTGCGCGCCGGCCGGCAGGTCGAGCGGCTGGATGGAGCCGGGCGCGGTGTCCGGGACGTAGGCCGTCGCGGGCTGCAGTCCGCAGCCGGTGAGCGTCGCGAGGGCCGCGGCCACGAGCGCGGGCACGCCGAGCGCGCGACGCAGGCGCGCGGAGCGGGGGAGGGTCGTCACGGTCAGAGTCCCTTCGGGCGGGCGACGTGCTCGACGACGCGGCCGAGCCAGTCGATGGCGAGCGCGAGGAGCGAGATGAGCAGGGCACCCGAGATCAGCACGGGGTAGAGGTAGAGGCTGACGCCGGTGGTGATGAGCACGCCGAGCCCGCCGCCGTTGACGAACGCGGCGAGCGCCGCCGTCCCGACGAGGAGCACGAGCGCGGTCCGGATCCCCGCGAGCATCACCGGCACGGCGAGCGGCAGCTCGATGCGGAAGAGCACGGACGTGCGGCTCATCCCCATGCCACGGCCGGCCTCGACGAGGCGCTCGTCGACGCCGCGGATCCCGATCATGGTGTTCCGCAGCACGGGGAGCGCCGCGTAGAGCACGAGGGCCACGAGGCTGGCGGTGAACCCGCTTCCCGTCATCACCATGCTCAGCAGCACGACGAGCCCGATCGCGGGTGCCGCCTGGCCGAAGTTCGCGACCGCGAGCACGGGTGCGGAGTAGCCGCGGAACCGCCCGCGGGTGAGCAGCACCCCGAGCGGGACCGCGATGACGAGCACGATCGCCGCGGCCGAGAAGGTGAGCACCAGGTGCTCGAGCGTGGACTTCCCCAGCGCCGCGGGGTCGAGCGTGGTGCGCTCCGCGGCGGTGAGCGGCGCCACCGCGAGCCAGACGAGGTACGCCCCCAGCACCGCCGCGATCGCGACCGGCTGCGCGATGAGGCCGCGCCAGCCCTGCGCGCCGCCGACGGCGTCGGTGCGCGCGTCGGTCACGGCGCTCATCCGTCCTGCCCGTCGTGCGCGGCGGGCGACGCGTCGGCCGCCGCCTGCTCGGCTCGCGCGGCGTCGGCGCCCACGGTGCCGATCGTGCCGGTGTTCGTGCCGACGGGCGCGCCCTCGACGCCGCCGGCCGCCTGGGCCCGGACGCTCGTGATGGCGTCCATGACCGTCTCGACGTCGATCACGCCGAGGAAAGCCCCGCCGCGACCCGTGACGAGCGCGGCGCCCGCGCTGGAGACGAGCATGGTGTCGAGCGCGTCGTTGAGGGTCGCGCGGGAGCCGATCACCGGCAGGCGCGGCTCCGGCACGGCGCCGATCACGTCGAGCCGGCCGAGCTGGCGGCGGGACGGCCACTGGAGCGGGCGCTGGCGGGCGTCGACGACCACCGCGTGCCCGTGGCCGACCTCGTCCATGCGGGCGAGCACGTCGCGCGCGGCGTCGCCCGGGTGCGCGACGACGGCGTCCGCGAGCGGCACCTCGTCGACGCGGCGCAGCGTGAGCTGCTTGAGGCCGGCGCCCGAGCCGATGAACTCCTCGACGAACGCGTCGGCGGGCTCGGCGAGGATCCGCTCCGGAGTGTCGTACTGCACGATGCGGGCGCCCTCGGCGAAGACGACGATCCAGTCGCCGAGCTTCACGGCCTCGTCGAAGTCGTGCGTGACGATGACGATGGTCTTCTGCAGCTCGGCCTGGATGCGGATCAGCTCGTCCTGCAGGCGCTGCCGCGTGATCGGGTCCACGGCGCCGAACGGCTCGTCCATGAGGAGCACGGGCGGGTCGGCGGCGAGCGCCCGGGCGACGCCGACGCGCTGCTGCTGGCCGCCGGAGAGCTCCTTCGGGTAGCGGTCGCGGTACTGCTCGGGGTCGAGCGAGACCAGCTCGAGGAGCTCGTCCACGCGGGCGCGGATGCGGGCGGCGTCCCAGCCGAGCATCTTCGGCACCACGGCGATGTTCGCGGCCACGGTCATGTGCGGGAAGAGGCCGCCGGCCTGGATCACGTAGCCGATGCGTCGCCGCAGCTCGTCGCCGTCGATGCCCGTCACGTCCTCGTCGCCGAGGACGACGCGGCCCTCGGTGGGCTCGATGAGCCGGTTGATCATCTTCAGCGTCGTGGTCTTGCCGCAGCCGGAGGGGCCGACGAGCATGACGATCTTGCCGGCCGGGATCTCCAGCGTGATGCCGTCGACGGCGGGCTTCGCCTGTCCCGGGTACCGCTTGGTGACTCCGTCGAGCAGGATCGAGCGGCCGCTGATCTCGGGGGTGGTGGTGGTCTCAGACACGGATGCCTCTCGGGGTGGTGAGCCGGCCGATGCCGACGAGGACGAGGTCGAGCAGGAGGGCGAGCAGGACGACGCCGATGACGCCGGTGAGGACGGACTCGGTCGCGTTCGCGCCGCCGAGGCGGGAGAGCCCGGAGAAGATGAAGCCGCCGAGCCCGGGGCCGAGCACGTAGGCGGCGACCGCCGCGATGCCCATGACCATCTGCGCCGACACGCGGATGCCGCCGAGGATCACGGGCCACGCGAGCGGGAGCTCGACGCGCAGCAGCGTGCGGACGCGGCCCATGCCGATCCCGCGCGCGGACTCCACGATCGCGGGGTCGATGCCGGTGAGGCCGACCACCGCGTTCCGGAGGATCGGCAGCACGGCGAAGAACGTGACGACCGCGACGGCCGGCGCGACGCCGAACCCGAGCGGCGCGATGAGCAGCCCCACGAGCGCGAAGGCGGGGAGCGTCAGCCCGATCGCCGAGACGCTGTTGGCCAGCGAGCTGAGCGGTCGGCTGCGGTACACGAGCGCCGCGATCCCCACGGCGATGACGGTCGCGAGGACGAGGCACTGCACCACGAGGCTGAGGTGCTGCCACGCGGAGAACGCGATCTGGTCGGCGCGGGAGGACAGGAAGTCCCACATGTCGGTCTCCTCAGGATGTGTCGGTCACCGGGAGGGGCATCGGCGGTGGCCCACCCTACGCAGGCGACATGGATGCGCGAAGTTCGCCCCCGGCCGCCCTCCGGTGGTATCACGCGCGTCGCGCGGGCGAGCGCGCGCGCTGTCGTGCTGTACCGGCCTGGGCCGACCCGCGCTCGGGCGTCGTCCAGGCGGGCTCGCCTACGCTCGTGATCCTGGGAGCCGCCCGACCGGTTCCCGCGAGGAGCAATCGATGCCCGTCCCGTCGCGCGACGCCGACGCGTACGCCGTGCTCGGCGTCGAGCCGTCCGCGTCGCAGGACGAGATCCGCCGGGCCTACCGCCGCCGCGTGCGGGACGCCCACCCGGACATGGGCGGCAGCGCCGACGCGTTCCAGGCCGTGCGCGACGCGTTCGAGGCCGTGGGCGATCCCGAGAGCCGTGCCCGCTACGAGCGCACGCTGCGCGACGCGCCGGCACCCGAGGAGCCCGTCGGCCGCGCCCACCCCGCCTCCCCGGGCTCCGCCTCGGCGGGCGACGCATGGGACCCGGCGTCCCGGCGCGGTCGCCCCGGCGCCCCGCGCGAGCGTCCGACCGCGCGCACCCGCAGCTTCGGCCACCCGGGCGGGTTCGCCCGGCTCCGCTACCTGTCCCTCGTGCGCGAGTGGCTGGCGGATCCCGCGGAACCCTCCGTGCCCGCGGCCCCGGTCCCGCCGCGCGGCGGCACCGCGCTGTCCGACCGGCCGGAGCCCTACGTCCGGCGTGCACGCGCGATCGCGCCGCCCGTGCTCGGCGTCCTGCTCGCCCTCGTCCTGCTCGTCTCGGGGCTCGGGGCCCTGGCCGCCGTCATCGGCCTCGTCGTGGGCGCCGCCGCGGGTCTCGCCGCCGCGGGTCCGATCGGGCGCGCCTGGCACCGTGCGGAGGAGCCGCGTCGCCGGGCGGCGGAGCGGATGCAGGAGGAGGCCATCGCGCACGAACGGGCCCTCCGCGCCTATCCGGACCTCATGGCCGCGTACAGCGCGCGCCTCGCCCGCCTCGAGGGGCTGCGCCGGCGATTCGAGGCCGACGCCTACGCACCCGACCTCGTCGCCGAGGTGCCCGAGGCCGCGTCGGCGGCTCTGCGGGCGGCCGTCGCCCAGGAGGAGACCGCGCGCGAGCTGATGGAGCTCGGCCCGTCGTACGCGTTCTGGAACGGCGTCGCCGTGCCGCGCTCGGGCGACGCGATCGACCATCTCGTGCTCGGGCCGCAGGGCCTCGTCGCGGTCGAGTCGGTGCCCGCGGGATCCGCCGCCGCCACGGATCCGTCCGCGCGCGAGGCCGCGCTGCGGAGCCTGGACTCCCGCGCCCGCGCGCTCGCCCGCGAGATGGAGGTGCCCGTCGTCGGCCTCGTGCTCTCGCTGCCGTCCGGGGTCCTCGGCGCCGCGCCCGTCGTCCTGCACGCGGCCGACGACCCGCACGCGCTCCCGGCCTACGCGGTCGCCCGCACGCTCCTGGCCGACCACGTCGCCGCCGGGCTGCCGGGCCTCCACGCGATGGATCCGGAGCGCCTGCTCGCGGTCCGCACCCGCCTGGTGCTCGACGCGCGCTTCGTCTGAGACCGCGACCGCGACCGCGACCGGGGAAGTGTCCGGGCTCAGCGGGGGAGCGGCACGTCCAGCTCGCCCGCGCGCACCATCCACTCGACCGCCTCGCGCGCGGCCTCCTCGCTCGTGAACCGCGGCGCGTAGCCGAGGACGTCGCGGGCCTTGTCGATGCTCGCGACGTGGCTGCGGCTGAGGTGCTGCCAGCTGGCGTCGGCGTGATCCGGCTCGGTCCGGGCGCGGAACCCGTCCCAGTCGAGGTGCTCCAGCTCGGGCTCGCGGCCGAACCACGCGGCGGCCGCCCGGGCGAACCCGCGCACGGACAGCGCGCGCTCGGACACGGCGTGGAAGCTCTCGCCGACGCTCGTCTCGCGGTTGGCGATGGCGAGCTGCACGACCTGCGCGACGTCGTCGGCGTGCACGTGGTGCATCGTCTCGCTGCCGGATCCCGGCACGGCGAGGGGGTCGCCGGTGGCGAGCGCTGTCCACACGGCGGGGTCGAGGTTGCCGAGGGGGGTGATCACGGGCCAGCCGCCGCCGCTGATGTGACCCGGGTGCACCACCGTGCAGGGCACGCCGCCCGACCGGGACTCGGCGATGAGGTAGCGCTCGATCTCGGCCTTCTGGACGCCGTACTCGCCGAACGGCTCCTTCGGGTCGTCCTCGCGCAGCGGCAGGGACGTGCTGAGGCCGTGGGTCCAGATGCTGCCGATGTGGACGAGGTGCCGCACGCGCCCGCGGAGTCCCTCGACGAGGTGGCGCGCCGACTCGGGCGTGAAGCAGACCAGGTCGACGACGACCTCGGGGGCCAGGGCGGCGATCCGGTCGGCGAAGGTGCCGGCCGCGTCCTCGGCGTCGCGGTCGACGCGCACGCGCTCGACGCGATCCCACAGGGGCGACTCGCGGTACGGCTCGCGCGTGCCGCGGCTGACCGCCACGACGTCGTGCCCGGATTCGACGAGTCGGGGGACGAGGAAGGTCCCGATGTGGCCGGTGGCTCCGATGACGACGACGCGCATCCCGTCACCCTAGCGCCGCGCCGGACGCCCGACTCGCCCGCCGATCAGATCCAGCCGCGCTTCCGGAAGGCCGCGTAGAGGATGACGCCCATCACGACCATGAGGCCGAGCGCGAGCGGGTAGCCGTAGGTCCATTGGAGCTCCGGCATGTTGACGAAGTTCATGCCGTAGATCGTGCCGACGAGCGTGGGCGCGAACAGGATCGCGGCCCACGAGGAGATGCGCTTGACCTGGTCGTTCTGGGCGAGGCTCGTCTCGGTGAGCTTCTTCATCTCGTCGTTCTGGCGCTGGCCGACGAGCGTCGTGTGCACCGTGAGCGCGTTCTGCAGCAGCGTCCGGAAGGCGTCCGCGCGCTCGGCGACCCGGATGACGTGGTCGTGGACGTCGCGGAAGCCGCGGCGGAGCTCGAGGTCCACCTCGTGCTCCTCGGCGCGCTGCCGCAGGTCGTCGAGCATCGCGCCGAGGGGAGCCGTGGCCCGCTGGAAGGCCGTGACCTCGCGCATCAGCGCGTAGATGCGGCGGGAGACGTCGGGGTCGGCGCCGAAGATCTGGTCCTCGATCTCGTCAACGTCGTCCTCGAGGCCCGCGGCGACGGGGCCGTACTCGTCGACGACCTGGTCGAGGATCGCGTAGAGGACGGCGCGCGGGCCGAGCGCGAGGAGCTCGCGGTCCTCCTCGAGACGGTGGCGGACGGCGGCGAGGTCGGGCGACTCCGCGTGGCGGATGGTGACCACGAAGTCGGGCCCGACGAAGACGTGCAGCTCGCCGAACTCCACGCGCTCGTCGGCGTCGAGGTAGCGCGCGGGACGCAGCACCACGAACCAGGTGTCGCCGTAGCGCTCCATCTTCGATCGCTGGTGGCCGCTGAGCGCGTCCTCGACGGCGAGCGGGTGCAGGCCGAACTCGTGGGCGACGCGGTGCAGCTCCGCCGGGTCCGGCCGGTACAGGCCGATCCACGCGAGGCCCTGGCGCTCCCGCATCACCTCGAACGTCTCGTCGAGGCTCTCCGGGTCCGCGGTGCGGACCCCCTGGACGTACACGGCGCTGTCGACGACGGTCATCGGTTCTCGCTCTCGGGTCGGGGGACCCGTGCGCGGGCCGAGTGCGACTGTATCCGGGCACGCCGCGAGAAGAGGGGAGCGGGGCCGGAACGAGGAAGAGCCGGTCGGATCCTCGTGGATCCGACCGGCTCTCGTGTGTGTCCGAAGGGGGACTTGAACCCCCACGCCCTAATACGGGCACTAGCACCTCAAGCTAGCGCGTCTACCAATTCCGCCATCCGGACAGGATGTGCGGCCCGCCGTCTCCGGCTGCCGAGAGACGACATTAGCACGGCCCGGGAGGCTCTCCGACCACCCGGCGGCAGGACGCCCGCGTCCGGCCTCGATAGCGTGGACCCATGACCGACACGCTCCCCGACGACCTCGACGCCACCGCCCGGATCGCCCGCGACCTCATCCGGTTCGACACGACCAACCACGGCGAGGGCCGGTCGGAGGGGGAGACGGAGGCTGCGCAGTACGTCGAGCAGCACCTCAAGGACCTGGGCCTCGCGCCCGAGCTCATCGACGCCGCGCCCGGCCGCACGAGCGTCCTCGCGCGCATCCCCGGTCGCAACCGCGACAAGCCCGCCCTCGTGGTCCACGGCCACCTCGACGTCGTGCCCGCCGACCCCGCGAACTGGTCCGTCGACCCGTTCGGCGGCGTCATCAAGGACGGCATGCTCTGGGGCCGCGGGGCCGTGGACATGAAGAACATGGACGCGATGATGATCACCGCGCTGCAGGAGATCATCACCTCGGGTCGCGCGCCCGAGCGCGACCTGATCATGGGCTTCTTCTCCGACGAGGAGGCGGGCGGCGTGCTCGGCTCCGCGTACGTCGTCGAGAACCGGCCCGAGTGGTTCGCGGGCGCCACCGAGGCGATCAGCGAGGTCGGCGGCTACTCCATCGACCTCGCCGGGAAGCGCGCGTACCTGCTGCAGACGGGCGAGAAGGCCCTCATCTGGATCCGCCTGGTCGCCACCGGCACCGCGGGCCACGGCTCGCAGGTCAACCGCGACAACGCCGTCACGCGCCTCGCCGGTGCGGTCGCCCGGATCGGCATGGAGGAGTGGCCCGTCCACCTCACCGACACGACGCGCCAGCTGCTCGACGAGATCGCCCGCATCGTCGGGGCCGACCCCAAGCAGGTCACCCCGGACGACCTCGCGATCGCCACGGGCACGGCCTCGAAGTTCATCGCCGCGACGCTCCGCACCACGACGAACCCGACGCTCCTGCACGCCGGCTACAAGCACAACGTGATCCCCGACACGGCCGAGGCGCTCATCGACATCCGCGTCCTGCCGGGCGAGGAGGACGAGGTGCTCGCGCGGGTCGCCGAGCTCGCGGGGGAGGGCGTCGAGGTGCGCATCGTGCACCAGGACGTCGGCCTCGAGAACCCCTTCCAGGGACCGCTCGTCGACGCCATGGTCGCCACCCTCGGGGCCCACGATCCCGAGGCCGAGGTGCTGCCGTACATGCTCTCCGGCGGCACCGACAACAAGGCGCTCAGCCTCCTCGGGATCACCGGATACGGCTTCGCGCCGCTCAAGCTCCCGGCGTCCATGGACTTCCCGTCGATGTTCCACGGCGTCGACGAGCGGGTCCCGCTCGACGCACTAGTCTTCGGGAGGCAGGTCCTCCGCGACCTCCTCCTGAACTACTAGATCCGAGCCCCAGGTGGGCCACCCGACACGTGGAGCGCACGCTTGAGCTATCTCGAGGCGATCATCCTGGGCCTCGTCCAGGGTCTGACCGAATTCCTGCCCATCTCCTCGAGCGCGCACCTCCGCATCGCCGGGCTCTTCATGGGCGGCGACCCGGGCGCCACGTTCACCGCCATCACGCAGCTCGGCACCGAGCTCGCGGTCGTGGTGTTCTTCCGGAAGCGCATCGGCAAGGTCCTGTCGGCCTGGTTCCGCTCGCTCCGCGGCGGCATGCCGAAGGGCGACCCGGACGTGCGCATGGGCTGGCTCGTCATCATCGGCACCATCCCCATCGGCATCGCGGGCTACCTCTTCCAGGACACGATCCGCTCCACGTTCCGCTCGCTCTGGATCGTCGCGATCGTGCTCATCGTCTTCGGCATCCTGCTCGGCCTCGCCGACCGCTACAGCCGCAGCGACCGCCTCGAGAAGGACATGACCTACGGGCACGGCGTGAGCATCGGCATCGCCCAGGCGCTCGCCCTCGTCCCCGGCGTCTCGCGCTCGGGAGCCACCACCACGGCGGCGCGCGCGTTCGGGTACGCCCGCCCGGTCGCGGCCGAGTACTCGTTCCTCCTCGCCGTCCCCGCCGTGTTCGGCAGCGGCCTCTACGAGCTCGTGAAGAGCTTCGACGAGACCGGCCAGGCGGGCGCCGGTCAGACGGCGGTCGCGACGCTCATCGCGTTCATCGTGGGCCTCGCGGTCATCGCGGGCCTCATGCGGTACATCTCCACCCGCACGTTCATGCCCTTCGTGGTCTACCGCGTCGCCCTCGGCGTCGTGCTCCTGGTGCTCCTCGGCACCGGCGCGATCGCGGCCTGATCCCGTGCGCGCCTGGCCACGACCCTCCGTCCCCGAAGTCGCGGGGGAGCCGCCCGTCCCGTCGCTGTTCGACACGAGCGCCGGTTCCGTCCGCCCCGCCGAGTGCACGGGCGACGGCCGCGTGGGCCTCTACGTCTGCGGGATCACGCCGTACGACGCCACCCACATCGGCCACGCGTCCACCTACCTCGCCTTCGACACGCTGCAGCGCGTCTGGCTCGACCGCGGCTACGACGTCGCGTACGTGCAGAACGTCACCGACGTCGACGACCCGCTGCTCGAGCGCGCCACGGCCACGGGCGTCGACTGGCGTGATCTCGCCGCCGAGCAGGTGGAGCTGTTCCGCACCGACATGGAGGCGCTGCGGATCCTGCCGCCCGACTCCTACGTGGGCGTCACCGAGGTCGTCGACGAGGTCGCGGCCGCCGTCGCCGAGCTCGTCCGGCGCGGCACGGCCTACGCCGTCGCCACGCCCGACGCGGCCGAGGCCGGGGCCCGCGACCTCTACTTCGACGTGGCCCGCGCCGGCGAGGACGGCCCCTGGGCCCTCGGCGACGAGAGCGGCTACGACCGCGCGACCATGGCTACGCTCTCCGCCGAGCGCGGCGGCGACCCGGAGCGTCCCGGCAAGCGCGACCCCCTGGATCCGCTGCTGTGGCGCGCCGAGCGCGCGGGCGAGCCCGCGTGGGACAGCGCCGTCGGCCGCGGCCGGCCCGGCTGGCACATCGAGTGCGCCGTCATCGCGCTCCGGAACCTGGACCGGCCGGTCACCGTGCAGGGCGGCGGATCGGACCTGATCTTCCCCCACCACGAGATGTCGGCCGGCCATGCCGCGGCTCTCACGGGCGAGGACTTCGCGTGCGTCTACGCGCACAGCGGGATGGTCGCGTACCAGGGCGAGAAGATGAGCAAGTCGCTCGGGAACCTCGTGCTCGTGTCGCGACTGCGGGCCGCGGGCGTGGATCCTCGCGCCATCCGCCTCGCGCTCCTCGCGCAGCACTACCGTGCCGACTGGGAGTGGACGGACGCGCTCCTCGCGGAGTCCGTGGCGCGCCTCGCCGCGTGGGACGCGTGGGCCGCGGACGCGACGGCGCCGGCGGGTGCGGACGCAGGGGAGCCGGGCGAGCTCGTGCAGCTCGTCCGCGAGCGCCTCGCCGACGACCTCGACACGCCCGGTGCGATCCTGCTGCTCGACCTCCGCGTCGCGACCGGCGTCCCCGCGACGCCCGTCGAGGTGGCCGCGGTCGACGCGCTCCTCGGCGTGGCGCTCGGGAGTGCGGCGGCCTGAGCCGGGCGCCTACTGGTCCTTGGGGTCCTTCGGGTCCTTCGGCCGCCACGGCTCGTCGGGCCGGTCGTCGCCGCGACCGCGCGGCCCGTCGCCCCGGCGGAGGTACTTCTCGAACTCCTGCGCGATGGCCTCGCCGCTCGCCTCGGGGGAGTCGACCGTGTCGCGGGCCTGCTCGAGCTGCTGGATGTAGGACGCCATGTCCTCGTCCTCGCCCGCGAGCTGGTCGATGCCGGCCTCCCACGTCGCGGCCTCCTGGATCAGCTCGCCGCGCGGGATCACCACGTCGACCATCTCCTCGAGCTTGTCGATGAGCGCGAGCGTGGCCTTGGGCGACGGCGCGCTGTGCACGTAGTGCGGCACCGAGGCCCAGAGCGAGACGGTGGGCATGCCCATCTCCTCGGCGCGCTGGGCGATGATGCTGAGGATCCCGACGGGCCCCTCGTACGTGCTGCGCTCGATGCCGAGCTCGGTGCGCACGGCCGCGTTCTCGCTCGTGGAGTAGACGGAGATCGGTCGCGTGTGCGGCACGTCGGCCAGGAGGGCGCCGAGCAGCACGACGCCCTCGACCCCGGCGGCGCGTGCCGCGTCGAGCACCTCGGCGGTGAAGGCTGTCCAGTGCCTGGACGGCTCGACGCCGAGGAGGAGGTGGATGCTGCCGCCGTTGTCGCCGCTCACGCCGAGCTGCGCGTCGGCGGCCAGGTCCTGGGCGGGTCGGCGTGGGTCCTTCGGGCCGTAGAGCGTGGCGCCCGGCCACTCGAGCTCGCGGCTGCCGTCCTCCGCGAAGCCGATGGTGGGGCGGTTGAACTGGAAGTCGAAGTAGTCCTCGGGATCCACCGACGACACGGCCTCGAGGTCGAGCAGCTCCTTCAGCGCCCGGACCGCTCCGCTGGCGGCTTCGCCCGCGTCGTTCCAGCCCTCGAAGGCGACGACCAGCAGCCGTCCGCTCACGAACCTCTCGGCATCCGCCACGTGACTCCCGTTCCGTCTCGCCCTCGGACCACCCGGCCGGCGGTCATCGTACGATCCTAGGACGCACCGCCCCGCCGGTAGACTCGCTCCCCGTGATCAGCAACAGACCCGCGGCCGTCCTCTGGGACATGGACGGCACCATCGTGGACACGGAGCCCTACTGGATGGTGGCGGAGGAGGCCCTGGTCGGCTCCTTCGGCGGCACGTGGACCCACGAGGACGGGCTCCGTCTCGTCGGCAACGGGCTGGACGACTCGGCGCGCATCCTGCAGGAGGCGGGCGTCGACCTGCCCGTCGCGGAGATCATCGACCGCCTGAGCGACCGCGTCATGGAGCAGATCCTCGTCGAGGTGCCGTGGCGCCCGGGCGCGCGGGAGCTCCTCCGCGGGATCCGCGAGGCCGGCATCCCCACCGCGCTCGTCACCATGAGCATCGGCCGCATGGCGCGCCAGGTCGCCGACGCCGTGCCGTTCGACGCGTTCGACCACGTCGTCGCCGGCGACGACGTGGCGCGCAGCAAGCCGCACCCCGAGGCCTACCTCACGGCCGCCGAGCTGCTCGGCGTCGACATCCGCGACTGCGTCGCCATCGAGGACTCCGCGCCCGGCGTGGCGTCCGCGACCGCATCCGGCGCCACCGTGATCGCCGTCCCGCACCACGTCCCCCTGCCCGCCGACGACGCCTACGTGCTCTGGGACACGCTCGCCGGCCGCACGCTCGCCGACCTCGAGGCCGCCCACGCCGACCGCCGGGCCGCGGCCCCGATCCGCGACGAGGTGGACGCGTGACCGTCGACACCGCCGCCGCGCGCTTCAGCGGACCGTTCCGCGCGGGGGACCGCGTGCAGCTCACGGGCCCCAAGGGCCGGCTCAACACGATCCTGCTCGAGCCCGGCAAGGTGTTCCACACCCACCGCGGCATGATCGACCACGACGACCTCATCGGCCTGCCCGACGGCAGCGTCGTGAAGAACAGCGCGGGCATCGAGTGCCTCGCGCTCCGGCCGCTCCTCTCGGACGTCGTCATGTCGATGCCCCGCGGCGCCGCGATCATCTACCCGAAGGACGCCGCGCAGATCCTCGGCCTCGCCGACGTCTTCCCGGGAGCCACCGTGGTGGAGGCGGGCGTCGGATCCGGCGCCCTCTCCATGTGGCTGCTGCGGGCCCTCGGGCCGACCGGCACGCTCCTCTCCTTCGAGCGCCGCGAGGAGTTCGCGGACGTCGCCCGCGGCAACGTCTCGAGCTACTTCGGCCACAGCCCGGAGAACTGGTCCATCACCCTGGGCGACCTGGCGGAGGCGCTGCCGACTGTCACCGAGCCGCACTCCGTCGACCGGGTGATCCTCGACATGCTGGCGCCGTGGGAGTGCGTGGACGCCGTGGCCGAGGCGCTCACGCCCGGCGGCGTGCTGCTCTGCTACGTCGCCACCGTCACGCAGCTGTCGCGCGTCGCCGAGGCGCTCCGGGACTCGGGGCTCTTCACGAACCCGGACGCGAGCGAGACCATGATCCGCGGCTGGCACGTCGAGGGCCTCGCCGTCCGTCCCGAGCACCGCATGATCGGGCACACGGGCTTCCTCATCACCGCCCGGCGCCTCGCTCCCGGATCCGTCCTGCCGCAGCTCAAGCGCCGCGCGTCGAAGTCCGACTTCAGCGACGAGGACATGGAGGCGTGGACCCCCGGGTCCCTGGGCGAGCGCAGGGTGAGCGACAAGGTCCTGCGCAAGCGGGTCCGCATCGCGGAGCACGGCGCCCAGCTCGCGGGCGCCCGGGACCAGGCGGAGGCGGGCGACGCGGTCGATCCCGACGCCGCGTCCGATGCGCCGGAGCCCGGCGACCCCACCGCCTAGGATGACAGGGCCGATCACGCGGGTGCGTGCCGGCCGCCCCCACCACCGAAAGAGGAGTCACGTGCGCCGTTCCGCCGCGCTCACCGTTTGCGCAGGACTCGTCCTGACGCTCGCCGCCTGCAGCCCCTCCGGCTCCGGATCCGGTCCTGCGGCGGGCTGCACGCCCCTCGCCCAGGCCGGCACGTCGTCGAGCACGGTCACCGCCACGGGCGACGTCGGCAGCGCGCCCGCCTCCGTGACGTTCCCGACGCCGCTCAAGCCCTCGGGCGTCGAGGTCTCCACCCTCGTCGAGGGCGACGGGGCGCCGGTGCAGCCGCACCAGGGCATCACGGCCGCGGCCTCCATCGTCGACGGCAAGACCGGCAAGGACCTCGCGGCCTACGCGCGCATCGCGCCCAACGCCCGCACCACCGGTTCGCCTCTGTTCACCCCGGCCTCCCTGCACGAGTCGCTGCCGTACCTCGAGGACGCGATGACGTGCATGCCCGTCGGCTCGCGTGTCGCGGTGACGGTCCCCGTGTCCACGGTCTTCCCGGGCCAGGACCTCTCGTCGCAGGGCCTCGACGCCACCGACGGCCTCGTCCTCATCGTCGACATCACGTCCGCCTTCCCCGAGAAGGCCACCGGGGAGCCGCGGCCTGCCCAGGCGGGCTTCCCGTCCGTCGTCACGACGGACGACGGCGTCCCCGGCATCACCATCCCGCCGAGCACGCCGCCCACCGAGTACCGCGACGCGCTGCTCCGCGCGGGCGACGGCGCGGAGGTCGGCGACGGCGACACCGTCACGCTGCAGTACACCGGCGTCGTGTGGGGCACGAGCACGTCGGCCGAGAAGCAGGCCGTGTTCGGATCCAGCTGGACCGGCGGCGGCCCGCTGCAGGTGCCCGCCACCGCCACCACCACCGCGCCCTCGACGGGCGCCGCCTCCTCGCTCGTCGTCACGCCGGGCCTCGCGAAGGCCCTGGTCGGCAAGCACGTCGGCGACCAGGTCATCGCGGTCGTCCCGCCGGCCGACGGATTCGGCGACCAGGGCTCGGCCAAGGTGCCCGCCGGGTCCACGCTCGTCTACGTGGTCGATATCCTCGGGACGAGCACCACCAAGTAACGACGCATCGCCACCGGCCGGGGGCTGCACCGACGTGAGGACCACCGCGTGCCCGAGACATCCCGCCGACCGACCGTGCCCGTCGAGGAGCGCCTCTTCAGCCTCGTGCTGGCGCTGCTCGCCACCGAGCAGGGCCTGACCAAGAACGAGGTCCTGTCGAGCGTCCAGGGCTACCGCCAGCGGTACCGCGCCGGCGGTGACAACGCCAACCTGGAGCGCCAGTTCGAGCGCGACAAGGACGACATCCGCGACCTCGGCGTGCCGCTGGAGACCGTGGAGGCGCCGGGCCAGGAGGGCAACAACCAGCTCCTGCGCTACCGGATCCCGCGCGGCGCCTACGAGCTGCCGGCCGACCTGTCGTTCACACCGGAGGAGACGACGCTCCTCAACCTCGCGGCCATGGTGTGGCGCGAGGGGTCGCTCTCGGGGGAGTCGCGGCGCGCGCTCATCAAGCTGCGTTCCCTCGGCGTCGAGTCCGACGACCCGGTCATCGGCTATGCCCCCCGGCTGCGCACGCGGGAGGCGGCGTTCGCGCCGTTGAGCGTCGCGCTGGAGCGGCACGTCCTCGTCGCGTTCGGCTACCTCAAGCCGGGGGAGCGGACCGCTCGCATCCGCACCGTCGCGCCCCTCGCGCTCGTCCAGCACCAGGGCCGCTGGCACCTGCACGGCATCGACCAGGATGCCGACGGACCGCGCACGTTCCTCCTGTCCCGCATCGTCGACCGCGTGCGCGTGACGAGCCGCGGCTTCGTGCCCGAGGGGGAGGACCACGCCGAGCGCGCCCTCGCCGACCTCGATCGCGTGTGGGCGAACGGCGTCGGGGAGGTCACGGTGGCTCCGGGTTCCGACGCGGAGATCCGCCTCCGTCGCCGCCGCGGCACGGAGGACCTCGGCGACGGGCGGCTCCGCGTGCACTACTCGGACACCAACCTCTTCGCCGACGAGGTGGCGGGCTTCGGCCCGGAGGCCCGCGTGATCGCACCGCCGAAGCTGCGGGACGCCGTGCGCGCGCGGCTCGCCGAGACCGTCGCCGCCCACCGGGAGGAAGCATCATGACCGACCGCGCCACGCCGCTCCAGGCCCAGGACAAGCTGGCCTTCCTGCTGGCCCTCGTGCCGTACCTCACCGACCACGGGCGCGTCAGCGTGAGCCAGGCGGCCGCGCACTTCCGGGTGCCGCCCGAGCAGATCCGGCAGGCCGTGCGCCTCATCGCCGTGTCCGGCGTCCCCGGATCCACCGCCTCGTACCAGCACGGTGACCTTTTCGACATCGCCTGGGACGACTTCGAGGACAACGACCAGATCGTCATCACGCACATGGTCGCCATCGACGACTCGCCGCGCTTCTCGGCGCGGGAGGCGGCCGCGCTCATCGCCGGGCTGCAGTACGTCTCGTCGCAGGCGGACGCCAGCGACCTCGATCTCGTCGGCCAGCTCATGGCGAAGCTCGCGCGGGGATCCTCGGCGCAGCCCAGCCAGGTCGCCGTCGCGGCCGGGGCGGGCGACGGGACGCGCGACGATCTCCGCCGCGCCATCGCGGACGAGCGCCGCGTCGAGTTCGACTACCGCAGCCCCCGGGGCGGCACGGAGCACCGCGTCGTGGATCCCCTTCGCCTGGAGTCGATGGACGAGGACTGGTACCTGCGCGGCTGGGACCTGGCTCGCGGCGCCGTCCGCACGTTCCGCCTCGACCGCCTCGACGAGCTCGTCGTCACGGACCTGCCGCCGGAGCACCGGCCGCAGGACGTCGTGCTCGGCGACACCCTGTTCGAGCCGAGCCCCGACGACCTCCGCGTCACGCTCGAGGTCCAGGAGTCGGCGCTGCCGCTCCTCGGCGACTTCGTGGGCGACGAGCGGCCCGTCCCCGTCCCCGGACGCCCGGGCCGCGTCACCGTCACGGTGCGCGTGGCCCACTACCAGGGCCTCGTGCGCCTGGTCGCGGGCATGGCGGGCGTCGTGGTCGTCGTGTCACCGCCGGAGGCGCGGGCGGCGGTGGCCGAGTGGGCCGAGCGCGCCGCGGCGGCGTACGACGACGCCGACTGAGCCTCGACACCGAGCGTCCCGGGGTCGGGCTCCGAACCACGGGCATCGGGAGATCGCCGAGGCGGACCAGTGGCCGCCTCAGGGGAAATCCGGGTGAACCGCAATGCCGCACAGGGTGTCCTGACGGGTCGCGACGGTAGACTCGTCGCGGATCCCGACAACGACTGTCCGGCCCCCGACCTGAAGGAACGTGAACCACATGCTCGGAAACCTGACCGGATGGCACCTCGTCATCATCCTCGTCGTCATCGTGCTGCTCTTCGGTTCCACGAAGCTGCCCGCCCTCGCCAAGAGCGTGGGCCAGTCCATGCGCATCTTCAAGGGCGAGGTGAAGACGATGAAGGAGGAGAGCGGCTCCGACCGCCGCGACGACACCCGCGAGGAGAACCGCCGTCGCGACGAGGAGCGCTACCGCGCGGACGACCGCGACGCCACGCCGCGCGACTACGTGCGCCCCGGCGAATCCCGCGTCGACGAGCCCCGCTACGACGCCCCGCGCTACGACTCCCCGCGCGACGGCGGGGACTCCCGCCCCCGCGCCTGATCCGTGAGCACCACCGAGCGTCCCCGCCAGAAGAAGCGCGACGCGGAGGGACGCATGTCCCTCGTCCAGCACCTGCTGGAGCTCAAGAAGCGCCTGTTCATCGCGGGCGTCGCCATCATCCTGGCGATGGTCGTGGGCTGGTTCCTGTCGTCCTTCGTCCTCGAGGCGCTCCGCCAGCCCATCGAGACGATCAACGCGGAGCAGGGGCGCAATGCCAGCCTCAACTTCCCGACCATCACCTCGGCCTTCGACCTGCGCCTGCAGATCGCGCTCTACGTGGGCCTCATCATCTCCAGCCCCGTGTGGCTCTACCAGGTGTTCGCGTTCCTGGTGCCCGGCCTCACGAAGACGGAACGCCGCTACACCTTCGGCTTCTTCTTCTCCGCCGTGCCGCTGTTCCTGGCGGGATGCGCGGCCGGGTGGTTCGTGCTGCCGCACATCGTCGCGCTGCTCACGCAGTTCGCGGGCGCCGGCGACTCGTCGTTCATCACGGCCCGCGAGTACTTCGACTTCGTGCTGAAGCTCGTCTTCGCGGTGGGCATCGCGTTCGTGCTGCCCGTGTTCCTCGTGCTGTTCAACTTCATGGGGATCCTCTCGGGCGCGACGATCATCAGGTCGTGGCGCATCGCGATCCTGCTGATCATCCTGTTCTGCGCCATCGCCACGCCGGCCGCCGACGTCATGTCGATGTTCCTGCTGGCCGTCCCGATGACCCTGCTGTACCTGGTCGCCGCGGGCATCTCGCTGCTCAACGACCGGCGCCGCGCGCGCAAGGCCGCCGCGATGACGGACGACCTGCTGTCCTGACCCTCGGCGACCACGACGCCCGTCCCGCGAGGGGCGGGCGTCGTCGCGTCGGCGCCCGGCTGACGCGCGGATCCGGAGCCTAGGATGGCGGCATCGTGACAGACCAGCTCTCGCCCGCGGAACGCTACGCGGCCTCCCGCAGCCGCCGCAGCCTCCCGCTCCGCGAGTCGTTCGCGAGCGGCCTCCGCTTCGACCTCGACCCCTTCCAGCGTGCCGCCGCGGAGTCGCTGGAGAACGGCCGCAGCGTGCTCGTCGCGGCGCCGACCGGTGCGGGCAAGACGGTCGTCGCCGAGTTCGCCGTGTACCTCGCCATGCAGCGCCCGAGCGCGAAGATCTTCTACACGGCGCCGATGAAGGCGCTGAGCAACCAGAAGTACGCCGAGCTCGTGGCCGAGTACGGCCCCGACGAGGTGGGCCTGCTCACGGGCGACACCAACGTCAACAGCCGTGCGCGCATCGTCGTGATGACGACCGAGGTGCTGCGCAACATGCTCTACGCCGACTCCGACCTGCTCCGCGACCTCGCGTTCGTGATCATGGACGAGGTGCACTACCTGGCCGACCGCTTCCGCGGCGCCGTGTGGGAGGAGGTCATCATCCACCTCCCGCAGACCGTGCGCATGATCTCGCTGAGCGCCACCGTCTCGAACGCCGAGGAGTTCGGCGACTGGCTGCAGGCGGTGCGCGGGGAGACGGACGTCATCGTCTCCGAGGAGCGGCCCGTGCCCCTCGAGCAGCACGTCATCGTGCGGCACCGCATGGTGGACCTCTTCGACTCGTCGGGCCTCGCCGCGACGCACCGCGTGAACCCCGAGCTCGTCCGCATGACGCACGGCGGCGGACGCGAGGCCGTGCGCGTGCGCGGAGGCCAGGGACACTCGCGGGGCCGCGCGGGGGCGGGCGGCGGATCCGGCCGGAAGGCACCCGGACCGTGGGACCGCGGCCGCATGGACCGCCCCGAGGTCGTCGCCCTCCTCGAGGAGCGGAACCTGCTCCCCGCCATCTTCTTCATCTTCAGCCGCGCGGGCTGCGACGCCGCCGTCAAGCAGGTGCTCCGCGCGGGCGTCCGCCTCACCCACGCCCACGAGCGCGACGAGATCCGCGCCGTCGTGGAGGAGCGCTGCCGCACCCTCCGCGACGAGGACCTCGCCGTCCTCGGCTACTGGGAGTGGCTCGAGGGCCTCGAGCGCGGCGTCGCGGCGCACCACGCGGGCATGCTGCCGGCCTTCAAGGAGGTCGTCGAGGAGCTGTTCCAGCGGAAGCTCGTGAAGGCCGTCTTCGCGACGGAGACGCTCGCGCTGGGGATCAACATGCCCGCGCGCACGGTCGTGCTCGAGCAGCTGGAGAAGTTCAACGGCGAGGCGCGCGTGCCGCTGACACCGGGGGAGTACACGCAGCTGACCGGCCGCGCCGGCCGCCGTGGCATCGACGTCGAGGGCCACGCGGTCATCCAGTGGAAGGACGGGCTGGATCCGCAGGCCGTCGCCTCGCTCGCCTCCCGCCGCACCTACCCGCTCAACTCCAGCTTCCGGCCCACCTACAACATGGCCGTCAACCTCATCGACCAGTTCGGCCGGGAGCGCACGCGCGAGGTGCTGGAGTCGTCGTTCGCGCAGTTCCAGGCCGACCGCGCCGTGGTGGACCTCGCCCGGAAGGTGCGCACGCAGGAGGAGTCGCTGGCCGGCTACGAGAAGGCGATGGTCTGCCACCTCGGCGACTTCCGCGAGTACTCCGGCCTCCGCCGCGAGCTCAGCGACCTCGAGCGCGCCACCGCCGCCCGCGCCGACATGCAGCAGCCGGGCCAGCACGGCGAGCGGGACAAGCGCCAGCGCCAGCTGACGGACCTCCGTCGCCGGATGAAGGCGCATCCGTGCCACGCGTGCAAGGACCGCGAGTCGCACGCGCGCTGGGCGGAGCGCTGGTGGCGTCTCAAGCGGCAGACGGACGCGCTCGGGCAGCAGATCCGCACCCGCACCAACGCCGTGGCCAAGGTCTTCGACCGCGTCACCGAGCTGCTGCTCTCCCTCGGCTACCTGAAGCGCGCCGCCGACGGCCAGGTCGCGCCCACGCCCAACGGCCGCATGCTCAAGCGCATCTACGGCGACCGCGACCTCCTCGTCGCCGAGTGCCTGCGCACGCAGGTCTGGGTGGACCTGGACCCCGCCGCCCTCGCCGCCATGGCCGCCTCGCTCGTGTACCAGCCGCGTCGCGACGAGGGCGACCGCAACGACCGCAACCTCCCGCGCGGCCCGTTCCGCGCGGCGCTCGAGCGCACGGAGGACATCTGGTCACGGCTCGACGACGTCGAGCGCGAGCGCCGCCTGCCGACGACCGACCCGCTGTCCACCGGCCTGTGCGCGCCGATGCACCGCTGGGCGCGCGGCGGCAGCCTGGACGCCGTGCTCGACGAGGCCGACCTCGCCGCCGGAGACTTCGTGCGCTGGACGAAGCAGACGATCGACCTGCTCGACCAGCTCTCGATCGTGGCCGACGGCCCCGTATCGCGGAACGCCCGCACGGCGCTCGACAGCATCCGGCGCGGCATCGTCGCGTACTCGTCGGTGTGACCGCGCTCGTCCGCGCTCCCCGACGGGAGCGCTCCGCGACCGTCTCCGCCCCCGCGGAGACGATCCGTCCGCCGCTGCCGCTAGGGGGCGCGCTCCTCGCCGCCGCGGCGTCCGGACCCGTCATGGACGCCGCGTTCCCCGACCGCGGGCTGTGGCCGCTCGTCTTCCCCGGGATCGCGCTCGTGCTCCTCGCGCTGCGCGGCAGGCGTCCCGGTCCCGCGTTCCTCCTCGGGCTCGTCGCAGGGCTGGCCTTCTACCTCACGCACATCGAGTGGGCGTCGCTGTATCTGGGCCCGGTGCCGTGGATCGCGCTGTCGGCTCTGGAGTCGCTCTTCGTCGCCGTCGGGGCGGTCGCGATCGCGACGGCGACGCGCTGGATCCCGCGCGCGTTCCCCACGGTCGCCGGCCGCGTGGTCCTGCTGCCGGTCGCGGTCGCGGGCCTCTGGACCGCGCGCGAGGCGATCTCCGCGGTCTGGCCCTACGGCGGCTTCGCGTGGGGACGGGTGTCCCTGTCCCAGTCCGAGAGCCCCTTCGCGCACCTCGTGACCTGGCTCGGCCTCTCCGGCCTCTCCTTCGTGCTCGTCCTCCTCGTCGCGCTGCTGCTGGAGCTCGCGGCCGAGGAGCGCGTGCGGCGCTCGTCCCGGGCGCTCGTCGCGGGGATCGCGGTGGCCCTGGTGCTCGTCGTGCCCGCGTTCCCGGTGACGACCACGGGGACCACCCGCGTCGCCGCGGTGCAGGGGAACGCCAAGGCCGGGTACTTCGACGGCGCGCGCTACGGCGACATCCTGCGCGCGCACCTCGCCGCGACGGCGGAGATCCCCTCGGACGCCGGCGTCGACATGGTCGTGTGGCCGGAGAACGCCGCCGACGCGGATCCGCTCCGGGACCCCGGCTCGGCGGCCGCCCTCGATCGCGTGGTCGCGCGCCTCGGCGCCCCGCTCGTCGTGGGGACCGTCACCGAGCGCGATGGCCGCTACTACAACGAGTCGCTCGTGTGGACCGGGGGAGGGGCGACCGACTTCTACGACAAGAAGCACCCCGTGCCCTTCGGCGAGTACGTGCCGGATCGCGCGTTCTGGGAGCCGTTCGCACCCGACCTCATCGGCCTCATCCAGCGCGAGTACACGCCGGGCACGACGGATCAGGTGATGGACGTCGCGGGCGTGACCGCGGGAATAGCCATCTGCTTCGACATCGTCGACGACCAGCTGACGACGGACATGGTGCACGAGGGCGCTCGCCTCATCCTCGCCCAGTCGAACAACGCCGACTTCGGCCGCACCGACGAGAGCGTGCAGCAGCTGGCGATCGCCCGGATGCGCGCGCTGGAGACGGGCCGCAGCGTCGTCAACATCTCGACCGTCGGCACCAGCGCGATCGTCGGTCCGGACGGCCGCGACATCGACCGTCTGCCCTGGTTCACCGCCGGGTCGATGGTGGTCGACGTGCCGACCGCCGACGTCGTCACCCCGGCGATCCTCGTCGGGCGCGACATCGAGTGGCTCGTCTCGGGGCTCGGCCTGGGTGCGCTCGCGGTCTCCGGGCTCGCGCTCGGCCGCCGTGGCCGCCGCGCCGCGCGCTGACCGGCTGCCGCCACCACGCAGAGGAGCGCCCCTCGGCGATGCCGAGGGGCGCTCCTGTGATCGGTTCGCGAGCGGAGGGGTCGGGTCAGGCGCCGATGCGGTGCTGACCGCGCCGCGCGCGGAGGGTGGCGAGGCGCTCCTCGAGGAGCTCCTCCAGCTCGGCGCGCGTCCGGCGCTCGAGCAGCATGTCCCAGTGGCTCCGGGGGACCTTCGCCTCGACCTCGTCGTGGGCGACGGGCGCCCCCTCGGCGTCGAGGAGCCGACCCTCCAGGCCGCTCTTCGGCGACTCCCAGACCTCGGGGACCTCGGCGTCGGCCGAGAACACGACCTCGAACGTGGTGCCGTCGGTCGTGCGGTACGTCTTCCTCTGCCGGGGGGAGAAGCTGACGCCCTCCTCGCTCTGCAGGCTCGTGGAACCGAGCCGCATCCCGCGCAAGCTGCGATCTGCCATGGTGGTCTCCTCTCGCGATGCACTCCCCGTTGTAAACCGTGCGGCTGTGAGGATCCTTTCTCAGGACGCCCGGTTCCCAGGCGAATCCCAGTCCCTGCCGCCCAGGGCGGCGAGCGCGAGATCGGGGCGGTCGGTCACGATGCCGTGGACTCCCGCCCTGACCAGGCGGATCATCTCGTCGGGGTCGTCCACCGTCCAGACGTGCACCTCGCGGACGGCGCGGGCGAGCCGGCCGGCCATCACGGGCGACACGGTGCGGATCCCGATCACCCGACAGGGCATCTGCACGGCGTCGACGCCGCGGAGGGCGAGGCGCACGACCGGCGCGAGCGCGAGCCGCGCGCCGAGGACCGCGAGGACGAGGCGACCCGCGTCGGCGGACGTCGCAGCGCCGGGGAGCAGGGCCAGCGCGCGTCGTCGCCGGGAGCCCGAGAACGACGTGAGGAGCACGCGGTCGACGGCGTCGGCGTCGCGGATCGCCCGAGCGGCGGCGGCTGGCGCGTCCCGGCCCTTCACGTCGACGTTCAGCCGCGCGTCGGGCAGGGCCGCCAGGAGCTCGCCGAGCGTGGCGACGCGCGCGCCGGACCCGAGGTCGATGGCGCGCAGCTCCGAGAGCGTCGCGTCGCGGACGCGACCGGGGCGGCCCGTGAGGCGTCGGAGGTCGGCGTCGTGCCAGAGGATGCACGCTCCGTCGGCCGTGACGTGCACGTCCGTCTCGAGGTGGGTCACGCCGAGCTCCCACGCCGCGCGGAAGGCGTCGAGGGTGTTCTCCACGGCACCGGATCCGGTCCACCCGCGGTGCGCGAGGACGCGAGGCACGGCGCCGTCGAACCAGGCGCTGCGCGTCATGCGGGCCGATCTTCGTCGTCGTCGTCCACGGCAGCTGGGTCGCCCGGTCCGAGGTCGTCGCGCTCGCGACGGCCCTCGACGGGGAGGGCGCGGAGCAGCGCCGGTCGCGCGGATCCGAGCAGAGCGGCCGCGGCCACGAGCGCGACGACCGCCTGCAGCCACCAGCGCGCGCCCACGAGGCCGGAGAGCAGGGCCGCGAGAGCCGCGACGCCGCCGCAGAGACCCATCAGGTCGAGCCGCCGCATCTCCACGACGACCCCCGTGACGATGAGGGCGAGCCAGGCGATCCACGCGTGATCGTCGAGCAGGACCGTCACCCGCTACTCCCTCGCTCCGTGGACCGGATGACCCGAACCTAGCCCACCGCCCGGACGGCGGGCGATAGGCTCTCCTGGCCGTCCGCGTGTGTCCCGCCCGCGCGGCCCGTCCCGCCCCGTCCCTCGCCGGACGACCCGTCGCGCGCATCGGCGCGCACCCCTGGAGGAGTACCGCTGTGAGCACCGTCGACGAGATCCGCCCCTTCGCCCCCGACGAGCTCCGCGGCCGACGCGCGCTCGTCACGGGCTCGTCCCGCGGCATCGGCGCCGACACGGTCGCGTACCTGGCCGAGGCGGGCGCCGACGTCGTCGTGAACTACCGCAACAAGGCCGCGCGCGCCGAGAAGCTCGTCGCGAAGCTGGTCGAGGGCGGCACGAAGGCCATCGCGGTCGGGGCGGACCTCACGGATCCCGAGTCCGTCGACCGCCTCATGGAGACCGTCCGCGCCGAGCTCGGCGGCCTCGACGTGCTCGTCCTGAACGCGTCCGGCGGCATGGAGAGCGGCATGGCCGAGGACTACGCCATGACCCTCAACCGCGACGCGCAGCTGAACGTCCTGCGGAGCGCGCTGCCGCTCCTGTCCGAGGGCGGCCGGGTCGTCTTCGTCACGAGCCACCAGGCCCACTTCATCCGCACCACCGAGACGATGCCCGAGTACGAGGCCGTCGCCCGCAGCAAGCGCGCGGGGGAGGACGCCCTGCGCGAGCTCATCCCCGAGCTCGACTCCCGCGGCATCGGCTTCGTCGTCGTCTCCGGCGACATGATCGAGGGCACCATCACGGCCACCCTCCTCAGCCGCATGAACCCCGGGGCCATCCAGGAGCGCAAGGAAGCCTCCGGTGGCCTCTACAACGTCTCGCAGTTCGCGGCCGAGGTCGCGCGCGCGGTCGTCGACCCGATCCCCGCCGACCACCTGCGCCTCGTCGGCGACACGAGCAGCTTCCGCCCCGAGTGACCCGGGGCCGGGGGACGACCCGGGGCTAGGCTCGATCCGATGAAGACCACGGATCTCGACCTCCTCACCTCCGTCTCCCGCCCCGCCGTCTCGCCCGACGGCCGTCTGGCCGTCGTCTCCGTGACGCGCCCGCGGGTGCACGCCGACGCGTACACCGGGCAGCTGTGGGAGGTGACGACGGACGGATCCGCGCCTCCGCGGCGCATCACGCGCGGCTTCCGCGACACGGCGCCGCGGCTCTCGCCGGACGGCCGCGTCATCGCGTTCCTCCGCGCCGAGCCGAAGGGGCCGCCGCAGCTGCACGTGGTGCGCGCCACGGGCGGCGAGCCGGTCGCCCTGACCGACGAGCTGCTCGGCGTCGGCGCGTTCGACTGGTCGCCCGACGGCTCGCGCATCGTCTACGCCGCGCGTGTGGCCGAGCCCGGGCGGTACGGGAGCGTCGAGGGCGTGTCGCCCGCGGCGGAGCCCGCTCGCCGCATCACCACCACCAGGTACCTGGCGAACGGCCTGGGCTGGTCCACGGACCGGCACACGCAGCTCTTCCTCGTCGAGCTGCCCGAGCTGGACGCGGAGCCGTTCGTGGCCGCCGTCCCGTCCGGCTACCCGGGCGCTGCGGATCCCGCCGTCCGCGGCGACGGAGCCGGCTCCACGCCGTCGGCCGCCGAGCGCGCGGGCGTCCCGCCGGTCGTCCGCCTCACCGACGAGCCCGTGGACCACGACGCGCCGCGGTTCTCGGCCGACGGATCCGAGGTCCTGTTCGTCGCCTCGCGCCATGACGGCCGCGACGACGACCTGCTCTCCGGCGCGTACGCCGTGGCCGTGCCCGCGGCCGCCGACGCGGCTGCCGGCGTGCCCGAGGTCCGCACGGTCTTGTCGCACGAGGCCGGGCTCGGCGTCGCCGAGGTCGCCTCCGTCGACGGCGGTCGGATCTACCTGCTCGCGCAGGACCTGGGGGAGTCGGGCGTCGACTTCGTCGCCCGCAACACCGCGCTCTACGTGCTCGACGCCGACGACGCCGCGCCCCGCGTCCTCACGGACGCGGAGACCGTCGACCTCGGCGGCAGCGGCATCACGGTCGAGGACCGCGACGCCGTGCTCGTGCTCAACGGATCGCGCGGGACCGTGCAGCTGCTGCGCGTCACCGCGGACGGCGCCGTCGAGGCGCTCGTCGACGACCAGGTGGAGGTCACCGGGGTCGGCGTCGGGGGAGGGGCCGTCGTCGTCGCCCTGACCGACCCGCGCACGCACGGCGACCTCGCGCTCGTGCGCACCGACCGTGCGCCCGACGCCGGATCCGCCCTCGTCCCGCTCACCGACTTCTCCTCGCCGCTGCGCGAGACGGGGATCCGACCGCTGCACGAGCTGGTGGTGGAGGGTCGCGACGGCTACCCGGTGCACGGCTGGGTCGTGCTGCCGGAGGGCGAGGGGCCGCACCCGGTCCTCCTCGTGATCCACGGCGGGCCCTACGCCGCCTACGGCGTGCACCTCTTCGACGAGGCGCAGGTCTACGCCGACGCCGGCTACGCCGTGCTCCTGTGCAACCCGCGCGGCGCCGCCGGCTACGGCCAAGCGCACGGCCGGGTGATCAAGGAGCGCATGGGCACGGTCGACATGCACGACGTGCTCGACTTCCTCGACGGCGCGATCGCCGTGCACGAGTCCATCGACGGATCCCGCGCCGGCATCATGGGCGGCTCCTACGGCGGATACCTCACAGCCTGGACCATCGCGCACGAGCACCGCTTCCAGGGCGCGATCGTCGAGCGCGGCTTCCTCGACCCGGAGCTCTTCACGGGAACCTCCGACATCGGCACGTTCTTCGGCGAGGAGTACACGGGTCACGACGAGGAGACGCGACGCGCGCAGAGCCCGCAGGCGTTCGCGCACCAGGTGCGGACGCCGACCTTCGTCGTCCACTCGGAGGACGACCTGCGCTGCCCGCTGTCCCAGGCCGAGCGGTACCACCTGGCGCTCGTGCGCGCGGGCGTCGAGACCGAGATGCTCGTCTTCCCGGGCGAGGACCACGAGCTCAGCCGGTCCGGGCGACCGCGCCACCGCGTGCAGCGCTTCGCGGCGATCCTCGACTGGTGGGACCGGCACCTGCCGGTCGCCGGCGGCGCGCGATGACCGACGAGGTCGTGCGGCACGTCCGTGACACCGCGCGGATCCTGCTGGTCGACGAGCGCGAGCGGCTGCTGCTGTTCCTCACGAACTACTCGGTGGACGTCGACCTGCCGCCGCGCTGGCTCACGCCCGGCGGCGGCATCGACCCGGGGGAGTCGCCCGCCCAGGCGGCCCGCCGGGAGCTCTTCGAGGAGACCGGCCTCCGGGTCGACTCCGTCGGCGAGCCCGTCTGGGAGCACGACTACGCGCGCCGGCGCATCGACGGCGACCTCGACACCGGGCACTCGACCTTCTACCTGGTGCGCGCCGACGCGTTCGCGCCCGTGTCGGACAACTGGATGCCGGACGAGTTCGACGACATCCACGCGCACCGCTGGTTCACGCTCGACGAGCTCGCCGCGACGGAGGATCCCATCGAGCCGGCCGAGCTGGTGGAGGTCGCCCGCGAGGCGCTGTCCTGGCAGTCCTGAGGCGGCTCGATCCCGGCCCGTCCGGCCCGCTCGTGATGAGCCGATAATACACATTATGTCATGTAGGGTGTCTCTCCCGCGCATCTCGGTCGATCGTGCGGCCCGCGCGTCCCCGGAGTCGCGCCACCCGGAGGGCGTCCCCGTCCCCGAGCTCGCTCGTCGTCGCGCATGACGACGCTCCTCCCGTGGTCGCGCGGAGCGATTTGACACCCGCGGACGCCGGCGCCTACGTTGATTGAACGTTCAATGAATGCGCCGGGTCGTCGGCAGATCGATGTCGCGCGACGGAACCGACCGGTCGCGCACGTCATGCCGCCACGGCTCGCGCACGGCGCGTCCGGCTCGCGAGCGTGACCGGTGCGGACCTGCGCGCCCGCTCGGGTGCGCCGGGACGTCGTGCCGACGAGACCGGCAGGTCCGATCCGGGGCCGGGATCCACCCCTCCGGGCGGGATCGTCCGGCTGTCGGCGCTCCATCCGCACGAGGCCGACATCGGGACGTCGGGCGCCGGAGCCGATCCGGCGCGTCCACCCGCTCATCCACCGCACACAACCGACCGAGGAGAGAACCCGCATGCGCACGCTGCTCCACCCTGCCCGCCGGACCCCCGTCCTCCAGGACGCCGCCCTGCTCGTCTCCCGCGCCGCGATCGGCTTCATCCTGATCGCGCACGGGCTGCAGAAGTTCCTCGACTACACGCTCGACGGCACCGCCGCGTCCTTCACGCAGATGGGGGTGCCGGTCCCCGCCGTCGCGGCGCTCTTCGCCGCCACGGTCGAGACCGTCGGCGGGGCGGCGCTGATCCTCGGCCTCCTGACGCCCGTGTTCGCGGCGCTGAACGTCCTCAACCTGCTGGGGGCGCTCGTCATCGTGCACGCCGGCAAGGGCGTCTTCGTCGACGCCGGCGGCTACGAGCTCGTGCTCGCGCTCATGGCCGGTCTGATCGTCGTCGCGCTGGTGGGATCCGGCCGCTTCAGCGTCGACGGGCTCGTCAGCCGACGCGAGCGGGCCGTCTGAGCACGGGCGCCCGGTCCGCCGTCCGCGGGCTCCGCGTCAGCCCACGACGGGACCCGAGCCGTCGCGGGCCGCTGGATGACGGCGGTGGTCGCCGCCTGGCGGCTGGTGGCAGGCGCGTGGCCCCGCGATCGCCACGTCACTCCCCCGCCAGGAACTCCGCGAGGCTCGTGGGTCGTCGACCGAGGATCCGCTCGACGTCGCCGCTCACGTGCCCCATCTCGCCGGCGGCCATGGCCGTGTAGGTGCTGATCCACGCGTCGAGCTGCCACTCGGGTGCGCCCCAGACCGCTCGGGACGCTCGTGCCTCCTCGAGGGTCTCGTCCCGGTACGTGACCGCGCGGCCCTCGGCGGTGGCGACCGCGGCGGCGATCTCCGCCATCGTCAGCGCCTCCGGTCCGGTCAGCTCGTAGGTGGCGCCCGCATGGGTCCCCGGATCCCGCAGGATCGTCGCCGCCACCTCGGCGACGTCGGCGCGCGTGACCGCGGCCACCCGTCCTTCGCCGGCGGGACCGCGGATCACGCCGTCCTCGCCGACGAGCTGGCTCACGAAGTCGATGTAGAACGCGTCGCGCAGGAACGTCCACGCCATGCCGGACGCGCGGATCCGCTCCTCGGTCGCGTGATGGTCGCGCGCGAGCGTGAAGGTCGCGTCGGGAGAAGCGCCCGCGAAGGACGTGTAGACCACGTGACGGACGCCCGCCTCGGCCGCCGCGTCGACGAAGGCGATGTGCTGCGCGAGCCGATGCTCGTCCTCCGCGGCCGAGACCATGAGCAGCGTCGACACGCCCGTGAGCGCCGCCGTCGACGCGACCTGATCCCCGTAGGCCACCGCGTGCACGGTGGCGCCGGGCAGCAGGGGCGCTCGGTCGGGCGACCGCGCGAGGAGCCGCTGCGGGACGCCCGCCTCGGCGAGGCGTCGGGCCGCCGCTCCCCCGATGGCGCCGGTGACGCCGGTGACGCCGATCGCGCCGGTCTGCGTGGTCATGGTGGTCTCCCCTCCGCGCGGCGGGTGGCGCGGATGCGGTGGGATCCGGTGCGCCGCACGATCGTCCGACACTAACCCCGCACGAGCGCCACGCCTCGATGCCGTCGCGATCGAGGACCTGCTCCTGCGGAACGGTCGGCGTCACGATCGACGTCCCGTCCGCCGACGCGACCTTGGACTCTATCCCGACACGACGCTCCTCTCGACCCCGTGACCGGGCATTTGCCCATCCGGGACCCTGCTCGTAGGGTCGGCCGCGAATCCGATCCGAGGAGCGAGCCGCATCCATGACCACCGCGCGTGACGACGACCCGCCCTGGTCGGGACACGATCGCGGCTCCCGGGAGTACGGACGGATCCTCGTCGCCCTCCTCGGCGCCGGCATGGCGACGTTCGCGCAGCTGTACTGCCCGCAGGGCGTCCTGCCGCTGCTGGCGAGCGACCTCCGCGTCGACGCCGCGCAGGCCAGCCTGTCCGTCTCCGGCGCGACGATGGGCCTCGCGATCGGCACGCTCCCCTGGTCGCTGGTCTCCGACCGCATCGGCCGGGTGGCCTCGATGCGCATCTCGCTGACCGCGGCGACCGTCCTCGGGCTGGCCATGCCCTGGTCCCCCACCTTCGGTGCGCTGCTGGTCGTCCGGGTCCTCGAGGGCCTCGCGCTCGGCGGCATCCCGGCCATCGCCGTGACGTACCTCGGCGAGGAGATCCGACGGAGCCGGGTGGCCGTCGCCGCGGGCACCTACGTCTCCGGCACCACGCTCGGGGGGCTCGTCGGGCGGCTTGTCGCGGGTCCGGTCGCCGAGGTCGCCGGGTGGCGGGCAGGGACGTTCGCCGTGGCGATCCTGGGCGCGGCCGCCACGGCGGTCTTCTTCGCGGCGACGCCGCGTCCTCACGGATTCACCTCGAGGTCCGTCTCGGTGACGACCGTGCTCCGCTCCACCGGTCGCCTCCTGCGCGACCCGCGGCTGCTGGTCCTCCTCGCGCAGGGGGCGCTCCTCGCGGGGGCCTTCGTGGCCGTCTACAACTACCTCGCCTTCCGGCTGGAGGCCGCGCCGTTCGGCATCGCTCCCGGCCTGGCGAGCCTGCTCTTCGTCGCCTACCTGTCCGGCACCGTCTCCGCGCGCGTGGCCGGCGGGAGCGTGCCGCGGTACGGGCGGCGTCGCGTGCTCCTGTCCTCGACGCTCGTCATGGCCGCGGGTGTCGCGCTGACGCTCAGCGACCTGCTCCCGGTCGTCATCCTCGGCCTCGTCGTCATGACCGCCGGCTTCTTCGGCGCGCACTCCATCGCCTCGGGCTGGTCGGGGGTCCGCACCGCGCACGACCGGGCGCAGTCCGCCTCGCTCTACAACCTCGCCTACTACACCGGCTCGAGCGTGATCGGGTACGTCGGCGGGATCGCCTGGACGATGCTCGGCTGGCCGGGCGTGGTGGGGATGGGCATGCTGCTCATGTCCGTCGCCGGCACGTGGGCGATCCTGTCCGCGCGCGAGTGACGCTCCTCCCCCGAGGTGACGACGACGATCCCACGCCCTGCGGGAGGCGTGGGATCGTCGTGCCGTCGTCAGCGCATCACGAGCCGGCGCGCGTGACGATCACGTCGAAGTCGCTCGTCCGGACGTTGCCGGCGCGGTCCTCCGCGGTGCAGGTGACCGTCGTGGTGCCGACGGGGAAGATCCCGCTGCGCGGCGGCGCGCACACCACCCGCACGGCGCCGTCGCGCGTGTCGATCGCCGACGGCAGCGCGTACGGGACGCGCACGCCCGCGGCCTTCGTCGCCACCGCCGTGATGTCGTCCACGTCCGCGATGCGCGGCGCCGACAGGTCAGCGGGTCGCGCCGGGAGCTGCCGCGGATCCACCATGCCCCAGTAGGCGGGAGCCGCCTGCAGGTCGTCGTCGAACGGCAGCGGCTGCTCCCACGGACGCGCGATCGGCCACGTGCGCAGCCAGCTGCGCGCGTTGCTCACGCCCCAGAAGGTGACCGAGTCGATGGAGGCCGCCTGCTGGCGGATCATCTGGAACAGGTCGCGGTAGTAGTAGCCGACCTCGGCTCCCGCCTGCGCGTCGTCCGCGTACACGGGCGTGTACGGATCCTGCGGCGCGCCGCTCACGTCCGCGCCCTCGTTCTGGTTCGACGCGTTCACGTCGAGCTCGGTGATCGCCTGCAGCAGGCGCGTGTCGATGCGCTCGACCGCGCGGATGGAGTCGCGCAGCCACGAGACGGGCCGGGCGAAGTCGACGTGCGCCTGGTGGCCCACCCCGTCGATCGGCACGCCCCGGGCGACGAGCGCGGAGATCAGCTCGAGGTAGTCGGCCCGCTTGGTCGGCAGCTCCGTGTTGTAGTCGTTGATGAACAGCTTCACGCCCGGGAAGTGCGCGCGCGCCAGGCGGAAGCCCTCGTCGACGAAGCCCTCCCCCAGCACCTGGTACCAGCGGCTGTCGCGCATGTCGTGCGCGTTGTCGTTCGGGCCGTCGTCGATGACCTCGTTGACGACGTCCATCGCCCAGATGGGGCTGTCCCCGTCGGGATAGCGCGCGGCGATGTGGTCCGCGATGCCCTCGACTTGCGCCTCCATGCGCGCCTTCAGGATCGCCTGGTCGGCGGGGCTGTCGGTGAGCGGCCGGTCGCCGTCGAGGAAGAACCACGCGGGCGTCTGCGAGTGCCAGAACAGCACGTGGTAGTAGACCTTCGTCCCCGTGCGGTCGGCGTAGTCGAGCAGCTGGTCGAGCTGCGTGAAGGTGAAGCGCCCCTCCTCCGGCTGGACGCTCTCGGGCTTGCCCGCGTTCTCCGGGGTGAAGGCGTCGAACTGGCTGCTCACCAGATCCGCTCCGGCGCCGACGGTCTCGCGGCCGTCGATCGCGACGCCCACGTGCTCGATGCCGCGGGCGCCGAGCACGTCCTTGAGCGCCGGGATGTCGGTCTGCACCGGGGTGCCGACGGCGTCGCCGAGCTGGAAGTCGTCGAGGAGGAAGTCGGCGCCGACGGTCCCCTCCACGTACACCTGCGCCCGGTCGACCGGGCCGCCGAGCGTGTACGTGCCGGTGAGCTCGGTCCAGGCGTCGGCGGTCACGCGCGCGGCGGCTCCCGCCACCCCGTCGTAGCCGCTGCCGCCGCCGGTGTCGCGCTGCACGGAGACCTTGAGGGACGCGGGCTCTTCCCCCGCGGCCAGGCGCGCCCACACCGTGACCTCGACCTGCTGGCCCACGGCGAGGGCGCTCGTGACGTCGAGCGCGGCGCCGTGCCACTCCTGCGTGCGGTCGGTCACGAGCAGGCTGCCGGATCCGGTGCGCGCCTCGGTGCTCGGGGCGATGCGGACGCCGTCCCCGCGTGGCGCCCATGCGCCCGTGCCGGACTCGAAGTCGGATCCGATGCCGGCGGGAGCGGCGGCGTCGGCGGCCTGCGCGGCGGGGGCGGTGAGGGCGCCCGCCCCGGCGATGAGGCCGAGGGCGGTGAGGGCGGCCAGGCCGCGGCGGCGGTCGCCTCGAGGGCGGAGCGCGAGCCTGCTGCGGCTTGGGCGCGGGGGGCTGACGTCCGCGAGCGCGGACGTGTCGGTGCGGGGAATGCTCATCGTCGAACACCTCTCATGTGTTCCGACTTCGGTGTCGGATGCTCGCACCGTAGGCACCCTCCCCTACGGGGGGCAAGGTATTCGAAAACCTTTGTTGCGTGGGGCAACGAACGCGGCGCGGCCCCCGTCCTCGACGAGGACGGGGGCCGCGGTGGTCGCTCGGCCGGAGATCAGCCCTTCGGGAGGGGAGGGCGCGGCGGGAGCAGGCTCGGGTTCACGATGCCCCAGTAGGCGGGCATCGCCTCCTGATGGGTCCCGAACGGGAGCGGCTGCTCCCAGGGCTGGTCGATCGCCGGGCTGTGCAGCCAGGTGCGCGAGTTGTCCGAGCCCCAGAAGGTGACCGACTCGAGGCTGCCGGCCTCCTGCCGGATCATCGTGAACAGGTCCTTGTAGAACCAGCCGACGGCCGCGGCCGTGTCGTCCGGGTTCGAGTAGATCGGCGCCGTGTGGTTCCGGTTCTCGCTGTTGCCCGTCGCGGCGGCCTGCGACGCGCTGACGTCCAGCTCCGAGATGGCCTGGAGCAGGTGCGGATCGAGCGCCTTCACCGCGTGGATCGTGGTGCGGAGCTCCTCGATGTCGCTGCGGAGGCCGACGTGGCTCTGCTGCGACACGCCCTCGACCGGGATGTGCCGCTTCAGGAGGTCGGAGACGAGCCCGAGGTAGTCGGCGCGCTTGCTCGGCACGTCGGTGTTGTACTCGTTGATGAAGAGCTTGACGCCCGGGAAGTACTTCTTGGCGAGCTGGAAGCCCTCGTCGACGAAGCCCTCGCCGAGCACCCGGAAGAAGGGCGTGTTCTTCATGTCGTGCGGGTTGCCGTTGGGGCCGTCGTCGATGACCTCGTTGACGACGTCCATCGCCCAGATGGGGCTGTTCCCCTTCGGGTACCGGGACGCGATGTGGCCGGCGATCGCCTTCATGTGGGCGTCCATGCGCGCCTTGAGCAGCGCCTGGTCGGCCGGGCTGTCCGTCAGGGGCCGGCCGTGGTCGAGGAAGAACCAGTCGGGCGTCTGCGGCTTCCAGAAGGGGACGTGGAAGTACATCTTCATGCCGTGGGCGTCGGCGAAGTCGAGCAGCTTGTCGATGCCGCTGAAGTCGAACCGGCCCTCGACGGGCTGGATGGCGTCGGCCTTGCCCTCGTTCTCCGGCGTCATGGCGTTGAAGTGGCGCGCGATCAGGTCGGCGGAGGTGCCCTGCACCTCGCCGCTGCCCATCGCCACGCCGACGTGCTCGATGCCGGCGTCGCCGAGGACGTCCTTGAGCGCCGGGACCTGCATGCCGGGGACGGGCGTGCTCGGTGCGGCGGCGGATGCGGACACCGCCGGGACGCCGACGGCGACGGCGGTGAGGACGGCGGCGGCCGACGCGAGGGCGGCGAGGCCGCGACGGGGGCGACGGCGGGCGTCGCGGTTCGGGAGGGACGGTGTCGTGCGGACGGACGCCTCGGGACGGGGTGGGGTCGGGGTCACTGGTGCCTCTCGTACGGTGGATGGGACACCTGGACCCTAGGGAGGTCCGTCCGGCCGCCGAGCGGGTTGTGGACAGGAGGCAACGAGCTCCGCAGCGGGCGGCCGCACGGGCCGCGGGTCACCGGGGATCCGCGGCCGGCCGGTCACACCGGGCGTCGGCCGGTCACGACCCGGGTGCCGTCGTGTTCGTCGTCCGCGTCGTCCGCGGGTGCGGCGAGCGGGTCGGCTCGCGCCTCGAGGCCGGCGGTCGCGAGGGCGTCGAGGGCGGCGGCGAGCTGCGCGTCCGCGACCTCGACGAGGAGCAGCCCGTCGGGCGCGAGCCAGGATCCGCTCCCGCGCGCCACCCGCCGGAGCACGTCGAGACCGTCGGGGCCGCCGTCGCGCGTGGCCGCCGGCTCGTGCAGGCGCGCCTCGGGCGGCATGAGGTCGAGGGCGGCGTCCGGCACGTAGGGCACGTTGGCCACGAGGACGTCGATCCGCCCGCGGAGGTCGCCCGGCAGGGCGTCGAGCAGGTCGCCGCGGTGCACGCCGACGCCGCGCGGCACGAGGTTCTCCGCCGCGCACGCCACGGCCACGGGATCCACGTCGGCGGCGTGGACGATCGCCCCGGACAGCTGGTCGGCGAGCACGGCGGCGATGGCGCCCGATCCGCAGCACAGGTCGACGACGACCGGGCTCTCCACCTCGCGCGCCGCGGCGACGGCGGCCCCCGCCAGGCGCTCGGTGCGGCGACGCGGGACGAAGACCCCGGGCCGCACGATGATCCGGCGCCCGGCGAACGCGGCCCAGCCGAGGACGGTCTCGAGCGGCTCCCCCGCCACGCGGGCCGCTGTCATCGCCTCGAGCGCGGTCGCGCGCGCGTCTCCCCCGTCGTCCGGATGACGGTCGGCCGCCTCGACGACGAGCAGCGCGGCCTCCTCCTCGGCGAACACGCAGCCCGCGGTACGCAGGCGCGCGACCAGGTCCTCGTCGCGCCCGTCGCCGGTCGCGCGGTGCCCGCTCAGATGTCGTCCGTGGCGCGCAGGTGCTCGAGCAGCGCCGCGGCGCGCAGGAGGTCGTCGCCGTGCACGGGCGGCCGGGCCTGCCGCGCCGCCTGCTCGAGCCACTCGGCGCGGGCCGTCCGGACGCCCAGGAGGAGCGCCCGCCCACCGTCGGAGAGGTGCAGGTAGGACCCGACGGGGTCCTCGGACTCCAGCACGAGGCCCTTCTGCATGAGCGAGGCGAGGCTCGGCACGGTGGCCGCGCGGGCGGTGCGGGTGTCGAGCGCGAGCGACGCGCGGTCCATGCGCTCGGTGCCGGAGAGCCGACGGAGGATCAGGATCTGGACCCCGGTGAGCCCGTCCCAGCTGGCGTCGACTGACGCGTCGATGCGCTCGGACACGGAGCTGAGCGCGTCGGCGAGGCGGGAATGCGGGACGGTGTGATCGGTCACGATGCTCCTGACGGTGGTCCGTGGTCCGGGCTCCGGCGGGTCCGCGGCTCTCGCCTCCGGCCTGAGGGAGCGTCGTGTGGCTCACGCTAGCCCCCTCGCGCCCCCGATACGAGCGCGATGTCGTGCGGCGGTGCCGACGCGACGACGCCCGCCGCGGCGAGGAGCCGGGCGGGCGTCGTGGTGCCGGCGTGCCGGCGGGGGGATCAGGACGGGAACTGCGTGAAGTCCGCCGTCGCCGGGTCGGCGCCGAGGCGCGTGCCGGTCTCCAGGGTGTCGATCTCGGCGAGCTCCTCGACCGAGAGCTCGACCTCGATGCTCTGGAAGTTCTGGACGATGCGCTCGGGCGTGACCGACTTGGGGATCACGATGCGGCCCTGCGCGAGGTGCCAGGCGAGCACGATCTGCGCGGGGGTGGCGTCGTGCTCCTTCGCGAGGCGGGTGACGATGTCCGACTCCAGGTCGGCGCCCTGGCCGAGCGGGCTGTACGCCTCGACCTCGATGCCGCGCTCCACCGAGAAGGTGGAGAGGTCGTGCTGCTGGAACGTCGGGTGCACCTCGATCTGGTTCACCGCGGGCACGACGTCGCTCTCGGCGGCCAGCTTCTCCAGGTGCTCCGGGAGGAAGTTGGAGACGCCGATCGCGCGGATGAGGCCCTCGGCGTGCAGCGCCTCGAAGGTCTTCCAGGTCTCCACGTAGAGGCCGTGCTTCGGGTAGGGCCAGTGGATGAGGTAGAGGTCCACCGCGTCGACGCCGAGCTTGCGGCGGCTGTCCTCGAAGGCGGTGCGGGCGCTGTCCGCGCCCTGGTCGCCGTTGCGGAGCTTGGTGGTGATGAAGAGCTCCTCGCGCGGGATGCCCGTCGCCTTGATGGCGGCGCCCACGCCCTCCTCGTTGTAGTAGCCGGCGGCGGTGTCGATGTGGCGGTAGCCGGCCTCGAACGCGCGCTCGACGGCCTGCTGCGTCTCGGCGGGCGGGGTCTGGAAGACGCCGAAGCCCAGCTGCGGGATGGTGACGCCGTTGTTCAGGGTGATGAGGGGGGATGCCATGTGCTCTCGTCTTCTTCGTCTCGATGGTCACGTCGGATGCGGGAGGCGCCGTGGTGCGCGCCTCCCGACTCGGTCCACCGTACGCCCGGGCCGCACCCGACCGACCGGCACGGGCGCCTGCTCCGCGCTGGGCGAACAGATCGTGTCGGCGGATGACCGAGCGACACGTCAGCGGTGGGACGACGGACGGGCGCCGCCCTCTCGCGAGGTGCGGCGCCCGTCGGGGTCGAGCGGCGGTGCGGGTCAGCGGCCGGAGGTCTCCAGCACGTAACCCTCCTCGCCGTGGACGATCGTGTCGATGCCCGCGATCTCGTCCTCGTTCTTCACCCGGAAGCCCATGGTCTTCTGGATGATCATGCCGATGACGTACGAGAGCACGAACGAGTAGATCAGCACCGCGAAGGCGGCGAGGGCCTGCTTGCCGAGCTGCTCGAGCGAGCCCGAGTAGATGAGGCCGACGTTCGTCGCGAAGATGCCGATGTACAGCGTGCCGATGAGGCCGCCGATGAGGTGGATGCCCACGACGTCGAGCGAGTCGTCGAAGCCGAGCTTGAACTTCAGCTCGATCGCGACGGCGCAGACCGCGCCGGCGACGAGGCCGAGGACGATGGCCCACACCGGCGACAGCGCGGCGCACGCCGGGGTGATGGCGACGAGGCCCGCGACCGCGCCGGACGCGGCGCCCACCGAGGTCGGCTTGCCGTCGCGGATCTTCTCGACCACGAGCCAGCCGAGGATCGCGGCGGCCGGAGCGGCGATGGTGTTGAGGAACGCGATGGCCGCGATGCCGTCGGCCGCGAGCTCGGAGCCCGCGTTGAAGCCGAACCAGCCGAACCAGAGGAGCCCGGCGCCGAGGAGCACGAACGGCGGGTTGTGCGGCACGTGCATGCCCTTGGCGAACCCGACGCGCTTGCCGAGGACCAGCGAGAGGGCGAGCGCCGCGGCACCGGCGTTGATGTGGACCGCCGTGCCGCCCGCGAAGTCGATGGCGCCGACGTTGTAGGCGATCCAGCCGCCGTCGACCGTCGATCCGTCGGCGACCGTGAAGTTGAAGACCCAGCTGGCGACCGGGAAGTAGACGACCGTGGCCCACACGCCCGCGAAGACCATCCACGCGCCGAACTTCGCGCGGTCGGCGATGGCGCCGGAGATGAGAGCGACCGTGATGATCGCGAACGTGGCCTGGAAGGCGGCGAAGGCGAGGGTCGGGTACGCCGACGTCTGTTCGCCGAGGGCCGCGGTGTACGCGTCGCCGAGGCCGAGCTGGCCGAGGTCGATGCCGAGGACGCCGTCGATGCCGACGAAGCGCGGGTTGCCCGCGGCGCCGTCGGGGCCGTTGCCGAACGCGATGGCGTAGCCGTACAGGACCCAGAGGAGCCCGATCAGGCCCATGGCCCCGAAGCTCATCATCATCATGCTGATCACGCTCTTGGCCTTGACGAGCCCGCCGTAGAAGAACGCCAGACCCGGCGTCATCAGGAGGACCAGCGCCGCGGCGATCAGGAGGAAGGCGGTGTTGCCTTGATCCATGGTGTTTCACCTCTCGTAGATCGTGCAGGGGGTCGCACCGACGGAAGGCGAGCGGCCGCCCGTGTGGTCGGGTGGTTCGGCGCGAGCCGGATGCCGGGTACGCGTCCAGTGTCGGGGGGCGAGGTTTCGCCGGCTCGCCGGACGTGTTTCCGGCGCGTTACGCAGGTGGCGCGCGTGTGAACATCGTGTTTCCGCGCGCGGCGGGGATGCCCCCGACGGCCCCCGATCCAGGGACGACGGAGCGTCGTGGGCTAGAGGTCGCGTCCGGCCGCGGTGAGCGAGATGAGCCGCGAGATCGCGCGCAGGTACTTCTTGCGGTAGCCGCCCGCGAGCATCTCGGCCGAGAACGCCTCGTCGAACGGCGTGCCCGATGCGAGGAGCGGGATCTGCGCGTCGTAGACCCGGTCGACGAAGGCGACGAAGCGGAGGGCGTCGGTCTGGCCCTGCAGCTGCGTCACGCCGCGGAGCGCGATCGCGTCGACGCCCTCGATGACCTTGACGTACTTGGAGGGGTGCAGGCGGGAGAGGTGCGCCACCAGCTCGGGGAACCCGTCGACGGTCACGGAGCGGCCCGCGGCCTGCGCGGCCTCCGCACGCGCGTCGAGGTCGTCGGCGTCCACCGTGACCGCGTGGCCCTCGAAGGCGCGGCGCCGGTAGTCGAGCCCGTCGATGCGGATGGTGTCGAACCGGTCGCTCATGGCCTGGATCTCGCGCAGGAAGTCGGCCGCGGCGAAGCGCCCCTCCCCCAGGGCGTTCGGCGGGGTGTTGCTCGTCGCGGCGATCCGCGTGCCGTCGGCCACGAGGTCGGACAGCAGGCGCGTCATCATCATCGTGTCGCCCGGGTCGTCGAGCTCGAACTCGTCGATGGCCACGAGCGTCGCCCCGCGCAGGATCCCGACGGCGCCCTGGTAGCCGAGGGCGCCGACGAGCGCCGTGTACTCGATGAAGGTGCCGAAGTACTTCGGTCCCGGCATGGCGTGCCAGAGCGACGCGAGGAGGTGGGTCTTGCCGACGCCGAACCCGCCGTCGAGGTAGACGCCGGGCTTCAGGGCGGGCGCCTTCTTCCGCGAGAACAGGCCGCCGCGGGATCCGGCGCGGTCGCCCGAGAACGCACGCAGCACCTCGACGGCCCGCGCCTGCGTGTCGTACTCGGGGTCGGGCCGGTAGGTGTCGAACCGCGCGTCGTCGAACTGCCGCGGCGGCACGAGGTGCGCGGCGATCTCCGCTCCGGTGATGCTCGGCGAGCGGCCGACGAGGGCTCCGGGTCCCGTGCCCTCCGCGTCGTGGTCCCGGGATCCGATCTCGGCGTTCGTCACAGGTGGGTCTCCGGCTGTCATGTGGCGGTGTCGGGAAGTCCCGCGCAGGGCGAACCGTTACCGTGGATGGTGGTCGACGCGGTGCGCAAGGTGCCCGCGGGACACCCATCAGACTAATCGCGTCCCACCCAGCGCGGCCCCGCCGGCCGCGAGAGCAGGAGAGCCCCATGGCCGTCGAGCCGGACACCACCCCCAGGTTCGCCGAGTACGCCCACCCGGAGCGGCTCGTCAGCGGCGACTGGCTCCAGGAGCGCCTCGCCGACGGCGCGCTGACGCCGGGTCTCGTGATCGTCGAGTCCGACGAGGACGTGCTGCTCTACGAGACCGGCCACATCCCCGGCGCGGTGAAGCTCGACTGGCACACCGACCTCAACGACCCCGTGCAGCGCGACTACGTGGACGGCGAGCGGTTCGCGCAGCTCATGTCGGAGCGCGGCATCGCGCGCGACAGCACGGTCGTCATCTACGGCGACAGGAGCAACTGGTGGGCCGCGTACGCCCTCTGGGTCTTCACGCTGTTCGGCCACGAGGACGTGCGCCTGCTCGACGGCGGCCGCGACAAGTGGATCGCCGAGGGCCGCCCGACCACCACCGACCGCCCCGAGGCCACCCCGGTCGAGTACCCCGTCGTCGAGCGCCGCGACGAGGAGATCCGCGCGTTCAAGGACGACGTGCTCGCGCACCTCGGCAACCCGCTCATCGACGTCCGCAGCCCCGAGGAGTACACGGGCCAGCGCACGACGGCGCCGGCCTACCCGGAGGAGGGCGCGCTCCGCGCCGGCCACATCCCCACGTCGCAGAACGTCCCGTGGGCCAGGGCCGCGGCCGAGGACGGCTCCTTCAAGACCCGCGCCGAGCTCGACGCGGTCTACCGCGACGGCGCGGGCCTGGGTGACGGCGACGACGTCGTGGTCCTCTGCCGCATCGGCGAGCGCTCGAGCCACACGTGGTTCGTGCTCACCCACCTGCTGGGCTTCGAGGGCGTGCGCAACTACGACGGCTCCTGGACGGAGTGGGGCTCCGCCGTGCGCGTCCCCATCGTCCAGGGCGCCGAGCCCGGGGAGCTGCCCGCCCGATGACCGGTTCCCCCGAGCTGCCCGCGGCGCTCGCCGAGATCCGCGACGACTTCCTCGCGCTCGAGCAGCGCGACCGGCTCCTGCTCCTGCTCGACTTCAGCAACGAGCTGCCCGAGCTGCCCGCGCGGTACGCCGAGCACCCGGACCTGCTCGAGCGCGTGGAGGAGTGCCAGTCGCCGGTGTTCATGTTCGTGGAGGTCGTCGACGGCGACGTCCACGTGCACGCCCAGGCGCCGGCCGAGGCGCCGACGAGCCGTGGGTTCGCGTCGATCCTGGCGCAGGGCCTCGACGGGCTCCCGGCCGACGAGGTGCTCGCCGTGCCCGACGACTACCCGTCCACCATCGGGCTCGACGCCGCCGTGTCGCCGCTGCGCATGCGCGGCATGACGGCCATGCTCGGGCGGGTCAAGCGCCAGGTGCGCGAGCGGCTCGCCGGGTGAGGATCACCCGCGTCCTGCCCGTCCCCGGGCCGGGCGACCCGGCGCACGCGCGCGGGCTGGACGACGGCGGCACGAGGGAGTGGCTGGAGGACCTCTACCGTCCGGGATCCCCCGAGCACGTCCGCCTCAACTTCGTGGCGTCGGTCGACGGCAGCGTCATCGGCGCGGACGGCACGTCCGACAGCCTCTCGAGCGTCGTCGACCGGCGGATCCTCGGCGTGATCCGCGAGCTCGCGGACGTCGTGCTGGTGGGCGCGGGCACGGTGCGCGCCGAGCGCTACGTCCTCCCCCGCCGCACCCCCCTGGCCGTCGCCACCGCATCGGGCGACCTGGAGGGGCACCGCTTCGACCCGGACGCCGGGGCGGGCCGCCTCCTGGTGCTCTGCCCGCCCGAGGCGCGCGACCGTGCCGTGGCGACGCTGGGAGGCGTGCCCGCGGAGATCGTCCCCGTGCCGCTGGGCGCCGCAGCTGACGGGCGGATGGGCGGCGCCCACGTCGTCGACGCGCTCCGCGGCCACGGGCTGGCCCGCGTCGTGTGCGAGGGCGGGCCCGCGCTCGCCGCATCGCTCCTCGCGGCGGGGCGTGTGGACGAGCTCTGCCTCACCACCTCGCCCGAGCTCGTGACGCCGCTCACGCCGCTGGTGCCGGCGGGATCGGGCATCCACGCGGCGATGCGCCTCGTCCAGCTGCTCGTCGACGACGACCACCGCACCTACGCCCGCTGGACGGTGCCGCGGGGCTGATCCCCTGATCGCGAGGTCATCGGCGGCCGTGCCGCGCTTCCCTGCCGCGGCGTGGCTCCCGGCCCGTCGACCGGCGGACCATAGTCTGCACACGTGGTAGAGACCCGTGACAGTGCCGAGGATCCGCCCGAGTTCCGCGCGGCGCTGGACGCGCTGCGGCGCGCGACCACGCGGTCCGAGCTCGTGCTGACGGAGATCCCCTCGCCCTCGAGCAACCTGGCGCCGTACGCCGTGGCGCTCGCCGCGGACGTCTCGCCCTCGGGCCATGCCTCCGACTCGGAGCTCGGCACCGGCCGCTTCATCCTGCTGCACGACCCGGAGGAGCCCGATGCGTGGGGCGGCGCGTTCCGGGTCGTCTGCTTCGCGCAGGCGCCGCTCGAGACCGACATGGGCACGGATCCGTTCCTCGCCGACGTCGCGTGGTCCTGGCTCGTCGACGGCCTCGCCTCCCGCGGCGCCCGGTACTCCTCGCCGTCGGGCACCGCCACCCGGATCATCTCCACCGGCTACGGGGAGCTGGCCCGCCAGGGCAGCGGCGCCAAGATCGAGCTGCGCGCCTCGTGGACACCCGCGGACGCCGACGTGACCGCCCATGTGGAAGGCTGGGGGGAACTACTGTGCATGCTCGCAGGGCTCCCTCCCGCGGGCGAAGGAGTGACACTGCTATCAGCGCGACGCACCCGGACGTGAACGCCCCGTCCGACACCCCCGACCCCGACGCGACCGGCGGCGACGCCCCGGTCTCGCCGCCCGCCGGCCTGAGCCGCCCGGCCATGGGCACGTCCCTGTTCTCCGACGTCCCCGGATCCACCGCCACCGACGCCGTCGTCGCCCGGACGCGCACCCGCACCCGGCGGCCCGCGCCGGATCCGGCGCCCGACCGCGCGCCCGCCTCCGCGGCACCGCAGCAGGAGACGCGCGTGGCGTCGGTCGAGCGCGTCGCCGACGACGCTCCCGACCGGCCGCCCCTCCGCGAGGCCGCGGCGACGGGCGACCTCACCGTCATCGACACCCGGGAGGACTACCTCCGGGCGGTCGAGGCCATCGCGGCCGGCACCGGTCCCATCGCGGTCGACGCCGAGCGCGCCTCGGGCTTCCGCTACAGCCAGCGCGCCTACCTCATCCAGGTGTTCCGGCGCGGCGCGGGCACGTTCCTGTTCGACCCGCCCGCCGTCGGCGACTTCTCGGAGCTCGACGAGGTGATCCGCGACGTCGAGTGGGTGCTGCACGCCGCCAGCCAGGACCTGGCCTGCCTCCGCGAGGTGGGCCTCGACCCGCAGCGCATCTTCGACACCGAGCTCGCCTCGCGCCTGCTCGGCCTCCCCCGCGTGGGCCTCGGCACCGTGGTGGAGGAGCTGCTCGGGATCCACCTGGCCAAGGAGCACTCGGCCGCCGACTGGTCGACCCGACCTCTCCCCCGCGCCTGGCTCGTCTACGCCGCGCTCGACGTGGAGCTGCTGGTCGACGTGCGCGACGAGATCGCCCGCCGCCTCGAGGAGCAGGGCAAGACCGCGATCGCCGAGCAGGAGTTCGCCGCGACCATCGCCAAGGAGGCGAAGCCCGCCCGGGTCGAGCCGTGGCGGCGCCTCAGCGGCCTGCACGGGGTCCGCGGCGGCCGTGGCCTCGCGGTCGCGAAGGAGCTGTGGGAGGCCCGCGACGCCTACGCGCGCGAGGTCGACACGAGCCCCGGCCGACTCGTCCCCGACGGGTCCCTCGTCGCGGTCGCGCGCACCCTGCCGCAGACCAAGCGGGACCTCGCCGCGGTGCGCGAGTTCTCGGGCCGCGCCAGCCGCAGCGAGATCGACCGCTGGTGGGCCGCCGTCGAGCGGGGCCTCGCCGCCACCGAGTTCCCGCAGCTGCGCGGCACGGGCGAGACCATGCCGCCGCCGAAGGCCTGGGCGGACAAGGATCCCGCCGCGGACCGCCGCCTCAAGCGCGCCCGCGTCGCCGTGCAGGAGGTCGCGACCGGGATGGGCGTGCCGCAGGAGAACCTGCTGACCCCCGAGGTGCTGCGTCGCGTCGCCTGGACGCCGCCCGCCGACCTCACGCCCGAGGCCGTCGCCGAGGCCCTCGTGTCGTGGGGCGCGCGCCCGTGGCAGATCGAGGCGACGGCCGCTCCGGTGGCCGCGGCCTTTGTCGATGCTGACCAAGCCGACGACGCGACCGACGACGGGGCCTCGTAGGAACAGTCAACGGATTCGGCCCCCGTCCGGCTTCTTCCTAGGGTGGGGGAAATCGATGCGAGGAGGCGTCAGTGGTCGAGAGAGCCGAAGTCCATTTCGTGGACGGGGTCCGCACCCCGTTCGGACGAGCGGGCGAGAAGGGCATGTACTGGCGGACCCGCGCCGACGACCTGGTGGTCAAGGCCATGATCGGGTTGCTCGAGCGGAACCCCCAGGTGCCGAAGGACCGGATCGATGAGGTCGCCATCGCGGCCACGACGCAGACCGGTGACCAGGGCCTCACGCTCGGCCGGACGGCCGCGCTGCTGGCCGGACTCCCCCGCTCCGTCCCGGGCTTCGCCATCGACCGGATGTGCGCCGGCGCCATGACGAGCGTCACCGCCACCGCAGGCGGCATCGCGTTCGGCGCCTACGACCTCGCGATCGCGGGCGGCGTCGAGCACATGGGCCGCCACCCGATGGGCTTCGACGCAGACCCGAATCCCCGCTTCCTCGCCGAGCGCCTCGTGAGCCAGGACGCCCTCAACATGGGCAACACGGCCGAGCGCATCCACGACCGGTTCCCCGCGCTCACCCGCGAACGGGCCGACCGCTACGCGCTCGCGAGCCAGCAGAAGACCGCCATCGCCTACGCGAACGGGGAGATCCAGCCGGACCTCGTGCCCGTCGCGACCCGCTCCGAGGAGGGCTGGGGGCTCGCGACGCGCGACGAGGCCATGCGCCCCGAGACGACGCTGGAGGGCCTCGCCGGGCTCCGCACCCCGTTCCGCCCGCACGGCCGCGTCACGGCCGGCAACTCGTCCGGCCTCAACGACGGCGCCACGGCCGCCCTGCTCGCCAGCGGTGACGCGGTCAAGGAGCTCGGCCTCACGCCGAAGATGACCCTGGTGTCGTTCGCGTTCGCGGGCGTCGAGCCCGAGATCATGGGCATCGGACCCGTGCCGAGCACCGAGAAGGCGCTCCGGAAGGCCGGCCTCACGATCGACGACATCGGGCTGTTCGAGCTCAACGAGGCGTTCGCCATCCAGGTGCTGAGCCTGCTGGACCACTTCGGCATCGACGACGACGATCCGCGCGTCAACGAGTACGGCGGCGCCATCGCCGTCGGCCACCCCCTCGCCTCCAGCGGCGTCCGGCTGATGAACCAGCTCGCGCGCCAGTTCGAGCAGCACCCCGAGGTCCGCTACGGGCTCACGGCGATGTGCGTGGGCCTCGGCCAGGGCGGCAGCGTCATCTGGGAGAACCCGCACTTCACCGGCAAGAGGAAGAGGACCAAGTGACCGACACCAGCCGCTTCCGGGAGCTCGTGGCGCTCGATCCCGACGAGGTCGTCACGCACTCCTACGTCCGCGACGTCCCGCTGCCCTCGGGCGGCGTGCTCGCGCTCGTCACGCTCGACAACGGGCGCGACCACACGCGGCCGTCCACGCTCGGGCCGGCCACCCTGCTGGAACTCGCCGACGCGCTCGACGGCCTCGCGGCCCGGGCGGCGTCCGGCGAGATCCGCGGCGTCGCCATCACGGGCAAGCCGTTCATCCTCGCCGCGGGCGCCGACCTCAGCAAGGTCGGCGAGATCCCCAGCCGCGAGGTCGGCCGGCAGATGGCGCAGCTCGGCCACGACACGCTGGGCCGGCTGCACCGCCTCGGCGTGCCGTCGTTCACCTTCCTGAACGGGCTCGCGCTCGGCGGCGGGCTCGAGATCGGGCTGAACTCCGACTACCGCACGGTCGACGAGTCCGTGCCCGCCGTCGCGCTGCCCGAGGTCTTCCTCGGCATCATCCCCGGCTGGGGCGGCGCGTGGCTCCTGCCGAACCTCATCGGCATCGAGAACGCCCTCAAGGTGATCATCGAGAACCCGCTCAAGAACAACCGCACGCTCAAGGCGACCGACGTCATGGAGCTCGGCATCGCCGACGCGTCCTTCCCGTCCGCGTCGTTCCTCGAGCAGTCGATCCGGTGGGCCGACGGCGTCATCTCCGGGGCGATCGAGGTGAAGCGCCCGAACGCACCCGGCCGCCTCGAGCGCATCGCCAAGTGGGACATCGCCATCGGGATCGCCCGGAAGTCGCTCGAGCAGCGCATCGGCACGGTCGCCCTGTCGCCGTACCGCGCGCTCGACCTGCTGAAGGCCGCCCGGAACACGACACGCGAGGAGGGCTTCGCCGCCGAGGACGAGGCCCTCGCCGACCTCATCTCGGGCGACCAGTTCCGCGCGAGCATCTACGCGTTCGACCTCGTCCAGAAGCGCGCCAAGCGGCCCGCGGGAGCGCCGGACAAGGCGCTGGCCCGGAAGGTCACCAAGGTCGGGGTCGTCGGCGCCGGTCTCATGGCGTCGCAGTTCGCGCTGCTGTTCGTTCGCCGCCTCCAGGTCCCCGTGGTCATCACCGACCTCGACCAGGCGCGCGTCGACGCGGGCGTCGCCGGCATCCACGGCGAGATCGGGAAGCTCGCCGAGAAGGGGCGCATCTCGCCCGACGAGGCGAACCGGCTGCGGGCGCTCGTCACGGGCACGACCGACAAGGCCGACTTCGCCGACGCGGACTGGGTCATCGAGGCGGTGTTCGAGGAGCTCGGGGTGAAGCAGGCCGTCTTCGCCGAGATCGAGCAGCACGTGTCCGAGACCGCGATCCTCGCCACGAACACGTCGAGCCTCTCGGTCGAGCGCATCGCCGAGCGGCTGCAGCACCCGGAGCGCGTGGTGGGCTTCCACTTCTTCAACCCCGTCGCGGTGATGCCGCTCATCGAGGTCGTGCGCACGCCGCAGACCACCGACGAGACGCTGTCGACCGCGATGCAGGTGGCGAAGCAGCTCCGCAAGAACGCGGTGATCACCCGGGACACCCCGGGCTTCGTGGTGAACCGGATCCTCGCGAAGGTCCTCGGCGAGGCCATGCACGCGGTGGACACGGGTACGCCCTTCGAGGTCGTCGACCGCTCGCTCGCGCCGTTCGGCCTGCCGATGACGCCGTTCGAGCTGCTCGAGCTCGTGGGGCTGAAGGTCGGCGCGCACGTGCTCGACACGCACCACGCCGCGTTCCCCGATCGCTTCTTCGAGAGCCCCAACCTGCACCGGCTCGCGGAGCTCGGGCGCATCTACGCGCGTGACGCCAAGGGCCGCCCGACGGGCTTCGACAAGGAGGCCGTGCGCATCGTGAAGGGCGGCTCCGACCCGATGACGTCCGAGCAGATCCGCGAGCGCGTGGAGACGGGACTCGCGGACGAGGTGCACCGCATGCTCGAGGACGACGTCGTGCACGCGGCGGAGGACATCGACCTGTGCCTCATCCTCGGCGCCGGCTACCCGTTCCAGATGGGCGGCCTCACGCCCTACCTCGACCGCGTCGGGGCGAGCGGCCGGGCGTTCGGCGACACGTTCCACCACCCGCCCATCCGCGGCGTGGCGTAGCGCCACCGGCACGACAGGAGGGCCCGGCCGCATCGGCCGGGCCCTCCTCGCGTGCGACGGGCGGTCAGCCCTGCTCGTCGTCCTCCGCGCGGATGGAGACGCGCTCCTCGTCCCCCGGCAGCGGTCGGGCCGAGGGCACGCGGCTGCCGAGCACCTGGGCCACGACGTCCCGCGCGATGTGCTGGGGCGTGAGCCCGACGCGCTCGAGGATCTCCGAGCGCGTGCCGTGGTCGAGGAACTCGTCCGGCAGGCCCAGCTCGGTCACGCCCGTGTCGATGCCGGCCTCGCGCAGGTCCTGACGGATGCGCGTGCCGATCCCGCCGACCACGACGCCGTCCTCGATCGTCACGACGAGACGGTGGGTGCCGCCGAGCTCCACGACGCTGCGCGGAACGGGCACGACCCACCGCGGGTCCACGACGGTGGCGCCGATGCCCTGCGCGGCGAGGCGCTCGGCGACCTCGATGCCCATGGCGGCCATGGGCCCCACGGTGACGATGAGCACGTCATGCGACGCCGAGTCGTGCAGCACGTCGACGCCGTCGTCCAGGCGCCGCAGCGCCTCGATCTCGTCGCCCACGTTGCCCTTGGAGAAGCGCACGACGGTGGGTGCGTCGTCGACCTTCACGGCCTCGCCCAGCTCCTCACGGAGCCGGGTGGCGTCGCGCGGGGCGCTCAGGCGGATGTGGGGCACGATCTGCAGCAGCGCCAGGTCCCACATGCCGTGGTGGCTCGGCCCGTCGGGGCCGGTGACGCCGGCCCGGTCGAGCACGAAGGTCACGCCGGCGCGGTGCAGGGCCACGTCCATGAGCACCTGATCGAAGGCGCGGTTGACGAAGGTCGCGTAGAGCGCGACGACCGGGTGCAGGCCGCCGTACGCCAGTCCCGCGGCGCTCGTCACCGCGTGCTGCTCCGCGATGCCGACGTCGTGCACGCGGTCGGGGTGCTTCTCGGCGAACCTGTGGAGGCCCACCGGGCGGAGCATGGCGGCCGTGATGCCGACGATGCGCGGATCCGCGTCGGCGAGGGCCAGGATCTCATCCGCGAACACGCTCGTCCAGCTCACGGCCTGCGACGGATCGATGGGCTCGCCCGTCTCGGGGTCGATCTGCCCCACCGCGTGGAACTGGTCGGCGACGTCCCGACGAGCGGGCTCGTAGCCGCGGCCCTTCTCGGTGATGGCGTGGACGATGACGGGCGCGCCGTAGTCGCGGGCCTGCTCGAGCGCCTCCTCCATCGCCTGCTGGTCGTGCCCGTCGATGGGTCCCAGGTACTTGATGTCGAGGTTGGAGTACAGCGCCTCGTTGTCGGTGACGCGCGTGAGGAAGCCGTGCAGCCCGCCGCGGAGGCCGCGGTACAGGCTGTCCCCCGGCGCGCCGAAGACGCCGAACACGCGCTGGCTCGTCTCGTACAGCCCGCGGTAGGTGCGGCGGGTGCGCACGGTGTTGAGGAAGCGGGCCATGCCGCCGATCGTCGGCGCGTAGGAGCGGCCGTTGTCGTTGACGACGATGATCAGCTTCCGCGTGTTGTCGTCGGAGATGTTGTTGAGCGCCTCCCACGTCATGCCGCCGGTGAGGGCGCCGTCGCCCACCACCGCGACGACGTGGCGGTCGGTCTGGCCCGTGATCCCGAACGCCCGCGAGATCCCGTCCGCCCAGCTCAGCGAGCTCGACGCGTGCGAGCTCTCGACGATGTCGTGCTCGGACTCCGAGCGCTGCGGGTACCCGGCGAGGCCGCCCGACTCGCGCAGCCGGGAGAAGTCCTGGCGACCCGTGAGCAGCTTGTGCACGTACGACTGGTGGCCGGTGTCGAAGACGATGGGGTCCTTCGGCGAGTCGAAGACCCGGTGGATCGCGAGCGTCGTCTCGACGACGCCGAGGTTCGGGCCCAGGTGGCCGCCCGTCTTGGAGACCTCCGCGACGAGGAACTGCCGGATCTCGGCGGCCAGCTCGAGCATCTGCTCGCGGCTCAGCCGGTCGAGGTCCCGGGGTCCCGTGATCGTCTCGAGGATTCCCATGCTGACCGCCTTCCATCGGGCGTCATGGAACGACGCCCGCCTCATCGAGTGTACGCAGGGCCCTGCATGCACGAAGGAGGCCGGACGTCGCCGTCCGGCCTCCTCAGGTTGCTGTTACGCGACGAGGCTGCGCAGCACGTACTGCAGGATCCCGCCGTTGCGGTAGTAGTCCGCCTCGCCGGGGGTGTCGATGCGCACGACCGCGTCGAACTCCACCGTCTCCTTGCCCGCGGGCGAGTCGGCGGTGGGTGCCGCGACGACGTGCACCGTGCGCGGCGTGGTGCCCGAGTTCAGCTCCTCGAGACCCGTGATGGTGATCTCCTCGGTGCCGTCGAGCCCGAGCGACGCCCAGGTCTCGCCCGCCGGGAACTGCAGCGGGACGACGCCCATGCCGATGAGGTTGGAGCGGTGGATCCGCTCGAAGCTCTCGGTGATGACCGCCTTGACGCCCAGGAGGCTCGTGCCCTTCGCCGCCCAGTCGCGCGACGAGCCGGAGCCGTACTCCTTGCCGCCGAGGATGACGAGCGGGGTGCCCGCCGCCTGGTAGTTCTCGGACGCGTCGTAGATGAACGACTGCGGGCCGCCCTCCTGCGTGAAGTCGCGCGTGTAGCCGCCCTCGACGCCGTCGAGCAGCTGGTTGCGGAGGCGGATGTTCGCGAACGTGCCGCGGATCATGACCTCGTGGTTGCCGCGGCGCGAGCCGTAGGAGTTGTAGTCCTTGCGGCCGACGCCGTGCTCGTCGAGGTAGCGGCCCGCCGGGCTGTCCGCCTTGATGGAGCCGGCCGGGCTGATGTGGTCGGTCGTGACCGAGTCGCCGAGCTTCGCGAGGACGCGCGCGCCCTGGATGTCGGAGACCGGCGTGGTCTCCATCGTGAGGCCCTCGAAGTACGGGGGCTTCCGCACGTAGGTCGACTCCGCGTCCCACTCGAACGTCGCGCCCGTGGGCGTGGGGAGTGAGCGCCAGCGCTCGTCGCCGTCGAAGACGCCGGCGTACTGGTGCGTGAACATGCCCGTGTCGATGGAGCTGTCGATGGTCGACTGGACCTCGTCCGCGTCGGGCCAGATGTCCTTGAGGAACACGTCGTTCCCCTCGGTGTCGGTGCCGAGCGCGTCGGAGTCGAAGTCGAAGTTCATCGAGCCGGCCAGCGCGTACGCGATCACGAGCGGCGGGCTCGCGAGGTAGTTCATCTTCACGTCGGGGTTGATGCGGCCCTCGAAGTTGCGGTTGCCCGAGAGGACGGCCGTGACGGCGAGGTCGTTGTCCTGCACCGCGGTGGAGATCTCGTCGATCAGCGGGCCGGAGTTGCCGATGCAGGTGGTGCAGCCGTAGCCGACCGTGTAGAAGCCGAGGTCCTCGAGGTACGTGGTGAGGCCGGACTTCTCGTAGTAGTCCGTGACGACCTTGGATCCGGGCGCCAGCGTGGTCTTCACCCACGGCTTGGCCTTGAGGCCCTTCTTGCTCGCGTTGCGGGCGAGGAGCCCGGCCGCGAGCATCACCGACGGGTTCGACGTGTTGGTGCAGGAGGTGATGGCCGCGATGGCGACCGCGCCGTGGTCCAGCGTGAAGTCGCTGCCGTCCTCGAGGGTGACGTGCGTCGGCTTCGAGACCGAGGAGGGGCTCTGCGACGCGTGGTGGTGCTCGTGCGACGAGTGCTCGTCCTCCGGCTGCAGCTCGCCCGGGTCGGACGCGGGGAAGCTCATCGCCGTGGTGAGGTCGACGATGTCGTGGTCGACCTGCGCGTAGTCGTTGAGGTCGCGCTCGAACTGCGACTTCGCGTCGGTCAGCTCGATGCGGTCCTGCGGGCGCTTCGGGCCGGCGATGGACGGGACGACCGTGGAGAGGTCGAGCTCGAGGTACTCGCTGAACGACGGCTCGACGTCCGCGTCGTGCCAGAGCTTCTGCTCCTTGGCGTACGCCTCCACGAGCGCGACCTGCTCCTCGCTGCGCCCGGTGAGGCGCAGGTACTCGAGGGTGACGTCGTCGATGGGGAAGACGGCGGCGGTGGAGCCGAACTCGGGGCTCATGTTGCCGATGGTGGCGCGGTTGGCGAGCGGGACGGCGCCGACGCCCGTGCCGTAGAACTCGACGAACTTGCCGACGACGCCGTGCTTGCGGAGCATCTGCGTGATGGTGAGCACCACGTCGGTGGCGGTGACGCCCGTGGGGATCTCGCCCGAGAGCTTGAAGCCGACGACCTTGGGGATGAGCATCGAGACGGGCTGGCCGAGCATGGCCGCCTCCGCCTCGATGCCGCCGACGCCCCAGCCCAGCACGCCCAGGCCGTTGACCATGGTGGTGTGCGAGTCGGTGCCGACGCAGGTGTCGGGGTACGCCTGGAGGACGCCGCCCACCTCGCGCGTCATGGTGACGCGGGCGAGGTGCTCGATGTTGACCTGATGGACGATGCCGGTCCCGGGCGGGACGACCTTGAAGTCCTCGAACGCCGTCTGGCCCCAGCGGAGGAACTGGTACCGCTCGCCGTTGCGCTCGTACTCGATGTCGACGTTGCGCTCGAGCGCGTCCTCGGAGCCGAAGAGGTCGGCGATGACCGAGTGGTCGATCACGAGCTCCGCGGGCGCGAGCGGGTTGATCTTCGTCGGGTCGCCGCCCAGCTCGCCGACCGCCTCGCGCATGGTGGCGAGGTCGACGATGCACGGCACGCCGGTGAAGTCCTGCATCACGACGCGCGCGGGGGTGAACTGGATCTCGGTGTCGGGCTCGGAGTCCGGGGCCCAGTCGCCGAGGGCGCTGATCTGGCTGCCGGTGACGTTCTTGCCGTCCTCGGTGCGCAGGAGGTTCTCGAGCAGCACCTTGAGGCTGAACGGGAGACGCTCGTGGCCCGCCACGGTGTCGATGCGGTAGATCTCGTAGTCGGTGTCCCCGACGCGGAGTGTGTCCTTCGCGCCGAAGCTGTTGATTGCAGACACGTGGCCCTCTTCCCTCGCTGGATGGGCGCGGAAGTCGATTCCGCCCGTCATCCGATCTTGGTCGCCCGCCGCGGCCGGGTCCAGTAAGGCGACCCTGATCGGGCACGCCGACGCGAGGCGGGACGGCGCCGATGTATCTCGACGTCGAGATGAATCTACCATCGCGTCGCCGTGCTGGACGCCGCGGCGCGTGGTGCCGTCCGTGCCGTCGGGAGAGCCCGGGGATCAGTCGGTCGCGGGCGCCGCCGGGTCCTTCGCGTACACGGCGCGCACGAAGAGCCACGACAGGACGAGGAGCACGCCGTAGAGTGGCGTCCCCATCACCAGGCGCGCGACGCCGAGCGCGTCGATGGAGTCGGAGAGGTAGAGCGGGAGCTGCACCGCCAGGCGCAGGGCGAAGAAGCCGACCCACACGAGCGTGAGGACGCGGAGGGCCCTGGCCTTCCTGCGGTCCTGCCGCCACGCCGTGCCGTCTCCCATGAGGAAGCCCACGGCGACGCCGACGAGGGGCCAGCCGACCACGACGGAGACCAGGAGCACCGCGAAGTACGCGCCGTTCGTCCAGAGGCCGAGCGCGTAGAAGTCGCGCCCCTCCCCCGAGCGGAGCGCGAGGAGCGCGGAGATGACGATGCCGACGAGCCCGCCCACCGCGGGGGCGACGGCCGAGCGCTGCACGAGCCGGGCCACGACCGCGGCGACGGCGACGACGACCGGGACGGCGACCGAGAGCACGATGTCGCGCGTGAGGGTGAAGGCGACGAGGAAGAGGAGCCCGGGCACGATCGCCTCGAGGACGCCCCGGATGCCGCCCATGGCGGCGAGGAGCGTCGCGGCGGTCATGGTCTCGCCGCGCGCCGCCTGCCCGAGGCCCGCGCGCTCGGCGGCCTGGGCCATGCTCGCGCCGAGCGCCTCGCCGGGCGCGGGCGCGGATCGCCGCGACGTGCCATCGGGCGCGGGGAGCCCGTCCGTCGACGCGGGGTGCCGGGGATCCTCCCCGACCGGGCCCTCCCCCGACACGCTCAGGCGCCCAGCGCGGGGGCCGGGCTCTCGCCGGCCGGAGCGGCGCCCGGGGTGGTGCCGACCTGGGCCGCGGGCATCTTGAGCGGGATGAGGTCACGCGGGGGCATGGGCGAGGATCCCCGCACGACGACGACGCTGCGGAAGAGGTCCTCGACGGCGGCGGCGGCCTCGGGGTCGGTCACGGCGCGGCCGGTGATGACGCCGCGCAGGAACCACCGGGGGCCGTCCACCCCGATGAAGCGGGCCTCGCGCGTGCTCGCCGCCGGTTGACCGGGCTGCTGCACGACCGGGATGACGGCGTGGAGCTCGGGACCGAACGGCCCATCGGCCAGGCGGGTCGTGCCGCCCTGCCGCTGGATCTGCTCCCCGATGGTCGTGCGGATCTCATGCCACAGTCCGCTCGAGCGCGGCGCGGCGAACGGCTGCACCTGCAGGCTGGACTCGGCGAAGTCGAGGCCGATCGCGACGACCTGCTGCGTGCCCTCGGCCACCTCGAGACGCAGGTGCAGGCCCTCGCGCGGCAGGATCTTGATCCCGCCGAGGTCGACGTAGGGACGGACCGGGTTCGCCTCGGTCTCGTCGAGCGGGCCCTCGTCGGCCCGGTCGTCGGGCGCGGACTTGGCGTCCAGGACGTGCTCGGCGTCGTCCGCGACGGCGTCGTCCGGCTGGTTCGCGTTCTCGTCGGTCATGTTCGGTCTCCTGGGTCTCGGACGGGGAGGGCGCCGGTGCCCGTGGAGCCGAAGCCCCCCGTGCCGCGGTGGCTCCCGGGCAGCTTCTCGACGGGCACGAAGCGCACCCGGCTGACCGGCATGACGACGACCTGCGCGATGCGGTCGCCGACCGCGACATCGTACGCGGCCTCGGCGTCGGTGTTGAGGAGGGTGACCCGGATCTCGCCGCGGTACCCCGCGTCGACGGTGCCGGGCGCGTTGACGATCGTGATGCCGTGGCGGGCGGCGAGGCCGCTGCGCGGGAGAACGAAGGCGGCGTACCCGTCCGGGAGGGCGATCGACACGCCCGTGCCGACGGTGGCCCGCTGGCCGGGCTCGAGGCGCAGGGCCTCCGCGCTCACGAGGTCGGCGCCGGCGTCGCCGGGATGCGCGTAGGCCGGGATGGGGGCGTCGCCCGCGATGAGGACGTCGACGGGATCGGGCACGGTCCGAGGCTAGTGCAGGAATCTGATGCAATAGGCGCATGCCCGCATCCCCCTACCGCGAGCGGCTGTGGCCGGCTCCCTGGCTCTTCGTCGCCACCGCCCTCGTCATCCCCGCGAGCCTGCTCGTGTTCCTTCCCATCAGCGTCGTCGCCGGGGTCATCGTCGCGATCGTGCTGTACGCGGGCGTCGTGGCCACGCTCGTGCTCACCAGCCCGGTCATCGAGGTCGCCGAGGGGCGGCTGCGCGCCGGCCGCGCGTCCATCGCCGTCGACCAGCTCGGCGACCCCGAGGGCTTCCGGAGCGCGCAGGCGACGGCAGAGCGCGGTACGCGGCTGCACGCGCGGGCGTACCTCGTCATCCGCGGGTGGGTGGATCCGGTGGTCAAGGTGCCGCTGATGGACGCCGCGGACCCCGCCCCCTACTGGCTGCTGTCCACCCGCAGCCCGGAACGACTGATCGCCGCGATCCGGGGATCGCGGCGATCATGACGTGCGGTCAGGCGCGGGGCCTGTAGGGGCTCTCGCCCGGCGTCGCTCTAGGCGGCGCACTCCTGGCAGATGGGCCCGAGCTTCTCCTGGTGGTCGATCTGCGAGCGGTGCTTCACGAGGAAGCAGCTCACGCAGGTGAACTCGTCCGCCTGCGGCGGCAGCACCACCGTCTCGAGCTCGAGGTCGGAGAGGTCGGCTCCGGCGAGGTCGAAGCTCCCGGGGTTGTCGGCATCGTCGACGTCCACGACCCCGGACATGCGGTCCGGGACGCGCTCCTTCAGAGCCTCGATCGAGTCGGAGTCGTCCTCCGTCTTGCGCGGGGCGTCGTAATCAGTTGCCATTCCTGTCCACTTCTCGAATAACCGCCGAACGGAATCGGCGGGCACAGTTTGCATGAATCGCATCCGGATAGCAAACCGTCCTGAGGCCCCCGTCGGGGGCCCTGATCGGCGGTTTGGATGCGGGGAGCCGGCCCGTCCCCGGGCCGCGGATGCGGACTCACACGGTACACCGTTCGCGCACGAACAACCTGCGTCCGGGGCCCGTGATCCCGCCCTCCGGCGCTCTCGTCGGACTCAAGTCGCGGCGCGCCACGCGTATTCCCCGGAAGAGGGGTCGACTCGTGCGATCGTGAATCGTCCAGTGAGCGCGAGAGGCGTGGAACACATGCAGGATCTGAAGATCGTCGGAGTCGAGGACGGCGCCCTCGTCGTCGAGACCGCGGGCGGTGACCGGCACCGCCTCGTGATGGACGACGCGTTCCGGTCCGCGCTGCGCCGCCAGTCCGCCGACGGCGGCCAGACGCGCAAGGCCGCGCCGCGCATCATCCAGTCCTTCATCCGCCAGGGCATGAGCGCCGAGGACGTCGCGCGGGAGACCGGCGCGTCCGTCGAGTACGTCCGCAAGTTCGAGGGTCCCGTCGTCGCCGAGCGCGAGCACGTCGTGCGCAGCGCGATGAAGGTGCCCGTGCACACCGCCATCGAGGTCGACCCGATGGGCCAGGGCACGCTCTTCGGCCAGGTCATCGAGGAGCGCCTCGAGTCGCTCGGCGCCGAGGACGTGCGCTGGAGCAGCTGGAAGGAGCAGCTCGGCGGCTGGGTCGTCAAGGTGGCCTTCACGAGCGAGGAGATCGAGCACGACGCGAGGTGGTCCTACGACGCCAAGAAGCACGCGCTCTCCCCCGCCAACAACGAGGCGATCACCTTGTCGCAGCAGGGCGAGATCCGCGGTGCCCTCATCCCGCGGCTCCGTGCCCTTCCGCCCGAGGTCGCGGACACGCACGAGGAGGCCGGCGTCACGCGATTCGACAGCGGGGCCTTCCGCCTGCCCGAGCCGACGGCGTCGAGCACGCAGGACACCGCCCCCCAGCCGTGGGAGGCGCCTCGCCGCGACGAGGGCGCGTCCGTCTCGCACCTCGGTCGACAGGGCAACCACCCCGCGGGCAGCCAGCAGCCCGCGCGCGTGGCGCAGGTGGAGCTGAACGAGACCGCCGACCTGCTCGAGGCGCTGCGGCGCCGGCGGGGCGAGCGGGAGTCCGTGCCGCGCGAGGACGAGGGGGACGACGTCGCGGAGGACGCGCCCGCGCCCGCCGCCCGGCGCGACGAGCCGCTGTCCCGCCCGCGCGGCGGTCAGCGCTCGGTGCCGCCGCTGCGGTCCGCCGTGATCCCCGGGATCGGCCGCGTCGACACGGGACGCGACGTCCCGCGCGACGAGGCCGAGGACGAGGGTCTGCGCACGCCCGGCACCGGCGAGGGTCGTGGCTCCGGGAAGCCGTCTGGACGGCGCGGGCGCACGGCGATGCCGAGCTGGGACGAGATCGTCTTCGGCGCCCGCAGCGACGACGACCACCTGGCCTGATCCCGCTCCGTCGGCGTCCCGGGGCTCAGTCGCGCGCGAACGCCCCGGCGCGGATGAGCGGCACCAGGCGCTCCTCGTCCGAGAACGACCCGTGCTGGCCGATCATGCGACGGGCGCCCTGGTCCCGCGGGCGGCCGTCGTAGTAGGCGATGAGCGAGCGCGTCGCGACGACCACGTCGCCGATGCGCGCCGCCACGCCGTCGCGGACGGGTCCGTACCATCCCGCGGCGATCGCCTCGGCGCGCGTCGCCACGTGGGCTCTCGTCCCCTCCGAGGCGCGCCAGGCGTCGGCGAGGGCGTCGGCGTCCGCGCCCGGCTCGAGGTGCAGGTGCAGGCAGCGCGGCTCCCCCGCCACGTGCCGGACGCCCGCCACCAGCTCCGGCACCCGGTCGAACAGCACCTGGGATCCGGCGGGCACGTCGACGATGCCGTGGTCGGCGGTGATCAGCGCTCCCTCTCGCGGGCCGAGACGGTCGAGGAAGGGCCCCGCCGCCTGGTCGAGCTCCTCGAGCAGGCGGAGCCAGCGATCCGACTCCCAGCCGTGCGAGTGGGCTGCCTGGTCGAGCTCGGGGACGTACAGGTAGACGAGCGCGCGCGGCTCCCGGTCCATGAGGGCGCGGGTGGTCGCGAACCGCTCCGCGATCGACTCGGCCGCCACGTAGGTCGCCCCGCGCAGCGCCGCCCGGGAGAACCCCGAGTCGGCGTAGCGGGCCGAGCCGACGACGAACGCGGGGACGCCCGCGGCGACCGCCCGCTCGAACGCGGTCGGCACCGGCTGCCACTCCTCCGGCACGCTGCGGGCGTCCCACCCGGACAGGAGCTTGAGGACGCGGTCGTGCGCGGGATCCAGCGCGGCGTAGCCGACGAGGCCGTGCTCCCCCGCGCGCACGCCGGTGGTGAGGGAGGTGATGCTGGCGGCGGTCGTGGTCGGGAAGCCCACGTCGACGACGTCCTTCTTCCGCCAGCCCTGGACGAGGTGGCGCGCGTGCCCGGCGCGGGCGCGGAGGGCGGCGGAGCCGAGCCCGTCGACGAGGACGACCACGGCCCGGTCGACGGACGGGAGGCCGGCCTCGGACTCCTCCCCCGCGAGGGCGGCGAGGCAGCCGGGCATGACCGCGGTGAGGCTCATCCGGCGGGATCCGGGCGCCGGTAGCATGGGGGCCATCCGGCCCAGTCTGCCACAGCAGCCCGGCGCGCATCCGCGTCACGACGCCGATCGACGCAGCGCCGATCCCGACCCAGAGAGTCCATGAGTCCCTCCACCACGAACACCACGCCCGACGAGCCCGCCGAGCGGATCGAGGACGTCGACGTCTCCACCGAGATGGAGAACTCGTTCCTCGAGTACGCGTACTCGGTCATCTACTCCCGGGCCCTGCCCGACGCCCGCGACGGGTTGAAGCCCGTGCAGCGCCGCATCCTGTACCAGATGAGCGAGATGGGCCTGCGTCCCGACCGCGGGCACGTGAAGTCCGCCCGAGTGACGGGCGAGGTGATGGGCAAGCTCCACCCGCACGGCGACTCCGCCATCTACGACGCGATGGTGCGCATGGCGCAGCCGTTCACGCTGCGCGTGCCGCTCATCGACGGGCACGGCAACTTCGGGTCGCTCGACGACGGGCCGGCCGCGCCCCGCTACACGGAGGCCCGGCTCGCCGCGTCCGCGCTCGCGATGGTCGAGGGGCTCGACGAGAACGTCGTCGACTTCGTCCCGAACTACGACAACGCGTTCATGCAGCCGGCCGTGCTCCCGGCCGCGTTCCCGAACCTGCTCGTCAACGGCGCGAGCGGCATCGCGGTCGGCATGGCGACGAACATGGTGCCGCACAACCTCATCGAGGTCGTGGGCGCGGCGCGGCACCTGATCGACCACCCGGACGCCTCGCTCGACGACCTCATGGCGTTCGTCCCGGGTCCCGACCTGCCGACAGGCGGCACGATCATCGGGCTGTCGGGCGTGAAGGACGCGTACCTCACCGGCCGCGGCAGCTTCAAGACCCGCGCGCGCGTCTCCGTGGAGAGCCTCACCCCGCGGAAGTCGGGGCTCGTCGTGACCGAGCTGCCGTACCTCGTGGGCCCCGAGAAGGTCATCGAGAAGATCAAGGACGGCGTCCAGAACAAGAAGCTGTCCGGCATCACGAACGTCACCGACCTCACGGACCGGACGCACGGGCTGCGGCTCGTCATCGAGATCAAGACGGGCTTCAACCCCGAGGCGGTGCTCGAGCAGCTCTACCGCTACACGCCGCTCGAGGACGGCTTCAGCATCAACAACGTGGCGCTCGTCGACGGCAGCCCGCAGACGCTGGGGCTCAAGGAGCTCCTGCAGGTCTACGTGGCGCACCGCCTCGACGTGGTCACGCGGCGCACGCGGTACCGGCTCGCCCGCAGGCAGGAGCGGCTGCACCTCGTGCTCGGGCTGCTGATCGCGATCCTCGACATCGACGAGGTGATCCAGGTCATCCGCGGCAGCGACGACACCGAGCAGGCGCGCGCCCGCCTCATGGACGTGTTCGACCTCTCGACGCTGCAGGCCGACTACATCCTGGAGCTGCGTCTCCGCCGGCTCACGCGGTTCAGCCGCATCGAGCTGGAGGAGGAGCGCGACAAGCTGCAGGCCGAGATCGCCGAGCTCGAGGCGATCCTCGCCGACCCGCGCCGGCTCCGCGCGCTCGTCTCGACCGAGCTGCAGGAGGTGGCCGACCGCTTCGGCACGCCGCGCCGGACGCTCCTGACGGAGGCCGCGCCGAGCGTCGCCGGGGCGTCGAGCCGTCGTGCCGCGCCCGTCCTCGAGATCGCCGACGTGCCCTGCCGGGTGCTGCTGTCGACGACCGGGCGCGCGGTGCGCGTCGACCTGCCGACGGACGCGCCGGGCACGCCCCTGCAGACGGTCCGTCGCAGCTCCCACGACGCCGTCCTCACGGCCATCGAGACCACGAGCCGCACGCGCATCGGCGCCATCACGAACACGGGCCGGCTCATCACCATGACTCCGGTCGACCTCCCCGTGGTCCCGGTCGCGAGCGTGCAGCTGGGGGCCGGCGTCCGCATCCGCGACTACCTCGGCCTCGCGGACAAGAAGGAGCGCGTCGTCGCGCTCGTGGCGCTCGGCACGGAGGAGGCGATCGCCCTCGGCACGCGCCAGGGCGTCGTCAAGCGCATCGCCCCGTCCGCCCTGCCCGCGAAGCCGGAGTTCGAGGTCATCGCGCTGAAGAAGGGCGACGAGGTCGTCGGCGCGCGGCAGGGGGCGGAGACGGACGAGCTCGTCTTCGTCACCAGCGAGGCGCAGCTGCTGCACTTCCCCGCGGTGTCGGTGCGGCCGCAGGGCATCCAGGCGGGCGGCGTCGCCGGCGTCAACCTCGCAGCCGGCGCGCGCGTGCTGTTCTTCTCCTCCGTCGCCCCCGAGGGCGCCCAGGTCGTCACGATCTCGGCGTCGTCGGCCACCATCGCTGGGGTGGATCCCGGCCGCGCCAAGGTGAGCGCGTTCGCCGACTTCCCGCGCAAGGGCCGTGCCACGGGCGGGGTGCGCGCGCACGCGTACCTCAAGGGCGAGGACCACCTCGCCCTCGCCTGGGTCGGCCCCGGGCCCGCCCTCGCGGTCGGGCCGGCCGGCGAGGTCAGGCAGCTGCCGCCCACCGGCATGAAGCGCGACGGGTCGGGCATCCCGCTGGAGAAGGCGATCGGGAGCGTCGGCCAGGCGGTCACCCCCGCCGACGCGCCCGACGCCGCGTCGGGCGCGGCCGCGGGCGTCGTCGAGCCGTCCGCCGAGGACGGCTCCGCGCCGCTCGAGACGTAGACGCGCCCGTAAGACGAACGCGGACGGCCGCGGACCGGGGGGTCCGCGGCCGTCCGCGCATCCGGCACCGGGCCGGCGGGTCACACGTCGATGCGGTCCCGCACCGATCCGGCGCCGTCGATGATGAACTCCTTGCGCGGTGCGACGTCGTTGCCCATGAGCAGCTCGAACATGCGCGCCGCGGCCTCGGCGTCGTCGACGCGCACGCGGCGGAGCGTGCGGTTCCGGCGGTCCATCGTGGTGGTCGCCAGCTGATCGGCGTCCATCTCCCCCAGGCCCTTGTATCGCTGGATCGGGTCCTGGTAGCGCTTCCCCTGCCGCTTGGCCTGCGCGAGCACCGCCGCGAGCTCCCGCTCCGAGTAGGTGTAGATCACGTCGTTGGGCTTCGAGCCGGGGTTCATCACCACGACGCGGTGCAGCGGCGGCACGGCGGCGAACACCCGGCCCTCGTCGATCATCGGCCGCATGTAGCGGAAGAAGAGCGTGAGCAGCAGCGTGCGGATGTGGGCGCCGTCGACGTCGGCGTCGCTCATGATGATGATCTTCCCGTAGCGCGCCGCCGACAGGTCGAAGGTGCGCCCGGAGCCCGCGCCCAGCACCTGGATGATCGACGCGCACTCGGTGTTGGAGAGCATGTCGGGCAGCGACGCCTTCTGCACGTTGAGGATCTTGCCGCGGATGGGCAGCAGCGCCTGGTACTCGCTGTCGCGCGCGAGCTTCGCCGTGCCGAGCGCCGAGTCGCCCTCGACGATGAAGAGCTCGCTGTTCGCGACGTCGTTCGAGCGGCAGTCCACGAGCTTCGCGGGCAGCGACGAGCTCTCCAGGGCGTTCTTCCGCCGCTGCGTCTCCTTGTGGGTGCGCGCGGAGATCCGCGACTTCATCTCGCCCACGACCTTCTCGAGGAGGACCGCGGTCTGCGCCTTGTCCTCGCGGCGCGTGGACGCGAAGCGCTCGGCCATGGCCTTCTGCACGACCTGGGACACGATGGCGCGCACGGCGGGCGTGCCCAGCACCTCCTTGGTCTGCCCTTCGAACTGCGGCTCGGGGAAGCGCACGGTGAGCACGGCCGTGAGACCCGCGAGCACGTCGTCCTTCTCGAGCTTGTCGGTGCCGACCTTGAGCTTGCGCGCGTTGGCTTCGACCTGCGCCCGGACGAACTTGAGCAGGCCCGCCTCGAAGCCGGCCTGGTGCGTGCCGCCCTTGGGCGTCGCGATGATGTTGACGAACGACTTGAAGCGGGTGTCGTAGCCCGTGCCCCAGCGGAGCGCGATGTCGACGGCGCACTCGCGCGTGAGCTCGGTCGGGACCATGGCACCGCCGTCGGTGAGCACGGGCACGGTCTCGGTGAAGGTGCCGGATCCCTCGAGCCGCCACGTGTCCGTGAGCGGCGCGTCGACGGCCAGGTGGTCGACGAACTCGGCGATGCCGCCGTCGAAGCGGAACGACTCGCGCACGGGCTGCTCGCCGCGCAGGTCCTCGATGTCGATGCTGAGCCCGGGGACGAGGAAGGCGGTCTGCCGCGCGCGACCGAGGAGCTCCTCGGTGAGGAAGGACGCGCCGCGGGTGAAGATCTGCCGGTCCGCCCAATAGCGGATCCGCGTGCCGGTGACGCCCTTGCGCACCTTGCCGACCACCCGCAGCTCGCTGCCGGACGTGAAGGGACGGAACGGCGCGTCGGGGCTGGCCTCGCCCTGGTCCTCGAAGATGCCCGGCTCGCCGCGCCGGAAGGACATGGCGTAGGTCTTGCCGCCCCGGTCGACCTCGACGTCGAGGCGCTCCGAGAGGGCGTTGACGACCGAGGCGCCTACGCCGTGCAGGCCGCCCGACGAGGCGTAGGAGCCGGATCCGAACTTGCCGCCGGCGTGCAGCTTGGTGAAGACGACCTCGACGCCGGAGAGTCCGGTCTTGGGCTCGATGTCGACCGGGACCCCGCGGGCGGTGTCGCGCACCTCGACGCTGCCGTCGGGGTGGAGCCGCACGTCGATGCGGTCCCCGTGCCCGCCGAGCGCCTCGTCGACGCTGTTGTCGATGATCTCCCAGAGGCAGTGCATGAGACCGCGCGAGTCGGTCGATCCGATGTACATGCCGGGCCGCTTGCGGACCGCCTCGAGGCCCTCGAGGACGGAGAGGTGACGGGCGGAATAATCGGATGCTGCCACGTGCTGTCCTCCAAGTACGTCCGGCATTCGCCGGACGCGAGCCGACATCGATCTTAACCGTCGCCCGCCGCCTCCCCCTCCGAATCGCCGCCAGCCGCACCGCGCCCTACGCGCAGAGCGAAACAGGCGACAGCGGTCGGGCTGACTGCCGGGAGCACGTGGTCTACTTGATCCATTCGGCTCGACCAGACCCGACCCGGAGGGGAGCATCACATGACACCGACCGCGACCGAGCGTCCCGTGGACGAGCTCGACAACCACCAGCTCACCGCCAACGACCGCTGCGACAGCTGCGGTGCTCAGGCGTACATCCGCGTCGAGGTGAACAGCAGCGAGCTCCTCTTCTGCGCCCACCACGGCAAGAAGTACCAGGAGAAGCTGTCGGCCATCGCCACGAGCTGGCACGACGAGTCGAGCCGCCTGCTCGACGAGCGCGCCTAGGACGACCTGCGTCGGCTCCGGCCGACGCGGGACGAAGGGCGCATCCCCACCGGGGATGCGCCCTTCGTCATGTCCCCGCCCGGCCGACGACGGGGATCCGCTCCCTCAGTAGTGGGCGGGTCGAGCCATGACGGTGGCGCGTGCCTCGCGCGCCCAGCCGTCGAGCCGGTCGAGCGTCCCGGAGATGTCGGCGGGCAGCTCCCGATCGTGCCGCGCCAGTGCGGCGGACAGCAGCTCGTCGGCGAGCCGCGGATTGAGCGCCAGGACGGGGCCGCCGAGGTGCGTGCCGATGGAGGCGCCGACGCGGACGCCCTCCCCGCCACCCTGGCCGCCGTTGCCGAAGCCCGCGCGGACCGAGCCGAGCGGAGCGTGCGCGCCGATGTCGAGGGTCGATCCGTGGTTCTCGTAGCCGACCACCTCGCCGTCCGGCGTGTCGAGCACGAGGTCGCCCACGCGACGCTCGGCCGTCAGGGTGGTGCGCACCGGCAGCACGCCGGCGCCCACGAGCTCGCCGCCGTCGGTGAGGCGCACGGACTCCCCCAGCAGCTGCAGACCGCCGCCCACCGCGAGGATCGGGACGCCGGCCTCCCGGAGGCCGACCAGGTGCGGGGCGTGCGCGACGAGGTCGGGCAGGACGGCGCGCTGCGCGGTGAGCGGCCCGGAGCCGATGACCACGAGGTCGGCGTCGCCCGGATCCCCGCCACCCGGAGCGTGACGCACGACCTCCGTGCGGATGCCGCGGATGCGCGCGCGCTCGACGAGCACGGTCACGTTGCCGCGATCGCCGTTGATGCCGAGCTCATCGGGGTAGAGGTGCAGGATGCGCAGCGCGTCGCTCACGCGGGGCCTCCCTCGAGGTCCGTGTAGCCGAGGATGCGGCGGATCGCCATCATCTGCTCGTAGTTGACGATCATGGTCTTGACGCCGCGGGACGGCTTCTCCAGCGTGATGAACGCCTGCACCGCCCGGCGCAGGTCCGGCTCCACGCGGCCGACCTCGAGGCCCTCGTAGCCGAAGCGCACGGCCAGCTGGTAGCCCTTGGTGCCCGAGACGATGTCCGCGTGCGTGAGCGCGGAGAGGTCGGTGTCGTAGATCCACGACGGGTCGGGGGTCCCGTCGTCGACGGCGAGCAGCACCTGCTCCGGCGGATCCCCCAGCGCGTCGAGGTTCATCTGCAGGCTCGCCGGGTTCTTCATCATGATGATCTCGATGTCCTCATCACCCGCCCGCAGCATCTCGCCGCGTCCGTACACGGCAGCCACGGAGCCCAGGCCCTCGGCAGCGCGGACCGGGTCGAACCGGTCGCCGAGCACGCGGCGCGCCGTCGCCAGCGCGCCAGCGGCGTCGACGGCGTAGTGCAGGCCGCGCGACGGGAGCGTCACCGGGAGTTCGCCGGACGCCAGACGGAACACGGCGTCGCGACGCGAGAGGGCCACGGCCTCGACGCCCGCGTCGACGTGCACCGGGTCGGGGTCCTCGGAGCCGAACCGCGGGGCGGACGCCAGCCCGTGCTTGCTGTCGCCGAGGAGCTCCTCGGACACGCCGAACCAGTCCACCGCGGCGCGGCCGGACCGCGCCGTGTGCGCGGCGATGGCGTTGACGTGCGCGTCGTCGCGGTTGGCGACGACCGCCTCGGTGGCCGTGGCGGCGATGCGCTCGAGCATGCCGACCACGCGGTCCGGCTCGTGGAACCGGTTGAGCTGGTCGATCTGGATGTTGAGCAGGAGCACCGTGCGCGGGGTGAGCAGCGCGGAGAGCGCGACGCCGTACGCCTCGTCGATCTCGAGGACCGCGACGTCGGCGTCCAGGCGGCCCGATGCGTCGGCGTCCGCGAGCACGGCCGATGCGATGCCCTGCGGCAGGTTCCCGCCGGACGGGTTCGTGAAGACGCGGAGCCCGTGCGCGCGGAGCACCGCGGTGAGCATGTGGGTGGTCGTCGACTTGCCGTTGGAGCCGGTGACGGCGACCACGCCGTGCGGCAGGTCGGCGATGGTGCGCTCGAGGAAGCGGGGCTCGAGGCGGAGGGCGACGACGCCGGGCACGGCGGATCCGCCGCCGCGGAGACGGGCGGCCCAGCGGGCGGCCCGTCCCGCGGCGACGGCGAGGCGCAGGGGCACGGCCTACTCGAGGTAGTCGCGCAGCGACTGCGAGCGCGACGGGTGGCGGAGCTTGGCCATGGTCTTCGACTCGATCTGGCGGATGCGCTCGCGCGTGACCCCGAACGTGTCGCCGATCTGGTCGAGCGTCTTCGGCATGCCGTCGCCGAGGCCGAAGCGCATGCGGATCACGCCCGCCTCGCGCTCGGAGAGCGAGTCGAGGAGCGACTCCAGCTGCTTCTGCAGCATGGTGAAGCCCACCGCGTCGGCCGGGACGACCGCCTCGGTGTCCTCGATGAGGTCGCCGAACTCGCTGTCGCCGTCCTCGCCGAGGGGCGTGTGCAGGGAGATGGGCTCGCGGCCGTACTTCTGGACCTCGATGACCTTCTCGGGCGTCATGTCGAGCTCGCGCGAGAGCTCCTCGGGCGTGGGTTCGCGACCCAGGTCCTGCAGCATCTGGCGCTGCACGCGGGCGAGCTTGTTGATGACCTCCACCATGTGCACCGGGATCCGGATGGTGCGGGCCTGGTCGGCCATCGCTCGCGTGATGGCCTGGCGGATCCACCACGTGGCGTACGTGGAGAACTTGAAGCCCTTGGTGTAGTCGAACTTCTCGACCGCGCGGATCAGGCCGAGGTTGCCCTCCTGGATCAGGTCGAGGAACTGCATCCCGCGACCCGTGTAGCGCTTGGCGAGGCTGACCACGAGTCGGAGGTTCGCGCCGAGCAGGTGGCTCTTCGCGCGCTGGCCGTCGCGGGCGACCCAGCGCAGCTCGCGCTCGAGCTCGCGGGAGATGCCGGGGGTGTTCGCCAGCTTGTCCTCGGCGAACAGGCCCGCCTCGATGCGCATGGCGAGCTCGACCTCCTCGGCGGCGTTGAGCAGCGCGACCTTGCCGATCTGCTTGAGGTAGTCCTTGACGGGGTCGGCCGTGGCGCCCGTGATCGTCGTCGAGTAGACGGGGACGTCCTCGTCCTCCTCCTTGTTCGACAGCACCATGGCCCCGGTGGGGAGCGGCTCGAGCACGACGGGCGGCTTGACGGCGCCGTCCTCGACGACCTCGTCGTCGGTGTCCTCCTCGGCTACCGGGACCACGACCTCCTCGGCGTCCTCGTCCGACGACTCGCCGTCCGTGGCGGTCTTCTTCGCGGCGGTCTTGCGCGGCGCCTTGGCGGGCGCGGCCTCGCCTGACGCGGCAGCGGCCTTCTTGGCGGCGGCGGCCTTCGCACGGGCTGTGGGCGCCTTGGCAGGAGCCGTGGAGGCATCCTCGGAGGCGGTCCCGTCGGCCTCTGCTGCTGCCGCGGCCTTCGCCGCGGCGGCCTTGGTCGGGGCCTTCGCGGTGGTCGCGGCCTTCGCCGCGGGTGCCTTGGTCGCCGCGGTCTTGCGGGCGGGGGCGCGCTTCGCGGGTGCCTTCGCCTCACCCGTCGCGGCGTCGTCGGCCGTGCCGGTCGCGGCGGCCGCGTCCAGGGTGGCGGACGGGGTGGAGGGGGTGGCCATGCGAACACCTTTCGTCCCCACGACGACCGGTCGTGCGCTCCGCGGTGACGCTGCGGGGTGACCTGCCGGAGGTGGGTCGGGGTTGTTTTCGGACATTGCTAGGACCCATGTCAAGTCCGCTGCTCGAACACCACCGAGGTGATGCCGCCACCGAGGTGGCGCGCGATGCAGGACATGAACGGGTCCGTACCTGATTATTGCACGGATGGGCGCGGGGGCGAGCCACTGCCGCACGTGTGCGGGCCGGCGTCATGTGCGGCGTCGGCGTCGCCTGTCGAGGTAGGCAACCCAGAGGGGCCCCACCCGTATTCCCTCGTCCGCCAGGAGCCGCCGCGTCCGCCGCCGGGTGCGCACCAGCATCACCGCGCCGAAGCCGACGACGAGGTACTGCACGGCGAAGGCGACGCGGAAGGAGTCGAACGCGTAGAGGTCGCTCGGCGCCCCGCCCGCGACCCGGATCCCGTCCTGCACGTCGAGAGCGATGCCGATGAGCAGCATCATCGTGAAGCTCGCGGTGAACCCGGCGACGTTCACGATGCCGGACGCCGCGCCGAGGCTCCGGGGAGGGTTGAACGTGCGCGCGAAGTCGAGACCGACCTGCGAGCCGGGGCCGCCGATGCCGATCGCGACGACCACGAGGACCACGACCGGCAGCGGGGGCGTGCCCGGCCAGAGGAGCAGGACCGCCCAGGCCGCGCCCATCATCGCCACGACGCCGAGGACGAGGTTGGAGCGCCGGAACGGGAATCGCCCGGTGAGGATGCCGATCACGGGCCCCACCACCATCCCGGACGCCACGATCACGATGAGGAGCCCGGACGCGAGCGCCGGGCTGTACCCCAGGGCGCCCACGAGGAACGGGAAGCCCCAGAGCAGGCTGAATACCACACCCGACGACTGCGTGACGAAGTGGGACCAGAAACCAAGCTGCGTCCCCGGGCGACGCAGGCTCCGGCCGAGCTCGCGCATCGAGTCGCCCCACGGCAGCCGGGGAGGTGGCGCGTCCCCCGCGGGCCGGTCGCGCACGGCCACGACGACCGCGATGAGGGCGACGACGGCGAGGGACGCGGACCCCAGGAACGCGGGCGTCCACCCCGCCGTGTGCAGCACGAGCGAGAGCGGGATCGCCGAGAGCACCTGCCCGAGCTGCCCGACGTTGGCGAACCACTGCGACAGCACCGGCACGCGGGGACCCGAGAACCAGGAGTTGATGAGTCGCAGACCCGACACGAACGTCATCGCGTCGCCGGCGCCCACGAGCATGCGTCCGACGATCGCGACCTCGAGCGACGTGGAGAGCGCCAGGGTGACCTGCCCGGCCACCATGAGCAGCGCGCCGGTCGCGAGCAGAGCGCGCGGGCCGATCCGATCGATCAGCACGCCGACCGGGATCTGCAGCGCGGCGTACACGACGAGCTGCGTGACGGCGAGCGTCGAGAGCAGCGATGCCGAGACGTGGAAGCGCTCCCCCGCCTCGACGGACGCGATGCCGAGCGACCCGCGCTGGAGAACGGAGGAGAGGTACGCGACCATGGCCACGCCGAGGACGATGCGGGCGCGGCGGGTGCTCATCGGCACGAGGATACCGGCCCGGCGCGTGCGTCGCGGCGGGCCCGGACGGCCCGCGCGCGGATCAGCTCGAGGCCGTCAGGCCGCGTCGCCGTCGCCGGGGCGGCGCCGTGCGAGGAACTTCTCCAGCTCGGCCGCGATCTCGTCCGCCGTCGGCAGCGCCCCGTCCTCGTCGGTGAGCGGCGACTTCAGGGGCGTGTCCTCCATGTAGCTGTCGTAGCGCTCCTCGAGCGTCGTGACCAGGCGCGCCAGCTCCTGGTTGCCCGCCACCTGCTCGTCGATGCGGCCGACGAAGTCGCGGCCCTCCTCGCGGAGGCGGTCGGTCGGGAAGATGAGGCCCGTGGCCGCGCTGATGCTCTCCAACGCGGCGACAGCGGCGAGGGGGAACTCCGTGTCCGCGAGGTAGTGCGGGACGAGGAGCACGAATCCCGCGACGGGGTGCCCGGCGTCGTGCAGGCGGTGCTCCACCAGGTGCAGCGCGTTCGCCGGCACTTGGGTGTTCGGCTTCCACACGCTGAGCGCGTCGATCAGCTCGGTGCGGTTCCCGCTCACGGTGACGTTGATGTCGCGCGTGTGCGGGACCGGCATGGGGATGGCGTGCACCCAGGTGGTCGTCGAGACCCGGTAGCGGTCGACGATCCCCAGGACGGCCGCGGTGAACGCCTCCCAGCGGAAGTCGGGCTCGAACCCGGTGAGCAGGAGGAACGGCTGCCCGATCTCGTCGTGCGCCAGGTAGAGCGCCAGCCGGGCCGGTCGATAGTCGGCGAGGTGGTCCTGGTCGAAGTAGATGGTGGGGCGGCGGGCACGGTAGTCGAGGAGGGTGTCGGTGTCGAAGCGCAGCACGTCGCGGTGGCTCAGGGTGCTCAGGAGGTACTCGCTGACCTGGGACACGCCGGATCCCGCGTCGGAGAAACCGGTCAGCCCGGCGACCAGGGGCAGGCCGGTCGGGACCTCGCCGATGTCGGTGTCGATCTCGTACAGTCCGTCCGCATCTGCCATGGATCCACTCTAAGCCGCGCCTCCGACGGCCCCTCCCCGGCGGGGCGTCGCGCGTGCCGCCGAGAGCGAACACGCTCGCCGAGGGCGCCGGGACGCCCGCATCCGCCGGGTCGTCGGGGGCCCGCGCTCCGATCCGGGACGCATGCCTGCATGGGTAGGCTCGTCGCCCATGACCCTCCCCCAGCTCTCCGTGTCCTCCGACCGCGCCGTCGACGTGGAGGCCGACGCGCTCGTCGTCGCCGTCTCCAGCGAGAAGGAGGGGATCCGGGTGCACGCGCCCGAGGGCCTCGGGCTCGACGTGGACGGCCTGTCCGCGATCGGCGTCACGGGGGGCCGCGACGAGGTCGTCCGCGTCGCCGGGACCGGCACCGCCGCCCGCACCGTCGCGCTCGTGGGCCTGGGATCGGGGCCCCTGGACGCCGTCGCGCTCCGCTACGCCGTGGGCAGCGCGACCCGCCAGCTGCGCGGTGTGGAGCGGGTCGCGGTGGCGGTGCCGGTCGCGTCGCTCGAGGAGCTCACCGCCGTGCTGGAGGGTGCGGCGCTCGGGGTCTACTCCTTCGACTCCTACCGCCGCGACTCGCTCGCCGGCCAGAAGCCGCGCGCCTCGTCCGTCACCGTGGTCGCGCAGGGGGACTCCTGGACGCCCGAGGACGCCGATGAGGCGGTCGCGCGCGCCGTCGCGGTCGCGGGAGCCGTCGCGGGCACCAAGGACCTCGTCAACACCCCGCCGCTCGACCTGTATCCCGCGACGTTCGTCGACGCCGTGCAGGAGCGCACGAGCGGCCTGCCCCTCGACGTCCGCGTCTGGGACGAGGACGCGCTCGCGGCCGACGGCTTCGGCGGCATCCTCGGGGTCGGCCAGGGCTCGACGCGCCCGCCCCGCCTCGTGAAGGTCTCCTACTCCCCCGCCGGCGCGACGCGCCACCTCGCGCTCGTCGGCAAGGGCATCACCTACGACACCGGCGGCATCTCGCTCAAGCCGGCCGTGCCGATGATCGGCATGAAGTACGACATGACCGGTGCCGCGACGATCCTCGAGGTCGTCGTCGCCGCCGCGCGGCTCGAGCTGCCAGTGCGCCTCACCGCGTGGCTCTGCATCGCCGAGAACATGCCCTCCGGCTCCGCCATCCGCCCGGACGACGTGCTGCGCATGCGCGGGGGCACGACCGTCGAGGTCCTCAACACGGACGCCGAGGGTCGACTCGTGATGGCGGACGGGATCGTCGCCGCGAGCGAGGAGCACCCGGACGCCATCGTCGACATCGCGACGCTCACGGGTGCGCAGGTCGTGGCGCTCGGTGAGCGGTACTCCGCCGTCATGGGCGAGGACGCGCTCGTCGCCCGTCTGCTCGACGCGGCCCGCGAGCAGGGAGAGAGCATGTGGGGCATGCCGCTCCCGGAGGAGATGCGCGCGCTCCTCAACTCCGACATCGCGGACATCGCCAACGTCAAGCCCGGCAATCCCGCCGGCGGCATGCTCGTCGCGGGCGTGTTCCTCAAGGAGTTCGTCGGCCGGACCGGCGACGCGGACGACGCCCCCCGGATCCCGTGGGCGCACATCGACATCGCGGGCCCGTCGCACAACAAGGGCGGCGGTCACGGCTTCACGGGGAAGGGCCCGACGGGAGTCGCGGTCCGCACGCTCCTGGCCCTGGCTGCCGGGTTTTCACGCGCGTAGTAGGCTCGGAGAGGCCTCCTGAGGGGGTCCCGCGCCTGCCCGGTCGGGCGGTCGCATGAGACGACCTTGATGCATACGAGGGAGATCCTGGGTGTCGGAACAGAACTTTGACGTGGTGGTGCTCGGCGGCGGGAGCGGCGGCTACGCAGCGGCGCTCCGTGCGGTGCAGCTGGGCAAGACCGTGGGCCTCGTGGAGAAGGGCAAGCTGGGCGGCACGTGCCTGCACCGCGGCTGCATCCCGACCAAGGCCCTCCTGCACTCGGCCGAGGTGGCCGATGTCTCGCGGGAGTCGGAGAAGTACGGCGTCAACGTCACGTTCGACGGGGTGGACATCGCCCGCGTCAACGCGTACCGCGAGGCCATCGTCGCTAGCAAGTACAAGGGCCTCCAGGGCCTCATCAAGGCCCGCGGCATCACGGTCATCGAGGGCGAGGGTCGCCTGACCTCCGGCACGACCGTGCAGGTCGGCGACCAGACCATCACCGGGAAGAGCGTCGTCCTCGCGACCGGCTCCTACTCCCGGACGCTCCCCGGCCTCGAGATCGGCGGCCGCGTCATCACGAGCGAGCAGGCGCTCGAGCTCGACTACATCCCGAAGAAGGTCGCGATCCTGGGCGGCGGCGTCATCGGCGTCGAGTTCGCCTCCGTCTGGCGCTCCTTCGGCGTGGACGTCCAGATCATCGAGGCCCTCCCCCACCTCGTTCCCAACGAGGAGGAGTCCATCAGCAAGCAGTTCGAGCGGGCGTTCCGCAAGCGCGGCATCGCGTTCTCGCTCGGCGTGCGCTTCAAGTCGGTCACGCAGGACGACCAGGGCGTCCAGGTCGCCCTCGAGGACGGCACGACCTACGACGCCGACCTCCTGCTCGTCGCCGTCGGACGCGGCCCGGCGACCCAGGGCCTCGGCTTCGAGGAGGCGGGCGTGAAGACCGACCGCGGCTTCGTGCTGACCGACGAGCGGCTCCAGACCAGCGTCCCCGGCGTCTACGCCGTCGGCGACATCGTCCCCGGCCTGCAGCTCGCGCACCGCGGGTTCCAGCAGGGCATCTTCGTGGCTGAGGAGATCGCGGGCAACAAGCCCGTGGTCGTCGAGGACATCAACATCCCCAAGGTCACCTACTCCGACCCCGAGGTCGCGAGCGTCGGCTACAGCGAGGCGAAGGCGGCCGAGAAGTTCGGCGCCGACAAGGTCTCGAGCTACGAGTACAACCTCGGCGGCAACGGCAAGAGCTCCATCCTCGGCACGGCAGGGTCCATCAAGGTGGTCCGCGTGCAGGACGGTCCCGTGGTCGGGATCCACATGATCGGCGCCCGCGTCGGCGAGCTCATCGGCGAGGGCCAGCTCATCGTGAACTGGGAGGCCTACCCCGAGGACGTCGCCAGCCTGGTGCACGCCCACCCCACTCAGAACGAGGCGCTCGGCGAGGCCCACCTGGCACTCGCGGGGACACCTCTGCACGCCCTGTAGCACCCCGCCAACACCGACACACAAGCCGGGTCCGGAGTCGGGCCTGAAGGAGACAACCCCATGAGCGAATCCGTCAACCTCCCCGCACTCGGCGAGAGCGTCACCGAGGGCACGGTGACCCGCTGGCTCAAGAACGTCGGCGACCACGTCGAGGTCGACGAGCCCCTGCTCGAGGTGTCGACCGACAAGGTCGACACCGAGATCCCGTCGCCGGTCGCCGGCGTCATCGAGGAGATCCTCGTCCAGGAGGACGAGACCGTCGAGGTCGGCGCCGTGCTGGTCCGCATCGGCGACGGTTCCGGCGGGGGCGACGCTCCCGCAGAGGAGCCGGCCGCCGAGCAGGCCGCTGAGCCCGAGCCGGCAGCCGACGAAGCCGTCGAGGAGACCGTGATCCCCTCCACCGAAGCGGACGACGACTCCGAGGCCCCTGCGCCCGTCGAGCCCGAGCCGGCTCCCGCCGCCGAGCAGGCCGACCCCGAGCCGACCCCGGCTCCCGCGCCCGCCGCTCCCGCACCCGTGGCCGCGACCCCCGCTCCGGCGCCTGCCGCGGCCGCGGCTCCCGCCGCCTCCCCGGCTCCCGCCGCCTCCGGCAACGCGGGCTACGTGACTCCGCTCGTCCGCAAGCTCGCCAACGAGCGCGGCGTGGACATCAGCTCGGTCGTCGGCACCGGCGTGGGAGGTCGCATCCGCAAGGAGGACGTGCTGGCCGCCGCCGAGGCTGCCGCGTCTAAGAGCGCCCCGGCGGCAGCCGCCTCGGCTGCTCCGGTCGCCGCGCCCCTCGAGACGTCGCCGCTCCGTGGCACCACCGCCAAGATGTCCCGCATGCGCAAGCTCATCGCCGACCGTGCGGTCGTGTCGATGCAGTCCACCGCGCAGCTCACCTCGGTGGTGGAGGTCGACGTCACCAAGGTGGCCCGCTTCCGTGACCGCGTGAAGGGTGACTTCCTGGAGAAGACCGGCGTCAAGCTGTCGTTCCTCCCCTTCTTCGCCCTCGCCGCCGCCGAGGCCCTCAAGGCCTACCCCGTCGTCAACGCGACGGTCGACGGCGACAGCATCGTCTACCCCGACCACGAGAACATCAGCATCGCGGTCGACACGGAGCGCGGCTTGCTCACCCCCGTCGTGAAGAACGCCGAGGGCAAGAACCTGGCGCAGTTCGCTTCGGAGATCGCGGACCTCGCCGCCCGGACGCGCGACAACAAGCTGTCCCCCGACGAGCTGGCCGGCGGAACCTTCACGCTGACCAACACCGGCTCGCGCGGTGCGCTGTTCGACACCCCCGTGGTGTTCCTCCCGCAGTCCGCCATCCTCGGCACCGGCATCGTCACCAAGCGCCCCGTGGTCATCACGGCGGACGGGCAGGACACCATCGCCATCCGCTCCACCGTCTACCTCGCCCTGTCCTACGACCACCGGATCGTCGACGGTGCCGACGCGTCGCGCTTCCTCGTGGCCGTCAAGAACCGCCTCGAGGCGGGTGCGTTCGACGCCGACCTGGGCATCTAGGTCGTCTCCGGACCGGACGGCGACACTCATCGGTCGTCCATCAGGTCCCTGATCCGCCACCCGGCCTCTCCCCTGACGATCAGGAGGGAGGCCGGTCGGCGTCCGGGAGCCGGCGACTCGGATCCGGGCTCGACCTGGGGTCGCAGGCCGACGAGCGCGCTGTCACCGAGACGCTGAGCAGGGCCGAGGAGATCCGCGGCGTGGAGCGCGGCAGCCTCCAGGACGGCCGTCGCATCGGACGCGACGGCGCTGCGATCGGCGTCCTCCGCCGCGGAGCCGTCCTCGTCCACCTCGCGCAGGCAGCCGACGTCGCCCCCGCGGAGGCAGGAGGCACGGAGGCGGAGGAGCGCGGGGGCCGCGACATCGGGATCCGGCGAGGCCGTCGCCTCCACGTCGGCATCCGATGTCGTCGATGGTGCGCCCTCCACGGACGCGGACGCTGGGGGCGTGGGCACGCTCGTCGGCGCTGCCGTCGCGCCGCGAGCGGGGCCGGTGAGGGCGGGCACCGCGACGGCGCCGGCGACCAGGAGCAGGAGCGCGGAGGCTCCGAGCGCCCAGATGCGCGGGCGCACCGAGGCGAGCTCGGCCGTGACCCGAACCCGCAGCGCCCGCTGACGTGATCGAGCGTCGTCCGCCCGAGGCTCACGCACCGCACGATGCCGACGGTGACCTGCCCGTCGCCCCCGCGCGACGGGCAGGAACCCACGGCGGGTCCGGGTCCTCTGCGTGGTGCTGACGCCGAGGGGACGGGGGCGGACAGCGCCGAGCGCCGCATCGCGCGGCAGCACGCGATCGTCGTCGGAGGAGCTCGGCAGCACGCGATCGTCGTCGGAGGAGCGCGGCGGGGCGCCCGCGTCGGCCAGGGGGGCTGCGTCCGCGACGTCGAGGAGCCGGTCGGCGAGGTCGTGCGCGGTGAGATCGGACTCCCCGTGGATGGCGGAGTCGAGGAGCGCCAGCCAGTCGTCCCACCGGTCCTCGGATGCGCGTCCGCGAGCGTCCGCCGGTTCGCGCAGCGCCTGGACGATCCGCGACACGCGCACCAGGTCCTGTTCGACGGGGTCGGCCCCGACGCTGCCGTCCGCGCCCGCCCCCACCTCTCCGCCGACGACGCGGGAGGCGCCGAGCCCGCTCAGCAGCGGACGCCCCGTGGCGTCGAGGACCACGTGCGTCAGGTCGACCGCGCCATGCGCGATGCCCGCGTCGTGGAGGTCGCCCAGCCCTCGGAGCACGGACGCGACGAGGGTCACGGTCTCGCCGGGCGTGATGCTGCCGCGTCGGCCGAGCAGGGCAGACGCCGTGCCACGCTGGCCGAGCGACTGCACGATGCACAGGCTGCCGTCGGCCAGAGTGGCGACGTCCCTCAGCGTGACGACGTGCTCGGAGGACACCGCCTGCAGAGCGACGATCTCCGCCTCCCCGCGGCTGCGCTCGGTCGCGGGCACGATCTTCACCGCGACGTTGTCCGCCGAACCGACCGCGGCGTCATGGGTTCGGCAGGGTCGGGCGAGGTGCACCTCACAGCGCGTGCCCCTCCCGACGAGCCGCACGAGGCGATATCCCGCGACGACGGTGCCGCTGGCGCCCGCCGCGTCGGGAAGCGGGCGTGCCGCGCTCCTCCGCCTCCGCAGCGCTCGCTCCTTGGCGGATGCCGATCGACGCAGGTCGACCGCCCTGTCGGACGACCAGGTGCCCTGGTCCTCACTCGAGACCCGCCCGTCGTGCGCGTGAGCGCGTCCGTCATCCATCGCCCCACGTCCTCTCCTCGCTGCGACCCCGTCCGCGTCCACCGGCGGGGCGGGTGCCCGTCGCCGTGAGTGTGCGCGCCGGCCGGGCGACGCCGAGCCGCGAAGGCGATCGCTGGGCATCTCGTCGGCATCGAGCCCCTGTGAGGGAACGGGACGGCGCATCGACCTCACGCCGTTCCGGCGGCCGCCCGCGCACCGGTATCCTGGGCACCATGGCCCGCAAGACAGCCTCGAAGAAGGCACCCAAGGAACCCGGCCGCATCAAGCAGATGTGGCAGGTCTTCCAGATGACCCGGCGGTACGACAAGAGCTCGGTCTGGTGGATGCTCCTGGCGCTGCTGGGTCCCATCGTCGTGGGCGTCCTGCTGGCGGTCTTCGCGACCGGCGGGAGCTGGCTCACCGCCATCCTCTTCGTCATCGCCGGCGTGTTCGCGGGCATCCTGGCCTTCCTCATCGTCCTCGGACGCAAGGCGGAGCGTGCGGCCTACCTGCAGATCAAGGGCCAGCCCGGAGCCGTCGGCGTGGTCCTCCGCAGCTCGCTCAAGCGGGGATGGGTCGGCAGCGAGATGCCGGTCGCCGTGAACGGGAAGTCGCAGGACGCCGTGTACCGCGCCGTCGGGCGCCCCGGCGTGGCCCTCATCGGCGAGGGCCCGAAGAGCCGCACGACGCGCATGCTCGAGGACGAGCGCCGGAAGATCGCCCGTGTGCTCCCCAACGTCCCCGTCCACTTCGTGTTCGTCGGACCCGACGCCGACTCGGTCGAGCTCCACAAGCTCGCCGGTCGCCTGCAGCGGTTCCCCCGCACCATCACGAAGGCGGAGGTCCTGGCGGTGAACAACCGCCTGACCTCCCTCGGGCAGAACAGCATGCCCATCCCCAAGGGCGTCGATCCGTTCAAGGTCCGTCCGTCCCGGGCACGCTGATCCTCGGTTCGGGCGACGTTTGCGCGGGCATCGCGCCCGGCGCAGACTGAGCCCATGGATCCGTCCTCCGCTGCGGTGCTGCTCGGCGTCGACGCGGACGCCGACCGCCCGACCATCAGCCGCGCGTACCTCCGACGGGCGCGCGAGACGCATCCCGACCGGCTTCCCGGTGCGACGCCGCAGCAGCTGAGGACCGCGCACGAGCGCTTCGTCCAGCTGACCCTCGCGAGGGACGTGCTCCTCCTTCGAGGGCGCGGGGCGACGGGAGACGCGGCTCCTCCCGCGACGGGCCAGGGGCCGGCGCATCAGGGACCGATGCCGCCGAACCCGCCCCGGCCGCAGCCGACGTCGGAGCGGCTGTCCCCCTACGGCCGTTCTCGACGCGAGCGGGCCCGACGCGGTCTGGGGCCGTCCATCGCCGCGGTCTGCGCGCTGGCCGGCGTCCTGGTCGTCGTGGTCAGCTTCCAGGACTCGACGCGGGCGCGGTTCACGACGGTCGGCGCCGACCTCACGCAGGGCGCGGTCGTCGTCCCCGTCGAGGATCCTGCGTCGCGCGCGAGCGAGTGCGTGGACACCACCTCGTGCACGCTCCTCGACATGACGGCCCCGGAGGACTGCAGCGCGGCGCTCGTCCGCTTCGAGGTGACGACCGGGAGGTCCGACGACGGGCGGGAGACCGAGAGCCGGGAGCTGGGCGCGGTGCGCGCCGGGTCACCCGCCCGCGTGGTGCTGGGCGGGGTCGACCCCGAGCTCGTGTACCTCGGATGCGAGCCCGGCTGACTCCTCGCCGACGAGCGGCGCGGTGGTCACGAGGTGCGGACCAGCACCGTCCCCGAGAACACGTCGTGGAGACCCCGCTGGTCGGCGTTCCACACGACGGCGGGGACCACCAGGCACAGCAGCACCGTGCGAAGGGCCGGTCGCCACAGCGACACGTATCCGCCGCCGAGCGGGCGCACGCGCATCCCGAGCACGACGTGCCCGACGCTCCCTCCGAGGGTGACGATGAGGACGTACTGCATCACGGCGAAGATCACGAGAGTGGCTGTGGCGTCGTAGGCGAAGAAGGCCCAGGAGATCAGGACGGCGAGGGCCCAGTCGATGCAGATGCCCACGATGCGCCGACCGGCGCGGGCGACGGAGCCCCGGCCGCGCTCCGGCAGCCCGAGCCGCTCCCCCGGCCAGCGGTTGCGGCCGGGATCGCCGAGGTCGGGGTTCGTGGGAGTCGCGGGCACCTCCCGATCCTAGGCGCGCATGCAGCGGATCCCCTGATCCGCGGGCCCTGGGAGCACTCGCCGACGCGCCCGGGCGGGGGTGCGTAACATCGCGGAAACACGGCGGTTATGGCGAGGTAACCCCTTCCCCCTAGGGTCGGAGAGGCTGAAACCGTCAGTCTCATCCGCTCCGGCCCCCTTTTGGAGACACCACATGTTCAGAGACTCATCCGAGGTGCTCGCGTTCATCAAGGACACCGACGTCAAGTTCCTCGATATCCGGTTCACCGACCTCCCCGGGGTGCAGCAGCACTTCAACATCCCCGCTTCCACGGTCGACGAGGAGTTCTTCTCCGTCGGCCAGCTGTTCGACGGCTCCTCCATCCGCGGCTTCGCGAGCATCCATGAGTCGGACATGCAGCTGATCCCGGACGTGACGACGGCGTACATCGACCCGTTCCGCATCGAGCGGACGTTGATCATGGTCTTCGACATCTACAACCCCCGGAATGGCGAGATCTACGCGCGTGATCCGCGTCAGGTGGCGAAGAAGGCGGAGAAGTTCCTCGCGGCGTCCGGGATCGCGGACACGGCGTTCTTCGCGCCGGAGGCGGAGTTCTACATCTTCGATGACGTCCGGTACGAGGTGAACCAGCACACGAGCTTCTACTCGGTGGATTCCGAGGAGGGTGCGTGGAACTCGGGTCGTGAGGAGGAGGGCGGCAACCTCGGGAACAAGACCCCGTACAAGGGCGGCTACTTCCCCGTGAGCCCGGTCGACAAGCAGGCCGATCTCCGTGATGACATCAGCCTGAAGCTGATCGATGCGGGTCTGATCCTGGAGCGTGCGCACCATGAGGTGGGTACCGGTGGGCAGGCGGAGATCAACTACCGGTTCGACACGATGGTGCACGCGGCGGATGACATCCTGAAGTTCAAGTACATCGTGAAGAACACGGCCGAGCAGTGGGGCAAGACGGCGACGTTCATGCCGAAGCCGCTGTTCGGGGACAACGGGTCGGGGATGCACACGCACCAGTCGCTGTGGAACGACGGGAAGCCGTTGTTCTACGACGAGGCCGGCTACGGCGGTCTGTCGGATGTCGCGCGGTGGTACATCGGCGGGATCCTCAAGCACGCGCCCGCGATCCTGGCGTTCACGAACCCGACGGTGAACTCGTACCACCGTCTCGTGCCGGGCTTCGAGGCGCCCGTCAACCTGGTGTATTCGGCGGGGAACCGGTCGGCGTCGATCCGGATCCCGATCACGGGCACGAACCCGAAGGCGAAGCGGATCGAGTTCCGGGCGCCGGATGCGTCGAGCAACCCGTATCTCGCGTTCGCGGCGCAGCTGATGGCCGGGATCGATGGGATCAAGAACCGCATCGAGCCGCACGAGCCGGTCGACAAGGACCTGTACGAGCTGCCGCCCGAGGAGGCGAAGGGCATCCCGCAGGTCCCCGCGTCGCTCGGTGCGGCGTTGGAGGCGCTCGAGGCGGACCATGAGTTCCTCACCGCGGGGAACGTGTTCACGCCGGATCTGATCGAGACGTGGATCGAGTACAAGCGCGAGATGGAGATCAAGCCCCTCGCGCAGCGCCCGCACCCGTTCGAGTTCGAGCTGTACTACGGCGTCTGATCGCCACCACGCCCCCGCGGCGTGATGCACGGGCCGTCCTCCACCAGGAGGGCGGCCCGTCGTCGCCGGTGCCGAGGATCCGAGGGCGTCAGGCGCCGCGCGGATCCGGCTGGTCGTCGACCCCGTAGAACAGGCGCTCGAAGACGGCACGGGAGCGGCGGGTGACGCCGAGGTACTCCTCCTCGAGCACGGACGCGGACCCGGGCGGGTACTCGAGCAGCCGCGCGATGGCGTCGAGCGCGGCGCGCTCGGCGGGCAGGACGTCGGCCGTGCGGTTGGTCCAGAGCGTCATCGCGGAGCGCACCCGGGACGCGAGGAGCCAGGCGTCCCGCAGACGCGCCGCGTCGTCCTCGGCCACGAGGTGCGACGCCACGGCGGCGTCGAGCGCTCCGAGCGTGGTCGGCGTCCGCAGGGCGGGATGCGGGTGCGCGTGCTGCAGCTGGGTCAGCTGCACCAGCCACTCCACGTCGCTGAGTGATCCGCGGCCGAGCTTCAGGTGCCGTGTGGGATCCGCACCCTGCGGGAGCCGCTCGTTCTCCACGCGCGCCTTGATGCGCTTGATCTCGCGTACGTCCGCGTCGCCGATGGACTCGGGGTAGCGGATGCGGTCGGCGAGTGCCGTGAAGTCGGCGATGAGGCCGCTGTCACCGACGACCCCGCGTGCGCGGAGCAGCGCCTGCGCCTCCCACGTCAGGGACCAGCGCTCGTAGTAGGCGCGGTAGGACGCGAACGAGCGCACCACGGGCCCGTTTCGTCCCTCCGGCCGGAGGCCGGTGTCGAGGTCGAGCGGCAGGCGCGAGTCCTCCGTGAGGCGCGTCAGCTCGGAGACGATGAGCTGGGCGCGGCGTTGGGCGAGCTCGGGATCCATGCCGGCGATCGGGCGGAACACGTACATGACGTCGGCGTCGGATCCGAAGCCGAGCTCCGCGCCCCCGTAGCGGCCCATCGCGACCACGGCGAACTCGGGCCAGGGGCCGTCCTCGCGGCGGATGGCGCGCATCACGCCGCGGAGGGTCGCCGTGGTGATGTCGGCCAGCGACGGTCCGAGCGTCTCGACGTGCGTGACCCCCACGATTGCGCCGATGGCGAGGCGCAGGACCTCGCGGCGGCGGAGCGTGCGCAACGCGGCTGCGGCGGCATCGGCCGTGGGATGCCGGTTCACGGTGGCGACGGCCTCCTCCTCGAGGGCAGCCCAGGTGCGGGGGCGCAGGTCCTCGTCGCGCGCGAGCCATGCGGCGGTCTCGGGGACGCGGTCCAGCAGCTCCGACACGAAGCGGGATCCCGAGAGCACCTGCGCGAGGCGCTGCGCGGCACCCGCCGAGTCCCGGAGCATCCGGAGGAACCAGTTCGACTCCCCCAGCGCCTCGCTGAGCCGACGGAACGCGAGGAGGCCGTGGTCGGGATCCGGGCCGTCGGCGAACCACTGCAGGAGCACCGGGAGCAGGTGGCGCTGGATGGCGGAGCTGCGCGACACCCCCTGCGTGAGCGCGCGGATGTGCGCGAGCGCGCCGCGCGCGTCGACGAAGCCGATGGCGGAGAGGCGCGCTGCCGCCTGGTCGCTGGTGAGCGCGAGCGACTCCTCGGGGAGCGACGCCACCGCGGCGAGGAGCGGCCGGTAGAACAGCCGCTCGTGCAGCGTGCGCACGGCGGTCTTCGTGGCGCTCCAGCGCGCCGTGAGCTCTTCCGCGCGCCCGTCGAGGCCGGTGCTGCGGGCGAGGATGCGCAGGCGCTCCTCGTCGGTGGGCATGAGGTGCGTGCGCCGCAGCTGGTCCAGCTGCAGCCGGTGCTCCAGGAGCCGGAGGTAGCGGTAGTCCTTGGCGAACTCGCCGGCCTCCGTGCGGCCGATGTAGCCCGCGTCCGCGAGGGCCACGAGCGCGGCCAGCGTGCTGCGGTCCCGGACGGTCTCGTCGCCCTGCCCGTGCACGAGCTGCAGGAGCTGCACGGTGAACTCGATGTCGCGGATCCCGCCCGGCCCGAGCTTGATCTGCTGGTGCAGCTGGTCGGCGGGGATGTTGTCCGTGACGCGCGTGCGCATGCGCTGGACCTGCCCGACGAAGCCCTCGCGGGAGGCGCTCGACCACACCAGCGGCGCCACCGCGCCGGCGTACCGCTCCCCCAGCTCGGCGTCGCCGGCCAGCGGGCGGGCCTTGAGCAGCGCCTGGAACTCCCAGTCCTTCGCCCATCGCTCGTAGTAGGCCAGATGCGAGTCGAGCGTGCGGACGAGCGCGCCGGCCTTCCCCTCGGGCCGGAGGTTGGCGTCGACCTCCCAGAGGGCCGGCTCGATCTCGTGTTCGTCGATGCCGCGCATGGTCAGCACGGCGAGGCGCGTCGCGAGCTCGACCGCGCGGGACGGCTCGATGACCGGTTCGCCGTCCGCGTCCGTCGCGGCCTCGGCGACGAAGATCACGTCGACGTCGCTGACGTAGTTGAGCTCGCGGGCGCCGGCCTTGCCCATGCCGATGACGGCGAGGCGCGTCGCGGCGATCTCCTCGGGTCGCGCGCGACCGAACGTCCCGGGGACGGACAGCTCCGCGCGCGCGACGGCGAGCGACGCCTCGAGGGCCGCGCCCGCGAGGTCCGCCAGGGCTGCGGTGACCGGGCGCACCGCCGCGAGCGGATCGGGGTGCACGAGGTCCCACGCCGCGACGCGCGCGACGAGGGCCCGGTAACGGACGCGCAGGGCCGTCCGGGCGGCCGGGCCGGTGATCCCCGCCACGCCGTCGACCGCGCCCACTGCATCGAGCAGTCGTGCCCGCACATCAGCCGGGGCCGGTACGCCATCCAGCGGACGGGCGAAGGCGTCGAGCTCGACGGTGTGGCGCGCGAGGAACTCGGCGAGGCCACGTGACGATCCGAGCACGCGCGCCAGCCGATGGCGGGCGTCGGGGTCGGCGAGCACGGCGCGCGTGCGCTCGGGATCCTCCCGGAGCAGCCGCACGAGGGCGTCGAGGGCGCCGTCCGGGTCCGCGCTCGAGTGCAGGGCCTCCACGAGGTCGGCCTCCGCCCACCCGGACAGCGCAGCGGCCTCCTCGAGGGCCTCGCCGACCTCGCTCAGCCGCGCGAAGCCGGCGCGCGCCAAGGGGCCGAGCAGCGTCTGCCCACGTCTCATGGCTCGCTCCGGCCTCGTCGTCGGATGTCGGTCGTGGTGCTCGTGTCGGGGATCCGGCTCAGAGCATCTCGAGGTTGGAGCGCAGCTCGTACGGCGTCACCTGGGCGCGGTAGTCGCGCCACTCCTGCCGCTTGTTGAGCAGGACATAGTTGAACACCTGCTCCCCCAGCGTCTCGGCGACGAGCTCGGAGCGCTCCATGATCTGCACGGCGTGGTCGAGGCTCGACGGCAGCGGCGCGTACCCGAGGGCGCGACGCTCGGCGTCGCTCAGCGTCCAGACGTTGTCCTCGGCCTCGGCCGGGAGCTCGTAGCCCTCCTCGATGCCCTTGAGGCCCGCGGCCAGCATGAGGGAGAAGGAGAGGTACGGGTTCGCTGCCGAGTCGATGGCGCGGTACTCGACGCGGGAGCTGTTGCCCTTGTTGGGCTTGTACAGCGGCACCCGCACGAGCGCGGACCTGTTGTTGTGCCCCCACGTGACGAAGCTCGGCGCCTCGCCGCCGCCCCAGAGCCGCTTGTAGGAGTTCACGAACTGGTTCGTCACCGCCGTGATCTCGGGTGCGTGCTTGAGCAGTCCGGCGATGAACTGGCGGCCGATCGTGGAGAGCTGGTACTCGGCGCCGGACGCGTAGAACGCGTTGACGTCGCCCTCGAAGAGCGACATGTGCGTGTGCATCCCGCTGCCGGGGTGCGCCGCGAGCGGCTTCGGCATGAACGTCGCGTAGACGCCCTGCTCGATGGCCACCTCCTTGATGACCGTGCGGAACGTCATGATGTTGTCGGCCGTGGTGAGCGCGTCCGCGTAGCGGAGGTCGATCTCGTTCTGGCCGGGGCCCGCCTCGTGGTGGCTGAACTCGACGGAGATGCCGAGGTCCTCGAGCATGCGCACCGAGCGGCGGCGGAAGTCGTGCGCCGTGCCGCCGGGGACGTTGTCGAAGTACCCGGCCGCGTCCACCGGCTCCGGGCCGTCGACGCCGAACTCGCTCGACTTGAGGAGGTAGAACTCGATCTCCGGGTGCGTGTAGAAGGTGAAGCCGCGGTCGGCCGCCTTCTCCAGCGTGCGCTTCAGGACGTTGCGGGGATCCGCGATCGCCGGCTGCCCGTCGGGCGTCGAGATGTCGCAGAACATGCGCGCGGTGGGGTCGATCTCGCCGCGCCACGGGAGGATCTGGAACGTCGTCGGATCCGGGTGGGCCAGCATGTCGGCCTCGTACGACCGGGTGAGGCCCTCGATGGCCGAGCCGTCGAATCCGAGGCCCTCCGCGAACGCGCCCTCGACCTCCGCCGGGGCGATCGCCACCGACTTCAACGTGCCGGTCACGTCGGTGAACCACAGGCGCACGAACTTGATCCCGCGCTCCTCGATCGTCCGCAGGACGAAGTCACGCTGCTTGTCCATCCACCACCCTCTCGTCGGTGTCCAACCTACCGGCTGACCAGGGGTCGGGCCGAGAGCGCGCGGGGCCCGCCGTAGACTCCGAGGCATGCAGAGCCCCGACGCTGCCGTCTCCCCGCCCGATCCCGCCCGCCTCCCGACCGAGCCCGCCGGGCCGCCGAAGCGGGTGCGGATCCGCCACTTCGCGCGGGCCAAGGAGCAGGGCCTCAAGATCACGGGGCTCACCAGCTACGACATGCTCACGGCGGGCATCTTCGACGAGGCCGGCATCGACTTCCTGCTCGTCGGCGACTCCGCCGGGAACACGGTGCTCGGCTACGACACGACCGTGCCCGTCACGGTCGACGAACTGATCCCGCTGGCCCGCGCCGTCGCGGGCTCCGCCCATCGGGCCCTCGTCGTGGCCGACCTGCCCTTCGGCTCCTACGAGTCGGGACCGGACCAGGCGCTCGCCACCTCCGTGCGCTTCATGAAGGAGGCGCGCGCCCACGCCGTGAAGCTGGAGGGCGGCGTGCGCAGCGCCGAGCAGATCCGTCGCGTGGTCGCCTCGGGCATCCCGGTGATGGGGCACATCGGCTTCACGCCGCAGAGCGAGCACGGCCTCGGCGGGCACATCATCCAGGGCCGCGGGGATGCGGCCGAGGCGCTGCTCGCCGACGCGCGCGCCGTCCAGGACGCGGGCGCGTTCGCCGTGGTGCTCGAGATGGTGCCCCAGGAGGTCGCGCGCCGCGTGAGCGAGGAGCTGCGCATCCCCACGATCGGCATCGGCGCCGGGAACGGGACGGACGGGCAGATCCTCGTCTGGACCGACTTCGCGGGTCTCACGAGCGGTCGCGTGCCGCGCTTCGTGCGCCGCTACGCGGACATGCGCCAGCTGCTCCTCGACGCGGCGACGCGCTACCGCGACGACGTCGTCGGCGGCACGTTCCCGGCCGAGGCGGAGAGCTACTCCGACTGACCCGCGGGATCAGTCGTCGTCGCGGTCCTCCGCGGCCCACTGCTCCGCGCGCTCGCGCAACCGCTGCGGCGCCTTCGCGGCCTCCTCCGCCGTGGCGAACGGGCCGATCCGATGGGCAGCCGGGGACAGCATCCCCTTCTCCACCTCGCCCGTGCGGTCGTCGTACCAGTACTGCTCGTCGTTGTCGCTCATGCTGCCGATGCTAGGCCCGTCCGCACCGCGTGCGCCGGCCGGACGAGGCCGGACGAGCCGGTAGGGTCGGTCCCATGAGCGACGACGCGACGACCGCAATCGGCATCGACATCGGCGGGACCGGCATCAAGGGCGCCATCGTGGACGTCGCGACCGGCGAGCTGCGCAGCGAGCGCGTCAAGCTGCCGACGCCCCAGGGTGGCGAGCCGGACGACATCGTCGCGACCGTGAAGCAGATCATCGACGCGCTCGGCGAGGTCCCCGCCGGGACGCCCCTCGGCGTGTGCTTCCCGGCCGCGATCGTCCACGGCACCACCATGTCGGCCGCCAACGTCTCCCCCAGCTGGATCGGCCTCGAGGCCGAGAAGCTGTTCGAGGAGCGCCTGGGCCTCGAGATCACCTTCGTCAACGACGCCGACGCGGCCGGCTACGCGGAGGCCCGCTACGGCGCGGCCAAGGACGTGCGCGGCCTCGTCATCATGACCACGCTCGGCACGGGGATCGGAACGGCCCTCATCCACGACGGCGTCCTCATCCCGAACGCCGAGCTCGGCCACATGGACGTCGCGGGTCGCCGCGACTTCGAGCGCCGCGCCTCGTACGCGGCCAAGGAGCGCGCGCACCTGAACTGGAAGCGCTGGGCCGCGCGGCTGCAGGTGTACTACGGCCAGCTCGAGAAGCTGATGTGGCCCGAGCTGTTCATCGTCGGCGGCGGCGTGTCCAAGAACCACAAGCACTTCCTGCCGCTGCTGCGCCTGCGCACCCCGATCGTGCCCGCCGAGCTGCGGAACAACGCGGGCATCATGGGCGCCGCGGCCCTGGCCGCGCACGCGGCGGGCGCCGTGACGCACGCGCCCGCGTCCGACCTCGTCGACAAGACGAAGCCCGAGGACTGAGCGCCGCAGCACCGCACGACGAAACGGCCGGATCCCCGAGGGATCCGGCCGTTTCGTCGTGATGCGCGGGGTGCGGATGGGCCGGCTGATACGCCGGGTTCTGTCCCGGTGCCTCGCGGCACCATGGACGGCCATCTATCTCGGAGCTGCGTCACCGCAGCCCTCCAGCGGTCTACCCGGGGACTGGACGAGCAGCCTGTGCGTCCCCTGTTCGACCTTGCTCCGGGCGAGGTTTGCATAGCCGACCCGATCACTCGGGCCGCTGGTGGTCTCTTACACCGCCGTTTCACCCTCACCCGCCGCTTCCGCGACGGGCGGTCTGCTCTCTGTTGCACTGTCTCGCGGGTCGCCCCGGGTGGGTGTTACCCACCGCCCTGCTCTGCGGAGCCCGGACGTTCCTCGACGCGGTCTCCCCCTCTCGGGATCCTCCGCGGCGCGACCGTCTTGCCGACCCATCCGCGGGGTCGAGTCTAGGGCAGCCGGTGGGCAGGCCTCCCCTAGAGCCCGGACTCGTCCGTCCGCACGAGGATGGCGTTGCTCTCGGGATCGATGACCACGTCGTCCGGAGCGCGCTTGCGGAGCGCGTCGAGGTCGCTCTGGTGCAGGGCGATGTTGCTGCCGAGGGAGATGCCGCGGTGCAGCATCGCGGCGCCCACGCCGTACCTGGCGCGCTGCTTCTCGTAGAGGGCGAGGAGGTCCTCGGGGAACCGCGGCGCGAGCGCGTCCCGGTCCTTCTTCGCCTGCTCCGCCTGGACCCGCAGCTCGACCGCCGCGGCGTCGCGCTCGGCCTCGACCGCGGCGAGCCGCTCCGCGAGGGCGTCGCGCTCGACGACCACCTCGGCCTGCGCCGCCTGCGCCTCCTCGAGCTTCTGCATCACCTCGAGCTCGACCTCCTCGAGGGTGTCGCGGCGACGCAGCAGCGACTCGAGCTCGCGCTCGAGCGCCTGGACGTCCTTCGAGCTGCCGCCGGCCTCGATGCGGGTGCGGTCGCGGTCCATGCGCGCCTGCACGACCGCCACGTCGGACTCGATGCGCGTGAGCTCGGTCTGGGCGTCCTCCACGACGCCGGTCCGCTCGCCGAGGCGGCGTCGGACGAGCTCCATCTCCCGCTGCAGCGCGTCGATCTCCTTCAGCTGCGGGAGCTGGGCGAGCTGGCGCGTGAGGTGCGTGAGCCGGGTGTCGATCTCCTGCAGGTCGAGGAGCTCCTTCTGGATGCTCGGATCGGCTTTCATGCTCTCCCTCTCGTGGTGCGGCTCCGCCGGTGTGCGGCGTGCGCGCGATGCGTGCGTCGTGGATGCGCGGGACCGTCCGCGCGGCGGCCGGTCACTGCGTGACGGCGAAGTCCCAGGGGTCCGTCCGGATGTCGCTGACGGTGACCTCCACGTCCGGGAGCGCCGCGCGCAGCGTGCCAGCGGCCTGGTCGAGCCAGAGCCACTCGCTCGCCCAGTGGGAGGTGTCGATGAGGTACGGCGTGCCGCCGCGGAGGGCGGCGGACTCGCGGGCCTCGCTGGCCGGGTGGTGGCGGAGGTCGGAGGTGACGTAGACGTCCGCGCCGACCACCTCGGGCGCGGCGAGCAGCGAGTCCCCCGCTCCTCCGCAGAGTGCGACGCGGGTGACGGGCGCGTCGTAGGGGCCCGCGACGCGGATCCCCGTGGCCGTCGGCGGCAGGATCCGGGCGAGCTCGCCGGCGAGGCGGCCGAGCGTGGTCGGGGCGGGCAGATCCCCGACGCGGCCGATGCCGCGCACGCCGCCCGCGGCGGGATCGAGCGGTCGGATGGTCTCGGGCACCAGGCCGAGGAGCGCCGCGAGCCGGCCCGACGTGCCCTCCTCGACGACGTCGGCGGTGGTGTGCGCGGCGTGCAGGGCACAGTGGGCGCGCACGAGGTCGGCGAGGAGCGCGCCCTTGTAGCCCGTCTCGGCGATGGTCGTGACGCCGCGGAGCAGCAGCGGATGGTGCACGAGCAGCAGGTCGGCGTCGGCGGCGACGGCCTCGTCCACCGTGGCGCGGACGGCGTCGACGGCCAGGTGGATGCGGCGGACCCGCCGACGCGGATCCCCTGACACGAGTCCCGAGGAGTCCCAGTCGGACGCGCCCGCGGGCGGCCAGGCGTCCTCGACGACTCGGACGACGTCGGCGAGGGTGGGGATCACGTGCCCATCGTAACGAAGGGCCGGTCGCGGCCCGTGACGCGCCGTGCGCCGATCAGCCCCGGCGCCTGGCGCGGCGGGGGCGTGCCTCGTCCCGCGGCCCGTCGGGCGCGACGCCCGGCGAGGGCACGAGCGGCTCGAGCGGCCAGAGGCTCCGCTGGGCGGATCCGCGGTGGGTGCTGGACCCGTGCGTGGCGGCGTCGACGACCGACCAGGCGTCGGCGCCATCGGCCGTGTCGGAGCTCATGGGTGGATGCTATCGCGACACGCCCGCGGCGACACGGCTCGCGCGGCCCGTGGACATCGCGATCGAGGGTGCCGCCCGGCCCGTCACCTGACCCCGCGGGCGGTGAGCGCGTCGCCGAGCTGGTCCGCGTGCTTGAGGGCGAGGACGAGGAAGGGGACGACGAACGTCCGCAGTCCCGGGCGGGCGCCCCGTGCGCGCTGCGCCTCGCGGACGTCGCCGGCCAGGCGTCCGAGGACGGGGACGGTGCCGGCGGTGACCGTGAGCAGCAGCGAGATCCGCTCCGTGTCGACGCCGAGCCGCCGCAGCGGAGCCAGGCCGCGCTCGATGCTGTCGAGGAGCGCGGTCATGGAGGTCGTGAGGACCAGCAGGCCGGCGATGGCGATCGCCGCCGTGACGCGCGCCGTGTTCGCGACGGCGGGCTCGGGCCCGAGCAGCACGAGCTGGCTGACGAGCGTGAACAGCATCACCCAGCGCACGGCGCGCACCTGCCCGGCGAGGCGGCGCATGCCGAGGAGGCCGTCGCCGAGCTGCGCGGTCGCGTAGGCGACGACCGCGACGGCGACCGCCGCGACCGCAGCCCACCAGGTGGACGGCAGGAGCGAGACGCCGAGCACCACGACCATGAGCGCGACCAGCTCAGGACCGGCGGGCATGCGTTCGAGACGGCCGGGGCGCCTGGGCTCCGTCGGCGTCACCCGAGCATCGCCTCGTACTCGGCGATGACGGCGGCGGGAGGGCCCGTGCGGATGAGGCGGCCGCCGGCGAACAGGACGGCGGCGTCGCACCGGGCCGCCGCGGCGAGGTCATGGGTGACGAGCACGAGCCGGTGGCCCTCCTCGAAGAGGTGGTCCGCGACCCGACGGGCGTTGCGGGCGTCGAGGTAGGCGGTGGGCTCGTCCGCGATCACGAGCTCGGGGCGTCGGACGAAGGCCCCCGCCAGCGCGAGCAGCTGCTTCTGCCCGCCGGACAGCTCGTGCGACGAGCGGTCGGCGAGGTGCTCGATGCCGAGCCGTCGGAGGGCCTCGGCGACGCGCGCGTCGGCATCGGCGCGCGACGGGCGCTCCGGCCGCAGGGAGAACGCGACGTCCTCGGCGACGGTGGGCATGACGATCTGGGCGTCCGGGTTGCTGAACACGAGGGCCACGCGGCGTCGCAGCTCGCGGGATCCACGTCCCGGGTCGACGCCCAGCACGCGCAGCTCCCCCGACGTGCGCTCGACCAGACCGCCGACCACGCGGGCGAAGGTGCTCTTGCCCGAGCCGTTCTCGCCGATGACGGCTACCGTGCGCGCATCCACGTCGAGCGTGATGTCGCGGAGCGCCTCGACGTCGCCGAGACGGACGCCGACGCCCGCGAGGTGCAAGGCCGTCGCGCCGCCGGGCCCGTCCGTCGGGGTCACCGGGCGTTCGCCGCCACGACGTCCTGCCGTGGCGGCGTCCAGCCGGATGGACGCCGGAAGGCCCGGGGGTAGCCGCGCACCAGCGTCATCACGATCGCCGTGGCGATGGCCGCCTTGACCAGGTCGCCGGGCAGGAAGACGAGGCTGGTGTACGCCGTCTGGGTCAGCGGGAGTCGCGTGACGAGGCTCTGCACGGGGATCCCCACGGCGTAGATGACGACGATCCCCCCGAGCACCATGGCGACGGCCGTCCGCCACGCGGTGGGCCGCCGGCCGCCGAGGTGGACGAGGAAGCCCACCACGGCGGCCCCGGCGATCCAGCCCACGAGGTATCCGGCGGACGGGCCCAGGAAGACCCCGAGGCCGCCCGTGCCCCCGGAGAGCAGCGGCAGCCCCACCGCGACGAGCGCGAGGAGGACGGCGAGGGCGAGGGCCCCGAGGCGGGGCCCGAGGACGGCGCCCGCGAGCATGACCCCGAGCGTCTGGGCGGTGATGGGGACGCCGCCGAACACGCTGATGCTGCCCGGGAGCCCGAGCACGGCGACGACCGCCGCGAGGACGGCGACCCGCGCGAGGTCGGTGGCGTCGAGCCGCGCGCGGCGGCCGGCGCGGAGGGGCAGGGAGCGGGACGGGGTCATGGGCTTCCTTCTGCTCGATGCGGCCGCGCACGACCTGAACGACGTTCACCTGAACGGCGTTCACTATAGTGGCGGCATGGCACGGGCGCATGCGGCGGGGCGGCACACCCGCGACGACGTCGCCCGCACGGCCCTGCGGATCCTCGACGAGCACGGCCTCCCCGACTTCACGATGCGCCGCCTCGCCGCCGCGCTCGACGTGCAGCCGAGCGCCCTCTACTGGCACTTCCCCGACAAGCAGAGCCTCCTGGCGGAGCTGGCCGACCGCATCGTCGCCGAGGCGGCGACCGCGACGACGGTCGGCCGGGACGCCGACTGGCGCAACCGGGTCCGGCACGCGGCGGAGGGGCTCCGCGGGGCGCTCCTCGCGCACCGGGACGGCGCCGAGGTGGTGGCCAGCACGACGGCGATGGGGCTCGGCGCGACCGCGGCACGCGACATGCTGTCCGCGGCCGTCGCCACGGGCGGGTTCCGGGACGCCGAGTGCGGCCGCGCGGCGTCGGCCCTCCTGCACTTCGTGCTCGGCCACGTGGCGCACGAGCAGGAGCGCATCCAGCTCGACCGCCTCGGCCTGCTGCCCGTCGCCGCGGGAGAGGAGGAGCCGGCACGGGACTTCGCCTTCGGGGTGGACCTGCTCGTCCGCGGCCTCGGGACCCTCGCCTGATCGCGGGCGGGGAGCGGGCTCGGGCCGACGCCGGCGCGTGGGTGGGCCCTGCCGGGCTCGAACCGACGACATCCACGGTGTAAACGTGGCGCTCTACCAACTGAGCTAAAGGCCCCCGCGCCCGGTCGCCGGGCGCCCGGCCATGCTAGCCGACCGCATCGGCGCGCCCCGGCCGCCCCGCGGGCGCGCGTCGTAGCCTCTCCCCCGTGCCCATCCACCCCTCCCGGCGCACGGTCGCCGAGCCGCGCTGGCCCGCCGCCGTCGGCCTCATCGTCGCCGTCGCGCTGTACGGGGTGGCGCCGACCGCCGTCCCCGCTGGCGTGCGGATCGCCGTGGTGGCGATCGCCGTCGCCCTGCTCGTGCCGCTGGTCGCGCTCAACCCCCGACGCTTCGTGCGCGAGACCCCGTGGTCGCGCGGCCTGGGGCTCGCGCTCGGCGGCCTCCTCGTGGTCGCCAACCAGGTCAGCCTCGTCGTCCTGGTGATCGCGCTGGTCGACGCCTCGGAAGCGGGACCGGAGCTGCTGCTCACGGCCTTGCAGGTGTGGGTCGCCAACGTGCTGGCCTTCGCGCTCGTCTTCTGGGAGCTGGACCGCGGCGGCCCCGTGGCGCGCCGCACGCACGCCCGTGCGGCCCTCGCGCCCGCGGACTTCCGCTTCCCGCAGGACGAGGACTCCGGGGCGGTGTCGGAGGTCGCCCGCCGCTCGTCGCAGCACGCGGACTGGGTTCCGGGCTTCGTCGACTACGCGTACTTCTCGCTCACGAACTCGATGGCCTACAGCCCCACCGACGTCATGCCGCTCTCCCACCGCGCCAAGTCGCTCATGGCGCTCGAGGCGTTCGCCGGGTTCGTGATCCTCGCGCTGGTCATCGCCCGCGCGGTGAACATCCTCAGCTGAGGCGCCGCGAGAACCGGATCAGGCCGGGACGAGAGCCAGATCGCGGATCGCCGTGCGGTACGCCTCGAGCTCGCGCGCCTCGCCGGGTGCGGTGATGAAGCTGCCGCGGATGATGCCCCGCGTGTCGATGAGGAAGGTGGCCCGGTTCGCGAAGCCCTTCTCCTCGAGGAACACGCCGTACTCCTTCGCCACCTGGCCGTGGGGCCAGAAGTCGGCGAGGAGCTGGAAGTCGATGCCCTGCTGCTGGGCCCACGCGCGCAGCGTGTGCTTGCTGTCGACGCTGATGCCGATCAGCTCCACGCGGCTGTCGGCGAAGAGGCCGAGGTTCTCCTCGAGCTGGCACATCTCGCCGGTGCAGGTGCCGGAGAAGGCGAGGGGGAAGAAGACGAGGGCGACCGCGCGGTGCCCGCGGTACTCGCTCAACCGGACGCGCTCGCCGAACTGGTTGGCGAGCTCGAAGTCGGGAGCCTGTGTGTCGTTGGCCAGGGCCATGGGGTGCGGATCCTTCCGTGCCGGCAGATGTCCCCTGTCTGGCACGAGGAGCCACACTACGCCCGGGATCCGCGAAGTCCAGCTCCCCGGCCCGTCCGGGCGGCCCGACAGGCCGCGTCGTCCGTAGTCCGAGACCGTCGGCCGTCATGGGTAGGCTGGCCCTCGGCGTACGCGCGGTCTCGCACCCTTCGAGCCCCGTGGCACCGAAGACGATGTCTGCACACCACAGGAAGAGGTCGAGGGTGACTGTCAACGACCAGGATCCGTACTCGGTGAACCACACCGACCAGGATCCGGAAGAGACCGCCGAATGGAACGAGTCCCTCGACGGGCTCGTCGAGACGCAGGGTCGGGGTCGCGCACGCGACGTCATGCTCAGCCTCCTCAAGCGCTCGAAGGAGCTGCACCTCGGCGTGCCGATGGTCCCGACCACGGACTACATCAACACCATCGCGCCGGAGAACGAGCCCGACTTCCCCGGTGACGAGGACCTCGAGCGCCGCTACCGCGCGTGGATCCGCTGGAACGCGGCCGTCACCGTGCACCGGGCCCAGCGCCCCGGCATCGCGGTCGGCGGGCACATCGCCACGTACGCCTCCTCGGCCGCCCTCTACGAGGTCGGCTACAACCACTTCTTCCGCGGGCAGGACCACCCGGGCGGCGGAGACCAGGTCTTCGTGCAGGGCCACGCCTCCCCCGGCACCTACGCCCGCGCCTTCCTCGAGGGACGCCTGAGCGAGCACCAGCTCGACGGCTTCCGCCAGGAGAAGAGCCACGCGGGCGGCGGCCTCTCGTCGTACCCGCACCCGCGCCTCATGCCGGAGTTCTGGCAGTTCCCCACGGTCTCCATGGGCCTCGGCCCGATCAACGCGATCTACCAGGCGCAGGCGAACAAGTACCTCACCAACCGCGGGATCAAGGACGCCAGCGACCAGCAGGTCTGGGCCTTCCTCGGCGACGGCGAGATGGACGAGGTCGAGAGCCGCGGCCAGCTCCAGGTGGCGGCGAACGAGAAGCTCGACAACCTCAACTTCGTCATCAACTGCAACCTGCAGCGCCTCGACGGCCCCGTCCGCGGCAACGGCAAGATCATCCAGGAGCTCGAGAGCTTCTTCCGCGGCGCCGGCTGGAACGTCATCAAGGTCGTCTGGGGCCGCGAGTGGGACGACCTGCTCGCCCGCGACACGGAGGGCGCGCTCCTCGACCTCATGAACCGCACGCCCGACGGCGACTACCAGACCTACAAGGCCGAGAGCGGCGCCTACATCCGCGAGAACTTCTTCGGGCGCGACGAGCGCACCGCGAAGCTCGTCGAGGGCTACACCGACGACCAGATCTGGAACCTCAAGCGCGGCGGCCACGACTACCGCAAGGTCTACGCGGCCTTCAAGGCGGCCAGCGAGCACACGGGCCAGCCCACGGTCATCCTCGCGAAGACCGTCAAGGGCTACGGCCTCGGCCCGAGCTTCGAGGGCCGCAACGCGACCCACCAGATGAAGAAGCTCACGCTCGACAACCTCAAGCAGTTCCGCGACGAGATGCGCGTGCCGATCACGGACGCCCAGCTTGAGGAGAACCCCTACCTGCCGCCGTACTACCACCCCGGCCAGGACGACGAGGCCATCCAGTACATGCAGGAGCGCCGCCGCGCGCTCGGCGGGTACTCGCCCGAGCGCCGCACGCAGCACACGGCGATCACGCTGCCGGACGACTCGGCGTACCGCATCTCCAAGAAGGGCTCCGGCACGCAGGAGATCGCCACGACCATGGCGTTCGTCCGGCTGCTGAAGGACCTCATCCGCTCCAAGGACTTCGGCAACCGCGTCGTCCCGATCATCCCGGACGAGGCGCGCACCTTCGGCATCGACGCCTTCTTCCCGACGGCGAAGATCTACAACCCGAACGGCCAGCACTACACGTCGGTCGACCGCGAGCTGCTGCTGTCCTACAAGGAGAGCCCGCAGGGCCAGATCGTGCACGTGGGAATCAACGAGGCGGGCGCCCTCGCGGCGTTCACCAACCTCGGCACCACGTACTCGACGCAGGGCGAGCCGCTCATCCCGATCTACGTCTTCTACTCGATGTTCGGGTTCCAGCGCACGGGTGACGCGATCTGGGCGGCGGGCGACCAGATGGCGCGCGGCTTCCTCATCGGCGCCACCGCGGGACGCACCACGCTCACGGGCGAGGGCCTCCAGCACGCCGACGGCCACTCGCTCGTCCTCTCGCAGACGAACCCGGCGATCGTGTCCTACGACCCGGCGTACGCCTACGAGATCGGCCACATCGTGCGGTCCGGACTCGAGCGCATGTACGGCGGGGAGCACGAGGACCCGAACGTCATGTACTACCTGACGGTCTACAACGAGCCGATCATCCACCCGAGCGAGCCCGAGGGAGTGGACGTGGACGGCATCGTCCGCGGCGTCTACAAGCTCAAGGACGGCTGGGTCGACGGACCGAAGGCGCAGCTCATGGCGTCCGGCGTCGCGGTGCCGTGGGCCCTCGAGGCGCAGCAGCTGCTGGCCGACGACTGGGGCGTGTCCGCCGACGTGTGGTCCGTCACCTCGTGGGGCGAGCTGCGCCGAGACGGTCTGGCCGCCGAGGAGCACAACATGCTCCACCCGCACTCCGAGACCCGGGTCCCGTACCTGGAGGAGAAGCTGCGTCACGCCGAGGGCCCGTTCGTCGCGGTCACGGACTTCTCGCACGCGGTGCCCGACCAGATCCGGCAGTTCGTCCCCGGCGACTACTCGACGCTCGGCGCCGACGGCTTCGGCTTCTCGGACACGCGTCCGGCTGCCCGCCGCTTCTTCGCGATCGACGGTCCGTCGATGGTCGTGAAGACGCTGCAGCGGCTCGCGAAGCAGGGCAAGGTCGACCAGGACGCGCCGAAGTGGGCGATCGACAAGTACCGCCTGCTCGACGTGAACGCTGGCACGACCGGATCGGCGGGCGGCGAGGCGTGAGCTGCGCCGACCTGACGTGACACCGAGCGACCGGCACGACACCGACGTGGAGACCGGGGAGACGAAGGCGGAGACGCTGACGTGGCTCCGGTCCCTGTCGGGCGAGCTCGCGAGCGCGACGCTCAAGCGGCTGGAGGACACGCTGCCCTGGTACGGCGAGATGCCGCCCGGGCGGCGGTCCGCCGTGGGGCTGGTCGCGCAGGCCGGCATCACCTCCTTCATCCACTGGTACGACGACCCTGACTCCACGCCGTGGATCGCCGCGGACGTCTTCGGCGCCGCGCCCCGCGAGCTCCTCCGCTCGGTGAGCCTGCAGCAGACGCTGCAGCTCATCCGCGTCACGGTGGAGGTCGTCGAGGACCGGGTCCGCGACCGGCACCGCACGGTGCGGGACGCGATCCTGCTGTACTCGCGGGAGATCGCGTTCGCCGCGGCAGACGTGTACGCGCGCGCCGCGGAGGCCCGCGGCCTCTGGGACGCCCGGCTCGAGGCGCTCGTCGTCGACAGCATCCTCTCCGGCGAGTACGACGACGAGCTCCCGTCGCGGATCGCCGCGCTCGGCTGGCACGGGCACGGCGAGGTCTCCGTGCTCGTGGGCACGGCTCCCGCGGTGCTCGACGTCGATCAGCTGCGTCGCACGGCGCGGCACCTCGAGGCCGACGTGCTCATCGGCGTCCAGGGCAGCCGGCTGGTCCTCGTCATCGGACGCGCGTCCCCCGCGGTCGTGGATCCGGAGGCCGCCGCGGCGGAGACGCCTCCCGTGTCGTTCCTCGAGATCGCGACGCAGCTCGAGCCCGGTTTCGGATCCGGGCACCTGGTGCTCGGCCACGAGGTGCCGAGCCTGGTGGAGGCGTCGCGGAGCGCGCGGGCGGCACTCGCCGGGTTCGCCGTCGCCCGGTCGTGGCGGAACGCGCCCCGGCCCACGCTCGCCGACGACCTCCTCCCCGAGCGCGCCCTCGCCGGCGACCCGCTCGCCAGGTCCACCCTCATCAACCGGATCTACAAGCCGCTGCAGGCGCATTCGACCGAGCTGCTCGCGACGCTGTGGTGCTACCTCGACACCGGCCGCTCGCTCGAGGCGACCGCGCGGGAGCTGTTCGTGCACCCCAACACGGTGCGCTACCGGCTCAAGCGCGTCTCCGACGTCATCGGGTGGGACGCCACGGGCGCCCGCGAGGCGCTCATCCTCCAGGCGGCTCTCATCATCGGCAGCATCGCGGAGGCCGGCACCACGGTCCCCAAGCAGCAGGGCTCCGGTCGCGCGCGACCCAAGCGCCAGGCGGCGCGGTGACGCGCGCTGCGTGTGGCATCGACACAATGTCCTGGCGGATCCTCTGTAGGACGCCGACTCCGACGGGCCTCGCTGCGGACGGGAAGATGGACGGATGATCATCGTCGTCTGCCCGGGGCAGGGCTCCCAGAAGCCCGGCTTCCTCTCCTCCTGGCTCGAGCACCCCGAGCACGCGCGGCGATTGGGTGAGCTGGGCGACGCGGCGGGCCTCGACCTCGTCACGCACGGCACCACGTCCGACGCCGACACCATCCGCGACACCGCCGTCGCGCAGCCGCTCATCGTGGCCGCCGGCATCGTCGCCCTGCACGCGCTCCTCGCCGACGGCCGTGACGCGTACGTCGCCGGCATCGCGGGCCACTCGGTCGGCGAGATCACGGCGGCAGCGGGGGCCGGCATCCTCACGGACGACGAGGCCATGCGCGTCGTGCGCACCCGCGGCGATGCGATGGCGGAGGCCGCCGCGATCACGAGCACGGGCATGAGCGCCGTCGTGGGCGGCGACCAGGACGCCGTCCTCGCGCGCCTCGCCGAGCTCGACCTCGAGCCCGCCAACTTCAACGGCGGCGGCCAGATCGTCGTCGCCGGCGCCCCCGACGCCCTCGTTGCCCTGCAGGCCGAGCCCCTCCGCGGCACGCGCGTCATCCCGCTCCAGGTCGCCGGTGCCTTCCACACGCACCACATGGCTCCCGCGGTCGACGCCCTGCGCGCCGCCGTCGCGCCGCTCGCGCCCCGCGATCCGCGCTTCCCCGTCTGGACCAACCGGGACGGGAGCCGCGTCGAGTCCGGTGCCGCGTACCTCGACCTCATTGTGGGCCAGGTCGCGAGCCCGGTGCGCTGGGACCTCTGCATGGAGTCCTTCGCCGCCGCAGGCGTCACCGGCCTCATCGAGGTCGCTCCCGCCGGAGCGCTGACCGGCCTCGCCAAGCGCGGCCTCAAGGGCCTCCCGACGCTCGCGCTCTCCACGCCCGACGACCTCCCGGCGGCCATCGACATGCTCGACGCGCACGCCTGATCCCGCCTCACCGACACCGAACAGGCACCCATGACCGACCAGCCCCGCCCCACCATCCTGACCGCGCCCGTGGTCGAGCGCTTCACCCGCATCTGGGGCCTCGGCGCCGCGCGCGGCGAGCTCGACGTCCCGAACGACGACCTCGTCGGCCCGATCGACTCCTCCGACGAGTGGATCCGCCAGCGCACCGGCATCATCACGCGCAAGCGCGCCGGCGCCGACGTCGACGCGGTGGACCTCGCGACCACGGCCTCGCTCGAGGCCATCGCGAAGGCGGGCATCCGGCCGGAGCAGATCGGCATCGTCCTCGTCAGCACCGTGAGCAACACCGTCCAGACGCCGTCGATGGCGGCGCTCCTGGCGGACCGCATCGGCGCGAACCCGGCGCCCGCCTACGACATCTCGGCCGCGTGCGCGGGGTACACCTACGGCATCGCCCAGGCCGACTCCTTCATCCGGTCGGGCCTCGCGGAGTACGTCCTCGTGGTCGGCGCGGAGAAGCTGTCCGACATCGTCGACCCGACCGACCGCTCCATCTCGTTCCTCCTCGGCGACGGCGCCGGCGCCGCGATCGTCGGCCCGAGCGACACCCCCGGCATCTCTCCCACGGTGTGGGGATCGGACGGCTCGAACTGGGACGCCGTCGGCATGACCGGCACCCTGAAGAGCATGCGCGACGGATCCGCGTGGCCGACGCTCCGCCAGGACGGCCAGAAGGTCTTCCGCTGGGCGGTGTGGGAGATGGTCAAGGTCGCCAAGGAGGCACTCGACCGCGCCGGCATCGCCCCGGAGCAGCTCGCCGCCTTCATCCCGCACCAGGCCAACATGCGCATCGTCGACGAGTTCGCGAAGCAGCTCGGCCTCCCCGAGTCCGTCGCCATCGCGCGCGACATCGCCACCACCGGCAACACCTCCGCCGCGTCCATCCCGCTCGCCACCCACCGCCTGCTCGAGGAGGACCCGTCGCTCTCCGGCGGCCTCGCCCTGCAGATCGGGTTCGGCGCGGGACTCGTCTTCGGCGCGCAGGTCGTCGTCCTGCCCTGAGCCCCACCGCCCCATAAGCTGTTCCGGTCATCACGAACCACGAGGAGATACACATGGCACTGTCCACCGAAGAAGTCCTGGCCGGCCTGGCCGAGCTCGTCAACGACGAGACCGGGATCGCCACCGACACCGTCGAGATGGACAAGTCGTTCACCGACGACCTGGACATCGACTCGATCTCGATGATGACGATCGTCGTCAACGCCGAGGAGAAGTTCGACGTCAAGATCCCGGACGAGGAAGTTAAGAACCTCAAGACCGTCGGCGACGCGGTCACGTTCATCACCAACGCGCAGTCCTGACCGCGCGGAGCATGGCCGGTCCCGCTTCCGGGGCCGGCCATCTCCCTCCCCCGTTCCCGACGTCGAGGAGACGCCACGCATGACCACCCCCAAGAAGATCGTCGTCACCGGCATCGGCGCGACGTCTCCGCTCGGCGGCACCGCCGAGGACACCTGGCAGGCGCTCCTGCGCGGCGAGTCGGGCATCCGCACCCTCGAGCAGGACTGGGTCGCCAAGTGGGAGATCCCCGTCACCTTCGCCGGCCAGGCCAAGGTGCCGTCGTCCGAGGTCATGCAGCGCATCGAGACCAAGCGCCTCGATCCGTCGAGCCAGTTCGCCCTGACGGCCGCGCGTGAGGCGTGGGCCGACGCCGGGTCGCCCGAGGTCGACCCGTTGCGCTTCGCGGTCGACTGGGCGACGGGCATCGGCGGCGTGTGGACGCTGCTCGACGCCTGGGACACCCTCCGCGAGAAGGGCCCCCGCCGGGTCCTCCCGATGACCGTGCCCATGCTCATGCCCAACGGCCCCGCGGCCGCGGTCGGCATGGACCTCGGCGCGCGCGCGGGCATCCAGACCGTGGTCTCCGCCTGCGCCTCCAGCACCGAGTCCATCGCCAGCGCCTACGAGCACCTCCAGGCGGGTCGAGCGGACATCATCGTGGCCGGCGGATCCGAGGCCTCCATCCACCCGCTCCCCATCGCCTCGTTCGCCGCGATGCAGGCGCTCTCCAAGCGGAACGACGACCCCCAGCGCGCGTCGCGTCCGTACGACATCGCGCGCGACGGCTTCGTGCTCGGTGAAGGCGGCGCCGCCCTCGTCCTCGAGACAGAGGAGCACGCGAAGGCCCGCGGCGCCCGCATCTACGCCGAGCTCGTGGGCGGCGCGGTCACGAGCGACGCGTTCCACATCACGGCCCCGGATCCCGAGGGCACGGCCGCCGCGCGCGCCATGATCCAGAGCATCGAGGGCGCCGGCTACTCGCGTTCCGACGTCTCGCACATCAACGTGCACGCGACGAGCACGCCCGTCGGCGACATCGCCGAGTACAAGGCCCTCGAGCGCGTCTTCGGCGACGCGGTGCACGGCATCCCCGTGAGCGCCACGAAGGCGTCCACGGGCCACCTCCTCGGCGGCGCGGGTGCCATCGAGGCCGTCTTCACCGTGAAGGCGCTGGCGGAGCGCACCGCTCCCCCGACGATCAACCTCACGGAGCAGGACCCCGACATCCTCCTGGACGTCGTCACGTCGCCGCGGTCGCTGGGCGACGGCGACCTGCTCGCCATCAGCAACTCGTTCGGCTTCGGCGGGCACAACGCGGTCATCGCGTTCCGCAGCGTCTAGCGGCACGAACGACGAGAGGCCCCGACCGGATGGTCGGGGCCTCTCGTCGTGCGGGCGGGCGGGGAGGAGCCGCGCGCCGAGTGGGGCGCGGGTCAGCCGACCTTGTGCAGCCAGACGACCGGGCTGAAGTCGCTCGCGTGGCGGAAGGCCTCCAGCTCGTCGTCCCAGGCCTGGCCCATGGCGAGGCGGAGCTCCCGGTGGAGCTCGAGCGTGTTGGAGCCGGCGACGTCGAGGGCGTAGCGGATGCGGTCCTCGGGGATCACGGTGTTGCCGGCCGTGTCGGTCTGCGCGAAGAACACGCCGAGGTCGGGCGTGTGCATCCAGCGACCGCCGTCACGGCCGGGGCCGGCGTCCTCGGTGACCTCGTAGCGCAGGTGCTCCCAGCCGCGGAGGCCGCTGGCGATGGCGGCGCCAGACCCCTCCGGACCCTCCCAGTAGTATTCGGCGCGCATGGCGCCCTTGAGCACGGGCTGCGGATCCCACGTGAAGTTCACGGCATGACCCAGCGCACGACCGGCGGCCCATTCGACATGGGGGCAGAGCGCGCGAGGAGAGGAGTGCACGTAGAGCACTCCTCGAGCCGGTCTTGAGTTGGCGACGGGTGCTTCCATGGGTCTCCTCCATCCGATCAGATGCGTCTTCCCCAACGATCTGCGTGCGATGGACGAGCTCCACACCTGCCGGTGCGGCCGACGCGAGCGCCGACGGGTCCCATCATGGCGGGTGATCCTGTGCGCGGGCAACATGCGGGTCGCGACGCGCCGCAGCCGGAGGCCGCGCGTCCTCCGGCGTCCCCGGCGGGTCCGACCGGGATGCATGCCGGGAATGCCTATGCTCCAGGTGTCGGCCCGCCGTGGCCGGGAGACGGGGCGGGCATGTCGGTGCGGCACGCGCTCCTCGCGGTCCTCACCGAGGGCACGTGCTACGGCTACCAGCTCCGGACGGAGTTCTCGCGGCGCACGGGCACCGCGGCGCCGCTCAACGTCGGCCAGATCTACAACACGCTGGATCGGCTCGAGCGCGATGGGCTCGTCGTGAAGGGCGCCATGGACGACGCGGGGCACGTGCCCTACACGATCACCGAGGCCGGTACGGCGGAGGTCCGCGCCTGGCTCGCGGCGAGCGTCGGCGTCGTCGGCGCGCGCGACGAGCTGGTGGTGAAGGTCACGCTGGCGCTGTCGCTCCCCGACGCGGACGCGCGTGAGGTCGTGCGGATCCAGCGCGAGGGATCGCTCGCCGAGGCGGCCGTGCTCGCCCGGGCCCGAGAGCGGCTCGAGGCGGAGGCCGGGGAGCCGGCGCTCGCGCGGATCCTGTCCGTGGAGGCCCAGGAGACCCAGGTGCACGCGCGGTTGGCGTGGCTCGACGCGGCCGAGCGGCGTATCGGCGACGCGCGCGCGACGGGCGCGCGACCCGCGGGGCTCGCCGCGGCTCCCCGTCGGGGGCGGCCCTCGCGAGCTCCGGGCGGATCCGCCGCCTGACCTAGTGCAGCAGGCCGCCGTCCTTGGCGAGCACGTTCTTCTCCCCCGCCTCGATGGGGACGGCGAAGCGGTTCTGCTTCGGCGGCATCGGGCAGTTGAAGTTGTAGCTGAACGCGCACGGGGGCAGATATGCGCGGTTGAAGTCCAGCGTGATCGTCCCGTCCGGTGACGGTGCGACCATGAGGAAGCGGCCGACGCCGTACGTGGACTCGCCGCTCGTCGCGTCCGAGAAGACCAGCAGGAGCGCGCGGCCCTCGCGGAAGGCGGCCAGCGAGTAGTCGACGCCGTCCTTGGTGAAGGTGATCTCGCCGGGCACGATCTTGTCCTTGGTCGCGCCGTCGTCCTTGAGGTGCTCGAAGCCCATCGCCCGGCCGCCCTCGATGGGCGTGAAGTCCGCCTTCACGACCCACTCCTCGGAGTACGGGAACGCGTCGATGCCGCCGAAGTCGCGGATCGCGTCGGACTGCGCGTCCCAGACGCGGAGCGCGTACGCGCCCTCCTCGCTGGCGATGACGAACGCCGACACCGTGTCGCTGGCGACGACGGACGAGGGCTGCGGGTCGTCGCGTCCGCGGACGACCGCCTCGCCGTCGACGAGGACGCCGTCGACGTGGAGTCCGTCCGCCGCGGTCGCCTGGACCCGGAGGCCGGAGGCGCCGGGTGCCAGGGGCGACCACGCACCGGGGATCCCGTAGACGGGCTGCGGAGCGGCGTCCGCGGAGATCCACTGCGTGTTGACGAGGGCCAGGTTGCCCTGCGGCAGGACCACCATCTGCTCGCGACGGGCGCGGTAGACGGCGAGCACCTCCGCCGGGTCGGTGGGAGCGGGGGCGGCGGGGGCGGGATCGGTCATGGACCCATCCTCGCGGGCCGCGGGGCCCCGGCCAAGTCGGGCGCGCATGCGCCGTCGGGGTTCCCCGCGGAGCACCGCGAGCGTACGGTCGGGGCATGAGCACAGATCACGAGAGCACCTCGACCGACGACGACGGCACGGCCACGCACACCGAGGAGCACGTGGAGTCGTCCTCCTCCTCGGTCACGTCGGAGAGCGGTTCGGACGGGTCGACCCCCGACGGCTCCGGCAGCAACACGGATGAGGGCGACGACCACACGGGCGACGTCGCCTCCGGCGGCTGATCCCCCACGAGCTCACGACGCCCGGTCCCGCGAGGGGCCGGGCGTCGTCATGTCCGGGCTCGGCTCACTTGGCCTGCGCGTAGTCGTCGACGACCGCGATCGTGACGGGGAAGTCCACGGGCGCGTCGCCGAACAGCAGGCGGCCGGCCTCCGCGGCGGCCTCGGCCACGGCCAGGCGCACCTCGTCGACGCGGTCGTCGGGTGCGTGCACCATGACCTCGTCGTGCAGGAAGAAGACGAGGTGCGGGCGGGATCCGGGCCGCTCCATCGCGGCGAGGCGGCGCCGGAGTCCGGCGAGCCAGCAGAGCGCCCACTCCGCGGCGCTGCCCTGGACGACGAAGTTCCGGGTGAATCGACCCTGGTCGCGGGCGGACGTGCGGGCGCGGGCGGCGTCCGTCGCGGACGCCTCGCCCGCGCGTCCGATCTGCTGCACGTCCACCCACGCGTCGGCGGGCGGTGGGGACGACCGCCCGAGCCGCGTGCTCACGATCCCCCCGCTCTCCCCCGCCCGCGCCGCGCGCTCCACGTAGCCGGTGGCCCGCGGGTACGCCCGGACGAGCCGCGGCATCAGGCGCCCGCTCTCCCCGGAGGTGGCGCCGTACATGGCACCGAGCATCGCGACCTTGGCGTGGGCGCGGGTGTCGACGACGCCGGTGTCGACGAGTCCCTGGTACAGGTCGGTGCCGCGACCCGCGTCGGCCATGGCGCGGTCCTCCGCCAGCGCGGCGAGCACGCGCGGCTCGAGCTGCGCGGCATCGGCGACGACGAGCCGCCAGCCGGGATCCGCGCGGACGGCGGAGCGGATCTGGCGGGGCAGCTGCAGCGCGCCCCCTCCGCTGGCGGCCCAGCGTCCGGTGACCACGCCGCCGGGGACGTACTCGGGGTGGAAGCGGCCGTCGCGGATCCATGTCTCCATCCACGTCCACCCGTTCGCGGTGAGGAGGCGGGACAGCTTCTTGTGCTCCAGCAGCGGCGCGATGACGGGGTGGTCGATCTCCTGCAGCTCCCACTGCCGGGTGCTGGTGGCGTCGATGCCGGCACGACGGAGCGCCCGCAGCACGTCAGGCGGGCTGTCGACGTTGAGGTCGGGGGCGGCGAGGAGCTCCCGGATCCGCGCGGCGAGCCGCAGCAGCGCGGGAGGCGCGCCGCCGTGCGCGGGCCGACCGCCGAGCAGGTCGATCAGGAGCGCGTCGTGGACGGCCGTGTCCCACGGCAGCCCGTCGGCGGACATCTCCGCGGCGACGAGGGCGCCCGCCGACTCCGCGGCGAGGAGGAGGCGCAGGCGGCCGGGTTCGGCGCTGCCCGCGACCGCCTCGAGCTGGAGGCGGAGCTCGGCGACCAGCTCGTCGGGCGAGCTGGCCTCGGGTGCGTCGAGGTCGTCGAAGAGCGTCGCGGACGTCGAGGGCTCGCGCTCCGACGGGGCGGCCCGGTCCCAGGGCCCGGCGGGCATCCGGGCCAGCGGGCTGTCGGCGGTCTGCGTGGACAGCCGCAGGATCGCGTGGCAGAGACGGAGATCGTGGCAGCGGGCGACGCGGACGCCTCCGGCGATCAGCGCGCGCGCCCAGACAGCGGTGTCGTCCCAGACCCAGCGTGGCGCGGGGTCGGCCCGCTCGCGGGCGGCGGCGACGGCTGGCCACTCGGCGGACGCGACGTCGCGCGTGGCCGTGACGGTGCCGTTCGCGTCGAGGTCGACCAGCCGCACGCCGGAGGGCGTCCGCGCGGCCAGGATGTGCATGCCCTCATCATCCCTCGCGCGTCCGACGTCGGCCTCCGCCCGGGCTCGCCGCAGCTCCCCCGCATCGCGTCATGCAGGGAAACACCGCACGGGATTGTGCCCGCATCCCCCGCTCGCGCGGTTTCACCCGCTAGGGTTGGTCACAAGTCGTCAGGTCCTCACGATCCGCCCGGTCCGCCGGAGGGGTCACGAGGGGCAGACGACCCGCGGTCCCGGGTCCCGGGATCGATGCATCTCTTTTGAAGGAAATTTCGTCATGGCAACAGGCACCGTCAAGTGGTTCAACGCTGAAAAGGGCTTCGGCTTCATCGCTCCCGACAACGGAACCGCGGATGTGTTCGCTCACTACTCCGCGATCGCGACGGGCGGCTACAAGTCGCTCGACGAGAACCAGAAGGTCGAGTTCGAGGTCGCCCAGGGCCCCAAGGGTCCCCAGGCTGAGAACATCCGCCCGCTCTAATGCCACCCGCTCGCCTCTGGTGAGCGCAGCACGCTGAGCTTCCGAGAACGGCTCCGACCATGTGGTCGGGGCCGTTCTCCATTTAACGCTCACCCGGGCGTGCGGGACCATGGACCGTGCCCTCCTATCGCATCACCATGACCGTCGGCGCGCTGCGACCGGGCGCCGACCCCGCCGCCGTCCTGCCCGCCGCTGCCGCCGAGGCCGCCCGCATCGCCACCCTCGAGGCGAACGACATCCAGGTCGTGCGCGGTGAGCCCCGGCTCACGGTGCGCTTCACCGCGGACGACGACGCGGCGGCGGAGCGCATCGCCGGCGCCGTCCGGGCTCGCGCCGGCGAGCTCGTCGAGATCCCCCGAGCGAGCATCACGCGTCGCGACGGAGGGGCGTGGACCCGCATCTGATCCGGCCAGGCCCCTCCTGTCCCCCGACGGCGTCTCCCCGGACTCCATCGGGCACCTGCCGACGGGCATCGACGACAACGCCTGTAGTGTCGATCCCAAGAGCCGACGACGCCTCAGGGGGACGCAGCATCGGCTTGGGGGGACGATGATCGAACAGAAGACCACGCACGACACGGGAGCACGGGAGACCGGCGCCCGTCGACGGATGACGGACAGGTCCGCGAAGGGGTTGCGCGCGGACGCCGGTCCGCTCACGGAGGCGGACGGCTTGCGGGCGCACGACTGGCGCCGCACCTACGCCGTCGGGCTCGTCGTCACCGACCTCCTCGTCCTCATCTGGGTCGTCTTCGGCGTCCAGATCGCGTGGTTCGGCTTCGAGACCTCCGACGTCGCCTTCAACGGCGACTACGAGGGCGTCGCCGTGAGCTACTCGCTCATCTCCCTCGTGATCATCGCGAGCTGGATGGTCGCCCTCGGGCTGTACGGCACGCGCGGCTATCGCGTCCTCGGCACGGGACCGCAGGAGTACCGGCTGATCCTCGACGCCACCGTGCGCCTTTTCGGGCTGGTCGCCATCGTGGCGTTCCTCGGCCGCATCGACTTCGCGCGCGGGTACATCATCATCGCGCTGCCGCTCGGGCTCGTGACCCTCGTGCTCAGCCGCTGGATGTGGCGGCAGTGGCTGAACGTCCAGCGCGCCAAGGGCCGCTACTCGTCCCGCGTGCTGCTGATCGGATCCGAGGCGTCGACGGGGTTCCTCGCCCGCGAGCTCGCGCGCCAGCCCTACGCCGGCTACCACGTGGTCGGGGCGTGCATCCCGTCCGGCGTGATCGCGGCGACGCTGCCCGGCACCGGGATCCCCGTCCTGGGCAAGCTCGCCGACCTGCAGGCCGCCATGCGCGCGGTCGACGCCGACACCATCGTCATCGCCAGCAACGACGAGCTCTCGCCCGAGCGGATCCGCGAGCTCAGCTGGTCGCTGGAGCCCGGACGCCAGCACCTGGTGGTGGCGCCCAGCCTCACCGACATCGGCGGGCCCCGGATCCACACCCGCCCCGTCGCGGGCCTGCCCCTCATCCACGTGGAGACCCCGCGCTACGAGGGCACCAAGCTCTTCGCGAAGCGGGCGTTCGACATCGTCGCGAGCGCGCTGATTCTCATCCTCGCGTCGCCCCTGTTCCTCGCCATCGCGATCACCATCCGGCTCAGCACGCCGGGACCCGTGCTCTTCCGCCAGGAGCGCGTGGGCATCAACGGGCGCCCGTTCCAGATGCTCAAGTTCCGCACGATGGTGACGGACGCGGAGGCCCGTCTGCTCGAGCTCGAGAAGCAGTCGCGGGATGCGGGCAACTCGGTGCTCTTCAAGATGAAGGACGACCCCCGGGTCACGCCGATCGGGCGATTCCTCCGCCGCTACAGCCTCGACGAGCTGATGCAGCTCGTGAACGTCCTCAACGGCAGCATGTCGCTCGTGGGGCCGCGCCCGCCGCTCGCCCGCGAGGTGGAGGCATACGAGACGAAGGTGCACCGGCGCTTCCTCGTGAAGCCGGGCATCACCGGCCTCTGGCAGGTCAGCGGCCGGTCGAACCTCTCGTGGGAGGACAGCGTGCGGCTCGACCTGTACTACGTCGAGAACTGGTCCATCGTGGGCGATCTCGTCATCCTCTGGAAGACCGCGAAGGCCGTGCTGGCGCGCGAGGGGGCGTACTGACGGGAGCCGCCGCGGTCAGGACGCGCGACGCCGTCGTCGCATGAGGACGACGAAGGCCGCGACCGCGATGAGGCCGCCGATGCCGAGGTCGAGGATCGTCTCCACGAGGCTGGACCGCACGTACTCGCCGACGACGATGCAGACGAGCGCCGTGAGGCCGCCCAAGGCGATCGCCATGGGCAGCAGGCGCCGGAGGAACAGCCGGCGGGGCACCGCGCCCAGCATGCACCATGCGGTGATCGTGATGGCTGGCGAGACGATGAAGGAGTTGATCACGAGCACGCCGGCGAGGCCGCCCGTGAGCGCGCCGACCACGACGCCCGCCAGCACGGTGTAGTTGAGGACGGCGTCCACCGTCAGGGCCTGTGAGTGGTGGCCGGCCACGAGAGCCCAGCGGGCGGGGATCGCGACGATCATCGACGCTGCGAGCCCCCAGGACAGCGGCATGAGCGCGCCGGCCGTCCGCCACTCGTCTCCGAGCAGCACCTGCACGAGGTGCGGGCCGCTGAGCGAGATCGCCAGCGCGGCCGGCACGCCGACGGCGATGACCACGGCGGCGAGGCGCCGGAGCTGGTCGTCGGCGCGACCGGCGAGGCGCGCCACCGCCAGGTCGCGGATGGCCATCGGGTTGAGCGCCTGCTGCGCCTGCTGGAGGGGCCCGATGAGGAACGAGTAGGCCCGGGAGTACTGCGCGAGGGCGACGGGCCCGAGCAGGATGCTGACGAGCAGGTTGTCGCCGTTCCGGGCGGCGAACCCGGCGAGCTGGCTCTGGTAGGTGCCGTGCATCGACGTGTAGAGCTGGCGTGCCGCCGGGCGGACGGGGACGCGGGCGGGCAGGTCGGCCCTCCCCCGGCGGATCCATGCGGCTTCGAACGCCAGCCAGCGGACGGCCGCGATGACGAGCTGGCTACTGGCTGCGGCCCAGAGGCTGTCGGTGAGGACGAGCGCGCCGATCGCGACGACGTTGCCGACCAGCACGCTGGAGAGGTCGACGAGCGAGACGTAGCGGAGCTGACGGGCCGCGATGAGGAAGGCGCGGGGCGTCATGGACGCCATCGTGACGGGCAGCGCGGCGCAGAGGATCACCCACATCACGTCGGCGTCGAGCGAGGTGCCGACGACGAGCGCGACCGCCGCGGTGAGCGACGCAGCACCCGCCGCGACGAGGACGGCCAGGCGGCGCCAGGTGCGCGCCGACTCGAGGTAGCCGGGGGTGTGCGTGAGCACGGCCTGCGGCACGCAGATGTCGAAGAGGACGGCGACGCAGGCCGTGACGGTGAGCGCCAGGAAGTAGACGCCGTAGTCGGACGGACCCAGCAGCCGCGCGGCGAGGGTGGCGGCGACGAGGCCGACCGCCGCGATGATCGCCTGCGCCGCGAGCGGCCACACCGAGGAGTCGCGGCTCCGGGCAGCCCGGGCCGCGTGGTCGTCGGCGCTCATCGCGCGCTCGGACGGGTGGCGCCGTGAGGTGCGGTCACAGCACGCGTCCCGGGACGCCGACCACGGTCGCCCCGGCGGGCACGTCGCGGAGCACCAGGGTCATCGCGCCGATGGTGCTGCCGTCGCCCACGTGGATGGGGCCGAGGATCTGCGCGAAGGCGCCCACCTGCACGTCGTCGCCGATGACCGGCACGTCGTCGCCCTTCTTGGCGCCGATCGTGACCCCGTGGCGCATGGTGAACCGGGCGCCGATGCGCGCCTGCGGGTGCACGATGACCGTGCCGAAGTGGTGGATCATGATGCCCGGCCCGATCTGGACCGACCGCGGGATGTCGATCCCCGTCACCAGCCGCACCACGCTGTAGAGCGCGACGTACAGCACGTGGGCGGGCAGCCGCACGGCCCGCGAGCAGGTGCGCGTCCAGCGCCCGTACCGGTAGACGGACACCGCCCAGAACGACGGCTGCAGGAGCCAGGCCCCGCGGCCGTAGCGTGCCCGGTCGGCGGCCCAGCGGCCGCGCTCGTCGACGGCGCTCACGACGTCTGCACCGTGCGGCGGATGCGGCTCGCCGTGTGCAGCGCCCGGCTCGCCCAGCGGATCGGCAGGGGCGTGCGCAGCGTCTCGGCCTGCACCCGCGCCGCCTCCACGGCGATCTCCTTGGCGCGCACCTGCGACATGCCGCCCGCGGCGAAGACGGCGAGCGGGACGTGCACGACGACCGGGCGGACCCCGGATCGCAGCAGCCGGGCCGTGAGCTCGTAGTCGCCGACGACGCGGAAGCGGAGGTCGTAGCGGGCGCCGCGGATGCGGGATCCCGGATACAGGATGGCCTGGTGGGAGGTGGGCAGGCCGTGGTGGATGTAGAAGGGCGGACGGGCCTTCCGCAGGATCTCGCCGTGTCCGGTGTCGAGCAGGTAGTCGCCGAGGAGGAGCTCGTCGTCGCCCGCCGCGCGCAGGATGCCGGACAGCAGCTCCCAGGACTCGACGTGGGATCGGTCGCCGCCGTTGAGGAACCAGACGAACCTCCCGGTCGAACGGGCGATGCCGGCGTTCATGGCGTCGTAGATGCCGGCGTCGGGGCCGCTCGAGAGGTCGACCGGGACGCCGGAGGAGGTCACGACCTCGTCGAGCCCCTCCCCCGTGCCGCCGTCGACGACGATGACCTCGATCGCGTCGCCCGCGTCATGGACGAGCTGGCGCACCGACCGGAGCGTGCTGCTGAGCCCCGGCAGGTCCCGGAAGGTCACCACGACGACGGACAGGAGCGGTGGGGATACCGGCATGGGGAGCGACCAGGCTTTCGTTGCAGGCGACGAGCGTCGCGATGAGGAGGGCGGTCATGACGGCGTACTCGGGCAGCATGATCCCGCCGGAGAAGAATAGGGTCCCGAAGAGCCACAGCGGCGCCACGGCTCCCCAGGTCGAGCGTCTGCTGCGGAGCATCGCCCGGATCGACAGGATGGCGAGGGCAGCGATGAGCACCAGGCCGATCCACCCGAAGTAGAACACGAGGACGTAGAGGCCGTTGTCGAGCGAGGTGCCGAGCTCCGCGCCGTTGTACAAGTCGTAGCCCAGCAGGATGTTCGACACCGATCCGAGGGCATGGCCGATGGGCGTGTGCAGGAGCGTGTCCCCGAGGACCTGCAGCGGCGCCACGAGCCGGTAGTTGGTGCTGGATCCGGACGTGCTGAAGCTCTCCAGCCGGGTCTGCAGGTACGTGCCGCTCGCGACGCCCACGACCGCGAGGCCGCTGAGGACGACGATGCTCGCGCCCGGCCGCGAGCGGAGGGCCACGACGACGCCGATGATGAGCAGCAGCAGGAGACCCGTCGCGGAGCGGGACATGAGGACGCCGAGGATGCCGACCGCGATGGTGCCGCGGAAGTGGCGGCCGGTGAGCAGCGAGATGAGCGTGAGCGTCCCGATGACGAAGGCGTCGTAGGACGGCTCGAGGAAGAAGCCCTGCGCGCGCGGGATGGGATTGAACTGGAGGTAGGGCTGGTACTCGTACAGGTACTGGAAGCGCCCGAACACGTTGAAGAACGCCTCGCTGCCGAGCGTCCCCGCGGCCACCTGGAGGACGGACAGGCCGACGACCAGCAGGAGCGTGACGGAGATAGCCGTGGAGAAGGCCCGCGAGCCGATGAACCCGGGGTCGAGCCCGGCGGATCCGGCGACGATCACGATGACCGCGAGCACGAACAGCGCGAGCGTGCGGAGGAACGACAGCGGATCGCTGCCCTCCATGCCGGTCACGAGCGCCGCCGACGCCGTGAGCGCCACGACCGCGCAGAGCGCGAGGATGAGGCGGCTCGCGTAGCCGCCGCGCGACAGCAGGAGGATCAGGGGCACGCCCACGACCAGCCCGAGCGTGACGGGGTAGCCGGCCGCCTGGACGATCATGAAGTGCTGGCCGATGATCGCGACGCCCATCAGCCACGCCTCGCGCCGGTAGCTGCGGGTCATGCGGACACCAGCTCCTCGTACACGGCGCGGTACTCGTCGGCCATGCGCCGCGGGTCGAATCGGCGGACGTCGCGCGCGTCGCGATCCGCGCGGGCGCCCGCCCGCTCGTCCGCGAGGAGCGCCGCGGCGAGCTCCGTGCCCGTTCCCACCACCGTGACGTCGGGGTGGTCGCCGAACTCGCGGATCGCCGGCGAGTCGACGGCGAACACGCGCATGCCCGCCGTCAGCGCCTCGGAGACGGTGAGCGGGAAGTAGTCCACCCGCGAGGTGAAGACGAGGCGGTCGTGGCGCCGCATCACGCGCGCCAGCTCGACGCGGTCTCCGGTGGCGGGGAGGCGCGCGGCGCCCGGGGCGTCCTCGGGTGCGTCGTCTCCCATGATCGTGAGCCCTTCGGTCGTGTCCGCGGCGATGGCACGGAGCGCGTCCCAGTCGACCTTGGCCGGATCCCGGAGGTCGCGGCAGATGAACAGGGCACCCGAGCGCGGTGCGTCCGATGGTACCCGTGCCGCGGTCGCCTCCGACCAGAACGCGCGGTCGACGGAGTTCGTGATCGTGCGCACGTCGTCGAAGCCCGCCGTCGCGGCCTCGGCCGCGAGCCAGTGCGCGCAGGCCACGACGGCCGAGGGCACGGCCCGGCGGAGGGCGGCGATGTCCTCGCGCCGACGGGTGAAGACGCGCGCGGCGTTGTCGACGCGGGCCGGCGGGTACGCCTGGAGGTCCGGGCAGCGCGGGCAGCCGTCCTCCCAGAGCCGGCACGTGCCGGGCTGGGCGCAGCGGCCCGTCATGATCCACTGGTCGTGCAGCGTCCACACCACGGGCGTGCCGGCCGCGGCGATCTCGCGGAACAGCCACCGCGGAGGCAGCCAGTAGCTGTGCACGATGTGCAGGTGCACGACGTCGGCGGCCGCGATGGCCGCGCGCAGCTCCTCGCGGCGGTCGGACGCCGGACGGACGACCTCGGTGCCGACGACGAGGTGCGCCGCCATGTTGAGGGCGGCGCGGGGCCGGGACGTGACGCGGAGGGCCGATGGCGCGTCCGCTCCGCCGGAGTCGCCGCCGCCGGGTCCGTAGCCGTACGCGAACGAGCCGTCGACGCCCAGCTCGGCCAGCTCGTGCATCAGCGTGCGGGCGACGCCGGCCGCGCCGCCCTCGCCGAGCCGCACGCTGAGGTGGAGGACGCGCAGGGGCGGGGCGGCGGCACCCGGATCCGCGTCGGGCGCGCCGTTCATCCGGCCACCGGGAGCTGCGCCTTCCAGGCGTGGATCTCGTCGTACGGGAGCCGCACGTCGAGGGGCGCCCGACGCTCGACCGTCGCGCGGATCGCCTCCCGCTCGCCGCGCGCGTGCACGGGGAGCCCGGTGTCGCGGCTGATCTCCAGCGCCCGGTTGTCGACGGCGACGATGACGCCCCACGCCCCCGTCTCGAGCGCGCGGACGCCGCCGTGCAGGCGCGTGCCGATGTAGTCGGAGTCGCCCGCGGCGAGGAGCGCGTCGTAGGCGGCGAGCGTCGGCTCCGCGATCGTGAAGTCGCCCTCCAGGGTGCGCGCGTAGGCCGCGTCGCGGATCGACTGCGGCCAGATCACGACGCGCTCGTAGTGCTCGGCGGCGAGGGCGATGAGCCACTCGTCCTCGGCGACGTCGCGGTTGTAGTCGGTGAGCGTCAGGATCGCCTGCGCGGGGCGCGGGCTCTCGACGCCGTTGTGCCGGTCGAGCCCCCACATGGTCGGGCACGCCGTGTTCACGACGCGGAAGCCCATGCGCTCGAGGCGCACCTTGGTGTACTCGTCGCGGACCGAGTGCACGAGGTCCGGGGAGAGGACCTCGCGGAGCATGTGCGTGGTGTAGCGGTTGGGCTCGTCCTGGTACTGCCACCAGCCGACGCCGAGCAGGACGACCTTGTGCTTGAGGCTGCGGGCCACGATCGGGTCGAGCTTCCACTGGCGGTACCAGGGCATGTTCGAGGAGAGGAGGTTGGTGCCGCCCACGATCGCCAGCTCGGCGTCCGCGGCGGTCCGGCGCTGGTCGCGCGTCAGGCGCGTCTGCGTGGGCAGGCTGCCGGTGATCGGCATGACGCCGTCGAGCGCCCGGAGGACGTTCTCGCGGATGATCTGGTCGCCGATGTTGGCGGACGAGATGGAGGGATCGAGCAGGAGTCCGTTCATGATGGAGCCTTCGTTCGGGGCGGCGACGGCTGGTGCGGTCGCCGGCGGGAAAGGGGATGGCCGCGGTGAGCGGGGTGCGCCGGAGGAGCCGGAGGACGCGCGCGTCAGCGTCCGGAGAAGCGCGAGCCGACCACGGTGCAGTCGGGACCCGACACGATCGCGTCGGCGGGCACGTCGCCCGCGACCACGGTCATCGGCCGGGCGAGCGCCGAGCGGCCCACGTGCGCGCCACCGAGGACCAGGCAGCGCGACGTGATCCACGCGCCCGGCTCGATGACGATGGGGCGCGTGAGGAGGGCCATGTCGCGCCGGTGTGCGTGGCTGCCCGTGGTGAGCATCGTCTCCTGGGAGAGCACGACGTCGTGGCCGACGGTGATGAGGTCCTGGTTGTGGAACCAGACGCCCTCGCCGATCCAGGAGCGGTCCCCGATGCGCAGCTTCCACGGGAACTTGACCCGCGTGCGCGGCCGGAAGACCACCCCGTCGCCGATCTCGGCGCCGAACGCCCGGAGCGCGCGGACCCGGAGCGACGAGCTGATCTGCCACGGGTTCGTGACGAGGATCAGCTCGACCACGGCCCACAGGTAGACGGTGCGCTTCGGGCGGTCCCAGGCCTGGTGCTCGCCGGGCGCGCGCGACAGGTCGATCACCGGGACGTCGGTCGTGGGATCGGGCGCCGCCGTCACGCGGGGACCCCGGCGCCCATGGTGGCCAGCGACTGCGCGAAACGCACGTACCTGGCGTGGGCGCTCACGGGCGAGTAGCGGTTCTGGTACATCCGCTGCGCGGCGGTGGTGAGGGCCGCGGCGCCGTCGCTGTCGCATCGGAGGTCCTGCGCCGCCTGGAGCAGCCGCTCCGGGTCGCCCGGCGGGATGATGGCCGCCGCTCCGTGCTCGCGCACGACGCTCTCGGTGATGCCGCCGTCCTCGACCGCGGCGATGATCGGGCGCTTGCTGCTCGTGTACGAGGTGAGCTTCGACGGCATGCTCATCTCGCGCACGCCCGGCTTCTCGTTGAGCAGGAGCGCGTCGGCCGCGGCCAGGGCGTACGGGTAGTCGTCGCCGTCGAGCGGCGGGACGAATCGGAGCGAGCGGATCCCCGCGCCCTGCGCCTCGAGGGCGGCCCGCTGGTTGCCGTCGCCCACGAGCACGAACTCGATGCCGAGGTCGCGCGCGTCCGAGAGGCGGGCGGCCTCGACGACCGACTCCAGCCCCTGCTTCATGCCCATGTTGCCGGTGTGGACGACGGTGAACGCGTCCCGGGTCCAGCCGAGCCGGGTGCGGGCCGCTGCGGTGGAGACGTCCACCGGCGTGATGTGCGTGAAGTTCGGGAGCCCCGAGATGGACGCGTCGGGCAGGCCCTGCTGGATCAGCAGGTCGCCGAAGCGGGGCGTGATCACGCCGATTCGGTCGGCCCGGCGGAGGAGCGCGTACTCCCCCGACGCGATGAGGCGCGAGGCTCGGCCTCCCGTGGTGCCGGACTCCCCCGCGGCGTTGCCCGTGAGGTCCTGCACCAGGACGCCGAACGGACGGCGGCCGCGGCCGAGCGCGCCGGCGGCGAGGCCGGCGAGCGACGGCGTGACCGCGATGACGATCTCGCTCGTGTCGCGTCGCACCTCGCGGAGCGCTCCGCGCAGGAAGCTCGCCTCGAGCTTCGCCCGGCCCGCGAGGTCCGGCGTCTCCGGGATGGTGTGGCGGACGCGGGTGATGCGGACGCCGTCGCGCATCTCCTCCCAGCGCCTGCCCTCGGCGTACCGCTCGTCCTGCAGCTTCCACTGCGGGTAGTGCGGTATCCCGGTGACCACGTGCACCGACGCCCCCGCGTCGGTGAGCGCCTCGGCCATCGCGGTCGTGTACGGCGCGATGCCCGTGGTCTCCGGCCAGTAGTTGATGCCGACCAGGCAGACCGTGAGGCCCCCCAGGTCCGCCGTCTGCGTGCGCGCAGCGTCGGTCGTGCTCAAATCCCCCATGGCCCCATTCTGGTGCCTGGAGGTTTCGATGTCGTTAACGCAGCGCGCGGCGTCGTACCCCGATTGCCCTCGAGCGACGCCCTCACGTTAGATTCGACCGGACGGACGGCCGCGCCGGGCGACTGCCCCGCCGTCGTCGCGTCGCACCGCATGAGAATCTGGGGGGATCCATGGCCAAGAAGGCTTTCATCACAGGCATCACCGGGCAGGACGGCTCGTACCTGGCGGAGCTGCTGCTCGCCAAGGGCTACGAGGTCCACGGCCTCATCCGCCGCTCGTCGACGTTCAACACGTCGCGCATCGACCACCTGTACCAGGACCCGCACGAGGACGGCGCGAAGCTCTTCCTCCACTACGGCGACCTGAGCGACGGCTCGCGCCTCACGACGCTGATGATGCAGATCCAGCCCGACGAGGTCTACAACCTGGCCGCGCAGTCGCACGTGCGCGTCTCCTTCGACGAGCCGGAGCACACCGCGGACACGACGGGCACCGGCACCATCCGCCTGCTCGAGGCCGTGCGCCTCTCGGGCATCGAGACCCGCTTCTACCAGGCCTCCTCGAGCGAGCTGTACGGGGCCACTCCCCCGCCGCAGAGCGAGACCACGCCGTTCTACCCGCGCTCGCCCTACGGCGCCGCGAAGCTCTACAGCTTCTGGATCACGAAGAACTACCGCGAGGCGTACGACATGTTCGCCGTCAACGGGATCCTGTTCAACCACGAGTCGCCCCGCCGCGGCGAGACGTTCGTGACCCGCAAGATCACGCGCGCGGTCGCCGCCATCAAGGCCGGCAAGCAGGACCACGTCTACCTCGGCAACCTCGACAGCATCCGCGACTGGGGCTACGCCGCCGAGTACGTCGAGGGCATGTGGCGGATGCTGCAGGCCGACGAGCCCGACGACTTCGTGCTCGCGACCGGCGGCAACTTCACCGTGCGCGACTTCCTCGAGACCGCGTTCTCGCACGCGGGCCTCGACTGGTCCGAGCACGTGCGGTTCGACCCGCGGTACCTCCGCCCCACCGAGGTCGACGCCCTGGTGGGCGACGCCACGAAGGCCGAGGAGAAGCTCGGCTGGAAGGCCACGGTCGACACCACGATGCTCGCGCGGATCATGGTCGACGCGGACATCGCCGCGCTCGAGGCCGAGGGGCGTCCGTGGATCGACTCCGTGAAGCTCGCGAGCTGGGGCACGGCCGACACGACCGCGGGCGAGGCGTGAGCGCGGCCCCCGCGGCCGGCGCGTCCGCCGCCGACGAGCGCGACGCCGTCGCCTTCACGCCCGCGCCGCTCGACCGCTCGGCCCGCGTCTACGTGGCCGGCCACCGCGGTCTCGTCGGCTCGGCCATCGTCCGCCGTCTCGAGGCGGAGGGCTTCACCGACGTCATCGGCCGCACGTCCGCCGAGCTCGACCTCAAGGACCGCGACGCGGTCTTCGCGTTCTTCGCCGCCGAGAAGCCCGTGCACGTGGTGCTCGCGGCCGCGAAGGTCGGCGGGATCCTCGCCAACAGCACGTACCCGGTCGACTTCCTCAGCGACAACCTGCGGATCCAGGTCAACGTGCTCGACGCGGCGCTCGCCCACGGCGTGGACCGCCTGCTGTTCCTCGGCTCCTCGTGCATCTACCCGAAGCTCGCGGCGCAGCCGATCACCGAGGACAGCCTCCTCACGGGTCACCTCGAGCCCACCAACGACGCCTACGCGATCGCGAAGATCGCGGGCATCATGCAGATCCAGGCCGTGCGCCGCCAGTACGGCCTGCCGTGGATCTCGGCCATGCCGACGAACCTCTACGGACCCGGCGACAACTTCTCGCCGCAGGGCTCGCACGTGCTGCCCGCGCTCATCCGCCGATACGACGAGGCGCGCGAGTCCGGCGCGGAGTCGGTGACGAACTGGGGCACGGGCACCCCGCGCCGCGAGTTCCTGCACGTCGACGACATGGCCGCCGCGTGCCTCCACCTGCTGGAGCACTACGACGGGCCCGAGCAGGTCAACGTGGGCACGGGCAGCGACGTGACCATCCGGGAGATCGCGGAGACCATCGCGCGCGTCGTCGGCTACGAGGGCCGCACCGAGTGGGACACCTCGAAGCCGGACGGCACGCCGCAGAAGCTGCTGGACGTGTCGAAGCTCGCCGACGCCGGGTGGACCTCCTCCATCGGGCTCGACGAGGGCCTGCGCTCCACGGTCGAGTGGTACCGGGAGCACATCACGACGCTGCGGGAGTAGCCCCCGCTCGACGACGGCCGTCGCGCATCCGCGCGGCGGCCGTCGTCGTGCGCCCGGCCGGACGGTCCCCGCGCGTGCCCGCGGATCAGGCCGGCGCGCCCGCCAGCGCCTCGTCGAGCATCTGCCGGAACGCCGGGGTGATCACGGCCGCGTACTGCGGGGTGGTGTGCACGCTGTCGCGCTTCGTGGGCGTGCTGCCGACGAAGGACGGGCAGCGCTCCTCCCAGCAGAACAGCGACGAGGTGTCGACGTAGGCGATGCCGAGCGCCCGGGCCGCGTCCTCCTGGGAGCGGTCGCCCACCTTCCAGGCGCCGGGGATCGTGGCCTGGCAGTCGGCGGGCGTGGAGACCTTCGTCGCGCACGTCTCGAGCGGCTGGCCGGTCGGCGGGGACGAGACGAGGACGACCTTCCCGACGCTGTCGCGCACCTGGCCGACCGTGCTCTGCACGCCCGCGGACCACTCCGCCACCGCGTCGTCGCCCGTGGCCTTCGACGCGAGCTTGAGGACCTGCCCGTAGCTGTTGCTGACGAACAGGATCTCCGGCTTCTCCTCCTGGATCGCGGCGATCGCCTGCGTGCGGAAGTCCAGGCATCCGCCCTTGGTGGACGCGTCGGGGAAGTCCCACTGGACGTCCATGACGGCGCAGCCGGCGAAGGTGAGCCCGCGGATGTGGTGCGTCGCCTCGAACATGGCGCGCACCGTGGGCAGCAGGGTGATGCCGGTCGAGTCGCCGAGGACCATGATCGTGGGCTTCCGGCTGTCGCCGAAGGAGCAGGAGCGCGGGTTCGCCACGTCGGTGCGGCCGCAGCCCTGGCCGTCCTCGACGGGCACGGCGGACTTCTCCAGGCCGTCGATCGCGGGGTCGAGCGCGGGCCAGCTGGTGGCGGCGAGGGCGTCGCGGATCTGGACCTGCAGCGCGCCGAGGTCGCCGGCCGCGAGCACGGCGGGGTCTCCCGGGTCCTCCTCGCCGGACGCGGCCGGGCCCGGCGCGATGCGCGAGGCCTCCTGGATCTCCTGCTGTCGCACGACGGCGAGGCTGATGAAGGTGACCGTCAGCAGCGCGGCCGTGCCGAGGGCCGCGACCTTCGTGCCCGTCGACGCCCCGAAGCCGGGGCGGCGGCGCGAACGCCTCTTCTTCCGGCGCGCGGCGGCACCGGGCTCGAGCCAGTCCGAGCGGCGGATCGGGTCCTCGAGGCCGTGGTACGAGAGCACCGAGAGGCCGAGGGTGAGCACGAGCACGATGACCGGGTAGCCGAGCCCGGCGGTGTCGGAGACGGCCGCGAGGATCACGATGACCGGGAAGTGCCAGAGGTAGAGCGAGTACGAGATGTCCCCGAGGTAGCGCGAGACGGGGTTCGTGAGCGGCCAGAGGAAGCGCTGCGCGCCGCCCGTGCCGCCGGCGATGACGAGCGCGGCGCCGACGACCGGGATGGCGGATCCGGGCGCGGGGATGGGCGACGCGCTGCTGAGGGCGAAGAGGCCGTAGGCGATGACGGCGAGGCCGGCGTATGCCATGACCGGCCGCACGGCGTCCGGGATGCGGCGCAGCAGCGGCGTGGCGACGGCGAGGAGCGCCCCGACGCCGAGCTCCCACGCGCGGGAGAGCGTGGAGAAGTAGGCGACGGCGGCGTTGCCCGCGGTGTCGGCCATGGCCCACGCGAAGGATCCCGCCGTGATGACGACGAGGATCGCGGTGAGGATCCCGCGGTAGCGGCCGGGCCCACGGAAGCGCAGGGAGAGCGCGAGGCCGAGTGTGAGGAGGATCGGCCAGACGACGTAGAACTGCTCCTCCACGCCGAGCGACCAGTAGTGCTGGACGGGCGAGACGGCGCTGTCGGCGGCCCAGTAGTCGGTGTCGGTCGCGGCGAAGCGCCAGTTGGCGACGAAGAAGAACGCGGCGACGCTGTCCCACGCGAACGCGGACGCGCGGCCGGAGAGGAACACCATCCAGCTGGCGAGCACGGTGACGAGGAGCACGGCGGTCGAGGCCGGCAGGATGCGCTTGACGCGCTTGCGGTAGAACTCGGCGAACGAGATCCGGCCGCGCTTGTCGTGCTGCCGCAGCAGGAGCGACGTGATGATGAAGCCCGAGATCACGAAGAAGACGTCGACGCCGAGGAAGCCGCCGGACGGCCAGGCGAGCAAATGGTCGAGGATGACGGCGACCACGGCGAGGGCGCGGAGGCCCTGGATGTCGCCGCGGAACGAGCGCGTGCGGGATCCCTCCGGCGCGACCGTCGTGGATCGGCTCGTGCGGGTGGGTCGCGTGCTCGTCATCGTGTCCTCGCGGGTGGGCGGCTGGCCCGACGCGCGCTCGCGCGTCTCGTCGGCGGGTGCCGGTGGCGGTCGTCGGTCGCCCTCGGGGCCCCCGCGACCGGGGTGATTTCGGTACCCATGGTAATAGAGCGGACATCGCCGTGGCGGTCGAGGCGGCACCGTGCTAGTGCCGCGACGCACCCCAGTCCGAGGGGGTGCGCGATCGGGGGCACGCCCGGAGGGCGTCGAGCGGGCACGCGGGAGCGCGGCGCGGGAGTAGGGCGGATGGGACTTGAACCCATGACCGACGGATTATGAGTCCGCTGCTCTGACCAGCTGAGCTACCGCCCCGAGGCGGCGGAGCTAGGCGGCGCCTGAGCCGTCCGTCACGCCGCGTGCCTCGTCCGTGACCGGCGCGGCCACGGACTCGCCACGATACAGGCTCTCGAACGTCGAGATCGTGCGCTCGATGTCGTGCGTGGCGACCACCGCGAGGCTCTCGCGCTTCATGCGCTGGAGCTCCTCATCGGGCAGCTCGAGCACCCGCTGCAGCTTCGCGGCGAGGTCGTCGACGTCGCCGGGACGGAAGAGGTAGCCGTTCTCGCCGTCGTGCACGAGGTGCGGGAGGGCCATGGCATCGGCGGCCACGACGGGCAGCGCGGAGGCCATGGCCTCCATCGTCACGATGGACTGCAGCTCGGCGATGCTCGGCATCGCGAGGACGGTCGCGCGCGTGTAGGCGCGGCGCAGCTCCTCGTCGGACACGTAGCCGGTGAACGTTGTGCGGTCGGCGATGCCGAGGTCGGCGGCGAGCTTCTCGAGCGCCGTCTTCTGGTCTCCCCCGCCGACGATCTCGAGCTCCGCGTCGAGCGGCGCGGGCAGGATCGCGAAGGCGCGCAGCAGCACGTCGATCTGCTTCTCCCCCGTCACCCGGCCGACGAACACGATGCGGTTGCGGGTGCGCGGCGTGAAGTCGGGCGTGTAGTTCGCCGCGTCGATGCCGCAGGAGATGGCGATGACGCCCTGGAGCCCCGTGTAGCGCTCGAGGAACTGGGCGGCGCGGCGCGTGGGCGTCGTGACGGCCTCGGCGCGCCCGAAGGTGCGGCGAGCGGCCTTCCACGCCATGGAGATGGCCTTGTCCTGCCACGCCACGGGCAGCAGCGTGTGCTGGAGCATGTTCTCCGGCATGAAGTGGTTGGTCCCGACGATGCGGATCCCGCGCTTCTCGGCCTCGATGCTGAGGCCGCGGCCCGTGACGATGTGCGACTGGAAGTGCACGACGTCGGGCTGCACGGCGTCGAGGATCCGGGCGCTGTTCCGGTTGATGTTCCACGGCAGGGCGAACCGCAGCCAGTCGTGCGGGTACCAGCGCCAGCTGCGCAGACGGTGCGCCGTCATCTCCTGGCCGTCGTGCACCTCGGTCCAGGTGCCGTGCTTGCGGCTCGCCGCCGGCGCGACGATGTGCACCTCGTGGCCGCGGCGGACGAGTCCGCCCGCGAGGCGCTCGGCGAAGCGCGCGGCGCCGTTCACGTCCGGCGGGAACGTGTCCGCGCCGATGAGGATGCGCAGCGGTCGACCGGGGGTCGCCGGCTCGCGCGGGGTCTGCCCTGAGGTGTTCGGCAAGAAGTGTCTCTCCAGTGGTGTCGGCGTCCGGCGCGCGTCACGTGGATCGGGGTGGCGCGGGCCGGGTGTCGCTGAGCAACGTATCGCACGGGTCCCGGGGCGGCCCGACGGCGCACCGCGGTCGCGGCAGCCGCCTCCGGGTGTCCGGCGCCGGGCAGGCGATGCGGCCGGTCGCGGCCTCAGGACGCGTGCGGGTGGTGCTTCGCGAGCTGGAACACCCCGACGACCGCCACGGCGCCCGCGACGAGGAAGGCCACGCCCGCGTAGAACGGCGCGTCCGCGGCCTCGCCGAGGACGGTCACGCCGATGCAGACGGCGACGAGCGGGTCGACCACCGTGAGGCCCGCGATGACGAGGTCCGGCGGTCCCGACGAGTAGGCCGTCTGCACGAAGTACGCGCCGAGCAGCGTCGCGGCGACGAGGGCCACGATGCACACGGCCGTGAGGACGTCGAAGTCGCCCGTCGTGAGGCGGTTGATGACGACCTTGGCGAGCGTCGCGACGAAGCCGTAGAGCACGCCCGCGCTGATGATGTAGAAGATCGCGCGCACGTGGCGGCGGAAGTAGAGGAAGAGGCCGCCGAGCAGCGCGAGCACGACGGCGAGGATCACCAGGATCGTGATGAGCTCGGGCGTGCGGATGGGCGTCTCCTTGGCGAAGACGGCCGCGAAGACCACGAAGAGCCCGACGCCGCCGATGCAGAGCGCGACGGCCCGCTTCGCCTTGAGGTCGAGCCGCTTGCCCGTGGCGCGGGAGTTGAGGACGGCCGTGACCACGAGCGCCACCGCGCCGAGCGGCTGCACGACGATGAGCGGCGCGAGGCGCAGGCTCGCGAGCTGGAACACGATGGCGAGGCCGAGCATCACGGTGCCGGCGACCCACGACGGGCGGCCGAGCAGCGCGCCGAGCTGGCGGAGGCTGAGGCCCGCCGTGCTCTTCTTCCCGCGCGCCTCCATCTTCGCCACGCCCTGCGACTGCAGCTGCGCGCCCAGGGACAGGAACACGGCGCCGACGAGCGCGATCGGGATGCCGAGCGCCTGGTACGGGGTCAACGAGGCGGCCTGGAGAACGGGGCTGGCGTCGAAGGGCACGCCCCGACCCTACCCGGCGGTCCGCCTATCATCGGCAGCATGGCCGTCCTCCCCATCCGGATCACCGGAGACCCCGTCCTGCACGCCCCGGCCCGCGAGGTGGAGGCGTTCGACGACGACCTGCGCGCCCTCGTGGCCGACATGTACGACACCATGGACGAGGCGCCGGGCGTGGGTCTCGCGGCGCCCCAGGTGGGTGTGCCGCTGCGCGTGTTCGTCTACTCGTACGAGACCGACGAGGGCGAGCCGCTGCGGGGCGTCGCCGTCAACCCGGACCTCTTCATCACGCCCGTCGCCGTGCGCGAGGCCGACGAGGACACCGAGGAGGAGGGCTGCCTCTCCTTCCCGGGCGAGCGCTTCCCGCTGGTGCGCGCCGACCGGGCGATCCTCCGCGCGGTCGACCTCGACGGCACGCCCTTCGAGATCGAGGCGGCCGGGTGGTTCGCGCGCATCCTGCAGCACGAGTTCGACCACCTCGACGGCCTGCTGTACACCGACCGGCTCGCGCACGAGCACCGGAAGCCGGTGGCGAAGGTCATCCGCAAGAGCGGCTGGGGCGTGCCCGGGCAGTCGTGGCTCCCGGGGCGCGACCACCTCGAGGACTGAGGGACGCGCCCGGGTCGACACCCGGTGACCGGAGGCGACCGATTTCTTTGCTACGCTTTGCAGGTTGCTCCACGTGATCCTCGATAGCTCAATTGGCAGAGCAGCCGGCTGTTAACCGGCAGGTTGTTGGTTCGAGTCCAACTCGGGGAGCGAAGGCCTCGCGGCTCCACCCGCGGGGCCTTTTACTTTGCCCGCTGGCGCTGGCCCGCGCCGGGTAGCGTCGGGACATGGGGATGTTCCAGGTCGTGGTCGCGCGTCCGAACGACGCGGACCGGCTGTGGCCGCTGCTCGACGCGGACGTCCGCTCGCGCGACGCCGCGCCCGACGACCCGGTCGCCGACGCGATCCTCGTCCGACCGGCCGACGGGCCCGCGGACACGCTGCCCGTCCTCGAGGCCCGGCGCGAGCGCATCGTGCGCCTCGTCTCCGACCCCGTGCGCCCCGTGCTCATCGCGTACTCGGGGATCCGCGCGGTCGGCTTCGCCCTGATGGACCGCAACGGGGTCGACGGCCGGGCGTTCACCGCGTCCGGTTGGCGCGGTCTCGGGGTCGAGGAGGAGATCCGGGCGGCCGCTCCCCTCCTGCTGCGCTGAGCCGCACGCGCCCGGACGTGCGCTCCCGCTAGTCGACGGGGAGCAGGTAGGTCGGGCTCGGCACCGCGATCACGGCGGGCCCGGCGGTGGGCAGCCCCGTCGCCGGGTCGAGCCGGAAGGACGCGACCGTGCCGGATCCCTGGTTCGCCACGTGCAGGCCGTCGTCGACGACGACGTGGTGGCGGGGCGTCGCGCCGCCGCAGTCGAACGCGGCGACGGGGGCGAGCGCGCCGTCGGCGGCGATGCCGACCACCGCGATCCGGTCGGAACCGCGGAGGCCGACGTACGCGAGGCGCTCGTCGGAGGACACCCGCACCTCGGCGGCGGAGTCGCGCGCGTCCGGCTCGGCCGCGCATGCGGTGGATGCGGCGAGGTGCCAGGACGCGCCCCGGCCCTCGAGCGCGTGCAGCGTGCCGTCGAGCTCGCCCACGAGGAGCACGCGGCCCGACGACAGGAGGGCCATGTGCCGCGGCCCCGTGCCGGGCGGGAGGGCCACGGCGCCGATGCGGTCGAGGCGTCCGTCGCGGAGCGCGTGCACGTGGACGGCGTCGGTGCCGAGGTCGGCGCTGAGGACGACGCCGCCGCCGACGTGGAGCGTCGCGTGCGCGTGCGGGCCGTCCTGCTGGGGGCGCGGACCGGATCCCTCGGCGGCGAGCAGCTGCATCGCCTCGCCGAGGGTGCCGTCATGCGAGACGGGGTGGACGGCGACGGTGCCGTCGCCGTAGTGCGAGGTGAGGAGCAGGCCGTCGACGACGTGCAGGTGGCAGGGGCCGGATCCGCCGCTCGGCTGTCCGCCCGCCCACTGCAGCGAGCCGCCCGGCCCCCGGCGGAACGCCTCCACGCGGTCGGCCGCCTCTCCCACCGCGTAGACCATGTCGCCGTGCGCGAGGAGGAACGAGGGCGACGGCGTCTCCACCGCCGTGCCGACGACCGCGAGGTCGCCCGTGATGGGATCGACCGCGAGGGCCGTGATGCCGACGCCCGATCCGCCCGCGTCGGCGGTGTAGCCGCCCGCCCACATCGAGACCTCGGGCACGGCGGCTTCCTCGGGCGTCATCACGCCTGTCACCCTACGGGGCCCGACGCGGCGCGGGCGGCCGTGCCGTCGACGGCACGCGCGTCAGTAGCCGGAGCTCGGCTCGACGATGCCGACGAAGTCCCCCGTGCGGAGGAAGGCCTCGGTGTTGAGGCGGATCCGCTCGGCCAGCAGCGGCCGCACCATGTCCGGGGTGTCGGCGGTGTGCGGCGTGACGATGCAGCGCTGCTCGGAGAACAGCGGGTGGCCGTCGGGCAGCGGCTCGGGCGACGTGACGTCGAGGCCCGCGCCGTGGATGGCGCCCGAGCGCAGCGCGTCGAGCAGAGCGTCGGGGTCGATGAGCGCGCCGCGGGCGATGTTGACGAGCACGGCCGTGTCCTTCATCGCGGCGAGCTGCGCGGCGCCGATGAGCCCGGCGGTGTCGTCGGTGCTGGCCGCGGCGAGCATCACGACGTCGGCGCCGGGGAGCACCTCGTCGAGCCGGTCGGCCGTGACGGTGCGGTCGGCGCCCTCGACGGGGTCACCGCTGCGGCGGACGACCGTCACGGAGCAGTCGAACGGGGCGAGCAGCCGGATGTACTCCAGCGCGATGCCGCCCGCGCCGACCACGACGACCTCGGAGCGGTAGAGCGACAGGCCCGCGGAGGATCCCCACGAGGTCGCCCGGGCGCGCTCCGGCAGCTGCCGCAGGGTCGCGAGGGTCAGCGCGAGGGCGTGCTCCGCGACCGGCTCGGAGTAGGCGCCCTTCGCGCTCGTCCAGACGAGGTCCGGCCGATCGCACTCGCGGAGGGTCGCGGCGAAGGCGTCGACGCCCGCGAACGGCAGCTGCACCCACTGGACCTGAGGGTTGGCGGCGAGCGTGTCGGTGAGCTCGGCGGCGCGGGTGATGGAGAGCCAGACGATGCCGCGGGTCTCCTCCGACAGCTCGACCACCTCGCCGCCGGCCTCGCGGACGGCCTCGAGGTAGGCCTCCTCGGTGCGCGGCAGCATCGCGATCGGGCCGGGGATGGGACGCGCGTCGCCCGTGAGGCGGTGCGGGGTGGCGCCGTCGACCGCGCGATGGACGCGGCGGGGGCCGGGAGCGGGTGCGGTGGTGTCGGTCATGTGCGGGGCCTCCTGGGGTGCGGGACGCGGGCGGGCGGTTCAGGGGATCGCAGGGTGACGACCGGTTCGGCGGGGTCCGGATCCCGTTCCGCGGGCTCCCGGCCGGCGTCCGCCGCGGTGCGCGACTCCGCGAGCCCCTGCACGTACGGGTGCGTGGGATCCGCGAGCACGTCGTCGATCGCGCCGTAGCCGACCAGGGTGCCGCGATGCAGCACGGCGAGGCGGTCGGTGAGGCGCTCGACCACGGCGAGGTCGTGGCTGACCACGAGGGCGGAGAAGCCGCCGCGGGACTGGAGGTCGCGCAGGAGGTCGAGCACGGCGACGCGGCTCATGACGTCGACGCCCGAGGTCGGCTCGTCGGCGATGAGGAGGCGCGGGCCGAGGACGAGCGCGCGGGCGAGCGCGACGCGCTGGCGCTGGCCGCTGGAGAGCTCGTGCGGGTAGCGGTCCTGCGTGCCGGGCGGGAGGTCGAGCGCCGTGAGGAGCGTGACGACGCGGCGGGCGGCCACCTGGCTGTCGAAGCGGCGGTCGCGGGAGAAGATCGGCTCGGCGATGGCCTCGCTGGCGGTGAGCTGCGGGTGCAGCGTGGTGCCGGCGTCCTGCGGCACGTAGCCGATGCCGTAGGTGGTGCGCGTGCGGGCGCGGCGGCCCATGCGGCGGAGGCCCTGGCCGAGCACCGAGGCGTCGCCGCCCGTGATCCGCGGCACGGCGGCCCCCTCGTCGCCCGACGGGATGAGGCCCGCCAGCACGCGCGCGAGCGACGACTTGCCGGATCCGCTCGCGCCCACGACGCCGAGGACCTCGCCGGGCTGGATCCGCAGCGTGATCCCGTCGACGGCCGGCGGCGTCTCGGCCCCGCGGCGCGCGGGGTACGCCAGACGCAGGTCGCGGGCGTCGAGCACGGGCTCGGCGGATGCGCCGTCCGCGCCGGTATCTCGGGGGGTGTGCGTCATTCGCTGCTCCGTCCTCGGCGTGATCGTGCGGCCGGCCGGCGTGACCGGCCGCACGACGGATGCGGGTTCCGACCCATCATGCCCGGGGTCGACCGGGCCCCGCTCGGAGCCGCCTAGCCGGCGGCCCGCTCGGCGGCCCGGAGCGCGTGCAGCCGGGCGCGGCGCTCGGCCTGCTCGCCCGGGTCCGGCACGGGCAGCGACGCCAGCAGACGCTGCGTGTACGGGTGCTGCGGGTTCCCGAGCACCTCGGCGCCCGTCCCCTCTTCCACGAGCTCGCCGCGGTACAGCACGGCGATGCGGTCGGCGAGCAGGTCGACGACGGCGAGATCGTGGCTGATGAACAGCGCCGCGAACCCGAATTCGCGCTGCAGCTCGGCGAAGAGCTCCAGCACGCGCGCCTGCACGGACACGTCGAGCGCGCTCGTGGGCTCGTCCGCGACCAGCAGCGACGGCTCGAGCGCGAGCCCGCGGGCGAGGCTCGCGCGCTGGCGCTGCCCGCCCGAGAGCTCGTGCGGGTACCGGTCGCCGAACGCCTTCGGCAGCTGGACCGCCTCGAGCAGCTCGTCGACGCGGCCGCGCGCGGCCTGCGGCGACTTCGCGCGGCCGTGCACGATGAGCGGCTCGGCCACGCACTCGGCGATCGTGAGGCGCGGGTTGAAGCTCGTCGCCGGGTCCTGGAACACGAACCCGATGTCGGCGCGGAGCTTCCGGAAGTCGCGCTCGCGCACGCCGAGCATCTCGGTGCCGAGGACCTGCAGGGATCCGCCGGTCACGTTGGTGAGTCCCGCGATGGCGCGCCCGATGGTGGTCTTGCCGGAGCCCGACTCCCCCACGAGCCCGAGGACCTCACCCGCCTCGATGCGCAGGTCGACGCCCTTCACGGCGCGGAAGGCGGGCGAGCCGAGGCGCCCCGGGTACTCGATCTCGAGCCCCTTCGCGACGACGACGGGCGCCGCCTCGGTGGCCGACTCCGCGCGCGCCCGGGTGCGCACCGCGGCGCGCTCCACGGTCGCGGCGACGCCCTCGCCGAGCTTCGGGACGGAGGCCAGCAGGTTCCGCGTGTACTCCTCCTTCGGCGACGCGAAGAGCGTGGCGACGTCGGCCTGCTCCACGAGCCGCGAGCGGTACATGACGGCCACGCGGTCGGCGAGGTCGGCCACGACGCCCATGTTGTGCGTGATGAGGATCACGGCGGCGCCGAACTCGTCGCGGCATCGGCGCAGCAGGTCGAGGATCTCGGCCTGCACGGTGACGTCGAGCGCGGTGGTCGGCTCGTCGGCGACGATGAGCCCCGGATCCAGCACGAGCGCCATCGCGATGACGACGCGCTGCTTCTGCCCGCCGGAGAACTGGTGCGGGTAGTGGTCGACGCGGGTCTCGGGGTCGGGGATGCCCACGCGGCGGAGGATGTCGATCGCCTTCGCGCGGCCCTCCTTCTTCGAGACGCGGCCGTGGGCGCGGAGGCCCTCGATGATCTGCCAGCCCACCGTGTGCACGGGGTTGAGCGCCGTCGACGGCTCCTGGAACACCATCGCGACGTCGCGGCCGCGCGCGCGGCGCAGCTCGTCGGCGGAGATGGAGAGCACGTCGACCGCGCCCGCCCCCGTCCGGTCGCTGAGGAGCACGGCCCCGGCGGTGACGGCGGTGTCGGGCAGGAGGCCGAGGATCGTGCGGGCGGTGACGGACTTGCCCGAGCCCGACTCCCCCACGATGGCGAGGATCTCGCCGGGTGCGACGGTCAGAGACACCCCGTCGACCGCGCGGACGTCGCCGCCGTCGGTCGCGAAGGTGACGCCGAGGTCGCGGATCGAGACGACGTCGCTCATGTGGACACCTTCTTCTTGTCGGCGCGCTTGCGGGCACGCGGCTGGGGGTCGGAGATGTCCCTCGTCTTCGCGCGCTTGCGGGCACGCAGCTTGGGGTCGGAGATGTCGTTCACGCTCTCGCCCACGAGCGTGAGCCCGAGGACGAGCAGGACGATGGCGACGCCCGGGAAGACGCCCGTCCACCAGACGCCGCTCGCGGTGTCCGCGAGCGCCCGGTTGAGGTCGTAGCCCCACTCCGCGGCCGACGTCGGCGAGATGCCGAAGCCGAGGAAGCCGAGGCCCGCGAGCGTGAGGATCGCCTCGGACGCGTTGAGCGTGAGGATCAGCGGCAGCGTGCGCGTGGAGTTCCGCAGCACGTGCACGAACATGATCCGCGGCGTCGACGTGCCGATGACCTTCGCGCTCTCGACGAACGCCTCCGCCTTCAGCCGCACGACCTCCGCGCGGATGACCCGGAAGTACTGCGGGATGTAGACGACCGTGATGCTCACGGCCGCCGCCAGGATGCCGCCCCAGAGGCTCGACTGCCCGCCGGTCAGCACGATGCTGACGACGATCGCGAGCAGCAGCGTCGGGAAGGGGTAGATGGCGTCGGCGATGACCACGAGGATCCGGTCGAGCCAGCCGCCGAGGTAGCCCGAGACGACGCCGAGCAGCACGCCGGCGAACAGCGACAGGACCACGGCGATCACGACGACCGAGAGCGCGGTCTGGGTGCCCCAGACGACCCGGGAGAACACGTCGTAGCCGCCGACCGTCGTGCCCCAGATGTGCGCGGCGTCGGGGGCGGCCTGGCGCGTGAAGGAGCCCGCGTCGTCCCGGTCCTGGTCGAAGCCGAACGGGGCGATGAGCGGCGCGAACGCCGCGAGGAGGATGAAGATCCCCGTGATGACCATGCCGGCGACGAGCATGCCGCGCTGGAGCCCCACGCTCTGCCGCACGTGCGAGATGAGCGGCAGGCGCTGGAACAGGGTGCGGCGCGCGGGGGCGGGCGCGGGCGCCGTGGTGGTGGTGTCGGTCATGTCAGTACCTCACTCGCGGGTCGATGAGCGCCGCGATGACGTCGACGATGAAGTTGGTGACCGCGACGATCACGGCCAGGAGCGCCACGATGCCCTGCACGGCCACGAAGTCGCGCGCCGCCAGGTACTGCGCGAGCTGGAAGCCGAGGCCCCGCCACTCGAACGTGGTCTCGGTGAGCACCGCGCCGCCGAGCATGACGGCGATCTGCAGGCCCACCACGGTGATGATCGGGATGAGCGCGGGCTTCAGCGCGTGCCGGGTCGTGAGCCGGAACTCGCCGACGCCGCGCGACCGCGCCGCGTCCACGTACTCGGTGCCGAGCGTGGAGATGACGTTGGTGCGCACGAGCCGGAGGAAGATGCCCGCGGTCAGGAGGCCCAGCGCGAGCGCCGGGAGCACCGCGTGCTCGAGCACGTCGCTGACGGCGGTGGGGCTGCCGAGGCGGAGCGCGTCGATCAGGTAGATGCCGGTCGGGTTCTCCAGCCTCCCCAGGGCGACCTCGACGCGGGTGTCGGCGCGGCCCGACAGCGGCAGGATCCCGAGCCAGACGGAGAAGACGAGCTTCAGCAGCAGGCCCGCGAAGAAGACGGGCGTGGCGTAGGCGAGGATCGCGAGGATCCGCAGCACGGCGTCGGGCGTGCGGTCCTTGAAGTAGGCGGCGACGAGGCCGAGCGGGATGCCGATGACGAAGGCGACGATCAGCGAGTAGACGACGAGCTCGAGCGTGGCCGAGCCGTACTGCAGCAGCACCTCGCTGATGAGCCGGTTGTCGGTGAGCGAGCGGCCGAAGTTCCCGGTGGCGATCTGGCCGAGGTACTCGACGTACTGCACGATGAGCGGCCGGTCGAAGCCCGCGGTCGCGAGACGCTCCTGGAGCTGCTCCGGGGTGAGGCGGTCGCCCACGGCGGCGGAGATTGGGTCGCCCACGATGCGCATGAGGAAGAAGACGAGCGTCACGAGGATGAAGACGGTCGGGATGATGAGCACGGCGCGGATGAGGATGTACTGGCCGAGCCCGATCCCCTGCTTCCGGGCCTTGGGCTGCGCCCCGGGGGGCGCGGACGCGGGTACGGCGTCCGGGATGACGGTCACGGCGGATGGGCCTTTCAGGTCGTCGGAGGAGCGGGCGGCGGGGCACCGCGGGAGACACAGGAGTGGGGCGTCCCGCCGCAGCGGGACGCCCCATCCGGGGAGGGCGTCAGCCTATCGAGCGCCCTCCCGTCGGCCTCATCAGCCCTTGGTGATCGGGGCGTAGCGGAACTTGAAGGACGCGTCGAGCGTCACGCCGTCCACGCCCTTGCCGGCCACCGCGACCTGCGAGCCCTGGAGCAGGGGCAGGGTCGGCAGGTCGGCGGCGACGTCGTCCTGGATCTGGCCGATGATCTCGGCGCGCTTCGTGGAGTCGGCCTCCGACAGCTGCTGCGTGATGAGGTCCGTCACCGTGGCGTTGTCGTAGTGGTTCTTCACGAAGGACTGCGGGGAGAAGAACGGCGTGAGGTAGTTGTCCGCGTCCGAGTAGTCGGGGAACCAGCCGAGCTGGTACGCCGGGTACTCGTCGTTGACGCGGGCCTTGCTGTACTGGTCCCAGATCGTGGACTGCAGGTTGACCTGGAACAGGCCGGTCGCCTCGAGCTGCTGCTTGATGAGCGCGTACTCGTCGTCCGAGCCGGCGCCGTAGTGGTCCGGGTTGAACTGGAGCTGCAGCGCGACGGGCGTCTGCACGCCGGCGTCGGCCAGGGCCTTCGCGGCCTTGTCCGCGTCCGGCCCGCCGTTCCCGTCGCCGTAGATGCCCTTGAGCGCCTCGTTGGCGCCGGAGAGGCCGTCGGCCACGTAGGAGTAGAGCGGCGTGTAGGTGCCGTTGTAGACCTGGGTCGACAGCTCCTCGCGGTCGATCAGGTCGGCGGCCGCCTGGCGCACGGCGAGGGCCTTGGCCTCGTCGGCCTCGCCGGTGGTCTTGCCGAAGGGCTGCGTGTTCAGGTTGAAGGTGATGTAGCGGATCTCGCCGCCGGGGCCCTCGATGACCTGGACGGAGTCGTCCTTCTTGAGGTCCGCGATGTCGGTCGCGCCGAGCGAGCGGCCCGCGACGTCGATCTCGCCGTTCTGCACGGCGAGCTTCATCGTGGTCTCGTCCGCGTAGTAGCGCGCGGTCACGCCGCCGTTCGCGGCCTTCGGCAGGACGCCCTGGTAGTCGGCGTTCGGCGCGTAGGCGACGAGCTGGTTGAGCTGGAAGTCGGTGATGACGTACTGGCCCGCGAAGGCGTTCGCCGCGACGATGGCGGCCGGGTCGGCCAGCGCGTCGGCCGGGAAGACCTCCTCGTCGACGATGGGGCCGGCGGGGCTGGAGAGCACCTGCTCGAAGGTCTGGTCGTTCGCGGTCTTCAGCGTGAAGACGACGGTGGTGTCGTCGGGCGCCGCGACGGATTCGACGTTCGCGAGGAGCGACGACGGGCCGTTGCCGTTGTCGGCGCCGTTGGCCGCGATGGTCGCGATGCGGTCGAACGTGAACTTGACGTCGCTCGCGGTGAGCGCATGGCCGTTGGCGAACTTCAGGTCGGGCTTGAGCTCGACCGTGAACTCGTTCGGCGAGGTGTACTCGCCGGAGACGGCGAGGTCGGGCTCGACGTCCGGGCTGCCGTAGGGGCTGTTGAACAGGAACGGGTAGACCTGGTTCTGCACCGCGAACGAGCCGTTGTCGTAGGAGCCGGCCGGGTCGAGCGAGAGGACCTTGTCGGTCGTGCCGACGACGATGGATCCGCCGCCTGACGCGCCGTCCTCGGCGAGCGGGTCGCCGGATCCGCCGGAGCAGCCGGCGAGGACGAGGGCCGCGGCGGAGAATCCGGCCGTGGCGAGCAGGACGCGTGAGCGCCGGGTGAATGCGGACGTCATGTTCCGAGTGCCTCTTTCATGAAGGGGATTCGCGCCCGCGCATCGGGAAGACACGGACGCTGTGCTGTGCATGATTTCTAACACACGGGAAACAGCAGCCCGGACCCGGGGGACGCGCGGGGACGCTTCTTCACACGAATGAAACATGGCAGGCGCGTGTGAATCCGGTGCGGATCGCGGCCCGCGCGAACAGGTGCCGGCTATTCGCGGAGCGCGCGGCGCTCGGCCTCGACCTGCATGAGCTCGCGCTGGATCTCCTGGTACCGCTCGCGCTCGTGCGTCGCGTCCGTGCGCTGCAGCCGCCCGATGAGGTCGGCCTTGCGGCGCAGCAGGTCGCGCCCGACGAGCTCGGCCGTGACGCCCTTCACGTACACGGCGAGCTTGTCGGCGTCGCCGCGGTTCGGCAGCGGTGCGACGCCGAGCTGCTTCACGAGCGTCGCGAACGACTCGGGCACCTCGAGGGCCACGCGCGACAGCCAGTCCGCGCCGCCGAGGGCGTCCATGCTCCCGATGACGCCGTCGCGGACGACCGCGAGGCTCTCGTTGACGAACGTGACCTGCGCGGCGCGCATCACGAGGTCGTTCCCCACGAGCTCGGGGTGCTGCAGCATCGCCATGAGCGCGTCGCGCTCGAGCCGGGTGGCGAGGTCGGTCGGCAGGTCCATGAGCGACATCGAGCGGGAGGCGTCGCCGGCGCCGTCGTCGTCCGGGCCGTGCCCGCCCTGCGCGTGCCGGCCCTGCGGCGCACCGCCGGAGCGGTCGGCGCCGTCGGCGGGCATGCTGCGTCCGGCGGTCTGGACGGCGCGGCCGACCTCGGTGAGGTCCATGCCGAGCCAGCCCGCGAGTTCGCGCGCGTAGCCGGGGCGGAGCGACGGGTCGCGGATGTCGGCGACCACGGGGGCGGCGGCGCGCAGCGCGGCGACCCGCCCCTCGACGGTGTCGAGGTCGTGGTCGGCGAGGATCTGCTTGATCGCGAACTCGAACATGGGCTTCTTGCCCTGGATCATGCGGCGCACGGCGTCGTCGCCGCGCGTGAGGCGGAGGTCGCAGGGATCCAGCCCCTCGGGGCCGACCGCGACGTAGGTCTGCGCGGCGAAGCGGCGCTCCTCGGAGAACGCGCGCATGGCGGCCTTCTGGCCTGCCGCGTCGGGGTCGAAGGTGAAGACGACCTCGCCGAGCCCGCTGTCGTCGCCGAGCACGCGGCGGAGGACCTTGATGTGGTCGACGCCGAACGACGTGCCGCACGTGGCGACGGCCGTCGTGACGCCCGCGAGGTGGCACGCCATGACGTCGGTGTAGCCCTCGACCACGACGACCTGACGGCCCCGGCTCACGTCGCGCTTGGCGAGGTCGAGCCCGTAGAGCACGGAGCTCTTGTGGTAGACGGGCGTCTCGGGGGTGTTGAGGTACTTGGGGCCCTTGTCGTCCTCGCGGAGGCGGCGCGCGCCGAAGCCGACGGTGGCGCCGGTCAAGTCGCGGATGGGCCACACCAGCCGGCCGCGGAACCGGTCGTAGGCGCCGCGGTCGCCCTGGCTGAGGAGGCCCGCGGTCACGAGCTCGGCCTCCGTGTATCCCTTGGCCTTCAGGTGCGAGGACAGCGCGTCCCAGCTCTGCGGGGCGAAGCCGACGCCGAAGCGCTGCGCCGCGCCCTGGTCGAAGCCGCGCTCCCCGAGGAAGGTGCGGCCGATCTCCGCCTCCTCGGATCCGAGCTGCTCGACGAAGAACTCCGCGGCCGCCTCGTTCGCGCCGAGGAGCCGGGAGCGGTTGCCCTGGTCGGTGGCGGCCTGGCCGTCCTCGTAGTGCAGCTGGTAGCCGATCCGCTGCGCCATGCGCTCGACGGCCTCGGCGAACGTGACGTGGTCCATGCGCTGCAGGAACGTGTAGACGTCGCCGCCCTCGCCGCAGCCGAAGCAGTGGTAGAAGCCGACCTGCGGCCGCACGTGGAAGCTCGGGGTGCGCTCGTCGTGGAAGGGGCAGAGGCCCTTCAGGGATCCGACGCCGGCGGACTTGAGGGTGACGTACTCCCCCACCACGTCGCCCAGGTTGACCCGGGAGCGGACCTCGTCGATGTCGCTCTTGCGGATCAGGGCCATCGGCTCATCCTACGTCGGGCGCCCTCGGCCACCCGGGGCCCGCGACCGCGCCCCGCGGGCATCAGAAGACCGGCCTGGCGCACAGGCGCTCGTACCAGGAGATGGCCGACTGGTCGGTGAGGCTGGCGACCTGGTCGACGATGACGCGCTTGCGCGCGCCGTCGTCCGCGGCCTCGCGCCAGTCGCCCGCGAAGCCCGGGTCGAGCTCGTCGGCGCCGCGCGCGTGCAGGGCGTCGGCGAGGCCCGCGAGCACCTCGCGCTGGCGGGCGTAGATGGGCTGTCGCGTGTTCTTCGACATGACGAACGCCGCGACGATGCCCTTGAGCACGGCGATCTCCGCCTGGATGGCGCGCGGCACGACGACGTGCGCGCCGAACCGGATGAGGCTGCGGTCGGTGTGCGTGGCCCGCGTGAGCTGCGTGGCCGCGCCGGCGAACCGGCCGATGAGCTGGCTCGTGAGGTCCTTCAGCGCCGCCTGCGCGCCGCGGCCGCCGTCGTACTCGTCCACCCACACGTCGAGCGAGTCGAGCCGGTCGAACGCCTGGATGAGCTCCTCGTGCGAGTGCGCCCCGCCGATCCACGCGACCATCGAGTCGACGAGCTCCTCGTGGTCGACCCGGGCGCCGAGCGCCCGCACGTCGACGTAGCCGCCGACGATGGCGTCCTCGAAGTCGTGCACGGAGTAGGCGATGTCGTCGCTGAGGTCCATGACCTCGGCCTCGATGCACTTGCGGCCGACCGGCGCCCCCTCGCGCAGCCATTCGAACGCGGCCACGTCGTCGTCGTAGAAGCCGAACTTGCCGCGGCCCGACGGATCCGGCACCGACTGCGAGCTCGGCCACGGGTACTTGCAGCTCGCGTCGAGGCTGGCGCGCGTGAGGTTGAGGCCGTAGGGACGCCCCTCCGGCCCGACGACCTTGGGCTCGAGCCGCGTGAGCAGGCGCAGCGTCTGCGCGTTGCCCTCGAAGCCGCCGATGTCGGACGCCCAGTCGTTGAGGGCCCGCTCGCCGTTGTGGCCGAAGGGCGGGTGGCCGATGTCGTGCGCGAGGCACGCGGTGTCGACCACGTCGGGATCCAGGTCGAGGCTGGAGGCGAGCTCGCGGCCCACCTGCGCCACCTCGAGGGAGTGCGTGAGGCGGTTGCGCGCGAAGTCGAGCCCGGCCATGGGGCTCAGCACCTGCGTCTTGGCCGCCAGGCGGCGCAGCGCGCTGGAGTGCAGGAGCCGGGCGCGGTCGCGCGCGAAGTCGCTCCGCCTCGACGAGTGCTGCTCCGGGTACCAGCGCTCGGCGTCGGTCTCGCTGTACGTGGACCTCGTCGTCGTGCCCTCAGCCGCCACTGTTGTGGATCTCCCCGTCCGCGATCTCCATCGCATCCTGCGCGTCGATGTCGCGGCTCTCCAGCCAGCGGTCGGGCAGCGCCGTGCGCTTCATGCTGCCCTGGCGGCCGCGCGCGCCCTCGGCGCCCGCACCCGGGTACGGCTGGTCGCGGTCGAGCGTGGCCAGCAGGCCGTCGATCTCCTCCAGCGAGGACGCCGAGGCGAGCGCGGCCCGCAGGTCGCCGCCCACGGGATAGCCCTTGAAGTACCAGGCGACGTGCTTGCGCGCGTCGCGGCAGCCCCGCTCCTCGCTCTCGAAGAACTCGGCGAGGAGCTCGACGTGGCGGCGGAAGGTGTCGGCGACCTGGCCCTGCGACGGGTGCGCGCGGGGCGTGTCGGCGGGATCGAGGCCGGCGGCGCGCGCGTGGAATGCGGCGGCGAGGTCGCCGAAGAGCCACGGGCGGCCGAGGCAGCCGCGGCCGACGACGACGCCGTCCGCGCCCGTCTCGTCCATCATGCGGATGGCGTCCTCCGCGGCCCAGATGTCGCCGTTGCCGAGCACGGGGACGCTGTGGATGGCCTGCTTGAGCTTGGCGATGGCGGACCAGTCGGCGTGGCCGCTGTAGTAGTCGGCGGCCGTGCGCGCGTGCAGCGCGATGGAGGCGACGCCGGCGCCCTCGGCGGCGCGCCCGGCCTCGAGGTAGGTGAGGTGGTCGGCGTCGATGCCCTTGCGCATCTTGACCGTGAGGGGGATGTCGCCGGCCGCCTTCACGGCGCCCTCGACGATGTCGGTGAACAGCCCGAGCTTCCACGGGAGCGCCGCTCCCCCGCCCTTGCGCGTGACCTTGGCGACCGGGCAGCCGAAGTTGAGGTCGATGTGGTCGGCCCGGTCCTCCGCGACGAGCATGGTGACGGCCTCGCGCACGGTCTTCGGATCCACCCCGTAGAGCTGGATGGACCGGACCTTCTCCGACGGGTGGTGTGTGATGAGCCGCATGGACTCGGGCGTGCGCTCGACGAGGGCGCGGCTCGTGATCATCTCGCTGACGTAGAGGCCCGCGCCGAACTCGCGGCACAGGCGGCGGAAGGCGGTGTTGGTGATGCCGGCCATGGGGGCGAGCACCACGGGCACGTCGAGCGGGATGCCGCCGATGCGGAGGGCGGGCTCGGCGGCGGGCGCGGGGGCGCCGGGCGCGTCGGCCGCGGAGGGGACGGGGGCGAGGGTCGGAGAGGACATGACGGCTCGATTCTCCCAGACGGGACGGCGGGCGGCGGACGCGGGGCGCGATCCCCGCGGGGGCCAGGCGGCGGGCGCCTGGGGAGGGACGGTCAGATGGCCCGCCCGGCGTCGATCGCGTCGCGCACGCGCGCGAGGTCGGCGGCCGCGGACGCGTCGTTCGCGGCCGGCGAGTCGGCCGTGGAGGCACCGGGCACGAGGCACGCGTCGCCCTCGCAGGCGGCGGCGTCGGAAGCGCCGAGCATCGTGAACGGGCTCGCGGCGACGGGCAGCGCGCCGGTGGCGGGCGCCGCGCTCATCGCGTCGCCTCCTCGCCCGCGACGACGCGGACGGTGTCGCCGTCGCGCGCGGCCAGCGCCTCGCCGAGCGCGGACGCGAAGACGGTCGGGTCCTGCGCGCCGGAGATGCCGAAGCGCTCGTCGATCACGAAGAACGGCACGCCCTGGATCCCGTAGGCCATCGCCTGCGCCTGGTCGGCGCGCACGTCGTCGAGGTGCCGATGCGACTCGAGGGCCTCGCGCGCCTCGTCGGCGTCGAGGCCGACCTCGACCGCGAGCTCGACGAGATCCGGCACGCGGCCCACGTGGCGCCCCTCGGTGAAGTACGCCTTCAGCAGCCGCTCCACCATCTCGAGCTGCACGCCGCGCACGCGCGCCAGGTGCAGCAGCTCGTGGGCCAGCACCGTGTTGGTGTGCTGCAGCGCGTCGTAGTCGTAGGCGAGGCCCTCGGCGGCGGCGAGGCGGGTCATGTCGTCGAGCATCGTCGTGACGCGGTCGGCCGGGATGCCCTTGTGGCCCGCGAGGAAGTCGACCTCGGTGCCCTGGAAGTCGACCGGGGTGTCGGGGGCGAGCTCGAAGGAGCGGTAGGTGACCTCGATCTCCGGCGCACCCGGCGTCCGCTCGGCGAAGGCGCGCGCTCCGGCCTCGAAGCGCCGCTTGCCGACGTAGCACCACGGGCACGCGATGTCCGACCAGACGTCGACGCGGATGGCGGGCAGGGCGGGGGCGGAGGAGTCGGTCACGGGTGGGCAACCGGTCGGGAAGACGGGGCATTCCCGCGGTGTTGCCCGAGCATGGCCGACACCTCCCCCTCCACCGTCCCTCCCGCATCCGACGACGCCGCTCCTCGCGGCCGCGCCCGCGTGCTGGCACACGCCGCCCGCCTCGGGATCGACGTCGAGGTCGTCGACCGCCCGGACGCCGGATCCCTCGAGGAGGCGGCCCGCGGCCTCGGCATCGCGCCGTCGCACCTCGTGAAGTCGCTCGTGGTGAAGCGCCACGACGGCGGCCTGCTCATCGCCCTCGTGCCGGGCGACCGGCAGATCAGCTGGGCGAAGCTGCGCGCGCTCGTGGGCGTCAACAAGCTCTCGATGCCCGCGCCCGAGGTCGCGCTCCAGGCGACCGGGTACGAGCGCGGCACGATCACGCCGCTCGGCGCCCAGGGCGACCTGCCCGTCTACGCGGACGAGCGGATCGCGGGCCGGCGCATCGGCATGGGCGGCGGCGAGCACGGCGTCTCGGCCCTGGTGGACGCGGACGCGCTCGTGGCCGCGCTCGGCGCGTCCGTCGGCGACATCACGGACGAACTGACGATCCGCCGCCCCTGACCCGCGCGAGGCGGGTCGGGGACGGCGGATCGGCCGTGCGGGATCGACGGGTCAGGCGCCGATGAGCTGCCCGGCCAGGTACCCCATCAGGTCGTCGAGCGGGATGCGCTCCTGCGCCATGGTGTCGCGCTCGCGCACCGTGACGGCCTGGTCGTCGAGCGTGTCGAAGTCGATCGTGACGCAGAACGGCGTGCCGATCTCGTCCTGGCGACGGTAGCGGCGGCCGATGGCGCCCGCGTCGTCGAACTCGATGTTCCAGACCTTGCGGAGCTCCGCGGCGAGCTCGCGCGCGACCGGCGACAGCTTCTCGTTGCGCGACAGCGGCAGCACCGCGACCTTGACGGGCGCGAGCCGGCGGTCGAGACGGAGGACCGTGCGCTTGTCGACGCCGCCCTTCGCGTTCGGCGCCTCGTCCTCGTGGTACGCGTCGACGAGGAACGCCATCATCGACCGGGTGAGGCCGGCCGCGGGCTCGATGACGTACGGGATCCAGCGCTCGTTCTTCGTCTGGTCGAAGTACGAGAGGTCCTGGCCGGACGCCTCGGAGTGCGTGCGCAGGTCGTAGTCGGTGCGGTTCGCGATGCCCTCCAGCTCGCCCCACGCGCCGCCGGCGAAGCCGAAGCGGTACTCGATGTCGACCGTGCGGGTCGAGTAGTGCGAGAGCTTCTCGGCCGGGTGCTCGAACAGGCGGAGGTTCTCCGGGTCGATGCCGAGGTCGGTGTACCAGGCGTAGCGCGCGTCGATCCAGTACTGGTGCCACTCGGCGTCGGTGCCGGGCTCGACGAAGAACTCCATCTCCATCTGCTCGAACTCGCGCGTGCGGAAGATCCAGTTCTGCGGCGTGATCTCGTTGCGGAAGCTCTTGCCGATCTGGCCGATGCCGAACGGCGGCTTCTGGCGCGCGGCGCTGAGGACGTTCGCAAAGTTGACGAAGATGCCCTGCGCGGTCTCGGGGCGGAGGTAGTGCAGGCCCTCCTGGTTGTCGACCGGGCCGAGGAAGGTCTTGAGCAGGCCCGAGAAGTTCTGCGGTTCGGTCCAGGATCCGGGCTGGCCGGTGTCGGGGTCGTTGACGTCGGCGAGGCCGTTGACCGGCGGGTGTCCGTGCTTCGCCTCGTACGCCTCGAGGAGGTGATCCGCGCGGTAGCGCTTGTGCGTGTGCAGCGACTCGACGAGCGGGTCGCTGAAGACCTCGACGTGGCCGGAGGCCTCCCACACGCGACGGGGCAGGATCACCGAGGAGTCGAGACCCACGACGTCGTCCCGGCCGTTGACCATGGTCTGCCACCACTGGCGCTTGATGTTCTCCTTCAGCGCCACGCCGAGCGGCCCGTAGTCCCACGCGGAGCGCGAGCCGCCGTAGATCTCACCCGCCTGGAAGACGAACCCGCGCCGTTTGGCGAGGTTGATGACGGGGTCGAGACGCGAGGGGGTTGCCACGTTTGCTCCAAGGTAGGGCCGGACTGGGTGCCCGGTCGGCGGTCGGCGACGGTCCGGCGGGATGCCGGCGTCACCGGGAAAGGCGGCCCCCAGTCTACGGGCGGGGCGCTCAGTCCTCGTCGCCCGCGGTCCGCCGGTGGGCGAGCTCCACGATGCGGACGGTCTCGAGGGAGTCGCGCGGCTCGACCGGCACGGGGCCGCGGCCGCGGACGGCGTCGGCCATGGCGCGGTAGAAGTCGGCGTAGCGTCCGCGCTCGGTGGGGATCCGCTCCCCCGCGGGATCCCCCGCCGCCTCGACGAGCGTCCCCCACTCCGCCTCGGGCGCCTCGCCGAAGCCGGGGTCGGTCGGTGACGCGCCCTGCTTGAGCAGCGGCTCCTGCGGATCGAGCCCGTGCACGGCGTACGCGCCGGCGGTGCCGAGCACGCGGAAGCGCGGGCCCGCCAACGCGGCGACGCGGCTGACGGTGATGTGCGACTGCACGCCCGACTCGTGCAGCAGCGAGTAGAAGGCGTCGTCGTCGCTCGCGGATCCGTCGCGGACGGTGGCCAGCTCGGCCGCGAAGTCGGCGACCGGGCCGAACAGCTGGAGCGCCTGGTCGATGAGGTGGCTGCCGAGGTCGTAGGAGATGCCCGCGGCGTCGGCCGGCGTCTCGCGGTCCTGCCAGCGGTCACGCACGGGTCCGCCCCAGCGCTCGAACGTCGACTCGAAGCGGTGGACCTCCCCGAGACGGCCCGAGTCGATGAGCGCCTTCACGGTGAGGAAGTCGCCGTCCCATCGCCGGTTCTGGAAGACGGAGAACGGGACGCCGAGCGCCTCGGCGCGCTCGATGAGCATGAGCGCCTCGTCCACGGTCGCGACGAACGGCTTGTCCATCACGACGGCCAGGTGCGCGTCGAGGGCCTGGAGGCCCTGGCGGAGGTGCGCGGAGGCGGGCGAGGCGATGACGACCATGTCGAGCTCGGCGGAGCGCGCGAACAGCTCGTCCGCGGAGGCGACCACGTCGGCGCCGGGGTGGCGCTCGCGCACCTGGGCGGCGCGGTCCGGGTCGGAGGTGGAGACGAGGGCGATGCGGTAGTCGGGGCTCGCGGCGAGGAACGGCGCGTGGAAGACGCGGCCGGCGAGGCCGTAGCCGACGAGGCCGACACGGATCGGGGCGTCGCCGCCCTCGGGCGAGGCGACGGAGGCGGAGGGACGGGGCGCGGTCTCGGGTGTGCTCACGTCCCGATGCTACTGAGCGGCCGGCTCGGGGTCGCCCTCGCCCTCGGCGTCCGGATCCTCGGCCGAGCCCTCGTCCTCGCCCGCGGCGTGGGCGTCGACCGCGCCGCCGAACCGCCGGTCGCGGTGCACGTAGCTCTCGACGGCGTCCCACAGGTCCTTCCGGCGGAAGTCGGGCCAGAGCCGGTCGAGGAACACCATCTCCGCGTACGCCGACTGCCACAGCAGGAAGTTGCTCGTGCGCTGCTCGCCGGAGCTGCGGATGAAGAGGTCGACGTCCGGCACGTCCGGCAGGTACAGGTAGCGCTGGATGGTGCGCTCGTCGACGCGCGACGCCTTGAGCCGGCCGGCGTCCACTTCCTCGGCGATGCGGCGCACGGCGTCGCCGATCTCGGTGCGGCCCCCGTAGTTGATGCACATCGTGAGCGTCATCCCGGTGTTGTGCCTGGTCATCTCCTCGGCCACCTGCAGGTCGTCGATGACGCTGCGCCAGAGCCGGGGGCGGCGGCCGGCCCAGCGGATCCGCACGTTCCAGGCGTTCAGCTGGTCGCGGCGGCGGTGGATCACGTCGCGGTTGAAGCCCATGAGGAAGCGCACCTCGGCGGGCGAGCGCTTCCAGTTCTCGGTCGAGAAGGCGTAGACGGACAGGTGCGTGGCGCCCAGCTGCACGGCGCCCGCGACGGTGTCGAACCACGCCTCCTCGCCCGCCTGGTGGCCGGCCGTGCGCGGGAGCCCGCGCTGGTTCGCCCAGCGGCCGTTGCCGTCCATGACGACCGCGATGTGCTTCGGCACGAGGTCGGCGGGGATCGCGGGCGGCTGCTCACCGGTCCAGTCGAGCGGGAGGTCGGTGCGTCCGGGGACCTCGGGGCGTCGGCTCATGGGGTCGTCTCCTGTGCTCGGGGGCGGTCGGCGGGCGGGGCGGGCTCGGCGGCGGGCGGCGTGGACCGGACCGCGGACGCGGTCGCGGCGGCGAGGGCCGCGGCGGGATCGGGTTCTGCGCCGTCGAGGTCGGGCGCGTCGAGCGGCACGGGCCGCTCGGTGGGCGGCAGCAGCTGGCGCGCGTCGCTGCGGTCGACGAGGCCGAGCGAGCGGATCCCCCGGTCGAGGTGCCACTGCGCGTACGCCGCCACCACGCCGCTCGCGCGCGCCTGCGACCGGAGCGTGGCGGCCTCGGCGTGGGGCCAGTCGCCCGTGAGGAGGGCGGAGAGGAGCGCGAGGGTGTCGGGGTCGAGCCGCGGGGATCCGGGCGGGGCGGCCGCGTCGGCCACCACGCCGCCGAGCTGCACGACGAAGGCGGAGTGCGGGCCGGGCGCGCCCGTCACCGCGCAGTCCTGGAAGCTCGGCGCCCATCCGGCCATCGACAGGCTGCGCAGCAGGTACGAGTCGAGCGTGAGGCTCGCGCCGTGCTCGCGGCGGCTGAGGGACCGGAGCGCGCCCACGAGGAGCAGGTACTGCTGGAGCGAGCCCTCGTCCTCGGTCACGCGGTCGGCCGTCTCGACCATCGCGCTGGCGGCCGTGTAGCTGCCGTAGTCGGCCGCGATGAGGGCGCCGTAGGAGGCGATGGACTCGGCCTGCGTGATGATGTCGAGCGTGCGGCCCTCGAAGAACTGCGCGTCGGCGACCATGAACGGCTCGAGCCGGGCGCCGAACTTCGACTGCGTGCGGCGCACGCCCTTCGCCACCGCGCGGATCTTGCCGTGCTGGCGCGAGAGCATCGTGACGATCCGGTCCGCCTCGCCCAGCTTGTGGGTGCGCAGGACGACGATCTCGTCACGGTAGAGGGGCACCCCTCGATTATCCGCCCCGCACCTGCGCTCCCCCGCCGCCGCGCGGGCCGGGCCGCCCGGCGTCACGCGGCCGGGCGCGGCACCCGCGCTGTGCTATCAAGGGGAGGCCATGGATCCCGTCCCCCTCACCATCCCGCTCTGGGCGGACCTCCTGGCGGTCAGCATCGGCAGCCTCCAGGGCGCCATGTTCGCGGCGGGCTTCCGCGACCGCCGCCTCGACCTGCTCGGCGTCGCCATCATCGGCACGGCCACGGGCCTCGGCGGCGGGCTCCTCCGCGACGTGTTCCTCGACGTCACGCCCGCGGCGCTCTCCAGCAACTGGCTCATGCTCGTCGCGGTCGCGGCGGCCTTGGGCGGCATGCTGCTCGAGCGGATCTTCACCCGCCTCGACGTGGTCATCACCGCCCTCGACGCGCTCACCATCGGCCTCTTCTGCGCCATCGGCACGTCGAAGGCGCTGGCGGCCGGGGTGCCGGGGGTGCCGGCCGTCTTCATCGGCGTGGTGTCGGCGGTCGGCGGGTCGTTCGTCCGCGACCTCCTGCTCAACCTGCCCATCGCGATGATGCACGTGGGCTCGCTCTACGCGGTCGCCGCGGGCGTGGGCGCCGTCATCGTCGTCGTGCTCGCGGGGTTCGGCGTGCCCATGTGGATCGCGGCCATCGTCTGCGTCGCCGTCACGGCCACCACGCGGCTCCTGGCCGTGCGCTTCGGCTGGAGCCTGCCGGAGCAGCGCGCGCTCAGCCGCCTGCGCTTCACGGCGCTGCGCCGGCCGCGCCCGCGCCGCTGACGCGCGACGACGGCCGGGCGTCGCCGCCCGGCCGTCGTCGTGGGAGCGCCTGCCGCCCCGAGGGGATCAGACCGCGGCCAGCTCCGGCTCGCGCACGGTGCGGCGGATCGCCCGGTTGACGCCGGAGACGATCGCCTCGAGCGACGCCGTCGAGCTGTCCTCGTCGATGCCGACGCCCCAGAGGCGCACGCCCTCGACCTCGAGCTCCACGTAGGACGCGGCCAGCGCGTCGCCGCTCGCGCTGAGCGCGTGCTCCACGTAGTCGAGGAGGCGCACGTCGACGCCCTGGTCGGCAAGCACCTTGAGGAACGCGGCGATCGGCCCGTTCCCGGACGCGGAGGCCTCGCGCACCGCGTCGCCGTCGCGGAGCTCGACCTCAAGGGACACGGATCCGCCCATGTCGCTCGACGTGCGCGTGGACGTGAGCTCGAACCGGCCCCACTTCTCCTCGACGCGGTCGAGCGGCGCGGGCAGGTACTCGTCCTGGAAGATCGACCAGATCTGCGCGCTCGTGACCTCGCCGCCCTCCGCGTCGGTCTTCGCCTGCACCACGCCGGAGAACTCGATCTGCAGGCGGCGCGGCAGGTCGAGCGAGTGGTCGGCCTTGAGCAGGTACGCGACGCCGCCCTTGCCGGACTGCGAGTTGACGCGGATCACGGCCTCGTAGGAGCGGCCGAGGTCCTGCGGGTCGACCGGCAGGTACGGGACGGCCCACGGGATCTCGTCCACCGTGACGCCCTGCGCCGCGGCGTCCGCGGCCATCGCCTCGAAGCCCTTCTTGATGGCGTCCTGGTGGGATCCGCTGAACGCCGTGTAGACGAGGTCGCCCGCCCAGGGGCTGCGCTCGGGCACGGCCAGCTGGTTGCAGTGCTCTGCCGTGCGCTTGATCCCGTCCAGGTCGCTGAAGTCGATCTGCGGATCGATGCCCTGCGTGAACAGGTTGATGCCGAGCGCGACGAGGTCGACGTTGCCGGTGCGCTCCCCGTTGCCGAAGAGGCAGCCCTCGATGCGGTCGGCCCCGGCCAGGTACCCGAGCTCGGCGGCGGCCACGGCCGTGCCGCGGTCGTTGTGCGGGTGCAGCGAGACGAGGACCTCGTCGCGGCGGTCGAGGTGGCGGCACATCCACTCGATGGAGTCGGCGTAGACGTTCGGGGTCGCCATCTCGACGGTCGCGGGCAGGTTGAGGATCACCTTGCGCTCGGGAGTCGGGTCGAAGACCTCGACGACGCGGTTGCAGATCTCCGCCGCGAACTCGAGCTCGGTGCCCGTGTAGCTCTCGGGCGAGTACTCGTAGTGGACGTCGACCTCGGGGATCGTCTCCTCGTACCGCTTGCAGAGGCGGGCGCCCTCGAGCGCGATGTCGATGATGCCCTGCCTGTCGGTGCGGAACACGACCTCGCGCTGCAGGACGCTCGTGGAGTTGTAGAGGTGCACGATGGCCTGCTTCGCGCCGCGCAGCGACTCGTAGGTGCGGGCGATGAGGTGCTCGCGGGCCTGCGTGAGGACCTGGATCCTGACGTCGTCCGGGATCGCGCCCTCCTCGATGAGGCTGCGCACGAAGTCGAAGTCGGTCTGGCTGGCCGACGGGAAGCCGACCTCGATCTCCTTGTAGCCCATGCGCACCAGCAGGTCGAACATGATCCGCTTGCGCTCGGGGCTCATCGGGTCGATGAGCGCCTGGTTGCCGTCGCGGAGGTCCACCGCGCACCAGCGCGGGGCCTCGGTGATCCGGCGGCCGGGCCAGGTGCGGTCGGGGAGCTCCACGGCGATCTGCTCGTGGAACGGGCGGTACTTGTGGATGGGCATCCCGCTGGGGGTCTGCGTGTTCTTCATGGTCGTCTCCTCGTCTCGATCGGGTCAGCCGTGACGGGACTCCGCGACGAGGAGGGCCGGATCAGGCCTCGCCGCGGCGACTAAGGAGGAGGCGGCCAGACTGCATGCGACCACGCTACACCGGCGCCGCGGGGGTCCGCACCCGCCGGGGCGCGCGGCCGGCGCTCATCGGGCGGAGCGGAGCACGCGGGTCAGGTCGCGCACCGACGTCGACGGCAGGTACGCGCGGGTGAGCGCGAGGCCGACGGTCGGCAGGGCGGTCGCGTCCGGGTAGGCCATGATCAGCGGCACGAGCTCCGGCTGGAACTTGCGCTTGAACTCCAGGAGCGAGCGGAAGCCGTAGACCGGCTCCAGCGAGTCGGCGAGGAACTCGAGGATCCGCTCGACCGCGCTCTCCTGCGGCTCCTGGCCGGCGCCCGCGTCCTCGTGCTCGCCCTTCGGGGAGGCCGCGCGGGTCTGCGCGAGCGGTGCGGCGGACAGGCTCATGAACTCGATGCCGTCCTCCTTCATCCGCATGGCCGAGCGGGCGATGAGGAACTCCATCACGCCGTTGATGCCGTCCGGGCGGCGGCGCATGAAGTCGAGCGTCCAGCCGACGACCTCGCCGTCGCGCCAGGTGGGCAGCCAGCTCGTGGCGGCCTGCACGTGGTCGTCGGCGTCGATCGCGAGCATGAGCCGCACCGCCGGATCGCGCAGCTCCTCCACGCCGCCGAGCGTGAAGCCCATCTCGGGCAGCTCCTTCTCCGCGACCCACTCCTCGGACATCTGCTCGATCTGGCTGGCCCAGGCGAGCGGCAGCTCGGCCCAGGTGGTCCACTCGGCGCGGATGCCGGCGCGGTCGGCCCGGTTGATGGACGTGCGCACGTCCTGCCACTTCTTGCCCGTGGTCTGCCAGGTGCCCGGGCGCACGACGGTCTCCTCGGCGACGACGAGCGTCTCCCAGCCCATGTCGCGGAACAGCGGCGTCATCGACGCGGGCACGCTGTAGAAGACGGGGGTCCATCCGTTGTCGTCGGCGAAGCGCGCGAACTGGCCGAGGACATCGCGGAGCGCCCGGTCGTCGGCGGGCGGCCCGAGGGGCGCGGCCGTGGTGATGGCGACGCTGCCCACCACGCGGTAGGCCACGACCGTCTGCCCGTCCGCGGCGATCCAGTACGAGTTGCCCGGCCAGGTCGCCATGTGGGACAGCGAGCCGATCGCCCCGCGGCGGAGGGCCGGCGTGACGCGCGCCTGCGCCCGGGGAACGGCGGCGATGCGGACGTCGGCGATGGCGCGCAGGCTCGCGATGACCAGGATGATCCAGAACACCGGGCCGACCCCGCGGTAGACGACGTCGGTGATGGGGTCGGTCGGCAGGAAGTCGAGCGACTCGCCCCGCAGGAACGACGCCGGGATGAAGCGGTCGGGGGCCTCGGCCAGCAGGTCGTTCAGGTCCACCGGGCGCGTGAACGCGTCGGAGAGCGCGAGCCCCGTGGCCACGAAGAGCGCCATGAGACCGGCGAGGGCGACGCCCGTGGTCACGAGGAAGCGCCGGATCGCGGGGGCGGTCGAGAGGATGGTGAAGTGCCGGCGCAGGAGCACGAGGATGATCGCGCTGCCGAGCGGCAGCGCCACCGAGGCGATGAGGGCCGCGACCGCCTCCGGGTGCGCGGACGGCGACGCGGACAGCCGCGGGGAGACCATGTCGCGGTGCACGAGCATCCCGAACGCGTAGGCCGACAGCACGGCGAGCAGCACGTTGACGCTGACCGCCAGCCACACGGCGAAGCGCCGCCCGCGTGCCAGGCCGTACGCGGCGACCAGCAGGGCGAGCAGCGGCGCCACCGAGAGCAGGATCGGACCGACCCCGCCGCCGATCCGCGCGAGCATGATCTCCTGCAGGCAGTCGTGCGTGAAGTCGCTCGACAGGCAGCGGGTCGAGATCGCGTCGCCCGGCACCCGGTCGTCGACGAACAGCAGCGCGATGGGCGCGAGCGGGCCGTAGCGGCTGCGGGACAGCAGCGCGATCACGGGGCCCGTGCCGAGGATCGCGACGACCGCCGCGAGCATCACGCGCACCTCGTGATGGGAGCTCCGCTGCCAGCGCGCTCCCCCGGCCGGCCGATGCAGCAGCGCGCCGACGACGCCGCCGACCAGGATCGCGAGGAGCCGGTACAGATCGCTCGGCTGGCCCGAGTAGAGCAGGAACACGAGCACCACCACGACGAGCACCACGCGGATGCGGCGCCGCCACAGGACGCCCGCCCACGCGCTCGAGAGCGCGAGCACGCCCGCGACCGCCGTGAGCGGATCCGCCGTCGCGATGCCCCGGACGCCGTGCGACCACAGCTCGCCGTCCACGAGCCCCTGAGCCTGCACCGCGATGCCGAGGAGCGAGCCGACGGTCCCGGTGAGCACGAAGCCGAGGAGCGTGCGCCACCAGCCCATGAGGTGCTCCGCGACGCCCACGAGCACCAGCACCGCGAGGATCGAGACGACGAGCTCCACGGGGCCGTCGGTGAGGAAGGCGGCCGTGGCGGTGGTCCACCAGTGTCCGCGCTCCACGACTGCCTCGTAGCCCGTCGCCAGCTCGTGGTGCACGACGCGGCGCCACGTTCCGGAGACGGCGGGCAGCACGGCGAGCAGCAGGATCACCCCGGCGATCCCGAGGGTCACCGGCTGCGCGACCAGTCGCGAGAGCAGCGCTCGGACGGCGCCCTGGAGCGTGAGGATGCGGGGCCGCGCCGTCACGGCGTGAGCCCCAGGCGCTGGCCGAGCGCCGGCATGATGTCGTGGACGCACGTGTTGACGGCTCCCCAGTCGTGGGCGCGTCCGGGCGCCGTGCTCATGTGCGTGTCCATCCCCGCCGCCTTCGCCGCCGCCGCCACCTGCTCCACCTCGGGACGGTACTGCTGGTCGACCTCGCCCACGCAGAAGAACGCCGTGGTGTCGGGATACGGCGCGCGCGACTCCATGATCGCCGCCGGGAACGCCGCGGCGTACGTCGCCTGCGATCCGCCGAACGCGGCGGCCACCGTGTCGCCACCGCGCGTGGGGGCGACCTCGCCCGAGATGTCGACGATGGTCGCGAAGAGGTCGGGGCGCGCCGCACCGATCTGGGCGGCGCAGGTGCCGCCCTGCGAGAAGCCGAGGATGGCCCAGTGGGCGGGCCCCGGCAGGACGCGCAGGTTCGCCGTGATCCAGGCGGGCACGTCGACCGTGAGGTACGTCGACGTGTTCCCGAGCGGGGAGTCGACGCACATCGGGTTCGCGTCCTGGGCGCCGAGCTGGTCCGGGATGACGACGATGGGCGTGAGGCCGCCGTGCACGGCGGCGTACTCGTCGAGGACCCTGTCCATGCGACCGGAGGCGATCAGGTCGAGCGGGGATCCGGGCTGTCCCGACATCGCCACCACGACGGGGAGGTCGGGAGCGTCGGACACGAGCGCGGCCGGGGGCAGGTAGACGAGGGCGTCGCGTGCGGCGAAGCCCGACTGCGTCCCCGGGATCGTGACGCTGCCGACGCGGCCGCGGGCGGGCAGGTTCTCCGACGCCCGCCAGGTCCCCTCGACCGGTGCCGTGGAGTCCGTGCCGTCCGGTCCGCCCGTGGCGTCCGGGGCGGGCAGCGCCGAGACGTCGAGCGGGCTGATCCGCGAGATGCCGAACGCGGCCGCGATGTTGGGGTACTCCTGGAGGTCGGCGTTGATCCCGATCGCGGCGGCGAACACCACGAGCGGGGCGATCAGGATCGCGATGGCGGTGTGCAGGATGCGCAGACCACGTGGCGGAGCCGCACGGCCGCCCACGCCCGTGACCGCGCGCCGGCTCCGCGCGACCACCACGACCGCCACCCCGAGCCCCAGCCCGCCGAGCGCCGTCCAGACGCGCGTCGGCACGGACAGGATCACCCCGAAGAGGTCGAGGAGGTCCCCGAGGACCCATGCCAGGGCGAGACCGGCGAGCCCACCGACGATCGCGCCGATCAGGAGGGCCCGCGCGGTCCTGACGGGATGCGCCGTGCGCGCTCCCGTGAGGATCCGCGCCCGGCGCGCGACCACGAAGAGGAGCACGAGGCCGACGATCGGCACGACGGTCGCGGCGGTCACGAAGGACGCCGAGATGATCGGGAGGTCGGCGAGATCGTGGAGCACGGTGGTCCTCTGGGGCGGGAACGAAGGCGATCGAATCTAGCCCACGCGATCCTGAGCGAGCAGGGTGGCGCGGGGATCGGCTAGCCCTGGGTCGGCGATCCGTTCAGCCGGTGCTCGAAGGCGAACACCACGAGCTGCACGCGGTCGCGGAGGCTGAGCTTCGCGAGGATGCGGCTCACGTGCGTCTTCACCGTCGCCTCGCTGAGGAACTCCGCCTGCGCGATCTCCGCGTTGCTGAGCCCGCGCGCCGCGAGGACGAAGATCTCCCGCTCGCGCGAGGTGAGCGAGGCGAACGCGGGCGGGGCGACCCGCGGCCGGGATCCCGGGTCGAAGTGCTCGAGGAGCTGCCTCGTCGCGGACGCCGCGATGACCGAGTTGCCCGCGTGGACGGTGCGGATGGCGGCGAGCAGGAACTCGGGGTCCGCGTCCTTCAGCACGAAGCCGCTCGCGCCGGCCCGGATGGCGCGCGCGGCGCTCTCGTCGAGGTCGAAGGTCGTGAGCACGAGGACGCGCGGCGGGCGGTCGCCCCGCGCGTCCGCCGCGCGCAGGACCTCGGCCGTGGCCTGGATCCCGTCCATGACCGGCATGCGGATGTCCATGAGGATCACGTCGGGGTGCTCGGTGCGCGCGAGCTCCACGGCCTCCTGGCCGTTGGCGGCCTCGCCGGCGAACTCCAGGTCGGGCTGGGAGGAGATGAGCATGCGGACGCCCGTGCGGAACAGGGCCTGGTCGTCGACCAGGGCGACGCGGATGGGTGGGGTGGGCACGGAGGGTCCTTCGATCGGGGTCGGCGGGGGGAGCGTACCGCTGAGGCGCGGCGGGTCAGGATCCGGCTGGCCGGTCGTCGCGCGCGCGCCGCGCGGCGGAGGCGGCAGCCCCGCGGGCGGCGGCCGTGCGGTGCGGGCTGACGTGCGCGGCGGGCGCTCCGGGTGTCGCGGTGCCCGCGGCAGCGGCCTCCGGCGGGAACAGCTCGTCGAGGGTGAGGGGGCGGCTGGGAGCGTCGGCTCCCGTGCCGACGGACGCGCCGGCGACGGGGACGCGGGGCACGGGGCGCGTGGCGGGCGCGAACGGGATCCAGGCGGACACGGTCCACACGCCCTCGCGCACGCCCGCGGAGAAGCGGCCGCCGGAGAGCGTGGCGCGCTCGCGCATGCCGGCGAGGCCGTGGCCGACCGGCTGCGCGGGGGTGGCGGGCGCGGGCGGGAGCACGGGGAGGGCGATGATGCCGGTCGTGGTGCGCGCGGGTCGCACCGGATCCGGGAGCGTCCGGCTCCGCACGGACACCGAGACGCCGTCCGGCTCCCACGCGAGCTCCACCTCGACGGGGTGCGCGACGTCGCCGTGCCGCAGCACGTTGGTCAGCGCCTCCTGCACGATCCGGTACACCGCGAGCTGCTGCCCGGTGCCGAACTCGCCGGGCTGGCCCGTCTCGAGGAACCGGATGGTGAGGCCCGTGGAGCGCATCTGGTCGATGAGGTCGCTCAGCTCCTTGAGCTCGGGCTGGGGGGCGTCGTCCTCGCTGTGCCGGAGCTGCGCCAGGAGGATCCGCACGTCGCCGAGCGCCTGCCGGGCGGTGGCGGAGATGGTGCGCAGCGCCTCGTCCGCGGCCTCGGGATCCACCAGCCGGGCGTAGCGCGCGCCGTCGGCCTGGGCGATCACGACGGCGAGCGAGTGGGCGACCACGTCGTGCATGTCCCGCGCGATCCGGTTGCGCTCCTGCTCGACGACGACGTCCTGGAGCGCGCGGGCCTGGTCGCGCTCGGCGGCCTCCTGGGCGTCCCGGCTCGCGTGCGACGCGCGGGACGCGACCACGAGGCGGCCGGCCGTCCACGACGCGAGCAGCACGCTCCACGCGCACAGGAGCAGGAACAGGAACAGGGTCGCGAACGCGGTCCACTCCCCCGTGCTGAACGCCTGGCTGCCGATGGGGACGCGGCCCGAGGCGTACGACAGGTAGGAGGCCGCGACCACGCCGCCGACGATGGCGGAGGCGAGGCCCAGCGCCCGGACGATGCGGCCGCCGTACGCCGCGGTGCAGTAGACGACGCCCGCGATGGCGATGTCGCCGGGCTCGACCGCGGCTCCGGCTCCCATCTGGATGATCGCGCCCGCCCACGCGACGGCGAGCGAGAGCCCCGGCGCGAGCCGGCGGACGGCGAGGGCCGCGCCCATGAGGAGCACGAGGACCAGGGAGACCTCGGAGGTCGCGAACGAGAAGACCCCGAACGCGCTCGCGGCCGCCACGCCGATCGACCCGGGAGAGAGGACGGCGACGAACGCCGCCGCGAGGACGACGTCGAGGACGAGCTGGTACCTCGGGATCCGTCGGAGCATGCGACCACCGTACGTGCCGCGCCCGGCCGGGGCGCCCCCGGCGGACGATGATCCCCGCCGCGGCGCCCCGATCTCATCCGCGGGATGTACGCGGACGCCGCCCCTCGCGGATCAGAAGCCGAGGCGGCCGAGCAGCTTCGGGTCGCGCTGCCAGTCCTTCGCGATCTTCACGCGCAGCGACAGGAACACGCGCGTGCCCACGAGCGGCTCGATCTGCGCGCGCGCCACCTGCCCGACGTGCTTCAGCCGCGAGCCCTGCGCGCCGATGACGATGCCCTTCTGGCTGTCGCGCTCGACGAAGAGGTTCGCGTAGATCTCGAGCAGCTCCTTGTCCTCGCGCTGGATCATGTCGTCGATCGTCACGGCGAGGGAGTGCGGCAGCTCGTCCTGGACGCCCTCGAGCGCGGCCTCGCGGATCAGCTCCGAGATGCGGGCCTCGAGGCCCTCCTCGGTGACGGCGTCGGACGGGTAGAGCTGCTCCGAGACGGGCAGCGCCTTCAGCAGCTCGCCCACGAGCGCGTCGAGCTGGATCGCCTCGACGGCCGAGACGGGCACGATGGCGTCCCAGTCGCGCAGCTCCTGCACGGCAAGGAGCTGCTCGGCGACCGCGTGGCGCGAGGCGGAGTCGGTCTTGGTGACGATCGCGATCTTGCGGGCGCGCGGGTACTCGTCGAGCTGCTCGTTGATGAAGCGGTCGCCTGGGCCGATCCGCTCGTCCGCGGGGATGCAGAGCCCGATGACGTCGACGTCGCCGAGCGTGGTCTGCACCAGTGCGTTCAGCCGTTCGCCGAGGAGCGTGCGCGGTCGGTGGATCCCGGGGGTGTCGACGAGGATGAGCTGCCCGTCCGGCCGGTGCACGATGCCGCGGATGGCCTTGCGCGTCGTCTGCGGCTTGGAGCTGGTGATGGCGACCTTCTCCCCCACGAGCGCGTTCGTCAGCGTCGACTTGCCCACGTTCGGTCGGCCGACGAACGAGACGAAGCCGGCGCGGTAGGCGGGCGCCCCGCCGCGCGGCTTGCGCTTCGCGCGCGACGGCTCGGCGGCGCGGTCGATGCCCCACGCCTCGTCGGAGAGCGGGGCCGGCTCGGCGGTCGCGTCGGCAGACGCGTCGTCGAGCGGTGCAGCCTCGTCGGGCATCCCGTCGTCCCGGGGATCAGTCATGGTCGTGTCCTCTGCTGGCGGCGGCGCCCGCGGGGGCCGCCTCGTGGTCGTCGTCGTCGCCCGCGCTGTCGCGCTCGACGAGGATCGTGCTGATGCGCGTGCGGCGCCCCTCGACGCGGTCGGCCGTGAGGACGAGCCCGCCGACGCGCACGACGGATCCGCGCTCGGGCAGGCGCCCCAGGGTCTTCGCGAGGAGTCCGCCGGCGCTGTCCACGTCGTCGTCGTCGAGCTCGAGCCCGAACAGGTCGCCCAGCTCGTCGATCGGCAGCCGGGCGCTCACACGGTACACGCCGTCACCGAGGTCCTCGAACTCCGGCACGTCGCGGTCGTACTCGTCGCTGATGTCGCCCACGAGCTCCTCGATGAGGTCCTCGAGCGTCACGAGCCCGGCGATCCCGCCGTACTCGTCCACGACCATCGCGAGGTGGTTCGACTCGAGCTGCATCTGCCGCAGCAGCGCATCGGCCTTCTGCGACTCGGGCACGAAGACGGCGGGGCGCGCGAGCTGGTCCACGGTCGTCCGCTCCGCCTCCTCGGGCCGCTCGTAGACCATGCGCGCGAGGTCGCGGAGGTAGAGCACGCCCTCGATCTCGTCGGAGTCGCGGCCCGTGACGGGCGCGCGCGAGATGCCGCGGGACAGGAAGAGCCCGAGCGCGGATCCGACGTGCACGGTCTGCTCGACGACCACCATGTCCGTGCGGGGGATCATGACCTCGCGCACCACCGTGTCGTTGAACTCGAAGATCGAGTGGATGAGCTCCCGGTCGTCCTCCTCGAGGACCTCCAGCTCCGTCGCCTCGTCGACCATGCTGAGCAGCTGCTCCTCGCTGGTGAACGTCGCGACGGTCTTGGGGCGCCCGGGCGTCACCCGGTTGCCGAGGGCCACGAGCGCGTCGGCGACGGGCCCGATGGCCACGCGGATGACGCGCACGAGCAGCGCCGTCCACGCGAGCAGCGGACGGGCGTGGACGCGGCCGACGGAGCGCGGGCTCGCGCCGACGAGCACGAAGGACACGGCCGTCATGATCGCGGCGGCGACCAGCAGCGTGATCCACCATTCGGCGATCGTCGAGGCCAGCGCGAGCGTCACGAGGACCGCGGCACCCGTCTCCGCGATGATGCGCACGAAGCCGAGCGCGTTGATGTACGCCCCGGTGTCGGCGGAGATGGCGAGCATCGAGCGCCGGGCGCGCGAGGTGAGGGCGAGCTCCTGGATGTCCGCGCGGGACAGCGAGGAGATGGCCGACTCCGCCGCGGCGAACAGGCCGCCGAGCACGACGAGGAGGAACGCGGGGAGGAGGAGGGTGAGCATCGAGGGGGTCAGCGCCCGCGCTCGCTCATGGCGAACCCGATCAGGATGTCGCGCTGGAGACCGAACATCTCGCGCTCCTCGTCGGGCTCGGCGTGGTCGAAGCCGAGCAGGTGCAGGATCCCGTGCGCCGTGAGCAGCAGGATCTCCTCCATCGTGGAGTGCCCGGCCGTCACCGCCTGCTCGGCCGCGACCTGCGGGCACACGACGATGTCGCCGAGGAGCCCGGCGGGCGTCGGCCGGTCCTCGGTGCCCGGGCGCAGCTCGTCCATCGGGAAGCTGAGGACGTCGGTGGGCCCCGGCTCGTCCATCCACTGCACGTGCAGCTGTTCCATGGCGCCCTCGTCCACCATCACGATGGCGAGCTCCGCGTCGGGGTGCACGTGCAGGGTGTCGAGCGCGTACGTGGCGAGCCGCTGGATGAGCGGCTCGTCGACCTCGATCGCCGACTCGTTGTTGATCTCGATGCTCATCGGGTGCTCCCAGGGGCGGTGCGGCGCTCGGCGCGGAGGTGGTCGGCGGCCTGGCGCTCCGCGTCGTAGCGCGTGTACGCGTCGACGATGCGGCCGACCAGGGTGTGCCGCACGACGTCGTCGCTCGTGAGGCGGGAGAAGTGGATGTCGTCCATGCCGTCGAGCACGCGCGTGACCAGCTGCAGGCCGCTGGACCCGGTGGGCAGGTCGACCTGAGTGATGTCGCCCGTGACCACCATCTTCGAGCCGAAGCCGAGGCGCGTGAGGAACATCTTCATCTGCTCGGGCGTCGTGTTCTGCGCCTCGTCGAGCACCACGAACGCGTTGTTGAGCGTGCGGCCGCGCATGTAGGCGAGCGGGGCGACCTCGATGGTGTTGGAGGCCATGAGCTTCGGGACGAGCTCCGGATCCATCATCTCGTTGAGCGCGTCGAACAGCGGCCGGAGGTACGGGTCGATCTTGTCGGTGAGCGATCCCGGCAGGTAGCCGAGCCGCTCGCCCGCCTCGACGGCCGGGCGCGTGAGGATGATGCGCTCGACCTCCTTGCGCTGCAGCGCCTGGACGGCCTTCGCCATCGCGAGGTACGTCTTGCCGGTGCCCGCGGGGCCGATGCCGAACACGATGGTGTTCTCGTCGATCGCCTGCACGTACTGCTTCTGCCCCTGCGTCTTCGGCCGGACGGTGCGGCCGCGAGACTGCACAATGGCCTCGCTCAGCACGTCGGACAGGGTCCGCGCGTCGTCCTCGCCGAGCCGGCGTGCGCTCGTCTCGATCTCCTGGGGTTCCACGTGCTGTCCGTCCTCCACCATCGCCACGACCTCGTCGATGAGCCGACGGGCCGCTGCCACGTCCGCCCGGGTGCCGACGAGCGTGATCTCGTTGCCGCGGACCCGGACGTCGACGTCCGGGTGCTCGCGCTCGATCTGCCGGAGCAGCCGGTCCTGCGGCCCGAGGAGGCGCACCATGAGCACGCCGTCCATGGTCGCCGTCTGCTCGACGCGGTCATCCTGCGTGGATGCGCCGCCCCGCGGGTCAGAGCCCGACATGGTCCCCCTGGTCGAAGCCGGCGAGCACGTGCGCGTGCACGTGGAAGACGGTCTGGCCGGCGTCGGCCCCCGTGTTGAAGAGGAGCCGGAACTGCCCGCCCGCGCGCTCGGCGGCGATGCGCGACGCGACCTCGACGACCTCCGCGAGGAGCCCGGGGTCGCCTGCGGCGAGCTCGACGACGTCGCGGTACGCGGCCGTCTTGGGCACCACGAGCACGTGCACGGGGGCCTTGGGCGCGATGTCCTCGAAGGCGATGACGCGGTCGGTCTCCGCGACGATCTCGGCCGGGATCTCGCGGGCGACGATGCGCTCGAAGACGGTGGGCTCTGCGCTGCTGGTCATGCGCCCAGCCTACGCGGGACCCGCGACGTCACCAGCGTCCGAGCCCGGCGTTGACGAGCGCCAGCGCGGCCGGTCCCGCGGTCGACGTGCGGAGGATCCCCGGGCCGAGCGCGACCGGGATCGCCCCCGCCTCGCGGAGCGCGTCGACCTCGGCGGGGCTGATGCCGCCCTCCGGACCGACGACGAGCAGCACGTCGGTCGCGGCGTCGGAGTCGGAGTCGGCCGCCGCGAGGTCGAGGCGCGACAGCCGCGCCTCGGCGGTCGGGTCGAGGACCAGGACGCGCGCGGTCGCGGCCATCCGCACGAGGTCCTTGGTCGTCGCGAGCTGCTCCACCTCGGGTACGCGCGGGCGGATGGACTGCTTCACGGCCTCGCGGACGATCGCGCGCCAGCGCTCTCGGCCCTTGGCGACCTTGGCGCCCTCCCACCGGGAGACCGAGCGCTGCGCCTGCCACGGGATCACGGCGTCGACGCCCAGCTCGGTGGCCGCCTGCACGGCGAGCTCGTCGCGGTCGCCCTTCGCGAGCGCCTGCACGAGGACGACGCGCGGCGACGGCTCGGGGTGCGCCTCGACCGACTCCACGCGGAGCTCCAGTCGCTGCGGCTCGGCCGACGTGACGGTGCCGGAGGCGATGGTGCCGCGCCCGTCGCCCACGAGGATCCCCTCGCCGGAGCGCACCCGGCTCACGGTCACGGCGTGCCTGGCCTCCTGCCCGGCGAGCACGAGCAGGCGGCCGACCGCGAGGTCGGAGGCGCCGATGTCGTCGGCCAGGTAGAAGTGGGCCACGGTCAGACGTTGAGGAAGCGGTCGCGGAGCTTCTGGAACAGGCCCTGCTGGAAGTGCGCGAGGTGCGGCGCGGGCGCCTTGTTCCGGCGCGCGAACTGCTGGATGAGGTCGCGCTCCTTGTGGTCGAGCTTCTGCGGCGTCACCACCTGGATCCCGATCTTGAGGTCGCCGCGCCCGGAGCCGCGGAGCTTCGTGACGCCGCGTCCGCGCACCGTGATGATCTCTGCGCTCTGGATCCCGGGACGCAGCTCCAGGTCGACGTCGCCGTCGAGCGCCTCGATGTGCGCGTCGCTGCCGAGGATCGCGTCCACCATGCTCACCTCGACGGTCGCGAGGAGGTCGTCGCCGTTGCGGCTGAAGACCTCGTGGTGCTTGACCTTGATCTCGAGGTACAGGTCGCCGTTCGGGCCGCCCGCGGGGCCGACCTCGCCGGAGCCCGGCATCTGCAGGCGGAGGCCCGTGTCGACGCCGGCCGGGATGTCCACCGGCACGGTGCGGCGCGCGCGGACGCGACCCTGGCCCTGGCACGTGGGGCACGGGTGCGGGATGACGGTGCCGTAGCCGCGGCACGTGCCGCACGGGCTCGAGGTCATGACGTTGCCGAGCAGCGAGCGCACCTGGCGCTGGATGCTGCCGGAGCCGCGGCAGATGTCGCACGTGACGGCGCTCGTGCCGGGCTGCGCGCAGGATCCGTGGCACGTGTCGCACACGACGGCCGTGTCGACCTCGAGGTCGCGGTGCACGCCGAAGATGACCTCCTCGAGCTCGACCTCGACGCGCAGGAGCGCGTCCTGGCCCCGCTCCTGGCGCGAGCGCGGCCCGCGTCCGCCGCCGCCCTGCTGGCCGCCGAAGAACGTCTCGAAGATGTCGCCGAAGCCGCCGAAGCCCTGGCCGCCCTGTCCGCCGAAGCCGGCCTGCGGGCCGAGGTCGTACTGCTGGCGCTGATGGGGATCCGACAGCACGTCGTACGCGTGCGTGACGAGCTTGAACCGCTCGGCGGCGTCGGGGGCGTCGTTGACGTCCGGGTGGAGCTGGCGCGCCTGCTTGCGGTACGCCTTCTTGATCTCCTCTGGCGTCGCCTCGCGGCTCACGCCGAGTACTTCGTAGTGGTCAGCCACGTCGGGCCCTTCGGTGGTGATGGTCGTGGGGATCAGGGGCGGTGCGCCGGCGCGGGGCCGTCACCGCTCCTCGAGCAGGCGCGAGAGGTAGCGCGCGACCGCGCGCACCGACGCCATGTTGGTGGAGTAGTCCATCCGGGTCGGCCCCAGCACGCCGAGGCGCGCGAGGACCCCTCCGGACGAGCTGTAGCCGCTGGTGAGCACGCTGGTCTCGCCGAGGCCGAACGGGGCGTTCTCCCGGCCGATGCTCACCGAGACGCCGTGCTGGTCGGCCTCCATCTCGCCGAGGAGGCGCAGGAGCACCACCTGCTCCTCGATGGCCTCGAGGACGGGCGAGATGCTGCCGGGGAAGTCGCGCTCCGTGCGGGCGAGGTTCGCGGATCCGGCGAGCAGCAATCGCTCCTGCCGGTTCGCGAGCACCTGCTCGACGAGCGTGCCCGCCAGCACGGACGCGGCCGCGCGCTGCGCGGGCTCGACCTCGTCGGACAGGGTCTCGAGCCGGGCCGCCGCCTCGGCGAGGCCGAGCCCGCCGACCGCCTGGTTGATGCGCGTGCGCATGACCGCGAGGAACGCGTCGTCCGGGTCGCCCGCCAGCTCGACGACGCGCTGCTCGACGCGACCCGTGTCGGTGATGAGCACGGTGAGCACGCGCGTGGTGGAGAGCGCCACGAGCTCGACGTGCTTCACGTGGCTCGTGGCGAGCGACGGGTACTGCACGAGCGCGACCTGGTTGGTGAGCTGCGCGAGGAGGCGGACGGTGCGCGCGAGCACGTCGTCGAGGTCGACCGACTCGCCGAGGAACACGTGGATCGCCTGGCGCTGCGCGGGCGTGAGCGGACGCACGTCGGCGAGCTGGTCGACGAAGAGGCGGTACCCCTTGTCCGTCGGCACGCGGCCGGACGACGTGTGCGGGGCGGCGATCAGCTCCTCCTCCTCGAGGAGGGCCATGTCGTTGCGGATGGTGGCGGCCGAGACGCCGAAGGCGTGGCGCTCGACGATGGACTTGGAGCCCACGGGCTCCCGCGAGGACACGTAGTCCTGCACGATCACCCGGAGGACGTCGAGTCCGCGTTCCGAGACCATGGCGGCTCCCTCCTGGCACTCGTCGGTTCTGACTGCCAATCGTACCGCGGCTCCGCGGGTGCTCGGCGTTGCCGGGCGCGCGTCGTCGGCGGTACCGTGGACCAGCCCGGTGCTGCCAGGCTCCACCCACGATCCGCCTGCGTCCGCCGTTCCCCGGTCGGCACCCGGCACCGAGAGGCTCCCGCGATGTCCGCACCCGATCCCCACCCGTACGGCGCGCCCGCCCCGCTCACGCCGAGCGAGGACCGCCTCTGGGCGTCGCTCACGCACTTCCTCGCGATCCTCATCGTGCCGTCGTTCATCGTCTGGCTCGTGTTCCGCGAGCGCGGCCGCTTCACCGACCAGGAGGGCAAGGAGGCGACCAACTGGACCATCAACGTCGCGGGCGCGCTCGTCATCCTCAACGTGCTGCAGGCGATCTTCATCGTCATCCCCATCCTCGGGATCATCCTCAACCTCCTCCTCGGCCTCGTGATCTTCGCGGTCGTGGTGGTCAACATCGTGTTCGCGATCATCGGCGGCACGCGCGTCCAGGCCGGCCGGCCATACCGCTACCCGCTCAACATCCGGTGGATCAAGTAGGCGGACGACCGTGAGCGCGAGGATCCGGCACGTCGCGATCGACTGCCGCGACCCGCACGCGCTCTCGCTCTTCTGGGCGGGCGTGACGGGCTTCGCGGAGGACCCGGACGAGCCGAACCTGCCCGGCCAGGACGCCGCATGGCTCGGTGATCCCGTCTCCGGCCTCGGCATCATCCTGCAGCGGGCGGACAGCCCCAAGACCACCAAGAACCGGCTCCACCTCGACCTCGCACCCGACGACCGCACCCGCGACGAGGAGGTCGACCGGGTGCTGGCGCTCGGATCGTCGCTCGTCGCCGACCGCAGGAACGCGGACGGGAGCGGCTGGGTGGTGCTCGCGGATCCCGAGGGCAACGAGTTCTGCGTGGAGCGCAGCGACGCGGAGCGCGAGGGCGTCGACGTGGTGGGCGCGGTCGTCCTCTGACGCCCGGCCTGGCCGACGCCTAGTCCTCGAGGAGGCGCCTCACGACGGCGTCGGCGAGCAGGCGCCCCTGCAGCGTGAGAACGAGGGTGCCGGAGAGCGCGGCACGCGGATCGACCAGGCCGTCCGCGATGAGCCCCGCGACCTGCCTGCGGCCCTCCGCGGCGAGCGTCGGGATGGCGAGGCCGTCGCGGATGCGGGCGCCGAGGAGCACGCGCTCGACCTCGCGCGTCGCGTCGTCGAGCGACTCGCGGCCCGCGCCGGGCGAGGCCCCCGCGAGCACGCGGTCGGCGTAGGCGGCGGGGTGCTTGACGTTCCACCAGCGGACGCCGCCCACGTGGCTGTGCGCGCCGGGGCCGACGCCCCACCAGTCGTGGCCCTGCCAGTAGGCGAGGTTGTGCCGGCTCCGGCGGCCGCCACGCGCCCAGTTGCTCACCTCGTACCACTCGTAGCCGGCCTCGCCGAGGAGGCGGTCGGCGAGCTCGTACATGTCGGCCTGGAGGTCCTCGTCGGGCTCGGGGACCTCGCCGCGGCGGATCTGCCGCGCGAGCTTCGTGCCGGGCTCCACGATGAGCGCGTACGCGGACAGGTGGTCGGGCTCCTGCGCGATCGCCTGCTCGAGCGAGGCGCGCCAGTCGTCGATGGTCTCCCCCGGCGTCCCGTAGATGAGGTCGAGGCTGACCTCGAGTCCGGCGGCGCGGGCGCCGCGGACGACGGGCGCGATCCGGGCGGGATCGTGCGTGCGCTCGAGCGTCGCGAGCACGCGCGGCACGGCGGACTGCATGCCGAAGGACACGCGCGTGAAGCCGCCCGCCGCGAGGGCGGCCAGGTACGCGTCGTCCACGCTGTCGGGGTTCGCCTCGGTCGTGACCTCGGCGCCCGCGGCGATGCCCCACGTGTCGCGCACGGCGTCGAGCATCCGGACGAGGTCCTCGACCGGCAGGAGCGTCGGGGTGCCGCCGCCGAGGAAGACGGTGGACGCGGGACGCGCGGGCACGCCGGAGGCCCGCAGCGCGGATCCCGCGAAGCGCACCTCCTGCACGGCCTGCGACGCGTAGTCGGACTGCTTCACGCCGCGCAGCTCCGGTGCCGTGTAGGTGTTGAAGTCGCAGTAGCCGCAGCGGACGCGGCAGAAAGGGACGTGCAGGTACACGCCGAACGCGCGGGCGTCGGCGCCGACCGACGCCGAGGCGGGGAGCAGGCCGTCGGCGGGGGCGGGATCGGCGAGGGGCAGGGCGGACGGCATCCGTCCATCATCCCCCGGCCGGGAGGCGCCCGGGTCCGCCGCCGGCGGGGGCGGCCCCGTCCTCCGGCAGGATGGGGGCATGACCGACGCCCCCTCGCCCCGGCCCCTGCACGTCCTCTGGGACGTCGACGGCACGCTCCTCCTCAACGGCCCGCGCGCCGGCAGCATGTACCACCGCGCCATCGAGCTCGCCGCGGGCGAGGAGCTCCCGGACCGCACCGTGCACGCGCACGGGAAGACGGACGGCCAGATCATCTGGGAGACGCTCGACCTGTACGGCCTGCCGGAGTCGCTGCACGCGGCGGTCCGCGAGCAGCTCGAGGGCATGTCGCGCGTCGAGCACTACGGCGCGGGCCGGCGCGAGGTGCCGGTCGGCGTGCCGCGGCTCGTCGCCGACGTCGCCGGGCGCGGCTGGGTGAACGCCCTGCTCACCGGGAACTCGCCGCTCCGCGCGCGGTACAAGCTGGACGGCGCAGGGCTCGACGTCGACCTCTTCGACTGGGACGCGTCGTTCTTCGGGCACGAGGCGCGGATCCGCAGCGACCTCACGCGCCGCGCCGCGGAGGCGCTGGCCGGGGCGACCGTCGTGATCATCGGCGACACCCCCGCCGACGGCGTCGCGGCCGAGGCCGCCGGCTTCCCGTTCGTCGCCGTCGCCACGGGCGCCTACGACGTCGCGCAGCTCCGGTCGCCGGACGCGCACGCGGCCGTCGTGGTGCCCGATCTCGCGACGGGCCACGACGAGGTCATGGCGTACCTGGACGGGCTCTCCGCGCGCTGACGCGGCTCGGCGGACGGCGGATCAGGCGGACGCGACCGCCGGGTGCAGCGACCGCAGGTACCGGCGCATGAACACGCCCTGCACGATGCGCAGGACCGGGCTCGCGAGCCGCATCGGCCACGACGCCGGTCGCGAGAAGACACGGAGGGTGAGCCACACGCTGCCGTCGGGCTCCCGGGAGACGAGGAACGCCTCCTCGCCGCTCAGCGGGTGCCCGTGCACCGTGCCGTACGCGAAGCCGACGCGGTCGGTCTCCTGCACGGTGTACACGACGCGGACCGGCGCCTCGGGATGGAACGGGCCGAACGGCATGCGCAGCACGGCCGAGGTCCCCGACGTGATCCATGCGGTGCCGTCGTCGCCGTACAGCGTCTCCCGCGGGCGGTCGACCGGCACCTGGGGCACCCCGTCCTCGTCGAACTCGAGGCCGGTGTAGCCGGGGTCGTCCGGCACCTCCTGCTCGATGCGGGTGACCTCGATGCCGCTGCCGCGCTGCACGCCCCACGTCATGAGGAGGGCGACGGCCTGCTCGAAGCGCTCGTCGCCGCTGCCGAGCCGGGCGCTCGCCTCCGCGGGACGGTAGCCCTCGGGCGGGTAGGTCATGAGGTCGACGGCCTGGGTGCCGCCGACGGAGCCGTACGTGACGGCGGTCGCGGTGTAGGTGCTGCGGCGCATGACGTCAAGACTACGGCGTGTCGCTGCGCGCTCCCCCGACGTGGGCGGGCTCGCCTCATCGCGCCGTGCGGCGCCGCCCGCGACGAGGCCCGCGGAGCACGCTCGCCCCCTGCTCGGGGGTGCCGGACGGCCCCGTCTCATCCGTGCGGATGACGACGAGGGCGGGTCCCTCATCCCCGCGCCGTAGCGCGGATCGAAGCGTTATCCGTCCGTGACCCGGGGTTCTCCTTCGCGCCTCCCGGGGCCGATAGCTTTCAGCCACGGCCGGTCGGACCGGCCCAGGGGAACGTCATCTCGGGTGCACTCGTCCCGGTCCGCATCGCGGTCCGGTCGTCGTACGCGCCTCGATCCGCCGTACCCCCGCATCCACTCCCGCACCTCTCGACCATCGCGTCGACCATCGGAAGGCCATCGTGAACCGCTCCATCCCCGCCCTCGCCATCGCCGGAGCCCTCGTGCTCGGCAGCGCCCTCGTCGCCACGCCGGCGCAGGCGGCACCCGGCGACGGCACCTACTACTCGGTCCCCTTCAGCGGCGACCTCTACACGACCGGCGAGGGCGAGGGGGTCTTCTACCTCCAGATCGCCACCTTCGACGAGTGGGCCTCGGACGGGCTGCCGAAGCCGGTGCCGAGCCGGGTCGCCTACCGCTCCTACACGTGGTCCCCGACGATCTACGCCGACGTGCAGACCGACGCCGCGGCCGCGTCGTTCGCCCTCACGTACGGGCAGTGGCGCGCTGCGGGATCGCCGAAGGCCACCAGCGACCGCCTCGCGGTGGACGGCCAGGCCTTCCGCTACGGATACTCCTCCGAGGTCTTCGTCGGTCAGGGCAGCTACGGCGACGACCTCCCGGTCAACCACAAGCTGACCTTCGCCGAATTCGCTCACCTCGGCTACCCCGCTCCCGACGTCCTGGACTACGCGTTCAGCAAGCTGTCCTGGCTCCCCTCGATCGTCGGCCCCGACACGGGGACGGGCGAGGACGAGGCGCTCGACTTCGCCACCTGGGACTACTACGCCCGTCCCACCCCGCGGATCGTGAAGTCGTTCGACGGCGACAGGTTCTGCCAGGCCGCGGGCTCCGCGGACATCCGCTACGTCGGCATCGCGGCACCGGACGGCGTGAAGCTCGACTTCGGCCAGTGGGTCGCGGCCGGTTCCCCGCAGCCCGCGCGCTGCTGATGCCACCCCGCCACCCCGACACCCCGGTGTCTCCCCCGGCACTCGCGCCATCCGGCCGCATGACCATCAGCTACCCGCCACGAAAGGCATCATGAACCGCACGATCCGCTCCCTCATCGCGGCCGCCGTCGTCTTCGGCAGCGCCGCCGTCGCCCTGCCCGCCCACGCCGCGATCGGCGCCGGGCAGTACTACTCCGTTCCGTACAGCGCCGACCTCTTCGTCGACGTGGACTCCCCCGACGGCCCGACCGTCGTGCCCGCGACCTTCGATGACTGGAAGCAGGACGGTTTCCCGAAGCCGCGGCCCGCCTCCATGGACTACGTGAAGTACACGTGGGACTCGACGATCTTCGCCGACGCCACCGCAGGCCGCGTCACGTTCTCGGCGTACCTCGACTACGCGTCCTGGACGAAGCTGGGTGCGCCGACGCCGCGCACCGACCGTCTCGCCGCGGACTCCACCGTGTACAAGTACCGCGGTTCCGACGAGCTCTTCGTCTCCGCCGGCGTCGCCTTCGCGGACGAGCCCGCCCAGCACAAGCTGACGTTCCCCGAGTATCGCCACCTCGGGTACCCCGCCGTCGTCGGGCCCCAGGAGGAGCCCTACCGCAAGCTGTCGTGGAGCGACAGCATCGTGGGAAGGGAGCTCTACACCGGCCAGGTCGCGCGGATCGACTTCGCGACGTGGACCTACCTCGCGCAGCCCACGCCGCAGGTCGTCGCCTCCTTCGACGGCGACCGATACTGCCAGGCCGCCGGCTCGGCGGACGTCCGCTACTCGGGTCTGGCGGCGCCGGACGGCGTGACCCTCACCTTCGGTCAGTGGGTGGCCGCCGGTTCCCCGCGTCCGACGACCTGCTGACGGACTCCGCCTGCCGGTCGACGCGCCCCCTGCCCCTCGAGGCAGGGGGCGCGTCGTGCACGGCGGGCTCGGACCGACCCACCGGCCAGGTGTCACCCTGACGGCTACGCGATGGACGCCCGTCCGGCCAGCCGTCCAGGTGGTGGTCCGGAAGCACGCGCGGCGGCGGACGGATGCACGCCATGCTCGGACAGGACCGCCTCGCGGTCTTCCGTCTCCACCCGTCTCCCCACCCTCATCCCCATCGCCCGAGAGGCCTCCATGAACCGTTCCCTCACCGCGCTCGCCCTCGTCGGCGCGCTCCTCGTCGGCGGCGCCGTCGCGGCCGCCCCCGCCAGCGCCGCCGAGGCCCGGACACGCTCGTACCACTCCGTGCCGTTCCTCGACGATCTGATCCTCGTCGACGGAGACGGCAACCCGGAGGACACCGTCACCACGATCGCGACGTTCTCGGAGTGGCGAGCCGATGGGTTCCCGGCTCCCACCCGGGAGTCCGCCACGTTCTTCGGATCCACGTGGTCGCCCGTCGTGTACGCCGAGATCGCCCTCCCCGACTATCCCGTCTCGCTGCCGATCAGCTACGGCGAATGGCAGCGCGCCGGTTCCCCGCGCCCCGTCACCACGCGCCTGTCCTCGACGGCCGGCGTGTACAAGTGGGCCTCGTCCAGCGAGGTCTTCTCGAGCATCGCCTCGCTGTCGCGTTCGGTCGGACGCACCGAGTTCACCGACCACAAGCTCACCTTCGACGAGTACCGGCACCTCGGCTCGCCGGCCCTCGCGGAGCAGCCCGGCGAGGGGAACGTCTTCTACGCCAGCTCCTACGTGCGCAAGCTGCCGTGGCTGCCCTCCATCGTGATCGAGGACACGAGGAACGTGCAGGGCGAGCTGCTCTCCTACGACTCGTGGGCCTCGTACGCGTATCCCACGCCCCAGGTCGTGAAGTCGTTCCCCGGGGACCGGTACTGCATGGCAGCCGGATCTCCCGACATCACGTACTCCGGCTACGCGGCGCCCGACGGCGTGAAGATGACCTACTCCCAGTGGGTGGCCGCGGGCTCCCCGCGACCGACGACCTGCTGAGGGCCGCTCCCTCCGCGCACGGAGGGAGGCGCTACTTGGCCTTCTTCTCCGTGTCGCCCGAGAGCGCGGCGATGAACGCCTCCTGGGGGACCTCGACGCGGCCGACCATCTTCATGCGCTTCTTGCCCTCCTTCTGCTTCTCGAGCAGCTTGCGCTTGCGGGTGATGTCGCCGCCGTAGCACTTGGCGAGCACGTCCTTCCGCATGGCGCGGATGGACTCGCGGGCGATGATCCGCGCGCCGATGGCCGCCTGGATCGGCACCTCGAACTGCTGGCGCGGGATGAGCTCGCGGAGGCGGCCCGTCATGAGCACGCCGTAGGCGTACGCCTTGTCGCGGTGCACGATGGCGCTGAACGCGTCGACCTGCTCGCCCTGCAGCAGGATGTCGACCTTCACGAGGTCGGAGTCCTGCGACCCCGCGGGCTCGTAGTCGAGCGACGCGTAGCCGGCCGTCTTGCTCTTGAGGTTGTCGAAGAAGTCGAACACGATCTCGCCGAGCGGCATCGTGTAGCGGATCTCCACCCGGTCCTCGCCGAGGTACTCCATGCCGAGCAGGATCCCGCGCCGCGACTGGCACAGCTCCATGATCGTGCCGACGCAGTCCTTGGGCGCGAGGATCGCGGCCTTCACGACGGGCTCGGAGACGCTGACGATCTTGCCGCCGGGGAACTCGCTCGGGTTGGTGACGGTGACCGTCTTCTTGTCCTCGCTCGTGACCTCGTAGATCACCGACGGAGCGGTGGTGATGAGGTCGAGGCCGAACTCGCGCGAGAGGCGCTCGGTGATGATCTCGAGGTGCAGGAGCCCGAGGAACCCGCAGCGGAAGCCGAAGCCCAGCGCGACCGAGGTCTCGGGCTCGTAGACGAGCGCCGCATCGGAGAGCTTGAGCTTGTCGAGCGCGTCGCGGAGGTCGGGGTAGTCGGATCCGTCGATCGGGTAGAGGCCCGAGAAGACCATGGGCAGCGGCTCGGTGTAGCCGGGCAGCGCCTCCGTCGCGGGGCGCGCGGCCGTCGTGACGGTGTCGCCGACCTTCGACTGGCGCACGTCCTTCACGCCCGTGATGAGGTAGCCGACCTCGCCGACCCCGAGGCCGTCGGACGGCGTGGGCTCGGGCGAGCTGACGCCGATCTCGAGGATCTCGTGGGTGGCGCGCGTCGACATCATCGAGATCTTCTCTCGCGGGCTGAGCTTGCCGTCGATCATGCGGACGTAGGTGACCACGCCGCGGTAGGCGTCGTAGACCGAGTCGAAGATCATGGCGCGCGCGGCGGCGTCGGGGTCGCCTACGGGCGCGGGGATGGTGCGCGAGACGCGGTCGAGGAGGTCCTCGACGCCGGCGCCCGTCTTGCCGGAGACGCGCAGCACGTCGGACGGGTCGCCGCCGATGAGCGAGGCGAGCTCGGCGGCGTACTTGTCGGGATCCGCCGCGGGCAGGTCGATCTTGTTGAGCACCGGGATGATCGTCAGGTCGTTCTCGAGCGCGAGGTAGAGGTTCGCGAGCGTCTGCGCCTCGATGCCCTGCGCCGCGTCGACGAGGAGGATGGCGCCCTCGCATGCGGCGAGCGAGCGGGAGACCTCGTAGGAGAAGTCGACGTGGCCCGGGGTGTCGATCATGTTCAGGGCGTACGTCTGCCCGTCCAGCTCCCAGGGCATGCGCACGGCCTGGCTCTTGATCGTGATGCCGCGCTCGCGCTCGATGTCCATGCGGTCGAGGTACTGGGCGCGCATGGAGCGCGAGTCGACCACGCCCGTCATCTGCAGCATGCGGTCGGCCAGCGTGGACTTGCCGTGGTCGATGTGGGCGATGATGCAGAAGTTGCGGATGGACGCGGGGTCGGTCGCGGCGGGCCGGAGGGCCTTCGTTGCTAGGGGGCTCACGCGTTCCTTACGGGTCTCTTCGGTGGAGCGGAACCACGATCATCCCATGGGACGCCCGCCTGGCCGCCCGCCGGGGCATCCCCGCGGCGCGCAGCCGGCCGGCCAGAGCGCGCCGCGGGACGGTCAGCGGCGGACGATGTCGTCGACCGCCGCGTCGAGCTCCGGCCAGCGGAAGCGGTATCCCGCGGCCTCGAGCGTCTCCGGGACGACCCAGCGGCTCTTGAGGACGAGCTCCGGCTCGGTGCGGAACAGCCACATGCCGACCTCGAGCATCCACCGGTTCGCGGCGAGCCCGACGGGCATGCCGACGGCGCGGCGGAGGACCTTCATCAGCCGGCGGTTCGTGACGGGCGCGGGGCTCGACGCGTTGACCGGGCCCTCAAGCGACGGGGTGTCGCGCACGAAGCGGATGATGCCGACGAGGTCGTCGATGTGCAGCCAGCTGAAGACCTGGCGTCCCTTCGTCGGCTGGAAGACGTGGTGCGCGCCGGCGCGGATCCGGGACGGGCGTCCGGGGAACCGGCCGTCGAGCTGCGGGCCGCCGAGGCCGAAGCGCGCGAGGCCGAGCAGGGGCTGGAGCGCGCCGTCGCGGCCGAGCACGATCGCGATCCGGAGCGCCACGCGGCGGGTGGCGGGCAGCTCGGGCGCGAAGAACGCCCGCTCCCACGCCCGGCCCACCGACGGCGAGAAGTCGTCGCCGAGCTCCCCCGTCGACTCGGTCTGCGGGCGGTCGGTCGCGTGCCGGTAGACGGTGGCGGTCGAGGCGTTGATCCAGACCGGCACGGGCCGCGCGCTGTCCGCGACGGCGCGCGCGAGCTCGCCGGTCGTCTCGACGCGCGAGCGCAGGATCTCCCGGCGGTTCGCCACGCCGTAGCGGCAGTTCACGCTCTTGCCGGCCAGGTTCACGAGGAGGTCGGCACCGTCGACGATGCGGCGGATCCCGTCCTCATCGCCCCAGCGCGCATCCGCGCCGGACCGGCCGATCGTGAGCACGCGGTAGCCCTCGTCGGCGAGCTCGCGCACGAGCACCTGCCCGATGAAGCCGGACGCGCCCGCGACGACGGCCGTGCGCGGGGCGGCCGCCCCCGATGCGCCGCTCATGCGCCGAAGCGCGTGCCGCGCTCGACCGTGGTCCCCGTGCCGCCGGCCCAGGTGTAGACCGTGTCGCCGCCGATGATGACGTGCTCGGCGCGGGACTGGACGTCGAGCGGGTCGCCCGACCAGATGACGACGTCGGCGTCGAGGCCGGGGGTGAGCGCGCCGACGCGGTGGTCGAGGCGGAGGATCGCGGCGGGGTTCGCCGTGATGGCGCGGATCGCGATGTCGGCGGGCAGGCCGTCCTTCACCGCGAAGGACGCCTGGTGCACGAGGAAGTCGATGGGCACGACGGGCGCGTCGGTCGTGATCGCGACGAGGACCCCGGCGCGGTGCAGCGCGGCGAGGTTCGCGACGGCGCGGTCGCGCAGCTCGACCTTGGAGCGCGAGGTGATCATCGGACCGAAGATCACCGGGATGCCGCGCTCGGCCAGCACGTCCGCGATCTTGTCGCCCTCGGTGCCGTGGTTGACGACGAGGCGGTAGCCGAACTCGTCGGCCAGGCGGATCGCGGTGGCGATGTCGTCGTGGCGGTGCGTGTGCTGGTCCCAGGCGAGCTCGCCGTCGAGGACGCGGACGAGGGTCTCCTTGCCGAGGTCGCGGGAGAAGGGCTTGCCCTCCTTCTCGGCGTGGTCGCGGGCGGCGCGGTAGTCCTCGGCGTCGCGGAAGGCGCGGCGGATGACCATCGCGACGCCCAGGCGCGTCGACGGCGTGCGGTCCTTGGCGCCGTAGACGCGCTTCGGGTTCTCGCCGAGCGCGCTCTTGACGCTCACCGAGTCGCTGACGAGCTGCTCGTCGATCGTGCGGCCGCCCCACGACTTGATCGCGACCGACTGGCCGCCGATCGGGTTGCCGGAGCCGGGCTTCACGACGATGGTCGTGACGCCGCCCTTGAGCGCGTCCCGGAAGCCCTCGTCGTCGATGTCGATGGCGTCGATCGCGCGCACCGAGCTCATGTCGGGGTCGGTCATCTCGTTGGTGTCGTTGCCCGCGGGGCCGTTGGCCTCCTCGTGGATGCCGACGTGGCCGTGCGCCTCGACGAAGCCGGGGAGCACCCAGCGACCGCTCGCGTCGATGACGGTCGCTCCCTCGGGCACCTCGACGTCGGTGCCCTGGCCGACCGCGGCCACGAGGCCGTCGCGGAGGAGGACGGTGCCACCCGGGATCGGGGCGCCGTCGACGGGGACGACGTGGCCGCCGACGATCGCGGTGACGGAGGAGGCGGAGGCGCGGACGGGTGCGGTGCTGTCGGAGAGGGGCATGCTCCGAGCCTAGGACGCGGGCGGGACGGGGCGGGCGGCGCGGGGCGTGCGCCGCTCCTCCGCGGCCGCCGGAGGGCGTCGCGGTGTGTCGGTACGCTCGCGGGATGGGCATCCCCGACTTCATCGTCTCCCTCCGCGAGCGGATCGGCACCGCTCCCCTCTGGCTCTCGGGCGTCACCGCGGTGATCCTGGACGGCCCGCGCGTCCTCCTCGTCCGACGCAGCGACACCGGCGAGTGGGCGCCCGTGACGGGGATCCTCGATCCCGGCGAGGAGCCGGCCGTGGCCGCCTCGCGCGAGGCCGAGGAGGAGACCGGCGTGACCGTGGAGGTGCAGCGGCTGGTCGCGGTGGGGACGACGGGCGAGGTCACCTACCCGAACGGCGACCGCGCGAGCTACCTCGACCTCACCTTCCGCTGCCGCTACGTCTCGGGCGAGGCGCGCGTCAACGACGACGAGTCGCTCGAGGTGGCGTGGTGGCCGGTGGACGCGCTGCCGGACATGTCCGCCGACTTCCGCGCGCGGATCCGGAACGCGCTCGACGACGAGCCCGAGACCCGCTTCGTGCGTCCCGGCGACGACCTCCCCCGCCACGACCGCGACGCGCGGGGCCCCGCGGCCTGATTTCCGGGCCCGGACCTGGTATCGTCGCCTGTTGGCTTGCGTGTGATCCTCCCCGATCACGCGGTATCGCCGCAGGCGCCCTCTCTCGCTGAGCGGCAACTCATACGACGACAATTCGAACGGAAGACATAACACGTGGCAAACATCAAGTCGCAGATCAAGCGCATCGGCACCAACAAGAAGGCCCAGGAGCGCAACAAGGCCGTCAAGAGCGAGCTGAAGACGGCCATCCGCTCCGTCAAGACCGCCATCACCGCGGGCGACAAGGACGCGGCCGTCAAGGCCGTCAGCCTCGCCGGCAAGAAGCTCGACAAGGCCGCCAGCAAGGGCGTCATCCACAAGAACCAGGCCGCGAACCGCAAGGGCGCGATCGCCAAGCAGGTCGCCAAGATCGGCTGACCTCCCCTGGTGTGACGACGGGCCCCGCGCATCGCGCGGGGCCCGTCGTCGTATCCGGGGCGGGTCGCGTCGTCGCGTGCAGGGGCGGAGCGGGTCGGCGGGCGTGGTGGACCCGGCGTCAGTCCCGGCCGCGGGAGGCGACGGTGCGCACCATGCGCTCGAGCGAGTAGACGGGGTCGCGTCCGCCGCCCTTGACCTGCGCGTCCGCCTCGGCGAGGGCCTCGATGGCCCGCCCGAGACCCGCGTCGTCCCACAGCTGCAGGTCGCGCCGAGCGCGGTCGACCTGCCACGGCGCCATGCCCAGCTTCGACGCCAGCTGGCCCGAGGCTCCCGAGACGCCCGACACCTTCGCCATGGTGCGGATCTTCATGGCGAAGGCGGCGATGAGGGGCACCGGGTCCGCGCCCGAGGTGAGCGCGTGCCGGAGCAGCACCAGCGCTTCGCCGCTGCGGCCGGCGATCGCGGAGTCCGCGACCGCGAAGGAGTTGATCTCGACGCGCCCGCCGTAGTACTGGTCGACGGTGACCTCGGTGATCTCGTGGGCGGTGTCGGAGATGAGCTGCTGGCACGCCGAGGCGAGCTCGCTCACGTCGTCCTGGAACGCCGCGACGAGCTGCCGCACGGCGCCCGGCGTGATGGAGCGCTTCGCCGCGCGGAACTCGGCGACGGCGAAGTCGTGCTTCTCGCTGTCCTTCTTGAGCTCCGCGCACACGATCTCGATGCCGCCGCCGGTGCCCGCGCGCACGGCGTCGAGCAGCTTCTTGCCGCGCACTCCCCCGGCGTGGCGGAGCACCACGTAGGTGTCGTCGGCCGGCGAGTCGAGGTAGGCCACGGCGTCGAGCAGGAACTGGTCGGAGCACTTCTCCACGTTGACGACGCGGATGAGCCGCGGCTCCGCGAAGAGGGACGGGCTCGCCAGCGTGATGAGCTCCCCCGGCGCGTAGGAGTCGGCCTCGATGTCGGAGACCTCGATGCGGGGGTCCTCCGCCGTGAGGATGTCGCGGAGGCGTCGCATCGCCCGGTCGGCGAGGAGGGCCTCGGTGCCGGACACGAGGACGATGGGCGCCGGCCGCACCGCGTCCCACGGGAGCTGCGGGATGGCCGCGGAGGGCTTCGCGGCCGTGCTGCGGGACGTCCTGGTCGCCATGCGGGTCCTTCCGGGAGGTGCGGGGTGCGGGGTGCGGGGGTGCGGGATCGTCTGCCGGGCGAGCCGGCGGTCGGGCGGCTCCAGGTTAGCCGTCGGGTGCGACGTCGCCCGGCCCGGTGACGGCGGCCGGAGGGTGCGGGGGTGCCGTCGGTCGGCCGAGCGCGACCACCGCGACGACCAGGGCGATCGCGACCGCGAGGGCGATGACGCCGGCCGGCCCCGCCGCCCACGGCACACGGCCCGCCGGGAGGCGGGACGTGACGGAGGCGACCGCGGCGATCCAGGATGCGGGCAGCCACGCGAGCCGCAGCACGAGGACGCCCGCCGACGGCCACACCGGGAGGACGACGCACGCGACGAGCCCGCCGATGGTGGCGGGCGCGGCGGCGGGCTCGGCGAGCACGTTGGCGAGCACGCCGTGCACGGGTAGGCCGGGTTGCAGCACGAGGAGCACCGGCTGGCACGCCACCTGCGCGGCGACGGGGATCGCCAGCGCCTCGGCCAGGCGGCGCGGCACGCGGCGCGACAGGCGGTCCGCGAGCGGGGGCGCCAGCACGAGGAGCCCGGCGGTCGCCAGCACGCTCAGGGCGAAGCCGAGGTCGCGCGCGAGCCAGGGATCCCCCGTGAGCAGGATGACCACGGCCACGGAGAGGGCGGGCAGGCCGCGGGAGGGCCGGCCGGACGCGGTGGAGACGATGAGCACGGCGGCCATGACGGCGGCGCGCAGCACGCTGGGCTGCGGGGTCACCAGGATCACGAACGCGCCGAGCGCCGCCAGCGCCGCGACCGCCCGCGCCGGTCGTCGGAGCCCGACCGCGGCCGCCAGCGTGAGCACGAGCCCCACGATCACCGCGCAGTTCGCCCCCGAGACCGCCGTGAGGTGCGTGAGCGAGCTGTCCTTCATGGTCTGCGCGAGGGCGGGCGTCACCGCCGACACGTCCCCGATCGCGAGCCCGGGCAGCAGCTGCGCCCCGGGTCCGCGGAGGTGGGACGCGGCGTCGGCGAGGCCGGAGCGGAGGTCGTCGGCGATGCCGAGCGGGCCGACGGGACCGCCTGGGGGCTCGGGGGCGCCGCGCGCGAGGAGGAGGTACGCCGCGCGATCACCCGGATCCCCGGGCCGGACGGCGGCGCTCAGACGCACGACGGCGCCCACGCCCGGGCGCCCGCGCCCGGATCCGTCGCCTCGGTCGCCGGCGCCCGTGGCGAAGATCACGACGGGCACCGGCGCCGGCAGCTGCACGTCGTCGTCGGTCCGTCCGCGCGCCTCGCGGCCGACGTGGATGGAGATGAGGTGGGCGACGATCCGCACCCGGTCGGGGCGCCCGGAGCCGCTCCCGGAGCGCGAGGCGACCGGGGCAGGGGGCTCGTCGACGACGGCGTCCGCGACCACCATGCCGTCCGCGTGCACGGCGATCTCCAGGATCCGCGGGTGGCGCGACGGCTCCCGCGCCGCCGCGGCGCCGAGGAGCATGGCCGTCACCCCGGCGGCGACCGCGAGCGCGGCCGCACCGCTGCGCACGGGCGAGGCCGACGCCTCCGCTCCGCGCCGTAAGCGGCGCGGTCCGGCGTGGGCTGATCCCGTCGCGGCGGCACGCGCCCGCGCGCGGACGGCCGATCGGACGGCGATCCCGGCGGAGACCACCGCCAGCGACGCGGCGGCGACGGCCGACGGCGCGGACGCACCGCGGATGCCGATCGCGACCGCCGTGGTCGTCCAGCCGACGGCTGCGGGGATCGCCAAGCGGAGATCGACGTGCGGCGCCGCGCCCGACGACCCTCGCGACGGTCTGCCCGAGCGGCCGGCGGCTCCTGACCTGCGGGTCACACGCGCACCAGCGGCGTGAGCGACGCGAGAGTGCGATCGCCGATGCCCGGGACCCGCCCCAGGTCGGCCACACGCGCGAAGCGACCGTGCGCGGATCGCCACGCGATGATGCGCGCGGCGAGGGACGGGCCGACGCGCGGGAGCGTCTCGAGCTGCTCCGCCGTGGCGGTGTTGAGGTCGACCGGCGCGGATGGGCTCGCGCTCCCGGCGACGCCGCCGGCCGAACCCGCCGGTGCGGCCGAGGCTGTCGGCGCCTCCCCCTGACGCGGGACGACGAGCTGCTCGCCGTCGGAGAGGACGCGCGCGAGGTTCACCCCCGCGGTGTCCGCCCCGGCGGCGAAGCCGTGCGCGGCGGCGAGGGCGTCGACGACGCGGCTCCCCGGCGCGAGGGGGTAGAGGCCCGGGGAGGCGACCGCGCCGACCACGTGCACGTAGATGGGCGTCCGTGCGCCGTCCGCGGATCCGGAGCCCCCGCCGTCCGCGTCGCCCGCGCCGGCTGCGTCCTCGTCCCCGGCGGCTGCGTCCTCGTCCCCGGCGTCGCCGGCCGCATCACCGTGCGCGGGCTCGTCCGACGCGTCGACACCCGTGCCCGCGTGCGCGGCGGAGCTCGGACGCGCGGCGGCGGGCGCCGTCGGGGAGGCCTCGCCGGCCGACTGGACGGCGGTGACGAGGATCGTCACCACGAGCGCGGCGCCGACCAGCACGGCCGCCGCCCCGACGCCGACGCGCAGTCGGACGCGCACCCGCTGACCGGGCAGCGGACGCGCGTCGGCGGGGGCGCGGGGCGCCAGGACGACGTCGGCCGGATCCCCGTCGACAGGTTCTCGCCATGACGGCGCTGCCTGCGAGGGCCACGCCGAGTCGGGCTCCTCCCCGCCGTCAGCCCATCCCGGCTGCTCGGCGGCGCCGGGGCCTGGGCCGGGACGGGGACGGCGGAGGGGGCGCATGCGGGCAACGTAGGCGGAGGTCAGCGACCCGCGGCCCGCGCGGCACGGTCCTGGGGATCGCGGACGCGGATCCGCCCTGGGATGGAGCGAGGGCGGCCCGTCGCCGGACCGCCCTCGTCTCACCGCGACGTCGTGTCGCTGTCCGCCCCTCAGGGAGCGGGCGTGGTGGTGATGCTCACGATCTTCGGCGCGCGGACGATGACCTTGTCGATCGTGCGTCCGGCGGTGGACCGCTTGACGCCCGCGGTCTCGCGCGCGAGCGCCTCGAGCTCGTCGGCGCCGATCTTCGCGTCGACCTCGAGCTTGTCGCGCACCTTGCCGTCGACCTGCACGACGGCCGTGACCGTGTTCACGACGAGCAGGTTGCGGTCGGCCTTGCGCCAGCCCGCGAACGCGACCGAGCCCTCGCGGCCGAGGCGCTTCCACATGTCCTCCGCCGTGTACGGCGCGAACAGGCTGAGCGCGATGGCGACGACCTCCGTCGCCTCCCGCACGGCCGCGTCGCCGCCGCCCGGACCCTGGTCGATGGTCTTGCGGATGGCGTTGACGAGCTCCATGGTGCGCGCGATGACGACGTTGAACTTGAAGGCCTCGAGCATGCCGGGCGCCTCCGCGAGGAAGCGGTGGGTGACGCGGCGGAGCGCCTCGTCCCCCGTCTTCCACTCGACCTCGGGCGCGCTCGTGACGTCGCCCGTGAGGCGCCACGCGCGCGCCAGGAACTTCGCGGAGCCCGACGGGGAGACGTCCTCCCAGTCGATGTCGTCCTCCGGCGGGCCGGCGAACGCCATGGTCAGGCGGATGGCGTCGACGCCGTGCCGGTCGATCTCGCTCCCGAGGTCGACCCCGCCCTTGCTCTTCGACATCTTGCTGCCGCCGGAGAGCACCATGCCCTGGTTGAGCAGCGCGCTGAACGGCTCGGTGAAGGTGACGTAGCCGAGGTCGAACAGGACCTTGGTGATGAAGCGCGAGTACAGCAGGTGCAGGATCGCGTGCTCCACGCCGCCCACGTACTGGTCGACGGGCGCCCAGCGGTCGGCGTCGGCCGGGTCGAACGCCTTGGTGGCGTCATTCGGCGACAGGAAGCGGAGCCAGTACCAGGAGCTGTCCATGAACGTGTCCATGGTGTCGGGGTCGCGCGTGGCCGGGCTGCCGTCCACCGGGCTCGGCACGTTCGACCACTCCGTGGCGGCGGCGAGCGGCGACTTGCCCTTCGGCGTGAGGTCGAGGCCCTCGGTGTCCGGCAGGCGGACGGGCAGCTGGTCTTCCGGCACCCGGATCTCGTTGCCCTCGGCGTCGTAGACGATGGGGATGGGCGTGCCCCAGAAGCGCTGGCGCGAGATGAGCCAGTCGCGCAGGCGGTAGCTCTTGGCGGCGCGCCCGCGGCCCTCCGCCTCCAGCTGCTCGATGACGCGCTTGATGGCCGGCTGCTTGCTCAGGCCGTTCAGCGACCCGGAGTTGATGAGGCGGCCCTCGCCGGGGAGCGCCACGCCCGTGCGACCGGGCAGCACCTCCTCGAGGTCGGGCAGCTCGCCGTCCTCGGGGATGATGCGGATCGCGCCCGTGACGGGCTGCGTCGTGTCGACGACGACGCGCACGGGCAGGTCGAAGGCGCGCGCGAAGTCGAGGTCGCGCTGGTCGTGCGCGGGGACGGCCATGACCGCGCCCGTGCCGTAGTCGGCGAGCACGTAGTCGGCGGCCCAGACGGGGATCCGCTCGCCGTTGACCGGGTTGATCGCCGTGCGGCCGAGCGGGATGCCGGTCTTCGGGCGGTCGGTGGTGGAGCGCTCGATCTCGTTGAGGCGCTGCGTGCGCTCGAGGTAGCCGCGGAAATCCTCGCGGACCTCCTCCGACGCGCCCTCGACGAGCTCCGCGGCCAGGTCGCTGTCGGGCGCGACGACCATGAAGGTCGCGCCGTGCAGCGTGTCCGGGCGCGTGGTGAAGACCGTGACGGGCTCGTCGCGCCCCTCGACGACGAAGTCGACCTCGGCGCCGATCGACCGGCCGATCCAGTTGCGCTGCATGCTGAGCACCTTGGCGGGCCACGTGCCCTCGAGCTGGTTGAGGTCGTCGACGAGGCGGTCGGCGTAGTCGGTGATGCGCAGGTACCACTGCGTGAGCTTCTTCTTGACGACGACGGCGCCGGAGCGGTCGGACGTGCCGTCCGGCAGGACCTGCTCGTTGGCGAGCACGGTCTGGTCCACCGGGTCCCAGTTGACCCAGCTGTCCTTGCGGTAGGCGAGGCCCTTCTCGTGCATCTTGAGGAACAGCCACTGGTTCCACTGGTAGTACTCGGGGTCGCTCGTGTGGAGCTCGCGCTCCCAGTCGAAGGAGAGGCCGTAGCGCTTCATCGACTGCTTCTGCGTCTCGATGTTGGCGTAGGTCCACTCGCGCGGGTCGACCCCGCGCTTGATCGCGGCGTTCTCCGCGGGCAGGCCGAAGGAGTCCCAGCCGATGGGGTGCAGCACGTTGAAGCCCTGCTGGCGCCAGTAGCGCGCGACCGCGTCGCCGAGCGCGAAGGCCTCCGCGTGGCCCATGTGGAGGTCGCCCGAGGGGTACGGGAACATGTCGAGGATGTACTTGCGCGGGCGGCTGTCGCTCGCGTCCGGCGTGCGGAACGGCTGCTCGCGCTCCCACACCTCCGACCACTCCGCCTCGATGGCGTGGAAGTCGTAGGTGTCGCCGGGGGTGTCGGGTGTCTCGTGTGCCAAGGGCGCTCTCGATTCGATGCGGGGGTCGCGGCCGTGAAGGCCTCGACAAGACTAGTGAACGCGCGGGTGCGGTCCCGAACCGGTGGGAGGGGCCGCCGCTCGGGCCGGATCGGGCGCGCTGGGGAGGGGCGGATGCGGCGCGGTGCGTCCGCCGCGCGGCGATTCCACGCGACCCGCGCGGACGGCCGCCAGGAGCGGCGCCGCCTTCACGCGCACCTCATCGAGCTCCTCCTCGGGGACGGACAGCGCCGTGATCCCGCCGCCGGCGCCGACCGTCGCGCGGCCGTCCGTGACGACGACCGAGCGGATCACCATGGCGAGGTCGGCGCGGCCGTCGTCGCCGAACCAGCCGAACGCGCCCGCGTAGACGCCGCGCGGGCCGCGCTCGAGCGCATGCAGGATGCCGACGGCCGCGGACTTCGGCGCGCCCGTCATGGATCCTGCCGGGAACAGCGCCCGCACCGCGTCGACGGCGGAGACGCCGGGCGCGAGCTCCCCCTCGACGCGGCTGACGAGCTGGTGCACCTGCGCGTAGGCCTCCACGGCGAACAGGCTCGTGACGCGGACGGATCCGAGCACGCACACGCGGCTGAGGTCGTTGCGCATGAGGTCGACGATCATGACGTTCTCCGCGCGCTCCTTCTCGCTCGCGAGGAGGTCGGCGCGCGCCCGCGCGTCGGCGGCGGGATCTGCGTGGCGGGGCCGCGTGCCCTTGATGGGCAGGGTGCGGAGCGTGCCGCCCGCGTCAACCTCCACGAACCGTTCGGGCGACGCGCTGACGAGCACCGTGCCGCCGATGCGCAGGAAGGCGCCGTGGTGGGTGGGGCTGAGGGCGCGGAGGGCGACATGGACGCGGACCGGATCCACGACGCCCGGGACGGCCGCGCTGTTGGTGAGGCACAGCTGGTAGGCGTCGCCGCGGCGGATGGACTCCTGGCAGGAGCGGATGAGGTCGAGGTAGGCGTCGTCGTCGTGGCGCCACAGCGGCGGCAGGTCGGCGTGGGCGTGGGCGTCGGAAGCCTCGGCGGGCTGGACGGGACGTGCCCCGGCCGATGCCGCGCGGGCGAGCACCTCCTCGACGGCGCACGGCCACGGATCACCCGCGCGCGCGACGGCCCAGACCTCCCCCGCCGCGTGGTCGAAGGCGAGGAGGCGGTCGACGCGCATGGCGGCGGCCGGGACGGGACGCGCGGCGTCGGCGTCGGCGTCGACCACGGCGGTGACCGGTGCGTGGTGGAGGGGGACGGTCTCCGTCCAGGCGTCGTGCGGGATCCAGCCGACGAGGCCCAGCCGGAAGGCCAGGCCGTCGGGGAGGGCGTCGTGGTCGTCGGCGTCGCGCGCGGAGGGCGGCACCGCGGACGGCAGGGCCGACGCGGGCAGCAGCTCCGCCAGCCCGGCGAAGACGCCGCGCGGCCACTCCACGGTCGTGCCGGCGGACGCCGCGAGGTAGCTCCAGCCCTCCCCCGCGGAGTCGTCGACCCAGGCGACGTCGCCGGCCGACTCCGCGGCGAAGAGCGCGAGGAAGACCGCCTCGGGCTCGTGCCAGCCGCCCAGCCGCCTGCCGACGACCGGCCGACCGGCGCGCGCGTCGCCCTCGTGCATGGTCGGCCTCCCGGTGTCGTGAGCGCACCCGGCGGCCGCCTAGCCTCAAGGGTATGAGTTCCGAGACGAGCCTCCGGTGGACCGCGGCGGGCTGGGCGGCGGGCACCGCGGATCCGGCCGGTGGAGGGGTCGAGGAGGCGCGGCCCGCCGGCCACCGGGTGCTCGCGGCCGACTCGTTCCTCGTCGACGGGGGCCGCGTGCTCGCGCTCGACGTCCATCGCCAGCGGTTCCTCGCGTCGCTGCGGCTGCAGTCCGCTGCCGTGCCGGATCCCGCGGCCTTCCTCGACGCCGCCGTGGCGGCGCTGCCGCGCGACGGCGCGTGGTTCCCGCGCGTGGAGGCGCTCCGCGGGCCGGACGGCGACGTCGCGCGGCTCCTCATCCGGCCCGCACCGGAGCGCACGGCGTCGGTGGTGCTCCGCGACCACGACGGGCCGGACCCGCGAACGATGCCGCGCGTCAAGGGACCGGACCTCCACGCGCTCGGCGCCCTGCGCAGCCGCGCGTCCCGGTACGGCGCGGGCGAGGCCGTGATCCTCGCGGACGACGGCACGATCGTGGAGGGCGCCTACAGCGCGATCCTGTGGTGGCACGGCGACGCCCTCGCGGTCGTCGAGGGCGACGTGCCCCGGATCCCGAGCGTCACCGAGCGCAGCATCGTCGCGCTGTCCACGGCCCTCGGCGTCGACGTGCTGCACGAGCGGGCGCGGCCCGCCGACCTCGACGGCCGCGAGGTGTGGGCCGTCAGCGCGCTGCACGGGATCCGCCTGGTGCGCGGCTGGATCGACGGCCCCGCCGTCGCGGCCGAGCCCGGCCGGGTGCGCGCCTGGCGCACGCGCCTCGACGCGCTGCGGCGCGAGCTGCCCGCGGCCTGACGACGGCGCGACGACTGGCCGGCGCGTCAGCCCGTCCGGACGCCGTCGCCGGCGACCCGCAGCTCGACCGTCCGGTCGACGAGGTCGCCCGGCACCTCCGTGTGCGTGAGCAGGAGCACCCCGCGCCCACGATCGCGCGCGGCCGTGAGCACGTCGCGCAGGACGGCGCGAGCCTGATCCGCGTCCACGTCGGCCGTCGGCTCGTCGAGGACGAGCACCGGGAAGTCGGCGAGCAGAGCGCGTGCCAGGGCGATCCGCTGGGCCTGCCCGCCGGAGACGAGGGCTCCGCGGTCGCCGACGCGCGCGTCGAGGCCGCCCCGCTCGGCCGTCCAGCCGGCGAGACCCACGCGCGCGAGGACGCCCACGAGCTCGTCGTCGGTCGCGTCCTCGCGCGCGAAGAGCAGGTTCTGCCGGATGCTCGCGTCGAAGAGGTGCGGCGCCTGCTCGCAGACGCCCACGATCCTCCGCACGGCCGACGGCGCCATCGACCGCGCGTCCCGGCCGTCCAGCTCGTAGGCGCCGCGCGACTCGAGGAAGCGGGCGAGGGCGGCCGCGAGCGAGGACTTCCCGGATCCGCTCGGGCCGATAACGACGACCGTCTCCCCCGGCCGCACCACCAGCGACACGGGCGCGAGGGCGTCCTCGTCGGCTCCCGGCCAGCGCGCGACGAGGTCCCGCACCTCGAGCGTCGTGCCCGCGGGCGCCGCGGCGGGGACGGGCTCGGCGTCGGCGTCGGCCGGCTCCCGCGGGATCTCGTCGGGCACCGTCGCCGGCACGACGCGGGCCACGCGCTCCGCGCTCGTGCGCACGCGCCGCCACGCCTGGACCGCGAGCGGCACGGCCGTGGCCTGCTCGACCAACGCGAGCGGCACGAGCGCGGCCAGCGCGAGCCAGGCGGGATCCAGCGCGCCGGACGCGAGCCCCGGCGCGCCCTGCAGCACGGTCCAGCCGGCGACCGCGCCCGTGCCGGCGAGCACGACGCCCGTGGTGACGCCCGCCGCTGCGGCGCTGCGCAGCTGCGCGCGCCGCAGGTCGGTCGCGGCCCGGTCGATCGCGGCGAGACGCGCGTCCACGGCCCCGAACGCGGTCAGCACGTCGAGGCCGCCGACGAGGTCGAGCACGAGGTCCTGCAGCCGCGCGCGGAGCGGCGCGATCCGCGTCTCGGCGTGCCCGGCGAGCGCGGTGGTCGCGCCGATCCCGACGGCGAGCGCGACCACGAGCACGACGGCGAGCGCGATCCCCGCCGCGGGCATCACCGCCGACACGACGGCGACGCTCGCCGCCTGCACGAGCACCGACACCGCGAGCGGCTGCACCACGCGCAGCGGGAGGTCCTGGAGCCGGTCGACGTCGCCCACGAGCCGGGTGAGGAGGTCGCCGCGGCGCGTGTCACGGAGGCCGGCGGGCGCGAACGGGAGGAGGCGCTCGAAGACGCCCACGCGCAGCGTCGCCAGGGCGCGGAACGCCGCGTCGTGGCTCGTGATGCGCTCGAGGTAGCGGAACGCGGCGCGCCCGAGCGCGAAGGCGCGGACCCCGACGATCGCCATGCCGAGGAACAGGATCGGCGGCTGCTCGGACGCGCGCGTGATGAGCCAGGCCGAGGTCGCGAGGAGCGCGACCGCGCCGGTGGCGCTCGCGAGGCCCGCGAGGAGACCGGGCAGCGCGCGGCGCGCCGGCGGCTGCGCGAGCCGGAGGACGTCGTCGCGGTTCACGGCGCCACCTGCGCGCGCCAGGCGGGCTCCGGGGTGACGCGGGCGGGAGCGACGCGGCCGGCGCCGACCGGCGATGCGACGGCACCCGGTGCTCCGTCCTCGCCTGATGCCCCGCCCAGCCGCAGCTCCGCGTCCGCGGCCCGCACGAGCGCGCCGCGGTGGGTGACGACCACGACCGCGCGCCCCTGGTCGGCGAGCACGCGGATCCCCGCGGCGAGCCGTTCCTCGGTCGCGGCGTCGAGCGCGGAGCTCGGCTCGTCGAGGAGGACGAGCGGGCAGTCGAGGGCGAGCGCACGGTGCACGGCGCGCGCGACGGCGACCCGCTGCGCCTGCCCGCCCGAGAGCCCCTGCCCGCCGACGCCGAGGACGAGGTCGGGGTCGACGCCGTCGGCCGCCGCGAGCGCGAGCGCGCGTCGGACGAGCGCGTCGTCGGGATGAGCGACGCCCAGAGCCACGTTCTCGCGCACCGTCCCCGCGACGAGCCCCGGCCGCTGTCCCGCCCACGCGATCTCCGTGGTGGCCGGCGGACGCGGGGAGGACGCGTCGTCGTCGATCCAGCCGACGGCCCCGCGCGCGGGCAGCTGCCCGAGGATCACCTCGAGGAGCGAGGACTTGCCGACGCCGCTCGGCCCGGTGACGGCCGTGACGCGGCCGCGCGGGAAGGTCGCGTGGAGCTCCGCCAGCACGGGACGGTCGCCGCGGGAGACGGACAGGTCGCGGACCACGAGCGCGTCGCCCGCGGGACCCGTCGCGGCAGCCGTCCCTGCCCGGACGCCCGGAGCGGCGCGCGTCGCGCGCTCCTCCTCGAGGATCCCGAGCACGTCGTCGGCGGCCGCGACCCCCTCGGCGGCGGCGTGGAACTGCACGCCCACCTGCCGGATCGGCAGGAACGCCTCGGGCGCGAGCAGCAGCACGAAGAGGCCCACCCCGAGGTCCAGCTGCCCGCCGATGAGGCGCACGCCCACCGACACCGCCACGAGCGCGACCGACAGCGACGCCGCGAGCTCGAGCACGAAGCCGGAGAGGAACGAGATCCGGAGCACGCGCATGGTCTCGACGCGGTACTCCTCCGTCACCCGGCGGATGCGCGCGGTCTGCCGTCGGGCCCGTCCGAAGACCAGGAGCGTGGACAGCCCGTCGACCACGTCGAGGAAGCCCGACGCGAGCTCCGTGAGGCGCGACCACTGCCGCCGCTGCACCTCCTGGGTGGCCCAGCCGACGAGCACCATGAACACCGGGATGACGGGCAGCGTCACGAGCACGGTGACGCCCGTCAGCGGGTCGGACAGGAAGAGCACCACCACGACGATCGGCGTCGCGAGCGCCGTGAGGATCAGCTGGGGCACGTAGCGCGCGAAGTAGGGGTCGAGCGCGTCGAGCCCGGGGCCGACGATCGTCGCGAGGCGCCCGCGGCTGCGTGCCGCGGTCCAGGCGGGGCCGAGGTCGGCGATCGCCCGGAGCGCGCGCCGGCGCAGCTCGGCGGTGACCTGCGCGGCACCGCGCGCGCCGGCGACGTCCAGGAGCCAGGCCGCGGCGCCGCGCACGACGGCGGATCCGATCGCGAGCGCGAGCACGGGCAGGAGCTCGGACTCCTGCGCGCCGGCGATCGCCCGCACGACGAGCTGCGTGAGCGACCAGCAGAAGGCGACGAGCGCCGCGGTCTGCACGACGCCGACCAGGGCGCCGACGGCGAGCATCGTGCGGGCGGACGCGGAGTGCCGCAGCAGCCGCGGATCCAGGGGCTTCACGGCGCCCCTAGTGCGCGGCCTGGGCGATCACGGCGCGCGTGATGCGCTTCCGGAACACCCAGTACGTCCACGCCTGGTACGCGAGGATCAGCGGCAGCGCGAACCCGGCAGCCCACGTCATGATCGTGAGCGTGTACGGCGACGACGACGCGTTCTCGAGCGTGAGGCCGAACGCCGGATCGTTCGACGCCGGCATCACGTACGGGTGCAGCGCCGTGAAGAGGCTGGCGACCGCGAGGGCGATGGTGGCGGCGAGCAGCCCGAACGCCCAACGCTCGCGACCCCGCGCGTTCGCGAGGTACGAGCCGACGAGCGCGACGGCCGCGAGAGCGGAGACGAGCCCCGACAGCGCCGACCCGTGCGCGAGCGTCGTCCAGACGAGGAACGCCGCCGCGACCACGATGGTGACGGCTCCCACGCGCAGGGAGAGCAGGCGGGCGCGGGCGCGGATGGGACCGTCGGTCTTGAGCGCCGCGAACTGCAGGCCGTTGACGAGGAACAGCGACAGCGTCGTGAGCCCGCCGAGGAGCGCGTACGGGTTCAGCAGGTCGAGCGTGGATCCCATGTAGTCGTGGTTCCGGTCCATCGGCACGCCGCGCACAACGTTCGCGAACACGACGCCCCAGAGGAACGACGGCACGACCGAGCCCACGACGATCATCGCGTCGAACCACCCGCGCCACCGGTCGGACGCCCCCTGGTGCCGGAACTCGAACGAGACGCCGCGGAGGATCAGCGTGATGAGGATCGCGACGAGCAGCAGGTAGAACCCGCTGAACATCGTCGCGTACCACTCGGGGAACGCCGCGAAGAGCGCGGCGCCCGCGACGATGAGCCACGTCTCGTTGAGGTCCCAGACCGGCCCGATGGTGTTGATGAGGACGCGGCGGTCGGTGTCGTCCTTCGCGAGGAACGGCAGGCTCATCCCCACGCCGAAGTCGAAGCCGTCGAGCACGAAGTAGCCGACGAAGAGGAAGGCGATGACGCCGAACCAGATGGTGGGGAGGTCCATCAGTACACGCTCGCTTCCCGCACGACCTCGCCCGTGACGGGGTCCGGCTCCTGCTCGGCCTCGGGCCCCTTCTGCGCCGCCTTCAGGATGAGGCGGAACTCGACCACCGCGAGCGACCCGTAGACCACGGTGAACGCGACGAGCGAGAGGAGCACCTGGATCCCGGTGACGTTCGGCGAGACCGCGGACGAGGTCTGCAGCAGGCTGAACACGATCCATGGCTGGCGGCCCATCTCCGTGAAGATCCAGCCGACGGTCATGGCGAGCAGCGGCAGCGGGGCGGCCCAGATGGCGACCTTCCATATCCACGGACGCGTGATGGCCCGGCCGCGGCGGGTGAACCAGAGGCCCGCGACCGCGACGCCGATGGCCGCCATGCCGAAGCCCATCATCCAGCGGAACGCCCAGTAGGTGACCCAGATGGTGGGCGTGTAGTCGCCGGGGCCGTAGCTGGCCACGTACTGCGCTTGCAGGTCGTTGATCCCCTGCACCGTGCCGTCGAGCGTGTGCGTGGAGAGGAACGACAGCAGGTACGGGATCCGGATGGAGAACAGCTCGCTCGACCCGTCGGGCGTGCCCCACGTGAAGAGGGAGAACGAGGCGGCGGCGCCGGACGACGTGTCGTAGTGCGCCTCGGCGGCCGCCATCTTCATGGGCTGCGTCTGCACCATGGCGAGGCCGAGCTGGTCGCCGGAGAGGATCGTGAGCGCGCCGGAGACGACCATGAACCACATGCCGAAGCGCAGGGCCGGCATCATCGTCTCGAGGTGCTGGTTGCGGGACAGGTGCCAGGCCGCGACCGAGATGATCACGGCGGCGGCGCACATGAAGGCCGCGAAGATCGTGTGCGGGAAGGCGGCGAGGGCGACCTTGTTGGTGAGGAGCGCCCAGATGTCGGTGAGCTCCGCGCGTCCCCTGGCCTCGTCGATGCGGTAGCCCACCGGGTTCTGCATGAACGCGTTGGCCGCGAGGATGAAGTAGGCCGACAGGATCGACGCGATCGAGACCACCCAGATCGACGCGAGGTGCAGCTTCTTCGGCAGCTTGTCCCAGCCGAAGATCCAGACGCCGATGAACGACGCCTCGAGGAAGAACGCCAGCAGGCCCTCGAGCGCGAGCGGGGCGCCGAACACGTCGCCGACGAAGCGGGAGTACTCCGACCAGTTCATGCCGAACTGGAACTCCTGCACGATGCCGGTGACGGTGCCCATCGCGAAGTTGATGAGGAAGATCCTCCCGAAGAACCGCGTGAGCCGCAGGTAGTGCTGCTTGCCCGTGCGGACCCACGCCGTCTGGTAGAGCGCGCAGACGAAGGCCATGCCGATCGTGAGCGGCACGAAGAGGAAGTGGTAGACGGTCGTGAGGCCGAACTGCCAGCGGGAGAGGACGAGCGGGTCGAGGAGCTCGTTCACTCGGGGCGACCGCTCTGGCAGCCGGAGCGGGTGTCTGCGGGGACGGGGTGCGGTGTCATGGCGACCGGATGCGCTTCCTGTGGAGGGCGGATCATGCGGGGTGAGGCTCCATCGCGACGCCACGATTCTACGACTTGTAGACGATCGGCGCGAGCCCGGCGCGCGGATCCCGGCCGCGTCGCGTTGGCCGGCCGGCGGCGCGCGCGACACCGGGCGTTCACCCGGCCGGGCGAGGGTCGGATCACGCACCCGGATCGGCGTCGACCCGGTGCGCCCACGCGCGGGGCCGGCACCGGCACCGCACCATCCGTCGGCACCCGGATCCGGCACCGCACCCACCCGCACCGCGCACGTCGACCGAAGGGCCGCCGCCATGACCTCCCCCGCTCCCGCATCGCCCGCGTCCGACCGTCTCGGGTCCGCGACCGGCATGCCCGCCGCCGGCGCCCCCGCCTCCGCGTTCGTCGCCCTGCTGGTCGCCGACGGCGCGCGCCTCACCGGACGGGTCGCCGACGCGGCCGACCGCCTCGCGTCCGGCGCGCCCGCCGAGCGCTACGACGCGCGGACGGCGTCGGCCGAGGACGCCCTCGTCGTCGCCCTCGCGCTCGTGGCGGGCGGGCTCGACGTGCGCGACGCCGCGCAGCACGCCGTCGACGGGGATCCCGCGCCCGTCATCCAGGCGCTGCACTCGCTGGCCGGTCGCGGCGGCGTGGAGCCGTACCTGCTCCGCAACGGCCTGACGGTCGACCAGTTCCACGCGCTGCGCGACGCCGTCGTCGCGGGCGGATGGCGCGAGCTGGACGAGTCCCAGGACTGATCCGACGGGGGTCGCCGCCCCCATCGCCGAGCACGCCCCTCTTTCTGGGGCCATCCTCCTGTGTCCGCATAAATGAGGACCCGGCTAGAGTCGTTCACGAGCGCACGGCCCTTACCCCCCCCTTGGGCCATGCGCTCGCAACCCGACGAGCACGTCCGTCCACTCCCCCCGGACCGGACGTCTCCCGGACCACGGAGATCACCCGTCCCCCGAAGGACCGTGATCCCCGGAGAGGCCCGGCACCCGTGGCGTTCCCGCGCCCCGTGCCGGGCCTCTCGATCGTCCGCCACTCGATCGTCCGCCGTGCGGATGGCGCCGCGGGATCAGCTCGCCGGGTCGCCGTCCGCCTCGTGCTGCTCGTCGTCGTCGACCAGCGGCAGGTGCAGGATCGCGAGGTCGAGCGGCCGGCCGAACTTCCAGCCGATGCCGGGCAGCAGCCCCACCCGCCGGAAGCCGAGCCGCTCGTGCAGCCGGATGGATCCCGTGTTGCCGGCCTCGATGTCCGCGAACACGGCGCGCTTCCCGGCCGCCCGCGCGTGCTCGACGACCGCCTCCACCAGCGCGCGGCCGATGCCCTGCCCCTGGAAGGCGTCCCCGACGTAGACCGAGTCCTCCACGGAGAAGCGGTAGCCGGACATGCGCCGCCAGGGCCCGTAGGTGCCGTAGCCCGCGAACGCGCCGTCGACCTCGGCCACGAGGATCGGGTCGCCCGCCTCCGTCGTCTCCCGGAACCACTCCTCGCGCTCGGCGCGGTCGACCGGCTCCTCCGTCCAGAGGGCGGTGCCGGTGAGGATCGCGTCGTTGCGGATCTCCAGCAGGTCGTCGATGTCACGGGGCTCGGCGGGGCGGATCCTCATGCCAGCAGGGTAGTGGAGCGGTCGGCGGGCGCCGTGCGGCAGGATCGACGCATGGACCTCACCATCTCGCGGGTCGCGTGGGACGACGCCGCGGCGACCTCCCTCCGCGCCGCCCAGCGCGCCGAGCTCGACCTCCGCTACGGCGGCGACACGGAGCCGGGCACGAAGCCCACGGCCGCCGACATGGCCGCCTTCCTCGTGGCGCGCGACGCGGACGGGACGCCCGTCGGCTGCGGCGGGATCCGGCCGCTCGGCGACCGCGGCGACGGGACGCCGTGGGCGGAGCTCAAGCGCATGTACGTGGTGCCCGCCGCCCGTGGCACGGGCGTCGCGACGGCCGTCCTCCGCGCCCTCGAGGAGACGGCCCGCGAGCTCGGAGTGGTCGACCTGGTGCTGGAGACGGGCCCGGAGCAGCCCGACGCCATGCGGTTCTACGTCCGCGAGGGCTGGACGGAGATCCCCCGCTTCGGCGCCTACGCCGACTCCGAGGGGTCGCGCTGCTACGCGCTGACGCTCGCGTGATCCGCCGGCTCCGCCTCCTCGCCCTCTCCTCGCACCCCGGGCCGACGGCCACCGTCACGGTGCTGGCCGCGGTGCTCGCGGTCGCGCTCGGCTACGGCGTCGGGCGCGTCGTCGCGGTGGCGCTGGCCGTGCTCCTCGGGCAGCTGTCCATCGGGCTCTCCAACGACTGGATCGACGCCGATCGCGACCGCAGCGTCGCGCGCGCGGACAAGCCCGTCGCGCGCGGCGAGGTCACGGTCGGCCAGGTGCGCGCGGCGGCCCTCGTCACGGCGGCCGCGTGCGGCGTGGCGTCGGCCGCGCTCGGGCCCGCCTTCCTCCTCGCGCACGGCGTGCTCGTGGGCGCCGGCTGGGCCTACAACGCCGGACTCAAGCGGACCGCCTGGAGCGTCGTGCCGTTCGTCGTGGCATTCGGGATCCTGCCGACGGTGGTGGCCCTCGGCGGCGCGGATCCGGTGCCCGCGGCCGCGTGGGCCGTGGCGACCGGCGCGGTGCTCGGCGTCTCCATCCACTTCACCAACGTCCTCCCCGACCTCGAGGACGACGCGCGCACCGGTGTGCGCGGCCTGCCGCACCGGCTCGGGCGCGTGCCGTCCGGCCTCGTGGCGTTCGGGGCGCTCGCGCTCGGTGCCGTCGTCGTCGCGGTCGGTCCCGTGCTCGCGGACCCCGCGCACGCGGTGACGCCGCTCGCGGTCGCCGGGCTCGTCGTCACCCTTGGCATCGCCGCGTGGGGCGCCGTGCGCGTCGTGACCCGGCCGCCCGGCCGCCTGCTGTTCCAGCTGATCATGGCGGCGTCGCTGCTGCTCGTCGCCCAGCTCGCGCTGAACGCGACCCGCCTCACCTGACGCGCGCGCCCGCGTCCCGGCCCATGGCGTAGACGGAGGCGAGACCGGCGGCGGCGGGTGAGGCGAGCACCGCGCGCAGCCCCGCATCGCGCACGATCCGCGTGAGCCCGCGGACGGGACGCCCGAGCGCCGTGTTGATCTCCGACTGCACGGCCGCGCGGCGCGCGCTGGCGAGCCGGTCGCGCTCCCAGCGGGCGAGGCGCGCGGGATCCGGCACGCCGCGGCGCGCGCGCACGGCGTCGACGAGGATCGGCGCGAGGGCGTCCGCGTCGAGCCAGCCGAGGTTCATCCCCTGCCCGCCGATGGGGCTGATCTCGTGGGCCGCGTCGCCGATCAGGATGCCGCGTCCGGCGACCATGCGGCGCGCGAGGCGGCGGCGCACGCCGAAGCCGCTGACCGGATCCAGCTCCGCCGCCGCCACGACGTGCCCGGTTCGCTCCCCCACCGCACGGGCGATGGCGGTCGCGGGATCCCCGTCGCGCTCCCCCGCGCGGATGCCGACGACGAACCGCCGCCGGCCGCCCGGCAGCGGGAAGGACTCGACGACGCCGTCCGGGTGCAGCGTGACGACGGCGTCGTCCCCTCCGTCGGTGCGATCGGGCGCGTCGCCCATGAGGAAGCGGTCGTGCAGCGGGCGCTCGTCGACGCCGATCCCGAGGATCCCGCGGACGGCGCCGCGCGTCCCGTCCGCGCCGATCACGAGGGATGCGGTCACCTCCACGGCGGCCCCGGACGCGTCGCGCCCGGTCGCCCGGACGACGCCGCCCGGCAGCTCCTCGGGATCGGCGTCGAGCCCCGTGAGCGTCACCCCGCGACGGAGCGCGTCGGGCGTGAGCCCGACCAGGCAGCGGGTGAGGATCGCCTCCGTGCGCCACTGAGGCAGCGCGGCCACGTAGGGGTGCGTGGGCGACACCCCGGCGAACGAGACGCGTCCGAGCTCCCCGCGGGGGCCCATCGCGATGCCCGTGCGGACCAGGACCGCCTCGGCGACCATCTCGCGCGCGACGCCGAGCCGGTCGAACGCGTCGAGCGAGGGCGCGTGGATCCCGATGGCCCGCGACAGCATCGCCGGCGTCGGCCGCGCCTCCCACACGCGCACGTCGAGGCCGGCCTGCGCGAGGAGCGCGGCGAGGTGGATCCCCACGGGCCCGCCGCCCACGACGAGCGCGTCGACGCGCGTCATCGGCCCGCGCGGTCAGCGCGGTCGGCGGGGTCCGCGGGGTGCGTGCCGCCCGCGGCCGGGTCGCGCACCACGAGCACGCGGAACGGCACGGCGCCCTCGACTCGCCAGCCCGCCGGCACGCGGAGGGCGAGCTCCACAGGCGTCCAGCTCCGGCGGATCGACCGGAGCCCGTCGACGTGCACGAACGAGCCGCGCGCCACGAGCCGGGACGCGGGCCCGTAGAGGGCGTAGGCGAGCCGGCCGCGCGCGATGTCGCTGTGGATCGCGCGCGGGGCGAGCGCGGCCGAGTCGGCGAGCAGGGCGTCGAAGGAGTGGGCGTCGAGGTGGTGGAGCACGTGGTTGCTCGTCACGAGGTCGAACCGGCGACCCGCGGCCACGAGCTCCGCGCTCGACGCGGGGAGGAACGCGACGTCGGCGTCCCGCGGGCGCGCACCGGCGAAGGCCGCGGCCCGCGGATCCGGGTCGATGCCCGTGACGCGCAGCCGCAGCCCGTCGCGCCGGGCCCACCGGGCGAGGGCGAGCGGCACGTCGCCGCCGCCCGAGCCGATGTCGAGGAGCGTCGTCTCCCGGTCGGCGGACAGCAGCGTGCGGATGCGGGACCGGTAGACCCCGCGCCAGCCGGCGACCACCCGGTTGACGATCCCGAACCGCGCGTAGGTGCGGTCGAGGGCCGCGGGATCGCAGTCCGGGTCGTCCATGAGCTCGGTGAGCTCGGTGTCGCGCCGGGCCAGGTCCATCAGGCGGTCCGGCGGGTCATGAGCGCCGTCTCGACCGTGAGGCCGGGACCGAACGCCATGGCGCACACCCGTCCCGCGCCGGGGCCGGACGCCGCGATCGGCGCGGACTCGGCGACATCGGGACGGCCGGGCACGTCGGCCGGCGGCGTCCGGTGCAGGATCCGCCTGAGCACGAACAGCACCGTCGCGCTCGACATGTTGCCCACCTCCGCGAGCGTCGACCGCGAGGCCTGGAGCTGCGCGGGCGCGAGCGCCAGCCGGTCCTCCACCCGGTCAAGGATGCTGCGGCCGCCGGGGTGGATCGCCCAGTCCTCGATGGCGGCCGGGGCGACGCCGTCGAGCGCGGGCACCTGCGCCCACAGCGGCTCGAGCGCGCCGGTGATGTGCTCGTCGATGATCTTCGGCACGTAGCTCGACAGGATCATGTCGAAGCCCTGGTCGCCGATGGTCCACGCCATGTCGTCCTCGCCCACGGGCGTGAGGACGGTCTCGAACGCCTCGAGGTCGAGCACGGTGGATCCGGCGGGCGCGGGCCGCGCCGTGACGACGGCCGCCGCTGCCCCGTCCCCGAAGACCGACGAGGCGACGATCGAGTCCGCGTCGTTCGACGAGTGCAGGTGCAGCGAGCAGAGCTCCACGCACACCACGAGGACGACGGCGTCCGGGTCGGCGGCGCAGAACTGGGCGGCCATGCGCAGCGCCGGGAACGCGCCGTAGCAGCCCATGAAGCCGAGGTGGAAGCGCTGGGTCGACGCGCCGAGCCCGAGGCCGCGCACGACCTGGTAGTCGGGTCCGGGCGCGTAGAAGCCCGTGCAGGACACGGTGACGACGTGCGTGACGTCGGCCGCCTCGATCCCCGCGGCCTCGTCGACCGCCTGCCGCGCCGCGCCGAGCAGCAGGGCGGGGGCCTCGCGGATGTACGTGTCGTTGCGCGCGCCGGTGCCCGGGGTGAGGATCCGCCCGCTCGTCCGGTCGTAGAAGACGGGATCGCCGTCGACCGCGACGGGTGCGTCCGCGCCCGCCATGCCCGGCGCGGTGCCGAGCTCGCCGATCACCGTGTGCCGCGTGCCGATCCCCGACGCGTTGAAGGCCGCCGACACGAGCCGGGTCCCGAGCCGCCCGAGCTCGGGCTGGCTGCCGAAGAGGTCGCGCACGCCGTCCTGCGCGAGGACGGTCGGCGGCACGGCCGTGGCGATCGAGCGGATGGAGGCGATCAGCGTCGGCCGCCGGAGACGACGGCCGCGCCCACCGCGAGCACGACGGCGACGGCGCCCGCGCCGATCGACGCGGCGACGGCCGGGTCCTTCTTCGTGAACGCGCGCGTGCGGCGCGAGAGGTCCCGGCCGGTCGTGCGGACGCGCGTCGTGACGTCGTCGCGGATGGCGCGGGCGCGGGCCGAGGCGTCGGCCTTCAGCTCGGAGGCGCGGGCCGGCACGTCGAGCGCGGTCTCGAGCTCCCGCACGGTGCGCGCGAGCTCGTCGCGTCCTGCCTGGATGTCGCGCTTCAGCTCCTCGGGGCTGCGCTTGGGCGCGGGCGGGATGTTCGCGCCCTCGCCGTGCGGCGCCGACTCGGCGACCGTCTTGTGCTTGCGGACCTCGCGGGCGACCGTGGTCACCGCGCCGAGGACGCTGACCTCGCCGGTCGGGGACTTCTTCTTGGCCATGCGCGGGCTCCTGCCATCGGGGAAGTACTTGTGGTGGATCCATCATGCTCCGTCGTGCCCGGGCCGGGCACCCACGGACGGCGCGAGGGGCCGGCGCTCGCGCGTCGACCCCTCGCGGGTGCCGGGCGTCGCCGCCCGGTCGCCGCCTCCTAGAAGAGGGCCTTCTCCTTCAGCCAGTCGGCGGCGATCGCGGCCGGCTCGGCCTTCTCGTCGCCCTGGTTGCGGCGGTTCATCTCGGTGAGGTCGTCGGTGGTCAGCGCGGCCGACACCTTGTCGAGGATCGCGGTGACGTCGGGGTTCATCTTCGCGGTGTTCACGAGCGGCACGACGTTCTGCGCCTTGATGAGGTTCTCGGGGTCCTTCAGCGTCACGAACCCGTTGTCGAGGATCGACGGCGTGGTCGAGTAGATGTTCGCCATGTCGACCTGGCCGTCGAGCAGGGCCTTGACGGTGTTGGGGCCGCCCTGGTCCTCGATCGTGACGAGGCTCGCGTCGATGCCGTACGTGCCCGTGAGCCCGCGGATCCCGTACTCGCGGTCGGTCAGCACCGCGCCGCCGCCCACGCGGACGGTCTTGCCCTTGAGGTCGGAGAGGCTCGTGACGCCGTTCGTCTCCGAGTACTCCTTAGTGACGTTGTACGAGTCCTTGTCCTCGGCGGGCGACTCGTCGAGCACCTCGAAGCCGTCCGGCAGCGCGTCGCCGAGGGCGGAGTAGACGTCGTCGCTGGAGGTCGCGGTCGAGTCGGTGTCGTAGGCCGCGAGCAGGTTGCCCGTGTACTCGGGGATGAGGTCGATGGACCCCTCCTCGAGCGCCTTGAGGTAGACCTCGCGCTCGCCGATCTGCAGGTTGCGCGTGACCTTCACGTCGTTGGCCTCGAGGGCCTGCGCGTAGACCTCGGCGAGGATGACGTTCTCGCCGAAGGCCGCGGAGCCGACGGAGATGGTGTCGGTGGGCGCGGCGGAGGCCGAGCTGCCCGAGGTGTCGAGGGGGTCGCCGGACGAGCAGCCGGCGAGGGCCATCGCGGTGCCCAGCGCGACGGTGCCGACGAGGAGCCGGCGGGTGATGCTGTGGGTCATGTGCTGTGTTCCTTTCAGGGAGTGGTGCTGACCGCGGGCCTCGACGAGGTCCGCGGTGAGTCGGGGGTGCGCCCGGACGCGGCGACGACGCCGCGGGGGACGACGGCGCGCTGCACGATCGCGAAGACCGCGTCCACGACGAGGGCGAGCACGGTGACGAGGACCGCCGACGCCAGGAGCAGGGGGAAGTTCCGCGTGGTCAGGCCGGTGAAGATGTCGCGGCCGAGTCCGCCCAGCCCGAGGTAGGCGCCGAGCGTGACGGTGCTGATGACCTGGAGGGTCGCCGCGCGGAAGCCGCTGATCATGAGCGGCAGCGCGAGCGGGATCTCGACACGACCCAGGATCTGCGTCTCGGTCATCCCCACGGCGCGCGCCGCGTCGATCGCCGAGCGGTCCACGGCCTGCACGCCGGAGTAGACGCCCGCCAGCAGCGGTGGGATGCCGAGGAGCGAGAACGTCAGGATCGGCCCGGTGAGGCCGATGCCGAAGAGGAGGCCGAGCAGGACCAGGACGCCGAGGGTGGGCAGCGCGCGGAGACCGCCCGAGAAGGCGACGGCCACGTTGCGCCCGCGGCCGGTGTGCCCGATGTAGAGGCCAGCGGGCACGGCGATGACGGCGGCGACGCCCATCGCGAGGGCGGTGTACCCGAGGTGCTCCAGCAGGCGTGTGCCGTACCCGGTGGGGCCCGCCCACCGTGACGCGTCGAGGAGGAGGGCGAATGCCTCGGCGAAGAGGTTCACGAGGCGCTCGCATCCGTGACGAGCGCGGCGCGCCGGGCCGACCGCGTGCGAGCGCGCAGGGACGGTTGGGTCGACCAGGGCATGAGGAGCCTCCCGGCCAGCAGGAGGATGAGGTCGAAGACGAGCGCGATCACGACGATGCCCACGATTCCGGTGATGATCTCCGTGTAGAACTGGCGCCGGTACCCGCTGAGGATCATGGTCCCGAGGCTCAGGATCCCCGACAGCGAACCGACCGTGACCATGCTCACGGTGCTCACGGAGACGACCCGCAGTCCGGCGAGGAGCACGGGGCCCGCGAGCGGCAGCTCGACCCGCCAGAAGCGCGCCCACCCGGCGTACCCCATCGCCGTCGCGGACTGCTTGACGTCCTCCGAGACCGAGGCGAGCGCGTCCGAGGTGATGCGGATCATCAGCGCCACGGCGTACACGGTGAGGGCGACCACGACGTTGCGGGGATCGAGGATGTTGGTGCCGATGATCGCCGGCATCGCGAGCAGGAGCGCGATCGACGGGATCGTGTAGAGCGCTCCGCCGACGGTGAGCAGGGCGCCACGGGTGCGCCGGTACCGGTTGGCGAGCCAGCCGAGCGGCAGCGAGATGACGAGCCCGAGGAGGACGGGCGGCGCCGCCAGCGCGACGTGGGCGACGGCCAGGTCGAGCACCGTGCCGAAGTTGGCGATGACCCAGTTCACGCGGGTCCCGCACCCTGCGCCGGGGCACCGGGGGCGTGCGCGGCCCCCGCCTCGGTCGGAGCGGATGCGGATCGGGCGGCGGCGCGCCCCTCGTCGTCGAGCACGCCCACGAGCCGGCCGTCGCGGTCGACGAGCACCTGGCCCGTGCCGGTGTCTTCGACGTGCAGCGCGCGCTTGCCCTTGTCGGCGCCCACGAAGTCGCGGACGAAGTCGTTCGCCGGGTTCGAGAGGATCTCCTGCGGCGTGCCCTGCTGGGCGATGCGGCCGCCCTTCTCGAGGATCACGACCTGGTCGCCGAGCAGGAACGCCTCGTCGATGTCGTGCGTCACGAAGACGACGGTCTTGTCGAGCTCGGTGCGCAGGCGGATGAGCTCCTGCTGCAGGTCGTCGCGCACGAGCGGGTCGACGGCGCCGAACGGCTCGTCCATGAGCAGGATGTTCGGGTCCACAGCGAGGCCACGGGCGACGCCGACGCGCTGCTGCTGGCCGCCGGAGAGCTGCGACGGGTAGCGGTCGGCCATCGAGCGGTCGAGGCCCACGGTGTCCATGAGCTTGAGGGCGCCCTCGCGCGCCGTGCGCTTGTCGACGCCCGTGAGGCGCGGCACGGTCGCGATGTTGTCGACGACCTTGCGGTGCGGCAGGAGGCCGGAGTTCTGCATCACGTAGCCGATGCTGCGGCGCAGCTTCACGGCGTCCTGGGTGGCGATGTCGGTGCCGTCGATCTCGATGCGGCCCGAGGTGGGGTCCACCATCCGGTTGATCATGCGCATGAGGGTCGTCTTGCCGCAGCCCGAGGATCCCACGAGGACCGTCGTGGTCTGCGAGGGGACGACGAGGCTGAAGTCCTCGATCGCGAGCGTGCCGTCCGGGTACTGCTTGCGGACGTGGTGGAACTCGATCATGGGTGGCTCATTCCTCGTATGCGCTACGAATCGACACTTGCCAGGTCCTCCAGCGAACCATGCCGGCGCCGGAACGGCCGCACCGGGTCGTCCCCTGTCGCCACTTCGTAACAAATGGGGCTCCAGCGGACAGTCCCCGGATGCCGCGCGCACGTCGGTCGGCGTCGGACGCGTCCGCCAGGATGGAGGGCATGACGCGCATCCTCGCCCGGGCCACGACCGCCGACGACCTGGTCGGGCTGCTCGACGTGGATCACGCGGGCGACGCCGTGCCCGGGCCGTCCTGGCGCATCGTCCCCGGCCAGCGCGTGGCGGTCCTGGTCGACACGCTGCCGCGCCGCGCGGAGGGCGACACCGAGGACCAGGTGCCCGTGCGGCGCCTCGAGTCGGCGCGCTGGGGCCTCGTCCCCGCGGGATCCCCGGGGCCGGACCAGGGCCCGCCGCTCGCGGAGGTCCCCGCGGAGCAGCTCGCCTCCCGGCCGGAGCTCCTGCAGGCGCTCGTGTCCCGGCGCGCGGCGGTCCCGGTGTCGGGCTACTACGAGCACCACGAGACCGACGACGGACTGCGCACCCCGTACCTCGTCGGCGCCGGCGAGGGCACCGTGCTCCTCGCGGCGCTGTACGAGTGGTGGCGGGATCCGTCGCGCGCGGCCGACGACCCGGCCCGCTGGGTGCTGAGCTGTGCGGTGCTCACCCGTCCGTCGGCCGGCACGGTGGAGGCGCTCGCGGAGCGCATGCCCGTGGTGCTCTCGCCCGACGTCGTCGAGGAGTGGCTCGACCCCACGGCCGAGGGCTCCCCCGACCTGCTGCGGGCCGTCGCCGCGCAGGCGGAGGACGTGATCGAGGAGCTCGCGATGGACGAGGTCGGGCCCGGGATCGACCAGGGCGCGCCGGACACGGCGGAGCTCGCCCGGCCCGTGTGACGACGGGCCGGCTCCCCGCGTCTGGTTGACTGGGCGCGTGGCCCCCTCCTCGAAGAAGAAGAAGCACGCGACCCGCACGCTCCTCGAGTCACCGGCCGCCGCCCCCGTGCTGCACCGGGCGGCGCGCATCGAGGACCGCATCCACGAGATCCGCGAGGGCCGGGCCCGGAAGCGGGGGCTGAAGCCCACCGTCATCCCCTACGCCGGCTACGGATCCGTGCGCTGGGTCCGCGTCCTCTGCCGCGTCCTCCTCACCGACCCGAAGAGCAAGCGCGCGCTGGCCGGCGACAAGGTCGTCCGCGGCTGGCGGAGCTTCACGAGCGTGCCGCTCACCGACGTCGACGTCGTCGTCGAGATCGACGGGATCGAGCACCACGTGCGGGCTGACCGCGGCGGCGTCGTCGACCAGGTCGTCGAGGCGAACCTGCCGAGCGGCTGGCACACGATCCGGATCCGGTCAGAGGGGTCGGAGACCGTCGAGGCGCCCGTCTTCATCGTGGGCGACGACGTGCGCACCGGGATCCTCAGCGACATCGACGACACCGTCATGGTCACCGCGCTCCCCCGGCCGTTCCTCGCCGCCTGGAACACGTTCGTGCTCGACGAGCACGCGCGGACGCCCACCCCCGGCATGGCCGTGCTCTACGAGCGCCTGCGCCTGCAGCACGAGGGCGCGCCCGTCCTGTACCTCTCGACGGGGGCGTGGAACGTCGCCCCGACGCTCACGCGGTTCCTGTCGCGCAACCTGTACCCGCCGGGTCCGATCCTCCTCACCGACTGGGGCCCCACCGTCGACCGCTGGTTCCGCAGCGGCATGGAGCACAAACGCAACAACCTGCGACGCCTCGCGGAGGAGTTCCCGCACGTGAAGTGGATCCTCGCGGGCGACGACGGCCAGCACGACGAGCTGCTCTACGGCGAGTTCGCCGAGCAGCACCCCGGCAACGTCGAGGTCGTCCTCATCCGGCAGCTCTCGGCGGGCGAGGCCGTGCTCGCGGGCGGACGGGCGAAGGCGGAGAAGCGCGCCCTCGACAGCCCGATCCCGTGGGTCTACGCCCCGGACGGCGCGAGCCTCCTCGCCCAACTCGACGACCTCGGGCTCGCCGACGACTCGGGCACCCGCATCGGCACCTAGCCGGACGCCGCCGGGAACGACGGAGGGCCCCGCAGGATCGCTCCTGCGGGGCCCTCGTGCGTGCGGGTGGATCAGACGGCGTCGGTGAGCGCCTGGAACTCGTCGTCGGTGAGCTCGATGCCCGCCGCGGCGATGTTGTCCTCGACGTGCCCGACCGACTTGGTGCCGGGGATCGGCAGCATCACGGGCGAGCGGCGCAGGAGCCACGCGAGCGCGAGCTGCGAGGCGCGCGCGTCGTGCTGCTTCGCGAGGGCGTCGAGCGGGCCGCCGTCCTTCGCGAGCTCGCCGGTCGCGAGCGGGAACCACGGGATGAACGCGAGGCCCTCGGCCTCGGCGTAGTCGAGCAGCGGCTCGGCGTCGCGCTTGGCGAGGTTGAAGAGGTTCTGCACCGAGACGATCTCGGCGATCTCGCGCGCGGCCTTCACGTCGTCGACCTGCACCTCGGAGAGCCCGATGTGGCGGATCTTGCCCTCGGACTGCAGGTCCTTGAGCACGCCGATCTGGTCGGCGAGCGGCACCGCCGGGTCGATGCGGTGCAGCTGGTAGAGGTCGATGCGCTCGAGGCCCAGGTGGCGCAGGCTCAGCTCCAGCTGCTGGCGCAGGTACTCGGGGCGGCCGACGGGCTGCCAGTCGCCGGGCCCGGGGCGCGTGAGCCCGCCCTTGGTCGCGATGACGACGTCGTCGGCGTACGGGTGGAGCGCCTCCTTGAGGAGCTCCTCGGCCACGAACGGGCCGTAGGAGTCGGCGGTGTCGAAGAACGTGACGCCGAGCTCGGCGGCGCGGCGGATGACGCGGACGGCCTCGGCGGGGTCCTCGGGGGCGCCCCAGACGCCCTCGCCGGTCAGCTGCATGGTGCCGTAGCCGAGCCGGACGACGGGCAGGTCGCCGCCGATGGTGAACGTGCCGGATGCCTCGGCAGGACGGGTGGTGGTGTCGGTCATGTGGACCCTCCTCGGGTGTCGATGACGAGGGGGCGTCTGCCGCCCTCGGGACCCTGGTGCCAACGCGCCGACCCGCCGATCCATGCCCGATGCGCGTGATCCGGACACGACCCTCAGCCTCCGGTCGAGGGTGAGGCGGATCCGCCCGCTCCCCTCGTGGATGTCGGCGGGCGTTCCTACACTCGGATCAGACGTTCGAACATCCGTTCGAACGCGGGAGCGCGGCCGGCGCGACGGGCGAGAGGAGCGGCACATGCGGATCGACGAGGACGTGGAGGTCGAGCTCTCGGACGACGGCTCGCCGTTGCGCTTCACCTGGCGGGGCGTGGTCTACGGGGTGGTGAGCTCGCCCGAGCGGTGGATCGCGCGGGTCGACTGGTGGCAGCGCACGGGCCGCGCGCCCCGCGGCGCGAGCGCCCACCTGCTCGAGCTGCGCATGTGGCGCGTCGAGGCCGTGCCGCTCACCACGGGCGCGCGCCGGGTCGACGGCTCGTTCGACCTGAGCGTCGACGCGCGCGGCCGCTGGTCGCTCGTCACCGCGTCCGACGAGGAGCTCGACGTGCGCCTGTTCGCCTGAGGCCGCCTCGGTGCCCGAAGCCGCCTCGGCACCGGCTGCCGACCCCGGGCGGGTCCGGGGAATAGCCGAGGGCATGCGCGCCTTCACCCCATCGGCGCCGCGCACGGCGTCCCGCACGCAGGTCACCCGGACCGCGGCGCACGGAGGGATCCCGCATGGCGGCACTCGAGTGGCTGTTCGACGCGCAGCTCCGCATCGGCGACCAGACCATCCTCTGGCGCGAGATCGTCGGCAACCTCTTCGGCCTCGCCAGCGCGCTCGGCGGCATGCGCCGCAAGGTCTGGGCGTGGCCCGTCGGCATCGTCGGCAACGTGCTCCTCTTCACCGTCTTCCTCGGCGCCGTCTTCGGCACGCCGAACCCCGTGAACCTCCTCGGCCAGGCCGGCCGCCAGGTCATGTTCATCGCCGTCTCGGTCTACGGCTGGTACCGCTGGCAGCAGGCCAGGCACGGCGGTGCGCCCGTCGTCCCGCAGTGGGCGTCCGGTCGCGAGCGGATCCTGCTCGTGGTCGCGCTCGTCGGCGGCACCGCCATCCTCACGCCCGTCTTCCGCGCGCTCGGCTCCTACGAGCCCGTGTGGGCCGACGCCTGGATCTTCGTCGGCTCGCTCCTCGCCACCTACGGCATGGCCAAGGGCTGGGTCGAGTTCTGGCTGATCTGGGTGGCGGTCGACCTCGTCGGCGTGCCGCTGCTCGTGAGCGCCGGCTACTACGCGTCCGCCTTCATGTACGTCTTCTACGGCGCCTTCACGCTCACGGGCTTCTTCGTCTGGATGCGCGCCCGCGGCACCGGGGCCCCCGCGGTGGAGACGGCCTTCCCGGATCCGCGCGTCGTCGAGGCCCCCGCCGAGCGCTGACGAACGCGTCAGTCGCGCTCGGCACCGGGCCCGTCGCCGAGGTCGTGCCGCATGAACACGCTGGCCCGCGCGTAGGGCATGTGCCCGACCTCCGCGGGCGGCACGTGCCGGAACCCGACGCTCTCGTAGAGGTGGACGGCGGCGGGCAGGTCGACGCTGCTGCCGAGCACCACGGCTCCCGCTCCCCGTCGTCGTGCCTCGTCGAGGGCGGCGAGGAGCAGCTTCCGGCCGGTCCCCCGCCCGCGGACGGACGCGTCGACCGCCATCTTCGCGAGCTCCCACAGGCCGTCGCCCTCGGGGATCAGGGCCACGCATCCCACGACGCGGTCCCCGTCGCGGGCGAGGAGCACCGCGCCGCCGCGGTCGACGACCTGGCCGCGCGGGTCGGCGAGCACGCGCTCGTCGTCGGGCTCGAGCGCGAACAGCGTCGTGATCCAGGCCTCGTTCAAGGCGCGGAAGGCGCGGGCGTCGGCGTCGTCGACGAGCGGCGAGATCCCGATCGGGGCGGATGCGGATGCGGATGCGGACGGGCTCTCGGCGTGCGTGCTCATGGATCCAGCATCGCCGCCGACCAGGACGGTGTCCAATATGGAAGACGTCGCTCCGATAGCGTTCGTGAATGGATCTCGACCTCCGCCTCGTCCGCTCCTTCCTCGCCGTCGCCGACGAGCGTCACTTCGGCCGGGCGGCGGAGCAGCTCGGCATCGCCCAGCCGGTGCTCTCGCAGCAGGTGCAGCGCCTCGAGCGCCGGCTCGGCGTGGCGCTGCTCGTCCGCACCTCCCGGAGCGTCGCCGTCACGCCGGCGGGCGCCGCGCTGAGGGAGCGCGGGCGCGCGCTGCTCCGGCAGGCCGAGGCCGGGCTCGACGAGGTGGCGCGCATCGCCCGCGGGGATGCGGGGCGGCTCGACCTCGGCATGGTGCACTCGACCGTCGCGATCCCGGCGGAGCGGACCGGGCCCGTGGAGAGCATCCGGCGCTTCCGCGCGCTCCACCCGGACGTCGAGGTGCGGGTGCGCGAGGGCTTCACGGTCGACCTGATGCAGGCGCTGGTCCGGGGCGAGCTCGACGTCGCGATCGTGCGCGACCCGGATCCGGCCGACGGCGTCGACCTCGTGGAGGTCCTCACCGAGCCGTTCACGGCGGTCGTGCCGGCCGCGCATGCGCTGGCCGCCCTGCCCGCGGTGGACGCGGCCCTCCTCGCCGACGAGCCCTTCGTGTTCCCGCCGCGACGCGCGAGCGACGACGCCTACGCGCGGAACCTCGAGCCCGTCACCGAGCGGGGCCGGATCGTGCGGGTGGTCCAGGAGGGGTCGACGTGGACCATGATCATCCACCTCGTGGGGGCGGGACTCGGCGTGACGATCGCCCCGCGGAGCGCGACGGTCGGCGCGCCGGACACGGTCCGCGTCGTCCCGCTCCGGGACTCGCACGCGACCTCGACGGTGCACGTCGCGACGCGCGCCGACGATCCGAACCCCGTCGTGCGGGCGTTCCTCGCGGCGCGCGCGACGGCGGCCACCCCGGATCCGGCCTCGCGCTGACGGTCGACGCCCGGGCGGTGGCGCCGGGTCAGCCCTGGCCGTTGGAGCAGGTGCTCTGCGCGGCGGTCTGGCCGGTGATGCTCGGGTCGAGCACCTCGGCCGTCGCGGTGGGCGGCGTCGTCGGCGTCGAGCCGTCGGCCGGCGGCGCGGTCGTGGCCGGCGGCGTCGTGGTGCCCTCGGCGGGCACGCTGCCGGACTCGTCGGACGCCGCGGCCTGGCCGAGCGAGAAGTCCGCGTCGGAGGCGAGGAGGCCCATGAGCTGCGCGGCGGCCGCCTCGTCCGGCTGGACCCGTCCGTTGGCCAGCACGGTGCCCGGGTACTGCAGGAACACGACGTCGTCGAGCGGGATGTCCTTGAAGGTCAGCCCCACCGAGACGAGCGTGTCGAGGTCGGCGAGCGACGTGGACAGCTGCATGTTGTCGACCACGGCGCGGGCGATGCCGTAGAGCTTGGCGGGGTTGGTGAGGGTGTCGGTGCTCTTGATCGTGCGCACGAGCGCGCTCAGGAACACCTGCTGGTTGCCGATGCGCGAGATGTCGCTGCCGTCGCCGACGCCGTAGCGGGTGCGGAGGAACTGCACGGCCTCCTTGCCCTGGAGCGGGTGGATCCCGGGATCCAGCGACAGGTCGGTCTTCTTGTCGTAGATGCCGTTCGCCACGCAGACCTCGACGCCGCCGACCGCGTTCGACATCTCCACCACGCCGTTGAACTGCACGACGCCGCCGTAGGGGATGTCGAGCCCGGTGAGGCCCTCGACCATGCGGACGGTGCACTCGAAGCCGCCGCGGGACAGCGACTCGTTGAGCTGGGCGCGCGAGCTGGCGGCGTACTTCGTGCCGTCCGGCCCCTCGCACTCCGGGATCGGCACGAGCATGTCGCGCGGGAAGGAGATGACCGTGGCGCGGCTGCTGTCCTCGCTGATGTGGAGCAGCATCGTCACGTCGTTGAGCGAGGCCGTGCCCACGTCCTTCGCGGCGCCGTAGCCGTCGCCCTGGCCGGCGCGGCTGTCGCTGCCGACGATGAGGATGTTGGCGCCGCCGTCGATGCCGCCGAGCGAGGGCGGCATCGTCTGGCCGCCCGAGATGTCGACCGTGTTGTCGGCGACGGTGCGGGAGAGGTCCACGAAGACGATGGTCAGCAGCGATGCGGCGGCCGCGAACGCGACCGCGGCGACCATGCCGACGCCCTTCATGACCGCGCGTCCGGCGCTCGGGGTCCGGAGGCGGCCGTGTCGCGCGATGCCGCGGACGCGCGCCCGGTCGGCGCGAGTCCTCTGGGGGGCGTGCTGCATGGGTGGATCTCTCGTCGCCGGGCGGGGAGTGCCGGGCGCGGGCACCCGGATCCTCCACAGGCTAGCCGAGGCCGGTGGAGAATCCCGTCGGCGCGCAGGGTCGATGCGCTACGCGCCCGCGTGCTCCCGGTCGCGCAGGTGGGCGTCCAGGAACGCGTCGATCCGGCGCCATGCGTCCGCCGCGGACGCGGGCTCGGGCCCCATGCCCACCGCGCGCAGCACCGGCCGGAGCGGCCGGGGACCCATCTCGGCGTCGTTGAGGAAGGAGTGCCCGGCGGCCGGGTACTCCCGCACGTCGTGCGCGATGCCGTGCGCCTCGAGGGCGGCTTCCAGGCGGTCGGCGGATCCCGCGAGCTGCCGGTCGCGTCCGCCGTAGCTCGCGACGATCGGGCACGCGCCGTCGAGCACCCCGTCGAGGTCCTCGGGGAGCATCCCGTAGTTGACGCTCGAGGCGTCGAAGCCGCGGGAGGCCGCGGCCAGGGCGAACCCGCCGCCCATGCAGAAGCCGATGACGCCCACGCGGCCCGTGCAGTCGGCGCGGGCGAGGAGCGCCCGGCGGGCGGACTCGACGTCGACGAACGCGCGTCCCTCCCCCGCCGCGAGCGTGCGGAAGGTCGCGACCAGGCAGCGGCGCGCGCCGCCGGCCGAGAAGAGATCGGGCATGAGCGCGAGGAAGCCGGCCTCGGCGAGGCGCTCGGCCTGGCGGCGCATCACGTCGGTGACGCCGAAGGCCTCGTGCACCACGACGACCGCGGGCCACGGGCCCTCGCCCGCCGGCACCGCCAGCACGCCGTGCAGGCCGGGCGACGCCTCGGGCGAGGCCGCGGGCAGGGGGATCTCGGTGAGGGTCACGGGCATGCCCTCACGCTAGGACGCGACGAGGGCGCCGCCGCCGGGAGGCGACGACGCCCAGGGAGCCGTCATGCGGGAGGCCGGCGCGGGCGGCGCGGGCGGTCAGCGCCAGGCGGTCGGCCCCGCGGATCCGGCGCGGTACTCGGCCATGGGCACGCGGTCGCCCTTCCAGGCGCGCATGACCGGCGCGACGATGCGCCAGCACCGCTCGGCCACGTCGCCGCGGACCGAGAGGCGCGGGTCGCCGGCGAGGATGCCGTCGAGCACCTCGCCGTACGGGGTGAGCTCGGGCTCGGCGAACTCCGCGCGGAACGTGGACTGCGTGAGCGTGAAGGGCTCGCCCGTGCCGTCCATGGTGACCTCGAGCGAGATGCCGTCGGGCTTGAGGTCGATGATGAGGCGGTCCGGCCGCGCGGAGCCGTGGAGGCCCCGCGGCAGGTGCGCCACGGGCTTGAAGGTGACGATGATGCGCTTCGACGCCTCCTTGAGGGCCTTGCCCGAGCGGAGGCGGAACGGCACGCCCGCCCAGCGCGCGTTGGCGACGCCGAACGTGACCTCGGCGAGCGTCTCCGTCTCGTTGGCCGGATCGACCCCCTCCTCCTTGGCGTAGGCGGGGATGCGCGTGCCGTCCACCGTGGCGCCCGTGTAGCGGGCCCGGCGGCTGTGGGCGATGGGGTCGTTGTCCCAGACCTCGGTGGCGCGGAGGACCGAGGCGATGTTCGAGCGCAGGTCGTCCGGGTCGATGCTCGCGGGCGGCTCCATCGCGAACACCGCGAGCACCTGCAGCAGGTGGCTCTGGATCATGTCGACGAGCGCGCCCGACTTGTCGTAGTAGGCGGCGCGGCCCTCGAGGGCGAGCGTCTCGTCGTAGAGGATCTCGACCTTCTCGATGTCCCTGGCGCTCCACACCGACTCGAAGAAGCGGTTGGCGAAGCGCAGCGAGACGAGGTTGAGCACCGTGGAGAGGCCGAGGAAGTGGTCGGTGCGGTGGATGCGGTCCTCCGGCACGAGCTTCAGCAGCTGGCGGTTGAGCTGGGCGGCGCTGCGGCTGTTCGAGCCGAACGGCTTCTCGAGCGCCAGCGTGGTGCCCTCCGGCAGGTCGAGCTTCGCGAGCTGCTCGCACACCGCGATGGAGATGGCCGGCGGCAGCGCGAAGTAGAGGGCCGGCGCGCCCTCGCACGCCTCGAGGATGCGCTTCAGGTCGTCGAGGTCGGTGGGGTCGGCCTGGATGTACTTGGTGGACGAGACGATGCCCGCCGCCCGGCGTCCCGTGGCGTCCACCGAGTCGAACGCGGTCTTGACCGTCTTCGTCCACTCCTGCGGCGTGCGGGCGCTCCGGCCGGTGCCGATGAGCTGGATCCGCCGCCCCCGATCGCTCGCCACGAGGCTGCCGAGACCCGGCAGCAGGAGGCGTTCCGTGAGGTCGCCGCTGGCGCCGAGGATGACGAGGGTGGAGGGTTCGCTGGTCATCCTCCGAGACTACGGGTCGCGGCTGCCGGGCAGCCGACCTACACTGGGCGAGTCGAACATCCGTTCGAACATCGCGCCCGGGCGGCGCGTGCGGACATCGAGGGAGGCGCGCGTGAGCTTCACCCACCTGCACGTCGCGTCCGCCTTCTCCGCCCACTTCGGCACCTCGGCGCCCGAGGCGCTCGTCGACCGGGTCGCGTCCGAGGGCGCGTCGGCCGCGGCCATCACCGACCGCGACGGGCTGTACGGCGCCGTCCGCCACATCCGCCGCTCCCTCGCCGCCGGGGTCTCCCCCGTGGTCGGCGCGGAGCTCGGGCTCTCGGGCGAGCACCCGGGCCGGATCACGGTGCTCGCGCACGGCGGCACGCGCGGCCAGGGCTGGGCGGCGCTCAGCCGCCTCATCAGCGCGAGCCACGGGCGCGGCACGGCCAGGAGCACCGCCCGGAGCGCCCAGACCGGCATCGCGCGCACCCGGCCGCCCGCGTTCCTGCTCGGCGAGGAGGGGCCCGTCGGCACCGTCATGCTCGGGCCCGACTCGGACGTCGGCCGCGCCGTCGCGGCCGGCGACCACGCGCTCGCGTCCCGCCACCTGGCCGAGTGGGCCCGGCTCCTGCCCGGCGCGGTCGTCGTCGAGGTGGTCTGCCACTTCACCGAGCCCGGCGAGTCCGCCAGCCTCCGGCACGCCGCCCGCATGCTCGAGCTCGCCGACGCCCACCGCATCCCCGCCGTGCTCACCAACGCCGTGCGCTACCTCGAGCCCGACGACGCGCTCACGGGCGACGTGCTCGACTCCGCGGGCACGCTCCGGCCGCTCGGGTCGTTCCGCCCGCAGCCCAACGGCCAGGCGTGGCTGAAGACCCCGGCCGAGATGCAGGAGATCGCGCGCGAGATCGCGGGCGCATCGTCGCTCGACCGCCGCGCGGGCGAGGCGCTGCTGCGCGCCACCGAGGAGCTGGCCGACCGCTGCCGGCTGGATCCCGACGCCGACCTCGCCTGGCGGAAGCCGAAGCTGCCGGAGAAGTCCGTCATCGGGGTCACGGGCGATCCGGACGAGGCGCTCTGGCGGAAGGCCGAGGCCGGCGTCACCGAGCGGTTCGGGCACGTCGACGAGGCCATGCGGCAGCGCGTGCTCGCCCGGATGCGCACCGAGCTCACGACCATCACGGGCTTCGGCTTCGCCACCTACTTCCTCACCGTAGCCGACGTGTGCGCGCTCATGCGGGACATGGGCGTGCGCAACCAGGCGCGGGGATCCGGCGCGGGCAGCCTCGTCAACTACCTGCTGCGCATCTCCAACGTGGATCCGCTCGAGCACGACCTGCTGTTCGAGCGCTTCCTCGGCAAGGTGCGCTCGACGCTGCCGGACATCGACATCGACGTGGAGTCCGCGCGCCGGCACGAGGTCTACCACCGCGTGTTCGAGAAGTACGGGAGCAACCGGGTCACCCTGCTGTCGATGCAGAACACCTACCGGGCCCGCGGCGCCGCGCGCGACGCCGGGCTCGCGCTCGACCTCGACGAGCAGCAGATCGACTTCATCGCCAAGAACATCTGGCGCTTCAACGCGCGCGAGTTCCGGGCGGTGCTCGAGACGAAGCCGGAGCTCAAGCCCATCGCCGACCTCGTGCGCGACGACCCGAGCATCGACCTGCTGGTCGACCTCACGGAGCGGCTCGACCGGCTCCCCCGGCACATCTCCATGCACCCGTGCGGCGTGATCCTCGGCGACTCCGACCTGCTCAGCACGAGCCCGGTGCAGCCGAGCGGCATGGGCCTGCCGATGAGCCAGTTCGACAAGGACGACATCGACGACATGGGGCTGCTCAAGCTCGACATCCTCGGGGTGCGGATGCAGAGCACGATGGCGTACGCGCTGGACGAGATCCACCGCATCCACGGCACGCGCTCGGCGGTCGCGGGCGGCATCCCGGTGGACGCGCGCTACGTGCACCGCGATGGCCGCATCGAGCTCGACGAGATCCCGCACGACGACGAGGAGACCTTCGCCGCCATCCGCACCACGCACACGCTCGGCATGTTCCAGATCGAGTCGCCCGGGCAGCGCGAGCTCATCGGCAAGATGCAGCCCGACGTCTACGAGGACCTCATCGCCGACATCTCGCTGTTCCGGCCGGGGCCCATGAAGGGCAACATGGTCGCGCCGTTCCTCGACACGAAGCACGGCATCACCCGCCCCGACTACCTGCACCCGCGGTTCGCGCCGTTCCTCGCGCCCACCTTCGGCGTCGTCATCTACCACGAGCAGGTCATCCGGATCTTCGCCGACTGCATGCAGGTCTCCCTCGCGGAGGCCGACGAGCTGCGCCGCAACATGGAGCGCATGGACACGGTGGTCGAGCAGGCGTTCCGGGAGCGCACGTCCCTGCACGTCGACGGGCGCACGGGCCGGCGCCCCTTCTCGGACGCCGACGTCGAGCGCATCTGGAAGGCGCTCAAGGGCTTCGGCTCGTTCGGGTTCTGCAAGGCGCACGGCGCCGCGTTCGCGCTGCCCACCTGGCAGAGCGCGTGGTTGAAGACGCACTACCCGGCGGAGTTCCTCGCGGGGATCCTCACGCACGACCCCGGCATGTACCCCAAGCGCCTGCTCCTCACCGAGGCCAGGCGGATGGGCGTGCCCGTGCTGCCGCTCGACGTGAACCGGTCCACCGGCGTCTACCGCGTGGAGCGCGTCGCGGGCGAGGGGACGACCGGGCGCACGCGCATCGGCGAGCTGGGGATCCGGCTGTCGCTGCAGGACGTGCACGGCATGAGCCAGGCGGAGCTGGAGCGCATCGAGCGGGGCCAGCCCTACGACTCCATCAGCGACTTCTACGCCAAGGCGCAGCCGTCGCGCGCGCTGCTCGAGCGGCTCGCCGCGGTGGGCGCGCTCGACTCGCTCGCGACGTCCGACGAGGACGCCGCCGCCCGCGGTGCCGCGTCGCGCGGCGACGTGATGGCGTTCGCGCGGCGGCTCACGGCGCGCGCGGCCCGGCCCGCGGATCCGGCCGGCCAGCTGCCGCTCTTCGTCGACGACCGCGACCTCATCCCGCGCGGCTCGCCCGACCCCGACGGCCGCGCGCGCGTCGCCGCCGAGCTCGACATCCTGCAGATGGAGGTCACCGAGCACGTGCTGGAGAGCTACCGGCCCATGCTCGACGAGCTCGGCGTGATCCCGGCGAGCCAGCTGCTCGAGGTGCGCAGCGGATCCGAGGTGGTGGTCGCGGGGATCCGCATCGCCACGCAGACGCCGCCCATGCGCAGCGGCAAGCGCGTGGTCTTCATCAGCCTCGACGACGGCACGGGCTGCTCCGACTCCACCTTCTTCGACGAGGCGCAGCAGAAGGCCGGGCCCATGCTCTTCGGCACGCGGCTGCTCGTCATCCGGGGGCGCACGCGGCGCACGGGCGAGCGGGGCGTCTCCATCCAGGCGGAGGACGCGTGGGACCTCAAGGAGATGTGGGCGCGCTGGCAGGACGCGAGGCGGCAGGCCGGCGGGGGCGACGGCGGGATGGACGACGCGGCCCAGGTGGCTTGAGGCCGCCCGCCCGCGGGATGATGGGGGCACCCGATACCGCAGCCGGAGGCCGCACGTGCGCATCACCACGACCGTCCGCACGACCACGCGCATCCCGTTCGTCCAGGTGGTCAAGACCAGCGTCGCGGCGATCATCGCCTGGTTCGTCTGCATCGCCCTGCTGCCCGCGCAGCTGCCCATCTTCGCCACCATCGCGGCGCTGCTCGTGGTGCAGCCGAGCATCAACCAGACCTTCGGCAAGGCGGTCGAGCGCAGCCTCGGCGTGATCACGGGCGTGCTGCTCGCGCTCGGGCTCGGGCTGGCGCTCGGCACCTCGAGCGGCGTGGTGCTCCTCGCGGTCGTCGTCGCGGTGCTGGTGGGCTGGGTGTTCCGGCTGACGCCCGGGTCGAGCACGCAGATCCCCATCAGCGCGATGCTCGTGCTCGCCATCGGCCAGCTCTCGCCGGTGTACGCGGTCGACCGCATCGTGGAGACCGTCCTCGGCGCGGCCATCGGCGTGGTCGTCAACATCGTGATCGCGCCGCCCGTGCTGCACGAGGCGAGCCGACGCGCGGTCATCGGCCTCGCGGGCGATTGCGCCGCGGCCCTCGACCGGCTGGCGGGCGCGCTGTCCGAGCCCGTCGATCGCGCGGAGCTCGACCGCATGCTCACCCGCGCGCGCGAGCTCCGGCCGCGGCACACGAAGGCCGTCGCCGAGGTCGACAGGGGCCTCGAGAGCCTCACCCTCAACCCCCTCCGGCGGCGGCATCGCGCGCTGCTCGAGGCCGACCGCGAGCTCCTCGCGACGCTCACCGTCCTCGTCAACCGCGTGGTGGGCATGACGCGCGCCGTGCACGACCGCTACGACCCGTCGCTCGCCGAGGAGCCCGTGGTGCGCGGGATCGCGACCGAGCTGACGCGCGCCGCCCACGACGTGCGGCTCCTCGCCGAGCACGCGCTGCCGGGCGACGGCCGCGCCGACGGGACCGACCCGCGCGAGGAGCCCGCGCTCACGGCGCCGCTCGTGGTGCTGCAGCCGAGCGAGGAGCACTGGATCCTCATCGGCTCGCTCCTGGAGGACATCCGCCGCATCCGCTCGGAGATCATCGGCGGCGCCGAGTGACCCGGCCCCTGCCCGGCTACAGCCCGCTCGAGCTCGACCCGGATCCGGCCGCCTCCGGCCTCGTGCGCGGCAGCACGCGCACCGGGCTCGGCGTCGTGCGGCACCACCACGTGCAGGTGCGCGGATCGGACACCGCGACGGTGCTGCTGCACGGCGCCGCCGGATCGTGGACCACGTGGACGCCGCTCATCCGCACCGCGCGCGACGCCGCCGTCCCGTTCGCCGACGTGGTCGCGATCGACCTGCCCGGCTGGGGCGGCTCCGCGCTCGACGCGACCGACGACGAGGCGACGGTGGACGCCATCGCCGACGCCGTCCGCGCGGTCGTCGACGGCCTCGGGTACGTGCGGTGGCGGCTCGTCGGCCACTCGATGGGCGGGTTCATCGCGCTGCACCTGGCCGCGCGCGACCCCGCCCGCGCCGTCTCCGTCGCGCTCGTCTCGCCCACGACGTACTCGGTCATCGCGAGCGTCGCGCATCCCGTGCGGGAGTTCCGCCTCATCCCGGGCTTCACGATGATGCTCGGCGTGATGCGCACCATGCGCCGGCTCGGCCGCCCCGGCACGGCGCTCATCCGCGGCGTCGGCCGCATCCGGCTCATGCGCGCGATCGCGCTGCCGCTCTTCGCGCACGGCTGGCACGTGCGCCGGTCGATCGTCGACGCCATCGCGACCGAGGCCCGGCCCCGCGCGTTCTCGCTCGCCGCGGAGGTCACGCGCGGCTACGACGCCGACGGGCTCTGGTCGCGCATCGCCTGCCCGGTGGTCGCGGTGCGCGGCGACGACGACGTGTTCGTCTCCCCGGACGACCTCGACCTCCTGGCCCGCGCGGTGCCCTCGCTCCGGTCCGCGGTGATCCCCGACGCCGGGCACTTCGCGCACGTCGAGCGCCCGCTCGAGACGCTGCGGGCGCTCGGCCTCCTCGCCTGAGCCCTCCGGGACGCCGGGTCCGCGCGCGACCGCCGACGGACGCGCGGGATGGTGCGCTGGGGAGGGGGCCCACGGACCGACGCCGCCGTCGGAGACCCTGTGCGGATCCCCGCCCCGTCCCGGAGGTCATCCGTGCGCGTCCCCCATCCCTCCTCCCCTCGTCCCCTGCCGCGCCGGACGGGGCTCGCCGCGCGCGACACCGGGCGGAGTCCTCGGGCGGCGGACGGCTACAGCCCCTACGAGCTCGACGCCGACCCCCGGGGATGCGGCCTGGTCGCCGGGACGACGGCGACGCCGACCGGGACGGTCCGGCACCACCACGCTCCGCGGCGTCGTTCCGGGACGGCCACCGTCCTCCTCCACGGCGCGGCCGGGTCGTGGACCACCTGGACGCCCGCCCTCCGCGCGGCCCGGGATGCGGGCGCGCCGCTCGAGGACGTGGTGGCGATCGACCTGCCCGGCTGGGGCGGGTCCCCGGCCGGGGACGGCGACGGGGAGCTCGCCCTGGAGGCGGTGGCCGACGCCGTGATCCGGGTGCTCGACGAGCTGGGGTACGACGGATCCCGCCTCGTGGGGCACTCGATGGGCGGCTTCCTCGCCCTCCACCTGGCCGCCCGGCATCCGGGTCGCGTGCGGTCCGTGGCCCTGGTGTCGCCCACCGTGTACACCGTCATGGACAGCGCGGCGCATCCGATCCGACGGTTCGACGTGCTCCCCGGCTTCAGCATGATGCTCGGCGCGATGCACGTGACGCGGCTCCTCGGCCCCGCCGGTCTCGCGTACGTCCGGTTCCTCCATCGCACGGGCGTCCTGCGCCAGCTCACCCGTCCCCTGTTCGCGCACGGTGGGCGGGTGGGCGGGTCGGTCATCGCGGCGCTGGCCGACGAGGTGCGGCCGCGCGCCTTCCTGCGGGCATCGGGGATCGCCGCCGCCTATCCCGCCGGCGAGCTGTGGCCGCGGATCACGTGCCCCGTCGCCGCGGTGCGGGGAAGCAGGGACGTCTTCGTCGCGCCGGGCGACCTGGCCCGCTTGGCGCGCGACCTCCCGGATGCATCCCCCGCGGTGGTCCACGACGCCGGCCACTTCGCGCACGTCGAGCGCCCGCTCGAGACGCTGCGGGCGCTCGGCCTCGTCCCCTGAGGCGCGCCCCGGGCACGACGACGCCCCCGGTCCATGCGATGGAACGGGGGCGTCGGGTCCGCGTGACGCGGAGGCGGCCGGACGGATGCCGGCCGGTGCGCGCTAGGCCGCGGGGGTCGCGAGGACCGCCTGGATGTCGAGCGTGATCGTGACCTTGTCGCCGAGCAGCACGCCGCCGGTCTCGAGGGCCGCGTTGTAGGTGAGGCCGAAGTCCTCGCGGTTGATGACCGTGGTGGCCGTCGCGCCGAACTTGGTCTGGCCGTAGGGGTCGCCGCCGAAGCCGCCGAACTCGACGTCGAACGTGACGGGCTTGGTGACGCCGCGGACGGTGAGCTCGCCGTCGACCTTCGCGTCGCCGTCCTTCTCGACGCGCACGGCGGTCGAGACGAAGTCGATGGTGGGGTGGTTCTCGGCGTCGAAGAAGTCGTTGGTGCGGAGGTGCTGGTCGCGGTTCGGCTCGTTGGTGTCGATCGAGGCGATGGTCGCGTGCGCCTTGACGGAGCTCTGCTCGGGGGTGGCACCCGTGACGATCTCGGCGTCGAAGTCCTTGAACGTGCCCTTGACCTTGCTGATCATGATGTGGCGGATGCTGAAGCCGATCGACGAGTGCGTCTTGTCGATGGTCCAGGTGCCGGCGATGTATCCGGGGACGGTGCTGGTGTCGCTCATGTGCGTGCCTTTCGTACAGGGGTCATGGGTGCGGGCCGACGGCCTCGAAGGTATGCAAGCGCATGGATCTCAGTCCTATTCCCGGATTCAGTTGCGAGTTCATGTACTTCTTGGGGCGGCCGGAAGCGGGCCGCGGCGTGCGTACCGTGGCGGGATGCGCGCGATCACCTTCCCCTCCCCCGGCTCCCCCGACGTCCTCTCCCTCAGCGAGCTGCCGGATCCGGTGCCCGGTCCCGGCGAGGTCCTGATCCGCGTGGCCGCCGCCGGAGTCAACCGCGCGGACCTCAGCCAGCGCGAGGGCGCGTACCCGCCGCCCGCGGGAGCGCCGACGCACCTCGGGCTCGAGGTGTCCGGGACGGTCGAGGCGGTCGGCCCGGGTGCGACGCGCTGGAGCGTCGGCGACCGGGTGTGCGCCCTCCTCGCCGGCGGCGGCTACGCCGAGCTCGTCGCGGTCGACGAGCGCCACGTCCTCCCGGTCCCCGACGCGCTCGACCTCGTCGAGGCGGCGGGCCTGCCCGAGGTGGTCGCGACAGTGTGGTCGAACGTCGTGCTCGACGCGGGCCTCGCACCGGGCGAGACCCTGCTCGTGCACGGCGGGTCGAGCGGCATCGGCACCATGGCGATCCAGCTGGCCACCCGGCTCGGCGCGCGCGTGGCCGTGACCGCCGGCAGTCCGGCGAAGCTCGAGGCCTGCCGGGCGCTCGGCGCGGAGATCCTCATCGACTACCGCGAGCAGGACTTCGTCGTGGCGCTCCTCGAGGCGACCGGCGGCCGTGGCGCCGACGTGATCCTCGACGCGATCGGCGGCGACTACATCGACCGCGACATCCGCGCCCTCGCGCGCGACGGCCGGATCATGGTCATCGGCGCGCAGAGCGGCGCGCCCACGAGCATCGCGCTGGGCCAGCTGATGGCCCGCCGCGGGCGGATCTGGGGCACGACGCTCCGGGCCCGGGATGCCGACGACAAGGCGCGCATCATCGACGCGATCCGGGCCGACGTGTGGCCGGACGTGGCCGACGGATCCGTGCGGCCGGTCGTCGACCGCGTCTTCCCGCTCGCCGATGCGGCCGCCGCGCACGCCCACGTCGCGTCGTCGCAGCACGTGGGCAAGGTGCTGCTGGCGGTCTAGCCCGCCGCCTCGTCGGCGCGCGCGGCGTGGCGGGACCGGATCCCCACGAGCGACACCAGCCCGCCCGTCACGAGCAGCGCCGCCGTCACGAGCACCACGCGGTGGAACGCCGCGACGTCGAGGTCGGGCCCCGCGACCAGCCCGATCGCGGCGATCGCGACGAGCCCGGCCACGCGCGACACGGCGTTGTTGACCGCGGACGCGATGCCCGCCTGCGCCGACGGCACGGCCTCGAGGATCGTCGCGGTCAGCGGCGCGACCGTCATCGACAGGCCCAGGCCGAAGACGAGGATGCCCGGCAGGAGCTGCCCCCAGTAGTCCACCGGCTCGGCGACGCGCAGCATCAGCAGATACCCGCCGCCCGCGACGATCGGCCCCGTGCCCATGAGGAGCCGTGGCCCGATCCGCCCGGCCAGCGCCCCGAAGCGCGTGGACAGCAGCAGCATGATCACCGTGGTCGGCACGAGCGCGAACCCCGCGGCGGTCGCCGACAGGCCGCCGGTCTGCTGCAGGAAGACCGCGATCACGAAGCCGCCGAGCGAGAGCGCGCCGTAGATCCCGACGGTCGCGATGTTGCCGACGAGGAAGTCCCGCTCGCGGAAGAGCGCGAGCGGCAGCATCGGGTGCGGCGTGCGGCGCTCGCGCACCACGAAGAGCGCGAGGCACGCCACGCCGACCACGAGGCTGCCGACCACGAGCGGGTGCCCGATCCCGAGGCGCGACTGCTCGATGAGCGCGAAGACGGGCCCACCGATCCCGAGGGCGCCGAGCACCGCGCCCGGCACGTCCACGCGCGTGCCGTCCGCGACGGGGGCGTCGTGCGGGAGCCGCGCGAGGAGCACGAGGGTCACGGCGATGGGCAGAACGTTGATCCCGAACACGAGCCGCCAGTCGAGCGCGTCGACGAGGACGCCGCCGAGGACCGGGCCGACGAGCATCGCCGTGCCGGTCCACGCGGTCCACGAGCCGATGGCCTTCGCCTGCGCGGGGCCGCGGAAGGCCTGCGCGATGAGAGCGAGCGAGCTCGGCACGAGCAGCGCGCCGGCCGCGCCCTGGGCGGCGCGCGCGGCGATGAGGATCCCGGCGCTCGGCGCGATCGCGCACACGAGCGACGTGACGCCGAAGCCGACGAGCCCCCAGCGGAGCACGCGCACGCGGCCGAACGCGTCCGAGAGCGAGCCGGCCAGCAGGATCAGCGCGCCGAGGGTGATGAGGTACGCGTCCACGACCCACTGCTGCACCACGAGGCCGCCGCCGAGGTCCTCGCCGATGGCGGGCAGCGCGACGTTGACGACCGTGCCGTCGAGGAACGCGACGAAGGAGGCGAGGACGGCGACGACGAGCACCGTGCGGCCGCGGCCGTCGCCGGTGCCGGTGCCGTCCGCGGGGGTCGCGGCGGCGGAGTCGGGCATGTGCCCAGTATGCGCCGCGCCCGGAGCGGGATCAGGCCGGCGGCCAGGCCGACGTCCCGGCCCGGTCGATCGCGGCCTCCACCCGGCGGAGCACGTCCTCGTCCCCCATGATCCGGAAGTGGCCCGATGCCGCCACGCGCTCGTCCGTCGCGCCGTCGAGCGAGCTGCCGCCGGGGATGTGCGGGTCGAACCGCGCGAAGACGCTCGTGATCCGCGCGTTGACCTCCCGCGAGCGGCCGAGCTCCACGAGCGCGGCGTTCCGCGGCGAGAAGTCGCGGATGCTGCGCACGGGGATGAGCCGCGCGTACGAGGATCCGCCGAAGGGCGCGTTGATGGCGACCATGGCGCGGATCCGCCGGTCCGGGTCCCCGAACGCCATGAGGTGCTTGCCGATGAGGCCGCCCTTGCTGTGCGCCACGATGACGACGTCGCGCAGGTCCTCGGCCTCGAGGTACGCGCGGGCCCGGCGCGACATCTCAGCGATGCGGCCCACGTTCGCGCCGAGCGCGCCGACCACGTGCACGCCGTGCCCGCGCGCGTGCAGCCGCCGGATGATCGGGAGCATGAACTGCCAGCGCTCGTAGACCCCGGGCAGCACGAGGATCGTCGGCCGGTCGTCGCGGCCGTCCTCGAAGGAGCGGGCGTCGTCGCGGGAGAGCGTGGCCGCGGCCTGCCAGCGGAGGACGTACGCGTAGTCGAGCGCCCAGTCGAGCGCCTTCCGCAGGAGCGTGAGCGGCGGGAGCGGGTCGGGTCCGGCGGCGGTCACCCGTCCATCCTGCCCGGGCGCGGGGCGCGCGACCGGCCCGCGGGGCGCGCGACCGTCGGTCCCGTGCCTCAGCGGGTCGCGGCATGCTCCACGATCGCGCGGGCGACGCCGAGCGGATCCGTGTACATGACGACGTGCGGGCCGCGGGCGACCCGGTACGTCCCGCGCGGGATCCGCTCGGCGAGGTCGCGCGCGAAGGGGCGGTCGACCACGGCGTCCCGGTCGCCCACGATGACGAGCGTCCGCGCGCGGATGCGCGGCGCCCGCTCCTCGATCGCGTCGTCGATGAGGTGCGGCAGCTGGCGGAGGTAGTACGGGATCCCGCAGCGCAGGAAGTAGTCGCCCAGCACCACGGCGTTCGCGAGCAGCGGCTCGCGGAGCGTGTCGACCGTGAGCGCGAGCGCCGCCCGCACGAGGCCGCGCGTGCGCGGCGGGAGCGTCGGCGCGACCAGCACGATGCGGTCGGCGACCTCGGGGTGGTCGACGGCGAGCCGCGCGACGATCTGCGTCCCCATCGAGTGGCCGACGACCACGGGGTCGACGAGCCCGTGCATGCGGATCACCGCGGCCACGACCTCCGCGTGGTCGTCGAGCGTCACGTCCCGCCGGACCCGCGGCGACTCGCCGTAGCCCGGCAGGTCGACCGCGTACACGTCGCCGTGCTCGGCGAGGAACGCGGCCACGGGGTGGAAGTACCGCGAGGAGACGCCGATCCCGTGCACGAGCACGAAGGACGGGCGGGCGGGCGCCGGTCCCGACGAGTCGACGCCGGAGGGCGCGCCCGACGGGATGCGGCCCGCGTTCGCGCCCGGCGACCGGAACACCTTGATCGCGATCCGGAAGCCGAGGACGGTGCGGCGCTCCACGTCGTGCTCGACGGGGATCGCGCGGGAGCCGTAGCGGCGGGAGAGCAGGAGCCAGCGCGGCGGCGAGGACTCGGTGCGGTGCACGTCCCCTGGCCGCCGGACGCGGGTGAGCCGGGCGAGGGGGGAGCGCATCCGTCGACCCTAGTCGCCCGGCCGGCGTGCGCCGTCGGCCGGCCGGCGCCGATGGGAGGATGGAGGCCCGACGACTCCCGAGGAGACCCATGAGCCCCGCCTGGTCCGAGACCACCCTCGCCGACCTGCCCCTCCGCGACGGGATCCGCGGCGAGGAGCCCTACGGAGCACCGCAGCTCGACGTGCCGGTGCTCCTCAACGTGAACGAGAACCCGTACCCGCTGCCCGAGGCGGTCGCGGTCGCCGTGAGCGAGGCCGTGCTCGAGGCCGCGCGCGGGCTCAACCGCTACCCGGACCGCGAGTTCCTCGAGCTCCGCACCGAGCTCGCTGACTACCTCACGGCCGACAGCGGGCTCCAGCTCGGGCCCGAGAACGTGTGGGCGGCGAACGGATCCAACGAGGTGCTGCAGCAGGTGCTCCAGGCCTTCGGCGGCACCGACCGCGTCGCGCTCTCGTTCGCCCCGCACTACGCGATGTACCCGGAGTACGCGCGCAACACGCTCACGCGCTGGGTCTCCGGCCGCCGCCAGGAGGACTTCACGCTGGATCTCGCGAACGTCACGGCGCTCGTGGAGCAGCACCAGCCGAGCGTCGTGTTCCTCACCTCGCCGAACAACCCCACGGGCACCGCCCTGACGATCCCCGAGATCGAGCACGTGCTCTCCGTCGCGCCCGGCGTCGTGGTGATCGACGAGGCGTACGCGGAGTTCCGGCGCGAGGGCGTCCCGACGGCGATCTCGCTGCTGCCCGACCACCCGCGGCTGATCGTGTCGCGCACCATGAGCAAGGCGTTCGCGTTCGCGGGTGGCCGGCTCGGGTACATGGCGGCCTCCCCCGCGATCGTCGACGCGCTCCGCATCGTGCGCCTGCCGTACCACCTGTCGCGGATCACGCAGGTGAGCGCGACCGCCGCCCTGCGTCACAGCGGGGTGCTGCTCGCGCAGGTCGCGTCGCTCCGTGAGGAACGCGACGGGCTCGTCGAGTGGCTGCGGGGGCGCGGCTTCGAGGTCGCGCCCTCGGACGCCAACTTCGTGCTCTTCGGCCGGTTCCCGGACCGGCACGCCGTGTGGCAGGGGCTGCTCGACCGCGGCGTCCTCATCCGCGAGACCGGACCCGAGGGCTGGCTCCGCGTCTCCGTCGGCACCCCCGAGGAGACCGCCGCGTTCCGCGACGCGCTCGACGACGTTCTCGGGACGCCGCGCGACTGAGCCCGTCCCCGGGCGGGCGTCAGGGCTGGAAGCGGATCCCCGTCGCGTCCTCGGCGGCCGCCCACAGCTGCTCGGCGACGGCGCGCGACCGCGCGTGCTCGGCGACGAACGCGGGAGCGGGAGCACCCCGAAGCTCGAGCGGCCCGCCGGGTCCCCAGAAGGCGCCGCCCGTGATCCCGTCGGCCGCCGCCGCGTGCGCCACCGGCCACGCGCCCGCGTCCTTGCCCTGCACGAGCACGCGCCCGGCCGCCGCGACCCGTCGGCGCGCGGCGGCGATCCCACGCGGCGGGGCGGCCGGATCCTGCGGCGGCGTCAGCGCGTCCACCGCGTAGCCGGGGTGCGCGGAGAGCGCGACGCGGTCGGATCCCGCGGCCCGCCAGCGCCGGTCGAGCTCGGCGGCGAGCATCATCACGGCCGTCTTCGACCGGCCGTACCGCACGAGCGCCGGCATGCGCCGCTCGCCGGCGAGGTCGCCGAGGTCGAGCGGCGAGAAGCGGTGCGCGAGGGATCCGAGCATCACGACGCGTCCGCCGGACCGCAGCCGCGGCGCGAGCCGGGCCACGAGCGCGAAGTGCCCGAGCGCGTTGGTCCCCATCATCTCCTCGAAGCCGTCGAGGGTCGTCCGGCGGTGGCGCGCGCGGCCGCCCGCGGGCGTGATGCCGGCGTTGGCCACGATCGCGTCGAGGTCCTCGCGGACGGCCGCGACGCACGCGTCCACGCTCGCGAGGCTCGCCAGGTCGAGGGGCACGACGTCGACGTCGGCTCCCGGGACGCGTGCCGCGATCGCGTGGGCGGCCGCGTCCCCGCGCTCCGCGGAGCGGCAGGCCAGCAGCACGCGGGCGCCCGCTTCGGCGAGCTGCGCGGACGTCCAGAACCCGATGCCGCCGTTCGCGCCCGTGACGAGGATCGTGCGCCCGGCGAGGTCCGGAAGGCGCGGCACCGGGGTCACGAGAGGGTGCCCACGCGGGTCACGCGCACGACGGCCTCGCCGGCCTCGTTCGACGCATCGAGGTCGACGGTCGCCTCGATGCCCCAGTCGTGGTCGCCCTCGGGATCGTGCAGCGCCTGCCGCACGGTCCACGCGGTCGACCCCTCCTCGATCGTGACGAGCGCCTGGCTGCGGGCGTCGCCGTCGGTGAGGATCCGGTCGTACTCGCCGAAGTAGCCGTCCAGCGCGTCACCCCATGCGTCGGCGTCGAAGCCGGCGGCGCCGTCGAGCTCGCCGAGCGCCTGCAGGTCCTCGCGGGCCGCGAGCTGCACGCGGCGGAACAGCTCGTTGCGCACGAGGATCCGGAACGCGCGCGTGTTCGACGTGAGCAGCTTCGGCGCGGGCGGCAGCACGGGAGCGTCGCCCGGGGCGGCCGTCGGGTGCGACAGCTCCTCCCACTCGTCGAGGAGGCTCGAGTCGACCTGGCGCACGAGCTCGCCCAGCCACTCGATCACGTCGAGCAGCTCCTCGGTCTTGGCCTCGTCGGGGATCGTCTGGCGCAGCGCCCGGAACGCGTCGGAGAGGTAGCGGAGCACGAGGCCCTCGGACCGCATGAGGCCGTAGAAGGAGATCAGCTCGCTGAAGCTCATCGCCCGTTCGTACATGTCGCGCACCACCGACTTGGGGCTGAGCGCGAAGTCGCCGATCCACGGCTGGCTCGCGCTGTAGGTCGCGAACGACTGGTCGAGCAGCTCCTCGAGCGGCTTCGGGTGGGTGATCTCCTCCAGCAGCTCCATGCGCTGCTCGTACTCGATGCCGTCGGCCTTCATCGCCTGCACGGCTTCGCCCCGGGCCTTGAACTGCTGCTGGGAGAGGATCGGCCGCGGGTCGTCGAGGGTCGCCTCCACCACGCTCACCATGTCGAGCGCGTAGGTGGGCGACTCCCGGTCGAGGATCTCGAACACGGCGACGGCGAACGGCGACAGCGGCTGGTTGAGCGCGAAGTCGGCCTGCAGGTCGACCGTCAGCGTGATCCGCGTGGGCCCGCCGTCGGGGTCGTCCACCTGCTCGACGATGCCCGCCGTCCGCAGCGTCCGGTAGATGGCGAGGGCACGACGGGCCAGCGCGCGCTGGCGGATGCGCGGCTCGTGGTTGTCCTCGACGAGCGCCCGCATGTTCCGGAACACGTCGCCGCCGCGCGCGATGACGTTGAGCATCATCGCGTGGCTCACCTGCATGCTCGACGTCAGCCGCTCGGGCTCCGCGTCGATGAGCTTGCTGAAGCTCGGCTCGCCCCAGGAGACGAAGCCCTCCGGCGCCTTCTTGCGCACGAGCTTGCGGCGCTTCTTCACGTCGTCGCCCGCGCGCTCGATCATCTTGATGTTCTCGGTCTCGTGCTCGGGCGCCTGCGCGACCACGGTCCCTGCGGTGTCGTAGCCGGCGCGGCCCGCGCGTCCCGCGATCTGGTGGAACTCGCGCGCGTTGAGCTGCCGCATCCGCGTGCCGTCGTACTTGGTGAGTCCCGTGAAGAGCACCGTGCGGATGGGGACGTTGATCCCGACGCCGAGCGTGTCGGTGCCGCAGATCACCCGGAGGAGACCCTGCTGCGCGAGCTGCTCGACGAGGCGCCGGTACTTCGGCAGCATCCCCGCGTGGTGCACGCCGATGCCCGCGCGCACGAGCCGCGACAGCGTCTTGCCGAACGCCGTGCTGAAGCGGAAGGCACCGATGATGTCCGCGATCTCGTCCCGCTGCTCGCGCGTCACGATCTTGATGCTCGAGAGCGCCTGCGCCCGCTCGAGGGCCGCGGCCTGCGCGAAGTGGACGATGTAGACGGGCGCCTGCTTGGTGTCGAGCAGCTCCTCGACGGTCTCCTGCACGGGCGTCACGGCGTAGTGGAAGAACAGCGGCACGGGACGCTCGATGCCCGTGATGCGCGCCGTCGGCCGGCCCGTGCGGCGGGTGAGGTCGTCCGCGAGGTCCGTCACGTCGCCGAGCGTCGCCGACATGAGCACGAACTGCGCGTGCGGCAGGAGCAGGAGCGGCACCTGCCACGCCCAGCCGCGCTGCGGATCCGCGTAGAAGTGGAACTCGTCCATCACCACCTGGTCGACGGGCGTGTCCGCGCCGCCGCGGAGCGACCGGTTGGCGAGGATCTCCGCGGTGCAGCAGATGATGGGCGCGTCCGGGTTCACGGAGGAGTCGCCCGTGACCATCCCCACCTGCGCGGCGCCGAACAGCTCCACGAGCGCGAAGAACTTCTCGGAGACGAGCGCCTTGATCGGCGCCGTGTAGTACGAGCGACGCCCGCGGGCGAGCGCCGCGAAGTGCGCGGCGACCGCGACGAGCGACTTCCCCGTGCCGGTCGGCGTCGAGAGGATGAGGTTCGCGCCCGAGGCGATCTCCAGCGCCGCCTCGTCCTGCGCCGGGTACAGCTCGATCCCCTGCGCCAGCGCCCACTCGGCGAACGCGTCGTAGATCGCGTCGTCGGTCGCCCCGTCCACGGCCAGCCGGGCCGCCTCCTCGGTGAGCGTGGGGGCGAGGGCGGTGTCGGACATGATGCGTCCATCCTCCCCCACGCATCCCGCCGCGGAGTTCTCCACAGGCAGCAGGGAGCGCCGGGCGCCAGCGCGTACGGTCGCCGGATGCCGTCCCTCCCGCTCGACCCGCGTCCCGACCGCGCCCCGCTCGACCCGTCCGCGGCGCCGCCCACCGCGACCGATGCGCAGTCGACCCGCGCGGAGGATGCGACTGCCGGGGTGCCTGCCCCCGAGTCCGTCCCCGTCGACCCCGAGGCGGAGCGGGCGCGCTGGCGCGATCGCCGCACCGGGGTCATCGCCCTCGTCGTCGTCACGATCGCGCTCTGGGCGGTCATCGCCGCCGCGGTCGGCTTCGCCACCACGATGTAGCGCCCGGCCGTCGACCTCCCACCGCAGGGTGCGGCCGACGGCCCGGGTATCATCTCCTGTGCCCTCCGACGCCCTGCCCGACGACCCCGCCCACCCCGCGGATCCCGTCACCCCCTCGCCGTCCGCCGCCTCGCCCGGATCGGCCATCGACCCGGACGACCTCGCGACCGCCCTCCGCGTCCTCGGCTCGCTCGCCGACATCGACGAGGAGCACCCCGACTTCGTCGCCGTCCGCCGCGCCACCGCCTCCATGTTCAAGCAGGTGAAGAAGGCCCGCCGGCTCGAGAAGCGCGAGGCCGTCGCGAGCGCCGACCGCGCCGTCGTGGCCGCCACCGCCACGGGCGCGCCCGACCGCATCGACGACGAGACCCGCGGGATCCCGCTGGCCATCACGACCGCGAAGCCGACCGCGGGCACGCTCCTCCGCTCGCGTCCCTGCTACATCTGCAAGCAGCACTACACGCAGGTCGACGCGTTCTACCACCAGCTCTGCCCGGACTGCGCGCTCCTCAACCACGCGAAGCGCGAGGCCCGCACCGACCTGACGGGCATGCGGGCGCTCCTCACGGGAGGCCGCGCCAAGATCGGCATGCACATCGCGCTGCGGCTCCTCCGCGACGGCGCGCACACCACCATCACCACGCGCTTCCCGCGCGACGCCGTGCGCCGCTTCGCCGGCCTGCCGGACGCGCACGAGTGGGTGCACCGCCTGCGCATCGTGGGCCTCGACCTCCGCGACCCGGCGCAGGTCATCGGCCTCACCGACGCGGTGGCGGCCGCGGGTCCCCTCGACATCCTCATCAACAACGCCGCGCAGACCGTGCGCCGCTCCCCCGGCTCGTACGCCCCGCTGTCCGAGGCGGAGGCGGCACCGCTGCCCGACGGCGACCTCCCCGAGCTCCTCACCTTCGGGCACACGGCCGACGCGCACCCGGCTGCCCTCGCCGCGTCGGTCGCGGCGCACCCCATCCTCTCGACCGCGACCGGGATCACGGCCGCCGAGGTCACCGAGCTCGCCATGACGGCCGGCTCCTCCTCGCTCGCGCGCCTCGCCGCCGGCACCGCCATCGACGCGGGCGGCCTCGTGCCCGACCTGCACGACGCGAACAGCTGGACCCAGGTGGTGCACGAGGTGGATCCGCTCGAGATGCTCGAGGTGCAGCTCGCCAACGTCACGGCCCCGTTCCTCCTCGTCAGCCGGCTGCGCCCCGCGATGGCCGCGTCGGCGTCGCGCCGCAAGTACGTCGTGAACGTGAGCGCCATGGAGGGCCAGTTCGCCCGCGCCTACAAGGGACCCGGCCACCCGCACACGAACATGGCGAAGGCCGCGCTCAACATGATGACCCGCACCTCGGCGCGCGAGATGCGCGAGACCGACGGCATCCTCATGACGAGCGTCGACACCGGCTGGATCACCGACGAGCGCCCGCACCCCACCAAGGTCCGCCTCGCGGAGGAGGGCTTCCACGCCCCGCTCGACCTCGTCGACGGCGCCGCGCGCGTGTACGACCCCATCGTCATGGGCCAGGCCGGCGAGGACATCTCAGGCGTCTTCCTCAAGGACTACCGCGTCGCCGAGTGGTGACGTCGCACGCCGCCTGACACGACGAGAGGCCCGGACCCGCATCGCGGTGTCCGGGCCTCTCGTCGTGGCGGTGCTACTCGACGGCGTCGAGGTCGCTCTCGAGCAGCGCCGCCAGCTCGTCGAGCGCGGCGTCCGCGCCGTCGCCCTCGGCCGTGAGCACGACCTGGTCGCCGTTCGCGGCGCCGAGGCTCATGAGCGACAGGATGCTCGTCGCGTCGAGCGGCGTGCCGCCCGGCTTGCTGATCTTCACCGGCACGCCCGTGCGGCGCACGGCCTCGATGAACAGGGATGCGGGTCGGGCGTGCAGGCCCACGCGGCTGCCGATGGTGGCGGTGCGCTCGGTCATGGACGTTCTCCTTCTGGTGGTGCGGATGGGGCGGGCGGGATCAGGCGTCGACGGGATCAGGCCGCGACGGGGACGCCCTGGTCGACGGGCGCGGAGGCGACGGCCTCGGGGCGCTTCGTCGTGAAGCGCTTGAGGAGCACCACGAGGAAGGCCGTCACGACCGTGCCGACGGCGACGGAGGCGAGGAACCCGAGGAACGTGCCGTTCATGGCGAACAGCACGAACACGCCGCCGTGGGGCGCCTGGGAGACGACCTGCAGGCCCATGATCATGGCGCCCGTGACGCCGCCGCCCACGATGCTCGCGGGGATGACGCGCAGCGGGTCGACCGCGGCGAACGGGATGGCGCCCTCGGAGATGAACGCGGCGCCGAGGAGCCACGCGGCCTTGCCGTTCTCGCGCTCCGCCGGGCTGAACAGGCGGCGGTCGATGACGGTGGAGGCGAGCGCGAGGGCGAGCGGCGGCACCATGCCGGCGGCCATGACCGCGGCCATGATCTCCCACGGCGTCTGGTCGGTGATGGATCCGGCGCCGAGGCCGGCGACCGCGAACGAGTAGGCGACCTTGTTGATGGGGCCGCCGAGGTCGATGCACATCATCACGCCGAGGATGACACCGAGCAGGATCGCGGACGCGCCGGTGAGGCCCGACAGGAAGTCGTTGAGGCCGCGCGTGAGCGCCGCGATGGGGCCACCGAGCACCATGATCATGAGTCCGGAGGCGACGATCGAGGCCAGCAGCGGGATGATCACGACGGGCATGAGGCCCCGCAGCCAGCGCGGCACGTCGATGCGGCCGATCGCGTAGGCGATGCCACCGGCGAGGAGGCCGCCCACGAGGCCGCCGAGGAAGCCGGCGCCCATGATCACGGAGATGGATCCCGCGACGAACCCGGGCGCGATGCCCGGCCGGTCGGCGATGGCGTAGGCGATGTAGCCGGCCAGCGCGGGCACGAGGAACGCCATCGACGCGTTGCCGATGACGAACGCGACGGCGCCGAGGTACTGACCGAGGCCGCCCGCGGGCAGGTTCGCGAGCGAGTTCTGCAGCACGACGTCGGAGGCCGTCTCGGTGATCCGGTAGCCGCCGAGCAGGAAGCCGAGCGCGATCAGGAGACCGCCGCCCGCGACGAAGGGGATCATGTAGCTGACGCCCGTGAGCAGCCAGCGCTTGAGGCGCGCGCCCACCGACTGCGACGCCTGCGGGGAGGCCTGCTCGGATCCGGCGGACGACGACGCGCCGCCCGGCACGCGCGCGGCGCTCGGGTCCTTCGCGGCGGCGACGGCCTCGGCGACCATCTGGTCGGGCTGGTCGATGCCGCGCTTGACGGGCGACTGGATGACGGGCTTGCCGGCGAAGCGGGCGCGGTCGCGCACGTCCACGTCGACCGCGAAGATCACGGCCGTGGCCCGCGCGATGATCGCGGGGTCGACGGGCGTGACCGAGGAGGATCCCTGGGTCTCGACGTGCAGCTCGACGCCCGCGCGCTTGGCCGCGGCGACGAGCGAGTCGGCCGCCATGTAGGTGTGCGCGATCCCGGTGGGGCACGCGGTGACGGCGATGAGCACGGGCGCGTCCGCGGGGGCGGCGGCCGGAGCGGACGCCGACGCCGCGGGAGCCGCGGCCGGGGCACCCGTCGAGGAGGCGGGCTCGTCCACGAGCGCGCCCTCCACGAGCGAGACGACCTGGTCCTCGTCCGTGGCGGTGCGCAGCGCCTCGACAAACTCCGGCTTGATGAGCGACCGGGCGAGTCGCGACAGCAGGACGAGGTGCTCCTGGTCGGCGCCGTCGGGCGCGGCGATGAAGAACACGAGGTCGGCGGGGCCGTCGGGCGCGCCGAAGTCGACGGCGGGCTTCGGTCGCGCCATGACGAGCGTGGCCTCGGTGACCGCGGCGGAGCGGCAGTGTGGGATGGCGAGGCCGCCGCCCATGCCGGTGTCGGTCTTCGACTCGCGCTCCCACGCGTCGGCGAAGAGGGCGTCGGCGTCGGTGGCGCGGCCCTCGGCGACGACGCGCTCGGCCAGCGTGCGGACGGCGTGCTCGCGGTCGGCGCCGAGGTCGGCGTCGAGGAGCACGAGGCGGTTCGTGATGAGCGATGGCATGTTCTTCTCCAGGTGGGGCGGGTCAGCGATCGGCGGCGATCGGGAGGAGCGGCTGGACGGTGACGCTGTCCGGTCGGGTCTGTTCGGGGGACGGCATGGTGCTGCCGGGCAGGGACGCGGCGGCGGATCCGTGGGCGACGGCCTGCGCGAGCCGCCCCTCGGGTCCGGCCCCGCGGTGGTCGGCGAGCAGGTAGCCCGCGAGCGACGAGTCGCCCGCGCCCACGGTGCTCACCGGCACGATCGGGGGCATGGTGGCGAGCCACCCGCCCTCCGCCGTGGTGAGGACGGCCCCCCGCGCGCCGAGGGTCGCGAGGACCGCGCGGCAGCCGCGGGAGACGAGGGAACGGGATGCGTCGTGGGCCAGCCGGGGGTCGGCCTCGAGCGCATCCGGGTCCGGGAGGCCGACGAGCTCGGCGAGCTCCTCGGCGTTGGGCTTGACGAGGTCCACGACGGCGCCGGACGCGACGAGCGCGGCCATGGGCGCGCCCGACGAGTCGACGGCGATGCGCGGCGCCGCGTCGCCGAGCTCGGCACGGACGGCCTGCACCACGCGGGCGGCGAAGTCGTCGTCGAGGCCGGGCGGCAGGGATCCCGCCAGCACGAGCCAGCTCGCCCGGCGCGCGTGGCGGATCACGAGCGCCACCAGCGCGTCCGCCTCGGCGGCGGAGAGGACCGGACCCGGCTCGTTGACCTTGGTGGTGGTGCCGTCCGGCTCGGTGAGCGTGACGTTCTGCCGGACGCGGCCGTCGATGTCCAGCTGGTCGAGCGGGATCCCTTCGGCGGCCAGCGCCACGAGCATGGGGTCGTCGAGCCGGCCGGGCAGCAGGGCGAGGGTCTCGAGGCCGGAGGCGATGAGCGCACGCGAGACGTTGACGCCCTTGCCGCCCGGCTGCTCGGCGACGCCGCGGGCGCGCTGCACGGCTCCGCGCGCGAGTGCTCCGGCGAGGTCGATGGTGCGGTCGAGGCTCGGGTTGGCGGTGAGGGTGAGGATCACGCGACCATCACCTCCACCTCCGCGGCGGCCAGCGCGTCTGCCAGCGGGCCGTCGGGCGCGGCGTCGGTCACGAGCGCGTCGAGGTCGTTGAGGGCCGCGAAGCCGACGAGCGCCTCCTCCCCCGCCTTCGACGCGTCGACGAGCGCCACGGCACGTCGGGATCCTCGGGTCAACGCGGTCTTCACGGCCGCCTCCTCTTCGTCGGGGGTGCTGAGGCCGAACTCGGCGTGGATCCCGTTCGCGCCGATGAACGCGATGTCGGGTCGCAGCCGCGCGAGCTGGCCGAGGGTGGCGGGGCCGACGGCCGCGCTCGTGATGCCGCGGACGCGTCCGCCGAGGAGCTGCACCTCGACCGCGGGATTCCGGGTCACGGTCTGCGCGATGGACATGGAGTGCGTGACGACGACGAGCGTGCGGCCGGCGACGTCCGGCCGCCAGGCGGCGACGCGCTCCGCGACGAGCCCCGTGGTGGTGCCGGCGTCGAGCGCGATGGATCCCGCGAAGCTCGTCGGCAGGAACCCCATGGCCGCGTCGGCGATGCGCGCCTTGGCCGCCGTGTTGCGGGAACCCCGGGTGTCGAGGCTCTCCTCGGCGCGGGTGGACCGATCCGCGAGGACGGCGCCGCCGTGCACGCGGCGGAGGACGCCGCGGCTCTCGAGCTGGGCGAGGTCGCGGCGGACCGTCTCGGTCGTCACGTCGAAGTCGCGCGCCAGGCCGAGGACCGCGACGCGGCCGGTGCTCTCGAGGAGGGCGACCACCCTGTCCTGGCGCTCTTCGGCGTACATGGGCGGTCTCCTTCGACTCCGTGGGGCACTGGCGCCTCGCGTCCTCGCACTGTAGCCCTGATCCGCAGGAGAAGCAACACGAAACCACAAGATCCCACATGGTCACGGGCGGCCCGCCTGCACGGCGGCGGGGATCAGCGGCCGAGCGCTGCCTGCTCCTCGCGCAGCACGCCCGCCAGGACACCGGACTCCCACGCCAGTCCCGCCGCGTTCGGGTGCAGGGGCACATCCCCCGCGCTGCCGCCGAGCCCCGCCACGTACGGGTCGCCCGCATCCCCCGCGCACGCACCGTGCGCGGCGGTCGGCGTCTCCTGGTCCACGAAACGGGCACCCGCGTCGGCTGCCGCCCGGGCGATCGCCCCGTCGAGCTCGCGCTGGATCCCCGCCAGCCACGCCGCGTCCCGGTCGGCGAGGAGCACCTGGCCGTTCACCGCGGACGATGCCGTGGCCCGCAGGCAGCCCTCCGCGGGCAGCGCGTCGGGGTCGCCCAGCACGGTGAGGTAGCCGACCGCGACGATGCGGGCGTCGGGCGCCGCCGCGCGGATCCGGGCGAACGCCTCGCCGAGACGCGGCGCCACCTCCCCCTCGATGCGGGCGCGGACGGCGTCGGTCCCGCCCGCGGGCGCGAGCGCGTCCACGCACGTCGTCGGCCCGGCCGCCACGGGTCCCGCCGGATCGCGCGCGAGGCACCCGCCGACGAGCGCCGGGAAGCCGAGGTCGTTGCCCCCGAGGCGCACGAGGACGACGTCGGCACCATCGGCCAGCGCGTCGAGCTGCGCGGGCACGGTCTGTCCGCCGCGTTCCCTCGGAGCGGCGAGATCGCCCGTGCTGGCGCCGTCGCAGGCCGCGTCGACGAGGTCCGCGCCGACGTCGGCCGCGGCGACCCGCACCGAGGACGCCACGGTGCGCCCGCACACCCCCGGATCCCCGGGCAGCGGCTGGGCCGGTCCCGTGCCCGTGGAGTAGGAGTCGCCGAGGGAGACCACCCGGAGCGGGGCGGCGGGAGCGGTAGGCAGGACGACGTCCGGTGCGGTGCAGCCGGTCGCGATCAGGAGCAGGGCGGTCGCCGCGCTGGCGAGGGCTGCTCCACGGAGACGGGAGCGAGAGGCCGACGCGCGGCGCCGACTCGAGCGGGCGGCGGTGTGGCGAGGCATCCCCTCGACCCTACGCGCGCGCGGGATCCGGGTCGGTCGGGCTCAGTCCTCGACGTGGCGCTGACGCGCGTAGACGACCACCGCGACGATCAGGCCGACGAGGATGCCGGCGGCCAGCGGGAAGAGGAACCCGCCCGGGCCGATCTGCGTCACGACGCTGCCGTGGTCGATCCGGGTGTCGACGACGCCCGGCACGTCGAGCCCGGGGTAGCCCTCGGTGCCCTGCGCGAAGGAGGTGATGAGGAGCGTCACGATGACGGCCGCCCCGACCACGAACGCGGACAGGAAGCCCAGCACCGCGGAACCGACCACCGACGTGCGGTGCGGGTCGGTGGTGTGCGTCCGGTGCAGGGTGGCGTGCGACATTGTGGAGCTCCAGGGGTCGATGACCTGATCTACGGTACGCCGGTCCTCCAAGTGGAGGACAGTCCCCCGATCGGGGACCGACGCCGCGTCGGAGACGAGGAGAGCAGAGCCGGAGACGGGAAGAGCCCCGCGCCTCCGTGAGGAGGAGCGGGGCTCGAGGGTGGATCTGAGGGGATTCGAACCCCTGACCCCCTGCATGCCATGCAGGTGCGCTACCAACTGCGCCACAGACCCGTGATCCGCTTCCCTGCGGAAGCGACTCGTCTACATTACTACACATTCCGACCGCCCCATGACCAGGGCATCCTCATGGGCGGCCGGCCGGCGGGACCGCTCAGTCGAAGAGCTCGCTGAGCCAGCTCTCCTTCTTGCGGCGCTTGCCGCCGTATCCGTCGCCGCTCCCGTATCCGCCCGCGCTGGGGTAGCCCTGCCCTCTGCGGTCGCCGTAGCCGTCCGCGGGGATGCCGTAGCCGCGATCGCGGTCGTCGTCGCGGCGGCGGTCGTCACCGCGGCGGTCGTCATCCCGACGGCGGTCGTCGCGACCAGGACCCGGATACCCGCCGAGCGGCGCTGCGGGCGGCACGGGCGATGCGGCCGCCGGCGCGGCGCGCATCTCCTGCTCCGCGCGGTCGAGGATCTTGTCGAGCTCGCCGCGGTCCAACCACACGCCGCGGCAGTCCGGGCAGTAGTCGATCTCCACCCCGGCGCGCTCGCTCATCACGAGGGTGGCGGAGTCGTTGGGGCACTTCATGCGGGGAGCTCCTCGCGAGTGCCGGGCGTCGCTGCCCGGGAGGATCGGATCAGGATGCGGAGGCCGTCGGCTCGATCTCGAGGGCGACGACGGGGCAGTCCTTCCAGAGGCGCTCCAGCGAGTAGTACATGCGGTCCTCCTCGGTGAAGACGTGGGCGACGACGTCGCCGAAGTCGAGAAGGATCCAGCGTCCCTCGCTCTTCCCCTCGCGGCGGAGCGGCTTGGCGCCCGCCTCGATCATCTTGTCCTCGATCTCGTCGGCGACCGCCTGCGCGTTCCGCTCGTTGCGGGCCGAGGCGATCAGGAAGACGTCGGTGAGGGGCAGGGGCCCGGAGACGTCGAGCGCGACCAGGTCGATGGCCTGCTTGGAGTCGGCAGCGGATGCGGCGACCTTGAGTAGGTCGAGGGCGCGGGGAGAAGCGGTCACAGAGTCCTTCCGGGACGGGTGGGATGGGGCATCAGACGATCAGAATACATTCGTCATGAACGCGACGATGACGAGTCCGGCGCCGATGACGGCGACTCCCCCGGCCGCGACGGCCGCGACGACCGGCGCCGTGAAGCGCTTGCGGGGCGGCGGCTGCACGACGGCGCGCGTCGAGGTGTGGGTGCTGACGGCACGGCTGGCCCGCACGGGCTCCGAGTCGGTGCCGCCCGGCGCGTGATCGTGGTCGTCGCCCTGCTCGAGGATGCGGTCCATGTCGGCCGTGTCGAAGCGGTCCGGGTGCGTGCCCATGGAGCCGAGGCTGCGCGGCAGGTCGATGGAGCCGGTGATGATGATCTCGCCCGTGCTGTTGAGCGCCTGCTGCATGTCGTTGACATGCGGCACGGTCGGGAGGATGAAGTGGTTGCCCGTGTGGGGCTGGTCCTCGTCGACCTGGTCCTGCAGGGACCAGTGGCCCGCAGGCGGGGTGTACGACGTGGGGGCATCCGCGGTCTCGGGTGCGTCCGCGTCCGTCGCGGGCGAGGCGTCGGTCGCATCGCCCGGGACGTCCTCGACGGCGCTGGACGCCCGCGTGCCGAACGCCGGCTCGAGCGGCTGCTCGGCGGCCGCCGTGATCCACGGGGTGGTCTCGAGGGAGGGCGCGGGACGCGGGTCCTCCTCCTGGCTGGGGGCGTGGGCCGCGAGGGGCGGGACGGTCGGCTGCTCGCCCGAGGCGTCCACGTCCCGACCGGCGGCGTCGCCCGAGGGGACGATCGGCGCGAAGGGCCACGCCGACGGCGTCTCGGCCGAGGTCGCCGTGCGGTCCGCGGTCGTGCCGGACGCCTCGTCCGACGCCACCACCTGCGCGCCGTCCTCCGCGGCGGGCACAGGGGGCTCCGTCGCGTCCGCGACGGCGGAGCGCCGGTACGCGCTGCCGTACGGCGCACGCGGTCGCGGCGTCGCGCGGGATCCGCTGCCGTAGCGCGCGTACGGCGGGACGGAGGTCTCCGAGGACGTCGGGGGCGCGTCGTCGACGGCCGCGGGCGCGCCGGTCGTCGAGGTCGGGCCCGTCTCGGATCCTGACGGCGTCGCGTCGGCGTCCTCGTGCTCGGAGCCGCGCTGCTGGCGCGCGGCCTCCTCGGCCTCGCGGATGGCGCGCAGCTGGCGCCGGGTCAGCACGCCGCCGGACAGCAGGATGGCCGAGGTGTCGGGGCCCACGCCGGGAGCGGTGAGCGGGGCGGGCTGCGGAGTCGTGGACTCGTCGGGCCGGGCGTCGGATCCGTCGGCGCCGGTCGAGCCGGAGGCCTCGGGCTGGTCGTCCGAGGGGGCGGCCGGAGCAGACGTCGCGGACGGCTCCTCGACAGGCGCCGAATCCTCGACCGGGGCGTCGTCCGCCTCGTCGATGCCGAGCGCCAGCGCACGGGCGCGCTCGGCGGCGCGCATCTCGCGGCGGCTCAGCCCGAGGGTCGCGGGAGCGGGACCGTCGTCGAACGAGGTGGGCCCGGTGTCGGGCGCGTCGTGGGAGGGGGTCATTGCGGGCTCCGATACAGGTGGTGCTTGGAGATGTACTGGACGACTCCGTCGGGGACGAGGTACCACACGGGGAAGCCCCGTCCGACACGGGCCCGGCAGTCGGTCGAGGAGATCGCCAGCGCCGGGACCTCCAGCAATCTTACGTCGGCGTGCGGGAGGCCGCTCTCGGTGAGGTCGTGGCCGGGGCGGGTGACGGCGACGAAGTGCGCGAGGTCCCACAGCTCGGCGACGTCCTTCCAGCCGAGGATCTGCTGGATCGCGTCCGCGCCGGTGATGAAGAACAGCTCCGCGTCCGGGTGCGTGCGCCGGATGTCGCGGAGGGTGTCGATCGTGTACGTGGTGCCCGCGCGGTCGATGTCGACGCGGCTCACGGTGAAGCGCGGGTTGGCCGCGGTCGCGATCACGGTCATCAGGTAGCGGTGCTCGCCGTCCGTGACCGTCTGCTTCTGCCACGGCTGCCCGGTGGGGACGAAGATCACCTCGTCGAGCTGGAGGTGCTGCTGCACCTCGCTCGCGGCGACGAGGTGGCCGTTGTGGATGGGGTCGAACGTGCCGCCCATGACCCCGATGCGGAGGCGCGGGGTCGCGGGTGTCGTCATCTGGAGGGTGCTCGCGCTCAGTGCGTCGAGTCGGCGGTGCCGTGGCCCTGCTCGGCGACGGGGGGCTTGCCCCACTTCTCCGAGTGGCGGTTGCTCACGTCGCGGAAGCTGAACATGACCACCCCGAGCGCGACGAACACGACCGCCGCGACGGCCGGGAACACCCAGAGCGGAGCGGCGAGCTCCATGGCGTGCTCGGTCTCGGCGAGGATGGTGGTGGTCAGCGCGTGCATGGGATCTCCGTTCGTGGCACGCCCCGTCGAGCGGAGGCGGCGCCTGCCATCCTACCGGCGGGCCCCCGCACGGGGCGCACCCGCGGCCGGGCGTGCCGTCAGCCGCGCACCTGTCCGCTGCCCCGGACGATCCACTTGGTGCTGGTGAGCTCCTCGAGGCCCATCGGACCGCGCGCGTGCAGCTTCTGCGTGGAGATGCCGACCTCCGCGCCGAAGCCGAACTCGGATCCGTCGGTGAAGCGCGTGGACGCGTTGACCATCACGACGGCCGAGTCCACGGCGGCGAGGAAGCGCTCCGCCACGGCGAGGTCGGACGTGACGATGGACTCGGTGTGGTGCGTCGACCAGCGCGCGATGTGCGAGACCGCGTCCTCGACGGAGTCGACGACGCGCACCGCCACGTCGAGCGAGAGGTACTCGGCCGCCCAGTCCGCGTCGGTGGCGGGGACGGCATCGGGCCACAGCTCGAGGACGGCGGCGTCGCCGTGCACGCTGACGCCGCGGTCGCGGAGGGCGTCGAGCACGGAGGCGAGGATGCGCGGTGCCGCGTCGCGGTGGACCAGCAGCGTCTCCATCGCGTTGCACACGCTGGGCCGGCTGACCTTGGCGTCGACGGCGATGTCGACGGCCATGCGCGCGTCGGCGGAGGCGTCGAGGTAGACGTGGACGACGCCGGCCCCGGTCTCGATGACGGGAACGGTCGACTCCTCCACCACGGTGCGGATGAGCTCGGCGGATCCGCGCGGCACCAGCACGTCGACGAGGCCGCGCGCCCGCATGAGCCGGGCTGCGCCCGCGCGGCCGTGCGCGTCGACCGTCTGCACCGCGTCCGCGGGGAGGCCGGCGCGCGCGAGGGCGCCGCGCATGACGTCGACGAGGACGGCGTTGGTGCGGAGGGCGGCGGATCCCCCGCGCAGCACGACGGCGTTGCCGCTCTTCAGGGCGAGCGCCGCGATGTCGACCGTGACGTTGGGGCGGGCTTCGTAGATCGCGCCGACGACGCCGAACGGCACGCGCACCTGCGAGAGCAGCAGGCCGTTCGGCAGCGTGCGGCCGCGGACGACGTGGCCGAGCGGGTCGTCGAGAGAACGGATCCCGGCGACGGCGTCAGCCAGGGCCGCCACGCGCCGGGCGTCGAGCGTCAGCCGGTCGAGGAGGCCCGTCGCGAGTCCGGCCGACCGGCCCGCGGCGAGGTCCTCGGCGTTGGCGGCGACGATGCGGTCGGCGGCGGAGACGAGGGCGGCCGCGATGGCGTCGAGCGCGGCGTCGCGGCGGCCGGAGGTGGTGGCGGCGAGGTCCGTGGACGCCGCCCGTGCGGCCACGAGGATCCGCTCGAGCGCGTCGTCCGTGGGCGGCTCGGCCGGGATCGCGTCGGCGGTGATGGTCGGGGTCGCGGGCACGGCGTCGGGGGCGCCGGGGACGTTCGAGGGCATGCACGGCAGCCTAGCCAGGCGCCTGCCGCCCGCGAGCGAGGGCAGGCGGATCGCTCAGCCGCGGGGCGCGAACCACGTGCCGACATGGGCACCCGCGAGGGCCTCGGCGACCTGCGCGGTCGACGTGAGGAGGACCCCGGTTCCGGCCTCGGCGGCGAGGCGCGCGGCGGCGACCTTGGTCACCGCTCCCCCGGTGCCCACGCCCGTTCCCGTGCTGCCGATCTCGACGCCATCCAGCTCGTCGCCGAACGCCACGTGCTCGATGCGCCGGGCTCCCGGCTCCTCCGGCGGCCGCGTGTAGAGCGCGTCCACGTCCGAGAGGAGGAGGAGGAGGTCCGCGTCCACCAGCCGGGCGACGAGCGCGGCGAGCCGGTCGTTGTCGCCGAAGCGGATCTCGTGCGTGGCCACGGTGTCGTTCTCGTTGACGATCGGGAGCAGCCGGAGACCCAGCAGGCGCTCCATCGCGCGCTGCGCGTTCTCCCGGTGGTCGGGGGCGGCGAGGTCGCCTGCCGTGAGGAGCACCTGGCCCGCGACGATGCCGTAGCGGTCGAGGCTCTCCTGGTAGCGGAAGATCAGCACGCTCTGACCCACCGCGGCGGCGGCCTGCTGCGTGGCGAGATCGGCCGGGCGGTCGTCGAGGCGGAGGAACGGCATCCCCGTCGCGATGGCGCCGGAGGAGACGAGCACGATCTCGGCCCCACGCGCGTGCACGGACGCGATGGCGTCGACGAGGGGCGCGATCTGCCCGGCGTTCTCCCCGCTGATGGAGGACGAGCCGACCTTCACGACGATGCGCCGCGCGGACGCGATGCCCGCGCGCGAGGCCGTGCCCACCCGCTAGGCCTTCGCGTCCGAGGACGCGTCCTCGTCCGTCCCGTCCTCGTCCGCCCAGAGGCCGGCCTCGCCCTCGCGCACGAGCTCGGCGCGGGCGTCGGCCTTGGCGTCCATGCGGGCGAAGTAGTCCTCGCGGCGCGCCTGGTTGGTGCGGCGGCGGATGGGGTCGACGCGGGCGTCGGCGCCGCGGGGGCTCGTGATGAGCTCCGCGGTGGACGTGAGGGTGGGCTCCCAGTCGAAGACGATGCCGTCGCCCTCGCCGATGACGACGCTGGATCCGGCCACCGCGCCGGCCTTGAACAGGCCGTCCTCGACGCCGAGCTTGGCGAGGCGGTCGGCGAGGTAGCCGACGGCCTCGTCGTTGGTGAAGTCGGTCTGCTGCACCCAGCGCTCGGGCTTGGTGCCGATGACGCGGTAGATGTCGCCGTAGCTGCCGCCGTCGACGCGGATGGTGAACGGCTTCTCGTTCACGGCGCGCGGACGCAGCACGATGCGCGGGGCCTCGGGCTCCTCGGCGGCCTTCGTCCGGGCGTCCTCGACCAGCTCGGCGAGGGCGAAGGACAGCTGGCGCAGGCCGTCGTGGCTGACCGTGGAGATGTCGAAGACGCGGTAGCCGCGGGCCTCGAGCTCCGGACGCACCAGCTCCGCGAGCTCCCGGGCCTCGGGGACGTCGATCTTGTTGAGCGCGATGAGCTGCGGGCGCTCGAGCAGCGGCACCTGGCCGTCGGGCACGGGGTACGCGGCGAGCTCCGTGAGGATGATGTCGAGGTCGGAGATGGGGTCGCGTCCGGGATCCAGCGTCGCGCAGTCGAGCACGTGCAGGAGGGCCGAGCAGCGCTCGACGTGGCGGAGGAACTCGAGGCCCAGGCCCTTGCCCTCGCTCGCGCCCTCGATGAGGCCGGGGACGTCGGCGACCGTGTAGCGCGAGTCCGCGACCTCGACGACACCGAGGTTCGGGTGCAGCGTGGTGAAGGGGTAGTCGGCGATCTTCGGCTTCGCGGCCGAGATGGCTGCGACGAGGCTCGACTTGCCCGCGGACGGGTAGCCCACGAGCGCGACATCGGCGACGACCTTCAGCTCGAGGACGACATCGCCCTCGTAGCCGCGCGTGCCGAGCAGCGCGAAGCCCGGGGCCTTGCGCTTGGTGGTGGCGAGCGACGCGTTGCCGAGCCCGCCCTGGCCGGCCTCGGCGGCCACGTAGCGCATGCCGGGCGTGGCCATGTCCGCGAGCTCGTTGCCGTCGACGTCCTTGACGACGGTGCCGACGGGGACGGGGAGCTCGAGCGCCTCGCCGAGCGTGCCGTGGCGGTGGTCGCCCATGCCCGGTCCGCCGTTGCGGGAGGAGCGGTGCGGCCCGCGGTGGTAGGCCAGCAGCGTGGTGACCTGGGGGTCCGCGACGAGGACGATGTCCCCGCCGTTGCCGCCGTTGCCGCCGTCGGGTCCCGCGAGGGGCTTGAACTTCTCGCGGCGGACCGAGACGCAGCCGTTGCCGCCGTTTCCCGCCCGCAGGTGGAGGGTCACGGTGTCGACGAATGTCGCCATGGCTGTGCTCGTTTCTTCTAGGGGTGTTCCCCGCGGAACGCACGCAAGGGCGGGCCGAGGAGGCCCGCCCTTGATGTGCTGCGCGGCAGTGCCGCTGCAGGGTCCGTGCTGTCGGCCTGGACTAGGCCGGGACGACGATGTTGACGACCTTGCGGCCGCCCTTGACGCCGAACTCCACCGAGCCGGCGGAGAGGGCGAACAGCGTGTCGTCGCCGCCACGGCCGACGTTGACGCCGGGGTGGAAGTGCGTGCCGCGCTGGCGGACGATGATCTCGCCGGCGCCGACGACCTGGCCGCCGAAGCGCTTCACGCCGAGGCGCTGGGCGTTCGAGTCACGGCCGTTGCGGGTAGAGCTCGCGCCCTTCTTGTGTGCCATCTGTATCTCCCTGCGGTCTCGGTGCTAGTTGATCTCGGTGACCTGGACGCGCGTGAGGTCCTGGCGGTGCCCCTGGCGCTTCTTGTACCCGGTCTTGTTCTTGAACTTCTGGATGACGATCTTGGGACCGCGGAGGTCGTTCAGGATCTCGGCGCTGACGGTGACGTCGGCGAGCTTGGCGGCGTCCGTGGTGATGGTGTCGCCGTCGACGAGCAGGACCGCGGGGAGCACGACCTTGCCGCTCTGCTGGTTCTTGACCCGGTCCATCGTCACGATGGTCCCGACCTCGACCTTCTCCTGCCGACCGCCGGCGCGCACAACTGCGTAAACCACTTTTCCGTACCTGTTTTCTCTCGCGGGCTTGACTCACTGGGGACTTGACGCCCTGTGGCCCGAATCATTGGAGGAAGTCTGCCGCAGGCGCACGATCTCTGGGGATCGGCGCATGCCAGCGACTCACGTTACCGGAACGCCGGACAGGGGTCAAACTCCGGACCCCCGGCGTCCTCGGTCGATCATACGCGAGAGGATCCCCGTCCCGGCGCATGCGCGCCGGGCGCGTCGCGGGTGTCCCCCCGATCCCTCGGACCGCCGACGCGGCCCCGCCTGCCTAAGCTCGCAGGATGAGCGTGCTCCTCGACCGACCGGCCTGGCCGGCGCACGGGCGTCTGTGGGCGCACCTCGTGAGCGACGCCTCGCTCGAGGAGCTGCATGCCTTCGCCCGCGCGGCCGGGATCCCGGAGCGCGCCTTCGATCGCGACCACTACGACGTGCCCGAGGAGCGGCACGCGGAGCTGGTGGCGCGCGGCGCCGAGCCGGTCTCGAACCGCGACCTGGTGCGCCGGCTGCAGGCGAGCGGGCTGCGGGTCACCCAGCGGGAGCGGCGCGCGCCTCGATCCTGACGTCAGGATCGGTCGAGGGGACGACGGAGGGCCCGGAGCATGCGCTCCGGGCCCTCCGTCGTGCAGCCGCCTCGCAGGCGGCCCGTGGGTCAGCTCGCGTCGTCGGCCGGGGCCGGCGTCGTCAGCGTCTGCGTCGAGACCCGACGGCTGCGCGAACGCCCCTGGCCGGGCTCCTTGGGCTGCGGCAGCGCGTCGAGCACGGAGCCGAGGAGCTGCTCCGCGTCGGCCGAGCTCACGCGGCGCGGAGCCGTGCGGGTGCTCGCGACCGGGATGTCGAGGATCTGCACGGGTTCCAGGCGGATGGCCTCGCGCGGCTCGAGCGTCGACAGGGCGGGCTCCTCCACGGGAGCGTCGGCCGGCGTCGGGTCCTCGGCGGGAGCGGACGGCGCCTCGTCGACGGGCGTCGGCGTCGCCGGCTCGGCGGTCGCGGACGACGCGCGCCCCCGGCCCCCGCGGCTCCGACGCGGGCGGTCGCCGCGCGGCTGCTCCTCGGCGGGAGCCGCCTCGGCCGGCGGCGCGGCATCGGCGCTCTCGTCCGGCGTGCGCACGACGTCCTCGACCCGGTCGATGGCCTCGTTCACCGTCTGGATGGTGCTCGTGGCGATTTTGGCGAGGGCGGAGCGCGCGTCGTCCGTGATGCTGTGTGTGCTGGCCGCGGGCGTGCGCTGCTGCTGCGCCTGGCCGCCGCCGTTGCCGCGACCTCCGCCGTTGCCCCCGTTGCCGTTGCCGCCGCCGGTGCCGTGGTCCTGCTGGCCCTTGCCGCCGCGACGGCGGCCCTGGCCCTGCACGGGCTCCTGCGGCGTCTGCTTGTGGGCCATGAGCGGGTCGTGGTGGATGATGATCCCCCGCCCGGCGCACGTCTCGCAGTTCTCCGAGAACGACTCGAGCAGCCCGAGGCCGAGCTTCTTGCGGGTCATCTGCACGAGCCCGAGCGAGGTGACCTCGGCGACCTGGTGCTTGGTCCGGTCGCGGCTCAGGCACTCCACCAGGCGGCGGAGCACGAGGTCGCGGTTGGACTCGAGCACCATGTCGATGAAGTCGACGACGATGATGCCGCCGATGTCGCGCAGGCGCATCTGGCGGACGATCTCCTCGGCGGCCTCGAGGTTGTTCTTGGTGACGGTCTCCTCGAGGTTGCCGCCGGATCCGACGAACTTCCCCGTGTTGACGTCGACCACGGTCATGGCCTCGGTGCGGTCGATGACGAGGGATCCGCCGGACGGCAGCCAGACCTTGCGGTCGAGCGCCTTCTCGATCTGCTCGCTGACGCGGTAGTGGTCGAAGGAGTCCTTCTCGCCCGAGTACGTCTGCACCCGGTCGATGAGGTCCGGCGCCACGCCGCGCAGGTAGCCCTCGATGATCTCCTGGGCGTCGCCGCCGTCGATCACGAGCTCGCGGAAGTCCTCGTTGAAGACGTCGCGGATGATCTTCAGCAGCAGGTCCGGCTCGGAGTGCAGGAGCGCGGGCGCCTGCGCCTTCTCGACCTGGCGGCTGATCTCGGCCCACTGCGACGTGAGGCGCTCGACGTCGAGCTTCAGCTGCTCCTCGGTCGCGCCCTCGGCTGCGGTGCGGACGATCACGCCCACGTTCTCGGGCAGCACCTCCTTGAGGGTCTTCTTGAGGCGGGCTCGCTCGGTGTCGGGCAGCTTGCGGCTGATGCCGTTCATCGATCCGTTGGGCACGTACACGAGGTAGCGGCCGGGGAGGCTCACCTGGCTCGTGAGGCGGGCGCCCTTGTGGCCGACCGGGTCCTTGGTGACCTGGACGAGCACGCGGTCGCCGGGCTTCAGCGCCACCTCGATGCGGCGCGCGTGGTTGCCCGGCCCCTTGTCGGCGTTGGCGGCGTCCCAGTCGACCTCGCCGGAGTAGAGCACGGCGTTGCGGCCGCGGCCGATGTCGATGAAGGCGGCCTCCATGCTGGGCAGCACGTTCTGGACGCGGCCGAGGTACACGTTGCCGATGAGCGACGCCTCGTCGGCGCGGGCGACGTAGTGCTCGACGAGCACCTGGTCCTCGAGCACGCCGATCTGGATCTTGCCGTCGCGCGAGCGGACGATCATGCTGCGGTCGACGGACTCGCGGCGCGCCAGGTACTCGGACTCGGTGAGGACCGGGCGGCGGCGTCCGGCGTCGCGGCCGTCGCGGCGGCGCTGCTTCTTGGCCTCGAGGCGCGTGGATCCCTTGATGCGCTGCGGCTCGGTGATGAGCTCCGGCTCGCGCGGCGTGCGGACCTTGACGACCGTGCCGGGCGCGTCGTCGCCGTCGCGGCCTTCCTCGCCGGAGCGACGGCGCGCGCGGCGGCGGACCGACGGGGAGTCGTCCTCGTCGTCGTGGTCGTCGTCGCGGGTGTCGCGGCCGCGACCGTCACGGCTGACGCCGCGGTCCTGGCTGCGGTCCTGCCCTCGGCCGCCGCGGCGCGAGGAGCGCGAGGGGCGCTCGTCGCGGTCGAGGTCGTCGTCCTCGTCGCGGGCGTCGTCGCGACGGTCGTCCCGCTCGCGGCGGGGAGGCAGCGGCGCGATGTCCGGGGCCTGGAAGAAGACGGAGAGCGACGGCACGGGGCGCGCCGGGGCGGCGGGCTCCTCGGCGACGGGCTCGACGGCCGGAGCGGCCGGAGCGGCCTCCGCTGCCGGCGCCTCCGTGTCGGGTGCGTCGGCCGCAGCCGCCTCCTGCTCGGCCGCGACGGCGGCCTTGCGCGGGGCGCGCTTCCGCGGCGCACGAGCGGCGGGCGCGGCGGGCTGCTCGGCACCGGGGGCCTGCGCGTCGGCGGCGCCAGCGGGAGCGGATGCCGAGGCGGACGCGTCGACGCTGGCGTCGTCCGGCTGGGCGGCCGCGGGCGCGGATGCGGAGGTGCTCGCGCGGCGGGAGCGTCGGACGACCGGCGCCTCCGTCTCGTCGGGCGTGGATCGGGTGTCGTCGTTCTCGTTCAGGGTGTGGCCCTTCGCTTCGGAGGCGGCGGGCGGGCCGCTCGCCTCGGGGGTCGCGGACGCGGGGACGGCGGGCGTGCCGCCGGTCCCCGTCGCCGCGGTCGTCTCGGCGCGGCGGCCCGTGAGCCGCTCGAAGAGGCTGGGTCGCCTCCTGCCGGTGTTCTCGTCTCTCTCCACCATCTCTGGTGCACTCCTCAACCGGTCGGTACGGCCGCGCCGTACCCCGGTAGCTCTCCGAGTGGATCCCCGCGTACGCGGCTCTCCGTCGATCCTGGTCTGCGACGTCCGGCCCGAGGCTTCGGTCGTGCGCACTGGTACGGAACTGGCCATCCGCCGCCGGCTATGCCGGGTGGCCCGGGTGTGCCCCGGTAAAGACTCTTCATGGCGGTCGTCCCGCGCGGCGGTCCGACCTGCCTGCCAGTATCGCACGCCGACGCCCACCCGGCCGTCAGGGTCGGCGCTCCCCCGTCTGCCATGATCGCCGCATGACCGCGACCCGGGCCCCCGCGCACCCCCGCTCCCTGGCCGTCCTGCTCGTCGTCACGGGCGTCGTCGGCTGGATCGGCGCATTCGTGCTCGTGCTCGACCGGCTGCACCTGCTGGAGAACCCGGGCGCGTCGCTGTCGTGCGACGTCAACCCGTTCATCTCCTGCGCCACCGTCATCGAGTCGCCGCAGGGATCGCTGTTCGGCTTCCCCAACCCGCTCATCGGAGTGGCGGCCTTCGTGGTGCCGATCGTGCTCGGCATGGGGCTCGTCGCGGGCGCCCGGTTCGCGCGCTGGTTCTGGACGCTGTTCGCGCTGGGGACGTTCGCCGGCTGGGTCTTCGTGACGTGGCTCTTCACCCAGAGCGTCTTCGTCATCGGCGCGCTCTGCCCCTACTGCCTCCTGGTGTGGAGCGCGATGATCCCGCTGTGGTGGGGCACGCTGTCGGCGACCGCACGCGCGGGGCTGCTGCCGCTGCCCGCCGGGATCCGCCGGGCCGCCGACGCGGTGGCGCCGTACACCTGGGCGGTCGTCGTGCTCAACTACGCGATCATCGTGGTCGCGATCGTCTCCACGTTCCCGGCGCTGATCCCGACGCTCCTCGGCTGAGCCGCCGGGACGACGAGAGGGGCCGACCGGATGCCGGTCGGCCCCTCTTCTCGTCCGGGTCCTAGAACCAGAGCGCGAGCTCGCGCGCGGCGGACTCGGGCGAGTCGCTGCCGTGCACGAGGTTCTGCGCCACGGCGAGGCCCCAGTCGCGGCCGAGGTCGCCGCGGATCGTGCCGGGGGCGGCGCCCGTGGGGTCGGTCGTGCCGGCGAGCGAGCGGAAGCCCTCGATGACGCGATTCCCGGCGACGCGCACCGCGACGATCGGGCCCGACTCCATGAACTCGACGAGCGGCTCGTAGAACGGCTTGCCCTGGTGCTCCTCGTAGTGCTGCTCGAGCAGGGCGCGCTCGGCCTGCACCATGCGGAGGTCGACGATCTGGTACCCCTTGGCCTCGATGCGGCGGAGGATCTCGCCGGTGAGGCCGCGGGCGACGCCGTCGGGCTTGACGAGGACGAGGGTCTCCTGGACGGGAGCGGACATGGGTGCCTCCTACGGGGTGGGAGCCGGCGGCTCGGTGGTCGGTCGGTGGTCGGTGGGGCGGTCGTGGCCCGGCGCGGCCTGCTCGTCGAGCATGGCCTGCTCCCACGCGCCCCGCGCGGCCGCCTTCTCGCGGTCGATGCGGTCGCCCTGCACCATGGCGTAGATCCAGAGCAGCAGGAAGAAGCCGCCGACCGCGAACATGGCGGGGAGCACGAAGCCGGTGAGGACGACGAGCACCTGCACGACCCAGCCGGCGCGGATGCCGAGCGGGGTGCGCAGGGTGCCGACGACCGCGAGCATGGCGATCACGAGCAGCGCGCCGCCGCCGAGCGCGGGGAGCGCCGGCAGCGCCTCGAGCCCGAAGGCGACCAGGCTGGCCAGGAACACGACGATGACCTGGAAGCCCATGACGATGGATCCGAGGATCTCGACCGTCGTGCGGGGCGGGCGCGGCCGTCGCGTGCGGGCCGGGCGGCCGTCGGCGCTCACGCGGTCTTCCAGCCCTCGTCGGCGGCGTGGGCGATGGCCTCGCCGACGAGGAGGATCGAGCCGGTGACGAGCGCCGCGCCCTTCTCGGTCTCGCCGGCGGAGTCGCGCGCGTCCTCGAGGGCGGTGCGGAGGTCGGGCTCCACGGTGACGCGGTCGCGGCCGACGACGCCGACGACGATGCGGGCCAGCTCGTCGGGATCCACCGAGCGCTCGGACGTGGACCTGGTGACGATGAAGTGGTCGACGACGGGCGCGAGCTCGCGCACGATGCCCTCCGCGTCCTTGTCCGCGAGCACGCCGATGACGGCCGTGACGCGGTCGAACGTGAAGTAGACGGGCAGCGCGGCCGCGAGCGATGCGGCACCGGCGGGGTTGTGCGCGGCGTCCACCAGCACGGTCGGCTCGGTGCCGACGACCTGCAGGCGGCCCGGGCTCGTCGCGGTGGCGAGGCCCTCCGCGAGCACGTCGTCGTGGATGGCGTGGTCGCCGCCGCCGAGGAACGACTCGACCGCGGCGATGGCCACCGCGGCGTTCTGCGCCTGGTGCGCGCCGAACATCGGCAGGAACACGTCCCGGTAGGTGCCCGCGAGGCCCTGCACGCTGATCACCTGGCCGCCCACCGCGAGGGTCGTGTCGAGGAGGCGGAACCGCTCGCCCTCGATCGACCAGGTGGACTCCGTGAGCTCGGCCGCGCGGGTGAGCTCGGCCACGACCTCGGGGAGCTGCGCGCTCGAGACGACGTCCGCGGTGGGCTTCACGATGCCGGACTTGGTGCGCGCGATCTCCGCGACGGTGGACCCCAGCCGCTGCGTGTGGTCGAGCGAGACGGGCGTGAAGACGGCGACCTGGCCGTCGCCGACGTTGGTGCTGTCCCACTCGCCGCCCATGCCGACCTCGATCACGGCGACGTCGACGGGCGCATCCGCGAAGGAGGCGAACGCGAGCACCGTGAGGGCCTCGAAGAACGTGACCGGCTCCTCGCCCGCGGCGACGAGCTCCCGGTCGACCAGGACGATGAACGGCTCGACGTCGGCCCAGTTGCGGCTGAGCGCCTCGTCGCTGATCGGCAGGCCGTCGACCACGATGCGCTCGTTGAAGCGCACGAGGTGCGGGCTCGTGAAGAGGCCGGTGCGGAGCCCCGCGGCGCGCAGGATGCTCTCGGTCATCCGGCTCGTCGAGGTCTTCCCGTTGGTGCCGGTGACGTGCACGATCGGGTACGCGCGCTGCGGGTCGCCGAGGAGCTCGACCACGCGGCGGGTGGCGGAGAGCCGCGGCTGGGGCGCCTGCTCCCCCATCCGCGCGAGGAGCGCCTGGTAGACGGCGTCGCCCTCGCGCTCGAAGTAGTTCTCGTCGTCGACCTCGCGGCCGGCGACGATCGACTGCTCGGCCTCGCGGCGGAGCTCGGCGGCGTCGTCGGCGAAGAGCTGGTCGTCGCTCAGGCCGTCGACGTCGGGGTCGAGCGCGCGGGCCGCGGCGTCGACGCCCTCGTCCGTCTCCGGCTCGAAGTCGTCGTCGCGCCGGGGCTCGTCGTCGTCGAAGGGCTGTCCGCCCCGCTGGTCGCTCATGCTCGCTCCACCTCGATGTACAGGGGCGATCCGCCGCCGACGGTGATGCCGGGATCCGGATCCGCCGGGGCGTCCGCGTCGATCCGCAGCGCCACCGCCAGGGTCTCACGCGCGATGAGGTCGCGGAACCGCTCGGCCTGCTCCGCGCCCGCCGCGTCCAGCCGGATCACGAGGGAGATGCGGTCGCTCACGTCGAGCCCCGCGCCCTTCCGGGCGTCCTGCACGTTCCGCACCACGTCGCGCGCGAGGCCCTCGGCCTCGAGCTCGGGGGTGAGCGCGGTGTCGAGCAGCAGGAACCCGCCGCCCGGCAGGAGCGCGAGCGCCTGGTCGGCGCGGTCGCCCGCCACCTCCAGCACCAGCTCGTACTCGCCGGCCACGAGCGGCGTGCCGCCCGCGACGACCTCGCCGTCGGCTTCCGTCCAGTCGCCCTGGCGGGCGGCCTGGATCACCTGCTGCACGCCCTTGCCGAGGCGGGGCCCGGCGACGCGCGCGTTGACGGTGAGGCGGCGCGTGATGCCCGCGTCGGCCGCGCTCGTGGGGGTCAGCTCCTCGACGGAGACGGCCTTGACGTTGAGCTCGTCGCGCAGGATGTCCTCGAAGCGGGCGAGCCCGTCGGCGTCGTCGCTCACGACCGTCAGGCGCGCGAGCGGCTGGCGCACGCGGAGGCCGGACTGCTTGCGGAGCGAGAGCGCGGTCGAGGCGACCTGGCGGACCCGGTCCATCACCTCGACGAGGCGGTCGTCCGCGGGCAGGTCGTCGGGCTCCGGCCAGTCCTCCAGGTGGACGCTGCGCCCGCCGGTGAGGTCCTTCCAGATGCGCTCGGACACGAGCGGGAGGAGCGGCGCGGCGACACGGGTCACGGTCTCGAGGACCGTGTGGAGGGTGTCGAAGGCGCGCGTGTCGCCGGCCTCCGTGCCCGCCCAGAAGCGGTCGCGGCTGCGGCGCACGTACCAGTTGGTGAGCACGTCGGCGAAGTCGCGGAGGGAGGCGGCGGCCAGCGTCGAGTCGAGCGCGGTCATGTGCTCGGTGACCTCGGTGACCAGGCGGCGCGTGCGGGCCAGGATGTAGCGGTCCAGCACGTCGTCGCTCGTCGTGTCCCGCGTCGCCTCGTAGCCGTCGGGCTGCGCGGAGTTGGCGTAGAGCGAGAAGAAGTACCAGGTGCTCCAGAGCGGCAGCAGCACCTGGCGGACGCCCTCGCGGATGCCCTCCTCGGTGACCACGAGGTTGCCGCCGCGGAGCACGGGGCTCGCGAGGAGGAACCAGCGCATGGCGTCGGATCCGTCGCGGTCGAACACCTCGTTGACGTCCGGGTAGTTGCGGAGCGACTTGGACATCTTCTGGCCGTCGTTGCCGAGGACGATGCCGTGGCTGACGACGCTCGAGAACGCGGGCCGGTCGAACAGCGCCGTCGACAGCGCGTGCAGCGTGTAGAACCACCCGCGGGTCTGGCCGATGTACTCGACGATGAAGTCGGCCGGGCTGTGCGCGTCGAACCACTCGCGGTTCTCGAACGGGTAGTGCACCTGCGCGAACGGCATGGACCCCGAGTCGAACCAGACGTCGAGCACGTCCTCGATGCGGCGCATGGTGCTCTTCCCCGTCGGGTCGTCGGGGTTCGGGCGCGTGAGCCGGTCGATGAACGGGCGGTGCAGGTCGGTCGGGCGCACGCCGAAGTCGGCCTCGAGCTCGTCGAGGCTGCCGTAGACGTCGATGCGCGGGTAGGCCGGGTCGTCGCTCTTCCACACCGGGATGGGGCTGCCCCAGAACCGGTTGCGGCTGATGGACCAGTCGCGGGCGTTGCCGATCCACTTGCCGAACTGGCCGTCCTTGACGTTCTCGGGCGTCCACTCGATGTCCTGGTTGAGGCGCACCATGTCGTCGCGGAAGTCGGTGACGCGCACGAACCAGCTGGAGACGGCCTTGTAGATGAGCGGGTTCTTGCAGCGCCAGCAGTGCGGGTAGGAGTGCTCGTAGCTCGCCTGGCGGATGAGGCGGCCCTGCGCCTTGAGCATGCGCGTGAGCGTCTTCCCGGCGTCGGACCACAGCTCGCCCGCGACGTCGGGCACGGTGTCGACGAAGCGGCCGCCCTCGTCGAGCGAGAGGATCACGGGGATCCCGGCGGCGGCGCAGACCTGCTGGTCCTCCTCGCCGTAGGCCGGGGCCTGGTGGACGATGCCGGTGCCGTCGGTGGTCGTGACGTAGTCGGCGACGAGCACCTGCCACGCGTTCTCGGTGCCGAACGCCTCCGTGTCGGCGTAGAAGTCCCAGAGCCGGTCGTAGGCGACGCCCTCGAGCTGGCGGCCGAGCACGGTGCGGGAGACGGCGGCGCGGGCCTCGTCGGCGGACGCGTAGCCGAGGTCCTTGGCGTAGTTGCCGACGAGGTCCTGGGCGATGAGGTACTCGGATCCGAACACCTCGGCCGCGAGCTGCACGGAGGACTCCCGGGGCAGCGCGTCGGGCGCCTCGGCATCGGGCGTGCCGGCGGGACCGGCGGGCACGACGGCGTAGACGATGTCCGGCCCGACCGCGAGCGCCATGTTGGTCGGGAGGGTCCAGGGCGTGGTCGTCCAGGCGAGCGCGCGCACGGCGGTGAGGCCGAGCGACTCGGCCTTCGCGCCGACGAGCGGGAACGTGACGGTGACCGACTGGTCCTGGCGCATGCGGTAGACGTCGTCGTCCATCCGCAGCTCGTGGTTGCTCAGCGGCGTCTGGTCGTGCCAGCAGTACGGCAGCACGCGGAAGCCCTCGTAGGCGAGGCCCTTGGTGTGCAGCTGCTTGAAGGCCCAGATGACCGACTCCATGAAGTCGAGGTCGAGCGTCTTGTAGTCGTCCTCGAAGTCGACCCAGCGGGCCGAGCGCGTGACGTAGTCCTCCCACTCGCCCGTGTACTCGAGCACGGAGCGGCGGGCGACGGCGTTGAACTCCTCGACGCCCATCTCCTCGATCTCGCTCTTCTCCGTGATCCCGAGCTGGCGCATCGCCTCGAGCTCGGCGGGGAGGCCGTGCGTGTCCCAGCCGAAGCGGCGGTGGACCTGCTTGCCGCGCATGGTCTGGAAGCGCGGGAAGGCGTCCTTGGCGTAGCCCGTGAGGAGGTGCCCGTAGTGCGGGAGGCCGTTGGCGAAGGGCGGGCCGTCGTAGAAGACCCACTCGTCGCACCCCTCGCGACGCTCGACGGAGGCGCGGAAGGTGTCGTCGCGCTTCCAGAACGCGAGGATGCCCTTCTCGACATCCGGGAAGCGCGGGCTCGCGGCGACCTGGTCGGGGGCGCTCGGGTCGTCGGGGACGGGACGGGGGTAGGTCATGGCGGCTCCTGCGGCGATGAGGATCTCCGCGAGGACGCCCGGATCCCTGGTGCGGATCCCCGAGCGCGGTACCACCCCGCTTGCCGCGCGACGCGCGACCACTCTCCTGAGGCGATGACGGGCCCGACCCGTTCGGTTCTACCGACCCCGTCTCCGGGGCTTTCTTCCGAAGGCTCCCCGGTGATGGCCGGATCGGCGCCTGTGACCCACATCCTAGCGCGCCGCCGTCGAGCGATCGGGCGCGGTCAGCCGCCGAGCTGGGCGCGGTACGCGTCGGCGCGGTAGGGCAGGTCGAGCACGTCGCGGCCGGCCGTGTCCGGGTGGCCCGCGAGGAGGGTGCGGATGTCGTCGAGGACGCGGGCGCGCTCGACGTCGGGGAGCGTGATGATGCGGCTGATGGATCCGGCGAGCTCCACCACCTCCTCGGGGGTCGTGCGGTGCACGTGGGCGAACGACGCGTGCTCGACCGGGCCGAAGCCGGGGAACGGGCCGGGCTCCGGTGCGCGTCCGCCGTGGCGCCGGCCGGCCTCGAGGACGGCGTCGAGCTCGCGGACCCAGTCGACCTCCCCGTCCATCATGTTCCACACGATGCCGAGGTGCCCACCGGGACGGAGGACGCGCGCGGCCTCGCGGGCCGCGGACCCCGCGTCCATCCAGTGCCAGGCCTGGGCCACGAGCACGGCGTCCTCCTCGCCGTCGCCCACCGGGATCGCCTCGCCGCTGCCCGCCCGGACGTCGACGTCGACGCCCGGCGATGCCGCCCGGAGGACCCGCCGCATCTCCGCGTCGGGCTCGACCGCGGTGACGGAGAGCCCGCGCGCGGCGAGCAGCCGGGTGAGCTTGCCGGTGCCCGCGCCGAGGTCCACGACGCGGCGGGCGCCGGCCGGGAGCATCCACTCGACGGCGTCGTCGGGATAGCCCGGGCGGACCCGGTCGTACTGGTCCGCGACGGATCCGAACGAGGAGGCGAGGGCGGCGAGGTCGGACGGGCCGGGGGCGTCGGAGGTCATGCGGACATCCTCGCCCGCGCGGCCGGGTGCGCGGCAGGGCTCGCCGCGCACCCGGATCCGTTCACCCGAGGCGCGCGCCGCTGCGCTGCAGCCGGCCCGGGTCGAGCTCGATCCCCGGGACGGTGGCCGTGCGGCCCGAGACGTCCGTGACGCGCACCGTGTAGGGGCCCGCGCCGAGCCCCGACGAGGCCAGCCAGTAGCCGTACGTGGTCCGGGAGAGCGGCGTCCATCCCGCGCCGGCCCGCACCTCGACCGAGCGCAGCTCCGTCCCGGCGTCCACGACCTGGATCGCCGTCCAGTACGGGTTCGACCCGTCCTTGACGCGGAAGGCGAGCGGCGGGACCGCGGGGTCCGCGACGGGCGCGTACGAGATGGGGATGATGCCGGCGTCGAAGTCGCCGATGGCGCGGAACGCCTCCTCGCTGAGGTCGAGGTGGCCGTGCTCGCACTCGGGGCAGAGGTCGGCGACCTCGACGCGGACCGTGCCGCGCGGGCCGGTGACGTCGAGGTAGGTGCCGCACGCGGCGCTGCCGGCGTAGTCGTCGGGGCCGACCGCGACGTAGAGGCGGTCCGTCGGGATGGACGGGAGGGAGCAGTTCCCGTTCGTCGTGCTGCCGTCCGGGCCGAGGGAGTAGTGCGTGGCCCTGCCGGAACCGGCGGCGACGGCCGACGCGGATCCGGCGGGCCCGACGGTCGCGAGGCCGGCGACCGCCACGAGGAGCGCGAGCAGGACGGGTACGAGCCGGTGCGGACGGCGGAGCGGGACGCGGCGGAGGGCGGGGGTGCGGGGCATGGCGGTCCTTCTCATCGTCGAGGGAGCGGACGCGGTCGCGCCGCGCGGCCAGGGTACGGGGGAACCGGCGGGCGACGCCGGATCGACCCCAGGCCCGGGCGCGGCCCGCCGGTCAGGCGAGCGCGGCCGTGAGCGCCGGTCGGAGGGGATCGAGCGCCAGGCGGACGGCGTCCTCGAGCGGGCCGCGCCCGACGCCGTCACCCGCCCACGCGACGACCGCGGCGGCCGTCGCAGCGGCGATCACGGCGGCGGCGACCCGCACGGGCGCGGCGGATGCCCGCCGGCCGGACGCGCGCGCGATGGCCTGCGCGACGGGATCCACGAGCGGGGCCGCGCGGGCCACGCCCTCCCCCGCGACGTCGGCGCCGAGGCCCATCACCTCGTGCTGCGTGAGGGCGAGCGGCAGCCAGCCCTCGCCGCGGGACCGGGCGGCGCCGATGAGCGCATCGACCACGCCGTCGACGGCCGGGCTGGCGGCATCCACCGACGCGAGCGCCTCGCCGCACGCGCGCAGGGTGTCGTCGAGCCCGGCCCACAGGAGGTCGGCCTTGGAGGCGAAGTAATTGAAGAACGTGGCGCGGCTGACCCCGGCCCGCTGGGCGATCTGCTCCACGGTCGTCGCGGCGTAGGTGTTCTCGAGGAAGAGCTCCGCGGCCGCCTCCTCGAGCGTCGCGCGCGACGAGCGGCGCGGGCGGCCGGCGGGGCGGGCGGAGGTCATGCGCCCATCCTGGCGCACCGGGACGTCGTCAGCCGCGTATTGTTGGACGCGGTACAGAAACACCCGCACCAGCGCCCGAGCGGCGCGCACATCGGAAGCCCCCATGATCCCCACCTCGCGCACCCGCGCCCTGGCGGCCCTCGGCGCCCTCGCCGCGACCGCCCTCGTCCTCACCGGCTGCACCTCGGCCGGACCCGAGGCGCCGACCACGCCCGTCTCCGGCGGCACGCTCGTCTACGCGTCCGGCGACGCCGAGCCCGAGTGCCTCGACCCGCACGTCGGCGGCAACTACCCGCAGGCGCTCGTGTCGTCCCAGTTCCTCGAGCCGCTCGTGTCGCTCGACGGGAAGGGCGGGATCACGCCCTGGCTCGCGGACAGCTGGACCTGGAGCGACGACGGGCTCGGCCTCACGCTGAAGCTGCGCCAGGGCGTGACCTTCACCGACGGCACGCCCTTCGACGCGGACGCGGTCGTCGCGAACATCCGCCACGTGCAGGATCCCGCGACCCTCTCCTCCACCGGCTACCTCGCGCTGCAGGCGATTACGGACGCGACCGCGGTCGACGCGTCCACCGTGCAGCTCACCCTCTCGACGCCCGACAGCGCGCTGCTCGAGTCCCTCTCGCAGCCGTGGCTCGCCATGGAGTCGCCCGCCGGGATCGCGCGCGGGACGGACGCGAACTGCGCGCAGCCCATCGGCACCGGCCCGTTCAGCGTCGAGCGCTGGGACCGCCAGCAGTCGATCTCGCTCGTGCGCAACGACGCCTACTCGTCGCCGCCCGCCGACGCCGCGCACAGCGGCCCCGCGTACCTGGACCGCATCGACTGGCGCTTCCTGCCGGACGCCGCCTCCCGCTACGCGGCCCTGCAGAGCGGCGAGGTCGACGTGATCGACAACGCGCAGCCCGACGCGATCGCGTCCGCGACCGCGGGCGGCGCCCTCGGCGAGCTGGACGCGCCTCGACCGGGCGCCTCCAACCGCATCGAGCTGAACTCCGGCCAGGCGCCCTTCGACGACGAGCGCGTGCGCGAGGCGTTCATCCGCGCGGCCGACGTCGACGCGGGGATCACCGCCCTCTTCCAGGGCACCACCGAGCGCTCCTACTCGCCGCTCGCGAGCACGGAGCCGGCCGCCGTCTCCGACCCGGACCTCTTCGGCATCGACGCCGACCGCGCCGCCGCGCTCCTCGACGAGGCCGGCTGGTCCGCGAAGGACGCCGACGGGATCCGCACCAAGGACGGGAAGCGCCTCACGCTCCGCTTCCCCGTGAGCACCAACCAGTCGATCCCCGCCGAGCAGTCGCTCTTCGAGCAGATCCAGGCCACCACCAAGCAGGTCGGCTTCGACGTGCAGCTCGAGCCCATGGACCTCGCCTCCTGGTACGCGGCGCTCGGCGACGACGCGTACGAGCTCGTGAGCGCGCCGTACACGAAGGCCGGACCCGACGTGCTGCGGATCCTCTACGACACCTCCGGCATCACTCCCGCGCCGAGCGGCTACTTCGCCAACCACGCCAAGGTGTCGGTGCCGGAGATCGACCAGGCGCTCGCCGAGGCGAGCGCCACGACCGACCTCGACCGGCGGAACGCGCTCTACGCCGACGTGCAGCGGCGCGTGATGGCCGGGTACTGGATCCTGCCGCTCTACGACCAGCAGAACCACTTCCTGCACGGCACCGCCGTCCAGGGCCTGCGCGCCCTGCCGTCGGTCTCCACGCCGACGCTGTACGACACCTGGCTCGCCCGGTGACGCGCGGCCGCGCCGTCCGCGCGCCCGGCTCCCGTCGACCCGCGCTCCTGCGGGCGGTCGTGGCCCGGATCGGCGGCGCGGTCCTCGTGCTGTGGGCGGTCGCGACCGTCACGTTCCTCGCGGTGCGGCTGATCCCGGGCGACCCCGCGCAGGCGATCCTCGGCGGGCCGGGCTCGCAGGCGCCACCCGAGGCGGTCGCCGCCGTGCGCGCCGAGTACGGGCTCGACCAGCCGGTCCTCGTGCAGTACCTCGCGCAGCTGGGGCGTCTCGCGCAGGGCGACCTCGGCCGGTCGTACGCGCTGCGCGAGGACGTCGTCGCGGTGCTCGCGCGGCAGCTGCCGGGCACCCTGCTGCTCGCGGTGCTCGCGCTCGCCGTGGCGTGGATCCTCGCGCTCGGCCTCGCGCTCGTCTCGACGGGCGCGGGCCGTCTCGCCGGTGCGGTGGGCGCGGGCGTCGAGATCGTGGCGGCGTCGCTGCCGCACTTCTGGATCGGCGTGGTGCTGATCCTCGTCTTCTCCACCGGCCTCGGCTGGCTGCCGGCCGTGAGCGGGTCCTCGCCGGCGGGCCTCGTGCTCCCCGTGCTCACGCTCGCGATCCCGCTCGCCGGGTTCCTCGGGCAGATCATGCGCGAGGCGCTGCTCGACGCCCTCGACTCCCCGTTCGCGCTCGCGGCCCGGGCGCGCGGCGAGTCCGAGGCGGGCGTGCGGCTGCGGCACGCTCTGCGGCACGCGGCGGCCCCCGGGATCGCGCTGTCGGGATGGGCGTTCGGCTTCCTCATCTCGGGGGCCGTGGTGGTCGAGCAGATCTTCGCCCGACCCGGCCTCGGACGCACGGCGCTCTCCGCCGTGACCAGCAGGGACGTGCCGGTCATCGTCGGCGTGGTGCTCGTGGTGGCGGTGATCTACATCGTGCTCACGGCCGTGACCGACCTGCTCGCCCGCATCGTGGACCCGCGGCTCGTCGACGCGCGCACGGGGCCCGTGCCCCTCCCCGGCAGCGCCGCGTCCGCGCCCGTCGACGGCGAGCCCGATGCCGCGCGCGCCGACGCCGACATCCCGGCGGCCGCGCGATGAGCGACCCCCGCGCCGCCACGCTCCTCGACGCCGCGCCGTCGCGGCCGCCCGTCCGCGTGCTCGCCGCCGCCGGCACGACGGCCGCCGCGATCGTCGTCGTGCTGCTCCTCGCCGCGGCCCTCGCCCCCGGGCTCGTCGCGCCCGGCGACCCCCTCGCCATCGCGCCCGCCGAGGCCTTCCGCGCGCCCGGCCCCGGCCACCTCCTCGGCACCGACGAGTCCGGCCGCGACGTGCTCACGCGCGTCGTGCACGGTGCCGGCCCGAGCCTCGTGATCGGCGTGAGCGCCACGGCCATCGGCCTCGGCCTCGGCGCGGTCCTCGGGCTCGCCGCCGCGCTGCTCGGCCGGGTCGCCGACTTCGCCGTCAACCGCGTGATCGAGGTGGTCTTCGCCTTCCCGGGCCTGCTGCTCGCTCTCTTCCTCATCGTGATCCTCGGGCCCGGCATCGGCAGCGCCACCCTGGCCGTCGGGATCTCCGCCGCGCCCGGCTACGCGCGCATCATCCGCGGACGGGTCATGTCGGTGCGCCGCTCCGCGTACGTCGAGGCGGCGACCGTGCTCGGCCGTCCGCCGGTCGTGGTGCTCGCGCGGCACATCCTGCCGAACACCGCGGCTCCGCTGTTCGTGCTCGGCACGCTCGGCGTGGGCCAGGCGATCGTGTGGGCGTCGTCCCTCAGCTACCTCGGCCTCGGCACCGTGCCGCCGGATCCCGAGTGGGGCGCCATGCTCGCGGCCGGCCGCACCTACATCGGCTCGGCGCCGTGGCTGACCGTGGTGCCCGGCCTCATGATCGTGCTGACCGCCACCGCGTCGACCGTGCTCGGTCGGGCGCTCGAGCGACGGGTGCGCGCATCGTGAGCGCCGGATCCGGTCGGGCAGCGCCCGCGACGCCGCCCGCCCTGCGCGTCGAGGACCTGCGGGTCTCCTTCGACGGCGTCCCCGTCGTGCACGGGGTCTCCCTGCGGATCGCGCCGGGCGAGTGCCTCGCGCTCGTCGGCACGTCCGGCTCCGGCAAGAGCGTGACCGCGAGGAGCCTCCTCGGCCTCGCCGGTCCGGGCGCCGACGTCCGCGCGGACGTCCTGGAGGTCGGGGGCCGCGACCTCCGAACCGCGGGTCCGCGCGAGTGGCGGCGCGTCCGGGGATCCGGCGTGGGCCTCGTGCTGCAGGACGCCCTCTCCTCGCTCGACCCGCTGCGCCCCATCGGGCGCGAGATCGGCGACGCCCTCCGGATCCACGGGATGCGGGACCCGCGCGCCCGGCGTGCGCGCGTCCTCGAGCTGCTCGAGCGCGTGGGCATGCCGGATCCCGCGACGCGCGTGCACCAGCGCTCCGGCGAGCTCTCGGGCGGGCTCCGGCAGCGGGCGCTGCTCGCGGCCGCCCTCGCGCTGGATCCGCCGCTCCTCGTCGCCGACGAGCCCACGACCGCGCTCGACGCCACCGTGCAGGCCCGCATCATCGACCTGCTCGCCGACCTGCGCACGCAGGGCCAGGCGACCCTGCTCGTCAGCCACGACCTCGCCGTCGTGGCGCGGCTCGCGGACCGCGTCGCCGTGATGCACGACGGCCGCGTCGTCGAGGAGGGCCCCACCGCGGACGTGCTCCGCGCGCCTGCCCACCGCCGGACGCGCGCGCTCGTGGCCGCCGTGCCCACGGGCGTCCCACGCGGCGTGGCGCTGTCGGAGGCCCGGATCGACGCGGCCGCCGCATCGCCGGCGACGATCGCCGCTCCGCACCCGGACGACCGCGTCCTCCTCCGCGCCACCGGCCTGACGCGCTCCTACCGGGGCGCAGCCGGATCCGCGCGCACCGCCGTCGACGACGTGTCCCTCGAGGTGCGCCGCGGACGAACGCTCGGCCTCGTCGGCGGATCCGGCTCCGGCAAGACCACGGTCGCCCGCCTGCTGCTCGCGCTCGAGGAGCCGGACGCGGGCGCCGTCACGCTCGACGGCGCCCCGTGGAGCGGCGTGCCCGAGCGCGACCGCCGCAGCCGACGCGCGCGCGTCGGCGCGGTCTACCAGGACCCGCTCGCGTCCTTCGACCCGCGCTGGAGCGTCGACCGGATCCTCCAGGACGCCCTCGCGGTCGCCGGCCTCCGCGGGGCGGACGCGTTCGACTCCCCCGCCACGCTCCTCGCGCAGGTGGGCCTCGATCCCGCGATCCTCCGCCGCCGTCCCGCCCGGTTGTCCGGCGGCCAGCGGCAGCGCGTCGCCATCGCGCGCGCCATCGCGGCCCGGCCCGACGTCCTGATCTGCGACGAGCCCGTCTCCGCGCTCGACATCGCCGTGCAGGCGCAGGTGCTCGACCTCCTCGACGAGCTGCAGCGCCGACTGGGCCTCGGCCTGCTCCTCATCTCGCACGACCTCGGCGTCGTCGCGCACATGAGCGACGAGGTGCTGGTGATGAGCGACGGGCGCGTGGTCGAGCGCGGATCCGCCGACGACGTGCTGACGCGCCCGACGCACCCCGTCACCCGGGCGCTCCTCGACGCCGTCCCCCGCCTGGACCCGGACGCCGCGCCGCGCTAGCCGGCCCGTCGACCGGCGTCACGCCCCGGCGTGCCGGTCGAGGAAGGCGTACAGCTCGCGGTCGTCCACCCCGGGGAACGCGCCGCGCGGCAGGGGCGCGAGGATGTGCGCGTGCAGCCGGGCGCTCGGCCACGCCCGGTCGCGCCACCGGCCGGCGTCCTCGGGATCCGCGCGACGGCAGCACGACTCGTCCGGGCACCGCGACACGCTCCGGGCCGTCGTCTCGCGTCCCCGGAACCACTTCGCGTGCGCGAACGGCACCCCGAAGGAGATCGAGTACTCGCCCTCGGCGGTGGATCCCGTCTGCGTCGAGCACCAGAACGTCCCCGCGGGCGTGTCCGTGTACTGGTGGAACTCGGTCGTGCGGTTGGTGCGGTCGAACGCGCCGCGCGCCGCCCACTCCCGGCACACCGGCTGGCCCTCGACGGCACCCGTCACGTCGACGGGCAGCGGCAGGCCGTCGTTCTCGTAGGCCTTGTAGACCGCGCCGTCGCCGCCCACGCGCAGGAAGTGCACGCGCAGGCCGAGATGCGTCGTGCTGATGTTCGTGAGCCGGAGCGCGGCCGCCTCGTGCGTGACGCCGAACGCGTCGCGGAAGTCCTCCACCGCGAGGTCGCGCCGCGCCTTGGCCTCGGCGAGGAACTCCACCGACTGCGTCAGCGGCATGAGGCACGCGGCCGCGAAGTAGTTGATCTCGAGCCGCTGCCGCAGGAAGTCCGCGTAGCTCGCGGGCTCCTCGTGCCCGAGCACGCGGTGCGCCATCGCCTGCAGCGCCATCGAGCGGAGGCCGTGGCCGCCGGGGATCGACGCGGGCGGCAGGTAGATCCGCCCCTCCCCGATGTCGGTGACCGAACGCGTCGACCGCGGCAGGTCGTCCACGTAGATGAGCTCGAACCCGAGCCCCTCGGCCATGCGGCTGACGCTGCGGTGCGATAGAGCGCCGCTCCGGTGGCCGACGTCGGCGAGCATCCGCTCGGCCATCTCCTCGATGGCGGGGATGTGGTTGTCCTGCTGCCGCATCATGAGGCGCTGCTCCGTGTTCGCCCGCCTCGCCTCCTCGGGCGTCGCGATCGACTCGCGCTCGCGCCGCGCGAGCTCGCGGTGGAGGCCGACCAGCGCCTCGAGCGTCTCCTGCGGGAGCGCCCGGCTCGCCGGCACGGCCGGCAGCCCGAGCGAGCCGTAGAGGGACGAGCGCTGCGCCCGGTCGAGCTCGATCTCGAGGGCCGAGCGCGCGTCCGGCGCGTCGGCCGCGAGCAGGTGCGTGACGTCCACCCCGAGCGCGCCCGCGATCCTCCCCAGCGTCGACAGCCGCGTCTCGCGCCGGCCGTTCTCGATCATGCTCAGCTGGCTCGGCAGGATCCCCGCCCGCTCCCCCAGCGCCTGCAGCGTGAGACCGGCGCCCTTGCGCGCATGCCGGATGCGCCGACCGATGACGAGCTGGTCCATGCCTTCACCTCTCCGTGAACATCCGGCGTTCTTCACGCGGTCGGATCCCCGAACCCCATCCTGACCGGTCGCAGGCTGGAACAACAGACCGATCGAAGGGGACGGATCCATGACCAGCATCCAGGACGCACCACCTGCCACCTCCACCGGCCGCGCACGCGCCGCCGCCTCGCCCGCATCCCCGGCCCCCGCGCCCGGCCCCGTCCCGCTCCCGCCCGGGGCAGCAGCACCCGCGCACTGCCGCGATCCCCGCGTCGCCGAGTGGGTGGCCGAGGTCGCCCGGCTCACGCTCCCCGACCGGGTCGTCTGGTGCACGGGCAGCGTCGCCGAGTACGACCGCCTCACGCGCGAGATGGTCGACGCGGGCACGCTCATCCGGCTGAACCCCGAGTGGCGCCCGCACAGCTTCCTCGCGCGCAGCGACCCGGCCGACGTGGCGCGCGTCGAGGACCGCACCTTCATCTGCTCGCGGGACGAGGCCGACGCCGGCCCGACGAACAACTGGCGCGACCCCGCCCGGACGCGCGCCGAGCTGGAGGGGCTGTTCGCCGGATCCATGCGCGGCCGCACCCTCTACGTCGTCCCGTTCTCCATGGGCCCGCTCGGCGGCGCGATCTCGCAGCTCGGCGTGCAGATCACCGACAGCCCCTACGTCGTCGCCAGCATGGCGCTCATGACCCGGATGGGCGACGAGGCGCTCCGCCTCATCGGCCCCGACACCGCGTGGGTCCGCGCGCTGCACGGCCTCGGCGCGCCGCTCGTCGACGAGCGGGGCCGCCGCACCGCCGACGTGCCGTGGCCGCACAACGCCGACAAGCGCATCTGCCACTTCCCCGAGGACCGCGAGATCATCTCGTTCGGCTCGGGCTACGGCGGCAACGCGCTGCTCGGCAAGAAGTGCTTCTCGCTCCGGATCGCCTCCGTCATGGCGCGCGACGAGGGCTGGCTCGCGGAGCACATGCTCCTCATCCGGATCACGAGCCCGGAGGGCCGGCGCTTCCACGTCGCGGCCGCGTTCCCGTCGGCGTGCGGCAAGACCAACCTCGCGATGCTCACGCCGACGATCCCCGGCTGGAGGGTCGAGACGCTGGGCGACGACATCGCCTGGCTCCGCCCCGACGTGCAGGGCCGCCTCCGCGCCGTCAACCCCGACCGCGGCCTCTTCGGCGTGGCCCCCGGCACGGGCGAGGCCACCAACCCCGTCGCCATGTCCACGATCTGGGGCAACGCGATCTACACGAACGTCGCCCTCCGCCCCGACGGCGACGTGTGGTGGGAGGGCATGACCCCGACACCGCCCGCGGGTCTCGTCGACTGGCAGGGGAACCCGTGGTCGCCCGCATCCGGCACCCCCGCCGCCCACCCGAACGCGCGCTTCACCGTCGGCCTGGAGCAGTGCCCGTCGCTCGCGGACGACTGGGACGACCCCGACGGCGTGGTGGTCGACGCGATCCTCTTCGGCGGGCGCCGCGCCACGAACGTCCCGCTCGTCGCGGAGGCGGACGACTGGGAGCACGGCGTGTTCGTCGGCGCGACCATGGCGTCGGAGCAGACGGCCGCCGCCGAGGGCAGGGTCGGCGAGCTCCGCCACGACCCCTTCGCGATGCAGCCCTTCTGCGGCTACGACATGGCCGACCACTGGCGGCACTGGCTGGAGGTCGGACGGGGACTCGGCGCCGGCGCGCCGCGCGTCTTCCAGGTCAACTGGTTCCGGAAGGGCGAGGACGGCTCCTTCCTCTGGCCCGGCTTCGGCGAGAACGCGCGCGTGCTCGAGTGGATCGTGCGCCGCGTCGAGGACCGCGTGCCCGTCCGGCCGTCCCCCGTCGGCGGCCTGCCCCTGCCCGAGGACCTCGACGTCCAGGGTCTCGACCTCGCCGACGGGGCGCTCGAGGAGCTCTTGGCGCTGGAGCCGGCGCTCTGGCTCGACGAGCTCGACGCCGTGGACGCGCACTTCGCCCGCTTCGACGGCCGGGTGCCCGCGGAGCTGACGGCCCGCCTCGACCGGATGCGCCAGGCCTTCCGGGAGACCGCGACGCCCGCGCCCGCCTAGCCGGGGAGGCCGGATGCACGGGCGCCCCCGCCCCCGCATCCGGCCTCCGCGCCCCCATCCGGTAGCGTGAACCCCGCACAGAAGGCACCTCACCATCGACACGGTGCCGTCCACACTGAGGGAACCGGAGCACGCATGGCAGACGAACGACGTCCGGACACCGCGCAGGGCACGGCCGCACAGGTCGCCCGGGTCCCTGACAAGCCGGCCCTCGAGGGTCTCGAGGCGAAGTGGGGCGGCCGCTGGCAGGCCGACGGCACGTACGACTTCCGCCGCGACGAGGCCGCCGCCGGCACCGTCTTCTCCATCGACACCCCGCCGCCCACGGCGAGCGGATCCCTGCACATCGGCCACGTCTTCAGCTACACGCACACCGACGTCATCGCCCGCTACCGCCGCATGCGCGGGGAGAGCGTGTTCTACCCGCTCGGCTGGGACGACAACGGCCTCCCCACGGAGCGCCGCGTCCAGAACTTCTACGGAGTCCGCTGCGACCCGACGCTCCCCTACGACCCGGCGTACCAGCCGGCCGAGACCGGCGGCACGTCGAAGCCCGGCGACCAGCAGCCCATCTCCCGCCGCAACTTCATCGAGCTGTGCGAGCGCCTCACCGAGGAGGACGAGAAGCAGTTCGAGGACCTCTTCCGCACGCTCGGCCTCAGCGTCGACTGGCGCCAGAGCTACCGCACCATCGGCGCCGAGGCGCAGGTGGCCTCGCAGCGCGCGTTCCTCCGCAACCTCGCCCGCGGCGAGGCGTACCAGGCCGACGCCCCCACCCTGTGGGACGTCACCTTCCGCACCGCCGTCGCGCAGGCCGAGCTCGAGGACCGCGAGCAGCCGAGCGCCTACCACCGCCTCGCGTTCCACCGCGCGGGCGGCGACGACGTGATCATCGACACGACCCGCCCCGAGCTCCTCGCGGCGTGCGTCGCCCTCGTCGCGCACCCGGACGACGAGCGCTACCTGGGCCTGTTCGGCACCACCGTCACGACGCCGGTCTTCGGCGTCGAGGTCCCCGTGCTCGCGCACCACCTCGCGCAGCCCGACAAGGGATCCGGCATCGCCATGGTCTGCACCTTCGGCGACCTCAACGACGTCGTCTGGTGGCGCGAGCTGCAGCTCGAGAACCGCGCGATCGTCGGCTTCGACGGCCGCATCGTCTCCGAGGCGCCCGCCGCGATCACGTCGGGGGCCGGCCGCGCGGCGTACGCCGCCCTCGCCGGCAAGACCGTGTTCTCCGCGAAGGCCGCCATGGTCGAGCTCCTCACGGAGTCCGGCGAGCTGATCGGCGAGCCGCGCAAGATCACCCACCCCGTCAAGTTCTACGAGAAGGGCGACAAGCCCCTCGAGATCGTCTCGACCCGCCAGTGGTACATCCGCAACGGCGGCCGGGACGAGGAGCTCCGCGCCGGCCTCATCTCGCGCGGCCGGGAGATCGGCTTCGTGCCCGACTTCATGCGCGTGCGCTACGAGAACTGGGTCGGCGGCCTCAACGGCGACTGGCTCGTCTCCCGCCAGCGCTTCTTCGGCGTGCCGCTCCCCGTCTGGTACCCCCTCGACGCCGACGGCAACCCGGAGTTCGCGAAGGCCATCACGCCCACCGAGGACCAGCTGCCCGTCGACCCGTCGTCGGATCCCGCCCCCGGCTTCGCCGAGGACCAGCGCGGCGTGCCCGGCGGCTTCCAGGGCGAGCTCGACGTCATGGACACCTGGGCCACCTCCTCCCTCACGCCGCAGCTCGCGGGTGGCTGGGAGCGCGACCCCGAGCTCTTCGACCTCGTCTTCCCGTTCTCGATGCGCCCGCAGGGCCAGGACATCATCCGCACGTGGCTCTTCTCCACCGTGCTGCGCGCCGAGCTGGAGCACGGCCAGGCTCCGTGGAAGACGGCCGCCATCTCCGGCTGGATCCTCGACCCCGACCGCAAGAAGATGTCGAAGTCGAAGGGCAACGTCGTCACCCCCGCCGCCACGCTCGAGCAGTTCGGCTCCGACGCGGTGCGCTACTGGGCCGCGTCCGCCCGCCTCGGGGTCGACGCCGCGATGGACCCGCAGAACCCGACGCAGATCAAGATCGGCCGCCGGCTCGCGATCAAGGTGCTCAACGCCGCGAAGTTCATCCTGTCCTTCGAGGCGCCCGAGGGCGCCCGGGCCACGCACGCCATCGACGTGGGGATGCTCGCCGCCCTGGCCGAGGTCGTCGAGACGGCCACCACCGCGCTCGAGGAGTACGACCACGCCCGCGCGCTCGAGGTCACGGAGAGCTTCTTCTGGACCTTCTGCGACGACTACCTCGAGCTGGTCAAGGACCGCGCCTACTCGGCCGACGCCGACCCGGCCGACCGGGGATCCGCCGTCGCGGCCCTCCGCGAGGCGCTCGACGTGCTGCTGCGCCTGTTCGCGCCCTTCGTGCCGTTCGCGGCCGAGGAGGCGTGGAGCTGGTCGCACGACGGCTCGATCCACACCGCGCCCTGGCCGATCGCGCCGACCCCGGACGCCCCGGCGACCGGCGGCTCGGCCGATCCGCGGCTCCTGGCCCTCGCCGGCCGCGCGCTCGTGGGCATCCGCCGCGCCAAGACCGACGCCAAGGCCTCGCAGAAGACCCCGGTCGCCGAGGCCGTGGTCTCCGCGTCGCCGGAGGACATCCGCTCGCTCGAGCTCGTGGCGCGGGACCTCCGCGCCGTGGGCCGCATCACCGACCTGACCTTCACCGAGGGGGACGGCCCCGCCGTCACCCGCATCACGCTCGCCCCCGCCGAGCAGCACGAGGAGAACCGCGCATGACCATCTCGATCCGCCCCGTCCGCGACGGCGACTTCTTCCCCTGGTTCGACCTGTTCGCCGGCTACGCCGAGTTCTACGGCACCGAGCTCACGGACGAGGCCGCCGTGCTCGCCTGGAGCCACCTCATCGACGAGCAGCACGCGAGCTCCGCGCTCGTCGCCGTCGACGACGCGCACGAGGGTTCACTCGTCGGCCTCGCGCACTTCCACCGCTTCTCGCGCCTGGCCCGCGGCACGGACGGCCTCCTGGTCGACGACCTGTACGTGCGCGAGATCTCGCGCCGCCAGGGCGTGGGCGAGCAGCTCATCACCGCGGTGGCCGAGGTCGCGCGCCGCGACGGCGCCAGCATGCTCCGGTGGATCACCGCCGAGGACAACGCCGACGCGCAGCGCCTCTACGACCGGGTCGCCCGCCGCACCACGTGGGTCACCTACGAGCAGGACGTCTGATGCAGCTCGGCACCCGCTGGCCCGTCGGCGGCGTGGCCCCGGCGGACCTGCCCGAGGTCGTCCTGCTCGCCGTGAAGACGGTCGAGTCCGACGTCGTCGCCCTCGAGACCGACACCTCGCAGTGGCGCTGGACGCTCACGTGGCTCGAGCGCAAGCCCGTGGTCGAGCTCGATGACGGCACGGTGATCCGCTACGACCCGATCGAGGACGCGGCGACCATCACGATCCCCGGCGAGTCGACGGACGACCCCTTCGACGACTGACCGCGCCGCCGCGCGTCACCGCCGGGCGAGGATCTCGCCGTGCGGCATCGCGAGGAAGCCGTCGTCGTCCGCGGCCCACTCCTGCCAGCCGGCGCGGATCGCCTGCAGGTCGTCGTCCGTCGCGAAGCCGCCCTCGCGCGCCTGGCCCGCGAACGACGAGGCGACAGCCCTGTCGGCCCACGCGCCGCCCCACCAGTCCCGCTCGTCGTCCGAGGAGAAGCACCACACCGACGCGCTCGACGCGATCTCGGTGAAGCCCGCCTGGCGCGCCCACGCCTTCAGGCGGGATCCCGCGTCGGGCTCGCCGCCGTTCGCGCGGTGCACGGGCAGGTACACGTCGGCCCACAGCCGCAGCCCGTCCGACTCGGGGAAGAGCGCGACCTTCGAGTAGATGACGTCGCGGGCCGCGACGAGACCGCCGGGACGCGTGACGCGGCGCATCTCCGCCAGCGCGCGGACGGGGTCGCCGACGTGCTGCAGCACCTGGTGCGCGTGCACGACGTCGAACGACGCGTCGGCGTAGGGCAGCTCGTAGACGGATCCCATGACGAACTCGACGTTCGACGTGCCGCGCGACGCCGCCAGCTCCGACGCCTGCCGCACGACCTCGTCCGACATGTCGATTCCCACGACGCGCCCTGGGGCGACGAGGTCGGCGAGCTCGACCGTGATGGTCCCGGGTCCGCTCCCGACGTCCAGCACGTCCAGCCCCGGTCGCAGGTGCGGCTCCAGGTAGGCGGCGGAGTTCCGGACGGTCCGCGCGCTGTGCACGCGGAGGACGCTCTCGTGGTGGCCATGGGTGTATCGCTCGATCTTCACCCTCCGAGCCTAGGTCGCCGCCCGGCCTAGGCTCGGAGTATGACGACGCCCCCGAACCCCTTCTTCGAACCGAGCACCCTCCCCTACGGCATGCCCCCCTTCGCCGAGATCCAGGAGGAGCACTTCCGTCCGGCGTTCGAGGCGGGCATCGCCGAGCACCTCGCGGAGGTGCGCGCCATCGCGGAGTCGACCGAGCCGCCGACGTTCGAGAACACGCTCGTCGCGCTCGAACGATCGGGCCGGATCCTCGACCGCGTCGGCCACGTCTTCTTCACCCTCACCTCGTCGGACAGCTCCCCCTTCACCCGCGAGCTCGAGGCGGAGATCGCCCCCGAGCTCGCCGCCCACGAGGACGCGATCCGCCTCGACTCCGCGCTCTACGCCCGCATCCGCGCCGTCCACGACGCGCGTCACGAGTCGGGCCTCGACGCCGAGTCCGTGTACCTCGTCGAGCGCTATCTGGCCGAGTTCACCATCGCGGGCGCGGGCCTCGGCGACGACGCGAAGGACCTGCTCCGCGACCTCAACCGCCGCCTGTCCGTCCTCACAACGCGCTTCGAGTCGAACCTGCTCGAGGACACCAACGACCTCGCCGTCGTGGTCGACGACGTGGCGGAGCTCGACGGCCTCGGGTCTGGTGCGATCGCGACGGCCGCGCAGGCCGCCGCCGACCGCGGGCTCGACGGGAAGCACCTCATCACCCTGGTGCTGCCGACCGGACACCCGTACCTGTCGCAGCTGACGGACCGCGGCCTCCGCCAGCGGATCATGGAGGCGTCCCTCGCCCGCGCGGCACGGGAGAACGACCACGACAACCGCCCGCTGGTGCTCGAGATCACCCGCCTCCGCGCCGAGCGCGCCGCCCTCCTCGGCTTCCCGAGCCACGCCGCCGCCGTCACCGCCGACCAGACGGCGCGCACGCCGCAGGCCGTCGCCGACATGCTCGGCCGCCTCGCCCCGGCCGCGGCCCGCAACGCCCGCGGCGAGGCCGTCGAGCTGCAGCGCGTGATCGACCGCACGCAGGAGGAGCGCGGCGAGCCGACGTTCGAGCTCGCCGCCTGGGACTGGGCGTTCTACAGCGAGAAGGTGCGCACGGAGCGCTACGACGTCGACACCGAGCGGATGCGCCCCTACCTCGAGGCGGAGCGCGTGCTGCGCGACGGCGTCTTCCGGGCGGCCACCGCGCTGTACGGCGTCACCTTCGCCGAGCGCGACGACATCGTCGCCTACCACGCGGACGCGCGCGTGTTCGAGGTGCGCGACGAGGACGGATCCCCCGTGGGTCTCTACGTGCTCGACCTCCACACGCGCGACTCGAAGCGCGGCGGCGCGTGGATGAACCCGCTCATCTCGCAGAGCGCCCTGCTCGACACGCCCACGGTCGTGCTCAACAACCTCAACGTGCCCAAGCCGCCCGCCGGCCAGCCCACGCTGCTCAGCTACGACGAGACGAACACGCTGTTCCACGAGTTCGGCCACGCGCTGCACGGCCTCTTCGCCCGCGTGACCTACCCGCGCTTCGCCGGCACGAACGTCTTCCGCGACTTCGTCGAGTTCCCCAGCCAGGTGAACGAGATGTGGATGCTCTGGCCCGAGATCCTCGCCTCCTACGCCGTGCACCACGAGACGGGCGAGCCGATGCCGGCGGAGCTCGTAGCCGCGGTCCAGGCGTCCAGCGCCTTCAACGAGGGCTTCCTCACGAGCGAGTACCTGGGCGCCGCGCTCCTCGACCAGGCCTGGCACCGGATCGGCGTCGCCGACCGGGTCGAGGACGTGGACGCGTTCCAGGCCGATGCGCTCGCCGCCGTCGGGCTCGACGTGCCGGCCGTCCTCCCCCGCTACGCGTCGAGCTACTTCCAGCACACCTTCGCGGGCGGCTACGACGCCGGCTACTACTCCTACATCTGGAGCGAGGTGCTGGACGCCGACACCGTCGAGTGGTTCCACGAGAACGGCGGCCTCACGCGAGCGAACGGCGACCGGTTCCGCGCGCGGCTCCTCGGCGTCGGCGGATCGAAGGACCCGCTGGAGGCGTACCGCGACTTCCGCGGTCGCGACGCTGTGATCGAGCCGCTGCTCGCGCGCCGGGGCCTCGCCGACTGATCCGGCCGCCCCACGACGAGAGCGCCGCGCCCCTCACGGGGTGCGGCGCTCTCGTCGTGCGGCGTCGGTGAGCAGTCCGGCTCAGGCGGACTTCTCCGCGCGCAGCATCGAGGCACGCGGCACGATGGTGGGCGCGGCGTTCTGCACGACCGACTCGCGCGTGATGACCACGCGACCCACCTCGTCGTCCGAGGGGATGTCGAACATGATCGGCCCGAGCACCTCCTCGAGGATGGCGCGGAGGCCACGCGCACCCGTCTGCCGCAGCACGGCCAGGTCGGCGATCGACTCCAGCGCGCCCTGCTCGAACTCCAGCTCCACGCCGTCGAGCTCGAACATGCGCTGGTACTGGCGCACGAGCGCGTTGCGCGGCTTGGTGAGAATCTCCATAAGCGCGCGCTGGTCGAGCTGGGTGACCGTGGTGACGACGGGGAGACGCCCGATGAACTCGGGGATGAGCCCGAACTTGTGCAGGTCCTCCGGCAGCACCTCGCCGAACACGTCGGCGTTGACGTCCTTGCGGTGCAGCGGGGCGCCGAAGCCGATGCCCTTCTTGCCCGCGCGCTGGCTGATGATGTCCTCGAGCCCGGCGAAGGCGCCCGCCACGATGAACAGCACGTTGGTCGTGTCGACCTGGATGAACTCCTGGTGCGGGTGCTTGCGGCCGCCCTGCGGCGGGACCGAGGCGACCGTGCCCTCGAGGATCTTCAGCAGCGCCTGCTGCACGCCCTCGCCCGACACGTCGCGCGTGATGCTCGGGTTCTCGGCCTTGCGCGCGATCTTGTCGACCTCGTCGATGTAGATGATCCCGGTCTCGGCGCGCTTCACGTCGTAGTCGGCGGCCTGGATGAGCTTGAGGAGGATGTTCTCCACGTCCTCGCCCACGTAGCCCGCCTCGGTGAGGGCCGTCGCGTCGGCGACCGCGAACGGCACGTTCAGCCGCTTCGCCAGCGTCTGCGCCAGGTACGTCTTGCCGCAGCCGGTGGGCCCGATGAGGAGGATGTTGCTCTTGGCGATCTCGATCTCGTCGCCCACGGTCTCCGCCGGCCCGATGGTGCTGACGGCCCGGACGCGCTTGTAGTGGTTGTAGACCGCGACGGACAGCGCGCGCTTGGCCGCCTCCTGCCCGATGACGTACTCGTCGAGGAAGCCGAAGATCTCCTTCGGCTTGGGCAGGTCGAACTCACCCGTCGTCTCCTCGCTGGCCTCGGCCAGGCGCTCCTCGATGATCTCGTTGCAGAGCTCCACGCACTCGTCACAGATGTAGACGCCCGGTCCCGCGATCAGCTGCTGGACCTGCTTCTGGCTCTTCCCGCAGAAGGAGCACTTGAGCAGATCCGCGCTCTCGCCGATGCGTGCCATGAATTCCTCCCCGGAAACCGTGCGATGTGGAACGAGCCTAACCCGAGCGCCCGACATCTTCCGGACCCCTGGGGGCGCGGCCCGTCGGAGGACCCGATGTGCGACACTCCGCCGTCACACGGCGCAACACGAGGGAACGCTCCCGGCTCCGTCGCCCACCATGTGCGCATGACAGACGACACCCATCCCGCATCCCCCGACGCGCTGTCCTTCGCCTACTGGGTCCCGAACGTCTCGGGCGGCCTCGTGACGAGCGACATCGAGCAGCGCACCCACTTCGACTTCGACTTCAACGTCCGCGTGGCGCAGCTCGCCGAGCGGCGTGGCTTCGACTACGCCCTGAGCCAGGTGCGGTACGCCGCGTCCTACGGCGCCGACCAGCAGCACGAGTCGACGTCGTTCTCGCTCGGCCTCCTGCTCGCGACCGAGCGGCTCAAGGTCATCGCCGCCGTGCACCCGGGGCTCTGGCACCCGGGCGTGCTGGCGAAGTGGATCATCACGGCCGACCACATGTCGCACGGGCGCACCGCCGTGAACGTCGTCTCCGGCTGGCTCAAGGACGAGTTCGTGGGCTTCGGCGAGCCGTGGCTCGAGCACGGGGAGCGCTACCGCCGCACCGAGGAGTTCATCCGCGTGCTCCGCGGCCTCTGGACGGAGAAGGAGTTCACGCACCTGGGCGACTTCTACCGGATCCACGACTTCACGCTGAAGCCGCCGCCCGTCGACGTGCCCGGCCGGGCGCACCCCGAGATCTTCATGGGCGGCAACAGCACGGACGCCCGCGAGATGGGCGGCCGCGTCACCGACTGGTACTTCTCCAACGGCAAGGACTTCGCCGGCTTCGAGGAGCAGCGCGCCGACGTCCTCGCATCGGCCCGCGCCGCCGGCCGCACCGAGCGGGTCAAGTTCGGCCTCAACGGCTTCGTCATCGCGCGCGACACCGAGCGGGAGGCGCAGGACGTGCTCGAGGAGATCATCGCCAAGGCGAACCCGGACGCCGTCGAGGGGTTCCGGCAGGCGGTGAAGCAGGCGGGAGCCTCCACCGGGGACGGCAAGGGGATGTGGTCCGACTCCACGTTCCGCGACCTCGTGCAGTACAACGACGGCTTCCGCACGGGCCTCATCGGCACGCCGGAGCAGATCGCGCGCCGCATGGTCGAGTACCGCAAGCGCGGGGTCGACCTGCTGCTCCTCGGATTCCTGCACTACCTCGAGGACATCGAGCGGTTCGGCACGCAGGTGCTGCCCATCGTGCGGGAGCTCGAGCGGGAGGCGATCGAGCGCGGCGAGCTGGAGGAACCGGCCGCCTGATCCACCGGGCACGCAGGAGGGGCGGTCGGCTGATGCCGACCGCCCCTCCGTCCGTGCGGGCCTAGCGGGCGGGGATGGCCGCCGTCAGGTTCTTGCGCGAGGTGAGCACCTGGTCGATGAGGCCGTACTCCAGCGCCTCGTCGGCGCCGAGGATCTTGTCGCGCTCGATGTCGCGGTTGATCTGGTCGCGGTCGCGGTTGGTGTGCTTCGCGAGCGTGTCCTCGAGCCAGGAGCGCATGCGCATGATCTCCGCCGCCTGGATCTCGATGTCGGACGCCTGGCCGCCGCTCGACTCGCCCGTGGCGGGCTGGTGGATGAGCACGCGGGCATTGGGGAGCGCGAGGCGCTTCCCGGGCGCGCCGCCGGCGAGCAGCACGGCCGCGGCGGAGGCCGCCTGACCGAGGCAGACCGTCTGGATCTGCGGCGAGACGTACTGCATGGTGTCGTAGATCGCCGTCATGGCCGTGAAGGAGCCGCCGGGCGAGTTGATGTACATGACGATGTCGCGGTCGGGGTCCATCGACTCGAGCACGAGCAGCTGGGCCATGACGTCGTCGGCCGACGCGTCGTCGACCTGCACGCCGAGGAAGATGATGCGGTCCTCGAAGAGCTTGGCGTAGGGGTCCTGGCGCTTGTACCCGTAGGCCGTGCGCTCCTCGAAGCTGGGGAGGATGTACCGCGACGACGGGCTCGTGGCGGTGGAGCCGGCGCCGCGGGCGCCGCCGAAGGTGGGGAGTTCCATGTTCTTCTTCTCTGCCTGTCTCTTCTGTCTGACGCTCAGGAGGTCTCGGTGCCGCCGCCGCCGACGACGTCGGTGGCGGACTCGCGGATGTGGTCGACGAAGCCGTACTCGAGGGCCTCCTGCGCCGTGAACCAGCGGTCGCGGTCGCCGTCTTCGTTGATCTGCTCGGCCGTCTTGCCGGTCTGGCCCGCGGTGATCTCGGCGAGGCGCTGCTTCATCGAGAGGATGAGCTGGGCCTGCGTCTGGATGTCGCTCGACGTGCCGCCGAAGCCGCCGTGGGGCTGGTGCAGCAGCACGCGGGCGTTCGGCGTGATGTAGCGCTTGCCCTTGGTGCCGCTCGTGAGGAGCAGCTGTCCCATGGACGCGGCCATGCCGATCCCGACGGTGACGATGTCGTTGGGGACGAACTGCATGGTGTCGTAGATGGCCATTCCCGCGGTGATGGAACCGCCGGGCGAGTTGATGTACAGGAAGATGTCCTTCTCGGAATCCTCCGCCGCCAGCAGCAGGATCTTCGCGCAGATCTCGTTCGCGTTGTCGTCGCGGACCTCGGATCCGAGCCAGATGATGCGGTCCTTCAGCAGTCGGTCAAAAACACCGGGTACCAGTGTCGGTTCGGCCATTGTTCGAGCTCCCATTCATTCGTCGCTTCGAGTCATGAATCTATCGGAGCGGATCCGCGCCGATGCCCGTGTTCGCCGCGGGCGGAGTGCACGGCCGCCGCGGGCGGAGCGCACGGCCGACGCGGGCGGAGCGCACGGCCGCCCCTCGCGCATCCGGCGGCCGCCGGACGCACGAGGGCCCGGGGAGCAGATGCTCCCCGGGCCCTCATGTCGCCGCTCGTCGAGACGGGCGGCCGCGGCGACTACTCGGAGTCGGCGGCCTTCTCGGCGGCCTTCTTCTTCGCGGGCGCCTTCTTCTTCGGCTTCTCGACGGGAGCCTCCTCGGCGGCGGTCTCCTCGGCGGGCGCGTCCTCGACGACGGCCTCGGCGTCCGCGTCGGCGGGCTCCTCGACCGCGGCGTCCGCGTCGCGCACGACGGGCTGCGTGAACTCGGTCACGTCGACGACCTTGCCGTCGGCGTCCACGACCTTCGCCTTGTCGAGCACGACCGCGAGGGCCTTGTTGCGCGCGACCTCGCCGACCATGGCGGGGATCTGGTTGTTCTGCTGCAGCACCTGGACGAACTCGTTGGGCTCCATGTTGTACTGCTGCGCGCCCTGGATGAGGTACTGGGTCAGCTCGTCCTGGCTGACCTTCAGCTCCTCCTTCTCGGCGATGACGTCGAGGAGCAGCTGCTGGCGGAAGGCCTTCTCGCTGGACTCCTTGACCTCGGCGCGGTGCACGTCGTCCTCGAGGCGGTTCTCGTTCTCGAGGTGGCGGTGGACCTCGTCCTCGACGAGCTTCTCGGGGACGGGGATCTCGACGGTCTCGAGGAGCTTGTCGACGATCTGGTCGCGCGCCTGGGTGACCTGGCCGAAGACCTTCGACTTGCCGACCTGGACCTTGAGGTCCGCGCGCAGCTCGTCGATGGTGTCGAACTCGCTGGCGATCTGCGCGAAGTCGTCGTCGGCCTCGGGCAGCTCGCGCTCCTTGACGGACTGGACGGTGACGGCGATCTCCGCGGTCTCGCCCTCGTTGTCGCCGCCGAGCAGCTTCGACTCGAAGGTGGTGCTCTCGCCGGCCGTGAGGGACTCGAGGGCCTCGTCGATGCCGTCGATGAGGTCGCCGGAGCCGAGCTCGTAGGAGATGCCGCTCGCGGTGTCGACGGCGTTGCCGGCGATGGTGGCGGTGAGGTCGATCTGGACGAAGTCGCCCGTCTTCGCGGGGCGGTCGACCGTGATCAGCGTGCCGAAGCGGCTGCGGAGGCTGTCGAGCTCGGTCGCGACCTCGTCGTCGGTGACCTCGACGGAGTCCACGGTGAGCTCGAGGCCCTCGTACGCGGGCAGGTCGAACTCGGGGCGGACGTCGACCTCGATCTCGAGGAGGAGGTCGCCGGTGAGGTCCTTGCCGGGCCACTCCTTGACGTCGGCCTCGGGGCGGCCGAGGGGACGGATGTCCGTCTCCTTGACGGCGGCCTGGTAGAAGCCGTCCATGCCGTCGTTGACGGCGTGCTCCAGGACGGCCTCGCGACCGACGCGCTGGTCGATGATGGGCGGCGGCACCTTGCCCTTGCGGAAGCCGGGGATCGCGACCTGCTCGGCGATGTGGCCGTATGCGTGGTCGATGTGCGGCTTCAGGTCTTCGGGGGTCGCAGAGATCGCGAGCTTGACGCGCGTGGGGCTCAGCTTTTCGACCGTGGTCTTCACGTGTGGAGTTCTCCTGTAATCGCGGTACGCGCCTCGGCTGAGACGGCATTTCGTCGTCGGGGATGTGGTCGGGGCGACAGGACTCGAACCTGCGGTCTTCCGCTCCCAAAGCGGACGCGCTAGCCACTACGCTACGCCCCGGCTGCCACGCATTCCCTCGGTCGAGGCGGGCGCCGTGCCCCTCTTCGTGCAGGCGCGCGGAAGCCGATCCGACCGTGGCACAGCCTATCCGACTCGTGCCCGCCGCTGGTCACCGGCGACGGGAGCCTGCGCTACGCTGGATCCCGCGCATCCGGAGCACGGCCCCTCGGGGGCGGTCGCACCGGCGTCGCGGGGATGTAGCTCAATGGTAGAGCCTCAGTCTTCCAAACTGATCACGCGGGTTCGATTCCCGTCATCCCCTCCATCTCGGTCCGCCGCCTCCCCGCGTCCCGTCCTCCCCAGCCCTGTCGCCAGGTCGTCCCTCCCCCGTTCGGGGCGGGCCCTCGTGTGCCGCCCGTCGGGCCGGATAGCGTCCTGGTCCGTGGATAGCCTGGGAGCTTCCGCAACGGGCGAGCTCGGGGGGCTGCATGGTCGAGGACGACGCACGGGCATCGTGGATCCGGGCGCAGCCCTGGGCCGCACGACCCCACGACCTCCTGCGCACGGAGCTCTGCCCGGCCTGCTTCGCGCCGCTGGGCGCGCTCGTCTGCGGGCGATGCGGGCTCGACGTCCGAGCGCCCGACGCCGCCGCCGTCCTCGACGCGTCGCGCCGCGTGGTCGACGCGATCGCCGAGCGGGAGCACCTCCTCGAGGCGATGCGACGGTGGAGCGAGCCGGTGGCGGGCGCCCGAGAGGCCGCGGTCGTCGCACCTGCCCCTCGGGGCACCCCGGCCGCGTCCGTTCCCGCGCTCACGGGCGCCCTTCCCCTGGCGACGACCGCCGCCGCCGAGCCGGGGACCATGGCCGTCGCCGCGACGCCCGCGCCATCGCCGGCTGCGCCCCGACCTCAGCAGGGGCCCATCCGCATCCCGCCTCCCGTTCCTCCGGCAGCCGCGGCGCCCCGGCGCCGCATCAGCGTCCCGGCCGTGCTGCTCGCCATCGGCGTGGTCCTGCTCTCCGTGGCGGCCGTCTTCTACGTCGTCTACGCCTTCGTCACCTACGGGCTGGTCGTCCGGGCCGCGATCACGGCGGCCGTCACCCTGGCGGCGCTCGCGGCGGCGGCGATCCTCGCCCGGCGTCGGCTGCCCGGCACCGCCGAGGCCGTGGGCGTGGTGGGCGTGGTGCTGCTGCACCTCGACGTCTGGGCCGTGCGGTCCTACGACCTGGCGGGAGCGGCCTCGAACGACCCGTTCGTCCACTTCGGCATCGGGACGCTCGTCGTCTCCGCGGCGCTCCTCGCGCTCCGGCCTCTCCTCCGGATCCGCGCCGCGGGCATCGCCGGATGGGCCGGACTCACCGTCGCCGCCGGCCTCCTCGTCGGCGCCGTGCCGTCAGCGGATGCCGGGACCCGCACCGCGCTCGCCCTGGCGGCCGCCTCGGCCGTGGCCCTCGTCCACGCGGCGCCCCGATCACGTGCGGTCACCCTGCCCGACCCGCTCGAGCGTGGGATCCTCCGGGTCGTCGGCGTGACCGCCGCGACCGCCGCCCTCGTGGCGGGCGCCGCCAGCGCGCTCGCCCCCGACGCGGTCCCGGTGCTCCCCCTCCTCGTCGCGGCCGTCGCCAGCGGCGCGCACGCCTGGGCGCTCGCCCGGCCCGCGGTCTCCGGGGACCCCGGCGGTGAGCTCGGCGTCGATGACGTGGATCCCGTCACCGCTCCGCCCGCGGACGCCGTCCACGTGCACCTGCCGTCGGCGGAGCACGGCGGCGACCCGGACGCGGTGCACGCCGCGACCTTCTCGGCCCCGACGTCGACGGCGTCCCCGTCGGATCCGCTCCGCATGCTCGCCGCGATCGTCGCGGGCGTGGGAGCCTCGGCTGCCCTGCCGGTGACGGCGCTCACGGGCGGGCCGGCGCTGCTCACGTTCTGCGCGCAGCTCGTGGCGGCGGCGTTCGCGGCTGCCGTCCTCGACGTGGCCGCTCGACGGCTGCCCGACGCCGCCGCGGCCGGCACCGCGCGCATCGCCGCCATCGCGGCCCTGCTCGTCGCCGTCATCGCGGCGCTGCCCGCCGCGATCGCCGGCCTCGGGGGGATCGCTGCCGCCCTGGTCGTCGGCCTCCCCGCATGGGAGCGGGGTCCGCTCGACGATCCGCTGGTCGTCCTCGGCCGGTCGAGCGACGTCGCCGATCTGCCCGGGGACGTCCGCGCCGCGGCTCTCGGCATCGCCCTCGTCTGGATCGTCGCGGTGGTCGGCGCCCTCGCGGGCCGACGCCTCGGGGAACGACGGAGCCTCCTCGCCTGGAGCGGTGCCGCGACGCTCATCGCCGTCCTCCCCGCCCTCGGTCCCGTGTCCGTCGTGGTCGCCGCTTCCCTCATCGCCTCCGCCGCAGCTCTAGCCTGGCGCCTCTCATCCCGCCGGACGCCCGGCCCCGCCGTGATCCCCGCTGGCCCGCTCATCGCGTCGTCCCTCGCGACCGGCGCCCTCGCCGGGGCTGCGTCCTGGGCGAGCACGAGCACATGGTGGGCGGCCACGCCGGTCGTCATGCTGCTCCTCGTCGCCGGATCGCGTACCGCGCGCGCCGACGCCGCGGCCCGCCTCGCGACGGCCGGCGCCGCGCTCGTGGGCCTCGTCGCCGCGGGCGGCCTCGGCCCGTCCCTCACCTCGGCGCGCGTCATCGGCGACACGCCCGTGACGAGCGCGCTCGACGCGGCCGCGGACCCCGTCGTCCTCCTCCTGCTGGCATCGGGGCTGATGATCCTCGTCGCCGGCGTGCTGCCCGGGCGCCCGGGCGTGCGGAGGCGCGCCCTGCTCGCGACGCTCCTGCTCCCCGCGTGCATCACGGCCCTGCCGGTCGCGATCGTCGGGGCGGATCGGGTCGGCGGTGTGCTGACGGGCTCACCCGTCTGGTCCATCGCGGCGCAGGTGATCCTCGTCGCGGGGCTCGTGGCCTGGACCCGCGGCGGCGCGCGACGCGTCGGGCTGCCCACGCGGGCGCCGCGCGGGGACGAGGAGGCTGCCGCCGCGCGGGCGCCGGGGACCACGGCGCTTCGTCGCTGGCGTCTCACGACCGCCGCCCTCGTGGCTCCGACGCTGCTGCTCGCGATCCTGACCGCCGGTGCCCTGGTCGATCGCGGCGCCGCACCCCACGGCGTCCTCCCCGCCGTGGTCGGCCTCCTCGTGGCCATCGCGGCCCTCCTCGCCTACCGACACGCGTCCCGGGCGCTGCGCGTCGCCCTCGACGTCGGCTCGGCCGCGGTGTCGACCGGGGCTCTGCTCGTCGCCGCCTCCTCGGACCCGACGCGCGAGGGGCGTGAGCTCCTGTGGATCCCGCTGCTCCTGCTCTCCGCAACGGCGCTCGTCCTCTCGGTCGCCCGCGACGGGCTGCTCCTGTCCCGGAGCGCCCGCCGTGCCTGGGGCTGGACGGCGCTCGCCACGGGGATCGCGGCGGTGTGGTCGCGGCTGCTGGCCACCGGGAACTCCTCGTCGGAGGCGTACTGGCTGCCGGTCGCGGGTGCGCTGCTCCTCCTCGCCGCGCTCATCCACCGAGCGGCGGTGCGCGCCGACGGAGACGGGACGGGGTCGTCGCTCGGGCCACGGGTGCGCAGGGGCGTCACGGCGCTGACGCTCGCGGGCATCCTCACGGCCGTCCTCCCCCTCGCCGCCGTCGGTCGTCCCGACGACGTGCTCCGTCCCTACCTCCTGACCGCCATCTGCGCAGCCCTGGCCCTGGGCGGCGCTGCGGTGCTGCGTCGCGCGGCGTCCCCCGTCCGTCCGCTGCTGCACGCCGTCGTGATCGGCGGGGGAATCGGCCTCCTGGTCGTCGGCGGCACGCGCGCGCTGCGCCTGGCCGGGGGCGACGTCGGCCGCCAGCCGGCCGTCGACCTCCAGCTGACGATCACGGCGGTGCTGCTCGTCGCGATCGGCGCGCTCGTCCTCCGCGGCGCGCGGGGCCCCGCGGATGCGCGCATCGCCGGATCCGCGTGGGCGGGTACGACCGCGCTCGTCGCAATCGTGCTGTCCGCGTCCGTCGGCTCCGGCGATGGCGTCGTCCGTCCGCTCGTCGCGAGCGTCGCCCTCGTGGCGGGAGCCGGTGCGCTGCTCGTGCTCCGATCCGTGCACCGGGGCGTGCTCGCCGCCTCCGCTGCGGGAGCGCTGCTCGGAGCGGTGGTGGTGGCGTTCCTCGCCTGGCGCGGCGGGTACGTGTCCGTCGACGCCGCCGCACTGGCCGTCCCGGCCATCGTCGCCGTGCTCGTCGCGGGGGTGGGTTCCGCCGACCGCCTCCGGAATCGGGCGGCGGTCCCCGCAGGCTCGTCCTGGCCGGGCGCCGGGCTCCTCCGACACTCCGCCGACGTGGCGACGGGCGTGCTCGTGGCCGGGACCGTCGCGGTCGGCGCGGCCGCCGATGCCGCGGGGCTCCCCGTCGCCCTGCTCCTCTCCGGGGTGGCCGTGCTCATCGCGTCGATGACGCCGGGGCAGCGCCAGAGGCGCCAGGTGGGCTGGATCGCCCTCGTCCTCGGCTCCGCGGCGCTGTGGCTGACGCTCGGCCGCGGTCGTGTCGACGCCGTCGAGCCCTACGTCCTGCCTCCGGCCGGCGTGATGCTCGTGGTGGCCGCGCTCCTCCAGAGGGGGATCCCCGGCCACCGTCGCGACGCGTCGCCGCTCCCCGCCGGGGCGTCCGGGGCGGCGCCCGTCCTCCTCGGCGCCCTTCTCCTGGCCGCCCTGCCGACGTCCGTCGCCTCGTGGACGGGGACGCCCGTCCGTCCGCTCGTCCTGGGGATCGCGGCCGCCGTCGTGTTGCTCCTCTGCGCCGCCGGCCTCCGCGGCGCCAGCTCGGCGTCGCCGACACGACCCCTCCTCCTGGCGACCGCGGCGGCGTCCGGGCTCACGGTGCCGCTCGTCGGCTTCGGGAGGGCCGTCGCCCAGCTGGACGCCTCCGAGCCAGCCTCCTTCGTGAGAACCGACCTCGGGACGCTCGTGACCGCCGCGATCCTCGTGCTCGCCGTCGGCCTCCTGCCCGCACTCCCGCAGGCGTTGCCCGGCACCCGCACGGACGCGCGACGAGAGACGACCCACCCGGCCGAGCCCGCCGCGGACCGAGCCGCACCCGCGAGCGAACCCCTCGGCGCGCGTGCCACCGAGGACGCCCTGCTCCGAGCGGCGTCCCGAGCCGCCGTGCTGGTCGCGCTGCTCGGGGCGGGAGCCGTGGGCACCGCGGGGATCCTCCGTGCCCATGCCGAGCGGATGCCCGATGCCGGACCGCGCGCCGCCCTCGTCGTGGGCCTGATCGCCGCCCTCCACGTCGTCTGCTCGGGATCGGCGCGCATGACGGCGCGCGTTCCGGCGGAGACGGAGGTGGACTCGTCGAGGAGCCGCCTCCCCGCCGCTCCCCTGCTGCAGGACCGCGTCCTCGCGATCGCGGCACTGGTCGTCGGCGGGCTGGTCGCCGCGGTGCTGATCGCGACCGGCGCCGCGGATCCGGTGGAGACCGTCACGGTGCCCATCGCCGCGGGGCTCCTCGTGGTCGGAGGTCGACGCCTGATCCGCGACGCGTCCGCCGGGAGCATGCGCCACCTGGCTCCGGGGCTCCTCGTCCTGCTCCTCCCGCCGCTCCTCGCCGACCTCGGCCCCAGCCCGGCGTGGCGCATCGTGAGCCTCGGCGTCCTCGCGCTGGCGACGCTGCTGATGGGAGCGCGCCTGAAGCTCCGGGCGCCCTTCCTCATCGGCGGCGGCGTCCTCCTCGTGCACGCGATCGCCCAGCTCTGGCCGTGGATCCGCGAGGCCTCGGTGACCGTCCCCTGGTGGGCGTGGGCGGGCATCGGCGGCGTCACCCTCATCGCGGTCGCGGCCCGCTACGAGCGCCGGATCCGGGACGTGAAGGAGGTGGCCGCACGCGTCTCCGCGCTCCGCTGACCGAGGATCGAGCCGGCTCCGGGGCCCGGATGCGACCCGGTAAGCCATGCCTCAGCTTGCTTGCGGGCAGCCGCGGGATGCGCGAGATTGGCGGCATCGTCCGCAGCCCGCAGACCCGTCCAGCCGCTCGAGGAGAGAACCCATGACCGACACCGTCCACGTCCCCACCAGCTCCGCATCGGCCGACGTCGCCGCCGGCGTCGCGCAGTTCCTCAGCCCCGTCGTCGTCAACCTCCAGGCCCTCGCCGTCAACGGCAAGCAGGCGCACTGGCACGTCCGCGGCGCGAACTTCATCGGCGTGCACGAGTTCCTCGACGTCCTCGTCTCCCACGCGCAGGGGTGGGCCGACACCGCCGCCGAGCGCGTCGTCGCCCTCGGCCTCCCTATCGACGCGCGCATCGAGACCGTCGCCGCGTCCACCACGACCGCGGCCCTCACGCCCGGCTTCCGCCCGTCGAGCGCCACCATCGCGGAGGTCATCGCGCAGATCGACGCCACGATGGAGCTCGTCAACCGCGCCGTGCAGGAGCTCGGCGAGATCGACGTCAACAGCCAGGACGTCGCCATCGAGATCGCCCGCGGGCTCGAGAAGGACCGCTGGTTCCTCTTCGCCCACATCAGCGAGTAGATCCCGGCAGCCGCCGCGACGGTCGAGGGGCCCGGATCCGATCGGATCCGGGCCCCTTCGTCGTGCGGTCGCCTGGCCAGTCCGCGTCGCGCGTCACGCCTGGCAGTACGGGCACCAGTACAGCTTCCGACCGGCGGCCTCCTCCATGACGATGTTCGTGCCGCACACCCGGCACGGCAGACCCTCGCGGTGGTAGACCCAGTGCCGGTCCGCGCGGTGGCGGAGCGCGGCGTCGAGCTTCTTGCCTCGCAGGCCGTCCATGGTCATCATCTGGCCGACCTCGACGCCCTTGCGCAGGAGCTTCGACCAGTCCTTCCACAGCCCGCGGACGACGTCCTCGGGCACGTCGCGTCCCGGCGTGTGCGGGTTCTGCCGTGCGCGGAACAGCAGCTCGGCGCGGTAGACGTTGCCGATCCCGCTGACCACGGACTGGTCCATGAGCAGCAGGCCGATCGCCGTCGGCTTCTTCCGCACCGTCGCCGTGAAGCGGTCCTCGGAGCGCTTGCCGCCGTCGACGAGGGGATCCGGTCCCAGCTTGTCGATGGCCTGCCGCACCTCCTCGGGGCTCGCGACGACGCACGCGGTGGGGCCGCGCAGATCCGCTACGGCGTGCTCGGTGAGGAGCCGCACGCGCACCTGGCCCACGGGCTCCGGCGGCCACGCGTCGGAGGAGAACGGGTCGTGCACCTTCTCCTGCTCGGCCATGCGGAGGCGCGCGCGCCGGGGCGCCCCGATGCTCGCGAGGGAGTCCTCCGCGTCGGCGTCGACGGGAGCGTCGTCGACGCGGTCGTCGACGGGTACATCGCCGCGCATCCCGTTCTGCCCCATCCGGTTGAGCGTCGAGACATCGCCCGCGAAGTCCCACGCACCGTAGAGGCCGAGGTGCACGCGCAGCCAGACGTCGCCGTCGAACTCGAGGAACATCTGCTTGCCCACGGCCTTCGCGGCGAGGAGCCGGCGGCCATCGAGGACGGGCGCGCCCTCCGCGAAGCGACCCTGCGGGGAGGACGCCTGCACGACGTCGCCCACGAAGTGCGCCTCGAACTGCTTCGCGATCCGGTGGATCGAATGCCCCTCGGGCACGGCGGCCTAGTCGGTGACGGGGTGACCGGCGATGGCCCCCGTCGTCTCGTACTCGGCGAGCTGCGCGATGCGGCGCGCGTGTCGCTCCTCTGCGGAGAACGGCTCCGCGATGAACGCGTCGATGAAGGCCGTGGCCTCCTCGACGGTGTGCTGGCGGGCGCCGATGGAGATCACGTTGGCGTCGTTGTGCTGGCGGGCGAGCACGGCCGTCGAGAGGTTCCAGACGAGCGCCGCGCGCACGCCATCGACCTTGTTCGCGGCGATCTGCTCGCCGTTGCCGGATCCGCCGAACACCACGCCGAGCGCGGCCGTGCCCGCGCGCTGGTCGGCGACGACGGCACGCGCAGCGCGGATGCAGAACGAGGGGTAGTCGTCGAGCGGGTCGTACGAGGTGGGCCCGTGGTCGACGACGTCGTGCCCCGCGGCGCCCAGGTGCTCGGCGAGGAACCTCGAGAAGTCGAGTCCCGCGTGGTCGGTCGCGATGTGGATGCGCATCGTGCACTCCTCCTGCCGCGCAGGCGGCGTCGTGCCCGCGGCGCGGGCGGTGCCGGGCGCGCCGCGGCCGGGCATCCGCGGACGCCCGGCCGCCGCGCACGCGACGGGAAAGGGTCAGTCGAAGATCGGGCCCACGGTGCGCGAGCGCTTGATCTCGAAGAAGCCCGGGTAGGCGGCGACGGCGACGACGCCGTCCCACAGCTTGACGGCCTCCTCGCCCTTCGGCGCCGGCGAGATGACGGGACCGAAGAACGCGACGCCGTCGACCGCGATGACGGGCGTGCCGACGTCCTGGCCGACGCGCTCGATGCCGTCGAAGTGGCTGGCGCGCATGGGCTCGTCGTAGCGGTCGGTGCGGCTCGTCTCGGCGAGCTCCGCGGGGAGGCCGAGCTCCGCGAGCACCTCGGGGATCACGACGTCGGCGTCCTTCTGGTCGCGGAGGTGGATCCGCGTGCCGAGGGCGTCGTAGAGCGGCTTGACGTGCTCGGCGCCGTGCTCGGCCTCGACCGCGGCGACGAGGCGCGTGAACCGGAGGGCGCGCGGGAGGAAGGCGGCGAAGTTCGGGTCGTCGGCCTTGTCCTCGTTGAGGACGGCGAGGCTCATGACGCGCCAGGTGATGTCGAGGTCGCGGTGGCGGGCGACCTCGTCGACCCAGCGGGAGGTCATCCACGCCCAGGGGCAGGACGGGTCGAACCAGAACTCGACGGCGGTGGTGCGGGGGGTGCTCTGAACGTCGGACATGCCGCAAGCCTAGGTCAGCCGACGCAATAGGATCGGCTCCGGAAGCGGCGCCGCTCCGCCCATGCACCCGCGGTCCCGACCGCCTGGGGCATCGTCACGCGAAGCGCGTCCGCACGCACGGCCCACCCACCTCACGGACGAGCAGGAGCAGCATGCCAGGAGAGAACCTCACCCGCGTCGAGGCCGAGGAGCGCGCCGCGCTGCTGGCCGTGTCCGAGTACGACGTGGCGCTCGACCTCACCCGCGGTGCGGAGGTGTTCGGATCCACCACGACCGTGCGCTTCACCGCCACGGCCGGGGCGTCCACGTTCATCGACGCGATCACCCGCACGGTGCATTCCGTGACGCTGAACGGCCGCGAGCTCGACCCGGCCGACGTCAGCGACGGCGTCCGCATCCGCCTCGACGACCTCGCGCAGGAGAACGAGCTCACGGTCGTCGCCGACGCCATGTACACGAACACGGGCGAGGGGCTGCACCGCTTCGTGGATCCCGTCGACGACGAGGTCTACCTCTACTCCCAGTTCGAGGTGCCGGACTCCCGCCGCATGTTCGCGGTGTTCGAGCAGCCCGACCTCAAGGCGGTCTTCCGCTTCACCGTCACCGCGCCCTCGCACTGGGAGGTCGTGTCCAACTCCCCCACGCCCGAGCCCACGGCCGCCGCCGACGGCGCCTCCACGTGGACCTTCGAGCCGACGCTGCGCATGTCGAGCTACATCACGGCGCTCATCGCGGGCCCCTACGGCGCCGTCCGCAGCGAGCTCACCTCGAGCGACGGCCGCACGATCCCGCTCGGCGTCTTCGCCCGCAAGTCGCTCATGGAGCACCTCGACGCCGACTACGTCTTCGAGAAGACCCGCGAGGGCTTCGCGTTCTTCGAGGAGCGCTTCGAGTACCCCTACCCGTTCCCCAAGTACGACCAGCTCTTCGTCCCCGAGTTCAACGCCGGCGCGATGGAGAACGCGGGCGCCGTCACGTTCGTGGAGAGCTACGTCTTCCGCTCCAAGGTCACCGACGCGGTGAAGGAGCGCCGGGTCACGACGATCCTGCACGAGCTCGCGCACATGTGGTTCGGCGACCTCGTCACCATGAAGTGGTGGGACGACCTGTGGCTCAACGAGTCCTTCGCCACGTACATCTCGACCCTGGCCACGGCCGAGGGCACCGAGTGGACGGGCGCGTGGACCACGTTCAACGCCGGCGAGAAGTCCTGGGCCTACAACCAGGACCAGCTCCCGAGCACGCACCCCGTCTACGCGACCATCAACGACCTGGAGGACGTGCAGGTCAACTTCGACGGCATCACGTACGCCAAGGGCGCGTCGGTGCTGCGCCAGCTCGTCGCCTACGTCGGCCAGGAGGAGTTCCTCGCGGGCGTGGCCGCGTACTTCCAGCGCCACGCGTTCGGCAACTCGACCCTCCGCGACTTCACGTCGGAGCTCGAGGGCACGAGCGGGCGCGACCTCGAGCGCTGGACCGACCTGTGGCTCAAGACCTCGGGCGTGAACACGCTGCGTCCCGAGATCGAGACCGACGAGGACGGCGTCATCACGTCGTTCGCCGTGCTGCAGGAGGCCGCGGAGGACTACCCGACGCTCCGCCCGCACCGCCTGGCGATCGGCTTCTACGAGCTGCGCGACGCGAAGCTGGTCCGCACCGACCGGTTCGAGCTGGACGTCGACGGCGACCGCACCGAGGTCGCCGAGCTCGTCGGCCGCCAGCGCCCCGCGCTCGTGCTGCTGAACGACGACGACCTCACCTACGCGAAGGTCCGCCTGGATCCCGCGTCGCTCGAGGTCGCGATGCGCCACCTCGCCGCGTTCGAGGACTCGCTCGCCCGCTCGCTCGTCTTCGCCTCGGTGTGGGACGCGACGCGCGACGGCGAGATCCGCGCCCGCGACTACGCCCGCCTCGTGCTCGACAACGTCGCCACCGAGGACGAGTCGACGGCCCTCCGCTACGCGCTCGCGCAGCTCACCACGGCCGCCGCGTCGTACTCGGCTCCGGATCACCGCGACGAGCTGCTGGCGACGGTCGCCACCGAGCTGTGGGCGCTCACGGCGCAGGCGGCGCCCGGATCCGACAACCAGTTCCAGTTCCTGCGCACCTTCGCGCAGGTGGCGGCCGAGCCCGCGCAGCTGGATCACGTGCAGGCGCTGCTCGACGGGACCGAGACGCTCGAGGGCGTCGAGATCGACGCCGACCTCCGCTGGGAGCTGCTGACCGCGCTCGTCGCGGGCGGTCGCGCCGGCACCGCCGAGATCGACGCGGCGCTCGCGGCCGACCGCACGGCGACGGGTGCGCAGTCGGCGGCCCAGGCCCGCGCGGCGCTCCCCACGGCGGAGGGCAAGAAGGCGGCGTGGGCGTCCGTGTGGGAGGCCGACACCGAGCCGAACACGATCGTGCGCACCACGGGGCTCGGCTTCCGTCGCGCGGCGGACACCGAGCTGCTGCGCCCGTATGTGGGCGCGTACTTCGACGCGCTGCAGGGCGTGTGGGAGTCCCGCAGCTACGCCATCGCGGCGGCGCTCATCGGCGGCTTCTACCCGTCGCCGCTCGCCGACGCGGAGCTGCGCGACGCGACCGTCGCCTGGCTCGACGCGAACCCGGAGCCGCCGGCGCTCCGCCGCCTCGTCAGCGAGCTGCTGTCGGGCGTCGAGCGGGCGCTCCGGGCGCAGGCGAAGGACGCCGAGTAGCCGGAGCTCCACCCGAGGGGGACGGTCGCGCACGCGGCCGTCCCCCTCGTCGTCCACCCCGCTCCTGCGGACGGACCCAGGGCCGGCCGGGGAGGTCGCCGGTACACTCGGCCGGATGACCTCCCCTCTCCTCATCCCCGTCGGAAGCGCGTCGCGATGGACCTGAGCATGGTGTGCTGCGGCGACGGCTCGTTCTTCTCCACCTGGGGCGTGCTGATCAGAGTCATCTCCTACGTCCTCGGCGGCATACTCCTGCGCTGGATCCTGCTGGTCGTCATCCGCCACACCGTCGACCAGATCGTCACGGGCGTGAAGAAGCGGCAGAACGTCGACGACACGCAGTCGATCCAGGCATCGCCGCTCACGGCCGTCCGCGTCGTGCAGCGCACCCGGACCCTCGGCAGCGTGCTGAGCAACATCACCACCGTCGTGATCGTGGTCATCGTGCTCGCGAGCGTGCTCTCCGAGGTGGCCCCCAACGTCACCAGCTCCCTCGCCCTCCTCACCGCCGCCCTCGGCGCGGGCCTCGGCTTCGGCGCGCAGAACATCGTCAAGGACATCCTCAACGGCCTGTTCATGGTCGTGGAGGACCAGCTCGGCGTGGGCGACGTCGTCGACGTGGGGCCCGCGACGGGCGTCGTCGAGACCGTCGGCATCCGCATCACGACCCTCCGCGACGTCAACGGCACGCTCTGGTTCGTGCGGAACGGAGAGATTCTCCGCGTCGGCAACATGTCGCAGGGCTGGGCCCGCGTGGTCATCGACCTCGCCGTGCCCTACGACACCGACGTGCAGGCCGTGCAGGAGCGCATGCTCGCGACCGCCACCGAGCTCGCGTCCACCCCGAAGTGGCGTTCGCGCATCGTCGAGAAGCCCGAGCTCTGGGGCATCGAGTCGATCTCCGAGTCGGCGGTCGTGATCCGGATCGTCGTCAAGACGCGCAGCAACGCGCGCGACGACGTCTCCCGCGAGCTCCGTGCACGGCTCAAGGCGGCCCTCGACGCGATGGGCGTCACCCTGCCCTCCCTCACCGCCGTCGTCCTCACGGGCTTCGACAGCGCGGCCAGCGTGGGCGGCGCGCACCCGCCGCGCACCGCGTCGACGCCCGTGCAGCAGCCCGAGCAGCCGGCTCCCCGCAAGCGCGCCGCCCGCAAGGTCGCCCCGCGCCAGCCCGGATCCCCGGCGGCCGGATCCGCCTCCCCCGTCGTCCGCGGCGCCGCCGGCTCCCGCCCCGACCCGCGCTCGACGCAGATGATCCCCGCCCAGGGCCCGGCGCCCGCGCAGGATCCCGACGAGGACGAGATCACCGCGACCTGGACCGTGCTCCCCGAGGACCCCGCGTCCACGGAGTCGACCCTGGACCCGGACAGCGGGTCCCAGGAGGCGGCTCCCCCGAAGCCCCCGCGCGCGCCGCGCCAGCCGCGGAAGCCCGCCACGCCGCCCGAGGAGTCCTGATGGCCGACCTGCTCGCGAGCTCGTTCTACGACGACGTGGGCGGCCGCCCCACCTTCGAGAGGCTCGTCCGGGAGTTCTACCGCGGCGTCGCCGAGGACCCCGTGCTCGTCGCGATGTACCCCGAGGAGGACCTCGAGGGCGCGATCCAGCGCCTCACCGGCTTCCTCGAGCAGTACTGGGGCGGCCCCACGACCTACAGCGACGAGCGGGGCCACCCGCGCCTGCGGATGCGGCACATGCCGTTCCGCGTCAACCCCGACGCCCGCGACCGCTGGCTCGCGCACATGCGCGTGGCCGTCGACTCGCTCGACCTGGCCCCGATGCACGAGGCGCAGCTCTGGGACTACCTGGAGCGCGCCGCCCACGCGATGGTCAACACGTTCGACGAGTCCTGAGCACGGCGGCACCGGGACGCGCCGGGGCTGGAGGGCGCGTTAGAGCCGCCGCACGAGCACGTGCCCGCGCGCCATGGTGAGTCGCGTCCAGGGTCCGGTGCGGAACACCGCGACGGGCGCCTCCGCGTCATCCGGCGCCGCGTCGGGCGCGGGATCCGGCCCGAGGAACCCGAGGCTGTAGGCCGCGAAGGCCCCGCCGGCCACCACGTCGGGCGCGCCCTCCACGGCGCGGCCCCACACCTCGCCGCGCACGCGCGACACGATCTGCTCGCCGATGCCCGACGGCACGGCGGCGGCGACCTCGTCGATCCCGGCCCGCGCGGCTGCGCGGAGGGAGGCGGCGGGCACGTCGACGACGCGCTCCCACCCGGCCCGCGGCGGCGAGATCCCCGCCCAGGGCGCGGTAGCCGTGTCCGGCGGCACGAGCACGCCAACGGGCTCGCCCGGGGATCCGGTGGCCGGCCCCTCGAGGCGCGCGAGCCGGTCGAGGAGCGCGCGGATCGGCACCACGCTGTCGACGGGCCCCTGCGTCTCGGCCGCGAACGTGCGGAGGCCGAGCACGGTGGGCGACCGGTCGAGGAGGCCGGCGGGCTGCAGCACCGAGGTGTAGACGGCGAGGACACCGCCGGATCCGATGAGGCGCACGGCACCGTCGTCGACGCGGGCGGAGCGCCCGAGGAAGGTCTGCAGATCGCCGAGGGCGAGGGCGTCCCGGAGGGCGAAGGAGGGCGTCATGGCGTGTCTAAGCTACTGGATGCGCCCGTGCGATCCGCCGGGCGCCCGGCCACCCGAGGCCGGCCCGCCAGGCGGAGGACCCATGACCGACCACGCATCCGACATCCCGGACGACGGCCCGCTCGCCGGCCTCCTCACCGCCCTCGACCTCACCGACACGGGCGCGCGCACGAGCGAGGACATCTCCACCGGTCCGTCGCAGTGGATGCCCATGGGCCGCGTCTTCGGCGGCCAGGTGCTCGCGCAGTCCCTCGTCGCGGCCATGCGCACCACGGACGCCGACCGCCGGCCGCACAGCATGCACGGCTACTTCCTGCGGCCCGGCGACGTCACCAAGCCCATCACCTTCTCGGTCGACCGGATCCACGACGGCCGCTCGTTCTCGACCCGCCGCACGCAGGCGTACCAGGACGGCCGTCCCATACTCTCGATGATCGCGTCGTTCCAGGACGCGGACGAGGGCCTCGAGCACCAGGCGCCGATGCCCGAGGGGATCCCCGAGCCGGAGTCCCTGCCGAGCGCGCGCGACGTGCTGTCGCGCATCGACCACCCTGTCGCCGCGCACTGGGCGAACGACCGCCCCTTCGACATGCGCCACGTCGAGCAGCCCGTCTACTTCGGCGCCGCGCCCGACCGCGTCGCGCACCAGGCCGTGTGGATCCGCGCCATCGGCCGCCTCCCCGACGACCCGGCCGTGCACCTGGCCTCCCTCGCCTACGCGAGCGACTACTCGATCCTCGAGTCCATCTACCGCCGGCACGGCCTCTCGTGGGCGACCCCCGGCATCAAGGCCGCGAGCCTCGACCACGCCATGTGGTTCCACCGCTTCGGACGCGCGGACGAGTGGATGCTCTACGTGCAGGAGTCGACCAGCGCGCAGGGCGGCCGCGGCCTCTCGCTCGGGCGGATCTACTCGCGCGACGGCGTGCTGCTCGCGAGCGTGGCCCAGGAGGGCATGGTCCGGGTCCCCCTCGGGGACCGCGCCTGACCGGCCTCCCTCAGCCGCGGCGGCTGAACGCCACCGGCTCCTCGAGGTAAGTCGACCAGGCGGCGCGCTCGTCCTCGGTGATCCGCCGCGGGCGCCCCATGGCGGCGTCGACGAGCACGATCGTCGTGGAGGCGCGCGCGTACAGCACGGCCGGTTCGACGCCCGCGGGCGACCGCAGCTCGTAGCACGCCTCGAAGCTGGACCCGCCGAGCCGCCCCAGCCACACCTGCACGTCGAGCGGACGCCGCCCGTAGGAGATGGGGAGCAGGTACTCGACCTCCTGCCGGGCGATCAGGGTCATGGTCGCCGCGCCCGCGGACGCGTCGATGAGCGCGAGCCCCGCGTCCTCGCCGTCGTCCTCGCCCTGCCAGAAGGCGCGCACGCGCGCCTCCTCCAGCAGCCGGAGGACCTCCACGTTGTTCACATGGTCGTAGGCGTCGAGGTCCGCCCACCTCAGGTGGATCGGGACGTGGACCCGGGTCACCGGATCAGTCCCGGGTCAGCTTGCGGTACGCCGAGCGGTGCGGCTTCGCGGCGTCCGCGCCCAGGCGCTCGATCTTGTTCTGCTCGTACGACTCGAAGTTGCCCTCGAACCAGTACCAGTTCGCCGGGTCCTCCTCCGTGCCCTCGTAGGAGAGGATGTGGGTCGCGATCCGGTCGAGGAACCACCGGTCGTGGGTGATGACCACGGCGCAGCCGGGGAACTCGAGCAGGGCGTTCTCGAGGCTGCCGAGCGTCTCGACGTCCAGGTCGTTGGTGGGCTCGTCGAGCAGCAGCAGGTTGCCGCCCTGCTTGAGCGTGAGCGCGAGGTTGAGGCGGTTGCGCTCGCCACCGGAGAGGATGCCGGCCTTCTTCTGCTGGTCGGGGCCCTTGAACCCGAAGGTCGAGACGTAGGCGCGCGCGGGCACCTCCTGCTTGCCGACCTGGATGTAGTCCTGGCCGTCGGAGACGACCTCGAACAGCGACTTCTCGGGGTCGATGCCGCCGCGGCTCTGGTCGACGTAGGAGATGTCGACGGTGTCGCCGACCTTGAGCTCGCCGGAGTCGAGCGGCTCGAAGCCGACGATGGTCTTGAACAGCGTGGTCTTGCCGACGCCGTTCGGGCCGATGACGCCGACGATGCCGTTGCGCGGCAGGGTGAAGGAGAGGTCGTCGATGAGGACCCGCTCGCCGAACTGCTTGTGCAGCTTCGTCGCGTCGATGACCTGCGAGCCGAGGCGCGGGCCGACGGGGATCTGGATCTCCTCGAAGTCCAGCTTCCTCGTGCGCTCCGCCTCGGTCACCATCTCCTCGTAGCGGGCGAGGCGCGCCTTCGACTTCGCCTGGCGGCCCTTCGCGTTGCTGCGCACCCAGTCGAGCTCCTCGGCGAGGCGCTTGGAGAGCTTGGCGTCCTTCTTGCCCTGGACGCTCAGGCGCTCCTGCTTCTTCTCGAGGTAGGTCGAGTAGTTGCCCTCGTACGGGTAGAGGCGTCCGCGGTCGACCTCGGCGATCCACTCGGCCACGTGGTCGAGGAAGTACCGGTCGTGGGTCACGGCGAGGACGGCGCCCGGGTACTTGGAGAGGTGCTGCTCGAGCCAGAGCACGCTCTCGGCGTCGAGGTGGTTGGTGGGCTCGTCGAGGAGCAGCAGGTCGGGCTTCTGGAGCAGGAGCTTGCAGAGCGCGACGCGGCGCTTCTCGCCGCCCGAGAGGTTCGCGACCGAGGCGTCGCCCGGCGGGGTGCGGAGCGCGTCCATCGCCTGCTCGAGCTGCGAGTCGAGCTCCCAGCCGTCGGCGGCGTCGATGGCCTCCTGCAGCGTTCCCATCTCGGCGAGCAGGGTGTCGAAGTCGGCGTCGGGCTCGGCCATGGCCGCGGCGATCTCGTTGTAGCGGTCGACCTGCGCCTTCAGCGGGCCGACGCCCTCCTGGACGTTCTCGAGCACGGTCTTCGACTCGTCGAGCTCGGGCTCCTGCATGAGGATGCCGACCGAGTAGCCGGGTGAGAGCTTCGCCTCGCCGTTGCTCGGGGTGTCGAGGCCCGCCATGATCTTCAGGATCGTCGACTTGCCCGCGCCGTTCGGCCCGACGACGCCGATCTTGGCGCCGGGGATGAACGACATGGTGACGTCGTCGAGGATCAGCTTGTCGCCGACCGACTTCCGGGCGCGGACCATCGAGTAGATGTATTCAGCCATGGGCACGAGTCTATTCAGTGCCGCGGGTGCCGGACGCCGCGCGTGGAGGCACCGGGACCGGGGTCACCAGTCGATCGCGCGGGTCTGGCCGACCAGGCAGCGGCCGGAGGAGAGCGTCGGCTCGACGTGGGCGGTGAAGCCGTCCTGCGCCCGCTGCCCGATGAGGCACGCGTCGGGCATGTGCACGGCGACGAGGATCGAGTCGACGGAGTTGCCGAGCGGCGTCGCGTCAGCGGTGACCTCCATGCGGTCCTTCGGGAAGCCGGCTGCCACGAGCGCGTCCACGAGGGCGCGACCCTGCGCGTTGGGGTCCGCGGCGACGACCGCTCCCGCCGTCGCCTCGAAGGCGGGCAGGTTGCCCTCGGCCGTGCCGTCCGGGTCGACGGGCGCGACGGTGGGTGTGGCGGGCGCGGCAGGCGAGGCGCCGGGCTCGGCGCTGCCGGTGACGGCGGTCGGGGTCGGCTCGGGCGACGCGGGCGTCTGCGTGCAGGCCGACAGGAGCAGGGCGCCGAGGAGCGCCGGCGCCAGGAGGGCGCGGGGAGCGCGGATCACGCGGCGGACTCGTCGGCGCAGGCCGTGTCGTCGTCGCGGTCGGGTGCCGCGGGGATGGCGAGGTCGTCGCCGCGGGCGCTCCCCTGGCCGTCGTCGAGGGAGGATGCGCTCATGCTGGCGAGGATATCCCGCGCGATGGCCTCGAGCTGCGCGGTCTGATCCGCGGTCAGCGGGTCGAACACCGTGCGGAGCACCTCCTCGGCGTGGCCGGGGGCCGCCGCCTCGAGGGTCGCGCGGCCCTCGTCGGTGAGCTCGGCGAGCAGGCTCCGGCCGTCGTGGGGCGAGCGCGAGCGGCGGACCCAGCCGAGCTGCTCCAGCCGGGTGACGGCGTGCGAGGTGCGGCTCGCCGAGGCCTGCAGCGCCCGGGCGAGGACGCTCATGGGGAGCGCGCCGCCCTCGGCCTCCGACAGCCGGACGAGGATCATGTAGTAGGCGTGCGGCATGCCCGCGTCGCGGAGGAGCTGCCGCTCGATGCGCTCGCTGACGTGGTTCAGCGCGACGATGACCGTCCGCCAGGCGCGCTGCTGATCCGGCTCGAGCCACCGGGGGGATCCGCTCATGGTGCGATCCTAGGCTCCGTCGCCGTGGTGACCTCCCCTGCCCGGCGTCGGGCCAGCACCGCATCGGCCACGAGCTCGATCACGTCGTGCTCCGGACGGGCGGCGCGTCGCGGGACGAGGCGGCCGAGGACGATCACCTCCTCCCCCGCCGCGAGGCGCGTCACGGCGCCCGCCGATCCGACGCCCGAGCACACGACGAGGACGGCACCGCCCTCCGGCACGCCGACGCCGACGTCGCCGGGCCCGAGGACGAGGCTCGCGACCTCCCAGCCCTCGACCGTGGAGATGCACCGCGGCCGCCGCGCGACCGCTCCGTGGACCACGACGGACACACCGTTCTCGCGCTCGTCGCCGTCGTGCTCCTCGCACCGATCCCGCACCGACGCTCCCCTTCCCGCGACCGCGTGACCGCCGGCCCAGGATGGACGGCCGCGGGCATCGAGCGGGACGCTCGAGCGGATCCCGCGCGCGACGCGACGGATGCGGGCCTGGGGAGGGGGGCGCGGAATCAGTGCTCGGTGAAGCGGAGCTCGTCGCCCCGGACCGCCCGGAGCGCGGCCTTCGCGATCTCCAGGGTGGGGTAGGTGCCGGCCAACACGCCGCGGCGCAGCGGCCGCACCTCGTAGCCGTCGTCATGGGAGTGGATGGAGGCGAGCGCCCCCGTGGCCCCGAAGGCCACCCAGGTCTTGCCCGCGATGCGCGGGAGGCCGGTCGTGCTCGTGCTGGTGGTCATCGACATCGTCGTCGCCTCTCCTCGCCGGGCTCCGTCGCCCGGACGTGCCGATGGTACGCCGACGCCCCGCGGCCGTACAGGCCGCGGGGCGTCGATGAGGGGTGGATCAGGCGGCGCGCACGTACTGCGCGAACGACTTCCGCACCTTGTTGACCTTGGGCACGGCGACCGCGTTGCAGTAGCCCTGACCGGGGTTCTTCGCGAAGAAGTCCTGGTGGTAGTCCTCCGCGTCGTACCAGGTGCCGACCGGCTCGATCGTGGTGACGGCAGTGCCGTCCCACAGCTCGCCCGCGCGGGAGATGGCGTCCCGGAACAGCTGCTCCTGCTCCGCGTCCGCGGGGAACATCGCCGAGCGGTACTGGGTGCCGACGTCGGCGCCCTGGCGGTTGAGCTGGCGCGGGTCGTGCAGCGTGAAGAACACGTCGAGGATGACGTCGGCGGGGATGACCTCCTCGTCGAAGACCACCTTCACCGCCTCGGCGTGCCCGGTCGCGCCCGTGCACACGGCGTCGTAGGACGGGTGGGCGGTGTGTCCGCCGATGTAGCCGGAGATGACGTCCTGGACGCCGTCGAGCGTGCGGTAGACCGCATCGAGGCACCAGAAGCAGCCGCCGGCGAGGATGAATGTCTGCATGAGAGATGAACCTACTTCCCGTCGATGCGCGCGAGGTCCGCGGCGGTCGACATGGGAGGGAACCGTCATCGGGCACCGCCCATTCCTGCCGGGCGCGATGTCGGTGGTCCCCCGTAGCTTCGGGGACATCGAGACACCGCCGGGCCGGCGGCACGCGGACGGAGGACACCATGCCCAGCATCACCTACACCCCCCTGTCGCGCTCGGCCGCCCAGGTGCGCGAGCTGCACGACGGGCTCCTGCGCGTCACCCGGCCCGACGGCGCCGTGCTCGGCTACGTGGAGCGCATGCACGAGCCGCAGGGCGAGCGCTTCCGCGCCAAGCGCCTCCGCCGTGACGCCCAGGGGTTCGTCCCCCTCGGCGACTTCTGGTCGCTGCAGGACGCGGTCGACTGCCTCCGGTTCTGACCGGCGGCCACCCCTGAGCGGGCGTCGCGACGCGCCCGCGCGACCTCCCGGATCGCGCCCGATGCCCGGGGTACGGTCGCCGCATGCAGTGGTGGAATGATCTCCTCGATGCCCTCGCGTCCGAGCGGGGCACGCAGCTCCTCTCCGGCGTCGTCGTCCCCTTCGTCGCCATCGTGGTGGCCGGCGTACTCGCGGCGTTCATCGCACGCGGTGCCACGCAGCGGATCCTCACCCGGCACGACCGCGAGGTGAAGGCGGCCGCCATCGGCGTGCTCGTCGACGCGGCGCGCCAGGCCTCGGTGTGGGACGGCCTCACGGCGCAGGAGCGCGTGCTCGCCGACCGCGCCGCGGGCGAGGCCGACATCCGGATCCGCCTCCTGCCGGTCAAGGGCGCGGCGACCGCCGCCACCTGGGCGGCCCACGAGATCACCGAGTTCAAGCGCGGCAGCGGCAGCTTCGGCTTCCAGTTCGACGCGCAGCTGGCCGAGTTCCGCGACCGCATGGTCGAGTGGCAGCACCACCCCGGTCGCGCTCGCAAGATCTTCCAGGGCGACATCTCCCGCTGGCAGTTCGAGGACGACCAGCCGGCCACCGACACGGCCGCCGCGAGCAGGCCGCAGGCCCGCCCGGACGAGGCGACCGCCGTCGCTCCCGTCCCGGTGCCGTGGCGCAGCGGATCCGACGACCAGCCCGCCGCGGAGCGCCGCGTCGAGTCACCGGACGAGCAGTACAGCCCGCCCGTTCCCTCGTCGTCCGCCGCGAACTCGCGCGCCGCGGAGGCCGAGCGGCGCTGATCGCCCTCTCCGACACGTGACGACGCCCCGCACCTCGACCGAGGTGCGGGGCGTCGTCACGTGGGTCAGGCGGGGATCACTTCCACCAGTCGTCGAACATGCTGGCGGGCACGCGCCGCTTGTGCTCCGTGCTCCGGTATCGCGCCTCGATCGCCTCGGCCACCTCGTCGGCGACGTCCCGTCCCTCGAGGAAGTCGTCGATGTCGGCGTAGGTGAGACCGAGGTTGGCCTCGTCGGTCTGGCCGGGGGTGTCGTCGAGGAGGTCCGCGGTGGGGGCCTTGAGGTACAGCCGCTCGGGGGCGCCCAGGTGCTCGAGCAGCGCCCGGCCCTGGCGCTTCGTGAGACCCGTCAGCGGCAGCACGTCCGCTCCGCCGTCGCCGTACTTCGTGAAGAAGCCCGTGACGGCCTCGGCCGCGTGGTCGGTGCCGATCACCAGCAGGCGGGCCTGCCCGGCCAGCGCGTACTGGGCGACCATGCGCGAGCGCGCCTTGACGTTGCCCTTGGTGAAGTCCGTCATCGCGTGCCCGGCGGCGTCGGCGTACTCCGCCTGGAAGCCGTCGACCGCGCGCTTGATGTCGAAGACGACGCTCGACTTCGGCTGGATGAAGGAGAGCGCGAGCTGCGCGTCCTCCTCGTCCGCCTGCACGCCGTACGGCAGGCGCACGGCGATGAACTCGGCGAGGAGCCCCTCCGCGGCGAGCTCCTCGATCGCGAGCTGGGCGAGTCGCCCGGCCAGGGACGAGTCCTGCCCGCCGCTCACGCCGAGGACGAAGCCCTCGGCGCCGGTGGACCGGAGGTAGGCCTTGAGGAAGTCGACGCGCTTCCGGACCTCGTCGGCGGGATCGATGGTCGGACGCACCTCGAGGGCGGCGATGATCTGTGACTGGATGTCGCGCATGTGCCCAAATCTACGGCCGATCCCGCGCGTCCGACAGTCGGTCCCCCCGGCGCGACTCGAACGCGCAACCGTCGGATTAGAAGGCCGATGCTCTATCCATTGAGCTACAGGGGGTCGTGACGAGGGTACTACGCGGGATCCGGGCGCCCCGAGGAGACCGCCGGTCCGGCGGGGGCCGTGCCGTCCATGGCCCGCACGACCGCCTGCAGCACCTGGGGCGCGGTCGGCACGCCCTCCGCGCGGAGCACCTCGCGGTCCCCGGCGCGCACGACGATCGTCGGCGTCGACCGGATGCGCTCCGCCTCGGCCAGGTCGGGGTGGGCCGCGACGTCGAGCTCCTCCACCGGGAGCCAGGGCAGCAGCCGCTGCACCTCCTCGAGCGTGCGCCGGGTGGCCTGGCACGGCACGCAGAAGAGCGAGGAGAACAGGAGGACGCGCACGCCCTCGGATCCCGCGGGCACGGAGTCCCCCGCCGGCCCGCCCTCTCCCGGGATCAGGAGGCGAACGCCGCGACGGCGGCGATGATCGAGACGAGGGCCAGGAGGAGCGAGACCGACACCAGCACGAGGTGCACGGTGAAGAAGGGCGTGCGGGACCCGTCGGCGGCGCGGGCGCGGGGATCCTTCGCCACGCGCTTGAGGAACTGCGGCCAGACGACGACGTTCCAGACGCCGTTGACGATGAGGAGGACGGCGAGGAGGGTGATCACTCCCCCATGGTAGGCGGCGCATCGGGGCGGCCCGGGCCCGCCGATAGGATCGGGGGATGGGCAACAACGCGGACCGGCTGGTGTGGATCGACTGCGAGATGACGGGGCTCGACCTCGCGATCGACGAGCTGGTGGAGGTCGCGGTGGTCGTCACCGACTTCGACCTCGTGCCCGTGGACGACGGCTTCACGATCGTCATCAACCCCGACCCCGCGGCGCTCGCCAACATGGGCGATTTCGTCACCGACATGCACCGGTCCTCGGGGCTGCTCGACGAGATCCCCGCCGGCGTCAGCCTCGCCGACGCGGAGTTCGCGGTGCTGGAGTACCTGCTGCAGCACGTGCCCAACGGCGGCAAGGCGCCCATCGCGGGCAACACGATCGGCACCGACCGCGCGTTCCTCGCGAAGTACATGCCCCGCGTGGACGCGCATCTCCACTACCGCAGCGTCGACGTCTCCTCCATCAAGGTGCTGGCGAAGGAGTGGTTCCCCCGGATCTACTTCAACTCCCCCGCGAAGAACGGCGGACACCGGGCCCTCGCGGACATCCTCGAGTCGATCCGGGAGCTCGAGTACTACCGCCGCGCGGCCTTCGTGCCGGCGCCGGGACCCGCGACCGAGGACGTGCAGGCCATCTCCGCGGACGTGACGTCCGCCTGGGCCCCGCGGCTGTAGTATCCTCGTCATGGCCGTCCGCGAGAGCGGGATCGGCCGCATGGTGGGCGTAGCTCAGTTGGCAGAGCGCTGGCTTGTGGAGCCGGAAGTCGCGGGTTCGAGCCCCGTCGTCCACCCCATCGGGAAGGGCCGGGATCCGAGAGGGTCCCGGCCCTTCCGCATTTCCCGGGCGTCTCCGACGCCCGTCGCCTGTGCGAGGCTGGATCCGTGCTGCACCTCGACCCCGACGACTTCGAGCGACTGGTGGTCGACGAGCTCGACGAGCTGCCGGACGAGATGGTGGACGGCCTCGACAACGTCGTGTTCGTGGTGGAGGACCGGCCCGAGGACGGGTCGCTCGACCTGCTCGGCCTCTACGACGGCGTCGCCATGACCGAGCGCGGGCAGTACGGCTTCGGCGAGATGCCGGACCGGATCGTCGTCTACCGCGAGCCGCACCTGCACGAGGCGGAGGACATGGACGCGCTGCGGGACCTCGTCCACGTCACGCTCGTGCACGAGATCGCGCACTTCCACGGCATCGACGACGACCGGCTGCACGAGCTCGGCTGGGCCTGAGGCCCGAGCGGCCGGACGCACGACGACCCCGGCAGCCGCGTGGCGGGCCGGGGTCGTGGAGGGGCGCTCAGGCGCCGGGCGCGCCGGGGATCAGAGCTCGAGGGACTCGTCGTCGCCCTCGCCGAGGACGTCGTCGCTGCCGTCCGCCACGTACGAGTAGGTGACGCGCTGCTCGCCCGCGACCTCGGACACCTCGCCGGCGCGGTACTGGAAGAGCGACTCCTTGCCCTCCACGGCCGACATGGTGCTGATGGTCTCGTCGTGCTCGCCGTCGACGAGGACGCGGGTCTCGGTGGTGCCCTCGAGGGGGCCGTCGGCGAAGACGGCGAGGTAGCGGACGTCGGACGGTGCGGAATCGGTCATGGCCTCAGGCTACCCGGCCGCCGCGACGGCGTCCGTGCGGACGACGACGTCGGCCAGGGCCCGCGGATCCTCGCGGGCGACGTGCGCGCGCCACTGCGCGTCCCAGCGCTCCCACTCCACGGCGAAGGACTCGCCGTCGCGGGCGATGGCGCGGGCCCGGCGCACGGCGTCGTCGGCCTCCACCCAGATGCGGCGGGTGGCGAGGCGCGCGGCGACCCGGGTCAGGGATCCGCAGCCCTCGACCACGAGCGGGCGCGCGGGATCCACGTCGTGCCACTCGGCGGGCGCGTCGGCGACCCAGTCCCAGCGGCGCCACCGCGGGGCGCCGCCCGGGCGCATCTCGGCGAGGACGAGGCGCTCGAGGTGCCGGGACGCCGCCTCGAGGCCGTCCCAGCCGGGGTAGACGTCGTCGAGCCGCAGGAGCTGCGCTCCCGGCGGCAGCCCCGCGTCCGGGTCGCCATCGCGCACGAGGGCGTCCGCGAGGGTCGACTTGCCGGAGCCCGATGGCCCGTCGACGAGGACCAGCGCCGGGCGCCGCTCCCCCGCATCAGGCCGCAACGAAGTCCCACGTCCCGGCGACGACGGCCGCCGACACCGCGCAGGCGGGGACGAGCACCGCGACGACGACGACGAGCGCCTCGCGGCGACCGACGACGCTGGGCCGGGCCCACGTGCGCGCGGTGGCGCCGCCGAAGCCGCGCGCCTCCATCGCGGTGGCCAGCTTGCTGCCGCGCCGGATCGAGAGCACGAGGAGCGCGAAGGCCTGGCCGGCGAACCGCCGGATCCGGCCGCGGTCGGCGACGCCGCGCGCGCGGCGGGCCAGCTCGAGCGAGCGCCAGTCGTCGAGGAGCAGGCCGACGAGCCGGACGCCCGCGAGCGCCCCGAGGACGAAGCGGGACGGCAGGCGCCAGACCTGGGCGAGGCCGTCGGCGAGGTCCGTGGGATCCACGTTCGAGAACAGGACGAGGGAGGCGACGCCGATGGCCAGCACGCGCAGCGTCGTCGCGACCGCGAGCAGCACGGACCCCTCGCTGACGACGACGAGCAGGAACTGGGCGTACACGTCGCCGGACGTGCGGCCGTAGAGCAGGATCGTGAGGCCGGCGCCGGGCGCCGCGATCCAGATGGGGATGCCCCGGACGAGGAACGCCCGCGGACGGATCCCCGCGACGGGCAGGAGCAGCAGCTCGAGCGCGAGCGCCGCACCCGCGGACACGACGTCGAGGCTCAGCACGAGCACGAGCGTCAGCACGAGGGCGGCCGCGAGGCGGGCCACGGGGTTGACGGCGGCGAGCCCGGTGGCGCGGGCGGCGGGCACGACGGCGGACGGCGCGGCGCTCATCGCACGACCTCCAGTCGCGCAGCCGAGCCCGGGACGGCGTCGAGACGGAGGACGTCGTCCGCCAGCGCGCGCACGAGGTCGGCGTCGTGGGTGACGGCGAGGACGCCGACGCCCTCGCGGTCGACGAGGTCGGCGAGGAGCGCGACGAGCTCGGCCCAGGTGCGGGCGTCCTGCCCGAACGTCGGCTCGTCGAGGACGAGCAGACGCGGCGCGGTCGCGAGGGCGGTCGCCACGGAGAGGCGCCGCTTCTCGCCGCCCGAGAGGGTGAAGGGGTTCGCCTGCGCGAGGCCGTCGAGGCGCAGGCGCGCGAGCAGCTCGTCGACGCGGCGGGCGGCGTCGGCGGGATCCATGCCCACGGCGCGTGGGCCGACCTCGAGCTCGGCGCGCACCGTGCCGGCGAGGAACTGGTGCTCCGGGTCCTGGAAGACGGTGCCGATGCGCGCCGCGAGCTCGCGCGAGCGCCAGGCGGCGGGATCCGCGCCGAGGCCGTCGGCCAGGCCCGCCTCCGCGACGACCCGGCCGGACAGCGCGGGCAGGAGGCCCCCGAGCGTGAGCGCGAGCGTGCTCTTGCCGCCGCCGTTCGGTCCGGTGAGGGCGGTCACGCGACCCGAGGCGAGCGTGACGCCGACGCGGTCCGCCACCGCGGTGCCGCGCGCGCCGCCCCGCCCGACGGCGAGGCCGTCCGCACGGAGGAGCGCCGCGGGTTCGGCTCGTTCGCGCACCGGCGCGGCCGGCTCGCGGCCCGGCACCCAGACGCCCGCGGCCGCGAGGGACGCGCCCTGGTCGCGGAGGACGTCGTCGGGCGCGCCGTCGGCCAGGATCCCGCCGTCGGCCCCGAGCACGACGACCCGGTCGACGAGGTCCTGCCAGACGGCGACCCGGTGCTCGATGACGACCAGGGTGGCCCCGCTCTGCTCGACCACGGACTCGACGGCGCGCCGGACCTCGCCGACGCCCTCGGGGTCGAGGTTCGCGGTCGGCTCGTCGAGCAGCAGGAGCCCGGGCCGCATCGCGAGCACGCCGGCGAGGGCGAGGCGCTGCTTCTGGCCGCCGGAGAGCGCGGTCGTGGACCGGTCGAGGGCCGCGTCGAGGCCCACCGCGTCGAGCGCATCGCGCACGCGGAGCCAGATCTCCTCGCGCGGGACGCCGAGGTTCTCGCAGCCGAACGCGACGTCGTCGCCGACGCGGGACAGGATCACCTGCGCGTCCGGATCCTGCAGCACGAGCCCGGCGCGACCACGGCGCGCGGCCGGATCCTGCCCGTCGACGAGCAGCGTCCCGCGGCTCTCCCCCTCGTCGTCGTCGCCGAGGACGCCGGCGAGGGCGTGCATGAGCGTGGTCTTGCCCGCGCCGGACGCGCCGAGCAGGAGGACCCGCTCGCCCGGCTCGACGACGAGGTCGACGTCGCGGACCGCCCAGGCGCTCCGGCCGGCATGCCGCCAGCCCCAGCCGGCGGCCCGGACGGATGCGCCGCCCGCGACGTCGGCCGCCGCCTCGGGCCCGGCGAGCGGCGCGCGCGACGCGCGCGGCGCGCGGGCATCCGCCGGTCGACGGCCCGGCCGCCGCACGGTCAGACGCGGGCCGCGGTGTCGCGGCCCGAGGCGAAGCGCGCGAGCGCGCCGGTGCGGGCGAGCGCCCGGGCGACGAGCCACGAGAGCAGCCCCGCGACGACCGCGCCCGAGACGAGCGCCGCGACCGTGTAGATCGTCGCGAACAGCGGGGTGGATCCCGGGTAGTAGGTGATGAGGTCGGTGATCGCCATGCCGAGCCCCGCCCCCATGCCCGCGAGCACGGCGACGTAGGCGCGCCAGTTCGCGTACAGGAAGACGAGGAGCACGAGCTCGGCACCGAGGCCCTGCGTGAGTCCGGAGAGCAGCGTGCCGACGCCCCAGACGTTGCCCACGAGCATCGAGACGAACGCCGCGAGCAGCTCGCCGTAGAGGGCGGCGCCGGGCTTGCGGATCACGATGCCGGTGAGCACGCCGGCGAACAGCCAGCCGCCTCCCGCGAGCGCCTGGAGGCCGGGGAGCAGCGGCTCGAAGAAGCCGCCGACGGGGACGGATGCCGTGTTCCAGATGACGAAGACGAGGCCGGAGGCGACGCCGAGGACGCTCGCGACGACGATGTCGATGACCCGCCAGCGGGCGCGGAGGCCCGAGCGGGGCGTGCGGGCGCCGGTGTCGACGCTCGAGGCGGATGCGGTGGACGTGGGTGATGCGGTCATTGGACGTGCCCTTCGGATGAGTGGAAGAGGGCACGGGTGCGAGATGGAAGCCTCCCTGCGCTGGCATGATCCAGATCAGGTACGACGGTCGAAGACTGGGTGTCTTCCTCTCAGCCCGGCTCACCGGACTCCCGTGTTCGAGGCGATCCTAGCGCGCGGTCGGGCTCCCGGCGCGCCCGGGATGCGCGGCCGGCCGGACGCACGGGAGCGCGGGTGCCCGAGGGCACCCGCGCTCCGCGGTGGTCGTGCGCGTCCGGGGACGCGCTGCGCTACTTGAGCGTCTTGATGAGCTTGACGAGGACCTTGCCGGAGATCCAGATGACGGGCGTGGCCACGGCGAGCAGCGCGATCACGTTGGGCTGGAACCGCACCTCGCCGTCGGTGGCGATGTACGCGCCGATCGGCCACGTGGCGCCGCCGCCCCCGCCGCCGCCCGCGACGTTGCCGTCGGAGTCGGGGAGGTCGCTGCCTCCGCCGAAGCCGTACCAGGCGAAGGCCACCGGCACGATGGTCGAGCCGTCGATGTCGAGGGGGTCGCCGTAGACCGTCCCCACTCCGGCGTTCTTCACGTTCTCTGCGAGCTGTGCGACGAGGTTGGTCATGCGTCCCACCGTACCCCGCGAGGCCCGGAGGATGCGGGCCGATCCGGGCGCCCACGGTAGCCTCGCCCGTGGTGCGTCGCTGCGTCGCATCCGGCCCCCCTGCCGCTGCGGCCCACGCGGATCCACCGCCTGCCCCGCCCCCGACGGACCCCGCGCGCACGACTGCGCGCCGCCGGCGGACGAGTCGACCCAACTGGAGGACCACTTGAAGACCTGGCCCGGAAACCCCTACCCGCTCGGCGCGACCTTCGACGGGAGCGGCACGAACTTCGCGCTCTTCAGCGAGGTCGCGGAGTCGGTGCAGCTGTGCCTCTTCGAGGAGGACGGCACCGAGACCCGCGTGGACGTGACCGAGGTCGACGCGCACGTCTGGCACTGCTACCTCCCGCACGTGCAGCCGGGCCAGCGCTACGGCTACCGCGTCACCGGGCCGTACGAGCCCGAGGACGGGCACCGGTCCAACCCCGCGAAGCTGCTGCTGGATCCGTACGCCAAGGCCACCTGCGGCGAGTTCGACTGGCACCCGTCGCTGTTCGCCTACGAGTTCGGCGACCCGGCGAGCCGCAACGACGAGGACTCGGGCCCGCACATGATGCTGGGCGTGGTGGTCAACCCGTTCTTCGACTGGGACGGCGACCGCCTCCCCCGCACGCCCTACAGCGAGACCGTCGTCTACGAGGCGCACGTGAAGGGGCTCACGCAGCTGAACCCCCGGGTCCCGGAGGAGCTGCGCGGCACCTACGCCGGCATCGCACACCCCGCCGTCATCGACCACCTGCAGAAGCTCGGCGTCACCGCCATCGAGCTCATGCCCGTGCACCAGTTCGTGCAGGACAACACGCTGCTCGAGAAGGGCCTCCGCAACTACTGGGGCTACAACACCATCGGGTTCTTCGCGCCGCACAACGCCTACTCGTCCACGGGCGAGCTCGGGCAGCAGGTGCAGGAGTTCAAGTCCATGGTGCGCGCGCTGCACGCCGCCGGCATCGAGGTCATCCTCGACGTGGTCTACAACCACACGGCCGAGGGCAACCACCTCGGGCCGACGCTCTCGTTCAAGGGCATCGACAACCAGGCCTACTACCGGCTCATGGAGGACGACCCCACCTACTACATGGACTACACGGGCACCGGGAACTCGCTCAACGTGCGCCACCCGCACGCGCTGCAGCTGATCATGGACTCGCTGCGCTACTGGGTCACCGAGATGCACGTGGACGGGTTCCGCTTCGACCTGGCTTCCGCGCTCGCGCGCGAGTTCTACGACGTCGACAAGCTCGCGACCTTCTTCGAGCTCGTGCAGCAGGATCCCGTGGTGTCGCAGGTCAAGCTCATCGCCGAGCCCTGGGACGTGGGCCCCGGCGGCTACCAGGTGGGCAACTTCCCGCCGCAGTGGACCGAGTGGAACGGCAAGTACCGCGACACCGTGCGCGACTTCTGGCGCGGCGAGGCCTCCTCGCTCGGCGAGTTCGCGGCGCGCATCACGGGATCGGCCGACCTCTACGAGCACTCGGGGCGCCGACCGGTGGCGTCGATCAACTTCATCACCGCGCACGACGGCTTCACCATCGCCGACCTCGTCTCGTACAACGAGAAGCACAACGAGGCGAACGGCGAGGACAACAACGACGGCGAGAGCCACAACCGCTCCTGGAACATGGGCGTGGAGGGGCCGACGGACGATCCGGCGATCCTCACGCTCCGCGGCCGCCAGCAGCGCAACATGCTCGCGACCATGATCCTGTCGCAGGGCGTGCCGATGATCCTGCACGGCGACGAGCTCGGCCGTACGCAGCACGGCAACAACAACACGTACGCGCAGGACAACGAGATCAGCTGGGTGCACTGGGACCAGGCCGACCAGCCGCTCGTGGAGTTCACGGCGTCCGTCGTGCGGCTCCGCAAGGAGCACCCGACCTTCCGCCGCGGGCGCTTCTTCGACGGGCGACCCGTGCGCCGCGGCGAGGGCGAGCCGCTGCCCGACATCGTGTGGCTCGACGCCGACGCGACCCCGATGGTCGACGACGACTGGGAGTCGGGCCTCCGCGCCATCGGGATGTTCCTCAACGGCAACGGGATCCGCGGGCGCGACCGCCGCGGCGAGGACATCTACGACACCCACTTCCTCCTCTACTTCAACGCGCACGACGAGCCGGTGTCCTTCACGCTCCCGTCGGACGAGTACGCGGACGCGTGGGAGACCGTGATCGACACCGCGGGCGTCGGAGCCGACTCGACGGCCCTCCGCGCGAGTAGCGTCGTGGACGTGGCGGCCAAGGCGCTCGTGGTGCTGCGCGCCTACACCGAGCCCGAGGTGGAGCCCGACCACTCGGTCGCGGCGAGCCTCGCCGTCCTCACCCACGCGCAGGCCGACCGGCCAGCCGCAGACCCAAGGAGCGACATCAGTTGAGAACCCCCATCTCCACCTACCGGTTCCAGGTGCGGGAGTCGTTCGACCTCGCCGCCGTGGCCGAGCAGCTGCCGTACGTGAAGGACCTCGGCGCGGACTGGGTGTACCTCAGCCCGATCCTCGCGGCCGAGCCCGGATCCGACCACGGCTACGACGTCGTCGACCACTCGCAGGTCGACCCGGCGCGCGGCGGCGCCTCGGGCCTGAAGCAGGTCGCGGACCGCGCGCACGAGCTGGGCCTCGGCGTGCTGGTGGACATCGTCCCGAACCACGTCGGCGTCGCGACGCCCGTGGAGAGCCTCTGGTGGTGGGACCTCCTCACGCACGGCACCGCGAGCCGCTACGCCGACGCGTTCGACGTCGACTGGGACTTCGGGCAGGGCAAGGTGCGGATCCCCGTGCTCGGCGACGGCGAATCCGAGCTCGAGGAGCTGAAGCTGGTGCGCGGCGACGACGGCACCGTCGAGCTCCGCTACTACGACCAGCGGTTCCCCGTGGCGCCGGGCACGGCCGAGGACGACGCGGACGCCCGCACCGTGCACGAGCGCCAGTCCTACGAGCTGATCAACTGGCGACGAGCCGACGCCGAGCTCAACTACCGCCGCTTCTTCGCGGTCAACACGCTCGCGGGCATCCGCGTCGAGCTGCCGCGGGTCTTCGAGGAGTCGCACGCGGAGATCTCGCGCTGGTTCCGCGAGGGCCTCGCCGACGGGCTCCGGGTCGACCACCCGGACGGCCTGCTCGACCCGAAGGGCTACCTCGACGACCTCGCGCGGATCACGGGCGGCGCGTACGTGCTGGTGGAGAAGATCCTCGAGCCCGGCGAGACGCTCCCCACCGACTGGGCGACGGCCGGCACCACCGGGTACGACGCGCTCGCCGAGATCGACCGCGTGCTCGTCGACCCCGACGGCCAGGTCGAGCTCGACCATCTCGAGGCGTCGCTCCGCGGCCTGCCGCAGGGCGAGCTCACCAGCTGGGCCGACATGATCCGCGGCACGAAGCGCGGCATCGCCGACGGGATCCTCCGCAGCGAGGTCCTGCGCCTCGAGCGCCTGGTGGACGACGCGCCGGCCGACGCCGCGGACGCGCTCGCGGAGCTCCTCGCGACCTTCCCCGTCTACCGCAGCTACCTGCCCGGCGGGCTCCACCACCTCGAGGAGGCCGCCGAGGCCGCGCGCGCGAGCCGCCCCGACCTCGTCGCCACGATCGACGCGCTCCTGCCGCAGCTGTCCGACCCGTCCACCGCGGTCGCGCAGCGCTTCCAGCAGACGAGCGGCATGGTCATGGCCAAGGGCGTCGAGGACACCGCGTTCTACCGCTACTCGCGCCTCGTCTCCCTCAACGAGGTCGGCGCCGACCCGTCGATCTTCGCGATCGACGTCGACGACTTCCACGCGCGCCAGCGGGAGCGGCACCGCGTCGCGCCGCACGCGATGACGACGCTCTCCACGCACGACACGAAGCGCGGCGAGGACGTGCGCGCCCGCATCGACGTGCTGTCCGAGACGCCCGAGGCCTGGCGCGACGCGCTCGGCCAGCTCCGCGAGGTCGCCCCGACCGGCGACGGGCCGTTCGAGAACCTGCTCTGGCAGACGCTCGTCGGCACCTGGCCCGCCTCGCGCGAGCGCCTGCACGCCTACGCCGAGAAGGCGTCGCGCGAGGCCGGCGACTCGACCACGTGGACCGCGCCCGACGAGGCCTTCGAGGAGCGCATGCACGCGCTCGTCGACGCGGCCTTCGACGACCCGCGCGCCCGCACGATCGTCGCCGGGCTCTACGACCGGCTCTCCGGCCCCGGGTGGTCGAACTCCCTGGCGGCCAAGGCCATCCAGCTCACGGCCCCCGGCATGCCCGACGTCTACCAGGGCAGCGAGCTGTGGGAGACGAGCCTCGTGGATCCCGACAACCGCCGCGAGGTCGACTTCGGCATGCGCCGCGCCGCCCTCGACGCCGTGCTCAAGGGCGCCGAGCCCGCCATCGACGAGACGGGGGCCGCCAAGCTCCTCGTCACGGCGCGCGCGCTCCGCCTCCGTCGCGAGCACCCGGAGCTCTTCACGGGCTACGAGCCCGTGCGCGCCACCGGCGACGCCGCGGCCCACGTGATCGCGTTCGACCGCGGCGGGGCGATCACGGTCGCCACCCGCCTGCCGGTCGGGCTCGAGTCCGGCGGCGGATGGGGATCCACCTCGATCACGCTGCCCGAGGGCGAGCTCGTCGACCACATCAGCGGCCGCCGCCTCGACGGCGGACGCGTGTCCGTCGCCGCGCTCCTCGCCGACTACCCGGTCGCGATCCTCGCGCCCGCATCCACCGCCGCCGACCTCACCCCCGGGAGCCGAGCATGACCGACGACCGCTTCGACATCTGGGCCCCGAAGGCCCGCACCCTCGCCCTCGCCGTGGGCGACGAGCGCCTGCCGCTCTCGCCTGTGGGCGACGGCTGGTGGACCCTCGACGCCGACCGCGCCGAGGCCCTGCCCTCCGGCGACCTCGACTACGGCTACCTCGTGGACGACGCCGACACCCCGCTCCCCGACCCGCGCTCGCGCCGCCAGCCCGAGGGCGTCCACGGCCGCTCGCGCACGTACGACCCGTCGTCGTTCGCGTGGACCGACCAGGCGTGGACCGGGCGCCAGCTCGCCGGCGCCGTGATCTACGAGATGCACATCGGGACCTTCACGCCCGACGGCACGCTCGACTCCGCCATCGACCGGCTCGACCACCTCGTGGCGCTCGGCGTGGACCTCGTCGAGGTGCTGCCGGTCAACGGCTTCAACGGCACGCACAACTGGGGCTACGACGGGGTCCTCTGGTACACGGTGCAGGAGACGTACGGCGGACCCGAGGCGTACCAGCGCTTCGTCGACGCGTGCCACGCCCGCGGCCTCGGTGTCGTGCAGGACGTCGTCTACAACCACCTCGGCCCGTCCGGCAACTACCTGCCCGAGTTCGGCCCGTACCTGCACGAGGCCTCGGCCAACACGTGGGGATCCAGCCTCAACCTCGACGGCGAGGACTCCGGTCCGGTCCGCGAGTACATCATCGACAACGCGCTCATGTGGCTGGGCGACTACCACGTCGACGCGCTGCGCCTCGACGCCGTGCACGCGCTCGTCGACGACACCGCGACGCACCTGCTCGAGGAGCTCGCGGTGCAGGTGGACGTCCTGTCCGCGCACGTCGGCCGGCCGCTCACGCTCATCGCGGAGTCCGACCTCAACGACCCGAAGCTGATCACCTCCCGCGAGGCGCACGGCTACGGGCTCGACGCGCAGTGGAGCGACGACTTCCATCACGCCGTCCACGTCGCGCTCACGGGCGAGACGACCGGCTACTACGAGGACTTCGCGTCGCTCGGGGCGCTCGCCAAGGTGATCACGCGCGGCTTCTTCCACGACGGCACGTGGTCGTCCTTCCGCGGCCGCGTGCACGGCCGGCCGCTCGACACCGAGCGGATCCCCGCGCACCGCCTCGTGGTCGCGAACCAGAACCACGACCAGATCGGCAACCGCGCCACGGGCGACCGCCTCACGGCGACGCTCGACGAGGGCGGGCTCGCGCTGGCCGCGGTCCTCACTCTGACGTCGCCCTTCACCCCGATGCTCTTCATGGGCGAGGAGTGGGGCGCGACGACGCCGTGGCAGTTCTTCACGTCGCACCCGGAGCACGACCTCGGCGAGGCGACCGCGAAGGGCCGCATCGCGGAGTTCGCGAAGATGGGCTGGGACGAGTCGGTCGTGCCGAACCCGCAGGACCTCTCGACGTTCCAGGACTCGAAGCTCGACTGGTCGGAGCTCTACGGCGCCGAGGCCGCCGACTCGCAGCACGCCCGCCTGTTCGCGCTGTACGGCGAGCTGATCCGACTGCGTCGCGCCCACCCCGACCTCACCGACCCCCGGTTCGCCGAGGTCGAGGTCGAGGTGCACGAGGAGGCGCGCCTGCTCGTGATGGACCGCGGCGAGCTGTCCATCGTCGTCAACCTGTCCGACGAGGAGCGACGCGTGCCCGTCGTGGGCGAGCGTCCCGCGCTGCTGCTCGCGACGGCGCCGGGCGTGACGCTCGGCGACGACGAGGTCGTGCTGCCCGCGCGCTCGGCCGCGATCCTCGGCCCGGTGGCGGACTCCGCGGAGGCCCTGCTGGCCTGATCGACCGCACCCGGGGCGGGGACCGACGCGGCGCAGGAGCGCGCGCCGGGCCCCGCCCCTGGCGCGTCACGTCACCGTGATACGGTGCCGACGCCGCGGCCCGACGACCGCATCGCCGGTCGCCCGGCGTCCGACCGGCGGCCCTCCCCACGACGCGAAGGACTCCCCCGTGCGCATCTCCGTCATCGGCTGCGGCTACCTCGGCACGGTCCACGCGGCGTGCATGAGCCGCCTCGGGCACGACGTCGTCGCGATCGACGTGGACGCCGCCAAGATCGCCTCGCTGCAGACCGGCGTCGCCCCGTTCTTCGAGCCCGGCCTGCCGGATCTCCTCACGGAGCAGCTCGCGACCGGCCGCCTCCGCTTCACCACCGACACGGCCGAGGCCGCCGGATCCCGCGTGCACTTCATCGCGGTCGGCACGCCGCAGAAGCGCGGCGAGAACGCCGCCGACATGACGTACGTCGACGCCGCGGTGGATGCGCTGATCCCCCACCTCGCGCCGGGCGACGTGGTCGCCGGCAAGTCCACCGTGCCCGTCGGCACGGCGCGTCGGCTCGCGGAGCGGATCGACGCCCGCGTCCCCGGCGCGACCCTGGTGTGGAACCCCGAGTTCCTGCGCGAGGGCTTCGCGGTCGAGGACACGCTCACGCCTGACCGCTTCGTCTACGGCCTGCCCGCGGGCGACGCCGGCGAGACCGCGCGCGCGGCCCTCGACGAGGTCTACGCCGCCGCGATCGGCACCGGCACCGCGCGCGTCACGACCGACTACGAGACCGCCGAGCTCGTCAAGGTGTCCGCCAACGCGTTCCTCGCGACCAAGATCTCGTTCATCAACGCCATGGCGGAGGTGTGCGAGGCCACCGGCGCCGACGTCACCCAGCTCGCGGACGCCATCGGCTACGACGACCGCATCGGCCGCCGATTCCTCAACGCGGGCATCGGCTTCGGCGGCGGCTGCCTCCCGAAGGACATCCGGGCGTTCATGGCGCGCGCGGGCGAGCTCGGCGCGGACCAGGCGCTCACGTTCCTGCGCGAGGTCGACTCCATCAACATGCGGCGCCGCGTCCGGGCGGTCGACGTGGCGCGCGAGGTGTGCGGCGGATCCCTGCTCGGCCGCAACATCGCCGTGCTCGGCCTCGCCTTCAAGCCCGAGTCGGACGACGTGCGCGACTCCCCCGCGCTCAGCATCTCCGCGCAGCTGCAGCTGCAGGGCGCGCGCGTGCTCGCGACGGATCCGTACGCGAACGAGAACTCGCGCCGCCGCTTCCCGGAGCTCACCTACGTCGACACCTGGCAGGAGGCGGCGCGCGACGCCGACGCCGTCATGGTGCTCACCGAGTGGAAGCAGTACCGGGCCATCGACCCCGCGGAGCTCAAGGCCATCGTGACGACGCCGGTGATCGTCGACGGCCGCAACTGCCTGGATCCCGTCGCGTGGCGCGCCGCGGGCTGGCGCTACCGCGGCATGGGCCGGCCCTAGCCGACCTGCACGACGCCGCCCGGCTGCGTGACGCGAACGGGGCGGCGTCGGCCCGGGTCAGCGCGGCGTGGTGGCCGCGATGCCGAAGAGCGTGCCGCCCGCGACGATGATCGAGAGCGCGATCGCGACGGGGATGAGCAGCAGCAGGCCGTTGAGGATGAGGCCCGTGATGGCGAAGCCGCGGCCGGCCGGCTCCTTGCGGATCCCGATGATGCCGAACACGAGCCCGATGAGCGGGCAGAGGAACGTCCAGAAGAAGAAGACCGAGACGAGCCCGAGGATCATCGACGTGAGGCTGAGGCCCTTGGGCGGCGCGACCGCGTAGACCGGCTGGCCCCACGCGACCGCCGCCGGGGAGGGCGGGACCGGCGCGGGCGCGAGGCCGTACGGCGCGGCGGCGGACGCCGACGGATGCCCGGACGGCCCGACAGGAGATGCCGGCGCGGCGGGAGGTGCCGCGGCCGTGGGCGGAGCGGGCGGTACGGGCGGGGTGACCGGGGCCGGGGCCGCTGCCTCCTGCCCTGCCGGGGCGTGGTCGTCGGGGGCGGGCGCGGCGGGATCGGTCATGGTGGTCCTCGTCAGTCGGGCGGGTGTCCGGGGAGGGTACCGCGCGCGGCCGCCTCCGTGCGCGGATCCGACACGGTGGCCCCCTTCGCCCCGGGCTTCCGCAGGAGCGACGCCGGGCCGATGGCGCCGCGGCCGAACCGCGCGGCCGCCTGGTCGACCGTCCGCTCGGCCTCGCGCCAGCCCTCGTCCGCGTCCCACAGGGCGACGGCGCGGTTGTCGGCGTCGTCGAGCTGCTCGGCGCGAACGCCCACCAGACGGATCCGGTCGCCGGGTCGCGCGACCTGCTCGTAGACGTCGCGGATCTCGTCGTAGATGCGGCGCGCGACGTCGGTGGGATCCGACAGCGTGCGGGACCGCGTGATGGTGCGGAAGTCGGAGTAGCGGAGCTTGAGCGAGACGGTGCGCGCGGTGAGGCCCGCGCGCCGCAGCCGCTCGGCGACGCGCGTGGCCTGGCCGAGGAGCTCGCGGCGCACGACGTCCGGATCCGTCACGTCGTCGTGGAACGTGTTCTCGTGCCCCATGCTCTTCTCCTCCCGGTGCGTGCTGACGCGCCGCGGATCCCGCCCCCAGGAGAGGTCGTGCAGCCGGGCGCCCGCGGACTCGCCGAGCATCGACTGCAGCGTGGGCAGCGGGGTGTCCGCGATGTCGGCGACCGTGCGGAGGCCGCGGCGGAGCAGCGCCTCCTCGGTCGTCTTGCCCACTCCCCAGAGCGCGCCGACCGGCAGCGCGTGCAGGAACGGCAGCGTCTCGGCCGCGGGGATGACGAGCAGGCCGTCGGGCTTGCAGCGGGTGCTCGCGAGCTTGGCGACGAACTTGGTGGAGGCCGCGCCGACCGAGCAGGTGAGGCCGGTCTCGGCATGCACGCGGCGGCGGATCATCGCGCCGATCTCGGCGGGCGAGCCGAAGAGGCCGCGGGCGCCCGCCACGTCGAGGAACGCCTCGTCGATGCTGAGCGGCTCCACGAGCGGGGTGACGTCGCGGAAGATGCCCATGACGACCCGGGACCAGTGCGCGTACTTCTCCATGTGGCCGCCGATGACCGTGGCCTGCGGGCAGAGGCGCAGCGCCTGGGCCATGGGCATGGCCGAGCGGACGCCGAAGCGACGCGCCTCGTAGGTGGCGCTCGTGACCACGCCGCGACCCGACGATCCGCCGACGATGACGGGGGTGCCGCGCAGCTCCGGCCGCTCGAGCAGCTCGACGGCGGCGAAGAACGCGTCCATGTCGATGTGCAGGATCGTCGCCTCGGAGTCGTCCGCGCTCGCGTCGGACGTGCGCCTGGTCGATCCGTCCTGCCTGCTCATGTCCTCCTCACGCTAGCCCGGGCCGCCGACATCGGCCGCTCGGGCGCCCGCCGACGGGTCGGCGGGATCAGGCCGCGGGCTGCGCGCGGTGCCCGGCGTCGTCGCCGCGTCCGGGGCACGGCTCCGCTGCGGTGTCGGAGGGCCGCGCGCTCGACCCGCCCTCCAGCCGCGCGATGCGCTTGAGCGCGGCCTCGTGGCTCGTGGACTGCTCGCCCATCACGCGCCCGGCGACGCCGAGCATCACGCGGGTCGAGGCGAGCGCCGGCAGCGGGAAGGGGCCGAACGACGCCTTGTCGAGCCCGAGGAGCTCCCGGTACCGCGGCTCGAGGGACGCGACGGCCCCGGCGAAGAGGACGCGGTAGGCCGGCAGCATGGAGGGCCGCAGCGGCGGCTCGCGGAGGAAGGAGATCGTCTCGCGCGTGCGCTCGTCGGCGCGGAGGAGGCCCTGGTCGTGGAACGCGTCGATCTGCGCGTGCAGCTCGGCGTGCGAGCGCGGCGGCGCCTCGACGCCCATGAGCTCGCCCGCCTTGGCCCACTCGGCCACGTACCGGTCGGGCCCGCCCGGGATCGGGGGCCCCCACTGCATGTGGGTGCTGAGGAACGCGTCGGTGAAGACCATGTGCACCCAGGCGAGGAGGTCCGGGTCGTTCGCGCTGTAGGGGCGCTCGACCCCGTGGCCGTCGACGAACGTGCCCTGCACCTTGCGGTGGTAGCCGCGGACGCGCCGGCTGACGTCGACCGCGGTGTCCCGGTCGCCGAAGGACGTGGTGATGACCCAGCGCACGGTGCCGGCGAGACGTCCGAGCGGATCCTCGCGGTAGCGCGACCAGTCGTGGACGCCGGCCATGGCGCCCGGGTGCAGCGTCTGCATGAGGAGGGCGCGGATCCCCGCCACGAGCGTCGGCATGCCGCCGTGCACGGCCCACACCGCGGAGCCGGGGCCGAACCAGCCGGCGTCGTCGCCGTGCTCGAGGTCCTGGATCCACTGGGGTCGCCCCTCGGAGTCCGCGGAGAACGTCTCCAGGATGTGGGACTTCCAGCGGTCCGCGAATCTGCTCACGTGCACGAACCTATCCCTCTCACCGCGTCACGAGGAGGCCCCCGCGCGCCCGACCCGGAACGGGGGCGCGACGGCTCCCCGCGATCACCCCCGTGCGGGGGACGCGCCGGGCGGGGATCGCGGTCAGGCGTCGAGGAGCGCGACGAGGGCGGCCACGGTGCGGGCGTTCCTGGCCGTGACGGAGGCCCCGAGGCCGCGCCAGAACGCCGGCGGCACGCGCGACGCCGACACGCCGTCGGGGTGCCAGGAGTAGACGGCGTCGCGCGCCACCTCGACCAGGTCGGGGGCGATCGCGGCGGCCGGCGGGGGCGCGGGCGGCGGATCCAGCGGGCGGTCGAGGAACGAGACGAGGAGGCGGGACGGATCGTCGGCGACGGCGCCGAAGGGCATGCCGGCGGCGATGCGGCGGAAGTCGGCGGCGGGGACGAGGTGGACGTCCGCGGTCACGCCCGTGGCGAGCCGCACGGCGTCCTCGATCGCCACCGCGGCACCCCGGCCGCTCGGGCGCTCGTGGTCGACGACGGCGTTCCCGCTGCGCAGGTGGGTGCGCACGCCGACGTAGCCGAGGCCCGTGAGCGCCGCGGAGAGCTCCGCCATGGGGACCTGCTTGGCGCGCCCCACGTTGATCCCGCGCAGCAGCACGACCGATCGCTCCATGCGGCACCCGCTCCCGGCGGCTCCGTCGCCGTCCGCCCCAGTGTGGCCCGCGGGGCGGCCGGCGTCACTCCCCCGACGGGCCGAACTGCTCGATGCGGATCGCGTCGCGGCCGACCCCGGCGTCGAGCAGCAGGCGCGTCGCCCCGCCCGCGAAGGCGGTGGATCCGCACACGAGGGCCACCTGCGCGCCCTCGGCGAGCCCCGCCACCTCGTCGGCGCGGAGGCGCCCGAAGCCGCGCGCGCCGTGCCGCTCCCGGGTCGTCACGACGAGCGCGCCCGCGTCCTCGAGCTCCGCGCGGCACGGGACGTCGGCCGCCGTGCGCCCCGAGACGGCCACGCGGACGAGGTGCGGGACGCCGAGGTGCCGCGCATGGCGGACCATCGCCACGAGCGGCACCGCGCCCGTGCCACCGCCGAGCGCGACCGCCGGGGTCGCGCCGTCCCAGACGAAGAAGCCGCCGATGGGCAGGCGCATCTCGATCGCGTCGCCGACCCGGGCGACGTCGGCGAAGAAGCCGCTCACCTCGCCGTCCTCGTAGCGCTCCATCAGCAGCTCGACGCCGTCCTCGTGCGGCGCGGACAGGATCGAGTACGAGCGCTGGGCCGTGTACCCGTCCTCCGCGCGCAGCCGGACGACGCAGTGCTGGCCGGGCAGGTGCGGGATCCGGTCGGGCACGTCGAAGCGCAGCAGGACCGTCGCGTGCGTCGGGTGCTCGAGCGCCGTGATCGTCGCCGTCCGCCACTCGCCGCCGACGGAGGCGGGGACCGCGGGCTCTCGAGCGGATCCCGGTCCGGGCGCGGGCGCGGGCGCCGACACCGGCGCGCTCAGCGGTCGCCCTGGTAGCGCTGCTCGCGCCACGGGTCGCCGCGGTCGTGGTAGCCGTTGCGCTCCCAGAAGCCCTGCTGGTCGCGGTCGAGGAGGGTGAGCCGGGCGATCCACTTCGCGCTCTTCCAGAAGTAGAGGTGCGGCACGAGGAGGCGCGCGGGTCCGCCGTGGTCGGGCGTGAGCGGGCGGCCGTCGGCCTCCCACGCGATCCATGCGCGCCCGCCGCGGAGGTCATCCAGCGGGAGGTTGGTCGTGTAGCCGGAGTGCGAGGTCGCGAGGACGAAGCGCGCCTCCGGGAGCGGGCCCGCCGCGTCGAGCAGCGTGTCGACGCTGACGCCCGCGAAGCGCGTGTCGAGCCGGGTCCACGTGGTCACGCAGTGGATGTCGCCCGCGTACTCGGATCGCGGCAGCGCGTGCGCCTCGTCCCAGTCCCACGAGGTCGGGCGCTCGACCAGTCCGTCGACGGCGATCGACCAGCGCGACTCCGGCAGGTTCGGGACGGCCTCGGCGGTGAGGACGGGCCAGCCGCCCTGGGTGTCGTACTGGCCGGGAGGGAGGCGGTCGGCCGGGCCCTTCCGCGGGCGGCCGACGAAGCCGCGGGTGATGCCGGTCATGGGCGCCTCCTTCAGGGGCGGGCGGTGGACGGGGTCCCGTCCATCATGGCGCGCCGGATCAGCGCGCGGCCGCGTCGGACGGATCCGGATCCACGGGAGCGGACAGCATGGCGACCGCATGGAGCCCGTCGGGGTCGACGACCTCGGCGAGGCGGACGAAGCCGAGCCGACCGTGGAAGGCGAGCGACCCGGGGTTCGGCGGCAGCGTGTTGACCTCGCACGTGACGGCCGGGCGCCCGGTCCGCCGGGCCTCGTCGAAGACGCGCGCGTAGAGGACCTGGCCGAGCCGGCTCCCCCGGTGGCCGTCGGCGACCACGATCCGGTCGACGTAGAGGCCGTCGACGCCGTGCTCCGCGAACCAGCGGTAGTTCGGGCTGTCGTAGGCGCCGCCGGGCTGCATCGCGAGGAGCATGCCGACCGGCGTCGCACCGGCCGCGTCGGCGTCGAGCACGGCGATCGCGAGGTCGGCGTGGCCCAGCACCTCGCCGAGGGACGCGGCGTCCATGGGCGGGACCGCGGGCACGGCCGCGTTGTTGAGGGGCACCATCCAGGCGAGGTCGGCGGACACGAGGTCGCGGGTGGCGGGGGTCACGCCTCGAGGGTACGGGAGCCGGGCGGCGGGTCCCGGCGCGGGGCCCGCGTACCGTTGCCCGGGTGACCGCATCGCTCGTGCTCCTCAGCGACACCCACCTCCCGAAGCGCGCGAAGGACCTGCCGCCGGCGCTGTGGCGAGCCATCGACGCCGCCGACGTCGTGGTGCACGCGGGCGACTGGGTCGACGAGCCCGCTCTCGACGCGCTCGAGGCGAGACCCGCCCGGCTCCTCGCCTGCTGGGGCAACAACGACCCGGCGGGGCTGCGGGCGCGGCTGCCGGAGACGGCACGGGCGGTGATCGAGGGGATCCGGTTCGCCGTCACGCACGAGACCGGAGCGTCGACGGGCCGCGAGCGGCGGATGGACGCGGCGTTCCCGGAGACCGACGTGCTCGTCTTCGGCCACAGCCACATCCCGTGGGACACCGTGACGCCCTCGGGCCTCCGCCTCCTCAACCCCGGCTCGCCCACCGACCGCCGCCGCCAGCCGGACTTCACGTGGATGACGGCGATCGCCGACGCGGGACGGCTCGACGTGGAGCTGCACCGGTCGGCGACGCGCGACTGACGCTCAGCCCTCGGGCGTCGCCCCGGCGCTCCCGCAGAAGTCGAGGATCGCGCCCTCGAGCACGTCCGCGAGCCGGCGGATCGAGTCGACCTCGGCCCACTCCTCGTCCGCGTGCGCGCCGCCACCGGTGACGCCCAGGAGGATGCACGGGATCCCGGCCTCGTGCACGAGCCCGGCGTCGGTCCAGAAGGGCTCGCCGCGATGCGGGACGGGCGAACCGATGACGCGCGCGCCGCTGTCGAGCACGGCGCGCGCGAGCGGCCCGTCGACGTCCGCCTCGAAGGCCGCGCGGGCGACGAGCACGACGAGCTCCGCGTCCATCGACGGCGTGCGGGCGGCGACCGCGTCGAGCGCCGCGCGCAGCTCGGCCTCCACATCCGCCGTCGACTGGCCGGGGAGGAAGCGGCGCTCGATCGTGAGGACGCACGAGTCGGCGACCGTGGCCGCGTCCGAGCCGCCCTGGATCCGGGAGACGCGCACCGCGCCCGTCCCGAGGAGCGGGTGGCGGGGTCCCGCGGCGAGGCGGTCGGCCAGCGCGTCGAGCTCGCGGAGCACGAGCCCGGCGTGCGCGATCGCGTCGACGCCCTGCTCCGGCATCGAGCCGTGCGCCGCGCGCCCGCGCAGCCGGATCTCGTACCAGCCGAAGCCGCGGTGGGCGACGATCGCCTCGGACTGGCTGGGCTCGGAGATCACGGCGCCGTCGATGCGCGTGCCTGAGTTGGCCAGCGCACGGAGCGCCTCCTCGGTGCCGATGCTGCCGAACTCCTCGTCGGCGACGAGCGCGAGCACGACGTCGCCGCGCGTCCCGAGCCGGCGGGCGCGGTCGGCCGCGACCATCATCGCGGCGAGGCCCGCCTTCATGTCGAACGCGCCGCGGCCGAGGAGGCGACCGTCCTCGACGCGCGCGAGCAGCCCGCCGCGCGCGGGGTCGCCGGGCGGCACGGTGTCGAGGTGCCCATCGAGGAGGATCGTCCGGCCGCCGCCCGTGCCGCGCGCGGTCGCGAGGACCGTCGGCCGGCCCGGCGCCTCCTCGAGGACGCGCACGTCGAAGCCGCGGGCGCGCAGCCACGCGGCGGCATGGGCGGCGACCGCGGTCTCGCCCGCGGCGCCCGGCACGAGGTCGGGGTTGGTCGAGTCGATGCGGATCAGCTCCGCGGCGAGGTCGACCGGATCCACGAGGCCCGCGGCGCCGGCGACGGCACCCGGCACGACGCCGCTCACGCGCGCGGCGGCAGGTCGTCGGCGGGCAGCGCCGAGACCGTCTCGTCGGCGTCGTCCACGAGGCGCAGGGCGCTCTGCGGCACGACGACCCGGCGGCCGGCCGTGCCGTTGTCGTCGGATCCGAGCTCCACGACCCAGGCGCGGCCGCGCGCGGTCGGCACGGGGCTGACGCTGCGCAGGCCGTCGGAGGCGGAGGCGACCACGAGGCCGACGGGCTCGCCGTCGAGCGCGGGATCGCCCGTGGCGGCCGCGCCGTCGAGGATCACGACCACGGCGCCGACCCCGATCGCGTGCGACCCGTCGCTCCCCCGCTCATCCTCGGTTCCGTCCCGGCCGCGTCTCATCCACATGTCCCGATCCTCCCATCGGCGGCCCGGGGAGGCCGTCCGGCGCGCGGCCCCTCGTCGCCCGCACGGGCGACGCCCGGCCGACGTCGCTAGCGTGGGGATCCCACCCGCAAGAGGAGTCCGCGTGCCCCGTCCCACCGACATCATCATCAGCCCGCTCGACGGGAAGCGCGCCGTCGTCACCGGCGGCAACAGCGGCCTCGGCCTCGAGACCGCGCGCCGGCTCGCCGCGGCCGGCGCCTCCGTCGTGCTCACGTCGCGCGATCCGGAGCGCGGCGAGGACGCGGCCGGCTCCATCCGCGACCGCCACCCGGGCGTCCACGTGGAGGTCGGATCCCTCGACCTCGCCGACCTCGCCTCGGTGCGCGCCTTCGCCGACCGCGAGATCGAGCGCGGGCCGATCGACATCCTCGTCGACAACGCCGGCGTCATGGCCCCGCCGGACCGGCGCGAGACGCGCGACGGCTTCGAGATCCAGCTCGGCACGAACCACCTCGGCCACTTCGCGCTGACCGGTCTGCTCCTGCCCGCGCTCCAGGCGGCCGACGCGCCCCGCGTGGTCGTCGTCTCGAGCCTCGCGCACTGGATGGGCCGCATCGCGTTCGGCGACCTGCAGTCCGAGCGGCGCTACAGCCCCTGGGCGGCGTACGGCCAGGCCAAGCTCGCGAACCTGCTCTTCATGCGCCGGCTGCAGGCGCTGTCCGAGGAGCGCGGCTGGGGCCTCACGGCCGTCGCCGCCCACCCCGGCGTCACCTCCACGAACCTCGCGAAGAACGGTCCGGGATCCGGACCCCAGGGCGTCATGAGCGACCTGGCGGCGAAGTTCGGGCCGGCGGCGATGGGCCAGGACGTGCGCGTGGGCGCCCTCCCGCAGATCCAGGCCGCGACGGGCCTCGGCGTGCACCCGGGCGACTACTACGGACCCGCGGGCGCAGGCGGGATGAGCGGCATGCCGCACCTGGCGGCGTCCAGCCCGTGGTCGAAGGACCCCGAGCTCGCCCGCCGCCTGTGGGACGCGTCCGAGCAGCTGACCGGGGTCGTCTACCCCGCGTAGCCCGCGACCGCCGCACGGCCGATGCGCCCGGGATCTCCCCGGGCGCATTCCCTATCGTGGGGACATGAGCATCGACGCCGACCGCCCCTGGGTACGCAGCTACGCGGACGGGGTGTCGGCCGACATCCCCCCGGTCATCGGATCCCTGGTCGACATGGTCGAGCGCTCCATCCAGCGGCACGCCAAGGCCGTCGCGCTCGAGTTCTTCGGCCGCGAGACGACGTACCGCGAGATGGGCGACCAGATCTCCCGCGCCGCCGAGGGCCTGCGCCGCCTCGGCGTGCGGAAGGGCGACCGCGTCGCGCTCGTGCTGCCGAACTGCCCGCAGCACGTCGTGGCCTTCTACGCGGTGCTCCGGCTCGGCGCGATCGTCGTCGAGCACAACCCGCTGTACACGCCGCGCGAGCTGCGGCACCAGTTCGAGGACCACGGCGCGCGCGTGGCCATCGCCTGGAACACGGTCGTCGGCACGATCCAGGACATGCCGCGCGACGTCCCCGTCGACACGATCGTCTCGGTGGACCTGCCCGCCGCCATGCCGCTCGCGACCCGCCTCAAGCTCCGCCTGCCCGTGCCCGCCGCCCGCCGCGCCCGCGCCGCGATCACCGCGCCCGTGAAGGACACCGTCACCTGGGAGGAGCTGGTCGACCACCGCCGCATCGCCGCGTCCCGCCCCAAGCCCGAGCTCGACGACGTCGCGATCCTGCAGTACACGAGCGGCACGACCGCGAGCCCCAAGGGCGCGATCCTCACCCACCGCAACCTGCACGCGAACGCCATGCAGGGCCGTGCCTGGGTGCCCGGCCTCGCCGACGGCGGCGAGACCGTCTACGGCGTGCTGCCCATGTTCCACGCCTACGGCCTCACGCTCTGCCTCACGTTCGCCATGGCCATCGGCGCCCGCCTCGTGCTCTTCCCGAAGTTCGACGTGGACCTCGTGCTCGCCGCCGCGCGGAAGCACCCGCCGACGTTCCTGCCCGCCGTCCCGCCCATCTACGAGCGGCTGGCGCGCGGCGCGAAGGAGAAGCGCGTCGACCTCACGGGCGTGCGGTTCGCGATCTCCGGCGCCATGAACCTGCCGGTCTCCACGGTGGAGCTGTGGGAGGGCCTCACGGGCGGCTACCTCGTCGAGGGCTACGGCCTCACCGAGACGTCTCCCGTCGCGCTCGGCAACCCCATCGGCCCGTCGCGGCGGCCCGGAACCGTGGGCGTCCCGTTCCCGAGCACCGAGGTGCGCGTCGTGGATCCCGAGGACCCGACCGTCGACCGGGCGCCCGGCGAGGAGGGCGAGCTGCTCATCCGCGGCCCGCAGGTCTTCCAGGGCTACTGGCGCCGCCCCGACGAGACGCGCGCCGCGCTCCTCGACGGCGGCTGGTTCCGCACGGGCGACATCGTGCGCGTCGACGCGGACGGCTTCACGACCATCGTCGACCGGATGAAGGAGCTCATCATCACGGGCGGCTTCAACGTCTCCCCCAGCGAGGTCGAGGACGTCGTGCGCGGCGCGCCGGGCGTGCAGGGCGTGGCCGTCGTCGGGCTGCCGTCGAAGGACGGCGGCGAGGACGTCACGGCCGCGGTCGTGCTGGATCCGGGCGCCCAGCTCGACGAGGCGGCCATCCGCGCCTACTGCCGCGCGCACCTCACCGCGTACAAGGTCCCCCGCCGCGTGGTGCGGGTGGATGCGCTGCCCACCTCCCTCATCGGGAAGGTGCTCCGCCGCCAGGTGCGCGAGGACCTGCAGCGCGAAGGCTGACCGCCGCCTGGCAGGACGGGCCGCGGGCACGGTCGGCGGGACACGACGGTCCTACGGTGGATGAGCACGCTTCGTGCACCAACCATCGAAGGAGCCACATGACTCGAGGCATCGCCGTCGTCACCGGAGGATCGGCCGGACTGGGCCGAGCGACCGTACGGGAGCTCGCGGACCGCGGCTGGGACGTCGCCGTCCTCGCGCGCGGCGAGGACGGTCTCGCGGGCGCCGTCGCCGACATCGAGGCACGCGGTCGCCGCGGCCTCGGCATCTCCACCGACGTCGCCGACCGCCTGGCCGTCGAGGCCGCCGCCGACCGCGTCGAGGACGAGCTCGGCCCCATCGACCTGTGGGTCAACGACGCCATGGTCGGCGTCTTCGGCGAGTTCCTCACCACGGATCCGGCCGACTTCGAGCGCGCCACCGCGGTCAACTACTTCGGCTTCGTCAACGGCACGCGCGCCGCGCTCAGCCGCATGGTGCCGCGCGACCGGGGCCACGTGATCCAGGTGGGCTCGGCGCTCGCCCACCGCGGCATCCCGCTGCAGGCCGCGTACTGCGCCGCCAAGCACGCCGTGCAGGGCTTCACCGAGTCGGTGACGACCGAGCTGATCCACAACGAGAGCAAGGTCACGATCTCCACGGTCGACATGCCCGCGCTCAACACGATCCAGTTCAACTGGGTCAAGTCGCAGCTGCCGCACCACCCGCAGCCCGTGCCGCCGATCTTCGAGCCCGAGGTGGGCGCGCAGGCGATCGCCGCCGTGGCGGAGAAGCCGAAGCGCCGCAACTGGGTGGGCGAGCCGACCGTCATGACGGTGCTCGGCAACCGCTTCGTCGCCAACTGGCTCGACGGCTACCTCGCGAAGACCGGCTACACGGGACAGCAGGCCGCGGACAAGACGCAGCCGATGCTCCCGACCAACCTCTACACGCCCACCGCGGGCGACCAGGGCGCGCGCGGCATCTTCAGCGACCGCGCCCGCATGATGAGCCCGCAGGTCTGGATCGTCCGCAACCGCGCGAAGGCCGTCGCCCTCGGCGCGGGGGCGCTCCTCTCGGGCGTCGTCGCCGGCACCGCCGCCCTGCGTCGCCGATAGCCTCGACGCATGGGTGACATCGACGCGATCGTGGTCGGCTCCGGGCCGAACGGGCTGGCCGCGGCCGTGACGATGGCCCGTGCGGGCCTCCGGGTCGAGGTGCACGAGCGGGCCGACACGATCGGCGGCGGCAGCAGGACGGCCGAGCTCACGCTCCCCGGCTTCCACCACGACATCTGCTCCGCCGTGCACCCGATGGCGCTCGCGTCCGGGTTCTTCCGGGCATTCCAGCTCGACCGGCGCATCGAGCTCGTCGTCCCGGAGATCTCCTACGGGCACCCGCTGGACGGCGGCGTCTCGGGCATCGCGTACCGCGACATCGACCGCACGGCCGACGCGCTCGGCGTGGACGGCCGGGCGTGGAGGCAGCTCATGGGGCCGCTGGCCGCGACCGCGGACCGCGTCGCCCAGTTCACGAACGGCCCGCTGCTGCAGGTGCCGCGGCATCCGCCGACCGCGATCCGCCTCGGCCTCCGCGCCCTCGAGCAGGGCTCGCCCGCCTGGAACGCGCGCTTCCGCGGCGACGTCGCGCCCGCGATGTTCACGGGCGTCGCCGCCCATGCGATCCAGACCATGCCGAGCGTCTCCACCGCCGCGGCCGCGCTCTCCCTCGGCGCGTACGCCCACGCCCGCGGCTGGCCGGTCCCCATCGGCGGCAGCCAGTCCATCGTCGACGCGATGGTCGCCGACCTGCGGGCCCACGGCGGCGAGGTCGTCACGGGATCCGAGGTGCGCACGCTCCGCGAGCTGCCCGCCGCCCGCGCCGTGCTGCTCGACACCAGCGCCCGGGCGCTCTCGCGCATCGCGAGCGACCGCCTGCCCGCCCGCTACCTCCGCGCCCTCCGCCGCTTCCGCTACGGCAACGCCGCCTCCAAGGTCGACTTCGCGCTCTCGGGCCCCGTGCCCTGGACGGATCCCGAGCTCCGGAGGGCGGGCACGCTGCACGTGGGCGGCACCCGGGCCGAGATCCAGCGCGCCGAGCGGGACGTGGCCGCCGGCCGGCACAGCGACGACCCGTACGTGCTCGTGGCGCAGCCCTCCATCGACGATCCCGGCCGCGCACCCGAGGGGAAGCACGTGCTCTGGGCCTACACGCACGTGCCCGCGGGATCCACGGTCGACCAGACCGAGGCGATCACGCGGCAGATCGAGCGCTTCGCCCCGGGCTTCCGCGACCTGATCCTCGCCTCGTCGAGCATCGACGCCGTGGGCATGGAGGAGCACGACCCCAACTACATCGGCGGCGACATCGCCGCGGGCGCCGCGAGCGTCTGGCAGCTGCTCGCGCGTCCCGTGCTCTCGCCGGATCCGTGGCGCACGCCCGCCGCGGGCGTCTACCTCGCGTCGAGCTCCGCGACCCCAGGACCCGGCGTCCATGGCATGGCCGGGTACCAGGCCGCCCGGAGCGCGCTGCGGCACGAGTTCGGGATCGACCGGGGGCCCGACCTCTCGCTGTAGCAGGGCGCCCCCGCGGGCGTCGAGCCCCGCCGATCGATTACGCGAGCCTGGACACGCGCACCAGACTGGACCCATGTCCGTCACCCGCCGCCGCATGCAGTGCTCGCCCGCCGACGTCGCCGAGGTGGTCGCCGACGGCTGGCTCTTCCCCGCCTGGGTCGTCGGCGCCTCCCGGATGCGGGCCGTCGACGACGCCTGGCCCGCGGCCGGCGCGCAGCTGCACCACTCCTTCGGCTCCTGGCCGGTCCTCATCGACGACGAGACCACGATGCTCGAGTGGGATCCGCCGCGCCGCATGGTCATGCAGCCGAAGGGCTGGCCGCTCGGCGAGGCGCGCGTGACCCTCGAGGTGCGCACGCTCCCCGACGGCTGCGAGGTGCGCATGGCCGAGGAGGCCGTGCGCGGGCCGGGCCGCTTCGTGCCGGCGCCGCTGATGGACCTGCTCCTGCACGCGCGCAACGTCGAGACGCTGCACCGGCTCGCGTACCTGGCCGAGGGGCGGCGCGCGGGTCGCGACTGAGCCCCGCAGAGCGCCGCACGCCTCACGCGGCCGCCGCCTCCCCGTGCCGTCGCCTCCGCGTCACCGGCCCGGACACGCCCGCGGCCTAGGGTGGGAGGGGTGACCACCCCCACCGACCGGCCCTGGCTGGCCAGCTATGCGCCCGACGTCCCGCACGAGATCGACCTGCCGCAGGGATCGCTCGTCGACATCGTCGACCAGTCCGTGCTCCGGTTCCCGGGAGGCACCGCGCTCGACTTCCTCGGGGCGGAGACCAGCTACCGCGAGCTCGGCGAGCAGATCGCCCGCGCGGCCCAGGGCCTGCACGACGCGGGCGTCCGGGCGGGCGACCCGGTCGCCATCGTGCTGCCGAACTGCCCGCAGCACGTCGTGGCGTTCTACGCCGTGCTGCGCCTCGGCGCCGTGGTCGTGGAGCACAACCCGCTCTACACGCCGCGCGAGCTGCAGCACCAGTTCGAGGACCACGGCGCCCGCACCGTGATCGCCTGGGACAAGACGGTCGCCACGGTCCAGGCGCTCCCCGACGGCGTGCGGCCCGAGCGCATCGTGTCCGTCGACGTGACGCGCGCCATGCCGCGCCGCACGCGCCTCCTCCTGCGTCTCCCCGTCCCGAAGGCGCGCGCGGCGCGCGCCGCGATCGCCGCGAAGGTCACCGGCACGATCACCTGGGAGCGGATCTCCGCCGCCGCGCCCCTGCCCGTCGACCACCCGCGTCCCGAGGCGACGGACCTCGCGGTGATCCAGTACACGAGCGGGACCACGGGCGCGCCCAAGGGCGCCGAGCTCACGCACCTCAACCTCAGCGCGAACGCCGCCCAGTCCCGCGCCTGGGTGCCGACGGTGTCGCGCGGCACGAGCGTCGTGTACGCCGTGCTGCCGATGTTCCACGCCTACGGGCTGACCCTCTGCCTCACCTTCGCGATGAGCATGGGCTCGCGCCTCGTCCTCTTCCCCCGCTTCGAGCCCGACCTCGTGCTGCAGGCGATCCGCCGCCACCCGCCGACGTTCCTGCCCGCCGTGCCGCCCATCTACACGCGGCTGCGCGAGGCCGCCGAGGCGGAGGGCGTGTCGCTCGACGGCATCTCGATCTCCATCTCCGGTGCCATGGCGCTGCCCGAGTCGGTCGTCGTGCCGTGGGAGGAGCGGACCGGCGGCTGGCTCGTCGAGGGCTACGGGCTCTCGGAGTGCTCGCCCGTGCTGATGGCCAACCCCGTCGGCGACACGCGGCGCGCCGGGACGGTCGGCCTGCCGCTGCCGAACACGGAGGTGCGCGTCGTGGATCCCGAGGACCCGACCGTCGACCGGCCCGCGGGCGAGCCCGGCGAGCTCCTCGTGCGCGGTCCGCAGGTGTTCCGCGGCTACCACGGCCGCCCGGACGAGACGGCCGCCGTGCTGCTCGAGGGCGGCTGGTTCCGCACGGGAGACGTGGTCACGATCGACGAGGACGGCTTCGTGCGCATCGCCGACCGGATTAAGGAGCTCATCATCACGGGCGGGTTCAACGTCTCGCCGTCCGAGGTCGAGGACGCGGTGCGCGAGCTCCCGGGCGTGCGGGACGCCGCGGTCGTCGGGATCCCGCGCGACGGCGGCGACGAGGAGGTCGTGGCGGCGGTGGTGCTCGAGGACGGCGCGACGCTCGACGGGCAGGCCGCTCGGACGACGCTGCGCGGCGAGCTCGCCGCCTACAAGGTGCCGCGCCGGATCGTGGTGCTCGACGAGCTGCCGACGTCGCTCCTCGGCAAGGTGCTGCGCCGGAAGGTGCGCGAGGGGATCGTCGACGCGGGCTAGGCGCGCGGGGACCTGCCCGGGCGCCCCGGTGCGCTAGAAGAAGTCGCTGCCGCCGAAGTCGCCGCCGCCCATGTCGGCGCCTCCGCCGAAGTCGCCGGACCCGAAGTCCCCGCTGTCGAAGTCGCCGCTGCCGAAGTCGCCGGCACCCGCGTCGGCGCCGCCCGCGTCCGCCGCGCCCGCGTCGGCTGCGCCATCGGCACCCGTGTCGGCGCCGCCGTCCGCGCCCGCCTGGTCCTGCCCGACCGCGTCGGGGATGAGGGCTTGCGCGATGGCCGAGCCGACCACGACGCCCGCGATGGTGCCGAGCATGGATCCGGCGATCATGCCGCTCATGCCCATCCCGGCGCCTCCGCCGCCCGCGAGTCCGCCGCGCGGGCCGAGCGTGCGCTCGAGCGTGCCGGGCGCGCGCATCTCCGAGCGGGTGGCGGAGCGGGCGAGCGACTCGGGGCGGTCGTCCACGGGCGCGTCGCCCTCGGCGGCGTCCGAGCTGAGCTGGCGGAAGAGGATCTCGCGCTGCTCCGGGGTGAGCTTCCGGAACGCCTCGAGGTGCACCTCCTCGATCCTCTCCGGCGGCGCGGTGCGGAGGAGGTAGCGGTAGCGCTCGACGGCGACCTCGTCGGCGCTGCGCTCGCGCGGGGCACCGCCGGATCGACGGTCACGTCGTCCGTCGGGCTGCTCGTCGCGGCCCAGGAGCCTGTCCAGGAATCCCATGGTGGTGCCTCTCGCCGGGGCCGGATCGGCGTGCGTCGCCGACCTCGTCGGCCTGCGGCCACCGTACGCGGCGGGCCCGGGAGCCCCGTGGGAGGCGGGTGCGCGTCGCCCGCACGCGAGCGCGACCCGGCCACGCGTCAGCGGTCGCGCGCGGCCCGGCCCCGCTGCGCTCGGCGGCGGAGGGCGCGCCCGACCAGCAGGAGCAGGAGGATCCCGAGCACGCCGTACACCGCGTAGTCGAGGTACTGCGCGTACCGGTCGATCAGCTCGTACTGGCTGCCGAGGGCCGCGCCCAGCCCGATGAGGGCGCCGTTCCAGAGGCCGCTGCCCGCGATCGTGTACGAGCTGAACGTGCCGAGGTGCATGCCCGCCGCGCCCGCGGGCAGGGAGATCAGGCTGCGGACGCCCGGCACGAGACGGCCGAAGAACACCGCCGAGCGGCCGTGGCGGTGGAACCAGGCGGCGGCCACCTCGAAGTCGTGGCGCTCCACGAGCGGCAGCCTCGCGAGCACGCGGATCGTCCGCTCCTCGCCCGCCTTCCGGCCGAGCCAGTAGAGGAGCAGGGCTCCGAGGTAGGCGCCGAGCGTGCTGGCGACGATGACGAGCACCAGGTTCATGCGACCGGTCGCCGCGACGAAGCCGGCCAGCGGCAGCACCACCTCGCTCGGGATGGGCGGGAACACCGTCTCGATGAACGTCATGGCGCCCACGCCCACCTCGCCGAGCGCCTCGATCACACGGGCGGCGGCGCCCACGAGGCCGTCGAGGCCCTGGAGCGGGTCCTCGGCGCCGGCGGCGGGGCGGACCCCGGCGATCGTCGTCGTCGGCAGGAGGGTCGTCGGCAGGAGAGCGGTCACCCGACCACGGTACCGGGCGGCTCCGGGGGCGCCCGCGGCGATGACGGCCCGCGGATGTCGCCGTCCCGGGTGAGGCGGCGGTGCGTCCGCCCGCCCCCGCCGGGGGTCGCGTAGCGTGGTCGGGTGCCGTCCCCCCTCCGCCTCCCCCGGTCCCTCCGCGCCTCCGTCTCCCTCCTCGCCGCCCTCGGCCTCGTCGCGGGCCTCGGCGCGTGCACCCCGCAGGACCAGGCGCCGGAGCGACTCCGACCGGTGACCGCCGCGCCCGAAGCGCCGCTCACCGTCGTGGGCCAGGCCGACGACTCGGACGCGTCCGTCGCGATGAGCGCGAGCCTCTTCCGCCAGGCGCCCGTCGCCGTGCTGACGCCCGCGGGCGACCTCGCCGCCCAGGAGCTCGGGGCCGAGGCCGCCGTCGCGCTCGGGGCGCCGCTCCTCGTCCAGGGCTCGGGTGCGGAGTCCGAGATCCAGCGCCTGGGATCCTCGGGCGTGCTCGCCGTCGGCGACCTCGGGGACGACGCCACGGCTTCCCTCGCCGCGTCGACGACGGTGGTGCGCGCCGACCACGCCGCCGACGTGGCCCGCGCGACCGGGGCCGACGTCGCGGACGTTCCCGACGAGGATCCGTCCGCCGCCGTCTCGCGCGTGGCCGAGCTCGCCGCGCCCGACGGCGACGTCTCCGCCGCGTCGGCCCCCACCGCCGGGTCGGGCGACGTTGCCCTCCCCGCCACCGCGCCGGCCGCCGCCCTCAGCGGGGCGCACGCCCTCGCCACCGACGCCGCCTCTTCCCTCGCCGCGGTCGCGACGGCCCGCGCGGCCGGCGTCGGCGTGACCGTCGTCCCCGAGGCGTCCCCGGATCCGCGCGCCTCCGCCGACGCGATCGCCGCCCTGCACGACGCCGGCGCGACGAGCACCATCGCCGTCGGCGCCGCCTACGCGGACGACGCGTCGCTCGAGGGCCGGATCCGCACCGCGTCCACGGGCGACCAGCTGCCGGGCGGCGGGCAGCTCGTCCTCCCCGGCAAGCGGTACGTCGCGCTCTACGGCGCCGCCGGCACGGGCGCGCTCGGCGTGCTGGGCGAGCAGGGGCCCGCGGACGCCGTCGCGCGCGCGAAGGCCCAGGCCGCCGAGTACCAGCCCTACTCGGACGAGCCAGTGATCCCCATGTTCGAGCTCATCGCCACGGTGGCCGCGGGCGCGGCGGGACCGGACGGCGACTACTCCTCCGAGGTCCCCGTCGAGACGCTGCAGCCGTGGATCCACGCCGCCCGGGACGCGGGCGTGTACGTCGTCATCGACCTCCAGCCCGGCCGCACCGACTTCCTCACGCAGGCGAAGCGCTACGAGTCGGTGCTCGCGCAGCCGGGCGTGGGCCTCGCGCTCGACCCCGAGTGGCGGCTCGGCCCCGACCAGGTGCCGCTGAAGCAGATCGGCAGCGTGTCCGCGGCCGAGGTCGACGCCACGACCGACTGGCTCGCGGGCGTCGTCCGCGAGAAGGGCCTGCCGCAGAAGATGCTCGTGCTGCACCAGTTCCGGCTGAGCATGATCCAGGACCGCGCCTCGCTCGACATGGACCACCCGGAGCTCGCCATGCTCGTCCACGCCGACGGGCAGGGCGGCCAGCCCGACAAGCAGGCGACCTGGCGGGCCCTGCACGCCGACGCGCCGGCCGGGATGGCGTGGGGCTGGAAGAACTTCATCGACGAGGACAAGCCGATGCTGTCCCCCGAGCAGACCATGCGCGAGGTGTCCCCCGTGCCGGACCTCGTCACCTACCAGTAGCGGCGCGGGCCGCGGGCGTCAGGACTCGGTGACGACGCCCGCGTCCACGTGCCAGTGCCGGTCGAGGCGCACGGCGTCGAGCATCCGCCGGTCGTGCGTCACGAGGAGCAGCGTGCCGTCGTAGCTCTCCAGCGCCTGCTCGAGCTGCTCGATGGCGGGCAGGTCGAGGTGGTTGGTCGGCTCGTCGAGCACCAGGAGGTTCACCCCGCGCGCCTGCAGCAGCGCGAGACCGGCGCGCGTCCGCTCGCCGGGCGAGAGGCCGTCGACGGGACGCGTGACGTGGTCGGCGCGCAGGCCGAACTTCGCGAGGAGCGTGCGGACCTCGGCGGGCGAGAGATCCGGCACCTGCTCCGCGAACGACTCGGCGAGGGGCAGCTCGCCGCGCAGCGACTGGCGGGCCTGGTCGATCTCCCCGACCTGCACGGTGCGGCCGGGCGACGCGTCACCGGTGTCGGGGGCGATGCGGCCGAGGATCAGGCCGAGCAGCGTGGACTTCCCGGCGCCGTTCGGCCCCGTGATCCCGATGCGGTCGCCGCCGTCGACCTGGAGCGACACGGGACCGAGGGTGAAGCCGCCGCGCGTGACGGTCGCCTCCCGCAGCGTCGCGACGACCGCGCTCGACCGGGGCGCCTGCCCGATGGTGAAGGCGAGCTCCCACTCCTTGCGCGGCTCCTCGACCTCCTCGAGGCGCGCGATGCGGCTCTCCATCTGGCGGACCTTTTGGCCCTGCTTCTCGCTCGACTCGGCCGCGGCCTTGCGGCGGATCTTGTCGTTGTCGGGCGACTTGCGCATGGCGTTCCGGACGCCCTGCGACGACCACTCGCGCTGCGTGCGGGCGCGGGACACGAGGTCCGCCTTCGTGTCGGCGAACTGCTCGTACGCCTCGCGCGCGTGCCGGCGGGCGACCTGGCGCTCCTCGAGGAACGCGTCGTAGCCGCCCTCGTAGACGCGGACGCTGTCCTGCGCGAGGTCGAGCTCGACCACCGTGGTGACGCAGCGCGCGAGGAACTCGCGGTCGTGCGAGACGAGCACGACGCCGCCGCGGAGGCCGCGGACGAAGGACTCCAGGCGCGCGAGACCGTCCAGATCGAGGTCGTTGGTGGGCTCGTCGAGGAGCACGACATCGAAGCGGCTGAGCAGGAGCGCGGCGAGGGCGACGCGGGCCGCCTGTCCGCCGGAGAGGCCGGCGGTGGGGAGCGCGGGGTCGAGGTCGAGCCCGAGCTCGGCGAGGGTCACGGGGAGGCGCTCGTCGAGGTCGGCGGCGCCGCTCGCCATCCAGCGGTCGAGCGCGGTGCCGTACGCGTCGTCGGCGCCGGGCAGGCCCTCGCCGAGCGCGACGGCCGTGCGATCCAGCTCGGCGGACGCCTCGGCGCACCCCGTGCGGCGGGCGACGTAGCCCGCGACGGTCTCGCCCGGGATCCTCTCGTGCTCTTGCGGCAGCCAGCCGATGAACGCGTCGGCGGGCGACAGCAGCACGCGGCCGTCCTGCGGCGCGTCGACGCCCGCGAGGAGCCGGAGCAGCGTGCTCTTCCCGGCGCCGTTCGCGCCGACGAGGCCGACGACGTCCCCGGGCGCGACCGTGAGGTCGAGCCCCGAGAACAGCGTGCGGTGCCCGTGTCCTCCGGCGAGGCCGCGGGCGACGAGGGTCGCGGTCACGAGGCCTGCGCGCGCTCCAGCACGAGCTCGCGGACGCGGGCCGCGTCCGCCTGGCCGCGCATGGCCTTCATCACGGCGCCGATGACGGCGCCGGCGGCCTGCACCTTGCCGTCGCGGATCTTCGCGAGCACGTCGGGCTGCGCCTGCAGCGCCTCGTCGATGGCCTGGATGAGCGGCCCGTCGTCGGACACGACCGCGAGGCCGCGGGCGTCCACGACCTCCTGCGCCGTGCCCTCGCCGTCGATGACGCCCTCGATCACGTCGCGCGCGAGGCGGTTCGTCAGCGTGCCGGCCTCGACCAGCTCGATGACGGACGCGACCTGCGCGGGGCTGATGAGCGTCGCCGCGTCCACGCCGCGAGCGTTGGCGATGCGAGCGATCTCGCCCGTCCACCACTTGCGCGCCGCCTGCGGGGCGGCCCCGGCCTCGACCGTGTCGACGAGCTCGGTGAGGAGCCCGGAGTTCACGACGTCCTGGAACTCCAGGTCGGTGAAGCCCCACTCGGCCTTGAGCCGGCGGCGGCGGATCGCGGGCGCCTCGGGCAGGGCCGCCCGCAGCTCCTCGATCAGCTCCGCGCTCGGCTGCACGGGCAGCAGGTCGGGCTCCGGGAAGTAGCGGTAGTCGTCGGCGTCGCTCTTGGGCCGGCCGGCCGAGGTGCGGCCGGTGTCCTCGTGCCAGTGCCGCGTCTCCTGCGTGATCGTGCCGCCCGCGGCGAGGATGGCCGCCTGGCGCTGGATCTCGTAGCGGATGGCGCGCTCGACCGAGCGGAGCGAGTTGACGTTCTTCGTCTCCGTGCGGGTGCCGAGCTTCCCGGATCCGCGCGGGCTCAGCGAGATGTTCGCGTCGCAGCGGAGGTTGCCGCGCTCCATCTTCGCGTCGGAGATGCCGAGCGCCACGACGATGTCGCGGATGGTCGACACGTACGCCTTCGCGAGCTCGGGGGCCTCGGCCTCGGCACCGTAGATGATGTCCGTGACGATCTCCACGAGCGGCACGCCGGCGCGGTTGTAGTCCACGAGCGAGTGGTCGGCGCCCTGGATGCGGCCCGTCGCGCCGCCCACGTGCGTGAGCTTCCCGGCGTCCTCCTCCATGTGCGCGCGCTCGATCGGCACCGTGACGATGCGGCCGTCGGGCATCTCCACCTCGACCGAGCCGCGGAACGCGATGGGCTCGTCGAACTGGCTGATCTGGTAGTTCTTCGCGAGGTCCGGGTAGAAGTAGTTCTTCCGGGCGAAGCGGGAGCTCGGCGCGATCTCGCAGCCGAGCGCGAGGCCCAGGCTGATCGAGTGCTTGACCGCCTGCTCGTTCACCACGGGCAGCGAGCCCGGGAGGCCCAGGTCCACGGGCGTGATGTTGGTGTTGGGCTCGCCGCCGAAGAAGTTCGGGGCGTCGGAGAACATCTTCGTGCGCGTGTTGAGCTCCACGTGCACCTCGAACCCGAGCACGGGCTCGAACATCTCGATGGCCTCGTCGTAGTCCATCAGCTCTGCCTTGGCCATCAGTGCGTGTCTCCGTCCGTGGTGCGCGATGCGGCGCGCGCGAGCTCGGGTGCCTGGGCGAGCAGGGGCCCGCCCCACCGCCGCTCGAGGATCCCCTCGAGCGCGGCGCCGACCGTGTAGAGGCGCGCGTCCTCGCGGGCGGGCGCCATGAACTGGATCCCGACGGGCAGGCCGTCCTCGGGCGCGAGCCCGATGGGGAGGCCGATGCCGGGGACGCCCGCGAGGTTCGCGGGGATCGTCGTGAGGTCGTTGAGGTACATCGCCAGCGGGTCGTCGAGCTTCTCGCCGAGCTTGAACGCCGTGGTGGGCGCCGACGGCGTGACGAGCACGTCGACCTGCTGGAACGCGGCGTCGAAGTCGCGCTGGATGAGCGTGCGGACCTTCTGCGCGCTGCCGTAGTAGGCGTCGTAGTAGCCGGCGCTCAGCGCGTAGGTGCCGAGGATGATGCGGCGCTTGACCTCGGGGCCGAAGCCGGCCTCGCGGGTCGCCGCCATGACGTCCTCGACCGTGCCGCCGCCGGGCGGGTTGACGCGGAGGCCGAAGCGCACCGAGTCGAACTTGGCGAGGTTGCTCGACGCCTCCGCGGGGAGGATCAGGTAGTACGCCGCGATGGCGTGCTCGAAGTTCGGGGCGGAGACCTCGACGATCTCGGCGCCCGCCTGCTCGAGGAGGTCGAGCGCCTCGCGGAAGCGCTGCGTGACGCCGGCCTGGAAGCCCTCGCCGTCGAGCTGCTTCACGACGCCGATGCGGAGGCCCTTCACGGACCCCTCGCGCTGCCCGGCGCGCGCGGCCTCGGCGAACGAGGGCCACCGGTCGGTGAGCGAGGTGGAGTCGCGCGGGTCGTGCCCGCCGATGACGTCGTGCACGAGCGCCGAGTCGAGCACCGTGCGGGAGACGGGGCCGACCTGGTCGAGGCTGGAGGCGAGCGCGATGGCGCCGTAGCGGCTGACGCCGCCGTAGGTGGGCTTGACGCCGACCGATCCGGTGACGGCCGCGGGCTGGCGGATGGAGCCGCCGGTGTCGGAGCCGAGGGCGACGGGCGCCTCGAACGCGGCGACCGCGGCCGCGGATCCGCCGCCCGAGCCGCCGGGGATGCGGTCGAGGTCCCACGGGTTGTGCGTGGCGCCGAAGGCCGAGTGCTCGGTGGAGGATCCCATCGCGAACTCGTCCATGTTGGTCTTGCCGAGCGGCACGAGGCCCGCGGCGCGCAGGCGCTGGACCACCGTGGCGTCGTAGGGCGGGGTCCAGCCCTCGAGCATGCGCGAGCCCGCGGTGGACGGCATGTCGATGGTGCAGAGCACGTCCTTGATGGCGATGGGCACGCCCGCGAGCGGCCCGAGGGCGGCGCCGTCGGCACGCTGCGCGTCGATCTCGGCGGCGAGCCCGAGCGCCCGCTCACCGGAGACGTGGAGGAACGCGTGGACGTCGCCGTCCACGTGGTCGATGCGGTCGAGGTGCGCGCGCACGGCGTCGACGCTCGAGACCTCGCGGGAGGCGAGGCGGTCGGCGAGGTCGGCGGCGCTGAGGCGCGTGAGGTCGTCGGTCATGGTGCTCCTACTGCTCTTCGCCGAGGATCGCCGACACCTTGAAGCGGGATCCGTCGTGCTCGGGTGCGCCCGCGAGCGCCTGGGCGGTGGTCAGCGTCTCGCCGGGGACATCGGGCCGGTAGACGTTGACCAGCGGGATGGGGTGGCTCGTGGCCGGGACGTCGGGGCCGGCGACCGCGGTAACCTTGGCGACCGACTCGACGATGAGGCCGAGCTCGGTCGTGAGCGTGTCGATCTCCTCCGCGCTCAGGCGGATGCGCGCGAGGCCGGCGAGGTGCTCCACCTGCTCCCGGCTGATCTGCTCCGTGGGGGTCGGCGCCTGGGGGGTCTCGTCCCCGCTGGTCGCGTCGGCGGGCTCGGGCCGGGTGTCGGGCATGCGTCTCCAAAGGACTGTGTGCGGGGGTACCGGGAGATTCTATTAGCGTGACCCCATGCCCACCGCCGCCCGGATCCCCGCCCGCCGCCGATCCGGGGGCCCTCGCGCTGCCGCGGTCGCCGTCGCCGCCGCGCTGGCCCTCGCGCCGCTGGCCGGATGCGCGCCCGTCAGCGACGTGCGCGGCAACTGGCACCTCGTGGCCGGATCGGACGCCGCGGGCGACCTCGGCGTCGGCGACACGCTCATCACGATGCGGGTCGGCGGCGGCGAGATCAGCGGACGCGGCCCCTGCAACGACTACTCCGGGCGGATGGCCGAGCGGGGCGACGGGATGCTCGGCGCGGTGGCCCCGGGCACGCTCCCGTGCGAGGACGGCGGCCTCGAGGCCCGCTACTTCCAGGACCTCGCGCAGGTGTCGTCGCTCGAGGTGGACGACGGCCACCTCGTCGCCACGGGTCCCGACGACGTGCGGCTGGAGTACGCCGAGCGCAGCCGCGGCTGACCGCGGCGCCCGCTACCCGGCCCTCGCGTCGGCGACGGTGTCGCGCGCGACCGGGCGGTCGATGCCGATGAGCGCGAGGTTCCGGAAGGACTCCGTGCCGCGGTCGAAGTAGCTGTTGTGCCCGGCGACGCCCGCGAGGGATCCGTCGGCCGAGACGCCCGAGGCCGCGCCCGTGCCGGCGACCCCGAAGTGCTCGGCACCGAACGACGCGCTGCCCGGGTCGGAGCCGAAGTACGACGAGCCGATCACGGGATCCCACGGCGCCTCGCCCACGAACACGTGGCCGGCGGGCACGTCCAGCTCCGCCGCGTCGCGGACGGCGCCGCCCGGGGATCCCACCATGGCCAGGGCGTCGACGGAGGCCCGCCCGCTCGAGAGCGCGAGCAGCGCCGCCGTCGACCCGTAGGAGTGCGCGATGACGGTGAGGTACGGCGGGTCGTCGCGACGCAGGCCCTGGATCCCCTGGATCGCGTCCTCCAGGTACTGCGCGCCCTCGTGCGCGAGGTCGAGGGATCCGATCCCCAGGAGGTCGGGCGTGCGGTAGCCAATCCAGGCGATGGTGGCGACGCCGCCCGCGCCCGCTCCGGCTCCCGCTCCCGCTCCCGCTCCGAGCAGCGTCGTCTGCTGCTGCTGGAGGCGCGCGGCGACGTCCGTCCAGTCGACCAGGCGGTCGGACACGGAGTAGTACATGCCGGGCACCACGATGGAGACGTACTCCGCCGTGTCGAGGTCGCCCATCACCACCGCGGCGCGTCCCGGCCAGGTCGTGTCGAGCGTCAGCAGCGATCGCGCGGCGCCGCCCGCCGCGGGCTCCAGCGCGCGACGCACCTCGGCGATCATGGCCATGTCGCGTCCGATCGACTGCTGCGCGCCGCGCCCCGGCGTCGTCGTGGCGCTCGCGTGCAGCTCGCGCTCGCGCTGGTCGAGGAGGCGGCGGTTGGCGGCGTCGCGCTCGACCACGGGGATCCCCTCGAGGTTGCCGACGAGCTCGGGGATCCCCTCGGCCAGGTCGCGGCGCTCGGCCTGCGCGAGGCCCGACCACCAGGCGGCCACGCCCGACACGGACGGCGGGCGGCGGACGAGCTCCCGGATCGTGGCCGGGATGCCGAGCGCGAGCCGCCGGAGCTCCGGCACGTCGAGGGCCGGCAGCGCGCCCAGGAGCGCGACGGGGGCCGTGTCGCGGAGCGCGCGGTCGGAGACGTCCTGGTCGCGGAGCTGCTGGACGATGCGCGCGGGGCTCGGCAGGTGCGCGCCCGTGGCGGGATCCGCCGCGTCCGGCCCGGCGAGCACGGCCGGCGGGAGCGTCGCCGCGACGGACGGCGCCGCGGGTGCCAGGAGCGCCCCGACCAGCGCGCAGGCGAGACTGGAGACGGTGAGGAGCGCACGGAGGCGAGTCGTCACGGTTCGAGATCCCCCAGAATCCGGCGTGGGAGGGCCGGCGCCTGTGGATGGCGCGCCCCGCGCCGACGCGTGGCTTCATGGTATCGGCGCGGGACGTCGAGCGGGAGGCCCGATCAGGGGGTGATCGCGGGATCTCCCGGCTCGACGACGGCCTCGGTCGCGGCCTCGGGATCCGCCTCGGGCAGCGCGATGGCGTCGGGCCCCTGCTCCACGAGCAGGCGGAACTCGGCCGCGTCGATGATCCGCACGCCGAGCGCCTCCGCCTTGCCGAGCTTGGAGCCCGCGCCGGGACCGGCCGCGACGTAATGGGTCTTCTTGCTCACGCTGGATCCGGCCTTGCCGCCCGCCGCCATGATCGCCTCGAGCGCGCCCTCGCGCGTGTAGCCCTCGAGCGATCCGGTGGCCACGACCGTGAGGCCGGCGAGCACGCCCCCCGCGGCGGCCGCCGCGCCCGGACCCGGGTGGCCGGGCACGGCAGTGACGACGCCCGCACGCTCCCAGCGGTCGATGATCTCGCGGTGCCAGTCGACCTCGAACCAGTCGAGGAGCGCGTCGGCGATGATGCCGCCCACGCCGTCGACCGCGGCCAGCTCCTCGCGTCTGGCGGAGCGGATGGCGTCGAGCGAGCCGAACCAGCCGGCCAGGGCGCGCGCGGCGACCGGGCCGACGTGCCGGATGCTGAGGGCCACGAGGATGCGCCACAGGTCCTGGGTCTTCGCCTTCTCCAGGTTCTCGAGCAGCACCTCGGCGGACTTGGACGGGACGCTGGTCTCGTCGCCCCACGGCGCCGCCGGGTCGAAGGCGCCGTCGCGCTTCGGGACGCGCTTGCGGCGGAACGGCGTGACGCGCTTGGCCTCGCCCGTCCTCTCGTCGACCTTGACCATGCCGGTCTCGGCGTCGCGCACGACCACCGTGATGGGCACGAGGTCCGCCATCGTCAGCTCGAACAGGCCCGCCTCGGTCTCGAGCGGCGGGTCCTCGGGCTCGAGCGGCTGCGTGAGCGCGGCCGCCGCGACCTCGCCGAGGCCCTCGATGTCGAGCGCGCCGCGTGACGCGACGTGCTCGACGCGACCGCGCACCTGCGCCGGGCAGCTGCGCGCGTTCGGGCAGCGGAGGTCGATGTCGCCCTCCTTGGCGGGCCTCAGCGGCGTCTGGCACTCGGGGCAGAGCGCGGGCATGACGAACTCGCGCTCGGTGCCGTCGCGCAGCTCGACGACCGGGCCGAGCACCTCGGGGATGACGTCGCCGGCCTTGCGCAGCACGACCGTGTCGCCGATGAGCACGCCCTTGGCCTTCACGACCTGCTGGTTGTGCAGCGTGGCCTGGCGCACCTCGGATCCGGCGACCTCGACCTTCTCCATGACCGCGAAGGGCGTGGCCCGGCCGGTGCGGCCGACGCTCACGACGATGTCGAGGAGGGTCGTGTTGACCTCCTCGGGCGGGTACTTGTAGGCGGTCGCCCAGCGCGGCGCGCGGCTCGTGGCGCCGAGCTCCTCGTGGAGCCCCAGGTCGTCGACCTTGACGACGATGCCGTCGATCTGGTGCTCGACCGCGGCGCGATCCGCCCCCTGGTGGCGCACGAACTCCGCGACCTCGGCGATGTCGTCGAACACGCGGAAGTGCGTGGAGATGGGCAGGCCCCACGTCTCGAGCAGCCCGTAGACCTCCGACTGCGCGGACACGTGCGCGTCGCGCTCGAGCTCGCGGACGGGCCACGCGCCGATGCCGTGCACGAGCATGCGGAGGCGGCGGATGCGCGCGTGCATGAGCTCGAGGCGGGCGGCGCTCTTGCCCTCCTCCTTCTGCCGGAGCGAACCGGCGGCGGCGTTGCGCGGGTTCGCGAAGACGCGCTCCCCCACCTCCAGCTGCCGGGCGTTCAGCTCGTCGAACTCGGCGACGGGGAAGAAGATCTCGCCGCGCACCTCGACGAGCGGCGGGTGGCCGGTGCCGGACAGCCGCTCGGGGACGGTGCCCATGGTGAGGACGTTCTGCGTGACGTCCTCGCCGACCACGCCGTCGCCGCGCGTGGCGGCCGTGACGAGCACGCCGTGCTCGTAGCGGAGGTTGATGGCGAGCCCGTCGATCTTGAGCTCGGAGAGGTATCGGACCCGGCCGCTGCCGGCGTCGCGCTCGACCTTGGCGGCCCACTCGGCCAGCTCCTCCTCGCTGAAGACGTTGTCGAGGCTGAGCATGCGCTCGGCGTGCGTGACGGGCGCGAAGAGCGTGGTCTCCGCGCGTCCGCCGACGGTCTGCGTGGGGCTGTCCTGGCTGCGGAGCGCGGGGTGCGCCTCCTCGAGCGCCTCGAGCTCGTGCACGAGCGCGTCGTACTCGGCGTCGCTGAGCGTGCTGGCGTCCGCCCCGTAGTACTCGTCGCGGTGGCGCTCGATCTCCGTGCGCAGCGCGTCCACCCGGGCAGCGTCGGCCTCGAGGTCGGCCGGGGTGGTGGCGGGGACGGCCTCGGCGGCCTGGTCGGATCCCGTCGTCGTGTCGCTCATCGGACGCTCACTCCCCCGCGGCGGCCGCGCCGACGAGGGCGGCGTCGCGCAGCGGCGGCCGGGCGTCGTCCACGGCGCTCACGGTGCGGTCGATGGTGACCTGGCCGAGCACGCGCGTGCCGGCGTAGACGACGGCGGTCTGCCCGGGGGCGACGCCGATGAGGGGGTCTCGCGGGGTGATCACGAGCTCGATCATGCCGTCGACCTCCGACACCCGGGCGCGCGCGGGCACGGGGTCGGCGTGGGCGCGGATCTGCACGTCGCAATCGAACGGCTGGTCCGGTCGCGTGGGCGGCGTCCCGGCCCAGGTGTACGAGGACCCGGCGATCTCGCGGATGGCGAGAGCCTCCTGCGGGCCGACGACCACGGTGTTGTCCTTGGGACGGATCTCCAGCACGAAGCGCGGCCGGCCGTCGGGCGCCGGCGTGCCGATCGCGAGGCCCTTGCGCTGCCCGACCGTGAATGCCGCGGCGCCCTGGTGCGTGCCGATCGCGTTGCCCTCGCCGTCGAGGATGTCGCCGGGCTCCGCTCCCACGCGATCGGCGAGCCAGCCGCGCGTGTCGCCGTCGGGGATGAAGCAGATGTCATGGCTGTCGGGCTTCTGCGCGACCTGGATCCCGCGGGCTGCCGCCTCCGCGCGCACCTCGGCCTTGGAGGGCGTGGATCCGAGCGGGAAGTACGAGTGCGCGATCTGCTCCGCGGTGAGCACGCCCAGGACGTACGACTGGTCCTTCGCCCACGCGGCCGCGCGGTGCAGCTCGGGCTCGCCGTCGGGGCCCGGGATGACGTCGGCGTAGTGGCCCGTGCAGACGGCGTCGAAGCCGAGGTCGAGGGCCTTCTCGAGCAGCGCGGCGAACTTGATCCGCTCGTTGCAGCGCATGCAGGGGTTGGGGGTGCGGCCGGCCTGGTACTCGGCGACGAAGTCGTCGACGACGTCGGCCGCGAAGCGCTCGGAGAAGTCCCACACGTAGAACGGGATGCCGAGGAGGTCGGCGGTGCGACGCGCGTCCATCGAGTCCTCGATGGTGCAGCAGCCGCGGGATCCCGTGCGGAGCGTGCCCGGCATGCGGCTGAGCGCGAGGTGCACGCCCGTCACGTCGTGCCCGGCCTCCACGGCGCGGGCGGCGGCCACGGCGGAGTCGACTCCGCCACTCATCGCTGCGAGGATCTTCACCCCGTGAGCCTACGCGCCGCGCGGCCCGCGAGGCCCGCCCGGGAGGCCCGCGCGACGGCGTCGGGCAGCGCCTGGAGGAGCGTGTCGACGTCGGCGTCGGTGGTCGTGCGGCCGAGCGTGAAGCGGAGCGCGCCGCGGGCCTCGTCCTCCGGGATCCCCATGCCGAGGAGCACGTGCGAGACCTCGGGCACGCCGGCCTGGCACGCGGATCCCGTCGAGACGGAGACGCCGGCCATGTCGAGCAGGAGCAGGAGCGAGTCGCCCTGGCAGCCGGCGAAGGTGAGGTGCGCGTTGCCGGGGAGGCGGCCGGCGGGATCCGGATCGCCGCGGAGCACCGCGCCGGGGACGTCGCGGAGCACGGACTCGAGGAGGCGGTCGCGGAGGCGCGCCACGCGCACCGCCTCGGCGTCGAGCTCCGCGACGGCGAGGGTGACGGCCGTGGCGAATGCGACGGCGGAGGCGGCGTCCTGCGTGCCCGAGCGCACCTGCCGCTGCTGGCCGCCGCCGTGTATCTGCGGATCCACCGTCGACTGCCGCGCGAGCACGAGCGCGCCGCTGCCGACCGGGCCGCCGACCTTGTGCGCCGAGACGCTGACCGCGTGCACCCCGGCGTCGCGCCAGCGCCGGAACGGCACCGGCATGTGCCCGAGGGCGGCGACCGCGTCGACGTGCACCGGCACGCCGTGCGCACGGGCGAGGGCGGCGAGCTCCTCGACGGGCTGGATCGTGCCGACCTCGTTGCTCGCGGCGAGGAAGGTGAGCAGGGAGACGGATCCGGGATCCGCGGCGAGCGCGGCGGCGACCCGGTCGACCCGGATGCGCCCGACAGCGTCGATGGGCAGCCGCTCCACGACGGCGCCGCGCCGCTCGAGCCACTCGACCGTGTCGACCGTGGCGTGGTGCTCGCCGTCGGGCACGAGGATGCGCGTGCGCCGGGGGCCGGCCGCGACGCGCGCGCCGTGCAGCCCCTTGATCCCGAGGTTCACCGACTCGGTGCCGCCGGACGTGAGCACGACCTCGACCGGGTCCGCGTCGAGCGCCCGCGCGATCGCCTCGCGCGCCTCCTCCAGCACGCGCCGGGCCTCCTGGCCGTGCGAGTGGATGGAGGACGGGTTCCCCACCAGGGTGAGCGCCCCGGCGAGCGCCGCGATCGCCTCCGGCCGCATGGGCGTAGTCGCCGCGTGGTCCAGGTAGACCGTCATGCCCCCTACCCTAGGTCGCATGCCGCGCCCCGGACCGCCCGTGCCCCTGGGGCTGACGCTCCACGACCAGGGCGGGACGCTGCGCGTCGTGAGCCACGGCGCGTCCGCCGTGGAGCTCACCGTCTCGGCCGTCGACGACCCCCGCCGCGTGGTGGAGGTCGTGGCGATGGAGGGGGGCGACGCGGGCGTGTGGACGGGATCCAGCGCGCGGTTCGTGCCCGGCACCGCGTATTCGGTGCGCGTCGACGGCGACCCCGCCCCCGGCGACTCCTTCGACCCGACGCGCCACCTGCTCGATCCCTACGCCCGCGGCCTCGTGCAGGTGGGCCCCGCCGCGTGGCGCTCGGTCGTCACGAGCGACGTGCCCGCCGAGGAGCGCGCCGCCCGCCGCGCCGCGCGTCCCGTCGTGCCGCGCGACCGCCAGGTCGTCTACGAGCTGCACGTCCGCGGCTTCACGAAGACCGACGAGCGGCTGCCCGAGGAGCTCCGCGGCACCTACGCGGGCCTCGGGCACCCGACGACGGTGGAGCGCCTGGTCGACCTCGGGATCACGACGGTCGAGCTCCTGCCCGTGCACGCGTCCACGAGCGAGGAGCGGCTGCGGGCGCAGGGCCGCATCAACCACTGGGGCTACAACACGCTCGCCTACCTCGCGCCGCACGCGCCCTACGCCACGCGGCGGGCGCGCGACGCGGGAGCCGACCAGGTCGCGGCGGAGTTCCGGGGCATGGTCGACGCGCTGCACGCCGCGGGGATCCAGGTCGTGCTCGACGTCGTCTACAACCACACCGCCGAGGAGGGCGCCGACGGGCCGATCACGAGCCTGCGCGGCATCGACGGCTCCCGCTACTACCGGCACACGCCGGACGGCACGCCCATCGACGTGACGGGATGCGGGAACACGGTCGACCTGTCGCGGCCCGACGCGCAGCGCCTCGTGCTCGACTCGCTCGAGCACTGGTCCGACGTGATGGGCGTCGACGGCTTCCGCTTCGACCTCGCCGTCACGCTCGGCCGCGACGAGCGCGTGGACTTCGACCCGGCGCACCCGCTGCTGCGCGCCATCGTGGAGGACGAGGCGCTCGACGGCCTCCTCATGATCGCCGAGCCGTGGGACGTGGGCATGGGCGGCTGGCGCACGGGCGGGTTCGGATCCGGCTGGAGCGAGTGGAACGACGGCTACCGCGACGTCGTGCGCGACTTCTGGCTCACCGACGTGGCCGAGTCCCGCCGCACGGGCCGCGCGCCGAACGGCGTGGGGGCGCTCGCCTCCTGCCTCGCGGGATCCTCCGGCACGTTCGCCGCCGACCGCGGCCCGCTCGCCTCCGTCTCGTTCGTCACCGCGCACGACGGCTTCACGCTCGCGGACCTCACCTCCTACGACCGCAAGCACAACAGCGGCAACGGCGAGTCCAACCGCGACGGCACGGACGCGAACCGCTCCTGGAACCACGGCGTGGAGGGACCGACGCGCGACGCCGCGATCCTCGCTGCCCGCCGCCGCACCTCCCGCAACCTGCTCGGCACGCTGCTCGTCTCCGCGGGGATCCCCATGATCACGATGGGCGACGAACGGGGCCGCACGCAGCGCGGCAACAACAACGGCTACTGCCTCGACAACGCGGCGACGTGGATGCGCTGGGACGAGGACGCGTGGCGGATGGACCTGGAGGCGACCACGCGCCACCTGCTCCGCATCCGGCGGGAGAACCCGGCGCTCCGGCCCGTGCGCTACGCGGAGCCCGACGCGCGCGTGCCGAGCGCCTCGGTCCTCGCCTGGCGCGACGCGGACGGCGCCCCCATGACGGAGGCGGCCTGGGAGTCGGCGGGCACGCGCACGCTGCAGTGGATCACGACGTCGACCCCCGAGACCGAGGACCCGAGCTGCGTGCTCGTCGTCGTCCACGGGCAGGAGTCCCGCGCGACCGTGACGCTGCCGGAGCACGACGGCGTGACGTGCTGGCGCCTGCTGTGGTCGAGCGAGTGGGAGCGGCCCGAGGTCGTGGCGACGGACGACGCGCCCGGCGACCGCGTCGAGGTCGACGGGCCGGCGCTGCGGATCTACCGGGCCTGCTGAGCGGCGCCCCGCCCGGCTTCCGCCTCCCGTCCCGGACGGGGGCCGCAGAGGGTTCGCGCCCGGGCGGGCTCGTGTGCTCTCCTGGAGGCGCCCGCACAATCCGCCGCGCACCGCCGCGCCCCAGAACCACGAGGACGCCGCACATGACCGACGACTCCCCCGCGCCGCCCGGCGACCGCCCGACCGTCGGTCCGACCGACCGGCGCCGCACCCTCACCCGCCGCGCCCTCGTCGCGGGTGGCGGCCTCGCCGCGCTGTCCGCGGTGGCCGCCGTCGCGGGCTGCACCACGACGCCCCGCCCGGCCCCTCCCACGGGCGGCGCCACCCCGACGACGGATCCCGGGGATCCGCCTGCGCCCGCCGTCACCGCATCCGGCGGCCCGCCGATCGAGCCCATGACCTACGCCCCCGACGACGCGCTCGCCGGCTTCTACGCCCTCCGGGACCAGGTCCGCGAGCGCCGCCTCACGATCGGCGTCCTCGGCGACAGCATCACCGAGGGCCAGGGCGCGACGACCCTCCAGCACGCCTACCCCGCGCAGCTGCGCGACCGGCTGCGTGGCGCGTACCCGTCGGGCGCGCGCGGCGGCCTCGACTACATCGCGTCGCGGCACCAGATCACCGTGCCCGCCGACCAGGGCTTCGCGTTCGCCGGGACCCCCACCGCGGGCGGACGGCACGGCTGGGGGCGCCGCGTCGTCGCGCTCACCGAGGCCGCGGGTCCCGGCACGTACACCGCGCGCATGACCTCGGCGCGCGTGTGCTGGTGGGCGCCCGGACTCGACGCGGCCATCACCGTGCGGGTCGACGACGGCGCGCCCGAGACCGTCCGCGCGGACGTCGGCGGGTCGCTCACCTGGACGAGCCCGCAGCTGGAGTCGGCGGAGCACACGATCACCGTGGCCTGGGCCGGCGGGAAGCCCGAGCTCGAGGGCGCCTGGCTCTTCGACGGCGACGAGGACCGCGGGATCCACGTCATCGAGGGCGGCAACTCCGGCTCGCAGCTCTGGCAGCTCTCGGAGAAGGCGCGTCCCGACGGCGTGAGCACGTGGATCCGCTCGGCCCCGCGCTTCGAGCTCGACCTCTGGATGCCCGAGCACCTCATCAACGACGTGGTCGTCCGCACTCCCGAGGAGGTGCGCGCGGACGCGGCCGTGCTCATCGAGCTGATCCGCTCCACGAGCGAGGCGCCCATCCTCTTCACGCCGCCCTACGAGCGCACGACGCTGCCGATCCGCGGCACGACGTGGGCCGACTACATCGGCGCGCTCCGGGATGCGGCCTCGGCGGATCCGCTCGCGGACGTCTTCGAGATCGGCGCGTACGTCCCCCGCATGGTCGGCGAGGGCGCGTCCGACCCGTACGGCTGGATGGGCCCGGACAACCACCCGAACGACCTCGGGTACGCCCGCTTCGCCGAGGTGCTCGCCGCGAAGCTCTCCGCAACCCCGGCCTGACGCGCGGACGGCGCGCCCCGGGTATCCGGGGCGCGCCGTCCTCCGTCAGACCGCGACCGCGACCAGCCCCGGCTCCGCGCTGGAGGCCAGCAGCTCGTGCCGCGGCACGACCCGCACGGTGTACCCGAACGGCCCCGCGCTCGCGAGCCGCACCGCGCCCGCGTACTCCTGCTGCCCGCCGGATCCGCCGACGGGCTCGAGCGCCTGCCGCACCACGTCCTGGAGCACGTCGCCCTCGCCCGTGCGCCCGTGCACCACCTCGACCGTCACGTCGCCCGCGCCGAGGCCGCCGAGCGCCACCCACGCGCGCACCCGCAGCTCGTCGCCGACCTGCGCCTGGTGCTCGACGCCCTCCGACTCGACGTGCGCGACCTGCACCGACGGCCACGCGGCCGCGACGCGTCCGCGCCAGGCCGCCAGCTCGCGCGCGCGGGCCGAGCCGTCCGCCGCGACGACGGCCTGCGCCCGGCCGGCGGGGACGTACAGCCGCTCGACGTACTGCCGCACCATCCGGTCCGCGCTGAGCTCGGGCGAGAGCGTCCGGAGCGTGTGGCGGATGTCGTGCACCCAGCCCGCGGGGACGCCGTCGCCGTCGCGCTCGTAGAAGCGCGGCGCGATGCGGTTCTCGATGAGGTCGTACAGCGCGGTCGCCTCCATGGCGTCGCGCTCGGCGCCGTCGTGCGCGCCGTCGGCCGACGGGATCGCCCAGCCGTTGCCGCCGTCGAAGTACTCGTTCCACCAGCCGTCGAGGATGGAGAGGTTGAGCGCGCCGTTGAGCGCCGCCTTCATGCCGGACGTCCCGCACGCCTCGAGCGGGCGCAGCGGGTTGTTCAGCCACACGTCGGTGCCCGGGTAGAGCAGCTGCGCCATGCCGATGTCGTAGTCGGGCAGGAACACGAGCCGCCCGCGGATCCCGGGCTCGGCCGCGAAGCGCACGAGCTCCTGGATGAGGCGCTTGCCCTCGTCGTCCGCCGGGTGCGACTTGCCCGCGACCACGATCTGCACGGGCCGGTCCGGGTCGGTGAGGATCCGGCGGAGGCGCTCCCGGTCGTGGAGCATCAGCGTCAGCCGCTTGTAGGTCGGCACGCGCCGGGCGAACCCGATCGTGAGCACCTCGGGGTCGAGCACGTCCTCGAGCCACGCGGGCTCCACCGCGCCCGGGTTCTGCTCGCGCCAGGCGCGCACGACGCGGCGGCGGGCGTCCTCCACGAGCTGGCGGCGCATCCGGCCGCGCACGTCCCAGAGGTCGCCGTCGGTCACGGCAGGAGACGACCAGTCGGCCGCGGTGGTGTCCCACGTGCCGAGGCGCTCGCGCGCGAGCGACATGAGCATCGGATCCGTCCACGTCGGCGCGTGCACGCCGTTCGTCACGCTCGTGATCGGCACCTCGTCGGCGTCGAACCCCGGCCAGAGCCCCGCGAACATCCCGCGGCTGACCTCGCCGTGCAGCTGGGAGACGCCGTTGGCGCGCTGCGCGAGGCGGAGGCCCATGAGGGCCATGTTGAAGACGTCGGCCGATCCGCCGTCGTGCGACTCCGCGCCGAGCCCGAGCACGCGCTCCGGCGGCACGCCGGGCAGCAGGCGCTCCGTCACGTGCTGGCGGACGAGGCCGACGTCGAAGCGGTCGATCCCCGCGGGCACGGGCGTGTGCGTCGTGAACACCGTGCCCGCGCGCACCACCTGCAGCGCCTCGTCGAAGTCGAGGCCGTCGGCCATGAGCGTGGAGATCCGCTCGACGCCGAGGAAGCCCGCGTGGCCCTCGTTGGTGTGGAAGACGCGCGGCACGGGGGCACCCGAGACGCGCGCGTGCGCCGCGATGGCGCGCACCCCGCCGATGCCGAGGAGCAGCTCCTGATGCAGCCGGTGCTCGCCGCCGCCGCCGTAGAGCCGGTCGGTGACGCGGCGGAGGTCGTCGTCGTTCTCGGGCACGTCGGTGTCGAGGAGGAGGAGCGGGATCCGTCCCACGCGTGCCACCCAGATGCGCGCGTGCAGCGTCCGGTCGGCGGGCAGCTCGAGGGACACGTGGACGGGCGCGCCGTCGGCGTCGCGCAGCACCTGGAGCGGCAGGCCGTCGGGGTCGAAGACGGGGTAGGTCTCCTGCTGCCAGCCGTCGGAGGAGATCCCCTGGCGGAAGTAGCCGGAGCGGTAGAAGAGGCCGACGCCCACGAGCGGGACGCCGAGGTCGGAGGCGCTCTTCAGATGGTCGCCCGCGAGGATCCCGAGGCCGCCCGAGTACTGCGGGAGCGCGGCGGCGATGCCGAACTCGGGCGAGAAGTAGCCGATCGCCTCGGGCACGTCGCCCTCCAGCTGCTGGTACCAGCGGGGCTCGCGCACGTACGCGCGGAGGTCCGCGCGCTGCTCCTCCGCCCACGCCACGAATCCCTCGTCGGCCGCGAGCTCGCGCAGCCGCTCTTGGTCGACCGCGCCGAGCAGCGCGACCGGATCGTGGCCCGTGCCCTCCCACAGCTCGGGGCTCACGTGCGCGAACACGCGGCGGGTGGGCTCGTACCACGACCATCGGAGGTTCCCGGCGAGCTCGTCCAGCGCGGACAGCTCCTCCGGGAGGACGGCACGGACGGTGAATCTGCGGATGGCCTTCACGGGACTCCCTCGGACCGGACGGCGGCGGGTGGACCCGCGCGGATGGCTCCCGAGCCTACGGGCGCGGGGTGGCACGGCACCAGGGTCCGGCCCGCGCGTGGAGGGCCCGTGGCCGCCGGGCGCACGGGCGGTGACGCACGGGCATCGGGCATCCGCACGGCGTCCGCCACCGCCGCGGCGAGCGACAGCCGGACGGCGCACGGGCTACGGTCGAACAGTGACCACACCCCAGGACGGACCCGATCCCCTCCCCCGCCCGGTGCGCGGCCGTGCAGCCCGCAAGGCCGCCAAGGCCCAGAAGCTCCAGGACGCTCAGAAGCCGCCCGAGCCGCGGCCCCCGCTGATCCCCGAGGCGCCCGCGCAGGCTCCCGTGCCCGCGGCGCCGGAACCCCAGCCGCCCGTGCTCCCCGTGGCACCCGCCGCCCCGGAAACCGTTCCCGCCGCCCCGGAGCCCGCTCCCGCCGCGGCCGCCGAGCCGGTGTCAGCCGCCTCGGAGCCCACGCCGACGCAGGATCCGGCGCCCGCTGCCCCCGCAGAGCCCGCCCCGGCGGTCGCATCCGTGCCGGAGCCGGTCGCGTCCGCGCCGTCCGCTCCCCGCCATGCCGCGCCGGTCGCCGAGCCGACGCCCGCCGCGGCGCCGACGTCCGCCGCCGACGACGACCACGTCCCCGTCATCGGCCGCATCCCGATCCTGTCGCTCACCCCGCAGATCGAGGACGACCTCTGGCCCGCCAAGAGCTTCGTCCACGACGTGGTTCCGTTCGGCGCGACGATCTTCCGCGAGGGCCACGACCTCATCGGCGCCGACGTCCTCCTCACCGACCCGACGGGCGCCGAGACCGCGCACCGCATGTCCCTCGACGCCACGAAGCCCGGCCTCGACCGCTGGATCACGACGGCCCAGCTCGAGACGCAGGGCGTCTGGACCTGGCGCGTGAGCGCGTGGTCCGACGACTTCGGCACCTGGCTGCACAACGCGGAGATCAAGGTCCCCGCCGGCCTCGACGTCGACGTGATGCTCGCCCTCGGCGCCGAGGCGCTCGAGCGCGCCGCCGCCGACGCGACCCGGGACGCCGCCGGCCGCGAGGTGCTCCGCGCCGCCCTGGCCGGCATCGCCGACGCCGACGCCGCACCCGACGCGCGCCTCGCCGCCGCCACGACCCCCGGGGTCCTCGCGGCGATCGACCGCGTCCCGCTCCGCAGCCTCGTCACGCTCTCCCCCGAGCGCACGATCGTGGTCGAGCGCGAGCGCGCCGCCGTCGGATCCTGGTACGAGTTCTTCCCCCGCTCCGAGGGCGCAGTCCAGCACCAGGACGGCTCCTGGACGAGCGGCACCTTCCGGACCGCGGCCGAGCGCCTCCCCGCGATCCGCGACATGGGCTTCGACGTCGTCTACATCCCGCCGGTGCACCCCATCGGCCGCACCAACCGCAAGGGCCCGAACAACACGCTCACCGCGGGCCCGCACGACCCGGGCTCGCCCTACGGCATCGGCTCCGAGGACGGCGGTCACGACTCCATCCACCCCGAGCTCGGCACGGTCGAGGACTTCCGCGCCTTCGTCCAGGCGGTCGCGGACCACGGCATGGAGCTCGCGATCGACATCGCGCTCCAGGCCTCGCCCGACCACCCCTGGGTCACGACCCACCCGGAGCTCTTCACGACGCTGCCCGACGGCTCGATCGCGTACGCGGAGAACCCGCCGAAGAAGTACCAGGACATCTACCCGCTGAACTTCGACAACGACCCCGAAGGGTCGTACCGCGAGATGCTCCGCGTCATGCGCGTGTGGCTGGGCCTCGGCGTCAAGATCTTCCGCGTCGACAACCCGCACACCAAGCCGCTCGTGTTCTGGGAGCGCCTCATCCACCAGGTGATGCGCGACGAGCCCGACGCGATCTTCCTCAGCGAGGCGTTCACGCGCCCCGCGATGATGCGCACGCTCGCGAAGATCGGGTTCCAGCAGTCGTACACGTACTTCACCTGGCGCAACACGAAGAAGGAGCTCGAGGAGTACCTCACCGAGGTCAGCCACGAGACGAGCGACTACCTGCGCCCGAACTTCTTCGCGAACACGCACGACATCCTCACGCCCTACCTGCAGTTCGGCGGGCGGGCCGCGTACCGGATCCGCGCCGCGATCGCGGCGACCGCGTCGCCGTCGTGGGGCATCTACTCGGGCTACGAGCTGATCGAGAACGTCGCGCGCCCCGGCGCCGAGGAGAACATCGACAACGAGAAGTACGAGTACAAGCCGCGCGACTGGCAGCGCCAGGAGGAGCTCGGCGGATCCATCGCGCCGGAGATCACGCGCCTCAACGAGATCCGCCGCGAGCACCCCGCGCTCCGCCAGCTGCGGAACCTCGACGTGCACTGGAGCGACGACGACTCGATCCTCGTCTACTCCAAGCACCTCGCGGCCGAGCACACCGGCACGGGCGAGGCCGACACGATCCTCGTGGTCGCCAACGTCGACCCGCACTCCGCGCGCGAGACCCAGGTGTACCTCGACCCCACCCGCTTCGGCCTCGCCGAGGACGCCGTGTTCGAGGTCGAGGACCTCCTCACGGGCGACGTCTACACGTGGTCCACCTCCAACTTCGTCCGGCTCGACGCGTTCACGCACCCCGTGCACGTGTTCCGGGTCACCCCGACCGCATCGAAGGGATGACGGACATGACAGACACCACCCCCCAGCAGGACCCCCAGGACCCCCGAGACCCCCGGGACGGGATGCCCGGCGCCGACGTCGTCGTGCCGCCCGCCGCCGACGCCGACCGCGAGCAGGGTGCCGACGTCGTCGTGCCCGCGGCCGCCGACGGCGCCGCCGAGGAGGCACCCGCCTCCGCCGCCGACCCCATCCGCCTCCCCGAGGTCGCCGACCACGACCTGCGCGCCGTCGCCGAGGGCGTCCACTCCGGACCGCACTCGGTCCTCGGCCAGCACCCGGTCGCGATCGACGGCGTCGGCGACGACCTCGTCGTCGTCCGCGCCCTGCGTCCGCTCGCCGAGGCAGTCTCGGTGATCCTCTCGACGGGCGCCCGCGTCGCCCTCGCCCACGTGGGCCACGGCGTCTGGCAGGGCGCGCACGTGCTCGGCCTCCAGGACTACGAGGTCGAGGCGCGCTACTCCGACGGCGGCACCTGGACGAGCGACGACCCCTACCGCTTCCTCCCCACCGTGGGCGACCTCGACCTCTACCTCTTCGGCGAGGGCCGCCACGAGCGCCTCTGGGACGTCCTCGGCGCCCACCACCGCGAGCACTGGGGCGTCGCGCGCACCTACTGGGGCGTCTCCTTCTCCGTGTGGGCGCCGCACGCCCGTGCCGTCCGCGTCATCGGCGGGTTCAACGGCTGGGACGGCGTGCAGCACGCGATGCGCCGCCTCGACGGCAACGGCGTCTGGGAGCTGTTCGTCCCCGGCGTCGAGCCCGGCGTCTCGTACAAGTTCGAGATCCTCACGCAGGCCGGGCAGTGGATCGAGAAGGCCGACCCGATGGCGCGCATGACCGAGGTCCCGCCGGCCACCGCCTCGCGCGTCGAGACGAGCGGCTACCAGTGGGACGACGCCGCCTGGCTCGAGGAGCGGGCCGCGCGCGACCCGCACGACTCCCCCATGAGCGTGTACGAGATGCACCTCGGATCCTGGCGCCCCGGCCTCGGCTACCGCGAGGTCGCCGGTGAGCTGGTCGCCTACCTGCAGGAGCTGCGGTACACGCACGTCGAGTTCCTGCCGCTCGCGGAGCACCCGTTCGGCGGATCCTGGGGCTACCAGGTCTCCGGCTACTACGCGCCCACCTCGCGCTTCGGCTCCCCGGACGACCTCAAGTTCCTCATCGACTCCCTGCACCGCGCCGGCATCGGCGTCATCGTGGACTGGGTCCCGGCCCACTTCCCGAAGGACGCCTTCGCGCTCGCGCAGTTCGACGGCCAGCCGCTCTACGAGCACACCGACCCGCGCCGCGGCGAGCAGCAGGACTGGGGCACCCTCGTCTTCGACTTCGGCCACTCGCAGGTCCGCAACTTCCTCGTCGCGAACGCGCTGTACTGGTTCGAGGAGTTCCACATCGACGGCCTCCGGGTCGACGCCGTGGCCTCGATGCTCTACCTCGACTACTCGCGCGAGGAGGGCCAGTGGCTGCCGAACGTGCACGGCGGCCGCGAGAACCTCGAGGCGATCTCGTTCCTGCAGGAGGTCAACGCCACCGCGTACCGCACCCACCCCGGCATCGTGATGATCGCGGAGGAGTCCACGAGCTTCCCCGGCGTCACGCGCCCCACGAGCGACGGCGGCCTCGGCTTCGGCCTCAAGTGGAACATGGGCTGGATGCACGACACGCTCGACTACACGGCCGTCGACCCGATGTACCGCGCGTACCACCACGGCCAGATCACGTTCTCGATGGTCTACGCGTACACGGAGAACTTCCTCCTCCCCATCAGCCACGACGAGGTCGTGCACGGGAAGGGCTCGCTCGTCGGCAAGATGCCGGGCGACCACTGGCAGAAGCTCGCCAACGTGCGCGCCTACCTGAGCTTCATGTGGTCGCACCCCGGCAAGCAGCTGCTCTTCATGGGCCAGGAGTTCGGGCAGCCGTCCGAGTGGAGCGAGGAGCGCGGGCTCGACTGGTGGATCCTCGACCAGCCCGTGCACCGCGCCCTGTTCGACCTCGTCGGGTCGCTCAACCGCACGTACATCGACACGCCCGCGCTGTGGGCGCTCGACAACGACCCGGCCGGCTTCGAGTGGATCGACGCGGGCGACGCCGGGCGCAACGTGCTCGCGTTCCTCCGCCGCGACCGCGAGGGCAACCAGGTCGCCGTCGTGCACAACTTCTCCGGCGCGCCCATCTCGGGCTACCGGCTGGGGCTGCCGCAGGCGGGCGTGTGGGAGGAGATCCTCAACACCGACGCCGAGCAGTTCGGCGGATCCGGCGTCGGGAACCTCGGCGCCGTGCACGCGGGCGACGAGGGCTGGCACGGCCGTCCGGCGTCGGCGGAGCTGACGCTGCCGCCGCTCGCCGGCCTCTGGCTGCGGTTGAAGCAGGATCCGGCCGACCTCCACCCCGTCGAGGCGCCCGCGCACGCGGCCCCCGACGCGGACGAGTCGCGCGCCGACGGCACGCCGTTCGCCGAGGCGACCGCGGCGCCCGTGCTGCCGCAGTCCCGCGACGCGCAGCCGCCCGTCGAGGGGCTGTCCGCCACGGACGACGCCCCGGGATCCGACGACGGCACCCCGCGGGTGCCCACGGTCTGATCCCGTCCGACACGACGACGGCGCCGCAACCCGAGGGGGTGCGGCGCCGTCGTCGTCCGTGGGGACGCGCGTCAGTAGAGCAGGCGCGTGAGCTGGCGTCGTGCCACGGCGACCCGCGGATCCTCCAGACCCACCACCTCGAAGTGCTCGAGCAGGCGCTGGCGGATCGCGTCGCGGCCGGCGGCGTCGGCCGACGGGAACAGCTCGAGCAGGCGCGTGAACGCATCCTCGACGTGCCCGCCGGAGAGGTCGAGGTCGGCGACGAGCAGCTGCGCGTCCACGTCCTCGGGAGCGGACGCGGCGGCGCCGCGGATCTCGTCGGCCGCCTTCCCGTCGAGCCGGTGCAGGAGGCTGACCTGCGCGAGGCCGGCGACCGCGAGGGCGTCGCGCGGGTTCTGCGCGATGGCGGTGCGGTACTCGGCGGCAGCTGACGCGTAGTCGCCCTGCTCGATGAAGGCGTAGGCCTCCGCGTGGTGCGGGGGCAGCGGCTCCTCGACCGTGGCGGCCGGAGCGGCGGAGGCATCCGGGGCGACGGCCCGGCCGGTCACGCCGTTCTGCTGCGCCAGCTCCAGCACCTGCTGGATGACGTCGAGCACCTGGTCCTCGGGGATCACGCCGGCGAAGAGGCCGACGGGACGGCCGCCGATGAGCGCCGCGACCGTCGGGACGGTCTGCGCCTGGAACGCCTGGCCGAGCTGCGGGCTCTGGTCCGCGTCGATGCGCACGAGGAGCACGCGGCCCGCCTGCGCGGTGACGACGCGCTCGAGCACGGGCGAGAGCTCGCGGCTGGAGGCGAGCCCCGTCGAGACGAGCTCGACGATCACGGGCACCACGGACGAGATGTCGAGGAACTGCGTGAACGAGGCGTCGTCGGCCGCGAGCACGAGGCCGGGGACGTCGACCGTCTGCGGGGCGCCGGCCGCATCGGCAGGCGCACCGGGGGCTCCGGGCGCGCCGGCTGCGGCCGACCCGCCCGCGGGCGCGGCCGGCGCCTGCGCACGGTTCACGAGCGAGGACAGGTCGACGGCGCCGCGCAGGCTGGCGGCGGAGGGGGGCACGTTCGTCATGGGAGCTCCTTGGCCGAGGTGATGTGGGTGCTGGACGCGTAGAGGCGGATCTTCTCCCCCGAGTTCACGGGAGGCACGTACATGAGCATCTGCGCCGTGCGGACGGTGTCGAAGCCCTTCGCCGAGTCCGTGAGCCCGGTGATGGCCTGCACCTCCGGGTTGGCGTTCACCTTCGCGCCCTCGGCGGTCGGCTTCGCGACGATGCCCAGCTGCACGGTGACGCTCACGAGCGCCCCGGACTCCACGGTCGACATCGCCACGGGCGTCGCCGTGTCCGCCGATGCCTGGAACTCGACCGTGCCCGTCTCGCCGATCGACGCCGGGAAGTCGACCTTGCGCTTGGCGTCCTGCGCGCGCACGCCGTCGTCGGTCGCGTCGAAGAGGTCGGCGTACTGGCTCGCGTCGCCCTTGTTGAGCACGTCCGCGTAGGCCGCGGAGAGCTGATCCGGCTGCACGGCCAGGAGCTTCACGTCCGCCGCGAGCCGCGCCGCGCCGATGGCCGCGGGGGCCACGTCGGGGAGCGCCGCCGTGGTGGAGATGGGCATGGCGTAGAGCACACGGTAGTTGTCGCGCGGGCTGTCCTGCACGAGCGTGAGGGACAGCGTGGGCGCGTCCTGGGTGTCGGGGTCCTTGACGACCGCCGCGACCGTGCGCGGCCAGGCCAGCGTCGCCTGCGGCAGCGTCAGCTGGAGGTCGCCGGCGGGGATCGCGGGCACGGGGGTGGCGTCCGGCTTGGCCTTCCGCACCTGGTAGTCGGACGTGCGCTCCTGCAGCGCCGGTCCGGCGAACCGCGGCGTGAGGGTGGCCGCGTCGAGCGACTGGTCGGCCGCGGTCGCGACCTCGGAGACGCGGGAGACGATGCGCTCGGCCTGGTCCTGGGTGACGACGGGCGGATCGGCGTCCTCCGCCTCGCGCGCGGCGTCGAGCGACGACGTCGGGGTGGGCGTCGCGGTGGATCCCACGCCCGCGGCGAGGTCGGCCGGCGCGCCCTGCGCGGTGCAGCCGCTGAGCGCGAGGCCGGTGACGACGAGGACGGGCAGCGCGATGAGACCGCGACGACCACGGCCCTTGGGGCTCACGGGAGCTGCCCCGGTGCCGGCGGTGAGGGCAGCTCGACGGGCGGCCGGCCCGATGCGCGGGATGCGCGGGCCGCCGCGCGGCGGGAGGTTGCGGCGCGGGCCGCGGCTGCGGCGCAGGTGGCGGAGCGCGAGGAGGTAGAGGACGAGCCCGACGACGAGAAGCACGATGCCGCCGACCACGAGCGGGACGACCCAGGGCGACTCGCCCTCGGACGGCCAGGAGAGCTCGACGTCCGCCGGCGCGGCCGCCTGGCCGTCGGTGGCGAGGATGAGGCTCACGTCGTCCGGGAGCCGGGTGCTGAGCTCGACCTGGCCCTGGCCGGTCTGCTCGGAGAGCCAGAGGTCGGATCCGCGGGGGTCGGTGACGGTGGGCGTCGCCTCGGCGGCGCTGCCCGACGCGTCGGCGCCCGAGGCCGCGGCCGTCGGGCTCGGCGTCGGCGCGGTCGCCTCGGGCTGGACGACCTGGCTGGTCAGCGCGCCCTCGTCGTCCATGGCGATGCGCGTGTACGGGCTGCTGCCGACCCACGCCTCCACGTCGGGCGAGGGGCCGTAGGCCGCGAAGACCTCGCCGTCGCCGCGGACGACCGTGTCCTGCAGGCCGGGGTGCGCGTTGAGCGTCTTCCCGTCGACGATCGTGTACGCGGCGCCGCCGGCGGAGGACGTGGCCGCGGTGATGCGGTCCGGTCCCGCCAGGAACGTGTGCTGGGCGATCCCCAGCCCGATCATGAGGGCCGCGACCACGAAGGTCGCGATCGCCAGGACGAATCGCACGGGTGTCTCCTCTCGTGTCGTCGCGGGAGGCGGCCGCATGTTCAGCGATCGGATGACGACCGCGGCGGCCGACGAGCACGGGTGCTCTCGCGACGCTCCGCCGTGCTGCAGGCGGACCGGCGGCGGACGACGACATCGAAGGATACCGGACGACCCTGGGAGCGCCTCCCCGCGGGCCGGCCGACGCCGGGACACGGGCCGGGTCGCGCGCCGTCGACTCGGTAGGATCGGCACCTGCTGCGCCCCGCCCGGCGTCCGCGAGCCGCCCGCGAAGGAGTATCCCCGTGCCCCACGACGACACGCCGTTCAGCCCCGCCATGCGCGGCTACAACCGCGACGAGGTCGACCGGGCCGTCGCCGACCTGCGCCGTGAGCTCATCCGCTCGAACCAGCAGGGCGCCGAGCTCCGGGCCGAGGCCGAGCGCCTCCGCCGCAGCGAGCAGGAGCTGCGCGACGAGCTGGAGGAGGTCGGCAGCCCCACGTTCGCGGGCCTCGGCAGCCGGCTCGAGGCCACCCTCCGAGTCGCCGAGGAGCAGTCCACGCGGCTCGTCGCGCAGGCCGACGCGGACGCCGCCCGGCTCCGCCGCGCCACGCAGGAGGAGACGGACGCGCAGCGCGCCGAGGCCGAGGCGACCGCCCGCCACCTCGTGGACAGCGCGCGGGCGCAGGCCGCGCAGATCCTCGACGCCGCGCGCCGCGAGGCGGACGACCTGCACGAACGCGCGGACGACCGCGCTGAGGGCCTCCGCAGCGACGCCGAGCGCGAGGCCGCCGCCCTCCTCCTCCGCACGCGCACCGAGGTGGCCGACCTCCGCGCCACCGCGGAGCGCGACACCGACGCCCAGCGCGCCGAGGCGGCCCGCGAGGTCGCAGAGCTCCGCGCGCGGGTCGACCGCGAGACCGACGAGGCCCGCCGCGACGCCGCCGACCTCGCCCGCGACACCGTCCTCGCCCGCGGCGCGCTCGAGCGCGAGCTCGCCGACGCGCGGGCCCGCCACGACGAGTCCGTCGCCGAGGAGCGCGCCGACCTCGACCGCGAGGTCCGGGAGACCGAGGAGCGGCTGCGGCTCGACGAGGAGACCCGGCGCATCGCCCTCGCCCAGCTCGACGAGCAGACGCGCGCCGACCTCGACCGCGAGATCGAGCAGGCGCGCACCGACTGGGACCGCGAGCTCCAGGCGTCGCGCGACGACTTCGACCGCCGGATCCACGCCGAGCGCACCGCGTTCGACCGCGACGTGGAGGAGACCCGCGCCGCCCTCGAGCGGGAGATCGCCGAGACGCGCGAGTCGCTCGAGCTCGAGCTGGCGACCGCGCGGGCGGACCTCGCCCGCGACGTCGACGAGGCCCGCACCGACCTCGCCCGCGACATCGCCCAGGGCACCGAGCGGCTGGAGCGCGAGACCCGGGCGACGCGCGCCCAGCTCGAGCTCGAGGCCGTCACCGCCCGAGCCGCCCTCGAGCGGGAGATCGCCGAGGCCGAGGCCCTGGAGGCCGACCGTCGGGAGGCCGAGCGCCTCCGCCTCGAGCGCGAGGCCGCCGAGACCCGGCGCGAGATCGCCGCCGAGGCCGAGGAGGCGCGCCTCCTGCTCAGCCGGGAGATCGAGCAGGGCCACCTCGACCTCGACGCCGAGATCACCGCCCGCCGCGACCACGACTCCCGCGACGCCGCCGAGCGCCAGCGCGAGGCAGCCGAGCGCACCGCCGCGTACCTCGGCGAGGCGGAGGCGCGGCTGCAGGAGGTCACGGCGCTGCTCGCCTCCACGCGCGAGGAGGCGGAGGCGCTCGCGAAGGAGAGCCGCGACTCCGCGCGCAAGGTGCGGGAGGACGCCGACCACGACGCAGGCGCCGCCATCGCCGACGCCGAGCGCCGCGCGCGCGAGACGGTCGCGGACGCGGACCGCCGTGCGCGCGAGACGGTCGCGGACGCGGAGGAGCGCCTCGACCGCATTAGGATCGAGCGCGAGGCGGTGGCCGCGTACCTCGAGAACGTCCGCGGCGTGCTGACCCAGGCGGACGACTCCTCCTCCGACGACGAACCCCGCACCGCGCGCTGAGCGCGCGCCGACTCGGAAGCCACGAGACGTGAAGATCCAGAACCCCTACCGCCTCGGCCTCCTGGCGGGTCTCGGCGTGCTCACCGCGCTCGTCATCGGCGGCGCGCTCGTCTCCCTCGGCACCGTCCTCACCTACGTGGGCACGGCGATCTTCCTGGCCCTCGGCATCGACCCGCTCGTGACGTTCCTCGAGCGCAAGGGCGTCCCGCGGCCGGTCGCCATCCTCGTGATCTTCCTGGTGCTGCTCGGCTCGCTCGCGGGCGTGCTGCTCGCGGTGATCCCCGTCGTCGTGAACCAGGCGAGCGCCCTCGTCACGCAGATCGTGCGGTACGCGCAGAGCGTGAGCGGCGACCAGTTCATCGAGAACCTGCAGTCCTTCGTGCCCCGCGAGGTCTTCGACGTGCAGACCGGCGCCGACCAGCTCGTCCAGTACCTCTCGAACGCCTCGAACGTCGCCACCATCACGGGCAACGTCATCACCGTCGCCTTCACGATCGGCAACTTCCTCTTCGGCCTGGTGATCGTCGTGATCCTCACCATGTACTTCACGGCCTCGCTCAACTCGTTCAAGAGCGGCCTGTACAAGCTCGTGCCGGCCACGCGTCGGGCGCGCTTCGCCGACATCGCGGAGCAGATCACGCAGTCGGTCGGCCGCTACGTCATGGGCCAGGTCGGGCTCGCGCTCTGCAACGGCGTGCTCAGCTTCGTCTACCTCAGCATCGTCGGCGCGGCGCTGCCGGCGGTCTGGGCGTTCATCGCGTTCCTGTTCTCGCTGCTGCCGCTCGTCGGCACCATCACCGGCTCGGCGCTCATCGTGCTCGGCCAGATCGTGCTGCTGCCGGAGTCGATGAACACGTGGATCGCCGTGGCCGTCTACTACCTCGTCTACATGCAGATCGAGGCGTACGTGCTGAGCCCGAACATCATGAACCGCGCGGTCAAGGTGCCCGGCGTCGTGGTCGTCATCGCGGCGCTCACGGGCGGCACGCTGCTCGGGGTGCTCGGCGCGCTCATCGCGGTGCCGGTGGCCGCCGCCGTGCTGCTGATCATCCGCCAGGTGGCGGTCCCGCTGCAGAACGAGCGCTGACCGCGCAGTCGATCAGCGCGCTGCCGGCCACTCGGTCGGCAGCGGCAGCGCCTCGGGGGCGACCGTGCGCACGATCTCGGTGAGGACGCGCGAGACCTGCGACTCCCCCACCCACAGGTGCTTGGCGCCGTCCACGGCGATCAGCTCCGCCTCCGGCACGGACGCGAACCGCTCGCGCGCCTCGGCCGGCTGCAGGAAGTCGTCGTGCTCGGGCACGAGGATCACGAGGCGGCGCGGGTCGCCGTGCCACGCGGCCACCTCGTCGGCGGTGGCTCGGTGCAGCGGCGGCGACAGCAGGATGGCGCCCTCGACGGGGTGCTGGCGACCGTGCTTGAGGGCGATCTCCGTGCCGAACGACCAGCCGATGATCCAGGGCGCGGGCAGGCCGCGCTCCGCGACGAGGTCCATGGCGGCGGCGAGGTCGAGCCGCTCCGCGTCCCCGCCGTCGAAGGCGCCCTCGCTCGTGCCGCGTGCGGACGTCGTGCCGCGCGTGTTGAAGCGCAGGACCGCGAGGTCGGCCATCGCGGGCAGACGGAGGGCCGCCTTGCGGAGGACGTGCGAGTCCATGAAGCCGCCGGCCGTGGGCAGCGGGTGCAGCGTCACGAGCGTGGCCACCGGATCCCGGTCGGCGGGCAGCGCCAGCTCCCCCACGAGGCGGAGGCCGTCGGCGGTCGTGAGCTCGACGTCCTCGCGACGCGCGGGCAGCTCGGTGGAGCTCGTGATGGGGCGGGGTGCGGTGTCCGTCATGAGACCTTCCAGCAGTGGGTGTGCCAGTGGCGGCGGGCGGCGAGGTCGCTCTGCTCGCCCATCATGCCGTCGGCGCGCCAGGCGACGACGTGCGCGTGGCCGGGCTCGATGTCGAGGGTGCAACCGGGGCAGCGGTAGACCTTGAGGGCACGCGCCGCGGAGACGGGCTGCACGTTCCAGACGCGGCCCCGCCTCGTCTCGGTGTGCTGCGAGCCGCTGAGGAGCCGCGTGAGCACGTCCTCGTCGTCCTCCTCACGCGCGCGTCTCCCCCGGGGTCGATTGCTGCGCGGCATGTTCCGATCCTAGGCGGCGTCGCGCACGCGCCAGGTCAGCCCGCGTCCGCCTGCCGGCCGAGACGCGCCTCCTCCTGGTCGAGCATGCGCTGGGCCCGGGCCAGGACGCGCGACGGGTGCTCCCCTGTGCCGCGGGCCTCGAGCAGGGCCGCGCGCTCGGCGTCGAGGACGTGCCGCCGGAGCAGCAGGTACGCGGCGCGCGGGCTGAGTGGCGCGTCGTCCTCCGCCGCCATCGCGTCCGCGCGCTCCGTCACCCACTCCGCCTTCAGCGCCGTGTCGCGGCGCACGCGCTCGACGATCTCGTCGTCCACGACCGTCCCCTCGGGCAGCTGCCGCACGCCCTCGTCGACGGCGCGGATCCCCGCCTCGGCCAGCTCGGAGACGAGCTCCGCGAGCTGGCGCTGGTCCTCGACGGCATCGCTGCCGCGGATCCCGCTCAACCGGATGACGGCGGGCAGCGTGCCGCCGTTGACGAGCAGCGAGACGATCGCGACCGTGAAGGCGATGAGCACGAGCTGCGCGCGGTACGGCGTCCCCGACGGGAGCGACTGCGCCGCCGCGAGCGTCACCACGCCGCGCATGCCCGCCCAGCCGAGCACCAGGCCGCCGCGCCATCCGAGCCCCTGCGAGCGGAGGGCCTGCAGGTCGGCGCGGCGACGCCGCAGGATCCGCGCGGCGGCGCGCTCCCGCCGCGACGGGCGGTCGTCACCCCGCTCCCGGCGGAGCCGCTCGAGCCCCCGCCGCACCCGGCGCGTGCGGGCAGCGACGTGCTCCTCGTGGCGTCGCAGTCCCAGCAGCAGCGGCACCAGGAACCCGAAGCGGATGAGCGTCAGCACGACCAGGGTGAGGACACCGTAGGCCACCGCCCTGCCCACGCCGAGGTCGGCCTCGTGCACCTCGTCGATGATGTCGCGGAGCTCCAGCCCCATCACGAGGAAGACGCCGTTCTCCAGCAGGAAGAGGACGGTGCGCCAGTTCAGGCGCTCGTTGATGCGCGACTGCGCGGACAGGGTCGACGCGCTCCGATGGCCCGACCAGATGCCGGCCGCCACCACCGCGAGCACGCCGGACGCCCCGACCTCCTCCGCGGGGATGAAGGCCACGAACGGCACGGCGAAGGAGATCGCGGTGTCGAGCACCGGATCGTCGAGCCGACGCCGCACCTCGGTGGTGACGATGCCGACCACGACACCGATGGCGAGGGCGCCCACCGCCGAGAGCACGAAGCCCCCGGCGGCCTGCCACAGGTCGACGGATGCGCCGACGGCCGCGATCGAGGTGCGCAGCAGCACGAGCGCCGTCGCGTCGTTGACGAGGCCCTCCCCCTCGAGGACGGTCACGAGGCGGGGCGGGAGGCCGAGCCGACGCGCGATGCTCGTGGCCGCCACGGCATCGGGCGGGCTGACCACGGCGCCGAGGGCCAGCGCGCCGGCGAAGGATAGGTTCGGGAAGAGCGCGTAGAGCAGCAGGCCGATCCCGAAGGCGGACACGAGCACCAGGACGACCGAGAGGCTGACGATCGTGCGGAGGTTCCGCCTCAGGTCCACGAGCGGGACGGTCACGGCCGCGCCGTACAGCAGCGGCGGGAGGACGCCCGCCAGGATCAGCTCGGGCGGCACCTCGACGGGCGGCACGCCCGGGAGATAGGAGATCCCGACCCCGACGAGCACGAGGACCAGCGGCGTGGCCACTCCGATGCGGCGCGCAAGGAGCGTGACTGCCACCAGGGTCGCGATCCCGGCGACGCCGAGAGCCGCGTAGTCCATGGTCCGAGGCTAGCCGGGTGGAGCGGGCACCCGGCACGGCCTCACCCGGCGGCCGGGGCCAGCCTCGGGATCAGTACCAGTTCTTGAGGACGCTGTGCGCCTTCGCGCCGCAGGGTGAGCCGTAGCGCGACTCGATGTAGCCGAGGCCCCAGGTGATCTGCGTCGCCGGGTTCGTCTGCCAGTCGGCGCCCGCCGACGCCATCTTGCTGCCGGGCAGGGCCTGCGGGATGCCGTACGCACCGCTGGGGTTGTAGGCGTTGACCCGCCAGCCGGACTCCTTGGTCCAGAGGTAGTCGAGGCACGCGTACTCGTCGTCCCCCATGCCCTGCGACGCGAGGATGCTGCGGGCGATGCCCTTGGCGCTGCCGGGATCCGGGATCGCGATGGCCCCGCCCCCACCGCTGGAGCCCGACGACTTCGCTCCGGAACCGGTCGACGGCGGGGACTCCACGACGGGAGGCGGGGGCGGCGGGGCCGCCACGGACTGGAAGCCGGGCTCGATCTCGACCGCGGTGTCGGCCGTGGCGACCGTGAGCGTCTGGGCATCGGCGCGGGCCAGCTGCGCGACGGTGGCCTGGTACTCCTGGTACTGCGGGTTCGCGACCGCGCCGGACGTGGGATCCACGACGTTGACGAGCATGAACGCGGCAGCGGCACCGAACGCGATGGTGGGGGCGGCCACTCGCGAGAACGCGGAGCGCCGTCGCGGGACGGCCCTCGGAGCGGTCGTGAGCGGCTGGCGAGGAGCGAGTGCGTTCGTGTGTCTACCCATGGCTCCGCACGACTTTACCCAACCGTTACCCGGATGGCGACTCCCGGACCGGATCGGGGGCGTCCTGCCAGGCAGACGGGATGGGGAGGACCGGCTGGGCGAGGGATCAGCGGACGGCGTTCATGACGTCGATCACGGCGTCCAGCAGCAGGTCGACCTGCGCCTCGCGGTAGCCGCCGCGGCGCGGGTGGAAGGCCACGGTGCGCACGTCGTCGACGCTCATGGGCTTCGTGCCGCGGAAGTACTTCGCCACGCGGTCCGCGAAGCGGTCGACCTCGCGGCGGTCGTACCCGGTGGTCAGGAACCCGGCGCGGTCGAAGCGCTCCCCCGTGGGCCGGCTGACCCGGTCGAGGATCTCCTGCGCCGCGCGCCGTGCCTCGGCGTTCCAGGCGTCGGCGCCGACGCGGGCGACCGTGCGGTCGCGCTCCCGCACGGCGAACGCGTCCTCCAGGCGCTCGAGCACCCGGTCCACCGCGGCGGCCGAGTAGCCCCCGCGGCGCATGTCGAAGGACACCCGGCGGATGGTCTCGGAGGTCAGCGAGCGGTCGGCCTCGTCGTCGTAGCAGCGGCGCGCGTCGCGCAGGAAGGCGTCTACCTGGTCCGGGTCGTAGCCGCGCTCGCGGCGCCCGGCGCTCGGGAAGGTGGTGGTCATCCGGGACATCCTATGAGGAAGCGCCCGTGACGATGAGGAACAGCGCATAGGCCACGGCCGCGGACGGCAGCACCGAGTCGAGGCGGTCGAGGAACCCGCCGTGGCCCGGCAGCCAGGAGCTGATGTCCTTGACGCCGAGGTCCCGCTTGATGAGCGACTCGGCCAGGTCGCCGAGGGTCGCGGTCACCACGATCACGAGGCCGAGCACCACGCCGAACCACCACTCCTGCTGGATCATGAACAGCGAGAGCAGGATCCCGGCGAGCACCGCGGCGCCGACCGCGCCGGCGAACCCCTCCCACGTCTTCTTCGGGCTGATGGTGGGCGCCATGGGGTGCTTGCCGAAGTTGAGCCCCGCGACGTAGGCGCCCGTGTCGGAGCACACGACGAGGATGAGGAACGCGAGGGTCCACCACTCCCCGCCCTCGCCGGCGGTGAGCAGCACGGCGAACGAGCCGAGGAGCCCGACGTAGGCGAGCAGGAAGACGCTCGAGCCGATGTCGCCGACGACCGCGCGCGCGGAGGTCCGCCGGGTGGGCACCACCTGCTCCCCGAGACGCCAGAGCACGACGAAGGCCATGGCCCCGAGGAGCCCGAGCCACTGCCCGTCGGGCCGGCCGTAGTACGTGATGGGCATGAGCGCGACGACCGCGATCACCGAGCCCACGCGCGGGACGCGACGACCCGCCTGCCGCAGAGCCGTCGCGAGCTCGTACGCGGTGAACGCCACGAGCGCGACGGCGATCAGGAGGAACAGCTGCTTCACCACGACGAGGCTGACGAGGACGACGCCGCCGAGGAGGAGACCGACCGTCACCGCGAAGAGCAGGTTGCGGCCCGTGCGGGCGTTAATGCGGTCGTTCGTCGCCTCGAGCGACGCACGCGTCGCCCGGACCTGCGCGGTCAGGTCGGCGCGCGTCGCCTGGACCTGGGCCTCGAACTCGGCGCGCGTCACGCGGCCGCGGTGCCGGCGGATCCGCGGAGCGCCGTCGGGACCCGACGCGGGCGGCACGACGGGCGCCCGCTCGACGGGATCCTCGGGGCTGGCCACCTAGACCTCGAGGAGTTCGGTCTCTTTGCGCTTCAGCGCGTCGTCGACCTGGTCGGTGTGCGTCTTGGTGAGGGCCTCGAGCTCCTTCTCTCCGCGCGCGACCTCGTCGTCGCCGACCTCGCCCTTGAGAGCGTCCAGCTCGTCCTTGGAGCGGCGGCGGATGTTCCGGACGCTGACGCGCCCCTCCTCCGCCTTGCCGCGGACGATCTTGACGAACTCCTTGCGGCGGTCCTCCGTGAGCTCGGGGAGGGTGAGGCGCACCATCTCGCCGTCGTTGCCGACCGTGGCGCTGAGGTTCGGGACGTTGACGAGGGCCTTCTCGATCTCCTTGAGGGCCGTCTTGTCGTAGGGCGTGACGATGAGCGTGCGCGCCTCGGGGTTGTTCATGCTCGCGAGCTGGCCGAGCGGCGTGGGGCTGCCGTAGTACTCGACCATGACCTTCTGGAAGAGGGCGGGGTTCGCGCGGCCCGTGCGCACGCTCCCGAAGTCCTCCTTCACGGCCTCGACGGCCTTGCCCATCCGGTCTCGGGCATCTGCGAGGACTTCGGCGACGGTCACGGGATCTCCTTCGGTAGCGCGGGCGCGGTGAGCGCCCGGTCGATCTTAACGCGGATGGGGAGGCGCTCCGTCCGCGACGCGACCCGTCGGGTGCGGCGGCGGAGCGCCGATCGTCAGTTGGAGACGATGGTGCCGATGCGCTCGCCCCGGATGGCGCGGGTGACGTTGCCGCCCGGCTCCATGCCGAAGACGACCATCTTCATGTCGTTGTCCATGCAGAGGCTGAAGGCGGTCGAGTCGACGACCTTGAGGCCGCGCTGCAGGGCGTCCTGGTAGGTGACGGTGTCGAGGAGAGTGGCCGACGAGTCCGTGCGGGGGTCGCCGGTGTAGACGCCGTCGACGCCGTTCTTGGCGACGAGCACCTCGGTGGCCGAGATCTCGAGGGCGCGCTGCGCGGCGACCGTGTCGGTCGAGAAGTAGGGCAGGCCGGCGCCGGCGCCGAAGATCACGATGCGGCCCTTCTCCAGGTGGCGCACGGCGCGGCGCGGGATGTACGGCTCGGCGACCTGGGTCATGGAGATGGCCGACTGCACGCGCGTGGCGGCGCCGGCCTGCTCGAGGAAGTCCTGCAGGGCGAGGGCGTTCATCACGGTGCCGAGCATGCCCATGTAGTCGGCGCGGCCGCGGTCCATGCCGCGCTGCGAGAGCTGGGCGCCGCGGAAGAAGTTGCCGCCTCCGACCACGATGGCGACCTCGACGGTCTTCGCGGCCTCGGCGATCTCGCGGGCGAGGGCGCTGACGACGTCCGGGTCGACGCCCATCTGGCCGCCGCCGAAGGACTCCCCGGAGAGCTTGAGGAGGACGCGGCGGGTGGTGGTCTGATCGGTCATAGGTGCTGTTCCCGTCCTCGCGTTCCGGTCGCCGGATCCGGCCCCGGTCCAATCTACTGTGACGTCCGGCGGGGGCGGCGGCGCCTCGCGGCCGCCCTCCCCGGACATGGAGAAGGGAGCCCGGGTCGCATGCGACCCGGGCTCCCCGTGGTGGTGCTAGGCGCCGACCTTGAAGCGGGCGAAGCCCGTGACCGTGAGGCCCGCGGCCTCGACGACCTTCTTCACGGACTGCTTGTTGTCCTTCGCGTAGTCCTGCTCCAGGAGCGCGACCTGCTTGAAGAAGCCGGTGAGGCGACCCTCGATGATCTTCGGCAGGGCGGCCTCGGGCTTGCCCTCGTTGCGCGAGATCTCGGTGACGATCGCGCGCTCGGCCTCGACCTTGTCCGCCGGGACGTCCTCGCGGGCGAGGTACTCCGGGTTGGCGAACGCGATGTGCTGCGCGATGCTGCGCGCGGTCTCCGCGTCCGTGCCCGAGTAGTCGACGACGACGCCGACCTGGGGCGGGAGGTCCTTCGACGTGCGGTGGAGGTAGACCTCCTGGTGCTCGCCGGCGAGGCGGGCGACGCGACGGAGCGCGATCTTCTCGCCGAGGATCGCGGCCTGGTCGCTGATCAGCTGGTCGACGGTCTGCTCGCCGGCGGGGGCCTGGAGGGCCTCCTCGACGGTGGACGCGCCGGCAGCGACGACGGCGGCCAGGACGGACTCGGACAGCGCGATGAACTTGTCGTTCTTCGCGACGAAGTCGGTCTCGCACGCGAGCTCGATGAGGGTGGCGGCGCCGTCCTGCGTGGACGCGGCGACGAGGCCCTCGGCGGTGGAGCGGTCGCCGCGCTTGGCGTTGCCCTTCTGGCCCTTGAGGCGCAGGATCTCGATGGCCTTCTCGATGTCGCCGTCAGCCTCGACCAGCGCGTTCTTGCTGTCCATCATGCCGGCGCCGAGGCGGTCGCGCAGCTCCTTGACGTCAGCGGCAGTGAAGTTCGCCATGCTCGTGGACTCCTTCTGTAGGTGGTGATCCGGGGGTCTCCCGGAGGTGAGTGCCCGACGGGCGGACGCGGTTGCCCGCGCCCGCCCGTCGGGATGGTGCGTGCGGTCGGACTACTCGGAGACCGGAGCCTTCTCGGCCTCCGAAGCCTCGGCCTCGATCTTCGCCTCGGTGGCGTCGTCGGACTCGGGGGCGTGCACGGGCGCGGCGACCTCGTCCTCGGACTTCGCCTCGTTCTTGGCGGAGACTTCGGCGTCGACGTCGTTCTCCTCGACGGGCAGCTCGGCCTTGGCGGCGTCGCCCTGCTCGAGCAGCTCGCGCTCCCAGTCGGCCAGCGGCTCGGCGGGCGCGGAGCCCTCGGCGTCGGGCTTCTGGTGGCGCTGGATGAGGCCCTCTGCGGCAGCGTCGGCGATGATGCGCGTCAGCAGCGCGACGGAGCGGATCGCGTCGTCGTTGCCCGGGATCGGGTACTGGACCTCGTCCGGGTCGCAGTTGGTGTCGAGGATGCCGATGACGGGGATGCCGAGCTTGCGCGCCTCGTCGATGGCGAGGTGCTCCTTCTTGGTGTCCACGACCCACATCGCCGAGGGCGTCTTGGTGAGGTTGCGGATTCCGCCGAGGCTCTTCTCCAGCTTGTCGCGCTCGCGACGCTGGATGAGGAGCTCCTTCTTGGTGAAGCCGCGCGTCGTGTCGTCGAAGTCGACGAGGTCGAGCTCCTTGAGGCGGTTGAGGCGCTTGTGCACCGTCTGGAAGTTGGTCAGCAGACCACCCAGCCAGCGCTGGTTCACGTAGGGCTGGCCGACGCGCTGCGCCTGCTCCGCGATGGACTCCTGCGCCTGCTTCTTGGTGCCGACGAAGAGGATGGTGCCGCCGTGGGCGACCGTCTCCTTGACGAAGTCGTACGCCTTGTCGATGAGGGCCAACGACTGCTGCAGGTCGATGATGTAGATGCCGGAGCGCTCGGTGAAGATGAAGCGCTTCATCTTCGGGTTCCAGCGCGTCTTCGGGTGACCGAAGTGGACGCCGCAGTCGAGCAGCTGGCGGATGGTGACGACGGCCATGGCCGTACTCCTGTTCCGGCGCGCGCTGTCGCGGCGCGCCTCGTCGGTTCGCTCGGCGGTCGGGACGACCGCTGATCCTGGTGCCCGGCGCGCATCCGCTCCTCGAGCGACAGGGATCATCGCCACGAGGAGACCGAGTGGATGCGGCGGCCTGATGGGCACGCGTAGTCACCCGACCTGGATCGGGTGCTGGTCGATGCTACCACCCGCCGGACGACCGGCGGGGCGGCACGGCGGATCAGGCGCGCGCGGCCTTCGTGCGCTTCTTGGGCTTGTCGACGAAGAGCGTCTCGGCCTCCTCGAGGGACATGCCGTTCGTCTCCGGGATCTTCGTGAGCACGAAGACGAAGGAGAGCGCGGCGAAGGCCGCGTACATGCCGTAGGTGAAGGGCAGCGAGAAGGCGGAGAGCGCGGGGAACGACACGGTGATGGCGAAGTTCGCGATCCACTGGGCCATGGCCGCGACGCCGAGGGCCTTGGCGCGGATGCGGTTCGGGAAGATCTCGCCGAGGAGCACCCAGACGAGCGGGCCCCAGGAGGCGCCGAAGCCGATGACGAAGACGTTGGCCGCGATGATCGCGATGACGCCGAAGGGCTGCGGGAGGGCGACCTCGCCGTCGACGGTCGAGGACTGGCTGAAGCAGATCGCCATCACGGCGAGGGACACGGCCATGGCGAGCGAGCCCGACAGGAGGATCGGGCGGCGGCCGATGCGGTCGACGAGCGCGATGGCGATGAAGGTGACGGCGACGTTCGTGACCGCGGTGATGACCGAGGTGAGCAGCGACTGCGACTCGTCGAAGCCGACGGCCTGCCAGAGCGTCGTGGAGTAGTAGAAGATCACATTGATGCCGACGAACTGCTGGAACACGGACAGGATGATGCCGATCCAGACGATGCCCTGGAGGCCCAGCTTGTTGCCGCGGAGGGTGCCCGTGCGCTTGGCGACGCGGTCCTCCTCGATCTGGCGCTCGAGGTCGCGGCTCGCGCGGTCGATGTCCTCCTGCTTCCAGACGCTCGCGAGGATCTCCTGCGCCTCGTCCTTGCGGCCCTTCTCGACCAGGAAGCGCGGCGACTCGGGCAGGCGGTAGGCGAGGAAGCCGTAGATCACGGCCGGGATCGCGCAGACGAGGAGCATCCAGCGCCAGGCCTCGAGCCCGAGCCAGAAGCCCTCCGACGCGCCGCCAGCGGCTCCCGCGAAGACGGCGTCCGAGAGGAGCGCGGTGAAGATGCCGAGCGTGATGGCGAGCTGCTGCAGCGACGCGAGGCGGCCGCGGAGGAGCTTGGGAGAGATCTCCGCGATGTACGCGGGGGCGACGACGGAGGCGATGCCGATGCCGAGGCCGCCGACGATGCGCCAGATGGTGAGGTCCCAGACGCTGAACGCGTACCCGGACCCGAAGGCGCTGATGAAGAAGAAGCCGGCGCCGATGATCATCGTCCAGCGGCGTCCGATGCGGTCGGCGATGCGGCCCGCCAGGTAGGCGCCGAGCGCGCAGCCGAGCAGCGCGCTGGCCACCGCGAAGCCGATGAGCGTCTCGCTCAGCTCGAAGCGGCCCTGGATCGCGGAGACCGCGCCGTTGATCACGGAGGAGTCGAACCCGAAGAGGAAGCCCCCCACCGCGGCCGAGACGGCCAGGCCGATCGCGCGTCGCTGGAGCTTCTTGTCATCCCGGGGGGTCGTCGTCTCGTTCACAGGGGACCACTCTGCCACTTCTCCGACGGGGCGATCACCCGGCGGGCATCCGACGCCGCAGGGGGCATGATGCGGCCGACCGGGGGTCGGGACGCGTCCGTCGGGGAGGGAGGGCGCATGCGCGGCGGGTCCGGATGGCGGAGGGCGGGCGCGGCAGCGCTCGCGGTGGGGCTGCTCGTCGGGGCGACGGCGTCGTCCCCACCGGGGCGGGCTGCGGCGGATGCGCTGACCATGGAGGATCGCCCGGCGGCGGCGGCGCGGTGGCGGTGGCCGGTCGACCCGCCCCACACGGTCACGCGGCCGTTCCAGGCGCCGACCACGGCGTACGGACCCGGTCACCGGGGCATCGACATCGCGATCGACCCCGGCGCGGAGGTCCGCGCTCCGGCGGATGGGACCGTCTCCTTCGCCGGCGTGGTCGTCGACCGCCCGGTCGTGAGCATCCGGCACGCGGACGGGCTCGTGTCCTCCGTCGAGCCGGTCGCGCCGCTGGTCGCCGCGGGTGACGTCGTCGTCGCCGGTCAGGTCGTCGGCACCCTCGCAGCGGAGCCCCGCCACGAGCCCGACGGAGGGCTGCACCTCGGGGCGCGCCTGCACGGCGAGTACGTGGACCCGGCCCTGCTGCTCACCGCCCTGCAGCACGCGGTGCTGCTGCCGCTGGATCCGTGACCACCCGTCACGGGCCCGGTCGCATCCCCGGCGCAGGACCTGCGCGCGGGACGGGTCGCCCCCTCCGATGCCCGGGGTCAGGCGCGCGGGTGGGCGCCCTCGTAGCTGCGCCGCAGCCGATCGATCGACACGTGCGTGTAGATCTGCGTCGTCCCGAGGCTCGCATGGCCGAGCATCTCCTGCACGGTGCGCAGGTCCGCTCCCCCGTCGAGCAGGTGCGTCGCCGCCGTGTGCCGGAGGGCGTGCGGTCCCTGCGGTCCCGACCCGGGGATGTCCGCCAGCAGCGAGGCGACGAGGCCGTAGACGGCGCGGGATCCCAACCGCCCTCCACGCGCGCCGAGGAACAGCGCCGTCCCGGTGCGCGGGGTGACGAGCGCCGGACGACCGCGTGAGACGTAGGCGTCGAGGGCATCCGCGGCGGGGACGCCGAACGGCACGACGCGCTCGCGGTCGCCCTTCCCGATCACGCGCACGGTCAGACGGTTGGCGTCGATGTCGCCGATGTCGAGGCCCGCGAGCTCGGAGACGCGCAGGGCGGAGGCGTAGAGCAGCTCGATGGCGGCGAGATCTCGGAGCGCGGCGGGGTCGTCCTCCTCCGCCTGCGCGGCCAGGGCGGCGAGGAGGGCGGACATCTGCTCGCGCGCCAGCACACGCGGCAGATGCGATCCCGCCCTCGGGGCCTTCAGCCGCACGGCGGGGTCGGCGTCGACCCGGCCCGTGCGGACGAGCCACGCGCCGAAGCCCCGCACGGCGGCCGACCGTCGCGCGAGCGTCGCGGGAGCCAGCCGCGCCTGGGACCCCCGCCACAGCCAGTCGCGCAGGACCTCCAGGTCGAGGCCGGCGGACGTCGTGATGCCCTGTCGTGCGGCGTGCGCCGCGAGGTCCCTGAGGTCGGCCGAGTACGCCCGCACGGTGTGGGACGCGCTCCCCCGCTCCCGGTCCAGGAAGGTCTCGAACGCGACGATGTCCGCCTCGAGCGCCGAGGCGCCCGGTCCGACGCGCGGAGCAGGCGGGCGCCCGGCCCCGCGTTCGACGCGGCCCTCGCCGCCCCGCACCGTGTCCATCCCGGAAGGCTACGCGGACCCGGACCCGGTTCGAGCCGACGCGCGGATGGGGACGGGACAGCACGGGGATCGGCCGGGACCGGACGCGCGGAACCGGCGGGCCCGTCGAGCCCGGCCGGCCCGCGCCGATGGACCTCGGCCGGCCGGGCTCATCGGGCTCCGGCCTTGCCGCCCCCGCCCGCACGCGCTCCCCGAGGGACAGGGCATCGGCACCGGGCGCATCAGCGCGATCCCGTTCGCCGCACCCATCCGCCGTCCGGCCGGGCGACCTGCCCCTCGAGCTCGAGCATGCCCAGCACGGACGACGTCTCGGCGACGCCGAGGCCCGCGCGCGCGGCGACGTCGGCGGTGTCGCGGCCGCGCCGCACGGCGAGGGCGTCGAGCACGCGCACGATGCGCGGGTCGGACGGCCCGGCAGGAGCCTGCTCGGCCACGACATCGCGGCCGGGCACGGGCCGGCCCGGCCCGGCCCGGAGGGGCGCGCCCCGGGGATCCGACCCCGGGACGTGCGACCGCGCTCCGACCCAGCCCGGCAGGAGCTCCATCACGTCGTCCGCGGAGGTGATGCAGACCGCCTGGGACTCGCGGAGCAGACGGTGGCACCCCGACGACGAGACGCTCGTCACCGGACCCGGTACGGCGCCGAGCGGCCGCTCCAGGGCGACCGCGTGGTTGGCCGTGTTCAGCGACCCGCTGCGCGCACCCGCCTCGACCACGACCGTGGCCGCGCTGACCGCCGCGATGAGGCGATTGCGCAGCAGGAACCGCCACCGCGTCGGGGACGCCCCGCAGGGAAGCTCCGACACCACGGCCCCATCCCGGCGCATCCGGGCGAAGAGGTCCGCGTGGCCGGATGGGTAGAGGCGGTCGACCCCGCCCGCGAGGAACGCGACCGTCCGTCCCGCGGATCCGATGGCCGCGCGGTGCGCCGCCCCGTCGATGCCGTAGGCGCCGCCCGAGACCACCGCGACGCCGCGGTCGACGAGGCCCGCCGCCAACTCGGCCGTGACGTGCTCGCCGTACCCCGTGGCGGCGCGTGCTCCCACGATCGCCACGGACCCCTCGAGCGCGGCGACCGCGTCCGGCGCGCCGGTGCACCACAGGACGAGCGGCGCATGCGATCCCAGGTCGTCCGCGCCGACCGGCCACCGCGGATCCCCCGGCAGCAGGACATGTGCGCCCACCGCGCGAGCGGCATGCAGCCGCGCCAGCGCCTCCGTCCGCACGACGCGAGGCCGCCAGCGTTCCAGAGCCCCCTCCACCTCGTCGACGAGCGCGGCGCGGCCGTCCTCCTGCAGGTCCAGTCCCGCCTCGAGCATCGCCCCGACGACCCTCTCGGCCGAGCAGCCGTCGACCACCGAGGCCAGCGACGCGCATGCGCCCAGGACGCCGATCACCGCTCCGGCGACGCGATCGCCGGGCTCCGCGATCCCGGACCACGTGCACCGCGCCGCGACCTCCTCGGCGTCCGCGTCACCCGCCTCCTCGCCAGGGTGTCCCGCATCGGGGCGGAGCGGAGCGATGAGCGCGTCCAGCTCGCGCGAGTGCAGGCCGAGTCGGGCGACGGCGCGCGCGCGTGCCGAGTCCGGTCCCCGGACATGGCTCCGACGTGCGTCGGCGGGACGCGCCCGGCGTCCGGCCGGCGACGGCGAGGGGTGGTCCGCATCGTCGGGTGCGGGAGGCGCGTCCCCGACGCCGCCCGCCTCACCGCCGATCACGAAGCACCTCGCAGCAGGAGGGCCCGGCCCAGGTGATCCGCATCGGGGCTCGACGCGCCCTCCAGGTCCGCGAGCGTCCACCCGATCCGGAGGACCCGGTCGTAGCCGCGCATGGTGAGCAGCCCGCGATCCAACGCGCGGTCCAGGGAGACGGTCGCCCCTCGGGCGATGCGCGCCTCGCGCCGGAGCCAGGTGCCGGAGACATGGGCATTGGTGCGCCACGGCGTCATCGCCCATCGCTCCGCAGCGGCCGCTCGAGCGGCGGCGACGCGCACCCGCGCCGTGGCTGTCGTGACGCGGGGACCATCCCCCGCGGCCAGGTGCACGGCCGTCGTGACCCGGCGCACGCCGAGCCGGATGTCCATGCGGTCCATGAGGGGCCCCGAGAGACGGGCCAGGTAGCGTCGGCGTGCCTGGGGCGGGCACGAGCAGTCGGAGCCCGCGACGCCGTACGACCCGCACGGGCAGGGGTTGGCCGCCATCACGAGCTGGAAGCGCCCGGGGAAGTGGGCGACGCCGTTAGCCCGATGGATGCTGATGACCCCGGACTCGAGCGGCTGCCGCAGGCAGTCGAGCACCGCGCCGGCGAACTCCGGCGCCTCGTCGAGGAAGAGCACTCCCCCGCTGGCGCGCACAGCCGCACCGGGACGGATGCGCCCGCTGCCGCCGCCGACGATGCCGGCGGCGCTCGCCGTGTGATGCGGCGCCTCCAGGGGCGGTCGCACGGGCAGCTCGGGACCCAGCCGCTCCCCGCAGAGCGACCGGATGCAGCCGACCTCCAGCGCGGCCTCCTCGTCCAGGTCGGGCAGGAGACCGGGCAGCCGCTGCGCGAGCATCGTCTTCCCCGCGCCGGGTGGACCGAGCAGGAACATGTGGTGCCCGCCGGCCGCGGCGACCACGAGCGCCTCCACGGCCTCCTCGTTGCCGACGACGTCGCCGAGGCAGGGCTCCACCGGCTCCATGCCGCCGACGGCCTGCGTCGATCCGCTCCCCGTCGGCGTGGAAGGGCGGGCGTCGTCCTCCTCCGGCTCCGGCTCGAGCTCGGCGCCGTGGTGGATGGCCGCGTCCCGCAACCCCGCCACGGCGATGACGCGCATGTCGGGCACGAGGGACGCCTCGTCCGCGTGGCAGCGCGGCACCATGACCCGGCGGACTCCCGCTCGACGCGCGGCGAGCACCGCGGGCAGGATGCCGTGCGTCGGGCGCAGCCTCCCGTCGAGGCCGAGCTCACCGAGGTGGACCGTGCCGGCCACCGACTCGGCCGACACCGAGCCGCCCGCCGCGAGGACCGCCAGGGCGATCGCGAGGTCGAAGCCGGAGCCGTGCTTCGGCAGGACGGCCGGCGAGAGGTTGACGGTGACCCGGCGGACCGGGAACTCGCATCCCGCGTTGCCGGTCGCGGCGCGGACCCGCTCGCGGGCCTGGCTGAGCGCGGCGTCCGGAAGGCCGATGAGCACGAACCCGGGGAGCTGGCTCGTGATGTCCGCCTCCACGTCGACGAGAGCCCCGTCGAGGCCCGAGAGGGCGACGGCGAGCGTACGACCGACGGCCATCAGCAGGCGCTCCGCACGACCTCGACGGACGGCTGCCCGCCCCGGGGCCAGACCACTCCCACCACATCGATCCGCACGGGCCCGCGCCGCTCCGGATGCGCCTGGCACCAGAGGCCCGCGAGGACCCGCAGCCGCGCGGCCTTGGCGCGCGTGACCGCTTCCAGCGGATGCCCGTACCCGAGCCCCGCGCGCGTCTTGACCTCCACGAGGACGGTCGTGCCGGCGTGGGTCATCACGAGGTCGATCTCGCCCTCGCGGCACCGCCAGTTGCGTTCGACGAGCGCGTAGCCGCGCCCGATCAGATGCCGTGCCGCGAGATCCTCGCCGCGCCGTCCCAGGTCCTGCTCGCGTGTCATGCGCACCTCCGCGAGGAGGATGCGCGACCGGAGGGTCCGGGAACGCGAGGCGCGAGCGGGCCGTGCGGTGGGCCCGCGGCGCGTGCCTGGGGAGGGACCCTGCGGGGAGTCCTACTCGTCGATCGCGAGCTCCTTGGGGAGCTCGAACTCCTTCGCCGACAGCTCCTCGACGTTGACGTCCTTGAACGTGAGCACGCGCACGGACTTCACGAACCGATCCGAGCGGTAGACGTCCCACACCCACACGTCGGTCATGGTCAGCTCGAAGTAGAAGTCGTGCTCCGTGTCGCGCCGCACGAGCTCGACCTCGTTGGCGAGGTAGAAGCGCCGCTCGGTCTCGACCACGTACTTGAACTGGGACACGATGTCCCGGTACTCCCGGTAGAGCGCGAGCTCCACCTCGCGGTCGTAGTCCTCGAACTCGTCGTCATCCATGGTCCGTCGATCCTAACCGCCCGCGCAGCCGCCGCCCGCGCAGCCGCCGCCTGCCGACCGGCGCCGCCGCCCGACCCCGCGAGCACGTCGGGCGGGCCGGGGATCCGACGGCGGACGTGCGTCACGTGCCCGGGGAATCCAGCACGCCGGTGAGCCAGGTGCGGCGATGGAGGTGCGATGCGCCGCGTGCCCGGATCGCGTCGAGGTGCGCAGGGCTGCCGTAGCCCTTGTTCCCGGCCCAGCCGTACTCGGGCGACTCCTCGTGCCACGTCGCCATCAGGCGGTCGCGGTGCACCTTGGCGAGCACGGACGCCGCCGCGACGGATGCGCAGTCCCGGTCGGCCTTCACGCGCACCCGCACGGGAACCGGATGCGCGAGGACGGGCGTGAGCCAGTCGTGGGATCCGTCGAGCAGGACGACGCTGTCGAGGAGCGGGGCGCCGAGGTGGTGCAGCTCCACGAGCGCGCGCCGCCCGGCGAGGCCGAGGCACGCCGTGATCCCGAGCGCATCCACCTCCTCGGCGGACGCCATGCCGACCGCGGAGTGGCGCACCCAGGAGGACACCAGGGGGTGGAGGGCCTCCCGGCGCTTCTCGCTGAGCATCTTCGAGTCGCGCAGTCCCGTCGGGAACTGACCGGGATCGGGACCGAGGGCCGCCATGCCCACCGCGACGGGTCCGGCGAGGGCGCCGCGCCCGACCTCGTCGCAGCCGATGACGAGGGCCGCGCCAGCGCCGAGGAGCTCGTGCTCCAGATCGAGGGTCGGATCCGCGACCGGCATCAGCCGGCGGGGACCGCGTCGGGCACGTCGCCGAACGTCTCGGGGTGGTCGCTGAGGATCGACCAGCGGTCGATGGGCCAGGTGATGACGAACGCACGGCCGACCACGTGGTCGATCGGGACGAAGCCCTTGGTGGGGCCGTCGACGTTGTAGCGCGAGTCCGCGGAGTTGCCGCGGTTGTCTCCCATGACCCAGAGGGAGTCCGCGGGGACCGTGACGTCGAAGTCGACGTCGGAGGCGCGCGTGTCGCCGGGGACGAGCTTGATGTACGGCTCGTCCAGCGGCACGTCGTTGACGCTCATCTGGCCGAGGGAGTTGCAGCAGACGACGTGGTCGCCCGGCAGGCCGATGAGGCGCTTGATCAGGTGGTCGTTGCTGTCGGACGCCGACAGGCCCACCGTGGTGAGCGCCCAGTCGACGGCGGCGGCGATGGGCGGCTTGTCGACCTCGGGCGACGGCGTCAGCCACCCGCCCGGATCGCGGAAGACCACGACGTCGCCGTGCTGCAGCGGCATGAGCCGCGGCGTGAGCTGGTTGACGACGATGCGGTCGTTGACCTGCAGCGTGTCCTCCATGGACTCGGAGGGGATGTAGAACGACCGGATCAGGAACGCCTTGATCAGGATCGAGACGAGGAGGGCCACCACGAAGATGACGAGGACGTCCCGCAGGAACGTCTTCCATCCACGCGACCCGCTGCCGCTGTGCCTGCCCGAGGATCTCGTCTCCACGGGCGCCGTGCTGTCTGTCATTTAACCGCCTGAGCTCCCGGCAAGCATATGCGCCGGGAGCTCAGTGGGATGACAGGTGGGGAAGCGCTAGGAGCGCTTCTCCTTGATCTTCGCCTTCTTGCCGCGGAGGTCGCGGAGGAAGTACAGCTTGGCGCGGCGCACGTCTCCGCGCGTCACGACCTCGATGTGGTCGATGACCGGGGAGTGCACCGGGAAGGTGCGCTCGACGCCGACCTGGAAGCTGACCTTGCGGACGCAGAACGTCTCGCGGACGCCCTCGCCCTGACGGCCGATGACGATGCCCTGGAACACCTGGATGCGCGAGCGGCTGCCCTCGACGATGTTGACGTGGACCTTGACCGTGTCGCCGGCGCGGAAGTCGGGGATGTCCGACCGCAGCGACGCCTTGTCGACGGAATCGAGGATGTGCATGGTGTACCGCTCTCTGCAACCGCCACGGGTCGACTGCGCATCAATGTCTGGAAGGGGAACGGCCCGCATGAGTGGCCGACTCCCCCGTGGCAGGGTCGACGGCAGGCACGATGGCCTATTGTGTCACCTCGGGCGCGTCGAGCGCAAAGCGCGGGATCCCGGCGCCGCCGATCAGTCCAGCCGGATGGTGCGCCCGGCGTCGGGGCCCTCGGCGGCCTTCCACTCGGGCGGTCGCGGCTGGGCGTCGCGCTCGATGACGGCGATGACCTCCTGCATCCGCTCCCGCGTCTCCGCGAGCAGCTGCCGGATGCCGAGCGCGACGAGGGCGACGGCCGCGAGGACCGCGACGACCGCGCACCACGTGCTGACGACGGAGTAGGTGCCCGTGCCGATGACGGCGAGGGTGAGCACGCCCATCGCGGCGGCGTCCGTCGGCGAGACGGCCCGGGCCGTGCGCACGCTCCGTCGGGCGAGCACGAGGCCGAGGGCGGCGAGCACCGCGATCCCGAGCGCGGCCGCCGCGAGCATCACGAGGAGGAGCTCCCATCCGCCGGAGCCGAAGGCCGCCCAGCCCACGAGGAGCCAGGCGGGGAGCACGACGACCGCGGCGAACTGCCAGCGGTAGAGCGCGCGGCGGAGGCCGAGGAGCGGGGACTGCTGCATGGGGCGATGGTACGGGCGGATCCTGGGCGCCACAGGGGCGCCGCAGCCCGTCTCCCGTAGGATCCTCCGCGTGATGGAACTGCGAACGCCCGCCGAGATGGACCAGATGCGACCCGCCGGGGAGTTCGTGGCCTCCGTGCTCACCGCCCTCGCCGCGCAGGCCGACGTCGGCGTCAACCTGCTCGACCTCGACCGCCAGGCGCACAGGATGATCCGCGAGCGCGGCGCCGAGTCCTGCTACATCGACTACCACCCGTCGTTCGGCGCCATGCCGTTCGGCAAGGTGCTCTGCACGTCCGTCAACGACGGCGTGCTGCACGGCCTCCCCCACGACTACCGCCTGCAGGACGGCGACCTCCTGAGCCTCGACTTCGCCGCGTCCGTCGACGGGTGGGTCAGCGACTCGGCCGTCAGCGTCATCGTGGGCACGCCCCGCGACGAGGACGTCCGCCTCATCGAGGTGACGACCGCCGCGCTCGAGGCCGGGATCCGTGCCGCCCAGCCGGGCGGGCGCACGGGCGACATCTCGGCGGCCATCGGCGCCGTCGCGACCGAGGCCGGCTACTCGGTCAACACCGACTTCGGCGGCCACGGCGTCGGGCGCACCATGCACGGCGACCCGCACATCGCGAACCAGGGCCGTCCGAACCGCGGAGTGCCGCTGCGCCCGGGTCTCGTCATCGCGATCGAGCCGTGGTTCCTGCAGAGCACCGACGAGATCTACACCGACAAGGACGGCTGGACCCTCCGCAGCGCCGACGGCTCGCGCGGCGCGCACATGGAGCACACGGTCGCGATCACCGAGTCCGGCCCGCTGATCCTCACCGCCCGCTCCTGAGAGCCGGCGCGGCCGGCGCCGAGTCGGGCTACTCGGGCAGCAGGTCCGGGCGGACGCGGCGGGTGCGCTCGAGCTGCTGTTCGCGCCGCCACGCCGCGATGGCGCCGTGGTTGCCGCTGCGCAGCACGTCGGGCACGGCGAGCCCGCGCCACTCGGGCGGCTTCGTGTAGCTCGGGTGCTCGAGCAGGCCGTCGGAGTGGCTCTCCTCCACCAGGCTCGCGGGGTTGCCGACGACACCGGGCACGAGCCGGCCGATGGCCTCGATCATGGCCATGACGGCGACCTCGCCGCCGTTCAGCACGTAGTCGCCGAGGCTCACGAGACGGACCCGGGCCCGCGTGGCGGTGTGGTCGACCACGCGCTGGTCGATGCCCTCGTAGCGGCCGCAGCCGAACGCGAGGTGCGGCTCGGCGGAGAGCTCCTGCGCCATGGCCTGCGTGAAGACCTCGCCTGCGGGCGACGGGAAGATGACGACGGGATCCGCGTCGTCGGCGAGCACCTCGTCCATGGCCTCGCCCCAGGGCTCCGGCCGCATGACCATGCCGGCGCCTCCGCCGTACGGCGTGTCGTCGACGGTGCGGTGGCGGTCGTGCGTGAACGCGCGCAGGTCGTGGACGCGGAGGTCGATGAGGCCGGACTGACGCGCGCGTCCGAGGAGGGAGATGTCGAGCACCCCGAAGAACTCGGGGAAGATCGAGACGATGTCGATCCGCATGTCAGCGGGCGTCGTCGCCCTCGGGGGCGGGATCGGGCTCGGCGTCGGACGTCGCGGCCGCGTCGGGCGTCGGCGGCTCGTCCGGGATCTCCTCGAACAGGCCGAGCGGCGGCGTGACGACGAGCGTGCCGGCCTCCACGTCGACCGACGGGACGATGGCCTGCACGAACGGGACGAGCACGGTGCCCGAGGGCGTGTCGACGTGCAGCAGGTCCTGCGCCGGGAAGTGGTCGACCAGCGAGACGGTGCCGACCTCGACGCCGTCGCGGAGGACCTTGAGGCCCACGAGCTGGTGGTCGTACCAGGCGTCGGGCTCGGCGGGCTCGTCGGCCGGGGGCGTCATCCAGAGGATGGCCTTGGCGAGCGACTCGGCGGCCGTGCGGTCGGCGACGCCCTCGAAGAAGCCGACGGGGTGGCTGTTGTACCAGCGGAGCTCGGTGAGCGTGAGGGTGCGTCCGTGCCACGGGGACGAGTCGGGCACCTGGAGCGAGAACTCGGCGCCCGGGACGAAGCGCTTGTCGGGGTCGTCCGTGAACAGCTCGAGCTTGACGGCGCCCTTGAGCCCGTGCGCCTTGGTCAGCCGGCCCACGCGGAACGCCGCGGGGTCACGGACGATGTCCTCAGGAATCGGTGTCCACCACATCGACGCGGACGCGCTGGCCGTCGGAGAGAGCCGAGACGAGCGTCCGGAGGGCCTTCGCGGTGCGACCCGCTCGGCCGATGACCCGGCCGAGGTCCTCGGGGTGCACGCGCACCTCGAGGACCTCGCCGCGGGGGGATCCCTTGCTCGTCACGGAGACGTCGTCCGGGTGCTCGACGATGCCCTTGACCAGATGAGCGAGCGCGGGAGCGAGCATGGGCTAGGCCTGCTCCTCGGTCGACTCGGCCTCGGGCGCGGCGGCCTCGGGCGCGGGTGCGGCCTTCTCGGTCTTCGGCTTGAGGACCGGCTTCTTCTTCTCGTCCGCGACGTAGGCGGGCTTCGCCTCGCGGGTGCGGACGGTGGAGACGGCGTCCTTGTCGCCCTTGAAGCGACCCCAGTCGCCCGTGAGCTTGAGGAGGGCCTCGACCTGCTCGGTGGGCTGGGCGCCCACGGAGAGCCAGTACTGCGCCCGCTCCGACTGGACCTCGATGAACGAGGGCTCCTCGGTGGGGTGGTACTTGCCGATCTCCTCGATGACGCGGCCGTCGCGCTTGGTGCGCGAGTCGGCGACGACGATGCGGTAGTACGGCGCGCGGATCTTGCCCAGGCGCTTCAGACGGATCTTGACAGCCACAATTCTCCTGAATTTCTTTTGTGTGGGGTGAACTGACGGCCGTGAGCGTGGGGGCACACTCGGCATTGGTTCGATGGGGTCTCGCGGCGCCTGATTAGAGGGTCGGACGATCGCGGACTCGACAGATCATTATGGCAGACGCCGGGCCGGGCCGGGACCCCTCCCGTCGGCGCGCCGCACGGCGTCATCGCCCGACCGCCCCGCGGGGTGCGTGGCATGATCGGACGACACCCGGCGCATGCGCCCCGAGACCCCGTGGACGGCAGGACCCGCATGCAGATCGACTTCGCCCACCGGCCCCCGTCCCGCGTCGGGATCGAGTGGGAGCTCGCGTGCGTCGACCGCGGCTCCGGCGAGCTCGCCGGCGTCGCTCCCGAGATCCTCCGCTCGTTCCCCCACGACGACGCGCACCCGCACGTGACCGGGGAGTTCCTCACCAACACGGTCGAGGTGGTCAGCGCGCCGCATGCCCGCGTCGGGCACGCCGTGGACGACCTGGCGCGGCTCATCGAGCGGGTGGTGGAAGTCGCGGATCCGCTCGGCATCGACCTCATGTGCGCGGGCACCCACCCGTTCAGCTCGTGGCCCGACCAGGACGTCACCCCGGACAACGAGCGCTACGCGACCCTGCTCGACCGCACCAGGTGGTGGGGGCGGCAGATGATGATCTGGGGCGTGCACGTGCACGTCGGGATCGACGACGGGTCGAAGGCGCTCCCGATCCTCAACGCGCTCCTCGTGCACCTCCCCCGGTTCCAGGCCCTCAGCGCGTCGAGCCCGTACTGGTCCGGGCAGGAGACGGGCTACGCGTCGAACCGGGCGCTCATGTTCCAGCAGCTGCCGACCGCGGGACTGCCGCCCGACCTCACGACGTGGGCCGACTACGAGCGGCTCGTCGGCGACATGACCCACGTCGGCGTCATCGACCACCACAGCGAGCTGCGCTGGGACATCCGGCCGGCGCCGAAGTGGGGCACCCTCGAGACGCGCGTGTTCGACGGCGTGTCGACGCTCGGGGAGATCGCGTCGCTCGCGGCGCTCGTGCAGTGCCTGGTGCACGACATGTCGGCCGCGCTCGACCGCGGCGAGGAGCTCCCGCGGATGCAGCCCTGGTACGTGCGCGAGAACAAGTGGCGCGCGGCGCGCTACGGGATGGACGCCATCATCATCCAGGACGCCGCGGGCGAGGAGGCCCTCGTCGGCGACGACACCCGGGCGCTCGTCGAGCGCCTCTCCCCCACCGCGGACGCGCTCGGCTGCGAGGCGGAGCTGCGCGGGATCCTCGACATCGTCGACCGCGGCGCGAGCTACCAGCGGCAGCTGCGGGTGGCCGAGGAGAACGACGGCGCGCTCGCCCCCGTGGTCACGCACCTCGTCGAGGAGCTGCGCTCAGGATTGGGCCGGTGACGCGGGGCAGACTGTGCAGGTGAGCCCCGCCGTCGACATCGTCATCCTCGTCGTCGCCGTGCTCGCCGCCCTCGCCGGCTGGCGTCGCGGGGCCATCGTGACGGTCGCCGGGCTCGCGGGCATCATGCTGGGCGTCCTGCTCGCGCTGTGGATCACGCCGGCCTTCCTCGCGCTGCTCGACCAGTTCGGCGTCGCCACCGGGATCGCCCGCACCCTCGCCGCGGCCCTGCTCATGCTCGTCACGACCTCGCTCGTCAGCGGGATCCTCGCGCAGGTCGCCAGCGTCCTCACGCGCCTCCTCCGCCCGCGCGGCGCCGCGCGCGGCCTCGACCGCGGGATCGGCGCCGTCGCGGGCCTCGCGGCCTGGGCGGTCTCGGTCTGGTTCATCGGCGGCTTCCTCGGCTCCAGCGGCGTGATCCCGGCGGTGCAGCTCGCGTCGTCGTCGCGCATCGTCGCGGCGCTCGACCGGGTCAGCCCCATCTCGAGCGGCACCGCCCTCGCGGCCCTCGACGACGCGCTCCACGACGTCGGCTACCCGCGCGTGTTCGCCAACGGCGAGGAGGCGATCGCCGACACGGCCGCGCCCGACGCCGAAGTCCCCGATGCCGTGCGCCGCTCCGCGTCGAGCGTGGTGAAGGTCCTCTCGTCGGCGCCCGCCTGCGGCACGTCCTCCTCCGGCAGCGGCTGGGTCGTGCAGGGCGACCGCATCGTGACGAACGCGCACGTCGTGACCGGGTCCGACCAGGTCTACGTGCAGCAGGGCGGGACGGGCCAGCTCCTCGAGGCGGACCTCGTGGTGTTCGACCCCGCGCGCGACGTCGCGATCCTCGCGGTGCCCGGCCTCACCGCGGCGCCGCTCGCGCTCGGCGACGAGCTCACCGCCTCCGACGAGGCCGTCGTCGCGGGCTACCCGGGCGGCGGGCCGTACCAGGCCACCGGCGCACGCATCCGCGAGGTGGTCGAGGCTCTCGGGACCGACATCCAGCACGAGCAGCCCGTCACGCGCGAGGTGTACTCCGTGCGCGGCACCGTCCGGCCCGGCGACTCGGGCGGCGCGCTGTTCGACGCGCAGGGGCGCGTGGTCGGACTCGTGTTCGCGACCTCGACGGTGGACTCCCAGACGGGCTACGCCATGACGCTCGACGAGATCGCGCCCGTGCTGCAGCAGGCGAGCGCGACGACCCCGGTGGACTCCGGGCGCTGCTCCCGCTGACCGGGCGTCAGGTCGCGACGACGGAGAGCACGTTGCCGGCCGGATCGCGGAACCACGCGATGTCGGGGCCGTGGCCGCGCATGATGCCGCGCGCGTCCGTGGGCATCCCGGCGAAGATCGCCGTCTCGACGCCGCGCGCGTTCAGCTCGACGACCGCGTGCTCGACGTCGTCGACCTGGAGGTTCAGGACCGTGAAGGTCGCGGGCTCGTGGCCGGGCTTGGGGTACACGAGGACGCGCGCGCCGGATCCGGGGAGCACGAGCCGGAGCATGCCCATCTCGGGCACCTCCTCGACCTCGAGGCCGAGCGTGTCCCGGTAGAAGGCGAGCGCGGCGGGGACGTCGTCGACGCTGAACCCGCTGAATGCGGTGACGGGTGCGAACACGGGGAGCTCCTGACGCGCGGACCGCGACGGGCGCGCGATGCTGCCTCCACGCTGGCACGCCGGGAGGCGCACGTCGAGGGAGACGACGACGGCGTCCTCCCGATCGGGGAGGACGCCGACGTGGACCGTGCGGGTCGACCGGGTCAGCGGCCGAGGAACTTCTGCAGCGAGGCGAGCTCCTCCTCGCTCGGAGCGCCGTTGGCGCCGCCCTTCGCCGCCCCGGCGAGGCCGAAGCCCGATCCCGCGGGGGCCGTCGGTCCGCCGATGCGCTGGCCCGACGCGAGCGCCGCGTTCTCCTGCGCGCGCTTGGCCGGGTTGCCCGACTTCGAGCCCTTCTTCTTCTGCTGCACGGGCTTGCGGCTCGAGTGCGCGCCGGGCATCGGGCCCATGCCGGGGATCTGCGGCATGCCGCCGCGCGCGACCGTGCGCATCATCTTCGAGGCCTGCTCGAAGCGCTGCACGAGGCCGTTGACGTCCGTGACGGTCATGCCGGATCCGCGCGCGATGCGGAGGCGGCGCGATCCGTTGAGGAGCTTCGGGTTCTGGCGCTCGGCCTTGGTCATCGACTGGATGATCGCCTCGGTGCGGACGATCTCCTTCTCGTCGAAGTTCTCCAGCTGGTCCTTCATGGCGCCCATGCCGGGGAGCATCCCCATCATCTTCTTGAGGGAGCCCTTGCCGCGCAGCTGCTGCATCTGCTTGAGGAAGTCGTCGAGCGTGAAGGTGTCGCTCGCGAGCTTCTGGGCGACCTCCATCGCCTCCTCCTCGTCGAAGGCCTGCTGGGCCTGCTCGATGAGGGTGAGGATGTCGCCGAGGTCGAGGATGCGGCTCGCCATGCGGTCGGGGTGGAAGGGCTCGAAGTCGTCGAGGCCCTCGCCCGTGGAGGCGAACATGATCGGGCGGCCGGTGACGGAGGCGACCGAGAGGGCCGCTCCTCCGCGCGCGTCGCCGTCGAGCTTGGAGAGCACGACGCCCGTGAAGTCGACGCCGTCCTGGAACGCCTTCGCGGTGGCGACCGCATCCTGGCCGATCATGGCGTCGATGACGAAGAGGACCTCGTCCGGGTCGGTGGCCTTGCGGATGTCGGAGGCCTGCTTCATCAGCTCCTGGTCGACGCCGAGCCGGCCGGCCGTGTCGATGATGACGACGCTGTACTGCTTGTCGACCGCGTGCTTCATCGCGTCCTTGGCGACGCGGACGGGGTTTCCCTTGCCGTTGCCGGGCTCGGGCGCGAAGACGGGGACGCCCGCCTGCTCGCCGACGACCTGCAGCTGCTGCACGGCGTTCGGGCGCTGGAGGTCGGCGGCGACGAGCATGGGCGTGTGCCCGTCCTTGGCGAGCCACTTGCCGAGCTTGCCCGCGAGGGTCGTCTTGCCCGCGCCCTGGAGGCCGGCGAGCATGATGACGGTCGGCGGCCTCTTGGCGAACTGGATGCGGCGCTGCTGGCCGCCGAGGATCCCGACGAGCTCCTCGTTGACGATCTGCACGACCTGCTGGGCGGGGTTCAGCGCCTGGCTGACCTCGCCGCCGAGCGCGCGCTCGCGGACGGACGCGGTGAACGCCTTGACGACGTCGAGCGCGACATCGGCCTCGAGCAGCGCGCGGCGGATCTCGCGGACGGTGCCGTCGACGTCCGCGGCGCTGAGCTTGCCCTTGCCGCGCAGGTTCTTGAAGGTCTCGGCGAGGCGGTCCGAGAGTGTTCCGAAGGTAGCCATGGTGGGTCCAGCTTAACCGGCGTCGGAGGTCGCCCGAGCCGGGGCGCGGGTCAGCCGACCAGGTTCTGCGCGAACACGTGGGGCGTGAAGCCCGTGAGGTCGCCGATGCCCTCGCCCTGGCCGATGAGCTTGATGGGGATGCCCGTGCGCTCCTGGACGTTGAGGATGAAGCCGCCCTTCGCGGATCCGTCGAGCTTCGTGATGACGAGGCCCGTGACGCCGCCGTGCTCGATGAAGGCCTGCGCCTGCGCGAGCCCGTTCTGCCCGGTCGTCGCGTCGAGCACGAGGAGCACCTCGGCGATGGGCGACTGCTTCTCCACCACGCGGCGGATCTTCGACAGCTCGTCCATGAGCCCGCCCTTGGTGTGCAGGCGGCCGGCCGTGTCGATGATGACCATCTCGGTACCCGTGCGCATCGCGTGCTCGACGGTCTGGAAGGCGACGCTCGCGGGATCCTGGCCGGGCTGCTGCGGGCGCACGATCTCGGCGCCCGCGCGCTCGGCCCAGGTCGCGAGCTGGTCCACCGCGGCCGCGCGGAAGGTGTCGGCCGCGCCCACGACGACCGTGCGGCCGTAGTTGCGGAGGAACTTCGCGAACTTGCCGATGGTGGTGGTCTTGCCGACGCCGTTGACGCCGACCACGAGGACCACGGCGGGGCGGGCGCTGAGCTTGAGCGTCGGGTCGTGCTTCGCCAGGCGCTCCTCGATGCTCTCGCGGAGCATGCGTTGGAGGTCGCGGGGGTCGGTCGTGCGGTAGCGCTCGACCTTCTGGCGGAGGTCGTCGATGGTGGCCTCGGTGACGTCGGGGCCGAAGTCCGCGGTGATGAGGGCGGTCTCGAGGTCGTCCCACGTGGTCTCGTCGATCGTCGGCTTGGCGAACATCCCGCGGAGCGCGCCGGAGAGGGACCAGGGGGTGCGGGCTGCCATGTGCCCAGCGTAGCCGCGGGTCAGGAGGCGGCCTGCTCCTCGGGGGCGGGATCGGGCACTCCGTCGGGCTCGTCCTCGCCCGCGGATCCGGGTGCCGGGTCGGGGCGGGCGTCGCGGCTCACGCGCTGGCCGACGACCGCGCTCACGCCGTCCTGGCGCATCGAGACGCCGTAGAGCGCGTCGGCGATCTCCATGGTGCGCTTCTGGTGGGTGATCACGATGAGCTGCGAGGTGTCGCGGAGCTGCTCGAGGATCGTCAGCAGGCGGCCGAGGTTGGCGTCGTCGAGGGCAGCCTCCACCTCGTCCATGATGTAGAACGGGCTGGGCCTCGCGGTGAAGATCGCGATGAGCAGGGCCACGGCCGCGAGCGAGCGCTCCCCGCCGGAGAGCAGCGACAGGCGCTCGATCCGCTTTCCGGCCGGGCGCACACTGACCTCGATGCCCGTCGTGAGCAGCTGCTCGGGATCGGTGAGGTGGATGCTGCCGGTGCCGCCCGGGAAGAGGATCGGGAAGACGCGGTCGAAGGCCTGACGGGTGTCCTCGAACGCGGCCGCGAACACGCCCTGCATGGTGCGGTCGATGTCGTCGATGATCGTGAGCAGGTCCTTGCGCGTCGCGGTCAGGTCGGCGAGCTGCTCGGTGAGGAAGAGGTGGCGCTGCTCGAGCGCGGCGAACTCCTCGAGGGCGAGCGGGTTCACGCGGCCGAGCTGCGCGAGCTTCCGCTCCGCCTGCTGGAGGCGGGCGCGCTGCTCCTCGCGGTCGAAGGGGCGGGTGGGGACGGGCGGGGCGTCCGCATCGTCGTCGTCGGCCTGATCCGCGGGAGCGGCAGCGGCAGCGGCAGCGGCAGCGGCAGCGGCAGCGTCGTCCTCCGTGGAGGCGCCGTCGGGCAGCTCCTCCTCCACGGGATCCGCGTCCGAGTCCTCCGCGGCGGCCCGCGGGCGCTGCCGCGGCGGCAGCGGCGCCTCCTCGGGGACGGGCACGTCGGGCCCGTACTCGGCGACGAGCACCTCCTCCCCCAGGCCGAGCTCGCTCGCGGCGCGCTCGAGGAGCTGGGAGACCTGCAGGCGCTTCTCGTAGATCTGCAACTCCAAGCCGTGCACGTCCTCCGTGATGCCGTGCAGGCGCGTGCGCAGCTCGGCCTCCTCGCGGCGGAGCGCCACCAGCTCGGCGTTGCGGCCGGCCCTCGCCTCCTCCGCGCGGGCGAGCACGAGACGCGCCTCGGCGGTGCTGCGGTCGGCGGCGCGCACCACGGCGGGCAGGGCGTCGGCGACGGACGCGGCGCGGGCGATCTGCCGGCGGCGGATCACCTGGCGGCGGGCGGCCTCCTCCGCCGCGGCGCGCTCCGCGGCGAGGCGGCGCTCGAGCGCGACCGTGCGCTCCTGCTCCGCCCGCACGCGCTCGCGGGCCGTCTCGACCTGAAGGCGCGCCTCGATCTCGGCCTCGCGCGCCGCCTCCCACTCGGCCACCAGCGCGTCGCGGCCGCTCGCGTCGAGCACGGGCCGGGGGCGGGAGCGCGCCTCGTCGAGCGCGCGGCGGGCGGCGTCGTTCGCGGCGACGGCCTCCTCCACGGACGCGCTCGCGAGATCCAGGCCGCGCTGCACGCGCGCCAGCTCGGCGGCGGCCGACTCGGCCTGCGCGCGGGAGCGGCTGAGGCGCTCGGCGTGGGCGGCGAGGCGCGCATCGGCCTCGCGGAGGCCCCCGAGCGCGGCGGAGGCGCGCTCGCGGGCGGCGCGGAGGCGCTCGCGGCCGGCCGCGAGGTCCACCTGGAGGTCGTCGATGCGGGCGCGGACGCCGGTGAGGGTGGCCGCGGCGGCCTCGCGCGCGGCGACGAGCTCGAGCTTGGAGCGCGTGGCGCCGGATCCGCCGCGCAGCACGTGCGCGGAGACGACCTCGCCCGCGCGGGTGATCGCCGTGGCGGGCGCGTCGGGTACGTCGAGGAGAGCGACCGCCTGCGCGAGGTCGTCGACGAACACGACGCCCGCGAGGATCCGCCGCACGCCGTCGGGCGCGTCGACCACGGAGGACGCGGCGATCGGGCCGGCGGTCGACGGCTCGGCGACCTGTCCGTCGGCGGATCCCGCGACGACCACCTCGACGCGCCCCAGGTCGTCGTCGACCGCCCGGCGGAGCGCGGCCACGGCGTCGTCGTGCGTCTCGGCGAGCACGGCGTCGGCGAGGGACCCGAGCGCCGCCGCGACCGCGGCCTCGTAGCCGGCCTGCACGTGCACGTGCTCGGCGAGGAGGCCGCGGATGCCGGTGAGGCCCGCGGCGACGAGGTCGCTGGATCCGTCGCGCTGGTCGAGCGCGCTCGCGAGGGCCTGCTCGCGCGCGGCGAGGGCGTCGCGCTCGCGCTCCTTCGCGTGCAGCTCCTCGCGCACGGCCTCGATGGCCGACTCCTCGCTCGCGACGTCCGCCTGCGCGTCCTCGTAGGCGCGGGTGAGCTCCGATCCGCCCTGCTCGTCGGCCTCGCCCTCCGCCTCGCCGCGCTCCCGCTCCGCCTCCGCGGCGACCAGCCGGGCCCGCGCCGCGTCGAGCGCGTTCTGCTGCCGGAGCACCTCGCCGCGCACGGCTGCGAGCCGGGATCCCGCGGTCTCCGCCCGGCCTGTGAGGCCCGCGATCTCGAGGTCGTGCCGGGAGACGAGCGCGCTCTGGGCCTGGATCTCCTCGTCGAGCGCGTCGAGCGCCTGCCGCGCCGCCGCGGTCGCCTGGCGCGCGGCCGCCCAACCCGCCTCGGCCTCGGCGATGAGCGTCACGAGGCGCGCGGCCTCGTCGCGGGACTCCTGCACCTGCGCGGGCGTGGTGCCGGTCGCGGCCTCGGGCGCGTCGTCGGCGGATCCGAGGAGCGCGAGCCGCTGCTGCGCGAGCGAGAGCAGGTTCCGCAGGCGCTCCTGCACCTGCTCGAGGGCGAACGCCGTGCGGCGGGCGCCGTCGACCTCGTCGCCCTCCTGCTCCTCGACGATGCGCTCCGACCGGATCACCGCGCGGTCGAGCTTCTCCTGCAGCACCATGCGCTCGGTCGTGCGCTCCTCCTCGGTGCGCGTGTGCTCCGCGAGCGCGCGCCGGAGGGTCACGACCTCGTCGGCCACGAGCCGCGCGCGGGCGTCGCGGACGACGGCGGCGACGGTCTGCGCCTGCCGCGCGACCTCCGCCTGCCGGCCGAGCGGCTTCAGCTGGCGGCGGATCTCCCCCGCCAGGTCGTTGAGGCGCGTGAGGTTCGCCTGCATGCCCTCGAGCTTGCGGAGGGTGCGCTCCTTGCGGCGCCGGTGCTTGAGGATCCCGGCCGCCTCCTCGATGAAGCCGCGCCGCTCCTCGGGCGTCGCGCGCAGGACGTTGTCGAGGCGGCCCTGGCCGACGATGACGTGCATCTCGCGGCCGAGGCCGGAGTCGCTCAGCAGCTCCTGCACGTCGAGCAGGCGGCAGGACGTGCCGTTGATCGCGTACTCGCTGCCGCCGTTGCGGAAGAGCGTGCGGCGGATCGCGACCTCGGTGTAGTCGATGGGCAGCGCGCCGTCGGCGTTGTCGATGGTGAGCGTGACCTCCGCGCGGCCGAGCGGCCCGCGCGTGGAGGTGCCGGCGAAGATGACGTCCTCCATCTTGCCGCCGCGGAGGGTCTTGGCGCCCTGCTCGCCCATCACCCAGGCGAGGGCGTCGACCACGTTCGACTTGCCGGATCCGTTCGGCCCGACGACGCAGGTCACGCCCGTCTCGAACTGGAACGTGGTCGGCTGCGCGAACGACTTGAACCCCTTGAGGGTCAGGCTCTTCAGGTGCACGCCCGTCGCCCTCCTCGCGTGATGGTCTCGATCACGGTACCGGACGGGCGGGCCCGGGCCGGAAGCCGCGCGCGAGCGGATCCCGGCCCGACGTGACGCCGCTACCGTGGACGCGCGCCGACCGACGACGGCCGCGCACGCCGACGAGGGAGCCGACCATGCCGCACGACGCCGACGCCCTGCCCGTGGTCGTCGAGGAGGTCGTCCCGCCGACCGCACCGGGCGCGCACGGCTGGGACGACTTCGTGGCGCTCACCGACGTCGTCAACCGGGCGCAGTCGCACGACCTCGGGCACGACGCGTTCGTCTGGCTCCCGCAGGAGCTGATCCCCGACTACGCCGACGTGGCGCACGTGCGGAAGCGCCTGTTCGCCGCGCGCGTGGACGGCCGGATCGCCGGCCGGGGGCTCCTCACGACGTGGCTCAACGACCCGACGACGTCCGACGTGGCGGTGTCCGTGCTCCCCGAGCACCGGCGTCGCGGGATCGGTCGGGCGCTGCGGGAGCGCGTGGAGCGGATCGCCCTCGACGAGGGCTGCCGGACGCTCATGGGCTTCACGATGCACCGCGCCGAGGCGAACGGCACTCCCATCCCCTCGCCCACGGGCATCGGCGCGGTCGGGGCGGACGACCCGTCCTCCCGCTTCGTCGTCGACGCCGGCTACCGCCTCGGCCAGACCGCGCGCACGAGCGTGCTCGACACCGTCGCCGCCGCCCCGACCCTCGCCGCGCACCTGGCCGACGCGCGCCGCGCCGCCGGGGACGCCTACCGCGTCGTCTCGTGGGTCGACGCCACGCCGGAGCACCTGCTCGACGACCTCGCCGTGCTGCACACGCGCATGTCGACCGACGCGCCGCCCGGCGACCTCCCGCAGGTCGAGGACGCGTGGGACGCCGGCCGGATCCGCGACGCCGAGGCCCGCCGCGCATCCGCGGGTCGCACGGGGCTCACCACCGCCGCCCTGCACGTGGGGACGGGTCGGCTCGTGGGCTTCACGGAGATCGCCGTCTCCCCCAGCGGCCGCCGCTCCGACGGCCACGCGTACACCTACCAGCAGGACACGCTCGTGCTCGCCGAGCACCGCGGCCACCGCCTGGGCATGCTCCTCAAGGCCGAGAACCTGCTGCTCCTGGCGCGCGAGGCACCCGAGGCGGACCGCGTCGTCACCTGGAACGCCGACGAGAACCGGCCGATGCTCGCGGTCAACGAGGCGCTCGGCTTCCGGCACGTCGCCACGAGCGGGAGCTGGCTGCGGGAGGTCGACGCGGGCGATGTCGGCTGAGCGACTCGTTCCTCAGGACCGCTTGCCGCGCAGTTCCGCGCGGATGTCTGCGCTCCAGACCAATGCTCCACCCGAATGACTAGCACCACACCAATCGAGCCGCTGCCCACGCCAATCATCGATGGGCTGATCGGTGACGAACATCCAGCTGTTCGCGTCCCTGCGCCATTGCTCCTCAGTCAATGTCCATGCGCCCAAGATGGTGGAAGTCGACTTCTGGACCGCGACGAGTCGATCGACATCGCGGGGAACCAGACCGCCGGCAGTGCGCTTCTTATCACGCCGAGCATTAGCCGCCCCCAAGCCCCACCACCGCGTAGCACGCTGGTGGAAGATTTCGGCATCCCGACCTCCATGGAGTGCTGGGCGGCGAACGCCATCACCGACGTCATCGATGTCGTCATGATGCAGTGTGACGATGGCGGTCCGCTCCAGAGCGTCGTAGCGAACCGACCCCTCGCGCTCGTAGACAGCTGGCGTGAGGTGCTTGGACGAGCCGACCTTGGCGATGTTCGTGACATTCAGAAGGTCCTCTGCACGCTTCTCGTCGACGATGACCCCGACACCGACAGCAGCGGCGGCGCAGATCGCAGCGCTCTCCGCACGCTCCGCCGACGCTCGATCCTTGAAGGGCTCCGTGGTGATGAACACCTTCGTCGCAGACTCCGCGAGCAGCGCTGCGGCCGCGTCGTTGTGATGCTCCCAGACGCGACCGGGGCTGTTGCCGATGCCGACGTAGACCTTCTTCAGCTCATCATTGCGATAGATGTATAGATACGTACCCGTCATGATTTGCCCCTCTCGAGTGGGCTCTGCGGATTCGGCTGCGTTCTTCAAGCCCAGTGGAAGCCTCAATACTGGGTCGCCCTGTTGATTTTGTGCGTTCACAGCAGATCAGCTGTGGCCGCATCCACATCGATAACCCCGACATGCCGGTGACCTTGATCAGACAATAGTCCGATCCGGAGCCGCCATTCAATGCCCCCTTTCGAGTCAACGGCGTTCGGTTTCTCCACCCGGGAAGCCCCGATTTTCGGCTCCGCGACGCGGAGCCATCCGTGACCTCACCCGCCAGCGTTGCCCCCAACGACATTCTGGGCACCGGAGGCGGACCGCGTCGTCACCTGGAACGCCGACGAGAACCGGCCGATGCTCGCGGTCAACGAGGCGCTCGGCTTCCGGCACGTCGCCACGAGCGGGAGCTGGCTGCGGGAGGTCGGGCCGGCGCGCTGAGCCCGGCGTCAGGGTCAGGCGGACTCGGGATCCGGCAGCGGCTGGCAGTGCGGGCACAGGTGCGAGCCGCGGTTCATGAAGGCCTCGCGCACGATCGGCGTGCCGCAGCGCGGGCAGGGCTTCCCCTGCTGGCCGTAGGCGTTGAGGGAGTGCGAGAAGTAGCCGGACGCGCCGTTGACGTTGACGTACTGCGCGTCGAAGCTCGTGCCGCCCTCGGCCAGCGCCCTCGCGAGCACGTGCCGCACCTCGGCGAGGAGACGCAGGGCGCGCCCGCGACCGAGCTGATCCGTGGGGTGCGCGTAGTGGATCCGCGCCGCCCACAGTGCCTCGTCCGCGTAGATGTTGCCGATGCCGCTCACGAGCGTCTGGTCGAGCAGCGCGCGCTTGATCCCCGTGCGCCGCCGGGCGAGGCGGTCCAGCAGCAGCTCGTCGTCGAAGGCCGGGTCGAGGGGATCCCGCGCGATGTGGGCGACCTGCGTCGGCACGAGAGCCGCCTCGGATCCCCGTCCCCCCGCGTGCCCGTCGGGCGTCGCGACGAGGCGGTCGACGGCCATCGAGCCGAAGATCCGCTGGTCGACGAACGCGACCACGAGCTCGCCGTGCACGGGGTGCTCGATGCCCATGCGGATCCGCAGCAGGCCGTCGGGGTCGGAGCCGGGCTCGCGGAGGAGCACCTGCCCGCTCATGCCCAGGTGCGTGACCAGGGCGCGAGGGCCCGTCGCGTCGCGCCGGGCGTCGGGCTCGAGCGGCAGCCACAGGAACTTGCCGCGGCGGACCGCGGAGGTGATCACGCGGCCGACGAGCAGGTCGACGAAGGCGCCCTCGAGCGGGTCGTGCCGCTTGAGCGAGCGCGCGTCGAGGATCTCGACTGCGGTGATGCGGGCGCCGGCGACCGCGGGCTCCAGGCCGGCGCGGACGACCTCGACCTCGGGGAGCTCGGGCACCGCGGGTCAGGCCGTGGTGCGCGCCTCGAGGCGGGTCCACGCCTCGAGCGCGGCCGTCATCTCGGCCTGCTTCTTGCTGGATCCCTCGCCCGTGGTGCGGACGGCCCCGCCCACCGTGACGACGGCGTGGAAGCGCTTGCTGTGGTCGGGTCCGCTGTCGCTCACGTCGTAGACGGGCGCGGGGAGGCCCTGGCGCGCGGCGCTCTCCTGGAGAGCGGTCTTCGGGTCCATGGCGGCGCCGAAGCGCGCCGGATCCTCGAGGAGCGGCGCGATGAGGCGCAGCACGAGACCGGTCGCGGCCTCTCCCCCGGCGTCGAGGTAGCAGGCGCCGATGATGGCCTCGACCGTGTCGGCGAGGATCGACGACTTGGCGCGGCCGCCCGTGAGCTCCTCGCCGCGGCCGAGCAGCAGGTGCTCGCCGAGCCCGATGCGGGTGGCGACCTCCGCGAGGGCGACGCTCGAGACGAGGCTGGCGCGCCGCTTGGCGAGCTCGCCCTCGTCGAGGTCGGGGTTCTCGAGGTAGAGCATGACCGTGACGGCCTGCCCGAGGATGGAGTCGCCGAGGAACTCGAGGCGCTCGTTGTGCGGGATGCCGCCGTGCTCGTACGCGTACGAGCGGTGGGTGAGCGCGAGCTCGAGGAGCTCGGGGCTCACGTCCACGGCGAGGAGGCGCCGGAGCGCGTCGCGGTCGCCGTGGACGCGGGATCCCGTGGTGTCGGTCATGTCCGACGTGCTGCGCGGGTCGCGACTAAACGTCGGCGACCTTGCGGCCCTTGTACTCCATGTACAGGGGCGTGCCGGCGGCGTCCTCGATCACGCGCGCACGGTGCGGCATGGAGTAGACGACCTTGCCGTTCTCGATGGTCTTGACGAGCGTGGGAGCCTCGGCCTTCCACTGCGAGCGACGCGCACGCGTGTTGGATCGGGACATCTTCCTCTTGGGTACAGCCATGGCTAACTCTCATCTCTCTGCGTTTCGGTGTCGGCGTCTTCACGCGCCGCACCGCTGTCTTCGGAAGCTCGGAAGCCGGACAGGGCTGCCCAGCGCTGATCGATCACGGGCTCCGGGTCGGAGTCCGCCAGGACCAGGCTGATGCCGGGACCCAGATCGAGATCGAGGTCCTCGCCCGGCACTTCGGGCTGGAACGGCAGTGAAAGGACCACCGCATCCCGGATGACCGGCTCCAGGTCCACGTGCTCGTCCTGGACCTGGTAGTCGAAAGCTTCATCAAGACTGTACGCGAACATCTCCGCGAAATCGACCTGGACACGCTCCTGCATGTCGGCGAGGGTTCGCGCCGACTGCCCGTCGGCCACCGTGTCGACCTCGCCGGTGGCCAGGATCCCGTCGTGCAGGGACTCCAGTCGCACGGTGACGCGCATCTCCCGGCCGGCGGGGACGGCGATGAGGCCCTCCCCCATGCGCTCGGGGGTGACGATGGTCAGGTCGAGCTCGCGCATCTCCCCGGGTCGGTGCACGATGTCGTGGACGTGGACCGTGAATGGGGTCTTCTGGAACCTGGACACCCGTAGATCCTACGGGGCGTCAGCCGGCGCGCCGGACGGCCAGCGCCTCCTGGACGGCCGCAGGGACGTACGGCGCGACGTCGCCGCCGAGCGCCTCGACCTGGCGCACGAGCGAGCTGGACACGTGCGCGTGCGCGGGGTCCGGCAGCAGCAGCACGGTCTCGACGTCGGCCAGATCGCGGTTGACGAGCGCCATCGGCGTCTCGTACGTCACGTCGAGCTGCGACCGCACGCCCTTCACGAGCACGGTCGCGCCCACCTGCCGGCAGTAGTCGACGAGGAGGCCCGCGCCCCACGAGTCGACGCGGACGGTCGCGGGCAGGCCGGCGTCGCGGATCACGCGCTCGATGAGGGCGACGCGCTCCTCGAGCGGGAGCATCGGCGTCTTGCCGGGGTTGTGCACCACCAGCACGACGAGCTCGTCGTAGAGGCGGGCGGCACGGCGGATCACGTCGAGGTGCCCGAGCGTGACGGGGTCGAACGATCCGGGGACGACGGCGATCCGCTGCATCCCGCCAGCCTAGGGCGGACGCTCCCCTAGTTCTTGTCGAGGAAGGCGCGCTCCTCGTCGTCGAGCCGACGGGCGAGCGCGCGGGCGAGCGCGCGGTGGCCCTGGAGGTCAGGCGACGCCTCGAGCACGTCGTGGGCGTGCTCGCGCGCGGACTCGATGAGGTCGCCGTCCTGCGCGACCCGCAGCAGCCGGAGCGACGAGCGGCCGCCCGACTGGTTCGTGCCGAGGACGTTGCCCTCGCGACGGAGCTCGAGGTCGACGCGCGCGAGCTCGAAGCCGTCGAGGGTGGCGGCGACGGCGTCGACCCGCTCGCGCGCGACGGTCTCGGGTTCGGCGTGCGTGACCATGAGGCAGAGGCCCGGAACGCCGCCGCGGCCGACGCGGCCGCGCAGCTGGTGGAGCTGCGAGACGCCGAAGCGGTCGGCGTCGAGGATCACCATGGTCGAGGCGTTCGGCACGTCGACGCCGACCTCGATGACGGTGGTGGCCACGATGAGGTCGATGTCGCCCGCGGAGAAGGCGCGCATCACGCGGTCCTTCTCCTCCCCCGTCATGCGGCCGTGCAGCACGGCGCGGCGGACGGATCCGAGGCGCGGGTGCGCGCCGAGCAGCGCGTCGACCTCGGTGACCGTCGCGAGCGACGGTCGGGTGGGCGCGTCCTCCGCTCCCTCGCCGGCGTCCTCGTCCTCCGCCTCCGGATCCTGCGGGTCGATGGCGGGGCAGACGACGAACGCCTGGCGCCCCTTGTCGACCTCCTCCGCCGTGCGCTCCCAGACCCGCTCGATCCACCCCGGGTGCTCGTGCAGCGGGACGACGAACGACGCGATGGGCTGGCGCCCGCTCGGCAGCTCGGCGATGGTCGAGACGTCGAGGTCGCCGAACACCGTCATCGCGACCGTGCGCGGGATGGGCGTGGCCGTGAGCACGAGCACGTGCGGCGGGGTGCCGCCCTTCCGCCGGAGGGCCTCGCGCTGGTCGACGCCGAAGCGGTGCTGCTCGTCGACCACGACGAGGCCGAGGTCGAGGAACTCGACGCGGTCGCCGAGGAGCGCGTGCGTGCCGACGACGATGCGCGCCTGGCCGCTGACGATGCGCAGCAGCGCGCGCTTGCGCTCGGCGGTCGACAGCTGGCCGGTGAGGAGGGTGGGCATGAGCTCCGCCGCGAGATCGGGCCCGAGCGACGCCGTGAGCGAGCGCAGGTGCTGGCTCGCGAGCACCTCGGTGGGCGCGAGCAGCGCGGACTGGCCGCCCGTGTCGGCGACCGCGAGCATCGCCCGGAGCGCGACGAGCGTCTTGCCGGAGCCGACCTCGCCCTGCACGAGGCGGTTCATGGGCCAGGTGCGCGCCATGTCGGTCGCGATCTCCTCTCCCACGAGCCGCTGGTCGCCCGTGAGCTCGAAGGGCAGCTGGGCGTCGAGCCGGTCGAGGTGGCCGCCCGGGGTCGGGATCCGCGGGGTCGCCGGCAGCGCGCGGGCCGCCTGCCGCCGCTGCAGCAGCGCGGTCTGCAGGACGAACGCCTCCTGGAAGCGGAGCGCGTCGCGGCCGCGCTTCCAGTCGACGTCCTTCTCGGGCCGGTGCACGCCCTCGAGCGCCTCGCGGTACGGGAGGAGGCCGCGCTCGGCGCGCACGTCGGCGGGGACGGGATCCTCCAGGTCGTCGACCGCGTCGAGCGCCAGCTCCACCGACTTCGCGACCTGCCAGCTCGCCATCGAGGCGGTGGCCGGGTAGATGGGGATGGGCATCTCGGCCCAGCGGCGCGCGGCCGCGTCGGGCTCGCCGCCGGAGAGCTCGGGGCCCTCGTGCGCGTCGAAGAGCTCGTAGTCGGGGTGGGCGAGCTGGAGCGCGCCGCGGTAGTCGCTGACCTTGCCCGCGAAGATGCCGCGGACGCCCGGCACCAGGTCCTTGGCGCGCCACGCCTGGTTGAAGAAGGTGAGGGTGAGGAAGCCCCGGCCGTCGGTGATCCGCACCTCGAGGATGCTGCCGCGCCGGGCTCGCATGGGCCGCTCGCGCACCTCGCGCACCTCGGCGACGATGGTGGCCTGCTGGTCGACGGGCAGCTCGGCGAGGGCCGTGAGCTCGCCGCGGCGGGCGTAGCGGCGCGGGAGGTGCTCGAGGAGGTCGGCGACCGTGCGCAGGCCGAACGCCTTCTGCAGCACGCCCGCGGTGCGGCCGCCCACGACGCCCGCGAGCGCGGCGTCGGATCCGGTCATCCCCCGAGTGTACGAGGGGCGTCCGACGCGGGCGGCGCGGCCGGCGGTCCGCCCGCCGTCCCGTCGTCGGCTCCGTCGTCGGACCGCGGGCGGCGGCGGACGAGCGAGCGAGGGGCGACGAGCGCGAGGATCCGGTCGACACGTCCCGCGCGGGCGCCCAGAGCGTCGCCCAACACGACGAGCGCGGTGGCCTGCGCGGCACCGGCGGCGGCGTCCACCGGGACGTCGGCACGGGCGAAGCGCTCCCGCTCGCGCGCGGTGACCAGGAGGGCGACCGGCTCGGCGAGCGACGGGTCGTCGCCCTGGAGGCGGCGGCCGAGCTCGCGCGGCGACTCGGTGTCCGGCACGCGGATCCCGAGGTCCACCGCGCGGTCCTCCGCCTCGCGCCAGGCCGTGCCCGCCGGGGCGTCGCCCGTCTCGAGCGCGCGCAGCCGGCCGGCGCGGCGGGCGCGGCGCAGGAGGGCGGGAGCGGCGAGGAGCGCCAGCACGAGGAGCACGAGGGCGGCCGTGCCGAGGGCCGCCCACGGGATCCGGACGCCCGTGGCGCCGCTCGCGCCGGGCGCGGCCGACGCGGTGGGCGCGGGCGTCGCGGTCGGCGTCGCCTCGGCGGGTGCGCTCGGGGTCGCGGACGGCGTGGGCGCGGTGGTCGGGGCGGCAGACGGCTGGGCGTACGGCGCGGCCTGTCCGCGACCCGGCGTGGGCTCGAACGCGATCCAGCCGATGCCGGAGAAGTACAGCTCGGGCCAGGAGTGCAGGTCGTGGGATCCGACGCGGTAGGTGATGAGGTCGCCGTCGCGCCCCACCTGGTCGCCCGGCAGGTAGCCGACGGCCACGCGCGACGGGATGCCCGCCTCGCGCGCCATGATCGCCATGGCCGACGCGAAGTGCACGCAGTAGCCCGAGCGCACGCGGAGGAACTCCCCCACCACGTCGACGCCGCTGCCGTCGTAGCCCTGCTGGACGGGCGCGTCCTCCGAGTAGCGGAACTGCCCGCCCGTGAAGAACTCCTGGAGCGCGAGCGCCTGGTCGTACGGCGAGTCGATGCCGGCGAGGACGTCGGCCGTCGTCGAGGCGACGATGTCCGGGGTGCCCGAGGGGATCTGCAGGTACGGCCGGAGGTCGTCGTCGGTCGCGGGCGCGACGGCCTCAAGCTGCGCGCGCTCGGGGCGCGGCAGCTCGCTCGTCACGGTGTAGCTCTGGTCGCGGCTGTCGGAGTCCGAGGAGCGGATCGCGAGGCCCTGATCGGACCAGCGCCACGAGCCCTCGAGCCCGGTGACGCTGCGAGGCGCGTAGGGCGCGGGCAGCCACGCGCTCGAGGAGCCCTCGACCTGCACGCGCGCCTCCACCTCCTCGGCCGGCACGTCGGATCGGGAGCCGAGGTCCGGCCCGATCGCGTCGACGGTGTTCCCGTCCGGCGGGCGCAGCGGCGACGGCGCCCACTCGTCGCCCTCGAAGCGCGAGAGCGTCGTCACCTTGAAGTAGAGGGGCGTCGCGGACGCGGTCGAGTAGCGGAGCGCCTCGACGTCGACGGGTCGGCGGAGGTCGTCGCCGAGGTCGAGGATCGGGTTGACGACGCGCGAGCCGCCCTGGCCGGAGCCGGACGCCGTCGGGAAGGTCGCCGACGTGAGGCCCGGGACGATCGCGGGCGCGACGAGGGAGAGGACGACCGCGCCGCCCGCGAGCGCACCCGCGGAGGCGAGCGTCGTGCGCGCGGATCCCGCCGGGCGCCCCGACGAGTATCGGCGCGGGGCGGGCGGCGGGGCGGGGCGCGATCCCCCGAGCAGCCCGGACGCGTGCCAGCCGCCCTCCCGGTCCGTCTCGCGCGCGTCGGCCGCGAGCACCGCGAACCACGCGAGCGCCGTGACGGCGAAGGAGGCGACGGAGAACTCGCCCACGAGCACCGCGCCGGGGACCGAGACGAGCACGAGGAGCGGGAGCCCGGTGACCGCCGGCAGGCGGAGCGCGTGCGCGAGCACGTCGAGCACGACCGCGAGGGCGCCGATCGAGGCCACGATCACGAAGACGATGGACGCGAGCGGGGGCACGGGCGCCGACCGGCGGTAGATCTCCCCGCCCGCCTGCTCGCCCACGGCGAGGAGCGTGCGCACGGTCTCCGGGGTGGGGATCACGCCGAGCACGGCGGTCCGCCCCGCGAAGACGAGCGTGACGAGGAGCACGAGGAGCACGAGTCCGCCGAGCGAGGCGAGCAGGCGCGGCACGCCGGCGGAGCGCAGCAGGGCGGCGGATCCGAGCACGGCGGCGACCACCACGACGCAGAGGAGGAACCACGCGCCCGGCTCGACGAGCAGGTGGAGGCTGGCGGCTCCCGCGAGGAGGGCGACGCCCAGCGCGGCGGTGAGCGGCCAGCGGGCGGCGGCGCGCCCCGTTCCCGGGCGACCGCCACGACGGCCGGGGCCGGATCCGTCGCCGTGACCGCGTCCCCCGGGTCCGCCCGCGCGCTCCCCCGGCAGCGGGCGCGGCTCGACGGTCCAGTGCTCGCGGCCGCCGAGGCCGACGGCGTCGAGGTCGGTCATCGCGCCATCTCCTCGGTGCGGGCGGCGCGCCAGGCGTCGGCGGGTCGGGTGCCCTCGTCGAGGACCACCGTGCGCCAGCCGGCCTCGCGCAGGATCCGCAGGGCCTCTCGATCGTCGCGGCCGTCGACACGGCCCGCGTGCGCCAGGAACGCGACCGCGGGGCGGCACGCGGCGCCGAAGCCCGCGAGCCGCCGCGCCTCGTGCTCGTCGAGGTGGCCGAGGACGGCGTGGATGGGGACCGCGCGACGGCTGCGGCGCAGGTCGGCCAGGGCCTCCTGCACGCCGTCGCGGTCGGGGTCGACCGCCGCCGGCCGCACCTCGGCGAGATGCAGGAGCAGGTCGCCCTCGGCCGCGGCGTCGCCGGGGCGGGCGGCGACGGGGGCCTGGCGGTCGGATCCCTCGGCCGTCTCGATGAGGTGCACCGCGTACCCACCGCGCTGCAGGTGGACGCCCACCGACGCCGCGAACGCGACCGCGCGCTCGAAGGCGCGGTCGCCGTCCCCGTCGTCGTCCGCGTGCTGCGGGAAGCCGGCCGCGCGGGTGTCGAGGAGCACGAGCGAGCGCGGGCTCGACCGCTGCTCCTCCTGCCGCACCATGAGCTCACCGTGCCGGGCGGTCGCGCGCCAGTGGACGCGGCGGAGCGGATCCCCCGCCCGGTACTCACGCGTGCCGAGGTCGTCCTCGCCGCCGTCGGCGCGGCGCTGCACGCGCTCGGATTCGCCCTCGGACGAGACCTGCCCGCCCGGCTCGGCCTCGAGGTCGGCGAGGCGCGGGGTCACGACGAGGCGCGAGGTGCCGCCCGCGACGTGCCGCAGCCCCATCAGGCGGAACGGGTCGTGCTCCTCGACGGCGAGCGGGCCCACCTCGTGAACGCCGCGGCGCTCGGGCGTGAGGTCGTAGCGGAGGACGGGCCGGGCGGTGGATCGGCGGGATCCGCGCGCGAGCCCGCGCATCGACGGCAGCTCGGCGGGAGGCGTGGCGCCGTCGGATCCGGGCACGAGGTCGAGCGCCCAGGAGCGGGGCGTCGGCATGGTGCCGGCGTTCGCGACGGACACGGTCACGGTCGTCGCCGTGCCCGACTCGACGACCGCGGACGTGAAGGTGCGCTCCACGTGCAGCCGCACCCGCGCGATCACGAGCCAGGCGGCGGCGAGCAGCGGGAGCGCGAGGAGAGCGACGCCGATGAAGACGAACTCGCGTCGCCCCGCGATGAACGCGCCCGCGAAGGCGGCCACCCCGGCGGCGAGCAGGGCGATCCCGCGGAGGGTCGGGTGCGGGACGGCCTCGATGCCGATCCGGCGCATCAGGCGCGCGAGCGGCGGCACGGGGTCAGCGCGTCCGTCCGGCGGCGCTCAGCGGCACGGCGGTCGAGGAGACGATGCGCTCGAGGATCTCGACCACGGCGGCCTGGCCGCTACCGCGCTGGCCCAGCGCCCGGCCGGTCGCGACGAGCCGGTGCGCGAGCACGGGCGCGGCGAGGGCGTCGACGTCGTCGGGCAGCACGAAGTCGCGCCCGTCGAGCGCCGCCCGCGTCTTGGCGGCCCGGATGAGCTGCAGCGTGGCGCGGGGGCTCGCGCCGAGGCGGATGTCCTCGTGGCCGCGCGTGGCCTGCACGATCGCGACGGCGTAGCGCGACACGGGGTCGGACACGTAGACGCCGCGGGCCGCGTGCATCATCGCGTCGAGGTCCTCCGCGTCGACCACGGGCCGCAGCTCGTCGAGCGGGCTCACGGTGTCGCGCGAGCGGAGCATGGCGAGCTCCGCGGAGGCGTCGGGGTAGCCCATCGAGATACGTGCCATGAAGCGGTCGCGCTGCGCCTCGGGGAGCGCGTACGTGCCCTCCATCTCGACCGGGTTCTGCGTCGCGACCACGGTGAAGGGCTGCTGCAGCGGATGCGTGACGCCGTCGACCGTGACCTGCCCCTCCTCCATGCACTCCAGGAGCGCCGACTGCGTCTTGGGGCTCGCGCGGTTGATCTCGTCGCCGATGACGATGTTGGCGAACACGGCGCCCGGCTGGAACTCGAAGCGGTGGTCGGCCTGGCTGTAGACGGAGACGCCCGTGACGTCCGAGGGCAGCAGGTCGGGCGTGAACTGGATCCGGTTCACGGTGCAGTCGACGCTGCGCGCGAGCGCCTTGGCGAGCATGGTCTTGCCGACGCCGGGCACGTCCTCGATGAGGAGGTGGCCGCCGGAGAGGAACACGGTGAGCGCCATGCGGGTGGCGTCGTGCTTGCCGGACATGACGGAGTCGATGTTCGCGAGGATGAGGTCGGCGAGCCGGCGCACCTCCTCCAGCGGCATGGCGGGCGCGCCGTGGGTGCGGTCGGCCTGACGCGCGGCGGCGCGGATGCGGGCGGGGGGCTGTGCCGACCCGGCGTGCAGGGGGACGGACTCGGACTCGGGACTCGTCACGGAGGTCCTCCAGCGTCGTGGGCGTCTTGGCAGCATACGTCAGGGATCCGGGAGCGTCCGGCCCGCCTCCGGGGGCGGACATGCCGGGTAGCGTGGTCGCCCGTGCACCCCGCTCCGAACGCCGCCGTCCCGCGACCCGCCGGGCGTCCGTCGTGACCCGCATCGTCGCCGGGTTCGCCGGCTCCCTGGTCCTCCGCGTGCCCCGGACGGGCACGCGCCCCACGAGCGACCGCGTGCGCGAGGCCCTGTTCTCCGGGCTCGAGGCCCGGGACGCGCTCGACGGCGCGCGCGTCCTCGACCTGTACGCCGGATCCGGGGCGCTCGGCCTCGAGGCCGCCAGCCGCGGCGCGTGCGAGGTCGTCCTCGTGGAGCGCGCGGTGCCCGCGGCCGCCGTCTGCCGGTCGAACGCGGGGATCGTCGAGCGCGCGGCCCCGCCCGCCTCCGTGCCGCGGATCCGCGTGGCAGCCCAGAGCGTGCGCGCGTTCCTCGCGGGCGACCGCGGCGCGTACGACGTCGCGTTCCTGGATCCGCCCTACGAGGTCGGCGACGCGGAGCTCGCGGAGGAGCTGGCCGCGCTCGTGCCGCGGCTCGTCGACGGCGCCGTGGTCATGGTCGAGCGCAGCGCGCGCTCCGCCGAACCGGCGTGGCCCGCGGGGATCGCGCTCGACCGCAGGAAGGTGTACGGCGACACGGTCGTGTGGTGGGCGGTCGCCGAGACGCCCGACGATGACGACGCGGACGAGCCCGCGCCCTAGCGCGCCCCGTCCCAGTCGGCGTACGGGTCCCAGCCGCCGAGCGCCGTGTCCGGGCCGGAGTAGGGCGCGCCGTCGACCGTCACGGCCGGGCCGTCCGGCCCTGCGGCCGCGACCACGCCGATCGCGCGGAACGGATCCGGCAGCGTCGCGCCCGCCGGGAACGCCGCGACCAGCGCGTGGTCCTCGCCCCCGGTGAGGACGAGGTCGAGCGCCACGGGTTGCAGCGACGGGTGCGCGGCGGCGACGCGACGCGCGTCGTCGGCGAGGGCGGCCGATCCGAGGTCGACGGCCACCCCGCTCGCGCGCGCCAGGCGGCCGAGGTCGAGCAGGAGCCCGTCGGAGACGTCGAGCATGGCGGTCGCGCCGGCGAGGGCCGCGTCGACGCCGGCCGTCAGGGGCGCGACGGGCGCGAGCTGCGCCTCGACCGCGGCGGGGTGCGCCGCCCGCAGCGCCCGGGCGAGCGCCGCGTCGGGGACGAGCGCGCCGTCGGGGCCCGGGATCCGCGCGTGGTCGAACAGGAGGCGGACCCCGGCCGCGGCCATGCCGAGCGCGCCGGCCACCGCGATCACGTCGCCGGGTCGCGCGCCCGAGCGCAGCACGGGGTCGCGCCCCTCGAGGTCGCCCGTGGCCGTGATCGTGATCACCAGCGCGTCCGAGACGGAGAGGTCGCCGCCCACGACGCCGCAGCCGGGCGCCTGGAGCAGGCAGCCCTCGCGGAGGCCGTCGGCGAGGGCCTCGAGGTCCGCGACCGGCGTGCTGGCGGGCGCCGCGATGGCGACGAGGAGAGCGGTCGGCCGGGCGCCCATGGCGGCGACGTCCGCGAGGTTCGAGGTGGCCGCGCGGCGTCCGAGGTCGTGCGGGGTCGACCAGGCCAGGCGGAAGTCCGGGCCCTCGATCATCATGTCGGTCGTGATCACGAACCGGCCGTCGGGCGCCCGCACGACCGCGCAGTCGTCGCCCGGGCCGACCTCGGCGTCGTCCGCGGCGGGCAGGTGCGGCAGGATCCGCGCCAGGGTCGCCAGCTCCCCCGCGCTCCCGAGGGTGGCCCCGTCGTCGGCACCGCCGACCCCGGCCGGCGCGCTGGCCCCGTCGGTCGGATCCGCGGCTGAGGGCGTCCCAGGAGTCGTCACGACTGCCACGGTAGCCTGATCGCGATGACTCCCCGCCGCCCCGCCCGCGCCCTGCTGCGCCCCGTCGCCGCCGCGGCCGCCGCATGCGGCATCGCCCTCGCCGTCGCCGGCTGCGCCCCCACGGTCTCCCTCGAGGCGGCCCCCGGCGCGACCGACCCGCTGTGCGCCGACGTGGTCGTCCACCTCCCCGCGACGCTCGGCACCGCGCCCCTGCGTGAGACCGACGCGCAGGGCACCGGCGCGTGGGGTGACCCGCAGAGCACCGTGATCCTCCGCTGCGGCGTCGCGACGCCCGGCCCCACGACCGACGCGTGCATCAGCTACGACGACGTCGACTGGGTCGAGGACGACTCGCGCGCCCCCGACATTCGCTACACGACCTACGGCCGCACGCCCGCCGTGGAGGTCGTCATCGACTCGACGCAGGCCAGCTACACCGCGCTCACCGACCTCAGCGGCGTCGTCACGGTCATCCCCCAGACGGCCAAGTGCGTCAGCGCGCAGGACCTGGGCGACGCGCCGCCTCCGGGGAGCTGACCGGCAGCGATCCCGTCGGCACGGATCCCGTGCCCACGGCCCGCTCCCGCCCGGGGACCGCCGTGCGACGCGCCCCGCGCTCGTGGATCATCCGTCGGCCGGTGCGCCACCAGCGCAGCCACGGCAGCTCGTGCGGCCAGTGCACGGTCAGCGACGCCATGCCGCGGCTCATCCGGAGCGGCAGGGTCGACGGCCGGGTGAGCGGACGCATGCTGATCCCCATGCCGAGATGCGGGTCGAGGACGATGCGGCGCTCGGGGCCGAGGTGCACGGACAGGTCGATGTCGTCGTGCAGGTGCGTGCCCTCGCGGTGCACCTCGTCGCGCACGGCGAGCCAGGCGTCGCGGCGGAGCGCGAAGTTGGATCCGAACAGCGGCGGGTGCCCGAGCGCGAGCGTCACGGAGGCGAAGTAGGCGCCGAGGTAGGCGACCGCCGCGATCCCGCGGAGCGCGCGGGGCCCGTCGACGAACCGCGCGGCGCCCGTGACGGCGGCGACGTCGGGACGTGCGGCGAGCACGTCCCCGAGCCGCTCGATCCAGTCGGCCGGCGGCACGCAGTCGGCGTCGAGCCGGGCGATGACCTCCGAGCGCGCGGCGTCGTAGCCGGCGGACGCGGCCGCGGGGATCCCCTGCACGGGCTCGTGCACGACGCGCGCGCCCGCCCCGCGCGCCACGTCCGCGCTGTCGTCGCGCGACGCGTTGTCGACGACCACGACCTCGTCGGGCGCGACGGTCTGCCCGGCGAGGGCCCGGAGGCACGCGCGCAGGTGCCCCGCGTCGTCGCGCACGGGGATGACGACGGAGACGGTGGGGCGCACGGGCGCCGGCGCGCGGGCGGCCGTCTGCCCGCCGCGGGCGCGGTCCCCGAGCCGCAGGAGCCGGCCGGATCGGGCGTCGGGATGGAGGCGGGGCCGGGCGACGGATCGTCCTACGAGCATGCGCCCGAGCCTAGGCTCATCGGCCCTCGACGACCGGCGTCAGGCGCGGGCGCCATCCGCCTCCCACGCGAGCGCCACGTCCAGCAGGCGCGAGATGAGGTCCGGGTACGCGAGGCCCGACGCCTCCCAGCAGGCGGGGAACATCGAGATGGGCGTGAAGCCCGGCATCGTGTTGACCTCGTTGAGCACGAAGCCGTCGGCCGTGAGGAAGAAGTCCACGCGCGCGAGCCCGCGGCCGTCGACGGCGCGGAAGGCGCGGATCGACAGCTCCCGCAGCTCGGCGAGCTCGGCGTCGGTGACGTCGGCGGGGCACACCAGGTCGATGCCGTCCGCCCCGAGGTACTTCGCGTCGAAGTCGTAGAAGTCGCGGCCGGACACCACGATCTCGCCCGCGACGGAGGCGCTGGGCTCGCGGCCCGGGCCCTCGTCGAGGATCGCGCACTCGACCTCGCGGCCGACGAGGCCCGACTCGACGAGCACGCGGTCGTCCTCCCGGAAGGCGACCTCGAGGGCGGCGTCGAGCCCGTCGGCCGCGGCGACGCGGCTCACGCCCACGCTGGATCCGGCGCGCGCGGGCTTCACGAACGCCGGAAGCCCGAGCGCGGCGGCCCGCTCCCGGACACCGGCGGCGTCGGCGGCCCACTCGTGGCGCGAGACCGTGATCCACGGCGCCACCGCGATGCCCACGGCGCTCAGGACGGTCTTCGCGTAGTGCTTGTCCATGCCGAGCGCGGAGGCGAGCACGCCGGATCCGACGTACGGCAGGCCTGCGAGCTCGAGCATGCCCTGCACGGTCCCGTCCTCTCCCTGCGTGCCGTGCAGGATCGGGAACACGAGGTCGACCCGGCCGAGCGAGCGCTCCGTGCCGTCGGCCTCGCGCACCGTGAGCTCGCGGCTGCCCGCGTCCTCGGGCCAGCGCACGCGCGTGCCGTTGTCGGCCACCCGGGGCAGGGCGTCAGCGTCGAGGGCGAGGGCGGATGCGTCGTCCTCCTGGAGCGTGAAGGCCCCGGCGGGCGTGATGCCCACGGGGATCACCTCGAACCGCTCCCGGTCGATGGCGCCCAGCACGCCGCTCGCGGTCGCGCAGCTGATGGAGTGCTCGCTGGAGGTGCCGCCGAAGAGCAGCACCACCCGGATCCGTGCGGTCATGGTCACTCCCCCTGGGGTGTGTCGTCGTCGGTGGTCAGATGGGGCGCGATGTCGCGCGGTGACAGCGTGCCCGCCAGCACCTGCGACACCTGCTCGACGATCGGCATGAGCACGCCGCGCTGACGGGCGAGCTCGAGCACGGGCGCGACGGAGGAGAGCCCCTCGGCCGTCTGCTGCATGCTCTTCACGACGTCGGTGAAGCTGTAGCCCTGGCCGAGCAGGCGGCCCGCGGTGTTGTTGCGGGACAGCGAGGACTCGCACGTCGCGATGAGGTCGCCCAGGCCCGCGAGCCCCGCGAGCGTCTCGGCGCGCGCGCCGTACGCCACGGAGAACGCCGTCATCTCGGCGAGGCCGCGCGTGATGATCGACGCCTTCGTGTTCTCGCCGTAGCCGACGCCGTCCACGATCCCCACCGCGACCGCGATGAGGTTCTTCAGCACCCCGCCGAACTCGGTCCCGATCACGTCGGTGTTCACGAACGAGCGGAAGTAGGAGCTCCGGGCGATCTTCGCCACGCGCTCCGCGGTCGCCTGGTCCGCGGACGACACGACGACCGCGGTCGGCTGCTCCCGGGCGATCTCGAGCGCGAGGTTCGGGCCCGACGCCACGGCGATCCGCTCCGGGCCGATCCCGAGGACCTCCGCGATCACCTCGCTCATCCGGAGGCCGGTGCCCTTCTCCACGCCCTTCATGAGGCTCACGACCACGGCGTCGGACGGGATGAGGTCACGCGCCGCCTCGAGGTTGGCGCGCAGGGTCTGGCTCGGCACGGACACGAACACGTCCGTGGCGCCCGCGAGCACGCGCGCGAGCGACGGGTCGGCGGTGAGCCGCTGCGGCAGGTTGATCCCCGGCAGGTAGTCGCTGTTGCGCTTGGCCTCGGTGATCTCCCGGGCGAGCTCGGGCCGCCGGGCCCACATGACGACGTCGGCGCCGCCGTCGGCCATCACCTTGGCGAACGTGGTGCCCCAGCTGCCGGCGCCGAGGACGACGATGCGGCGCCGCTCCCCGGCGTCCGGGTCGGGCGGCGATGCGGCGGGTGCGAGGGTCGGGCGCGCGGTCGCGTCACTCAAATCGGCCGGTCTCCTTCTGGTTCTTCGAGCGGGGATCCCACCGCTCGGTCGGGGCGGTCTCGCCGCGCAGCTCCTCCACGAGCCGGGTGATGGCGGCCATGACGACGGCGGTCGCCTCGGTGAGGGTCGCGGAGTCGAGGCTCCGGTCGCGGAAGCGGTCGAGGTCGACAGGCTCGCCGATGACGACGTGGATCGTCTTCCGCGGGAAGAGCCGCACGCGCTTCGAGTAGCGGCCCATGAGCTCCTGCGTGCCCCAGTGGGCGGCGGGGATGACGGGGATCCCGGCCTGCAGGGCGAGGCGCACGGCACCGGTCTTGCCGCGCATGGGCCAGAGGTCGGGGTCGCGCGTGAGGGTCCCCTCGGGGTACACGACGACGATGCGGCCGTCGCGCGCGAGGTCGGACGCGGCCTCGATCGCCTGGCCGCCGCGGACGCCGCCGTCGCGCTGCACGGGGATCTGGCCGGAGCGGCGGAGGAACCAGCCGACCACCGGCACGTCGAAGAGCGACGCCTTCGCGAGGAAGCGGGGCAGGCGCCCGAGCTTCCACGCCACGGCGCCCATCACGACCGGGTCGATCTCGCTGTAGTGGTTCGGCGCGAGCACGTACGAGCCGGTCTTCGGCAGCCGCTCGGGGTTCCGGATCTCGAACCGCACGGCCGCGTTGAGCACCGGCAGCACCAGGGCGGCCAGCACCCAGAAGATCGACGGTCGGGCCTTCTCGTTCGCCATGGATCCTCCGGTCGGGTCGCGGTCGTCGTCGGTCGCCCGCCGGGATCCACCCGGCGGAGGGCCGGGCGCGTCCGTCATGGACGCGCCCGGCCGGCGTGGGCGGCGCGGGCACCGCCGGCGAGGCTATCCCTCGTAGGAGAAGTCCGCGCCCAGCTGGCGCAGCTTCCCGATGAAGTCCTCGTAGCCGCGGGAGATGATCCCGACGTTGCTGACGGTGGACCGGCCCTCGGCCGTGAGCGCGGCGATGAGGTGGCTGAACCCGCCGCGGAGGTCGGGCACCGTGATGTCCGCGCCGTGCAGGTGCGTCGGCCCGGTGATGACCGCGGCCTGCTCGAAGTCGCGACGCGCCACGCGTCGCTCGTGGCCCTCGAGGCCCTCCTTGTGCACCACGATGTCGGCGCCCATCTCGTTGAGCGCGTCCGTGAACCCGAAGCGGTTCTCGTACACGGTCTCGTGGATGATCGAGACGCCGGGCGCCTGCGTGAGCGCCACGACGAGCGGCTGCTGCCAGTCCGTCATGAAGCCGGGGTGCACGTCGGTCTCGATGACCACGGGCTTGAGGTCGCCGCCCGGGTGGTAGAACCGGATGCCGTCCTCCTCGATGTCGAACGCGCCGCCGACCTTCCGGAACACGTTGAGGAAGGTCATCATCTCGGCCTGGCGCACGCCGCCGACGAAGATGTCGCCGCCGGTCGCGAGCGCGGCAGACGCCCAGCTCGCGGCCTCGTTGCGGTCGAAGAGCGCGCGGTGCGTGTAGCCCTCGAGGCGGTCGACGCCCTCGATGAGGATCACGCGATTCGGCTCCACGGAGATGATCGCGCCCATCTTCTGCAGGATCGCGATGAGGTCCATGATCTCGGGCTCGATGGCCGCGTTCTTCAGCTCCGTGATCCCCTTCGCGCGGACGCCCGTGAGCAGCACCTGCTCGGTGGCGCCGACGCTCGGGTAGGGCAGCTCGACGTTCGCGCCCTTCAGGCCGTCCGGCGCCGTGAGGCGGATGCCGCTCGGCAGCTTCTCGACGACGGCGCCGAACGCGCGCAGCGCGTCGAGGTGGAAGTCGATGGGGCGGTCGCCGATGCGGCAGCCGCCGAGGTCGGGGATGAACGCCTCGCCGAGGCGGTGCAGCAGCGGCCCGCAGAAGAGGATCGGGATCCGGGAGCTGCCGGCGTGCGCGTCGATGTCCGCCATGTGGGCGCTCTCGACGTCCTTCGGGTCGAGGATGAGGTCGCCCTCCTGCTCGCCCTTGCGGAGCGTGACGCCGTGCACCTCGAGGAGCCCGGAGACGACGCGGACGTCGCTGATGTCGGGCACCGAGCGCAGGAGGCTGGGGCTCTCGCCGAGGAGCGAGGCGACCATGGCCTTCGTGGCCAGGTTCTTGGCCCCGCGCACCTCGATGCGGCCGCGCAGCGGGATGCCGCCGTTGATCACGATGGAGTCGGACAGGAGGCCCACCCGCTCCCCCGCCTTCTTGGCGTCGCTGACTAGTGAGTTCATTCAGTTCTCCAGAGCTGCCGGCCGGGCCGGCAAGGTGCGCGGGCGCCATGCGGCCCGTCGTGATTCGAAGGTGGTGATGGCGTCCTCGTCCCGGAGGGTGAGGGCGATGTCGTCGAGCCCCTCGAGGAGCCGCCACCGAGTGTATTCGTCGATCTCGAACGGGACCGTCAGGCCGGGTGCCGTGGCGATCCGCTCGACGAGGTCGACGGTGAGGTCGAGTCCGGGCTCCGCGTCCATCGCGGCCCACAGCCTCTCGACGTCGTCCTCCGTCACGATCCCCGTGAGGAGGCCCTGCTTCCCGGAGTTGCCCCGGAAGATGTCGCCGAACCTCGGGCTGAGCACGGCCCGGAAGCCGTAGTCGCGCAGCGCCCACACGGCGTGCTCGCGGGACGAGCCCGTGCCGAAGTCCGGACCGGCGACGAGGACGGTGGCGCCCTCGTATGCCGGCTGGTTGACGAAGAACGCGGGGTCCTTGCGCCACTGGAAGAAGAGGGCGTCCTCGAAGCCGGTCTTGGTGACGCGCTTCAGGAACTGCGAGGGGACGATCTGGTCGGTGTCGACGTTCGACCGCTTGAGCGGCACCCCGGTGCCGGTGACGCGGGTGATGGGCTCCATGCTCAGGCCTCCTGTCCGACGGCGGCGGCCTGGCGGATGGACGCGGCGTCGACGACGCCGTCCTCCTGCAGGTCCCACGGGCTCGAGAGCGTGCCGCGGATAGCGGTGGCGGCGGCCACGAGCGGCGACACGAGGTGCGTCCGCCCGCCCTTGCCCTGGCGGCCCTCGAAGTTCCGGTTGCTCGTGGACGCGCAGCGCTCGCCCGGCGCGAGCTGGTCGGGGTTCATGCCGAGGCACATGGAGCAGCCGGCGAAGCGCCACTCGGCGCCGAAGTCGGTGAAGACCTTGTCGATGCCCTCGGCCTCTGCCTCGAGCCGCACGCGCGCGCTGCCCGGGACGACCATCACGCGGACGCCCTCGGCCTTGGTGCGGCCGCGCACGATCTCGGCGGCGGCGCGCAGGTCCTCCACGCGGCTGTTGGTGCAGGAGCCGATGAACACGGTGTCGACGGCGATCTTCTTCATGGGGGTGCCGGGGGCGAGGTCCATGTAGGCGAGGGCGCGCTCGGCGGCGGCGCGCTCGTTCGGGTCGGCGACGGCCGCGGGATCCGGGACGGGCTCGCTGAGCGAGACGCCCTGGCCGGGGTTGGTGCCCCACGTGACGAACGGCTCGAGCGTGTCGGCGTCGAGGAAGACCTCGGCGTCGAAGACGGCGTCGTCGTCGGTCGCGAGGGTGTCCCAGTAGGCCACGGCCTCGTCCCAGTCCGCGCCGGTCGGCGCGTGCGGGCGGCCCTCGAGGTAGTCGTAGGTGGTCTGGTCGGGGGCGACCATGCCGGCGCGAGCACCGGCCTCGATCGACATGTTGCAGATCGTCATCCGGCCCTCCATGGAGAGCGAGCGGATGGCGCTGCCGCGGTACTCGAGCACGTAGCCCTGCCCGCCGCCCGTGCCGATCTGCGCGATGACCGCGAGGATGATGTCCTTCGCCGTGACGCCGGGGCGCAGCGTGCCCTCGACCGTGACGGCCATGGTCTTGAACGGCTGGAGCGGCAGCGTCTGGGTCGCCATGACGTGCTCGACCTCGCTCGTGCCGATGCCGAACGCCATCGCGCCGAACGCGCCGTGCGTGGACGTGTGCGAGTCGCCGCAGACGACCGTGATGCCCGGCATCGTGAGGCCGAGCTGCGGGCCCACGACGTGCACGATGCCCTGCTCGATGTCGCCCAGCGAGTGCAGCCGGATCCCGAACTCCTCGGCGTTCTTGCGGAGGGTGTGGATCTGCGTGCGGCTCGTGAGGTCGGCGATCGGCTGGTCGATGCCGACGGTCGGCGTGTTGTGGTCCTCGGTCGCGATGGTGAGGTCCGGGCGGCGCACGGGGCGGCCGGCGAGACGGAGGCCGTCGAAGGCCTGCGGGCTGGTGACCTCGTGCACGAGGTGGAGGTCGATGTAGAGGAGGTCGGGCGTCCCGTCCTCCCCCTCGGCGACCAGGTGGTCGGCCCACACCTTCTCGGCCAGGGTCTTCGCAGGCTGCACGGCTCTCCTCATGGCAGTGGCGCGAGGGTCCCCACGCGCATCATGGGAGTCTAACGCCGGGTGCCCACGGCTATTCCTCAGGCGGTGGGCGCGCCCGCCGACCCGTCGTCGAGCGGCTCCTCGTCGGCGCGGGCCTCGATCACCACGACGGTGACGTTGTCCCGGCCGCCGGAGGCCAGCGCCTGCGCGACCAGCGCGTCCGCCGCACGGTCGACGCCGCCGCCGTCCGCGCGCGCGAGCTGGAGCACGCCGGAGATCGCCTGGTCGTCGAGCTCCTTGGTCAGCCCGTCGGAGCAGATGAGGAACACCTGGTGATCGACGACCGGCAGCAGCCACTCGTCCGCGGCGACCTCGTCGTGGGACCCGACGGCCCGCGTGATGAGGTTCCGCACCGGGCTCCGCTCGGCCTCCGCGCGCGTCATGCGGCCCTGGTCGACGAGCTCCTGCACGGCCGAGTGGTCGATCGTCACCTGCTCGAGGCGGCCGTCCGTCCAGGCGTAGACGCGCGAGTCGCCGACGTTGAAGACCATCCAGAGCGGGTCGCCGGCGTCCGAGCGCACGAGCGCGACGCCCGCGAGCGTGGTGCCGGCCACGGTGCCGGGCGGGTCATCGCCCGTGATGAGGTCGCCGATCGCGTCGTTGGAGGCGTCGACCGCCTCGACGATGAGGTCGCGCGTGACGGGGGCGTCGCCGGACAGGCCGCCGAAGGTCTCCACGAGGGTCGCGCTCGCGCGGTCGCCGAACGCGTGCCCGCCCATCCCGTCGGCGACGAGCCAGACGGGCGGGTCGGCGAGGAGGCCGTCCTCGTTCACGGCGCGCACGCTGCCGACGTCCGTCCGCGCGGCCCAGCTGACGTGGATGCGCCGCCCGCCGAGCGCGATGGTGCGCGCCTCGGTCATCGCGCGTCCCGGTCGTCGCCGCCGCGCTCCACGGAGGCGGCGTCGGCGTCGGGGCTCGTCACGGGGATCCCGTCGGCGCGCATCTTGATGAGGCTGGCGACGGTGGCGACCACCATCGAGGCGAGGATGACGACGAGGCTCACGATGGTCGGGATCTCGGGCGCCCACTCGATGCCCTCGCCGCCGTTGACGAACGGCAGCGTGTTCTCGTGCATCGCGTGCAGCACGAGCTTCACGCCGATGAAGAAGAGGATGAACGCGATCCCGTACTTGAGGTACACGAGCCGGTCGAGCAGGCCGCCCAGCAGGAAGTAGAGCTGGCGGAGGCCCATGAGGGCGAAGATGTTCGCGGTGAAGACGATGAACGGCGACTCGGTGATGCCGAATATCGCGGGGATCGAGTCGAGCGCGAAGATCAGGTCGGTGGTGCCGATCGACACGAACACGATGACCATGGGCGTGAGCACCTTGCGGCCGTCGATCACGGTGCGCACCTTCGCGCCGTCGAAGTCGGGGGCGATCTTGAGTCGCCGGCGGAGGAACTTGATGAAGAGCGAGTCCTCGCTCTCCTCGTCCTCGTCGCCTATGGCCTGCTTGATCGCCGTGTAGAGCAGGAACGCGCCGAAGATGTAGAAGATCCAGCTGTAGCTCTCGATGAGCTCGGCGCCCAGCAAGATGAAGATCCCGCGCAGCACCAGCGCGATGATGATGCCCACCATGAGCACCTCCTGCTGGTACTTCCGGGGCACGCTGAACCGGCTCATGATGATGACGAAGACGAACAGGTTGTCGATGCTGAGGCTGTACTCCGTCAGCCACCCCGCCAGGAACTGGCCCGCGTGCTCGCCGCCCGCGACGAACAGCATGATGACCGCGAACACCAGCGCGAGGCCCACGTAGAAGGCGACCCAGAGGGCCGACTCCTTCGTCGACGGGACGTGCGGGCGCCGGTAGACGATCAGCAGGTCGGCGACGAGGACGAGGACGAGCACCGTCAGCGAGATGATCTCGAACGGGAGGGGGAGGACCAGGGGCACGCGGAGGCTTTCTGCAGCACGGGAACGGCACGGACATGCCTCGACGAAACTACATGGCGGCCGACGGGTTGTTCACAATTCCCCCATCCGGGGCATCCGGCCGTCGGCCCGCGGTTACGGTGGTCGCTCATGACACGAGAGGGACGCCCCATGTCCGTACTGGCGAACGAGCTCGATGCACCCGACCACGGCGGGGAGGACACCGGACCCCGGCGTCGCGGCCCCCGCACCTCGGGTGATGCCCGGGCCAGCATCATCGAAGCGGCCCGCATGCTCTTCATCGAGTCCGGCGCCGACCGCGTGAGCGCCCGCCGCATCGCCGCGGCCGCCGGGGTCGACCCGAGCCTCGTCCGCTACTACTTCGGCTCGCTCGAGGCCCTGCTCGAGGAGGCGCTGCGCCCCTCGGAGGACCTCATCGCCCCGTACCTCCGGCTGCGGGAGCTGCCCATCGAGGAGCGGGGCGCCGCCCTCGTCGAGGCGGCCCTCCACACGTGGGAGCACCCGGTCGGATCCACCATCATGCGCTGGGTCACCGTCTCGTCGGACCACGACAGCGCCGCCTACCGCCGGTTCGCCGAGGCCGCGCCGCAGCACTGGATGAGCGCCCTCCCCGAGGGCATCCCGCAGGATGAGGCCGACATCCGCAACTCCCTGGTGGGCGCGGCGCTCGGCGGCATCGCCATCACCCGCTACATCTGGCGGAGCGAGCCCATCGCGAGCATGTCCCGCGAGACGGTCGTCGCGCTCCACGGGCCCGTGGTGCAGGGGTTCCTCACCGGCCCCCTGCCCGAGGTGCCGGTCGCGGCGCCCCTGCCCGCGGCCTGACGACGGCGGGACCCGACCCCGGAGCGGATGTCGGTCAGCCCCGGTCGGTGAGCTCCTCGCGGACCGCGAGCGGCTTCCGCATGAGCTTGTGCGGGGCCGCCTGGGCCACGGGCTTCAGGGTGAGCAGGTCCACGTTCACGTGCGGCGGCAGCTCCACGGCGTGCACGATGGCCTCGGCCACGTCCTCCGCCGTCAGCGGTCCGGGCACGCCGTCGTACACCGCGTCGGCCTTCGCGCGGTCGCCGCCGAAGCGCACGAGCGAGAACTCCTCCGTGCGCACCTGGCCCGGCGCGATCTCGATCACGCGGATGGGCTCCCCCGCGAGCTCCAGGCGGAGCACGCCGAGCATCGCGTGCACCGCGGCCTTGGCGGCGTTGTAGCCGCCGCCGCCCTCGTAGGGCACGTGCGCGGCGATCGAGCTCACGGTCACGACGTCGGCGCTGCCGCCCGCGGGCACGCCGGCGCGGAGGAGCGGCAGGAGAGCGCTCGTCACGCGCTGCACGGCGAGCACGTTGATCTCGTACATCCAGGCCCAGTCCTCCGCCGAACCGCCCTCGACGGAGTCGGTGCCGACGGCTCCCCCGGCGTTGTTCACGAGCGCGTGCACGTCGCCCGTCTCGCGGAGGTGGTCGCGGAGCGCGTCGACGTCGGCCTGCACGGTGAGGTCGGCGACCGCATACGTGGCCCCGGTCTCCTCGGCGAGCGCGCGCAGGCGGTCCTCGCGGCGGGCGACGCCGACGACGTCCCACCCCCGGCTCCGGAACAGGCGGACGGTGGCGGCGCCGATCCCCGAGCTCGCACCCGTGACGACGACCCTCTTGGCTGTGGACATGACCCCAGCGTAGGGAACGCGGATGGCCGCGGGTTACGCCGCGAGACGGGCCCGCGTTGACCGGTCGCCTCGCCGATTCCTACAGTCGGGGAGCGCCCGCACGGGCGGCACCGACGCACGAGGGAAGGCACGACGATGAGCGACCACGACGAGGACAGGGCAGCGGGCTGGCGCTTCGAGACGCAGCAGATCCACGCGGGAGCGGCCCCCGATCCCGTCACCCACGCGCGTGCCACGCCCATCTACCAGACGACGTCCTACGTGTTCGACGACTCCCAGCACGCGCAGGACCTCTTCGCGCTGGCGCAGCCGGGCAACATCTACACGCGGATCATGAACCCGACGCAGGCCGTCGTCGAGGAGCGCGTCGCCGCCCTGGAGGGCGGATCGGCCGCGCTGCTCGTCGCATCCGGGCAGTCGGCCTCGACGTTCGCGGTCCTCAACATCGCGCAGGCGGGCGACCACATCGTCTCGAGCTCGTCGATCTACGGCGGCACCTACAACCTCTTCAAGTACACGCTCGCGAAGCTCGGGATCGAGACGACCTTCGTGGAGGACCAGGACGACCCGGCTGCATGGGCCCGGGCCGTGCGCCCGAACACCAAGCTGTTCTTCGCGGAGACGATCGGGAACCCGCGCATCAACATCCTCGACATCCGCGCCGTCGCCGACCAGGCGCACCAGGCGGGCGTCCCGCTCATCGTCGACAACACGATCGCGACGCCGTACCTCATCCGCCCGTTCGAGCACGGCGCGGACGTCGTGGTGCACTCGGCGACGAAGTTCCTCGGCGGCCACGGCACGGTCATCGGCGGCCTCGTCGTGGACGGGGGCCGCTTCCCGTGGTCCGAGCACGGCGAGCGTTTCCCCGGCCTCACGACGCCCGACCCCTCGTACCACGGCGTCACGTACACCGAGGCGGTCGGCGACGGCGTCGCGTACATCACCAAGGCGCGCGTGCAGCTGCTGCGCGACCTCGGCGCGTCCATCGCCCCGGCGAGCGCCTGGCAGCTCATCCAGGGCATCGAGACGCTGAGCCTCCGGATCGAGCGGCACGTGCAGAACGCGCAGGCGGTCGCGGAGTGGCTCGACGCGCACGAGGACATCGCGGACGTCTACTACGCGGGCCTGCCGACGAGCCCCTCCTACGCCGCCGCGAACCGGTACGCGCCGCGCGGCGTGGGCGCCGTCCTCTCCTTCGAGCTGAAGGGCGGGGTGGACGCCGGGCGCGCGCTCGTCGACTCGCTGCAGCTGTTCAGCCACCTGGCGAACATCGGGGACGTGCGGAGCCTCGTCATCCACCCGGCGTCGACCACCCACGCGCAGCTGACGCCGGAGCAGCAGCTGACGGCGGGCGTCACGCCGGGACTCGTCCGCCTCTCGGTCGGGCTCGAGAGCATCGACGACATCATCGAGGACCTCGCAGCCGGGCTCCGCTCCGCGCGGGCCGTCAAGGACGGCGCCGCGGTCGCCTCGCTCTCGGGCGCCCGCCCGAGCCGGGCGTAACACTCGGGCGCGCGTCCGGCTCGGGTGCTTCACTGATCGCGATGGACTGGCAGACACCCGAGGACACCGTCCCGTCGAGCCTCGTGACGGACGCGCAGATCCGCTCCCTGATCGGCCGCCCGCCCGCGTCGGGCGCGTGGCGCGAGGGCGACCCCGTCGCCGACCGCCTGTTCGCGCAGGTGGGCGGCATCGATCTGGAGGCGGGCGGCCGGATCCCCTCCGTGCGGGTCGCGTACGAGACCTTCGGCGAGCGCGCCCCGGACGGACGCAACGCCGTGCTGGTGCTGCACGCGCTCACGGGCGACAGCCACCTCCGCGGGCCAGCGGGTCCCGGGCAGCCGACGGGCGGGTGGTGGTCGGGCATCGTGGGGCCGGGCCTCGCGATCGACACCGACCGCTGGTTCGTCGTGGCCCCCAACATGCTGGGCGGCTGCCAGGGCACGACCGGTCCCGCCTCCCTCGCGCGCGACGGCGCCGAGTGGGGCGCCCGGTTCCCCTACATCACCATCCGCGACCAGGTCCGGGTGCAGGCCGCCCTCGCGGACGCGCTCGACATCGACGTGTGGGCGGCGGTCGTCGGCGGGTCCATGGGCGGGATGCAGGCGCTCGAGTGGGGCGCGGGGTTCCCCGACCGGATGCGCCGGCTCGCCGTCCTCGCGGCTCCCGCCATCGCGAGCGCCGACCAGATCGCTCTCAACTCGGTGCAGGCCGAGGCGATCCGGATGGATCCCGCCTACCGCGACGGCGACTACCTCGACGCGGCCGACGGCGACGGCCCGCACCGCGGCCTCGCGCTCGCGCGCCGCATGGCGCTGCTCAACTACCGGAGCCCGGACGAGCTGAACCAGCGCTTCTCCCGCTCCTGGCAGAGCGGCATCAGCCCGATGGGCGACGAGGGCCGCTACGCCGTGGAGTCGTACCTCGACTTCCACGGCAACAAGTTCACCCGGCGCTTCGACGCGACCAGCTACATCCGCCTCATCGACGCGATGAGCTCGCACGACGTGGGCCGCGACCGCGGCGGCGTGGAGGCGGCGCTCGCGCGGGTGCGGGCCGCGACCCTCGTGGTCGGGATCGACAGCGACCGGCTGTTCCCCGTGCCGGACCAGCAGCGCATCGCGCAGGCCGTGCCCGGGTCGATCGACGGCGGCGAGGTCGTCGTGATCTCCTCCGACTACGGTCACGACGGGTTCCTCATCGAGAACGAGGCCGTGGGCCGCGAGCTCGCCCGCCTGCTCGACACCCCCGTCTAGGAGCGCCCCAGTCCGGGGGTGAGTTCCGCGTGCGGCATCGCCCGGGACATCATGCGTTCCTATGCTTCCCCTGGGAGCACGCTGCCGCCTCCGGGCACCGGCGTACGAGGGGAGCACCGATGAGCCGACGTCCGCTGCACGCGACGGGCCAGGGCCAACGGGTCCGCGTGGCGCTGGTCGACGACCACGTCCTCCTGCTCGACGGCCTGAGCGCCCGGCTCTCCCGTCCCCGCACGGGCGTCGAGGTGGTCGCGACCTCCCCCACCTGGAACGGGCTCGTGCGCGACGACCGCTTCCCGGAGGCGTTCGACGTCGTCGTCCTCGACCTCGCGCTCCGCGACGAGGTCCCGGTCGCTCAGAAGATCCGCACGCTCACGGGCGCCGGCCTCACGTCCGTGCTGCTGAGCACGCACGCCGACCCGTCGACGATCCACGGCGCCATGCGCGCGGGCGCGTCCGCCGTGGTGCCCAAGGCCGAGTCGTCGGAGGAGCTGATCGCCAGCATCCACGCGGCCGCCGACGGGACGCCCCGGCAGAGCGCGCTCGTGCAGCAGGCGATGCAGGACTTCCACGCCGAGGAGGACCCGCGGCTCGGACAGCAGGAGCAGCGCGCGCTCGTGCTCTACGCGGGCGGGCGGTCGATCCGCGACGTGGCGGAGGCGATGAGCACGACGGAGGAGACCGTCAAGTCGTACATCAAGCGGGGACGCCGCAAGTACCTGCACGCGGGCACGGACCTCGGGACCAAGCTCCTGCTGCGGCGTCACGCGATCCGCCACGGCTGGATCGCGCCGGAGTAGGACACCGTCCGGTCGGATCCGGCCCGCGGCGAGCGGGCGATCCTACGACATGTGGACAATCGCCCCGCCCGGTGACGCCCGCGTGCCAGGCGCGTCACGGACGCGCCTAGGATCGGAGGCACACCGAGCGCACGCCACCGGCGTCGGCGCACTCCGAGCGGGGACCCGATGGATCGCATGAAGCGCGAGCGCGAGCGCCTGCTGCAGCGGACCGCACGCGTCTACGGCCTCAGCTTCACCGCGGTCGCGGCCGCGTGCATCCTGCTGCCGGGCGAGATCCCGGTGCCCGCGGCGGCCGGCAGCGTCGCGCTCCTCGCCGTCCTCGCCGTCGCCCAGTGGCGGATCGGGACCGACGCGCGCGTGAGGTGGATGGTCGTGGTGATCGTCGCCGGCATCGCGGCCATGGTCGTCGCCCAGCTCGGCGGGCGCTCGGCGTCGTCGCTCACCGCGCTCACCCACGTCTCCGTGGGCGCCGTCGGGTCGCTCGCCCTCCTCGAGACCATCCGCCCGGGCCGGCTCCGCGTCGTGGCGGCCGCCTTCGTGCTCACCAGCGTCGTCGCGGTCGGGGCCTCCTGGGACACCGCGGGCTTCCCCTACGTCGTGCTCGTGCACGTGTTCGGCTGGATGCTCGCCGGCATCCTCGGCTACTGGCTGAGCGTGGCCGTGCACCGGGTCGGTCGCCGCATCACCGACATCGGGCGCGCCCACCGCGCCGAGCGCATGGCGAGCGAGCTGGAGGCCCAGCGACGCCAGGGCGCGCGGCTCCTGCACGACACCGTGCTCGCCACCCTCACCCTCCTCGCGCACTCCGGGGTCGGCGTGACCCCGCAGGCCATGCGCCAGCAGGCGGCCGACGACGCGCGCCTCCTGCGCCAGCTCCGCCTGGGCGCGAACCCCACCCCGCAGGCGTCGGGCGGCTACACCCTCGAGCCCGTGGAGCAGTCCGTGCTCGGCAACACGCTGGAGTCGGTCAAGCAGCGCTTCGGGCGGATGGGCCTCGAGGTCAGCTGGCACGGCACCGGCCAGGTCCTGCTGCCGAGCGACATCCTCGACGCCTTCCTCCTCTCGCTCGCGGAGTGCCTGGAGAACGTGCGGCGGCACGCGGGCGTCACCGAGGCGCACGTCACCATCACCGACGACGACACCACCGTCCGCGCCATGGTCACCGACGCCGGCGTCGGCTTCGACCTCGCGCACGTGGACCAGGCGAAGCTCGGCTTCAAGGAGTCGGTCGTCGCGCGCCTCACGGACGTGGGCGGCAACGCCCGGCTGTTCTCCTCCCCCGGATCCGGGACGACGGTCGTCCTCGAGGTGCCGAAGTGACCGGCCGCGTGGAGGCCGCCGCGCCGCCCCGCACGAGCCGCCGGATCCGCCTCCCCGCGGGCACGCCGGCGCAGCCCATGTCCATCGGCCTCGGGTACATGGGCGCCGGATCCGCCGTCGTCTGCGCCATCGCCATGGGATACGGCCTCGTCCGCTTCGCGCTCGACTACCGGATCATGCCGTCGCCCGGGCTCACGGCGACCGCGTGGATCCTGCTGGTCGCCCTCCTCGCCGCCGTCGTCGTCGCGATCCGCGCCCTCCGCGACCGGATGCCCGGCCCGCTCATGGCGGTCTTCGTCGGCGGACTGGGCATCGTCGTCGCGCTCGACCTCGTGGCGGTGTGGCCCCTCGGCGACGTGATGCAGCACGCCACGGCGGGCATCGCCGCCGGCGCCGCGCTCCTCACGTCGGTCACGTACCGGCCGGCCCGCGAGGTGCTGGCGGTGGACGTCGCCCTGGGCGTGGTGCTCCTCGCCGTGTTCCTGTTCTCGGATCCCGTGCGGCCCGCCGACCTCGCCCCCGAGATCTCCGCCATCGCCCGCGCGGTCGTGCCCGCGGCGTTCGGCGTGGCGGTCGTCCGCGGCTTCCGCCGCCTGACCGAGATGGAGCTGGACCGCGTGCTCGTGCAGAGCACCGTCTCCGCGCCGCGCTACGCCGTCGGCATGATGGCGTCCGAGGAGCTGGCGCGCCTGGACCTCGCGGCCGAGCAGCTCCTCGACGACGTCGCGAACGCGCGGGAGCCGCTCCCGCTGTCGCCCCTCGCCGCCTCGACGGCCGCGTCGCTCGCGACCGAGCTGCGGCTGCACCTCATCGAGGGACGGCGCGAGACGTGGCTGCACCATGCCATCACGGAGTCGGAGTTCCTCGGCCCCGACGTCACGCTCAGCGACCCGAGCGCCCTCGCGGGCCTCCTCGACCGCCGCCAGCGCGACGGGCTGCTGTCGGCGGTCTGGCTCCTGCTCACCTCCACCGAGCGGCGCAACGGCGTGCCCGAGGTCTCGGTGCAGCTCGCGCTCGGACCGCTCCGGGGACGGGCGCCCGGCGCGCAGCCGGTGCCGCTCCGCCGCGCCGTCGTGCCCATCGTCGTCACGACGACCGGGCTCCCGCGGACGCGACTGGATCCCTCGACGTGGGATGCTATCGACAAGGTCGGCACGCACACCGAGAGCACGCGCGGGCCGAGCCTCCTCATCACCATCGACTGCGTAGTGGACAACCCCGCCGACCGGTGAGGGCCCCGCACAAGGACCGGAGAGCACGTGTCAGCTGAGAACCGACCGATCACCCTCGCCATCGTGGACGACCACAGGATGCTGCTCGGGGCCCTGACCGAGTGGATCCGCAACGCCGCGTCCGACATCGAGATGGTCGCCGCCGTGTCCACGTGGCCGGATCTGCTGACGCATCCGCGGTTCCCCGTCGACGTCGTGCTCCTCGACCTCGACCTCAAGGACAACCTGCCTATCTCGCTGAAGATCGCCACGCTGAAGACCACCGGCGTCAAGACCGTGCTGATGAGCACCTACTCGGAGCCCAACGTCGTGCGCGAGGCGCTGGCCTCGGGCGCGCTCGGCTACCTCGTGAAGAGCGAGGACGCGAGCATGATCGTCGACGCGATCCGCCTCGCCGCCGACGGCCAGTCGTACATCTCCGCCGAGCTCGACCTGGCGATCAACAGCACCGACGTCGGCGGCGTGCCGAAGCTCAGCGCGCAGGAGCGCCGGGTCATGGCGCTCTACGGCGGCGGCGAGCCCGTCAAGTCGGTCGCCTACAGCCTCGGCATCTCCGAGGAGACGGCCAAGTCGTACCTCAAGCGGATCCGCGAGAAGTACCGCGTCGCGGGGTTCGACGTGGGCACCAAGGTGGCGCTGCGGAAGCGGGCGATCCAGGACGGCATCCTGCTCCAGGGCGAGTAGCCGGACGGGCCGCGGGCCGTGCCCGCGGCTCAGCCGCCGAGCGCGATCGGCTGCGTGGTGGGCCGTCCGCCGTCCGCCGCCCGGCGGGATGCGCGTCGGTGCCGGTCGAGGCCGAAGCTCGCCAGCGCGATGAGGAGGCCGGCCACGCTGAGCCCCACGCCCACGAGCGCCGGCGACGTGTAGCCGAGCCCCGCCGCGACCGTCACGCCGCCGAGCGCCGCGCCGACCGCGTTGCCGGTGTTGAGCGCCGAGTGGTTGAGCGCCGCGGCGATGGACTGCGAGTCGTGCGCGACATCCATCAGCCGGATCTGGATCCCGGGCGACAGCGCCGCCGCCGACCCGCCGATGAGGAACAGGAACGCGAAGAGCCCCACGGGGTTCGACGCGGTGAGCACCAACCCCACGAGCGACGCGATCAGGAGCCCGAAGAGCGAGAGCAGGGCCGCCTTCACGTCCCGGTCCGCCCACCATCCACCCGCGAGGTTGCCGACCGTCATGCCGAGTCCGACGACCACGAGCGCGAGCGGCACCGACCACTCGGGCAGCCCCGTCACCTCCGTGACCATGGGCGAGACGAACGTGTAGACGGCGAAGAAGCCCCCGAAGCCGATCGCGCCGATGAGGAGCGCGAGCCAGACCTGCAGGCGCGTGAACGCGCGTAGCTCGCGCCGCAGCGTGGCCTCGGGGTTCCCGTCCTGCGCCGGCACGGCCAGGAAGACGGCCACGAAGGTGGCGGCGAAGATCGCGGCGACCACGAGGTAGGCGACGCGCCAGCCCGCGTTCTGCCCGATCCACGTGACGATGGGCACGCCGATGACGTTGGCGATGGTGAGCCCGGCGAGCACGAAGGCGACGCCCCGGGCCCTCTTGCCCTCCCCCATGAGCTGCGCCGCGACGAGCGACGCGATCCCGAAGTAGGCGCCGTGCGGCAGGCCCGCGACGAAGCGGGCCACGACGACGAGGCCGAAGCTCGGGAGGATCGCGCTGAGGACCGTGCCGAGCGTGAAGGCGAGCAGCAGCCACAGCAGGAGCTTCCGCCGCGGCGCTCGGGCCGACGCGGCGGCGATGGTGGGCGCGCCCACCACGACGCCGAGGGCGTAGGCGCTGATCAGCGTGCCGGCCTGCGCATTGGCGGCCTCCGCGGAGCGCGCGGCCACCTCGGGCAGCAGGTCGGAGGCCAGCTGCGGCAGCAGCCCCATGGCGACGAACTCGGTGGTGCCGATGGCGAACCCGCCCATCGCGAGGGCGAGCAGGGCGATGCGGATGCGGGCCGGCGACAGGGTCGCCCGCCCGGAGGAGGGGGGATTCACCCGACGAGCCTACCGGCGGTCGGGATCCGGCTCCGGCATCGTGCCGGGCGTCAGGAGTCGGTGCCGCGTGCCTCGATCGCCTGCTCGAGGCGGTCGAGCTTGCCCGTCAGCTCGCCCTCGTAGCCGGGTCGGATGTCCGCCTTCAGCACGAGCGACACGCGCGTGCCGAAGGGCGCGACGGCCTCGGTCGCCCGGCGCACGACGTCGAAGACCTCGTCCCAGTCGCCCTCGATCGTGGTGAACATGGCGTCGGTGCGGTTCGGCAGGCCGGAGGCGCGGACCACGGCCACCGCGGCGGCCACGGCGTCGTGCACGGAGGCGTCGGGCGCGTCGCCCCCGCTGGGTGCGACGGAGAAGGCGACGAGCATGGGGACCCCCGGGGTTCGACGGCGGCGGTGCTCCGGGCGGCGCCCGGCCGGCGTCCGGCTGTGCGCCCAGGGTACCGACGCCGCGGCTGCCTGTGGACGGAGGCCGACGCGTCCGTCCCCGCCCCGCGAGACTCGCCAAGTACTTGAAAGTTCAAAGGCCGGGTGGGCCGGAGCGTCCACCCGCATCGCACCGGAGGAGCAGCGCCATGGACAAGAAGACGAAGATCACCATCGGGGTCGCGGGCGGCGTGGTCATCCTCGTCGGCGCCTTCGCGGCGTTCGGCGGACCCATCTACAAGCAGCTGGCGGGCACGCCCGACGCCGCCCCCACCCTCGCGTCGACCCCCGCGGCGGGCGGCGCGGTCGGCGATCTGTCCGGCGACTGGACCGTCGGCGGGTCCTCCTACGCCGGCTACCGCGTCGACGAGGTGCTCAACGGCACGCCCGTCACCGTCAACGGCCGGACGGACGCCGTCACGGGCGACATCACGGTCGCGGGATCGCAGGTCACGAAGGGCACGATGACGGTCGACGTGACCAAGATCCACACGGACCAGCCGCCGCGCGACGCCTACTTCCAGAACGAGGCCATGAAGACGGGCGACTTCCCGACCGCCACCTTCACGCTCACGCAGCCGATCGCGGCCGACGGCGTCGAGTCCGGCGTCCCGGCGACGTACGACGTGACCGGCGACCTCACGCTCCACGGCGTGACGAAGAGCGTGACCGCGCAGATGCAGGCGAGCTTCACGTCCGACGGCGGGCAGATCGTGGGCTCGATCCCCATCACGTTCCAGGACTTCGGCGTGCAGGCGCCGAGCCTCGGCTTCGTGACGGTCGAGGACCACGGCTCCGTCGAGTTCTCGCTCGACGTCGCCAAGGCCTAGGCGCCGGATCCCGCCAGCGTCTCCCGCACGGCCCTCGGCATCGCCTCGGCGACGTCGAGGGCCGTGATCGGTCCGCCGCCGGACGCGATGCCGCCCGCGCGGCCGTGCAGCCAGGCGGCGGCCGCGGCGACGTCGGCGAGGCCCGCGAGCGGATCCGCCGCGTCGGCGATCCGCGCGGACGCCCCCGCGACCAGCGCCCCGAGCACGCCGCCCAGGACGTCGCCCGAGCCCGCCGTCGAGAGCCACGGCGTCCCGGCGCGCACCGCGACGCGCGTCCCGCCGCCGACCACGTACGTGGTCGCGCCCTTGAGCAGGACGCACACGCCGAGCTCCCGCGCCGCCCGCTCGGCCCAGCCCGGGGCGTCCGCCACGATGTCCTCCGCCGAGGCCTCGATGCCGGCGCCGTCGAGCAGCCGCGACAGCTCGCGGAAGTGGGGCGTGACGACCACCGGACCCGTCGCGTGGCCGACCAGGTCGAGCGCGCCGGCGTCGACGACCGCGGGCAGGCCCTGCTCGAGAGCGGCGACGATCGCGTCGGTCGCGGCGTCGTCGCGGTGCGCCCGGTCCATGCCGGATCCGACGAGCCATGCCTGCACGCGGCCGTCCGCCGTGACGACCTCGGGGCGGCGGGCGAGCACGGAGGCGGACGCGCCCGCGGTCCCGAGGTAGCGGATCATGCCGACGCCCGTGCGCGCGGCCGCCTCGACGCCGAGGACCGCGGCACCCGGGTAGCGGTCGGAGCCCGTGCGGACGCCGAGCACGCCGCGCGTGTACTTGTCGTCGTCGTCCTGCGGGAGGCGGATCGCCCGGCGGGTCCGTTCGGCGTCCTGCCGGATCCAGCCGTCGGGTGCGTGGTCGTCGTGCGCGTCGCTCATGCCCTCACGATAGGCGCGCGGGAATGCCGCGGCCGCGCCGGGCCTTGGGACCATGAGGCCGCCGTCGCCCTCCGCCCGTCCCCGCGCGCCGCGCCTCCCTCGAGGGATCCGCGCCGCCGCCCGCCTGGAAGGATCCCCATGACCACGTCCCCGCTCTTCGAGCCGATCACCGTCCGCGGCGTCACCGCACGCAACCGCATCTGGGTCGCACCGATGTGCCAGTACAGCATCGACGCGCGCGACGGCATCCCGGGCGCGTGGCACCTCGCGCACCTGGGCTCGTTCGCGCGCGGCGGCGCCGGGCTCGTGATGGCCGAGGCCACGGGCGTCAGCCCCGAGGCGCGCATCACGCCCGAGGACACCGGCATCTGGGACGACGCGCAGCGCGACGCGTGGAAGCCGATCGTCGACTTCATCCACGAGATGGGCTCGGTCGCCGCGATCCAGCTCGCGCACGCCGGCCGCAAGGCGTCCACCTACTCGTTCTCGGGCCGCGGCACCATGCCCGCCGAGGAGGGCGGCTGGGAGACGGTCGCCCCGTCGGCCGAGCCCTTCCCTGGCTACGGCACGCCCGTGGCGCTCGACGCCGACGGGATCCGCAAGGTCGTCGACGACTTCGCCGCGGCCGCCCGCCGGGCGGTCGACGCGGGCTTCGACGTACTCGAGCTCCACGCCGCGCACGGCTACCTCCTGCACCAGTTCCTCTCGCCCCTCAGCAACCACCGCGACGACGAGTTCGGCGGCAGCCTGGAGAACCGGGCGCGCCTGCTCCTCCAGGTGATCGACGCCGTGCGCGCCGAGGTGCCCGACGTGCCGCTGCTGGTGCGCTTCTCCGCCACCGACTGGGCGGGCGACGCCGGATGGGACGAGCAGCAGACCGCGACCGTCGCCGGCTGGGCCGCCGAGCACGGCGCCGACTTCTTCGACATCTCCACGGGCGGGAACACCACGGGCGTCACGATCCCCGTCGCGCCCGGCTACCAGGTGCCCTTCGCCGAGTACGTGAAGGAGCACGCGAAGGTCGCGCTCAACGCCGTGGGCCTCATCACCGAGCCCGCGCAGGCGGAGGCGGTCGTCGCCGAGGGCCGCGCGGACGCCGTGATGCTCGGCCGCGAGATGCTCCGCGACCCGCACTTCGCGCTGCGGGCCGCGCACGAGCTGGGCGTCGAGATCGACTACTGGCCCAAGCAGTACGACCGCGCGCGCTGGGCCGCCTGACCCTCCCCGCCCGACGACGACGGCCCGGCATCCCCCTGGTGTGCCGGGCCGTCGTCGTGCGCGGGCGGGTCAGACCCGACGGGTCGCGTCCTGCACCTCGCCGACGAGCTCCTCGATGATGTCCTCGAGGAACAGCACGCCCGTCGTCTCGCCCGCCTCGGTGAAGGCGCGCGCGAGGTGGGCGCCGGAGCGGCGCATCATCGCGAGGGCGTCCTCGAGCTCGGTGCCCTCGAAGACCGACACCAGCTGGCGGATCCGCTTGGCCGGCACGGGCCGCACGAACTCGTCGGCCTCGTCGAGGTCGATGACGTCCTTCAGGTGCAGGTAGCCGGTCGGCTCCCCCGCCTCGTCCACGATCACGTATCGCGAGAAGCCGTGCCGGGCGACGGCGCGCTCGACCTCGGAAGGGCTCGCGGTCTCGGGCAGGCTGACCAGCGCGTCCAACGGGATCGCGATGTCCTGCACCTTCTTGCCCGTGAACTCGAACGCCGCGGTGAGCGCGCCCGTCCGGTCCTCCAGGAGACCCTCGCGCGTCGACTGGTCGACGATCCCCTGCACCTCGTCGAGCGTGAACGCGCTGGCGGCCTCGTCCTTCGGCTCGACCTTGGCCAGGCGGAGCACGGCGTTGGAGATCGCGTTGAGGGCCACGATGAGCGGCTTCACCACGCGGGCGATCCCCACGAGCGGCGGCGCGAGCAGCAGGGCCGCCCGGTCCGGCACCGAGAACGAGATGTTCTTCGGCACCATCTCCCCGAGCACCACGTGCAGGAACGAGACGATGAGCAGCGCGATGACGAACGCGATCGTCGAGATCGCCTCCTCCGGCAGCCCGGTGGCGCCCAGCGGGATCTCCAGCAGGTGGTGGATCGCGGGCTCGGACACGTTGAGGATCAGCAGCGAGCACACGGTGATGCCGAGCTGCGTCGTGGCGAGCATGAGCGTCGCGTGCTCCATCGCGAAGAGCGTGATGCGGGCGGCGCGGCTGCCCTCCTCCGCGCGCGGCTCGATCTGCGAGCGCTTCGCGGAGATGACCGCGAACTCGGCGCCGACGAAGAAGGCGTTGACGGCGAGCAGCACGATGAGCGCGATGATCCCCCCGGCGTACTCACCCACGGGACGGCTCCTTCCTCATGGCGGCGCGTTCCGCGTCCGCCTGTCGTCCGGCCTCGCGGTCGGCCTGCCGTCCGGCCTGGCGGTCCGCCTGGCGCTCGGCGCGCGTGGTGCCCACCGCGGTGGCGACGGGCTCGGGGACGGGCGTGAAGCGGATCCGGTCGATGCGCCGACCGTCGAGCCGCTCGACCCGCAGCGTGCCGGTCTCGAGCTCCAGCTCGTCGCCGACCACGGGCAGGCGGCCGAGCTCGCTCATGACGAAGCCCGCCGCGGTCTCGTACGGGCCCTCGTCCGGGATCCGGAGCCCCGTGCGCTCGAGGAGCTCGTCGGGCCGGAGCATGCCGGGGAAGGTGAGCGAGTCGCGCGAGCGGACGACGCCGGCGCGCGTGCGGTCGTGCTCGTCGGCGAGCTCGCCGACCAGCTCCTCGACCAGGTCCTCGAGCGTCGCGACCCCGGCGGTGCCGCCGTACTCGTCCACGACGACCGCCATCTGGAACCCGCGGCCGCGCAGCTCGCCGAGGAGGTCGTCGAGCTTCATGGTCTCGGGCACGCGGATCGCCTCGGACTGCAGGGCGGTCACGGGCACGAGCGCGCGCTTCTCGCGCGGCACGGCCACGGCCTGCTTCACGTGCACGAGGCCGATGACGTCGTCGACGCCGTCGTCCGTCACGGGGAAGCGCGAGTAGCCGGTGGTCATCGCCAGCTCGATGACGGTCTGCGCGCTGTCGGTGCGCTCGACCGACTTGACGCGGAGGCGCGGCGTCATGACGTCGGACGCCGTGAGGTCGGCGAAGCGCAGCGTGCGGCTGAGGAGCATCGCCGTGTCGTCCTCGAGGAGGCCCGCGAGCGCGGAGCGCCGGACGAGCGAGGACAGCTCCTCGGCGGAGCGCGCGCCCGACAGCTCCTCCTTGGGCTCGATGCCGACGAGCCGGAGGATCCCGTTCGCGCTGTTGTTGAGCAGCAGCACGGCGGGCTTGAACACCGTGGTGAACAGGGTCTGGAACGGGATGACGAGCTTGGCCGTCTCGCGCGGCAGGGCCAGCGCGAAGTTCTTCGGCACGAGCTCGCCGATGATCATCGACAGCAGGGTCGCGACGACGAGCGCCACGACGGTCGAGACCGGGGAGACGAGGCCCTCGGCGAGGCCGGCCGACGTGAGCGGACCGGCGAGGAGCAGGCTGAGCGCCGGCTCCATCGTGTACCCGGTGAGGAGCGTCGTCAGCGTGATGCCGAGCTGGGCGCTGGAGAGGTGGGTCGAGGTGATGCGGAGCGCCCGGATGGGCGGGCCGAGCCGCTTCTCGCCGCGCTCCTGGCGCTTCTCGAGATCGGAGCGGTCGAGGTTGACGAGCGCGAACTCGCTGGCCACGAAGAGGCCGGTGCCGAGGGTCAGGACGAGACCCGCGGCGAGGAGGAGCCATTCATGCACGGGGGCGGCTCCCGGGCGCCGGGCGCGCGGCCGGCTTCAGTCGGAGGGGCGCGCGCGGCGGGGGTCTATGAGCAGGAGGGGGGTCGTCCATCGTCCGTCGAGCATACCGGGGCTCACCAGCCGACCGGCAGGGGCTTGCCCTCCTCGTAGCCCGCCGCGGACTGGATCCCGACGGCGGCCCGCTCGGCGAACTCGGCCCGCGTGCGCGCCCCGGCGTACGTGAACGCGCTGCGCACCCCGGACGTGATCGTGTCGAGCAGGTCCTCGAGGCCCGGCCGGAGCGGGTCGATGCGGATCCGGCTGGTCGAGATCCCCTCCGCGAAGAGCGTCCGCCGCGCGAGCTCGAACGCCTCGCGCCGCCCGAACCGCTCCTGCACCGCGCGCGTGGACGCCATGCCCCAGCTCTCCTTGGCGAGCCCGCCGTCGTCGTCGACCAGCAGGCGGCCGGGCGACTCGACGGTGCCCGCGAACCACGATCCGATCATCACGCTCGCGGCGCCCGCGGCGAGGGCGAGCGCGACGTCCCGCGGGTACCGCACTCCCCCGTCGGCCCACACGAGCGCCCCGGCCGCGCGGGCGGCCTGAGCCGTGTCGAGCACGGCGGAGAACTGGGGCCGACCGACCGCGGTCATCATGCGCGTGGTGCACATGGCGCCGGGCCCGACGCCGACCTTGACGATGTCGGCCCCCGCCTCGACGAGGTCGCGCGCGCCCTCGGCGGTGACGACGTTGCCGGCGACGAGCGGCACGCGCGGGTCCAGTGCGCGCACGTCGCGGATCGCGCGGAGCATCGCCTCCTGGTGCCCGTGCGCCGTGTCGAGCACGAGCACGTCGACACCCGCGGCCAGCAGCGCGCGGGCGCGGCCGACGGGGTCGCCGTTGACGCCGACCGCGGCTCCCACCGCGAGGCGCCCGTGCCCGTCGAGCGCGGCCGCGTAGACGGTGGACCGCAGCGCGCTGCGCCGGCTGAGCGTGCCGACGAGGCGTCCGTGGGCGAGCACGGGCGCGAAGTCGATCCCGGCGGCGTGCATCAGCTCGAAGGCCGCGCGGCCCGTGGGCACGTCGTCGGCGTCGAGGGAGGCGAGCGCGCCGTGCGGAAGGTCGCCGAGCCGGGTGCCGTCCGGGACGCCGGCGAGCTGCGTGCCCTCGAGGCAGCCGACCATCTCGCCGTCCGCGTCGCGCAGCACGATGCCGTGGCCCGCGATGGGCGGCAGGAGCTCGCGCGCCTGGCCGGCGGTCGCGTCCGGCGGCAGCTCGAGCGGCGAGTCGTAGGCGACCGGCTGGTCCTTGACGCGGTGGATGGCGGCGTCCAGCTCCTGCGGGCGGAGGTCCTGCGGCAGGATCCCGATGCCCCCGCGCCGGGCGAGGACGGCGGCGAGCCGCGGGCCGGTGACCGAGCCCATGTTGCTCGCGACCACGGGGATGGTGCACGGCGTGCCGTCGCCGGGCGCGAGGTCGACGTCCATCCGGCTCGCGACGTCGGATCGGCCCGGGCTCAGGAACACGTCCGAGTAGGTCAGGTCATGGGCGGGAGCCTCTCCGGTGAACCTCATGCCCCGACGGTAGCCCCGCGGTCCGGCCGCGCACCAGGGCGTCGACGGGCGCCGATCCCGACGCGCCGCTCCCGGCGGCCCGACCGGGGGAAGGTTTAGGCTGGGTGATCGTGGACGCGCGGCACGCGAACGGGCCGCGCGAGGCAGACGACCAACAGCAAGAGAGCGGGCGATCAACTGTGTCGAGCCAGGTGACTGGTACGGGGACCGATGACGGTTCCACGGGCGACTTCGGAGCCAACGAGTGGCTCGTCGACGAGATGTACGAGAGGTTCGTGGTCGACAAGGACTCCGTCGACCGCAGCTGGTGGCCGATCCTGGAGAACTACCACACGACCGTGATCGAGGGCCGCGAGGCGGCGCCGGCCACCGGCGACCAGACCGCCGAGGCGCAGATCCCGGACGCGGGGAGCACCAGCGCCCCCGCGACGACCAACACGGGAGCCCCGGCATCGACGCCGGCCCCCGCCTCCGCCGGCCAGCCCGACGCGCAGGCGCAGCAGCCCACGACCGGATCCCAGCCCGAGGCGCGCACGACGAGCATCGCCCCGAAGCAGCAGCCGATCCCCGCCCAGGCGCCCGCGAAGGCGCCGGCCAAGAAAGGCGCCGAGCCCACGCCGCCCGGCGAGGACGAGGTCTCCCCCCTCCGCGGCATGGCGAAGTCGCTCGCGACCAACATGGACGCGTCGCTCACCATCCCGACCGCGACGAGCGTCCGCACCATCCCCGCGAAGCTGATGATCGACAACCGCATCGTCATCAACAACCACCTCAAGCGCGCGCGCGGCGGCAAGGTCTCCTTCACGCACCTCATCGGCTGGGCCCTCATCCAGGCGCTCAAGGAGTTCCCGAGCCAGAACGTGCACTACGACGAGGTCGACGGCAAACCCAGCGTCGTCTCCCCCGCGCACATCAACCTCGGCATCGCCATCGACATGCCGAAGCCCGACGGCACGCGCGCGCTCCTCGTCCCGAGCATCAAGGGCGCCGAGGCCATGACCTTCGGCGAGTTCCTCTCCGCGTACGAGGACCTGGTGAAGAAGGCGCGGAGCAACAAGCTCGCCGCGGGCGACTTCGCCGGCACCACCATCTCGCTCACCAACCCGGGCGGCATCGGCACGGTCCACTCCGTCCCGCGCCTGATGAAGGGCCAGGGCGCCATCATCGGCGCCGGCGCCCTCGAGTACCCGGCCGAGTTCCAGGGCTCCTCCCCCAAGACGCTCGTCGAGCTCGGCATCGGCAAGACCATCACGCTCACGAGCACGTACGACCACCGCGTGATCCAGGGCGCGGGCTCGGGCGAGTTCCTCAAGATCGTGCACGAGCGCCTCATCGGCCAGCACGGCTTCTACGAGGACATCTTCGCGGCGCTCCGCATCCCGTACGACCCGATCCAGTGGGCCACCGACATCAACGTCGACCTCTCCGAGCGGGTCTCCAAGACCAGCCGCGTGCAGGAGCTCATCAACGCGTACCGCGTGCGCGGGCACCTCATGGCGGACATCGACCCGCTCGAGTACCAGCAGCGCACGCACCCGGACCTCGAGATCACCAACCACGGGCTCACCTTCTGGGACCTCGACCGCGAGTTCGTCACCGACGGCTTCGGCGGCCGCCGCCAGGCGCTCCTCCGCGACGTCCTCGGGATCCTGCGCGACTCCTACTGCCGCACGATCGGCATCGAGTACATGCACATCCAGCAGCCCGACGAGCGCCGCTGGATCCAGGGCAAGGTCGAGCAGCCCTACGCGAAGCCCACGCATGACGAGCAGATGCGCATCCTCTCCAAGCTCAACGAGTCCGAGGCGTTCGAGACGTTCCTGCAGACCAAGTACGTCGGGCAGAAGCGCTTCAGCCTCGAGGGCGGCGAGTCGACGATCTCCCTGCTCGACACGCTGCTCCAGGGCGCGGCGGACCACGGCCTCGACGAGGTCGCGATCGGCATGGCCCACCGCGGCCGCCTCAACGTCCTCACCAACATCGCGGGCAAGAGCTACGGCCAGATCTTCCGCGAGTTCGAGGGCACCCAGGACCCGCGCACCGTGCAGGGATCCGGCGACGTGAAGTACCACCTCGGCACCGAGGGCACCTTCCGGGGCGTCCACGGCGAGGAGATGCCGGTGTACCTCGCGGCGAACCCGTCGCACCTCGAGGCCGTCAACGGCGTGCTCGAGGGCATCGTCCGCGCCAAGCAGGACCGCAAGCCCATCGGCTCGTTCTCCGTCCTGCCGATCCTCGTCCACGGCGACGCCTCGATGGCCGGCCAGGGCGTGGTCTTCGAGACCCTCCAGCTCTCGCAGCTGCGCGCGTACCGCACGGGCGGCACGGTCCACATCGTCATCAACAACCAGGTCGGCTTCACCACGCCGCCGTCGGAGTCCCGCTCGTCGGTGTACTCGACCGACGTGGCCAAGAGCATCCAGGCGCCGATCTTCCACGTGAACGGGGACGACCCCGAGGCCGTGGCCCGCGTCGCGCACCTCGCCTTCGAGTTCCGCCAGGAGTTCAAGAAGGACGTCGTCATCGACCTCGTCTGCTACCGCCGTCGCGGTCACAACGAGGGCGACGACCCGTCGATGACGCAGCCGCTCATGTACAACCTGATCGAGGCCAAGCGCTCGGTGCGCAAGCTCTACACGGAGGCGCTCGTCGGGCGCGGCGACATCACGCAGGACGAGTACGACGCGGCGCAGAAGGACTTCCAGGACCGCCTGGAGCGCGCCTTCGCGGAGACGCACGCGGCGCAGACCTCGTCCATCCCCATCCAGACGGACGACGCGGGCGCCGTGGCGGACCTCGAGCGCCCCGACTCCCAGCAGGACGACGGCCACGGCGAGCCCGAGACCACGGGCGTCTCCGAGTCCGTGATCCACGCGGTCGGCGACGCGCACGACAACCCGCCGCAGGGCTTCTCGGTGCACCCGAAGCTGCAGGCGCTGATGCGCAAGCGGCTCGAGATGAGCCGGAGCGGATCCATCGACTGGGCGTTCGGCGAGCTCCTCGCAATCGGCTCCCTGCTGCTGGAGAACACGCCCGTCCGCCTCGCCGGCCAGGACTCGCGCCGCGGCACGTTCGTCCAGCGCCACGCGGTGCTGCACGACCGCGACAACGGCCAGGAGTGGCTGCCCCTCGCGAACCTGAGCGACCGGCAGGCCCGGTTCTGGATCTACGACACGCTGCTCAGCGAGTACGCGGCCATGGGCTTCGAGTACGGCTACTCGGTCGAGCGGCCCGACGCGCTGGTCCTCTGGGAGGCCCAGTTCGGCGACTTCGCCAACGGCGCGCAGACCATCATCGACGAGTTCATCTCCTCGGCCGAGCAGAAGTGGGGCCAGCGCTCGAGCGTCGTGCTGCTGCTGCCGCACGGCTACGAGGGCCAGGGTCCCGACCACTCGTCCGCGCGCATCGAGCGGTTCCTCCAGCTGTGCGCCGAGCAGAACATGACGGTCGCGCGTCCGTCGACGCCCGCGTCGTACTTCCACCTGCTGCGCCGCCAGGCCTACTCCCGGCCCCGTCGCCCGCTCGTGGTGTTCACGCCAAAGGCCATGCTGCGGCTCCGCGGCGCGACGAGCGACGTCGAGGCCTTCACCTCGGGCCGCTTCGAGCCGGTGATCGACGACGTCCGCATCGAGGACCGCGGCGCCGTCCGGCGCGTGCTGCTCCACTCCGGCAAGGTGCACTACGACCTGCTCGGCGAGCTCGAGAAGCGCCAGGACACCTCGATCGCCCTCGTGCGGCTCGAGCAGTTCTACCCGTTCCCCGAGGAGCAGGTGCGCCGCGTCGTCGAGTCCTACCCGGACGCGGAGGTCGTCTGGGTGCAGGACGAGCCCGAGAACCAGGGCGCGTGGCCGTTCGTGCACGTGGAGCTCGGCCGGGTCATCCCCGACCGCGCGGTACGCGTCGTCTCGCGCCCGGCCGCCGCGTCGCCGGCCGCCGGGTCGAGCAAGCGCCACGCGACGGAGCAGACGGACCTGATCGCGCGGGCCACCGCGGAGTGATCCGTTCGGGCTCCCGCCCGGCATGACGAGAGGCCCGATCCCCCAGGGGATCGGGCCTCTCGTCATGCGTGCCGCGGGGCGCGAGCGCCGGCGGCGGTCAGCCGAGCTTGGAGTAGCGGATGCCGGACGCGTGGTAGCCGCGGCGGGCGTAGAAGCGCGTGACGTTGTCGCGCGCCGCCGCGGAGGTCGCGAGGAACCGCGTCGCGCCGTGCTCGCGGGCCCACGCCTCGTAGTGGCGGATGAGGTCGGATCCGATGCCGCCCGCCTGGCGCCCCTCGCGCACGACCAGGATGATCAGCTGCGCGATGGGCTCGTCGTCGGCGAGGCCCCACATGAGGTGCCCGCCCGCGAGCCCGGCGATCTCTCCGGCGTCGTCGCGCACGACCCACGTCTCGTGGCCGGCGGCCGCGGTCATGCGCGAGAGCCGCGTGGCGACGCGCTCCTCGTCCACCTCGTAGTCGAGCAGCCGGAGCAGCTCGACGATGACGGTGAGGTCGGAGGGAGAGGGCGTCCCGAGGGACTGGATCGCGTTGGTCACGTCCCGAGATTACCGGGCGAGAGGGACGGCCCCGGTCAGTGCGTGGCCTGGATGGCCCGCAGCTTCTCCATCACCTGCGTGCGCAGGTCCTCCGGTGCCGCCTCCGTGCAGGCACGGCGCACGGTGTCCCGCAGGACGACGCCGACGCGGTGCTCGCGCGCGCAGTCCGGGCAGTTCGCCATGTGCTCGCGGATGTCGGCGGCGTCCGCCTTGTCGAGCTCGTGGTGCAGGTACTCCTCGAGATCCTTCTTGGCCTTGTCGCAGCCGCAGTCGCTCATTTGGTCGCTCCAGTGAGGTGCGCGGTGGAGATGCCCCGCTCGCGCGCGTAGTCGGAAAGCAGGCTCCGCAGCATCCGGCGGCCGCGGTGCAGGCGGCTCATGACGGTGCCCACGGGGGTCTTCATGATGTCGGCGATCTCCTGGTAGGAGAAGCCCTCGACGTCCGCGAAGTAGACGGCCATCCGGAAGTCCTCCGGGATGGACTGCAGCGCGTCCTTGACGGTGCTGTCCGGGAGGTGGTCGATGGCCTCGGCCTCGGCGGAGCGCGTGGTGGTGGCCGTGGCGCTCGTCGCACCGCCCAGCTGCCAGTCCTCGAGCTCGTCGATGGTGCCGTTGTAGGGGTCCCGCTGCTTCTTGCGGTAGTTGTTGATGAAGGTGTTCGTGAGGATCCGGTACAGCCAGGCCTTGAGGTTCGTGCCCTGCTTGAACTGGTGGAACGCCGTGTACGCCTTCACGAACGTCTCCTGCACCAGGTCCTGCGCGTCGGCGGGATTGCGCGTCATGCGCAGGCCCGCGGCGTACAGCTGGTCGATGAACGGGAGCGCCTGCTCCTCGAAGAGCTCGCGGTTGTCACCGGGCTGGGCCTTGCGCGGCTCCTCGACCTCAGCCCGCTCCGCCTCCTCGTGGTCGGCGGCCTCCTCGGTGGAGTGCACGACGGCCTCCACGAGCTCCGCGGGCGCGGCGGATGCGGTGGGCGCGTCGCCCCCGGAGGTGTCGGCCGGCGCGTCGTGACTGGTGTTCCCTGAAGTGGCCATCAGGGCAGATTCTACGGCGCGCACGAGCTCGGCGGACGGGGCCGCCGGTGCTGTCCTCGTGATCACGGGTGATCCTTCCCGGCCCGGGATCCGGGCCTGCCGGACGTCTGCCCGGTACTCTGGTGAACCCATGGAGATCTTCAGGTATTCCGGTCCGACCTTCAGCCCGTACGACGACGACCGGACCCATGCGCCCGTGCCGACGGACGACGGGCCGTGGGCGGCGCCCGTGGCGGACGGGCCGCTCGACGCGACCGTGCCGCTGCCGGGATCCAAGAGCCTGACGAACCGCGAGCTGGTCCTGTCCGCCCTCGCCGACTCTCCTTCCACCCTGCGCGCGCCGCTCCGGTCGCGCGACACCCGCCTCATGGTCGAGGCGCTGCGGGCCCTCGGCACCGTGATCGAGGAGGTCGACGGCGACGGGGCGTTCGGGCCCGACCTGCGGATCACGCCGGCGGAGCTCGCGGGCGGGATCACCATCGAGTGCGGCCTCGCCGGCACCGTGATGCGCTTCCTGCCGCCCGTCGCCGCACTGGCCCTCGGGCCCGTCTCCTTCGACGGCGACCCGAGCGCCCGCCGCCGCCCCATGTCGGGAACCATCGAGGCGCTCCGCGCGCTCGGGGTCGACGTCAACGACGACGGGCGCCGCGCGCTGCCCTTCAGCCTCTACGGCACCGGCGAGGTGCCGGGCGGCGAGATCGCCATCGACGCGTCCGCCTCCAGCCAGTTCGTCTCCGGCCTCCTGCTCGCCGCGCCCCGGTTCGCGCAGGGGCTGCGGCTCCGGCACACGGGCGCCACGCTGCCGAGCATGCCGCACATCGAGATGACGATCCGCACGCTCGCGGAGCGCGGGGTCGTCGTCGAGAGCCCGGAGCCCGGCCTCTGGATCGTGCCCTCCTCCCCCATCGCCGGCCGCGAGGTGCGCATCGAGCCCGACCTCTCCAACGCCGCGCCGTTCCTCTGCGCGGCGATCGTCGCGGGCGGTCGCGTCCAGATCCCGGGCTGGCCCGCGGAGACCACGCAGGTCGGCGCGGACCTCGCGCACCTGCTGCCGCGGTTCGGCGCGACCGTCACGCGCGAGGGCGACGCGCTCGTCGTCGACGGCGGCCCGGGGCTCGCGGCCGGCGGCCGCATCCCCGGCGTCGACCTCGACCTCAGCACCGGCGGCGAGCTGGCGCCCGCGCTGGTCGCGCTCGCGGCCCTCGCCGACGGACCCAGCCGCATCACGGGCATCGGGCACCTGCGCGGGCACGAGACCGACCGGCTGGCCGCGCTGGCGGCGGAGATCACCGGGCTCGGTGGATCCGTCACGGAGTTGGCTGACGGTCTCGCGATCGAGCCCGCCCCGCTGCACGGCGGCCCGTGGCGCGCCTACGAGGACCACCGCATGGCGACCGCGGGCGCGATCGTCGGCCTGGCCGTGCCGGGCCTCGAGATCGACGACATCGGCACGACCGCGAAGACGCTGCCCGAGTTCCCCGAGCTGTGGCTCGGCCCGCTCCTCGGCCGCGCGCCGCGCGCCGCCGTCGACCCCCTCGCGCTGGGCGGGATCACCGGACCTGGCGCCGCGGGCGGGCTCGGCGGCCTCCTGTGAGCTGGCTCGCGGATCCCGAGCAGGACGACGGCGTCTGGGACGCCTACGACGAGTCCTCGGTGCGCGTCCGACCGAACCCCAAGGGCAACAAACCGCGCAGCAAGCAGCGGCCCGGGCACGCCGACTCCGTCGAGGGCCGGGTGCTCACGGTCGACCGCGGCCGCTTCGGCGTGCTCGTCGGCGAGGACACGCCCGACGAGCACACGCTCATCGCGACGCGCGCCCGGGAGCTCGGCAAGAAGGCGGTGGTCACGAACGACCGGGTCGACATCGTCGGCGACACCTCCGGCGACGAGGGCAGCCTCTCCCGCATCGTCCGCATCGCCCCGCGACGGACGCTCCTGCGCCGCAGCGCCGACGACTCCGACGCCGTCGAGCGCGTGATCGTGGCGAACGCCGACCAGATGCTCATCGTCGTCGCGGCCGCCGAGCCCGAGCCGCGCGCGCGCCTCGTCGACCGCTACCTGGTGGCCGCGTTCGACGCCGGGATCCAGCCGATCCTCTGCATCACCAAGTCGGACGTCGCCGACCCCGCGCCCTTCGCCGCCCACTTCCGCGTGCTCGACGTGCCGGTCGTGCTCAGCCGCTCGGACGACGTGCCGCTCGATGAGCTGCGTGCGCTGCTGGCCGACCGCACGACCGTCGCGGTCGGGCACTCGGGCGTCGGCAAGTCCACGCTCGTCAACGCGCTCGTCCCCGACGCCAAGCGGGCCACGGGCGTCGTCAACCAGGTCACCGGGCGCGGCCGCCACACGTCCAGCTCCACCGTCTCGATGCGCGTCGAGACGGGCGACGGCGGCCACGGCTGGATCATCGACACCCCGGGGGTCCGCTCGTTCGGGCTCGGGCACGTGGATCCGGCCAACATCCTCCGCTCGTTCGCCAGCTACGCGCACCTGCCCGAGGGCGAGCCGCCGGGGGGCATCCCGCTCACCGAGGCGCACGACTGGGAGATCGTCGACCGGGTCGAGGCGGGCGAGCTGGGCGACGCAGGACGCGAGCGCCTGCACTCGCTGCAGCACCTCGTCGCCAACCGCTCCGACGCGTCGAAGGGCGACCAGGCCGATCGCTAGGCTCGACCCCGTGGCCTCCGAACCCCTGCACTCCCTGTCGTCCGACCTGCGGCTCGCGAGGGAGCTGGCCGACATGGCCGACGCGATCTCGCTCGACCGCTTCCGCTCGGCCGACCTCGCCATCGAGACGAAGGCCGACTCCAGCTGGGTCACCGACGCCGACACGTCGGTCGAGCGCGCGATCCGCGCCGGCATCGCCGACAGCCGCCCGCACGACAGCGTGCTGGGCGAGGAGTACGGCACGTCCGGCTCGTCGTCCCGGCAGTGGATCGTGGACCCCATCGACGGCACATCCAACTTCGCGCGCGGCGTGCCCGTCTGGGGCACGCTCATCGCGCTCGCGGTCGACGGCGTCCCCGTGGTCGGCGTCGTGAGCGCTCCCGCGCTCGGTCGCCGCTGGTGGGGCGCGACCGGCCTCGGCGCGTACGTCGACGACACGCTCGGGCAGGCCACGACATCGCAGGAGCGGCGGATCCGGGTCTCCGACGTCGACCGGCTCGAGGACGCCTCGATGAGCGTCGCCGGCGTGCAGCGGTGGCGCGACGCCGACCGGCTCGATGAGCTCCTCGACCTCTCCGGCCGCGTGAAGCGCTCCCGCGACTTCGGCGACATGTGGGCCTACATGCTGCTCGCGGAGGGGCTCCTCGACATCGCGGGCGAGCACGACCTGAAGCCCTACGACATGGCCGCGCTGATCCCCGTGATCGAGGAGGCGGGCGGCCGCTTCACGTCGATCGACGGCGATGCGGGACCGTGGCACGGCTCCGCGCTCGCCACGAACGGACGCCTGCACGACGCCGTCCTGGCGGTCGTCGCGCGCTGAGCCCGGCGTCGCGCCATCCGATCAGGCGGTCGCGGCCTCCTGCCGGCGACGACGGCGCTGGCCGAGGTCGACCAGCCCGAGCGCGAGGGCGACCGCGACCAGCGCGATCGTCACGAGGAAGCCGTTGCGGAACCCGTCGTGGTACACGGCGAGGCTCGCGTCCGCCCCGCCCGCGGCCTCCGCGTAGAGCGTGCTGAAGAAGGTGGCGGATGCTGCCGCGACGCCCACGGCCGTGCCGACGCGCTGGCCGACCTGCGCCATGGATCCGGCGACGCCGCCCTCCGTCACGGGGATCTCGGCGAGCGTGAGCGTCTGGTTCGGCGAGATCACGAAGCCCGCGCCGACTCCGGCGACGAGCATCGCGGCGGCCATCGCCCACGGCGTCGCCTCCTGCGGCGTGAGCACGGCCGCGAGGAGCAGCAGCGTGATGCCGACCGCGACGATCGCGAGGCCGATCACGACCAGCTGCCGGCCGAGACGCGAGACGAGGCGTCCGCCGATCCACGCGGTGACGGCCGACGACAGCGCGAACGGGATGCTGACCATGCCCGCGAACACGGGCTCGAGGCCCAGACCCTGCTGGAGGTAGAGCGTCGTGAGCAGGAACACCGCGGGGATGGCCGCGAAGTACGCGGTGGCGATGAGGATCCCGTTGCGGTACGAGGAGAGCCGGAAGAGCGCGAAGTGCACCACGGGCGACTTCCCCGACCGCTCGTAGCGGCGCTCCCACGCGACGAAGAGCGCCGCGGCGACCACGGCCGCGGCGAGCCAGATCCACCGGAGCGGGTCGTCGTCGGGCCCGCCCGTCGTGAGGACGAACGGCAGCATGAGCGAGAACGTGGCGATCGCGAGGAGCACGACGCCGACGGGATCGAGGCCCGTCTTCGTCTGCGGCCGCGCCTGCTTCCGCGGCAGCAGCTTGAGCGCGAACGCGATGGCGACGATGCCGAGCGGGATGTTCATCCAGAACAGCAGGCGCCAGCCGTCCTCGGGGCCGCCGAGCTGGATCAGCAGGCCACCGAGGGTCGGCCCGAACGCGGTGGAGATGCCGACGACGGCACCGAACAGGCCGAAGGCACGCGCCCGCTCCTCGCCCTGGAAGAGCTGCTGGATGAGGCCGAGCACCTGCGGCATCTGGATGCCGGCGGCCACGCCCTGCAGGATCCGCGCGATCACGAGCGTCTTCACGTCGGGCGCGATGGCGCACAGGAGGCTCGCGATCGTGAAGGAGCTGAGGCCGACCACGAACATGAGCCGGCGGCTGCGGATGTCACCGAGACGGCCGGCGGGCACGAGGGCCAGGCCGAACGCGAGGGCGTATCCGGCGACGATGAGCTGCAGGTCGGTGGATCCGGCGCCGAGCGACTCCTCGATCGACGGCAGGCCGACGTTGACCTTCGAGAGGTCGAGGATCGTGAGCGCCGCGACGCCGACGCAGACCCAGAAGGCCTGCCAGCGGGTGCGCTCCTGGTCGTCGGTCGTGGTCGGGGTCGTGCCCGTGGTGGTGCGTCCGGTCATGAGGTATCGAATCCCATACACGGGCTATGTATTCCCGCTCCCGCGAGCGCGGGCATCGTGCCCTCGACCAGCTTCCTCCTCACCTGGGGAATCGGCCGGCGTGTCCCTCCGCTGAACAGCGAGCCAACAGCGTCCGCCGGAGGGGGCCGCCGAGGATCCCGCTCCTAGCCTGGGGACTTCGTGCCGGTCCGGCGCGACCGCCCGCGAGCACACCGTCGTGCTCCCTCCGAGAGGACACCATGAAGAACCGCGCCCGCCGTCTCACCATCTCCCTCTCCGCCGTGGTCGCGGCCGGGCTCGCGCTCTCCGGGTGCGGATCGTCCGCCGACACCGGCACCGCGGACCCCGCCGTCTCCCCCGCCTCGGGCGACACGCTCATCGTCTACACGAACTCCAACGGCGACGGCCGCGGCGACTGGGTCACGGCGGAGGCCGCGAAGGCCGGATTCGACATCCAGATCGTGGGCCTCGGCGGCGCCGACCTCGCGAACCGCATCGTCGCGGAGAAGAACAACCCCGTCGGGGACGTGGTGTTCGGCCTCAACAACATGTACTTCGAGAACCTCAAGGCGGAGGACGCCATCACCGCCTACATGCCCGCGTGGTCGGGCGAGGTCGACCAGGCCGCCGGCGATCCCGCCGACGGCGCGTACTGGCCGCTCGTGGAGCAGGCGATCGTCACCGTGCACGACGCGAAGCAGACCTCGGGCGGCGACGTGCCGCGCGACGTGACGGACCTGTACTCCTCAGAGTACGAGGGGAAGTACGAGGTCAACACGCGCCTGGGCGAGGCGACCCCGCAGCTCATCCTCGCGGGCCTCCTCGCGCCCTACGAGGACCCGGACGGCGACCTCGGCATCAGCGACGCCGGCTGGCAGGTCGTGAAGGACTACTTCGCGAACGGATCCCCCGCGGTCGAGGGCACCGACCTCTACGCCCGCCTCTCCCGCGGCGAGGTCGCGTTCGGCACCCTCGCCTCGAGCGGCATCGCGGCGCGCGACGCGCAGTACGGCACCACCACCGAGATCGTCCCCGCGAAGGCCGGCGTCCCGTTCGTGACCGAGCAGATCGCCGAGATCGCCGGCACGAAGAAGGAGGAGCGCGCCCGCGCGTTCATCGACTGGTTCGGCAGCGCCGACGTGCAGGGCGCGTTCGCGGAGGAGTTCTCGAGCTACCCCGTCAATACGACCGCGCGCGAGAAGGCGCTCCCGGCGGTGAAGGAGCTCATCGAGTCGCTCGACAAGCAGGACGTCGACTACGGCTTCGTGCGCGAGCACATCGCCGACTGGGTCGAGAAGACCGAGCTGGAGTACCTGCCCTGATGATCCGCTTCGACGACGTCGAGGTGCGCTTCGGCGACCAGGTGGCGATCCCCGGGCTCGACCTCGAGATCCACGAGGGCGAGTTCTTCACCCTCCTCGGGCCGTCGGGCTGCGGCAAGACGACCGCGCTGCGGACCCTCGCCGGCTTCGTGGATCCCAGCCGCGGCGACATCGTGATCGACGGGCAGGTCGCCACGCGGCTCCCCAGCGAGAAGCGCCGGGTCGGCATGGTCTTCCAGAACTACGCGCTCTTCCCGAGCATGTCGGTGCGGCAGAACATCGCCTTCGGCCTCACGGTGCGGAAGGCCGGCAAGGCGGAGACCGACCGCCTCGTCCGCGCCATGGCCGACCAGGTCGAGCTGAGCGCCGCGCAGCTCGACAAGAACGTGGCGGAGCTCTCCGGCGGGCAGCAGCAGCGCGTCGCGATCGCGCGGGCGCTCGTGCTCGAGCCGCGGATCCTGCTGCTCGACGAGCCCCTCTCCAACCTCGACGCCAAGCTCCGCGTGCAGCTGCGCGAGCAGCTGAAGGGCCTGCAGTCCCGGCTCGGGATCACGACCGTGTACGTGACGCACGACCAGGAGGAGGCGCTCACCATGAGCGATCGCATCGCGGTCTTCGACGCGGGGCGCATCGAGCAGGTCGGCACCCCGGAGGACGTCTACGACCGGTCGGCCACGGAGTTCGTCGCCACGTTCGTCGGCGCGATCAACCCGCTCGGCCCCGCGACGGTCGAGCGTCTCCGCGACGCCGGCGCGACGGACCTCGACGCCTCGGGCCGCGCGTACGTGCGGCTCGAGCGTGTGTCGGTGGCCGCCCGCGACGCGGCAGCCGCGGATCCGCGTCGCGTGCGCATCGACGGGGTCGTCGCCGAGCGCAGCTACCACGGCTCGTACAGCACCTATCGCGTCGACCTCGGAGACGATGCCGTCGAGGCCCTCGTCACCGAGACGGGTGCCCCGCCACTGGCACCCGGGACCGAGGTCGTCGTGGGCATCGACCCGTCCGCGATCCTGCAGTACCGGTCTTAGCCGTGCGCACCCCCGTCCGCGCGCTGCTGCGCTCCCCGCTCGGCGTCGTGGTCCTCCTCGCCGCGCTGTGGTTCGTCGTCACGTTCCTGGTGTTCCCGAACGCGAACCTGCTCGTCACGACCTTCTTCCCCGACGGCGCGTTCAGCGGCCGGGCGCTGGAGAAGCTCGTGAGCTCCGACCGGGCGATGCGCAGCGTCGGCAACAGCCTTCTGCTCGCGGTGACCCTCGCGATCACGGTCAACGTGGTGGGCATCTTCATCGTGCTGGTGACCGAGTACTTCGTGGTCCGCGGATCCCGCGTGCTCTGGCTCGGCTACGCCACGACGCTCATCTACGGCGGCATCGTGCTGGCAGCCGGATACGACTTCATCTACGGCCGCTACGGGTTCGTCACCGCGCTCGCGCAGCGCGCCTTCCCCGACCTCGACCCCGACTGGTTCTCCGGCTACTTCGCGGTCGTCATCGTGATGACCTTCGCCACCACCACGAACCACATGCTCTTCCTCCGCTCGTCCCTCGCGGCGATCGACCACCAGACCATCGAGGCGGCGCGCAGCATGGGCGCGGGCACCGGGCGCATCCTCTTCCGCATCGTGCTGCCGGCGCTGCGGCCCATGATCTTCGCGGTCACCGTCCTCACGTTCCTCACCGGCCTCGGGGCGCTCACCGCCCCCCTGGTGCTCGGCGGCACCGGCTTCCAGACGGTGGCGCCGATGATCGTCACGTTCTCCAAGAGCACGAGCTCCCGCGACCTCGCCGCCCTGCTGGCGATCGTCCTGGGCGTCGCCACCATCCTGCTGCTGGCGATCATGAACCGCGTCGAGAAGTCGGGCGTGTACTTCTCGGTGGCCAAGGTCGCGACGCCGCTGCAGAAGCAGCGCATCCGGAACCCGGTCGTGAACGGCGTGGTGCACGTGGTCGCGTACGCGCTGTTCGTGGTCTACGCGCTGCCGGTGATCCTCATCGTGCTGTTCTCGTTCCTCGACTCGAAGAGCGTGCAGACGGGCTCCATCACGTGGGACTCGTTCACGCTGCGGAACTACGCGACCGTGCTCGGCTCCCCCGACGTGCTGCGCCCCTTCATCGTGAGCCTCGTCTACAGCGCGCTGGCCGCGGTGATCGTCGTGGCAGGGCTCCTGTTCGTCGCGCGCATGATCCAGCGGAACCGCAACTGGGTGACCGCGACGCTGGAGTACCTGCTGCACATACCGTGGATCCTGCCCACCATCCTCATCGCGCTCGCGCTGCTGCAGACGTTCGACCGGCCGCAGCCGCTCATCGGCGGGCAGGTGCTCACAGGCACGACGTGGCTGCTGCTCGTGGCCTACGTCATCGTCAAGGTGCCGTTCACGCTGCGCCTGCTGAAGGCGGCGTTCGCGAGCGTGCCGCAGTCGTTGGAGGACGCGGCGCGGATCCTCGGCGCGAGGTCGCTCGCGACGTTCCGCCGGGTGCTGGTGCCGCTCGTGATCCCCACGGTCGCGGCCATCACGGCGCTCAACTTCAACAGCCTGCTCGACGACTACGACGCGGCGGTGTTCCTCTACCAACCGCTGTACGAGCCGCTCGGAATCGCGATCAAGGCCAGCACCGAGGGCGAGGCGAACCTCGACTCGATGAGCATCACGTTCGTCTACACGGTGCTGCTCATGATCATCATGGGGCTCACGATGTACCTCGTGTACGGGCGCTCGGGGGGACGGAAGCGCCGACGGGGGCGGACGGGCTCGCCCGCGGTGGAGACCACCGCGCCGGCGCTCGCCACGAGCGACCCGGGAGCGCCCGCGCCGGCTGCGCCCCGCGCACCCGTGGGCTGATCCGCCTCCACGCACACGAAAGGCCCCGTCCGGGCGGACGGGGCCTCGCGTGTCACCGGACGGATCCGATCCCTCGACGGGCGTGGAGCATGCGACGCGATGGTGGAGATGCGGGGAATCGAACCCCGGTCCACTGCTGTAATCCTGCGCCTTCTACGGGTGTATCCAGGAAAGGCGTCCTGCTCGGCCCCGGAACTTGCTCCTGGCATCTGATCCGACGGGCCCAGCCTCAGTTCGAGTCCCACGCGGCCCTGAGGCACGACCGCGCAGCGAGCTCCCTAATCTGACGCCGACTTACCGGGTAGAGAGCATCACCGGGTCGACGGTCCTGTTAGTGCGCTCGCTTAGGCAGCGAGAGCGAAGGACGACTGCTTGTTATTGGCAGTTGTATTTTGCAGAGAGCGTTTACGAGATAGCCCTGCATCCTCGACCCGCTTCTCGCAGTCATTCAGGCAATGTCGAAACCGATCATCCCCATGAACGGCCCAGCGCCCCGAGAGGCGCCCGAGCCGGGTCGCATGTTCCACGCTGTCGAGTTGTCAAACGCCGGCCGCGTCATGCGCGACCAGCCCTCCATGTTACCCGACCGGAGACGGGCGCACCACCGGGAGGAGCGGGGTCACTCGCCCAGGCGGCGGTGCGACGACATCGCCCGGTCTGCCTCGCGCTTGTCCTGGCGCTCGCGCAGCGTCTGGCGCTTGTCGTACTCCTTCTTGCCCTTCGCGATGGCGAGCTCGACCTTCGCCCGGCCGTCCACGAAGTAGAGCTGCAGCGGGACGACCGTGTAGCCGCCCTCCTTGACCTTGGAGTGGATCTTGAGGATCTGCTCCTTGTGCAGGAGGAGCTTGCGCTTGCGGCGCACCGGGTGGTTGTTCCAGGTGCCCTGGTTGTACTCGGGGATGTGCACCGCGTCGAGCCACGCCTCGCCGGCGTCGACGAACGCGTAGCCGTCGACGAGCGACGCCCGCCCCTGGCGGAGGGACTTGACCTCGGTGCCCGTGAGCACGAGGCCGGCCTCGTAGGTCGACTCGATGGTGTAGTCGTGGCGCGCCTTGCGGTTGGTCGCCACCACCTTCTCGCCACGTTCCCTGGGCACGGTGGACTCCTCGATGGTTCAGGTGGATCCGCCCGGATCCGGGCAGCCCATCAGCCTACCGGAGGATCAGATGCGCAGATAGCGGCTGATCGCGAAGTTGGCGGAGACCGCCGCGAGCACGACGCCCACCCCCAGCAGGATCGGCACGACGAGCAGAGCGTCGTCCATGTTCACCAGGGATATCGACGTGAGCCTCGTGCTCAGGAACCCCTGGACGAAGAACTTGACGAGCGCCACCGTCGCCGCGCTGGCGAGCACCGACCCGATGAGCGCCGCGAACACGCCCTCGAGGATGAACGGGGTCTGGATGAAGCGGTTCGACGCCCCGACCAGCCTCATGATGCCCAGCTCCCTTCTCCGCGAGAACGCGGACAGGCGGATCGTGGTGGCGATCAGCAGGGCGGCGGCCACGAGCATGAGCCCGGCGATGCCGACGGCCGTGAGGCTGGCGGCGTTCAAGATGGAGAAGATCTGGTCGAGGTACTGCCGTTGGTCCGTCACGTTCTCGACGCCCGCGAGCCCCGAGAGGCTGTCGCTGAGGATGTCCGACTTCGACGGGTCCTTGAGGTTCACCCAGAACGCCTCGTTGAGGAACTCCGGCTGCACGAGCTCGGTGACGGGATCGCCCTTGAACTGCTCCTGGAAGTTCTTGTACGCGGTGTCCTGGTCCTCGAAGTAGTACTTGTCGATGAACGGGGCGAGCGTGTCGCTGTCGAGCTGCTGCTTGACCGCGTCGATCTGCTCCTGGGTGGCCTTGCCGTTGACGCAGGTCTCGCTCGGCACCGACGTGTCGGTGCAGAAGTCGATCGCGACCTGCGCGCGGTCGTACCAGTAGTTCTTCATCTGGCCGATCTGCATCTGCAGCAGCACGGCGGCGCCCACGAACGTGAGCGAGATGAAGGTGACGAGCACGACCGAGACGACCATGCTGACGTTCCGACGGAGGCCGTGGCCGACCTCGGAGAGGACGAGTCCGAGTCTCATCGCGTGGGCCCCACATCCTGTGCGCCGGTGTCGTCCGGCGACTCACCGCGGGCGCGGAGGCCCAGCTTCTCGGCCAGGCCGAGCTCGGCGAGCTCGGCGTCGTCGCGTCCGTCGGCGGGCGCGGAGCCCTCGCCGTCGGACAGGTCGGGCAGGCGGATCACGCCCGTGCCCTCGGGGAGCCGCCGGATGGATCCGGTGCTCGGGGCCGCGGGGGCCGCTCCCCCGCCGTTGCGCCGGCTCGGCGGCGTGGACGCGGCGGGCGGGCCGTCGTCGACGGGTGGCGCCTGGTCGCGGCTGACGGGCACGGCGCGCGACGGCGTCGGCTCGACGGGCCGCTCGGGACGGACGGGCTCGGGAGCGGTCGGCTCGGGGCGCGTGGAGGCGGGCTCACGGAGCTCCTCCGCGCCAGCGGCCGGCCGCTGGCGCTCGACCTCGCGCTCGGGGACGGGATCCACGCGCGCCGCCTCGGCGAACGCCGACGGGGCGTAGGCCGGGGCGTCCGGGCCGGATCCGCGGTCGGACGCGCCGTCACGGGCAGGCGCGGCGTCACGGGCGGGCCCGGCATCGCGGACGGGCGCGGTGGCAGGCACGATGGGCGCGGCATCCGCTGAGGGAGCGCTCGCCGCGGCGGACGTCGCGGGGGCAGCAGGAGCCGGGGCCGGCACGGCGGCCGCAGCCGCAGCGTCCTTCGCGGGCTTCCGCGGCGCCTTCTTCGCGGCCTTGGCGGCGGCGGCCTCGCGGGTCGCCTCCTCCTTGGCGCGCGCCTTCTCATCGGCGCGACGCTGCTTGTCGCGCCTGGCCTGCTCGCGACGCTCGGCGCCAGTGGCGGGCTCCTCAGGAGCGGTGGGGCGCACGGGCGCGGGGAGCGGCGCGGCCGGCACGAAGACGGGGGTCGGTGCCGCCACGGGCGGGTGCTCGGGGTTCACGCCGACCGGGTTCTCGGCCGTGCGCGGCAGGTCGATGGCGGAGGTCTGGTACTGGCCGCCGACCTCGTCGCGGACGACCTCGCCGCCGATCAGCTCGATGACGCGCTTCTGCATCTGGTCGACGATGCCGGAGTCGTGGGTGGCCATGATCACGGTGGTGCCGTTGGCGTTGATGCGCTCGAGCACCTGCATGATGCCCGCGCTCGTCAGCGGGTCGAGGTTGCCCGTGGGCTCGTCGGCGAGGAGTACGGCGGGCTTGTTGACCACGGCGCGGGCGATGGCCACGCGCTGCTGCTCGCCGCCGGAGAGCTCGTGCGGCAGGCGCTGCTCCTTGCCCTGGAGGCCCACCATGGCGAGCACGTCCGGGACGGCCTCCTGGATGAAGCCGCGCGACTTGCCGATCACCTGGAGCGTGAACGCGACGTTGTCGAAGACCGACTTGTTCGGGAGCAGCCGGAAGTCCTGGAACACCACCCCCAGGCTGCGCCGGTAGTAGGGGACCTTGCGGCTCGACAGCTGGTTCAGCTGCTGGCCCAGGACGTGGATCGTGCCGTTGGTCGGCCGGTCCTCCTTGAGCACGAGACGCAGGAAGCTGGACTTGCCGGACCCGGATGCGCCGACGAGGAAGACGAACTCCCCGCGGAGGATCTCGAGGTCGACGGAGCTCAGCGCCGGTCGGGGGTTGCCGGGATACACCTTGGATACGTGGTCGAACCTGATCATGTCGGTACGACCCTAGGCACGGGAGGTGCCTTTCGCCGCATCGACTCACCGCGGCGATCGGTCCCCCGGACTCTCTCAGGCGCGGTCGGGCGACTTGCGCCAGCGGATCCCCGCGGAGATGAAGCCGTCGAGGTCGCCGTCGAACACGTTGGACGGGTTGTTGACCTCGTGCTCCGTGCGGAGGTCCTTGACCATCTGGTACGGCGCGAGCACGTAGCTGCGCATCTGGTCGCCCCAGCTCGCCGTGATGTTGCCGGCGAGCTCCTTCTTCGTGGCCGCCTCCTGCTCGCGCTGCACGAGGAGCAGGCGCGACTGCAGCACCCGCAGGGCGGCGGCGCGGTTCTGGATCTGGCTCTTCTCGTTCTGGCAGGTGACGACGATGCCGGTCGGCAGGTGGGTGATCCGCACCGCCGAGTCGGTCGTGTTGACCGACTGGCCGCCGGGGCCGGACGAGCGGAAGACGTCCACCCGCATGTCGTTCTCGGGGATCTCGATCGACTCGGTCTGCTCGATGAGCGGCACGACCTCGACGGCGGCGAACGACGTCTGGCGCTTGCCGGCGGAGTTGAAGGGGCTCATGCGCACGAGGCGGTGCGTGCCGGCCTCGACGGAGAGCGTGCCGAAGGCGTAGGGCGCGTCGATCTCGAAGGTCGCCGACTTGATGCCCGCCTCCTCCGCGTAGGAGGTGTCGAGCACGGTGGCGGAGTAGTCGTGCTGCTCGGCCCAGCGCAGGTACATGCGCATGAGCATCTCGGCGAAGTCGGCCGCGTCGACGCCGCCGGCACCCGCGCGGATCGTGACGACCGCGGGGCGCGGGTCGAACTCGCCGTTGAGGAGCGTCTGCACCTCGAGCTCGTCCATGATCTTCGTGATGCCGGCCAGCTCGACGACCGCCTCCTCGGCGGACTCCTCGTCGTCCTTGGCCATCTCCACGAGCACGTCGAGGTCGTCGAGGCGGCGCTGCAGCTCGTCGATGCGCTTGAGGTCGGCCTGGCGGTGGCTCAGGTCGCTCGTGACCTTCTGCGCCTTCTCGGTGTCATCCCAGAGGTCCGGCTCGCCCGCCTGGGCGCTCAGCTCCTCGACCTCCTGCTGCAGGCGCTCGACGCCGATCACCGAGCGGATGTTGGAGTAGGTGTCGCGCAATTCTGTGATCCGCGAAGAGAAGTCCTGGTCGATCATGGTGCCGCCCAGCCTACCGTCCGGCCCGCGGGCGACGTCCGGGGCGGGGTCCGCCCGCGCGTAGGCTCGGGGGCGATGTCGACCCCGGATGCCCCCTTCTCCCTCCGCGCGGTGGCGCTCCCGGCGCTGCTCCCCGCGCTCCTCTTCTCCATCGGCGAGGGGGCGATCATCCCCATCATCCCGATCGTCGCGGGCAGCCTCGGCGCCTCGCTCGCGATCGCCGCCTTCATCGGCGGCATGATCATGCTCGGCGAGCTCGTGGGTGACATCCCGAGCGGATCCGTGGTGAGCCGCATCGGCGAGCGGACCGCCATGATCGGCGCGGCCTTCGTCTCCATCGGCGGCCTGGTGCTGTGCCTCCTCGCGCCGAACCCGCTCGTGCTCGGCATCGGCGTCTTCCTCATCGGCGTCTCGACGGCCGTCTTCGCGCTCGCGCGGCACGCGTTCATGACGAGCTTCGTGCCGCAGGCGTACCGGGCCCGCGCGCTGTCGACGCTCGGCGGCACGTTCCGCGCCGGGTACTTCGTGGGGCCGTTCCTAGCCGCAGGCGTGATCCACCTGACCGGCGCGTCGCAGTCAGCGTTCGCGATCCACATCGTGGCGTGCCTCGCGGCTGCCGTGACGCTGCTAGTGCTGCCGGATCCCATGGACGTCGTGCGCCGCAACCGCGCGGACCTGCAGAGCGCCGCGGCCGCCACCGCGGGCGAGCCGCAGGACGACGAGTCCGTCGCGGCGGCTGCGGGCACCGCTCCCCCGGCGCGCGAGTCGGCGGGCCTCGGCCGGACCCTGTGGCGGTTCAAGGGCGTGCTCGTGAAGCTCGGATCCGGCGCGGCCCTCATCGGCGCGATGCGCGCGGGCCGCGGCGTGCTCCTCCCCCTGTGGGCCGTGAGCATCGGCATCTCGGACGCGAACACGGCGCTCATCATCGGCATAGCGGGCGGCGTGGACTTCGCCCTCTTCTACGCGAGCGGCCAGATCATGGACCGCTTCGGCCGGCTCTGGAGCGCCGTGCCGTCGATGGTCGGGCTCGGCCTCGGCTACCTCGTGCTCGCGCTCACGCCCGACCTGCCGACGAGCGTGCAGTGGTTCATCGGCGTGGCCATGTTCATGTCGGTCGCGAACGGCGTCGGCTCGGGGATCCTCATGACCCTCGGCGCCGACCTCGCCCCCCGCGAGGACCCGGCCCCCTTCCTCGGCGCCTGGCGCTTCACGGGCGACGCCGGCAGCGCCGCGTCCCCGCTCCTCATCGCGGCGCTCACCTCCGCCGCGTCGCTCGCCGTCGCCAGCGGCGTGATGGGCGTGCTCGGGCTCATCGGCGCGGGGATCCTCGTGCGGTACGTGCCGCGGTACGTGCCGCGACAACACGGGTAAGTGCCGAAGAATAGGTCCAGGTTTACGGGGTCCCGACGCCGACCCTTCTGCCTGACACTCAATCAGGTGCGCACGTCGGCAGGGCCAACGCGCGGACAGTCCAAGGCCGCTGCAATTATCCCAAACCCGTGTATATCACCGATTTATGCGTGACAGCGGCCGCATAAAGCACATTTTCGACCGGCTCCTCATCGAATGCATCCACTTCATGATAGTCGTGAAACTCTATTTCGAGATTAGCTCGCACTGGCATCTGCGAGAGTATATCCATCACGCTTGAATGCGTCACACTCGATGAAATCGAAATTCTAGCCAGTCGCGGTGCCCGCTCCACAAGCGCGTATATCTCGGCGGACGGATACTCATACACACTTAGCCTTGTCAAAGCATCACCGCCCGTAAACGTCGCCGCCCCGCGCTGAAGATGAAGCGACTCTAAATGTGGCGGTAGTTCGACTACGTCTGGCAGATTGAAACAATCTAGACGCAAAGACGTTATGTCCGGGGAAGACGCGAGCCCGTCAAGATCCATCGCCTGCTCCTCGGCCCTCCAAGCCCATCGAACGATATTAAGCGACTTGACCTTCATTCCCCCTACAGTCACGATCGCCGAGCGAGCTGAATATACCCAGACCTGCGAGATCGGCACTGCCATACGCGCGAGGAACTCTAGGTTGGCAGAACCGGCAACGCTTAGTACTAGCCTCTCTAGGCCCCGGAGACTTGCTAGCGCGCCTAGATCATCGAGCGAGCGTGCGCCGTGAATTTCGAATCGCCTTAATGCCGGAAAGTTCTCGATTCCGCTGACAGACACAAGATTATCAAAATTACTGAGAGTAAGGGAGCTTAATGCGGGCAGTACAGGCACCCCGACGAGGTTCACCGCCCAGCGCAAGTTACTCAAGGAAAGCGTCTCAACGCGCTCGTCCCCTTCTAGAGCACTTAAATCATTCCAATTTGACATGCGCTCGGAAATGTCAATGTTAATATTCTCGAGGCGCTCAAACTTGGCTAAGTACGGGATGTGCTCAGGCTCCGTAACAGTGAACGAACCTCGAATGAAACGTGAGCCAGCTAAAATTTCGGATGCGTATTCCTTGGTATCGAATGCTGTCCACGCTCGTAGGAGTTGCCGAATCACAGTGATTCGGGCTTCCCGCCTGTAGGTCCTCAACGCCTCGAATGCCTCAGGCCCACCAATCAATGACAGCGCGCGGACGCTCGCTACAGCCTCAAGCACCTTGAGATCAGCCCGACGTCGAAGTAACGGGGCAGCTGAAGAACCGGCGGAGGCGACAGCCGATGCTTCAGTCATGTTGGCCGGGGGTAGAACTGCGTTGAGAGCGACTTGCAGAGAATCTCGTAGATCAGGGTCCAAGGCGCGAACGGTTTGCAGAGTGGCTACGGCAATAAGGTAGAGCTGATGCATGTTACCCGGCTCCGCTGCCCCGCGTGCCAATAACCCTTCAATGAGGTGCCGGCGTTGCGCATTGTTCGCGTGACCCGCAGCCATGACTATAACTTCTCGCCACGGCTCCTCTGTCGCATGAAGGAGCAACTTCGAAATTGAATCGTCTTCAACTTCTGCCGCAGCAGCTAGGTATTCGAGGAACGACCGATGAATGAAATCAACACGACCGGGGGTCGGCTCACGTAAGATGCCGCAGCGCTCAAGCAGGAACGCTGCCGTTTCAGCCGCCTCTGCCGAGGGCCTATTCAGGGCTACAAGCGACCGCTCGATCGCCGCCTGGTACTCGCCATGAGACGCATCTGCAAGACCGTTTTCATGCATCCAAATAGCCAACCTTTGAAGTAATACAAGGCGGTCGGACAAGTTCAATTGCGTATCCGACCGCGCGAGGCGACGATCGTTATCGCGCTTCATCACCAGCATCTCGATAGCAGTCCTATACAGGCTCATTTTATCCGATGGCAGACTGGATGCATTTTCAAGATGCAAAGCGCACATCAAGGCACACAAAAGCGGCGTCTTACTAAGCGCCTGGATATTAGGTCGCGTTTTAATCACATTAAGCATGCCTACATGAGCGTCTGAAACCTGTTGACGTTCATCCGCAAGCGCACTCCGCCTCATGGCATCATGCCAGTGATTAACGAATGATTGGATATCAGACGGCGTCATGGGTTGAAGAGTTGCGCGCTCAAGAAGTTCGGACTGCTTCCATTCTTTAGTTAACGCAGCACCACGGGAGGTAACAAGGATTGAGTTCCCTGGAAAATCCGAGTCAAGCTCTACTATCCAGTCCAGGACTTCCTTTCGACGTGCCACAGGCACCTCGTCGAGCCCATCGACTAGTAGCGCACCTCGACCTTCCTCGAGAATCTGATGCGCCCATCCAGGCGGCGTCGCTTCTGCGAGGTTAGGCTTAATCAGGTTTACGAAAAGCCCAGGAGTCGGTAGCGCATCATCAGCAAATTGTCGAAGCGGAATAATAAATGGAACTCGCTGACGCCAGCTACCCGCTTTGTCCGCTATCGGCGAGTCTCTTGCTGAAAGACCTGCAAGCCATCTGAGCAGAGTCGTTTTTCCGGAACCAGCGTCTCCGGTAAGAAGCACACGTGAATGCTCGCTGAAGTACGCGTCGGCTCGGCTGACAGCACCCTCTTGCTCATCTGGCGCGTCGCCACTGCCGCTTGTCTTCTCGTCGCCCTGCACTGCAATACTTAATGAAATGTATGCAACAGAAAGATCATAGGGTCGTCGCGCCGTCACTGACGTCACTCCGAATAACTCAAGCTTTTCCGCATACGTGGCTACTGCGCGGACGTAGCGAGTCTCAAAGCGCTCGTGATCGTCCCCAGCCCCGAAAGAACGAGGTACACGAGAACGCGGTAGCGCTATAAAGGTCGCCTGAGCCATTTCCATCAAGGACGTTTCGCGGCGAAGTATCTCGCGCGCGGCCTCGGTCTCGAACTGTGGTAGCCGGGCAGCTATCTCAGTGATGTAGTCACAGCACTCAGCGAGGAGAAGTTCAAGTAAGTGCTCGGCCTCCTCTGAAAGACCAAGCGCAGATAGTTCAGCATCTTTTGGTTTTATGGCAGCTTCCAGGCGTAGTGAGTCGAAGTCATGCTCAATAACAGTTCGAGCAGTATCGGTCGATATGCTTACGGCTTTTTGCACCGCCTCCATTACTACAGACGCCTCGGCTTCTCCAAGGTTTTTATACTCGATAGAGATGACAGGTTCTAGCTGCTCAAAAATCCGCTCCGCCATGCTACTAATTTGTCGATCCGCCGCGCGTCGGTCTTTTTCTTTAAGCAATGATGCTTTGACAACCTCGCCCGCGCCAACTGCGATGTCTGGACTAACGGAGCCCGTGGCCCAAAGGCTAAAGACCGCCTTCGCTGCTGAAGCAGCAAGGCCATACAGTAACGCGTCCATTATCAATCCTAAATAATATGGGGTACAGCATGACACATGGTGCTGAATGTATAAGGCTTTCGGCTTAGTAACTCATCTCCGCCTTCGCCGCCGCGTACGCCTCACGCACCGCCGGCACGCCCGGCGCGTCGAACACCTCGTCGCCCGCGAGGGGCCACGCAGGCACCGAGCCCGTGAGGATCCACGCGGCCTGCTTCGCGGCGCCGTCGGCGACGAACTCGCCCGCGTCCGGCACGTGGATGGGGACGCCGAAGATCGTGGGCGCGATCTCCCGCACGGCGCGGCTCTTCGCCCCGCCGCCGATGAGGAGCACGCGCTCGACCTCGACACCCTGGCGCGTGATCGCGTCGAGGCCGTCGGCCAGGCCGCACAGCATGCCCTCGACGTGCGCGCGGGCCATGGTCGCCGGCGTGCTGTTGCGGAGGGTCATGCCGTGGAGGGACGCGGTGGCGTCGGGCAGGTTCGGGGTGCGCTCGCCCTCGAAGTAGGGCAGGAGCACGAGGCCGTCGGATCCCGCGGGGGCCTCGAGCGCGAGGTCAGACAGGCGCGCGTGGTCGACGCCGAGGAGGCGCGCGCCGCCGTCGAGCACGCGGGCGGCGTTGAGGGTCGCGATGAGCGGGAGGAAGTTGCCCGTGGCGTCCGCGAAGCCGGCGACCGTGCCGCTGGCGTCGGTGATGGGATCCGCCGTGACGGCGAACACCGTGCCCGACGTGCCGATGGAGACGACGACGTCGCCGGGCACCGCGCCGAGCCCGAGCGCGGCCGCGGCGTTGTCACCCGCGCCAGGGCCGACGGGGATGCCGGCCGGGACGCCGGGGATCCCGGCGCCCGTGACGCCGGCGGACTCGCCGGGCCCGAGGACCCGCGGCAGGCCGACCACGCGGCCGAGCGCGCGCTCCAGCAGGTCGAGGCGGTACTCCCCCGTGACGCTCGACCAGTACGCGGTGCCGCTCGCGTCGGAGCGGTCGGTGGCGAGGGCGGCGAGGTCCGGCGATCCGACGCCGTGGCCGAGCAGGCGCCAGGTCAGCCAGTCGTGCGGGAGGGCGACGGCGGCGACGCGGTCGGCGTTCTCGGGCTCGGCGTCGCGGAGCCAGCGGAGCTTGGTGGCGGTGAAGGACGCGACCGGGACCACGCCCGTGGCGCTCGCCCAGGCGTCGGCGCCGAGCTCGTCGCGGAGGTCGGCGGCGGCCTGCGCGGATCGGGTGTCGTTCCAGAGGAGCGCGTCGCGGACGACCGCGCCGGACTCGTCGAGGCAGACCATGCCGTGCTGCTGGCCGCCGACCGAGATGGCGGCCACGTCGTCGAGGCCGCCCGCGTCGGCGATGGCGGAGAGGAGCGCATCCCACCAGTGCGCGGGATCCACCTCCGAGCCGTCGGGGTGGGACGCGCGGCCGGAGCGCACGAGGGCGCCCGTGTCGAGGTCGCGGACGACCACCTTGCAGCTCTGCGTGGAGGAGTCGATGCCTGCTACGAGTGTCTTCGTTGTCACGATCAACATATTAGGGGGCGTCCTAAGCTGGGCGGGCACCCGCGGGAGTGGTGGAATCGGTAGACACGCAGGATTTAGGTTCCTGTGCTTTCGAGCGTGAGGGTTCAAGTCCCTTCTCCCGCACCAGCGACGGAGCCCGCGACGGGCCTCCTCGCCGCCACGCTCCGACCCGCAGCGAGGAGCACCCGTGGACGACCGCATCCGCCTCTGGACCGAGCCGACCCCCGTGCACCCGGTGCCCCGCCTCGCGGAGGCGCTCGGCCTGCACCCCGAGCGGCTCCTGATGAAGCGCGACGACCTCATCGGCTGTGGCGGCGGAGGGAACAAGGCCAGGAAGCTCGAGCACTCGCTCGGCCGCGCCGTCGCGCGCGGGGCCACCACGGTGGTCACCACGGGCGCTGCGCAGAGCAACCACGCGCGCATGACGGCGGCGGCCGGTGCGTCCCTCGGCCTCGACGTCGTGCTGGTGCTCGAAGGACACGAGGTCGCGGCACGCGGCAACGTGCTGCTCGACATGCTGTACGGCGCGCGCATCGTGTGGTCGGGCGACGAGCGGGCGGAGTCGCGCGCCACGTCCGTCGTCGCGGAGCTGGAGGGCGCGGGCACGCGCGTGCACCGCGTGGCGTTCGGCGGATCCGACGCGCACTCCGTGCAGGGCTTCGTCGACGCGGGACACGAGCTCGCGGGACAGGTCGGCGCCGTCGACCACGTGGTCGTCGCCCTCGGCTCCGGCGGCACGATGGCCGGGCTCGTCGAGGCGCTCGGGCCCGAGCGCGTCCTCGGCGTGCACTGCGGGGCGGTGGCCGAGCCGCGCGCCGTGGTCGCCGGGTTCCTCGCCGAGCGCGACACGGGGATCCGCGCGGACGCCCTGCGCATCGACGAGGGGCGCGTCGGCTCCGGCTACGCGCACCTCACGGACGAGGCGCGGGAGGCGCTCGTGCTCGTGGCGCGGACGACGGGGATCCTCCTCGACCCCACCTACACGGCCCGCGCGGCGGCGGGGTTGGCAGCCGCGGTGCGCGGCGGATCCATCGGGCCGGACGACCGGGTCGTCCTCTGGCACTCGGGCGGCGTCCCGGGGCTCTTCGGCCACGCCGACCTCGTCGCCTGACCCCCGCCACGGCCCTCGACCGGGGGTGGTCGGGACTCGGCGCGCGCGCGGCCTCGCCCGATATCCTGTGCTCTGCCGCAGGTCGCTCCGCTCACGTCGCGACCCACCACGACTGGAGCCACCACGTGCATCCCCTGCTCTTCGACTTCCTCGACTCGACGACGCTCATCGAGTCGTTCGGGGGATTCGCCCTCATCGGGATCTGCCTCATCATCTTCGCCGAGACCGGCCTGCTCTTCGGGTTCCTGTTCCCCGGCGACACGCTCCTCGTCATCGCGGGACTGACCCTCCCCGGGATCACCGGCATCGACATCTGGTGGGTCTGCCTCGCGATCGCGTTCTCCGCCTTCGCGGGCGGCGAGGTCGGCTACCTCATCGGCCACAAGGCGGGACCGCGCGTCTTCGAGCGCAAGGACTCCGGCATCTTCAGCCGCCAGAACGTCGTGCGCACCAACGCGTTCTTCGCGCGCTTCGGCGGGCTCGCCGTCATCGCGGCGCGCTTCGTGCCCATCGTCCGCACCTTCGCGCCCATCGCGGCCGGCGTCGGCCACATGGACTACCGCAAGTACTCCCTCTACAACGCGATCGGCGCCCTCATCTGGGGTGCGGGCCTCACCTTCCTGGGCCACCTGCTCAACGGCTTCCCTCCCATCCGCGACTTCGTCACGCACTACATCGACTACGTCCTCCTGGGGGCCGTGTTCGTCACGGTCGTGCCCGCGGCGATCCACTTCCTCCGCGCGCGCAAGCACGCGCGCGACGAGGAGGCGGCGGGCGTGTCCCACGACGGCGCGGACCTGGCGCTCACCCGCGAGGAGTTCGACCAGGACCCCTCGAACGACCCGCGGCGCTGAGGCGCACGCGGACGCCCCCGCTGATCCGCCGCGATCGGCGCCGCTGACTCGCGCCGAAGGCACGTGCGGCCGATCGCAGGCTCAGACGTGATGCCGGTGCTCGTGCCCGGCGTGCTCCTCGGGCTCCAGCTGGAAGGTGCTGTGCTCGACGTCGAAGTGGTCGTCGAGGCAGCCGGACAGCCGGTCGAGCAGCTCGCCGGTGCGGCCCTCGCGGAAGACCTCCTGCTCGACGACGACGTGGGCGGTGAAGACCGGCGACCCCGACGTGATGGCCCACACATGCACATCGTGCACCGCCGTGACACCGGGGGTCTCGAGCAGGTGGGCGCGGATCCGCTCGGGCTCGGTGCCCACGGGCGTGGACTCGTTCAGCACGCGCACGACGTCGCGCAGCAGCACGACCGCGCGCGGCACGATGAGCGCGGCGATGACGAGCGACGCGATGGCGTCAGCGCGCCCGAAGCCCGTGACCGCGATCACCACGCCCGCGATGATGGTGGCGACGGACCCGAAGGCGTCGCCGAGCACCTCGAGGTAGGCGCCGCGCATGTTGATCGAGCGACCCGCTCCCCCGCGGAGGACCAGCAGCGCCCCGATGTTGGCGACGAGCCCGATGCCGGCAGCGAGGAGCATGACTCCCGGGTCGACCTCGGGGCCCTCCGGCGCGAGCAGCCGCTGCACGCCCTGCACCGCGACGTAGACGGCGACGCCGGCGAGGATCAGCCCGTTGACGAGGGCGCCGAGGACCTCGCCGCGCTGGAAGCCGAAGGTGTGCCGGTCGGTCGCCGGGCGCGCGGCGACGATGGTGGCGACGAGGGCGATGCCGAGGCCGAGCAGGTCGCTCGTCATGTGGCCCGCGTCGGCGAGCAGCGCCAGCGACCCGGAGACGAGCGCGCCGACCACCTCGACCACGAGGACCGTCGCGGTGATCGCGATGGCGGCGACGAGGCGACGACGGTCGGTCGTGGCCGCGCCGTGGTCGTGCGATCCGGAGCCCATGCTTCCACCGTACGGGCCCGCCGTCATGCGGATCCAGCCGGGAGCGCAGTCGGGAACGAGTGTCGCTCTCAGGAGGGCGGGGAGGAGGCGTCAGCCCTCGCCGAGGAGCTCCCGTCGCACCACCGGCATGATCGCGTCGAAGGCGAGCGCGCGGTGGCTGACCCGGTTCTTCTCGTCGGCGCTGAGGGCCGCCGCGCTCGCGCCGCCGGTGGCCGGGCGGAAGATCGGGTCGTAGCCGAAGCCGCCCTCCCCCGCCACCTCGCGCAGCACGGATCCCTCCCACACGCCCACCGCCGTGCGCTCCACGAGGCCATCCGCGGTGGGGACCACGAGCGCCGCGGCGCACGTGAAGCGGGCGCCGCGGTGGGCGTCCGGCACGTCGCCCAGCTGCCAGAGCAGGAGCTCGAGGTTCTCCCGGCTGTCGCGGGCGGGCCCCGCCCAGCGCGCGGAGAAGATCCCCGGAGAACCGCCCAGGATGTCCACGCCGATGCCGGAGTCGTCCGCCAGCGCGGCCCGGCCCGTGTGCAGCGCAGCGGCCCGGGCCTTGACGAGCGCGTTCTCCTCGAAGGTCGTGCCGTCTTCCACGGGCTCGGGGCCGTCGTAGGCGACCAGGTCGATGCCGTCGAGGCGCGCGCCGAGGATCCGACGCAGCTCCTCGACCTTGTGGGCGTTGTGCGTGGCGAGGACGAGCGGGATCACGGCCGGTGCCTCAGCGACCGAGCGCCTGCGCCTGCAGCGCGGTGAGCGTGGTGCCGCCGCCGAGCGCGAGGTCGAGGAGGGCGTCGAGCTCGGCGCGGTCGAAGGGCGCGCCCTCGGCGGTCCCCTGGACCTCGACGAAGGACCCGCTGCCCGTCATCACGACGTTCATGTCGGTCTCCGCCCGCACGTCCTCGACGTAGGCCAGGTCGAGCAGCGGCTTCCCGTCGACGATGCCGACCGAGACCGCGGCGACGCTGTCCTTGAGCGGCGTGGCGCGCTGCGCGATGAACTTGCGCTCGCGGCCCCACTCGAGCGCGTCGGCGAGGGCGACGTAGGCCCCCGTGATGGCCGCGGTGCGCGTGCCGCCGTCGGCCTGCAGCACGTCGCAGTCGATGACGATCGTGTTCTCGCCGAGCGCCTTCATGTCGACGACCGCGCGGAGGCTGCGGCCGATGAGGCGGGAGATCTCGTGCGTGCGCCCGCCGACCTTGCCCTTGACGGCCTCACGGTCCATGCGCTCGTTCGTGGCGCGCGGCAGCATCGCGTACTCGGCCGTGACCCAGCCCTGTCCGCTGCCGGCCTTCCAGCGCGGCACGCGGTTCGTGAAGGACGCGGTGCAGAGGACGCGGGTGCGCCCGAAGGAGATGAGGGCGGATCCCTCGGCCTGCTCGCTCCAGTTCCGCTCGATCGTGATCTCGCGCAGCTGGTCGGCGGCGCGGCCGTCGTGGCGGGGGGTGTCGTCGGTCATGTGCGGCCTCAGCTCGGGTCGGGGGTGGATGGGGCGCCGTCCGCGGGCGACGCGTCGGACGCGCCGTCCCGCAGCCGGTGGGGAAGGGAGATCGCGCCCGTCTCGACGAGCTCGACGTGCGTGACGCCCGAGCCGAGCATGCGGCGCGCGAGCGTCTCGAAGTCCGATGCGCTGCCGCCGGTGGCCTCGTACCGGATCACGGGCGGCGCGTCGGAGCGCCGCTCGAGGCCGGCGGACACGAGCTCCCGGTAGACGTCCTTGGCCGTCTCGGTGTCGCTCGAGACGAGGGTGACGTCGGGTCCCATGAGCAGCGAGATCGCGCCCTCGAGGAACGGGTAGTGCGTGCAGCCGAGGACGAGCGTGTCGATGCCCGCCGCGCGCAGCGGCGCGAGGTACCCCTCGGCGGCCGCCATGAGCTCGGGGCCCGAGGTCTCGCCGCGCTCCACGAACTCCACGAAGCGGGGCGCCTCGGCGCTCGTCAGCACCAGGTGCGGCGCAGCGGCGAAGGCGTCGTCGTAGGCGCGGCTCGTCACGGTGGCGTGCGTCGCGATGACGCCGACGCGGTGGTTGCGGGTGACGCTCACTGCCGTGCGGACGGCTGGCTGGATCACCTCGACCACGGGGATGTCGTAGCGCTCGCGGGCGTCGCGGAGCATGGCCGCGGACGCCGTGTTGCAGGCGATGACGAGCATCTTCACGCCGCGCTCGACGAGGTCGTCGAGGACCGCCAGCGCGTAGCGGCGGACGTCCGCGATGGGCTTGTCGCCGTAGGGCGTGTGCGCCGTGTCGCCGATGTAGATGATCGACTCGCGCGGGAGGAGCGTGGCGACCGCGCGGGCCACGGTGAGGCCGCCGACGCCGGAGTCGAAGATCCCGATCGGCGCGTCGCTCATCCGGTCAGCCTACCGGCGGCTCCGGGCGCACCCGCAGCCGACGGCCGGCTCGCGCGCGTCACAGCGACCGCCGCGCGTCCTCCTGCGCCACGAGCTCCGGCAGGTCCTTCAGGCGGCGCAGCCCGGCGAGCGGCTGGGCCATGCGGGCGTTCCCGCGGAGCCGCTCCTGGTTGCGGTCGAGGAACCACCAGTAGCCCGCCGTGTACGGGCAGGCCGTGGGGCCGACGCGCACCTTGGGATCGAACGGGCAGCCGCCGCAGTGGTCCGACATGCGGTCGATGTAGGCGCCGCCGCCCGCGTACGGCTTCGTCGCCATGCGACCGCCGTCCGCGTGCAGCGCCATCCCGACGACGTTCGCGGGCATCACCCAGGGCGTGCCGTCGACGAAGGAGTCGATGAACCAGTCGTTCATGGCCGCCGGGTCGTAGCCGCGCTGGAGCGCCAGGTTGCCGAGGATCATGAGCCGCTCGATGTGGTGCGCCCAGCCGTGCGTGCGGACCTTGTCGACGACGTGGGAGAGGCACGCGGCCTCGATGCCGGAGGCGTCGAGCTCCTGCAGCGCCGTGGGCACGCCGCGATGCGCGTCGAGCCGGTTCTGCGACGTGTAGTCGTCCTCGAAGGCCCAGTACAGATGCCAGACGTAGTCGCGCCAGCCCATGATCTGCCGGACGATGCCCTCGACGCTCTGGATGGGTGCCCGGCCGGCCGCGTGCTCGGCGACGATGCGTTCGATGACGTCCGCGGGATCCAGCACGCCCATGTTCATGGTGGCGCTCAGCAGCGAGTGCGCCATGGTCCAGTCCCCCGCGAGCGACGCGTCCTCGAAGGGGCCGAAGTCGTTGAGGCGGCTCGCCACGAAGTCGTCGAGCGCGAGGCGGCCCTCCTCCGGCGTGACGGCGAAGCGCCGCGGACCGTCCTCGCCGACGAAGCGCACGAGGCCCTTCCTCTCCCACTCGTCGAGGTCGGCGCGGACCTCGGCGTCGATGTCGTCCTCCTCGGGCCACCACGGCTCGGGGAGGCCGAGGCTCGTCGCGCCCTTCGGCGGGCGCTCGCGGTTGTCGTGGTCGTAGTTCCAGCGGCCGCCGACCGGGTCGTCGCCGTCCATGAGGATGCCCGTGCGAGCCCGCGACCACCGGTAGAAGTCCTCCATGACGAGCCGGTTCGACGTGCGGCCCGCCATCCACTCGGCGAACTCCTGCTCGCTCGTGACGAAGCCGCGGCTCGGCAGCACGTGGGCACCGATCTCCGCCACGAGGCGCCGGAGCCCGCGGGAGGTGGGGTCGATGACCTCCAGGTCGTCCCGCCCCTCGACGACCTCGCGGTAGTGGTCCACCTGGTGGAACTCGACCCGGTCGCCGAGCGCCCGCGCGCGGTGCCGGATGCCCGACAGGATGAGGTGCGCCTTCGCCCGGTGGTACGGCCGCCGGGCCAGCAGCCCGCGCGACTCGACGAGCAGCATCGGCCCGCCGTCGTCGAAGTGGTCGCCCAGCTGGTCGGCGAGGATCCATCGCGTGCGCTCCATGGCACGAACCTAGGCCGGACCCCCGTCATCGTCGCGGTCCGTGCGCGATGCGGACGGCGACCCCGATGGGCGCCGCCCTAGGCTGGGCGCGTGACCCAGGCGACCTCCCTCCTCACCGACCGGTACGAGCTCACGATGCTCGACGCAGCGCTGAAGGCGGGCACCCACGATCGCGAGTGCGTCTTCGAGTGCTTCGCCCGGCGCCTCCCGAGCGGCCGCCGCTTCGGCGTCGTCGCGGGCACCGGACGCCTCCTCGACCTGATCCGCGACTTCCGCTTCGGCGACGCCGAGCTCGAGTACCTGCGCTCCGAGCGCGTCGTCGGCGAGGAGGCCCTGGCCTGGCTCGCCGACTACCGGTTCCGCGGCCGCATCACGGGCTACCGCGAGGGCGAGGTCTACTTCCCGGGATCCCCGCTCCTCACGGTCGAGGCGCCCTTCGCCGACGGCGTCATCCTCGAGACGCTCGTGCTCAGCGTCCTCAACTACGACTCCGCGGTCGCGAGCGCGGCCGCGCGCATGGTGCAGGTCGCCGGCGGGCGCCCGCTGGCCGAGATGGGATCCCGCCGCACGGGCGAGCGCTCGGCCGTCGCCGCCGCGCGCGCCGCGTTCATCGCGGGCTTCAGCGCCACCTCGAACCTCGAGGCGGGCCGCACCTGGGGCGTCCCGACCATGGGGACGGCCGCCCACTCCTTCACGCTGCTGCACGACACCGAGGAGCAGGCGTTCCGGGCGCAGGTCGACGCGCTCGGCGCCGGCACCACCCTGCTCGTGGACACCTACGACGTGCGCCAGGGGGTGGACACCGCGGTCCGCGTCGCCGGTCCCGGCCTCGGCGCCGTCCGGCTCGACTCGGGCGACCTGCCGGTGCTCGTCGGCGAGGTGCGCGCGCAGCTCGACGCGCTCGGCGCCACGGGCACGCGGATCACCGTCACCAACGACCTCGACGAGCACGGCATCGCGGGTCTCGCGGCCTCGCCCGTGGACTCCTACGGCGTCGGGACCTCGCTCGTCACCGGATCCGGCGCTCCCGCCGCCGGCATGGTCTTCAAGCTCGTCGCCCACCGCGACGCCGGCGGCGAGGGCGAGTGGGTGTCCGTCGCGAAGCGGTCCACGGGCAAGCAGAGCCGCGGCGGCCTCAAGGGAGCCCTGCGCCGCCACGACGCGCAGGGGGTCGCGACCAGCGAGCTCGTCACGGTCGGACCGCACCCGGCACCGCTCCCCGGCGACCGCGACCTCGTCGTCACGCTGGCGGAGGGCGGCGAGCCGGATCCGCGTTGGCTCGGCCGCGAGGGGACCGCCGCGGCCCGCGCGCATCACGCCGAGGTCGTGCGGGCCCTGCCGGCGCAGGCGTTCCGGCTGCGCGCGGGCGAACCGGCGATCCCCACCGAGGAGGCCGCCCCCGTCTGACCCGCGGGGTCCGCCGGACGACCCCTACTCGGGCTTCATGTTCTCGTAGATGCGCTTGCAGTCGGGGCAGACGGGGAACTTCTCCGGGTCGCGACCGGGCAGCCACTTCTTGCCGCAGAGCGCCTTCACGGGCTTGCCGCTGATCGCGGACTCGAGGATCTTGTCCTTCTTCACGTAGTGCGAGAACCGCTCGTGATCGCCGGGCTCGATCGTCTCCTGCTCGAGGAGCTCCTCGAGCTCGCGGTCGAGGGTGTCGGTCCCGCCGCCCTGGGCGGGGCTTCCGGGGGCCTGTTCGATGCTGAGGATGACCATGCGGCCAGTCTACTTTTCCGGCGCGCGGTGACCGGCGGCGGGGAGCGCCTAGTGGCGCTGGGCGAAGGCCAGGAGCTCGGGACCGCGCCGCTCGAACACGCGGCCTCCGCCGACCACGCCGACGACGAGCGTCGCGACGCCGATGCCCAGCCCCACGACGAGCGACCACATCGGGTACGCGCCGCCGTGGACGAGCCCCATCCAGCCGAGCCAGACGGACGGCAGCGCGAGCACCACGGTGGCGAGGAACGTGAGCGTGGGCACGGTGGATCCGCCGGCGCTCACGCTCTGCGGCGCGTGGAACGGACTGTCCCCGGGACGTGACGCCGGATACGGGAACCGCGCGGAGAAGAGCGACGACAGGCCGACGCCCACGAGCAGGACGCCGCCGCTGACCCCGATGACGGAGGGCAGGACGGACCCGTCGCCGAAGCCGAGCGCGCTGAGCGGCGCGCCGATCGCCACGAGCGGGACGCCGATCGCGAGGACGGGCACGAGGCGGCCGACGCGGTCCGCGACGCCGCGGATCCCCGACACGACGTGCAGCCACACGGCGGTGTGGTCGTGCGCGGTGTCGTTGTGCACGCTCCAGCCGAGGAAGAGAGCCATCACCGGCAGCGGCACGAGGGCGAGCACATGCGCGTCGACGTCCACGATCACCAGGGGGATGAGGAGCACGAGCGGCAGCACCGGGATCAGCACGAGCGTGGCGCGGTAGCGCGGGTCGCGGATCCAGTAGGTGACGCTCCGCGCGGCCACCGCGCCCGTGGGCGAGGCGCCGAAGCGGCCGAACCAGCCGAGGCCGGTCTGCGCGCGGCCGCCACCGGTGCGGTCCGGCGCGGTGAGGGCCCACGGCACGAGGCGGATCCAGAGGAGCGCGAGCAGCGCCGCCGAGGCGACGGCCACCAGGAGCATGCCGGCGGCTCCGCCGGCATCGCCCGAGACGGCCGCGGCGGGAGCCGCCCAGGCCGCGCCGAGCGGGGTCCAGGCGAGGACGCCGAGCGCGCCGCGCGCGGGACGCAGACCGTCGTCGAGGAGATCGGCCTGCGCGAGGGCGACGACCGCGGGGACGAGCAGCACCGCCACGAGCCCGGCCGCGAGCCCGGTCGCCTCGCGGGCCCGGCGCGTGCTGAGCAGGACGGAGGAGAGGACGGTGCTGATGCGGGCGACGAGCACGCACGTGACGACCGCGGCGCAGGCCGCGACGACGGCGACGAGGGCGGTGAGCGGATCGCGGGCCCACGTGACCACGGTCGTCAGCGCCACGACGACCAGCACGGCTCCCGGGACGCTGACGACGGCGGCGGCGGCCAGCGCGAGGGCCAGGCTCCGGGGCTCGATCCCGTAGGGCGCGAAGCGGCGCGGGTCCATGGCGTCCTGGGTCCCGAGCACGAGCGGCACGACGAGCGACCCGAGGACGACCAGGGCGCCACCGGCGACGACCACGTCCCGTGCGGCGGAGACGTCCGCGTCGCGGAGGCCGGCCAGCGCGCCGACGGCGAGCACCATGACGAGGATCCCGTAGACGCCGGCCGCGACGAGCCCCAGGACCTGCCAGGGGCTGCGGCGGAACGCGTTGGCGAGGAGCGCGAGCCTCAGTCGGAGAACGAGTGCAACCACGAGAACCCCTCCGCCGTGCGTCTGCCGCCGGCGAGGGCGACGAAGCGCTCCTCCAGCGAGCGTCCTGCGCGGACCTCGTCCATGGTGCCCGCGGCGAGCACCTTGCCGTTGACGATGATCGCGACGTGGTCGCAGATGCGCTGGATGAAGTCCATGCCGTGGCTCGACAGCACGACCGTGCCGCCGTGCGCCACGTAGTCCTGCAGGATCTCGACGACGTTCGCGGCCGACACCGGGTCGACCGACTCGAAGGGCTCGTCGAGGACGAGCATGCGCGGCGAGTGGATCATGGCGCAGGCGAGCGCGACCTTCTTGGTCATGCCCGCCGAGTAGTCGGTGACGAGCCGGCCCACGGCGTCCTCGAGCCCGAACGCGGCGACCAGGTCGGCCGAGCGGCTGCGGATCTCCGCGTCGTCGAGACCCCGGAGGGCGCCCGAGTAGTGCAGGAGCTGCGCGCCGGTGAGGCGGTCGAAGAGACGGAGGCGGTCCGGCAGCACGCCGATGCTCCGCTTCGCGGCGAGCGGGTCGCGCCAGACGTCGACGCCGTTGACGGTCACGGTGCCGGCGTCGGGCCGGAGGAGCCCCGTGACCATGGACATCGTCGTGGTCTTGCCCGCACCGTTGGGCCCGACGATGCCGTAGAAGGACCCGGCGCGGACCGTGAGCGCGATGTCGTCGACCGCGACCTTCTCGTCGAAGCGCTTGGTGAGCCCGTCGATGACGAGGACGTCGTCCCCCAGCTCCGGAGCGGCGGCGCGGTCGCCGCGGACGGACGGCGTGAGCGCGGTCTCCGCCATACCGGCGAGGCCGGGGCGCGACGAGCGCGGCGCGGTGAGGCTGTCGGTGCGGACGGTGACGGCGCGGGCGGCAGCCGGATCCACGTGGGGTGCGGGTGCGTCCTCGTCCCGGTCGTGCGAGACCTCCGGCACCGCGGGCGCGATCTCGGCGTCCGGCTCCGAGGAGACCGGGGTGCGGGTGCCGGCGTCGGCTTCGACTTCGACTTCGACGCCGGCAGCCGGCATCGGATCCTGAGCCATCTCCTCGGCCGTGTCGGCCGGAGCGGGTTCGACGGCATGGGTCGCGTCCTGCTCGGGTTCAGGGTCCGGATCCGCCTCGGCTTCCGCGACGGGTTCGGCGTCCGCGACGGCATCGGCATCGGCATCGGCATCGGCATCGGCATCGGCATCGGCATCGGCATCGGGCGCACGCTCGTCCGCGTCCGCGTCCGCGTCCGCGACCACGACCACGTCCGCGCCCACGCTGTCGTCCCGCCCGAACTCGATCTCGCCCTCGCCCTCGCCCGAGGAGGCACGGGACCCGTCCTCCGCGTCGGCCGCCTCTGCGCCGACGACCGGGGCGTCGTCCTGGCCATCCGCGTCGGCGTGCACGGGCTCGTCCGCGGGCTGCGGGTCGGCCTCCGTGAACAGGGCGCCGAGCTCCGACAGGCCGTCCCGGTCGGGCTCCGTCGCGGCGATGTCGTCCGGCATGGTCGATCCGGGAGCGGACGTCGTGGGCGAGTCCGCGACCGGCGTCTCATCCGCCCGGTCCTCATCCGGCTCCGAGGGAGCGGGGCTCTCCGTGGCCGCCGGCGCATCGGCACCCCCGGCCGCGCGCTGCACGCGCGTGCGCCGTCGGACCCTCGGGGGACGCGCCGTCGTGGACGCGGCCTCTCCGTCGCCATCGGCTGCTCCGCCGGACGTCCGCGACGCGGGCGACGCGACGGGGGTCGACTTCACCCGGGGCGGCGTGGGCGCGACGACCACGGCGGGGGCTGTGCGCGGAGACGGCGCGGTGGCACGCCGGGGCACGCGCTGACCGGGGCGCGGCGGCCGGGGCACGGCGTCCGTGACGGGGGTGGGGACGTGATCCTTGTCGTTCGCGGCCGGGCCCGCGGTCGGCTCCTGCGGCACGGCGGACGGAGCGCTGTCGGCGTGATCCCGGGGCTCCATGGCGGAGTCGGACGTGGCGTCGGGGGAGGTCGTCTCGTCGGGGGCGTCGGTCACGGCCCCACGTTAGCAAGGCCGTCCTCGGTGCCCGATCCGCCGTCCTCGACGCTCCGGTCGCGGGCCCCGTAGACACCGACTGAGGGGCCGGCTGACGAGCCGGCGGAGGGGCCGGCGGCACCTGCTCCGGGGCCCGTCCAGATCACGAAAGGGACACGACCCCTCCCCTCATCCCGCCCATTTCCCCACCCGCGGCCTACGATGGGGGAGGCATGACGGCGTGTCGAACAGGAAACCCGCGGGTGAAGTCCCGGCTAACCCTCGACGTCCGAGGGCTGCCGGTCGCACTCGGCACCCCGCATCGAACGGAGAACACATGACCACGCAGGTAGTCATCCTGGCGGCAGGCATGGGCAGCCGTCTCGGACGCAGCCTCCCCAAGCCCCTCACCGAGCTGAGCGACGGCCGCACCATCATGGGCCAGCAGTTCGACAACATCCGCTTCGGCCTCGGCGACGACGCCGAGGTCAGCATCGTCGTCGGCTACAAGCTCGACCACATCATCGACGCCTTCCCGGACGCCGACTACATCTACAACGAGCAGTACGACCAGACGAACACGTCGAAGAGCCTGCTCCGCGCACTCCGCGCCTCCGGCCCCGGCGGCGTCCTCTGGATGAACGGCGACGTGGTCTTCGACCCGATGATCCTGCGCCGCGCCGCCGCGATGATCGCGCGCGACCAGTCGTTCGTCACCGTCAACACCTCCCGCGTCTCCGACGAGGAGGTCAAGTACACGACCAGCCCCGAGGGATTCATCCGGGAGCTGTCGAAGACGGTGAAGGGCGGCCTCGGCGAGGCGGTCGGCATCAACTACGTCTCCAAGGCCGACAAGCCGGTCCTCATCCGCCAGCTCGCCCGGGTCGCCGACCAGGACTACTTCGAGCGTGGAATAGAGTTGGCGATCGAGCAGGACTCCCTGCTCGTCGAACCGGTAGACATCTCCGACCTGTACGCGGTCGAGGTCGACTTCGCGGAGGACCTCGAGAGGGCCAACCTCTTCGTCTAGACCGCCTCGGGGATGCTGACGCAGAGGATCCCCGCCGTGCCCGATGCCGCCATCCCCGGTCGCGCGTCCCGCAGCCCCGGCGCCCGGTACCGCCGCTCCCTCTGGCTCCTCACGACCCGAGACCTCAAGGTCCGCTACTCCACGAGCGCGCTCGGCTGGTTCTGGTCGATCCTCGACCCGCTGGTCATGTCGGGCATCTACTGGTTCGTCTTCACGGTCGTCTTCTCGCGCGACGTCGGCGAGGAGCCGTACATCGTCTTCCTCCTGGCCGCGCTCCTGCCGTGGATGTGGTTCACGGGCGCCACGAGCGACTTCACCAAGGCGTTCAGCTCGCAGGCCAAGCTCGTGCGCTCCACGCGGATCCCCCGGAGCATCTGGGTGCTGCGGCTCGTGCTCGCGAAGGGGTTCGAGTTCATCGCGAGCCTGCCCGTCCTCGCCGTCTTCGCGATCGTCGCGGGCGCCCGACTCGACGTCCACGTGCTGCTGTTCCCGCTCGCCGTGCTCATCCAGGCGGCGCTGCTCCTCGGCATCGGGTTGATCGTCTCGCCGCTCGTCGTCTTCTTCCGCGACCTCGAGCGCGCCGTGAAGCTCGTGCTGCGCTTCCTCTTCTACGCCTCCCCCATCGTCTACTCGTCGAGCGACCTGCCCGCCGACCTGCACCCCTGGGCCGCGCTCAATCCCCTCACGGGCGTCTTCGGCCTCTACCGCGCCGCGTTCTTCCCATCCGAGCTCGACTGGTACGCGGTCGGGGTGAGCGCGGCGATCTCGGCGGCGCTGGTCGGCGTCGGCGCGCTCGTCTTCCGGCGCTCCCTGCCCGCCGTGCTGAAGGAGATCTGATGGGCGCACCGCACTCGGAGCCGGACGCACCCACGGTCCTCGCGGTCGAGGACGCCGGCATCCGCTTCCGCCGCAACCGCAAGGCCAGGCGGAGCTTCAAGGACCTCTTCGGCGGATCGACGCGGCGGGCGCGTCCCGGCGAGTTCTGGGCGCTGCGCCACGTCTCCTTCGAAGTGCACCAGGGCGAGGCGATCGGCGTGGTCGGCCGCAACGGACAGGGCAAGTCGACGCTCCTCAAGCTCGTCGCCGAGGTCCTCATCGCCGACGAGGGGTCGATCGGCGTCCACGCGGGCGTCGCCCCGCTCATCGAGATCACGGGCGGGTTCGTCAACGACCTCACGGTGCGGGACAACATCTACCTCACGGCCGGTCTCCACGGCATGTCCAAGGCCGAGATCGACGCGCGCTTCGACGAGATCATCGCGTTCGCGGAGATCCCCGACTTCGTCGACACCCCCTACAAGCACCTCTCGAGCGGCATGAAGGTGCGCATCGCGTTCGCCGTGATCTCGCGGCTCGACGAGCCCGTGCTCCTCGTGGACGAGGTCCTCGCCGTGGGCGACCGGGCGTTCCGGGAGAAGTGCTACCGCCGGATCGAGGAGATGCTCGCGGAGGGGCGCACGCTCTTCTTCGTGTCGCACAACGAGCGCGACCTGCGCCGCTTCTGCACGCGCGGCCTGTACCTCGACAAGGGCGCGCTCGTCCTCGACGGCCCCATCGACCAGGTCATGGACGCCTACAACGCCGACCACAACCCGCCGGCTCCGACCGGCGCCTAGGCCGACGCGCTCCCCTCCTCCCCAACCCTGCGCTTCCACAGGCCCACGACCCCGCAGGTCGCACGCCGCACCTACCGTGCACGCATGCTGCGACCGGTCCCGCCCCTGCCCATCCATCCCGACCCCGAGCCCGCGTACCGCGTGCCCTGGCACTTCGACCGCACGCTCGAGCGGCCGCGATTCGCGCTGGTCAACGTCGGCGACGAGGTGCTGCACGCCATCTCGCTGCACCTGCTCGGATCGGGCACCATGCTGTCGCGCGCTCCCGTCACGGTGCGGCCCGGCGAGCGCCTGTCCACGACCATCCGCGGGGACGACCTGGCGCTCGACACGATCCTCGTGGTGCGCTGGTTCCGGCCGGACGGAGGCGAGTACCTGTGGCGGGTCAGCTTCTGACGGGCGTGGTGCCGCTTCGGTCCCGCTCGCGCTCCAGTCGGATCAGATCGGCGGGCGAGTCCCCGTCGTCCTGCGGGAGCATGTCGGCCGTGAGGCCCGTCACCAGGAGCCCCGCGTCCACATCGAGGCCGCTCGCGATCTTGATGATGTTGCGCAGGCTCGGGTTCCGCTGGCCGCGCTCGATCTTGCCGAGGGCGGTCCAGTGGATGCCGGAGAGCTCGGCGAGCGTCTCCTGGCTGATGCCGATGCGCTGCCGCTGCTCGCGCACGCGGGAGCCGAACTCGGCGGCGGCATCGGAGACCGTGGTGACCATGTCTCATGCTTATCCGCCACATGGAGGAATGACCAGAGCGGCAGCGCCCCATGCGCATGTGCCCGGTCTCCAGCGGATAGGGGTCGTGGCGCGCCGTGATCCCCTGGACGACGAAGGGACGAACGGCCCGGTCGCCGCGCGTAGGCTCGGAGCATGAAGGACGCCTCCGAGCTCGACCCGACCGTGGCCACCGGCATCGATCGTCTCCTGTCCGTGCAGCGCCCCGTCGTGCTCGCCCACATCCGGTCGATCCGGGCCCGACACCCGGAGGCCTCCCCCGACCGCATCATCGCGATCCTCGAGAAGCGCTTCCTGGCGGCGGTCACCGCAGGTGGGGCCGCCGTGGGCGCCAGCGCGGTCATCCCCGGCGTCGGCACCGGCGTCTCCCTCGCGCTCACGGGCGTGGAGACGGCCGGCTTCCTCGAGGCGAGCGCCCTGTTCGCGCAGTCCATCACCGAGGTGCACGGCATCACCGTCGAGGATCCGGCTCGCGCCCGAGCCCTCGTGATGACGATGATGCTCGGCGCTCCGGGCGCCCAGGTCATCCAGCAGTTCACGGGCCAGTTCTCCGGCCAGCCCGTCGACAGGAACGCCAACTGGGGTCGCGCCATCACCTCGGGCCTCCCCTCGTTCGCCATCGGCCCCATCGCCGACCGGATCAAGCGCGCCTTCATCAAGCGCTTCGTGGTGAACCAGAGCGCGAGCGCCATCGGCCGGGCCGTCCCGTTCGGCATCGGCGCCGTCATCGGCGGCGCCGGCAACCGGATGCTGGGCGGCAAGATCGTCGCGAGCTCCCGCCAGGCGTTCGGGCCCGCGCCCGCCGGCTTCCCTGACGAGCTGGCGGTGCCGGAGCGGAAGCCGCGCGTGATCCGCGTCGCCGAGAAGAAGGCCGCGAAGGGCTGATCGCCCTCCGGACGGCGGTCGCATCCCCGCGGTGCGCGGCTCAGGCCTCCTCGTCCTCGTCGTCGACCTGGTCGTCGGACACCGGATCGGCGGCGTCGTCCCGGGCGTGCAGCGCCGCGTGGCGGTCCCACTCCCCCATCAGGTGCTCGACGGCCGCGTGGAAGCGCGCGGTCGCCGCGCCGGGAGCCGTGTCGCCGAAGTAGTGACGGACCCACGCCGCGAGCCGGCGATCCGCGGCGGCGTCGTGCTGCAGCGCGTCCAGGCGGGTGACGATGTCGCGCGCGTCGTCGACGGTCAGCCACTCGCAGTCGGACAGGTAGCCGTCGGTGTCGATCTGCGCCTCAGGCCGCACGGGCCGCGTCACCAGGAGCGGCCGGCCCGCGGCGAGGCGGTCGTAGACCATCGCGGAGATGTCGACGATGGCGAGGTCCGCGGCGGACAGCTGCCAGGCCAGCTCGCGCGAGCGGTCGACGACGTGCTGCGCCGACGGATCCTGCGCGTTGGCTCGCTCGAGCATGGTGGCGATCTCGCGGTTCGCGCGCGCGTACTCGGGATCGACGACGCCCGACCGGGGGTGCGGGCGGTAGACGACGCGGTGCCGCCCGGTCGCGATGAGGTCGCGGACCAGCGGCACCCCGTGCGACGCGATGGATCCGTATGCGGCGGCGGCGCGGTCGCCCTCCCAGGTGGGCGCGTAGAGGACGACGGTGCGGTCGTCGGGCGCGTAGGGCAGCTCGCCGGAGTAGTGATCGGCCTGCGGACGGCCGATGGGGATCGCGCGACGGTCGAGGTCGTAGTCCCAGAGCACCTTGCCGAGGCGGGCGCGAGCCGCGTCGCCGGCGATGAGGCTGTAGTCGTATGCCTTGAACTGGTTGGTGGTCATGTACATCTTGTCCGACTCGCCGTGGTTGACGAAGACGTGCCAGCGGCGCCCGTACCGCATCATCTGGAAGTTCCGGGTGTTCTGGTTGACGTAGAGGACGATGCGGATGTCCTGCTCCGCGATGACCCGCTCGAGGTCGGCGACCCGACGCACGTACTCCACCGGGAGCGGGCTCTCGTCGAGGAGCGCGTTCGCCCCGCTCGGGTGGCGGCTCAGGATGACGACCGGGTGCGTGCGCGCCAGCTCCACGAGCGGCCGGTACCACTGCCGGATCTGATACATGTTCACGGCCGAGTCGGCGAAGTACACGGCGACGCGGTACTCGCCCCGCGGCGAGGGGGCGCGGAGCGCGAGCTTGCGCTGCAGGGTCCCGCGCGCGCGGCGCTGCTGGACCAGCGAGCGGACAGCGCGCACGGCGAGGCGAGCGTCGTTCAGGAGACCCATGCATCCACCGTAGCCAGCGCTCCGGGTGCCTCCGGACGAGCCCCGGCCGGGGGCGTGGAACGGTGTGCGATCGTGACCGAGCGCCGCGGGATCACGATCAGATGACGGGCGGCCTGCCGGCGCGCGCCATGCGGACGACGGTGCTCCACGACATCGGGCGACGCGGCCCGGGCGACGTCGTCCAGCCCTCGCGCCAGCCGCGCAGCCAGGTGCCGAGGCCATCCCGGTTCCGCGCGCTGCGGATCAGCTGCACCGCGGTCCACGACCCGACGTACACCGGGACGAGCGGCAGCGGCAGGTTCCGCCGCGCGAGCCAGACCCGGTTGCGCGCGGTGAGTCGGTGGTACTCGGCGTGCCGGGTGGGGGCGACGGCGGGGTGGTGCGCGATGAGGTCGCCCGCGTACCAGGCGCGCAGCCCCTGGTCCCAGACGCGCCAGGCCAGCTCGATCCCCTCGTGGGCGTAGAAGAACTCCCCCGCCCAGCCGCCGGCGGCCTCGAAGGCGTCGCGGCGGACCACGACGGCGCCCTCCAGCACGGACATGACCGAGCTCGAGCGGGCGGGGTCGCCCTTGCGGATGCGCGGGATCCAGCGGCGTGGCGCGGCCGCGCCGGTCGGGTCGACGATCCGCGGCTGGACGAGCGCGATGTCGCCCGCACCTCGCATCAGCGCGAGGCAGTCCACGAGGAAGGTCGCGCCTGGCACGGTCTCGTCGTCGTCGAGGAAGAACAGCGTCTCGCCGGTGACGAGCGGGACGCCCGCGTTGCGGCCCGCCGGGATGCCGAGGTTCTCGGGCAGGTGCAGGCCGCGCACGCCGTCGGGGAGGCCATAGGGGTCCCAGCCGTTGCCGACCACGACGACGTCGAGCGCGACGCCCTCCTGACGCAGCACCGACGCGAGCGACGCCGCCAGCCCCTCCGGCCGACGGCCCTGGCTCAGGATGACCACGCCCACGCGCGGCAGGCTCCCCCTCACGCGGAGGTCAGCCGACGCGAGGTGACGATCATCACGAAGTGCCCGACGAGCGCCAGCACCGCGAGCGGCACCAGCACGACGAGGAAGACGCGGTCGGTCTCCGGCTGACCCGCGACGAGGCCCACGAGCGCGACGACGAAGGTCACGATGGTCAGCTCGACCGAGTGGAACATGCGGTGGAAGGGCAGGAACCGCACGACGCGGCGGGCCGTGGCGATCAGGGAGTGCTGCGACGCGACCGTGCCCGCGCCGACGGGCGCCTTGGGCAGGTCGGCCGAGGCGCGGGCCACGCGCACCATGTCGTTCAGCGACTTGTTGAGCACGATGACGAGCGCCAGGGCGAACGCGAGGGTCGTCCACGGCAGGTCGCTCGGCGCCTCGAACGGGTAGGCGGCGGCACGGATCCCGAGAGCGAGGGCGATCAGCGTCTCGGTGGAGTAGTGCCCCACGGCGTCGAGGAAGTGCCCGACCGGCGACGAGGTGCGGCGCCAGCGCGCCACCTCGCCGTCGCAGCAGTCCACGAGCATCTGCAGCTGGCCGAGGACCAGCGCGAGAGCCGCTCCCGCGATGCCGGGGATGAGCAGCGCAGCGGCGGCGGCCCAGCCCGTGAGGATCATGACGACGGTGACGCCGTTCGCGCTGATCCGCGTCCGCAGCAGCAGCCACGTGAGGTACGGCGAGAGGTCGCGGAGGTAGAGGTGAGCCGTCCAGTGCTCGGCGTTCGCGCGCAGCCGGACCTCGGGCGGCTGCGTGACCCGCCGCAGCTCCGCGATGGACGAGGGCAGGCCGCGGTCGCCGGTGCCAGGGGCGGCGCTCATCGGCCCGTGTGCCCGTCGAGGTCGTCGGTGAGCTCGAGGAAGCCGAGGACGAACCCGGTGCCCCAGCTGAAGTGGATGGACGGCAGGACCGCTGCGAACCGCAGCATCGTCGCCGCGCCGTCCCGGGAGGCCACCGACACGGTGCTCACGAGCACGAAGCCGGCGTAGACGCCGGGCACGACGAACGCGCCCACGAGGCGGCGCAGTCCCGGCATCCCGAACGCGGCGCCCACGAGGCCCGCGGTCCCGAGGAGGAGACCCGCGGCCACGCCGGCGACGGCGACCGGCGGCACGAAGTACCGCACGGAGTTCTGTCGCGTGTAGCGCCGCGCGAGCTCGCCGCGCCAGAGGCCGGTGGCGAAGAACTGGCGGATCAGCGACCGGAACGTGGAGCGGGGACGGTAGGTGACCTTCATCCGCGGCGTGAACCACACGAGGCCGCCGCTCTGCCGCAGCCGCCTGTTGAGCTCCCAGTCCTGGCCGCGCCGCACGCCCTCGTCGAAGAGCCCGACCTCGACGAGCCGCTCGCGCCGGAACGCGCCCAGGTACGCGGTCTCCGCCGGTCCCTCCTTGCCGCCGACGTGGTGCGCGGTTCCGCCGAGCCCGACCCGGGCACCGTATGCGCGGGCGACGGCCTTCTCGAACGGCGTGCGCCCCTCGGCCGACATGAGCCCGCCGACGTTGTCCGCGCCGGTGGCCTGCAGGGTCTCCACGGCGATGCGCGTGTAGTCGCGCGGCAGGAGCGAGTGCGCGTCGACGCGGATCACGACGGGGTGGCGCGTGGCGCGAATGGCGGCGTTGAGACCGCCGGGCGTGGATCCCGTGGGGTTGTCGACGCTCGTGATGCGCGGATCGGCTCGGGCCATCTCGCGGACGACCTCGGTCGTGCCGTCGGTGCTGGGGCCGAGCGCCAGGACGACCTCGAAGTCGCCGGCGTAGTCCTGCTGCATCATGCTGTCGACGGCGGCGCGGACGTGGGCCGCCTCATTGAGGATCGGCATGACGTACGAGACGGCGGGCAGTTCGCCGGGGCTGCCGGCGACGGGGTCGCGTCGCGGGTGGTGCGCCATCTGAGCCGATCTCTTGGGGGAGGTGCGGCCGGGGCCTGTCGGGGGCCGAGCCTCGCAGGAGTTTACCAGCCTCCCCGTCAGCCGCCCGCCGGTCGCGGACGACGAAGGGCGGACCGGCATCCGCCGATCCGCCCCTCGTGACGCTCCGGACTACTGCTGCAGGGTGCCGAGCTTGACGTCGACCTGCTGCTTCTGCCCGCCGCGGATGACGGTGAGCTCGACGTCGCTGCCGCCCGCGAGGGCCCGCACCTGCGCCGTGAGGTCGCTCGCCTTGCTGATCGGGATGCTGCCGAACGCGGTGACGATGTCGCCCTGCTTCAGGCCCGCCGCGGCCGCGGCGCCGCCGCTCTGGACCTCCGCGATGAACGCGCCGCCGACCGGGGTCGAGGAGTCGCCGCTAGCGACGTCGCGGACGCTCGCGCCGAGGAGTCCGTGCGAGGCCTTGCCGTTCTGGATGATCTCCTGGCCCACGCGCTTCGCCAGGTTCGACGGGATGGCGAAGCCGACGCCGATGCTGCCCGCCGTGGAGCTGGTGCCGCCCGCGTTCGCGATGGCGACGTTGACGCCGATGAGCTTGCCGTCGCCGTCGAGGAGCGCGCCGCCCGAGTTGCCGGGGTTGATGGCCGCGTCGGTCTGGATGACCGCGAGGTTGATCGTCGCTGCCGCCTGGCCCTGGGCACCGGATCCGCCCTGGCCTCCGCCCTGCCCGCCGGATCCGCCCTGGCCCTCGTTGCCGAACGGCCAGAAGTTGAACGGCGTCTCGTCGCTCTGGCTGCCGTCGCCCGGGGTCGTCGGGGCTGCCGAGGACGCGACCTGGATGCTCCGGTCGAGCGCGCTGACGATGCCATCCGTGACGGTGCCGGAGAGACCGAGTGGAGCGCCGATGGCGATGGCCGTGTCTCCGACGTTGAGCTTGGATGAGTCGGCGAAGTCGATGGGCGTGAGGCCGCTCGCGTCGTCGAGCTTGATGACGGCGAGGTCGACCACCGGATCCGTGCCGATGAGCTTCGCCGAGTACAGGGCGCCGTCCGCCGTCTTGACCTGGATGGTGGCGTCTCCCGTCTGGCCGTCGAGCGTCACGACGTGCGTGTTGGTCAGGACGTAGCCGTCACTGGAGAGCACGACCCCGGAGCCCGTGCCGCCGGCCTGCGCTCCCGCCACGTCGATGGTGACGACCGAGCCGGACACCTTCGCGGCGACGGCCGTGATGGGCGTCGCGTTGTCCGGGTCGTTGACGGTGATGTTCGCGGGTGACTGGCTGACCGCTTCGGTGGAGGCATCGTCGTGCGCGATCGCCCAGGTGGTGAGCCCACCGGCTGCACCGCCGATGAGGGCCCCGACGGCCAGCATGGCGACGAGGGGCAGGGCCTTGTTCGGCTTCTTCTTGGGAGCGGCGGTCGCGATGCTGCCGACCGGCTCGGGTCCCGCGGCGGCAGCGCCAGCGAGGGGAGCGGTCGCCGCGTGGTCCGTCGGCGATGCCGTCCCGTAGGCGAGGGTGTCACGCTGATCCTGGCCTGTCGGCGCCGGGTGGGACGCAGCCGCGGGACCTGCTGGCGCTGGCCAGGCGGATCCTTCGTCGCGAGGCTGAGGGGCATCGGACGACGTCGCACCCGTCGAGGAGCCCTCGGCTCGGCCGTCGACCTCGCGGCCGCCCTCGTGCTCGTCGTCGCCGTGGCTTCTGTCGGTCATCGGTGGTGCTCCTCTCAGGTCGTGCCAGCATTCAGGGCGAGTCTGGGCGTTCCCTATGGCCGCCCTGACAGCGCACCGCCCGACAGGCTACGGAAGGCACCGGCGGCTCGGGGCCGGACACGCCTCGGCTCGCACGCTGGCTCGAGCGTACGCGGCGGCGGCGTGACCGCCGCGGACGGTCATGCCGTGTGATGCGTGGTCAGCTACCCGGCATCGGCGCAGAGGGCGGTCATGGGTATCCGGGTCATGGGCATCCGGGTCCCGCGTTCCGGGTGCCGCACGCGCCACCGACGAGGACCGTCGATCCCTGGAGGACATGGATCGTGACCGGGCCGATCTGCACCGGCAGAGTGCCCGCGATCTGCTGCCACGCTCCCCCGTCGAACCGGTAGCTCGGCGAGTACGCGATCGTCAACGTCACCTGCCGGTCGCCGATGCTCGGATACACGTGGCTCGTGTCGGTCGTCGTGAAGTCCTGCTGACCCAACCGCTTCCACAACGCACCAGGGCCCGCGACCGTCGAACTCGTGCCGTCGCCGTGATCCCAGGTGAACGACACCGGCACGAACCGCACCTGCGCCGGCCGACCCAACAACTGCCCGTCGACCACCTGCGCGGTCGCGTCCGTGAACAGGTTCACCGGCGCGCCCACGATCGCCCACCCGTTCGGCTGCGACCGGATCGACGCATCCCGCGGCACGAACTGCGCCACATCCGCCAACGACACCCCCGGAACCGCCGCCACGACCGGCACCGGATCCGCCGGCTTCACCGGCGCCTTCGCCGGCGGCAAGAACGCATGCCGCCCATCCCCGCACAGACCCCCACCCGACAGACGCGCACTCGGACTGCACGGCGCATCCGCATCCACCGCCCACCGCCCACGCGGCACCGGAGGCGGCGACGGAAGTTCCGAGGGAGCAGCTGTGCCTACGCTCGTGGCTAGAGGAGCCGGTCCCATGTCTATCTCGGGGCGATGCGGGACTGCCGTCGTCCCGCGGACCGTGACTCCATCCGCGCTGATCTCGCCACCAACGCAAGGAGCGTCTCCGAAGCCTCGCCGTCCGCATCCTTCGTCTCCGGCCTGCGCGGAGGGTGCGCCGATCACCGTGAACACGAACGTGACCGAGAGCAGGAGAACGAGCACGAGCCTCAGTCGCATGCGTGGACCTCGTCGTTCTGGACTAGATCGCTGATGCGCCATGACCCCTCGTCATCGATGGCTTTGAGCTGAAGGGACACGAGTGAACTCCGCGTCGGCGTCACGTCCGCTCCAGTCGCATCGAGGATCCTGGTGCCGCTGACATCCAGGCACGCCTGCGCCACCATGAAGCCCTCTCCCCGTGAGGTCACGCGGAATCCATAGTGGGTGTCCTTGCCGACCACGGTCTGCTGCGCAGCTTGGTATTGCTGGATCTCGCGGATTTCGTCCTGCAGGGCATCTCCGGTGAGGAAAGGACGCAGGTCACTCGCGGACTCACCCTGGAAGGGCAGGTCGAGGAAGCCCGACAGCAAGGTCTCGAACGCCTCGTCGTCCTGCTGCTCCTGCGTCAGCGACGGGGCCGGAGCCGGCGTGGGTGCTGGGGAGGATGACAGTGAGCATCCGGTGAGCAGCAGGGACGTGGTGAGGACGGCCAGCGATGCAGCTGCCGCTCCCCCTCGTCGCAGCAGCGGAATGCGCGGTCGCTCGTGCAAGGTCGTCTCCCCCGGGCCGTACGGATCCCGCGCGGACGCTCAGGCGCCAGAGCGCCGGGCATCGCGGGTCCCGGAAAGCTAGCGGGGGTCATCGAGCGCGGACGTCATCGCTCCACACCAGCCGTCGCCGGTCCGGCGCCAGCTCCTGTGCAGGAGGAGCGAGCACGAGATGATGGGCCCATGACGATTCCCGGCGCGTGGGCGCGCGCGGCCCGTGGGGCCATGCTGCTGACGCCGGACGGGATGCCGGGCACGACCGTGTTCGCCGAGATGAGCGCGCTGGCCGCGGCGACCGGCGCGATCAACCTCGGTCAGGGGTTCCCGGACGAGGACGGACCCGTCGAGGTGCTCGACGCGGCGCGGGCCGCGATCTCGGCCGGCATGAACCAGTACCCGCCGGGACGGGGAACGCCCGAGCTGCGGGCGGCGATCGCCGCGCATCAGGCGCGCTTCTACGGTCTCGTCGTGGATCCGGACGCGGAGGTCCTCGTCACCGCCGGCGCGACCGAGGCCATCGCCGCCACGCTGCTCGCGCTCATCGAGGACGGCGACGAGGTCGTGACGCTCGAGCCGTTCTACGACGCCTACGGGGCGCTCATCTCGCTCGCCCGCGGGATCCATCGGACCGTGCCGCTGCGGGCCCCCGACTTCCAGCCGCGGCTCGACGACCTCCGTCGCGTGATCACGGACCGCACCCGCGTGATCCTCCTCAACGACCCGCACAACCCGACCGGGACCGTGCTCGGCCGCGAGGTGCGGGAGCTCGTGGTCGAGCTCGCCATCGCGCACGATGCGGTGATCGTGACGGACGAGGTCTACGAGCACCTCGTCTTCGACGCGCCGCACGTGCCCGTCGCGACGCTGCCCGGGGCGCGCGAGCGGACGGTGACCGTCTCCTCCGGCGGCAAGACGTTCCGCACGACGGGGTGGAAGGTCGGCTGGCTCACGGCGCCCGCGCCGCTCGTGTCGGCGATCCTCGCGGTGAAGCAGTTCCTGACCTTCGTCAACGGGGCGCCGTTCCAGCCGGCCATCGCGACGGGGCTTGCGCTGCCCGACGCGGTGTACGACGGCATCGCCGACGACCTGCGGCACAAGCGCGACGTCCTCGCGGCGGGGCTGACGGCCGCGGGCTTCCGGATCCACCTCCCGGCGGCGGGGTACTTCATCGTCGCGGACGCCGCGCCTCTCGGCTTCCCCGACGCCCGCGAGCTGTGCCTGCGCCTCCCGGAGCTCGCCGGCGTCGTCGGCGTGCCGCTGTCCGCCTTCTGCCATGCGCCCCTCGCCGCGGAGCAGGCGTCCCTCGTCCGGTTCGCGTTCTGCAAGCGCATCGACGTGCTCGAGGAGGCCGCGAGGCGGCTCGGCGCGCTGGCGGTCGGGACCCCCTGAGGCGGCACCCTGGTACCAGCGTCTCCGCCGGACGGGGGCCGGAGGGGGGACGCCGCCGCGACGGGCCCACCCCTAACGTGGCTTCCGCGGGCGCTGGGCCCGCGAACCCACCCTGAGGAGGCAGCGCGCATGATCGTCGCTGAGAACCTGACCAAGCGCTACGGCGCGAAGACCGCCGTGGACGGCGTGAGCTTCACCGTCCAGCCGGGCATGGTGACCGGATTCCTCGGTCCGAACGGTGCCGGCAAGTCCACCACGATGCGCATGATCGTCGGGCTCGACAGCCCCACGTCCGGCTCCGTGACCGTCAACGGCCGCCGCTACCGCGACCTCCAGGCGCCGCTCCACGAGGTCGGCGCGCTCCTCGATGCCAAGGCCGTGCACACCGGCCGCTCGGCCTTCAACCACCTGCTCGCCATGGCGGCCACGCACGGGATCCCGCGCTCGCGGGTGGACGAGGTCATCGAGATGACGGGCCTCCAGCCCGTCGCCAAGAAGCGCGTCGGCGGCTTCTCCCTCGGCATGGGGCAGCGCCTCGGCATCGCCGTCGCGCTCCTCGGGGATCCCCGCACGCTGATCCTCGACGAGCCCGTCAACGGCCTCGACCCCGAGGGGGTCATGTGGGTGCGCAACATCACGCGCTACCTGGCCGGCCAGGGCCGCACCGTGCTCCTCTCCTCCCACCTCATGAGCGAGATGGCGCAGACCGCCGACCACCTCATCGTCCTCGGACGCGGTCGCGTGCTCGCCGACGCGCCCGTCGCGGCGGTGGTCGCCGGGGCCACGAGCGCCGTCGTCCGCGTCCGCTCGCCGCATGCCGACCAGCTCGGCCAGGCCGTGGCGAGGCCGGACGTCGTGGTCACCAGCGTCGAGCGCGACGTGATCGAGATCACCGGGCTCACGGCCGCGCAGGTCGGCGACGCGGCGATGTCCGCCGGGGTCGTGCTCCACGAGCTCACGCCCGTCACCGCGTCCCTCGAGGACGCCTACCTGTCGCTCACGCAGGGCGACGTCGAGTACCACAGCGCCGCAGTCGGCCAGACCGAGCAGGAGATCGCACGATGACCGCCACCAGCACGACCTACGCGCCCGCCCCGGTGACCACGGGCCGGCCCACGCTCCCCCGTCTCATGCGCTCCGAGTGGATCAAGCTGCGGACGCTGCGCTCCACCGTCTGGTGCTTCGCGCTCGAATTCCTCCTGCTGGCGGGCTTCGCGGCGCTCTTCACGCCGTTCGTGGTGGACCAGCTACGCGACCAGCTGGCCCTCCCCGGCGTTCCCGCCTCCGACCTGATGGTGTCCGTCGGCTTCAGCGGTCTCACCCTCTCGATGCTGGTCGCGGGCGTGCTCGGCGTGCTGGTCATCAGCGGCGAGTACTCCACCGGGATGATCCGCTCGTCCTTCAGCGCCGCGCCCCGCCGACTCGGGGTGATCGCCGCGAAGGCCATCGTCTACACGGGCGTCACGTTCCTCGTCACCGCCATCGCGGTGGCGACCGCCCTCCTGACCGCACACGGCTACTTCGCGGCGGCCGGCGCGGACGTCGACCTGCTCACGCGCGACGTCCTCCTCTCCGCGCTCGGCGGCGTGCTCTTCGTCGTGCTCATCGGAATGATGGGATTCGGCTTCGGTCTGCTGCTGCGCAACGGCGCCGCCGGGATCGGCGCCCTCGTGGGCCTCGTGCTCGTCGTGCCCATCGTCGGCTCGCTGCTCGGCGGCGTGCTCGACTGGGTGGCGGATCTCGAGCCCTACTTCCCCCTCAGCGCGGGCAACCGGCTCTACAGCTCCGGCACCGGCGCGCCCGGCGAGCTGGAGTTCTGGCAGGCGCTGCTCGTCATGCTCGGCTGGGTCGTCGTGATCCTCGTGCCCGCTCTGATCCTCGCCAAGAAGCGGGACGCCTGATCGACGCGGAACGGCGGACGCCGTCGGGCGCGGCGGACACCGCCGCGCCCGACGGCGTCCGCCTGCCCACCCCTCCCGGCGCGTTCCGGGGGTGGATGGCGCGGCACCCGCGCGTGGTCGACGCCACCATCGCCGTCTTGTACGCGCTGATCTCCATCAGCGCCACATCTCCGACAGCCGGCCCCGGCACCTCGGTCCCGGGGTACATCGCGCAGGCCGCGCTCATCGTCGTCGCGGCCGCGGCCCTGCTGTTCCGACGCTCCCGGCCGGTCGCGGTGCTGGCCGTGAGCGCGGCCGCCGCCGTGGCCGTCGCCGCGATCTCCGGCTCCTACGACGGCGGCGCCGTGCCGCTGGCCCTGTACGCCGTGGCCGTGCACGGGTCGTCGCGACGCGCCTGGTGCGGGCTGGCCGGCGTGTCCGTCCTCACGGCCGTGGTCGTGCCGCTCACCGTCGGGACGGGACCGCTGGACCTCACCACGGCGAGCTTGCTTCTGGTCAGCTTGATCCCCCCGCTCATCGCGACGCTCATCGGGACGAACGTGGGCGGACGCAAGCGCTACGTCGAGGCGCTGCAGGACCTGGCCGTGCAGCTCGCGCGCGAGCGCGACCAGCAGGCGCGGCTCGCCACGGCGGCGGAGCGGACGCGGATCGCGCGCGAGATCCACGACATCGTCGCGCACGGGATCACCGTCATGGTGACGCTCGCCGACGGGGCGGCCGCGAGCGCCGTCGCCCGGCCGGAGCTCGCCCGTGACGCGATGCGCGAGGTCGCCGAGACCGGTCGCACCTCGCTCTCCGAGATGCGCCGCATGCTGGGCGTCCTCGCCGAGGAGCCCGGCGCGGGCGACGCCGTCCCGCCGTCGCTCCGCGCGCCGCAGCCCGGGCACGCCGACCTCCCCGCCCTCGTCGACTCGTTCCGGTCCACGGGCCTCCCCGTGCGCTTCACGAGCACGGGCGGGCCCCCGGACGATCCCGGACGCCAGCTCGCCGTCTTCCGCGTCGTGCAGGAGTCGCTGACGAACGTGCTCCGCTACGCGCCGAACGCCGACCGGGTCGAGGTGCGGGTCGACCACCGGCCGGAGGAGATCATCGTCGAGGTCACCGACGACGACCTCACGGGACCCGTCGTGCCGCCCGTCCCCGGCAGCGGCCGCGGGCTCGTCGGCGTCGCCGAGCGCATGGCCGTCTACGGCGGCACCGCGACGGCCGGACGCCGCGAGAACGGCGGCTGGCGCGTGCTGGCCACCATGCCCAGCGGGCTCCATGACGTCCGTCCCGGCGACGCGTCACGGGCCGCGGACCCGACGACCAGCCCCCGCATCCAGGAGGACCGATGACCGACCCCCGCACACCCGTCCGCGTGCTCATCGTGGACGACCAGGCGCTCGTGCGCATGGGCTTCCGCATGGTGCTCGACGCCGAGCCCGGGATCGAGGTGGTGGGCGAGGCCGCCGACGGCCGCGCCGCCGTGGACCGCACCGGCGAGCTCGCCCCCGACATCGTGCTCATGGACGTGCGCATGCCCGGCATGGACGGGATCGAGGCCACCGCCGAGATCGTCGCCCGCCACCCGGCGACGCGCGTCATCGTGCTGACCACGTTCGACCTCGACGAGTACGCGTTCGCGGGGCTGCGCGCCGGCGCGAGCGGGTTCCTCGTGAAGGACACGCGGCCCGAGCACCTGATGGAGGCGATCCGCGCGGTCGCGGACGGCGACGCCGCCATCTCGCCCCGGGTGACGCGCCGCATGATCGAGCTGCTCGGGCCGGCGATGCCCCCGACCGGCGGGGCGGCCGGAACCGGGGAGGGCGCAGCCGACCCGCGGCTGCGGCCGCTGACCTCGCGCGAGCTGGAGGTGCTCACGGCGCTGGCCGAGGGGCTCACGAACCAGGAGATCGCGGGGCGGCTGTTCCTGTCGGAGTCGACGGTGAAGACCCACGTGGGCCGGGTGCTCGCGAAGCTCGAGGTGCGGGACCGGGTGCAGGCCGTGATCCTCGCGTACGACTGCGGGCTCGTGCGGCCCGGTGCATGACGCGGCGCGAACGAGGTCGCCGACGACCCGCGCGACGGGGGAGGATGGGAGCTCCGGCCGCCCGCCGGGACGACCCCACAGGAGCGCGATGACCACCACCGCTGCGGACGCGCGGGCCGCCCACGCCCTCCCGGTCGCTCGCCGCGCTGCCGACCCGCCCGCGGGCGACCCCGGCTCCGGCACGCGCACGGGATCCGACACGGGCCTCCTCGAGCGCGCGGCGACGCCGCCGGTGTGGAGCTGCGTGGTCTGGAACGACCCCGTCAACCTCATGACCTACGTCTCGTACGTGTTCCGCAGCTACTTCGGCTTCCCCCGCGAGCGCGCCGACGAGCTGATGCTCCGGGTGCACGAGGACGGCCGGGCCGTGGTCGCGACGGGGATCCGCGAGGAGATCGAGCGCCACGTGCTCGCGATGCACGGCTACGGCCTGTGGGCCACGCTCGAGCGGGTGGACGCGTGAGGGCCTTCCGCGCGCGCCCGGACGACACGGTCGCCGCCCACCTCGAGCCGCACGAGGTCGCCATGCTGCGCGGCCTCCTCGGCGAGCTCGGCGGGATCCTCGAGGAGGGCACCGCGCCCGGCGGCGCCACGGACGGCGCCGCCCCCTCCCCCGTCGTCGAGCGCCTGCTGCCCGACGCCTACCCGGACGACGCCGAGGCGTCCGCCGAGTTCCGGCGCTTCACGGCGTCGGACCTCAGCGAGGCCAAGGCCGCGAACGCCACCGCCGTCGAGGCCACGCTCGCGGAGGCGGACGCGCGCGGGGCCGGCCGGCGGGGGCTCCTCGTGGTGCTGGATCCGACGGGAGCGCAGGCCTGGCTCCGCACGCTCAACGACCTCCGGCTCGCGATCTCGGTGCCGCTGCGCATCGACGAGGCCGAGGGCTGGCGCGACCGCGCGCCGGAGGAGAGCGCGAGCCTCTACGACTGGCTGACGTTCGCGCAGGGATCGCTCATCGAGGCCGTCGACCGCTGAGCGTCGGCCTCCAGCGGCCGCGGAGCGGCCCGGCCACGGGCGTCGGCGAGCATGATGGAGGGGACCCGCGGATCAGCCGGCCCGACGGGTCCCGTCCGCAGGAGAGGAGCAGCATGCGCGTCGTCGTCATCGGAGCGACCGGGAACCTCGGCACCGGGGTGCTGCGCCGCCTCCACGCCGCGGGCGCCGAGATCGTGGGCGTCGCCCGGCGCATGCCCGACGCCTCCCTCGAGCCGTACTCCCAGGTCACCTGGCGCCTCGCCGACATCGGCGCCGCGGGCGCCGTCTCCGGGCTCGCGGCCACCATGCGCGGCGCCGACGCGGTGATCCACCTCGGCTGGGCGCTGCAGCCGAACCATCGCGAGCGCGTGATGCACCGCACGAACGTCATCGGCACGGCGAACGTGCTCGAGGCCGTCGCGCAGGCGGGCGTGCCCCAGGTGGTCGTCGCGTCGTCGGTGGGCGCGTACAGCGCGGCCCCGAAGGACCGGCCGCGCGACGAGTCCTGGCCGACCGGCGGGATCCACACCTCCCACTACTCCCGGCACAAGGCCGAGAACGAGCGCGCGATGGACGCGTTCGAGGAGGCGCACCCCGAGATCGTGGTGACGCGCATGCGGCCCGGGCTCGTGATGCACGACGAGGCCGCCGCGGAGATCGCCGGCCTCTTCCTGGGGCGGTGGATCCCCACGCGCTGGCTCTCGCTCGCCACCCGCACCCCGGTGCTGCCGCTCCCCCGCGAGCTCGTCTCGCAGGTGGTGCACAACGAGGACGTCGCGGACGCGTTCTGGCGTGCGGTCGAGCGGCGCGCTCCCGGGGCGTTCAACGTGGCGGCGGATCCCGTCGTCGACGCCGCGCTCGTCGGCCGCCTCCTCGACGCGCGCGTCGTGACGGTGCCGCTGCCGGCGCTGCGGGCGCTCGTGTCGGCGAGCTGGCGGCTGCGCGTGCAGCGGACGGATCCCGGCTGGATCGACATCGCCGCGAACGTGCCCGTGATGTCGACCGACCGCGCCCGCGAGGTGCTCGGCTGGACCCCGACCCACACGGCGGAGCAGGTGCTGTCCGAGTTCGGCCGCGCCTTCGTGCACCGCACCGGGCGCGAGGGCTCGGCGCCGCTCGCCGGATGACCGAGGACGCCGAGTTCGTCGCGGCGGCGCTCGAGCGGGAGGGCGCGTGGTACCGCGCCGAGGCGGAGCGGGAGCGGCTGCGCTCCGACCTCGAGTTCGTGGGCGCGTCCGTGGGCGCCGTGCGCGGGACGGTGCGCGACCTCGGGCGGCGGCGTCCGGGGATGACCCGCGACGAGGCGGTCGCGCTCGCCTCCGAGCTCTGGCGGTCGCGCGTCTACGAGCGACGGCTCGCGGCCGTCGTGCTGCTGCAGGCGCACGTCGACGGGCTCGACAACGGCGATCTCACGCGCATCGAGGGGTTCGTGCGGGATGCGCGGCTGCGGGCGCTCGTGGATCCGCTCGCCCTCGACGTCATCGGCCCGCTCGTCGAGCGGCTCTCCGGCACCGCGCGCGCCCGGGCCGACCAGGCCCTCGACCGGTGGGCGGGCGAGCAGGACGTGTGGCTCCGCCGGGCCGCCCTGCTGGCGCCGACGCGCCCGCTCCGCGCGGGCGGCGGCGACTGGGACGGATTCCTCTGCCGTGCTCGCACCGCGCAGGCGGCGCCGCGGGGCGGGCACGACGTGGTGCGCGAGGCGGTCGAGCGGGTGCGCGACCTCGTGCGCGAGACCCGGCCGGACCTCGCCTGACGCCGACCCCGCCCGCGGGTACGGTCGGGGCATGACCTTCGACGACGACGCCCGCATCGACAGCAGCAAGGTCACCCGGCGCCGCGGCGGCCGGGGACGCACGACCGGCATCGCGGCCGGCGGCGGCGGGCTCCTCGTGGTGGTCGCCGTGATCCTCGTGCAGCAGTTCACGGGCGTCGACCTCTCGCAGCTGGTCGGCGGCACAGGCGGCGCGGGCTCGGGCGGCTCCGCGCAGGAGCAGGACGAGGCCATCGAGGGCTGCACGACCGGCGCCGAGGCGAACGCGAGCGTGGAGTGCCGCATGGCCGGCGCGGCCGACTCGCTCGACACCTACTGGACCACCGCGGCATCCGAGGTCGGCATCGCCGACTACGCGAGCCCCGGCTTCTCGCTGTTCGACGCCGCGACGAGCACCGGCTGCGGCGAGGCCACGAGCGCCACGGGCCCGTTCTACTGCCCGCCGGATCGACGCCTCTTCGTCGACACGACGTTCTTCGACGAGCTGCGCACGCGCTTCGGCGCCTCGGGCGGGCCGCTCGCGCAGATGTACGTGGTGGGCCACGAGTGGGGCCACCACATCCAGCAGCTCTCGGGCGCCTTCGACCGCGCGGACCGCAGCGGCACGGGGCCGGACTCCGACTCGGTGCGGCTCGAGGTGCAGGCCGACTGCTACGCGGGCGCGTGGGTCGGCGCCGCCGCCGAGGTGCGGGACGACACCGGACGCGCGTTCCTCGAGCCCGTCACCACGACCGAGGTCGCCGACGCGCTCGACGCCGCGGCCGCCGTGGGCGACGACCGCATCCAGGCGCAGGCGGGCGGCGGGGTGGATCCGGACACCTGGACGCACGGATCCGCCGAGCAGCGCCAGCGCTGGTTCGAGGCCGGTCGCGCCGGCGGACCCACGGCGTGCGACACGTTCGCGGTGCCGGGCAGCGCCCTCTAGGGCACGCGGCCCCTAGTCGGCGGCGGGCGCAGGCGGATCCGTGCGGAAGCCGACCAGCCGGTGCGTGCCGTCGCAGTAGGGCTTGATCGACGAGACGCCGCAGCGGCAGAGCGCGACGGTGCTCCGTGACCGCGGGACCGGGCGGCCCTCGGGGTCGACGATCTCGAAGTCGCCGCGGACGAGGAGCGGCCCGTCCGGGTACGCGATGATCCGCGCCGGCTCCGGTGCCGTCGACCGGGCGGGCGCCTGGCCCGACGCGGGGGCGTCGTCCGCGGACGGCGCGCTCACGCGGCGACGACGGCGGCCGTCGAGCCCTCGCGGAGCGACGACCGGCCCGCCTGCCAGCTGGCGAGCACGTGCGCGCCGACCCACCCCTCGACCTCGAGGCACGCGGCCGCGCCGAACAGGACGTCGTCGAGCAGCTCGGGCTCCGACTCCACGAGCCCGCCCGCGAGGTCGTGCGCGGCGATCTGCTCGTGGACGGCGTCGGCCTCGACGTGCTCGTCGTAGTACCAGGCGACGTCGTCGCCGAACCCCAGTCGGCGGATCCCGCTGGCGTAGAGGCGGCTGGGCACGCTCGAGGTCATCTCGAACGCGGCGAGGTGGCCGACGATCGCGCCGCGGAGGCGGCGGTGCAGGCTGAACAGCGACATGGCGTTCGAGGACGCGAGCGTGATCGCGGGCACGTCGTCGAGGTACGCGCCGTAGCGGTCGTCGAGGCCGACGCCGCGGAGGGTCGCGCCGAAGATGGTCGCGTGCACGCGCTCGGGCCGGCCGCCGCCGTACTCGTCGGCCTGGATCTCCACGAGCGCCGCCTTCGCGCGACCGCGGAGGCGCGGGATCGCCCAGGAGTGCGGATCCGCCTCGCCGAGCGTGTAGATCGACCGCTGCACGAGGAACTCCCGGAGCTGCTCGACGCTCGCCTTCCGCGCGACGACGCGCGAGAGCGACGGGCCGGATTCGGCCGAGGTGAGCGCGAAGAGCCAGGCGGCGACGCCCGCCGACGTCGGCTCCGGGCGCTCGGGCACGTCGACGCGCTCGCGCAGGGCGGCCTCGAACGCGCGCTCGAGGATCCCCCGCACGGCGATGAGCCGCGGGTCCCACTCGCGGTCCTCGTCGACGCCCTCGAGGCCGGCGTGGTGCAGCTCGTAGAGGCAGAACAGGGCCAGCTGGACGTCGTCGTCCCGGACCACGTCGTCCGTCGCGGCGAGCGCCTCGGCGGCGAGCGCGGCGAGGTCGGGAGCTGGGGCGACGGCGCGCGCGTCGGCGGCGGTGCCGACGGCGGCGGCGGATCCGGGCGCGGACGGCGAGGCGGATCCCCCGGCGAGGTCGGCGAGGAGCGACGCGCTGAGCGGGCCGCGCGCGGCGGGGAGGGGCGACGGGAGGGTGCGAGCCGCTTCGTGGGCGGTCGCGAACAGATCGGTCATGCCCCCACCCTCCTCCGCCTCCCGTCGGCGCGGCCGGGCGTGTCGCGGTCTCCCCCGGGCGGCGGTAAGGCCTGCCGCAGGTGCCGGGCGCGGTGCGACCGCCGTGCGCGCATCCGGGATACTGCGGAGAGGCCCGCGCCCGGCGGGCCAGGTCCACGCGAGGAGGTGCCCATGCGACGCGGCACGAACCTCCCCGCCATCGGCGGCTACAACCGCACGGTGGTGCTCGACGCGGTGCGCCGTGCGGCCGAGGGGGCCAGCCGCTCCGAGATCGCCGAGCGCACGGGCCTCAGCGCGCAGACCGTCACCAACGTGACGCGCCGCCTCATCGACGAGGGTCTCGTGCGCGAGGGCGGCACCGTGATCCGCGGACCCGGCAAGCCGCGCACCCTCCTGCACCTCGTGCCCGACGGGCGCTTCGCGGTGGGCGTGCACGTGGATCCCGCGGTCATCACGTCCGTGCTGCTCGACCTCGAGGGCACGGTCATCCGCCACGTCAGCAGCCCCACACCCTCCGCATCCCGCCCCGACGAGGTGGTCGCGCTCGTGGCGCGGCTCGTCGACGGCCTCATCGCCGACGCGGGGGTCGACCGCCAGGCCGTGCTCGGCGTGGGCCTCGCCGCCCCGGGGCCCATCGACGTGGGCGCGGGCCTGGTGCTGGATCCGCCGATGCTGCCCCGCTGGCGCCACGTCCCGCTGCGCTCGGCCCTCAGCACCGCGACCGGGCTGCCGGTGCTCCTGGAGAAGGACGTGACCGCGGCCGCCGTCGCGGAGCTGTGGTTCGGGCCCGGGGATCGCCGCCACCTCGCGTTCGTCTACTACGGCACGGGGTTCGGCACCGGCCTGGTGCTCGGCGGCGAGCCGGTGCGCGGTGCGAGCTCGAACGCCGGGGACTCCGGCCACATCATGGTCGCCGCGCGCGGCCGGCGCTGCACGTGCGGGCGGGTCGGCTGCGTGGGCGAGCTCATCACCCCGCACGCGCTCGTGCGCCAGGCCGTCGAGGGAGGCGTGCTCCGGGCCGGCGACGTGTCCGACGCGGCCCTCGCGGAGTCCGCGGCGAGCGGCGACGCGGTCGACATGCGCCTGATCGGCGAGGCCTTCCATGCGCTCGCGGCCCGCGCGGACGCGGAGGACGGGCCCGCCCGCCGGATCGTGGAGGCCGCGGCCCGGCACCTCGCGCGCGCCATCGTCATCCAGGTGAACCTGCTCGACCTCGACGAGGTCGTCTGCGGCGGCCCGTTCTGGCACCCGATCGCGCGCCTCGTGCTCGCGACGCTGCCGGAGGAGGTGCGGCGCTCCCCCGCGCTCATCGCCAAGCACCCCGTGCGGGTGGTCGAGTCCGCCGTGGGCGAGGACGTGGCCGCCGTCGGCGCCGCGTGCCTCGTGCTCGACAACGCGTTCTCGCCGCGCCCGTCGGCGATGCTCATCCGCGGCTGACCGCCGGCCGGCCGGCCGCGCTCCGTCACCGGATCGACACCAGGATGTCTTGACATGGATTAGTCCATACGTTTGGCTAACCCTCGACGGACGGCGACGATGCCGACCGTCCTGGCCAGTGGAGCAAGGGAGCACCATGACGAACCATCCGCCCCGTCGCAGGACGCGAGCCCGCATCCTCCAGATCACGGCGGCGTCCGTCGCCGCCCTCCTCCTCGCCACCGGCTGCTCGGGCGGCGCGGGCGGCGGAGGCGACGGGAAGACCCTCAAGGTCGCCTACCAGAAGTTCGGGACCTTCACCCAGATGGACGACCACATGAAGGAGACCGCGAAGACCTTCGAGGCCGCGAACCCCGGCATGAAGGTCGAGTTCGTGCCCATCGCCGCGCAGAACGACGACTACTTCACCAAGCTCGCGCTGATGAACCGGTCGGCCTCGACGGCCCCCGACGTGATGTACGAGGACACCTTCAAGGTGAAGTCCGATGCCGCCGCCGGCTATCTCCTCCCCCTCGACGAGCAGGTGGCCGAGTGGGACGACTGGTCCAAGTTCTACGACTCCGCCAAGCAGGCGGGCGTCGGCGAGGACGGCAAGGTCTACGGGATCCCCATGGGCACCGACACGCGCGCCCTCTGGTACAACAAGGACCTCTTCGCCAAGGCCGGCCTGCCCGTGCCGTGGACGCCGAAGACCTGGGACGACGTGCTCGACGCCGCGAAGACGATCAAGCAGAAGCTGCCCGACGTGATCCCGCTCAACGTCTACTCGGGGAAGCCCCAGGGCGAGGGCGCGACCATGCAGGGCTTCGAGATGCTGCACTACGGCACCCCCACCGGCACCCTCTACGACGACGCGACGAGCAAGTGGATCACGGGCTCGCAGGGCTTCGAGGACTCGCTCGGCTTCATCCGCGACGTCTACCAGGGCGGCATCGGCCCGAAGCCCGAGGAGGCGCTCGACACCAACATCGGCACCATCGTCGCCGGCCAGTGGATCCCGCAGGGCAAGCTCGCCATCGACCTCGACGGCTCGTGGCTGAGCGGCACCTGGCTCGACACGGGCACGAACCCGTGGCCCGAGTGGAGCGACGTGATGGGCCAGGCGCCCATGCCCACGCAGGACGGCCAGGCCCCCGGCGCCGTCAGCATGTCGGGCGGCTGGACCCTCGCGGTCGGCGCGAAGACGAAGGCCCCCGACAAGGCGTTCGAGTTCATCGCCGACGCGCTCGACAAGGACGGCTCGCAGTCGTACGACATCGCGGCCAGCCAGATCGCGGTCCGCAGCGACGTGGCCGAGGACCCGGAGTACGTCGCCTCCAACCCGACGTTCGCGTTCTTCTCCTCCCTCGTCGACACGACGCACTTCCGCCCCGCGACGACCGACTACAGCCGCATCTCCAATGCGATCACGGTGGCGATGGAGTCGGTGATGACCGGCCAGCAGTCCCCGCAGGAGGCCGCGGCCGCGTACGACCAGGCCGTCGTCGGCATCGTCGGCGAGGACGGGACGCAGAAGGCCGAGGACTGACCCGTGGCCACCACCATCGCCCCCGTCCCGGTCGGCCGCGCGGCCGACGGGCGGGGCGCGGCGGGCTCGGGACCCGGGTCGGGCGGGCCTCCCCCGGTCCGCCCCGGCCGGGGCCGCGCCCGCGCGCTCCGCACCGGCGCGCGCACCATCCCGCTGCTGCCCTCGATCGTCCTGCTCGCCCTGTTCCTCCTCGGCCCCGTGATCTCGAGCCTCTACGGCTCCTTCACCGACGCGTCCCTCACCGGGTACGCCGCCGGCGGCGCGCGGTTCATCGGGTTCGACAACTACACGGCGCTGTTCGCGGATCCCGACTTCCCCAAGTCCGTGCTCCTCACGCTCGCGTTCGTGTTCTTCTCCGCGGTCGTCGGGCAGAACGTCGTCGGCCTCGGCCTGGCGCTGCTCATGCGGCAGGGCAACCGCGTGGTGCGCGCGGTCGTCGGCACCTTCGTCATCGCGGCGTGGGTGCTGCCGGAGATCGTGGCCGCCTTCGCCGCGTACGCGTTCTTCAACGACGAGGGCACGCTCAACACGATCCTCGGCTGGTTCGGCATCCAGGGCGCGAACTGGCTCTACGGCCTGCCGCTGCTCTCGGTGATCCTCGCGAACGTGTGGCGCGGATCCGCCTTCTCGATGCTCGTGTACTCCGCGGCCGTGCAGGAGGTGCCGCCGGAGATCACCGAGTCGGCCGAGGTCGACGGCGCGACCGGCTGGCAGCGGCTCGTCTTCATCACGCTGCCGGTGATCCGCCGCAGCATCTCGACGAACCTCATGCTCACCACGCTGCAGACGCTCTCGGTCTTCACCCTCATCTTCGTGATGACGGGCGGCGGCCCCGGCACCAGCAGCTCGACCCTGCCGATCCTCGCCTACCAGGAGGCGTTCCAGTTCTCGCAGCTGGGCTTCGGCACCGCGATCGCCACGATCATGCTCCTCGTCGGAGCGGTGTTCAGCGTGATCTACATCAGGGCCCTGCGCCCGGAGGTGGACTGACCATGGCCGTGACCACGACCGCGCCGGCACCCGCCCGCGCCCCACGCGCAGCCCGCCCGCCGGGATCGCGCATGACCTCGCCGAGCGGCCGCGTCATGCGCGCCGTGGCGAACGGCGTGCTGGTGCTCGTCGCCCTGTGCTTCGCCGTGCCGCTCGTGTGGCTCCTCCTCGCGGCCTTCGACCCGTCGGCCACGCTGTCCGCGAAGGTCCCGGCGGAGTTCACGCTGGAGAACTTCGAGGCCGTGCTCACGCCGGAGATCTCGTTCATCCCGCTCATGAACAGCCTCGTGCTCTCGGGCGGCTGCGCCGTCGTGACGGTGGTCGTCGCGATCCTCGCGGCGTACCCGCTGTCGCGCTACCGGATGCGCATCAACAAGCCGTTCCTCTACGGGATCCTGTTCGGCACGTGCCTGCCCATCACCGCGATGATGGTGCCCGTCTACAGCCTCTTCGTCACGCTCGACCTCATCGACTCGATCGGCGGCACGGTCTTCTTCCTCGCCGCCACGAGCCTGCCGATGGCGATCTGGATGGCGAAGAACTTCATGGACTCCGTGCCGATCTCGCTCGAGGAGGCCGCGTGGACCGACGGCGCGTCGATGATGCGCACGCTCACCCACATCGTCGTACCGCTCATGCGCCCGGGGATCGCGGTGGTGTTCATCTTCGTGTTCATCCAGGCGTGGGGGAACTTCTTCGTGCCCTTCATCCTGCTGCTGAGCCCGGACAAGCAGCCGGCGGCCGTGAGCATCTTCGCCTTCTTCGGGCAGTACGGATCCGTGGCCTACGGCCAGCTCGCGGCGTTCTCGCTCGTCTACTCGGTGCCCGTGATCGCGCTGTACGTGCTCGTCTCGCGCACGCTCGGCGGGTCGAACGCCCTCGCCGGCGCCGTGAAGGGCTGACCGGCCCGCGCATCCATCCGCACCACCACCGCACCACCCGCCGCCGGACGCCGACGCCCGCGCGGCGCACGCTGGAGACACCCGCCCGCGGTCCGCCGCGCCATCGACTGGAGACGACCATGCCCCCCACCACCGCGCTCGCCGAGGCCCGCGTCGAGCGGTTCGTCCGCGACCGCCTCGTGCCGAACGTCCACCGCCGCCGGATCCCGCTCGCGATCGAGGCGTGGGACGCGCCGGGCGAGCCCGTGCCGTTCGCCGAGGCGGTGCGGCAGGACTACCGGCCGTTCGCCGTCGGCACGCCGTGGAGCAGGGCGTGGGGCACGACGTGGTTCCACATCACCGGCACCGTGCCGGACGACGGGGCCGCGGACGGCACCGCGCTCGAGGTGCTCGTCGACCTCGGCTTCAGCGACCGGCAGCCGGGCTTCCAGGCCGAGGGCCTCGTCTACCGGCCGGACGGCAGCGTCGTGAAGGCCATCGAGCCGTACAACGGCTACGTGCCGCTCGTGGGCGTCGGTGCCGGCACCGCGCCGGGGACGCGCATCGACCTCTGGATCGAGGCGGCATCGAACCCCGACATCGGCGGCGACTCCTTCCACGGCGAGACGCCGCTCGGCGACCCCGCCACCGCGGGCGACGAGCCCATCTACCGGCTGCGGACGATGGACCTCGCGTGGCGCGACGAGGCCGTCTGGGAGCTCGACCGCGACGTCTGGACGCTGCGGGGGCTCATGGGCCAGCTGGATCCGGCGTCGCCGCGCCGCGCGGAGATCCTCGCGGCGCTCGAGCGCGTGTGCGACGCGGTGGATCCCGACGACGTCGCGGGAACCGCCGCCGCCGGCCGGCGGGAGCTGGAGCAGGTGCTCGCGGCGCCCGCCCACGCCAGCGCGCACCGGGTCACCGCGGTCGGCCACGCCCACATCGACTCCGCATGGCTCTGGCCCGTGCGCGAGACGCGCCGCAAGGTGGCGCGCACCTTCTCCAACGTGCTCGCGCTCATGGACGAGGATCCCGACTTCGTGTTCGCGGCCTCCAGCGCCCAGCAGTACGCGTGGCTGAAGGAGGACCACCCCGAGCTCTTCGAGCGGCTGCGGCAGCGCGTGGCCGAGGGCCGCTTCGTGCCCGTCGGCGGCATGTGGGTCGAGTCGGACACGAACATGCCGGGCGGCGAGGCGCTCGTCCGCCAGCTCGTGCAGGGCAAGCGGTTCTTCCTCGAGGAGTTCGGGATCGACTCCCGCGAGGTGTGGCTGCCCGACTCCTTCGGCTACACGGGCGCGCTGCCGCAGATCGTGCGCGGCGCCGGTGCCGAGTACTTCTTCACGCAGAAGCAGTCGTGGAACGAGACGAACACGATGCCGCACCACACCTTCCTCTGGGAGGGCATCGACGGCAGCCGCGTCTTCACGCACTTCCCGCCGGTGGACTCCTACAACTCCGACCTCTCCGGGGAGGACCTCGCGCGCGCCGAGCGGCAGCACGCGGAGAAGGCCGTGAGCAACGCGTCGATCGTCCCGTTCGGCTGGGGCGACGGCGGCGGCGGGCCGACCCGCGAGATGGTCGCGGCGGCGCGCCGCACGCGCGACCTCGAGGGGTCGCCGCGCGTGGAGCTCGGCACGCCGCTGTCCTTCTTCGACGCCGCGAGGGCCGAGATCCGGGACCCGCACGTGTGGTCGGGCGAGATGTACCTCGAGTTCCACCGCGGCACGTACACGTCGCAGGCGCGCACGAAGCAGGGCAACCGGCGCAGCGAGCACCTGCTGCGGGAGGCGGAGCTGTGGCTCGCGGCGGCCGCGGTGCGCGACCTCGTCGCCTACCCGCACGACGAGCTCGACGCGCTCTGGCGCACGGTGCTGCTGCTGCAGTTCCACGACATCCTGCCGGGCACGTCCATCGCCTGGGTGCACCAGGAGGCCGAGCGCGAGCACGCGCGCGTGCAGGGCCGGCTCCGCGAGCTCGTGGCCGAGGCGCAGGCGGCGCTGGCGGGATCCGGCGACCGGCGCATCGCGTTCAACGCGGCGCCCGTGGAGGCGGCGGGCGTGGGCGCGCTGTCGGCCGCTGTCGTGGATCCGGCCCCCGCCTCCCCTGCACCCGTCGCGGACGGCGACGGATGGATCCTCGACAACGGCCTCGTCCGCGCCAGGTTCGACGCCGACGGCACGGTCTCCTCGCTCGTCGACGCCGCATCCGGCCGCGACCTCGTCGCCCCCGGCCAGCGCCTCGGCCTCCTGCAGCTCTTCCGCGACACCCCGAACCAGTGGGACGCGTGGGACATCGACGACGCCTACCGCCGCACGCGAACCGACCTCGGTGACGTCGAGGCGGTGCGGATCGACGGCGATGCCCTCGTGGTCGAGCGCGCGTTCGGCGCCTCGCGCGTCACGCAGACGTGGACCCTGCCGGCCGGCGAGCCGGAGCTCCAGGTGGTCACCGACGTCGACTGGCACGAACGGCAGAAGCTCCTCAAGCTCGCGTTCCCGCTCGACGTCCACGCCGACCGGGCCGCGTCCGAGGTCCAGTTCGGCCACGTGCAGCGCGTCACGCACGCGAACACGTCGTGGGAGACCGCGCGCTTCGAGACGGTCGCGCATCGCTGGGTGCACGTGGGCGAGCCCGGCTTCGGGGTGGCGGTCGCGAACGACGCGACGTACGGGCACGACGTGACGCGGATCCCCCGCCCCGACGGCGGCAGCGCGACCCTCGTGCGCCAGTCGCTCCTGCGGGCGCCCGTGTTCCCCGACCCGCACGCCGACCAGGGCCGGCACGTGCTGCGCTCCGCGGTGCGCGTGGCGCCGGACGTGCTCGACGCCGCCCACGCGGGCTACCGGCTCAACCTGCCGGTGCGCGAGGTCGCGGGAGACCACGGCGTCGCGCCGCTCGTCACGTCGTCGAACGCGGCCGTCGTGATCGAGGCCGTCAAGCTCGCGGAGGACCGCTCCGGCGACCTCGTCGTGCGGCTCTACGAGGCGCGCGGCGGCCGGGAGTCGACCGTGGTGCGGGTGGATCCGTCGCTCGGCCTGGGCTCCGCCCGCCGCACGGACCTGCTCGAGCGGCCCCTCGACAGCGCCGGCGAGCACGCGGCGGGCGAGGCGATCGAGCTGACGCTGCTGCCGTTCGAGATCGCGACGCTGCGGATCGCGCGCCGCTAGCCCGGGTCCGACGCCCGGCGGGGCTGCCCGGTCAGCCGACCGGCGGCAGCCCCGCCGCCTCGCGCGCGACGCGCGCGGTCTCCGCGTGCTCGGCGCGCCAGAACGCGGCGTCGCCGTCCGGCAGATTGCCGCTGGCGGCCCGCAGCCCCACGGCGCCGTCGACCAGCTCCCGCAGGATGTCGGCGTGCCCCGCGTGCCGGTTGAGCTCCGCGACCAGGTGCACGGCGATCCGCTGCACGGTCACCCGCCCGACCTCTCCCGGCCACCACGGCACGCGGCCGACGGCGTCGAGCGGCAGCGCCCGCAGCGTCGCCTCGGAGTGCGCGCCGACGCGCTGGGAGAGCCCCACGATGTCGGCCCGCGACTCGTCCGCGGTCGCGCGCATGTCGGCGTTCGGCGGCGCGTCCTCCTCCATCCACGGCAGCTCCTCGGGGAACGGCCGCCCGAAGACGAAGCCGAGGTAGCCCGCCTCGACGCCCGCCGCGTGCTTCACGAGGCCGAGCAGGTTGGATCCCGTCGGCACGAGCGGCCGGCGCACGTCGTGCTCGCCGAGGCCCTCGAGCTTCCAGACGAGGGCCTCGCGCGCGAGACGGAGATGGCGGATCAGGTCGTCGCGGACGGCGGCGTCGCCGGGCGCGGGGGCGGATGCGGATGAGGGCTGCGCTGCGGTCATGCCGCGAGCTTCCCAGGCGCCCCCGACGCGCGTTCAGCCCGGAGGCCCCGCGTCGATCGCGCGCCCCGGACAGGGGGCGCGCGACGGTCCGCCCGGGCTCGTCCGCCCAGGAGGATGGACGGGGGCGAGTCGACCGGCCCCGGACCGGGAGCACCGCATGGCCGCTGACGACACGACCGCAGACGACGCCGCTGCCGCCGAGGCCGACAGGTCGGCCGACCCGGGGCACGGCAGGCGCGCGCTCGCTCGCATCGGCTCCCACGCCATCGCCGCCTGGATCGCCGAGGTCGTCACCCCGCGTCGCCGTCTCGTGGCGCTCGGCGTCGCGCTGGTCGCGGGCGTGGCCATGGCGCTGCTGATCGCGCCGGTCCTCGCGCGCGCGGACGGCGCCGAGACCGCGCTCCCGGGAGCCGTCGTGCTGGGTGCCGTGGTGGGCGCCGCCGTCGGCGTGATCCCGGTGTCGATCTGGCTCTCGCGCGCGATCCGCCGCCACCCGACGGTCTTCGGGACGCACCCGGCCTGGCGGGACGCGGCCCTGCTCGACGCCGCCGTGGACCCGCGCGGCCGGATCTCCCTCGCCCCCGGGACCGCCGGACGCGCGGCCACGGAGTCCCGCCGGGCCATCGCGGCCGCGGCCGCGCCCGTGCCCGGGGCGCTCGTCCTCAGCGTCCTGGCGCTCGTCGGGCTCCCCGCCTACGCCCTCGCCGGAGACCCGGGCACCCTGCTCTGGTTCGCGCCGATCTACCTGCTGATGTCGGCGTCGACGCTCTGGACCCAGTCCCTCGCGGCCGGCCGCATGGCCCTCCTCCGCGACGCCGCCGACGCGGAGCTCGCCCGCCCCGAGTCCGAGCGCACCGTCGCCCCGCCCGTCGACCCGCCGCACGGCAGCCGCCTGCCCTGACGACGCCCGCACACGGCGGGTTCCCCCGCGCGGGGAATACGGTGGGCCCATGAAGGCGCTCCAGTACACCCGCATCGGATCCCACCCCGAGGTCGTCGAGATCGACAAGCCCGTCCCCGGGCCCGGTCAGGTCCTCCTCCGCGTCACCGCCGCCGGCGTGTGCCACTCGGACGAGTACGTGATGGGCCTCTCGGAGGAGGAGTACCGCGCCGCCGGCTACCCGCTCCCCCTGACGCTCGGCCACGAGGGCGCGGGCGTCGTCGAGGAGCTGGGCGCGGGCGTCGAGCACCTCGCCGTCGGCGACGCGGTCGCGGTCTACGGCCCCTGGGGCTGCGGCCGCTGCCACGCGTGCGCCGAGGGCCGCGAGAACTACTGCGAGAACGCCGCCGCCGAGGGGATCCAGCCTCCCGGGCTCGGCGCGCCCGGCGCCATGGCCGAGTACATGATCGTCGACGACCCGCGCCACCTCGTGCCGCTCGGCGACCTCGACCCCGTGGCCAACGTCTCGCTCACCGACGCCGGCCTCACGCCTTACCACGCGATCAAGACCTCGCTGCCGAAGCTCGGCGCGGGCACCTACGCCGTCGTCATCGGCACGGGCGGGCTGGGGCACGTCGGGATCCAGATCCTCCGCGCCCTCAGCGGCGCCACCGTCATCGCCCTCGACGTGAACGACGAGAAGCTCGAGCTCGCCCGCCACGTCGGCGCGCACCACACGGTGATCAGCGACCGGGACGCCGCCGACGGCATCCGGGCGATCACCGGGGGCCGCGGGGTGCAGGCCGTCTTCGACTTCGTCGGCGCGACGCCCACCATGGCGACGGCCCTCCAGGTGGTCGAGCCGGCCGGCGACGTGACGATCGTCGGCATCGGCGGCGGCACGGTGGAGGTCGGGTTCGGGACCGTCGCCTTCGACGCCGCCGTGCGGATCCCCTACTGGGGCAGCCGCTCTGAGCTGATCGAGGTGCTCGACCTCGCGCGCTCGGGCCAGGTGACCGTCGAGACGCAGCGGTACGCGCTGGAGGACGGCCCGGATGCCTACGCCGCGCTCGCCGCGGGCACCGTCCGGGGGCGCGCGGTGATCGTGCCGTAGCGACGCGGATCGTCGGCGGATGCGGCCCGGCGGACGAGCGTGCATGCCGCGGCGGGAATGCGTCCGTGGAGCTCCTCCAGCGGCTGGGGACCGAACCGCGGGAGCGACGGCGACGAACATTACGCGCGACCGACGAGCCGCGACGCACCGACGGTTTCTCAGCCCACGGCGCCTCGCGACATGGCAGGGTAAGGACTCGGTCGCCCCTGATCCACGGCAGCCGGAGCGTCATGCGGATCACGGCGCTGCATCCCCTTCGGTCCCGTGAGACGGGCCGCTCCCCCTGGCCGCGAGGCCCCGACCTTCGAGTGAGCAGGCACATGACAGACACCGACACCTCCGCCCCTCCCCGCATCGTGCTGACCAAGCCCAAGCGCGGCGGTGGGTCCAATCCGACCACCGCGTACTCGGGTCTCCTCAACACCGTCCGCGAAGCCGGGCTGCTGGAGCGCCGCGTCGGGTTCTACGTGCTCATGTTCGCCGGCATCACCGCGGCGCTCGTCGGCCTCGGCGTCGGCTTCTTCGCGCTGGGTGACAGCTGGTTCCAGCTCCTCATCGCCGCCGGCCTCGGCATCATCTTCACCCAGTTCGCCTTCCTCGCCCACGAGGCCTCGCACCGCCAGGTGTTCGAGTCCGGCAAGGCCAACGACATCGCGGGCCGCACGCTCGCCAACCTCTTCGTCGGCATCAGCTACTCCTGGTGGATGACGAAGCACTCGCGCCACCACGCCAACCCGAACGTCATGGGCAAGGACCCGGACATCGAGCGCGACGTCATCTCCTTCACGCAGGAGGACGCCGCCCGCGCCACGGGCGTCTACGGCTGGTTCACGCGCCACCAGGGCTACGCGTTCTTCCCGATCCTCATGTTCGAGGGCCTGAACCTGCACGTGCACGGCTTCCGCACGGTCTTCGGCCGCGGCAAGGTCGACAAGCGCTGGCTCGAGATCTCGATGCTGTCCACGCGCATCATCGCCTACCTCGCCGTCGTCTTCTTCTTCCTGCCCGTCGGCATGGCGTTCGCGTTCGTCGGCGTGCAGCTCGCCGTCTTCGGCGTCTACATGGGCGCCTCGTTCGCCCCGAACCACAAGGGCATGCCCGTGCTGCCGAAGGATTCGAAGGTCGACTTCCTCCGCCGACAGGTCCTCACCAGCCGCAACATCAAGAGCACCTGGCTCACCGACATCTACATGGGCGGCCTCAACTACCAGATCGAGCACCACCTCTTCCCGAACATGCCGCGGCCCGCGCTCAAGAAGGCCCAGCTCATCGCGAAGGAGTACTGCGCGACGCACAACATCCCGTACACCGAGACCACCCTGCTGGCCTCCTACGGCATCGTCATCGCGTACCTCAACCGCGTGGGCCTCTCGGCCGGCGGCGACCCGTTCGACTGCCCCGCATCGGCGGCCTTCGGACGCTGATCGCAGCGCGCCGCACCACCCGACGCCTCCCGCTCGCGCCGCCCACCCGGGCCGCGACCGGGAGGCGTCGTCGTGCGGGCCGCGTCCGACGCGCAGCCGGCTAGCGCTTCCCCCAGTCCCAGGACGGCGTGCTGAGCAGCCCCTGCCCGCGGAGCACGGTCTGGCCCTGCACCTTCTCGAGCACCAGCTCGCCCACCTCCGCATGATCCGCGATCGCCGAGGCGAGCCCGGCCGCATGCGTCACCACCACGATCTGGATGCGGGAGGACGCGCGGGCGATGAGCTCCCCGAGCGCCGGGAGCAGGTCCGCGTGGAGGCTCGTCTCCGGCTCGTTGAGCACCATGAGCTCGGGCGTCTCCGTCGTGAGCAGCGCCGTCGCGAGCATGAGCAGCCGCAGGGTGCCGTCGGAGAGCTCCGCGGCGTCGAGCACGCGCAGCACCCCCGGCTGCTCGAGCCCCAGGGAGAACACGCCGTCCCGGGACGTGATGACGATGCGGGAGCCCGGGAACGCCCGGTCGACGATGGCGTCGAGGTCGTCGCCGCGGCCCCATTCCCGGATGGTCTCCACCGCGGCCGCCAGGTCGGCCCCGTCGCTCGCGAGGACCGGGGTGCGGGTGCCGACGCGAGGCCGGCGGGCGGGGGCGTCGAGGTCGGTGCGGAGGTGGTCGTAGAAGCGCCAGCCGCGCATGCGCTGGCGCAGGATCATCGCCTCGGGGCTCGTGACGGCGTCCGCGACCTCGCTGAGGACGCTGCGGTGCTCCGGGATGAAGGCGGGCACGCGCTGCCACGCGTCGGATCGGTCGCGTACGCGCACGTCCTTCCACCTGCGCTCCAGCAGGAGCGACCTGGGGCGCGCCGTGGGGCCGGAGAAGATCAGCTCGCGCTTGATCTCGGGATCGCGTTCGAACTTCGACCGCGGCACCGCGTCCGGATCGCGCTGCGGGATGCCGAGGTCGACCAGGTATCCGAGCTCGTCGGACGCGAAGCCGAGGCGGAGCGCGATGGGGCCGCGTCGCATGGTGCCCTGCACGGGGTGCTCCCCCTGCAGCACCGACCGCGCGATGGTCTCGGGGCCCGCCCACAGGACCGCGTCGAGGCCGCCCTCGCGCGCCAGGGCCCCGACCGCGCCGCCCTCCGCCATGTCGGAGATGAGGCGCATGGCCCGGTAGAGGTTGGACTTGCCGCTGCCGTTCGCGCCCGTGACCACGTCGAGCCCGGTGAGCGGCAGGACGAGGTCACGGAGGGAACGGTAGCCGGACACGGCGACGGTGCGGATCATGCCGCGACCCTCCCACGCACCGCCGACACGCGTGCGCGCGGCCGGGCGACGCGGGTCAGGCGTCCTGCGGCACCCGCACGGTCAGCCCGCCGGGCAGCACCTGGATCTTGAAGCCCAGGGCCCGGCCGAAGGGATCGCCGTCGAGCTCGATGTCCTCCTCCTTCTCGAGGCGCACCACGACCTCCTCGGCGGTGCGGTACTCGAGCGCGCGCACCTCCTTCTCGGGCCCCATGAGGCGACGGCCCGCGGCGGTGCGGCGGACGACGCCGTTCTCCCACGCGACCTTGAGCCAGATCTGGAGCCAGCCGAAGATGCCCTCGGGGCGCATGAGCACGACGTCGAGGATCCCGTCGTCGACCGCGGCGTCCGGCAGCAGCAGGATGTTGGCGGGCAGCGATCCGCAGTTGCCGACGATGAGGGTGTGCGCGCGGCGGCGGTGCGTGCTGCGGCCGTCGAGGCGGTAGCGCAGGCGGAGCTGGTCGCGGTCGCGGAGCGCCTTGAAGATCGCGTCGACGTAGGCGAGCCAGCCGACCTTCTTCTTCAGCTCCGAGTCGGTGTTGGCCAGCATCTTGGCGTCGATGCCGACGCCCGCCATGACGACGAACACGTGCTTGTCGCGGGACTCGTCCTCGCGCAGGATCTCGATGGCCGCGAGGTCCACCATGCGGTCGCGTCCGGAGAATGCGGCCTCGAGGGAGTGGTCGACGTCGTTGAGCGTGAGCTTGAGGTTGCGGGCCAGGAGGTTGCCCGTGCCGGAGGGCAGGAGGCCGAGCGAGACGCCGGATCCCGACATGCCCTCGGCGACCGCGCGGACCGTGCCGTCGCCGCCGGCCGCGATGACCATGTCGACGTCGTGCGAGAGGGCCTCCTCGGCGGCGCCCTTGCCCGGGTCGTCCTCGCTGGTCTCGAACCAGAGGGTCTCCTGCCAGCCGGCGGTGCCCGCCGCCTGGGCGACCTTCGTCTTCAGGGACTCGAGGTCGACCTTGATGGGGTTGTAGACGACGGCAGCACGACGGCCCGGCCCGTCGGTGGGCGCGGGAGAGGGTGCGGAGGCGGGGGTGGAGGTCGTCATCATGGTCACCCTACCGACGCGCGCGGCCCGTGAGGGGTCCGGGAGCCCCCGCTTCCGCGCGGCGCTCCCGGAGACGACGATGCCGACCCGCGCGCGAGGCGCGGGTCGGCATCGTCGTGGGAGACCGGGGCGTCAGGAGCGCCGGGCCTCGTCCTCGTCGCCGAGGGGCTCGCGGATCTCCGCGTCCTCCGGGTCGACCGGGTCGACCGCGAGCTGGAAGTGGTCGCCGTGCTGCTCGACGCCGTTGACGACGGCGTCGCGCATCATCTCGACCGCGACCTGGCGGCGCACGATGAGCGGATCCGTGCGCAGCTCCTTCCAGAGCGCGTAGCAGGCCACGAGCATCACGATCACGAACGGCAGCGACGCCACGACCGTGAGGTTCTGCAGGCCGGTGAGGGCCTCCGTGCCTCCCCCGCCGATGGCGAGCATGATCGCGGCGACCGCGCCCATGACGACGCCCCAGAAGATGACGACCTTGCGGCTCGGGTGGAGCGCGCCGCGCTGCGACAGCGTCCCCATCACGATCGACGCCGAGTCGGCGCCCGAGACGAAGAAGATCGCGACGAGCACCATCACGAGGATGGTGCTGACGCTGGCCAGCGGGTAGTGGTTGAGCAGCTGGAACAGCGTGTTGTCGCTCACCACGGCGCCGTCGACGGTCATGTCGCCGTCGGTCTGCTGCGCGTGGATCGCGGATCCGCCGAAGATCGAGAACCAGATGAGGGCCACGATGCTGGGCGCGAGGAGCACGCCGACCACGAACTCGCGGATGGTGCGGCCGCGGCTGATGCGCGCGATGAACATGCCGACGAACGGCGTCCACGAGATCCACCAGGCCCAGTAGAAGACGGTCCAGCTGGAGAGCCAGGCGCTCATCTCCTCGCCGCCGGTCGCCGCGGTGCGCGACGCCATCTCGGTCATGTCGCCGAGGTACGCGCCGAGCGTGGCGGGGATGAGGTTGAGGATGAGCAGCGTCGGGCCGACGACGAACACGAACACGGCCAGCACGACGGCCAGCACCATGTTGATGTTCGACAGCCACTGGATGCCCCGGGCGATGCCCGAGACGGCCGAGAAGATGAACGCGATCGTGAGCACGACGATGATGCCGATGAGGAGCGGGGCCGTGGCCTCGTCCACCCAGCCGTTGAACTCCAGGCCCGCGCCGATCTGCGTCGCGCCGATGCCGAGCGATGCCGCCGAGCCGAAGAGCGTGGCGAAGATCGCGAGCATGTCGATGACGCGGCCGGCCCAGCCCTCGGTGCGCTTCGTGCCGAGCAGCGGCTGGAAGATGGAGGAGAAGAGCTGCTTGCGTCCCTTGCGGAACGTGCCGTAGCCGATCGCGATTCCGGCGACCGCGTAGATCGCCCACGGGTGCAGGCCCCAGTGGAACATCGCGGTGGCCATGGCGGTGCGGATCGCCGCCTCCGACTCCGGCTGCGTGGTGCCGGGCGGCGGGGTGACGAAGAAGCTGAGCGGCTCGGCCGCGCCGAAGAACATCAGGCCGATGCCCATGCCCGCGCTGAACATCATCGCGATCCACGAGACCGTCTTGAACTGCGGCTTCTCGTCGTCGGCGCCGAGCTTGATGCGGCCGTAGCGGCTCGCGGCCAGCCAGATGACGAAGATCACGAAGAAGCTCGCGGCCAGCACGAACAGCCAGCCGGTCTTCTCGATGACCCAGCTCTGCGCGGAGCCCGAGATCGACGCGAGCCCGTCGGTGCTCACGATGCCCCAGACGACGAAGCCGACCGCGAGGACGGCCGTGACGCCGAAGACGAGACGGTCGATCTTCGGGTGCTCGGGCTCGTACAGGTCGACGGACCCGGTGAACCTGGCCTCGAGGAGGCGGTGGTCGGAGTGGTCGCGGCGCGGTGGCCGGGTGCCGTCGGGACCCGATCTGCGCTTCGGGACCAGACGGTCGAGGAGGCGTTCTGCGGACGTGCGCGGGGAGGTCATGGAGGGGATGGGCTCCTGTGGGCTCGATGGCGAGGGCATCGCCCGCAGGGGTCCCGCGAGCGACCGGGAGAGTCTAGGCGGAGGTCGCGGAATCGGTCGATTCGCCCGTCGGGCTTGCCATCGGCTATGAGGAGGGCTAGGAGCCGGTCGCGTCGCGGCCCGTCGGGAGGGTCGCGACCACGCGCGTGCCGTGGCCGAGGCGGCTCGCGATGCGGAGCCTCCCGCCGTGCGCCGTCACGGTCCGCTCGGCGATCGAGAGGCCGAGGCCGATCCCGGGGACGGCGCCGTCGCGCGCCGACTGCGCGCGAAAGAAGCGGTCGAACACGTGGGCCTGGTCCTCCTCGCTGAGGCCCACGCCCGTGTCGACGACGGAGATCACGGCGTCGTCCCCCTCGCGTGCGAGGACCACGTCGATCCGTCCGGACGGGGTGAAGAGGAGGGCGTTGGCGACGAGCGCCTCGACGACCTGCGTCAGCCGCTCCGCGTCGCCATCGAGCGTGATCCCCGGCTCGAGCCGCGCCTCGAGCACCAGACGGCGCTCGGCCGCGCGCGCCGCGGCCCGCCGCACGACCGCGTCGACCAGGGCCGTCACGTCGACCGGTCCACGACGGAGGGCGGGAGCGTGGTCGGCGCCCTCGAGGAGCGAGCCGATGATGCTCGACAGCTGCGCCACGTTCCGCTGGATCACGGCGATCTCGTCCTGGATGCCGAGCTCGGCGGGATCGTGCAGCTCGTCGAGCAGGTCGAGGTAGCCGACGATGCTGGTGAGCGGCGTCCGCAGCTCGTGCGACACGGTCGCCAGGAACTCGTCGCGCACCTGCACGGCCTGGGCGAGGTCGGTGACGTCGTAGGCGCCGAGCACCGTGCCCGTCAGCTGGCCGGGACGGCCGCCGATGGGCCGGACGGAGAGCACGAGGGCGCGCTGGTTGCCGGGCTCCCCCACCCAGTAGACGGGGCCGTGCACCTTGTCGGCGTACACCGCCTCCATCAGGACCTTGCCCTCGCGGGCCACGGGCGTCACGCGGTCGGATCCGTAGACGGAGGTCGCCATGCCCGTCTCGTGGTCGTACCCCGCGATGTCGAGGAGCGCGCGGACGGCCGCGTTGCGGATCACGGGACGGTCGTCGGCGTCGAAGAAGACGATGCCCACGTCGACGGCGTCCGCGACGTCGCGGATGGTCGCGGTCTGCTCGCGCGACTCGGCGAGGAGCCGTGCCTGGGCCGCGGTCGACTCCGCCAGCTCGCGCTGGTCGCGGCGCTGCGTCGCCGCGGCCTGCCCCGCCGCGGTGACCAGCAGGGCGGTGAGGAGGAGGCCGCCGACGAGGTCGGCCCAGCCGGCGCTCGTCGCGGGCAGCCCGCCGGCGCGGAGGACGGGGAAGACGGTGATCGCGAGCGCGCCCGCGACCGCGACCGGGACGCCGCCGGACGGGAATCCGAACACGAGCCAGAGGAGCGGGAAGATCACGAGCAGCGCCGCCGCGGGGAGGGAGGCGGCCGTCGCGTCGCGGATGAACGCGACCGCGAGCAGGTCGAGCGCAGGCACCGCGATCAGGACGGCCGACGGGATCCGGCTGGACGCGACCACGAGGGCGACGACGGAGCCGACGAGCACCATGGCGATGGCCGCCGCGTACCAGGCGTCGCGCTGGACGGCGGGCTCGACCACGGCGACGATGACCGCGACCACCGCGCAGCTGAGGAGGAACGGGATCTGCGCACGGGTGGATCCGCGCCGCCGCCGGTCGTCCGCGGAGATCCGGCCCACGGGGGCGGCAGGGGTCATGCGCTGTCCTCCTCCATCCGCCGTCGGGGGACGCCGTGGACCGAGCCTAGACCGGGCGACGCGGCGAGCCCCGTGCGCGTCGCCGCGGGGATCGCGTCGGGCCGTCCGCGGACAGCCCGCCGGGCCCTTGAGCCGAAGCCGGGTCCGGCTTGCGGGAAAGCTCGGGCGGACTTGCGGATCCCCAGCGGGTGGCTTGAGACCGCTCCGTCAGAGTGATGCATGTCGAAGGAAACACCGGTACGACACCGCGGGAGCGCTGCTGAAGCGCCGATGCAGGACCGGAGACGACCGACGGGACACCCACCCGCCGCCTCCCCATGAGCATGCGCAGCACACCGCGCGAAGAACAGGAATCCCCATGAACAAGATCGTCTCCGGTGCCGTCGCAGGTGCCGCCGGAATCGTCCTCCTCCTCGGCGGCGCCGGCAGCTTCGCGCTGTGGAACGCCAACGCCACGGTCGCCGCCTCCAGCGTCTCCTCCGGCAACCTGGCCATCGCCGCCGACACCGCGGGCGTCTGGACCGACATCACCAACGGCGGCAGCAAGGTCATCGACCCCTCCACCTACCGCATCGTCCCGGGCAACGTCCTGCAGTACACGAGCGCCCTGACCGTCACGGCGACCGGCGACTCGCTCGCCGCGGACCTCACCTACAACCCCGTCTCCATCACCGGCGACGCGGCGCTCAAGGCGGCCATCACCACGAAGCTCGACGTCACCTCGACCGACGCCAACATCACCCCCGCCAGCGCCGCGAACACCTTTACGGTCAAGCCCTCCACGGCCGCCTCCAAGGTGAACGTCGTCCTCACGGTGACCTTCCCCTCCACCGCGACGACCGGCCAGAACGGCTCGCTCTCCTTCGACAAGCTCGCCTTCACGCTCACGCAGCGCGCGATCTAGTCGCCGTACTCCCCTCCCCGCGGTGACGTCGCCCGCGGGGAGGGGGCTCCACCCACCACCCGCACCACCACCCGGAACGAGGACGCCATGCGCAGGAACGAGGCCCCCGCCCCGCGTCCCGCGCACGGTCGCCGTTCCGCGCGACCGGCCCGCCGCAGCCCCCTCCGGGCCGCCTGGCTCACCACCGGTCTCCTCACCGCCGTGGTCGTCGCCTCCCTCGCCGCGACCGGCGGCAGCTACGCCCTCTGGAACGGCGCCGCCAGCACGAAGCCCGCGAGCGTCACGAGCGGCACGAGCGGCCTCGTCGTCACCCAGCAGTCCGCCCTCGACTCCTCGAAGCTCCTCCCGGGGCAGGGCGCCATGGGCACCTTCACCGCGAAGAACACCGGGACGATAGCCTTGGACGTGGCCGTTTCCACCCGAGGCACCTCCTCCAACAGCGCCTTCCCGGGCGAGCTCTCGCTGCGCCTCGGCCCCGTCGCCACGGCGGCCGACTGCGTCCACGGCGCCACGACGTTCTCCGGCCGTCCCGGACAGGTGCACACGCCCAGCGGCTTCGTCCGCATCCAGCCCGGCGCCTCCGCGGTCGTCTGCACCGAGGTCCTGCTCGACACGGACGCGCCGCAGAGCGTGCAGGGATCCACCGCGCAGCTCACCTTCGCCCTCGTCGGCACGCAGGTGCAGCCGTGAGCCGCACCCGGCGTCCCTGGGGCCGCGCGCACGCCGCGCTCCTGGTGGGCCTCACCGTCCTCCTCGTCGGGATCGGCGCCACCGCCGGCCACGCGCTCTGGGCGTCATCGACCAGCACGAGCGCGAACGTCCAGAGCGCCACGGTCGCCGTGACCGAGAGCGGCTTCGACCGCCTCGCCGGCGAGCTCACGTCGCAGAACCCCACCCGCACCGCGACGGTCCTCGTCACCAACACGGGATCCACCCGCGACACGTGGACCGGCACGATGACGGCGCCCACCTCCTCGACGAACGACCAGTACTTCGCGCGCAACGTGCGCGTCGTCGCCTGGGCCGCGAGCGGCTCGAGCTGCACGGCCAGCACCTCCGTCGGCTCGGATGCCTCCACGGCCAACTGGGTGGCCCCGCCCACGCTCTCGGGCACGCTGTCCGCGGGCGCCTCCGTCATCTGGTGCGTGCGCACCACCGCGACCGCATTCCCGTCGGGATCCGCCTCCGTCACGGCCACGCTCACGACGGTGCTGGGATCCGGCAGCTGGACCGGCCGCGACACCGCGACCGCGAAGCAGACCACCCCGGGCCCCGCCGTCACGGGCGGCTTCCGATGCGAGCCGACCGACGGGAACTGGTACGTCTTCGTCGCCTGGGACACCTCCGTCGCGCCCTCCGACTCGAACTACGGCGTCATGGTGAACGGCACGCGCATCGCCACGTCGCAGGGCTCCTACGGCAAGGCCGCCATCACGCGCGACCAGGTGCCGTCCACGCTCGCGGCGGACGGCACGGTGCCCGTCTCGGTCGACCTCCTCGACGGCAACGGCGCGAAGGTCCGCCAGGTCGCGAACGGCACGGTCGTCGCCTTCCAACAGAGCGGCGCGCGCGGCTTCCGCTGCTCCTGATCCCCACCGACCCGACCCGGACGACAGACCATGCCCCGCCTCCTCCCCCGCCGACGCGCACGGCACGGCGACGCCCTCGGGCGCCCCGCGGACGACCTCGCCCCCGTCGAGCTCGAGGCCGGCACCCGGCCCCGCGGCGGCGTCACGCAGCTCGCCCGCTCGGCGGCCGTGGGGCTCAGCGTCGGGATCCTGCTGCTCGTCATCGCGCTCGCGGCCGTGCTGCTCGTGGTGCCGAAGGTCTCGGGATCCGTCCCGCTGACGATCCTCACGCAGTCGATGGAGCCGACGCTCCCGCCGGGCACGCTCATCGTGGTGCGGCCCGTGGACCCCGACGCGCTGGAGATCGGCGACGTCGCGACGTACCAGATCCGCTCGGGCGACCCTGCCGTCATCACCCACCGGATCACCGCCATCGCGTCCGCCTCCGACGGCACGCGATCCTTCACCTTCAAGGGCGACAACAACGCCTCCCCCGACTCGCTGCCCGTGACGCCCGGACAGATCCAGGGCGAGGTCTGGTACTCGGTGCCGCTCGTCGGCTGGGCGAACCAGGCCGTCAACGGGCAGGCGCGCAGCTGGATCATCCCCGCCGCGGCGGTCGCGCTCCTCGCCTACGCGGCGGTCACGATCATCACGGGCGCCGTGCAGACCCGGAAGAGGCGCACCGCGTCGGCCGCGGCGGACGTCGTGGCGGAGGGCGACCACGTGCACTCCGACGCGATGGCGGCGGGCGTCGCCGAGGCCGCCCGCGTGGATCCGTCGCACCCGGGCGTCGACGCGACCGAGCCTGCCCCGGCGGCCGTCCGCCTCCGGGGGCGCCACCGCGGCTGATCAGACGGGTCAGACGTGCCGGTGCTCGGGGCCCTCGTCGAAGAGGAGCACCGGGCGGCCGGCCTCCTCGCGCTCGACGACCAGCATCCAGTTGCGTCCCGAGGGCAGGATGCCTCGGCGGAGCTTCGCCGGCGACGGCACCCGCTCGAGCACGCCGTCCGGGAGAGTCCGTCCGGCCCCGCGCGACTCGGGGATCCGGGCGCCGGTGCACCACGCGACGCGCCACGCGCATCCGTCACCCAGTCGTGCGGCCACCTCGTCGCGCGACAGCACGCCGTACGGTCCATGTCCCATGCTCCGAGGCTCCCAGCCGCGCCTGATCCGGCGCGCGATCCGCCCCCACCCGGACGACGGACGGCCCGGCCGCTCCCCGCGTGAGGGAGCGGCCGGGCCGGGAGTCGTGCCGCGTCGCGGGTCAGCGCCCGGAGCGGCGCTTGCTGTAGACGTCGAAGGCGACCGCGAGGAGCAGCACCAGGCCCTTGATGACCTGCTGCCACGCCGCGTCCACCGACAGGATCGACAGGCCCTGGTTGAGCACTCCCATCACGAGGCCGCCGATGACCGCGCCGACCACCGTGCCGACGCCGCCCTGGACGGCCGCGCCGCCGATGAACACCGCGGCGATGGCGTCGAGCTCGAAGCTCTGGCCGGCCGAGGCGACCGCGGATCCGGCGCGCGCGGTGCTGACGACGCCCGCGAGCCCGGCGAGCAGGCCCATGTTCACGAAGATGAAGAAGTTGACCCAGCGGGTCTTGACGCCCGACATCATCGCGGCGAACAGGTTGCCGCCCATCGCGTAGACGTGCCGGCCGAACACCGTGCGCGTGAGGAGGAACGAGTAGAGCAGCACGAGCGTCGCCAGGATGATCAGGATGATCGGCGTCCCGCGGTTGTAGGCCAGCAGGTAGCAGAGGTACATGATCGCGAAGACGGCGATGGCGGTGCGGATCCAGAACGAGATCGCCCGCTCGCGCGGCAGCTCGAGCTTGCGCAGCGTCGCGCGGGTGCGCAGCTGCTGCACCACGAGCGCGACCGACACGAGCGCGCCGATCCCGAGCGTGAGGAGGTCGGGCGCTCCGGTGGTCGGCAGGTTGCCGGATCCGATGGAGTTGAACTCCGCCGGGAGCCCCGAGATCGTGCCGCCCGTGAGGAGCACGAGCGCGACGCCGCGGAACACGAGCATGCCGGCGAGCGTGACGATGAACGCCGGGATGCCGACGAACGCGACCCAGAAGCCCTGCCACGCGCCGATCAGCGCGCCGACCACGAGCGACAGCACGACCGCGGTCCCCCACGGCAGCCCCCACTCGTTCATGCTGAGCGCGGCCACGGCGCCCACGGTCGCGACCACCGAGCCCACCGACAGGTCGATGTGGCCCGCGATGATCACGATGACCATGCCCATCGCGAGGATCAGCACGTACGCGTTCTGCTGGATGAGGTTCGCGACGTTGCCCGGGTAGAGCAGCCGCCCCTCGGTGAGGACCTGGAACAGCAGGATGATGACGGCCAGCGCCGCGAGGATCCCGTACTGGCGGAGGTCGATCCGTCGGCGCGGGCGCTTCTTGATCCCGTCCGGCGTGGGCACGTTCGGCGCGGTGGCCTGCTCGGGCATGACGGTCACTGGTCGACTCCTGACTTCCGGCTGGCGGTCATGTGCCGCATCAGCTCCTCCTGTGTCGCGTCGGCCCGGGAGACCTCCGCGGTGAGCCGCCCCTCGGCGATCGTGTAGATCCGGTCCGAGAGGCCGATGAGCTCGGGCAGCTCGGAGGAGATGACGATGACCGCCTTCCCCTCGGCCGCGAGCTGGTTGATGATGCTGTAGATCTCGTACTTCGCCCCCACGTCGATGCCGCGCGTGGGCTCGTCGAGGATGAGGACGTCGGGACCCGAGTAGATCCACTTGCTGAGGACGACCTTCTGCTGGTTGCCGCCGGACAGCTTGCCGACCACCCCCGCGACGTCGGGCGTCTTGATGTTCATCTTCTTGCGGTAGTCGTCGGCGACCGCGTACTCGCGGTGCCGGTCGATCACGCCGAGCTTGACGAGCTTGGAGAGGGCGGCGGCCGAGACGTTCACCGTGATGCTGCCGATGAGGTTCAGCCCGTAGCGCTTCCGGTCCTCCGTCGCGTAGGCGATGCCGTTCTTGATGGCCTCGCTCACGGTGCGGGTGCGGATCTCCTTCCCGTCCTTGAAGATCCGGCCGGAGATGCCCGTGCCGTACGAGCGCCCGAAGATGCTCATCGCGAGCTCCGTGCGGCCCGCGCCCATGAGGCCCGCGAACCCGACGACCTCGCCCGCGCGGACGTGGAACGACGCGTCGTCGACGACGACGCGGTCGACGTCGACGGGGTGGTGCACGGTCCAGCCCTCGACGCGGAGCTTCTCCTCGCCGATGCGCGGATCCCGCGGAGGGAACTGCGCGTCGAGCGGTCGGCCGACCATGGCGCGGATGATGCGCGTCTCGATCTCGTCCGAGTCGGTGACCGGGAACGTCTCGATGGTCTTCCCGTCGCGGATGACGGTGACGTCGTCCGCGATGGCCCGGATCTCGTTGAGCTTGTGGCTGATGATGATGCTCGTGATGCCGTCGTCGCGCAGCAGGCGGATGAGGCCGAGCAGGTGCGCCGAGTCGTCGTCGTTGAGCGCCGCGGTCGGCTCGTCGAGGATCAGGAGCTTCACCTCCTTGGAGAGCGCCTTCGCGATCTCCACGAGCTGCTGCTTTCCCACGCCGAGCTCGAGCACGCGCGTCGCCGGGTTCTCGTCGAGCCCCACGCGCTTCAGCAGCTTGACGGCCTCGAGGTTCGTCTTGTTCCAGTCGATGACGCCGCCGCGCGACATCTCGTTGCCGAGGAAGATGTTCTCCGCGATGGAGAGGTAGGGGCTGAGCGCGAGCTCCTGGTGGATGATGACCACCCCGTCGCGCTCGCTGTCGTTGATGGATCCGTAGCGGACCTCGCGGCCGTCGATCGTGATGGTGCCCTCGTACGAGCCGTGCGGGTACACGCCGCTGAGCACCTTCATCAGCGTCGACTTGCCCGCGCCGTTCTCGCCGCAGATGGCGTGCACCTCGCCGCGGCGGACGGTGACGTCCACGCCGTCGAGGGCGCGCACGCCCGTGAACTCCTTGACGATGCCGGTCATCTGCAGGATGACGTCGTCCATTGCTGCTCCTGGTTCCCGTTCGGGTCGGTGGCGCGCGCCCTGTCGGCGCGCGCCGGGTGGAGACGGATGCGCGGCCGACGGGCGCCCGGCGTGGTGCCGGGCGCCCGTCGGCCGCGATGACGGCTAGAGGCCGACGTCGGACGCCTTGAGGAAGCCGGAGTCGATGAGGACCGACTGCACGTCGTCCTTCACGACCACCTGCGGGTCGAGGAGGAACGACGGGACGACCTTGTTGCCGTTGTCGTACGACTTGGTGTCGTTGACCGTGACCTCGTCGCCCTTCACGATCTCGCCGATCATCTTCTGGACCTGGTCGCCGAGCGCCCGGGTGTCCTTCCAGACGGTCATGGACTGCTTGTCCTGGAGGATCGCCTGCACGTTCGCCTTGTCGGCGTCCTGGCCGGTGATGACGGGCCAGTCGGCGCCGGGCGCGTAGCCGGCGCTCGCGAGCGACGCCTCGATGCCGAGCGCGAGGCTGTCGTTGGGCGAGAGCACGACCTGGACCTTCTGGCCGCCCGTGTAGAAGGACTGCAGGCGGTTGTCCATCTCGGCCTGCGCGTCGTCGGATCCCCAGCCGAGGATGCCGATGGCCTGCCAGTCGGCGCTCGTCGCGGGCGACTTGCCCGAGGGCACGGTCAGCTTGCCGCTCTCGACGTAGGGCTGGAGCACGTCCCACGCGCCGCCGAAGAAGAAGCCGGCGTTGTTGTCGTCGGGGCTGCCGGCGAAGGGCTCGAGCGTGAAGGGCCCGGCCGCGTTGTCGAGGTCGAGCGTGTCCTTGATGAACTCGCCCTGCAGCGTGCCGACCTTGTAGTTGTCGAAGGTCGCGTAGTAGTCGACCGCGTCCGTGCCGTTGATGAGGCGGTCGTAGGCGATGACCGTGACGCCCTGGCTCTTCGCGTCCTCGAGGGCCGGGCCGAGGGTCTTGCCGTCGACGGCCGCGACCACGAGGATCTTCGCCCCGCCCGCGACCTGGTTCTGGATCTGGCTGATCTGCGCGTCGGTCTTGTTGTCGGCGTACTGGAGGTCGACGGTGCAGTCGTCGCCCTCGAGCTTGGTCTTGAGGCCCTCGCCGTCGTTGATCCAGCGCTCGAGGCTGCGGGTCGGCATCGAGATGCCGACGTTGCACTCGGTGCCACCGGCGGCGGCGCCGCCGTCGCCCGAGCCGGTGTTCGTGGCGCCCTGGGGCGCACAGGCGGTCATGCCGACGGCGACGCCGGCGAGGAGGAGGAGGGAGCTGATCTTTCGTGCGTTACGTCCGGATGCCATGGGGGCGGGTCCTCTCGGTGGCCCGTCCGGGTCGCGCGGGCACCGGGCAGTCGCGTCCTCGCGAGGGCCGTGGTGCTCCGACGCGTCCTCGGGTCGGGTGCTGGTGCGGTGAGTGCTGGTGGTGGTGCGGGTTCGGTGCGGGGCGACCCTCGGCGGAGCGGCCGGGTCGCGGCGGTCCGTGCGTTTGTCGTCGGTCAGAACTTATCCATTTCCGCAGCCGCCGATACTGCTTCCGGCAGACGTTATCCAAGCGTTACCGGCGGTGTCCCGCGGATGGGGGCGGAGGGACGGGAGGCGGCTCAGCCCCGGCCGGGGCGGGCAGCCGGCGGCAGCAGGCCGAGCTCCATCGCGAGCGTGACCGCGCGGGTCCGGTCGCCGACGCCGAGCTTCTCGAAGACGTGCAGCAGGTGCGTCTTCACGGTCGCGGGGGTCACATGCAGCTCGAGGGCGATGCGCGCGTTGGTGCGGCCGGCGGCCACGAGCGCGAGCACCTCGGTCTCGCGCGGGCTGAGGGTCGGCGTCAGGGGCGCGGGCTCGGCGGCGGGGCGCGCCACCTGGCGGACCAGCGCGGCGGCGATCGCGGGCGCGAGGGCCACGTCACCGCGGGCCACCGCGCGGACGCCGGCGAGGATCTCCTCCTCGGGCGCCGCCTTCAGCAGGTAGCCGCTCGCGCCCGCCTCGATGGCGGTGAGGATGCTGGCATCGGTCTCGTAGGTCGTGAGCACCAGGACGCGCACGTCCGGCGCCTCCTCGCGGATCCGGGCGGTCGCGCCGACGCCGTCGAGCCCGGGCATGCGCAGGTCCATGAGGACGACGTCGGGGCGCTCCGCGAGGGCCAGCGCGACCGCCGCGTCGCCGTCGGCCGCCTGGCCGACGACGTCGATGTCGTCGGCGGACGCGAGCAGCGCGGCGAGGCCGGCGCGGACGACGGGGTGGTCGTCGACGACGGCGACGCGGACGGACGGGGGCGTCATGCGCGGGCCCGGGTCGGGGTCGCGGCGGGGGCCGGGGTCGACGCGGGCGTCGGGCCTGCGCCGCGCGGATCGACGTGGGCCGCCGCGGGCGCCACGTGCGCGGGGATGCGAGCAGTGAGCCGCGTGCCGTCGGGGCCGCTCGCGACGTCGAGGCGCCCGCCTGCCGCGTCGAGCCGGCGGCGCATGCCGTCGAGGCCGTAGCCGCCGGATGCGCGGGCAGGGTCGAACCCGCGCCCGTCGTCGCGGATCGCGAGCACGGCGTCGCCGCCGTCGCGCTCCAGGAGCAGCTCCACGGCGGAGGCGCCCGCGTGGCGGCGCACGTTCGCGAGGCCCTCCTGGGCGCAGCGGAGGAGGACGACCTCGGCGTCGCGGTCGACGGATCCGACGCCCGCATCGGCGCGCACCTCGACGGGGATGCCCGCCTCGCGCTCCAGGCGCGCGCCCAGCCGCGCGAGCGCCTGACCGAGTCCGTCCGTCAGCTCGACGGGCGCCGTGGCCGCGACGATCGCGCGGGTCTGCGTCAGCGCATCCCGCGCGCCGTCCTCGAGCTGGGCCAGGGTCCGGTCCGTGGCGTCCGTCTCGCCGCCGCGGAGCTCGCGCCGGCCGCGCTGCGCGAGCATCACGAGGCCGGTGAGGTCCTGCGCGACGGTGTCGTGGATGTCCGCCGACAGCCGCTCCCGCTCGCGGGCGGTCCCCGCCTCACGACCGAGCTCCTCGACCTGCGCCTGCGCCGCCCGCAGGCCCTCCAGGAGCTGCAGGCGCTCGCGGCTGAGGTCGGCGATCCGCGTGATCCAGAGCCCGAGCGCGATGGTGCCGCCGAGGCTGAGCCCCTGCGACAGGGCCATGGTCGGGAGGGCGCCCGGCAGGTCGCCGAAGCCGACCACGAAGCCCACGGCGATGGATCCGGTGAGCACGAGGGTCCCGATGACGGCGTCGCGCACCCGGTCGAGGAGCAGCCAGACGAGCGGGCAGAGCACGCACTGCACGACGGCGAACGTCGACAGGCTCGCGACGCCCCAGGTGGCGGCGGGGATGACGAGCGCGAGGAAGACCACCGCCGACGGCTCCGGGGGCAGCCGGGCCTCCGTGGCGGACGCCGCCGCGGAGGCCTCGAGCGCACGACGGCCCACCAGGAGGTACAGGGCGGTCATGGCGGCGATCGCGCCCCACGCGGCCCATCCGGCGTCCCCGCGCGAGCCGATGGCGAGCAGCACCAGCACCGCCATGGTCACCCCGTAGGCGAGGTGGACGGTGCGGACCGGGATCATCCCCTGAGCCTGCCATCCCGTCCGGTGGTCGCGCACCGCTCAGGAGTCCCGGCGGATCCAGCGGAAGCTGGCGACCGCGGCGATCGTGCCGCCGACCAGCCAGATCGCGAGGACGACCGCGACGCCCGCGAGGTCCCAGGTGCCGCCGCGCTCGACGGCCGCGAGCGCGTCGGGGAGGAACACGGCGCGCATGCCCTGCGCCATCCACTTCAGCGGCAGGAAAGCCGCGACGTCCTGCAGCCAGGTCGGCAGCATGGTGAAGGTCAGGTAGACGCCGCTGATGAACTGCAGCACGAGCACGATCGGCGTGATGACCGCCGTGGCCGACGCGCCGGAGCGCGGGATGCGGCTGAGGGCGATGCCCAGCACGGCCGACGACGTGATCCCGAGCGCGTACACCCACGCGAACGTGGCCCAGCGCCCCGCGTCGGTCGGCAGCTCCACCCCGAACGCGAACCGGGCGACGAGGAGCAGCACGACCATCTGCAGGAGCGAGGTGACGATGACCTGGCCGCCCTTGCCGATGAAGTAGGAGAGCACCGGCAGCGGGGATCCGGCGAGCCGCTTGAGCGTGCCATCGCTGCGCTCCATGGCGATGTCGACCGCGAGGTTCTGCACGCCCGAGAGGAGGATGCCCGCCGCGATCATGCCCGGCAGGTAGTAGGCCGCCGCGCTGACGCCGCCGGACCCGTCGGGCGCGGTGCCGAGGTTGCCGGACGAGCCGAAGGCCACCGAGAAGATCGACAGCATGATGACCGGGAAGAGGAACGTGAAGATGATGGTGTCGGTCTGCCGGAAGTAGCGGCGGACCTCGTAGCGGACGCGGTGGATCCCGAGCGGGAGGACGCCGGGCAGCGCCGGGGCGCGGACCGCGGCGGGGCTCGTGGGGCGGACGGCGGTCATGCCGCCACCTCCTGGGTGGTCGCCGGGGCAGCGGGAGTCGCGGCAGGGGCAGCGGGCGCGCCCGCCTCCGCGAGCAGCCCGAGGTACACGTCCTCGAGGCTCGGCCGGACGATCCGCAGGTCGCGCGGCTCGCCGCCGGGGGTGGCCTCCGAGAGCCGCGCCACGAACGCGCCGGGCGTCCGGGTGCGCTCCTCGTGGGATCCGTCGTCGTCGCGCCAGAGCACCCGCGGGATCCGCGCCTCCTCTCCCCCGATCTCGTCGAGCCGGCCGATCGCCACCAGGCTGCCGCCCGCGATCACCGCGGCCCGGTCGCCCAGCTGCGCCGCCTCGTCGAGGTAGTGCGTGGTGAGCAGGATGGTGGTGCCCTCCGCCTTGAGCTCGCGGATGAGGTCCCAGAACCGGTGCCGGGCTTCGGGGTCGAATCCCGTGGTCGGCTCGTCGAGGAACAGCAGCTCGGGGCGGCCGATGATCCCGAGGGCCACGTCCACCCGCCGCCGCTGGCCGCCCGAGAGCGCGCGCAGGAGTGTGCCGGCCTTCTCGGTGAGGCCCACGGCCTCGATGGTCGCGTCGACGTCGCGGGGCCGCGGGTACATCCGGGCGAAGTGCGCGACCTGCTCGCGCACGGTCATGGCGCCGCTCTCGGAGCTCGACTGGAGCACCATGCCGATGCGGGCGCGCCAGGCGCGGCCGCCCGTCGCGGGATCCACGCCCAGCACGGTCGCGGATCCGCCGGTGCGGAGCCGGTACCCCTCGAGGATCTCGATGGTCGTCGACTTCCCTGCGCCGTTGGGCCCGAGGAGGGCGAACGTCTCGCCGCGGTGGATGTCGAAGGTGACGCCCCGGAGGGCGGTGGTCGTGCCGTAGGTCTTCGCGAGGTCGCGCACGCGGACGTGCTCCTCGACGGCTGCTGTGGTCATGGATCCAGCGTGGCGCTCGGCGGGCCGGAGCGGAACGGCCGAGCGGTCGATCCCCGGCATCGGCCGATCGGTGGATGCGCGCGCGGGTCCCCCGCCCGGCGGAGGCGCCGCGCGGCCGCACCGGGCAGGCTGGATCCGTGACCCCGCACCCCGGCTCCCCCGCGCCCGCGCCCGTCGGCTACGCCGGCCCGACGTCCGCGGCGGAGCGCAGCCTCGCGCCCGACCTGCTCCGCGGGATCGCGCTGCTCGGCATCGCGCTCGCCAACTCCGTCTACTTCATCGTTGGCCGGCCGATGGGCCCGCTCGGCCGCCCCTCGGACGGCACCGCGCTCGACCACGTCGCCGACGCGCTCGTGGGCACGCTCGTCGACAACCGCGCGTTCCCGCTGTTCACGATGCTCTTCGCGTACGGCTTGGCGGTGATCCTGCGGCGCCAGGCCGCCGCGGGCGTCGACGGCCCGCGCGCCCGGCGGCTGCTCCTCCGCAGGAGCCTCTGGCTCATGGTCTTCGGGGCGCTGCACGTGGTGCTGCTGTTCGAGGGCGACATCCTGCTCAGCTACGGGATCCTCGGGCTCGCCCTCGCGGCGATGTACCGGGCCAGCGACCGCGTGTTCCGCGTGCTCGTGTGGGCGCCCGCGATCGTGTTCCTCATCGGGGCGGGGGCGGACGGCCTCACGGGCGACGACGGATCCGGGTCCCTCTTCGGCGGCGACGGCACCTTCCTCGGCGACCTCGGCAGCCGGGCGCTCGCCCTGGCCGCGATCCTCGTCGCGACACCCGTGACGGTCGGCGCGCTCGTGCCGCTGGCCGCGATCGGAATGCTGCTCGGCCGACGCCGCGTGCTCGAGGACCCGGCCGCGCACCTGCCGCTGCTGCGGGGCCTCGCGCTCGTCGGGATGCCCGTCAGCGTGCTCGGCGCGCTCCCGCTCGTGCTCGCGACCGTGGGCGCCATCGACGCGGATCCCGTGGCGCTGTACCTGCTCGGCGTGCTGCACGGCGCCACCGGGGTCGGCGGCGCGCTGGGTCTGCTCGGCCTCGTGGGCTGGGCGGTCGCCGCGCGGGCGCGCCGCGGGGATCCCGCGCCCGGCCCGGTGCTCGGCGCGCTGGTCGCCGTGGGCCGTCGCTCGATGACCTGCTACCTGCTGCAGTCGGTTCTGTTCGCGATCCTCCTGGAGCCGTGGTCGCTCGGCCTCGGCGTCGGCGCGGGGACCGCCCGCATCGCCCTCGTCGCGATCGGCGTCTGGCTCGTCACCGTCGCGGTGGCCGTGGCGCTCGAGCGCGCGGGTCGTGCCGGTCCCGCCGAGTGGGCGATCCGCCGCCTGGCCTACGGGCGTCCGGCCGCGGGACCCGCGGCGCCCGCGCAGCCGGTCAGCGCGGGATGAGCCCCTCCGCGCGGTAGCGCTCGAACAGCCCGAGGAAGCTGTCCAGCGTGCGGTGGTGCGTCTGGAACCCGGCAAGCCGGCTCTTGCTGATGTCGGTGACGACCTCGATGTCGCGTCCGAGGTCGGCGTCGGTGTGCCACCAGGAGGCGATGCGGTTCAGGTCGGACTCCGCGAGCCCGGCCTCGCGGGCGATGCGCGCCCACTCGTCCTCGTAGCCGGCCATCTGCTGCTCGAGCGGACGCGGCGCGTCCTGGAAGCCGACGGGCTCGACGCCGAAGAAGGCGGCGAGGCGGGGCCACATCCAGCGCCACCGGAAGACGTCGCCGTTGACGACGTTGAACGCCTCGTCGCGGCCGGCCTCGGCGGTGGACGCCCAGATCATCTGGTCCGCGAGCACGGTCGCGTCGGTGACGTCGGTGAGCCCGTCCCACTGGGTCTCGCTGCCCGGGAAGACGAAGGGCAGGCCGAGGTCGCGGCAGAGGGATCCGTAGACCGCGAGCGTCAGCCCCATGTTCATCTGGTTGCCGACCGCGTGCCCGATGACGGTGTGCGAGCGGTGCACCGACCACGCGAAGCCCTGGCGGGAGGCTGCCGCGAACAGCTCGTCCTCCTGCGCGTAGTAGAAGTTCGGGGCCTCGAGGCGCTCCTCCTCCTCGTGGAAGGGGGTGTCGGGCATGTTGCCCTGCCCGTAGGCCTCGAACGGGCCGAGGTAGTGCTTGAGGCCGGTGACGAGCGCGGCGTGCTCGACGGGCGCGCCGTCGAGTGCGGCGAGGAGGTCGCGCACCATGCCGCCGTTCACGTCGATGTTCTCCTGCTCGGTGGCCTGGCGCGACCACGCGGTGAAGAACACGTGGGTGGGCTGCTCGCCGGCGAGCGCGCGGCGGAGGTCGTCGGCGGACCGGAGGTCGGCGCTGATCCAGCGGACGCCCGGGCGGTCGGCGCCGGCGCGGCGGCTGAGGGCGAGCACGTCCCAGCCCTCGGCGGTGAGCTGGTCCACCAGCGCGGATCCGCTGATGCCGGTCGCGCCGACGACGAGGGCCGTGCGGCCGGTCCCGTCGGAGCGGGGGGATGCGGCGGGGGCGGGCGTGCGGACGCGGGTCTCTCGGTTCTCGGTCATCCCCTGCCCCAACGACGAGGAGCCGCCCGGGCATTCCGGGCGGCTCCTCGCGGGCGTGTCGGTGCGGGCGCACCGACCGGGGCGGAGGATCAGGCGGGGTGCGGCCCGTCGACCTCCGCGTCGGCCTCGCCGTCGACGCCGTCGCGGCCGGTGGAGGTCGCCTGCGTCGCCGCGGGATCGGCGGGCTCCTCGGCGAGCCCAGCGTCTGCGGTGCGGCGGTCGAGGTCGGCGGCCATGGCCTCGGATCCGCTGTCGCGGTGGTCGTAGGCGACCTGCTCGGCGAGCCCGGCGCGCTTCTCGTCCGCCGTGGCCTCGCCGGCGCCGTCCATGATGGGCTGGTCCTGCTCGTGGGTGCTCATGGTCCGACGGTACGCCGTCCGGCCGGGGTGCAGATCCGAGGGGCGCTTGCCGGCTCCCCCGCCGCCTGCCACGCTCCAGTCACACCACCAGGCGAGGGAGCGGACATGACCGACGGCGGTTTCTCGAAGGACGAGCGCGACGCGATGAAGCAGCGCGCCCGCGAGCTGCGCGAGGAGGCGAAACTCCAGAAGGCCGCCGACAAGCAGGCCGCCGCGCTGCAGGGCGTGCTCGACGCGTTCGCCGCGATGCCGCCCGAGGAGCGGGCGATCGCCGAGTGGCTGCACGGCATCGTCCTCGAGCACGCGCCGGGCCTCTCCCCCAAGACCTGGTACGGCTTCCCGGCCTACGCGGACGCGGACGGCAAGCCCGTCGTGTTCTTCCAGCCGGGTTCGAAGTTCGGCACCCGGTACTCGACGCTCGGCTTCCAGGATCCGGCGCGCCTCGACGAGGGCACCATGTGGCCGACGTCCTACGCGCTGACCGCGGTGGATCCCGCGAACGAGGAGCGCGTGGCGGAGCTGGTGCGGCGGGCCGTCGGGGGCTGAGCGGGCGGCGACGGGACTGCCGTCAGCTCGGCTCCCACAGCTCGATCCGGGAGCCCTCGGGATCCGTCACCCAGGAGAAGCGTCCGACGCCGGGCATGTCCTCGATGCCGGGCGCGACCTCCGCGCCGGCCGCGGCGAGGCGCGCGACGAGGCCGTCCAGGTCGCTCACGCGGAGGTCCAGCATCAGCCGCTGCTCCGGCGCCCGCGACGGCGGCGCCGTGCGCGCTGCGGCCGCGACGACGGTGGGGCCGGCCTCCTGCTGCCACACGCCCTGCGCGTCGAGGTCGAGCCCGAGCACGTCCCGGTACCACGCGGTGAGCGCGACGGGGTCGTCCGCGCGGAAGAGCAGACCGCCGATGCCGAGGATGCGTCCCATGCGCTCATGCTGGCCCCTGCGGATCCGCGGGGGAAGCCCCGGCGTCGACGCTGCGCCGGGCGGATCGCGCGTCGACGACCAGCTGAGGCCCACCCGCCGGTCAGCGCCCGTCGACGATCGACATGAAGCCCGCGATCGCGAAGACCGCGGGCACGAAGATCAGCGAGGCGCGGAACGCGATCCACGCGAACCAGCCGAGGGCGCCGAGGCAGCCGGTGCGGCGGTCGCGGACGTCGAGGCGACGGCCGTCGGCGGCGATGCGCGGGGCGCGGGGATCCGGCTCCTGCTCGTCCAGGTCCGCGCGCAGCGGCGCGGCCCGCCCTCCGTCGCCGAGCAGCACGCGCTCGTCGCGGTACCGGACCGCGCGTCGCCGGATGCGCGCGGCGACGCCGTCGAGGATCCGCCCGGCCGCCTCCCATGGCCCCGCCTCGGCGAAGTCGGCGAGCTCGCGGCGGAAGAACACGAGCGTGCTGTCGACCATCTCGACGTCGAAGTCCGCCGCGTCGTCGACGAGCGCCGCCATGACGTCGGGCGTGAGCAGGTAGAGCGCGTCGCGCTCGTACTCCGCGGGCGCGAAGAGGCGGAAGTGCCGGTCGAAGTCGCCCTCGAGGGAGAGGCGCTGCCCCCTGCGCACGCTCGCCGGGAGGTCGCCGCCGCGCGCGTCGTTCGCGGTGGCGTCGAGCAGCAGGTGCGGCAGCGGCACGGGGAGCGTCACCGCCACGTAGCTCCAGCCGGTGCGGCGGGCGCGCTTCCGGACGACGTTGCCGAACTCCACGCCCGCGGCGCGGAAGCGCGGGACGACGAGCACGCCGCCCGCGTCCTCGGTGATGAGCGCGCGGAAGGTGCGGCCGCCGCTCGGCTGCGGCGCGAACCCGTTGGCGAGCGCGGTGAGGTGCTGGCGCCACTCCCGTCCGCGGGCGCGCGGCGACGGCGGACGTGCCGCCCAGGCGTGCAGGAGGCGGGATCCGAGGATCGAGACGGCGAGGACCACGGCGGCTCCCGCGAGCCCCGCGATCGTCGCGGGCGTGACCGTGCCGTCCCCCGCGCCGTCGGTGACGATGCCGAAGTACATGAGGACGATGCAGACATACCAGAGGATCAGCGAGTCGTTGACGTGCGCGAGCACCTTGCGGCGCGACGGCACCCACGACGGCCGGGCGCTGGTGCGCACGGTCCGCATCGCCTCCGCGACCTCGTCGTCGGGCGCGCTCAGCCAGCGCAGGTCCATGGCGTCCCCCTCGTGGATCAGGCTACGGGCGGGAATGATCCGCCGTCCCATGCGTTTGCATGGACATGGCCCGACCGGGCCGCGCGGAAGGAGCGCCTCATGACCGCCAGCACCCAGGGACTGCATCACGTGACCGCCATCGGCGGCGACCCGCAGCGGAACGTCGACTTCTACGTGCGCGCGATGGGCCTCCGGCTCGTCAAGCGCACCGTCAACTTCGACAGCCCCGGCAGCTACCACCTCTACTACGGCGACACGGAGGGCCGACCCGGATCCCTCCTCACCTTCTTCCCGTGGAAGGGCGTGCCCGCGGGCCGTGTGGGCGCGGGGCAGTCCACGACCACCGCGTTCTCCGTCCCCGCCGGCAGCCTCGGCTGGTGGGCCGAGCACCTGCGCCAGGTCGGCATCGCCTCGTCGATCTCGTCGACCGGATCCGAGGAGGAGCGCCTCTCGCTCCGCGACCCCGACGGCCTCCAGATCGACCTCGTCGCGTCCTCCGTCGTCGACCCGCGCGCGCCGTGGGACTCGGCCGACGTCCCCGCCGAGCACGCGATCCGCGGCCAGCACTCCTCGGTGCTCACCGTGCGGGATCCCGCGGGCACGGCGTCCGTCCTCACCGACGACCTCGGGCTCCGGCTCGTGGACGAGCGCGACGGCCGGTTCCGCTTCGCCGCGGGCGACGGCGGGCCCGGCGCGATCGTCGACCTCGTCGCGGACCCTGGCGCGCAGCAGGGCCTCACCGCCGGCGGCACCGTGCACCACGTGGCGTTCCGCGTGCCCGGCCGCGTCGAGCAGCAGGCGTGGCGCGACGAGCTGGTGGATCGCGGGCACCAGGTGACGCAGATCCTCGATCGGCAGTACTTCACCTCCATCTACTTCCGCGAGCCGGGCGGCGTGCTGTTCGAGATCGCGACGGACACCCCCGGCTTCGACATCGACGAGCCGCTGCTCGAGCTCGGCCGCAGCCTCCGGCTCCCGCCGTGGCTGGAGCCCAGCCGCGCGGACATCGAGGCCGCGGTGCCGCCGCTGCGCCTGCCCGACGAGGAGGCCGCGCCGGCCGACGGATCCGCCGCGTGAGCGCGCTCCTCGACGCGACGCCCCACGTCTTCCAGCCGGGCGCCGACACCGGGCCCGTGATCCTCGGCCTCCACGGCACGGGCGCCGACGAGCGGCAGGGCCTCGAGCTCGCGCGTCTGCTCGCGCCCGGGCAGCCGGTGCTGGCGCCGCGCGGGAGCGTGCGCGAGGGGTCCGCGGCCCGCTGGTTCCGCCGGCACGCGGAGGGCGTCTTCGACGTCGACGACGTGGTCGCGCGCGCCGCCGAGCTCGCCGACCTGGTCGCCGAGGCCCGGTCGGCCTACGCTCTGGGGGACCGGGAGATCCTCGCTGTCGGGTTCTCGAACGGGGCGAACATGGCGCTGGCGACCACGCTGCTGCACCCGTCCGCGCTGCCCGCGACCGTCGCGTTCTCCGCGCGCTGGCCGCTCGGCGACCGGGCCCCGGCCGACGACCTTGCGGGCACGCGGATCACGCTGCTCAACGGCGACGCCGACGCCATGGCGCCGCTCGTCGACGTGGAGCGGACGGTGCGCGAAGCGCTGGACCGCGGCGCCGACGTCTCCTCCCACGTGCGGCCGGGCGGGCACGGGCTCGACGCGCGCGACCTCGACGCGGCCCGCGCGCGGATCCGCATCGGCTGATCGCCGCCGCGGCCCGACCCGCTCGTCCGATCCCCGCCCGCACCATCCCGCCCTCCACCGGAAGCCGCGCATGCCCGAGATCATCGCCTGGGTCGTCTCCTTCGTCGTCGTCACCGTCGCGGTCTCCGGGCTCGCCGGGCGCGCGGGCTGGTCGGCGCCCGTGGCGCTGGTCGCGGTCGGGGCGGCGCTGTCGTTCGTGCCGGGCGTGCCGCAGCTCGTGATCGAGCCGGACGCCGTGCTCTACGGGCTGCTGCCGCCGCTGCTGTTCGCGGCCGCGATCCGCACGCCGCTCGCCGACATCCGCGCCCGGCGGGACAGCATCGTGGTGCTCTCCGTGGGCGTCGTCGTGGTCACGCTCGTCGTGTTCGGGCTGACGCTGTGGGCGCTCGTGCCGGCGGTCGGGCTCGCGGCGGCGCTCGCCCTCGGCGCCGTCGTCGCGCCGACGGACGCGGTCGCCGTCTCGGCCGTCGCGGGTCGCGTGAAGCTCCCCCGCCGCGTGATGTCGATCCTCGAGACCGAGAGCCTGCTCAACGACGCGACCGCGCTGGTCGCCCTCAACACGGCGATCGCCGCGATCGTGGGGATCGTGCATCCGGTCGACGTCGCGGGCGGCTTCCTCGTGGCCGTGCTGCTGGGCGTCGCCATCGGCCTCGCGGTCGCGTTCCTCTTCTCCGCGGTGCGCCGCTTCCTCCGGTCCGCCGTGCTCGACACGAGCCTCTCGCTCGCGATCCCCTACGTCGCGTTCATCCCGGCCCAGGAGCTCGGCGGATCCGGGGTGCTGGCGGTGGTCGCCGCCGGCCTCGTGCTCGGGTACCGCTCGCCGCTGATCCAGTCGCCCGAGGCGCGCATCGCGGAGTCGGTGAACTGGCGCACGATCCAGTTCCTGCTCGAGAACGCGGTCTTCCTCCTCATCGGTCTGAGCCTCGCGGGCATCGTGCGGGATCTCCCGGAGTCGAGCCTCGACGGCTGGCAGATCGCCGGCCTCTCGATCCTGCTGCTCGCGGTGCTGACCGCCGCGCGCTTCGTCTCGGTGGCGCTCGCGAAGGTGCTGTTCGACCACGGGCCGGCGCGACTGCGGGCGCGCACCTGGACCTGGCGGACCGTGACCGCCGTGTCGTCCGCCGGGGTCCGCGGCGTCGTGACCCTCGCCGCCGCGTTCCTGCTGCCCGCCGAGACGCCGGAGCGGGAGCTGCTGCAGTTCCTCGCGTTCGTGATGGTGGCGGGCACGCTCCTGGGCGGCCTCGCGCTGCCCGCGATCATCCGCCGCCTGAAGCTCGGTCACTCCGCCGACGACCAGGAGCGATCCGACCGCGACCGCCTCCTCGACGAGGCGCGCGCGGCGGGCCTCGCGGCGCGGGCCGTGGCGATGCGCGAGGACGGCGCCGACGACGGACCGGGCGACGACGCCCTGCCGGAGACCACGACCGAGCGCCTCGCGCACGATCGGGTGCGACGCCGCATGATCGACGCCGAGCGGGTCGCCGTCCTCGCCGCCCGGCGCGAGGGGCGCTACCCGGAGATCGCCGTGCGCGCCGTGCTCGGCATGATCGACGCGGAGGACGTGGCGCTCGGCCGGCGCGAGGCGGACGACGCGCGCTGAGCAGCTGCGCGCTGAGCGGCTGCCCGCTGAGCAGCTGCGCGCTGAGCAGCTGCGCGCTGAGCAGCTGCGCGCTGAGCGGCTGCCCGCTCCGGCCCCGCGTCTCCCCCCTCGGGACGAGGCGCGCGGGCCCCGAGGAGGACGCGCGCATGCGGCCGCTCCGCGAGCCTGGGTGCACCGCCGCCCGCGCGGTGCGATCAGGAGGATCCCGTGCCCGTGTCCGTCTCCCCCACCACCGCCCCCGTCCGACCCGTCGCGGCCGTCGACAGCGCCCCGCGCCCGGGTGATCCCGCCTGCATCGCCTTCGCCGGCAGCGATGACGGCGCCGACGGCTTCCGTCACGCGGGCACCCGCAGCCTCGCGGTCGACCTCGTCCCGCCGTCGCCGCGCCCCTGATTGGGGGTGCGCGGGGCCGCCCCGCGACACGCCCGGGCTTCCCGGCCGGCCCGAGCGCCGCCTAATCTGGGCGGAGGAGCAGTTCCCCCACCTGGGGAACGCTCTCTTGAGGAGCACCATGTCGTCGACCCCGCCGCCCGCCTCCCCGACGTCGGTCACCCCGTCGTCCGACGAGCCCGGCTGGTTCGGCGACGGCGAAGGCAACCAGCGCTTCTGGGACGGCGCCCGCTGGACGTCGCTCGTCTCCAGCCGCCGCGTTTTCCCGGGCCGCGCGTCCTCGACGCCCGAGCCCAAGCTGATCTCCGAGTCGCCGCTGCCCGAGGACTACGCGCCCGGCGCCGCGCCGCTCGCCCCGCCCGTCGGATCCGCCGTCGACGCGTCGGTGGAGGCCCCGCCCGTCGGTGCGCCGCTGGCGCCGCCCACGGGTGCGCCCGTCGCGCCGCCCGCGGGCTACGCGATGGCGCCGCCGACCGGCGCGCCCGCCACCCCTCCCACCGGTCTGCCCACGGCACCGCCGACCGGCGCGCCCCTCGACGTCCCCGCGCCCCGCACCTCGTCCGTGGCCGGCAGCTTCGCGCCGCCGCGTCCCGCCACGAGCGCCGCCTCCGCCCCGACCCCGCGTGCCGCCACCACCGCGCCGGCTCTCCGCGGCCGGAGCACGTGGCCGTGGGCCGCGCTCGCGGTCGCCGCGGTGCTCGTCGTCGCCGCCGCCGTCATCGCCGGGCTCCCCGGCCTCCTCATCGCGCTCGGCGTCGTCGCCCTCATCGCGGGGCTCATCCCGCTGGTCCGCAGCGGCGCCGCCTGGATCCCCGGCATCCGCACGCGCGCCGCCGGCGGCGCCGCGGCCGGCTTGGCCCTCGTGCTCATCGCGGGCGGCGCGGTCGCCTCCACGCTGCCGACGCCGAGCGACGATGTGGCCGACCCCGACACCATCGAGATCTCGGACTCCCGCCCGGTGCCGAACGCGACGGATCCGGCCAACCCGCTCCCGATCTCGGCCGACGGCCTGGTCGAGATGGTCGACGTGACGCGCATGAGCGGGGCCGACGCGGGCGACACGCTCGCCGCGGCGGGCTTCGGCATCGCCTTCGCCGGCAGCAGCGGAGGCGGCGGCGCGTTCGTGCGCCAGGACGTGGGCATCGTCGCGAGCCAGGATCCAGCCGCCGGCACGCGCGTCGCGCCCGGCACGGTCGTGACCCTCACGCTCGCCACCCCCGCCCCGGACCGCATCGCGCTTCCCGTCGTGCCGAAGGCGCCGGACGTGCCCTCGCGACCCGGCACGCGGCCGGGCACGGGGACCTTCAACCCCGGCACCGGCGGCGGTGGCGGCAACGGCGGCGGCGGCACGGATCCCGGGACGTCGAACCCCGGTACCGGCGGCGGCTCGCCGTCGCAGCCCGACCCGACCTCGCCGGCGGATCCCGAGCCCCAGCCGACGACCGACCCGCCCACGGTCCCCACGCCCGACCCGACGACGCCCACGCCGGTGGACCCGCCCGTGGATCCGCCGGTCGAGCCGACGGTGCCCCCGGTCGATCCCCCCGAGCCGACGACCCCGCCGGAGCCCGAGACGCCCGTCGAGCCCGTGCCCGAGACCCCGCCGGCCGAGGGCTAGCCCTCCGTCCCGTCGTCTGCCGCGTGCCCGGCGGGCCCCGTGCCCGTCGTCCGCAGGTGCGCCCGCTGCCCGTCGCGGTCGAGGATCGTGAGGATCTCCGTGACCCTGCGATGCGCGCTGATCCCGTGCGGCACCATCGTCGAGAACTCGGCCGCGTCGCCCTCCGCCACGAGGATCGTCCGCTCCCCCAGCTGCAGGCGCGCCGTCCCGGACAGCACCGTGAACCAGTCGCGGCCGGGATGCACGCCGAGCGCGTCCACGGGGAGGGGCCGCGTCGGCATCATGCGCATCTTCGCGACGAACGGGCCCGATCCGCTGCCCCCGCCGCGGGACAGGATCCACGTCGTGCGCCCCGCCTGCGCGTCCTCCTGCGGCCGGATCACGACGTCGGCGTCGTCGCCCGACTCGATGAGCGCGTCGAGCGACGTCTCCAGGGCCTGCGCGATCGGCACGAGCTGGTCGAGCGCGATGCGCCGATGACCGGTCTCGATGCGGCTGAGCGTCGACGGGCTGAGGAAGCAGCGGGCCGCGAGCACGTCGAGCGACCAGCCGCGGGCCTCGCGGAGGCTGCGGATGCGCTGGCGGACGAGGGCGTCGAGATCCGGTTCTTGCGTCATGGGCAAGATCGTATGCGCGGCGAGCAGGGGTGCGCCAGCCTGGATCCATGACGCACCCGCACCACGCCCACGGCCCCGCCGACCCGTCGCTCGCCCGCATGCTCGACCTCGACGCCCGGATCCTGCACGGCCACCAGCGCGAGCTGACCGCCTGGGTCCGCCGCCTCGCTCGCGACACCGCCGGCCGCGTGGTCCTCGACCTGGGCGCGGGGACCGGCACCGGGACGGTAGCGCTCGCGCGGCGCTTCGAGCGGGCGGAGGTGCACGCCGTCGACGCGAGCCCCGCCATGCTCGAGCGGGTCGCCGAGCGCGCGGTCGTCGACGGCCTCGCCGACCGGATCCGCACCGTGCACGCCGACCTCGACGCGGGCTGGCCCGCCCTGCCGCCCGCCGACCTGGTGTGGGCGTCGCTCATGCTGCACGAGGTGGCCGACCCCGCGCGGCTGCTCGCGCGCGTGCACGACGGGCTCGCGCCCGGCGGGATCCTCGCCGTCGTCGAGATGGACGGCCCGCCGCGCTTCCTGCCCGACCGTCTCGATCCCGCGCTCGGTCGCCCGGGCCTCGCCGACCGCCTCGACGACGCCGTCACCCACGGCGGCACGGGCGGCCCGTCGCACCCGGATTGGGCGCCGTGGCTGCAGGAGGCCGGGCTGGTGGACGTCGAGACGCGCACCTTCCCCATCGATCCCGACCCGGCGGATCCGATCGCCGCCGCCGCGACCCTCCCCTACGCCCGCGCCTGGCTGACCCGCGTCCGCGACCGCGCCGCCGACCGCCTCGACGCGGGCGACCGCGCGGCCCTCGACGCCCTCCTCGACGACGGCGGCCCGCACGCCCTGGCGCGGATCCCGGGCCTCGGCCTCCGCGGCACCCGCACGGCCTGCGTCGGGCGCCGGCCGCGCTGACCGCCCGTCGCGTCCGCGCCGCCCGGAATTCACCGGGTGAGGAGACTCGACGTCCTCCCGTCGCTCCGCGGCGTATGCGGGTGCGGTAGTCCTGGGCCATGAGCCTGATCGACCGCCCGCTCGCGCACCCCGTGCACCGTCGCGCATCCGCCGCCTGGCGCATCGTCGCGGCCGCCCTGCTCGCGACCTCAGCGGCCCTCCAGCTCCACGCCTCCGCCGCCCGATGGATCACCGCCGCCGCATCATGGGACGACCCGGAGGCGGGGGTGCAGGACGGGCGGTACGACCACTCCTTCCCCTCCCGCGACTGGGTCCCCCTGGGCGACGCCGCCGAGACCCACGGCATCGGGATGCTCCTGCTCGCCCTCGCGGTGCTCGCGGTCGCGCGGGCCGTGCGGATCACGGGCGCGACCGGCGTGCTGGGCGTCGCGCTCGTCGCCGGCTGCTTCGCGGCGATCGGGACGAACGCCCTCGTCGCCGGGCTGACGGGGACGGCGACGCCCCTGGGCGACGCCTACCTCCGCGTCCACCTCCTGGGCCTCGCCGGGGCCGTGGTCGTCGCGGTGGCGATGCGCCGGGGACGCGCGCCGGGCGCGACGGCGTGGGAGGCGCTCGGGGCGGTGCTGATCCTCGGCAACGGCCTCGTCGGACAGCTCCTGGCCCTCTTCGTCATCGCGCCGGCGATCTGGGGAGGGAGCTACTCCGACACGCCCATCCACACGGAGAGCGTCGTCGCCACCAGCACGGCCTGCGCCGCCGTCGCCATGCTGGTCGCCGCCGTGCTCGCGCGCCACCGCGCACGCGTCCTCGCGCGCGACCTCGTCTCGGCCGCCTGACGTCGTCGGCGGCGGAGCTCGCGGCGCCGCGATCGCCCGCCGATCCGCCTGCCGTGGGACCCGAGGCACCCCCGACCCCCTACCGTTGAGGCATGAGCACTGACGACACCGCATCCACCCCCGACGCGGACGCCGCCCCCCGCACGACCTTCAGCGACCTCGGTCTCTCCGACCAGGTGCTCAAGGCACTCAAGGACGTGGGCTACGAGACGCCCTCCGCGATCCAGGCCGCCACGATCCCCTCCCTCCTGTCCGGCCGCGACGTCCTCGGCGTCGCCCAGACCGGCACCGGCAAGACGGCAGCGTTCGCGCTGCCGATCCTCTCCAACCTCGACGTCTCCCAGAAGACCCCGCAGGCCCTCGTCCTCGCGCCCACCCGCGAGCTCGCGCTCCAGGTGTGCGAGGCGTTCGAGCGCTACGCGTCCGGCATGCGCGGCGTGCACGTGCTGCCCGTCTACGGCGGCCAGGGCTACGGCGTGCAGCTGTCGGCGCTCCGCCGCGGCGTGCACGTGGTCGTCGGCACCCCCGGCCGGATCATGGACCACCTCGACAAGGGCACGCTCGACCTCTCGCAGCTCAAGTTCCTCGTGCTCGACGAGGCCGACGAGATGCTCAAGATGGGCTTCGCGGAGGACGTGGAGACGATCCTCGCGGACACCCCGAAGTCGAAGCAGATCGCGCTGTTCTCGGCGACGATGCCCGCGCAGATCCGCCGCATCTCGGGCAAGTACCTGCAGGACCCCGAGGAGATCACGGTCAAGAACAAGACCACGACCTCGGCGAACACCACGCAGCGGTACCTGATGGTGTCGTACCCGCAGAAGGTCGACGCCTTGACGCGCATCCTCGAGACCGAGAACTTCGAGGGCATGATCGTGTTCGTCCGCACCAAGAACGAGACGGAGACGCTCGCCGAGAAGCTCCGGGCCCGCGGGTACGCGGCGGCCGCCATCTCGGGCGACGTCGCGCAGGCGCAGTGCGAGCGCACGGTGGAGCAGCTGAAGTCGGGCAAGCTCGACATCCTCGTGGCCACGGACGTCGCGGCCCGCGGCCTCGACGTCGACCGGATCAGCCACGTCGTCAACTACGACATCCCGATCGACACCGAGTCGTACGTGCACCGCATCGGCCGCACGGGTCGCGCCGGACGCAGCGGCGCGGCGATCAGCTTCGTCACGCCGCGCGAGCGCCGCCTCCTCACCGCGATCGAGCGGGCCACGCGCCAGCCGCTCACCGAGATGCGCATGCCGAGCGCGGAGGACGTGAACGTCACGCGCCTCTCGCGCTTCGACGACGCGATCACCGCGGCCCTCGCCGACCGCGAGCGCCTGGACGCGTTCCGGGACATCGTGGGCCACTACGTGAACCACCACGACGTCGTCGAGTCCGACGTGGCCGCCGCGCTCGCGATCGTCGCGCAGGGCGACACCCCGCTGCTGCTCTCGGCCGACGACCTCCGTCCGCCCCGAGTCGAGCGCGAGCGCCGCGACGACCGCCCGTCCCGCGACGGCGACGACCGCGGCGAGCGTCGCGCCCGTCCCGCGCGCGGCAGCGGCAACATGGCGACGTACCGCATCGACGTCGGCCGCCGCCACCGCGTCGAGCCCCGCCAGATCGTCGGCGCGCTCGCCAACGAGGGCGGCTTCAGCCGCGAGGACTTCGGCCACATCGACATCCGCCCCGACTTCTCGCTCGTCGAGCTGCCGGCCGGGCTGCCGCAGGACAAGATCGACCGGCTCGCCAGTACGGTCATCAACGGGCGCCCGATCGACATCCGCCCCGACCGCGGCGGCCCCCGCGCCGCCGAGCGCGGTGCGGCCCCGGAACGTCGCGGGCGGAAGCCGCGCGACTGATCCGCTGATCGCCTCGACGGCCCGTCGCCTCTCCGGAGGCGGCGGGCCGTCGTCGCGTCCGGCGGCGGATCGCGGGTGCCCGGCCGGTAGCGTGGCCCGATGGATCCCGTGACCCTCCGCACCCCGCGCCTGACGCTCCGCCCGCCCGCGCTCGACGACGTCGACGCCATCACGGCCGCGTGCCAGGACTCGGCGATCCAGCGCTACGTGCCCGTCCCCGTGCCGTACGCGCGCGAGGACGCGGTCTCCTACGTGGCCGACTTCTGCGCCGCCGGCTGGGCGTCGGGCGACCGCCTGACCTGGGCCGTGCTCGAGGGCGGCGAGCTCGTGGGCACCGTGGGGCTGCACGCCATCGCGGACGGCGCGGCCGAGATGGGGTACTGGCTGGCGCCGGGCGCGCGCGGCCGCGGGATCATGCGCGAGGCCGCGGCGGCGGTCGTCGACCACGGGTTCGACGCGTCCGCCGGGCTCGCCCTCGCACGCATCGGGTGGCGCGCGTACTCGGGGAACGCCGGATCCGCCGCCGTCGCCCGCGCGCTCGGCTTCCGCTTCGAGGGGATCGCCCGCCTCGGCGCGATGGGACGCGACGGCCGCGAGGACGACTGGCTGGCGGGTCTCCTCGCGACCGACGGCCGGGCGCCGCAGCCGTGGCCGGTGCTCGCGTGACCGCCGGCCTCCTCGGGCGCGACGTCACGGTCACCACGGCGGTCGGCCGCCGCCTCAGCGCGATGGTCGCGGGCGACGGCGACGACCTCGTGGTGCTGGAAGCGGGCCTCGGCGGCAGCGGGCTGACCTGGGGGCTCGTGCACGGGATCGTCGCCCGCACCCACCGCGTCGTCGCCTACGACCGCGCGGGCCTCGGCGGCAGCGACCCGGATCCCGCACCCCGCGACCTCGCCCGGCTCGCCGACGACCTCGAGGCGGTCGTCGCCGCGTTCCCGCACCGCCGTCTCGTGCTCGCCGGGCACAGCTGGGGCGGGCCCGTCGTGCGCGTCGCGGCGGCGCGGCGGATCGCGCGCGGGGTGCCGACCTCCGGCGTCGTGCTGGTGGATCCGAGCGACGAGCGCGCCCGCGTCTACGTGTCCCCCGTCGCACGCCTCGGATTCGCCACGCAGGCGGCGCTGCTCGTGCCGCTGGCGCGGCTCGGCCCCCTGCGACGGCTGCACCGGATCGCACTCGCGGGCCTCCCGGAACCGCTCCTCGGGGCGGCCGCCGACGCCGCCGGCTCGGTGCGGGCGGCGCGCGCGACCGCCGCGGAGCAGCGGCACCTGCTGCCGGGGCTCGCTGGGCTCGTCGTTTCCGGCTCCCCGCTCCCGGGCATCCCCGTGCGCGTCATCTCCGGCACGACCGCGGGCCCGCTCACCCGCGGCCAGCGGCGCGAACTCGTGCGCGCGCACCGGGCGTCGGCTGCGGCCTTCGCGCAGGGCGCATGGATTCCGGCACCGAGGTCCGAGCACATGGTCCCGATCACGGATCCGGACGTGGTCGCCGCTGCGATCACCGCCCTGCTCTGAGGTCCCCCGGCTCGCCTCAGCCGCGCACGCGCCGCAGCTCCAGCACGCCCGGGATCAGCTGCCGCGTCGGGATCCGCCCGCGCGCGAAGTCGCCCCAGACCTGCCGCACGCGGCGGGCGTCGCGCTGGATGCCGTCCCAGTCGGCGCCCGCGAGGAGGCCGGCGCCGCGCCACGCCTCCTCGTCGCCGAAGAGGAGCGGCAGGTCCACGGTGTGCGCGGCGCCGAACGCGCTGCCCGGTGCCGACCACTGGATCACGTAGCGGTGGGCCGTGCCGCCGGCGCGCGCGTGACGGCGGGCGAAGCGGCGCGCGGGGATCCCGTAGACGATGCCCGTGACCGCTGCCACGGCCGCGCGGCGTACGAGCGGGCCCACGACCGGGAGCCGCGTGAGGCGCGCGAGCCACGGGATCCCCGGCAGGAACAGCCGCGCCTCCTCGGCCGTGTTGCCGATGAGCACGTCGACGCCGGGCGCCGCGGCGTCCCACGCCGCGTCGATCCCGGCCTCGCTCGGCAGCGGCGCGTGCCCGTACTGCGTGCCGAACGGCATCGCGCCGAGCAGCCCGAACGGCGCGGCGACGCGCTCGACCTCCGCCTGTCGGGCGAGCACCTCCGCCACGGGCATGTCGGCCGTGAGCCCGCGGGAGGCGCGCGCCATCGCGTCGGCCATGCGGCGCCGGCCCCGCGAGATGCCGAGCGGCGCGCTCTGCACGATCGCCCGGCGGAACAGGCCCGCGGCCTCGGGCACGGCCATCAGATGCGCGACAGCATCACCGCCCGCCGACTGCCCGAAGGCCGTGACGCGGCCAGGATCCCCGCCGAACGCGCGGATGTTGCGCGCGACCCAGCGGAACGCCTCCAGCTGGTCGAGGACGCCGAGGTTCGCCGGCCGGTCGCGGCCGTCGCCGAGGTAGCCGAGGAGGCCGAGCCGGTAGGTGACCGTGACGACCACGACGCGCTGCTCGGCGACGAGGGCGGCGGGATCCATGATCGGCACGTCCCCCGCGCCGGACACGTACGAGCCCCCGTGGATCCAGACCATGACCGGCAGCGCGTCGCCGGGGCGCACGTCGCGCGGCATCGTGACGGACACGCGCAGGCAGTCCTCGTCCACCTCCAGCGAGGCGAAGCTCCCGAGCACGGCGTCGAGCGCCTCCATGGGCGGCTGCGGGCACGCGGGCGCCCAGGCGGTCGCGTCGCGCGGCTCCGTCCAGTCGGGGTGCGGGACAGGCGGCGCGAAGCGGGCGGCCGTGGCGTACGGGATGCCGGTCGCGCGGACGACGTCGCCGTCCGCCCAGCCGACGACGGGGCCGCAGGGCGGTGAGAAGGCGGTCATCCGGTCGACGCTACCGTTCGGGAGGCGTTCGCCGGGAGGCCCGCGAGCACGATGGATCCCGGTGCTACCGTGACGCCATGCCCCGCCTGATCGACCACGCCCGCCGCGAGGACGAGCTCGCCGAGGCGGTCTGGCGGGTGATCCGACGCGAGGGCGCGAGCGGCGTCTCGGTCCGCACGGTCGCCGCCGAGGCGAGCCTCTCGACCGGATCCCTGCGCCACAGCTTCCCCAGCCGCATCGACCTGGTCGCGCACGCGACCGCGCTCGTCGCTCGCCGCGTCGAGGGCCGCATCCGGGCGCGGCGCACCGATCCGGACGCGCGACGCCGGGCCGTGCGGATCCTCGCGGAGCACCTGCCGCTCGACGACGCGCGCCGCGCCGAGGCCGAGGTCTCCGCGGCGCTCCTCGCCGACGCGGCCTCGCATCCGCGGCTGCGGGAGGTGCGGGCCGCCGCCCACGCGGCCGCCCGCGAGACGTGCCTGGAGCAGCTCGCGCAGCTGCGCGCGGCGGGGCTGCTGCGGCCCGACGCGGATCCCGAGGCCGAGGCCGACCACCTGCAGGCGCTCCTCGCGGGGCTCGCGCTGCAGCTGTTGGTGGAGGAGCCGGATCCGGCCCGGAGCGCCCGCGCGCTCGGCGTCCTCGAGCGGCACGTCGACGCGCTCGTCGCCCGCCGCGTCGACCGGCGCGCGTCCGTCGACGCCTAGCGCGCGTCCGGCTCGCCCGCGACGACGCCGAGACGGCCGCGCAGCTCCTCGACGCGCGCGCGGATGTCGTCGCGCACGAGCCGCATCCGCTCCATGCCGTCGATGCCGCGCTCGGACGGCTCGTCCGTGATCCACGTCTCGACCGCGACGTCCTGGTCGCCGTCCACGTGCGCCTCCGCGCCGAGCACGACCACGAGGTCGGCCTGGCGCACCATGTCGTCGGTGAGCGGCTTCGGGCGCTCGCCCGCCACGTCGATGCCGAGCTCGGCGAGCGACTCCACGGCGAGCGCGTTGAGCGAGGTGCCGGGATCCGTCCCCGCCGACGTGACGGCGACGGCGTCGCCCGCCGCGTGGCGCATGAGGGCCGCCGCGAGCTGGGACTTGCCGCCGTTGCGGGCGCAGACGAAGACGACGTGCGGGATGCGCTCGGGCATGGATCCTCCGGTCGGGATGTCGGCCGCATGTCGGCGCGTCCCTCGATCCTGGCAGACCACGGTGGGCGGACGCTGGCCTTCGGTACAGCCGACGCTGTACCGTCGTCGCGTGCCCGCCCTCGCTCCCCGCCTCGACGTCATGACCCGGCTCGGCCGGGCGCTCGCGGACCCCACGCGGTCCCGGATCCTGCTGGAGCTCCTCGACGAGCCCGCCTACCCCGCGCTGCTCGCCGACCGGCTCGGCCTCACGCGGCAGAACGTGTCCAACCACCTCGCCTGCCTGCGCGGCTGCGGCATCGTCCGCACGGTGCCCGAGGGGCGGAGCACGCGCTACGAGATCCAGGATCCGCGCATCGCCCGCGGCCTCGGCGCGCTCGTGGAGGTCGTGCTCGCGGTGGACGACGACCGGGCGTGCGCGGATCCGGCGCTCTGCGATCCCGGCTGCTGCGAGGCGGGCGCGTGAGCGGCCTCGCGTCCGCGCCGGGGCTCACGGTCGCGCACCGCGACGTGCTGCGCCGCCGCATCCGCTGGATCGTCGCGGGCACCATCGCGTGGAACGCGGTCGAGGCCGTGGTCGCGCTCACGGCGGGCGCCGTCGCGTCGTCGACCGCGCTCGTGGCCTTCGGGCTCGACTCGATCGTGGAGGTGCTCGCCGCGTCCGCCGTCGCCTGGCAGTTCTCCGCGCCGGATCCGGAGGCGCGCGAGCGCACGGCCCTGCGGCTCATCGCCGTGTCGTTCCTCGGGCTCGCCGCTTACGTGAGCGTGGACGCCGTCATGGCCCTGGCGGGCGGATCCGCGGCGCACCCGAGCACGACGGGCGTCGTCCTCGCGGCCATGAGCCTCGCCGTGATGCCCGCGCTCAGCCTGCTCGAGCGCCGCACCGGCACCGAGCTCGGCTCCGCGAGCGCCGTCGCCGACTCCCGGCAGACCCTGGTCTGCGCGTGGTTGTCCGCCGCGCTCCTCGTCGGGCTCCTGCTCGACGCGGGGCTCGGCTGGTGGTGGGCGGATCCGATCGCCGGGCTCGTCATCGCCCTGTTCGCCGTCCGCGAGGGCGTCGAGGCGTGGCGCGGGGACGCGTGCACCGTGCCCGTCGGCGCGCTCACGGGCGAGCGGGCGGTCGACGACCACGACGACCGCTGCTGAGGCCGAGGGGAGCACGGCCGGGCATCGCGCCCGGCCGCGCCTCGGCTACTTCGACAGCTGCACGGCGCCCGTCGCCCGCTGGTAGGCGGCGAAGTACTTGTCGCCCATGGCCCGGGCGCCGGCCGCCGTGTAGTGGATCGAGTCCTCCGCCCTGCTGTACCCGGAGGCTCCCGGGATGTAGGACACGTTCGCCCGCAGCGCGGGCATGCCCTGCTGCGCGGTGTCGATGGCCTGGCGGAGCGACGACACGTTCAGCCACTCGGGCACCATGCCGCCGATGAGGAACGGCACCGCGCCGTAGCGCGTGTTCAGCCGGTCGACGAGGTCGAGCAGCATCGACTGGTAGCCCGCCGCGTTCGTGCGGGTCGCGTCGGACTCGCCCTGGGCCCAGACGACCGCGACGAGGCGGTTGTCGGGATCCTGCGCGAGCGCGGCGTCGATCTGCCCGAGCGCCCGCGTGAACAGGTTGATGCGCGAGCGCGTGTCCGCGGGGTTCCAGGCGTAGGTGCCGTCGCCCGTCATGGAGGTGGACGCCATCGCCGCGGGGACGAGCAGCACCTTCCGGCCCGGGCGGGCGTCGGCGAGCATGTGCCGGCCGAGCTCCATCCCGGGGCCGACGGCCTGCACGCCGCCGGACGTCGTCCAGGTGGTCACGTGGCTCAGCGAGTCCTTGGCGGGCACGATCTGCCCGGCCTTGGCGCCGCTGCCGGCGAGCTGGTCGAGCCCGGGCACGCTCACGTCGATCGAGGGATCCCACCCGGTGCCGACGCCCTGCGCGTTCGACTGGCCAAGGATCACGACGACGTCGTAGCCCTCGCCGGTCGACGCGATCTGCCGCGGCACGGAGGTGCGGGACGTCGGGGCGAACCCGTCGGCCCGCCCGGTGACGGTCACGGTGACCTGCGATCCGGCGTCCCGCGGTGCGGGCACGTAGGTCGACGCGGTGCGGCCGGGCACGACCACGCCGTTGCGCTTCCACACGTAGGAGAGCGCGGTGGCCTCGGGGGTCCACGCGGGCGTCTCGGCCGTGAGGGTGGATCCGACGCTCGCGTCACCCGTGATGGTCGGGCTCGGCGCGTCCGTGAACGCCTGGTCGTCGGGTGACGGGGCGGGCGTCGCGGGCGGCACGTCGAGGGCGTCGACCACGACCGCGGTCGGCTCGCTCGTCACGCTCGTCGCCTTGTAGCCCGTGCGCGTGCCGGTGACGGTCACGGTGATCCGCGACCCGGCGTCCGCGCGGCGCACGGCGTACGTCGCGTCGGTGGCGCCGAGCACGGTGACGCCGTCGCGGGCCCACGCGTACGAGTACGAGGTGGCCTCCGGCGTCCATGCGGGCGTGTCCACCCTCAGGGGGCTGCCGGCCACCGGCGATCCCTGGATCACGGGCGTCGTCGTCGCCTCGAACGGGATGGACGGCGCGGGCGGCGGCGGCGTGACGGGCGTCTCGACGACGGCCACGCCGGGGCTCGTCGCCGTCTGCGTGACATACCCGGTCTTCGTGCCGGTGACGGCGACCGAGATGCTCGTGCCGACGTCGCTCGCCACGACGCGGTAGCTCGGGCCTGTCTGGTCCGGGAGCGCCACGCCGTCGCGCATCCACGCGTAGGAGAAGGACGGCCACGGCGACCACGTGCCGGACTTGGCGTTGAGCGTGTAGTCCACGCGGCCGAGGCCGGTGATGGACGGGGTGCCGACGGTCTCGAACGCGACGTCGGGGGCGGGCGTCGGGTCCGGCGTGGGCACGGTGGGCTCCGGCGTCGACTCGGGCAGCGGCACGAGGAGGCCGTCGCTCGCGAGGGACTGCGTGACGTACCCGGTCTTCGTGCCGGTGACGATCACGGCGATCGTGGCGCCCTGGTCGCCCTCCTGCACGCGGTAGGTGACGGCGGTCTGGCCGTCGATCGCGACGCCGTCGCGGGTCCACTGGTAGGAGAAGGTCGGCCAGGGGGTCCAGACCCCGGCGCGCGCGGACAGCGTGAAGCCGACGCGGGCGGTGCCGGCGATGGTCGGGGTGGCGGCGGCCGAGAACGGCGCGTCCTCGGCCGGAGCGGTGGGCTCCGGGGTGGGGACGGGGGTCGTCGGGGTCGGGGTCGGCTCCGGCGTGCCCGGCGTCGCGGTCGGGGTCGGGGTCGGCGTGGGCGTGCCCGGCGTCGCGGTGGGCGTCGGGGTCGGCGCGGGCGTCGTCGGCGCCGGGGTGGGCGTCGGCGTGCTCGCGGCCGGGACCTGGAGCTCCGCGCTCGTCAGCGACTGCGTGGCGTAGCCGGTCTTCGTGCCGGTCACGGTGACGCTGATGCGGGATCCCGCGTCCCCGGCCTGCACGCGGTAGGTCACGCCGGTCTGCCCGGCGATCACGACGCCGTCGCGGAGCCACGCGTAGGAGAACGTGGGCCACGGGGTCCACACCCCGGCGCGCGCGGACAGGGTGAAGCCGACGCGCGCGGTGCCCGCGATGGTGGGCGTCGCGGCGGCGGTGAACGGCGCAGCGGCCGGCGTCGTCGGCGCGGTGGTGGGGGCGACCGTCGGCGTGGGCGTCGGGGTCGGCGCCTGCGTCGGGGCCACCGTCGGGGTGGGCGTCGGGGTCGGCGCCTGCGTCGGGGCCACCGTCGGCGTCGGAGTCGGCGCGGTGGTCGGCCCGGCGGTCGGCGTGGCCGTGGGCGCCGCGGTCGGGGTCGGCGTCGGGGTCGGCGTCGCGCCCGGCACGGTCATCGCGTCGCTCGTCCGGGGCGTCGTCGCGTACCCGGTCTTCGTGCCGGTGACCGTCACGGCGAGCGCCGTGCCGCGGTCCTGCTCGGTGACGCGATAGGTGACGCCGGTCTGCCCGCCGATGAGCACGCCGTCGCGGGTCCAGGCGTAGGAGAAGGTCGGCCACGGGGTCCAGGTGCCGGACCGTGCGGTGAGCGTGAAGCCCACCTGCGGGGATCCGGCGATGGTGGGCGTCGGGGCGGCCGTGAACGGCGCGACGACGGGCGTCGGGACGGTCGCGGTCGGCTCGCTCGTCTGCGTGCTCGTGTCGTAGCCGGAGCGGCTGCCGGTCACGGCGACCGTGATGACGGATCCCGCGTCGGCGGCGCGCACGGTGTACGCAGTGCTGGTCTGCCCGCTCACGGGCACGCCGTCGACGAGCCACGCGTACGTGCTCGACGTGGCGGCCGGGGTCCACCGCGCGGTGGTGGCGACGAGGCGCTGGCCGATGACGGCCTTGCCGGTGATGACCGGCGCGGGCGTCGCGGTGAACGGCGCGGCGGCCGCGGTGGCCTGCAGCAGGCGCATCATCGACGCGGTGGTCGGCGCGCCGTCGGTCGCGGCCGGCTGCACGGCGCTCGTGCCGGGCGCGATGACGCGCGCGGTCGACAAAGCGGTGCCCGTCGTCGCGGCCTCGGCCGGAACGGCGCCCGGCTCTACGGCGACGAGCAGCGTCACCCCGAGGCTGAGCCCCGTGATGGCGGCCATGAGTCGTGCGCGTGCAGATGCGGTGCGCGTCCCCCGTGTCGAGGCACGGCGGACGGCAGAGTGGTGCTCCCCCAATTGATCCCCCCAGATCGTCGAGGCGAATTCCACCTCATGTGGAAATGCTTGCACACCGCGACGGTGATGCGTGACACGTGTCCGGTGAGGACCCCGCTCACGCCCGGCTCACAGGAGATGCACATGGCGCATCGACGGCCGACGATGCCGGCGCCCATCCTCCGCTGCCGCCCACAGCTCCCACCCGATGGCGCCGCGTACCGTGGGCGGCGACCTGCCCCGCCCGTCGGATCCCCGAGGATCCCCCTGCCCCGGAAGGCCCCATGACGAACGCCCCGCACCCCGACGCCGCCCCGCCCGCCGAGCCCGGGGCGCGCCCTGCGGGGTCGCCCGCCTCCCCCGCCGCTGCCGGCTCCGCGCCGGCCACCGGCTTCGCCGCGCTCGTCCGCGGCACGCGCGACCGCTCCGACCGCCCGTCGCGTCTCGGCCGCCTCTTCGCCGTCGTCGCGATCATCGAGGCGATCACGTGGACCGGCCTCCTGGTGGGCATGTTCCTCAAGTACGTGACGGAGACGACCGAGCTCGGCGTCTACGTCTTCGGCCGCCTGCACGGCGCCGCGTTCGTCCTCTACGTGATCGTCACGGCCGTCGCCGCGATCCGCCTCCGCTGGGGGTGGAAGCCCGCGCTCCTCGCGGGCGTCGCGGCGATCCCGCCGCTCGCGACCCTGCCGCTCGAGGTCGGGCTGCGTCGCCGCGGGTACCTGCGGCAGCCGGCCGACGCGGTCGACGGACGGGCGCCCGCGGGAGCCACGCCGGGCGACGCCGCCTCCCGCGCCTGACCGCCGCGGATCAGATCCCGGTGTAGCGCCCCGGCCGGTGGTTGAGCGCGAGCACCAGATTGAGCAGCACCGCGCCCAGCGCCGACCACACCACGCCTTCGACCGGCACGACCGTGAGGCCGAGCAGGATCACGATCACGTCGAGGATCATCTGCGCGTACCCGGCGGGGAAGCCGAACCGCTCCTGCGCGATGAGCGCGACGATGTTGAAGCCGCCGAGGCTGGATCCGTGCCGGAAGACCACCAGCAGCCCGATCCCCACGAGCAGGTTCCCCGCGAGCACGCCGTAGACCGGCTGCAGCTCGAGCCCGGTGACCATGAGCGGGTGGAGCGAGGAGAACAGCGACACGAGCCCGACCGAGATGACCGTGCGGATCGTGAAACGCCATCCCTTCTTCCACACCGCGAGCGCGAAGAACGGCGCGTTGACCACGAAGAACAGCACCCCGAACGGCAGCACGCCCGTGTAGCTCAGGAGCAGCGCGAGACCCGCCGTGCCGCCCGTGACGGCGCCGGCGTCCCGCAGCAGGAACAGCCCGAACGACGCCACGAAGGTGCCGGTGAGGATCCCCAGCACGTCCTCGATGACGGAGTGCGGGATGCCCGCGGTCGTCGGCTCGCCGGGCGAGGGGGCGATCGGCGTGGGCAGGGGCTCGGACGCGGAAGCGGTCATGGCGGTCTCCGGGGTGGGGGGACGGGATCCGCGCGGGCGGTCGTGCCGCATCACGCGCAGGGAACAGCATGGCGGATCGGCGGGGCGGTGGAGGACGGGATCCTGCCGCGGTCCACGGTCCGGGCTGCCCGAACGCTCCGACGTCAGAAGTAGGGATCCTCGAAGGGACCAACGTCGAAGAACGCCCCGGACGGGTTCTTCCCTCGCCGACCGAAGATCGAGTCGATTGACCGGCGCTCCTTCGCCGTCGCCCCCCACCGAAGGTCGGACTGCCGGACGAACCACGCCCTGGCCTCCTCCCACGCCTCGGGGGACGCGTCCCACCGGACGTCGAGCGCGGTCGTCACGACGTCGATGAGACTGCCCTCCGGACCCGGCAGGACCGACGACTCGGGCATCGACACCATCCACTCGTCCTCGCTGTCGCCATACCGCAGCTCGTCCTCGGGGAGCATCAGACGGTAGGCGTCGGGACCGAGCTCGTCGTCCCCGTACATGCGCCGCGCCATCACGAACGGATGCGGGTATCCGGGCAGCCGGATGCGCCCCGCGATCCCGGCCGGCAGCCAGTCCTCGTACCGCGGGACCGCGGGATTGCGGAGGAAGGAGCGGAGGGCGTAGGGCTCCACTTCTACCTGGATGCGGGGGCGGCGTCGCCAGAGGCGCATCATGACAGCGGCCTGCGCGCGAGCCTGAGCAGGGGGCCGCGCTGACGCGAGATGACGCGGCCACCGAGCCGACGCAGCCGAGAGCCGACGCCGCGCCGCTCCCGGCCCACGGTGCTGACGAGGTCCCAGCAGACCCCCGCCGCGTCGAGCCGCCACTGCGGATCGATGTCGTGCGGCAGGTGGATCAGCTCGTGGCTCACCTCGATGAAGGTCGTCGCGCGCGAGATCGGCGCCAGGAGCTCTACCGGGATGGGCTCCTCGACGAAGGACGCCTGATCGGCCCATCCCGTCACCTCGTGCAGATGATCGGAGACGTCGGAGAACGTGTCCATCACGTCCCGCATGAGGGCGCGGTACGCGGCGCCTGGTACTCGGTGCAGGGCGCGCGACGCCTCGTTCGAGAGCAGGTCGCGGGCGCCCCACAGGTACTCGACGTGGAATACTCCGTCGTCAGCGACCCACATGCGAGGTACCCCCCGTCGCCTCACGACATCGAGTGGAAACAAGACGATCACGATTCATGCAGATATCCCCGAAAATCCTCGATCAGACCCGCCCGCAGTGCCTCATTGCCGATGCGAGGATCCGTTGACATCAGGAGATCGCGGAGGGACAGATCGGATCCGCGCAGGAATATGTAGACGAACACTTCGCTCGGGTCCAGCACCTGCGCTCGGTCTCCTAAGGAGAAGCGGTTGATGAACGCCCGGAGGATCGAGGCCAGCCGTCGACTCGCAAGCATCGGGACCAGGTACGCCGGAAACATCTGGGCCGCGGGGTAGTCACCCCCGGCAGACTCGCCCGCATCCCCGGCGCTCGACTCCAACCGTTCGCCGACCCCGTGAATAACTCTGATCCGGACGTCGTCAGCTGCATCGTCGCGATCACCGCCCAGAGGATCGCTCAGGGCACAGACCATCGCGTGCACTTCATGGCGACGCAGCACGAGGACGGTGCCGTGCGAGGGGGATAGAATCGTGCCTCTCTGCCGCTCGGAGATCGCCACCAGCGCGCGGGTAATCAATGAGGGCTTCGACCCCCGGGGCTGAATCCAAAGGTGCCATTCCCCCAACCGTTCGTCTCGCGACACTCAGTCCCCTATCTGCTTGGTCAAGTATTTGTCCCAGGTGCCACCACGGGTGGTCTTGCTATTGAGGCCGGCAACAGAAGTGGCCCTCTTCCAGTAGCCGCCGTTGTGCCCACCGTTCTGGCTACTTCCACGATCATAGGTGATGTAGTCGTTCTTCCCCTTCTTGAAGATCGCCCGACCCTTGCCGGAACGTGCTTTGATCTTGATATACCCCTTGCTCTTTGCGACTTCACCCGCTTCCTCGTCGGTCACATGTCCCCCCTTGTTGGAATTGGGGTTTTTTGACTTGTTGAAGGCCTGGCGAATCCAAGGGAATGCTGTCGTTTTAAGCCAGGAACCGATTTACTGCCCTATCCACCACGCACCGATAACAATGGCCGTCGCGAGGACAGCGAGACCGAGGGCTACGGCCAAGACGACAGCGATAGGGACGAGGAACGCGAATTGCCCGGTCAGGTCGAACGCGTTAATCGGTCGTTCGGATACGCGTAGTCGTCATCCGTCCCGCCCTCGACCGGATCCACCTGCAGGAACCGCCTAGCGCCGCGACGTACTGCCTCGCGCCCATCTCCACCGTCGCGATGCCGCCCAGGTGCTCCGACAGCTTCTGGTGCTGACCCAGCCACCCGTAATCCGCATTGCCCTGCTGCGTGTCCGGACCCGACTGGTTCGCCGAAAACGTGCCCAGCGCACCCGTCGTCGGATCCTCGACCTGACCGAACGGGTCGTACACCGCCAGCCCCGGAGCACGCACCCCGGCCTGATCCGCCGTGACGAGGATGTCGCCGTGGCACCCTTCGCATCTCTCGGGTGGCGACTGCAGCGGTCGCGTGCCTAGGTGCCATGTCGGAGTTGCGTCCCAGACAGGCGCTACGCCAACGCTCCTCCGGATGGGTACATCGATCATCTCGCTCAGCTTCTCAACGTAGCGGTCCGTGATTTCCCGTGCCTCCTCCGGAGGCGATTCCAGGAGGAGGGAGTCGCGTATGCGAAGCGCGTCCTCGCGATCCAGCTGGAGCAAGACCCAGTGTCGCGCGTCGATGACCGTCGCGGCCCGAAGGGCGGGGAACGTCTTCGCGACCCGAGCAAGCCTGCCGGCCATTATCCTCGAAGCGACGGACTCTATGAACCACCCCGGGTAGAGCGTGGTCTCGGTGGTAATCGTCACCCGACGGTGACGCCTCCTGCACCTCCAGGTACCCGAAATGAGGAATGCATCCAATCGATCCAAGAGCTCCCGCCTGAATTTCTTCAGGCCCGGTGCAACGAGAGACCACGGAGAGATCGCCAGGACCCCGCGGAGGACGATAGCCGACTCGCGGGCCAACTGCATCGCAAAAGGATTGCGAAGGAGAGCGCAGAGGGGCTCGCCTGAAGGACAGCAGCTCGATTACCCAGGACATCAGTGAGCTCGGCTCCGCCACCGTATGTAGACAGGCCAGCCAGACGTCAACAGATTCCGTGTGTTCCATCAGCCTTTGTGTATCATTAACATCTGCCCCAAAGTAACTTCGCGAACCTTCATCCCGAAGCCGCATCCACAAATTCCAGAAGCCACCGTGGCTCGGAAGCGGAAGCGGTCATGGCGATCTCCGTGGGTGCGGGCGGGATCGGCGCGATAGTCGCGCCGATCCCGGGGTTGAGCCCCCCTCGGCTCGCGGATCCACGACTCGCCGGTAGACGTCGAAGCAAGCGGAAAGCCGAGAAGACTTCCCGTCTATTCATCGCTGCGCGCCCGCGAGCTCACGCCATAGGCGCATCACCCGGCTCGACGTCAAATGGGCCCGCGAAGCCGAATCCGCGAGGATTGCCACGTGCACGCAACTCCTCCAAGGTCTCGCCCTCATCCTGGCGCAGTCGAGATTCCGTCTTGAACCATGTGCACGCAGCACGCCAGGCCGCTTCAGAGGTATCCCATGCCACGTCGAGCACGCGCGTCGCAATATCTATCGCTCCCCCGCCGCGCTCGGAAATGAGGGACCCCTCGGCGATACCTACTAAGTAATCCGATGGTAACTCGCCGAACGTGAGGCCATCGATGGGAAGAAACAGTCGATACGCATATGGGCGACCCTCGACGTCTGCTTCCATTCGTCTCGCGAGGACCCACTCGCCCTCATGTCCAGGTGATCTCGGCCTCCCGGCTATACCCGCTGGCAACCATGTCTCGATCGCCGGGACACCCGGATCCCGAGGAATAGGAGGACGGCTACTCTCCTGGTGCTCTAAAGGCATTTCGCGCTTGGCATGACGCCCCTTGAATATCTTGCGCATCTACTCGCTCCGCTATCTTATGTGACTGATGTGCATGTTCTGATACAGATGGGCGTCATCCTTGCCGAATTGACGCGTGGCGGAGTGCATGACGTTCGACGTCCCACCCCCAAAACGCCCCCTCCCGGTCCGAGTCCTGAAAGCGATGTTCCTAGTTCGCGAAACAAACATCCTGCCTCCGTTACTCGGACGTGAGACAATGGGTCGCCAGCCGGTAGAAATTCTTCCCCCGATCCGCGTTCCTACCCTGCCCGCCAATCCACGAACGGCAAGCCCATCTGCTGCGAATCCTGCACCAGTTGCCTCCCCTGCTTCCAAAATACGCGCACTGCGGTAGACCAGCTGGGCAACCCGAACCACTCTCGGGACGAAGGTCGCCGCCCGTAGGGCGAGGCCGGCGCCCGCGATGACATCCAGGCCGGGTATGAACATCGCCGCTACGAGAGCCACGTTCGCCACCATCCCCCAGTCGACGCTCTGCCACCAGTCGCTCTGCCCAGTCAGATCCAACCCGTTGATCGGATCGTTCGGATACGCGTAGTCGTCATCCGTCCCGCCCTCGACCGGATCCACCTGCAGGAACCGCCCCAGCGCCGCGACGTACTGCCTGGCGCCCATCTCGATCGTCGCGATGCCGCCCAGGTGCTCCGACAGCTTCTGGTGCTGACCCAGCCACCCGTAGTCCGCGTTGCCCTGCTGCGTGTCCGGACCCGACTGGTTCGCCGAAACCGTGCCCAGCGCACCCGTCTTCGGATCCTCGACCTGCCCGAACGGGTCGTAGACCGCGAGGCCCGGAGCACGTGCTCCGGCCTGGTCCGCCGTGACGAGGATGTCGCCGTGGATGCTCGGGTACGACCACACGGCCGACCCGGTGCGGAACTCCGCCGTCACGCCACCCGGCAGCGGCAGATCCCACTCGGTCGCCGCGCTCGACACGTCGAGCACGAAGTCCGGGGAATCGCCGCTCCCCGTGAAGCCGTACCGCGTGACCGTCTTCACGCCGGCCGCGGTCACCTCCGTCCGCTGCACGATGCGATCCGTCGCATCGCGCACGTACGTCACCGACGAGCCGTCGGCGAGCTTCGTGGCCGTGTGCCGGTCCCCGCCGTCGTACGAGAGGGTCTCGTCCGCGAGCTGCACGGTGTTGCCGTGCGCGTCGTAGGTGAGCTGCGCGGCGGTCAGCGAGCGGTTCACCGGCGAGGCGTCCGCGGGGACGTTCGCCACCGTGGTGGCGATGAGGCGGTCCGCTCCGTCGTAGCAGGACGCCACCGTGGTCGGCGTCCCGCCGTCGAGCACGTCCGACGAGGAGGTGCGGTTGCCGTTCCGACCGGCGGCGGCGACCGCGCCGGCCTGGGTGCAGGCGGCGGATCCGGCGAGCGCGTCGAACCCGTAGGTCAGACGGTGGTGCGGGATCACGGCCGCGACGAGACGCCCGGCCGCGTCGTACGAGTACGTCGAGACGTTGCTCGTCGTGCCGTCGCTCGTGGTGTCCTGCAGCACGTCGCCCGCCTGCGAGCGGACGACGCGATCGGTGACGGCGGTCTGCTTGCCGGGGAACGACCAGCCGATGCCGGTCACCGCCCCTGCGCCGTTCCGCGTGATCTCGGAGAGCGACGAGCCGTTGCCCGCGCCGGTCGCACCGGAGGGATAGGTGATCCCCGTGAGCTCGCCCTTCGCGTACGTCGGATCGGCGACGACCTTGCCGTCCACGCGCATCACGTCGACCCGGGAGTCGCTGTCGTACTCGTAGGAGGTGGTGTGCGCAGCGCCGGAGGGCGGCGTCGCGACCGTCGAGGTGACACGGCCCGCGGCGTCGTACGACATCGACGTGACGGTCCCCCAGACGTCGGTGTACTTGACCGCCTGCCCGAGGAGGTTCGCGACCGTCGTGACGGTGCCACCGCTCGTGGATCCGGTGACGGATCCGTCCGAGACCGCCCCGGTGAGCGGATCCCCGCCGACCGCGTAGTCCGTCTTCTCCGTGCGCGCCGCGACGGAGCCGAAGGCGGCCGTGGTGCTCGAGGTGGCGCGCCCGCGAGCGTCGTAGCTCGTGCACGACCAGTCGGCGTCGCCGGATCGCTTCGATCCGACCGCGCGCCCCATCACGTCGTAGACGAACGAGGTGACGATGGCGTCGCCCGACGCGGGCTTCGCTCCCGTGGTGGTCTTCGTCGCCCCGTACTGCGGCGTGGCCGCGTCGACGCCGCAGACCTTGCCGCTGGCGCCCCACGCGGAGGCGATGGTCTCCGTCGGGCCGTAGTACGCCGTCGTCGTGGCCACGTTGGCCTGCGCGGGCAGCGTGCGGGTAAGGCGACGGAGGTACCCGGAGCCGCGCGCCTCGTGGGTGGTGGAGTGCGTGAGCGCCAGGCCCTTCGGATCCACCACCGACGCGGTCGCGATGCCCAGCCACGGCTCGTCGTACTGCGTGACCGAGGTGGCCGAGGAGATCTGCGACGCGCTGATGCCCGCCACGCCCGTCGGCGCCTGGTCGGCGGCCGTCACGCTCGTCTGCAGCCCGTAGTCGGGCGTGAGCGCGCTGCCCGGCACCACGACGGTGGCGCCGCTGCCGATCTGCCACTCCAGCTTGAGCGACGCGGACACCTGGCCCTCGTTGTACTGCAGCCGGATGCGCGCGGTCTGCCCCGCCGCGAGGTGCACGGCGTGGTTCGCCCGGATCTCGTTGCCGGGGTTCGCGCCCCACGCGTCGATCAGCGGGATGTCGTCGATGAACAGCTGCGTGCCGTCGTCCGCCTTGGTGGCGAAGGTGTAGTCGCCGTCCTGCGGTGCCGTGACGAGACCCGTGAGCCGTAGCGAGAAGCCGTCCGACGGGAAGCCGTCGCCGGCCGCGGCCGGGCTGCCGTTCCCCCAGTCCTGATCCACGCTGCCGTCGGCGTTGCCGACGCCCAACCCGTACGCGCGCGGCGCGCCCGTCAGGCTGCCGTTGTCGTACCAGACCGCGTCGAGCCCGTGCAGCCCGCCGTCGTACCCGGTCGACGAGTGCGCCGTCGTCGCGGCGCAGGCCGCCGTGGGCACGCGGTCGGAGCCGAAGCACGATGCGGGCGCCGGGCCGTAGGAGTCCGTCGGCCGGTCCTGCGCGTCGTAGAGCGTCGTGGACTTCCGACCCTGCGCGTCCACGGACGCCAGCGGCATGTCCTTCTGGTTCCACTCGGAGGAGGCGGTGAGCCCCGAGGGGCCGGTGATGCTCGTCTGCCGCCAGGCGTCGTCGTAGGTCACGGTCGACGCGTGGGTGCCCGCGGCCAGGCCGAGCGCCGGCACGTCGATGGAGGTCGTGCCGGATCCGTAGACGTACGACTTCGTGGGCCGCTTCGCCGCCGTGATGCCGTCGGGCGCCGGGAGCGTGACGGTGGTCGCGCGACCGGAGCCGTCGTAGGCGATGGTGGTGGCGACGTTCGCGTCGGCTGCGCGCCGCGCGTCCGCCGCGAGCCAGTCGTCCGCGAGCGCGTCGCGGACGGTGGTGAGGCGTCCGCCGTCGTAGGCGAGGTCGGTGATCTCGTCGCCCGGATCCGTGATGCGCACGAGGTTGCCGTGCGCGTCGTAGGAGAGGCGCGTGGTGTCCGTCGCTCCCGCGACGTGACCCGGGTAGACGATGCGGCAGAGCATGTCGGCGGGCGGCGCGGCGAACCCGGCGGCGACCGGGCAGGCCGATCCCGTGGAGTCCGTGTCCTTCGCGTCGAGGCCCAGGGACGCCGCGGTGTCGCCGGCGTACGCGAAGCGGACCTCGCGGCCGTACGTCTCCGGCGAGGTGCCGAGCGCGGAGAGCGGATCCGAGATGCGGTCGACGAGGCCCGTGCCGGGTCGACGCGTCGACAGGGGCGTCGCCCGCTTGAGGGCGTCACCCGGTCCCGTGACGCCCTGCACGCGGCCGGACGGGTCGAACGTGGTGATCGTGCCGTCGTCGCCGGTCACGACGACCTGCCGCGACTGGTCGAGCGTGACGCGGTCGTGCTCCCCCGTCGGCGCCGTGTAGCCGGTGCCGGATCCGTCGCCCGCGGTGCGCGTGTAGGTGTGCGCGGTGCCGGAGGCGTCGGTGAGGATCACGGCGGAGTCCGTGACCTGGGCGCGCGACCAGTCGCCGGCGTCACCCTCGAGCGCGGTGGTCGACGACCATCCGGCGGGGAGCGTGTCGACGGTGCGGGTGAACCAGTCGGCGGGGACCACGTACTGGGCGCCCGTCGGATCCGTGACCCACAGCGAGACCCCGGCCGCCCCCGCGTGCTCGAAGTAGTCGACCTCGAGCGGCACGGGCGTGCCCTGCGTCAACGCGGTCGGGGTCGATCCCGTGGTGTCCTGCGCGACGTGGTCGTCGCGCCATCCGGAGTACACGGTGGATCCGCCGACCCGGACGCAGCCGCCGTCGTCGCGCGTCATGCCGAACGTGTAGGTGCCCGTGGTGGGCACGTGCAGGAAGCCCGTCCACTTCGCGGAGAAGTCGTCCGGGTCGACCCCCGGGGCGGGCGAGCCGTCGCCCCAGTCGAAGGAGATCGACGGATCGGTGCGGGTGGTCGCGAGCGTGCCGGCGTCGGCGTGGCACGCGTCGCCGTCCCCGAGGGGAGCCGCGCCGTCGTAGTAGCGGCCGAGGAGCCCGCCGGAGCCGGCCTGCATCGAGTTGTAGCTGAAGCCCAGGCCCATGCTGCCGCCCACGGTCTGCACCGTCGGCGACGCGAAGCGCAGCCCGACGTTGCCGTTCGCGAGGTTCACGCTGACGGGACCGGCGGTGTCCGTGGGCGAGGGCCCGACGTCGCCGACCCGGCGGTCGACCCGGATCTTGTCCGTCCACGTCACCGGCGGCTCGTCGTACCCGTCGGACGCGCGCACCGACCAGGTGTAGCGGCCGCCGTCCTGCAGGGAGTTCGCCGGCACCGTCCACGTGGTGCCCGTCTGCCAGCCGGACGTGGCGACGGCGCCCGTGGTGCCGTCGGCCCCGGAGGCGATCTGGAAGCGGTACCGCACCGGATCGCCGTCGGGATCGGTGATGGTCGGCGCCGTCAGGGTCGGCGTGGTCGTGGTGATGACCGAGCCGTCGACGGGGGCGGATCCCGCCTGCGCCGTCATGGCCGGCGTGTTCGTGGTGAAGCTCCACGTGGAGGAGATGCCGAGCGTGGAGGTGCCGTGCACCCCGTCGTACCCGTCCTTGACGTAGCCCTTCCAGTGGTACCTGGTGCCGGGCTTCAGCGCGCCGAACGGCACCTTCACCTGCTGCGCGCCCCAGCCCGACTCCCACACCGGCGCCACCTCGGGATCGTCCCCGGCGCTGATGCGGTAGAAGTACTGCAGCCCGGTGCCCTCCGGGTCCGTCCCCGAGATCGCGAGCGTGGGCATCACGGGACCGCGGGCTCCGTCGGCGGGAGAGGGGGCGATGGCCGGCCCCGCCGTGGGCATGTCCTTGTAGGTCACGACGAGCGCGACCGCGATCGACTTGTACGTGTAGACGCCGGGCCGCTCGTCGCCGCCGATGATGAGGTACGCGCCGCGCGAGCCGTCGCGCACGTACTTCGCGATCTCGTCGGTGAGCCGGTCGTCCTGCGCGGAGCCGTTGTCGGACATGGCGAACTGGCTGAGGCGGTTCCCGACCCCGTTGTAGGAGAACGACGTCGCGGCGCTGATGGATCCCCCGAAGAGGGCCTTGGTCCCGCCGTTGTAGTACGAGCCGTCGATGCGGGCGCTGAGGACCTGCTTGCCGAACAGCTGCTCGTAGTCGAAGTGCTCGACCGTGCGCCAGTACTTGTCGCCGTGGTCCCGCGCGTTGCCGATGCGGACGGTGCCGTCGGTGAGCCGGGTGCCGTCGGACTTGTACTCGTGCTGGTCGTTCGACCAGGACGCGACGGACGACGGGTCCACGTGCACCGGGTAGGCGCGGTCGGGGCTCGCGAGCCACGCCGGATCGGGCGTCATCCGGATGGTCCAGCCGCGTCCGTCGGCGGTCAGCGTGGTGGCGACGGGCGCGTCGGCGGGCTCCTGCACGTCCGGGATACCGCTCGAGTCGTACATGCGCGGCGCGGGGATGCCGAAGACGACGGATCCGGCCTTGTCGGTGAAGAGGATGGAGCCGTCGGCGTCCTGCGCCGCGTGCAGACCGGCTGCGCTCACGTGCCAGGTGTACGAGGGCGCGGCCGGCACCGGCGGCGCCGCGAGGATGAGCTCCTCCTTGACTTGCCCCGCCGTCACCGCGTAGTGCAGGTCGGTGCGCGGGAACACGTCCCGGTACTGCACCTCGTCGGCGCTGGGTCGCTCGAGCGGGCTGTCCGCGGCGCCGTCGAGCGTGTACTTCAGCACGTGCCCGTCGTGGTGCAGCGTGAGGACGCCCGCGTCGGACGCGGAGTCGGCGAAGCGCGGAGCGAGCGGGTGGTCGGGGACGACGCCCGCGCCGGACGACCGGACGGTGACGTCCGTGTTGACCGGCACCCAGTCGCCCTTCGTGTCCTGCACGTTGAGGGGCGTCTGCGAGAGCACCGCCGACTCGGTGCCGTCGTCGTTCGCGTAGGTGTCCTGGAACTGCGACTGGGACACGAGCTGGGCCGAGTCGTGCAGCTGGCTCGCCGATGCCGCCCGTCGGGGTCGGGCGACGGCGGAGGCCGAGAGGGAGGAGGGCGAGACGGCCGAGGCGTCGGCGGCCGGCGCGCTCGGGTCGGCGGGAGCCTGGGCGTACGCGGGAGCGGGGGCGTCGACCGAGCCGGTGGGGATCGTCGGCGTGGCGACGTCGACGTCGTCGGACGTGAGCGCGGGCACGGAGGCGACGGGCCGGGTCGGCGTGGTCGCGGCCTCGGCGGGCAGGGCGACGAAGATCTCCGCGACCAGGGCCAGGGCCACGATGACGGCGGTGGAGGTGAGACGGCGTGCAGGACGCATCCGAGTGCTCCCTTTCGAGCAGACGGATCAGGCACCCGCATCCGCGACCGCCGAGCGGTAGCGGAGCTGAGAATAGGGTTGGAGGACACGAAGAATCGGCTGGCTTTCCACAGGCACGCCCGCCGGAGGCCGACCGACGCCCGCGCCCCCGATCCGGGGGCGTCCTCTAGTCCATGAAGATCGCTCCCACCGGCTCGCGCTTCTCCGCCTGGAAGCGGTCCTCCGCGCGGCCGAGCGCCCAGTAGGCGGAGAGCGAGAGGGCGCGGCGGTCGATGCCCCAGCCGTCCTGGAGGAGCGCGCGGATCTCCTTCATCGCCCCGCGCTCGCCGTGCGCGAAGACCTCGACCTCGCGGGCCGGCCGCTCGAGGGCGCGCACGGCGTCGACGAGGAGCGCGCCCGGCACGGCCTCGGGCGTGCGCGAGCGGTGGATCCAGCGCAGCTCCACAGCCGCGGGGTGCGCGAGCGGGAGCTCGTCGGCGGGCCCGTCCACCTCGACGAGCGCGACGCCCACCGCGTCGACGGGCATCGCGGCGAGCGCCGCGGCGATGGCGGGCACGGCCGAGTCGTCGCCGATCAGCAGGCGCGCGACCGCGGGATCGTCGGACGGCCGGAACAGGCCGCCGGGGCCGCTCGCCGCGAGCAGGTCTCCCGGCTGCGCGGACGCCGCCCACGGCCCCGCGAGGCCCTCGTCGCCGTGCACGACGAAGTCGATCGCCGCCGTGCCCGCGGCCCGATCCGCATTCCGGAGCGTGTAGGTCCGCACCGCCGGCAGCGCCTCGGGCGCGAGCGTCGCGCGCAACGCAGGGAGGTCGAACGGCGGCACGACGCCGGATCCCGGCTGCGGCAGCATCAGCTTCACGTAGGCGTCGGTCGCGGCGAGCCGCTCGGGGACGGCCTGCTCCAGCAGCGCCCGCGTCCCCTCCCCGCCCAGGTGCACGCGGACGAGGTGCGGGCTGAGGCGCTCCGTGCGGATCACCTCGAGGACGTGCTGAGACCGCGCGGCGCGGACGGGACGGTCGGGGACGGCGGGTGCGGAGGAGTCGGTCATCGAGGACGATCCTCCGCCCCGCGCGCCTCCCCCGCAACGCGACGGGCCCGCGCGCCCTCGCCCGCCGCGGACCGCGCGCCTATGCTGGCCGCGTGGTCGACATCGTCGTCACGGGGCTAAGCGCCAACTCCGTGCCGTACATCGAGGCCCTCGAGCGTCAGCGTGCCCTGCATGCCGACGTCGTCGCGGGCCGGGCGCAGGACACCGTCATCCTCCTCGAGCATCCGTCCGTCTACACGGCGGGCCGGCGCACGGAGCCGGAGGACCGGCCGCGCGACGGCACGCCGGTCATCGACGTCGACCGCGGCGGCCGCATCACCTGGCACGGGCCGGGGCAGCTGGTCGGGTACCCCATCGTGCGGCTGCCGGAGCCCCTCGACGTCGTGGCCCACGTGCGCCGCCTCGAGGACGCGCTCATCGCCCTCCTCGCCGACCTCGGCGTCGCGTCGTGCCGCGTCGACGGCCGCTCGGGCGTCTGGATCCGCGGCGCCTCTCCCGACGGCGCGCCCCGCGACGAGAAGGTCGCCGCCATCGGCGTCCGCGTCGCCGAGCGCGTCACCATGCACGGCTTCGCCCTCAACTGCAGCAACGCGTTCGACGCCTACGACCGCATCGTCCCGTGCGGGATCCGCGACGCCGGCGTCACCTCCATCAGCCGCGTCCTCGGTCGCACGGTCACGCCCGCCGACGTCGTCCCCCTCCTCCGCCCGCACCTCGTGCGCGCCCTCTCGAACGGATCCGCCATGCCCTCGACCTCTTCCCTCTCGTCCGTCACCGCCGGGGCCCGCACATGAGCGCCGCGCCCGACGGCCGCCGCATGCTCCGCCTCGAGGTCCGCAACGCCGAGACGCCCATCGAGCGGAAGCCGGAGTGGATCAAGACGAAGGCCCGCATGGGGCCCGAGTACCAGGCGCTCCAGCAGCTCGTGAAGACGGAGGACCTGCACACCGTCTGCCAGGAGGCGGCGTGCCCCAACATCTTCGAGTGCTGGGAGGACCGGGAGGCGACGTTCCTCATCGGCGGATCCCAGTGCACGCGCCGCTGCGACTTCTGCCAGATCGACACGGGCAAGCCCGCCGACTACGACACCGACGAGCCCCGCCGCGTCGCCGACTCGGTGCGCCGCATGGGCCTCCGCTACGCGACCGTCACGGGCGTGGCGCGGGACGACCTGCCCGACGAGGGCGCGTGGCTGCACGCCGAGACCGTGCGGCGGATCCACGCCGACAACCCCGGCACGGGCGTCGAGATCCTCGCGACCGACTTCTCCGGGAATGCGGATCTCCTGGCCGAGGTGTTCTCGTCCCGGCCCGAGGTCTTCGCGCACAACGTGGAGACCGTCCCGCGCATCTTCAAGCGCATCCGTCCGGCGTTCCGGTACGAGCGCTCGCTCGACGTGATCACGCAGGCGCGGGACGCGGGCCTCATCACCAAGTCGAACCTCATTCTCGGCATGGGCGAGACGCGCGAGGAGGTGTCCGAGGCGCTGGCCGACCTGCACGACGCGGGCTGCGACATCATCACGGTCACGCAGTACCTCCGGCCGACGCCGCGGCACCTGCCCGTCGCGCGCTGGGTGCGGCCGGAGGAGTTCGTGGAGATCAAGGCGGAGGCGGAGGCGATCGGGTTCCTCGGCGTGCTCGCCGGTCCGCTCGTGCGCTCGTCGTACCGCGCGGGCCGGCTGTGGGCGCAGTCGATGGCCGCCAAGGGCCGCGCGCTGCCCGCGGGGCTCGAGCACCTCGCCGACCCGACGCGCGGGTTCGCCCAGGCCGTCGGCTGACGCCCGGCTGCCCTCCCCCGACCGCGGACCTGTCGGGTCGCTGACGAAGCGGGCCCTGCCGGGTCCGCGGCCAGGTCCGCGGCCTATCGTCGAGGCACCGCGTTCGTCCCACAGCAAGGAGCTCGACATGGCCGCATCGTCCCCCACCGCAGGATCCCCGTTCGGCGAGGCCGCCGACAGCGTGTGGCAGGCGATGGAGTCGCTCCGCGCCCGCTTCGAGAAGCGCGACGACGCCCCCGCCGGGCACGGCGCCGGCCCGCACGACGTGCGCCACGCGGTCCTCGCCCTGCTCGCCGAGGAGCCCATGCACGGCTACCGCATCATCCACGAGATCGAGGAGCGCACCGCCGGCGCCTGGACCCCGAACGCCGGGGCCGTGTACCCGACGCTCCAGCTCCTCGCCGACGAGGGCCTCATCGCGGCGGAGACCACCGACGGGCGCAAGGTCTACGCGCTGACGGAGGCGGGCCGCGCCGCGGTCGCGCGCGACGGCATCACCGCGCCGTGGGCCGACGCCTCCGACGCGCACGGGCACGACGGCCACGACCGGCACGACCGCTCCGCTCTCCCGAAGGCCGGCCTCGCGCTGGCCCAGGCCGCGGCGCAGGTCCAGCGCTCGGGCACCCCGGCGCAGGTCGCCGAGGCCGTGACCGAGCTCGACGCGGTGCGCCGCCGCCTCTACGCGATCCTCGCCCGGGAGTGACCGCGGCCACGGCCGGCGCCGCTCCCGGGCTGGATCCCGAGGCCGACGCCCCGGAGACGCGCGCCCGCTACCGCCGCATCCTCCGCTTCGCCGCCTGGAACCTCGCGGTCACGTGGTGGTACGAGCTCTTCCTGCCCCGCGTCGGCCTCCGCCGCATCGCCGACCGCACGCGCACCCGGCGCATGAAGCTGTTCGCCCGCCGCTTCCGCGTGCTCGCGGTGGAGCTCGGCGGCCTCATGATCAAGGTCGGCCAGTTCATGTCGTCGCGCCTCGACGTGCTGCCGCCCGAGATCACCGCGGAGCTCGAGGACCTGCAGGACGAGGTACCCGCCGTCCCGTTCCCCGAGATCCGCGCGCTCGCGGAGCGCGAGCTGGGCATGCCGCTCGCCGCCGCCTTCGCCTGGGTCGACGAGACGCCCGTCGCCGCCGCGTCGCTCGGCCAGGCGCACCGCGCGATCCTCGGCCCGGTCGACTCCGCCGACACCGGTCTCACGGGCGCCGTCATCAAGGTCCAGCGCCCCGGCATCGACGACATCGTCCGCATCGACCTCGCCGCCCTCCGCCGCATCGGCGGCTGGCTCACGCACGTCCGCCTCGTGTCCGACCGGGTGGACGCGCCCGCGCTCGTGGAGGAGTTCGCCGAGACGAGCCTCGAGGAGATCGACTACCTGCACGAGGCCCGGAGCTCCGCCCGCTTCCAGGAGATGTTCGCGGCCGACGAGCGCGTGGCCGTGCCGGAGATCGTCTGGGAGCGCAGCACCCGGCGCGTGCTCACGCTCGAGGACGTGACGGCGATCAAGATCACCGACCACGCGGGGCTCCTCGCCGCCGGGATCGATCCCGTCGACGTCGCGCCCGTCTTCGCCGCGGTGATGTTCGACCAGCTCTTCGCCGACGGCTTCTTCCACGCGGATCCGCACCCCGGCAACGTGTTCGTCACGCCCGTGACGGACGGCTCCGTCGAGCAGGGCTGGACACTCACCTTCATCGACTTCGGGATGATGGGCGAGGTGCCGCCGAGCACCCGCAGGGGCCTCCGCAAGATGCTCATCGCCGCCGCCTCGCGCGACGGCAAGGGCCTCGTCGACGCGGCCCGCGACATCGGCGTGCTGCTGCCGTCCGCCGACACCACGCAGCTCGAGCTCGCCATGACGCGCCTCTTCGCGCGCTTCGGCGGGCTGGGCTTCGCGGAGCTGCGCGAGGTGGATCCGCGGGAGTTCCGCGCGTTCGCGAACGAGTTCCAGGAGGTGGTGCGCACCCTGCCGTTCCAGCTGCCGGACGACTTCCTGCTCATCATCCGCGCCATGTCGCTCACCTCGGGCGTGTGCAGCGCGCTGGATCCCGCGTTCAACCTGTGGGACTCCGTCGAGCCGTACGCGCAGCGCCTCATCCGCGAGGAGCGCGGCAACGTCGTGCGGGATCTGGGCACGCGCGTCTCCGACACCGCGGGCACGCTCGCCCGCCTCCCGGGCCGCCTCGACGCGCTCCTCACGCGCATCGACGACGGCGCCCTCCCCATCAGCGACCCCACGCTCGAGCGCCGCGTCGGCGCCCTCGAGCGGACCCTGCGCCGCGCGGTCTCCGCGCTGGTCTTCGCGGGCCTCCTCGCCGGCGGCGTGCTCCTCCGCCCGGACGACGAGGTGCTCGGCACCGTGCTCCTGGTGGTATCGGTGATCCCTCTCGCGCAGGCGCTGCTCCCGGGCCGCCGCGGCCGCTGAGCCGGCCCGCCTGTCCGCTCGACGTCGGTCGTGACGCCGTGTGACGCCCCACCGGCGGCCCTCCCGGATCGCCCGCCTACGGTGAGCGCACCGACCCGACGGACCGAGGAGACACCATGACCGACACGACCATCCAGGCGCAGATCGCCGACTTCGACCGCGGCTTCGCCGAGCAGATCGGCCCCGACCTGTCCGGCGTCTTCGCCGCGGAGCAGCGGGCCCTCCGCGAGGGCGGCGTCCCGTCCGACGCGGTCTCCCCCGGCGACGCGCTCCCCGGGGCGACGCTCGTGGATCCCGACGGCGCCGAGGTCGACCTGCACGCGGCCCTCGGCGCCGGCCCCGCGGTGGTCGTGCTCTACCGCGGCGCCTGGTGCCCGTACTGCAACCTGACGCTGCGCCAGTACCAGGCCGAGCTGCTGCCGGCCCTCACCGAGCGCGGGGCGACGCTCGTGGCCGTGAGCCCGCAGACGCCCGAGGGCAGCGCTCAGGCGGTCGCGGGCGGCGGGCTGGACTTCGCCGTCCTGTCGGATCCGTCCAACGCCTTCGTGCGCGCGCTCGGCCTCCTGACGGAACCGACCCCCGAGGCCCGCGCCGCCCACGCGCAGCTCGGCTTCGACGTCGCCGACAGCAACGCCGACGGCACGGGCGACATCCCGTTCCCGACCGTGCTCGTCGTCGACGCCGACCGCCGCGTCACCTTCGCCGACGTGCACGTGGACTACACGACGCGCACCGAGGTCCCGGAGATCCTCGCGGCGGTCGACGCCGTGGTCGCCCGCTAGCCGGCGCGACCCGGCACTCCCGGGGAACGCAGAAGGCCCGGTCTCCAGGAGACCGGGCCTTCATCTTGTTGCGGGGGCAGGATTTGAACCTACGACCTCTGGGTTATGAGCCCAGCGAGCTACCGAACTGCTCCACCCCGCGCTACGAGGAATACATTACCAGACCTCTGACGTGCTCATGACCACGGCGGAGCGACCGCCCGTTTCCCCATCCGGACGACGACGGCCCCGGAGGCACCCGCATCGCGGGGCCGCCGGGGCCGAGGTCATGAGGCGCCGAGCGTTACTGCTGCTGGCTCAGCTCGTACGCGCGCTGCACGGCCTCCGTGAAGCGCTGGTCCGCCTGGGCGGCGGCGACGAGGTCACCGGACGCGTACGCGGCCTGCCGCTCCTGCAGCGCCGTGTTGGCCGCGTCGAGCGCCGCCTGCACGTCCTGCGCGGGAGCCGCGGGCGACGTGGTCGGCGAGGGCGTGGGCGTGGATCCCGTGCCGCCGTCGGTCGCGCCGTCGGTGGACCCGCCGTCCGTCGCGCCGTCCGCGGGCGTCGTGGGCACGTTCTCGTCGCCCGCGGTCGCGCCGGAGTCACCCTCGAAGATGCTGTCGAGGGCCGCGTCCAGCGTGTCCTCGAACGCGATCTTGTCGCCGAACGCCACCAGCACCTTGCGGAGCAGCGGGTAGCTCGTGTCGCCCGTGGACCGGACGTACACGGGCTGCACGTAGAGCAGGCCGCCGCCGACCGGGAGGGTCAGCAGGTTGCCGCGCACCACGCTCGTGCGGCCGCCGCGCTCCAGCAGGTTGAGCTGGTTCGCCACGTTCGTGTCCGAGTTGAAGTTGTTCTGGATCTGCGTCGGCGCCGGGATCGTGTCGTCGTTCGGCAGCGTCAGCAGACGCAGCTTCCCGTAGTCCGGCGCCTTCTCCCCCGCCGTGCTGCCGGCATCGGAGTCGACTCCGAGGTAGCCCGTGAGCACGCTCCGGGAGGTGTCCTGCGTGGCCGGCGGGATGAAGGTCGAGTACAGGGAGAACCGCGGGGCGTCCTGACCCGGCATCTGCATGGTCAGGTAGTACGGCGGCTGGAGGCTCGCCGGCGTGCCCGCCTCGGTGGTGGCCGTCGGGTCGTTCGGCGTGGTCCAGAGGTCCTGGTTCGAGTAGATCGAGCCGGGGTCCGTCACGTGGTACTTGCCGAGCACCGCGCGCTGGACCTTGAACATGTCGGCCGGGAAGCGCAGGTGGCTCATGAGCTCGCCCGAGATGTCCGCGATCGGCTTGAGGGTCGAGGGGAACACCTTCTGCCACGTCTTGAGGATCGGGTCGTCGGTGTCCCACGCGTAGAGCGTGACCTTGCCGTCGTACGCGTCGACCGTGGCCTTGACCGAGTTGCGGATGTAGTTGATCCGGTCCGTCGGCACGAGCGGCTGGGTCTGCTGCGAGTCGGCGATGAGGCGGCTCATGTCGTTGTGCTGCGAGTACGGGTACTGGTCGCTCGTCGTGTAGCCGTCGACGATCCACACCACGCGGCCGTCGACGACGCTGGGGTACGGGTCCTTGTCGACCGTGAGGTAGGGCGCGACCTTGCCGACGCGCTCCGCCGGATCGCGGTCGTAGAGGATCTGCGACTGGTCGTTGATCTGGTTGGCCAGGAAGATCTGCTCCGACTGGAATTTGAGCGCGTAGATGAGCCGCTTGAAGACGTTGTCGACCTTCGGCCCGCCGTCGCCCTGGAACGTCGTGTAGGTCTCGTCCGCGCCGTCGACGCCGGACGGGTAGTCCAGCTCCACCTTGTCGCCGGACTCGGGCCCGCCGACGATCGAGTAGTCGGGCGAGTTCTCGCCGAAGTACACGCGCGGCTCGAAGTCGCCCAGGTCGCCCGAGGCGGGGATGCCCGACTCGAGGAACACGGGCTGGCCGTCGGAGGTGCGCTGCGTGCCGTACGCCGCGACGAGCGAGTAGCCGTGCGTGTAGACGAGGTGCTGGTTGACCCACGAGGTGCCGGTGTTGGTGGGGCTCAGCTCGCGGACCGCGACCACCGTGTCCTGCACGCGGCCGTCGATCTGGTACCGGTCGACGTCCAGGTTGTCGCCGAACTGGTAGTACTGCCGGAACTGCTGCAGCTGGCTGAACGCGTCGCCGACGACCGCGGGATCGAGGATGCGGATGTTCGCGGTGGTCGCGGCGTCCTCGCGGAGCGCGCCCGGCGTGGTGTCCGTGGTCGCGTCGTAGGGGATCTCCTCGATGTCCGCCAGGCCGTAGGCCTGCCGGGTCGCCTCGATGTTGCGCTCGTAGAACGGCGACTCGAGCGAGCGCTCGTTGGGCTCCACCTGGAAGCGCTGCACGATGGCCGGGTAGGCCGTGCCGATGAGGATGCTGGCCACGATGAGCCCCGCGGTGCCGATGATGGGCAGGCGCCAGCGGCCGATGGCCGCGGTGATGAGGAACAGGACCGCGACGACGGCGGCGATGCCGGCGAGGATCGTGCGGCCGGGGATCACGGCGTTGACGTCGGAGAAGGCGGCGCCGGTGAACAGCCCGCCGTTGGCGGTGTTGACCACGGACGAGTACTGGTCGAGCCAGATGCTCACGCCCTGCAGCAGGAAGTAGACGCCCGCGGTGATCGCGATCTGGATGCGGGAGCTCTTCGAGATGCGCACCTCGCGGCCCGTGAAGCGCACGGCGCCGTAGAGGTAGCTCGTGGCGAGCACGCCGAGCATGGAGATGATGACCACCGCCGAGGCGAAGCCGACGACCGCGTGGTAGAAGGGCAGCTCGAACAGGTAGAAGGACGTGTCGAGCCCGAACTGCGGGTCGGTCGTGCCGGATGGCGTGCGGTTGAGCCACAGCAGCGTGCGCTGCCAGCCGCTCGACGCGGAAACGCCCGCGAACAGGCCGAACACCGCGGGGATGGCGAACATGGCCAGGCGGCGCAGCGGCTCGATGACCTGCTGGTAGCGGTCGAGCTGCGAGTTGAGCTTCGCGTACACGGGCCGCGAGCGGTACGCGACCTGGATGCTCACGAACACCGGGATCGCCATGGCGAGGAACCCGATGAGGAACAGCGCGATGCCCGCGCCCCACTGCGTGAGCAGCACCCCCAGGTAGCCCAGCTGGTCGTACCAGAGGACGTCGGCGTAGAACCCGGCGAAGATGAAGAACGCGATCACGAGGGCGGCGATGATGGCCGCGGTGATGGCGAGGGGGGCTCGGCTCCGTCTGGCGGGCCGGGCGGATGTGCTTGTCACGTGTGTGCCTCAGAGTCGGGGACAGCGGAGTCCTCATCCTAGGCGGGGCTGTTGCCAGGGACCTGCGAGCGAGAGGCGGTCTGCGTCTGGTAAGGGAGCCCTCGCGACGACCGCGGCGGCCGCTGTCCTCGGCAGGGCGTCAGCAGGTCGGGAGCGCGTCCAGGTCGCCGTCCGTCGAGATGGCGGCGAGCGCCGCGAGCGAGTCGTCGAGGGTCGAGACGGCGAACACGCGGAGGCCGTCGGGCACGTGGCCCCGCACCTCGTCGCAGTTGTCGGTCGGCGCCAGGAAGTACTGCGCGCCGGCGCGCTCGGCGCCGACGAGCTTCTGCCGGATCCCGCCGATGGGGCCGACGTCGCCCGCCGCGTCGATCGTGCCCGTGCCGGCGATGGCCTTGCCGCCCGTGAGGGAGCCCTCCTCGAGCTTGTCCATGATCCCGAGCGCGAACATCATGCCGGCGCTCGGTCCGCCGACGTCGTCGAGCTGGATGTCGACCTCGAACGGGAACTGGTACGAGGTGGACGTGACGACGCCGATGACGGGGCGGCCGTCGCGCGCGGCGGGCGTGACCTCGACCGTGCTGTCCTGGCCGTCGCGCGTGATCCCGAAGGACAGCGGCGTGCTCGTGCCCGCGGCGGCGACGCGCGCCTGGAGGTCGGCCAGGTCGACCACGTCCGCGCCGTCGACCGTGCGGATCGCGTCGCCGGTGCGGAGCGGACCGTCGGCCGGGGAGCCGTCGAGGACGCTCTGCACCTGCAGGGTGCGCGGCACCCGGATGCCGAGCTCGGTGAGTGCCGCGGCGACGGCGTCCTGCTGCGAGTCCGTCATCTGGACCTGGTTCTGGGCGTCGCGCTCCTCGGCGGTCTGCTCGGCGGGGAACACGGCCTCCATCGGCACGACGCTCCGGGTCGGGTCGAGCCAGGCGGAGACGACCGCGAACCAGTCGGGGCGCTGCGCGGGGTTGCCGACGACGCTGACGGTGAGCATGTCGAGGCTGCCGTCGGTGGGGTACGTCGTGCGGTCGGGGATGGAGATGAGCGGACGTTCGGTGCCCTCGTGGTCGCTCGTGCCGAGGGTGTCGAACACGGGGCCCGGCTGCTCGATGACGTACGGCGACGGCATGAGGCCGAGCGCGAGGGCGAGCACGGCGCCGACGCCGGCGAGCACGCGACCGACGCCGCGGCGGCGCGGGGGCCGGGGTGCGCGGGGGGCGTGCTGGGCGAACAGGCTCATCAGGATGTCCTCGGTGTCGGGGCGCGTCGGGCCGGGAAGCGGCCGGGCGACGGGTGTCGGGGCGGCCATCACAGCCGCTGTTCGCGGCGGGCGGAAGCCGCGACGGCCCAGCCTAGGCGAATGCGGATGGGTTTCCCGTGGGCGCGGGCTAGCGTGGATCCACCGGCCGCGGCACCGCGATCCGGACCCCTCGACCCCCGGGAGAACCTCCATGGCCGACGAGCCCACCCCGAACCCCGAGGACGAGTTCCGGCGCATGCTGGAGCGGTTCCTCGGCGCCGACGGGCAGATCGACCCGGACAAGCTCGCGGGCGCCGCGGGCCTCCCGCAGGACCCGGAGATGGTCCGCCAGCTCCTCGCGCAGCTCCAGGGCGCGCTCGCCAACACGGGCGACGGCGTGGACTGGAAGGTCGCCCGCGAGGGCGCCCGCCAGCTCGCCGCGGCCGAGCAGACGCAGGTCACCGCCGCCGCGTCCGCGCCGCTCGACCAGGCCTTCCAGGTCGCCGCGCTCTGGCTCGACGAGGTCACCTACGTCAGCCAGCTCACGGTCGCGCCGCGCCTCATCACCCGCGCGCAGTGGACCGAGCTCACGATGCCCGTGTGGACCCAGCTCGCCGAGCCCGTCGCGCTCAGCATCGCCGACTCGCTCACCGAGGTGCTCCAGCAGAACGCGCCCGAGGAGATGCAGGGCATGGTCGCGGGCGCCGGACGCATGATGCGGAACCTCGGCGGCACGCTCTTCGCCATGCAGCTCGGCCAGGTGGTCGGGCAGCTGTCCACCGAGGTCGTCTCGGGCGGCGACGTGGGCATCCCGCTCCTCGACGACCAGCAGGCCGCGCTCCTGCCGCAGAACGTCCAGGCGTTCGGCGAGGGCATCGACGTCTCCGACGACCAGGTGCAGATCTACCTCGCGGTGCGCGAGCTGGCCCACGCGCGCCTGTTCCGTCACGCGCGCTGGCTGCGCCTGCAGCTCATCTCCTCCATCACGGAGTTCGCGAAGGGCGTGCACATCGACACCGACCGGCTCGAGTCGCTCGCGGAGGGCTTCGACCCGTCGAACCCCGAGGAGCTCCGCCAGGCCATGGTCGACGGATCCCTCATCCCGCCGAAGAGCGAGGCCCAGCTCGCCGCCCTCGCGCGCCTCGAGACGATGCTCGCGCTCATCGAGGGCTGGGTGGACGTGGTGACCGCGGCCGCGACCGTGCGACTCCCCCGGGCGTCCGCCATCGCCGAGACCGTGCGTCGCCGCCGCGCGACGGGCGGCCCCGCCGAGTCCGCGTTCGCGACGCTCGTGGGCCTCGAGCTCCGGCCCCGCCGCCTGCGCGAGGCCGCGGCCATGTGGCAGGCCGTCACCGACGGCGTCGGCGCCGAGCAGCGCGACGCGCTGTGGTCGCACCCCGACGTGCTGCCCACCTCCGAGGACATCGACGCGCCGCACGCGCTCGTCGTGCGCCTCACGCAGGGCGAGCCCGAGCCCGACGAGGTCGACCAGGCGCTCGAGGACCTGCTGAGCGGATCCGACGCCGGACGCCCCGTGGAGGACGGCCAGGGTCGCGCGACCGAACCGGGCGAGACGCCGGGCGACGGACCCGACGACGCACCCGGGACGGATCCGCGTCCCGTCTGACGCCCGACCCGCACCACCCGGGGAGGCCGGCACCGCGACCGCGGTGCCGGCCTCGTGCACGTCGGCCCGGCTCCGCGTCCCCCGCGTCGGACCTGTGGACGCGCGCCCCACGCTCCGCGCCCGTCGGGCACTCTCCGCGCCCATGGCCATCCGACTCGATCCCCGCCTCCCGCTCGTCTGGCGCACGCCGGACTCCCTCCAGCTCGGCGTCGACCGCCCGCCCGTGGTGCTCAGCGCCGTCTCGCGTCTCGACGAGCGGCTGCTCGACGCGCTCGTGCACGGCATCAGCCGCGGCGGCCTCGACATGATCGCGGCGACGGAGGGGGCGAGTCCCGCGCACGTGACGCAGCTGCTCGACCTGGTGCGGCCGGCGCTCCTCCCGCCGCGCGACGCGGACGTCCCCCGCCCCACCCGGACCGGGACGGTCGCGGTCGTCGGCGGCGGACCGACGGCCGACCGCATCGCCGACGCCCTGGCACGCGCCGGGCACGACGTGGCGCCGCAGCCGATGTCGGGCGACGCGGATCCGCGCACCGCCCTCGCCGTGATCGTCGCCCACTTCGCCATCGCCCCGGCCGTCTACGGACGCTGGTCGCGGGAGGACGTGCCGCACCTGCCCGTCGTCCTCGGCGACCGGCACGCGGTCGTCGGCCCGCTCGTCGAGCCCGGGCGGACGGCCTGCTGCTACTGCCTGGACCTCGCGCGCCGGGACGCGGACCCGGCGTGGCCCGCCATCGCGACACAGCTGCTCGGGCGCGACAGCGGATCCGAGGCGGGGCTCGTGCCCGCCGAGCTCGCGGCCCTCGCCGCGCGGCCCGCCGACCGGCTGCTGACGATGGGCGAGAACGCGCTCGCGACGCACCAGGCCGTGCTCGACGTGCGGTCGGGCCGGGTCACCCGCCGCGCTTCGCGCCCCCACCCGCGATGCGGGTGTCGAGCTCTGCCAGGAACCGCGACGGCTCCCGCTGACCGGATCGCTGGGGTCCGCTCCGGCTCCAGGAGAGCCGGAGCCCGGAGCGCGCGCGCGTGATCCCGACGTAGAGGAGGCGCCGCTCCTCGTCGACCGCCTCGAGCGTCTGCGCATAGCTGATGGGCACGAGCCCCTCGCTCAACCCCATCAGGTAGACGTGCTCCCACTCGAGGCCCTTGGCGGAGTGCAGGGTCGCGAGCGTGACGGCGGAGACCGTCGGCTCGTGCTGGCCGGCCTGCCGCTCGAGCAGCTCGTCGGTGAAGGCACGGAAGGTGCTGCCCGCGGGCATCCGCTCGGCGAGGCCCATGATCGCGTCGAGGGACTCCCATCGGTCGCGCACGGCGCCCGGCTGCTCAGGCGGCTGCTGGCTCCAGCCGAGGCCGCGGAGCACGTCGCTCACCGACTTGAACAGCGGCTCGCCGGAGATGGAGACGGACGCGCCGCGGAGCGCGAGGAGCGCCTGCTTGATCTCGGGGCGGTCGAAGAAGCGCTGGGATCCGCGCACCTGGTAGCTGACGCCCGCGTCGCCGAGCGCCTGCTCCAGCACCGCCGACTGCCCGTTCATGCGGTAGAGCACGGCGATGTCCTCGGGCGCGATGCCGGAGGCGATCTGCTGGGCGATCGCGCCCGCGATCGCGCGCGCCTCGGCGCCGTCGGACGGGAACGCGCTCACCTGCGGCGCGCGGAAGCCCTCGCCGCGACCCGGGACGGCGGCGGATCCGCGGCCCTTCGCGGCGCGGGCGGAGGACGTGCCCGTGCCGTCGCCGTCGGGGTCCGCGTCCGCCGACACGAGCGTGAGCGCGCCGGGCCGTCCGCGCATCAGCCGGTTCGCCGCCTCGGTGATCCCGGAGGTCGACCGGTAGTTGCGCTCCAGCCGCACCACGGTCGCCTCGGGGAAGCGCGACGCGAAGTCGAGGAGGTACGCGCTCTTGGCGCCCGCGAACGAGTAGATGGTCTGGCTGGCGTCGCCGACGACGCAGAGGTCGCGCCGGTCGCCCATCCAGAGGTCGAGGATCGTCTGCTGCAGCGGCGAGACGTCCTGGTACTCGTCGACCACGAAGAAGCGGTACTGCTCGCGCACCTGCTGCGCGACCCATGGCTCCGCCTCGATCATGCCCGCGGTCGCGAGCAGCACGTCCTCGAAGTCGAGCTGGCGGCGCTGGTCCTTGATGTCCTCGTAGGCCTGCAGGAGCGCGACGGCCTGGTCGGCGTCGAGCTGCGGCGGCAGCGTGCGCGTGGTGCGCGCGGCGAGGCCGTACTGCTCGATGGAGATCATGGACACCTTGCGCCACTCGACCTCGGCGGCCATGTCGCGGAGCGCGGCCGTGTCGAGGCGGAGGCGGAGCGACTCGGCGGCGTGGCCGAGCATCCGGCCCTTGCTCTCGATGAGGCGCGGCATGGTGCCGCCGACCACCTGCGGCCAGAAGAAGTTGAGCTGCTTGAGGGCCGCCGCGTGGAAGGTGCGCGCGGCCACGGGTCCGGCGCCGAGCTCGCGCAGCCGGCCGCGCAGCTCGGCCGCGGCGCGCGAGGTGAAGGTGAGCGCCATGACCCGGTTGGGCGGGTAGACGCCGGCCTGGATCCCGTAGGCGATGCGGTGCGTGATGGCCCGCGTCTTGCCCGTGCCGGCACCCGCGAGCACGACGACGGGGCCGAGGAGCGCCTCGGCGGCGAGGCGCTGCTGGTCGTCGAGCGCCTCGAGCAGGGATTCGGCGGTGCGGGCCTCCTCCACGGGCTGGTCGGCGGACTCGTCGGTGGTCGCGGGGCCGAGGGAGACGGGTGCCGGGAGGGCGCCGGACGCGGTCGACCCGTAGGGGTCGCGCCCGGGCGTCCCGGGGACGAGCTGGTCGGTCACGATCGGCGGATCACCACTCCCGCTCGCCGTCCTCGAGGGGTCCGCCGTACCACTCCTCGATGATGGCGCGCGCGATGGACGACGGGCCGGGCAGCGCGATCTCGCCGAGCGACGCGCGCAGCTCCTCGCGGCTGAACCAGCGCAGGTCGATGATCTCGACGCCGTCGGGCGTCGCGGGTCCGCTCCCGGCGGAGACCCGCGCGAGGAAGCCGACCATGACGGACGCGGGGAACGGCCACGGCTGGCTGCCCAGGTAGCGCGGATCCTCGACGGTCACGCCGGACTCCTCCAGCACCTCGCGCTTCACGGCCGCCTCGAACGACTCCCCCGGCTCGACGAAGCCCGCGAGCAGCGAGTAGCGGTCGCCGCCCCACATGGCGTTGGCGCCGAGGAGCAGACGGTCGTCCGCATCGACGACGCCCATGATCACGGCCGCGTCGGTGCGCGGGAAGACCTGCGAGCCGTCGGAGGGCGCGCGACGCACCCAGCCGCCCTGCTCGACGACGGTCGGCTCCCCCGTCTTCGGCGAGAACGGGTGCGACGCGTGCCAGTTCGCGGTGGCGAGCGCGCCCGTGAAGAGCGCGGCGTCGCGGTCGTCGAGCTGCGTCGCGGTCGTGCGCAGCTCCAGCCACCGCTCCTCCGCGGGCTCGAGCTCGGCGGCAGCGGCGTCGGTGAGGACGGCGGCGACGACAGGAGTGCCGACCGGCTCGCCCTCGTGCGCGATCGTGGTGCGGCCGAGGTAGATGCGGACGGTCGCGCTGGTCACGCGGTCGACCGGCAGCAGGTCGAGGGCGGCGCGGCCGTCCGCGGCGGAGCCCAGCGCGCGGTGTCCGTGGAGAGGGAGCACGCGCGTGGCCGGATCCGCCCACAGCTCGTCGAAGAGGGCGGGCGAGTCGCGGTTCAGGCCGTCGCGGTCGACGCCCTCGCGGGACAGGGGCAGACGGGAGAGGAAGCTGTCGAGCACGGGTGACCAATCGACTTCGGGGGCGGACGGGCCGAGGGGCGGAGACGGCGGTGCCGATGGTCCGCCCACGGTGCGCGTGTGGGGCCGGAAGCGCGTGGCGCGGTGAGACGGAGGGCTCCCAGCGACCTAACCTGTAAGGCATGGCCAGATCCCACCTCACTCTAGCCGCGTTGGCGACCTCGGCGGTCTCGGGGCTCGACGTGGTCCGCAGCACCCCCTTCACGGCCGGCGGCGCGGGCGACTTCGACTCCGCGCTCCTCTCCACGCGGGACGGCCGCGAGCTCCTCGTGCGCGTGCCGACCACGCAGGCCGCCGAGTCCGAGCAGTCCGCGGACCTCGTGGCGCTCCGGGCGCTGAGCACCGGGATCCGCTCCCGCCTGCCGTTCCAGGTGCCCGAGTTCCTGGGGCAGGCGCCCATCAAGCCGACCCGCGGCTTCGTCTACGGGCACGTGCCCGGGCGGGTCATCTCGCTCGACGAGATCCCCGCGGGCGACGGCCTCGCGCGCTCCATCGGCGCCGCCGTCTCCGCCGTGCACAGCCTGCCGACCGGGTTCGTCGCCGACGCGGGGCTGCCCGTGCTCTCGGCCGCGGAGATCCACAGCCAGACCGCCGCCCTCATCGACCGGGCCGCGGCCACCGCGCTCGTGCCGAGCCTGCTTCTCAGCCGCTGGGAGGAGGCGCTCGACGACGCGTCGCTCTGGCAGTTCCAGCCCGCGGTCGTCAACGGCGCCGTGCAGGCCTCCTCGTTCCTCGTCGACGGCGACGACGTGACCGGGATGATCGGCTGGTCGGAGCTGCGCGTCGCCGACCCGGCCCACGACCTGCACTGGGTGCTGGGCGCGCGCGCCGAGCACGTCGCCGAGAGCGTCTTCCGCGCCTACAACCAGGCGCACCACGTGACGGTCGACCGCCAGCTCAAGCAGCGCGCGCTCCTCTACGCCGAGCTCGAGATCGCCCGCTGGCTGCTGCACGGGACGGACACGCGCAACCAGGGCATCATCGACGACGCCGTGAACATGCTCAGCGCGCTCGTGGACACGGTGCGCGCCGACGAGGGTCAGCGCATCGCCCACGAGACGCTGCCCGTGATGGACGTCGACCAGGTCGAGGAGATGCTCGACTCCCGGCCTCAGCCCACTGTCTCTCCCGACGGCGGGCGCGACGCGTCCGGGGTGCGCGCGCCCGACCAGAGCGCCACGAGGTCCTCCTCGGAGTAGAGCCGCTCCGGCTTCAGCGACCGGCCCTCCGCGACGAAGTAGAACTCCGCGTCGATGAGGTCGGGGTCGATGCCCCGCCACTTCGCGAACGCGAGGCGGTAGAGCGCGAGCTGGAGCTGCTTGAGCTCGAGGTCGGCCGCGTCCTTGGGGGTGCGGCCGGTCTTCCAGTCGACGACGCGGTAGCGGCCGTCGATGAGGAACACCGCGTCGATCTTGCAGATGACGACCTGGCCGGCGAGCTCCATGTGGATCTCGACCTCGACCTCCTCGGGCTTCCTCGCCGCCCACTCGCTCGCCTCGAAGATCGCGCGCAGCCGGTCGAGGTCCTCCGTCTCCACGGGCGGCTCGGTCGGGTCCGCATCGAGCTCGACGCCGGACGCGTCGATGACGTCGGCCGTGCCCGCGGGCCCGTAGCGCGCCTCGACCCAGCCGTGGAAGAGCGTGCCGAGCCGCGTCTGCCGGTAGGGCCTCTCGGGCATGGGGCGGCGCAGGCGCGCGGCGACGGCCGCGGGATCGCTCACGAAGTCCTTGAAGCGCGACGCGGGGATGCGCGTGGGCAGGTCGACGAGCTCGGCGTCCCGGGCGCGGGCGTCGCGCTCGGCGAGGAGCAGGTCGATGTCGCGGGTCCACACGGTCTCCGCGCGCGGATCCGCGACGGCCACGGCAGCGGCGGCCGCGCGGACGCGGGCCTCGCGCGGCCCGAGGGGCGGCAGCGGCCAGGCGACGCGCGCGGATCCGGGCTCGAGCGGGTTCTCCTCGAGCTCGGGCGCCTCGGGCAGCGCGTCCGGCGCGATGAGGCCCACCTGCTGGATCTCGCGGAGGAACGCCCCGGGACCCCGCGGCTTCTGCTGCGTCGACCAGAACGACCCGCTGAGCAGCAGATCCGAGCGCGTGCGCGTGACGGCGACGTACGCGAGGCGCCGCTGCTCGGCCGCGTTGCGCTCCTCGAGCTCCTCGCCGAAGGCCTCCATCGCCTCCGCGAACTCCTTCTGCGTCTCGACGCCGCGCCACGCGAGCGACGGCAGCTCGGCGGAGTCGCCGCGGAACTCGAACGGCAGGGCGCCGAACGCGACCCAGCCGCGCTTCTCGCGGAGCGTGCCCGGCAGCTCGCCCTCGACCATGCGCGGCACCGCGACGACGTCCCACTCCAGGCCCTTCGAACCGTGGATCGTGAGGATCTGCACCGTGCCCGGCTCCGGCTCCTCGGTGCGCGGCGCGAGGTTGTCGCGCCGCTCGGCCTCGGCGAGCCACGCGAGGAAGGGCCCGAGCGTGCCGGCGGAGTCGCCCTGGAGGTAGCCGGCCACCTGCTCGGTGAAGGCCTCGAGGCTCGCGCGGCCGAGCGGATCCGTCTCGTTGGCGGCGACCTCGATGTCGAGCAGCAGCTCCTGCTGGACGACGGTGACGAGGTCCACCAGGTCGAGCCCGACGCGGGATCGGAGCACCTGGAGCTGTCGGCCCGCGGCGCGGAGGCGCGCGAGGCCCTCGTCGCTGAATCCGGCGAGCGCGGTGTGGCCGTCGCGGGCGTCGACGACGAAGTCGAGCGCGTCGACGACGGACCCCACCTCGTCGGGCACGACGGAGGCGCGGAGGCCGTCGCGCACCTCGTCGGCGAGCGGCTTCTGCGCGTGGTCCCGCGACATGAGCCAGGAGGCGACGCGGGACAGCGCGTGCACGTCCTTCGTGCCGATGCGCCAGCGCGCGCCCGTGAGGAGGCGCACGAGCTCGCTGCCCGCGGTGGGGTCGTGCAGCACGCGGAGGACGCACACCAGGTCCACCACGGCGGGCTGGTCGAGGAGGCCCCCGAGGCCGAGCACGCGGAACGGCACGCCGCGGTCGGCGAGCGCCGTCGTGAACGGCTCGATGGTCTTGAGCGAGCGGCACAGCATGGCCGCCGAGCGCGGACGGCCGTCGGATCCGGTCTGCCGCAGCCGGTCGGCGAACCACGCGGCGACGCTCGCGGCCTCGTCGGCGATGGTCTCCTCGTAGGCCACGTCGAGGCGGCCGTCGCCCGCGTCGGGCCGGGGCTCGAGGCGCGCCACGGGGATCCGCGACGCCGCGGTGAGCGGCTCGACGATGCGGTTCGCGGCGCCGAGCACCGCGCCCGGGTTCCGCCAGCTCGTGGAGAGCGCGTAGACGGGCACGTCGGCGGCGCTCGCCCCGGCGGGCGCGAAGTCGGCCCCGAAGCGCGCGAGGTTCGCCGCGCTCGCGCCGCGCCAGCCGTAGATGGACTGGTGCGGATCCCCCACCGCCATGACGGGCGTGCCGCCGAAGAGCGTGGCGAGGAGCCGGGTCTGCACGACCGAGGTGTCCTGGTACTCGTCGAGCAGTACCACGCGGAACCGCTTCCGGTGCTCGGCGACGACCTGCGGCACGCTCTCGCAGATCGCGAGCGCGAACGCGACCTGGTCGCTGTACTCCACGAGCCCGCGCCGGGTCTTCTCCTCCTGGAACCGCACGGCGAGGTCGACGAGCGGCGGCAGCGCGCCGACGGCGGCGACCGCGTCAGCGGCTGGCGCCTTCTTGATGCGGGCGGATCCGAACGGCAGCTCCGCGAGGCCCGTGAACGATCCCGCGAGGCGCACGACCTCGGCCGGCTCCGCGACGTTCTCGCTCATGGCCCGGCTGAGGGAGATGACCGCTTGCGTGATGGGATCCACGCCCCGCCCGAGCTCGAGCAGCCGCGGGTCGGTGCTCTCGACCACGAGCCGGCGCGCGAGCTGCCACGCGGACGCCTCCGTGAGCACGACCGACTCCGCCTCGCGGCCGATGAGGGTCGCGCTGTCGCGGAAGATGCCGTTCGCGAACGCGTTGTAGGTCTGCACGGTGGGCGTGGCGAACGCGTCCGCGGGGACGGCGGCGAGCCCCGCCTGCTGGAGCTGCTCGATGCGCGCGCGGATCCGCACGCCGAGCTCCCCCGCGGCCTTGCGCGTGAAGGTGAGCCCGAGGATCTCCTCGACCCCCACGTGCCCGTTGGCGAGCAGCCAGACGACGCGGCTCGCCATGGTCTCGGTCTTGCCGCTGCCCGCGCCCGCGACGACGAGGCCGGGCTCGAGCGGCGACTCGATGACGCGCCGCTGCTGCTCGGTGGGGCTCGGCAGGCCGAGCGTCTCCGCGATGCGCCGCGCGCTGATCACGCCGCCCTCGCCCGCGCCGGTCGCCTCCGCGCCGCTCACGCCGACACCGCCCGCACGAGGTGGATGCGGTAGCGCCGCGCGGATCCCGGATCCCGCTCCCCCAGGTCCGGCGTGCCGTCGAAGGTCGCGCCCGCCATGCCCTCGGCCGCCTCGGCGATGCGCGCCCGGAACCCGTCGAGCTCCTCGCGCGTGAGCGGCTCCTGCGGCAGCTCGCGGTAGGGCAGTCCGCGCGTGCCGCCGGAGACGTACAGCAGCTTCGCGCCGCCGGACGGCGTGCCGGCGGGCACCTGCTCGAGCGAGCCCTCGACGTACGCCAGCTGATAGGAGCCGAGCTGCGCGTGCGCCGGGATCTCGGCGCGCGTCGGGTAGTGCCGCCCGGTCTTGAGGTCGACGATGACCACCCGGCCCTCCCTCGTCAGCTCGATGCGATCGATCTTCCCGCGGAGGCGCGCGACGCCCACCTCGAGCTCGAAGCCGCCCTCGGCCGCGAGCATGCGCCCGCCGTCCGCGGCGAAGTCGCGGAGGTACCCGCTGACGCCGGCGATGAGCTCGCCGGCCTGCCGCCGCTCGCGCTCGCCCACCCAGGGGGACACGAAGGGCAGCTCGCCCCACCGCTCGTCGAGGCGGACCTCGAGGGCGGCCGGTCGGAGGTCGGCGTCCGGATCGAGGCTCGCCTCCTCCATGACCGCGTGGACGATGGTGCCGATGCCCATGGCCGTGCTCGTGGATCCGCCGGACGCCTGGTCGATGAACCAGTTGAGCGGCGAGCGCTCGAAGGCCTCCAGGCGCGACGGCGACACGGGCACGCGGGCCGCGGGGTCAGTCAGGTCGACGACGGGCTCCGTGGTGGAGGGCTCGCGGAGGCCGTACCACTCGTCCGGATCCGCGCCCGTGACGCCCTCCGCCGCCAGGCGCGCGAGGGCGGAGGCAGCGGCCAGGCCGCGCTCCCGGGTGGCGTCGGCGGGTCGGCGCGCCGTGCGGTCGCCCGAGACGACGCGGCCGTCGTCGAGCAGCACGGCGTCGCGGTGCACGACCGCGAGCTCGCGTCGGAGCGCGCCGACGAGGCCGCGGAGCGAGAGCGGGTGATCGGGCCGGATCCGCAGCGCGGCAGGTGCGTCCGCCGCCACCCGACCCGCCTCGGCACCGGCCTCCGCCTCCGCGAGGCCGGGCGCGGGCGGCACGAGGCGCAGGAACGGCGACGGCGCCTCCTCGTCGTTGGCGGTGGCGCTCAGCACGACGACGCGCGACGCCCGGGAGACGGCGAGCGCGAGCATCCGCAGCTCGTCGCCGAGGACCTCGGCGCGCTCGTCGACGTCGGCCCGGTCGAGGCCGCGCGCGACGGCGGAGAGGCGCTGCGGATGCAGCAGGGATCCGCGCAGCCGCAGGTTCGGCCACACGCCCTCCTGCAGAGCGGTGACCGCGACCACCTGGTATCCCGCGCCCACAACCGCGGACGGCGTCGCGACGAGGACGGTGTCGGCGAGCGGCTGCGGCGAGAGCGTGTCCTCGGGCACCTCGGCGCCGAGCAGCTCCTCCACGAAGTCCGACGCGGGACGGCCCGGGTTCCGCTCGACGAAGCGGCGCGCGGCCGTGAAGAGCGCGACCACGCCGTCGAGGTCGCGGTTGGCCTGGTCGGCGACGATCCCCGTCTGCAATGCCTGCTCGAACCACGGCGTCGCGAGCCTCGAGCCCTCCCACAGGTGCCAGAGCAGCTCCTCGATGGTGCCGTCGGACGCGGCCAGCTCGCGGGCCCCCTGCAGCGTGCGGGCGAGCCGGGCGAGGCGGCGCGCGGGCGCGAGGTCGAGCGTCTCGAGCCGGCCGGGCGCGGCGAGCGCCTCGACGAGCAGCTCGTCGCTGGAGCGGTGGCCGTCTCCCGCGAGCTCCTCCTGGCGCATCGCGAGCCGGAGCCGCCGGAGCGCGACGCCGTCGAGCCCCCCGAGCGGACCCGTGGCGAGCTCGGCCGCGATCTCCGGGGTGAGCGGCACGCGGCTGAGCACCACGTCGACCGCGCGGATGAGGGCGAGCGCGGCGAGGTCGTCGCGCAGCGCGCGCCCGGCGACGGCCGTGCGCGTGGGCACCTCGGCGGTCGCGAGGCTGCGGGCGACCTGCGGCACGAGGGATCCTGATCGCACGAGCACGACCATGCGCGCCCACGGCACGCCGCCCAGCAGGTGCTCCTCGCGGAGCCGGCGCGCGAGGCGGGCGAGCTCCAGGGCGCGCGTGGGCGCCTCGATGACCTGGATGGGGTCGGCGTCGTCGACGAGCCCCGGCGCGGATCCCGCCTGCCGCTGCCGCCCCGCGCCCGCCGCGCCGATGCGCGCCGTGACGGCCGAGGTGAGCGCCCGGAGCGCGGGCGGCTGCCGGTGCACCCGGTCGAGCACGAGCGTGCGGAGGCCGGGCAGACCGAGCACGGTGGAGAGGCGGCCGAGCGCCGACGCCTCGGCCCCGCGGAAGGTGGCGGCCGCGACGTCCGGGTCGCCGAACGCGATCACGTCCGCGCCGCGCGCGGCGAGCGCCCGGAGGAGGGACAGGGTCGCGACGGTGGCCTCGTGCAGGTCGTCGGCGACGACCAACCGGATCCCCGTCAGCGCCTCCCCCCGCGACACGAGCAGCACGGCCTCGGCGAGCAGCTCCGCGCTGTCCAGGTGGTCGCCGCGGAACGAGTCGACGACGTCCTCGTACTCGCGGGCGAACTCGGCCGCGGCGATCCATTCCGGCACCTGGTGCGCGCGGCCGGCCTCGGCGAGGGCGTCCGGCCGCACGCCCTCCTCGGTGGCGCGCATGAGCAGCTCGCGCAGCTCCGTCCGGAAGGCGCGCAGCCGCCGCACCTCGACGCCCAGGGGATCCGGCCAGGCGGGCCCGGTGCCCAGCTCCTCGTGCCCCGCGAGGAGGTCGGCGATGATCTGGTCCTGCTCGGCGCCGGTGAGCAGCCGCGGCGGCTCCGTGCCGGTCTCGGCGGCGCGGCGGGCGAGGACCTCGAACGCGACGGACGTGGACGTGCGCGCGAGCGGCCCGAGCGTCGGCACGCCGACCCGGAGGGCCAGCTCGTCGCGGAGGCGCGTGGCGGCGGCGCGCGAGGGCGCCAGCACGAGCACCTCGGCGGGGTCGAGCCCCTGCGTGAGGATCCGCTCGGCCACGAGCTCGCGCAGCGTGGTGGTGCGACCCGAGCCCGGCGCGCCGATGACGGCGGCGCTCACGCCCACCGGCAGCTCGACGACGGCCCGCTGCGAGGGATCCAGCTCCACCGCGGGGGCCGCGGCGTCGGATGCGGGCGGCTGGCGGAATCCCCTGATGGTCACGCGCCCACGCTACCGGCGGCCCCCGACGGCAGCGGATCCGGGGATCGGGACGCGTCGTCCGCCCGCCCGTCCGCCCGCCCGTCCGCCCTCAGTGAACGCCGCCGGGCCGCGCATGCGGGTGCCCTAGCCTGAGGGGGCACCGTCGCATCCGACGCATCGAAAGGCACCTCCCGTGGAAATCCGTATCGGCCTCGTCAACACCGCCCGCGAGCTCTCCTTCAGCACCAAGCAGTCGCCCGAGGAGGTCCAGGAGACCGTCGCCGCGGCCGTCCGCGATGGCGCGCCCTTCATCTCGTTCACCGACGAGAAGGGCGCCACCCACCTCGCCGTCACCGCCCACCTCGCCTACGTGGAGCTCGGCAGCGCCGACGCCCCGCGCATCGGCTTCGTCCGCTAGCCCGGCGCCCGTGGAGCTCCTGTTCGTCGCGCTCTTCGGCGCCATGATCGGCCTCGTCGCGCGCTACGCGCTCCCCCACCGCGCCACTCACGGCGCGCTCCTGATCCCCGCCGTGGGTACGACCGCGGCCATGGTCGCGTGGGTCGCCCTCACCTGGGCGGGCCTGCGCTGGGACCAGGGCGTCATCTGGATCGCGACGCTCGCGATCTCGGCGCTCGTCGCGGCGGGCACCGACCTGCTCCTCGGTCGTCGGCGTTCCTCGGCGGACGCCCGCGACCTGGCCGCCATCGGCGGCTGACCGCACCCGCACGACATGACGCCCGGTCCCCCAGGGGGCCGGGCGTCGTCGCGTGCCGGGTGCGGGCCGGCGACGCGCGTCAGGCCGTGAGGCCGAGCGCGTCCATCCGACGGGTGTGCGCCGTGATGATCCCCGCGAACACGGGCTCCAGGTGCACGCGCGCGTCGTCCGGGTCGGCGAGGGACGCGCGCATCGCGGTCCCCGCGACCAGCAGCGTGTCGCCGACGAGCCGACGGCCCCACATGGCCAGGCGCGACGCGAGTCGCGGGTCGCGGCGGATCCCGGCGCGCACCGCGTCGACGATCCCCTGCTGCCCCACGCCCGACGACAGCAGCACGACGACGCGCTGGCGCTGGTCCGACGGGAGCCCCGAGGCGAGGCGCACGAAGAAGTCGTCGAGCAGCCCCGTCGTGATGTACGCGGAGAGCAGGCACTCGTACCAGTCGGCGCCCGCGACGGTGGCGGTGAACCGGTCGAACGCGGCCCGGTGCGGCTCCATCACGACGCTGGGGTCGCCGCCCTGCCGCTTGATCTCGGCGGCGAGCGCCTGGTGCTTGCCGAGCGCGATGCCGGCGGCCGTCGAGACGGCCTCCTTGCCGGCGAGGTCGGGCGCCTCGGCGACCGCGCGCGACAGGGTCTCGAAGACCGTCAGCTGCAGGTAGGCCACGGCGCCGAGGAAGCGGAGGGTGTCGGGCGAGAAGTCGTCCACGCTCACGGTCGTCGCCGGCGATCGACGCTTCGACTCGCCGCGGGACCGGACCCGGGGCGCCTCGATCGTCGTCGACCGGCGTCCGAACATCTTGAGCACGTGGCCAGTGTAAAGGGCGGCGGAGGGGGTCTCCGGGCCCCGGCCCGCTAAACTCGCCCGTGGTCCCTCAACGGAAGGGCCCCATCGCGCCCGCAGAGAAGCAGTCCGGGCGTGGACCGCACCGCTAGACAGGGCACAACGTGACTTTCACCGAACTGAACATCGACGAGGACATGGTGCAGGCGCTCGCCGACCACGGCATCCTCGAACCCTTCCCCATCCAGGAGCAGACCATCCCCCTGGCGCTCTCCGGCCAGGACATCATCGGCCAGGCCAAGACGGGCACCGGCAAGACCTTCGGCTTCGGCCTCCCGCTCATCCAGCGGCTCGGCCTCACCCCCGAGCCCGGCGTGCAGGCGCTCGTGGTCGTGCCGACGCGCGAGCTCGCCGTCCAGGTCACCGAGGACCTCCAGATCGCGACCGCCAACCGCGCCACCACCGTCGTCTCCATCTACGGCGGCAAGGCGTACGAGGGCCAGATCGAGCAGCTCAAGGCCGGCGCGCAGATCGTCGTCGGCACCCCGGGCCGTCTCCTCGACCTCGTGGGCCAGCGCCTGCTCTCGCTCCAGGGCGTGCGCGAGATGGTGCTCGACGAGGCCGACAAGATGCTCGACCTCGGCTTCCTCTCCGACATCGAGAAGCTCTTCGCGCAGACCCCGGCCGTGCGCCACACGATGCTGTTCTCCGCCACCATGCCGGGACCGATCGTCGCGCTCGCCCGCCGCTTCATGACGAAGCCGATCCACATCCGCGCGACGGACCCCGACGAGGGCCTCATGCAGGCGAACATCCGCCACCTCGTCTACCGCGCGCACAACATGGACAAGGACGAGGTCATCGGCCGCATCCTCCAGGCCGAGGGCCGCGGCAAGACCGTGATCTTCACGCGCACCAAGCGCGCCGCCGCCCGCCTCGTCGAGGAGCTCAACGACCGCGGGTTCAACGCCGCCGCGGTGCACGGCGACCTCAACCAGGAGCAGCGCGAGCGCGCCATGGCCGCGTTCAAGGCGGGCAAGAAGGACATCCTCATCGCCACCGACGTCGCGGCGCGAGGCATCGACGTGCTCGACGTCACCCACGTCATCAACCACACCATCCCCGAGGACGACAAGGCGTACCTGCACCGCGTCGGCCGCACGGGCCGCGCGGGCAAGACCGGCATCGCGGTCACGTTCGTCGACTGGGACGACCTGCACAAGTGGGCGCTCATCAACCGCGCCCTCGAGTTCGGCCAGCCGGAGCCCACCGAGACGTACTCGTCCTCGCCGCACCTCTACACCGACCTCGACATCCCGGCCGGATCCAAGGGCCGCCTCCGCGCGACCCCCACGGTCAACCCCGACGGCACCCCGCGCGAGCGCCCGGGCAGCCGCGGCAACGACTCCGGTCGCGACGGCGGACGCGGCGGTAGCCGGGACGGCGGCGGACGCGGCGGCGACCGCTCGGGCAGCCGCTCCTCCTCGACCTCCGGCGGCGGCGACCGCGACCGCTCGCGCAGCCGCAGCACGTCGACCCCCACGGCCACCTCCCCCGCCGAGGCCACCGCCGTCATCGGCAGCGAGCAGCCGAACACCGCGGGCGGCCATGAGGCGCCGCACGCCGACGGCCAGACCCGCCCGCGCTCGCGCAACCGCCGCCGCCGCTCGGGCGGCGACCGCCCGACCGCCACGTCCTAGAGCCGCGCGCACGAAACGCTGAAGAGGGGCCGCATCCACCAGGATGCGGCCCCTCTTCGCCGGAGGGGATCGGTGCTACCTGGGGAGACGCAGCCTGACCCGGAACCGACCCTCCAGCGCCTCCTGCAGGTCGTACATGAGCTGGAGGCCTTCCACGTCGTACCAGCGGCGCCGCTCCTCCGACCCGAAGAGCCCGGTCTCCCAGTCGATGTTCGCGTTGAAGAACGCGGCCCACGCGACCAACCGGTCACGCAGCTCCGGCGAGATCAGGGTGTCCCAGTCCGGACGGGGGCCGGGCCACATGATGTCGTCGAGCGGCCACTTCTGAGCGTAATCGACCGAGAGGATGAGGTCCTTCGGCGGATGCGCCTCAACCACAGTTGTCCACCAGATGTGTCGGGAAAGAGGTGATGATCTTCTTGTTGTTCGCGGAAACGATCACCGTCGGTTTGTAAGTGTCCACGACGTTACCCTCCTCGTCCTTGATGAGAATTGGTGCGGAATAGCAGAGCTTCCCATCACCCTCGTCCTTCGGAAAACCGGGAGCCGGCGAAGTGACTATGGATCCGGTGGCGAAGACCATGAAGTCGTCCCAGTTGGCTCCACCGCCAGCCCCGTCCACCACGGTCTGCCACTGGGACTGGTGCTCCGTCCGGATGTGGACATAACCGGACCTGTCGTCCCCGCAGAACAGGTCGACGTGCCCGATGCCGGTCTCCCAGGAGGCGACGCTCACATCGCCGAAGCCCGCGTTGCACAAGCCGATTGTGCCGGGGTCCAGGAGCGATGCGTCCACTCCGCTGTTCGAAGCCTGCTGGTGAGGGGTGTAGGTGATGGTCTCCGCTTCAGCGGGGCCGGCGGACAGGGACGCGACGAGCGCGAGGCAGGATACGGATGCGCACGCCGCCAGGATGCGCCCGGCGCGGGATCGAACACTGGTCATGATCTCTTCTCCTCATCGAGATGGTGATCGGTCGCGGAACGCGACGTTCAGCTCAGGCGAGCTGACGCAGACGACATTCCCGCTGCGCGAGGGCCGAGCGCAGCATCCACAGGAGGGACGGATGCGGGTCCTGCCCCGGGGTCGCGCCGACCGACGAGATCCGCGGGCATGTGCGGCAGCGCACATCGCCGGAACTCGCGTCCTGCGGCGGTATGAGATCCGGGGGCCCCGTGCTCGACGGTCAGCCGGCGGGCACGGGCACGACGGGCGACCAGCCCGTCGCGCGCTCGATGATCCGGGCGAGCACCGCGGGCTCCGTGGTGTTCTCCGCGAGCCGGTTGGGCTTGCCGGCGCCGTGGTAGTCGCTGGATCCCGTCACCTCGAGCCCGAACCGCTCGGCCAGCTCCGTGAGGCGCACGCGGGACGCGGGCGGGTTGTCGCGGTGCCGCACCTCGAGGCCGAAGAGCCCGGCCGCGACGAGCGCGGTCATGCGCGAGTCCGACAGCACGCGCTCCGGCCCGCGGGCGCCCGGGTGCGCGAGGACGGCCAGGCCGCCCGCCGCCGTGATCAGCTCGACGCCGAGGATCGGATCCGGCGCGTAGTGCGGCCGGTAGTAGCCGCCCTGCCAGTGCAGGATGCTCTCGAACGCGGCCGTGCGCGTGGGCACGTGCCCGCGCGCGACGAGCGCGTCGGCGATGTGCGGCCGGCCGATGGTGCTGCCCGGCGTGGTCTGCGCGAGCACGTCCGCCCACGTGAGGTCGTAGTCGCGGGCGATGCGGCCGACCATCGCCTCGGCGCGGGTCATGCGCTCCGAGCGGACGCGCGCGGTCATGGCCGCGAGGTCCGCGTCCTCGGGATCGAAGAGGTAGGCGAGGACGTGCACGCTCGCGTACTCGAGCTGCGTGCTCATCTCCATGCCCGGGACGAGCTCGATGCCGTGCGCGAGGGCCGCGGCGGAGGCGTCCGCCCAGCCGGCGGTCGAGTCGTGGTCGGTGAGGGCGACGGCCGACAGGCCCTGCGCGGCGGCCTGCGCGACGAGCTCCGCGGGCGTCTCGGTGCCGTCCGACACGGAGCTGTGCGTGTGCAGGTCGATGGGACCCCGCTGCTCCTCCGGCATCCCGCCATCCTACGCGGCGGCCCTGCGCGCCCCGGCCCGTCGGCGCCCGCGGCGGCGCTCTCCCAGAGAGCCGCCATAGTGTGGTGGTCGTCATGGGTCGGGTCGTCGGAGCAGCAGTCATCCTCATCACGGCCGCCGGGTTCCTCGTCGTCACCTGGCCGCAGCTGCTGGGGCTCGAGCAGACCTACCTGGTCGCGCACGCCGTCGCCATCCGCGGGGGCCTCGTCGCCGCGGCGGCCGCCGTGCTCGTGCTGACCCTCGTCCTCTGCCTCGCGATCCGCCCCGGCCGTCGGCTGCTCGGCAGCATCGCCGTGCTGCTCGTGCTCTTCATCGGCGCCAACTCCGCGGTGCTCGCCACGCGCGGCCTCGGCGACACGGCCTTCCAGGAGGCGCAGGACGACGACGTCACCGTGCTCTCGTGGAACACGCTCGGCGGCGCGACGGGAGCCCGCGCGGTCGCCGACCTGGCCATCGAGTCCGGCGCCGACGTCATCACGCTCCCCGAGACCCGCGAGGAGACCGGCGCGGAGATCGCCGTCCTCATGCGCGACGCCGGACGGCCGATGTGGGTCCGCACCGCGGCCTTCGACGACGTGGCGGCTGCCCGCTCCACCACCATCCTCATCAGCGCGGCCTACGGCGACTACCGGATGGACGAGTCGCGCGGCACCACGAGCGTGCTCCCCACGGTCATCATGGAGCCGGTCGACGGGAAGGGCCCCGTCATCATGGCGGTGCACCCCGTCTCCCCCATCCCCGAGCAGATGGACAACTGGCGCGCCGACCTCGCCTGGCTTGGGAAGCGCTGCGACGAGGGCAACGTGATCATCGCGGGCGACTTCAACGCGACGCTCGACCACATGAGCCGGTACGGCGGCACGCCCACCGAGCGCGACCAGGTCACCGACCTCGGGAAGTGCGTCGACGCGGCGCGCGCCTCGGGGAACGGCGCGGTCGGCACCTGGCCCACGGGGATCCCCGCGCTGCTCGGCACCCCGATCGACCACATCATGGCCACGCCCGGCTGGGCGGTCACGGGCTTCCGCGTCGTCGAGGACCGCGACGGCGCCGGGAGCGACCACCGGCCGGTCATCGCGCAGCTGACGCCCCTCCGCTGACCCGGCCCGCCGCAGCGCCCGCCCTGCGTCCGCCCTGCGTCCGCCCGCGCGCAGGTGGGATGATCGTCGGATGGCCGAGAACATCGACACCGCGTCCGAGACCGCCCCCGCCGAGATCGCCGCCGATCCGGCCGCGCCCCTGGCGACGACCGAGACCGCGGCGCCCGCGACCTCCGCTCCCGGATCCGGCGACGCCCCCGTCCCCCGCGCCACCTCCAACCGCAGCACCACGCCCGCGAGCACCGCGTTCAGCGACTTCGTGTCCACGAACTGGGCCGATCGCGAGGAGGTCGACCCGCCGGCCCGCGAGCAGGCGCCCTTCGCCGCCGACCGCCGCCGCCGCCTCTCCGCCCTCCACGTCGGCGCGCGCCTCGTGATCCCCGCCGGTCGCCTCAAGCAGCGCAGCAACGACACCGACTTCCCGTTCCGCGCCCACTCGGCGTTCGCGCACCTGACCGGCTGGGGCGCCGACAGCGAGCCCGGCGCCGTGCTCGTCCTCGAGCCCGTTGCCGAGGGATCCGCCGCCGACGGATCCGCGCACGAGGCCACCCTCCACTTCCGCGAGCGCGCCGGCCGCGACAGCGACGAGTTCTACGCCAACGCCGAGATCGGCGAGTTCTGGATCGGCCCGCGCCCCTCGCTCCGCCAGGTCGCGGCCGACCTGGGGATCGCCACCGCGCCCCTCGCCGACGTCGACGCCGCCATTGCCGCCGGGGGCACCGTGCGCGTGATCCGCGAGGCCGACCCCGCCATCGCCGCGCGCGTGGACGAGGCCCGCGCCGCCGCCGACGCCGACGCGGACGACCAGGACCCCGCCGACGGCGACGCCCGCCTCGCCCGCGACGCCTCCGAGCTCCGCCTCGTCAAGGACGCCTACGAGATCCGCCAGATGCGCGAGGCGGTCGACACCACCGGCCGCGGGTTCTCCGACGTGATCGCCGACATGCCCGCCGTCGTCGCGCACGCGCGCGGCGAGCGCGTCGTCGAGGGCGTCTTCAACGCGCGCGCCCGGGCCGACGGCAACGCGGTCGGCTACGACACGATCGCGGCGTCCGGCCCGCACGCCTGCATCCTGCACTGGACCCGCAACGACGGCCGCGTGCTCCCGGGCGACCTGATCCTCATCGACGCCGGCGTCGAGCTCGACAGCTACTACACGGCGGACATCACCCGCACGCTCCCCGTGTCGGGCACCTTCACCGACGTGCAGCGCGAGGTCTACGAGGCCGTGCGCGAGGCGGCCGACGCCGCGCTGGCGATCGTGCGCCCCGGGATCCTCTTCCGCGAGGTCCACGCCGCGGCGATGCGGGTCATCGCGCGCAGGACCGCCGACTGGGGCATGCTCCCCGTCACCGCGGAGGAGGCGCTCGAGGCCGACAACCAGCACCACCGCCGCTACATGGTCCACGGCACGAGCCACCACCTCGGGCTCGACGTGCACGACTGCGCGCAGGCCCGCCGCGACATGTACATCGACGGGATCGTCGAGGCCGGCATGGTCTTCACGATCGAGCCGGGCCTGTACTTCCAGCCCGACGACCTCACGGTGCCGGAGCGCTTCCGCGGCATCGGCGTGCGCATCGAGGACGACATCCTCGTGACGCGCGACGGCGCCGAGAACCTGTCCGCGGGGATCCCCCGCACGGCCGACGAGGTCGAGGCGTGGATGGCCGGACGCGCGTAGCCGTCGGGACGGGCGCGGCGCGCGGGGATCAGGCCCCCGCCGTGCCCTGGTCGCCCACGGGACGGTCGGTCGACGTCGGCGGCGCGGTCGGCTCGGGGGCGTCGGATCCACCCGGCTCGGGCAGGCGCTCCCCGTAGGGGCCCACGGGCTTCGCGGCGGGCGCGGTGGCGGGCGGCGTCGACACCACCGGCTCGCCGTACACCGACGTGCCGACTCCCCCGATCCCGAGCACGTTCCGCGCGCGGTGCAGGGAGTCGGGCTCGACGACCACGGAGTAGCTCGTGGCCGTGACCTGCATCACCGAGGTGAAGTCCCGGCGGCGGCGCGTGATGCTGTAGCTGACGATCCCGTAGATGGCGCCGAAGCCGACGCCGATGATGACGGCGCCGACGACGAACGAGAAGTTCGGCACGGGCGAGAAGAGGAAGGTCACGAGCCCGAGGAACAGGCCGAGCCACGCGCCGCTCGCCGCTCCCGCGACCGCGGCCCGGGCGGAGGTGAGCTTGCCCGTGACCCGCTCGACGCTCGTCAGCTCGTTGCCCACGATGCTCACCTGCGTGACCGGGAAGTCCGCCTCGGCGAGCGTGACGACGGCCTTCTGGGCCTCGTCGTACGTCTCGTAGGTCGCGACGGGCTCCCCCTTCGGCAGCTTCGGCATGCGGGCACGGGAGGAGCGTCCGAGGAGGGGGTTGGTCACCTCGTCAGTCTTCCACGGGGTGCCGGGCGGGCGCTGGGCGAGCGACTAGATTGACTCTGTGAGCGCCTCCCGAGTCTTCGTCGCCCGGCTCGCCGGGTGCAGCGTGTTCGACCCCGCAGGAGACCGCGTCGGGCGCGTCCGCGACGTGCTCGTCGTCTACCGCAAGGACGATCCGCCGCGCGTCGTCGGCCTCATCGTCGAGATCCCCGGCAAGCGCCGCGTGTTCCTCTCCATCGGCCGCGTCACGAGCATCGGCTCCGGGCAGATCATCACGACCGGCCTCATCAACCTGCGCCGGTTCGAGCAGCGCGGGGGTGAGGTGCGCGTCATCGCGGAGATCCTCGGGCGCCGCGTGAGCATGCGCGACGGATCCGGCACCGCCGTCATCGAGGACGTCGCGATCGAGGAGTCCGGCCAGGCCGAGTGGGAGGTCTCGCAGCTCTTCTGCCGCCGCCCGCGCACGAGCCCCTCCCCCTTCGCCAAGGGCGCCACCATCTTCGCCACGTGGGAGGAGGTCGCCGAGCTCCAGGACGACGGCGTCGCCCAGTCCGCCTCGCAGTTCCTCGCCGCCTACTCCGACCTGCTGCCCGCCGACCTCGCCAACACCCTCCTCGACCTGCCCCAGGCGCGTCGCCTCGAGGTCGCCGAGGAGCTGCCGGACGCCCGCCTCGCCGACGTCCTCGAGGAGATGCCGGAGGCCGAGCAGGTCGAGATCATGGCCACGCTCGACGACGACCGCGCGGCCGACGTGCTCGACCAGATGCAGCCGGACGACGCGGCCGACCTCATCGCGCAGCTGTCGGACGAGCGCGGCGAGACCCTCCTCGAGCTGATGCAGCCGGAGGAGGCCGACGACGTCCGCATGCTCCTCAGCTACGCGCCCGACACCGCGGGCGGCCTCATGACCACGGATCCCGTCATCGTCTCGGGCGACGCCACCGTCGCCGAGGGCCTCGCCCTCATCCGCCGCCACGAGCTCGCGCCCACGCTGGGCGCCGCGGTCTGCGTCACGCTGCCGCCGTACGAGCCGCCGACGGGCCGCTTCCTGGGCATGGTGCACTTCCAGCGGATGCTGCGCTACCCGCCGCACGAGCGCCTCGGCACGCTGCTCGACCAGGGCCTGGAACCGGTGCGCGCGGACACGAGCGCGGCCGAGGTGTCGCGCATCATGGCGAGCTACAACCTCGTCTCCGTGCCCGTGGTGGACGAGAACCACCGCCTGGTCGGCGTGGTCACCATCGACGACGTGCTCGACCACCTCCTGCCGGACGACTGGCGCAGCGCCGACGCGGAACGCGAGACGCGCAAGCGCGCGACCGCCCGCTTCCACGGCACGGCCACGGCCGCCATCCCCACCGCAGGACCCGTACGAGGACGGAGGATCCCCCGTGGCACGGCAGAGTAACCGCGACGTCCGACTGGACGCCCCCAAGGGCCTCCGCACGACCGTCCTCCCGATGCGCAACCGCGCGAGCCGCGACCGCTTCGGCCGCTTCACCGAGTCCATCGCCCGCGGCATGGGGACGCCGTGGTTCCTCGTGGGCCTCACGGCCTTCTGCGTCGCGTGGATCGGCTACAACACCTACGGGCCGGAGTCCGCGCGCTTCGACTCCGCGGCGCTCGGCTTCACCGCGCTCACCCTGATCCTGTCGCTGCAGGCCTCGTACGCGGCGCCGCTCATCCTGCTGGCGCAGAACCGCCAGGACGACCGCGACCGCGTGCAGATCGAGCAGGACCGCCAGCGCGCCGAGCGCAACGTCGCCGACGTCGAGTACCTCGCCCGCGAGGTCGTGTCGCTCCGCCTGCAGATGAAGGACGTGGCCTCGAAGGACTTCATCCGCGCCGAGCTCCGCCAGCTCCTCGAGGAGCTCGACCGCCGCGACGATCCCGAGGCGGACGACGTGGAGGGCGCGGGCAGCCGACGCACGCATGGCCGCTGAGGCCCCCGGCGCGGAGGCGCTGACGACCGAGGCGATCCGGCGGGCGCTGGCCCGCGTGGTGGATCCCGAGATCCGCCGCCCCATCACCGAGCTCGACATGGTCTCCGACGTGCGGATCCAGGACGGCGGCGTGGCCCACGTGGACATCGCGTTGACGATCGTCGGCTGCCCGGCCGCGACGTCGATCGAGCGCGACGTGCGCGAGACCGTCGAGGCCGTCCCCGGCGTCGCGCGGCTCGAGCTCACGGTCGGCGTGATGAGCCCCGAGCGGCGCCGCGCGCTCACCGAGCGGCTGCGGGGTCCCGCCGCCCAGCGGGGGATCCCCTTCGGCCCGGACAGCCTCACGCGCGTCTACGCCGTCACGAGCGGCAAGGGCGGCGTCGGCAAGTCCACGCTCACGGCCAACCTCGCGGTCGCGCTCGCGGCGAAGGGCCTCGCGGTGGGTCTCGTCGACGCGGACGTGCACGGCTTCTCCATCCCGGGGATCCTCGGCCTGGTGGGCGCCGACGGCCGCACCGCGCAGCCCACGCGCGTCGGCGACATGATCCTGCCGCCCGTCGCGCACGGCGTGAAGGTCATCTCCATCGGCATGTTCCTCGACCCCGACGCCACCGGCGGCACCGCCGTCTCCTGGCGCGGGCCCATGCTGCACCGCACCATCCAGCAGTTCCTCACCGACGTCTTCTTCGGCGACCTCGACGTGCTGCTGCTCGACCTGCCGCCCGGCACGGGCGACGTCGCGATCACGGTGGGCCAGCTCCTCCCCAACGCGGAGGTGCTCGTCGTCACGACGCCGCAGCCCGCCGCGGCCGACGTGGCCGAGCGCAGCGGCCTGGTCGCGCGGCAGACGGGCCAGCGCGTCGCCGGCGTGGTCGAGAACATGGCGGGGTTCGTCCAGCCCGACGGATCCGTGCTGGAGCTCTTCGGCGCGGGCGGCGGCGCGGAGGTCGCGCGCCGGCTGTCCGCGGGGCAGGACGAGGCCGTGCCGCTCCTCGCGAGCGTGCCGCTCAGCATGTCGCTCCGCGAGGGCGGCGACGCCGGTGCGCCGCTGGTGCTGGCGGAGCCCACGGATCCCGCCGCGGTGCAGATCCTCCGCGTCGCGGACCACCTGGCCTCGCGCGGCCGGGGTCTCGCGGGCCGGCGGCTGGGGCTGTCCGTCTCCTAGGCGCCGGGCCCGCGTCGACTCCGTCGACGACCCCGTGATGCACGAGGAGGACGGCAGCCCGCGGGCTGCCGTCCTCCTCGTCCGTGGTGCGCGTGCTGCCTAGACGTGGCTGCGGTGCGTGCGCGTCGGCATGGCGCGGTAGCCGTCGCGCGCCGTGACGACGACGGTGCCGGCGACGGCGGAGACGGAGAGGGCGGCGATGGCGATGAGGAAGACGGTCATGGTGGTGCTCCTGCGGGAAGGCGGATGGCGGCGCATTCCGCCGCACCTCCATGGGACCACCGCAGAACGTTCAGGACAAGCGCATAGTCCTTGCCTGGCTGTGTAGCCTGCCTACATGGACATCCGCCGCCTCGAGCTCCTCCGCGAGCTCGCCGACCGCGGCAGCGTGGGCGCCGTCGCCCGCGCCGCCGGCCGCACACCGTCCGCGGTCTCGCAGCAGCTCAAGGTGCTCGAGCGCGAAGCCGGCGTGCCGCTCACCGAGCGCTCGGGCCGGGGCGTGATCCTCACCGACGCGGGCCGCGCGCTCGCCCGCACGGCGACCGACATCGCCGTCGCCGTGGCCCGCGCCGAGGCGCTGTGGGAGGACTTCCGGCATCAGCCCTCCGGCGAGGTCACGCTGGCCACGTTCCCCACCGCGGCGCAGATGCTGCTGCCCGGCCTCCTCGACCGCGTCGCCGGGATCCCCGACCTCACGCTGCGCGCGAGCGACCGGGATCCGACCTCCGCCGCCTTCGCGGACCTGACGGCCGACTTCGACGTCGTCATCGCCCACTCGCTCGCCGGCGCGGGCACCTGGCGCGGGCTCGGCCTCGTGATCGTGCCGCTCATGGTGGAGCCGCTCGACGTCGCCATGCCCGCGGACCACCGCCTCGCCGGCCGGGCCTCGGTGAGCCCCGCGGACCTCAGCGGCGAACCCTGGATCGGGGTGCCGCAGGGGCTGCCCTTCGACCGGATCCTCCTCGACATCGAGCAGGCCGTGGGCGCGCCGGCGCGCGTGGTGCAGCGGTTCAGCGACACGCGCATCACGGAGTCGCTCGTGGCCTCCGGGCACGGGATCGCGCTCTTGCCCCGGTACACCGCCGGCGAGCACGACGGCGTCGTGGTCAAGCGGCTGTCGGGCGTCGCGTCGAAGCGGCACCTGCACGTGCTGCTGCGGCCCGATCGCGCCGAGCGTCCGTCGGTGCGGGCCGTGGTGGACGCGCTCCGCGAGGAGGCGAGGGCCGTGGACGCGCGCTTCAGCGGGAACGGCTAGACGGTCAGGCGACGTGGGTCAGGTGGCCTCGGCGTCGAAGGGGGCGGGCTGCGCCGACGCGGCGGCCGCCTCGCGCTCCAGCCGCTGCCTCCGGGCGATGGTGGTCTCGACCGGCACGCGCGGCTTCGTGACCACGGGCTCGTCCTCGAACAGCGCCTCCTTGATGATGCGGCGCGGGTCGTACTGGCGCGGGTCGAGCTTCTTCCAGTCGACCTCGTCGAACTCCGGCCCCAGCTCGTCGCGCATGCGCTCCCGGGCGCCGGTGGCCATGCGCCGCGCGGCCTTCACCAGGTCCGCGAGCTTCTGGGTGTAGACCGGCAGCCGCTCGGGGCCGAGCAGGAACACGGCGATGATGCCGATGAGCATCAGCTTCTCGAACGTCAGGCCGAACATGATCACAGGCTAGCCGGTCGAGGTGCGATCTCCGCCCGACCGCAGGGTCCGGTCAGCAGAGGGGCCGCATCGGATCCGCACCGGACACCGCCCGGTCAGACGGGTGCCGCCGGGCCGATACCCTGGGGACCCGGAAGAGGAGGTGCCGCGTGTCCGACCAGGAGACCGGGTGGAAGTTCGCCGAGGACGTCGTCGTGGAGGACGAGCACATCGCCCTGGCGCGCCAGCACTCCCGCGAGCTCGGCATCGAGGCCGTCTCCCCCGCCGTCGGCGCGCAGCTCTCGCTCCTCGCCGCGGCCACGCGCGCGACCAGCGTCATCGAGATCGGCACGGGCGCCGGCGTCTCGGGCCTCTGCATCTTCCGGGGAGCGCCGCGCGCGGTGCTCACCAGCATCGACGTGGAGTTCGACCACCAGCAGGCCGCCCGCGAGATCCTCGCCGACGCCGAGGTGCCCGCCAACCGCGTGCGCCTCATCACGGGCCGCGCGCTCGACGTGCTGCCGCGCATGAGCGACGCGAGCTACGACCTCGTGCTCGTGGACGCGGATCCCGCCCAGGTCATCGAGTACGTGGAGCACGGGCTGCGCCTGGCCCGCACGGGCGGACTGGTGCTCGTGCCGCACGCCCTCTGGCGCGGCCGCGTGCAGAACCCGGCGGCGCGCGACGCGCAGACGGCCGCGTTCCGCACGCTGGTGCAGGAGACCGCGGGCTCCGGCGCGGTCGTCGCGTCGCTCTCGCCCGCCGGGGACGGCCTGCTGCAGATCGCCAAGACCGGGCGCTGATCGACGCCGTCCGGCTGTCGTCACGCGAGCCGGTGACGCCGGACCCCGGGTAGACAGCACCGCCCGCCCCGTCGTCGACGGGGCGGGCGGTGTCGCGTGGTGCGGTCTCGACTAGCTCGCGCTGGTCACCGCGGCGAGGGCGTCGTGAAGCTCCTTCGCTTCGGCGTCGTTGACGGAGACGACGAGTCGTCCGCCTCCCTCCAAGGGCACGCGCACGATGATGAGCCTGCCCTCCTTCACGGCCTCCATCGGTCCGTCGCCGGTCCTGGGCTTCATGGCTGCCATTCGGCTCCCCTTTCGTGGATGTGCATCCATTATCCCGCATGGACACGCCCCCCGATGAACGCGCGGCTCCGTGCTACGGCCGACGCGCCCCCATCCGGCGGTGGAGGGGGCGCGGCGGGCACGTCGCCGGGCGTCGCGGGGACCGGGTCACGGCGGCGTCCAGTCGCCCGCCGTCGCCCGCCAGAAGACGTCGATCCAGATCCACTGGCCCACGATCATGGCGGCCACGATGGCGACGCGGTAGGCGCGCGACCGCGGCACGGCGAGCGCTCCGGCCAGCGGGATCATGGGCAGCAGGAGGCGGAAGACGCTCGACTGCGGGAAGAACACGGCGAAGAGGTAGAGGCCGTAGGACGCGATCCAGATGCGGAGATCCGGGCCGAGCGCGCGCACGGAGGGGCGCAGGAGGATGAGGACGAACGCCGCCACGGCGAGGAGGACGGCGATCACGCCGGCGATCCCGCCGATCCAGAAGTCGCCGGCGTCGAACCACGCCTCGAAGGGCACGAGGTGCCGGTAGCCGACGTACGCGGCACGCCAGGAGAGCTCCGTGTCGGTGTATGCGGAGAACGAGCCCGTGCGGATCCACGCGATCACCGGCCATGCCGCCCCGGCGGCCACGGCGGCGGTCGTCGCGAGGACGAGCCGGGCGCGCTCGGCGGTCGGGAACGGGTCACGGCGCGCTGTCGCGATGCGGTGCGCGCCGTGCAGGACCAGCGCCAGCGCGAAGGCGAGGCCGAGGGGGCGGGTGAACGCCATGACCACCACGACGGGCGCGAGCAGCACGTAGCGCCGCTCGACCAGGAGCAGCAGGGCCGTGAGCAGCAGGAGCGTCTGCAGGCTCTCCGCGTACGCGATCTGGAAGAGCGGCGAGACCGGGGCCACGCAGACGATGACCACCGCGGTGAGGGTGGACGAGGGCGAGAGGAAGCGCGACAGCAGGCGGTGCAGCACGAGCACGGCGCCGCCGCCGGCGAGCACCGAGACGGCGACGGCGGTCACGTCGAACGGCGCGCCCGTGGCGTCCTGGATGGCGCGCACGATCGCGGGGTACACGGGCAGGAACGCCCACGGGTTCGATTGCACGTGGCCCGCGGCGTCCACGGGGAGCACGGTCGGGTAGCCGAAGGTCGCGATGTCGCGGTACCACCCGGCGTCCCAGAACGTCGCGAACTGCAGGTAGGACGGCGACGCGGGGGCCCACGGGGTGCGGATCTGGCTCCGCGCCGACACGAGCATCAGCACGGTGGTGAGGACGCGGCTGAGGGCGTAGACGCCCAGGACCGCCGCCCACCAGGGCAGGCGGCCGGCGGGTCGCTCGTCCGGCAGGTCGAGCCGCGCCGGGCGCCCGACCGGCCGGGTCAGCGCGCCGTCAGCCACGCCCGGAGGCCGCGCTCGCACGACGTGATCTGGGCCACGTCGACGCGCTCGTCGTCGTGGTGGGCGAGGAGGGGATCCCCGGGGCCGTAGTTCACGGCGGGGACGCCCAGCGCGCTGAAGCGGGCGACGTCGGTCCAGCCGTATTTGGGGCGCGCCTCCCCGCCGACGGCCGCGAGGAAGGGCTGCGCGATCTCGGCGTCGAGGCCCGGGCGGGCTCCCTCCGCGAGGTCGACGACCGTGACCTCGAAGCCCGGGAACAGGCTCGTGACGTGCTCCACGGCCTCGGCACCGGATCGGCTGGGGGCGAAGCGGTAGTTCACGTGCACCATGGCCTCGTCGGGGATGACGTTGCCCGCGATGCCGCCGGACACGCCGACGGCGTTGAGGCCCTCGCGGTACACGAGGCCGTCGACCTCGACCTCGCGCGCCTCGTACGCGGCCAGGGTGTCGAGCACGGGGGCGATGCGGTGGATGGCGTTCTCGCCCACCCAGGAGCGGGCCGAGTGTGAGCGCTTCCCGAACGCGCGGACCTCGACGCGCAGGTTGCCGTTGCAGCCGCCCTCGATCTCCGCGCGGGTCGGCTCGCCGAGGATCGCGAAGTCGCCCTCGAGGAGCTCCGGCCGGGTGCGGGCGAGGCGGCCGAGTCCGTTGAGGCTGTCGGAGACCTCCTCGTGGTCGTACCAGATCCAGGTGATGTCGTAGGCGGGATCCGCGAGCTCGGCGGCCAGCACGAGCTGCACGGCGACGCCCGCCTTCATGTCGACCGTGCCGCGTCCCCAGAGGTACTCGACGCCGTCCTCGTGCTCGGTGCGCGTGGGCAGGTTGCGGTTGAGCGGCACCGTGTCGATGTGGCCGGCGATGACGACGCGACGGTCGCGGCCGAGGTGCGTTCGGGCGACGACCGCGTCGCCGTCGCGCTCCAGCTGGAGGTGCGCGCAGTCGGCGAGCGCCCGCTCGATGGCGTCCGCGAGCGTCGCCTCGTCGCCCGACACGGACTCGATGTCGCAGATGGCGCGGGTGACCTCCACGCTCCCCGCGGTGAGGTCGAGCTCGGGCACGGGAGGCGCGTCGGTCGGCATGCGGATCATCCTAGGTCGGTGCCGAGACGTGGTCCTGGGGAGGACCCGGGACGGGCTACGGCGATCGGTACGCTGGCCGCATGGCCTCCCCCGCTCCGACCCCGTCCGCCGCGCCCGCCTCCTCTCCCGCCACCGGATCCGCCTGGGGCTACGGCCTCGCGACCGTCTCCTCCGACGGCACCGTGCTCGACACCTGGTTCCCCGCGCCCGAGCTCGGATCCCTGCCCGCCGGCCGCGACCGCTGGATCGCGCCGGCCTGGATCGAGGAGCTCGCGGTCGCCGACCCGCGCCGCGGCGTCACGATCGACATCGTCACGGTCGAGATCGACCTGCAGACCCCGCCCGCGTCGACGCCCGACGCCTACCTGCGGCTGCACCTGCTCAGCCACCTGCTCGTGGCGCCGAACACGCTGAACCTCGACGGCGTCTTCGGGCACCTCCCCATCGTCGTGTGGACCAACGCCGGCCCCGTGCACCCCGACGACTTCGACCGGCTGCGGCCGTCGCTCCAGCGGGCCGGGATCGCCGCGCACGGCATCGACAAGTTCCCGCGCCTGCTCGACTACGTCACGCCCGACCGCGTGCGCATCGCCGACGCCTCGCGCGTGCGGCTCGGCGCGCACCTCGCGCCCGGCACCACCGTGATGCACGAGGGCTTCGTCAACTTCAACGCCGGCACGCTCGGCGCATCCATGGTCGAGGGCCGGATCACGCAGGGCGTCGTCGTCGGCGACGGCTCGGACATCGGCGGCGGCGCGTCCATCATGGGCACGCTCTCGGGCGGCGGCACGCAGCGGGTCGTCATCGGCGAGCGCGCGCTCCTGGGGGCGAACTCGGGCGTCGGCATCTCGATCGGCGACGACAGCGTCGTGGAGGCGGGCCTCTACGTGACGGCCGGCACCAAGGTCCGGCTCGCGGGCGAGGCGCCGGGCGCGGACGGCACCGTGCCGCAGGTCAAGGCCGTCGAGCTCTCCGGCCGCTCCGGGATCCTGTTCCGCCGCAACTCGCTGACGGGCGCCGTCGAGGCGGTCCCGCGCCGCGGCGGCGGTTCGATCCTCAACGACGCGCTGCACGCGTAACGGACGCCGCTGACCCGGTCGCCCGGCGGCGTCCGGGTCAGCGGCGCAGTCCGCGGCGGCGGGGCGGCTCCGGCGCGTCGGCGGGCGGGTCGATCCGCAGCACGTCGACCACGACGGCGGTCACGTTGTCGCGCCCGCCGTTCTCCAGCGCGTGCACGACCAGGTCGCGCACGGCCGTCGCCGCGTCGTCGGCGCGCAGCAGGTGCCCGCGGATCTCCGCGTCGGCCAGCTCCTTGGTCAGCCCGTCGGAGCAGATCAGGAGACGCAGCCGCGCCGTGACGGGCAGCAGCCAGTAGTCGGCCTCGGCCGCGTCGCCCACGCCGACGGCCCGCGTGATGATGTTGCCGTCCGGGTGCCGGTCGGCCTGGGCGCGCGTGATGCGACCGGCGTCCACCATCTCCTGCACGACGGAGTGGTCGACGGTGACCTGCTCGAGCACGTCGCCGCGGAGCTGGTAGACCCGCGAGTCGCCCACGTTGAAGACGGCCCAGTACGGGCGGTCGGACACCAGGGTGAGGCACGCGCCCGTGACGGTCGTGCCCGCGTGCAGCTCGAGGTCCCCGGTCTCCTCCCGGATGTCGCCGACCGCGAGGTCGAGCGCGGGCTCCACGCCCTCGGGATCCGCGAACCCGGACTCCGCGCGCTCCTGCTCCTCGGCGAGGCGGCGGATGACGGCGTCGCTGGCCACGTCGCCGGCGGCGTGCCCGCCCATGCCGTCCGCCACGGCGAAGTACGGGACGGCCGCGAGCACGCTGTCCTCGTTGTGGTCGCGACGGAGGCCGCGGTCGGTCATGGACGCCCAACCGAGCACGAGCGTGCGGCCGTCGGGCAGGGCGAGGGCGGTCTCGGCGACGTCCGCTCCGATTGCGGTCATCGGGCGGACAGGATCTCGAGGACGACGCCGTCGCCGATGTCGATGCGCGTGCCGGGCACGACCACGAGCGACTCCCCCGGGCGGAGCGCGAGGCGCTCGGCACCCGGGACGAGCACGACCGTGCCGTTCGTGGAGTCGAGGTCGGTCACGACGACCACGCCGGAGTCCTGCCGGATCCCGAGGTGCGTGCCGGAGATCTCGCCGAGCGGGGAGGGCACGGCCACCAGCCGCGGTGCGAGGCCGCGGACGACGCGCGGCGGCCGGGGGCGACGGCCGACGATGGCGGGGGCGTCGAGCGGGATCCGGTCGGGGGCGCCCGCGTCGACGTGCGGCACTCCGTCGCGCAGGACGCGGAAGGCGTGGACGACGCGCACGGCGGTCTCCTCCTCGTCCGCGGGCGGCACGGCGGGCATGGCGACCGTCGGCACGCCGGCCGACCCGGCGCGCGCCGCGGCATCCGCGCGCGGATCCGCGTCCGCACGCGCGTGACGGGGACCGCCGGCCGCGGGATCGTGATCCGAGGCGCCGGCGGGGGTCGAGCGCGCCACGACGTCCGCGGGCCCGTCGAGGACCGTGGCGACCAGGGCGGGGTCCACGGGCGACGGGGATGCGCGGCGCGCGGAGGGCGTGGCGTCGCCCCGCCGCGCGTCCCCGCCCGCCGGGTCGTCGGATCGGGCGTCGTCGACGCGCCAGCCCACGGCGTCGGCGGCGACGACCCCGGCGACGAGCGGCAGGCCGTCCGGCCGGCCCGCGGATGCGGTCGCGCTCGCGGTCGCGCTCGCGGTCGCGGTCGTGGATGCGGTCGTGGATGCGGTCGCCTCGGCGTCGGCCCGCCCGGCCCGGTAGGCCCGCACCCGGTCGAGCGTGGCGAGGTAGAAGGGCTGGGCCCGCCGCGCGTCGACCCGTCGGGGACCCGCGGCCCCGACGACGTCGACGTCCACGTCCACGACGGCGTCGCCCCGCAGGACCACCTGGATGCGCGCGCCCTCCGGTCCGCCGGCCTCGTGCACGAGCACGGCGAAGGACACGACCTCGTCGGAGCCCCTCAGGGGCAGGGTCGCGACGAGCGCCTCCGCCGTGACGGCCGGATCCGCGACCGCGCGCCAGAGGCCGTCCACGACGTGCGTCGGGGCGCCCGCGGGCAGGAGCACGACGGCGTGGGGCATCACGACCGCGACGCCGGCCGATCCCGGGCCGGCGGGAGAGGAACGGTGGGAGCCCTCGCTCACGTCATCGGCTCCATCGAGGGTCGGCGCCCGGTCGGGCGGTCGGCGCCGGGCCTCGGGCGGCCGGACGCGCTGACACGGATCCTATCGCGCGAGCGCGCCCCGCCCGAGGGCTGCGCCGTCCGTCGGACAGCGGCTCGCCGCGGGAACGAGGAGGGGCATCCGGTCCGTCGGGATGGCCCGGCGCCGCGGATCCGGTTGCCCGGCCACCGCCGGACTGCCATGCTCGGACGATGAGCACGCCGCAGCGCCCCTCCGCCCGCGGGCTCCCCGTCGACGCCATCTCCCGCTCCATCGTCGACCAGCTGCGGGAGGACGGGCGCCGGTCGTACGCCGAGATCGGCAAGGCCGTGGGGCTCAGCGAGGCGGCCGTCCGGCAGCGCGTGCAGAAGCTCACCGACGCGGGCGTGATCCGCATCGTCGCGCTCACCGACCCGCAGCAGCTCGGGCTCACTCGCCAGGCCATGATCGGCGTCACCGTGAGCGGCGACGTGCGCGTCGTCGCCGACGCCCTCGCGGACATCCCGGCGGTCGATTACGTGGTGATGACGGCGGGCACGTTCGACCTCCTCGCCGAGGTGGTCTGCGAGGACGACGAGGAGCTCGTCGAGCTGCTCAACGCCCGGATCCGCGCGCTGGACGGCGTCGTGAGCACGGAGACGTTCGTCTACCTCAAGGTCCACACGCAGGACGGGCACGGGCGCTCCCGGTGACGGCGGCGCGCTCCTCCGCCTCCTCCCCCGACGGGGCGGGCCGCCGTCCCTCCTCCGACCCGGCGGTCGACCACGCGATCCGCGCGGCCCGTCGTACGTTCGCCGCATGACCCCCGCTCCCGCTCCCGCCGCCGCCCCCGCGCGCCGGCCGGTCGTCCCTCCTCGCGACCGCCGCCCCGCCTCCCCCGTGCCCGCCGCCGATCCGCGCCGTCCGCTCCCGCCCGCGGCGGGACTCCTGCCCGTGGGGGCCGCGCTCCTGCGCATGCCCTCGCCCATCGGCCGGCTGGAGCTGGTCGGCGAGGGCGACCGGGTCGTGGCGCTGTCCATCGCGACCGCGGGCGTCCTGCCGCTCGACCACCTGGACGACCGGCCGAGCCCCGTCCTCGCGGAGGCGGCGCGGCAGCTCGACGAGTACTTCGCCGGTCGCCGCACGTCGTTCGACGTCCCGGTGCGGCTCACGGGCACGCCGTTCCAGGTCGCGGTCTGGCAGGCGCTCGCCCGCGTCCCCCACGGCGGCGTCACGACGTACGGCGCCCTCGCCCAGGCGGCGGGTCGTCCCGGAGGGGCGCGCGCGGCAGGCGGCGCCGTCGGCGCCAACCGGCTCTGCATCCTCGTCCCGTGCCACCGCGTCCTCGGCTCGGACGGCCGCGTGACCGGCTTCAGCGCGGGCGACGGGGTCGCCACCAAGGTCCGTCTGCTCGCGCTCGAGGGCTCGGTGCTGTCGTGACGCGGGACTCGCTCGTGCGCGGCGAGGACGGCCTGGCGCGCTGCGCCTGGTCCGCCGGCGATGCGGAGTACCGCAGGTACCACGACGAGGAGTGGGGTCGCCCCCTGCACGGCGACCGTCCCCTGTTCGAGAAGCTCTGCCTCGAGGGCTTCCAGGCGGGGCTGTCGTGGATCACCATCCTCCGCAAGCGCCCGCGCTTCCGGGAGGTGTTCCACGGCTTCGACGTCGACGCGGTTGCCGCCATGGACGAGGACGACGTCGAGCGGCTCATGGGCGACGCCGGGATCATCCGGAACCGCGCCAAGATCCTCGCGGCCGCCGGCAACGCGCGCGCCGTCCGGGCACTCGTCGACGAGCACGGGGAGGGAGCGCTCGACCGGATGATCTGGGCGCACGCCTCCGATCCCCGGGTCCGACCCCGCCCGACCACGGCCGACGAGATCCCCGCCGTCACGGCGGAGTCCACCGCCCTCAGCCGGGAGCTGAAGGCGCACGGTCTCCGCTTCGTGGGCCCCACCACCGTCTACGCGCTCATGCAGTCCTCCGGCCTCGTCGACGACCACGTCGTCGGGTGCCACCGGGCCGCCTGATCCTCCGGCGCGGGCGCTGGAGGCGGCGCCGTCAGTGCGGTGCGGCCACGAGGACGAGCTCGCCCGAGTCGCCGCGGGACAGCTCGATGCCGGCGCCGTCGGCCCAGTCGAGCAGCTCCGCCACGGATCCGAGATCGCGGCCGGCGAGGATCAGCGCCCGCACGAGCTCGCCCTTCGCCTTCTTGTTGAAGTGGTTGAGCGCGCGCACGGTGCCGTCCGCGCCGCGGGCGACCACGCGCACCACGACGGAGTCCTCGTGGCCCGGACGCGGACCGAGGGCCGCGTACCCCTCGGATCGCAGGTCGAGCACGAGGCCCGGGATGCCCTCGAGCACCCGACGGACCGAGGCGACCCAATGCGCCTTCATCCTCAGGCCCGGCACGCGGCTGTCGTGCGAGAGCCGGTAGGCGGGGATCGGGTCGGTCGCCCGCACGGGACCGAGGAGCGCGGAGTGCACGGCCACGTGGCGCCCGGCGAAGGCGAGCTGCGCGGCATCCAGGGCATCGGCGCCGATGGGGTCGTAGAGCACGCCCGTGTAGCGGCGCAGCGCCGGCATGGTCGGCGACGACTCGAGCAGCAGGTTCCGCTCCACCTCGGCCGCCTGGCGCGGGCCGAGCTTGAGGGCGCGCACCGCGGCCTCGGGATCCCGGGCGAGGTCGGCGACGGCGCGCACGACCGTGCGCCGCTCCTCCGTCAGCTCCGGGAAGCCGAGGAGGTCGAGATCCAGCCGCGATCCCTCCGTCCCTCCGCCGCGCTTCGTCTCGGACGGGGGCAGCAGGACGAGCACGGGATCTCCGGGGTCGGATGACGGGACGGGACAGGACAGGACGGGATGCGCGGGCGGCTTCCGCCCGCAGCACGCACGACGGCGGACGGCCCCCGAGGGGACCGCCCGCCGTCGGACGAGGTGACGCTACGCGACCAGTGCGGCCTTGCGCGCGACCACGGTCACGTTGTCGTTCTCCACCGAGAGGAAGCCCTCGTCGGCGTCGGCCGTGATCACGGCGCCGCCGTCCTGCGTGATGCGGACGTTGCCGGTCGCGAGGATCGCCAGCAGGGGCTCGTGACCGGCCAGGATGCCGATCTCGCCCTCGCTGGTGCGCGCGACGACCATGGACGCCTGGCCCGACCAGACCTGCTGGTCGGCCGAGACCACGGTCACCGTGAGATCAGCGCGGGCCATGTCAGCCGTTCTCCTTCTGGATCTCGGACCAGCGGCGCTCGACGTCGTCGAGGTCGCCGACGTTGAAGAACGCCTGCTCGGCGACGTGGTCGTAGTCGCCGTCGGCGATCTTCGAGAACGACTCGATGGTGTTCTTCAGCGGCACGGTCGAGCCCTCGACGCCCGTGAACTTCTTCGCCATGTACGTGTTCTGCGAGAGGAACTGCTGGATGCGGCGCGCACGCGACACCGTGACCTTGTCCTCCTCGGAGAGCTCGTCGACGCCGAGGATCGCGATGATCTCCTGCAGCTCCTTGTTCTTCTGCAGGATCGCCTTGACGCGGGTGGCCGTGTCGTAGTGCGCCTGGCCCAGGTACCGCGGGTCGAGGATGCGGCTGGTGGACGTCAGCGGGTCGACGGCCGGGTAGAGACCGCGCGACGCGATCTCGCGGCTGAGCTCCGTGGTCGCGTCGAGGTGCGCGAACGTGGTGGCCGGTGCCGGGTCGGTGTAGTCGTCCGCGGGGACGTAGATGGCCTGCAGCGACGTGATGCTGTGGCCGCGGGTCGACGTGATGCGCTCCTGGAGCACGCCCATCTCGTCCGCGAGGTTCGGCTGGTAGCCCACCGCGGACGGCATGCGGCCGAGCAGCGTGGAGACCTCGGAGCCGGCCTGCGTGAAGCGGAAGATGTTGTCGATGAAGAGCAGCACGTCCTGGTTCTTCACGTCGCGGAAGTACTCCGCCATCGTGAGCGCGGACAGGGCCACGCGCAGGCGCGTTCCCGGCGGCTCGTCCATCTGGCCGAAGACCAACGCGGTCTTGTCGAAGACGCCGGCCTCCTCCATCTCCATGATGAGGTCGTTGCCCTCGCGGGTGCGCTCGCCGACGCCGGCGAAGACGGACACGCCGCCGTGGTCCTGCGCGACGCGCTGGATCATCTCCTGGATGAGGACGGTCTTGCCGACGCCCGCGCCGCCGAACAGGCCGATCTTGCCGCCCTGCACGTAGGGGGTGAGGAGGTCGATGACCTTGATGCCGGTCTCGAACAGCTGCGTCTTGGACTCGAGCTGGTCGAACATCGGGGGCTTGCGGTGGATGGGCCAGCGCTCGGTGATCTCGATCTGCTCGCCACCCTCGTTGTTGAGGATGTCGCCGGTGACGTTGAAGACCTTGCCCTTGGTGATGTCGCCGACGGGCACCGAGATGGCGGCGCCCGTGTCGCGCACCTCCTGGCCGCGGACGAGGCCGTCCGTGGGCTTGAGGGCGATGGCGCGGACGACGTCGTCGCCGAGGTGCAGCGCGATCTCGAGCGTGATCTCCGTCGACTCCTCGCCGATGGTGATCGTGGTCTTGAGGGCGTTGTAGACCGGGGGGATCGAGTCGTGCGGGAACTCGATGTCCACGACCGGGCCGGTGACGCGGACGATGCGTCCGACGCCGGCCACGCTGTCGCTGGCGACCGGCGCAGTGGCGGTGTCAGTCATTGATGTCTCTCTTCTTCATTCGTGGAGCGTGGGAGTTACTTGCTGGAGGCGAGCGCGTCCGCGCCGCCGACGATCTCGGAGATCTGCTGCGTGATCTCGGTCTGGCGCGCGTTGTTCCGCAGCCGCGTGTAGGTGGTCACGAGCTTGTCGGCGTTGTCGCTCGCCGACTTCATGGCCTTCTGGCGCGCGGCGTGCTCGGAGGCGGCCGACTGGAGCATCGCGTTGAAGATGCGGCTCTCGATGTAGACGGGCAGCAGCGCGTCGAGCACGTCGCCCACCTCGGGCTCGAACTCGTAGAGCGGCAGGACGGCACCCTCGCCGGGCGCCTCCACCCCCTCGACGACCTCGAGCGGCAGCAGCCGGACGACCTCGGGCTTCTGCGTCGCGATCGACACGAAGCGGTTGAAGACGATGTGGATCTCGTCCACCCCGCCCTCGGACGCCGGCGTCACGAACTTCTCCACGAGCGCGTCGCCGATCGACTTCGCGGTCTCGAACTCGGGCTTCTCGGTGCTGCCCGTCCAGATGCGCTCCGAGTCCCGCTTGCGGAACTTGAAGTACCCCACGGCCTTGCGGCCCACGAGGTAGTACACGATCTCCTTGCCCTGCGAGCGGAGGAGCTCGGCGAGCTGCTCCGACTCCTTCAGGACGCTGGAGCTGAAGGCGCCGGCGAGGCCGCGGTCGGAGGCGAAGATGACGATCGCCGCCCGCTCCACCTTCTCGGGCTCGGTCGTGAGGATGTGGTCGACGTTGGAGAACGTCGCCACCGCCGAGACCGCGCGCGTGACGGCACGGGAGTACGGCGCGGACGCCGCCATCCGCTGCTGCGCCTTCTGGATGCGCGACGCGGAGATCAGCTCCATGGCGCGGGTGATCTTCTTCGTCGTCTGCGCGGATTTGATCTTCTGCGTGTAGACCCGGAGTTGTGCTCCCATGAGTCTCCCTAACGGTCTCGGTCGGTGGCGGATCGTGTGGCGTCAGCGCGTCAGCGCTTGGCCTTCACGATCTGCTCCTGGTTGACGTCCTCGGCCTTGGTCGCCTCGAACTTCTCCGAGCCGACGGATGCGAGCGGCTTGCCCTCGCCCGTCTGGAACTCGAGCTTGAACTGGTCCACGGCCTTGTCCATCGCGTCGACGATGTCGTCGGTGAGGACGTTCTTCTCCTTCAGCTGCGACAGCACCTCCGTGTTGCGGTGGAGGTGGTCGAGCAGCTCCCGCTCGAAGCGGAGGATGTCCTCGACCGGCACCTCGTCGAGCTTGCCCTTCGTGCCCGCCCAGATCGAGACGACCTGCTCCTCGATGGGGAACGGCGAGTACTGGGGCTGCTTGAGCAGCTCGGTGAGGCGCGCGCCGCGGGCGAGCTGGCGACGGCTGGCCGCGTCGAGGTCGGACGCGAAGATCGCGAACGCCTCGAGCGAGCGGTACTGCGCGAGCTCGAGCTTGAGCGTGCCGGAGACCTTCTTGATGCTCTTCACCTGGGCGTCGCCGCCGACGCGGGACACCGAGATGCCGACGTCGACCGCGGGACGCTGGTTCGCGTTGAAGAGGTCCGACTGCAGGAAGATCTGCCCGTCGGTGATCGAGATCACGTTGGTCGGGATGTACGCCGAGACGTCGTTCGCCTTCGTCTCGATGATGGGCAGGCCCGTCATCGATCCGGCGCCCAGCTCGTCCGAGAGCTTGGCGCAGCGCTCGAGCAGGCGGGAGTGCAGGTAGAACACGTCGCCGGGGTATGCCTCGCGTCCCGGCGGACGACGCAGGAGGAGCGAGACGGCGCGGTAGGCCTCGGCCTGCTTGGACAGGTCGTCGAAGATGATGAGGACGTGCTTGCCGCCGTACATCCAGTGCTGGCCGATGGCCGAGCCGGTGTAGGGCGCGAGGTACTTGAAGCCGGCGGGGTCGGACGCGGGGGACGCGACGATGGTCGTGTACTCCATGGCGCCGGCCTCCTCGAGGGCGCCCTTCACCGAGGCGATGGTGGAGCCCTTCTGGCCGATGGCGACGTAGATGCAGCGCACCTGCTTGTTCGTGTCGCCGGACTCCCAGTTGGCCTTCTGGTTGATGATCGTGTCGATCGCGATGGCCGTCTTGCCGGTCTGGCGGTCGCCGATGATGAGCTGGCGCTGGCCGCGGCCGATCGGGATCATGGCGTCGATGGCCTTGATGCCGGTCTGCATGGGCTCGTGCACGCTCTTGCGCTGCATGACGCCGGGCGCCTGCAGCTCGAGGGCGCGGCGGCCCTCGGTCGCGATCTCGCCCTGGCCGTCGATGGGGTTGCCCAGCGGGTCCACGACGCGGCCGAGGTAGCCGTCGCCGACGGGGACGGAGAGCACCTCGCCGGTGCGGCGCACCTCCATGCCCTCCTCGATGCCGGCGAACTCGCCGAGCACGATGACGCCGATCTCGCTCTCCTCCAGGTTCTGGGCGAGGCCCAAGGTCCCGTCGGCGAACGTGATGAGCTCGTTGGCCATGACGCCGGGCAGGCCCTGCACGTGGGCGATTCCGTCGCCCGCGTCGAGCACGTAGCCGACCTCGGTGGTCGAGGCCTTGCCGGGCTCGTAGGACTGCACGAAGTCCTTGAGCGCGTCCCGGATCTCGTCGGGGCTGATCGAAAGTTCTGCCATCTTCTTTCCCTTTGCATTCACGAGAGCGGACGGCTCCCGAGGTGACGCCCGCCGGTCAGGCGAACTGGAGTCTCAAATCGTTGATCCTGGTGGCGACGCTGCCGTCGATGACGTCGTCGCCGATCTGGACGCGGAGGCCGCCGACGAGGTCGCGGTCCACGACCTGGTTCAGCTCGATCCGGCGGGAGTACCGACGGCTCAGTGCCTGCGCGAGGCGCTCCGACTGCTCGGGCGACAGGGGCGAGGCGACGCTGACCGTGGCGATGGTGAGGCCCGCCTGGTCGGCCACGAGCGTGGCGGCGTGACGGACGAGCTCCCCGATGCGGCGGCCGCGGGGCTGCTGCACGAGCTGCTCGACGATGACGACCGTCTGCTCCGACGCGCGACCGTCGAGGAGACGGTGGACGAGCGTCGACTTGGCCTCGGGATCGCCCAGCTTGTCGCCGAACGCCAGCTCGAGGCCGTCGTCGGTGGACACGGCGCGGCCGAACGTGAACAGCTCGGACTCGACGGGCGTGCCCTCGGGCGCCGAGATCGCCACGGCGCGGATGCCGAGCTCCTCGATTCCCGCCAGCAGCTCTTCGTGCGACGACCAGCGGCCGTCGACGACCGCGCGGAGGACGCGGAGCGCCGGCTCCTGCACGGTGGCGCCGAAGACGCGATCCACGATGCTGTGCTTGACCTCCGGCGCGATGCCGGTGTCCGCCAGCGCGGAGAGCAGGTGCGTGGATCCGCCGATGGCACGGCCGGCTCCGAGGAGCTGACCGGCCGTCGACAGGTCGACGCCCCCGAGCTCCGCGAGGACGCGGCGTGCCGAGTCCAGCGATGCGCGCGATGCACTGCCCATCAGCTGGCGGATCCCGTCCTGCCGGCGGTCTCGCTGGCCTCCAGGTCGGCGAGGAACCGGTCGACGAGCGCGGTGGAGCGCTGGTCGTCCGTGAGGCTCTGGCCGATGACGCCCGACGCGAGGTCGATCGCGAGCGATCCGACCTCGGAGCGGAGCGCGACGACCGCCTGCTGGCGCTCGGCCTCGATCTGCTGCTGCGCGCTCGCGGTGATCCGGGCGGCGTCGGCCGTGGCCTGCTCCTTGATCTCCGCGGCGATCGCCGTGGCGTCGACCCGGGCCTGCTCGCGGATGCGGCCGGCCTCGGCGCGTGCCTCGGCGAGCTGAGCGGTGAGCTCGGCCTTCGCGGCGTCGGCTTCCGCCTGCGCGCGCTCGGCCTTCTCGATGCCGCCGGCGATGGCCTCGGTGCGACCGTCGAGCATGGCGTAGACGCGCGGGAGCGCGTACTTCCAGATGACGACCAGGAGGACGACGAACACGACCGCCGACCACACGATGTCGTAGACCGCGGGTAGGAGGATGCTCGGCGCTTCTTCACCTGCCGCCATCACGTTGTGGGGCGTGAGCATGTGCGACTCCCCTAGTTGGTGAAGATGAAGTAGGTCGCGAGGCCGATGAGCGCGAGCGCCTCGGAGAACGCGATGCCGAGGAACATCGTGGTGCGGAGGCTGCCGGCCATCTCGGGCTGGCGGGCCATGGCCTCGACGGTCTTGCCCGCGACGATCCCGACACCGATGCCGGGGCCGATCGCTGCGAGGCCGTAGCCGACGGTCGCGATGTTGCCGTTGATCTCGGCGAGAATGATGGGGTCCACTGGGGTTTCCTTCCGGTTGGGTGATCTCGTTGGTCGACGAGATCGCTTAGTGCTCCTCCGCCACGGCCATCTGGATGTAGACGGCGGTGAGGAGGGCGAAGATGTAGGCCTGCAGGACGGCGACGAGCAGCTCGAAGAGCGTGAACGCGAACCCGAGGACGAGGGTGCCGGCGCCGAGGATCTTGAGCGCGCCCTGGGCCTCGAAGAGGAAGAACCACGTCGCGGAGAAGCAGAGCACCAGCAGGAGGTGCCCCACGAGCATGTTCATCAGGAGTCGGAGCGTGAGCGCGACCGGCCGGATGATGAACGTCGAGAGGAACTCGATGGGCGTGAGGAGCAGGTAGACCGGCTTCGGCGCCCCGGCGGGGAAGAGCGTGTTCTTGAAGAACATCACTCCCCGGTCCTTGATGCCGGCGTAGATGAACGTGACGTACGCCACGAGCGCCAGCAGGAGCGGGAGGCCGATGACCGAGGTGCCGGCGATGTTGAGGAAGGGGACGACGCCCGTGAGGTTCATGCCGAGGACCAGGAAGAAGATGGTCATGATGATCGGCAGGAAACGACGGCCGTCCTTCTTGCCGAGGATGTCCTCCGCGATGTTGACGCGGACGAAGTCGACGCCCATCTCCACGAGGTTCTGGCCGCGGCCGGGCACCAGCGCGAGCTTGCGCGTGCCGACGACGAACAGGACGACGAGGACCGCCATCACCAGGAGCCTGATGAGCATGATGCGGTTGAGGTCGAAGCCCGTGCCCTCGAAGAAGGCGATCGGCGGGAAGAACTCCTCGAGCGTGGGAGCGTGGAACCCCTCACCCGAGTCTTCAGCGGCGAGGGTGATGATGCTGGGTGCAGCGGTGGCTAACAGCGCTATCTCCTGTTTCGGGGCGTGGAGCGCGAGCTCTCGCGGCGACGAACGGATGGGGTGAGAAGACGCCGGCGTGAGGTGGATCTGGGCACGGCCCGACGGGAATCGTCACGAGAGAGACTATCAACAATGAGGGTGCCCTGACTAATCGCGTCCCCCCTTCCGACAGCCCGAGGGCGCGCGGCTAGCGCCCGGGGAGCTGCGCGTCGCTCACGTAGCCGACGCGGGCCTTGGTGATCACGATCATGTCCATGACCAGCGCGCCCACGACGCCCACGATCACGGTCACGAACAGGACGACCAGGTTGATCCACGGCTGCTCCTTGAGCACCATCGCGACCGCGAGGAACACCACGAACTTCACGAGCCACGCGCCGAGCACGACCGAGAAGAACAGGGTCGGGTAGATCGGCGACGATTGGAAGCGGTTCGCGAAGAGGATGCTGCCCGCTGTGAGGCCGAGGAAGACGAGGGCCATCGCGCTGCCGATGACGGCGCTGAGGAGTCCGCGGCCGCCGTCGACCGCGAAGCCGACGATGCCGCCGACCACCGCGATGGCGAGGGCGAGCAGCGCTCCCCCGATGAGAATGCGCGTGAAGACGTCCTTCTTCGCGGGGCGCTCCGCAGGGGCGGGGGCGCTCGGGCTGTCGGTCATGTCGTCTCCTTGGCTGTCCCCGGGTGCGGGGCGTCGGTGGGTCGGGTCGCGATGGCTCCCGTGGCGAGCTCGGCGTGCTCGCGCTCGACCTCCTCGAGCTCGGATTCCGTGAGGCGCGCGAGCGGCCGGTCCGCCGCGGCCTCGTCGAGCGGGTCGAACGCCGCGGCGTCCTCGGACTCGGCGTCGGCGGGCACGAGCTGCGCGGCGGCCTCGAGGCGCTTGCGGCGGCTGAGCGGGGCCAGGGTGACGACCGCGCAGGCGACCATGCCGACCGCGATGAAGGCGACGCCCCAGGCGTACGGCTGCACGACGAACATCAGCAGGCAGCCCACGGACACGACGCCCGTCCACGCGTAGAAGATCAGCGTCGCGTGCAGCCGCGAGTGGCCCATGTCGAGCAGGCGGTGGTGCAGGTGCTTGCGGTCGGCGCTGAAGGGCGACTTGCCGGCCTTGAGCCGGCGGAAGACGGCCAGGGCGAAGTCGAGCAGCGGCACGATGAGGATCGCGAAGGGCAGGAGGATCGGCAGGAAGGCGGGCAGCAGCTGCGAGCGGCCGAAGGTCTCCGGGTTCGGGTCGATCTCGCCCGTGACGGCGATGGCGCTCGTGGCCATGAGGAGGCCGACGAGCAGCGCGCCCGCGTCGCCCATGAACAGCTTCGCGGGGTGCCAGTTGAAGGGGAGGAAGCCGAGGCACGCGCCGATGAGGATCGCGCTGATGAGGGACGCGAGGTTGAAGCGCTCGGTCTGGCCGGTGGCGGTGTCCGAGAGCAGGAAGCTGTAGAGGAAGAAGGCGCCGTTGGCGATGATCGCGACGCCCGCGACCAGGCCGTCGAGCCCGTCGATGAAGTTGACGGCGTTCATGACGAGGACGATCGCGAAGATCGTCAGCATGATCGACATCTGCGAGGAGCCGACGGTGAGGCCGCCGATGGGGAGCGACGAGATGGCGACGCCCTGCCAGGCGAGGAGGCCGGCGGCGAGGATCTGGCCGGCGAGCTTGATCATCCAGTCGAGGTCGTAGATGTCGTCGAGCACGCCGATGACCACGATCATCAGCGCGGCGCCGAGGATCGCGAAGACGGGGCCCGGACGGTCGAAGACGAGACTGAACCAGGAGACCTGCGACGCCACGGCGAACGCGACGAGGATGCCGGCGAACATGGCGACGCCGCCGAGGCGGGGCGTCGGTCGCGTGTGCACGTCCCGCGCGCGGATGGCCGGGTACAGGCGGTAGCGGTAGCCGAGCTTCATGACGACCATCGACAGGACGAGCGTGATGACCGCCGACACGACCGCCATGGCGGCGTAGTAGGTCACCGGGGGTGCGCGGGAGGATCCGCGGGGGGCTCGGTCGCGGTCGGGTCGGCGGGCGTCGGGTCGACCGGCGTCGCGTCGCCCGGCTCGACGAACTCGGGGTACGTCGGGCCGGCGTCGGCCGTCGCCGCGGCGTCCGGGGCCGGCGTCTCGGCGGTCGGCGCGACCGCGGCGGGATCCGCGGATCCGTCGACGCGCTCAGCGCCGCTCGCCGTGCCGCGCGGGGCCTCGGGCTCGTCGGGGACGACCGGCTGCTCCGGCTCCGCGGGCGCGGCGACGACGGGCTCGAGCTCGTCGCCGATGAGCTGCTGGATCTGCGCGCGCGTGATGGCGCCCTCGCGGACGATGCGGACGCGGCCGCCGGACTGCGTGACGCGCGAGGCGTCGACGATGGTGGAGGCCGCTCCCCCGGCGGCGCCGCCGTCGAGGAAGACGTCGACCGACTCCCCGAGCTGGTCGACGGCCTCCTGGGCGGTCGCGGCGGCGGGCTGGCCCGTCTTGTTCGCGGACGAGACGGCGAGCGGGCCGGTCTCGGCGAGGAGCTCGAGCGCGTAGGAGTTCGCGGGCATGCGCAGCGCCACGGTGCCGCGCGTCTCGCCGAGGTCCCACACCAGGGAGGGCTGCGCCACGAGGATCACCGTGAGCCCGCCCGGCCAGAACTCGTCCACGAGGCGCCGGACGACGTCGGGGACGAATTCGGCGAGGGCGTCGAGGGTGGACTGCCCGGGGATGAGGACGGGCGGCGGGGCATCGCGCCCGCGGCCCTTGGCGTCGAGCAGACGCTGCACCGCGTCGGGGTTGAAGGCGTCGGCGGCGATGCCGTACACGGTGTCCGTGGGGATGACGACGACCTCGCCGCGGCCCACCGCCTGTCGGGCGAGTCTCATGCCGGTGAGGAGGTCGGTGTCGACTGAGCAGTCGTAGATGCGCGCCATGTCGTCGCTCATCGTAGCCGAGCGCACGCCCCCGGCCCTGAGCGGTGGATCCGCGTGGCGCCCGCGCCCGCATACTGGGCGTGATGACCTCCGCGCCCCGCTCCCCCGGCCCCGACGGGCTCCTGTTCGTGTTCGACATGGACGACGTGCTGTACGACCACGACTGGCGGGGGCCCGCCGACCGCATCACGGCCGCGACCGGGCACGACCTGCCGGAGCTGCGCCGCCGCTGGTACAACGACGAGGGCGAGTGGGCGGCCGAGGCGGGCCGGTTCGACGCCGACTCCTACCTCGACGCGTTCTGCGCCGCGGTGGGCGTGGAGATGGACGAGGACGAGTGGGTGCGCCGCCGCCGTGCGTCGATGGTCGTCCGCCCACAGGCGCTCGAGGCCGTGGCGCGGGCGCGGGAGGCCGGGCGGATCACGCTGCTGACGAACAACAACGCGCTCGCGGCCCGGCACCTGCCGGAGCTCGCGCCCGAGCTGGTGCCGCTCTTCGGCGTCGAGCACCTGCGGACGTCGAGCGGCTACGGCGCGCGCAAGCCGGATCCGGCCGTGTTCCGCGGGGTGCTCGCCGCGTACGGGCACCCGGCCGAGCGGACGTTCTTCGCGGACGACCGCGAGGACAACGTCGCGTCGGCGCGCGCGCTCGGGATCACCGGGCACCACGTGCGCGGCGACGGCGACCTCCTGCCCGCGGTCGAGGCGTTCATCCGGGCGCAGGCGGGCTGACCCCGGGAGCCGAGCTCGCGGTCCCGGTCAGCGCAGCGCGGTCGTCGCGCGGTCGCGCCGCGTGAGGTCCTGGTGCGTCGCGGTCGCGCGCCAGCCGTCGGCGTCGAGCAGGGCGCGGATCGTATCGCCCTGCATCTCCCCGTGCTCGATCACGAGCGCGCCGCCCGCGTGGAGCAGCCGCCGCGCGGTCGTCGAGACGAGCCGCACGACGTCGAGGCCGTCGGCGCCGCCGTAGAGCGCGAGCGCGGGATCGTGCAGCCGCACCTCGGGGTCGCGCGGGATCGCGTCGGCCGGGATGTAGGGCGGGTTCGAGACGACGACGGAGACCGTGCCGTCGAGCTCGGGGAAGGCGTCGGCGAGGTCGCCGAGCACGAGGTCCACGCGCGGCGCGAGGCGCTCCACGTTGCGGGCCGTCCACGCGTGCGCGTCGGGCGACACCTCGATCGCGTGCACGCGCGCGTGCGGCACCTCGGTCGCGAGCGCGAGCGCGAGGGCGCCGGATCCCGTGCCGAGGTCGACCGCGACGGGCGCGTCCCCGGGGGCGGAGGACAGCGCGTCGATGGCGAGCTGCGCCACGTGCTCCGTCTCGGGCCGCGGGACGAAGACGCCCGGGCCCACGAGGAGCTCGAGGGAGCGGAAGTGCGCGACGCCGGTGATGTGCTGCAGCGGCTCGCGGCGCGCGCGGCGGGCGGTCAGCTCCAGGACGCGCGCGGCGTCCGCGGCCTCGACGGCCGCGCGCGTGATGGCGCGCGACTGCACCTGCCCGCGCGAGAGCCCGAGCACGTGCCCGACGAGGAGCTCCGCGTCGACCGCGGGATCCTCGATGCCGGCGGCCGCGAGGGCCCGGCCGACCCGCATGCGGAGGGCGTCCACCGTGGCCGGGACGCCCTCCTCGTCAGCCACGGGCGAGCGGGACGCGCGAGGTCGTCACGCGTCCGTCCCGAGCGCGTCGAGACGCGCCTCCTCGTCGGCCTGGATGCACGACTCCACGACCGGGTCGAGGGCGCCGTCCATCACCGCGTCGAGGTTGTACGCCTTGTAGCCCGTGCGGTGGTCCGCGATGCGGTTCTCCGGGAAGTTGTACGTGCGGATGCGCTCGGACCGGTCCATCGTGCGGATCTGGCTGCGGCGCACGGCCGAGGCCTCCGCGTCGATCTCCTCCTGCTGCTTCGCGAGGACGCGCGCGCGCAGCACGCGCATGCCGGCCTCGCGGTTCTGCAGCTGGCTCTTCTCGTTCTGCATCGCGACCACGATGCCCGTGGGCAGGTGGGTGATGCGGACGGCGGAGTCGGTCGTGTTGACCGACTGGCCGCCGGGGCCGGAGGAGCGGTACACGTCGATCTTGAGGTCGCTGGGGTCGATGGCGACCTCCTCGACCTCCTCGACCTCGGGGATCACGAGCACGCCCGCGGCCGAGGTGTGGATGCGCCCCTGCGACTCGGTCGCCGGCACGCGCTGCACGCGGTGCACGCCGCCCTCGTACTTGAGGTGCGCCCACACGCCGAGCGCGGGGTCGTCGGACGTGCCCTTGATGGCGACCTGCACGTCCTTGTACCCGCCGAGGTCGCTCTGCGTCTGGCTGAGGACCTCGGTCTTCCAGCGGCGCGACTCGGCGTAGTGCAGGTACATGCGGAGCAGGTCGGCGGCGAACAGCGCGCTCTCGGCGCCGCCCTCCCCCATCTTGATCTCCATGATCACGTCGCGCGCGTCGTCGGGGTCGCGCGGGATCAGGAGCCGCCGGAGCTTCTCCTGCGCCTGGTCCAGCTGCTCCTCGAGGCCGGGGATCTCGTCGGCGAACGCCGCGTCCTCCTCGGCCAGCTCACGCGCGGCGGCCAGGTCGTCGCCGAGCTGGGTCCACTCCGCGTGGGCGGCGACGATCCGGCTCAGCTCCGCGTAGCGGCGGTTGACCTTGCGCGAGCGCGACGCGTCGGCGTGCAGCTCGGGGTCGCCGAGCTGCTGCTGGAGCTCCTCGTGCTCCTCCAGCAGCTGGACGACGGACTCGAACACGGGGGTCAGCCCTTCTCGTGCGCGCCGTGCCCGTGGCTCTGGTGGGACACGCCGTTGCCGGTGTTGGGCATGGAGGCCTGGACCTTCATGAGGAACTCGACGTTGGACGTCGTCTCCTTCAGGCGGCTGAGGACGATCTCGAGGGCCTGCTGCTGCTCGAGCCCGGCGAGGGCGCGGCGCAGCTTCCAGGTGACCTTGACCTCGTCGGCGCCCATGAGCATCTCCTCGCGGCGCGTGCCGGAGGCGTTGACGTCGACGGCGGGGAAGATCCGCTTGTCGGCGAGGGCGCGCGAGAGGCGGAGCTCCATGTTGCCGGTGCCCTTGAACTCCTCGAAGATGACCTCGTCCATCTTGGATCCGGTCTCCACGAGCGCCGTGGCGAGGATCGTGAGCGATCCGCCGTGCTCGATGTTGCGCGCCGCGCCGAAGAAGCGCTTCGGCGGGTAGAGCGCGGACGAGTCGACGCCGCCCGAGAGGATCCGGCCCGACGCCGGTGCCGCGAGGTTGTACGCGCGGCCGAGGCGGGTGATGGAGTCGAGCAGCACGACCACGTCGTGGCCGAGCTCCACGAGGCGCTTGGCGCGCTCGATGGCGAGCTCGGCGACCGTGGTGTGGTCCTCGGCGGGACGGTCGAAGGTCGAGGCGATGACCTCGCCCTTCACCGTGCGCTGCATGTCGGTGACCTCCTCGGGACGCTCGTCGACCAGCACGACCATGAGGTGGACCTCGGGGTTGTTGGTGGCGATGGCGTTCGCGATGGCCTGGAGCACGAGCGTCTTGCCGGCCTTGGGCGGCGAGACGATGAGGCCGCGCTGGCCCTTGCCGATCGGCGACACGAGGTCGATGATCCGCGTGGTGAGCTTCGCGGGCTCGGTCTCGAGGCTGAGGCGGTCCTGCGGGTAGAGCGGCGTGAGCTTGCCGAACTCGACGCGGTTCGCGGCCTCCTCGGGCGGCAGGCCGTTGACCGAGTCGATCTTCACGATCGCGTTGTACTTCTGGCGGCTCTGGCTGTCGTTCTCGCGCGGCTGGCGGATGGCGCCGACGATGGCGTCGCCCTTGCGCAGCGAGTGCTTCTTGACCTGGCCGAGCGACACGTAGACGTCGTTCGTGCCGGGCAGGTAGCCGCTCGTGCGGACGAACGCGTAGTTGTCGAGCACGTCGAGGATGCCCGCGACGGGCAGGAGGACGTCGTCCTCGGTGACCTCGGGCTCGAAGTCGTCGCCGCCCTGGCCGCGGCCGCGCTTGCGGTCGCGGTACCGGCTGCGGCCGCCGCGCTCCTCGTCGCGGCCGAGGTCGGCGCGGGCCTGGTCGGCGCGCACGTCCTGCGTGCGGTCGCCCTGGCCGCGGCCGTTCTGGCGCTGGCGGCCGGTGCGGGCCTCCTCCTGCGCCTCGTCGTCGGCGTCGGGCTCGCGGGGCGCCTGGTCGCGGCCGTTCTGCTGCTGGTCGTCCTGGTCGCGTCCGCGGTCGCGGTTGCGGCGGTTGCGGCTGCGGTTGCGGCCGCCCTCGCGACCCTCGCGGCCCTGCTCGTCGCGGCGTCCGCCCTGGTCGTCGGCGTCGCGGTCGTCGCGCTGCCGGTCGGTGGACTCCGAGGCGGCGGGGGCCTCGTCGGCGGCGGCCTGCGCGGGGGCGTCCTGCGCGGCGCCGCGGTCGGCGCCGTCCTGGGCGTCGCGTCCGCCGCGGCGACGGCCGCGGCCGGAGCGCTGCGCGGGGGCCTGCTCCTCGGTGGGCGCCTCGGCGACGGGCGCCGGCGCGTCGGCCTGCGCGTCGGCGGGGACGAGCTGGTCGGCGGTCTGGCCGCTGTTCACGTGCTGGGCGGCCTGGCGCGGGGCCTCGGCGGCGGGGTCGACGACGCCGGAGCTCGTGGCACGGCGGGATCCGCGGCCGGAGCGCGCGGGCGCCTCGGTGCGGGGTGCCTCGGCGCGGGGCTCCTGCGTGGCGGCGGCCGGCGCGCTGCCGCCCGTCGCCTCGGCGATGCGGGCCTCGAGGCCGGTGCCGGCGGGCTCGGCGGCGGGCGCCTCGATGGTCTCGGCGATGCGCTCGGGCACGATGCGGGCGGTGCTGGCGCGGCGGGATCCACGGCCGGAGCGCGCGGGCTGCTCGGCCGGGGCCTCGGCGGCGGGCGCCTCGGCGGTCTCGGAGGCGGCGGGCGCCTCGGCGGGGGTCGTGTCCGCGGCGGGGGCGGCGTCCGCGGTCGGGGCGGCGTCGGCGACGACGGGCTCCGAGGCGGGGGCCTCCTCGACGGCGACGGTCGCGTCGCCGGTCTCGGCGGGAGCGGCGGCCTCGGGGGCCGTCTCGTCGGCGGGGGCGGTGATCCCCCGGGCTGCCTGGATCTCGGAGATCGCGGTCACGAGCTCGCCCTTCCGGAGCTTGGAGCCGCCCGGGATCCCGAGCTCGGAGGCGATGGCCTGGAGCTGGGAGACGCGGAGCGCGCTCAGGTCCGCGGTGGTGGCGCGGGTGTCGACATCGGTCATGTGCGTGGGTCCTTTCCCCGATCCGGCGGGACGAAGCCCGTGCGGAGGAGAGCCGATCGCGTGTGTCTCTGCGAAAGCGGCGGACGGTCTGATTCCGTCCGGAGCTGCTGTCGGGCACGAAGGCACGGGATCTTGCAGAGACGACAGCGGGTGAGTGGTGAGAAACGACCACCGGGACCGGATCTCCGACGCGCATGCGTGGATCCGTTGATTCCGGGGTCGCCCAGAGCCTAGCACCCGGCGCGCCGCCCGGGGAGGGAACGACGCGCCGGGTGCGGGACCCGCGCGATCCGGCTAGGCGGCGGGCGCGGATCCCTCGGCGACGACCTGGACGGTCGAGCCCTTGACGTCGACGGCGAGCATCAGCGCGGTCCACGGGTTCGCGCTGCGCTCGGCGACGAGCTCGGCGGCCGTGAGGCGCTGGCCCGGGTCGCTGCCGAGGACGAGGAGCGAGGGACCCGCGCCGGAGACGACGGCCGCGTAGCCGCGCTCGCGCAGCAGGTGCACGAGCTCGTTGGTCTCGGGCATCGCCGCGGCGCGGTAGTCCTGGTGCAGCCGGTCCTCGGTGGCGGCGAGCAGCAGCTCGGGGCTCTGGATGAGCGCCGCGATGAGCAGCGCCGAGCGCGACACGTTGAAGATCGCGTCCTCGTGCGGCACGGACTCCGGCTGCAGGCTCCGGGCGAGCGCAGTGGACATGGTCGCGACCGGCACCAGCACGAGCGGCGAGACGCCGCGGTGCACGGCGAGCTTCTTGTGCTGCGGGCCCTGGCCGTCGACCCACGCGATGGTGAGGCCGCCGAAGAGCGCGGGCGCGACGTTGTCGGGGTGGCCCTCCATCTCGGTGGCGAGGCGGAGGAGCGCGTCGGCGTCGATCTCGACCGTGCCGGCGAGCAGGCCCTGGGCCGCCATGATGCCGGACACGATGGCCGCGCCGGATGACCCGAGGCCGCGTCCGTGCGGGATCCGGTTCTCCGCCACGAGGTCGAGGCCGGGCATCGGCTGGTCGAACGCGGCGAACGTGTGGGCGATGGCCGTGACCACGAGGTTCCGCTCGTCGGTCGGCACCTCGCCCGCGCCGACGCCGCGCACGTCGACCGTGGCGCCGGGCGCGTCGCGCACCGTCACCGTGAGGTCGTCGTACAGCGCGAGCGCGAGGCCGAGCGTGTCGAAGCCGGGCCCGAGGTTGGCGCTCGTCGCGGGCACGCGCACCTGCACGCGGCGCCCGATCGGGAGCGCCCGGGGCATCGGACCGTCGGTCACGACGCGACCAGGTCGAGCACGCCCGCGATCTCGGCGACGTCGACGCCCACGCTCGTGGGGGCGACGTCCGAGCCGTCCGTGGTGCGGAGCGCCCACTGCGGGTCCTTGAGGCCGTGACCGGTGACCGTGAGGACGACCGTCGCGCCCTTCGGGATCTGCCCGGCCTCGGCGCGCTCGAGGAGCCCGGCGACGCTGATGGCCGAAGCGGGCTCGACGAAGATGCCGACCTCCGCGGAGAGGATGCGGTGCGCCTCGAGGATCTTCGCGTCCGAGATCGCGCCGAAGTAGCCGTCGGTGAGCAGCTGCGCCTCGAGCGCGAGCTTCCACGAGGCGGGGTTGCCGATGCGGATCGCGCTGGCGATCGTGTCGGGGTCCTTGACGACGGCGCCGTCGACGATGGGCGCGCTGCCCGCCGCCTGGAAGCCGAACATGCGCGGCAGCTTCGTGGCGTTGCCCGCCTCGAGGTCCTCGCGGTAGCCGCGCGTGTACGCGGTGTAGTTGCCGGCGTTGCCGACGGGGATGAGGTGGAAGTCCGGTGCGTCGCCGAGCACCTCGACGACCTCGAACGCGCCCGTCTTCTGACCCTCGATGCGGTCGTTGTTGACGCTGTTGACGAGGTGCACCGGGTAGTTCGCGCTGAGCTCGCGCGCGATGTCGAGGCAGTCGTCGAAGTTGCCGCGCACCTGGAGCAGCTGCGCGTCGTGGGCGACGGCCTGGCTGAGCTTGCCCATCGCGATCTTGCCCTCGGGCACGAGCACGGCGGCCGTGATGCCCGCGTGCGTCGCGTACGCCGCGGCCGACGCGGAGGTGTTGCCGGTCGAGGCGCAGATGACGGCCTTCGCGCCGTGCTCGACGGCCTTCGAGATCGCCATGGTCATGCCGCGGTCCTTGAACGACCCGGTCGGGTTCATGCCCTCGTACTTGACCCAGACCTGCGCGCCCGTGCGGGCGGACAGGGCCGGCGCGGGGATGAGCGGCGTGCCGCCCTCGCCGAGCGTGATGATCGGGGTGGCGTCCGTGACGTCGAGGCGGTCGGCGTATTCGCGGAGCAGTCCGCGCCATTGGTGGGCCATCAGGCTCCTTCTACTCGGAGGACGCTCGCGACTGCCGTCACCGCGTCGAGGTTCGAGACCGCGTCGACGGTGGCCCGGAGGGCCGCGTCGGTGGCGCGGTGCGTGCCGATCACCAGGCTAGCGGTGGGCCGGGCGCCCGCCCCTCCCGCCACGGGGGCCTGGTGCGTGGTCTGCTCGAGCGTCTCCACGGAGACGCCGTGCTCGCTGAACAGATGGGCGATGCGGGCGAGCACGCCCGGCTCGTCCGCCACCTGGAGCGTGATCTGGTACTGCGTCGTGATCGCGCCGACGGGCAGCGTCTCCAGGTCGGCGTGCGTCGACTCGGCGACGCCCGGGCCTCCCACGACGTGCCGGCGCGCGGCGGAGACGACGTCGCCGAGGACGGCGGACGCGGTCTGCACTCCCCCGGCGCCCGCGCCGTAGAACATGAGGTCGCCAGCGGCCTCGGCCTCGACGAACACGGCGTTGTTCGCGCCGTGCACCGCCGCGAGCGGGTGGTCGCGCGGCACGAGCGCCGGGTAGACGCGGGCCGAGACGCCGTCGCGGCCGGTGGCGGGATCCGCGAGGCGCTCGCAGATGGCGAGCAGCTTGATCACGTACCCGGCCTTGCGGGCGGAGTCGAACTGCCCGGAGGACAGGCCCGTGATCCCCTCGCGGTGCACGGCCTCGACGGGCACGCGCGTGTGGAAGGCGAGGCTCGCGAGGATGGCCGCCTTCTGGGCGGCGTCGTAGCCCTCGATGTCGGCCGTGGGATCCGCCTCCGCGTAGCCGAGCTCCGTGGCGGTCGCCAGGGCCTCGTCGAAGCCGAGCCCGTGGGTGTCCATCTCGTCGAGGATGTAGTTCGTCGTCCCGTTGACGATGCCGAGGATCCGCTCGACCCGGTCGCCCGCGAGGCTGTCGCGCAGCGGCCGGATGATGGGGATCGCGCCCGCCACCGCGGCCTCGTAGTAGAGCTGCGCGCCGACCTGCTCGGCCGCCTCGAAGAGCTCGGGTCCGTGGGTCGCGAGCAGGGCCTTGTTGGCCGTCACGACGTCGGCGCCCGAGGAGATGGCCGCGAGGATGTGGGTGCGCGCCGGCTCGATGCCGCCCATCAGCTCGATGACGATGTCCGCGCCGAGGATGAGCGACTCGGCGTCCGTGGTGAGCAGCTCGCGCGGCACCGACGGGTCGCGCGGCGCGTCCGCGTCCCGCACCGCGATGCCCACGAGCTCGAGCCGGGCGCCCACGCGCTGCGCCAGCTCGTCGCCGTGCTCCCGCATGAGGCGCGCCACCTGGGTGCCGACCGAGCCGCAGCCCAGCAGGGCGACGCGCAGGTTCCGGTACTCGATCATCGTGCTCCGTTCACGTCGGGGGATGCGGGCGCGGGCGTGCCCAGGTCGCGCGCCAGCAGGTCGGCCTCGGTCTCGCCGCGGACGATGACGCGCGCCTCGCCGGCGCGCACGGCGACGACGGCCGGGCGGCCGATCCAGTTGTAGTTGCTCGCGAGCGCCCAGCAGTAGGCGCCCGTCGCGGGGACGGCGAGGAGGTCGTCGGCGCGGACGTCGCCCGGCAGGTAGTCGGCGAGGACGACGAGGTCGCCGCTCTCGCAGTGCTTGCCGGCGATGCGGACGAGGGCGGGATCCGCGTCGGAGGTGCGCGAGGCGATCCGCACGGAGTAGTCCGCGCCGTAGAGGGCGGGGCGCGCGTTGTCGCTCATGCCGCCGTCGACGCTCACGTAGCGGCGGACGGCGGTCTCCGCCTCCGCGGCGACGCGCGGATCCTCGACGTCGCCCGTGGCGGACTCCGCCTCGGCCACCTCGCCGTCGAGGCCGCCGACGGTCACGAGCACGTCCTTGACCGTGCCGACGGAGTAGAGCGTGACGGTGGACGGGCCGACGATGCTCCGGCCGGGCTCGACCGCGATGACGGGCACCGCGATCCCCCGGCGCCCGCACTCGTCGCCGACGATGCGCGCGAGGCGCCGGGCGATCTCGGGCACGGGCACGGGCCGGTCGACCGACGTGTACGCGATGCCGAAGCCGCCGCCGAGGTTGAGCTCGGGCACGGGACCGTCGGCGAGCAGCCGCTCGTGCAGGTCGAGGAGCCGGCGGGCGGACTCGACGAAGGCGTCGGTCTCGAAGATCTGGCTGCCGATGTGCGCGTGCAGTCCCGTGAAGGAGAGGGACGCGTGTGACCGGATCCGCGCGACGAGCTCGGGGGCGTCGGCCAGCGTGATCCCGAACTTCTGGTCCTCGCGCGCGGTCGCGAGGTACTCGTGGGTGTGAGCGTGCACGCCGCTGTTCACGCGCAGGCGCACGGGCTGGACGCGGCCGTGCGCGGCGGCCGCGGCGGCGACGCGCTCCACCTCGATGGCGCTGTCGACGACGATCTGGCCGATGCCGGCGCCCACCGCGCGGTCGATCTCGGCGACCGACTTGTTGTTGCCGTGGAACCCCAGGCGGGCGGGATCCGCGCCGGCCGCGAGCGCGACGGCGAGCTCCCCGCCGGAGCAGACGTCGATGTGGAGGCCCTCCTCGACCATCCAGCGCGCGACCTCGATGCTGAGGAACGCCTTGCCCGCGTAGTAGACGCGCGCGCTCGTGCCGACGGCGGCGGCCTCGCGGGTGAAGGCCGCGAGCGTCTCGGCGGCGCGGGCGCGCACGTCGTCCTCGTCCATCACGTAGAGCGGCGTGCCGAAGCGCGCGGCGAGCGCGGTGGCGGGGACCCCGGCGATGCGGATGGCTCCGTCGTCGCCGCGGGCGGTGCCGCGGGACCAGACGGCGGGGTCCAGCGCGTTCGCGTCGTCGGGGAGCTGCAGCCAGGACGGGGCCAGCGGGTTCGCGGTCACGGAGGTCACCTGTTCGTACGCGGGGCGGACGTGCGGGATGGCGAGCGGACCCGGTGTGGTCCCTGGAGCCGAAGGGGGCGGTGCGAGCCATCCTACCGAGGCACGACGAGGCCCCCGGCGCATGTGACGGCGGCCGCCGCGGCACGGCGGGAGCGCGGCCGGGCGGCTACCCGCAGCTGCCGGTGACCCCGAGCGAGTCGCGCGTGAGCTTCAGCGACGACGACGCGACGGTCATCGACGCACGGCCGTCCGCGATGGTCACGTCCTGCACCGCGACGCCGGCGGGGAGGTACTGCGCGACGCACACGGGGTACGTGATGTCGCGGATCCCCTGGATGGTCTGCGCGAGGTCGATCTTGAGCGATCCCGCCTGCAGATTCACCTCGGCGGGCGTGATGACCACGGTCGAGGCGTCGCGCAGCACGGGCTGCGCCGCCACGGTGTAGCCGAGCGTGAGCCCGAGGATCCGCGTGGACCCGGAGTAGCCGAGCGTGCCGTCGCCGAACTCGAGGTCGGGCGGCGTGCCTGCCGTCTTGGCGAGCAGCGCGCTCGCGGGGACCTGGTCCATCGACACCGTCGCGACGACGCTCCCGACGGTGCGCTCCTGGTCGGTGGGCACGTCGGTCGCGACGATGTGCGCCTGGAAGGGCGTTCCGTCGGCCTGGAGGTTCGGTCCGTCGAGCACGACGCGGTCGAGCGTGCCGCGGATGAGCTGCGGGATGACCCAGTCGCCCTCGATCGAGACGTTCACGCGCCCGGTGATCTGGCCGGGCAGCTGGTCGGCGATCTGCTTCTCGGCCTGGTCCTCGGCGACGCCGCGGACGGTCTGGTCGATGATCCGCAGCCCGAACGCGAGACCGACGCCGATCACGGCGAGCACGAGGAGCCAGATGAAGACGGTGCCGCCGCGCGGGCCGCGACGACGGCGCCTCGCCTCCCGCGGGTCGCGGCGCTCGGGCGCCTCGAAGACCTCGGTGCCCTGGAACCGCCCCGACATGATCCGCTCCCCTACATGCGCTCGGGGGCCGAGACGCCCACGAGGTCGAGTCCGTTGGCGACCACCTGCCGGACCGCGTCGTTCAGCCACAGGCGCGTGCGATGCAGGTCGGTGACCTCCTCGTCGCCCCGCGGGACCACCCGGCAGCTGTCGTACCAGCGGTGGTAGGAGCCGGCGAGCTCCTCGACGTAGCGCGCGACCCGGTGCGGCTCGCGCAGCTCGGCGGCCTGCGCGACGATGCGCGGGAACTCCTGCAGGAGGCCGAGGAGCGCCGACTCGGTCGGGTGCGTGAGCAGCTCCGGCGCGAATGCCGAGCGGTCGACGCCCGATGCGCCCGCGTTGCGGTCCACCGCGCAGGTGCGCGCATGGGCGTACTGCACGTAGAAGACGGGGTTGTCGTTGGTCCGCTTGCCGAGCACCGCGAGGTCGATGTCGAGGTTCTGGTCGGCGGAGGAGCGTACGAGCGCGTAGCGGCCGGCGTCCACGCCCACCGCGTCGACCAGGTCGTCGAGCGTGACGATGGTGCCGTTGCGCTTGCTCATCTTCACGGGCTCGCCGTCGCGCAGCAGGTTGACCATCTGGCCGATGAGGATCTGCAGGTTGACGCCCGGGGTGTCGCCGAACGCCTCGACCATGGCCATCATGCGGCCGACGTAGCCGTGGTGGTCGGCGCCCAGCATGATGATGTTCTGCTCGAAGCCGCGCTCGCGCTTGTCGAGGTAGTAGCCGAGGTCGCCCGAGATGTAGGCGGGCTCGCCGGTCGACCGGATGACGACGCGGTCGCGGTCGTCGCCGAACGTGGTGGTGCGGAGCCAGACGGCGCCGTCCTCCTCGAAGACGTGGCCGAGCTCCTTCAGGCGCGCGACGGCGCGGTCGACGGCGCCGGACTCGTGCAGCGAGTCCTCGTGGAAGAAGACGTCGAAGTCCACGCCGAAGTCGTGCAGCTTCTGCTTGATCTCCGCGAACATCAGCTCGGTGCCGGCGCTCCGGAACAGCTCCTGCTGCTCCTCGCGCGGCAGGGCGTCGATGTCGCCGTCGTACCCCTCCACCACGCGCTCGGCGATCTCGCCGATGTACGCGCCGCCGTAGCCGTCCTCGGGCGTCTCCTCGCCGAGGTGGCTCGCGAGGAGGCTGCGGGCGAAGCGGTCGATCTGGGATCCGTGGTCGTTGAAGTAGTACTCGCGCGTGACGTCAGCGCCCTCGGCCTGGAGGATGCGCGCGAGGCTGTCGCCGACGGCGGCCCAGCGCACGCCGCCCAGGTGGATGGGGCCGGTCGGATTCGCGGAGACGAACTCGAGGTTGATGCGGATCCCCTCGAGCGTCGTGCCGCGGCCGTACGCGGGGCCCGACTCGACGATGGTGCGTGCGAGCGCGCCCGCGGCAGCCGCCTCGAGCGTGATGTTGATGAAGCCCGGACCCGCGACGTCGACCTTCGCGACCTGCGGCAGCTCGCCGAGCGCCTCCGCGATGTCGGCCGCGATGGTGCGCGGGCTCTCCCCCAGCGGCTTGGCGATCCGCATGGCGATGTTGGTGGCCCAGTCGCCGTGGTCGCGGTTGCGCGGGCGCTCGAGCACGACCATGTCGGGGCTGAGCGCGAGGGCGTCGCCCCCCGGTCGTCGTCCTGCCGTCCGGGCCACGATCTCGAACAGGGCGCCGGTCAGGTCAGGGGTCGTCATGGGGATCGATCCTACCGGCGGGCGCGACCCGCCCCGCCCGGCGCGCGTGCCCGTGCGGGCCGCCCCCAGGGCGCCGGGGCATCCCAGCGGCGTCCCGTCCCGGCTCGGTAGGGTGTCGATCCCGCCTCCCGCTCGTGGCAGCCTCGCCGCGCGCCGAGCGTCGCACCCCGCGGCGCGCCCGGATCCGAAGGAGCACCGCCATGCCCGTCCGCCTCCCCGCGCCCGCCCGGCCCCGCCTCGCCCGCACCGTCCCCGCCACGGCCGCCGCCGGGCTCGCGGTGGCCCTGCTCCTCACGGGCTGCTCGAACCCCGCCCCGCTCCAGCCCGCGACCCCCGGCCCCTCGGCGAGCGCCGGCGGCGGCGAGGCGCAGGGCGGCGGATCCGGCACCGCGCCGAGCGCGTCCCCCACGCCCGCGCCGCCGAAGGGCACGCCGGTCAGCACCACGTGCGCGCAGCTCCTTCCCGACCTCGCCGAGTTCGGGAAGGGCTTCGCGAGCGAGGCGCTCCCCGCCGACACCTCGACGGACGGCCTGCGCGCCGACGTCCTCGCGATGCAGGGCATCGCCTGCGCCTTCCGGTCGTCGGACGGCACCGCGGTCGAGGTCGACGTGGCGCAGCCCGTCGCGGCCGAGCTGCAGTCCCGGCGCGACGCCGCCATCCTCCTGGCGGACCCGATCGCGGGATACCCGTCGGGCGTCGAGGCCTACTTCGAACTGCAGGACGCCGTCGGCGTCGCCACCATCTACTCCTCGAAGCACATGGTCGTCATGCGCTCCGCGTCGTTCTACGAGCCGGGCGACCACGCCGACCTCGGCAACGCGGTGCTCAAGACCGTCGGCGGCTGATCTGACCCGTCAGCCGGGGCGGACGGCTCAGCCCAGGCGCACGGCCGCGGCCACGTCGTCGACCGGCAGCTCGTCGACCGTGGCCATCACCTCCATGCGCGAGATGGTCACGAGGCTCCGCGTGTTCGTGAGGAACGCGGTGTCGGAGGCGTCGCGACCCGTGGAGATCCGCAGCAGGCTCTGCCGGGGCGCGAGCCCGGTGGCATCGACGACGTGCCATGCGCCGTCGACCCACGCCTCGGCGACCGCGTGGAAGTCCATGGGGCTGAGGCCCGGCGCGTAGACGGCGGCCAGGCGCGCGGGCACGTCGAGCGCGCGGAGCATCGCGATCACGAGGTGCGCGTAGTCGCGGCAGACGCCGCGGCGGGCGAGCAGCGTGCGGACGGCGCCGTCGGTCGGAAGGCTGGAGCCGGGCGCATACCGCAGCGACTCGGCGACGAACGCGCGCACGGCGGCGAGGAGGGGCAGGCCGTCGAGGCCGCGGAACTCGCCGCGAGCGGTGGGGAACAGCGTGTCCGACTCGCAGTAGCGGCTCGGGCGGCGGTAGATCCAGAGGTCCACGTCATCCACGGGCGCGGGGTCGCGGCGGCCCGTGACGGTGGCGCGGTACTCCATCGTGAGGACGCCCGCGCCGGTCGTCAGGACGTGCAGGCGGGTGTCGTGCCGGTCGACCACCTCGGTCGCCTCGATCGCGCGGCCGTCGAGGGCGAAGGAGAGATGCTCGGACGCGATGTCGGCACCTCGGGCGACGGCGACCGCGAAGGCCATCTCGCTCTCGCCGGATACCTGCAGCTCGAGCATGGAGGAGACGTCGCGGCGCATGCGTCCATCGTGGCATCGGATCCGCTCGGCCCCGTCCGCGCGACCGGGTCGCCGCGGCTCAGCGCGGGTGCGGCCCCGTCGACGCGCGCGCGACGAGCGTCGGCTCGAGCATCCGGGAGGCGGCCTCGCGACCGTCGACGAGCGAGAGGAGCGTCTCCAGCGCGAGCCGCCCCATCTCGTGCACGGGCGAGCGCACGCTCGTGAGCCCGATGGATCCGGATGCCGCGAGCGCGGTGTCGTTGTAGCCGACGAGCGCGACGTCGTCGGGCACGGACAGGCCCGCGTCGCGGAGGGCCCCCATCGCTCCGATCGCCGCGAAGTCGTTGGTCGCGAAGAGCGCGTCGGGCGCGTGCCCGGCGCGCAGCACCTCCTCGGTCGCCTCCCGGCCCGCCGCCGCGTCGAAGCCCCGCTGGATCACGCGCTCCGACGGCACGGGCATCCCGGCCTCCGCGTACGCCTCGAGGAAGCCGCGCGTGCGGTCGACCGCGGTCGACGCGAAGGACATGCCGGCGAGCACGGCCGGCCGGGTGCGCCCCTGCGCGATGAGGTGCTCGGCCGCGAGCCGGCCGCCCGTCACGTCGTCGCACGTGACGGCCACGTGATCCCCCCGGCGGCGCGAGACGAGGACGAAGGGCACGCCCTCCTCCGCGAGCTCGTCGAGCAGCGGGTCGTCGAGGTGCGCGTCGCCGAAGATCATGCCGTCGACCCGGCGGTCGAGCATGCTGCGGGTGCGGCTGCGCTGGAGGTCCGGCCGGTCGAGGCTGTTCGTGACGAAGGTGGAGATGCGGCGCTCGGTCGCCGCCTCGTCGATGCCCTCGTAGACGGTCGCGAGCACGTAGTCCTGGAGGCGCGGGACGAGGACGCCGACGAGGTCGGAGCGGGAGGTGCGCAGGCTCGCGGCGTGCGGGTTCGGCCGGTAGCCGCTGCGCTCGGCGATGTCGAGGATGGCGGCGACGGTCTCGGGTCCGGCCCACCGGCCGGGGTGCTCCTCGCGGGAGTTGAGCACGCGGGAGACGGTCGTGATGCTGACGCCGGCGAGCTCGGCGATCATGCGCTGCGTGGTGGGCGGCCGACGCTTTTGGGTCATGCGGGCCTCCTCACCCGATCCAGCATGGCATAGCGTCGCGGGCCGGCAGCGAGGGTGGCCGTGGACCCTCCGGCGGGGAAACATCCCCGCAACAGGACGGCAACGTGATCGTTCGACGCAAACCATTGACGCAATCGTTTGTGCATCGCAGGATCGTCCGCATGCCCCACGTCCTCGTGCTCGCCACCGGCGGGACCATCTCCTCGCGCGCACGCGCCGACGGGTCCGCGGTCGCCGCCGATCCCGCCGAGCGCCTGCTCGGATCCGTGCCCGCCCTCCCGCCCGGCGTCACCGTCGCCACGCGCGACGTCCTCCGGGTCAACTCGTTCGCGCTGACGCACGCCGACCTCCGCACCATCGCGGACGCGGTCGCCGAGGCGCTCGCGCGCGACGACGTGGACGGCGTGGTCGTGACGCACGGCACGGACACCCTCGAGGAGACGGCGTTCCTCCTGGAGCTGGTGACGGACGACCCGCGGCCCGTGGTGCTCACGGGCGCCCAGCGCTCCGCCGACCACCCGGAGGGCGACGGGCCCGGCAACCTGCGCGACGCCATCGTCGTCGCCGCGTCGTCCGAGGCGCGCGGGGCCGGCGTTCTCGCCGTGTTCGCCTCGCGCGTCCTCGCCGCCGACGGCCTGGTGAAGGCCCGCACGCTGGATCCCGACGCCTTCGCCGCCCGCGACGGCGCGCCCGTCGGCCGCGTGGTCGGTGACGGCGTCCGCCTCGCCCGCCGGCCGCGCGCGCTGCCGCTCCTCCCCGCGCCCAGCCCGCGCTTCGACCGGATCCGCGTGGACTGCGTCAGCGTCCACCCGGGCGCCGACGCCGTGCTCCTCCGGGCCGCGATCGCCGCGGGGGCCGCGGGCGTCGTCGTCATCGGCACGGGCGCCGGCAACGCGAACGCCGCGCTCGTGCCGGAGATCGAGGCGGCCGTCGACGCCGGCGTCCTCGTCGCGCTCGGCACGCGCGTGGCCGAGGGACCGGTGGCCGCGATCTACGGCGACGGCGGAGGGGTCGACGCCGTGCGCGTCGGCGCCGTGCCGATCGGCCGCCTCTCCGTCGCGCAGGCCCGGATCCTCGTGGCCCTCCTGCTCGACCACCACCCCGTCGACGAGGCGCGCCGCCTGCTGGCCGCCGCCGCCGACCCCGCGACCGCACTCCCCACCCCGGCCGGCGTCCTGCCGGCCTGACCCATCACCAGAGAGGACCCCCATGGTCAAGGACATCATCATCGCGTTCGGCATCGACGTCGATGCCGTGAGCGGCTGGCTCGGCTCGTACGGCGGGCAGGACTCGCCCGGCGACATCTCCCGCGGCCTGTTCGCGGGCGAGGTCGGCGTGCCGCGCCTCAACGCGCTGCTCGCCAAGCACGGCCTCCCCTCCACCTGGTTCTGGCCGGGCCACTCGATCGAGACGTTCCCGCGCGAGTTCGACCAGGTGGTCGCCGCCGGGCACGAGATCGGCGCGCACGGCTACAGCCACGAGAACCCCATCGAGATGTCGCGCCAGCAGGAGGCGGACGTGCTCGACCGCTCCATCGAGCTCATCGAGTCGCGCGCCGGCCGCCGGCCCACCGGCTACGTGGCGCCGTGGTGGGAGTTCTCGCGCGTGACCAACGAGCTCCTCATCGAGCGCGGGATCCGCTACGACCACTCCCTCATGCACCGCGACTTCGAGCCGTACTACGTGCGCGTGGGCGACACGTGGCAGGGCGTCGACTACACGAAGGACGCGGCCAGCTGGATGCACCCGCTCGTGCGCGGCGAGGAGACCGACCTCGTGGAGATCCCCGCGTCGTGGTACCTCGACGACCTTCCTCCCATGATGTTCGTCAAGGGCAGCCCGAACAGCCACGGCTTCGTGAACCCCCGCCACCTCGAGGAGATGTGGCGCGACCAGTTCGACTGGGTCTACCGCGAGCAGGACTACGGCGTCTTCACCTTCACGATCCACCCCGACGTCTCGGGCCGTCCGCAGGTGCTCCTCATGCTCGAGCGGCTCATCGCCCACATCAACTCGCACGAGGGCGTCCGCTGGGCGACCTTCGACGAGATCGCCCAGGACTTCCAGCGACGCTCCCCGCGCACCCCGCGCGTCCCCTGATCCGCGACCCGACCGACCGCAGGAGACCACCACCATGAGCACCGACACCTCCCGTCCCGGCACCGCATCCGCGGGCGCCGGCCCCGCCGGCGCGCTGCCCGCCGGCCTCGAGAGGGTGAGCGTCCGCCAGACCCGCCGGGTCACGGGCATCGCCTTCCTCGCGTGGACCATCGCGGTCTACGACTTCATCCTCTTCGGCACGCTGCTGCCCGACATCTCGCGCGACTTCGGCTGGGACACGAGCGAGTCGCTGCTCGTCTCGACGCTCGTCAGCGTCGGCACGGCGGTCGTCGTGCTGCTCGTCGGCCCGATGGTCGACCGGCTCGGCCGCCGCGTCGGCATGGTCGTCTCGGTGACGGGCACGGCGCTGTCCTCGGGCGCGACCGCGCTGAGCGCCGGCGCGGTCTCGCTCGTCGGGATCCGCAGCATCAGCGGCCTGGGCCTCGCCGAGCAGTCGATCAACGCCACGTACCTCAACGAGATATACGAGCAGACGGAGGACGAGAGGATCCGGCGCAACAAGGGCTTCGTCTACGCGATGGTGCAGACGGGCTGGCCGCTCGGCGCGCTGCTCGCCGCCGCGTTCGTGGGCCTGATCACGACGGCCTTCGGCCCGGGCAGCTGGCGCGTCGCGTTCGGCCTCGCGACGGTGCCCGCGCTCGTGGTCGCCGCGATCTGCCTCACGCTCCGGGAGAGCCCGCAGTTCGTGGCGCAGCAGCAGATCCGGCGTCTGCGGACCGCGGGCCTGCACGACGAGGCGGCCGCCTTCGCGCGCGCCACCGGGCTCGACGTGCAGAAGTCCGCCCCCATCGCGCGCATCTTCCAGGGCAAGCACCTGCGCAGCACGATCGTGCTGAGCGTGGCGTGGCTGCTCAACTGGTTCGGGATCCAGACCTTCTCGGTGCTCGGCACCACCGTGCTCGAGTCGGGCAAGCACATCGACGCGTCCAACGCGCTGCTGCTGATCATCGCGTCGAACTGCGTGGGCGTGCTCGGCTACCTCGCGCACGGCTGGCTGGGCGACCGGCTCGGCCGCCGCAACGTCATCGTCGGCGGCTGGCTCATCGCCGGGCTCGCCTTCGCGGTCATGCTCCTCGGGCCCGACGACCCGACGTTCGTGATGGGCGCGTACATGGTCGGGCTGTTCTTCCTGCTCGGGCCGTACGCGGCGATCCTGTTCTTCCAGGCCGGCTGCTTCGACAGCGACTGCCGGGCGACCGGATCCAGCTTCATCGGCGCGATGAGCCAGCCCGGCGCCATCATCGGCGGCTTCCTGCTCACGGGCCTCACGGCGAGCGCGATGTCGTTCGGCCAGGCCGCGCTGTGGGTGGGCGCGGGCGGGATCCTCGCCTCGGCGCTCGTGATGCTGCTCGCGAAGCCCACGGGCGAGACGCGCGAGGCGACCGCGTGACCGGCGCGGCGCCCGTCGCGCTCGTCACGGGCGGGGCCTCCGGCATCGGCCGGGCGACCGCCGTGCGCCTCGCCGCGCGGGGCGACCGCGTGGTCGTCGGCCGCTACCCCGGCGACCCGCACGACCCGGGCGCGACCCTCGAGGCCGTGCGCGCCGTCGGCGGCACGGGCATCGCGGTGGACCTCGACGTGGCCTCCACCTCGTCGGTCGACGCGTTCGTGCGGGCCGCGCTCGAGGAGTACGGCCAGGTGGACCACGTAATCGCGGCGGCCGGGATCCTCCGCCGCGCGCCCCTCGGTGCCATGACCGACGAGCGGTGGGACGAGGTGCTCGGCGTCGACCTCGGCGGCGTGATGCGCGTGATCCGCGCCGCCGAGCCGCTCCTCGGAAGCGGCTCCTCGATCGTCGCCGTGTCCTCCATCGCGGGCGGCGTCTACGGCTGGGGCGACCACGCGCACTACGCGACGGCGAAGGCCGGGGTCGTCGGCCTCGTGCGGAGCGCGGCCGTGGAGCTCGCGCCGCGCGGGATCCGGGCGAACACCGTGATCCCGGGCCTCATCGAGACCCCGCAGTCGCTCGACGCGGTGAACTCGCTCGGCGCCGACGGCCTCCGGCGGGCGGGCGACCGCATCCCCGCCGGGCGCGTGGGCCGGCCCGAGGAGGTCGCGTCGGTCATCGCGTTCCTCGCCTCCGACGACGCCGCCTACGTGACGGGCCAGACCCTCACGGTCGACGGCGGCCTGACGATCCGGATGCAGGAGTGACCGCGTCGGTGCCCCGGAGCGACCGGCTCCGCGGGCGCACCGCGCTCGTGACGGGCGCGGCCAGCGGGATCGGCGCGGCCATCGCGCGCCACTTCGTGCTCGCGGGCGCCGAGGTCGTGCTGCTCGACCTCGCGCCCGCCGTGCACGAGGAGGCGCGGCGGATCGGCGCGGTGGGCGCGGTCATCGCCGACGTGTCCGACGAGGCGCGCGTCGCGGAGGCCGTCGCGGAGGCCGGGCGGCTGCTCGGCCGGATCGACGTGCTGGTCAACTCCCACGGCATCCTCACCGAGGCGCCCGTGGCGGAGATGACGCTGGCGACCTGGCAGCGCACGATCGACGTCGACCTCACGAGCGTGTTCCTGCTCACGCGGGCCGTGCTGCCGGGGATGCTCGAGCGGCGCGACGGGCGGATCATCACGGTCGCGTCGCAGCTCGGCCAGAAGGGCGGCGTCGGGCTCGCGCACTACGCGGCCGCGAAGGCCGGGGTCATCGCGTTCACCAAGTCGCTCGCGCTCGAGGTGTCCTCGTCGAACGTGCTCGCGAACGTGATCGCGCCGGGCCCGATCGCCACGCCGCTCGTCGACGCCATCTCGGAGGACTGGAAGGACGCGAAGCGCCGGGAGCTGCCGCTCGGCCGCTTCGGGACGGTGGACGAGGTCGCGCCGACCGCGGTGCTGCTGGCGGCGGATCCCGACGGCAACCTCTTCGTCGGCCAGACGCTCGGGCCCAACAGCGGCGACGTGATGCCCTGACCCGTGCGGCCTCGTCGTGCGCGCCGCGATCGCCCGCGACGGTGTCGGCTCAGGCGGCCGCGGTGCGCGCGGCGCCGACGGGCTCGCGCAGCGCGCAGGCCTCGGCGAGCGCGTCGAGGAGCGCGGGCAGCTGGTCGCGCGCGGCGCCCGGGTCCTCCGGGTGCCACTGCACGCCGATGACGGGTGCGCTCTCGTGCTCGACTGCCTCCGGCACGCCGTCGGGCGCGACGGCGACGACGCGGAGGCCCGTGCCCGGGCGGTCGACCGCCTGGTGGTGCGCGCTCCGCACGACGACGTCCGTGGATCCGAGCACGCGCGCGAGCCGGCTGCCCGCGGCGACGCGCACGTCGTGGTCGCGCATGACGGCCGTGATCTCGTCGGCGTCGTTGCGGTGCTCCCCCACGCCCTCGATGTGCTGCTGCAGGGTGCCGCCGAGCGCGACGTTCACGATCTGGGCGCCGCGGCAGATCCCGAGCAGCGGCGTGCCCTCGGCGACCGCGCGGCGGACGAGCGCGATCTGCCCGGCGTCGGCGACCTCGCGGTGCATCGAGCGGCCCTCGTACTCGGCCGGCCCGCCGTAGAAGCGCGGGGCGACGTCCTCGCCGCCCATGATGACGACGGCGTCGGCCTCGCGCGTGCGGGCGAGCAGCGACTCGACGCCCTCGTCCTCCGCGGCGATGTTCTCGACCACCCAGCCGGCCTCGTCGGCGACCTCGGCGACGCGCGCGTTGAGGCCCTGCACGAGCGTGTTGTACGCGGCGGCCTCGGGGCGGGAGCGGGTCACCTGCACTACGGCGAGGCGGCGGAGGGGGGCGGGCATGGATCCAGTGTGCGGCGTCGCCCGCGGGATCGCACGCCGCGCGTCATGTTCCGCAACACGCGCCGGCGGAGGCGCGCCTCAGGGCCAGACGAGCGTGTGCGACCAGGATCCGTCGGGCCCCGACCGGTACATGATCCGCAGCTGCCCGTGGTCCTCGGTCGCCTGCCAGAACTCGACGACCGTGGGCTGCAGCACGTAGGCGCGCCACGACTCGGCGACGAGCTCCGGGTCCGCCTCGACGGCCTCCCGCGCCCGGGCGACGCGCGCGTCGCGCTCGGCGGCGTCGGGCATCGGCTCGCTCTGGTCGCCCGCGATGACCTCGGCGCGCGACGACGGGTGCCGCGAGAGGAAGTCGCGCGCGCTCACCTCGCCGTCGCCGTGGAAGACGGGCCCGGTCGCGCGGATCTGGCGCCCGCGCTCCCGCCAGTACGCGACGAGCGCCGCGCGCGGGTTCGCCTCGAGGTCGCGCCCCTTGGGGCTGTCGGCGAGGGAGGAGAACCAGAGGGCGCCCGGCTCGTCGTCGACCGTGGGCGTCACGTCCTTGAGCAGCAGCGTGCGCGCGCTGGGCCGCCCGTCGGCGTCGGCCGTGGCGAGCACGACCGCGTTCGGCTCGGCGGCGTCGTGGGCGACGGCGTCGCGGATCCAGTCGACGACGAGGTCGATCGGGTCCTCCGGCAGGTGCGCGGGGTCGAGCTCGGGGAACTCGTGGGGCTTCGGCTTCGCGCCCTTCAGGAGGTCGCGGATCGAGGTGGAGTCGTCGTCGTCTGCCATGCGTCGAGCCTAGGCCGAGCCGCGGCGGACGCCCGGGCGACCGGCCCGCGGACGCGCATCATGCCCGACCGGTGGCGCGCATTCGGCACCATGCGGGATTCGGATTGGTTCGTGCACCACTGGACTTTTCCAGTACCGGGCGGCGTGGTCGTCCGACCGGGCGCCCACTACCTTCGTCTCTAGGCCCGCTCCCCCAGTTGGGCCCAGCACCACGCGGCGGGAACCCGAGACCCGTCTCGGGCCCCGCCGCGTGTGTTCACGCGTCCTCCGCCCCTGCCGCTCCGCGAGCGTGCGTCGAGTCGATGCGCTCCGCTCCGATGCGACCGCGCGCGCTCGCCCCTGCGAGGCCGACGCGGCGCGCGCGATCGAGCGGAGGTCCCGCGGCGTCGCCGGCCGCCGTCGCAGACGCCCCGGACGCACGAGAGGCCGGCCCCGCTGACGGGACCGGCCTCTCACCGCACCAACACGGGATATGGGAAGGTGTGCCCCCAGGAGGATTCGAACCTCCGCCCCTGCCTCCGGAGGGCAGTGCTCTATCCCCTGAGCTATGGGGGCCAGGGTGCGCGCGAGCGCGGATCCAGGGTAGCACCGGCGACGAGGCCCGCCGCGCCGTCGCCACGGGCCGTCGCTCGCCGACGCATTCCCTCTCCCGGGGAGACTCCCCGCTCCAGCACAGGCGCGGCACGCCAGGATGGACGGAGGACGACCGCCGCGCCGCCCGGGCACGGCGGCCCACCCGATCCCCTCCAGAGGAGACCACCCGTGAAGCTGTCCCGCATCGCCGCCGCCGCCACCGGCTTCCTGCGCACGTCCAAGGGCCAGGACGTCGGCCGCACCGCCATCGACAAGGTGTCCGGCATCGCCGACAAGGCCACCGGCAGCAAGCACGCCGACAAGATCCAGAAGGCGCGCCAGGCCGCCGACGACCAGCTGCGGAAGCTCGGCCCCGACGGCGGCCGCGGCGGCCAGGGCCCCACGCCGCCCGCGACACCGCCCCGCCGCTGAGCGCCGGCAGCCTCGAGCTCACGCTGGACGCGGCGTCCGACGCCGCGATCCGCGCATCCTGGCGCGCCCTCGCCGATGCCGGGCTGCCGAGCCTCGCCGACCACGCCGGGAGACGAACCGCCCGCACGTGACGCTGCTGGCGGCCGACGGTCTCGGCGGGTCCGCGGACGACGCCGTGCGCGCCCTCGTCGCCTCCGTTCCCCTGCCCACGCTGCGGCTCGGCGGGCTCGTCGTCTTCGGCGTCCCGCCCCGCGGCCTCGTGCTCGCGCGGCAGGTCGTGGTGGACCGGGCGCTGCTCGACCTGCACGCGCGGATCCACGCGGCCGTCGACCGGGCGACCGCCGACGGGGACGCGGACACCGACGCCGCGCCCGTCGAGGTCGTCCCGCACACGCGCCCCGGGTCGTGGACGCCGCACATCACGATCGCCCTGCGGCTCACGACCGACCAGCTCGGCGCGGCGGTCGCGGCGCTCGGTCGCATCGACCCGCTCGACGCCCCGGTCGCCGGCCTCCGCCGCTGGGATCCCCGCGACCGCACCGTGACGGAGCTCGCGTGACCCGCGAGGCCCCGATCCTCACGGCCACCGCACGCACCCGCGCCACTAGCCTGGATGGAGCACGCACTTGAGACGACGGAGGAGTCGGATGCCGCGGTCCGCGAGATTGATCGGGGCCGCGCTCGCGCTCGGCCTGTTCGGGGCCATGGTGCCGACCGCCGCGCAGGCCACGGAGCCGGTGGACTTCGGCGGGGCCTCGATCCTCGACCCGGTCGACGCCGTCACGTCCGCGCAGGAGCAGCAGATCCAGCAGGCGATCGACCAGCTGCAGGAGCAGACCGGGGTCACGCTGCATGTCGCGTACGTCGACACGTTCACGGGAGCCGCGAACCAGGCGGCCTGGGGGCAGGCGACGAAGGACGCCAACGGCTTCGGGTCGACCGACGCGATCCTCGCGGTGGCGGTCGACGGGCGCCAGTTCACCCTCGGCGTCCCGGACAGCGTGTCCGTCGCGCAGCGGACGCAGCTCACGGACCAGGTGGTCGCGCCGCGTCTGAGCGACGGCGACTGGTCCGGCGCGGCGGTCGACGCCGCGCAGGGGCTCCAGTCCATCTCCCAGTCCGGCACGGTCGCCGAGACCGGCACGGGATCGACCCCGTCCTCCGGGAACGACTCCGGCATCGACTTCGGCCTGGTCCTCCTCCTCGTGCTGGGCGCGATCCTCGTGGCCGCCGTCGCCACGACGCTCGTCGGCCGCCGGAAGAAGCAGAAGGCCGTCCAGGCGAAGCGCCAGGCCGCGCTCGCGGAGATGAAGACGGCCGAGCAGCGCGCGGGCAGCATGCTCGTGCAGCTCGACGACGCCCTCGAGACCAGCGAGCAGGAGGTGGGCTTCGCGGAGGCGGAGTTCGGATCCGGCGCGGTCGGCCCGTACAGGGAGGTGCTCGTGTCCGCGGGCGGCAAGGTGCGCGAGGCGTTCGCCCTGAAGCAGAAGCTCGACGACACGATCGAGGACACCGACGAGGAGCGCCGCACCTGGGCCGCCCGCATCGTCGAGCTGTGCGAGGAGGCGCGCGGCGAGCTCGACGCGCAGGCCGCGTCGTTCGAGGAGCTGCGCGCGCTCGAGCAGAACGCGCCGCAGACCCTCGCGGCCATCGTCACCGACGCGGAGACGCTGAAGTCGCGCATCGACCGGACGCAGGAGGCGGTGGACCTCCTCGGCCGCCGCTACGCCGGCCCGTCGATGACGACCGTCACGGGCAACGTCGACCAGGCCCGCTCGCTCCTCTCCTTCGCGACCGACACGGCGCAGGAGGCTGCCGAGGCGATCCGCGCGGGCGATCGCGCGTCCACCGGCGAGATCGCGGTGAAGGTGCGCGCGGCGCAGCAGGCGGTCGGTCAGGCCGGCAAGCTCCTCGACGGCGTCGACCGCGTGTCCTCCGACCTCGAGCACGCGTCCACGCGCGTGCAGGAGGAGATCGCCGACGTCCGCAGCGACATCCAGGATGCCCGCGCCGCCCAGCGCGGCGGGCGCATGCCGGAGCTGACCCGCCTGGTCGAGGCGGCCGAGCAGGCCATCGCCGACGCCAAGCCGCTGCAGGGCCGGCTCGCGGATCCGCTCACGAGCGTCACGCTGCTGCAGGAGGCGGAGGCCCGGCTCGACGAGGCGCTCGCGCCCGTGCGGGAGCAGCAGGAGCAGGTCCAGCGCGCGATCGGCTACCTGCCGCGGGCGCTGTCGACCGCCGAGAGCCAGGTGGCCACGGCGCGCGACTTCATCTCCACCCGTCGCGGCGGCGTCGGCGAGGAGGCGCGCACGCGCCTCGCCCACGCGCAGCGCGCGCTCGACGACGCGCATGAGGCGGCTCCCCGGGATCCCGTGCGCGCGGTCGCCGCGGCCCAGGCCGCGACCTCCTACTCGGCGCAGGCCATCGAGGCCGCGCAGCGCGACCTCGACCAGGGCGGCGGCTACGGCGGCGGCATGATGGGCGGCCGCGGCGGAGGCGGGGACGCCTTCGGCGGCGCGATCATGGGCGGCATCATCGGCGGCCTGCTCAGCGGCGGCGGCGGAGGCGGCGGCTGGGGTGGCGGTGGCGGCGGCTTCAGCGGCGGGGGCTTCGGCGGAGGCGGCGGCTTCGGCGGCGGGGACTTCGGCGGAGGCGGCGGCTTCGGCGGCGGCGACTTCTAGCGACGACCAGCAGGACGACGAGAACGAGAGCGACCCATGATCAACCCATTCCGACGAAGCACCAGACGAGAAGGAGCAGCACCCATGTCCAAGCAGTCCATCCTCGGCCGCATCGCCCAGCTCGCGAAGGCCAACATCAACAACCTCATCGACCAGGCCGAGGACCCGCAGCTCATGCTGGACCAGATGGTCCGCGACTACACGGAGAGCATCCGCGAGGCCGAGAGCGCCGTCGCCCAGACCATCGGCAACCTGCGCATGATCGAGGACGACCACCGCGAGGACGTCCAGGCCGCGCAGGACTGGGGTCGCAAGGCCCTCGCCGCGAGCCAGAAGGCGGACGAGTACCGGAACGCGGGCAACACCCCGAACGCCGACAAGTTCGACGCGCTCGCCCGCGTCGCGCTGCAGCGCCAGATGCAGTCGGAGAGCGAGGCGAAGGGCGCCGAGCCGACCATCGCGTCGCAGACCGAGGTCGTCGAGAAGCTCAAGCAGGGCCTCGACACGATGCGCGGCAAGCTCCAGCAGCTGTCGTCGAAGCGCGACGAGCTGAACGCCCGCCAGAAGACGGTGCAGGCGCAGTCGCAGGTGCAGGACGCCATGAAGAGCATCGACATCATGGATCCCACCAGCGAGGTCAGCCGCTTCGAGCAGAAGATCCGCCGCGAGGAGGCCCGCGTCCGCGGCGCCGAGGAGCTGCAGGCCTCCAGCCTCGACGCGCAGTTCGAGGAGCTCGAGGACCTCGGCGAGCTGACCGAGGTCGAGGCGCGCCTCGCTGCGCTCAAGTCCGGCGGATCCGCGCCGAAGCAGGTCACGTCGGGCGAGTAGCCGCACGCCACGACGGGCGCCGCATCCTCCGGGAGCGGCGCCCGTCGTCGTGCCGGCGGGGAATGCCCGCCACGCGGATGCCGTTCCCTCCCCCATGACCAACATCGGAATCATCGGCGCCGGACTCATCGGCAGCCAGCTCGCCCGCCTGTTCACCTCCACCGGCCACGACGTCGTCATCGCGAACTCGCGCGGCCCGGAGACCCTCACCGACCTGATCGACGAGCTCGGCGAGCACGCCCGCGCCGCCACCGTCGAGGAGGTCGCGGAGGCCGGCGAGATCGTCGTCGTCACCATCCCGCTGAAGAACATCGACAGCGTCCCGGTCGCGCCGCTCGCGGGCAAGATCGTGATCGACACCGACAACTACTACCCGGAGCGCGACGGCCACATCGCCGAGCTCGACGACGAGACCACGACGACCGCGGAGATGCTGCAGCGGCACCTGCCCGAGTCGAAGGTCGTCAAGGCGTTCAACCACATCTACGCGGCCGACCTCACCGAGCACGGCACCCCCGCCGGCACGCCCGACCGCCGCGCCCTCGTGATCGCGGGCGACGACGCCGAGGCGAAGGCGACCGTCACCTCGATCCTCGACTCCTTCGGCTACGACACGGTCGACGCGGGACCGCTCGCGGAGGGCTGGCGCATCCAGCGCGACACCCCCGGCTACGGCCCGAAGCTCGACGCCGCGGGCCTCCGCCAGGCGCTCGCCGAGGCGAAGCGCTACCGCGACATGTAGGCAGCGAGGCGCAGGGTCCGTCCCTCCCCACGTCGATGCCCGCCCTCCCCGCTCCGGCGGAGACGGCGGGCATCGCCATGTCCGGCCACCCAGGCGATACTGGGGTGTGCCCGCCTCCTTCGTCGTCGTCCCCCAATGGCAGGGCTCGGGCTCGTCCCGCGCCATGAGGCTCGCGGACGGCGCCGAGGCGATACGCGGCGACCTGCCCGCCTCCGCCACGCACGTCGTCGACGTGCCCGTCGAGGCCGGCGAGTCGCTCGGCACGGGCGTGCTCCGCTACGCGTCGCTGCTCGCGGTGCGCACCCGCCAGGAGGCGGCGCTGCAGGCGGCGTCGGCATCCGGCGCGTCCACGGTCGTCACGATAGGCGGCGACTGCGGCGTGGAGATCGCGTCCATCGGGCACGCGGCCGCCGCCCACCCCGGCCTCGCGGTCGTGTGGCTCGACGCCCACGCCGACCTCAACTCGCCCGCCTCCTCGCCGTCCGGGGCCTTCCACGGGATGGTGCTGCGCGCCGTCATCGGCGAGGGCGTCGACGGGCTGGAGCTCCCCGCGGGCGCCGTCACCCCCGACCGCGTCGTGCTCGCCGGCGTGCGCGCCCTGGACGACGCCGAGTCCGACCTCGTGGACGCGCGCGGCATCCCGCTCCTCGGCGCCGACGCCGTCGGGCCCGAGGCGCTCGTCCGGGCGGTCACCGCCACGGGCGCCGCGCACGTCTACATCCACGTCGACCTCGACGTGCTGGATCCCGGTGCCATGTCCGGCGTCGGATACCCCGAGCCGTTCGGGCTCGACGTCCAGGTCGTGACCGAGTCGATCAAGGCGCTGCGCCGGTCGTTCGGTCTCGCGGGCGCCGGGATCACCGAATTCGCGCCCTCCTCCCCCGCGGCGGCCGTGGACGACATGGGCACCATCCTGCGGATCATCGGGGCGCTGACCGGGCCCGTGTGACCCGACCGGGAGGTCGCGCCGCCCGCCCGGCCCTGCGAGTCTGGGACGGACGATCGAAGGAGACCGCCGTGAGCGACGACGCCCGCACCGCATCCACCGCCCGCCCCGAGGCCGACGAGGCACCGCGCGTGCGCGTCGAGCGGCGAGGGCACCTGCTGCTGATCGGCCTCGACCGGCCGGCCAAGCGCAACGCCGCCGACATGCGGATGCTCCGCGAGCTCGCGAGCGCGTACGGCCTGCTCGACCGCGACCCGGAGCTGCGCGTCGGCGTCGTGCACGCGTTCGGCGACCACTTCACGGGCGGGCTCGACCTCGCGGACGTCGCCCCCCACATCGGCCGCGGCCCCGGCGGCGGCCTCGACTCGGTGCCGGATGACGGCGTCGACCCGTGGCGCATGGCGGACGCGGGCACGGGCAAGCCCGTCGTCCTCGCGGTGCAGGGCACGTGCCTCACGCTCGGGATCGAGCTGGCCCTCGCGAGCGACGTGGTGGTGGCGGCCGCGGGCACGCGGTTCGGGCAGATCGAGGTCGCGCGCGGGATCCTGCCCTTCGGCGGGGCGACACTCCGCTTCCCCGCGGTCGCGGGCTGGGGCGACGCCATGCGCTGGATCCTCACGGGCGACCCGTTCGACGCGGAGGAGGCCAGGCGGATGCGCGTCGTGCAGCTCGTGGTGCCCGACGGCGAGCAGCTCGAGACGGCGATCGGGATCGCCGACCGCATCGCCGCGCAGGCCCCGCTCGCCGTGCAGGCGACCCTCCGCAACGCCCGCGCCGCCATCCGCGACGGGCACGGATCCGCGGCCGCTGCCCTCCCCGCCGAGCTCGTGCGGCTCGCGGGATCCGAGGACGCGGCGCGCGGCATGCAGGCGGCGGCGAGCCGGCGTCCCGCGGAGTTCGTCGGCCGCTGAGCCGCCGACCGAAGCCGCCGGGCCGATGCCCGGGAGTCCCGGCGTAGGGTCGGACGATGACCTCCTACGACCTCATCGTCATCGGTGCCGGCCCCGTCGGCGAGAACGTCGCCGACCGCGCGAAGCAGGGCGGGCTCTCCGTGCTCGTCGTCGAGTCCGAGCTCGTGGGGGGCGAGTGCTCCTACTGGGCCTGCATGCCCAGCAAGGCGCTCCTCCGCTCCGGCAGCGCCCTCCGCGCGGCGCGCGCCGTCGCCGGCTCGAAGGAGGCGGTCACGGGCGACCTCGACGTCGCGGCGGTGCTGAAGCGCCGCGACTCCTTCACCAGCTCCTGGGACGACCAAGGCCAGGTGAGCTGGCTCGAGGGCATCGGCATCGACCTCGCGCGCGGCCATGGGCGCATCTCCGGGCCGCGCCGCGTCACGGTCACCGCGCCCGACGGATCCGTCACCGAGCACGAGGCGGCCCACGCCGTCGTCGTCTCCACCGGCACCGCCGCCCTCCTCCCCGACATCCCCGGCCTCGCCGAGGCCGAGCCCTGGACCAGCCGCGAGGCCACCAGCGTGGAGGTCGTGCCGACCTCCCTCGTCGTCATCGGCGGCGGCGTCGTCGCCGCCGAGATGGCCACCGCCTTCGCGTCGCTCGGCAGCGCCGTCACGATCGTCGCGCGCAGCGGCCTGCTCACCGGGCAGGAGCCCTTCGCGGGCGAGCTCGTCGGCGACAGCCTGACGGGCATGGGCGTCGACGTGCGGCTCGGCGCCTCGCCCTCCCGCGTGACGCGCGACGGCGACGAGGTCACCGTCGAGCTGTCCGACGGATCCTCCGTCACGGCCGCCGAGCTGCTCGTCGCCACCGGCCGCACCCCGCGCACCGAGGACCTGGGCCTCGACACCGTGGGCCTCGAGGCTGGCGCCTACCTCGACGTGGACGACACCATGCTCGTCACGGGCGAGGTCAACGCGGAGACGCCGTGGCTGTACGCCGTCGGCGACGTCAACCACCGCGCGCTCCTCACCCACCAGGGCAAGTACCAGGCGCGCGCCGCGGGCGAGGTCATCGCCGCGCGCGCGACCGGCGGCACCGTCGACGACTCCCCGTGGGGCGTGCACGTCGCGACCGCCGACCACCGCGCCGTCCCGCAGGTCACCTTCACCGACCCCGAGGTCGCGAGCGTCGGCCTCACCGCGAAGGCGGCCGAGGACGCCGGGATCCGCACGCGCGTCGTCGACTACGACCTCGGATCCGTCGCGGGCTCGAGCCTGCACGCCGACGGCTACGCGGGGCAGGCGCGCATGGTCGTCGACGAGGACCGCGGCGTGATCGTCGGCGTCACCTTCGTCGGCCCCGACGTCGCCGAGCTGCTGCACTCCGCGACCATCGCGGTCGTCGGCGAGGTGCCGCTCACGCGCCTGTGGCACGCGGTGCCGTCGTACCCCACGATCAGCGAGGTGTGGCTGCGCCTGCTCGAGACGTACGGCCGGCCGACCGCGTGATCCGGGCCGGCATCGGCGCCGCGGCGGGTGCCGTCCGCGGCGTCCTGCTCGACTCCCCCGTCTCGCGCGCCGGCAGCGGCGTCGCGACCGCGGTGGGCCTCGCGATCGGCTTGCCGCTCAGCACGGGCGAGGTCCGCCGCCACGGCGACCTCATCGTGCTCACGGGACTTCCCTCCTGGGTGTTCGGGCGCGGCGGCACGTGCGTCGGCCGCGTCTACCTCACGCGCGACAACGCCGGACCCGACGTGCTGGAGCACGAGGCCGTGCACGTCGCGCAGTGGCGCCGGTACGGCCTGCTGATGCCGCTGCTCTACGGGTGGGCGGGACGGGATCCGCTGCGGAACCGGTTCGAGATCGAGGCCGGCCTCGAGAAGGGCGGCTACCGGTGACGGGCCCGCTCGACGGCCGCACGGTCGTCATCACGGGCGCGAGCTCCGGCATCGGCCGCATCGCCGCCCGGGAGCTGCACGCGCGCGGCGCCGACGTCGTCGTGGTCGGGCGGGATCCCGAGCGCACGCGCGGCATCGCGGCCGAGCTGGGCGCGCGGCACGCCATCGCCGACATGGACCGGCTCGACGAGGTGCGCGGGCTGGCGGCGACGCTCCTCGAGACGTGCCCGCGGATCCACGTGCTGGCCCTCAACGCCGGCAGCCTCGTGCCCCGGCGCGCGATGACGGTCGACGGCCACGAGACCACCTTCCAGCGCAACGTCCTCGCGCCGTTCCTCCTCACGCGCCTGCTCCTCCCGCGCCTCGAGGAGACGCAGGACGCGCTCGACGCCGACGCGAGCCCGGTGCGCGTCATCGGCACCGCGAGCCGCGCCAACCTCTGGGGCCGCGTGCGCCTCGACGACCTCGACTGGCGGAAGCGCCCCTGGCTCGGCGGCTGGCAGGCGTACGGCACGTCGAAGGCGATGATGATCCTGATGATGCGCACGCTCGCCGAGCGCGTCGGCCCGCGCGGCATCGAGGCGTGCTCGTTCCACCCGGGGCTCGTGCGGACGTCGTTCGGATCCGACAGCACCGTGATGAAGGCGCTGCTCGCGCTCTCCATGGGCGCCTACGGCATCTCCGCGGAGGCGGGCGCCGTGCCGCTCGTGCAGCTCGCGTCGGTGCCCGACCTGGGCGCGCCGGACGGCACGTACTTCGACCAGCTCACGCCCGACGGGAAGACGACCGCGCAGGCGGCGGACCCGCAGCTCGGACGGGATCTGTGGGCGGCGCTGGAGCTCGCGGCCGGCACCGACGAGCCCGTGCGGCGCTGAGCCGCGCGCCCGCGACGGCAGGAGCGCGGCGGATCCGCGTCAGCGGGTCGCGAGCAGGTGCAGCAGGTCGTCGTGGCCGCCGACGTGCCCGCCGAGCAGCACGCTGACCTCGGTGACCGGGTGCTCGTCGGAGATCGGCGCGGAGAAGACCATCATCTCGCTGGCCCACGCGCCGACGGCCCGGGCGACCGCGGTCATCGGCTCGGCGGGCGCGCCGTCAGCCCCGCGGCCCTCGCGCGCGATGACGGTGACGACCATGCGCGGCGGGTGCGCGAGATCCACCTCGACGGACGCGTCCGGCACCTCGACGAACACGCTGCCGCGCGTGCACAGCGGAAGCGCGGCGAGCGCGACCTGCGTCTCGGCGAGGCCGGTCTCGTCGGTGACGAGCAGCACCTGGCGCTTCGTGCCCTTCGCGGCGCGCGTGCGGGTGGATCCGGCCATCGTCAGGATCCCTCGGCCGCGCCGCGACGCCAGTAGCCCATGAAGGCGACCTGGCGGCGGTCGATCCCGGTGTCGCGCACGAGGAAGCGGCGCATGGCCTTGATGCAGCCGGACTCGCCCGCGAGCCAGGCGTAGAGCGTGGAGCCCTCGTGGACGACCGGCGCGTCCCAGACGATGCCCTCGGCGTCGTCCTCGGCGAGCGGCTGGACCTCGTCGGCGAGCGCGACCTCGGGGGTGGCGATGGCGCCGACCTTCACGTGGCAGTCGACCCAGCGGCGCACGGCCTCCTCGAGGCGGGATCCGTTCGGGCGGCCGTCGCGCGGCAGCCAGGTGAGGTTCACGCCCTTCGGCACGCGCACGTCGAGGCGGTCGCCCGTGACGGGGACCTCGATGAAGGCGCAGCCCACGGCGTCGTCGGGCAGGGAGGAGAGGATGTTGCAGATGGCGGGCGCGGCCGTCTCGTCACCCGCGAGGAGCAGGGAGCGGGCGGCGCCCGGGTGCCACTCGATGCCGAGGCCGCGGGCGGGGCTGAGGGCGTCGGGGCCGATGATGACCATCTCGTCGCCGGGCTGCGCGGCTCCGGCCCAGCGGGAGGCGGGGCCCATGTCGCCGTGCAGCGCGAAGTCGACGTCGACCTCGCCGAGCTCGCGGCGGACCGCGCGGGACGTGTAGGTGCGGAGCGGGTTGCGCTCGGCGTCGGGCAGCGCGCGCCACCAGGCGAACCAGTCGTCGCCCCCGACGCCGGTGAGGTCGGGCAGGCCGTGCTCGGCGACGGGCAGCAGCAGCTTGATGCGCTGGTCGAGGCACTCGTCGCCGAAGTCGCGGAGGTCGTCGCTCTGGAACGTGATCCGCAGGAACGTCGGGCTGACGCGCTCGGTGCGCGCGACCCGGGCCGCGAACGGCCGGTAGGCGGGGCGCTCGACCGCGGGTTGCTCCTCGACCGTGTCCTCGACGGGAGCGGTGCCGGCGGCGAGGGTCGCGGTGGAGGTAAGCACAGCCTAAGTATGGCATGCCTTACCTCAGCGGTCGAGGGCGGGCGGCGGAACTAGACCGGGATCCACGGGAGGATGTCATCGTGTCCGCCCTCGTCCTCGCCGCCGTGTTCGTGGGCGCCGTGGCCCAGCGCGTCACCGGCCTCGGCTTCGCGCTCGTCGTCTCACCCGTGCTCGTGATCCTCCTCGGCCCCTTCGACGGCGTCCTCATCGTGAACCTCTGCGGCGCGCTGTCCGCGGCGATCATCCTGGCGGGTGTCCGACGCGACGTGGAGTGGCGACGCTACCTCTTCCTCGCGATCCCCGCGCTCGTGGGGATCGTGCCCGGCGCCCTCCTCGCCTACCTGCTGCCGGACGAGGCCCTCGAGATCGGGATCGGCCTGCTGCTCATCGCCGCCCTCACCACCTCGCTCGCGCTCCGGCGGACCGCGCGCCCGATCGACGGGCCGGGCGTCATGGCGGGCTTCGGCTTCGCGTCGGGCGTCATGAACGCGGCGGCCGGCATCGGCGGGCCGAGCCTCAGCGTCTACGCGGTCGTGAGCCGCTGGGAGCAGCGGGCGTTCGCGGCGACGCTGCAGCCGTTCTTCGTCACGGTCGGGGCCTCGTCCCTCCTCACGAAGCTCCTCATCGCGCCGGAGCGCTGGCCGCACCTGGGGACGGCGGCGTGGGTGGGCATCATCGTGACGATGCTCGCGGGGATCGGGGCGGGCACGCTCCTCGGCCCCCGGATCCCGACGCGCGCCGCCCGCGCGGCCGTCGTGGTGCTGGCGTTCGGCGGCGCGGTGTCGGCGATCGTCAAGGGGATCAGCGGGCTGGGCTGACCCGCCGCCTCACCACTGCGGCGGGTGCCGCCGCTGCCAGCGCAGGCGCCGCTCGAGCTGCCGGCCGATCGCGAGCAGCGTCGCCTCCCCGCCCGGCTTGCCGATGAGCTGCACGCCCATGGGCAGGCCGTCGTCCGTGAGGTGCACGGGCAGCGTGATCGCGGGCAGGCCCGTCACGTTGGCGAACGACGTGTACGGCGTGTACCGCACCTGCTGCGCGAAGTTCCGCTCGCCGTCCTCGGCGTCGTACCAGCCGATCGGCCGCGGCTCCTGCGCGAGCGCGGGGGTGAGCACGGCGTCCACGTGGGCGAACTGCGCGATCACGCTGCGCTCGTAGGCGGCGAGCTGCGCGAGCGCGCGGGCGAGGTCGCGCGCCGTGAGGGTCCGGCCGCGCTCCACGAGCCAGCGCGTGAGCGGCTCGAGGAGGTCGAGCTGGTCGCCCTCGGCCGGGATCCCCGCGGCACCGGCCTGCCAGATGGTGCGGAACGCGGGCGCGTAGGTGGGATCCGGCCGCAGCGCGAGGTCCTCCAGGCCGTGGCCCATGGTCGCGAGCTCGCGCACGGCGAGCGCGAGGGCGTCGTCGGCGGAGGGGTCGCGCACGATCTCGTAGGCGTCGTCCCACGGCGTGGTGGTCATCACGCCGATCTGGAAGCGGCCCTCGCCGCGGACGGCCGCGCCCAGCAGGTCGCCGTCCGGGTCCTCGGGCGCGCGCAGGGTGAAGGGGTGCGGGATGCGGCCGTTGACCCGGCCGATCATCGCGTCGAGCAGCATGGCCGCGTCCGCGACGCTGCGCGCGAGCGGGCCGGGGACCACGAGGCCCGCGAGCGACTCCTGGCCGGATCCCGCGGGCACGAGGCCGCGCGACGGCTTGAGGCCGACGAGGCCGGTGGCCGCCGCGGGGATGCGCACCGAGCCGCCGCCGTCGGATCCCGGCGCGAACGGCAGGAGGCCCGCCGCGACCGCGACGGCCGCTCCCCCGCTGGATCCACCGGCACCGCGCGTGGTGTCCCAGGGCGTGCGCGCGGGCGGGCCGACGAGGCTCTCCGTGTACGACGGCAGGCCGAACTCGGGCGCGCTCGTCTTGCCCAGGCTGATGCCGCCCGCGTCGTCGAGCGCCTGCGGGATCGGGTCGGTGCGGTCGGACACGTGGTCGCGGAAGAGGCGGGAGCCGAAGGTGGTGCGGACGCCGGCGCGCTCGGAGAGGTCCTTGTCGCCGAACGGCAGGCCCCAGAGCGGCGCGGTGCGCGGCACCTCGCGCTCGACGTGCCGGGCGCGCTCCAGGGCACGGTCGGCGGTGACGGTCGTGAACGCGCCGAGGCCCGGGTCCAGCCGCTCGATGCGCTCGAGGTAGTGGGTCACGAGCTCGGTCGGGGTGACCTCGCCGCGCTGGAGCTGGTCCCACTGGTCCTGAGCGGTGAGGTGGTGGAGTTCGAACACCGGTCCAGCGTAGGCCGGGGTCGGGGCGGGCCGACCGGCCGACCGCGGATGCGCGGACGGGGCGGGCGCCGGTCGCCCGGCACCCGCCCCGCCCGCGCGGGTCGCCGAGGACTAGCGGCGCGCGGCCGCCGACATCCGGCGGCGGAACGCGACGAGCGCGAGGCCGAGGACCAGCGCCGCGAGCGAGGTCCCGAGCACGGGTCCGGACTCGGATCCGGTCGCCGCGAGCGTGGGCTCCGAGCTCGGCGCGGGCACCGTGCCCGTGCCGGACGGGACGACGGATCCGGCCGACGTGTCGAGCGCGTAGAGCACCGAGGCGCCCGTGCTCGGCAGCAGGAACGCGAGCTGGTGCGGGCCCGCCGTGAGGCCGGCCGGCACCGTGAACCGGACGCTCGCGCGCCCCTGCTCGTCGGTCGTGTCGACCACGGCGGCGTCGATCGGCGTGCGCGCCACCTCCTCGCCGTCGATGAGCGTCACCACCTCGGTGTCCTGCACGGGCGCGTTCGAGACGAGGAGCGAGGAGAGCTCGTAGGAGCGCTCCTGCCCGGCGCGAGGAGCGGCGCCCGTGGTGTCGACGATGCCGATCGAGCGCGTCGCCGAGTCGGGCTCGACGGGCGAGAACTCGGTGATGTAGTCGACGAAGGCGGTGAGGTCGATGCGGCCGGAGTCGCTCTGCTCGGTCGTGTTCGCGAGCTCTGTGAAGTTGTCGCCGCCCTCGGCGAGGAAGCTGTTCGCGACCATCGTGAAGACGCGCGCGGGATCCACCGGCTCGCCTCGGAAGAACACGCCCGTGATCCGCTCGCCGCGCGCGGCCGTCGGGTCGTACGTGTAGGTGAGGTCGCGCGAGAGGCCGAGCTTGAGGAACGGCCGCGAGGATCCCTCGGGCTGCCACTGCTGCTCGAGCACGGCCTTGATACCCGCGCCCGTGATCTTCGCCCTCGTGAGCGTGTTGGCGAACGGCTGCACGATGGCGGCCTCCTTGTAGGTCACCTCGCCCTCCGCGTCGCCGGCGCCCGACGACGCGACGTTCAGGTCCTGGCGGATGCCGCCGGGGTTCATGAAGGCGATCTCGGTGCCGAGGTCCGCCTGCGTGGCCCAGAGCTGCGCGTCGGCGACGAGGTTGCCGATCGTGGACTCGCCGCCGCGGTTCTCGGAGCCGTCCGCCTGGCGGGCGCGCGTGATGTCGCCCGTGATCTCGCCGACCGTGCGGCTGCCGATGACCTCGGCCTTCGCGACCGCGTCGTCCACGATCCGCTGCACCGCGGGATCCGCCGGGAACGCCGGCTTCCCCTCGGCCGTGAGGAGCGGGACGAGCTCGGAGCTGATGGACGTGAGCGCCTTGGTGGCGGGATCCACCGTGAGCGACAGGTGCCCGAGGTTCGTGCCGTAGCTGCCGGTCTGCAGCACGGGCAGCGGCAGGGCCTTGCCCGCGACGGGCAGCTCGTAGTCGTAGCCGAGGTGGGTGTGGCCGGAGATCACGGCGTCGACGTCCTGCTGCACGCCCGTGACGATGCGGCCGAAGACCGAGTCGTCGGTGAGGGAGGACTCGTCGGAGGTGGACGCGCCCTCGTGCACGACGAGCACGACCACGTCGGCCTCGCCGTTCGCGTCGTCGCCGTCGCGGAGCGCGCGGGCGGTCGCGGTGGAGGCGTCGACGACGCTGCCGACGTCGAGCGATGCGATCCCGGCCGGGCTCACGAGCTCGGGCAGCGCCTCGGTCGTCGCGCCGACGAACGCGACGCGCACGCCGTCGATGTCCTGCACGTCGTACGCCGCGTACGCGTGCTCCGTCGTGCCCTTCTCGTAGAGGTTCGCCGAGATGTACGGGAAGTCGGATGCGGGGACGACGCGGCCGTCGACGTCGTCGCGGCCCTGGTCGAACTCGTGGTTGCCGAGCGTGGAGACGGAGACGCCCATGGCGTTCAGCGCGTCGATGGTGGGCTCGTCCTGCTGGGACAGCGACGTGAAGGTCGAGGCGCCGATGTTGTCGCCCGCGCTGATGAGCGTGCTGTTCGGGTTCTCGGCCTTCGCCTGCTGGAAGGCGCCGGAGATCACCGCGGCACCCGCGGTGGACGACGTGGTCTCCAGGCGGCCGTGGAAGTCGTTGATCGAGTACACGTCGATGGCGACGTCGCCCTCGGCGGCCGACGCGGGCGCGGCGCCGAGGCCGAGGACCGCGGTGGCGGAGAGTCCCGCCGCGAGGGCGAGGGCGCCGGAGCGGGCGGCTCCGGACGGGTTTCGGGTGGGAGCTGAGCGCATGCGGGACATCCTCGTTCGGGCGGGCGGCGGTGCTCAATACCTTACGGAGCTGAGGTTTCCGTACGGTTAACTCCGGGATCCGCTGCGAGCGCCCATCGCCGTCGCGGGCGCCGCCACCGTCGGCTCGTGCCGCCTCAGCCCCGCACGAGCCCCGCGAGCTCGGCGCGCGTCGAGGCGCCCATCTTCCGCAGCAGGTTCGCGACGTGGAACTTCACGGTGTTCTCGCTGATCCCGAGGGTCGTCGCGATGGCGCGGTTGCGGGATCCGCCGGCCACGAGCGCGAGCACCTCCCGCTCGCGCGCGCTGAGCCCGGCCTCTCCCGCGGCGTCGAGGCCGGCGGCGGGAGCGTCGAGCGGCAGGCGCACGGCGATCTCGGATCCCCAGCCGGGCGTCGCCGTCACGTCGAGCGCGCCGTCGAGCGCGGCGACGCGGTCGGTGAGGCGGCGGAGCGCGTCGAGGTCGGCGGTGGTGGCCCCCGCGCCGTCGTCGCGGATCCCGACGAGGAGGTTGCTGCCGTCGCAGTCCCACTGGATCCGCACGCGCGTCACGTCCGGCTGCTCCACGAGCGCGAGCACGGCGCCGCGCACGATGGCCCGTCCCGCGTGCGCGACCTCGCCCGGGAGCGCGCGGCCGTCCACGGGCGGCTCGACGAACTGCACGTCGAGGTCGCGGAAGCGGACGAGCGGCCGCAGGTCGTCGCGGAGCCGCGCGAAGGCGCGCGCGACGGGCTCCTCGCCCAGCGAGCGGTCGCGGTCGCTCGCGGCGCGCAGCTCGACCATGGCGTTGGTCGCGAGGTCGGCCGCGGTCTGGCGGGCGGCCGCGTCGCCCGTGCGGGAGGAGCGGAGCACCGCGAGCAGCGACTCGAGCGTGGTGGCGTGCGCGTCGCCCAGCTCGGACACGATCCGGGCGCGCTCCGACGAGACGGCGCGCGCCTCGGCGAGGTAGGCGGGCGGCGCCGCGGCGACCTGCTGCCGGATCCCGTGGGCGACGCTGCGCCACAGCGCGCGCACCAGCTCGCGGGCGGCGGGCACGTCGTCGTGCGCGGCGACGGGATCCACGAGCACGAGGAGCGCGCCCGTGTCGGCGCGCCAGGCGGCGACCGTGCGAGGACGGCCGCCGACGGGGTGCTCGACGGCCCAGACGGAGCCGACGTCGTCGGCCGCGTCGCCGGACCCGTCGGCCAGGCTCGCGAGGATCCGGTCGAGCTCGGCGATCGTCACGTTCTCCACGACCTCCGCCTCGCCCGCCTTCTTGCGCGGGCGGCCCGTGCAGTCCTCCGTGAAGATCACGAGGGCGCGATGCGCGACCACCGGTCGCAGCAGGGCGGACAGCGCCTCCGCGACCTCCTGCAGCGGGGCGGCGAGCGCGTCGTGCAGGCCGTCGAGCAGCGCGACGGCGTCGGCGGACGCGGCGGCGGGACGGGCGGCGGGATCGGCGGGGTGGGTCCGGGACGGCATCCCGCCACCGTACGCCCACCCGATCCGCCGCCCGCGCGACGGCGACCTGCTCGGACGGGTAGGCGGATCCACCCGTCGGGTGGGCGTCACGGACGGGCCGCGAGGAGCACCCTCGACACGTGACCGATTCGACGCACCCCCGCCCGACCGGCGACGCCCCCGTCGACGTGGCCGCCGCGATCACGCTCATCTCCGACGAGAACGCCCGTGTAGCCCGCGCCCTCACCGACCCGGACCTCGCGACGCGCCTCGACGAGGCCGCCCGCGTGATCCGCGACGGCCGCCGCGTCTTCGCCCTCGGCGCCGGCCGCTCCGGCCTCGCGCTCCGCATGACCGCCATGCGGTTCATGCACCTGGGGCTCGACGCGCACGTCGTCGGCGAGGCCACGTCGCCCGCGATCGAGGAAGGCGACGTCCTCCTGGTCGCGAGCGGATCCGGCACCACGGCGGGCATCGTCAGCGCCGCGCAGACCGCGCACGACGTGGGCGCCCGCATCGTCGCGCTCACGACGGCCGACGACTCGCCGCTCGCCGACCTCGCGGACGTGACCGTGCTGATCCCCGCGGCCGCCAAGCAGGACCACGGCGGCACGGTCTCGGCGCAGTACGCGGGCGGGCTCTTCGAGCTCTCCGTCGCGCTGGTCGGCGACGCCGTGTTCCACGCGCTGTGGCAGGCGTCCGGCCTCTCGGCCGACGAGCTGTGGCCGCGTCACGCCAACCTCGAGTGACCGACGGTCGCTCGATCCCCACCACCGAACGCATCACGACAGGAAGAGGAACCGCATGAAGCTCCAGGTAGCCATGGACGTGCTCACGACGAAGGACGCTCTCGAGCTGGCCGGCAAGGCCGCGCCGCACGTCGACATCATCGAGCTGGGCACCCCGCTCATCAAGGCCGAGGGCCTCTCCGCGATCACCGCGATCAAGGAGGCGCACCCCGACAAGATCGTCTTCGCCGACCTCAAGACGATGGACGCCGGCGAGCTCGAGGCCGACATCGCGTTCTCCGCGGGCGCTGACCTCGTCACGGTCCTCGGCGTCGCGGGCGACAGCACCATCGCGGGCGCCGTCAAGGCCGCGAAGAAGCACGGCAAGGGCATCGTCGTCGACCTCATCGGCGTCCCCGACAAGGCGAAGCGCGCGAAGGAGGTCACCGAGCTCGGTGCCGAGTTCGTGGAGATGCACGCGGGCCTCGACGAGCAGGCGGAGGACGGCTACACGTTCGGCGACCTGCTCGAGGCAGGCAAGGCCTCCGGCGTCGCGTTCTCCGTCGCGGGCGGCGTGAAGCCCGGCACCATCGGCGACGTGCAGGACGCGGGCGCCGTGGTCGCCGTCGCGGGCGGCGCGATCTACTCGGCCGACGACCCGGCCGCGGCCGCCGCCGAGCTGCGGGCCGCGATCCGCTGATCCACCCGCCTCACCACGAGCGCCGCGCACCCGTCCTCGGACGGTGCGCGGCGCTCGTGCGTGCGGCCGGGTCAGCCGAGCGTCGCCAGGACCTCGAGCTCCTCGTCGCGCGTGAGGCCGGCTTCACGGGCCCTGTCGATCCCGCGCTCCCGCTCGTCGGCGAGCACGTCCCGCATCGTCTCGGCGAGCGCGCGGCGCGTGGCTCCGAGCGCGCGGATCCCCGCGTCGCTCCGAGCCAGCATCCCGGCCGCTGCGTCCGGCAGCCAGAGCGGCAGCGAGCGCGGGCCCGACCAGTGCCGCACGTCGGCGTCCGCCAGCCGCGCGTCGGTCGCGACCACCCGATCGCCCGTCGATCCCGCCGCCTCCGCCGCGAGGTCGAGCACGTCCGCCAGCGGCACGCTCTCCCCCACCGCGTCGACCACGCCGTCGAGCCCGCGCACGCCGACATCGACGATCAGGTCGGCGAGGTCGCGCGCGTCGATCACCTGGGAAAGACGGCCGATCGCGTCCGGCACGAGCACGGGTCCGTCGCCCGCGAGCGCGAAGCGGGCCGGCCAGTAGCCGAACCGGTCGCTGTCGTCGCCCGGTCCGGTGATGAGGCCGGGGCGCACGATCATGCGCCGTCCGGCGAGCGCCGCGGTCACCGCGCGCTCGGCCGCGACCTTCGCCTGCCCGTAGTCCGTCAGGTCGATCGGCTCCAGGAGCGCTGCCGTCTCGTCGTCACCCGCATGCGCGAACGACGCGTACACGGACACCGTGCTGACGAACGTCCAGTGCCGGGCGCGCTCGCGCAGCGCGGCCACCGCGGAGCGCGCGTGCTCCGCGGAGGAGGTGAGGTCGACGACCTCGTCCCAGTCGGCGCCGGCGACGGCCGCGTACGCGTCGGGCCGGTCGCGGTCGGACGCGACGAACCGCGTGAGGTCGGGCGCGGATCCGCCGGTGCCGCGCGCGAGGCACGTCACCCGGTCGCCGCGCGCCGCCAGCCGTTCCGCGACGAGCCGGCCGATCCACGCGGTGCCGCCGAGCACGAGCACGTCGCGCGGGGCCGCCGCGCCGCCGGCCCGCGCGTCGCTCACGAGCGGCGCGCCGCTCACGACTCGCGCGCGGGCGTCGTCTTCCCGGGCCGCACCGATGCGGTCTCCGCGACGTCGATGCGCGTCACGCCGCCCTCCTCCTCGGTCACGTCGATGCGCGGTGCCGCATCCGACTCCACGGCCTTCGGCGCCGTCGTCAGCTGCTCGTGCCGCTTCTCCGCGAAGTCGGCGTCGCGGGCCGCGTCGGGCCCCTGGTCGTCGTGCTGGTCCTGCTGCATGGGTGCGCCTCTCGTCGCGTCCACCGTACGCGGACGGACGGCCTCGCCCGGGCGTCCTCCGCCGTCCGCCGCGCGCCCTCCGCCCTCGGGGGGATCCGCGCACGCCACCGCCCCGCGTACCGTGGCGGCATGAGCGCACAGGAGCCGACCACGCCCGATCCCGCCGCGAACCCGTGGCCGCCGGTCGCCCCGCCCGTCGCGCCACCCGTCGACCTCGCCGCTCCCCCGGCGGCGGGCATGCCCGGCACGTTCCCGCCCGAGCTCCCGCCGCTGCCCGAGCGCCCGCCCGTCCCGTACCACCACGGCCTCCGCGACACGGGCGGCCCCTGGCGCGGGATCCTCGCGCTCGTGCTCGGCGTCGTCGCGTTCTTCGTCCTGTCCCTCGTCTTCGGGCTCGTCGGCTTCGGCATCGAGTTCCTCACCGGCCGCCTCGACCCGACGGACGAGTCGTCGCTCGAGACGATGACGCCCGTGATCATGCTCGCCACGAACCTGTCGCTCGCCGCGCTGATCCCCGTCTCGATGCTCCTGCAGCGCTGGCTCTTCGGCGTGCGGATGGGCGCGATGTCGTCCATCGCGGGCCGGTTCCGCTGGCGCTGGCTGGGCCGCGTCGCGCTCGTGATGGTGCCCGTGTTCCTCGTCTACATCGGCGTCACGTTCGCGCTCGACCCCTCGGGCGAGATCCGCGTCGACGGCGAGGTGATCGCGTTCCTCGTCATCATCCTGCTCACGACCCCGCTGCAGTCCGCTGGGGAGGAGTACGGCTTCCGCGGCCTCGTGCAGCGCTCCGTCGGATCCTGGTTCCGCGACACGCGCGTCGCCCTCGTCGTCGGAGCGCTCGTCTCCAGCTCCCTCTTCGCCCTCGCCCACCTCGCCGAGGACCCGTGGCTCATCGCCTACTACTTCGTGTTCGGCATCTCGGCGACCATCTCGGCGCGGATGACCGGCGGCCTCGAGGCGCCTGTCCTCATCCACGCGCTCAACAACACGCTGCTGTTCCTCCCCACGGCGCTCCTCGGCCAGATGTCGGAGAGCCTCGACCGCAGCGCCGGATCCGGCGGCCCGTTCATGCTGCTGCCGATGGTCGTCGTGCTCGGATCGGCGCTCCTCACCGGCTGGTGGGCGCGCCGTCACCGCGTGGAGACGGTCGCGCCTCGGCCGCTCACCGCGAAGGAGGAGCGGCGGGAGCGGGAGCGGGCGTGGTGGGACGGGGAGCGGCAGCGGCAGGCATCGCTCGCCGCATGGTCCGCGCCCACAGGCCCGGCCGCTCCGTCGGCTTGAGCGTCAGTTGCATCGTGACGGTGCCGAGCCAGCGCCCGAACTTCCAGCCGACGCGCCCCATGCGCCCGCTCTCCGTGAAGCCGAGCGACGCGTGCAGCCGGATCGACGCGTCGGCCCCCTGGTCGGCGATGACCGCGATGACCTCGCGGATCCCGGCCTCGCGGCACGCGTCGACGAGCGCCTCCAGCAGCGCGCGGCCGAGGCCCTTGCCCGTGGACGCCGCGCCCAGGTAGATCGAGTCCTCCACGGTCGTCCGCGACGACCGCCGGTTTCCGACGGGCTCGACGAGCGCGTAGCCGAGCACCTGCCCCGACGGCGAGACGGCGACGAGGAACGGCATCCCCATCCGCTCGAGCTGGCCGAACCGGCCGCGCCACCTGGCGAGCGTCATGCGCGTCTCGTCGAAGGTGACGGTGCTGTTCATCACGTAGTGGTTGTAGACCTCGCGGATGTCCGGGAGGTCGGAGGTCGTGGCCGGCCGGATCTCGTAGGAGAAGACGGGCAGCGGCGGCGCGGGCTTCCGGAGGTGGGCGGGCAGGCGGCGCCGCCGCTGGTATTCCTCCTCGAGCATGCCGCGATCCTACGGGGACCGCGGCGCGCTCGACCGGAACCCGCGATGCGGTCTCAGAGCCGCCAGTCGACCGGGTCCGCGCCCTGCTCGGCGAGGAGCGCGTCGGCCCGGCTGAACGGCTTCGAGCCGAAGAACCCGCGCGACGCCGACAGCGGGCTCGGGTGCACGGAGGTGATCGACGGCACGGGGGCGAGCAGCGGCGCGAGCGATCCCGCGTCCTTGCCCCACAGGATCGCGACGAGGGGGCCGCCGCGCGCCGCCAGGCCGCGGATCGCGCACTCGGTCACGGCCTCCCAGCCCTTGCCGCGGTGCGACGCGGGCGCGCCCGGCCGCACGGTGAGCACGCGGTTGAGCAGCAGCACGCCGCTGCGGGTCCACGCGGTGAGGTCGCCGTGCGCGGGGGTCGGGATCCCGAGGTCGTCGCGCAGCTCCCGGTGGATGTTGACGAGGCTCCGCGGCACGGGCCGCACGTCGGGCTCGACTGAGAAGGAGAGGCCGACGGGGTGGCCGGGCGTGGGGTACGGATCCTGCCCGACGATGAGCACGCGCACGTCGGCGAGCGGCTGCTGGAACGCCCGCAGCACGCGGTCGCCCGCGGGGAGGTAGGGGCGGCCGGCGGCGACCTCGGCGCGCAGCCACTCCCCCATGCGCGCTATGTCGTCGGCGACGGGCGCGAGCACCTCCGCCCAGCCGGCGTCCATGAGGCCGCGCTCGACGAGCTCCGGCAGGGTCAGCGCCACGGGCGGCGGATCAGGACGCGCCGGCGGAGCTGACGGTGACGCCCGTCTCCGAGCCGATGACCGACCAGACGCTGCCGCGCCCCTCGACGACCAGCTGGCCCTCGCCCACGATGAGCACGGTGCCCTCGTCGATGGCGACGCCGCCCTCGACGAGCCCGGCCTCGGTGGCGGCGATGAGCCGCGTGAGGGTGCCCCACTGGGCGGCGTGCACGTCGACCGCGACGTCGATGAGGCCGATGCCCTGCTCCACGGTGACCTCGTCGAGGTCCTCGCTCGCGGACTCCTGCACGACCTCGACGTCGCCGATGCGCCAGCCGCCGACGATGGCGGTCTCGGCGGCGACCGCGGCGCCCGCGGAGAAGCCGAGGTACGAGACCCCGGCGGTGACCTGGCGGCGGATCTCGCCGAAGACCGGCTCGAGCGCCTGGCGGTACGCGGGGGTCAGGCCCCCGCCGACGACGATGCCGTCGACGTCCTGCAGCTGCGCGACCTCGATGGATCCGCCCTCGGGCGCCAGCACGGCGACCGGCTCGCACGCGCCCGCGGCCCGGAGCGCGGCGGCGTACTGGTCGAACCACTCGGCGCCGAGACCGTCGTGGACGAGGACCACGGCGATGCGCGCCGGCTCCAGCCGGGCGGCATCGGTCGCCCTCGTCGTCGCCTCGGACAGGAACCGCGCGAGGAGGGGGGTGTCGTCATCCGACAGGCCGCCTCCGACCAGGTGCACACTCACCCCTCGACGGTACAGGCCGCGGGAGACGCCCCGAGCCGGATCCCCTGGCGGATGCCCTGCCGGACACAAGGAGAAAGCCCGGCGCCTCCGTGAGGAGGAGCCGGGCTGGATGATGCGGTGGTGACCCCAACCGGATTCGAACCGGTGTTACCGCCGTGAGAGGGCGGTGTCCTAGGCCGCTAAACGATGGGGCCGTTTTTGCAACTCGTCGAGTATGCCACAGCGCGCACAGCCCGACCAAATCGAGCCCCGACCGGGCCGGATCCGCCCGATCCGGAGCCGCTCCACGGCCGGTCGCGCGCCCCCGACCGGCGCCAGCAGACGCCCCCGCGCGCCGGTTTGCCCTGCCCGCCCGGACGGTGTTGGCTCCTCTCATGCGATTGACGAAGCTCGAGCACGCCGCCCTGGTCCTGGAACTCTCGGGGCGCAAGCTCTTCATCGACCCGGGCTCCTTCACCACCCCCATCACGGAGGCGATGAACGCCGACGCCATCGTCATCACCCACGAGCACGCGGACCACTGGACCCCGGAGCAGCTCAAGCGGATCCTCGACAAGAACGAGGGCGTCCCCATCTACGCACCCGAGGGCGTCGCCGCCGCCGCGACCGACTTCGACGTCACGGTCGTGCACGCGGGCGACGTGATCGAGGCGGGCGCCTTCACGCTGCGCTTCTTCGGCGGCACGCACGCGGTGATCCACGAGTCCATCCCCGTGATCGACAACCTCGGCGTCCTCGTGAACGACACGCTCTACTACGCGGGCGACTCGTTCGTCGTCCCGGAGGGCGTCGAGGTCGACCTGCTCGCCGCTCCCGCGGGCGCGCCGTGGATGAAGATCAGCGAGTCCATCGACTACGTGCTCGCCGTCAAGCCGCGACGCGCGTTCCCCACCCACGAGATGGTGCTCTCGACCGCGGGCAAGTCCATCTCGAACGGTCGCCTGCAGTGGGCGACCGAGCAGGGCGGCGGCGAGTTCCACGCCCTCGAGCCCGGCGATAGCATCGACCTCTAGGCCCGTTCGGGCTCGACGAGCGGACGGGTGGACGGCATGGACGGTCTCGCCGCGGCGTCGCTCATCATCGAGTTCCTCACGTGGATCGCGCTCGTCCCCGGCGTCCTGCTCTACGTCGCCGGCATCTCGGTGCGGGTCCTCGGCCGACGCTGGACGGCGACCGAGGGCCTCGTCGCGGACGCACCCGCCGACGACGACGGCCGGGCGGCGCGCGTCCTCCGCTGGTTCGACGGCGACGGCGACGTGCACGAGGCGCCGGCTGACACCCCGGAGACCCGCGACCTGGCGGTCGGATCCGACGTGCGCGTCTGGTTCGCGCCGCGCGCGCCGTGGCGGGTCCGCACGCACGCCCCCGAGCTCGACGGCCGCGCGCTCCGCGTGACCGGGCTCGTGCTCATCGGCATCGGCGTGCTCGCGGCCGTCGCCGGGATCGCGCTGCTCTTCCTCGAGTAGCGCGCGTCCGCCGCCGACCGGGCCAGCTGGGGATCCGCCCGCGCGGTCGGGAGCGCTCCATGCGGCCGTATAGAGTGTTACCTCGAAGGGGAGTACTCCCATCCGGCGGTCGTGTCGTCAATACGGTCGGACCACTCCGACCCGTGCGGCCGGTTCCGCGAGCAGCAGCTCGCGGGGTGGAGGAGACCTTCAGTACCCCACCGGACCCGTCGAGGTCCGAGTACTGGAGAACCCCCCATGGATGTCCCCTTCTGGCTCTGGGCCGCGACCATCGCGGCCGTCCTCGGCCTGCTGATCTTCGACTTCTACGCGCACGTCCGCCACGCGCACGAGCCCACGATCAAGGAGTCCGCCACCTGGTCGGTGGTCTACATCGTCATCGCCCTCGTCTTCGGCGTGGGCGTCGGCGTCTTCTCGAACTGGACCTTCGGCGGCGAGTACTTCGCCGGCTACGTCACGGAGAAGGCGCTGAGCGTCGACAACCTCTTCGTCTTCCTCATCATCATGTCGAGCTTCGCCGTGCCGCGGGCCTTCCAGCAGAAGGTGCTGCTCGTCGGCATCGCGATAGCGCTCGTGATGCGCGGCATCTTCATCGCGATGGGCTCCGCGATCATCGACAACTTCTCCTGGGTCTTCTACCTCTTCGGCGCCCTGCTCCTCGTCATGGCCTACAAGCAGATGAAGGAGACGCACGACGAGGACGAGTCCGACTCGAAGCTCATCCGCACGCTCCGCCGCTTCATCCCCACCTCGGACCACTACGACGGCGACAAGCTGACGACCCGCGTCGACGGCAAGAAGCTCTTCACCCCGATGTTCCTGGTGATGCTCGCCATCGGCCTCACCGACGTGCTGTTCGCGCTCGACTCCATCCCCGCGATCTTCGGCCTGACGCAGGAGGCGTACATCGTCTTCACCGCCAACGCCTTCGCGCTGCTCGGCCTCCGCCAGCTGTACTTCCTGATCTCGGGCCTGCTCGAGCGCCTGATCTACCTCTCGCAGGGCCTCGCGGTGATCCTCGGCTTCATCGCCGTGAAGCTCGTGCTGCACGCCATGCACGTCAACGAGGTGCCCTTCATCAACGGCGGCGAGCCGATGCTGTGGGCGCCCGAGATCCCGATCTGGTTCTCGCTGTCGTTCATCCTCCTCACCATCACGGTGGCGACCGTCGCCAGCCTCGCGAAGACGAAGCGCGACGCGTCCGCCGTCGAGGGGACCGACTCCGCGGACTCCGTCGCGGGCGAGAAGGCGCCGGCCGACGCGGACGACGACGCGGCCCGCGGCTCCGGCCGCAGCGTGGACGCGGACGCGGACGCGGACGCCCCGCGCCGCTAGCCCTCGCCGTACCGCCACGACGCCCGCTCCCGGACCCGGGGGCGGGCGTCGTCGCGTCCGCGCGGCTGCGCAGCTGCGCGTCAGCCGAGTCGCGTGCTGCCGATGCCGCCGTCGACGTCGAGCAGCGCCCCGTGCACGAACGCCGCCTCGTCCGAGACGAGGAAGCGCACCGCGAACGCGATGTCGACGGGACGCACCGGGACGCCCGCGGGCGTGGTCGCCGTCATCGCGTCGAGCACGGCCGCATCCGACGCGTTGCCGGGCGTGGCGGTCACGCCCGGCGCGACCGTGGTGACCCGCACGCCGCGCGGGCCGAACTCCGCCGCCCAGGTGCGGGTCATCTGCTCGACCGCGGCCTTGGACGCCGTGTAGGCGGCGCCGAACGGGACGCCGACGCGCGACATCCAGGATCCGACGTTGACCACGGCGCCGCTCCCCCGTTCCGCCATCGCGGGCGCGAGCGCCGCGACGAGCACGTGGGGCGCACGGACGTTGACGGCGAGGACGGCGTCGAGGTCGTCGTCGCCGAGCGCGGCGGTCGGCCCGACCGGGTAGATGCCGGCGTTGTTCACGAGGATGTCGGGCCGGCCGCCGAGGGCGGCGGTGGCCTCCGCCGCGAAGCGCCGTATCCCCTCGGCGCTCCCCGCGAGGTCGGCCGGGACGGCGTGGGCGGTTCCGCCCGCCGTCGTGATCGCGGCGACGACGGAACGGGCCCGGTCGACGTCGCGGCCGCTGACGACGACCTCGGCGCCGGAGGAGGCGAGCACGCGGGCGATGGCCTCGCCGATGCCGCTGGTGGATCCGGTGACGACGGCCGTGCGGCCGGCGAGCCGGGTGTCGGGGACGAGGGACTGGATGGCTTCTTCATTGGACTGCATGGTCCAATTGATAGCACGGGTTGGACCGATCAGTCCACAACGGTAGGATCGGAGCATGGCCGAACCGAGGATCACCGAGCGCGGGCGGCTCACCCGCCAGCGGATCATCGAGGCCACCGGCGAGCAGATCCTCGCCACCGGCGTCGGCGGCACCACGCTCGACGACGTGCGCGCCGCGACCCTCACGAGCAAGAGCCAGCTCTTCCACTACTTCCCCGGCGGCAAGCTCGAGCTGGTGCGCGAGGTCGCGGGCTGGGAGGGCCGGCAGCTGATGGAGGCGCAGGAGCCGCACATCCACGACCTCGGGTCCTGGGAGTCGTGGGAGGCCTGGCGCTCGGCGCTCGTCGACTACTACATCGGCCGCGGCCGGTGGGCGTGCCCCATCGGCTCGCTCGCGACGCAGGCGTCCGCCGTCGATCCGGAGCTGGAGCGGGCCATCGCCGAGACCATGCGGTCCTGGCGCGCGTTCCTGTCGCGCGGCGTGGAGCGGATGCGCGAGGCGGGACTCGTCGGCCCCTCGGCGGATCCGCAGCGCATCGCCACGGTCATCCTCGCGGCCATCCAGGGCGGCCTGGTGCTCAGCCAGCCGGAGCGCTCGGCGTGGCCGCTGGAGGCGGCGCTCGACACGGCGCTCGCGCCCCTGCACGTGATCCGCTCCCCCGCCGCCTGACCCGGGCGCCTGACCCGGGCGCCCGATCCGTCGCACACTTTCGTGCGGGGGCGCGGAGGCGGCCGGCGTACGGTCGTCCCATGGAATTCAGATACCTCGGCAACTCCGGCTTCAAGATCTCCGAGATCACCTACGGCAACTGGCTCACCCACGGATCGCAGGTGGAGAACGACACCGCGACCGCGTGCGTGAAGGCCGCGCTCGAGGCGGGGATCACCACCTTCGACACCGCCGACGTCTACGCCAACACCAAGGCGGAGACCGTCCTCGGCGAGGCGCTCAAGGACGAGCGACGCGCCTCGATCGAGATCTTCACCAAGGTCTTCGGCCCCACCGGACCCAAGGGCCACAACGACGTGGGGCTCTCGCGGAAGCACATCATGGACTCCGTCGACGCGTCGCTCCAGCGCCTCCAGACCGACTACATCGACCTGTACCAGGCGCACCGGTTCGACTACGAGACGCCCCTCGAGGAGACGATGCAGGCGTTCGCCGACGTCGTCCGCCAGGGCAAGGCGCTCTACATCGGCGTCAGCGAGTGGACGAGCGAGCAGCTGCGCGCCGGCCACGCGCTCGCCACCGAGCTGGGCTTCCAGCTGATCTCGAACCAGCCGCAGTACTCGGCGCTCTGGCGCGTCATCGAGGAGGAGGTCGTGCCCACGTCGAAGGAGCTGGGCATCTCGCAGATCGTCTGGTCCCCCATCGCCCAGGGCGTGCTGACGGGCAAGTACAAGCCCGGCCAGGAGCTGCCGTCCGGGTCGCGCGCGACCGACGACAAGGGCGGCGCGAACATGATCAAGCGCTTCATGAACGACGACACGCTGACCCGCGTGCAGGAGCTGCAGCCCGTCGCCGACGAGCTCGACCTGTCGCTCGCGCAGCTCGCGGTCGCGTGGGTGCTGCAGAACGAGAACGTGGCGTCCGCGATCATCGGTGCCTCGCGTCCCGAGCAGGTGCACGAGAACGTGAAGGCGTCGGGCGTGAAGATCCCGGCGGAGCTGCTCACCCGCATCGACGACGCGCTCGGCGACATCGTCGAGAAGGATCCGCGCAAGACCGAGGACAGCTCGCCGAAGACCCGCGAGGCCTGATCGGCTCTCCCTCCGCGCCACCGCGCGGCCCCGCCCGAGACCATCGGGCGGGGCCGCGCGTCCATCTCCCGGTCACCCCGCGGACAGACCCCGCCCGGGGCTCCCCCAGCGCCCGCGGCGTAGGCTCGGAGGATGGAATTCCGCTACCTAGGCAACTCAGGCTTCAAGATCTCCGAGATCACGTACGGCAACTGGCTGACCCACGGGTCGCAGGTCGAGAACGACACCGCCACGCAGTGCGTGCAGGCGGCCCTCGAGGCCGGCATCACCACGTTCGACACGGCCGACGGCTACGCGAACACCGTCGCCGAGAAGGTGCTCGGCGACGCGCTCAAGAGCGAGAACCGTGACGGCCTGGAGATCTTCACGAAGGTCTACTTCCCGACCGGTGCCAAGGGCCACAACGACACCGGCCTCTCGCGCAAGCACATCATGGCGTCGATCGACGGCTCGCTCGAGCGCCTCCAGACCGACCACGTGGACCTCTACCAGGCCCACCGCTACGACTACGAGACCCCGCTCGAGGAGACGATGCAGGCGTTCGCCGACGTCGTCCGCCAGGGCAAGGCGCTCTACATCGGCGTCAGCGAGTGGACCCCTGAGCAGCTCCGGGAGGCCCACGGCCTCTCCCGCGAGCTCGGCTTCCAGCTGATCTCGAACCAGCCGCAGTACTCGGCCCTCTGGCGCGTCATCGAGGAGGAGGTCGTCCCGACCTCCGCCGAGCTCGGCATCTCGCAGATCGTCTGGTCCCCCATCGCGCAGGGCGTCCTCACCGGCAAGTACAAGCCCGGCCAGGACCTGCCGCAGGGCTCGCGCGCCACGGACGACAAGGGCGGCGCCGACATGATCAAGCGCTACATGAACGACGACGTCCTGACCCGCGTCCAGGAGCTGCAGCCCGTCGCCGACGAGCTCGACCTGTCGCTGGCCCAGCTCGCCGTCGCATGGGTGCTCCAGAACGACAACGTCGCCTCGGCGATCATCGGCGCCTCCCGCCCCGAGCAGGTGCACGAGAACGTGAAGGCCTCCGGCGTGAAGATCCCGGCCGAGCTCCTGACCCGCATCGACGACGCCCTCGGCGACGTCGTGGAGAAGGACCCGTCGAAGACGAGCGACAGCTCGCCGAAGGGGCGCCTCGCCTGATCCGCTTGCGCTGAAAACGACGACGGCCCCGCTCGAGCAGATGCTCGGGCGGGGCCGTCGTCATGTCAGGGCAGCAGGTCCAGCATCTGCTTCCGCGCGATCATGGCGTGGATCACCAGTTCGTTCCCGCTGTCGAACACGAGCACCACGGTCTCCAGCAGACGCCCCGAGTGATCGAATCCGAGACGCAATTGCCGCGCAGGGCTGTCGTCGTCCAGATCCTCGATCCAGATCGCCCACGATGCGGCCTGGACGGCATCCTCGGGTTCGATCCCGTGCTTCCGCGCCGAAGGGTGAACCCTCACGCCGCGGAGTCGTGGAGCGCCTGCCGGATCACCTCGGAGCGCGACGTTCCCTCGCGAGCCGCTCGAGCATCCACCGCGGCGAGCTCCTCGTCGGTGAGCCGCACGGCGACGACCTGGGACGGTCGCGCTCCGCGCCCGGGACGGCCGCGGCCCCGCTTCCTGAGCGTGTCCGCGTCGTACCCGACCTCGGCCTCATCGGCCCACGCCTGGATCTGCTCCTCCGTCACGGGGACGCCGTCGATGGTCTCGTCGCCTGTCATGCGAATAACGTAATACGCCGGGGGCCGGGAGTCGAGAGCCGTCCGGCAGCAGCGATCGGCATGCGCGGCGCTTCGGATGGCGCCATCCGAGATGGCAGAGCGAGGGAAAAGGAAAAGGCCCGGATAACCGGGCCTGTGATTTCTCGCGTATTCAGTGCTGGGGTACCTGGACTCGAACCAAGAACAAAAGAATCAGAATCTTCCGTGTTGCCAATTACACCATACCCCAAGGTCCCGATGCGCGATCGGGCCTCGTCGAGTGTAGCCCATCGGCCGGATCCGCGCCAAACCGGCGCGCTACCGATGGGCCCGACACGCGTCAGATCACGGGCAGCAGGTCCCGGTTGATCGCGCTGGCGGCGCGCGCCCCGAAGCCGGCCGCGATGATCAGCTGCTGCGGGCCCGGCTGCGAGCTGTCGCCCGCCGCGTAGACGCCGTCGTGGGAGGTGCGGCCCTCGGCGTCGACGGCGATGTGGCCGTCGTGATCCGTGTCGAGGTCGAGCCCCGAGAGGAAGTCGAGCGCGGTCGAGTACCGCGGGCGGACGAAGCCGCCGGTGCGCGGGACGACGGAGCCGTCCTGCATCCGGATGCCGGTGACGACCGCGCGCTCGCCCTCGATGTCGGCGACGGGGCGGCGGTCGACGCGGATGCCGAGGGACGCGAGCCCGCGCTCCCCCGCCTCGTCGATCTCCGCGACGCCGTTGGTGAAGACGATGATGTCGCGCGACCACTGCGAGAGCAGCAGGGCGCGCTCCACGAGGTCGTCGGTCTCGCCGATGAGGAAGAGCGGCTCGTCGGCCTTCTCGTAGCCGTCGCACTCCATGCAGCTGTGCACGGCGGTGCCGTAGTACGCGCGGATGCTCGGCAGGTCGGGAAGCGTCTCCACGAGGCCCGTGGCGATGAGGATCCGGCGCGCGTGGACCTCGCGGTCGGGCGCGCGGCGCACGCCCTTCGCGCGGATCGTGAAGCCGCCCTCGGCGGGCTCCGCCGACTGCACGACGGCCAGCTGGAACTCGCCCTCGTCGTACCCCTCGACCTCGACCTGGCCGAGCTTGCGGAGCTCGAGCGGGGAGATCCCGTCGCGCGTGACGAAGCCGTGCGACATGAGGGTCGCGGCGTTGCGCGGCCGGTTGCTGTCGAGCACGAGCGTGCGGCGGCGGGCGCGCACCAGGTTGAGCGCGGCGGACAGGCCGGCGGGCCCGGCGCCGATGACGACGACGTCGTAGGAGTCGCCGGTCGCGGTGGATCCCGCGACCCCGGGATCACTCACCGAGCATCCCCGCGAAGCGGTCGAGGCGGGCGATGGTCTCGTCCTTGCCGAGCAGCACCATCGACTCGAACAGCGGCGGCGAGATCCGGCGCCCGGAGACGGCGACGCGCAGCGGCCCGTACGCGAGTCGCGGCTTCATGCCCATGCCGGTGATGAGCGTGTTCTGCAGCACCTCCTGCACCAGGTCGATGTCCCACTGCGTGTGCGGGACGCCCGCGAGCGCGCCCCGCGAGGCGGCGAGCACCTCGGGGGCGTCGTCCTTCAGCGCCTGGACCGCAGCGTCGTCGTAGGGCAGCGCATCCGCCGTCGTGAAGAGGAAGGAGAGGAGGTCGGGCGCCTCGCCGAGGAGCTGCATGCGCTCCTGCACGAGCGGGGCCGCCGCGTCGAGCATCCGCTGCTCGTCGTGCGTGAGCTCGGCGCCGACGACGCCAGCGGCCTGCAGGTACGGCACGAGGCGCTGGGCGAAGTCCTCGAGCGGGAGCAGGCGGATGTGGTCGCCGTTCAGCGACTCCGCCTTCTTGAGGTCGAAGCGCGCAGGCGCGGGCGTGACGTCGGCGACGTCGAACGCCGTGATCATCTCCATCCGCGAGAACACGTCGCGGTCGTGCGTGAGCGACCAGCCGAGCAGCGCGAGGTAGTTGATGAGGCCCTCGGGGATGAAGCCGCGGTCGCGGTGGTGGAACAGGTTCGACTCGGGGTCGCGCTTGGAGAGCTTCTTGTTGCCCTCCCCCATCACGTAGGGCAGGTGGCCGAAGCGCGGGATGGCGTCGGTCACGCCGATGTCGATGAGCGCGTGGTACAGCGCGATCTGCCGGGGCGTCGATGAGAGCAGGTCCTCGCCGCGGAGCACGTGCGTGATCCCCATGAGGGCATCGTCGACGGGGTTCACGAGCGTGTAGAGCGGGGCGCCGTTCGGGCGCACGAGCACGAAGTCGGGGAAGGATCCGGCCGGGAACGTGACCGTGCCGCGCACGAGGTCGTCGAAGGAGAGGTCGGTGTCCGGCACGCGGAGGCGGAGGGCCGGCGAGCGGCCCTCGTCGCGGAACGCCTGGCGCTCGGCCTCGGTGAGGTCGCGCTCGAAGTTGTCGTAGCCCATCTTCAGGTCGCGGCCGGCGGCGCGGTTGCGGGCCTCGATCTCCTCCGCGGTCGCGTAGCTCTCGTAGAGGTGGCCGGACTCGGTGAGCTTCTGGATCACGTCGAGGTAGAGGTCCGTGCGCTGCGACTGGCGGTACGGCGCGTGCGGCCCGCCGACGCCCTCGCCCTCGTCCCAGTCGATCTCGAGCCAGCGCAGCGCCTCGATGAGCTGCTCGTAGCTCTCCTCGCTGTCGCGCGCGGCGTCGGTGTCCTCGACGCGGAAGATCAGCTTGCCGCCCGTGTGGCGGGCGTAGGCCCAGTTGAAGAGCGCCGTGCGGATGAGCCCCACGTGCGGCGTCCCGGTCGGGGACGGGCAGAACCGGACGCGGACGTCGGTGCCGGTGGCGGTGGTCACGGGGTGCGCGGTTGTCTCAGTCATCCTGGGTCCGATTCTAGGGCTCGGGCTGCGGCTCCCCGTCGGTCGCCGGCGCCCCGTCGGCGCAGTACGGCTCGAGCAGGTCCCAGCGGTCGTACTGGTCGCCGGGCGGCACGCCGCACTCGAGGAGGACGGCACCGGCGGACCGCGTCGGGTCGAGGCCCTCGAGCGTGCCGGATCCGCGGAACGCGCCGTCGCAGCCCGTCACCGTCACGTGCGCGGACTGGGCGGAGCCCAGGTAGCCGATCACGTAGCGGGCCTCGCGGTCGAGCGCGGGATCGAACGAGGAGATCTGCAGCGGCCGCCCGAACCGCGGTCCCACGAGCTCGCGGTCGCGGAGGTCCGCGGCGAGGAAGGAGGCCCACGTCTCAGCCGGGGCGAGGTCGTCGTCGACCACCGGGGTCGCGGACTCGTCCCTCTCGTCGAGCTCCAGGCGGAGCGCCGGCCGCAGCGCGGTGTCGTTCCGCGTGACGCGCTGGGTCGTGGATCCGAGCCCGGGCTGCTCCCCCGCGCTCGGGATCCGCACGGTCATCACCCGCACGGCGAGCAGCTCGTCGGCGGGACCCGCCTCGGGCTCCGCCCAGTCGATCGAGAGGTCGGCGGGTGTGCAGCCGGCCGGCAAGCCGAGCTCCGCGGCCCCCGGGGTCGGCGACGCCGTGGGCGTCGGGGCCGCAGAGGGCCCCGGCGTCTCGAGCCCGTAGTCGGACACGTCGTAGACGCAGCCCGAGAGCAGCGCCACCGCCGCGGCCGCCAGCGCGACGCGCGCAGGACGACCGGGACGGATCACGGTCAGGCGCGGGCGCGCGCGGGATTGGAGAGCGTGCCGATGCCCTCGATCGACACCTCGACGACCTGGCCGTCGGTGAAGGGGCCGACGCCCGCGGGCGTGCCCGTGAGGATCACGTCGCCGGGCAGCAGCGTCCACACGCGCGAGGCGAACGCGATGAGCTCGGGCACCGAGTGCACCATCTCGCTCGTGCGCCCGGACTGGCGGAGCTCGCCGTCCACGCGGGTCTCGATGAGCGCGTCCTCGAACGAGCCCTCGGTCTCGATGACCGGCCCGAGCGGGCAGAACGTGTCGTACCCCTTGGCGCGGGCCCACTGGCTCTCGGAGTGCTGGATGTCGCGAGCGGTCACGTCGTTGCCGATCGTGTAGCCGAAGATCGAGCGGCGCGCGTCCTCCACGGACACGTCGCGCGTGATCCGCCCGATGACGACCGCGAGCTCGCCTTCGTGCTCGACCTGCTCGCTGTCGGCGGGGAGGCGGATCGCGTCGTCGGGGCCGATGACGGAGGTGTTGGGCTTCAGGAAGATGAGCGGCGTGGTGGGCGCCTCGCTGCCGTGCTCGGCCGCGTGCGCCGCGTAGTTGCGGCCCACCGCGACGACCTTGGAGCGCGGGATCACCGGGGCGAGCAGCCGGGCGTCGGCGAGCGGCACGCGCTCCCCCGTCGTCTGGTAGCCGCTGAACATGGGGTCGCCGGTGAGGACGACCAGGTGGCCCTCCTCCTCGTCGAGGATGCCGAAGCGGGGGTCGTCACCGGTGCTGAATCGCGCGATCTTCACGCTGACGACCCTAGCCGTGCCGACGGCGCGCGGCCGCCGGCACGAGGCACCGGGCTGCGCGCTACGCGTCGAGGCGCGTGAGCCAGCCGTGGCGGTCGGGGATGCGGCCGTACTGGATGTCGGTGAGCTCCTGGCGCAGCGACATCGTCAGCTCGCCGGCGGGCGCGTCGATGTCGCCGACGTCGAGGCCCTCGCCCATCAGGCGGCCGATGGGCGTGATGACCGCCGCGGTGCCGCACGCGAACACCTCCGTGATCTCGCCCGACGCGACGCCGTCGACCCACTCCGACAGCTCCACGCGCCGCTTCTCGACCGTGAGGCCGCGGTCGCGCGCGAGCTCGAGGATCGAGTCGCGCGTGATGCCCTCGAGGATGCTCTCCGAGTCGGGCGTGACCAGCCGGCCATCCTCGTAGACGAGCACGATGTTCATGCCGCCAAGCTCCTCGAGGTAGCGGCCCTCCTCGGAGTCGAGGAAGAGCACCTGCGCGCAGCCGTGCGACGCGGCCTCGGCCTGCGGGAGGAGCGATGCCGCGTAGTTGCCGCCGCACTTCGCGGCGCCCGTGCCACCCTTGCCCGCGCGGGAGTACTGCGTGGACAGCCAGATGGACACCGGCGCCACCCCGCCCGTGAAGTACGCGCCCGCGGGGCTCGCGATGACGTAGTAGCCCACGCGCTGGGCGGCGCGCACGCCGAGGAAGCTCTCGTTGGCGATCATGAACGGGCGCAGGTACAGGCTCTGCTCCGCGGCCGTCGGCACCCAGCCGAGGTCGGCGCGGACCAGCTGCCGCACGGACTCGACGAAGTCCTCGGTGGGGAGCTCGGGGAGCGCGAGGCGGCGGGCCGAGCGCTGGAGGCGGGCGGCGTTGCGGTCGGGGCGGAAGGTCCAGACGGATCCGTCGGCGTGGCGGTACGCCTTCATGCCCTCGAAGATCTCCTGACCGTAGTGCAGCACGCTCGCCGCCGGATCCAGCTGGAGCGGCCCGTACGGGACGACGCGCGCGTCGTGCCACCCGGCGTCGAGGGTCCAGTCGATCTGGACCATGTGGTCGGTGAAGTGCTTGCCGAAGCCCGGGTCCGCGAGGATCGCCTCCCGCTCGGCGTCGGCGCGGGCGCTCTCCGACGGGGTCTGCTCGAAGGACAGGGGGAACGCGGTGGCGGTGCTGGTGGTGCTCATGGGGTCCTTCAGTGGTTCGTGGAGAGGGCGCGGATGACGGCGTCGCCGACCTCCGCGGTGGATCGGGGTGCCGTGTCGCCCACGGCGCGCGCGGCGAGGTCGGCCGACACCGCTGCCGTGACGCGCGCGGCGGCCTCGGGCAGGCCGAGGTGGTCGAGCAGGAGCGCGACCGAGAGGATCGCCGCGGTCGGGTCGGCCTTCTGCTGCCCGGCGATGTCGGGCGCGGATCCGTGCACCGGCTCGAACATGCTCGGGAACGCGCCCGTGGGGTTCACGTTGCCGGACGCCGCGAGGCCGATGCCGCCCGAGATGGCCGCGGCCAGGTCGGTGATGATGTCGCCGAACAGGTTGTCGGAGACGATCACGTCGAAGCGGGACGGGTCGGTGACCAGGAAGATCATCGTGGCGTCGACGTGCAGGTAGTCGACCGTGACGTCCGGGTGCTCGGCGGCGACGCGGTCGACGGTGCGCTGCCAGAGGGATCCGGCGAAGGTCAGCACGTTGGTCTTGTGCACGAGGGTCACGTGCTTGCGCTCGCGCTTCTGGGCCAGCTCGAACGCGAACCGCACGGTGCGCTCCACGCCGTGCGCCGTGTTCACCGACACCTCGGTCGCGATCTCGTGCTCGGTGCCGCGACGCAGCACGCCGCCGTTGCCCGCGTACGGCCCCTCGGTGCCCTCGCGGACGACGACGAAGTCGACCTCGCCGGGCGCGGCGAGCGGCGAGGCGACCCCGGGCAGCAGCGTGGTGGGCCGCAGGTTGATGTAGTGGTCGAACGCGAAGCGGAGCTTGAGCAGCAGGCCGCGCTCGATGATGCCGCCGGCGAGGCGCGCGTCGCGGGGGTCGCCGCCGACGGCGCCCAGCAGGATCGCGTCGTGCTGCGCGAGCGCGGCGAGGTCGGAGTCGGTGAGGATCTCCCCCGTCTCGAGGTAGTGGCCGGCGCCGAACGGGTACTGCGTGGTGTCGAGCGACACGTCGTCGGGGACCGCCTCCCGGAGCACGCGCAGGGCCTCGTGGACGACCTCGGGGCCGATGCCGTCCCCGGGGACGACGGCGAGCGAGATGGTGCGGGGCATGGATCCTCCCGGGACTGGTGGGTTTCCGGACAGGCTACCCGTCCGTCGCGGGGCACCGGCGCTACGGTGAAGGCGTCCGACTACTCGGCGGGCACGACCCAAGGAGCACCGCATGAGCATCGGCCTCGGAATCTTCCTCGTGGTCGTCGGCGCGATACTCGCGTTCGCCGTCGACCTCACCGTCCCCGGCGTCGACCTGCAGCTGGTCGGCTACATCCTGATGGGTGGCGGTGCGCTCGTCATCATCATCGGCGTCGCGCTCCTCGCCCGACGCCGCACGGCCGTGAGCGAGACGCGCACGCGCATCGACCCCGCGACCGGTCAGCGCATCACGCGCAGCGAGCGCTCCGACGACAACGTCGTCTGATCCCGCCGGCGGGCTGACGCGCCCGCTCAGTCGTGCGAGCTCGCGCGGCGCAGGCTCGTGAGCGAGATGACGATCGCGCCGACCATGAGCAGGGCGCCGATGATCGACGTCGTCACCACGCCGCCGTCGAACGCGCGGTGCGCCGACTCCAGCAGCGCCGCGCCCACGTCGGCGGGCACGCGCTCGGCGACCGACACCGCTCCCCCGAGCGTCTCGCGCGCCGCGCTCGCGTCGCCGTCGGACAGCCCGGCCGGAAGCGTGAGGCCCGTGCGGTAGCTCGCGGTGAGGATGCTGCCGAGCACGGCCGTGCCGAGCACCGCGCCCACCTCGTACGCCGTCTCCGAGACCGCGGACGCCGCGCCCGCCTTGGCCGGCGGGACGGCCGCGATGATGAGGTCGTTCGAGATGGTCTGCGAGGCGCCGATGCCCGCGCCCAGCAGGCAGAACGCGAACACCAGCAGCCCGACGGACGCGTCGCGGCCCGTGGCCGCGAGGATCACGTAGGCGGCCGCCGAGAGCGCCAGCGCGATCGCGACGACGCGCGACGGGCGGGCGCGCGCCACGATCGGCACGATCACGAGGCCCGAGACGATGACCACCACGGATCCCGGGATGAGCGCGAACCCGGCCGCGAGCGGGTCGAGGCCCGCGACCAGCTGCAGGTGCTGCGTCACGAAGAAGAGGAAGCCGACGAGCGAGACGACGCTCAGCAGGTTGACGAGCACCGCGCCCGTGAAGACCGGCTCGCGGAAGAGCGCGACGTCGAGCATGGGATTCCGGGCGCGCGACATGCGGCGCACGAAGAGGATGCCGGCGACCACGCCCACGACGGGCGCGGCGATCGCGAGCGGCGTGGCGCCCTCGGTCGCGAACGTCTTGATCGCGTAGACGATGGGCGCCACGGTCGCGAGCGACAGCAGGATCGCGATCCCGTCGATCGGACCCGGTGCCGGGTCCTTCGACTCCGGCACGAGCAGGGGCGTGAGGATCAGCAGCGGCAGCATCACGGGCACGGCGACGAGGAACACGGATCCCCACCAGAAGTGCTCGAGCAGCACGCCGCCCACGAGCGGGCCGAGCGCGGACCCGCCGGAGAAGCCCGACGCCCAGATCGCGATGGCGAGGCGGCGCTGCTTCCGGTCGGTGAAGATGGTGCGCAGGAGCGACAGCGTGGAGGGCATGAGCATCGCGCCGAAGAAGCCGAGGGCGGCGCGCGCGGCGATGAGCTGCGACGCGTCGGTCGCGAACGCGGCGAGGGCCGAGACGAGGCCGAAGCCGGCCGCGCCGATCATGAGGAGGCGCCGCCGGCCGTAGCGGTCCCCCATGTTGCCCATCGCGACGAGGAGCCCCGCGAGCACGAGCGGGTACGCGTCGATGACCCAGAGCTGGGCGGCGCCCGACGGCTCGAGGTCGCGCGCGATGGACGGCATCGCGAAGCTCAGCACCGTGTTGTCGATGGAGACGAGGAGCACCGGGAGCATCAGCACCACGAGCGCGGCCCACTGGCGTCGCCCGGCGCGGCCGGTGCCGGCGGTCACGGGGACGGATGCGGTGCGGGGCGTGGACATGACGGGGCTTCCTGACGTCGGGAGGCGCGGGGCGCGCGGACGGGGCCGCGGGAGCGACGGATATCACTGTACCGTCCGGTCGGTACAGCGAGCAAGCCGCCGCTACGCTGGATCCATGCCCGCCGCCACGCCCGACGACCCCGCGCCCGAATCCGAGACCGACGCCGCATCCGACCCGGCGTCCTCCTCCGGCGGGACCGCGCGCGACCGCATCCTCGACGCCTTCGAGGAGCTGCTCGTGCAGCAGGGCGAGCGCGGCACGACCCTCGAGGCGGTCGCCGCCGCGGCCGGCGTCTCCAAGGGCGGGCTGCTCTACCACTTCGGCGGCAAGGAGGCGCTCGTCGACGGCCTGCTCGCGCGCATGGCGGCGCTCGCGCGCGAGGACGTCGAGCGGTTGCGGCGGGCGGAGCGCGGACCCGTCGATCGGTGGATCCGCGGATCGCTGTCCACCGCCACGCCCTTCGACCGCGCGTACGTCGCGACCTCCCGGCTCGCGCAGGGCAACCACCCGCGCGCCCGCGACGCCCTCACGCACCTGCAGGACGAGTGGGCCGCCGTGATCCTCGAGGCCGTGGGCGACCCGGCCGTGGCGCGCGCCGTGCTCCTCATCGGCGACGGCCTCTACTACAACAGCGCGCTGCAGCCGTGGCTCGGCGGATCCGCGCCCGCCGACGAGGCGCTCGACGAGCTCATCCGCGTGGTCGACGACCTCGTGCGGCTCCGCTCGACGCGCGGCTGACCGGGCCCGCCGGTCCCGGACGCGCCGCGAGGGCGGCCGCCGCAGCAGCCGCCCTCGCGGTGGTCGATCCGAGCGGGGATCAGTCGGCGATGTCGATCTCGCGCAGCGACGTCGCCTGGATGGCCCGCCGCACGTTCTCCAGCACGCCGTCCGGCACGGGCGAGTCGACGCTGAGCACGCTGAGCGCGCGGCCGCCGGCCTCCTGGCGGGCGATCTGCATGCCGGCGATGTTGACCTCGGCGTCGCCGAACTCCTTGCCGTAGACCGCGACGATGCCCGGGCGGTCCTCGTACTTCATGACGATGAGGTGGCGGCTGAACGGCACCTCGACGTCGTAGCCGTCGATCTCGACGAGCTTCTCGATCTGCTTGGTGCCCGTGAGCGTGCCTGACACCGACACCTGGGTGCCGTCGGACAGCGCGCCGCGGATGCTGAGGACGTTCCGGTACTCCTCCGACACGGCGTCCGTGATGAGGCGCACCTCGAGCCCGCGCTGCTCGGCGAGCAGCGGCGCGTTGACGTAGGAGACGTTCTCGCTCACGACGTTGGTGAAGACGCCCTTGAGCGCCGCGAGCTTCAGCACGCTGACGTCGTAGCCGGCGAGCTCGCCGCGGACGACCACGTCGATGCTCGTGAGCGCCTCGTGCGCGAGGCCGGAGAACACCTGGCCGAGCTTCTCCATCAGCGGGATGCCGGGGCGCACGTACGGGTCGATGACGCCGCCCGCGACATTCACGGCGTCCGGCACGAGCTCACCGCCGAGGGCGAGGCGCACGCTCTTCGCGACCGAGACGCCGGCCTTCTCCTGGGCCTCGTCGGTGGAGGCGCCGAGGTGCGGCGTGACGATGATGTTGTCGAGGTCGAGCAGCGGGGATCCCGTGGGCGGCTCGCTGACGAACACGTCGAGGCCGGCGCCCGCGATGCGCTTCGACTTGAGCGCCGTGTACAGCGCGTCCTCGTCGATGATGCCGCCGCGGCTCGCGTTGACGATGCGCAAGCTCGGCTTCGCGAGCGCGAACTGCTCCGTGGAGATGAGGCCCGTGGTGTCGGGCGTCTTGGGGATGTGGATGGTGATGAAGTCCGAGGCCTGCATCAGCTCGTCGAGCGGGAGGAGCTGCACGCCGAGCTGCTGCGCGCGGGCCGGCGTGACGTAGGGGTCGTACGCGACGAGCGTGGCGCCGAAGCCCGCGAGGCGCTGGGCCACGAGCGTGCCGATGCGGCCGAGGCCGACGATGCCGATGGTCTTCTCGTAGAGCTCGACGCCCGTGAAGGACGAGCGCTTCCAGAGGCCCTGCTTGAGCGAGGCGCTCGCGTCCGGGATGAAGCGCGCGAGCGAGAGGATGTGGCCGATGGCGAGCTCGGCGGCCGAGATGACGTTGGAGGTCGGCGCGTTCACGACCATGACGCCCGCGGTGGTCGCGGCCTTGATGTCGACGTTGTCGAGGCCCACGCCCGCGCGGGCGACGACCTGGAGGCGCGGGGCGGCGGCGATGGCCTCCGCGTCGATCTTGGTGGCGGAGCGCACGAGCACGGCGTCCGCGTCCGCGAGGGCCGCGAGCAGGGCCGGGCGGTCGGTGCCGTCGACGGATCGGACGTCGAAGTCGGGCCCCAGGGCGTCGACGGTGGCGGGCGAGAGTTCTTCGGCGATGACGACGACGGGCTTGGTCAAGAGCGGTCCTTCGGGCGGGGGCGGCTGGGACCCTCACATGCTAGTGGCCCCAGAATGGGGCGATGAGCGATGTGACGTGGACGACGATCCAGCTCGCCGTGCGGATCCTGCTGGCCCTCGTCTTCGTCGGCATGGGCGTCAACCACTTCGTGCCGAAGGCCGCGCGGGCCATGGCGGCGATCATCCCGCCGTCCTTCCGCCGCCCCGGCGTGCCCTCTCCCCTGGCGCTCGTGCGGTTCACCGGCGTGTGCGAGATCGCGGGCGGGATCGGCCTGCTGGTCGAGCCGCTGCGGCTCGCGGCGGGCATCGCGCTGGCGGTGTTCCTGGTCGCGGTCTTCCCCGCGAACGCCTACGCGGCCCGGCACCCGGAGCGCTTCGGCCGCATCGCGATCCCGCTGGTGCCGCGCCTCGTGGCGCAGGCGGTGCTGATCGGGCTCGTGCTCTTCGCGGGCTGGCCGCTCTAGCGATCCGCCGCCGCTAGACGAGCGGCAGCAGGGCCGCGAGGCCGACCGTGAGCGCGCTCGCCGCGGCGAGGCCCGCGAGCATGACGAGGACGCGCGCGGCGACGGGCCGGCCGCGCGTCGCCAGCGCTCCGAGGACGAACGCGACGACGGGCACGAGGATCGCGCCCACGAGCGTCGCGAGGGTGCCCGGCCGGAGCGATCCGCCGAACGCCGTCGCGATGTCGCGGAACGCCGTGTACTGGTCGACGGCCTGCCACACGAGGATGCCGTGGGCCAGCGCGCCGAGGATCCCGACGACCCACCCGGCGCGCGTCGGCCGGCCGCGGCGCGTCCGCGCGGGAGCCGTCGCGGTCACGCGGACGCTCGCCTCGTCGCCGCTCACCGGGTCACCAGCCAGGGCCACGGGAAGAGGACCACGGCACCCGCGGCGAGCACGAGCATGCGGGGGCCGACGCGCATCCCCCGCAGCGCGGCGACGACGGCGGCCAGCCACAGCGGCGGCGCGAGCACCGTGAGCGCCTCGGTCGCCTGCGCGACGCCGACCTGGAACGCGGACCCCGCGCTCGACGGGTTGTCGCGCACGACGAAGAACCAGGCGATGGTCTCGAGCACCGCGACGGCGCCGAAGAAGGCGAGCCCCACCACCTCGGGCGAGGCGTCGGGGGCGGCGTGGTCGTCGTGGTCGGCCGCGAGGCCGACACGCGGCTCATCGGATCCCGCAGCGGATCCGGACGCGGCGGCCCGGCGCGCGGCCGTCGCCCCGAGGGCGGTCGCCCGGCCGCTCCCGGTCACGGGTGCGGCGTCCGGTCGGCGGCGGGGCACGGCGCGCTGCGGCTCGGGCGACCGGGCGAGCGTGGGATCCGCCTCCTCGCCGGCCCAGCTGAGGGCGTCGTCGTCGGGGGTCCTGGGCATCCCCCGATCGTACGTGCTCGCATCCGGACGCCCGCCTGGTGCCGGGACGCCCTGGGGACGCGCGGACGCCCGGCCGCGCGAGGCGACCGGGCGTCCGGTGGGGATGGGGCGTCGCCTAGCGGGCGACCGAGCCGTCCGTGTAGTCGTCGTCGGCCTTGTTCCACGCGAAGAGCTTGCGCAGCTCGCGGCCGGTCGACTCGATCGGGTGCTCCTCGCCCTTCTTGCGGAGCTCGAGGAACTCGGGCGCGCCGGCGTCCTGGTCCTTGATGAAGCGGTCGGCGAACGCGCCGGACTGGATGTCCGCGAGGACGGCCTTCATGTTCTCCTTGACGTCCGGCGAGATGACGCGCGGGCCGGAGACGTAGTCGCCGTACTCGGCCGTGTCGGAGATGCTCCAGCGCTGCTTCGCGATGCCGCCCTCCCACATGAGGTCGACGATGAGCTTGAGCTCGTGCAGCACCTCGAAGTACGCGATCTGCGGCTGGTAGCCCGCCTCGATCAGCGTCTCGAAGCCGTACTGCACCAGCTGCGAGGTGCCGCCGCAGAGCACGGCCTGCTCGCCGAAGAGGTCGGTCTCCGTCTCCTCGGTGAAGGTGGTGCGGATGCCGCCGGCGCGGAGGCCGCCGATGCCCTTGGCGTACGACCACGCGAGGTCCCACGCCTTGCCCGACGCGTCGACCTCGACGGCGACGATGACGGGGACGCCGCGGCCGGCCTCGAACTCGCGGCGCACGGTGTGGCCCGGGCCCTTCGGGGCGACGAGGACGACGTCGACGCCCTCGGGCGCCTCGATGTAGCCGAAGCGGATGTTGAACCCGTGCGCGAAGACGAGCGTCTTGCCCTCGGTGAGGTTGTCGCGGACGCTGTCCGCGTAGAGGCCGCGCTGGTGCTGGTCGGGCGCGAGGATGACGATCACGTCGGCCCACGCGGATGCGTCGGACGGCGTCTTCACCGTGAAGCCCTGCTCCTCGGCCTTGGCGCGGCTCGTCGAGCCCTCCTTGAGGCCGATGACGACCTCGACGCCGGAGTCGCGGAGGTTCAGCGCGTGCGCGTGGCCCTGCGAGCCGTAGCCGATGACGGCGACCTTGCGACCCTGGATGAGCGAGAGGTCGGCGTCCTTGTCGTAGACGATGTCAGTCACGTGATGGATCTCCTTGTTCTGTCGTCCCCGAGAGGGGCGAGGGGCGGTCGTGCCTGGCTGCCCCGCGCTCGGGCGGGGCGTGGTCGTGATCGTGCGGGAGGGTGCGTGCATGCGCGGAGGGCGCGGTGCGCGGGGAGCCTAGCGGCTGTCCCGCACGGCCCGCCGCGGTCGGCGCTAGGGGGTGCGGAAGACGCGGTCGGTGATCGACTTGGACCCGCGCCCCATGGCGAGGAGCCCCGACTGCGCGAGCTCCTTGATGCCGAAGGGCTCGAGCACCCGGAGGAGCGCCTGCACCTTGCCCGAGTCGCCCGTGACCTCGATGATCAGTGCGTCGGTGGCCACGTCGACCACGCGGGCGCGGAAGAGGTTCACCGCCTCGAGCACCTGCGAGCGGGTCGTGTTGTCGACACGCACCTTGACGAGCAGGTGCTCGCGCTCGACGGCCTGCCCGGGGTCGAGCTCCACGATCTTGATGACGTTGATCAGCTTGTTGAGCTGCTTCGTCACCTGCTCGAGCGGGAGAGCCTCGACGTCCACGACGACCGTGATCCGCGAGAGGCCCTCGATCTCGCTCGCGCCGACCGCGAGCGACTCGATGTTGAAGCCGCGACGGGCGAAGAGCCCTGCGACGCGGGTGAGGAGGCCGGGCTTGTCCTCCACCAGGAGGCTCAGGATGTGGCTCACTTCTCGGTCCTCCCGGTCTCGGCGAGGTCGTCGTCCCAGTCGGGCGCGTGGTCGCGGGCGTACTGCACCGCGCTGTTGCTGAGGCCCTGCGGCACCATCGGCCACACCATCGCGTCACGGCTCACCACGAAGTCGATGACGACGGGGCGGTCGTTCGTCGCGAGCGCCAGGCGGATCGCGTCGTCCACCTCCTCCGGCTTCGTCACGCGGATCCCGAGGGCGCCGTACGCGTCGGCCATCTTCACGAAGTCGGGCACCATGCGGGTGCCGCCGCCCGTGTTGAGGTCGGTGTTCGAGTAGCGGCCCTCGTAGAAGAGGGTCTGCCACTGGCGCACCATGCCGAGCGACGAGTTGTTGATGATCGCGACCTTGATCGGGATGTCGTTGATCGTGCAGGTGGCGAGCTCCTGGTTGGTCATCTGGAAGCAGCCGTCGCCGTCGATCGCCCACACGTGGCGGTCCGGCTGGGCGACCTTGGCGCCCATTGCGGCGGGCACCGAGTAGCCCATGGTGCCGGCGCCGCCGGAGTTGAGCCACGAGTTGGGGCGCTCGTACTTGATGAACTGCGCGGCCCACATCTGGTGCTGGCCGACGCCGGACGCGAACACGCCCTCCGGCCCCGTGATCTCGCCGATGCGCTGGATGACGTACTGCGGCGCGAGCTGGCCGTCCGCGGGCTCCGCGTAGCCGAGCGGGAACTCCTCGCGGAGGCCGTCGAGGTAGGTCCACCAGTCGGCGATGTCCTGCTCGACCTCGGACGCGGCCTTCGCCTCGCGGAACGCCACGGCCAGGTCGGCGATGACGTCCTTCGCGTCGCCCACGATCGGGACGTCCGCGATGCGGATCTTGGAGATCTCGGCGGGGTCCACGTCGACGTGGACGACCTTGGCGTGCGGCGCGAAGAGCGACGCCTTGCCGGTGACCCGGTCGTCGAAGCGCGCGCCGAGCGACACGAGCAGGTCGGACTCCTGCAGCGCGAGCACCGCGGGCACCGTGCCGTGCATCCCGGGCATGCCGAGCTGCTGCGGGTGGGAGTCGGGGAACGCGCCGCGCGCCATGAGCGTCGTGACGACGGGGGCGCCGACCGCCTCGGCCAGCGCGAGCAGCTCCTCGTGCGCCTTCGCGCGGATCACGCCGCCGCCGACGTACAGGACGGGCTTCTTCGCCTCGACGAGCAGCTGCGCGGCGGCCTGGATCTGCTTGCCGTGCGCCTTGACGACGGGCCGATAGCCGGGCAGGTCGATCTTCGGCGGCCAGTGGAACGGCGCCTCGAGCTGCTGCGCGTCCTTCGTGATGTCGACGAGGACCGGGCCCGGCCGGCCGGTGGAGGCGATGTGGTACGCCGACGCGATGGTCGACGGGATGTCCTCGGGCCGCGTGACCAGGAAGCTGTGCTTCGTGATGGGCATCGTGATGCCCACGATGTCGGCCTCCTGGAAGGCGTCGGTGCCCATGAGCGTGGAGAAGACCTGGCCGGTGATCGCGAGGAGCGGCACCGAGTCCATGTATGCGTCCGCGATGGCCGTGACGAGGTTCGTCGCCCCGGGGCCGGAGGTGGCGATGCAGACGCCGGTGCGTCCGCTCGAGGACGCGTAGCCCTCGGCGGCGTGGCCGGCGCCCTGCTCGTGGCGGACGAGGATGTGGCGCAGCTTCGTCGAGTCCATGAGCGGGTCGTAGGTGGGGAGGATGGCACCGCCGGGGAGGCCGAAGATGTCGTCGACCCCGAGGAGCTCGAGCGTGCGGACGACGGCCTCGGCGCCCGTGAGGATCTCGTCGCCCTGGTGGGCGGTCGGCGCCTGCGGCGTGGGGGGCGGGGTGGGCAGAGCTGGCATGTGTGCGCGATTCCTGGGAGAGGGTGCTGGAGGTGAGGAGGGGGTCATCCCGTGATCGCGCCCTCGGCGGCCGAGTGCACGAGCTTGGCGTACTTGGCGAGGACCCCGCGCGTGTAGCGCGGCGGGAGAGGTGCCCACCCCTCACGGCGGGCGGCGAGCTCGGCCTCGTCGACCAGTAGGTCGAGCGTGCGAGCGGCGATGTCGACGCGGATCCGGTCTCCATCGCGCACGAAGGCGACGGGACCTGCGTCCACCGCTTCGGGAGCCATGTGGCCGATGCACAGTCCGGTTGTGCCGCCTGAGAATCGACCGTCCGTCAAGAGTAGTACATCCTTGCCGAGGCCGGCCCCCTTGATGGCGCCCGTGATGGCGAGCATCTCGCGCATGCCGGGGCCGCCCTTCGGGCCCTCGTAGCGGATGACGATGACGTCGCCCTTCGAGATGCGGCCCTCGGTGAGCGCGTCCATGGCGGCGCGCTCGCGCTCGAAGACGCGGGCCGGGCCCTCGAACACGTCGAGGTCGAAGCCGGCGGTCTTCACGACCGCGCCCTCGGGGGCGAGCGAGCCGTGCAGCACGCTGATGCCGCCGGTGGCGTGGATGGGGTCGTCCATCTTGCGGAGGACCGTGCCGTCGAGCTCCGCGAGGTCCATCGACTCGAGGTTCTCGCGCATGGTGCGGCCGGTGACGGTCATGACGTCGCCGTGCAGGAGGCCCGCGTCGAGCAGGGCCTTCATGACGACGGGCACGCCGCCGACGCGGTCGACGTCGTTCATGACGAAGCGGCCGAAGGGCTTCAGGTCGCCGAGGTGCGGCACGCGGTCGGCGATGCGGTTGAAGTCGGACAGCTGCAGGTCGACCTCGGCCTCGCGCGCGATGGCGAGGAGGTGGAGGACGGCGTTGGTGGATCCGCCGAACGCCATGACCACGGAGATGGCGTTCTCGAACGCCTCCTTCGTCATGATGTCGCGCGCGGTGATGCCCTTCGCGATCAGGTTCACGACGGCCTCGCCCGAGCGGTGCGCGAAGTAGTCGCGGCGGCGGTCGGCGCTCGGCGGGGCGGCGGATCCCGGGAGGCTCATCCCGAGGGCCTCGGCCACGCTCGCCATGGTGTTCGCGGTGTACATGCCGCCGCAGGCGCCCTCGCCCGGGCAGATGGCCTTCTCGATGCGGGTCAGGTCCTCCTGGCTCATCGTGCCGGCCTTGCACGCGCCGACCGCCTCGAAGGCGTCGATGATGGTGACCTCCTTCTCGGTGCCGTCCGAGAGCTTCACCCAGCCGGGCGCGATGGATCCCGCGTAGAGGAACACCGAGGAGAGGTCGAGGCGGGCCGCGGCCATGAGCATCCCGGGGAGCGACTTGTCGCAGCCGGCCAGGAGCACGGATCCGTCGAGGCGCTCGGCCATCATGACGGTCTCGACGCTGTCGGCGATGACCTCGCGCGAGACGAGCGAGAAGTGCATGCCCTCGTGGCCCATGGCGATGCCGTCGCTGACGGAGATGGTGCCGAACTGGAGGGGGTAGCCGCCGCCCGCGTGCACGCCCTCCTTGGCGCCCTGCGCGAGGCGGTCGAGGCTGAGGTTGCACGGGGTGACCTCGTTCCACGAGCTGGCGACGCCGATCTGGGGCTTCTCCCAGTCCTCGTCGCCCATCCCGACGGCGCGGAGCATGCCCCGCGATGAGGTGGCCTCGATCCCGTCGGTGACGTCGCGGCTCCGGGGCTTCATGTCGATCTCAGGCATGGCATGAGTTTATGTCCTGCCGTGGAGCAGTCCCGGCCCCCTGGGGGCGGGCGGCCACGGGTGTCGTCAGCCGAAGCCCGGGGGCAGCCGGCCCGCGTCCGCGTCGCCGTCGCGGGCCGGGTCGGCGGGCGTCGGCGCGGCGACCGCCGACTCCGCGTCGCGCGGTCCCGCCCCGCCCGCGACGTGTCCCGCCTCCTCGGCGGCGATGTTCTCGGCGGACCCGACGGGGAGCGTGGACGCGTCCACCTCGTCGGCCGCGCGCAGCTCGTCGTGGGCCCGGTCGATGGCCTCCTCGAGCTCGTCGACGAGGAGGTCCTCGCGGAGGAAGTGGCGGAGGCGGTAGCCCGCGCGGCCGACCATGTGCGCGGAGATCGGGGCCGTGAGCATCTGGAAGAGGAGCACGGGGACGAGCATCGCGACCGTGCTGAGGCTCTGCGACTGGAGGGCGAGGGCGAGGAGCACGAGGATCACGCCGAGGATCTGCGGCTTGGTGGCCGCGTGCATGCGGGCGAGCGGATCCGGGAAGCGGAGGAGGCCCACGCCGGCGGCGACCGAGAGCACGCCGCCGAGGATGAGGAGCACGAGGCTCACGACGTCGAGGGCGTCGGCCAGCGGGCCGGACACGAGGACGCCGCTCACGACGGATCCTGCTTCGAGACGTAGCGGGCGACCGCGACCGTGGCGAGGAACGCCGTCATGGCGAGCACGAGCATCACGGGCACCGTGCGGGTGTGGCCGTTGTAGATCATCTCGGCGCCGAGAACGCAGATGAGCGTGGTGAGCAGCACGTCGGACGCGATGATCCGGTCGAGGATGCTCGGACCGCGCACGATGCGCACGAGCGCCATGGCGGCGGTCGAGAAGAACAGGGCGCCGACGACGACCCAGCCGACCTGCATCACGATGCTCATGCGAGCTCCTCCCCCGTGGTCGAGATGAGCCCCGCCTCGAGGTCGCGGTCGCGCACCAGCTCGTGCGCGCGCTGCCGGCGGGTCTGCAGCAGCGGCTCGCGGCCGGAGTCGCGCCGCTCGCGGTTGACGCGCCACACGTCGTCGGCGGTGCCGAGCGTGAAGACGATGCGGCTCTCGACCTGCAGCGTCGTCTCCCGGACGCGCTCGACGTCCTCCGGCGTGGAGGTTCCGAGCGCGTGCAGGTAGAGGATCGAGCGCTCCCGGTCGGCCTCGACCACGATCGATCCCGGCACGAGCGACACGAGCTCGGCCGTGAGCGTCATGACGAAGTCGCTGCGGGTGTGCAGGTGCACCGCGATGACGGAGTTGACCGGCACGCGGCGCCAGTCGAACGCCATGGCCGCGACCTGGAACGACGCGCGCACGAGGTCGACCGCGAAGCGACCGAGCAGGATCAGCGCCCAGCGGATGTCGAACCGGCCGGACAGCTCCACGGGCGGCAGGTAGAACACGCGCGTGACGAGGAGCGCGAGCACGATGCCGGTGACGACCGAGATGACGGTGACGTGGCCCCAGAGCAGGAGCCAGAGGATCACGAGCCAGACGAGGAGCGGCAGCTGCACGAGGAGCGAGAGCCGCTCGGCGCGGGCCCGGGCCTTGCGCGGGCTCATTCGACGCCTCCCGGGAAGACGGTCTCGACGTAGCCGAGCTCGCCGGATCCGTTGCCGGACCCGGGTCCGGTGAGGCTCTCGCCCGCGCGCTCGGCGAGGGCGTACACGGGACCCGCGAAGACCGTGAGCGCGACGCTGACGACGACCATGCCGGCCGTCGCGCTCGTCATCAGCACGGGCGTCTTCCGCACGGTCGTCACGGCCTCGCCGCCGGGCCGCTCGGAGAGCTGGTCGAGCAGGGGCGACTCGTAGTCCTCGACCTCCTCCGCGCCGCGCCAGAACGCCATGTTCCAGACGCGGGCGAGGGCGTAGAGCGTGAGGAGGCTCGTGGCCGCGCCGGCCGCGATGACGGCGTAGGTGAGCCAGCCGCCGACCTCGGCGCCGGAGTCGAAGAGCGCGACCTTGCCGATGAAGCCCGAGAACGGGGGGATGCCGCCGAGGTTGAGCGCGGGGATGAAGAAGAGGATCGCCATCACGGGCGCCGCCTTCAGCAGGCCGCCGAGCCTGTTGATCGAGGTGCTGCCGCCCGTGCGCTCGATGAGGCCGGAGGCGAGGAACAGCGTCGTCTGCACGACGATGTGGTGGATCACGTAGTAGATGGTCGCGGTCATGCCGGCCACCGTGTTGAGCGCGATGCCGAAGATCATGTAGCCGATGTGGCTCACGAGCGTGAACGAGAGCAGCCTCTTGATGTCGGCCTGGGCGACCGCGCCGAGGATGCCGACGACCATCGTGAGCGCCGCCACGACCATGAGCGCCGTGGAGAGCTGGTCGGTGGGGAACATGACCGTCTCGGTGCGGAGGATCGCGTAGACGCCGACCTTGGTGAGGAGCCCGGCGAAGACCGCGGTGACGGGAGCGGGCGCCGTCGGGTAGGAGTCGGGCAGCCAGAACGACAGCGGGAAGACGGCCGCCTTGATGCCGAACGCGACCAGCAGCATGATGTGCAGGATCAGCTGCACGTCCGGCGGGATCTCGTCGAGCCGCACCGAGATCTGCGCGATGTTCACCGTGCCGAGGGCGCCGTAGATCATGGCGATGGAGGCGAGGAACAGCATCGACGAGACGAGGCTCACCACGATGTAGGTGACGCCCGCCCGGATGCGCGCCTCCGTGCCGCCGAGCGTGAGGAGCACGTAGCTCGCCACGAGGAGGATCTCGAACCCGACGTAGAGGTTGAAGAGGTCGCCCGCGACGAAGGCGTTGAAGACGCCGGCCGCGAGGATCAGGTACGTGGGGTTGTAGATGGACACCGGCGTCTCGCCGTCCCCGTCCTCGAGCCCCTGGCCGATCGAGAACATGAGGACCGCGAGCAGCACGATCGACGAGATCAGCAGCATGAGCGCCGAGAGCCGGTCGACCACGAGGACGATGCCGAACGGCGCCGCCCAGCCGCCGACCTCGACGGACTGGCCGCCCTGCTGGTCCACGAGCACGAGGAGCACGCCGCTGATCACGACCACGACCAGGAGCGCGAGCACCGACACGGCGACCTGCAGGCGGCGCTGACGCGCGGCGACGAGGGCCGCCGCCGCGCCGAGCAAGGGCACGAGGACGACGAGCGGGATGAGGGTCTGGAAGATCGTCAACGGTCCTCCCCCGTCTCCTTCTCGGCGCGCCTCGTACGGAAGTCGCGGTCGTCGTCGTCGTCGGCGGAGTCGTCGATGGCCTCTTCCAGGTCGGATCGGTTGTCGCGCAGCTTGCGGGCGGAGGCGATCGCGGCCTCGGCGTTGGTGCCGAACTCGGTGTCGTCGTCGTCGGGGACCGTGGGCTCCTCTCCGAGGCCCGTGCGGGGACCGCGCATCGCGAGGTCGTCCTCGTCGTCCGTCACCACGTCGGCGTTGGCCAGCCGCCAGGAGCGGTAGATGAGCGCCATGAGGAAGGCCGAGACGCCGAAGGTGATGACGATGGCCGTGAGGATGAGGGCCTGCGGCAGCGGGTCGGCGTAGTCGGCCGGATCCACGTCCGGGTCGTAGATGGGCGCCAGCCCCACGCGGCCGGACATGATGAGGATGAGGATGTTGGTCGCGTTGCCCACCAGCAGGAAGCCGAGCAGCACGCGCGTCATGCTGCGCTCGAGCATCAGGTAGATGCCCGTGGCGTACAGCGCGGCCATGATCACGATGAGGGTGACGGAGACGCTCACACGCTCACCCCCTGCTCGGTCTCCATGCCGTCCGCTCCCTGCTCGACCGTCCGGTCGCTCTCCTCCTGGCGGTCGACCTCCGCGCCGAGGCTGCGGAGCACGTCGAGCGTGAGGCCGACGACGACGAGGTAGACGCCGACGTCGAAGAAGGTGCTCGTGACGAACTCGACGTGGCCCACGAAGGGCACCTCGGTGTCGATCCACGTGGAGGTGAGGGCGTCGGCGCCGAAGACGAGCGGGACGATCGCCGTGCCGACCGCGAAGACGAGACCCGTGCCGAGGACGCGTCCCGCGTCGACCGGGGCCGCGGCGCCGAGCTCGTAGCGGCCGCCCGCCAGGTAGCGCGCGACGAGCGCCATGCCCGCCAGGAGCCCGCCCGCGAATCCGCCGCCCGGCAGGTTGTGGCCCGAGAAGAGGAGGTACACGGACACCACGATGAGGCTGTGGAAGAGGAGGCGCACGACGACCTCGAGGAGGATCGACCGGTTCTGCGGCGCGAGCGTGCGGCCGGCGAGGAGCCAGGGGCTGCGCTGGTCGCGGTGCGAGTCCGTGACCGCGTCGCGCGCGTCCATGCGCGGCCCGCCGACGCCGGCCTCGACCTCGAGCGGCGCCTCGGCGCCCGCGGAGGACGGGTCGTGCCGCCCGGTGAGCCGCGCGAGGAGGCTGCGGCGCGACGGCGCGGTCAGGCGCGGCAGCGAGTCGGTGCGGCGGTTGAGGAAGATGAGGCTCGCGACGCCCGTGGCCGCGACGATGAGCACCGAGATCTCCCCCATGGTGTCCCAGCCGCGGAGGTCGACCAGCGTGACGTTGACGACGTTGCTGCCGTGGCCCTGCTCGTAGGCGAGGCGCGGGAACTCCAGCGAGATGGGCGACGCGACGCGGGCGCCGAGCGCGACGACCGCGACGGTGGACATGAGCGCGGCGACCGCGATGCCGATGGACGCGCGCCAGATCGGGTGCACCGACCGGTTCCGCTCCCCCAGCCGGACGGGCAGGCGGCGGAGCACGAGGACGAAGGCGACGAGCGTGATCGTCTCGATCAGCACCTGCGTGAGCGCGAGGTCGGGCGCGCCGTGCAGGGCGAAGAGCGCGGCCATGCCGTACCCGGTGACGCCCACCAGCACGACGGCCTGGAAGCGCTTGCCGGCGCGGGCGGCGGCGATGGCCGCCACGATCATCACGACGCCGATCACGGGCTGCGCCGGGTGGTCGAACGGCACGGCGGTGGTGGGCCACGAGCGGTTGAGCGCGAGGGCGGATCCGACGGAGCCGATGAGCACGAGCAGGATCACGCCGAGGTAGAACGGGAGCGAGCCGCGCTGCGTGGTCGCGGTGGTGCGCGCGGCGACCCGGTCGATCAGGCGCATCGACGCCCAGTAGATGCGCGCCGCGTCGATCCAGGACGGCACGCGCGACTGCAGCGCGAAGACCCCGTCGCGCAGGCGGAACATCGTGAGGCCCACCACGAGCGTGCCCGCGGAGATGAGGAGCGCGGGCTCGATCCCGTGCCAGAGCGCGAGGTGGTACGTGTGGTCGGGCTCGCCGGAGGCGCCGGCGCTGACGGCCGGGAGCGTGTCCGCGTATCCCGCGATCCAGCCGTCGACGGACGACGCGAGGAAGCCGAGCACGAGGCCGGTGGCGGCGAGCACGGCCGGCGGCACGAGGAAGTCGAGGTGCTCGTGCACGGGCTGGACCTCGTCCACGCCGCGCTTGCGGGCGAACGCGCCCCACATGAAGCGCGCGCTGTAGGCGACCGTGAGGCAGGAGCCGACCGAGACGCCGATGAGCGCGACCCAGCCGAGCCCGCCGCCGAGCTCCGCGTCGGTGAGGAACGCCGTGAGCACGGCCTCCTTCGCGACGAAGCCGAGGAAGGGCGGGAGGCCCGCCATCGAGGCGAGCGCGAGGGCGGCGACGACCGCGAGCACGGGGGCCTTCCGGCCGAGGCCGCTGATCTTGCGGAGGTCGCGCGTGCCGGCCCGGTGGTCGACGACGCCGACGACGAGGAACAGCGTCGCCTTGAACAGCGCGTGCGCGAGCAGCAGCGCGACGCCCGCGAGCGCCGCGTCGCGCGTGCCGTAGCCGACGACCACGGTGAGGAACCCCAGCTGGCTGACCGTGCCGTAGGCCAGGACGAGCTTGAGGTCCATCTGCTTGAGCGCGCGCCAGCCGCCGACGAGCATCGTCGCGACGCCGAGCGAGACGAGCAGGACGCGCCAGCCGGGCACGTCGGCGTAGCCGGGCGCGAGGCGGGCCACGAGGTAGATGCCGGCCTTCACCATCGCGGCGGCGTGCAGGTACGCGCTCACCGGCGTCGGCGCGGCCATGGCGGCGGGCAGCCAGAAGTGGAAGGGCACGAGGGCGGACTTCGAGAGCGCGCCGAGGAGGATCAGCACGACCGCGACGGGGATCAGCGGGCCGCCGGGCGGATCCGCTACGAGGGCGGCGAGGCTCGTGGTGCCGCCGGTGACCGACAGGATCACGAGACCGACGAGCATGGCGAGCCCGCCCGCCGTGGTGACGAGAAGCGCCTGCAGCGCCGCGCCGCGGCTCGCCTTCTTGCCCGTGTAGTGGCCGATGAGGAGGTAGGAGAGGACGCTCGTCGCCTCCCAGAAGGTGAAGAGCACGAACACGTCGTCGGCGAGGACGAGCCCGAACATGACGCCCGCGAACGCCACGAGGAGACCCGCGAACCGGCCGAGCCCCTCCTCCGAGCTGCGGAAGTAGCGCGCGCAGTAGAGGAGGACCAGGGCGCCGACGCCCGTGACCACGAGGGAGAGGAGCCAGGACAGGGCGTCCATCCGCATGTCGAGCGTGATGCCGAGCGACGGGATCCACTCGACGCGCTCGACTACCTCGCCGTCGGGCAGCACGGCCGGGCCCTGCGCGACCGTGTACGCGAACGCGGCGGCCGGCACGAGGGCGGCCACGACGAACGCCCGCACGCCCATGACGCGGGCGAGCAGCGGGATGCCGACGGAGGCGACCAGGAACACCGCGAGGAGGACGATCACGTGCGGTCTCCTCTCACGAGTCGGCTATTTCCCCAGTCTACCTGAGCCCTACCTGAGAGGCCGGGGCGGCCGCCTCAGTCGGGATGGACGGCCGGCTCGGCCCGGAGGTCGGCGAGCACCTGGAGCACCCGCGCGACGTCGTGCGGTCCGTCGACGCGGAAGTCCGCCGCCGTGGCGCCCGTGCCGCTCTTGAGCCCGAGGTCGCCGGCCTGGAGCGCGGCGAACGCGTCCTCGTCGGTGACGTCGTCGCCCGCGTAGAAGACGGCCGTCGCCTCGGCGTACCGGCGCAGGTGCTCGACCGCCTCGCCCTTGGTGGCGTGCCGGACGCTGAACTCCAGCACGTCCTTGCCGGAGCGCACCTTGAGGCCTTCGACCTCCGCGTGCGCCTCCTGCGTGGCGACGAGGTGCGCGATGCGGCTGTGCTTCTCGGTGGCGAGGCGCGTGTGGAGGGCGAAGCCCGCGGGCTTCTCCTCGATCCACACCTCGTCGAGCGAGTCGGCGACCTGGCCGAGCACGTCGGACAGCACGCCGCGCTGGGCGAGCTCGCCCTCGTCGAGCGTGAGCTCGATGTCGTCGCTGTCGAGGCGGATCTCCACCCCGTGCGACCCGACGAGCAGCACCTCGTCCGGCAGGTCGGCCACGGCCTCGAGGCTCCGCAGGGCCCGGCCGGACACGAGCGCGACGCGCGTCTCCGGCAGGGCGAGCAGCGCGAGGACGGCGGCGCGCGCCTCAGGGACCGCGCGCGCCTTCTCGGGATCGTCGACCTCGGGCGCGAGCGTGCCGTCGAAGTCGAGCGCGACCAGCAGGCGCGGCGTGCGCGCGAGCTCGGTGAGCGCCTCGAACAGGCGGCCCGGGAAGCCGCGGCCGCCCTTGGCCTGGATGTCGGTGGTCAGCTCGGCCACGCGCGCTACCAGCCCTCGTCCATGAGGGGCTCGACGACCTCTTCGTCGGGACCCTCGTGGATCGAGGCGGCATGCGTGCGCCCGAGGTCGGCGAGGAACGAGCTCGACCACGCGGCCACGTCGTTCTCGAACACGCGCTTGCGGAGCGACCGCATGCGCTTGCGCTGCTCGGCCTTCGGCATCTCGATGGCGCGGAGGATGGCCTCCTTGAGGCCCTCGATGTCGTGCGGGTTCACGAGGAGCGCGGCCTTCAGCTCGTCCGCGGCACCCGCGAACTCGCTGAGGACGAGCACGCCCTCGTTGGAGTGCTTGGTGGCCACGTACTCCTTGGCGACGAGGTTCATGCCGTCGCGGAGCGCGGTCACGAGCATGACGTCGGCCGCGAGGCACAGGGCCACCATCTCCTCGCGCGGGTAGCCGTGGTGCAGGTAGCTGATGGCGGTGTGGCTGATGGAGCCGTAGTCGCCGTTGATGCGGCCGACCGTGAGCTCGATCTCGTCGCGCAGCTGCTTGTAGGTCTCCACGCGCTCGCGGCTCGGGCTCGCGACCTGCACGAGCGTCGCGTCCTCCACCGTGACGCGGCCCTCGGCGAGCAGCTCGCCGAACGCCTTCAGGCGGTGGCCGATGCCCTTCGTGTAGTCGAGCCTGTCGACGCCGAGCAGGATCGTGCGCGGGTTCCCGAGGTCGGCGCGGATCTGACGGGCGCGCTCCTGGATGGCCGGGTCCTTGGCCATCTCCTCGTAGCTCTTCGCGTCGATCGAGATCGGGTAGTGCTTGGCGACGACCTGCCGGGTGCGGAGCTCGCGGACGGGCTTCGACGGCTTGGTGCCGGGGACGGTGAGCGGGATGCCGCCGCGCACGGGCACGTCGACGGTGGATCCGCGGGTCGTGTACCCGAAGAGCCGCCGGACCGCGCGCGTGAAGTTGCCGGCGTCGGCGACGCGCTGGAAGCCGATGACGTCGGCGCCCAGGAGCCCCTCGATGATCTGCGTGCGCCACGGCAGCTGCGAGTAGATGCCGTAGGGCGGGAACGGGATGTGGTTGAAGAACCCGATGGTGAGGTCCGGGCGCTGCTCGCGCAGCATCTTCGGCACGAGCTGGAGCTGGTAGTCCTGCACCCAGACGGTGGCGCCCGGCGCGGCGGCCTTCGCGGCGGCGTCGGCGAAGCGCTGGTTGACGGAGACGTAGGTGTCCCACCACTCGCGGTGGTAGCTCGGCTGCGCGATGACGTCGTGGTACAGCGGCCACAGGGTGTCGTTGGAGAAGCCCTCGTAGTACTCGGCGAGGTCCTGCTCGGTGAGGGTGACGGGGATGATCGAGATGCCGTCGTCGACGAAGGGATCGACGTCGTGGTCGGCGATGCCCGGCCAGCCGACCCACGCGCCCTCGTTGGCGCGCATCACGGGCTCGAGCGCCGTGACCAGGCCGCCCGGCGAGTGCCGCCAGGAGGTGGTGCCGTCGGCGGCGACGACGCGGTCGACCGGGAGGCGGTTGGACACGACGACGAGGTCGTAGGCGCCGGGCTCGACGGCGCCGTCGCGCGCGTCGGCGGTCGTCGGCTCGGCCGCGGAGGGCGTGGATGAGGGTGGCGGAGTCACGGTTCCCGTCTCGGTTGCGCAGAGCTCTGTGGTACCTGCTCGGTGGGTTGAGGCTACCAGCCCCACCGCCGCCTGACCGGGGGTCGCGCGTCCGCCGGCGTCACATCCGGAGCACCGCGCGGGCCGCGTCGTGCAGCGCGTCGCCGTACGCCGGGCCGTGCGAGGCGGCGTGCACGGCGAGCGGATGCAGCTGGTGCAGCGGCACGCGGGCGCGCCAGCCGGCGGCGAGGGATCCGGTGTCCGCGTACGCGCCCAGGAGGTCGTCGAGGCCCGGGCAGCCGAAGAGCGCGAGCATCGCGAGGTCGGTCTCGCGGTGGCCGCCGTGCGCGGCCGGGTCGATGAGGACGGCTCCGGCGTCCGTCCACTGCACGTTGCCGGACCAGAGGTCGCCGTGGATCCGCGCGGGCGGCGCCTGGTCGTCGAACCGGCCGTCGGCGGCGCGGGCGCACGCGCGCTCCACGTCGGACGCCTGCGCGGAGGTGGCGTTGCCCGCGTCGACCGCGCGGCGGAGGTACGGCAGCACGCGCTCGCGGGCGTACCAGGCGCCCCAGCCCTCCCCCGCGCCGGGTCCGTCGGCGGTGCGCACCGACAGCGGCTGCCGCCCGATGAACGCCGGGCCGTCGAGCCCCGCGGGCGGGGACCCGAACGCGGGCGCGCCGGCATCGTGCGTGACGGCGAGCGCCGCCCCGAGCGCCCGGGCGGCCTGGCGCGTGGGGCGCGCGGGCGCGAGGCGCTCGAGGTCGATGCGGCCGGGCGCCACGCCGAGGACGCGGACCACGCGCGCTCCCCCGTCGCGCTCCGCCTCCGCGAGCCACGCGAGCCCGGCCGCCTCGGCCTCGAAGAAGCCGTGCGGCGCGTCGGGACGCTCCTTCCGGAACGCGTCCGCGCTCCCGCTCGTGCCGGATCCCGCAGTCGCCATGCCCGCTCCTCGCCTCACGGGCGGCGCGTCAGCCGCCCTCCCCGAAGGATCCAGCATGCCCACCCGGCCTGTCCGCGTCGCGCACCCGACACGCGCCGGACCGCCCGCGTATCCCGGGGGCACAGGGGCGGCGGGTAGGGTCGCCGACGTGATCCGAGTAGGCATGAGCACCACCTGCGTGTACCCCCAGCCCGTCGAGAACGCCTTCGTCATGGCCAAGCGCGCCGGCTTCGACGGCGTCGAGATCATGGTGACGAACGACCAGGTCACCCAGGACGCCGACGCCCTGCGCGGCCTGTCGGAGAAGCACGGCCTGCCGATCCTCTCCATCCACGCGCCCGTGCTGCTGCTCACGCACTTCGTGTGGGGGCGGGACCCGAAGGTCAAGCTGGAGCGGTCCGCCGAGCTCGCCCGCGCGGTCGGGGCGCCCGCCGTCGTGGTGCACCCGCCGTTCCGCTGGCAGGCCGGCTACGCCGAGTCGTTCCTCGAGATCGTGCGCTCCATCCAGACGGAGACGGGCGTCGAGATCGCGGTCGAGAACATGTTCCCGTGGCAGGTCGCCGGCCGCAGCATGAAGGCCTACGCGCCCGGCTGGGATCCGCGGGACATGGACTGCGACGCCACCACGCTCGACTTCTCGCACGCCTCCCTCTCCGGACAGGACGCGCTCGAGATGGCCAAGGCCCTCGGCCCGCGCCTGCGCCACGTGCACCTGTGCGACGGATCCGGCTCGCAAGACGACGGCCGCATCCTCGACGAGCACCTCCTCCCCGGCCGCGGCACGCAGCCCGTCGCCGAGACGCTCCGCTGGCTCGCCGAGCAGGGCTGGCAGGGCGGCGTCGTCGCCGAGGTGAACACCCGGAAGGCCAAGACCGAGGAGCAGCGGCTCGCCATGCTGGTCGAGACGCGCGAGTTCGCGCAGCGGCAGCTCCGGCTCGACATGGCGCCGGAGAAGACGCCCGTCGCGCCGCCCGTGGTGTCCGGGTACCAGCGGCTCCGCACGGCGCTCCGTCGCGACCGGTGACCCGCGGGGCGCCCCTGTCGGGCGCCCGCCGCTCCCTCCCGACACGCCCGCGCGTGCCCGTCGGGAGTGCCGCCCGGGCGCACGCGGTTGGATGGGGCAGGGGAACGTCCCCGCACATGATCGACGTCGCGCGCGGCCCCGCCCGCCCGCCGTCGGGACCGGAGACACCATGAGCACCACCGTGCACCTCGAGATCCAGGTCGACGAGAGCCGCCTGGCCGACGTCGCCGACGTCCTCGCCGAGACCCTGCAGGCCACGCGCGCCTTCGCGGGCAACGAGGGCCTCGAGGTCCTCGTCGACGACGCCGACCCAGCCCGCATGATCGTCGTGGAGCAGTGGGCGTCCACCGCCGACCACGACGCCTACGTCGCCTGGCGCGCCACGCCCGATGGCGCCGCGCGCCTCGGCGAGGTCCTGGCCGCGCCGCCCGTGACCCGCGTGTTCAGCGGGCGCATCGCGCTCGCGCTGTAGCGGCGCGCGCACGACGCACGACGAGGGCCGCCCGGATGTCCGGGCGGCCCTCGTCGTCGGTGCGGGCGGGATCCGCGGTCAGCGCCCGCTGAGGTCGTAGGGCCGCTGGTGGGGATCCACCGTGGCGAGGTAGCCGCCGTCCGGGAGCGTCGACGGGACGGCGATCGTGCCGCGCACCGTCGCCGTCGTGCCCGCGACGTCGATCTCGAGGACGGATCCCGTGCCGGCCCGGGAGAGGAACAGCTCGGAGCCGTCGTCGGAGGCGGCGAGGAAGCGCGCGGCGGATCCGGCGCCCGGCGTCTGCCCGAGGGCCGGCAGCCGCACGGTCGTGACCGCGCCGTCGTACAGCCCCGACCGGCCGCGGGCGACGAGGGACAGCGTGTCCGCGCCGCCGGCGGTCACGACCGCGGCCGCGTAGCCCGGCGTGACGACCGCGCGCGTCGACGTGCCCGAGCCGAGCGCCACGCTCGCGACTCCCCGCCCATGCATCGACGATGACGTCAGCAGCGTGGGCGCGCCCGGTCCGGTGCCGGTCTGCGTGCCCACGGCGGTCTCGCCGTCCGGAGCCATGCGCGGCCGGTAGCTCTGCACGGCGGGCTCGGGGTAGGCGCGGGAGAAGGCGGCGCCGAAGCCGGTCCGCGTGAGCGGCACCGTCTCGATCCCGTCGTGCAGCGTCGAGCCGATCACGGTGCCGCGCGCGTCGGCCACCGGGCCGTGCGGGTACGCGCCGAGCGGGGTCGTCGCCACGGGCGCCGGCGTGGTGTCGCCCCCGAGGATCGCCGACACGTCGTACGCGTCGAGGCGCCCGCCCGCGCTCACGACGAGCCGGAGCGGCGAGCCGACGAGGAAGGTCTCCATCTCCTCGGTTCCGCGCTCCCCCGTCGTGGCGAGGGTCACCTCGCTCGTGCGGATCGTCGCGGTGCGCGCCAGCTGCCTGCGGGTGTCGACGACCGTGACCTGCTGCGTGGTGGACCCGTCGATGTCCGAGCCGACCGCGACGAAGCGGTGGCCGGGGTCGTCCGAGATCCAGCCGGCGCGGGTCCACGCGCCGGCGACCGCGGGGATCGGCGTGGACGAGGCGATGCGCGGGACGCCCGACGAGCCGATGTCGACCACGTCGAGCCGCGGCCCCGCCTCGTCGACGAAGGCCACGCGGCCGTGGCCCATCTGGATCACGCCCGCGTGCGTGCCGAGCACGGCGCCGGGCAGCGCGCCCGTGATGCGCCCGGTCAACGCGTCCGCGACGGAGACGGCGTGCGCGGACGGGTCGGCCACGAGCAGCCAGCGGGCGCGCGGTGCCGCCTCCGCGGCGGGGCCGGGTGCCGCGAGGGAGCCTGCGAGGAGGCCGGCGGCGGCGAGGCCGACGGCGAGGAGCGAGGGGATGCGCATGGTGACCGCTTTCTGAGAATGGTTCTCAGAACGATACGGGTCTCCGGGCGCGGGTGCGGCCCGCCGTGCACGGATCGCGCCGCGGCGACCGGCCGACCATGGCCGGCCGCCGCGGGCGTCAGACCGCGACGGCCACCGAGGAGGGCGCCGTCCCGGGCACGAGCCCGAGGCTCTTCGCCCGGCGGGAGCGCCGCGTCACGAGGTACGACACCGCGAGGCTCAGCAGCAGGAACACCGCGAGCACGCCCGCCGCGCCCCACGCGAGGCCCGGGGCACCGCCCGCGATGATCGCCTGCATGCCCGACGCCGCGTAGGTGAGCGGCAGGAACGGGCTGATCGCCTGGAACGGCGCGGCCACGAGCTGCATCGGGATCACCCCGCCCATCGCCGCGGCCTGGATGGCCAGCAGGATCAGCGACACCACGAGTCCCGCGCGCCCGAACGCCTGCCGGAGCAGGTAGTGGATCGCCGTGAAGGCCGCCGCGGTGACGGCCGCGAACCCGAGGGTCGCGGGCAGCAGCGCGAGGGACAGGCCGAGGGCGGCGTGCACGAGCGCGACGAGCAGCACGACCTGGGCGAGCGCGATGAGGGCCGCGCGCGCGAGCACGCGCCCCATCACGCGGCCGGTCCCGGCCGAGGAGGCGAGCAGCCGCCGCGCGGCCGGACGCAGCACGAGGAAGGTCGCGAACGCGCCGAGCCAGAGGCCGATGGGCACGAAGATGGCGGCGATCGCGTCGCCCGGGTTGCCGATCTCGTTCTCGCGCTCCACGGTGAGGCCGACCGGATCCGCGACGACGCCCGACGCCTGGGACGCCTGGTCGGCATCGAGCGACGGGATCTGCTCCGCGCCCTGCGTGAGCCCGGTGCCGAGCTCGGTCGCGCCGGACGAGAGCGCGTCCGCGCCGGTCGCGAGGTCGCCCGCGCCCGTCGCCGCCGAGGTCGTGCCGGTGCGCAGCTGGCCGAGGCCGTCGCTCAGCTGGCGGGCGCCCGAGACGAGGGCGCCGCCGTTGGCCGCGAGCTGCGATGCGCCGGACGCGCTCTGCCCGATGCCCTGCTGCACGCCCTGGATCCCCGCAGCGGCCTGCGTCGCGAGGGCCTGCCCCTGCGCGGCGTACTGGTCGAGCCCCTGCTCGAGCGGCTCGAGCTGAGCGGCGATCGGCGCGCTCTGCGGGTTCGCGGCGAGCTGCTGTCGGATCCCCTGGACCTGCGCCGCGATCTGCCCGGCCCCGCCCGCGTACTTCCCCACGCCGTCGGACACCTGCGAGAGCCCGGCGGCCCCCGTCTGCAGCCGGTCGAGCCCGGAGGAGAGCTGCGAGACGCCGCCCGTGTAGGTGCCGAGGCCGTCCGCGAGCTTCGACGCCCCCTGCTGGGACTGCCCGACGCCGTCGCCGAGCTGCGTGATCCCGTCGCCGAGCGTCGTCGCCCCCGCGGAGAGCTGCGTGGCCCCGTCGGCCAGCTTGTCCGCCCCGGCCCCCGCGTCCGTGAGCGATCCCTTGAGGCCGCCGAAGGTCGTGTAGATGCCGGAGACGAACTGCGAGGTGATCGCGTTGCCGAACACGCTCGTCATGCCGACGCCCACGGCCTGGGTGGCCGCGCCCGTCAGGTATCCGTGCGCGTCGTCCGTCTTCACGCTGATCTCGGCGCGCTTCGGGGCGTCCGTCGACAGCGACACGATCGAGGAGGAGAAGTCCTTCGGCACCGTGAGCACCGCGTAGACCTCGCCGTCGTCGAGCATCCTCTGCGCCTCGTCGGCGTTGGTGATGGTCCAGTCGAAGGCCTGGTTGTCGTCGCTGGTCAGCTGGGTGACGAGCAGGCGGCCGGCGAGCACGGGCGACTCGGTGCCGTCCTGGGCCTTCTGCTGGACGATCTCGTCCTGGTTGACGATGGCGGCGGGCACGCGCTCGACGCCCGTCGCGACGTCCGAGAGCGAGCCGATGAAGAGGCCGGCGACCGCGAGGGGCACGATCGCGACCAGGGCGACGGCGAGGCGTCGGCGTACGGTGCGGGTGGTCATCGGCGGGTCTCCTTGCCGGTCGTGACGGGCTGGTCGATGTCGGGGCGCCCGAGGGCGTCGGGAGCGGGCGCGTCGTCCGCCGCGAGGCGGAGGCGCACGGTGGGCCTGCCGGGGATCCCGTGCTCGTCCGGGAACCACGGCGCGCCCAGGAGCACGGTCGTGCTCTCGTGCACGAGCGCGGGCAGGGCGGCGAGGAACGCGCGCTCGGCGGCGGCGTCCGGGAACGGGTCCACCACGTCGAGCACGAGCACGGGGGCGCGCCCGGCGGCGGCGACGGCCGTCAGGGCGATGGCGCGCTCGAGCGGCAGGAGCGATCCCACGGGGTCGTCGGCGCCGATGCGCCGCGCGCCCGCCGCATCGGCGGCCTGGTCCAGGCGCCCGAGCCACTCCTCCTGACGCGCGCGGGCGCCGCGGCGGCGGCCCATCGGCTCGGACAGGTCGATGCGCTCGGCGAGGAGGTCCCCCACCGTGACGCCGGAGTCGACCCGGTCGACGCGGCCGAGGTCGGCCATGGCGACGCTCGTGAGCACGCGACCGGACTCGGAGGCGAGCGGGTGCCCGGCGACGTGCGCGCGGCCGGACATCGCAGCGAGCCGCGCCCCGAGCGTCGCGCCGAGGAGGCGCCGGTCGGCGACCTCGCCCTCGACGAGCACGAGGGATCCGGCGGGCGCGCTGAGGTCGACGGGCGCGAGCCGGCGGCCCGGTACGCCCACGACGAGCCGCTCCGCCGCGACGGCGGCGCCGGACGCGCGCGCCCAGTCGACGTCGTCCTGGTGCTCGCGGAGGCCCTCGCCCTCGATGTCGACGTCCGGCAGGATCCGGTCGAGCCAGCGCGGGATCCACCACGCGCGCTTCCCGAGCAGCGCCATGGCGGCGGGCACCAGGGTCATGCGCACGAGGAACGCGTCGAAGAAGATGCCGACCGCGAGGCCGAGCGCGATGGTCTTGATGACGCCGGCGCCCTCCGGCACGAAGGCCGCGAAGACGAAGAACATGATGAGCGCGGCGGCCGTGACCACCCGGGCGGCGCCCGAGAAGCCCGTGACGATGGCGCGCTTCGCGTCGCCGTGGTGCACGAAGTCCTCGCGCATGCCGGAGACGAGGAACACCTCGTAGTCCATCGCGAGCCCGAACAGGATCGCCATGAGCAGGATCGGCATGAAGCTGAGGATCGGACCGGGCGTCACGCCGAGCGCGTCCGCGAAGAGGCCCTGCTGGAAGATCAGCACGACGGTGCCGAACGAGACGACGACGCTCAGCAGGAAGCCGACCGCGGCCTTGATCGGCACGAAGATCGAGCGGAACACGATCATCAGCAGGATGATCGAGAGCCCCACCACCACGATGCCGAACGGCACGAGCGCCTGGTCGAGCCGCTGCGAGATGTCGTTCTGCACGGCCGTCGTGCCCGTGACGGAGACGCGCGTGTCGTAGCGGTCCTGGAGGCCGGGCGCGAGGTCGCGGATCGACTGCATGAGCGCCGTGGTCTCCGCCGACTCGGGCGGGCTGTCCGGCACGACCTGGATGATCGCGGTGTCGACCGACGGGTTCGGCGTGCCGGTGCCGACGAACGCCACGTCGTCGAGCCCGCGGATCTCGTCGCCGATCTGCCCGAGCACCCCGATCGGGTCGGTGGTCTGCGTGATGTCGACGAGCACGACGAGCGGTCCGTTGTGGCCGGGCCCGAACGCGTCGGAGACGGTGTCGTACGCGACGCGGCTGGTGGATCCGGCGGGCTCGGTCGCCCCGCTCGGCAGCCCGAGCTGCAGCTGCGACGCGGGCACGGCGAGCAAGCCGGCGATGCCGATCACGATCACGACGGGGATGATCGGCACCTTGGTGACGATCTTGACCCAGCGCGCGCCGAGCGTGCGCTGGGTACCCTCGGCCTGCGCCTTCGCGCGGCGGGCGGCCCGCGAGCCCTCCTTCGGCCGGAGGCGCTCCCCCGCGAGGCCGAGCATCGCCGGCAGGAGCGTGGTCGCGACGCCCATGGCGAGCAGCACTGCGAACGCCGCGCCGAGGCCCATCACCGTGAGGAACGGGATCTGCACCACGAGGAGCCCCAGCAGCGCGATGATCACGGTCACGCCCGCGAAGATCACGGCGCTCCCGGCCGTCGCCACGGCGGTCGCCGCCGAGCGCTCGACGGGCATGCCGTTGGCGAGCTGCGTGCGGTGCCGCATGAGGATGAAGAGGGCGTAGTCGATGCCGACCGCGAGGCCGATCATCACCGCCAGCAGCGGCGAGGCGCTCGACACCGTGACGAACTTCGAGGCGGCCATGAGCGCGCCCGCGGACGCCGCGACGCCGACGAGCGCGCCGATGAGCGGCAGGCCGGCGGCGAGCATCGACCCGAACGTGAGCACGAGCACGAGGCCGGCGAACAGCACGCCGAACGCCTCGGTGACCGTGACGCCGTAGTGGACGTCCTGGAACACCTGGCCGCCGAACGACACCGTCAGCCCCGCGTCCTCCGCCGCCTGCGCGGACTCCTTCAGCGCGTCGAGCGTCGCGGTGGTCACCTGGTCGCTCTGCCCGGAGAACTGCACGGTCGTGATCGCCACGGTGCCGTCGTCGGACACGGCGTCGGTCGCGTACTCGGAGAACGGGGACAGCGCCGTCGTGACGCCGGGGACCTCGCCCGCGGCCGTCGCGGTCGCCTCGATGGCGGCCTTGTCGGCGTCGTCCGTGACCTTCGCGCCGGCCGGCGCCTCGGTCACGATCTGCGCGCTCGCGCCCGCGGCCTGCGGGAACACGGCGGCGAGCCGGTCGATGGCCTCCTGCGACTCGGTGCCCGGGATCGAGAACGACTCCTGGGTCTTCCCGCCGAGCGCGAGGCCGCCGCCCAGCAGGATGCCGAGGACGAGGATCCACGCGGCGACGACGCACCACGGGTGGAGGAACGAGATCCGGCCGAGCCGGTACAGAAGCGTGGCCATGGGCGGGTGGCTCTCCTTGCGTGGGACGTGCGCGTGGGGACGTGCGGGTGCGGAGCGGGATCAGGCGGAGCGGGTGCCGAGGGGGGCGAGGAGCTCCCCCACGACCACGACGAGAGCAGCCCTGATCTCGTCGTCGGGCAGCGGTTCGTTGGTGGACCAGTCGTCGCTCGCGGCGAGGATGTACGCCGCGCCGCCGAGCGCGACGCCGAAGCGCAGCTGGTCGAGCGTGCTGTCGAGCGCGCCGGCCGTCTCGCCGAGCGCGCGCACGAGGTCGTTGGCCCGCTCGATCACGGCGAGGTGCCCGAGCGAGCGGCCCTGCGTGATGAAGAGGGCCACCTCGTGCCGGTGCAGCAGGAGGAAGTCGATGAAGCGCTCGACGAACTGGCGCCTGGCGTCCTCGTCCCCGCGGATGGAGTCGGCGCGGTCGATGACCGCGGCGAGCGCGTCGATCGTCGGCTCGAGGAGCGCGTCGAGCAGCGCCTCCTTGGAGGCGAAGTGGTAGAGCACGCTCGACTTCGAGTAGCCCGCCTCGTCGGCGATCTGCTGGAGCGACGTCGCCTGGAAGCCGTCCCGGGCGAATCGGGCGGCGGCGATGGACCGGAGCTCGTCGCTCGCGGAGGCGCGGGGGGTGCGGGTCACGCGGAGAGCCTATGTCGACCGATCGGTCAGTCCCTGCACGATCGGTCAGACTGCCAGTCGCCTGCCAGGTGGGAGCGGTCGGTCAGCGCGTGAGCACGAACGCGAGCATCGCGAGGCCGACCGTCAGCGGCGCGACCACGAGCCCCAGCAGCATGTAGCGCGACCACTTGATGTGGACCCCCATGCTCACGAGCCGCTCGTGCCAGAGCAGGGTCGCGAGCGAGGCCCACGGCGTGATGAGCGGGCCCGCGTTGACGCCCACGAGGATCGCGACGAGGCGCTCCGGGGATCCCGCGACGGGCTCGAGCGCGAGGTAGGCCGGCAGGTTGTCGACCGCGTTGGCGCTCAGCGTCGCGACGCCCGCGAGCCGGAATAGCGCGGCCGCGTCCTGGCCCTGCCCGGAGACCGCGGCCATGACGGCGGTGAGCCCGAGCGACTGCGCCGCCTCCATCACGATGAAGAGGCCCGACGCGAACACCACGAGCTGCCACGGCAGGAGCCCGAGCCGGAGCACGCGCCGGCGTCGGACGGCCGTGAGGATCGCGAGGACGACGGCCGCGGCGAGCGCGGGGATCCACACCTCGACGCCCGAGACGAGCGCCGGCACGAGGAGCCCCACCACGACGGCGCTGCCCACGAGCAGCACGCGGTCGGTGGGCGCGGTCGGCGGCCCGACCTCGTAGCGCGTGAAGAGGTCCTTGCGGTGGATCACGAGGATCGCGAGCACGGGCACCGCGATGGCGACGAGCGCGGGCGCGACCGTGAGGGCCGCGAACCCGGCCGGCCCGAGGCCGCCGAGCTCGTGCTCCGCGAGCAGGTTGGTGAGGTTCGAGACGGGCAGCAGGAGCGACGCGGTGTTGGCGAGCCACACGGTGGTCAGCGCGAACGGGAGCGGCGGCAGCCCGCAGTGCCGGGCGAGCACGACGACCACGGGCGTGAGCAGCACCGCGGTCGTGTCGAGCGACAGGAAGATCGTGCAGAGGCAGGCGAGAACGACGGTGGCGAGCCAGAGCGCCCACGTGCGTCCGCGGCCGAGGCCGGCGGCCCGCTCGGCGATCCAGGTGAAGAGCCCCGCCTCGCTCGCGAGCTCGGTGACCACGGTGATGGCGACGACGAAGAGGAGGATCGGCCAGACCCGCTCGTACAGGACGCCGAGGTCGTCGAGCGGGAGGGCTCCGGTGGCCACGGCGACGGCGCCGACGACGAGGAGCACCACCCCGATGAGGGCTGTGCGCACGGGCGCCTCCTGTCTGATCCGCGATCACTGTACTCACCGGCCGCCGGGAGTCGGCACCGCCTGCGGAAAGGGGACGCCGTGCGCGACCGGGCGCGCTGCGGCGGCCGGGCGGCGGACGCGGCGGTCGGATCCCGGTACCGTGGAAGCACACTGGGAGGTGTCATGCGCAAGTACATCCTGAACGGCAGCGTCCTCAGCGCCCTCGTCGGCGGCTGGAGCACCATGCAGACGACCCGTCGGGGTCCGCGCGACTGGAAGCTCGGCCTCATGTGGCTCAGCTGGGCCATCACGGTGGCCATCGCCATCGGCACCGTCATCGAGGACTCGCGCGACGGGCAGATCGGCAACTAGCCGCTCCACCACGTGACGCGCACGCCCGCCCGGGCGTGCGCGTCCGTCGTGCGTGCGCTCAGTCGCGCGTGCGCCAGCGGTCGCCGTCGACCTCGAGGTCGATGCGCTCCTCCGCGGGCACCGTGGAGATCGGCCCGGTGAACAGGCCCGCGCGCGTGTCCGCCTGCGCGGTGCCCGAGAACAGGCCCGTCGGCTCGGCATCGGCGGCACGGCGTCCCGCGCGGGGCGCGTCGCCGCGCTCGTCCGGATCCACCATCTGCACGCGCGTCCGCGGCAGCGACTGCGGGCTGTGCTCGTGCAGGAACGCGACGAGGCGCTCGCGCACGAGGCAGCGCAGGTCGAACAGCGTGGGCGCGTCGACGGCGGAGACGAGCACGCGGATCCGCACGAAGCCGCCGACCGCGTCCGTCACCTGGAGCACGGAGACGCGGCCGTCCCAGAGGTCGGTCGTCGCGAGCACCCGGTCGAGCTCCTCGCGCATGCTCGCAGGCGTCGCGCGCCAGTCGAGGTCGAGCTCGACCGCGCCGAGCAGCTCGGACTTCGTGCGGGTCCAGTTCTGGAACGGCGTGGTCGTGAAGTAGGTGGACGGCAGCACCATCCGCCGGTCGTCCCAGATGTGGACGACCACGTAGGTCAGCGTGATCTCCTCCACGCGCCCCCACTCCGTCTCGACGATCACGACGTCGTCCACGCGGATCGCGTCGCTGAAGGCGAGCTGCATCCCGGCGAACACGTTGGCGAGCGTGGACTGCGCGGCGAGGCCCGCGACGATGGACACGAGGCCGGCGGAGGCGAGGACGCTCGCGCCCGCGGCCCGGGCGCCGGGGAACGTCAGCAGGATCGCGCCGATCGCGACCACCACGATCGCGACCACCGTGAGCCGCCGGATGATGAGGACCTGCGTGCGGACCCGGCGCGCGATCCGGTTGTCGGCCACGTCCATCCGGTAGCGGCTGAGCCCGAGGTCCTCGAAGAAGATCGCGAGGGCGCACACCAGCCAGGCGGCGGCGACGATCGTGATCACGTGCAGCAGGTGGTCCAGCCCGTCGCGCACCTCGCCCGGCATCACGGAGGCGCGGAGCGCGATCCAGACGGCGACCACCACGAGCAGCACGCGGAAGGGGCGGCGGACGCGGGCGACCAGCTGCGCCGCCCACTCCCGGCGGCGGGCGACGACGCGGACGGCGAGGGCGACGACCGCGGTGACGAGCAGGGCGGCGGCCACGGCCACGAGCAGCGTGACGGTCACGGCGACGGCGGGCACGGCGAGCAGGGCGGGCAGGTCCACGGATCCTCCAGACGGGTCGGGCGGACCGCGCTGTCCCGGGCATCCAGTCTCGCAGGCGCTCCGGGTGGCGGGCCGCGCGAGGGGCGGGCGGGGGCGCCCGGCGGCGCCCCCGCCCCGGGATCCCCGGCGTGTCGCGGGTTCTCCCGGGCGTGTCGCGCACGAGGATGGTCCCGATCGCGGCGGTGCGATCGGGGAGGCCGTGGATCATGTTCCGGTGGCGCAGAGGCAAGTCCGTCCCGACCGAGGCCGCGCCCGCGGCGTCCGATCCGCGGCAGGCGGGACGGGGACCCGTCGCCGCGCAGGCCGCTCCCCCGCCGCCCGTCGTCTCGACCGCCACCGGTGAGCTGGCCGCGATCGCCGCCCGGCTCCACGGCGGCCCGGTGCGGCCGACGCACGTGCCCGCGCACAAGGCCGATCCCGACGCGCCGACCGCTCCCCCGGCCGACGCCGCCGACCCGGGGCCCGCGGCCGATCCGGATCTCCGCCCGCTGGCGCTCATCGTGCAGGCGGCGCTCGCGCACCACTTCGGCCCCGACGGCGCGTGGGCGCTCGTGCGCCGCACGCCCGACACGACGGCCGGCTTCTTCGACGAGCTCATGACCGCGCACATCGCGCGCGACGTGGCGCTCGCGCTCGGCGCCTCCCCCGCCGCGGCAGCCCTCCCGCTCGAGGACGCCCGGGCGACGGGGGCGTCGGAGCCCGATGCGTCCGGGAGCGACGCCGTCGTGCGGCAGGACGCGGTCGCCCGTGAGCTCGCGGTCTTCGACGAGGATCCGCTCGAGGGCTCGCTCGCCGAGCTCGCCGGGGACCCGCGCCGCGTCCCCGCGGCGCTCCGGGCCGTGCTCCGCGCCTAGGCGACCGCGGCGCGAGCGGGCGCTCAGCCCTTCGGCGCCACTTGCGGGCCAACCCACGGACCCGCGGATCCGGCCGGGTACTCCTCGAGCGGCACCTCGCCCGCGCGCCACGCGGCGACGACCGGCTCGACGATGCGCCAGCACTCCTCCGCCGTGTCCCCGCGCACCGACAGGCTCTCGTCCTCCGAGAGGATGCCGTCGATGACCTGTCCGTAGGGCGGCAGGTCGCCGGGATCGAAGGCGGTGACGAGCTCGGCGCGGTCGATGACGTCGGGGTCGGCCGGGCCGTTCACGTTGAGCTCCAGGTGCAGCTCGTCGGGGGCGATGAGGATGCGGATCCGGTCGGGCTCGTCCGCGCCCGTGAGACCGGTGGGCACGTGCGGGGCGGGCTGGAAGGTCACGACGATCTCGCGCCGGTGGTCCTTCAGCGCCTTGCCCGAGCGCAGCCGGAACGGCACGCCCGCCCAGCGCCAGTTCGCGATCTCGACCGTCATCTCCGCGAGCGTCTCCGTGCCGCGCGCGGGATCCACGCCCTCCTCGTCGGCGTAGGCGGGCAGCTCGCGCCCCTCGACGTCGCCGGCCGAGTAGCGCGCCCGCCGGGAGGAGGCCACCGGGTCGCCTCCCCACGGCCGCGTCGCGCGGAGCACGAGCGCCTTCTGGTCGCGGATGTCGCGCGCGTCGGTGGTGGCGGGCGGCTCCATCGCGAAGACGGCCATCACCTGCAGCAGGTGGCTCTGGATCATGTCGGCCAGGGCGCCCGCGCCGTCGTAGTAGCGGGCGCGCCCCTCGAGCGCGAGCTGCTCGTCGTAGACGATCTCGACGCTCGCGATGTGCTGCGCGTTCCACACCGGCTCGAGGAGGCGGTTGGCGAAGCGGAGCCCCAGGAGGTTGCGCACGGTCGACCGGCCGAGGAAGTGGTCCACCCGGTGCGTGCGCTCCTCGGGCACGAGCGTCGCGAGCAGGCGGTTGAGCGCCTGCGCGCTCGCGAGGTCGGTGCCGAACGGCTTCTCGAGCGACAGCGACGTGCCCTCGGGCAGCGTGATGCGGGTCATCGCCTCGCAGGCCTTCTCCGTCACGGCGGGCGGCAGGGCGAAGTACACGGCAGGTGCGGCCTCGCACGCTCCGATGAGGCGCTCGAGGTCGGCCTCTGCCGTGACGTCCGCGGCCTGATAGGTGGTGCCGGCGAGCACGCGGTCGACCGCGGGGCCCTCGGCGCCGAGCGAGGCGAACGACGTGCGGACGACCTCGCGCCAGCGCTCGTCGTCCCACTCCTCCGTGCCCGCGCCCACCAGCTGGAGGTCGAGGTCGGGGCGGTGGGCGAGGAGCTCGCCGAGGCCGGGGAGGAGGAGGCGCGCGGAGAGGTCGCCGCTGGCGCCGAGGATGAGGAGCGTGGAGGTCGCGGGCATGCCGTCAGGCTACGCGGGGCGGCGGGGATCGGCAGGTGCGCCGTGGGACGATGGGCCATGGCCATGCGCATCGAGGACTACGCACTCATCGGGGACTGCCACACGGGAGCGCTGGTCGGCCGCGACGGCTCCATCGACTGGCTGTGCCTCCCCCGCTTCGACTCCGCCTCCATGTTCGGGGCCCTCCTCGGCACCGAGGAGCACGGCGCGTGGAAGCTCGCGCCCGCCTCCCCCGAGGCCACCGTCTCCCAGCGCACCTACCTCGGCAACACGTTCGTGCTCTGGACGAGGTGGGAGACGCCCGAGGGTGCGGTCGAGGTCACCGACTTCATGTCCATGGGCGACCGGCGGGCCGACGTCGTCCGGCGCGTCCGCGGGATCAGCGGCACCGTGCGGATGCAGGGCGACCTGCGCCTGCGCTTCGGCTACGCGACCGCGCTGCCGTGGATCCGCAAGCTCGACGGCGACGACCCGCGCCTCGTCGCCGTGGCCGGGCCCGACGCGGTCGTGGTGCGCGGTCCCGAGCTCACCGCGACGAACCGCCACCACGGGGTCGCGTTCGACGTCTCCGCGGGCGAGACGGTCGACACGACGCTCACCTGGTACCCCTCCCACCGCAGCGAGCCGCCGGCCTTCGACGTCGACGCCGCCGTCGAGCACACCACAGAGTGGTGGGAGTCGTGGGCCAGCTCCATCGAGCACTCCGGCCCGCACCAGGCCGCGGTCCGCCGGTCGCTGCTCGTGCTCCGCGCGCTCACGCACGAGGACACCGGCGGCATCGTCGCGGCGGCCACCACGAGCCTCCCCGAGCAGTTCGGCGGCGCCCGCAACTGGGACTACCGCTACGTGTGGCTCCGCGACGCGTCGCTCACCCTGGAGGTGCTCCTCGCGCACGGCTTCGAGCACGAGGCCGACGAGTGGCGCACCTGGCTCCTGCGCGCCATCGCGGGCGATCCGGGCGACGTGCAGATCATGTACGGCCTCAGCGGTGAGCGGTACCTCCCCGAGCGCGACCTCGACAGCCTGCCCGGCTACCAGGGCTCGGGCCCGGTTCGCGTCGGCAACGGCGCGTTCGAGCAGTACCAGGCCGACGTCATCGGCGAGGTGATGCTCGCGCTCCAGGCCGCGCGCGACGCGGGCGTCGGCGAGACCGAGTTCTCCTGGCCGCTGCAGCGCGCCCTCATCGGCTTCGTCGAGGAGAACTGGGAGCGGCAGGACAGCGGCATCTGGGAGATCCGCGGCGCCGAGCAGCACTTCACGCACTCGCGGGCCATGATCTGGGCGGCTCTCGACTGCGCCGTGCAGGGCGTCGAGCGGCACGGGCTCGACGGGCCGGTGGAGCAGTGGAAGGCGCTGCGCGACCGGGTGCGCGACGAGATCCTCGACAAGGGCGTGGACCCCGCGACCGGCGCCTTCCGCCAGCACTACGGCACGACCGAGGTCGACGCCTCGCTCCTGATCCTCGCCCAGGCCGGCTTCTGCGCCTACGACGACCCGCACATGCTCGCGACGGTCGAGGCGATGGAGCGGACGCTCATGCACGAGGGGTTCCTGCTGCGCTACGACACGAGCGCGGGCGTCGACGGCCTGCCCGCCGGCGAGTACCCGTTCCTCGCCTGCTCGTTCTGGCTGGTCGAGCAGTACGCCCGGTCCGGCCGCGAGGCCGACGGCCGCGCGCTGATGGAGCGGCTCGTCGCGCTCGGCAACGACGTCGGGCTGCTCTCGGAGGAGTACGACCCGGTCGGGAAGCGCCAGGCGGGCAACATGCCGCAGGCCCTGTCGCACCTCGCGCTCGTGCGAGCGGCGGACGCCCTGGAGGCGGCGGCGGCCGCGCATCCGGACGACCTCGACCGCGCGCACCGGGAGGGCAACGCCGCCCTGGCGCACGCCGAGGCGGCGCGCGGGGCGTAGGCGACGGCGGCGGGATCCGGGTGATCGGGTCCGCGCGCGGAAGGCCCAGGCGGCCCGCCCGTCAGAGCGCGTCGAGGAAGCGCGCGACGGCCGGCAGCGCGTCCGGGTGCCGCGGGGTGTCGGCGTGCGTGGCGCCCGCGAGCTCCACGAGCGGCGCGTCCGGTCGGAGCGCCTTCACGTGGTGCGCCGCGCGCAGCCGCTCGGGGTCCCGCGTGCCCGCGACGAGCAGCAGCGGCACCGCGGATCCGGCGACGACCTGGTCGGGCACGCCCGCGTCCCGCTCCGACTCGCGCATGTAGGCGGCGAGCGCCCGCGCGTCGTCCGCGAGGAAGGCCCCGCGCGTCGCCGCGTCCACCGGGTGCCCGCTGTGCCGCTCCCACGCCTCGAGGAAGCCGGGCATGCCGCCGGTCTCCAGCGCCTCGATGCAGCCGGGGAAGAACACGCGGTCGAAGACGCCGACGCCGCTGCGCGGGGATCCGCCGAGGCTCGACGTGGAGAGGAGGCGGTCGGGGTGGGCGGCGGCCAGCGAGAAGCCGACGCGCGCGCCGAGGCTGTAGCCCACGTGGTGGACGGCGGACGCGCCGACCGCGTCGAGCACGGCCACGACGTCGGCGACCATCAGGTCCATCGCGTAGGCGGCCGGCTCGTGCGGGACGTCGCTCCGCCCGTGGCCGCGGAGGTCGAGCGTGATCACCTGCCGCGTCGGCGACAGCGCGCGCACCCAGCCGAAGCCGCGCCAGATCGCCTGCGACAGGGCCGTGCCGTGCACCAGGACGACGGGCGCGCTGGCCGGGTCACGGGGATCCCCGTCGGCTGGCCGGGAGCCGAAGGTCCGGTAGGCGATGCGCGTGCCGTCGAGGGGGTTGGTCGCGATGTCCACGGGGATCCAGGCTACGCGGATGCCGCGGCGCGACCGGCCGGGTCGTCGCCGTGGAGCGGACGACCCGGTGCACGCGCTGGCCGCGGGCGCCGGGTCGAGCGGGCTAGGCGCCGTCGCCGTCCTCGTCCGTGTGGTGCGGCGTGTCCTCCTCGGGCTCGAAGTGGTCGTTCCCGCCGTCGTGGCCGGCCGCGACGCCCGTCGCGCCCGCGGGGATCGTGCCGTCGTGGTGGGTCATGTCCGTGCCTCCTCTGGTCGCGCGGCCCGTGCCCGCGTCATCGTGGGTGCGTCGCGGCCGGCGGTGTCCTCCCATCCTGCCCGCACGAGCCGCCGGCGCCCCGGAGCATGTCCGTCCGCGGCGCGCTCGCAGGATCCCGTCACGCGGGAAGACGTAGTTAGCATGCCTAATGAGCTAGCCTAAGCACATGCCCGACTCCCCCGACCTCAGCCAGAGCCTGCGCGCCGGCGTGATGCGCCTCGCGCGCCGCCTGCGCGCGGAGAAGGCCGACCACGAGCTGAGCGACAGCCAGTTCGTCGTGCTCGCCCTGCTCCTCCGCGACGGGCCGACGAGCCCCGGCCGCCTCGCCGAGATCGAGCGCGTCACCGCCCCGAGCATGAACCGCACGGTCAACTGCCTCGTCGAGGCGGGCTACGCCGAGCGCTCCCCCGCCCCGGACGACGGCCGCCGCGTCACCGTCTCCATCACGGACGCCGGCCGGACGGTCGTGCAGGAGACCCGCCGGCAGCGGAACGCCTGGCTCTCCCTCCGCCTCGGCGAGCTCACCGCCGCCGAGCGTGCCACCCTCGGCGAGGCCGCGGCCCTCCTCGGCCGCATGGCCGCGTCGTGAGCGCCGTCTTCCGGAGCCTCCGCGCCCCGAACTACCGCATCTGGTTCGCCGGCGCGCTCGTCTCCAACGTCGGCACGTGGATGCAGCGGACCGCCCAGGACTGGATCGTCCTCACCGAGCTCACCCGCTACGACGCCACGGCCGTCGGCATCGTCATGGCGCTGCAGTTCGGCCCCATGCTCCTGCTGTCCCCCTACGCCGGCCTCATCGCCGACCGGTACGACAAGCGCCGCGTGCTCATGATCACGCAGGGCACCATGGCGGTCCTCGGCCTCGGGCTCGGCCTCGTGGTGCTCTCGGGACGGGCCGAGCTCTGGCACGTCTACCTCTTCGCGCTCCTGCTGGGCATCGCCTCCGCGCTCGACGCCCCCGCCCGCCAGTCCTTCGTCTCCGAGCTGGTCTCCGACGACGACCTGTCGAACGCCGTCGCGCTCAACTCGGCGTCGTTCAGCGCCGCCCGCATGATCGGCCCGGCCGTCGCGGGCGTGCTCATCGCCGGGGTCGGCACCGGCTGGGTCTTCCTCATCAACGCCGTGAGCTTCATCGCCGTGCTCATCGCGCTCACGCGGCTCCGCGTCGGCGAGCTCCGTCGCCCGGAGCGCGTCGCCCGGTCGCGGGGACAGCTGCGCGAGGGCTTCCGCTACATCGGCGGGCGTCCCGACATCATGGTGATCCTCGTGATCGTCTTCCTCGTCGGCGCGTTCGGCTACAACTTCCCGATCTTCACCTCCACCATGGCGAGCGTCGAGTTCGGCAAGGGGGCGACCGAGTTCGGGCTGCTCTCCTCGAGCCTCGCCGTGGGATCCGTCGCGGGCGCCCTGCTGTCGGCCCGCCGCGAGCGGCCCCGCATCCGCCTGGTGTTCGTGGGCGCCGCGCTCTTCGGCATCGCGACCGGGCTGGCCGCGATCGCGCCCACCTACCTGCTCTTCGCCGGGGCGCTCGTGATCGTGGGCGTCGTCTCGCAGACCCTCATGACGAGCGCCAACAGCACCGTGCAGCTCACCGTCGAGCCCCGCATGCGCGGCCGCGTGATGGCCGTCTACATGGCGATCTTCGTCGGCGGCACGCCGCTCGGCGCGCCGATCGTGGGCTGGGTCGCGAACACGTGGGGCCCGCGGGCCGCCGTCATGGTGGGCGCGGCCAGCGGCATCGTCGCCGCCCTCATCGCCATCGCGTGGCTCGTGCTGCACCGGCACCTGCGCGTCTCGTACCGGATCCACCGCACGCCGCACCTGCTCGTCACGCACGACGGCGACGGCCGCGGCCGCGACCGCCGAGAGGATGCGCGCGAGGACATCGAGGCCGACGAGGCGGTCGCCCGCCGCACCTGACGCGGGCACACGCGCCGGGCCGGCCCCAGGGTCAGGGCGCGGGCGTCGGAGCCGCGGTCTGCGGCACGTAGCCGACGTCGTCGAGGCAGTAGTCGAGGAACGCGCTCGTCGCGCGGAGGTACTGCCCGGTGTCGAGCGAGGCGCCGTCCGTGTCCGCGCCCGAGCGCAGCGCCTCCAGCTCGTCGACGATCGTCGAGAAGGACGCCACGAGCGGCTTCATGTTCTCCGGGGCCATGCCGGCGAGCGCGGCGTCGCCCTGCTTGACGCGGTCGAGGAGGGGCGGGTCCACCTGCTTCCCGTCGCCGAGCGCCTGCACCAGCTTGGTGGAGTCGGGCAGCACCTGCGCGAGCGTCGAGCAGGTGGCGAGCTCGGCCTCGGTCGGCGGGCCGGGGGCGCGCGTGACGGTCGGCTCGGGGCTCGCGGTGCCGCCGGGAGCGGCTCCCGCGCCCGGGGTCGCGCCGGCGGCCGGCGTCGTCGCCGACGGGGCAGGCGCCTCGGCCCCCGTCGTGCACCCGGCGAGCACGAGCGCTCCCGCCGCCGCCGCGATCACGGGCGCCCACGATCGGATCCGGCGTGCGGGTCTGGGCGTTCGGGCCATGCGGGCCTCCTCGGCGCCTATCACAGGTGATCTGCCCCACGGAAGTCGATCGACGCGGGTGTCAGGGCGAATGCCCCGGACCACTACCGTATTCGGATGACACGAAGCGAGAGCGACCGCAGCACCGTCACGCCCGATCCGGATTTCGTGGCGCAGGACTTCAGCCACGAGCAGGAGGGCTACCAGCACGGCTTGAAACCCCGCCAGCTCCAGATGATCGCCATCGGCGGCGCCATCGGCACCGGCCTCTTCCTCGGCGCCGGCGGCCGGCTGGCCTCCGCCGGTCCCGCCCTCGCGATCGTCTTCCTGATCTGCGGCGTCTTCGCCTTCTTCATCCTCCGGGCGCTCGGCGAGCTGGTGCTGCACCGGCCGAGCTCCGGGTCCTTCATCTCCTACGCCCGCGAGTTCTACGGCGAGAAGTTCGCCTACGCCGCGGGCTGGATGTACTTCCTCAACTGGGCGACAACCGCCATCGTCGACGTGACCGCCGTCGCGCTTTACATGCACTACTGGTCGGCGTTCACGGCGGCCCCGCAGTGGCTGCTCGCCCTCATCGCGCTCGCCGTCGTGCTCGCGCTGAACCTCGTCGCCGTGAAGGTCTTCGGCGAGATGGAGTTCTGGTTCGCGCTCGTGAAGGTCGCCGCCCTCGTCGTCTTCCTCATCGTCGGCATCGTGTGGCTGGCCTGGAGCTTCCCCGTCACGGTGGGCGGCGCCGAGGTGCAGACCGGCTGGACCGTCCTCCAGCAGAACGGCGGGGTCTTCCCGCAGGGCCTCGTCCCCGTCGTCCTGGTCGTGCAGGGCGTCGTCTTCGCCTACGCCGCCATCGAGCTGGTCGGCACCGCCAGCGGCGAGACGCAGGACGTCGAGAAGGTCATCCCGCGCGCCATCAACTCGGTCGTCTTCCGCATCGCGATCTTCTACGTCGGATCCATCGTGCTGCTCTCGCTCCTGCTCCCCTACACGGCGTACAGCGCCGACCAGAGCCCCTTCGTCACCTTCTTCTCGAGCCTCGGATCGCCCCAGGTGGGCGCGATCGCCGGCTCCGTCATGAACTTCGTCGTGCTCACGGCCGCCATGTCGAGCCTGAACGCCGGCCTCTACAGCACGGGCCGCGTGCTCCACTCCATGGGCATGAACGGGTCGGCGCCGAAGTTCACGACCGTCATGTCGAAGGGCGGCGTGCCGTTCGGCGGCATCATGCTGACCGGATCCATCACGCTGCTCGGCGTCGGCCTCAACGCCCTCGTGCCGAAGCAGGCGTTCGAGATCGTGCTGAACGTCGCCGCGCTCGGCATCGTCGCGGGCTGGGGCACGATCATCCTGTGCCAGATGCGCCTGCGCACCTGGGCGAAGCAGGGTAAGGCGAAGGAGCCGACGTTCCGCCTGCCGGGCGCGCCCGTGACCTCGTGGCTCACGCTCGCGTTCCTGGTCAGCGTGCTCGTGCTCATGGCCATCGACTGGCCGATCGGCACGCTCACCGTCGCCTCGCTCGTCGTGATCATCCCGCTCCTGGTCGTCGGCTGGTACCTCCAGCGCGACCGGATCCTCGAGATCGCCCGCGTGCGCGAGGGCATCACCGGCCCCTTCCCCGTGACCGGGCGCGACGCGGCCGACCAGCGCAAGCGCTGACCGCCGCCTGTCAGCCCTCCTCGACGCCGCCGTCCCCCGCCTCGGGGGCGGCGGCGTCGGCGTCCGCCCGGGCGGAGGGCTGCGCCGGATCCGGCCGCAGCCGCCGCCCGAAGGCCACCAGCTCGGCGTCGTGCTGCATGACCCACGCGACCGCGGCGTTGAGGCTCTCCCGCCGCTGGACCCACACCCGCAGCCCATCGGCGCCGAGGCCGCACGCGTAGACCTCGTAGGAGAACGGCGCCGCGAGGTCGTCCCGGTGCCGCAGCACCCAGCCGAGCGCCGGCCCGTCGCCCACGCGGACGAGCCACGCGCCCCGCACGGGGTGGGCGTGCGGGTGCTCCGGCACTGGGCTGATCGCGCCGGTCGCGTCGCCGCTCTGCTTGCTCCACATCCGGATCCCCTCGGGTTCGCCCGACGCGTGCACCGTGCTCGCGCCGACGCCCGGCCGCGTCGAGCCGAGCGTACGCGCGCGCACCGACGCCGCCCCGGGTGCGCCTCACGAGCAGGCCTGGAGGACCCGGTCGATGGCGGCCCGATCCGCGTCGTCGATCGTCATCCCGTACCTGCTCACGACGAAGGCGAAGCGGGTGACGTACAGGCAGCGGTAGGCCGCGTCCGGCGGGAGCCACGTGCCCGGCCCCTGATCCGACTTGTCCTGGTTGGTGGGCCCGTCGACCGCCTGCAGCTCGTCGAAGTCCGTCGCGAGGCGCTCGCGTCGCTCGTCCGTCCACGACCACGCGCCGTGCTGCCACGCCCAGGACAGGGGCACGAGGTGGTCGATCTGCACGGCCGCGCTCGTGCGCGGTCCGCGCACGAAGTCGATCCGGCGCCCCGTGTACGCGTCGTCGAGGTGGCCGGCGACCACGGTGCAGGTCGGATCGGACGACGCGAAGGCGACGCGGACGAGGTCGCGGACGAGCACGTCGTCGCGCTGGTCGCAGCCGTTCCCGTCGGCGTCCGCCCAGGCCGGGCCGAAGGCGTCGCGGTCGTAGCGCGGGTGGCGCTCGCGCCCGTCGGCGCGGATGGCGCCGGCGATCCCGCGCGCGGCCGCCGCGTCGATCCGGCCGTCCCGCACGAGACCCGCCCGCACGAGCGTGCGCACGACGGCGCCGTCGGGGACGTCCGCGCTGAGGTGGCCGCCGCCCGCATCCGGGCCGAGGGCCGTCTCGCGCGCTCCCACGACCACCGCGACGGCCACGATGGCGACGGCGACGGCCGCGAGGAGGACGCGCAGCGCCTGTCGCCTGTCCCGCGGGAGCCGGACGAGCACGCGCCGCCGTGCAGCTCGTGCTCCGCCATCCCTCCGCCACCCTCGCCCGCCCATCGCGCCCCCGTCCCGGGACATGGGTACACGAGCGCCGCGGCTGCCATGCCGCCGTCGAGGGGACCGTGGGCGCGGAGGACCAGGACGACGCGGGGAGGAGGCGTCAGGCGATGTCCGTCCGTGCCCGCCCCCGGACGGGACCGGATCAGATCAGGGCGCGCGCCGCCCCCGCGAGCTGGAGCACGGCGCCCAGGGACGACGGCCCGGGCGTGTTCTGCCCGGCGGTCGCGAGGCGCACGAGCGCGAAGGCGATCACGGCGATGACCACGACCGCGGCGATCACGTAGATCCATATCCGCAGCCCCCCGCGGGCGGGCCGCAGCGGGTTCTGCTCGAGGGGGCCGCCGTGGTCGGGTCGTTCGGGGTGATCGCGCATGATCGCACCCTACGCCGATGGATGCGCCGATCGACGGGCGCTCCGGATGCGCCGACGGGCGGTCCCCCGGAGTCGGGGGACCGCCCGTCGGCGGTGACGCGCTCGATGGAGCGCACCGGGTGGGTCAGGCGGAGATGCTCTGAGCGAGGACGCCGTCGAGGACGACGGACGCCTCCTCGTCGGTGGACTTCTGCGCGAGCGCGAGCTCCGAGACGAGGATCTGCCTGGCCTTGGCCAGCATCCGCTTCTCCCCGGCCGAGACGCCCGAGTCCTGGTCGCGGCGCCACAGGTCGCGGACGACCTCGCTGACGCGGCGCACGTCGCCGGACCCCATCTTCTCGGTGTTGGCCTTGAAGCGGCGCGACCAGTTGCCGGCCTCCTCCTCGACGTCGCCGCGGAGCACGTCGAACACGGCCTCCACGCCCGAGCTGTCGATGACGTCGCGCAGCCCGACGAGCTCGGCGTTGTCGACGGGCACGTCGATGACCAGCTCGCTCTGGTGGATCTGGAGGGTGATGTACTTCTTGTCGACCCCCTTGATGGTGCGGGTCTTGACCGCGGTGATCGTGGCGGCGCCGTGGTGGGGGTACACGACGGTCTCCCCTACTTCGAAAATCATGCAGTGCTGTCCTTCGATACCTCGAGATGTGTGCCGGAGATGTCGCGCACGCGCATGCACAGCCGCGTGGGCGCCGGCGTCGCGCTCCGCGTCGCACGCCGTGGGCGTGGCCGTGGTGCGTGGCCGGTGCACCGAGATCACCGGCCGCCGCGGCGCTCGGCTAGGGGCGTCCGCGGTGATGGTCCGACCCGTATTCTCTCACGGTTCTCCCCCGACCTCCGACGCGGCCGACGGAGGCGGGGGGGGCGGTGGCATCGGTCGGACGTCGCGACGCCCCACCCCGGACGCGGACCTCGAGCGCACGCCCGCCGCCGGGCGCTAGCGGACCTCGATCTCGAAGATCGAGTAGCCGTACGGCGTCGCGCGCTCGACGCCCTGGACGCGGATGAACCGGTGCTCGCCCTGCACGTCGAACGTCTCGGTGCCGCCCGCTCCCGCCCTCTGGGTGGCGAGCGTCGTGAACGGACCCGCCGCGCTGGTCGCCCCCTGGATCAGGTACTCCGACGCGTAGGCGGCCTCCCACTCCACGGCGACCGACGCGACCTCGGCCGCCCGTCCGAGGTCGACGGTGATCGACTGGTCGTCGCTCGCCTCGCTCGCCCACCGCGACGAGGGATCGCCGTCCACCGCGTTCTCCGCCTTCGTCCCCGGGGCCGCCTCGCTCGTGGCGCTGACCTCCGCGCCCTCGGCCAGGTTCCTCGCGACGACGGTGCCGTCCGCCGACCACACCGAGAGGCCGAACAGCGAGTAGCCGTACGGCGTGGCCCGCTCGACGCCCGTCATCCGCACGAAGCGCGCGCGGGCGTCGACGGCGTGGCTGTCGTGCCCGCCGTCGCCGGCGGACTCGGTGACGACCGTCTCCCAGGCGTCTCCGGCCGCGGCGCGGGTCTGCAGCAGGTACCGGGACCCGTACGCGGCCTCCCAGTCCAGGTCGATGCGCGCGACCGACGCCGCGGAACCCAGGTCGACCTCGATCCAGGCGTCGTCGACGGCCGTGCTCGACCAGCGCGAGGTCGGCGATGCGTCGACCGCGAACACGGCGGGGGTGCCCGCGTTCTCGGTGGACGACGCCGTGACGCTCCTGCCGTACGCCACGTCGGCGAGCGCCCCCGGTGCCGGGACCTCCGGCTGCCCGGATCCACCGTCCCCGTTCGCGCGCACGGTCACCGTCGCCGAGGCCCGTGCGCCGTCGAACTCGGCCGTGACCGGGAACGCCCCCGCGGTCGCGCCCGCGGTGTAGGTGCCGTCGGCGGCGATCGTGCCGCCCTCCGCCGCGAACGACGCGGCGGTCCGGCCGCCGTTGCCCTCGGCGTCGAACGCCCAGGCGGCGAACCCCACGTCCCGCCCGCTCACGACCGCGGGATCCTGCGGGGTGACCAGGAGCTCGGCGGTGTCGATCGCGGAGGCCGACGGGGTCCCGGTCACGCCGAGATCCCAGATCGAGTAGCCGTAGTCGGAGAGGCGCTCGAGCCCGAGGATCCGCAGGTACCGGCCGGTGGCCTCCACGGCCACGTCGTCGGTCGTGGGGGCGGACTTGGACACCGTCCTCACGGTCGTCCACGGACCGTCCGCGTCGTCAGCGACCTGGATCTCGTACTCCGCGGCCGCCGCGGTCTCCCAGCCGACGTGCACCGACGAGATGTCGTGCTGAGCGCCGAGATCGACCCGCAACCACTGCTCGCCCGCGCCGTGCGCGCTCTCCCAGCGCGTGCTGGACGAGCCGTCGACCGCCGCCTCCGCCGTGTTGGCGCCGTCGGAGGTCGACGCCGCGACGGGCTTGCCCCGCGCGATGTCCGTCCCGGGCGCGATGACCGCGACGACCGACGTCCCGGATGCGCCGTCCGCCGAGGCGCGGACGTAGCCGGCGCCCGTGGCGCGGGCGCTCAGCACGCCCGTGCCGTCGACGCTGCCGTCGGCGGTGGTCTCCCAGCTGACCGGACCGGTGCCGATCGGGTCGCCGTACTGGTCGAGGCCGGTCGCGGAGAACGGCGTGGTGCCGCCTTCCGTGACGCGCACGAACTCGGGCGACACCGCGAGGGCCGTCAGGACGGGGCGGGGTGCCACGCGCAGCTCGTACGCGGCCGTCGTCGACCCGGAGGCGGCGGTGACGGTGATCGGATCCGCGTCCTCCGTGGCCGAGAACGTGCCGTCGGCGTCGATGGACCCGCCGCCGTCGACGCTCCACCGCAGGTCGTCCAGGGGGATGGTCGCGCCGTACTGGTCGTAGCCGACCGCGGTGAACCGGAGAATGTCGCCGCGCTGCACGGTCTTCGCGGACTCCGGAGCGGTGACGACGATGCGGTCGAGCGCGGCGTCGAGGTGGTGCTGCACCAGGGTGCGCGCGGGGACCTGGATGGTGCCGATCACCGCGTCGCCGTCGTAGACGTCGTAGCCGGCCTGAGCGTCCGTGCCGTTGAACACGGCGTAGCTGTAGACCCCCGTCCGGGCGTCGCGGTACACCTGGCTCGTCGGGTTGGCCACGTGGCGCGTCAGCACCTCGCTGCCGAGCGAGCGGTTGGACATGGCGTTGTAGTACACCGCGCCGGCCATCGAGTCGCTCGTGACGACGGGGTCCCCCGTCTTCGACAGCTCCGCGTGCATCTCGGCGTAGAAGTCGGGGTCGCTCTGCGCGGTCAGGCCGAGCACCACGTTCCCGAGCGCGTCGCCCATGCGGCTGTAGACGCCGGCGGCCTGCGCGGTGTCGACGCCGCTCTCGTAGCCGGACACGTCGTAGGCGTGCAACGCCCGCTGCACGTCGGGGTCGGCCGTGTAGCCGGTCGAGAGGTAGTCGAAGAGCGCCCAGCCCGGCGCCCACTCGTCCGGGTCCGCGTCCGGGCGATCCGCCGGCGGGGTCGCGGGAGCGAACCCGGCAGGGAGCGACCCCGGCGTCCAGTGCTCGTCGGGGAAGGTCAGCTGGTCGTCATCGCCGACCGCGAAGCGGAGCTCACCGGTGGCGGCGTCGAAGAGCGGATTGGCAGCCACCTCCGCGGTCGTGTGGTCCGGGTTGTTGAGGTAGGCCTTGCGGACGACGTCCTTGAGCGTGTTCACCGAGTCGGTCGGGCTCTTCGTGACGACACCGCCGTACCAGGTGCCGGTGCCGGAGGCCTGCTTGGCCGCGAGACCGAGCAGACCCTCGATCTCGTCCTCCGCCCCTCGACCGACGATCGCGGGGCGCTCGTCGAACATGTCGTCGAGCAGGCTCTTCGAGAAGCCGCGGTCCCAGCCGAGGTAGTTCAGCCACGGCCCGGTCGGCAGCCACTGGATGCCGAAGATCCACGCCGGGTCGCCGCTGAAGTAGGTGGCGAACGCCTGTCCGGAGTCGCCGAGGATGCCCGTGGTGCTGTGCGCGTACGCGTCGGGGAACACGCCGACGCCCGTGCCGTGGGCCGCGTCCGGGTTGCCGTTGTAGTCGAGGTAGTAGTCCATGACCGCGGCCCGCTCGGTGACGTAGCCCATCGCGCCCGTGGCCTGCATCCCGGTGTCGCCGAGCGCCGAGCCGAGCAGGAAGAGGCCGGCCCACGACTGGATCGCCTCGGAGCTCGACTCCTGGTTGTTGCCGGTGCTGGAGCTGTACCCGCCGGCGTAGGAGTGGCCCTCGAATACGTCGAAGGTGCGCAGGTACGGGAAGTCCTCGTCGTCCCTGTCCCAGTTCGCGTACTGCTTGGCCACGAGGGTGGCCATGGGGCCGTACTCGGCCGCCCACTCGGGGTCCTCGAAGGCGAGGAGGCCCGCGGCGAGGGTGAAGTAGCCGTAGTGGAAGTGGTTGTCGGTGAACTCGAGCGATCCGTAGGAGTCGCCGAACCCGACCAGGGCCTTCCACGTGTCGTACCGGGCGAAGAACCTCTCCTGCTCGCCGGGCGCGTAGGTGAACCAGTCGCTGAGCGCGGTCGTCAGCGAGGCCTTGAGCTTCTCGTACGACGCGGTGTCGCCGATCTGCTTCGCCATCGTCATGTACTCGGCGAGCTGCAGGACGTCCTTGCCGCCCCAGTAGGTGTCGCCGCCGTACCCGGTGCGCTCGGCGTAGCTGCGGACGAAGTCCCTCATCACGGCCACGTCGTAGTCGTCGGCGCGCCCGGTCTCCTGCGGCGCGGGCGCCACGGGCGTGATCCCGGTGAACGGGTAGGCGACCTCCCAGCCGCCGTGCCCGACCGCCGTCCTCATGAGGCCGCGCGGCGTCGCGTAGGTGGACGGCGCGAAGTCGATGTTCGTGGTCGTGCTGTTGTACGTGTGGGGCAACCAGCCCTGGACGGTGTCGAGGTCGGTGCCCTGCAGCGCCTCGGTCTCGATCGCGTAGGTCTCGACGACCTCGGCGCGCTCGACGCTGTACTCGTGCTCCATGGTGGTGTCGCGAGGGACGGCGAAGGCGTGCTCCGACATGGCGTCGAGGTCGGCGCCGGTCGCCGGGAGGGCGCTCACCACCAGGTATCCCGCGGTGAGGGAGGCCTCGATCGTGTCACCCGCGAGGTCGAACGAGCTGCCGTGGGGCGCGTGCACGCCGAAGGCGCGGTCGTCCTGGGTGATGGTGAACGCGTCGACCGTCGCGGGGAATCGCAGCGGCGTGCCGTCCGCGGCGGCGAACGTGGCGCCGGCGCCCACGGAGATCCTCGGCACGACGTCCTGGAACTCGAACCAGGCGTAGGGCGCGCCGCGGGCGATGGTGACGTCCATGAACCGGGTCGCGGACTGGGGCATCCGCCAGCTCACGTTCCAGTCGCCCCAACGCAGCGCATCAGCCCGCGTGGCCCGGAACGCGGTGCCGAACCGGTCGCCGATGCCCTCCGGCACGTCGGTGCGGACGATCTGGTCGACGAGCACGTGCGCCCAGCCGGCCGGCATGTCGTCGACGATCTGGATGGTGGCCCTCTGCCCCGCGTGGGCCGTGACGTCCCAGGTGACCCAGCGCAGGATCTCCGACTGCTCGCCGGTGGCCGCCGCGACCGTCGCGCCGTCGATGACGAGGCGCGCCTCGGTGCGGCCCGGGTGGGCTCCGCCACCGACCAGGAGGCTGATGAAGTCGCGGTCCACGGTGAACTCGGGCGAGGTGAGCGTGCCCATGGCGCCGTCGCCCTTCTCGGCGGTGAAGGAGTTGACGAGCCCCTTCCCGAGGTACCCCTCGACCGCGGTCTGCCCCGCCGCCGTCCCCTTCGTCGGGGCGGCGAACGCGTCGCCGGTCGAGGTCCAGCCCGCGGGGAGCGCGGCGTCCTCGAAGCCCGCCATGTCGACGTCCGAGGGGTCGGGCTGCGGCGGCACGCTGCCCTGCACCTGGATCGCCGAGTCGTCGAGCATGCTGGTGCCCTGGTCGTTCCACTCGGTCGGGTACGCGATGCGGGTGCCCCGCTCGGTGTTCGACACGACGAACGGATCGGCCCAGAGGTTGCCCGAGTACCTGCTCACGAGGAGATCCGACCACCACTCGTTGGTGGGGACCGGTTCGCCGCTCATCGACGGATCGATGTACAGCTCCTTGTCCACCACCGCGCTCACGTCGCGCCCCGGACGGTCGAGCGACTTCGGAGGCGCCGCGGCGTAGGAGCCGGCGCCCACCGGCACGGGCGTCGAGGCGCCCGGCGCGGCTGCCGCAGCCGCTGACGCGGCCGGCGCTGCGGGGCTCGAGACGGTGAGGGTGAGCGCGGCCATGGCTGCGGCGACCAATGCGGCGGATGCGCGGAGGGTCGGCAGCGAGGAGGGTCGGATCATCGGTCTCTCTCGGAACGTGGGAGGAGCGGCGGGGAAGGGACGCGGGCGCTGGTGCGCACGGTCCGGCACCGCCGTGACGGAGCACAGCGGGCACGGCGTCAGCGGTCGCCGGGGACATCGCCCCCTCCGCCCTGATCCCGCCCGCTCGATCGCACGTCGATGCCGAAATAATTCTATGAGCCGGGAAATGGGGCTGTCCTAGCCCAGAACGGGGCTGATCCCGTCGAGTCGAGGCTGCCCTCCTCGGGCAGCCTCGCTCGCGCGGGTGCGGCGAGAGCTCCTCCCGCCCCGACGCTCCTCGCACCGTCCGGCGGCGCACGGTCCGCCCGGTCGCGTCCGGCGAGGACCATCCCCGGCGCCGGGTCGGGGCCGCGCGACGACGAGGATCGCGCCCTCGGCCGGGAGGCGCGGGACGAGGAGGATCCGACGGCATCCGCCGCGTCGAGCGATCCGGAATCGCCCCGTCGTCGCGATGGCGGCGTCAGGGACGACCGCGGTGACGGCGAGAGGAAGGAGGAGACCGGCGAATGGGGAAGAGGGGACGCCGCTGGATCTGGTGGTGCACCCCCTCGGACTTGAACCGAGAACCCACTGATTAAGAGTCAGTTGCTCTGCCAATTGAGCTAGAGGTGCAGGTGAGGACCCTGTCGTGCGGGGTACCGGACCGAGAGATGACACTAGCACCACGGCGAGGGCCGACGCGAATCGACGCCGTGGAGCCCCGGATCGGGCGTCGGCCGAGCGGCCCTAGCATGGTCGTCGACACCCGCGAACGAGAGGCTCCCCCATGACCGAGACCACCCGCCTCGAGAAGGGGCAGACCGCCCCGGACTTCACCCTCCCCGACCAGGACGGCTCGCCCGTGAGCCTCTCCGACCTCCGCGGCCAGGACGTCATCGTGTACTTCTACCCCGCCGCGGGCACGCCCGGCTGCACGACGCAGGCGTGCGACTTCCGCGACAGCATGGACTCCCTCCAGGCCGCCGGGTACCGGGTGCTCGGCATCTCGAAGGACCCGCAGGAGGACCTCGCCCGCTTCCGCGAGGAGCAGGGCCTCGGCTTCACGCTCCTGTCGGACCCCGACCTCGAGGTGCACCGCGCCTACGCCGCGTACGGAGAGAAGTCGCTCTACGGCAAGAAGGTCACCGGCGTGATCCGCTCGACCGTCGTCGTGGACGGCGAGGGACGCGTCGCCCTCCCGCTCTACAACGTCAAGGCGACGGGGCACGTCGCGTCGCTGCGCAAGAAGCTCGGCGTCGACGCCTGACGCCCGGCAGCGGGACGCCGCCGCTCAGTCGCGACGACGGGTGGCGGCCATCACCGAGCGCGTGAACAGCAGCACGAACACGAGCACGGACGGCACGATGAGGCCCCACCCGAGGTCCTGACGGGCGTCCGGGCCCTGCAGGCTGCCCACCCCGACGGCGATCTGCAGCACCTGCCACGTCACGGCCGCCGGCCGCACCCAGCTCCGGCCACGCAGGATCCCCCGGACGACGGCGGCCAGGAACACCGCGGCGAGCGCGGCCAGGGCGATGAGCGCGACAGCGCTCGCGAGCGACGCCGGCGTCGAGGTGAGCAGGTCGACGACGAGGAGGGCCGTGACGCCCGCCATGCCGAGAGCCTCCAGCGCGACGACGACCACGAGGAGGATCACGGCAGGAGAACGGCGGGCGGGTTCCGCGGACTCGCGCGGATCGAGGGCATCACCGGTTCCGGTCACAGCACGTTCCCATACAAAGCTATTGATTGATCGTTGGCTCTATGCGACGATATTCGAGGTCGAGTTCGTTCACAGGGTGGTGAGCAGATCCGAAACCGAGCTTACAAGGGACGAATCCCCGAAGCTGAGCATCTCACGAGGAGGGGCCACGTGCCCCGTCCCGATGCGGTTCCCGGACGCCTCGCCCCACCCCCATCCCGCGGCAGATCTGCCGTGCAACGAGTACCGACCCGAGGAGCACCCCTATGGACTGGCGTGACAAGGCAGCCTGCCTGACTGTGGACCCCGAGCTGTTCTTCCCCGTGGGGAACACCGGCCCGGCCGTCGACCAGATCGACAAGGCCAAGGCCGTCTGCGGCCGCTGCTCCGTCACCGAGATGTGCCTGCAGTACGCCCTCGAGACCGGACAGGACTCGGGCGTCTGGGGCGGACTCAGCGAGGACGAGCGTCGCGCGCTCAAGCGCCGCGCCGCACGCGCCCGCCGCGCCAGCTGACGCACGCACCACGCACCACCGACGAGAGCCGGGCCGCCCACGGGCAGCCCGGCTCTCGTCGTCCGGCGCGCTGGTCGACCGGTCGGAGCGCTGGCTCAGGCCGTGACGGGGGCCAGCCAGCGCAGCGGCACCTCGATGGTCACCTCGGTGCCGCTGCCCATGAGCGTGTGCCAGTCGATCGTGCCGCCGAGCTCCCCCTGGATGAGCGTCCGCACGATCTGCGTGCCGAGCCCCGTCCCGACCTTGCCCTCGGGTAGCCCCACGCCGTCGTCGCGGACGCTGACGGTGAGCGTCTCCTCGGTGCGCGCTGCCTCGATGGCCACCTCCCCCGAGCGCCCCGCCAGGCCGTGCTCGACCGCGTTCGTCACGAGCTCGGTGAGCGCGAGGGCGAGCGGCGTCGCGTAGGCGCTCGGCAGCACGCCGAAGCTGCCCAGGATCTTCGGATGCACCCGGGTGTTGTGCGCGGAGGCCACCTCGGCGATGAGCAGCAGCACGCGGTCGAACACCGCGTCGAAGTCGACGTTCTGGTTCAGCCCCTCGCTGAGCGTGTCGTGCACCACGGCGATGGCGCCCACCCGGCGCTGGGCGTGGCCGAGCGCCTCACGCGCCTCCTCCGTGTGCGACCGGCGCGCCTGGATCCGCAGGAGGCTCGCGACCGTCTGGAGGTTGTTCTTCACCCGGTGGTGGATCTCGCGGATCGTCGCGTCCTTGGTGATCAGCTCGCGCTCCTGGTGGCGCAGCTCCGTCACGTCGCGGCAGAGCACGACCGCGCCGACCCGCTCTCCGTGGCTGCGGATCGGGATGGCGCGGAGCGACACGGTGACGCCGCGCGACTCGATGTCCGTGCGCCACGGAGCCCGACCGGCGACGATCAGCGGCAGCGACTCGTCGACCGTCAGCCGCTTTCCGGTGAGCAGGCTGGACGTCGCGTCCGCGAGGGACTCCCCCTCGAGCTCCTCGGAGAAGCCCATGCGGTTGAAGGCGCTGAGGGCGTTGGGGCTCGCGAAGGTCGTGATGCCGTCGACGTCGAGACGCAGGAGACCGTCGGACGCGCGAGGCGCACCGCGCCGGGGACCGGTCGGCGAGCCGAGGTCGGGGAAGTCGCCGTCGGCGATCATCGCGAAGAGGTCGTTGGCGCACTCGTTGAACGTCAGCTCCTGGCGGCTCGGAGTGCGGGTCTCGCTGAGGTTGGTGTGGCGCGTGATCACGGCGATGGGGGTGTCCGTGACCTCGGGGCTGCCCTGCGCCAGGCGACGCAGCACCGGCACGGCCCGCACGCGGGTCGGCGTCTCCTCGTACCAGTCCGGCGCGGACGAGTCGATGATGCGGGCGGTCTCGTGCGCGTCGGTGACCTGCTTGCGCCACTCCGCCTTGATGGGCTGCCCGACGAAGTCGCGGTAGAACAGAGTGGCTGAGCTCGACGGCCGGGCGTGCGCGACCGCGACGAAGCTGCCGCTCACGGTGGGGACCCACAGCACGATGTCCGCGAACGCGAGATCGGCGAGGAGCTGCCAATCGCCGACGAGGAGGTGCAGCCACTCGACGTCCGCGTCGGAGGACAGACCCTGGGCATGCACGAGATCGCTGAGCGTGGACACGGCTACAGCCTATGCGGGCCGGGCGGGCGCCTCCCCCGCCGGATCGACGCCTCGACGCCGGGCGGCTTCCGCACGTCGCACCCGCCGCGGTGCGTCCTCGGGAGGCAGGAGCGTCGTGCGGGTGAAGCGCGACCACTCGACGAGCGCCGGCGACCTCGGTGCGACGTCGCGGAGCGTCGCGCCGGCCAGCACCGCGGCATCGAGCGATTCCCTATCCTCCGGGACGTACGCCGCGGCCTCCACGCTCCCGAACCGGAAGAGGGTGCGTCGCACCTGGCTGGCGGCGTCCCATCCCCCGGCGCTGGGGCGGACCCGGTTGACGAGCACGGAGACCCGCGACGGGTCCACGATCTCCAGGAGCTGCACGTACGCGCGGAAGAAGCGCGACAGACCTACCGTGTCGGCGGAGACGACGGCGACGACGTGGTCCGCGCCGCGCAGCACCGCATGCGTGGCCGCGTTGCGGCGGGGCGCGAACATGTCGCTCGAGATCTCCTCGTCGTCCTCCAGGTTGAACGAGGCGTCGACCACGGTGTAGTCGCGCCAGCCCCGGCACGCCTGCAGCACGGCGGAGACCCGGCCCTCCGCGAGCTCCGGCCACCTGTCCGGGCGCGAGATGCCGGTCAGGACCGAGAACCCCGGCGCCCGCGTCGACGGGTGGTGCTGGGCGATCCGCTCCAGCTCCTGCACCGTGAGGCTGTCGGCCGCGGCGAGGCGGCAGGCGGCGGCGAACCCCGGTGCCTCGTCCAGCAGACCGAGCGTGGCAGCGACCGTCCCGCCGTGGACGTCGGCGTCGACCAGCACGGCCGATCGACCCGCCGCCGCGACCTCGCCCGCGACGGCCAGCGCCGTCGTGGTGCGCCCCGGAGCTCCCTGCGGGCCCCAGACGGCGATGACCCGGCCGGCAGGTCGCCCTCGGCCGACGGCGTCGTCGGCGTCGTCCCGATCCGGCTCCGGGAGGATCGGAGCTGGCACGCGCGGGCGTCGGACGAGCCCGAGACGGGCTCGCAGCGGTCGAGCTCGGCGGTCCGGTGCCGATCGCGTGCGAGAGCTCCCGCCCGAGCGCGAGGAACCGTCGACTCCATCCCGGCCGCCGTGCGGGTCGGCGCGGACATCGGCGTCACGGGCAGGCCGTCCGGCCCCGGCGTCGGCGAGCCTGGCCCGATCGGGTGCGTCGTCCGAGGCGAAGCGCTCGGGAGAGCCCATCTCCAGGTGCGAAGCGACGGCGTCCTCACGTCGGACGCCTGCAGCCGTCCGGCCAGTGGCCGCCCCGAGAGGGCGCACCGAGAGCAGCAGCTCCTCGATCTCGCGCCAGGTGGCACCCTCGTCCACGACCTCGTGGTGTCCGAGCGTCTGCGCGTTGCGACGGTCGGCCTCGCTCGACGCCACCGCGACCGCGCGTGCGCCCCGATCGTCGAGCGCCGCGAGCACGTCGCGGTCGAGCGTCGTCGCGGATGCCGCGATGACCAGGTGCAGGGGGTCGATGGCGGTCGCCCGGACGGCGGAGATCACCTCCGCCGCGCCCGTGACGCGGGCGAGGACCGTGTGACCGGCCTCGACGACGTCACGGAGGAGCGCGTCCTCCACGCGCGGCGGGAGGGCGAGGATGAGGGAAGCCACGCTCAGGCCCCCGCATCGCCGACGGGCACGAGGGTCATCTGGTCGCGCGCGTCGGTGGAGGAGAGGACCGCCGCCACGTCCTCACGCGGCACGGTCACCTGCACCTGCGTGTGGTCCTGATCCGCGACGAAGCCCTCGGGTCGGATGACCTGGGTGACGGTGGCCCCCGAGACGATGACGCGTGGCGCGTCGTAGGCGTTCGTGCCCGAGCCCTTCGCCGCGGCCGCCCAGATGTCGACCACCGTGCCCGGGGCGACGAGGTGGTCGGCGCCCGCCGACGTGGGGATGACGACCGATGCGGTGGTGCGGGCGTCCGCCGACGAGACGGATGACCGTGGGACGAGCTCGCCGGCGCCCACGAAGCGGGTGACGACGAGCCCGTCGGCGGAGTCCGGGGAGACGTAGAGATCGTCGGCGCCGTCGATGCGGACGCGCACGGGCACGAGGTCGGAGGCATGGACCGTCGCCCCCGCGTCGAGGGCGGACCCCGCGGCCATGACGACCACCGACGAGTCCGCGGACCGCAGCAGCGCCACCACTCCGCCGGTGGACACGAGGACCAACACCAACCCGACGATGAAGCGGGGATCCAACCAGACGGGACGGCGCGCCGGACGCGCGGGACGAGGGGTGGGAGGCATGCCGGTCAATGTCGGGGACGGCGCGCGCGGGCGTCGTGCGTTGTCCACATGCCGCCGCGACGCGGACGATCAGACCCGCACCAGGATGATCCCCGCGAGGGGCACCAGCCGGTACCCCGAGACGGCCGACTCCCGGCGAGAGGTGCCCGCCTCGTGGACCGCGACGTCGACGTGGTCGCGGGCGACGCGATCCAGCGTGCCGCCGACGACGGTGTCACGGAGGCGCAGTTCGACGCGCGCCCGACGTCGGCACAGGTCCCGGAGGACGAACGGCAGTCCGATCCGATCGACGATGCCGCGTTCCGGCGGGAGCTCGGAGACGGGCGCGAGGCTCGACCGCACCTGCTCCCGATCCAGGGCGAGCGCGTGGATGGACGCGAGCGGGAGGATGCACGCCCGCTCCTCGTGCGACGGCGCATCGCCCGGGACGGTGAGCTCCCCCGACAGCCAATCGCGTCCGAGCACCTTGGCACGGAGGTCGATCCACGTGCCGTCCGACAGCGACAGGCGCAGCGGTCGCGCCTGATCGGACGCGGTGAGGGCCCTCAGGCGGTCGCGCATGACGGTACGCGCGACGCGCACCCGCTCCTCCTCCGCGCGCTGGTCCCGCTCCTCGGCGAGCCGCGCCGTCTCCCACTGACCCTCGAGGTCGTCGAAGAGGTTCTCCCACCTCATCGGTCGCCGGCCCCCGGCGTGGGGAGCGAGCGGCGCGGCGGCGGGGACGGCTGGCACATCCGGGTCACCTTGGGTCCCTTCCTTGAGATCCGCTCTCAGTTCTCCACATCTTGTGCGCTGGACGTGCGCCGAGCCTCTCGCACTGTCACAGTTGACAAGTCATCGTGGTCCCCCCGATCGGGGGGGAGCACCGGGATGGGAGTGACGCATGAGTGAAGCAGTGCCACGGGAGGATCTCCCTGACCGCCGGAGCACCGTCGCCGGGAAAGCCGAGGGCGCATCCACCCGTCGTCCCGGTGCGCGCAAGCCCGCAGCAGCCCCCTCGAAGGCGACCAGCCCGGCGGCCGGTTCATCCTCCGCGACCGCACCCGCGGCCACAGCGACCGTGCGCGGCACGGTCCGCAAGCGCTTCGATGTGGACGACTTCTTCGGGCGCCAGCCCTGCAGCAGCGAGGACCTCCCTCCGTCCGGTCCGCTGCTCGAGAACCTCACCCGCTGCGTCATCGAGATCCTCGCCGGAGCCCGCGAGCTCGACCAGATCGCCCGCTGGGTCAGCGACGACGTCTACCGCCACCTCCTCAAGCGCGTGGTCCTCAGCGCTCGGGCCCGGCGCACGAAGGGGCAGTCGGTGACCCGACCGGTCTTCACCATCGGCACGGTCACGTCCTTCTCCCCTCGGGACGGCGTCATCGAGGCCGTCATCGTGGTCCATGGACGAGCACGAGCCCGTGCTGTCGCCATCCGGCTCGAGGGCCTCGACCGACGCTGGCGCGCGACGGCCATCAACGTCCTCTAGCGACTCCCCGACACCACGAAGGGCGCGCCTCCCGCGGGAGGCGTGCCCTTCGTCGTGTGACAGGCCACCAAGACCTCGGGCCGACAGGCGACCTGTCGGCCCGAGGACGACCTACTTCCGCCGATCGGCCTTGCGGCGCTCCTCGCGGTTCTGCGGAGCGGCTGCCGGTGCACCGGTCGGCTGGCCGAAGGCACCGCGGGCAGGCGGACCCTGCGGGGTCTCCGGCTCGTCCTCGCCGACGAGCACGGCGTCCTCCGCCTGCTGGTCCTTCTGCGCCTTCGCGGTCGCCGCCTTCTCGATCTGGCCGCGCTGGTTGCGCACCTCGACACCGCCGTCGTCCGTGGGAGCGGTGTAGCGGAGCTTGTCCGCCGTGGCCTGGTTCGCCGCGAGGCCCTTCGCCTGGATGCGCGGGCCCACCGACTCGGCATCCGCGGGAGCCTGCACCTCGACCTCCAGGTTGAACAGGAAGCCGACGGTCTCCTCGCGGATCGCGCCCATCATCTGCTGGAAGAGCGCGAAGCCCTCCCGCTGGTACTCGACCAGAGGATCGCGCTGCGCCATGGCACGGAGGCCGATGCCGTCCTTCAGGTAGTCCATCTCGTAGAGGTGCTCGCGCCAGCGGCGGTCGATGACCGAGAGCACCACGCGACGCTCGAGCTCCCGCATGGCGGCCTCGCCGAGCTGCTCCTCGCGCTTCGAGTAGGCGAGCTTCGCGTCCGAGAGGATCTCGCGGCGGACGAAGTCGCGGTTGACGCGGCCCTTGCTGCCGGCCTCCGTGATGACCTCGTCGATCGTGATGGAGATCGGGTACAGCGTCTTGAGCTCGGTCCAGAGGGCGTCGAAGTCCCAGTCGTCGCCGTTGCCCTCCCCGATGTGCGAGTCGAGCACGTCGTCGATGACGGTCTCGAGGAAGCGCTGCGAGCGCTCCTGGAGGTCATCGCCCTCGAGGATGTGGCGCCGGTCGCCGTAGATGGCCTCGCGCTGGCGGTTGAGGACGTCGTCGTACTTGAGCACGTTCTTGCGGATCTCGGCGTTGCGCGCCTCGACCTGGCCCTGCGCGCTGCGGATCGCACGGCTGACGACCTTGGACTCGATGGCCACGTCGTCCGGGACGCTGTCGCGGCCCATGAGGCTCGCCGCGGCGCCGTTGTTGAACAGGCGCATGAGGTCGTCGGTGAGCGACAGGTAGAACCGGCTCTCGCCCGGGTCGCCCTGACGGCCGGACCGGCCGCGGAGCTGGTTGTCGATGCGGCGCGACTCGTGGCGCTCGGTGCCGAGGACGTAGAGGCCGCCGGCCTCGATGACCTTCGCGGCCTCCTCGTCGACCTCGGCCTTGACCTGGGCGAAGACGTCGTCCCACTCGGTCTCGTACTGCTCCGGGGTCTCGACCGGGCTCAGCCCGCGCGCGTTCATCGCGGCGACCGCGAGGAACTCCGCGTTGCCGCCGAGCATGATGTCGGTGCCGCGGCCGGCCATGTTGGTGGCGACCGTGACGGATCCGAGGCGGCCGGCCTGGGCGACGATGGCGGCCTCGCGCGCGTGGTTCTTCGCGTTCAGGACCTCGTGGCGGACGCCCTTCTTCGCGAGGAGCTTGGAGAGGTACTCGCTCTTCTCGACGCTCGTGGTGCCGACGAGGACGGGCTGGCCCGCCGCGTGACGCTCCGCGATGTCCTCGACGACCTGCTCGAACTTCGCCTTCTCGTTCTTGTAGATGAGGTCGGACTGGTCCTTGCGCTGCATGGGCCGGTTCGTGGGGATCGGGACGACGCCGAGCTTGTAGGTGCTCATGAACTCGGCGGCCTCGGTCTCGGCCGTACCGGTCATGCCCGAGAGCTTCTTGTAGAGGCGGAAGTAGTTCTGCAGCGTGACGGTGGCGAGGGTCTGGTTCTCGGCCTTGACCGCGACGCCCTCCTTGGCCTCGATGGCCTGGTGGATGCCCTCGTTGTAGCGACGGCCCATGAGGATGCGGCCCGTGTGCTCGTCGACGATGAGCACCTCGCCGTTCATGACGACGTAGTCCTTGTCCTTCTTGAACAGGGCCTTGGCCTTGATGGAGTTGTTGAGGAAGGAGATGAGCGGCGTGTTCGCCGACTCGTACAGGTTGTCGATGCCGAGGTGGTCCTCGACCTTCTCGATGCCGGCCTCGAGGACGCCGACCGTGCGCTTCTTCTCGTCGACCTCGTAGTCGACCTCGGGCACGAGGCGCTTGGCCACGGTCGCGAACTCCGTGAACCAGCGGTTCGCGTCGCCCGCGGAGGGGCCCGAGATGATGAGCGGCGTGCGGGCCTCGTCGATGAGGATGGAGTCGACCTCGTCGACCACGGCGAAGAAGTGGCCGCGCTGGACCATGTCGGACGCCTGCCACGCCATGTTGTCGCGCAGGTAGTCGAAGCCGAACTCGTTGTTCGTGCCGTAGGTGATGTCGGCGGCGTACTGCTCGCGGCGCTGCTGCGGGGTCTGGCCCGCGAGGATCACCCCGGTGGTCATGCCGAGGGCGCGGAAGACGCGGCCCATGAGCTCGCTCTGGTAGCTCGCGAGGTAGTCGTTGACCGTGATGACGTGGACGCCGCGCGAGGCGATGGCGTTGAGGTAGGCCGGGAGCGTGGCGACGAGGGTCTTGCCCTCGCCGGTCTTCATCTCGGCGATGTTGCCGAGGTGGAGGGCCGCGCCGCCCATGATCTGGACGTCGAAGTGGCGGAGGCCGAGCGTGCGACGGGAGGCCTCGCGGACGGCGGCGAAGGCCTCGGGGAGGAGGTCGTCGAGGGACTCGCCGTTGGCGTGGCGCTCGCGCAGCTCGACGGTCTCGTTCTTGAGCTCCTCGTCGGTGAGGTGCGTGAAGTCCTCCTCGAGCTGGTTCACCGCCTTCGCGTAGTTCTGCAGCTTGCGGAGCGTGCGCCCCTCGCCGACGCGAAGGACCTTCTCGAGTACTGAGGCCATCGGTGTCTCCCTGCGTAGATGGGCGGGCGCCGGATGACGACGACCGCCGTGACGGCGCGCGGATGTCGCCGCCGACGAGCTTCGCCATAGTACCGGCTCGTCCGGCCCTCATCCCGGGAGCGCGCTGACCCGTGCACCCGGCGTCATGCACGAGGCCCCGCACGCCGGAGCGTGCGGGGCCTCGTCGGGAGGAGCGGGTCAGCGGCGCAGGGACCGCGATCCGGCACCCGCACCCGCGAGCTCCTGCTCGCCCTCGGCGAGGCCGATGACGCCGTAGTCCCAGCCCTTGCGGCGGTAGACCACGCTCGGACGGTCGGTCTCCGCGTCGATGAAGAGGAAGAAGTCGTGACCGACGAGCTCCATGTGCTCGAGGGCCTGGTCGACGGTCATAGACTGCGACGGGAAGACCTTGGTGCGGATGACCACGGGGCAGTAGTCGTCCTCGTCGACGGGCTGGTCGACCGGTGCGACGCTCTTCCCGTTGACGCGCTCGATGAGCTCGGCGTCGGCCGGGTCGAGGTCGATCTGCGCGAAGCCCTCGGTGGCGGCCTCGTGCAGCGAGACCGGCCGGTGGTTGCCTCGATGGATCTTCTTCTTGTCCTTGGCGCGGCGCAGCCGTTCGAGCATGCGGCCGAGGGCGAGGTCGAAGGCGGCGAACTTGTCGGCGGCGCTGCTCTCGGCGCGGATGACGGGGCCGGGGCCCACGAGCGTGATCTCCACGCGGTCGTCCCCGGCGGATCCGCCGGACTTCTCGCTGTGCCGCGAGACCTTGATGTCGAGAGAGATGGACTTCTCGGCGAGCTGGACGATCTTGTCGGCCTTCTCGGTGGCGTACACGCGGAATCGGTCGGTGATCTCCGCGTTGCGGCCGGTGATGTTGATGTCCATGACGTACCTCCAGATCATGACGCGTCGCCCGCTGGAAGAGGGCGATCACTTTCACGCCTTTCGGGCGAGCCTAGACCTCGGGCTCCTCGCAGCGCGAGGCATCCGGCGGGTGGATCGCGGGCGCATCGGACATGCACAGGGAGCGACGGGTCGATCAGCGTGCGCGTGACGCTGCGCCGAGGGAACGACCGGGGACGGCCGTGAGGACCGCGCACGCGACGACCTCGCCTCCCGCGCTCCGGATGGCACGGCAGGTCTCGCGGAGGGTGGCGCCCGTGGTGAGGACGTCGTCGACCACGAGGACGCGGCGGCCGGTGAGGTCGACGCGCGCCGCGAGGCAGCCGTCGACGTTGGCCGCGCGCGCGGCCACGCCGAGGCCGGCCTGGTCGGCGGGCCGGCGGGTGAAGCGGAGCGGGTGGCGCCGCAGCCCCGTCACGCCCGGCGCCCGCAGCGGGACGATGCCGGCGCGGGCGAGCAGGACCTCGACGGGCGCGTAGCCGCGGCGCCGGAGGGAGGCAGGGGGCGACGGTACCGGGATCACGTCGAGGGCGCGCGCGGGAGCGGCGGCGGGACCGGCCTCGCGCTCGGCCGCGGAGACCGCCGCGCGGACGGCGCGGATCAGGGTGGCCGCCGACGCGCGCGCGGCGTCCGTGCGGCCCTCCTCCTTGAGGGCGGACAGGAGCCGGGGCCAGGGCGGGGCGTACGCGCTCCCGCAGCCGACCGGCACGACGACCGCGGGCACGCGACCGCGGGGTGACGGCACGGCGGGCAGCGCGAGCGACCGCACGAGGGGCGGGCACGGGATGGCGGCCAGGCAGACCGGGCACACCGCGCGGTCCGGGGCGCCGCACCCGGCGCAGGTCACCGGGGCGACGACCGCGAGGGCGTCGAGCAGGGCGGAGCGGAGCGCGGGCAGGAGGCGGGAGGACGGGGAGGACGGGGAGGGGGCGAGCTGCCCGGGCACGGGGATCACGCGCGCAGGGTCGCACGGGCCGGGCCCCGGATCGGCGGGCGCGGCGGATCCGTGGAGGGCGTCAGCGCTTGGTCGCGACGAAGGAGACGCCCGTGGCCGTCTGCTGCCACGTGCTGCCCCGCGGCGTGAGCAGGGCGCCCGCGCTCGTGAGGACGCGCAGGCCGCTCTCGTCGTTCGCGCCCGTGATGGAGACGCCGTCGGCCGCCGACCCCATGTCCTTCGACGGACCGCCCACCTGGTGCAGCTCCACCTGGCGCTCGCCGTCGGGCGCGAGGGTCAGGGTGGCGACGTCGAGCTCGTCGACCCACGTCGCGTCGAGCGGGGTGCCGGGCGACGCCAGGAGCTCGAGCGGCGTCGTCGTGAGGGAGGTCGGGACGCCGTCGTCGCGCACGATCGACGCGACGAGCAGCTGCGGCCCGGCGCCCGTCTCGAGCTGCACGAGGACGCGGGCGCCGTCGCGCGCCACCTCGAGGGAGACGACGCGGCCGGTGGCGGTCCAGCTGACGGTGACGGGGTGGCCGACGCCGTCGGGGCCCCACGCGACGAGCCCGCGGGGATCCGACGCGGGCGTCGACCAGACGTAGCCCTGGGCGTCGAGGGACGGCGCGACGAGGCCCGGGCGCGTGTCCAGGAGGACGGCGTCGCGGTCGCCGTCGCCCACCGACCAGACGCCGGACGCGTTGCGCACCGCCGCCTGCCGGCCGTCCGCGCTGAGGGTCGCCGCATCGGCCCCGAGGGCGGCCACGCGCGTGCCGAGCGTGCCGAGGGGGGCGACCTCTCCCCCGCCGAGGTAGCCGAACTGGCCCTGCGCGAGGACCAGCGGGCGCGACTCGGCCTGCGGGTCCTTGACCGGGCCGCGGCCGCCGAGGTCCGACACGGTGAGGGGCGTGCCGTCGACGAGCATCTGCACGTCGAGCACCGACGGGATGTTGGACAGGCTCTGCCGCAGCTGCAGCTTCATCCGCTGCTGCGTGACGCCGTCGGCCGCGCGCGCCTCCGTCGAGAGGTCGACCTGCGGCGTGCCGCCCGCGGTCGTGACGGCCGAGGACGCCAGCCTCGTGCCCTCGGGGAAGGCCGTGACGACCGCGGGCTGGGACAGCCACGGCGACGGGCCCTGGAGGAGCGACTTCACGATGCGGGTGCTGACGCTCTGGGACGCGCGCGTGACGAAGAACCGGAGGTCGGGCACGAGGAACGAGAACGTGGGGTCGAAGAAGTAGAGGGCGTGCGCGCTGAAGATCTCGCGGAAGTAGGTGGAGCGCAGGGCGATGCCGTCGGGCGCCTTCGCGATGCGCCACTCGCCGCGCTCCTGCACGAGCTGGAAGGACAGGTGGGTCTCCTGATCGCTGCCGACCTCGCGGTAGTGGCCCTGCCCGTCGACCGTGGCGATGGTCGTGACGGAGTAGCTGTACGTGCCGTCGACCTCCTCCGAGGTGGTCGCCTGGCCCTCCCAGACGACGACGCTCGCGAACGGATCCCAGCGCGACGCGAAGTCGGACGAGAGGAACTGGCGCGCGACGCCGTACTGGTCGGCGGAGCTCGTGGCGGCGTCGACGAACCCGGCGATGACGTCGTCGGGGCCGTCGCCCGCCTGCGGGCCGTCCGGCTGGTAGCTGACGCCGGACTCGTCGGTGACGGTGGCGGGGTCGCCCTCGGAGACGGGGCCGCCGGACGGGATCGAGACGCAGCCGGAGAGGAGCACGGCGCAGGCGGCGACGAGCGCGACGGAGGCCGCGCGGGCCGAGCGCCGGGGCGCGCGGCGCGGGCGGGGATCAGGTGCTGGGGACACGGGCGTCCTCCTCGTCGGCGCGGTCGTCCGCGGGGTCGTCGGGCGGCAGCGCGACGGGCGAGCTGTCGAGGGGGACGTCGGGGCGCCGGGGCAGGGTCAGGCGGAAGCAGGATCCCTCGCCCGGCCGCGACCACAGCTGCAGCCAGCCGTGGTGCAGGTTGGTGTCCTCCAGCGAGATGGCGAGGCCGAGGCCCGTGCCGCCCGTGGTGCGCTGGCGCGACGGATCCGCGCGCCAGAACCGGTCGAAGACGTGGCCCATCTCCTCGTGCGTCATGCCGACGCCGTAGTCGCGGACGGCGAGCGCCACGGCGTCCCGGTCGCTGTCGACCGTGATGACGATCGGGCGGCCCTCGCCGTGGTCGACGGCGTTGCCGACGAGGTTCGTGACGATGCGGCGCACGCGCCGGGCGTCCATCTCGGCGTCGAAGTAGCCGCCGGGGGCGACCAGCCGGAGCTCGGAGCCCTTCTGCGCGGCGAGGCCCTCGAACTCCTCGATCGAGTCCTCGACGAGCCGCACGAGGTTGGTCGGCTCGGTCACGAGGTCCACCGCGCCCGCGTCGAAGCGGCTGATCTCCAGCAGGTCGGCGAGCAGGGTCTCGAACCGCTCCACCTGCGTGTGCAGCAGCTCGGCGCTGCGGGCGGCCGGCGGGCTGAAGTCCTCGCGGAGGTCGTAGAGCACGCCGCCCGCGAGCCGGATCGTGGTGAGCGGCGTGCGCAGCTCGTGCGAGACGTCGGAGACGAAGCGCTGCTGCAGCTGCGAGAGGTCGGCGAGCTGCGTGATCTGCGACTGCAGCGAGTCGGCCATGCCGTTGAACGAGCGCGCGAGCGTCGCGATCACGTCCTCGCCCTTGACCGGCAGGCGCTCCTCGAGCTGCCCGGCCGCGAGCTTCTGGCTCGTGTCGGCGGCGACGCGGATCGGCGCCACCACCAGGCGCACCACGAGCCACGCGATCGCCCCGATGAGCACGATGAGGAAGAGGAACGCGAGGAGGATCGTGCCGGCCACGAAGTCGAGGGTCTGCTGGATGTCGCCGAGGTCGTAGACGAGGTACAGCTCGTAGCGGCCGGCCGACGGGATGTCGATGCTCGAGCCGACGACGATGCCGGGGCTCGTGGCGCCCTGGTCGCCCACCGGGATCGCCACCGACTGCCACTGCTGCGTGCCCGTGCCCTCGCCGACCGCGCGACGGAGGTCCGCGCTCAGGAGGCTGTCGACGTAGTCGGCGGTGGACGCGTTCTGCAGCACGTTCCGCGCCTCCGTGCCGGGCGTGCGGCGGAAGGCGAAGTCGGAGAGGTTGATGGCGCTGCCGCGGAGCTCGTCGAAGACCTGCGTGCGCAGCTGCTCGAGCTCGGTCTGGTCGCTGGCGTCGGACGACGTGAACTGCTCCTGCATCCGGCTGGTGGCGCTGTTCGACTGCTGCAGGACGGTGTCGAGGCGCTGGCGGAAGAGGTCGCTCGAGATGCTCTGCGTCATGAGCACCCCGATGAGCAGCACCGTGACGCCCGAGAGCGCGACCGTGATGAGGACGGTGCGGAACTGGAGGGACACCGACCAGATCCGGGTGAGGCGGCGCGGCCACGACCTCCAGTCGACGAGCCACACGGGCAGCGGGCGCATGGGGCTAGGCCGCGGCCCCCGCGCGGTAGCCGACGCCGCGGACGGTCATGACGATGCGCGGGTTGTCCGGGTCGTCCTCGACCTTCGCGCGCAGGCGCTGCACGTGGACGTTGACGAGGCGCGTGTCGGCCTTGTACTGGTAGCCCCAGACCTGCTCGAGCAGCATCTCGCGCGTGAAGACCTGCTGCGGCCGGCTGGCGAGCGCGTGGAGGAGGTCGAACTCGAGGGGCGTCAGGTTGATCCGCTCCTCGCCGCGGCGCACCTCGTGGCCCTCGACGTCGACCACGAGGTCGCCGACCTGGAGGAGCCCGGGCGACGCGGCGGCCGCGGGGCGCAGGCGCGTGCGGATGCGGGCGACGAGCTCCTTCGGGTTGAAGGGCTTGACGATGTAGTCGTCGGCTCCGGACTCGAGGCCCTTGACGACGTCGGCCGTGTCGGACTTCGCCGTGAGCATGATGATGGGGACGCCGGACTCCGCGCGGATGAGGTCGCACACCTGGATGCCGTCGAGGCCGGGGAGCATGAGGTCGAGGAGCACCAGGTCGGGCTTGCCCTCGTGGAACGCGGCGAGCGCTTGGCCGCCGTCCCCGCAGAAGGAGGGCTCGAAGCCCTCGGTGCGCAGGACGATGCCGATCATCTCGGCGAGCGCGGTGTCGTCGTCGACCACCAGGATCCGTGCTGTCATCTGAAGGTGTTCCCTGTCCTCGTAGGCCCCCAGGGTAGCCGGTGGATCCGCGGCATCGGCCGGGCCCGTCCGGCGCGGGACTTCGCGCGCGGCCTGTGGGAGGCTGGCGAGCGTGACCGATGACCAGAGCTGGCAGGCCCCGGGCGGCGCACCGTCCGGTCAGGGAGGGTCCCCGGATCCGGATCGCACGCGGTCGGACGCGGGACACGCGGCACCGCAGGCGCCCGGCTCACCCCCGGCCCCGCCGTCCGCGCCCCCGCCCGGCGTCGGGTTCCCGCCGCCGCCCGGCTGGGGCGCCGCGCCCGGGTGGACCCCGCCGCCGAAGCCCGGCCTGCTGCCGCTGCGGCCGCTGGGACTCGGCGCGATCCTCGCCGGTTCCTTCCAGACGCTGCGGCGGAACCCCGGCGCCACGGTCGGCAGCGCGCTGCTGATCCAGGGGCTCGTCGGCGTGGTGACCCTCGTCATCGTCGGCGGCGTCACCGGGTTCGTCGTCACGCGCATCCTCTCGGCCCGCGAGGCGGACCAGGGGCCGCTCATCGCCGGGGGCGTGGCGGCGGTCGTCATCGCCGCCATCGTCACGCTCGTGCTGTCGATCGTCGCGTCGGCGTTCCTCCAGGGCGTCGTCGCGAGCGAGGTGGCGCGCGGCACGCTGGGCGAGCGGCTGCGGATGCGGGCGCTGTGGCGGCTGGCCCGCCCGCGGATCCTGCCCCTCGTGCTGTGGAGCCTCTCCCTCACGGCCGCGTGGACGCTCGTGTTCGCGGTGCTCGCCGGGATCGTGGCGCTGCTGGTGCTCGCCGGCGGCGCGGGCATCGCCGCGGGGATCATCGTGGGCGTGCTCGGCGTGATGGGCCTCGTGGTCGTCTCCGCCTGGGTCTCGACGCGCCTCGCCCTCGTGCCGAGCGCCATCGTGATCGAGCGGCTCCGGCCTCTGGCGGCGGCCCGGCGGTCGTGGTCGCTCACGATCGGATCGTTCTGGCGCGTGCTCGGGATCCTGCTGCTCACCGCGGTGATCGTGTCCGCGGCCACGAACGTGGTGACGGTGCCGCTGACGCTCCTGACCTCCATCCTGCAGACCGTGCTGTTCCCGAACGGGGAGCTCGACTTCCAGACCTTCGACGCCTCCGTGGTCTTCTACATCGGCTCGCAGCTGGTGACGCTCGTGGTGAGCGTGGTGGTGGCCAGCGTCGGTGCCGTCGTCACGTCGGCGAACGCGGCCATCCTCTACATCGACCTGCGGATGCGGCGCGAGGGGCTCGACCTCGAGCTCGCGCGCTTCGCCGAGGAGCGCGCGGCGGGCGCCTCGTCGGCCACCGGGCCGGATGCGCGCGACCCGTACGCGGCGCCCGCGGGCGCCGCCGGTCCGGGACGCGCGTGACAGGCTCCCCCCTCCTCACCGCGGCCGCGCGCGCGGCCGCGGTGCCGCTGGATCCCGACGCCGACGACGCGCGCCGCCTGCTCCTCGACGAGCTCGCCAAGCCCGAGTACGAGGCCGCGCGGCCGAACGCGCTCGACCTCGCGGCGCAGGCCGTGGGCGACTGGATCGCCTCTCTCCTCGGCGGGGCGGGCGGGGGCCTCGCGGACCTCGCACCCGTGGTGATCGGCGTGCTCGTGCTCGCGGTGGTCGTGGTGGCGTTCCTCGTGTTCGGTTCGCCGCGCCGGGACCGCAGGCGGGCGGCGACGGGCGGCGACGGGCTGTTCGGATCCGACGACCGGCGCTCGGCCGAGGAGCTGCGGCGCGCGGCCGAGGCGTCCCGTCGGGCGGGCGACCTGGCGGAGGCCGCGTCCGACCTCTTCCGGGCGATAGCGCGCGAGCAGGCCGAGCGCACGATCGTGGCCGTGGATCCGGGCACCACCGCCCGCGGGTTCGCCCGGCGCGCGGGATCCGCGCACCCGGCCCACGCCGCGCGACTCGTCGTGGCCGCCGACGACTTCGACGCCGTCCGCTACCTCGGCCGGCCGGGCACCGAGGAGATGCTCGACCGGCTCTCCGCGCTCGACCGCGACCTCCGCACGGCCGTCCCCGTGCTGCACGAGCCCGTGGGCGCGGGTCCCCGGTGAGCGCGCCCGCGCCCACGACGGTCGCGCCGGCCGCCGCCGTCGCGACGGCCGAGACCCGCACGCCGCGCCAGGCGCTCCGGCGGGCCGGGACGTGGATCGCGCTGGCCGCCCTCGCCGTGGTCGTCGCGCTGGCGTCGCTCGCGGTCTCCGGCGCCGCGCGCCAGGGCGACGCGCTCGCCCCCGACAACCCCGCGCCCGGGGGCACGCAGGCGCTCGCCCGCGTGCTCGAGGGCCAGGGGGTGGAGGTCACGCTCGCCACGACGCTCGAGGAGGCGCGTGCGGCCGTGGGGGACGGCGACGACGCGACGCTCGTGCTCGGCGCCACGTCCGACCGCCTCGACGACGACCGGCTGGCGGAGGTCGGCCGCCTGTCAACGCGCACGGTGCTCCTCGCCCCCGACTTCCGCACGCTGCAGGCCATCGCGCCCGACGTGGCGGCGGGCGGCGCGGCCGAGTCCGCCGACCGCGCGCTCGACGCCGCGTGCGCGCTGCCCGCCGCGCGGGCCGCCGGATCCGTGCCCGACGACGCGCCCGTGTTCCGGTACCTCGGCGACGACAGAGCGGCGGCCGTCACGTGCTTCCCCGACGACACCGGCGACGCGTCCGCGCTCCTCCAGGTGCCGGCGACGCTCGCGCCCGACGGCACCGTGACCGTGCTCGGCGCCGATCCGATCCTCACGAACGACCGCATCGCCGAGCAGGGATCCGCCGCCCTCGCGCTGGGCGTGCTCGGCGAGCGGCCGCGGCTCGTCTGGTACACGCCGTCGCCCGACGACGCCGCCTCCGACGCGCCGCCCACGCTCGGCGAGCTGACGCCCGGGTGGGTGACCCCGGCGATCCTGCTGCTGGGCGCCGCCGCCCTCGCCGCCGCCGTGTGGCGCGGCCGCCGCTTCGGACCCCTCGTGGTCGAGCGGCTGCCCGTCGTGGTGCGCGCCGACGAGACCGCCGAGGGCCGCGCGCGGCTCTACCAGCGGGCGGACGCGCGCGGGCACGCCCTCGACGCGCTGCGCGTGGGCACGGTCGACCGGATCGCCTCGACGCTCGCGCTCGGCCGCCTCGCCACCGTCGACGACGTCGTGGCCGCGTCCGCCGCCGCCCTGCTCGAGGACCCCGCGCGGATCCGCGCCCTGCTCCTCGACGACCGCCCCCGCACCGACCGCGACCTCGTCGACCTCGCCGGGCGCCTCGCCGCCCTCGAGCGCCGGGTCGCCCGCGCCGCCGACCCGACCGACCCCACCAGGAGAATGGATCCATGACCGACGACCTCCGCACCAGCCTGCTCGCCGTCCGGACCGAGGTCGGGAAGGCCGTCGTCGGGCAGGACGGCGCCGTGACCGGCATGATCATCGCCCTCCTCGCGCGCGGCCACGTCCTCCTCGAGGGCGTGCCCGGCGTCGCGAAGACGCTGCTCGTCCGGGCGCTCAGCGAGGCCCTCCGCCTCGACACCGCGCGCGTGCAGTTCACGCCCGACCTCATGCCGGGTGACATCACGGGATCCCTCGTCTACGACTCCCGCGAGGGCGCGTTCTCGTTCCGCCGCGGGCCGGTGTTCACGAGCATCCTGCTGGCCGACGAGATCAACCGCACGCCGCCCAAGACGCAGTCGGCGCTGCTCGAGGCGATGGAGGAGCGGCAGGTCACGGTCGACGGCGAGAGCCACGCGCTGCCGGATCCCTTCCTCGTCGCGGCCACGCAGAACCCCGTCGAGTACGAGGGCACCTACACGCTGCCCGAGGCGCAGCTCGACCGCTTCCTGCTGAAGCTCGTGCTCGACCTGCCCGAGCGCGAGGCCGAGGTCGAGGTGCTCCGCCGGCACTCGGCGGGCTTCGACCCGCGCGACCTCGAGGCCGCGGGCGTCCGGCCCGTGCTCGACGCCGACGGCCTCCGCCGGGCGCAGGCTGCCGTGCGCGAGGTGCGCGTCGGCCCCGACGTGCTCGCGTACATGGTCGATCTCGCACGGGCGACCCGCCGCTCGCCGTCGGTGCAGCTCGGGGTGTCGCCGCGCGGATCCACGAGCCTGCTCGCCGCGAGCCGCGCGTGGGCGTGGCTGAGCGGCTTCGACGCCGTGACGCCCGACCACGTGCAGGAGATGGTGCTGCCGGTGCTCCGCCACCGCATCGCGCTGCGCCCCGAGGCGGAGCTCGAGGGCGTCTCCGTCGACGCCGTGCTCCGCGGGGTCATGGCGCAGGTGCAGGTGCCGATCTAGTGGCGCGCCGCTAGATGGCCCTCACCGGACGCACGGTCGCGCTCCTCCTCCTGGGGATCGCGCCGCTCGTCGCGCTCGGCGACGGGTCGGACGCGGCCTACGCGCTCCTCGCGGGCTGGATCCTCCTGGTCGCCCTGCTCGTGGCGACCGACCTCGCGCTGGCGGCCAGCCCCCGGGCGGTCGCGCTCGAGCGGAGCCTGCCCGCGCGCATCCGGCTCGACGAGACCGGCGAGAGCGTGCTGCTCGTGACCAACCGCGGATCGCGCACGCTCCGCGGCGTGGTGCGCGACGCCTGGCAGCCGTCCGCGGGCGCGTCCTCCACGCGCGACCGGGTGCGGATCCCCGCCGGCGAGCGCCGCGCGATCCGCTTGACGCTCACGCCGACGCGCCGCGGCGAGCGCCGCACCGAGCGCGTCACGATCCGCTCGCACGGCCCGCTCGGCCTCGCCGCCCGCCAGGCGACGCTCCTCTCCCCCGGCGCCGTGCGGGTCCTGCCGCCGTTCCGCTCGCGCCGCCACCTGCCCTCGCGCCTCGCCCGCATGCGCGAGCTCGACGGCCGGACCGCGCTCATGGTGCGGGGCCAGGGCACCGAGTTCGACAGCCTGCGCGACTACGTGCGGGGCGACGACGTGCGCTCCATCGACTGGCGCGCGACCGCCCGCCGGCAGGACGTGGTCGTCCGCACCTGGCGGCCCGAGCGCGACCGGCGCGTGGTGCTCGTGCTCGACACGGGGCGCACGGCGGCGGGCCGGATCCGCGACGAGACGCGGCTCGACACCGCGTTCGAGGCCTCGCTGCTGCTCGCGGCGCTCGCCACGCGGTCGGGCGACCGCGTGGACGTGGTCGCGCACGACCGCCGCGTCCGGGCGCGGGTGCGGGCGGGATCCGGCGGCGACGTCGTCTCGCGCATGGTCGACGCGCTCGCGCCCGTGGACCCCGAGCTGCTCGAGACCGACTGGACCGCCGTGCCCGCGCTGGTGCGCCGCATCGTGTCGCAGCGCTCGCTCGTGGTGCTCCTCACCGCCATCGACTCCCCCGGCAGCGCGCGGGCGCTCCTGCAGGTGCTGCCGCAGCTGACGCGCACGCACCACGTCCTGGTCGCCGCGGTGGTGGATCCCGGGCTCGCCGAGCGCGCCGCCGACCGCTCCGGCCGCGCCGCCGTCTACCGCGCGGCCGCCGCGGAGCGCGCGCTGCTCGACGTGGCGCGCGTCGAGGCCGCCGTGCGGCGGCTCGGGGCGGACGTCGTCACGGGAGCGCCGGCGGACCTGCCGCCCGCGCTGGCCGACCGCTACATCCGGTTGAAGGCCACCGGGCGGCTCTGAGGCGGGATCCCGGTGCTCAGCCGGTCGCGGCGGCCGGATCCGCCGACGGCACGGGGAGCGCCCCGCCGCTGAGCGCGCGGATCGCCCGCTCGAGCGCGTCGCGCATGTCGATCTCGGGCCGATAGCTCCACTGCAGCTGGAGGCCGTCGCTCACCGCCACCGCGACGCGCGCGAAGGAGTCGGGGTCCAGTCCCGCGGGCAGCTCCACCGCGAGGGCGCGCACCTGCGCGGCGACGGATCCGACCACGCGGTCGTAGCGGTCCGCGATGTAGGAGTGCGCGGGGTGCTCGGCGCCCGCCGCGTCCACGACGAGGCGCGAGTACAGCGCGACGAGGCCGGGCGTCGCGGCGTTGCGCGAGCTCGCGCGCAGGAGCATGCCGACCATGTCCGCGGGGTCCCCGTCGGGGACCGCCTCGCGGTAGTCGGCCGCGGAGTGGGCGTCGCGCTCCTCGAGCACGGCGGCGATGAGCGCCTCCCGCGAGTCGAAGTAGTGCAGGACCCCGGCCTTGCTGATGCCCACGGCGTCGGCGATCTCCTGCAGCGACGACGCGGAGTAGCCGCGCTCGGCGATGAGGGCGAGCGCCGCCTCGAGGATCTCGCGGCGACGGGCAGCGCCCTTGGCGTACCGCCGCGGGCCCTCGTCGACTGCCATGGCACGACCCTAGCGATCCGCGAGGGCCCTAAATACCTACCGCAGGTCGGTTTCGCGTGCTACCGTCATGCCGATCCCGCCGACGAGGGCGGGCAGGAACCTGGAGGCACCGTGGCCGACGCAGTCCGAGATCAGCACACCGAGGGCGCGTCGCGCGCCCGCAGCGGACAGCCGGACGGTGCGCGCCCACCCGGATCCCGCCGGGCCGAGATCGGCATGCCCATCGCGCTGCTCGGCCTCTTCGTGGCGCTGATGCCGCCGATCATCGTGTCGCTCGCGCTCAAGGTCGCCGAGGTCGCGCCGGACGACACCGCCGGCACGCTCAGCCTCGTGCTCGGCCTCGGCGCGCTCGTCGCCCTGGTCGTGAACCCGCTCGCCGGCCGCCTCTCCGACCGCACGCCCGGCCGCTTCGGCATGCGCCGCCCCTGGATCATCGGCGGCGTCGTCCTCGGGTACGGCGCGCTCATCCTCCTCACACAGGCCACCACCGTGCTCGCGCTCGTGGGCGCCTGGATGCTCGTGCAGGGCTCGTTCAACGCCGCCATCGCCGCGCTCATCGCCGTCATGGCCGACTCCGCCCGCCCGCGCAACCGCGGTCGGGTCGCGGCGGCCATCGGCGTCGCCCAGAACGGCTCGCTCGTGGTCGGCACCTTCATCGTGCAGCTGTTCACGACCACGACGCAGCAGGTGCTCGTGCCCGGCGCGGTCGGCGTCGCCGTGGTCGTCGTCTTCGCGCTCGTCTTCCGCGACCGCGTGCTCACCGAGCGCCCGACCACCCGCCTCAGCGTGCGGGAGCTCCTCGGATCGTTCGTGTTCGACCCGCGCCGCAACCCCGACTTCGGCTGGGCCTGGCTCATGCGCTTCCTGCTCACGGCCGGCGCCGTGACCGCCACGAACTACCTCGCCTTCTACCTCATCGACGACCTCGGCGTCGCGCAGGCCGACGTCGCCAACGCCGTCTTCGTCGCGACGCTCTTCAACGTGATCGGCGTCGTCGCCACCACCTTCGTGGCCGGCTGGCTGAGCGACCGGCTCGGCCGCCGCAAGGTCTTCGTGGCCGCCGCCGCGCTCGTCGCCGTGATCGGCCTCGTGATCCTCGCCCTCGCGCCGAGCCTCGCCGTCGTCTACGTCGCGCAGCTCGTCATCGGCGCGGGCATCGGCTCGTTCTACGCGGTCGACCTCGCGCTCATCACCGACGTGCTGCCGAGCGACGCCGACAACGGCAAGGACCTCGGCGTCGTCAACATCGCGCAGGCGCTGCCGCAGTCGCTCGTGCCGACCGCCGCGAGCGGCGTGGTGGGGATCGCCGGCTACCCCGGCCTCTTCCTCGCCGGTGCCGCGGCCGGCCTCCTCGGCGCGGCCGCCGCGTTCCGCGTGAAGGGCGTCCGATGAGCGCCGCACGCGAGCAGGATCGATCCGACGCCGACGTCCCCCGAGGAGCACCCATGGACCCGCACGACACCACCCCGCTCGACCCCGACACGACCCGCCTCGAGGAGCTCGCCTCCCGCCTCACGCTCGAGCAGAAGGTGCAGCTCATCACGGGACGCGACTTCTGGACCACCTGGCCGGTGGACGGGATCGGCCTGCGCCGCATGCTCGTCTCCGACGGCCCCAGCGGCGTCCGCGGCGAGGTCTGGGACGAGCGCTCCCCGTCGCTCAACCTGCCGTCGGCGTCCGCGCTGTCCTCCAGCTGGGACACCGGGATCGCCGCCCGCTACGGCCGCGCGTCCGCGGTGGAGGCGCGCCGCAAGGGCGTCGACGTGGTGCTCGGCCCGACCATCAACCTGCACCGCTCGCCCTACGGCGGCCGGCACTTCGAGGCGTTCAGCGAGGATCCGCTCCTCACCGCCGACCTCGCCGCCGCCTACGTGGCGGGCGTGCAGGAGAACGGCGTCGGCGCGACCCCCAAGCACTACGTCGCCAACGAATACGAGACGGACCGCTTCACGGCCGACAGCGTCGTCTCCGAGCGCGCGCTCCGCGAGCTGTACCTGGCCGCGTTCGAGAAGGCCGTCGTCGAGTCGCGCGCGTGGCTCGTGATGAGCTCGTACAACTCCATCAACGGCACCACGTCGACCGAGAACGACCTGCTCGAGACGCCGCTCAACTCCGAGTGGGGCTTCGACGGCGTGGTGGTGAGCGACTGGACGGGCGTCCGCAGCGTGGACGCCGCGCGCGCCTCGCAGGACCTCGAGATGCCGGGCCCCGTCGGCGCGTGGGGCGACGCGCTCCTCGACGCCGTGCGCGACGGCCGCGTGCTCGAGTCCGACGTCGACCGCAAGGTGGTCCGCCTGCTGCGCCTCGCCGCTCGCGTCGGCGCGCTCGAGGGCTTCGACGCGGTCGCGCCCGAGCCCGTCGCGGTCGAGGACGGCGTCGCGTTCGCGCGCACGGCCGCCGCGGCCGGCTCCGTGCTCGTCCGCAACGAGGACGCGATCCTGCCGCTCGACGCCTCCTCGCTCCGCTCCGTCGCGGTCATCGGGCACAACGCCGTCGAGGCGCGCACGCAGGGCGGCGGCAGCGCGACCGTCATCCCCGAGCACGTCGTCACGCCGCTCGACGGGATCCGCCAGGCCCTCGGCGACGACGTGGACGTGAGGTACGCGCGCGGCGCGGTCGTGCAGAAGGGGATCCAGGAGCTGCCGCTCGCGGAGATCGTCAACCCCCGCACGGGCTCCCCTGGCGCGCTCGTGCGCTTCCTCGACGCCGACGGGCAGGAGATGTTCACGGAGGACCGCCGCGCGACCACGCTCATGTACTTCGGCGGCGACGCGCCCACGGGCACGGCGGCGGTCATCGAGATCACGACCCGGTGGACGCCCGCGACCACGGGCGAGGTGCTCGTCGGCTTCAGCGCCACCGGCCGCGGCCGCGTGTACGCCGACGGCGCGCTCCTCCGCGAGGACGGTGCCGCGCCCGTGGGCATGGACCTCGGCGCGAGCCTCCTCTCGCCGCCCTCGATCTCGGCGCCCGTCGCCGCGGCCGCCGGGCAGCCGGTGGACCTGAAGGTCGAGTTCGAGCTGACCAGCGCGCCCGGCGGCCTCGCCGGCATCCTCGGGATCACGGTGGGCATCGAGGCCGACGAGTCGGCGCCCGAGCGCCTGCTGGACGAGGCCGTGGAGGCGGCGACCGGCGCGGACGTCGCGATCGTCGTCGTCGGCACCAACGCCCAGGTCGAGTCCGAGGGCTTCGACCGCGACTCGCTCGCGCTCCCCGGCCGCCAGGACGAGCTGGTGCGCCGCGTCGCCGCCGCGAACCCCCGGACGATCGTGGTCGTCAACTCCGGATCCCCCGTGCTCCTCCCCTGGCGCGACGACGTGCAGGCGCTGCTCCTCGCCTGGTTCGGCGGCCAGGAGTTCGGCGGCGCCCTCGCCGACGTGCTGTTCGGCGCCGTGGAGCCGGGCGGCCGCCTCCCCACCACCTGGCCCGCGACGGAGGAGGACGTGCCCGTCCGCTCCGTCACGCCGGTGGACGGGAAGGTGGTCTACGACGAGGGGATCCACGTCGGCTACCGGGCATGGCTCCGCTCGGGCGCGACCCCGGCCTACGCGTTCGGGCACGGCCTCGGCTACACGACCCACGAGATCGACGACCTGCGGGTCGCCGAGGACGGCGCCGGCGGGATCACCGCGACCGTCACCGTGACGAACACGGGCGACCGCGCCGGCAAGCAGGTCGTGCAGGCCTACCTGTCGCGCCCGGGATCCGCGGTCGACCGGCCGGTCCGCTGGCTCGCGGGCTTCACGTCCGTGGAGCTCGACGCGGGAGCGTCCGCCGAGGTCGACGTCGCGATCGGGGCGCGGACCTTCGCGCACTGGGACGGCGGCTGGCAGCGCGAGCCCGGCGCGTTCCGCCTGCACGTCGGCACGTCGGTGACGGCGACGCCGCTGGAGGCCGAGGTGGATCCGGCGGCCTGACCGGCGCCACCCGCACGACCCGCGAGGCGGGCGGCACGTCGGATCCCGCGGCTCAGCCCGCGACGATCCGCCGGCCGCCCGCCTCGAACTCGTCGAGGTCGCCCGTCGCGCCCGCGCGCACGGCCCGGCCGCCGACGACCACCATGTAGAAGAGGAACGCCCCGAGGGCGACCGCGCCGATCGCGATCTTGAGCGGCACGGGCCACGGCTGCGGCGTCACGAAGCCCTCGATGATCCCGGACACCAGCAGCACGAGCACCAGCCCCATGGCCACCGTGATGAGCGCGCGCCCGTCCTCGGCGAGCGCCTGACCGCGCGTGCGGGCGCCGGGCGCGATCCACGCCCACGAGATGCGCAGGCCCGCGGCGGCCGCGACGAAGATCGCGGTCAGCTCCAGCAGGCCGTGCGGGAGGATGTAGGAGAAGAACGTGCCGCCCTCGCCGTAGGAGAACATGACCGCGGTCGTCGTGCCGAGGCCCTGCGCGTTCTGCAGGATGACGTACGGCACCCACAGGCCCGTGATGCCGAAGGCCACGCACTGCGCGGCGATCCACGCGTTGTTCGTCCAGACCTGACCCGTGAACGACGCGGCCGGGTTCTCGCTGTAGTAGTCGATGAAGTCGTCCTCGACGTACTTCCGCAGGTCGGCGTCGCTGCCGAGGCTCGCGATCATCGACGGGTCGCGGAGGATCCACGTGGCGTAGAGCGCGACGATGGCGACGGTCGCGAGGGCGACCGCGAGCGTGAGCCAGCGGATCCGGTACAGCGCCGCCGGCAAGTCGACGGCGAGGAACACCGGGATGCGCGCCGCGACGTTCGTGCTCTGCCCGGTGAAGCGCATGCGGGCCCGCGAGAGCGCGACCGAGAGCCGGTCGCCCTGCGCGGTGGATCCGGCCGCCGCCTGGATCGCGGACAGCTCGGCCGCGCCCGCCTGGTACCGGTCGACGAGCTCGTCGGCGTCGGGTCCGGTGAGCCGGCGCCGGCCCGCGATGCGGGCGAGCCGGTCCCAGTCGTCCCGGTGGGCGGCGGTGTAGGCGTCGAGGTCCATCTGCTTGACTATATGCATGGCGGCAGCCGACGCGCACGACCCGGACGTCACGGACGGTCCCGACGCGCTCGTGGTCGGCGAGGCCGTCGCCCTCGACGTCCGTCCCGCCGGCTTCGTGCTGCGGGCCGCCGGTGCCGCGATCGACGTGGTCGCCTCCCTGGTCGTGGGCCTCCTGCTCGTGCTCCTCATCGGCCGGCTCGCGGGCGCGGGCCTCCTCGACGACGCGTCGAGCGCCGCGTGCGCCATCGCCGCCGTCGTGCTCGCGATCGTCGTCCTGCCCGTGATGGTCGAGGTCGCGTCGCGCGGCCGGTCGCTCGGGCGCTGGGCCGTCGGCGCGCGCATCGTGCGGGCGGACGGCGGCGGCATCGGCCTCCGGCACGCGGTCGCCCGGGCGCTCGTCGGGATCCTCGAGATCTACCTCACGCTCGGCGGGCTCGCCGCGCTCGTGGGCCTCCTCAGCCCGCGCGCCCAGCGCCTCGGCGACCTCGTGGCCGGCACCCGCTCGCAGCACGAGCGCGTCCCTGCCTACCCGGCTCCCCTGCCGCCCGTGCCGCCGCACCTCGCCGCGTGGGCGTCCGAGGCGGACGTCGGCAGGCTGCCGGACGCGCTCGGCCGGCGCCTCGCGCGCTTCCTCGCGCAGCGCCAGGCTATGACGCCGGCCTCCCGCGCGCGCCTCGCCGCGGAGCTCGCGAACGAGGCCGCGGTGCACGTGTCGCCGCTGCCGGCCACGGATCCCGAGTCGTTCGTCACGGCCGTCGGCGCCGTCCGCCGCGAGCGCGAGCACCGGGCGCTGATGCTCGAGCGCGAGCGCATGGCGTCGCTCGAGCCGATCCTCGCCGGGCTGCCGCACGGGTTCCCGGCGCGCGGCGGATCCCCGGCCGACTGAGAAGCGCGCCCGCCCCACGCGACGACGCCGCCCGCCCCGCTGAGGGGACGGACGGCGTCGGCGCGAGGGTCGCGGATCAGTACCGGTAGTGGTCCACCTTGTACGGCCCCTCGACCGGCACGCCGATGTAGGCGGCCTGCTCGGGACGGAGATCCGTGAGCTCCACGCCGAGCGCGTCGAGGTGCAGGCGCGCGACCTTCTCGTCGAGGTGCTTCGGCAGCACGTACACGCCGATCGGATACTGCTCGTTGCGCACCCACAGCTCGATCTGCGCGAGCACCTGGTTCGTGAACGAGTTGCTCATCACGAACGACGGGTGGCCCGTGGCGTTGCCGAGGTTCATCAGGCGGCCCTCGGAGAGCACGAGCACGCTGCGGCCCGACGGCAGGCGCCACTCGTGCACCTGCGGCTTGATCTCCACCTTCTCCACGCCCGGGAGGCGCTCGAGGCCGGCCATGTCGATCTCGTTGTCGAAGTGGCCGACGTTGGCGATGATGGCCTGGTGCTTCATGCGCTGGATGTCGTCCACGCGCACGACGTCGACGTTGCCCGTGCCGGTGACGAGGATGTCGACCGTCTCGATGACCGACGAGAGCTTCGCGACCTGGTAGCCGTCCATCGCCGCCTGGAGCGCGCAGATCGGGTCGACCTCGGAGACGATGACGCGCGCGCCCTGGCCGCGCAGCGCCTCGGCCGCGCCCTTGCCCACGTCGCCGTAGCCGACGACGAACGCGACCTTGCCGCCGATGAGCACGTCGGTGGCGCGGTTGAGGCCGTCGGGCAGGGAGTGGCGGATGCCGTACTTGTTGTCGAACTTGCTCTTGGTGACCGAGTCGTTGACGTTGATCGCGGGGAACAGCAGCTCGCCGTCGCGCGCGAGCTCGTACAGGCGGTGCACGCCCGTGGTGGTCTCCTCGGTGACGCCCTGGATGTCGGCGGCGCGGCGGGTCCAGCGGTCGGAGGACGCGGCGAGGCTGCGGCGGAGCGTGTCGAGGATCACGCGGTACTCGTGGCTGGCGTCCTCCGGCGTCTCGGGCACGACACCCGCGAGCTCGTACTCGCGGCCCTTGTGCACCAGGAGGGAGGCGTCGCCGCCGTCGTCGAGGATCATGTTCGGGCCCGTCCAGTCGGCGCCCGCGGCCTGGGCCTCGCCCGACCAGTCGAAGATCTGCTCGGTGCACCACCAGTACTCCTCGAGCGTCTCGCCCTTCCAGGCGAAGACGGGCACGCCCGCGGGCGCGTCCGGGGTGCCCGCGCCCACCGCGACGGCGGCCGCGGCCTCGTCCTGCGTGGAGAAGATGTTGCAGCTCGCCCAGCGCACCTGCGCGCCGAGGGCCGTGAGGGTCTCGATGAGCACGGCCGTCTGCACGGTCATGTGGATGGATCCGGCGACGCGCGCGCCCGCGAGCGGCTGCGACGCGCCGAACTCCTCGCGGAGGGCCATGAGGCCCGGCATCTCGTTCTCGGCGAGGCGGATCTGGTGGCGTCCGGACTCCGCGAGGGAGAGGTCGGCGACGCGGAAGGGCAGAGCGGTGGACGTGGCTTCCGGGAGCAGGGTCATGCCCCCAGTCTCGCATCCGACGCGTGACGCCCGGCCGTGGATGACGACCGGGCGCCCGCCCTGCTACCGGAAGCGGCGCAGGCGCAGGCTGTTCGTGACGACGAACACCGACGAGAGCGCCATGGCCAGGCCCGCGACCAGCGGGTTGAGGAGGCCGAGCATCGCGACCGGGATCGCGGCGGCGTTGTAGGCGAAGGCCCAGAACAGGTTGCCGCGGATCGTGCCGAGCGTGCGCCGCGCGAGCCGCACGGCATCGGCGACGAGCACGAGGTCGCCGCGGACGATCGTGATGTCCCCCGCCTCGATGGCCGCGTCGGTGCCCGTGCCCATCGCGATCCCAAGATCGGCCTGCGCGAGGGCTGCGGCGTCGTTCACGCCGTCGCCGACCATCGCGACGACGCGGCCCTCGGCCTGCAGCCGGCGGACGGCGTCGAGCTTGCCCTCGGGGAGGACGCCCGCGATGACCTCGTCGATGCCGACGTCGGCGGCGACGCGGTGCGCGGCGCCCGCGGTGTCGCCCGTGAGGAGCACGGGGCGGAGGCCGAGCGACCGGATCCGGCGGACGGCCTCGGCGCTCGTGGGCTTGACGGTGTCGGCGACGGCGAGGACGCCGCGGACGGCGCCGTCCCACGCGATCGCGACGACGGTGGATCCTTCCGCCTCGGCCTCGCGGAGCGCCGGGGCGAGCGATGCGTCGGGCTCCGCGGCCCACTGCTCCGCGAGCCACGATGGCCGGCCGACCGCGACCGCGCGGCCGTCGACGACACCTTGCACGCCGAGGCCCGCGCTGGCGACGAAGCCCTCCACGGCCGGCAGGGGTCCCGCGCCCGCGGCCTCGACGACCGCGCGCGCGACCGGGTGCTCCGAGCGCTGCTCGAGGGCCGCGGCGACGCGCACGAGCTCGTCGGCGTCGACGCCCGCCGCGGGCACGGCCCGCACGAGCGACATGACGCCCGTCGTGACGGTGCCGGTCTTGTCGAGCAGCACGGTGTCGATGCGCCGGGTGGACTCGAGCACCTCGGGCCCGGTGATGAGGATCCCGAGCTGCGCGCCGCGGCCCGTGCCCACGAGGAGCGCGGTCGGCGTCGCGAGGCCGAGGGCGCACGGGCACGCGATGATCAGCGTCGCGACGGCGGCGGTGAAGGCCGCCTCGGGCGGGAAGCCGAGCAGCAGCCAGCCGACGAGCGTGCCGACGGCGAGCACGAGCACGACCGGCACGAAGACGGCCGAGACGCGGTCGGCGAGGCGCTGGATCCGGGCCTTGCCGGTCTGCGCCTCCTCCACGAGCGCGGCCATGCGGGCGAGGCGGGTCTCCTCCCCCACGCGCGTGGCGCGCACGACGAGGCGGCCGCCGGCGTTGAGGGTCGCGCCCGTGACGTCGTCGCCGGGGCCGACCTCGACGGGCAGCGACTCGCCCGTGAGCAGCGAGCGGTCGACGGCGCTGGATCCGTCGACGACCACGCCGTCGGTGGCGATGCGCTCGCCCGGCCGCACGACGAACTCCTCGCCGACGCGGAGGTCGCGGATCGGGATCCGCCGCTCGACGCCGTCGCGCACGACGGCGACGTCCTTGGCGGCGAGGTCGAGGAGCGCGGCGAGGGCGGCGCCGGACGCGCGGGCGGCCCGCGCCTCCAGGTAGCGGCCGCCGAGGAGGAACACGGTGACGGCCGCGGCGACCTCGAGGTAGACGTCGCCGGATCCGCCGCCGGGCTCCCCGACGAGGCTCATGGTCATGCGCATGCCGGGCTCGCCCGCGTCGCCGAGGAAGAGCGCGTACAGCGACCAGAGGAACGCGGCCGCGACGCCGATGCTCACGAGCGTGTCCATGCCGACGCCGCCGTGGCGCGCGCTGAGGGCCGCGGACCGGTGGAACGGCCACGCGCCCCAGACGGCGACGGGCGCGGCGAGCGCGAGGGAGAGCCACTGCCAGTCGTCGAACTGGAGCGCGGGGATCATCGCCATGAGGAAGACGGGGACGGTGAGGGCCGCGGAGACAACAAGCCGCTGGCGCAGCGCGAGCTCGTCGGCGTCGGGGCGGCGGGCGGCGGGCGCTGCCGGGGCGGGCGCGGGCGACGCTGCGGATGCGGGATCCGCTGCGCCGGCGTCGGGCGCGTCGGATCGGACGCGCGGAGCATCGACCGCGACGGGCGCGCGCTCGGCGGACGTGGATCCGGACGCGGCGGACGCGGCGGACGCGATCCCATCCACCGCCGCGCTCCCCCACCCGGCGCGCTCGGACGCCCGGTACCCCGTCCGCTCGATGGTGCGGATGGCGTCCTCGACGCTCGTGCCCGCGGGCAGCTGCACGCGCGCCCGGTGGGTGGCGTAGTTGACGGCGGCCTCGACCCCGGGCATCCGGCCGAGCTTCCGCTCGATGCGCATCGCGCACGACGCGCACGTCATGCCCTGCACGTCGAGGTCGACGCGCGTCAGCACGGCGCCGTCCTCGGCGGAGGGCGCCGCGTCATCGGCGGCGGGCGCGGATCCGGATGCGGGGTCGGTCACGTCAGAGCCCCGCGACGTACCCGGCCTCGTCGACCGCGGCGCGCACGGCGGCGGGGTCGAGGGGCGCGTCGCTCTCGACGGTGACGGTGGAGTCGCCGCCGACGACGAGGTCGACGGCCACGGAGGAGACGCCCGGCAGCTCGCCCACCTCCTCGGTGACGCTCGCGACGCAGTGCGCGCAGGTCATGCCGGTGACGGGGAAGGTCGTGGTGGTCATGGGGTCTCCTTGGTGTCGTTCGATGTCGATGGGCGGCGGCGGATCAGGACCGGACGAGCCGGGCGATGGCCGCGGAGGCCTCGCGCACCTTGTCGTCCGCGACCTGGCCGCCCTCGCGCGCGGCCTCCGCGAGGCAGTGGGCGAGGTGGTCGTCGAGGAGCTTCAGGGCGACGGTCTCCATGGCGCGCGTGACGGCCGAGACCTGCGTGAGCACGTCGATGCAGTACGTGTCGGACTCGACCATGCGCTCGATCCCGCGCACCTGGCCCTCCGCGCGCCGCAGCCGCTTGAGGATGTCGTCCTTGCCCTCGCTGTACCCGACCATGGCGGCCACCTCCCGTTCCCGCCCATGGTACCCCCTGGGGGTACCTACGGGAACCCCCAGGGGGTATGGCGTCGGTGCCCGCGCACGACGACGCCGCGCCCCTCGAGGAGGGACGCGGCGTCGGAGGTCGTGCGGGTGGAGGATCAGGCCCCGCGGATCAGCCCCAGGAGCTCGTCGCGGAGGGCGGCCATCTTCTGCTCCGTGGACGCCTCGACGTTCAGGCGCAGCAGCGGCTCGGTGTTCGAGGGCCGCACGCTGAACCACCAGAACGCGCCGTCGGCGCCGACCGGGCCGTCGACCGTGAGGCCGTCGAGCTCGTCGAACTCGCCGCGGCCGCGGAAGGCCTCGACGATGCGCTCGTAGGCGGCGGGGACGTCGTCGACCGTGCTGTTGATCTCGCCCGACAGCGCGTACGGCGTGTAGCGCGCCGAGAGGTCGGACATGAGGCCGTCGGTCTGCCCGAACTCGGCGAGCAGGTGCATCGCGGCGAGCATGCCGTTGTCGGCGCCCCAGAAGTCGCGGAAGTAGTAGTGCGCGGAGTGCTCGCCGCCGAAGACCGCGCCCGTGGCGGCCATCTGGTCCTTGATGAGCGAGTGGCCGACGCGCGTGCGGACGGCCGTGGCGCCCGCCGCCTCGATGGTCTCGGGCACGATGCGCGAGGTGATGAGGTTGTGCAGGACCGTGACGTCCTCGTCCGGCGACTGCGCCTTCACGCGCGAGATCTCGCGGAGCGCGACGACGGCGGCGACGGCGCTGGGCGTGACCGCCTGCCCCTTCTCGTCCACGACGAAGCAGCGGTCCGCGTCGCCGTCGAAGGCGAGGCCGAGGTCGGCGCCGTGCTCGACGACCGCCTTCTGCAGGTCGACCAGGTTGGCGGGCTCGAGGGGGTTCGCCTCGTGGTTCGGGAAGGCGCCGTCGAGCTCGAAGTACAGCGGGATGATCTCGATGGGCAGCTCGGGCAGGCCGGCCGCGGTTCCGAGCACGGCGGGGACGGTCATGCCGCCCATGCCGTTGCCCGCGTCGACGACGACGCGCAGCGGGCGGATGCCGGAGAGGTCGACGAGCTGGCGCAGGTAGCCGGCGTAGTCGGCGAGCACGTCGCGCTCGCGCACCACGCCCGCGGGCTCGACGGGCGCGATGCCGTCCGACAGGAACCCGATGGCGCGGTCGCGGATGGCGCCGAGGCCCGTGTCGAGGCTGATGCCCTGGGCGCCCGCGCGGGAGAACTTGAGGCCGTTGTAGGTGGCCGGGTTGTGGCTCGCGGTGAACATGACCGCGGGGGCGTCGAGGGATCCGGACGCGAAGTACGTCTCGTCGGTCGAGCACAGGCCGATGAGGAGGACGTTCCCGCCGCGGGCCGTCGCGCCCCGGGCGAACGCCTGCGCGAACCCGGGCGAGGAGTCGCGCATGTCGTGGCCGACCACGATCTCCTGCCCCGCGGCGCCGAGCTCGTCGACGAAGCCGGCGCCGAGGGCGGTGACCAGCTCCTCGGTGAGCTGGCTCCCGACGAGACCTCGCACGTCGTAGGTCTTCACGATGGCGGTCAGCGTCTCGGCGGCAGTCGTCGTCATGCTCCGAAACCTACCTCACCGAGCACGCCGTGCCGGACGATCTGCCAGCCCTGCGGGGCCGAGAGGCGGGCGGCGTGGCGGTCGCACAGGTCGTAGCTGTGCGGCTCGGAGTCGTGGCTGAGGGGTCCGAGGACGGCCATGGAGTCCGCGTAGACGTAGGTGAGGGTGGTCGTGGCGCCGCCGGTGCAGCCGACGCGGGAGCAGGGCCTGTTCGTCATGTCGGGCCCACACTACCGCCGACCCCGTGCCCGTACGATGGGGCCATGCCACGATCGCGCCGCCGGGGAGGCCACGTCTCCATCCGGGGCTCCTGGCGGGATCGGCACGGCCGCGGCCTCCGCTCCCCCGTCACCGGGCCGGAGCTGCCGGTGCTGCGCACGCGCGCCGACGTCTTCGACCAGACCATCGCGTCCGCCGCCGAGTACCTCCGCGGCCTCTGGCCCGACGAGCTCGACCGCGTCTCGTTCGAGGTCGCCGCGCTCCCCGCGGAGAACAGCGAGCGGGACGGCATCGACCGGTGGAGCGTCCTCGCCGACGAGCGCCGCGTCATCTTCTACCGGCTCCCCATCGAGCGCCTCGCGCACCTGCACGAGGACGACGAGTACCACCAGCGGGCCCTCGTCGAGGGCTGCGTGTACCGCGCGGTCGCCGAGCTGCTCGGCAAGGACCCGTGGGAGCTCGCCCCCGACAGGTACGACCCGCACTAGCGGCGGATCCCGAACGGGCGTCAGGCGTCCGCCGCGTCGCGCGCGCGGAGGTCGTGCCCGGTCGGCCTCAGGGGTGGACGCGCAGGGGGTCGGCGGCCGGCAGCACCGGCACGACGGGCAGCGCCGCGGAGCGCCCCGGCTCGGCGAGCGTCACGGTGGCCGTGAGGCCGGCGGTCCCCTCGAGCAGGTAGGTGCGCCCGGCCTCGACGGCGGCCGAGACCTCGGATCCCGCGGGCACGTCGAGCGACACGGCGGCGGATCCGTCGGTCGGGCGCGCCGTGACGGCGGCCGCCTGGTCGCCGGCGTTGCGCAGGTGCAGGAGCGGCGCCGGACCCACGGGCACGGACACGAGCGCGTCCCGCGTGAGCGCCTCGGCCGACGGCAACCAGGCGAAGTCGGTCGCGCCGCTCTCCGCCGCGCCGGACACGCTGCGCACGGCCGCCGTGACCGGGACCGAGCTCTGCACCGTGACGGAGTAGCGGCCGTCGGGGAGGTCGGCGACCGGCACGTCGATCGTGCGGCCCGCGTCGGCCTGCACCGTGAAGGTGGTGCCCGTGCCGTCGGTGCCCTCCTCGGGGGCGACGCTCACGCTGACGTCGGCGTCGGCGGATCCGGGGACCACGATGCGCACGGCCGTCGACAGGTCGGGGTCGGCGCCGCCGTCCGAGCCCGCTCCGACGGTGGATCCGCCCTCGTCGGCGGGGGGCGCATCCCCGCCCTCGACGGGTGCGACGGGCGCCGCCTGCGAGTCGATGCGGAGGCCGGTCATGGTGAGCGCGGTGGACGGGGCGGCGGCCGGGCCGATCCAGTCGACGCCGCCCGCGAGGAGCCCGCGGACCGTGCTCTGCTCGAGACGGGCGACGACCTGGCCGCCGCGGCTCTGGACGTGCACGGCCGGGGAGGAGAGGTCGGGGGCGAGTCCCGCGAGGCTGAGCACGCGGCGGCCGCCGGCCGGCACGGAGATCCCGCTGGCGCCGGGAGCGCTGACGGCCCCGTCCTCGCCCGTGATGGCGAGGTCGACGGTGGAGGAGACGCCGGACGGGTTGTCGAGCACGACGAACGTGGTGCGGCCGGTGGTCGTCGCGCCGCCCACGAGCCACACGTCGGCGGCGGCCTCGGCGCACGACGCGGCGGCGAGCCCCGCGAGGTCGGCCTCCGTCGCGATCTCGGACGCCGCGCCCGCGAGGTCGGTCGGCGCGTCGTCGACGGCGCCCGCGACGGCGAGGACGGACGGCGCGCTCGACGCCGCCCCCTGCACCTCGGGGGCCTGGATGCGCGAGGTGCGGACGGCGGGGGCCGAGCCGGTCGACCCGGTCGTCGCGGATCCGCTCGTCACGGCGGCGCTCCCCACCGCGACCGCGGTGGTCGTGGAGGCCGCGTCCGCCGCGGGCGGGCGGAGGAGGGAGCCGGCGCAGACGCGCTGCTGGTCGGTCGCGACGGGCGTCACGAGCACCGAGGGGGCGCTCGCGTCGCCCGCGGCGGGTGGGAGGAGGAGCGCGCCGGTCACGACGACCCCGAGCACGGCGACGCCGACGATCCCGGTGGTCACGCGCGTCGCGATGCGCACGGCGTCACGCCTGGCCATCTGTCCTCCTGCGGTCGTCGTCGTCGTCGGTGGCGCGGGCGCGGTCGTCGTCGCGGTCGCCGGCGGGCACGACGTCGTCGGCCTCCCCGTCGTCGCCGGCGCGGCGCTCCCCCGCCTGGCGGATGTCGCCGAAGGAGGCGGCCTCCACGGCCTCGCCCGTCGGCTCGTCGATGTAGGCGGGGGTGCCGCGGTCGTCGTGCGCGGGCCGCGGCTCCTCGGCGTCCGCCGGCCGTCCGTCGGGGGCGACGACTGTCTCGCGGTAGGCCGGCAGCGGGCGGCTGCGCGCCGCCAGGCCGCCGGTGGGGATCGCGAGGAGCAGGGTGAGCGCGAACACGAGCGCCTGCGCCGCGAGCACGCCCGCGCGCCCCGGGTCGTCGAGGGCGCCGGGACCCGCGACCTGGGCGACGAGGTCGTCGCTGCCCACGAAGCGCCAGAGCAGCCCGGCCTCGGTCTGCCCGACGGCCGTGAACACGGGGTCGTCGTCGAGGGCGGCGCGGGCGCGGTCGTGCACGGCGGCCTCCGCGTCGCCCGCGGGCGTCTCGAGGAGCACGTAGCTGATGCCGAGCCGCTGCAGGTCCTCCGTGGCGTCGAGGCCGGAGCGCGAGGACACGTTGCCCGCGAGCTCGGCGACGCGGGTCTGGGTGTCGGACAGCGGCCCGATGGTCGAGTCGACCGTGGACACCTGCTCGAGCGTGCGGCCGGCTCCGCGCTCGACGTCGGCGGACAGCGAGGCGTCGTCCGCGGCGCGGAGCACGAGCGTGCCGACCGCGGGATCCGTGGCGGCCTCCGCGACCACGAGGCCGGGCAGCGAGGTGTCGGTGGTGGCCCGCACCGCGGTGGATCCGGCGACGGCGGCGGAGACGAGCGGCAGGGCGAGCACGACCAGGGTCACGGCGGCCACGATCCCCGGCACGACCGAGCGGCGGCCCAGCGTCGCGAAGCCGAGCACGAGGGCGCCGGCGAGGCCGAGCCAGAGGAGGCTGAGGCCGGACCCGGGCCAGACGGCGACGACGTCGGATCCGGTCGACTGCACCACCGTCCGCGCGGCCATCACCGCGGTCGCGAACCCGAGCACCGTCACGCCGAGCGCGAGGGCGGCACGGTGCGATCCCCGGAGGAAGAGGGCCGCGATCGCGCCCAGCACGAGCGGCGCGACCAGCACCGCGACCACGATGAGCGGGACGGCGTCCGGCAGCCCGGCGCCCAGGCCGTCGACGAAGGCTGACCAGCCACCGAGGCCGGAGGTCGGGAAGCCGAGCGCGAGGCCGGGGACGTCGGCGGGCGTGAAGCCAGCGGGGACGGCCGGGTCGGCGGCGAGGGCGAGCGGCTGGCCCTGCATGACGCGGTAGACGACGAGGGGCGCGACGAGGGCGACCAGCGGCACGGGGATCGTCACGAGCCGCCCGGCGCGGCGCCCGGCCCGCACGGTCGCGACGAGCCACAGCACCAGGACGGCGGGCACGAGCGAGGGGGCGGACGCGCCGACGGCGGCCATCAGGATCCCGGCCACGGCGGACGCGGACCACGAACGCGGCGCGCGCAGCACCGCGAGCGCGAGCCACGGGAGGAGCAGGTGCGCGAGGACGGCGGGCAGGCGGCCCTCGCCCAGCGCGATGAGCAGCGTGGGCGCGAGGGTCCAGACGAGGGCGGCCAGCGCGCGCAGCCAGGCGTTGCGCGTCAGCTGCGCGGCGCACAGCCAGGCGGCGAGCGCGGCCAGGGGCAGGGCGGCCACGAAGAGGCCGAGGACCGCGAGCGACGGCTCCCACGCCGTGACGCTGCCGAGCACGGCGAGCACGTACGCGAACGGGTCGGAGGGGGCGACGGGTCCCGCGCCGGATCCGCGGACGCCGATGCCGACCTGCGCCCACAGCGCGCCGGCGCTCGGGCCGAGCGGGAGGAGCTGGCCGCCGACGAGGGCGGTGCCGGTGAGCCGCGGCAGCCACATCACGGCGGAGAGGAGGAGGGCAGCCAGCACGGTCCAGCCGCCGCCGGTGGCGAGGAACTCCACGCCGTCCGAGACGCCCATGTGCTCGACGCGGTACTGCTCGCGGGCCAGCGACCGCCGTCGACGACCGACCGCGAGCGGCTGGCGCAGCGACGCGATGCTCGACCACGGCGCCGTCCGGGTCGCGGCGAGCCGGCGGCGGCTGGCGCGGATCCGTCCGGGCGCCACGGCCACGCGCACGGCCGCGCCGATCTCGCCGGGCGCGGCGGTCGGGCGCTTGCGGAGCATCTGCAGCAGGGCGCGCAGGATGGCGAGCGGCACGAGCGAGAGCCAGTGGAACGGCACGGCCGCCGGCGGCGCGTAGGAGAGGCGACGGTGGAGCTGGGCCTGTCGGCGCAGGCGACGGCGGCGGCGGCGCGGCGTGCGCTTCCCGAGGAAGGCGGTGCCGGGGGCGGTGTCGCCCGCGGAGGCGACGCGTGCCGCGGGGACGACCACGACGCGGTGGCCGGCGAGGCGCGCCCGGACGCAGAGGTCGAGCGCGTCGTCGATGACGGGCAGCGCGTCGTCGAATCCGCCGAGCTCGTCCCAGAGGCGGTGGCGCACGAGCATGCCGCCCGCGGCGACGCCGAGGACGTCGCTCATGTCGTCGTACTGCGCCTGGTCGAGCTCGACGTCGACGACGGGCACGGCCGCGCCGAGCGTGGTGAGCGTGGTCCCCATCTCGTGGATGTAGCCGGGGTGGTCCCACTCCATCAGCTTCGGTCCGGCGACCGCGACGCTCGGCGAGGCCTCCACGGCGGCGAGCAGGCGCTCGAGCGCGTCGGGCGCGGGCGCGTTGTCGGCGGAGAGCAGCCAGAGCAGCTCGTGGTCGCCCTCGGGCGCGGGGATCACGCGGACGGCCTGGTCGACGGCCTGCCCGAACGTCATGCGCGCGGGGGCCTGCACCATGCGCGTCGGGTCGGACGCGGCGAGGAGGGCGGCGGATCCGTCGCGGGAGCCGAGGTCGACCGCGACGACCTGGTCGGGCCGCCGGGTCTGCGCGGCGAGGGCCGCCAGGGTCCGCTCGAGGAACGGCGCGCCCTCGTGGGCGACGAGGATCGCGGTTACTCGTGGCTGCATGACAGGGGAGACCCTACGTGGTGCGCGGTGGGGATCCGCCGCAGCGGGACGGCGCGCCGGAAGCCGGGCGCCGCGGTGGCGCGAGCGGCCGGGTCAGACGGCGCGCTTGCGGAGCTTGCGGCGCTCGCGCTCGGAGAGGCCGCCCCAGATGCCGAAGCGCTCGTCGTTCTCGAGCGCGTACTCGAGGCACTCGCTGCGCACCTCGCACGATCCGCAGATCTTCTTGGCGTCGCGGGTGGAGCCGCCCTTCTCGGGGAAGAACGCCTCCGGGTCGGTCTGCGCGCAGAGCGAGTCGGCCTGCCACGCGAGCGGGTTGCCGTCGTCGACGCTGCGGACGCCCGGGACCCCGAGTCGCACGGGGTCGACGAACCAGTCGTCGGGGACTCCGGCGTGGTACTCAGGTAGTGCCATGTCACGATCTCCCCACGCGGCCGGGGCGCCCGGCCGGCCCCAGCTCATCGTCATAATTACACCGGTGTAACTCCCTCGCGTCAAGCCGCGGAGGGTAAACCCTCAGCCGGTCCTCGAGGGTTGCGACGCGCCGCCGCTCGCCGTCGGCGCTATTCCGCGGCGCCGGCCTGGCGGGCGGCCCAGGCGCTCGTGACCATGTCGTCCAGGGAGTGGCGCATGGCCCACTCGATGTCCCGCGCGGCGAGCTCGCCCGACGCGACGATCCGGGCCGGGTCGCCGGGGCGGCGGTCGCGCACCTCCGGCTCGAAGCCGATGCCGGTGGCCTCGGCGATGGCCGTCATGATCTCCCGGACGCTCACGCCGGCCCCGCTGCCGAGGCAGTACACGGGCTCCACGGGATCGCCCGCCTCGAGCCGGCGGGCTGCCGCGACGTGCGAGGCGGCGAGGTCGACGACGTGGATGTAGTCGCGCACGCACGTGCCGTCGGGCGTCGGGTAGTCGCCGCCGTTGATCCTGGGCGTGCGGCCGTCGAGCAGCGCGTCGAAGACGAGCGGGAAGAGGTTGTGCGGGCTGGTGTCGAAGTAGCCTTCCTCCCCCGATCCCACGACGTTGAAGTAGCGCAGCGACGCGTGGCGGAGGCCCTTCGCGATGCCCTGGTCCCGGAGCAGCCACTCGCCGATGAGCTTCGACTCGCCGTACGGGGACTCGGGGGCCTTGGGCGTCAGCTCGTCGACCAGGTCGACGTCGGGCGTCCCGTAGACGGCCGCCGAGGAGGAGAACACGATGCTGTCGACGCCCGCGCGCTCCATCTCCTCGAGGAGGACGGCCGTGGCCGTCACGTTCTGCTCGTAGGTGTGCAGCGGACGCTGGACGGACACGCCCGCGTACTTGTAGCCGGCGACGTGCACGACTCCGCGGATGTCGCCGGATCCCAGCACGCGGGCGAGCAGCTCGCGGTCGAGCACGGATCCGCGGTGGAAGGGCACGCCCTCCGGCACGAACGACGCGTGCCCGCTCGAGAGGTCGTCCAGGACGACCGTGTCGATGCCCGCCCGCGCGAAGGCGGAGACGATGTGCGAACCGATGTAGCCGGCGCCGCCGGTGACCAACCATGTCATGCGGCAACCCTATCGACGGGCGTCGGGCCGCCGGTCACGCGTCGGCGTCGTCCGCGTCGTCCGCGGCGGCGGGCGCCGGGGTCGTGGCGAGGAAGGCCTCGCCCTCCCCCGTCACGACGAGCCGGCCCTCGTCGGGCGTGACGAAGACCGCGTCGCCGCGGCGGATCACGACGGACGAGACCTCGCCGCGGAGCGTCATCTCGCCGGACGTGCACAGCACGATCGCCGGCCCGTCGACGTCGACCGCGCTCGCGCCCGCGTCGCCGTCGGCCGCGTCGCGCGTGGCCGGGGAGACGTGCGCCAGCAGGAAGTCGGGCACGTCGGGCCGGTACAGCTCGACCCCCGGCGCCGCCTGCTCGGGCGCGAGGTACGGCACGGGGAGCGCCTGGAACTCGAGCACGTCGAGGAGCTCCGGCACGTCCACGTGCTTGGGCGTGAGGCCGCCGCGCAGCACGTTGTCGGACGCCGCCATGAGCTCGATGCCGAGGCCGTGCAGGTACGCGTGGATGTTGCCGGCCGGCAGGTAGAGGGCCTCGCCGCGGCGGAGCGTCACGCGGTTGAGGAGGAGCGACGTGACGATGCCGGGATCGCCCGGGTACGCCGCGGCGAGCTCCCGCACGGTGCGCATCTCGGTCGAGAACTCGCGGCACTGGCGGTCGGAGGCGAGGCTCGCGAGCAGCGTGACGCGGTCGACGAGGCGGCGCACCTCGGATCCGCCGCCCATCAGGAAGGCGAACACGTCGCGCAGCACGTCCGCCTCGGAGCCCGTCAGTCGCGACAGCACGGTGCGGATGACGGCCGGGTCCGAGTCGGGCCCGGACGCGTCGAGCGTGAGCAGCAGCGTGAAGACGTCCCGCACCTCCGCGAGCGGCCGGAAGCCGCAGAGCGCGTGGAACTCGTCGCTGAGCGCGAAGATCAGCTCAGGCTTGTGCAGCGGGTCCTTGTAGTTGCGGTGCGCGGCGTCGATCGGGATGCCGCGCTCCTCCTCGTCGCGGAAGCCGAGGCGCGCGCGGTGCAGGTCCGGGTGGGCCTGCAGCGAGAGCGGACCGTCGGCGGCGAGCACCTTGAGGAGGAACGGCAGGCCGGGACCGTCGCCCGGACGGAGGCCCCCGGCGAGCGGGCCGAGGGTGGTCGCGGGGTCGATGCGGATCCACTCGGCCAGCGTCGTCGCGCCGCCCGCCGTCGACGGATCGACGACGCGGGTGGGCGAGCCGCCGTGCGCGCCGAGCCACAGCTCGGCCTCCGGCCCCCCGGACGGCTCGCGGCCGAGGAGCTCGGCGATGGCGGTCGTCGACCCCCATGCGTAGTCGCGGGGGGTGTTGGCGAGGGCAGTGAACACGCGGGATCCTGTCGGGCTTGGCGGCTACCTACAACGCCCGAGGGGGCGCGTCCGGTCCGGACGCGACCAAAGTACCAACCGATGGCGTCGCCGCCGGGACGCCGACCTAGGCTCGGCCGCAGGCGCCCGTCCCCGAGGGCGCCGACGAACCGCAATGGAGCATCGTGTCCCTCACCCCCCTCATCGGCGACTTCTACGGCTACGAGAACCGGCTCGGCGACCGGGAGAAGGAATCCCTCGCCGACCTCCGCGCCTACCTCGGGGCCGAGGTCCGGCCGCACGTCAACGGGCTCTGGGCCCGCGCCGAGTTCCCCCGGCACGTGGTCGCCGGCCTCGCCGAGCGCGGGATCTTCGGCATGCCCTACCCCGAGACGCGCCCCTTCGAGAACTCGGCCGTGTACCGCGGCTGGGCGGCGCTGGAGCTCGGCCGCGTCGACGCGAGCATCGCGACCCTCGTGGGCATGCAGAGCGGGCTCGTGATGGGCAGCGTCGCCGTCGCCGGGTCCGCCGAGCAGCGCGCCGAGTGGCTGCCGCGCTTCGCGTCGGGCGAGATCCTCGGCTCCTTCGGGCTCACCGAGCCGCTGTCCGGATCCGACTCCGCCCGGGGCCTGCGCACGATCGCGACGCGGCGCGGCGACGAGTGGAGCATCACGGGATCCAAGCGCTGGATCGGCAACGGCACCGTGAGCGACGTCACCGTCATCTGGGCGAAGGACGCCGACGACGGCCAGGTGAAGGGCTTCCTCGTCCCGAACGACTCCCCCGGATTCCGGGCGACGCGGATCGAGGACAAGCAGGCCCTCCGCATCGTGCAGAACGCGGACATCGAGCTCGACGGCGTGATCGTGCCGGAGGCGAACCGCCTCCAGAACGGCACGTCGTTCGCCGACACGGCCGCGGTGCTGCGCCTCACGCGCGCCGAGGTGGCGTGGGCCGCCATCGGCATCTCGGTCGGCGCGTACGAGGCCGCCGTCGCGTACACGGGCGAGCGCCAGCAGTTCGGCAAGCCGCTCGGCGCGCACCAGCTCATCCAGGACCTCCTCGTCCGCAGCCTCGGCAACATCACGGCGTCGATCGGCCTGGCGACGCGCGCGTCCGAGATGGTCGACGAGGGCACGCAGTCCGACGAGCACTCGGCCCTCGCGAAGGCGTACGCCACGAGCCGGATGCGCGAGACCGTCGCCTGGTGCCGGGAGGCGTTCGGCGGCAACGGCATCGTGCTCGACTACGACGTGGCGCGCTTCTTCGCCGACGCCGAGGCCATCTACTCCTACGAGGGCACCCGCGAGATGAACACGCTCATCGTCGGCCGCGCGATCACGGGGCACGCGGCCTTCGTCTGATGGACAGCGGGACGGCCGTCGCCCCGGCGATCGCGGCACCGGCGCCCCCGGACCGCCTGGGCGGCGGGACGCGGCCTCGGGGCCGGATACCCTGATGGGCATGCCCACCGCCAGCCGCCGAGCCCTCCGGAGCTTCGCGACCTTCGTCCTCGTCACCACGTTCGCGGGTGACATGTGGCGCGACAGCCTCAGCTGGTGGGGCTTCGGTGCCATCGCGCTCGCCGTGCTGGTCACCTCCGTCACCCTGCTGGTCCGCGCTCGGCCGCTGCCGCGCGTGCGCGTGCTGCCGATCCCGCTGCTCGCGTTCACGGGGATCGCCGTGCTGTCCATCGCGTGGTCGCAGTACCGGCCGGAGTCGGCGCTCGGCGTCCTCATCCAGCTGTCGACGTCCATCGCGGCGCTGACGCTCGTCGTCCTGCTGTCGTGGTCGGAGATCGTGCAGGGACTCGGCCGCGCGTTCCGCATCATCCTCGGGCTGTCGCTCGCCTTCGAGCTCTTCGTCGCGGTCGTGGTGCGCGGGCCCGTCATGCCGTTCTTCACCGACTATGGGCCCCGCGCGCCGGCCGCATTCGCGTGGACCCGCGGGGAGATCCTCAGCGGCGGTCGGATCCAGGGCGTCGTCGGCAACGCGAACCTGCTCGCCATGGTGGCGCTGCTCGGCCTCATCGTCTTCTCCCTGCAGTACGCGGCGCGCACGGTCCGCCGCCGCGACGCCGGCATCTGGATCCTCGTGGCCCTCCTGACCCTGACGCTCACCGGCAGCTCCACGGTCCTGGTCGCGCTCATCATGACGGTGATCGTCGCCGCGCTCGCGCTCGTCGCCCGACGCGTCGGCATCCGCGGGCGGCTCGTGCTGGCGGCCGGCGTGGCCGTGGCGGCCGTGGTCGGCGCGGGCGTCGTCGCCACGCGCACGGCCGAGGTGTTCGAGCTCCTCGGCCGCTCCCCCGACCTCACGGGCCGGTTCCAGATCTGGGAGTCCGTGCTGGGCCTCGCGCAGCAGCACCCCGTCGTCGGCTGGGGCTGGATCGGCTACTGGGCGCCCTGGGTGCGCCCGTTCCAGGGCCTCGCCGTCCGCAGCGGCGTCACGTACCTGCAGGCCCACGACGCGTACCTCGACGTCCTCCTGCAGGTGGGGGCCGTCGGGCTCCTCGCCTTCGCCTGCTTCATCATGACCACCTACGTGCGCTCGTGGTGGGCCGCCATCGACCGTCCGCAGCACCGCAGGGACCGCGTCGAGCCGTACTCCACCCTCGCGCTCGCGCCGCTGCTGCTCATGACCGCGCTGGTCGTGCAGAGCCTCGCCGAGAGCCGGCTGCTGTACGAGGGCAACTGGCTGCTGCTCGTCGTCATCGCGATCGCCACGAAGTCCGGCATGGTCGCGCGCGAGGAGGTCCCGGGGCCCGACGACGCGCGCCGCCGTCCGGTGCTGCCCGAGACGCCGTCGGCCACCGCGGTCACCCCGCGCCCCCCGGTCGATGCCCCGATCCCCGCGGCCGTCCCCTCCGCCTCGGCGCCGTCCGCCGCCGCCGACCCCCGCGTCGCCTGATCCGCGCGGCCGCCCGGTGTCCCGCCGACCGCCCGTGATGGCCGACGCATGACCCGTCCCGCCCGCCTGCCGCTCCCGGACCGCCTGCCCGACCTCCTCGGGTCGGCCCGCTTCTCCGCCGCCCTCACCCACTGCATCCTCGGCACGGCCGTCCTGTCGCACGCGATCCGGTCCACCATGGGCTGGGCCGGGCTCGTGGCGATCGTCACGGTGCTCGTGGCGATGGCCGCGGGATCCCTCGCGGCGAAGCGCGGCGACTGGGAGTGGCGGGGCCTCCTGCCCATCTCGCTGCTGGTGCTGGTGGGGTGGTGCGCGGCGACGCTCCTCTGGACGGCGTACCAGCCGGACGCGGTCGGGGGCGTGCTCTACCTCGCGGCGTCCGCGTTCCTCGCGGTGTACGTGGGCGTCGTCCGCGACCTGATCCAGATCGTGCGGGCGGCCGGGGACGTGCTGCGGCTGGTGCTGGTGTCGTCCCTCGCCCTCGAGGTGCTCGCGGGGCTCCTCATCGACGGCCCCATCCCCTTCCTCGGGATCCGCGGGGCGCTCGAGCGCCTCGGCCCGATCCAGGGGCTGCTCGGCGAGCGCAACGCCCTCGGGATCGTGGCCCTCGTCGCCGCCGTGACGTTCGCGGTCGAGCTCATGACGCGATCGGTCTCGCGCGGCCGCGGCGTCTTCTCCCTGGTCGTCGCGCTCCTCGTGGCCTCGCTCACGCGATCGTCGGTGATCCTCGGCACGTTCCTCGTGCTCGTCGTCGCCGCCATCGCGATCCTCGGCCTCCGCCACCTCGCGCGTCAGGCCCGGCCCCTGGCCAACAGCGCTGTGCTGGTGCTCGCCGCCATCGCGGCCGTGCTGGTCGTGGCGTTCCGCTCCCCCGTGCTGCAGGTGCTGCAGGCGCGGCCCGACTACCTGCAGCGCGTGGCGCTCTGGCGGGAGATGCTGCGCCTCATCGACCTCAACACGATCGAGGGCTGGGGCTACGTCGGGTTCTGGCGGCTCGACGCGTACCCGTACACGGCGCTCGACCTCGTCAGCCGCGGCGCCCAGGAGACCGGCCGCAACGCCTACCTCGACATCTACCTGCAGGCGGGGCTCGTCGGGCTCGTGCTGTTCGCCGCGTTCTGCGCCCTCGCGCTCGGACGCTCCTGGGTGCTGGCGACCACCAAGCGCGGCGTCGGCTACGTCTGGACGGCACTCGTGCTCGTCGTCCTCGTGGTCGCCTCGCTCGCGGAGAGCGTCACGATCGTGGAGTGGGGCTGGGTCCTGCTCGTGATCTGCGCCGTCAAGGCCGCGCAGGGCCGCAGCTGGCGCCACGGGCTGCCGGAGCAGCACCGGCCCGGGTGACGCCGACCGCGCGTCCGGGCCGCGGGATCAGCGGACGGCCTCGTCGCGCGGCCGGCGGAACGAGAAGAACTTGTGGCCCGTGTAGGTCGCCACGGTGATCACGATGGTCACGAGGACCTGGGCGACGATCGGCTCGAGGGGCGTGGTCTCGACCACCAGCGGCAGCAGCAGCATGTTGGCGAGCAGCGGCACCAGGTTCACGAGCGTGTAGCGCGAGAAGTCCGGGAGGAGGTTGCCGCTCACCTTGAAGACGAGCTTCCGGTGCAGGGTGAACGAGACCGGGAGCTGCACCGCCCACGCGATGATCAGGACGACGGGGTACGGGATCAGGTGCTCCCACAGCAGGTAGAACAGCGCGAACCACGCCGTGCCGAGGACGGTGTTGAAGCCGCCGACCAGCAGGAACGCGACGCGCTCGTCCTTGATCAGCCGGAGCAGGATGCCCGGGGGCGGGGTCTGCTCGCGGGGATCGTCGACGTCGTGCGCGTGCTGGTCCATGGGTCTCCTCGCCGCACCGGGCGCTCGAGGCGCTGGCCGACGGGCCGCGCCGTGGTCGTCCGGTGCCGCACCACTGTATCCGCTGGAGCCTGACCGCCCCGCCCGCCGACCGGGCCGCGGGGACCCGCGCGACCCGGCTCCGACGACGTGCGTCAGGCTGCGGCGCCGACGGGGATGCGCGCGAGCGCCGGCGGCCCCATCACCGTGATGGTGGGCGATGACGTGCCCGCGAGGGCGACCAGCCTGTCCCAGCTGGACACCGGCCGCGCCTGTCCTCCCTGGAGGAGGAACACCGTCGCGGACGTGCTGCCCTTGACGAAGACGGGCCCGCTCACCGTGCTGCCCGTGGGATCGAGCGCGGCGCACGTCGTGGGCGCGAGGTCGGTGACGGCGAGGCCGGTCGAGCCCGGTGAGGCGAGGGCGACGACGCTCCCCTGCGTGGCGAGCGACGTGACGCCGGCGCACCGCACGAGGAGTGACAGGTCGGCGGACGCACGGGGGTACCCGTCGACCGTGGCGGGGGCGACGGTCGCGAACGAGCTCCCGAGGCCGAGCTCGGTCGTGACGGCGAAGTCCGGGACGCGGATCTTCCGGTCGAGGCCGTCCACGAGGAAGACGTCGGCGCTGTTCGACGCCTTCGCCAGGGTCCCCGGCTCGAGGGCGACGTGGCCGGTGGTGTACCGGGCCCCCACCGACGCGCGCATGGTGGCGGCGAAGGGCGAGCGCCCTCCGTTGAGGACGAGGACGGCGTCCCACGTGGAGACCGGGTACTTGACCCCTCCGCTGAGCAGGTACGCGACGGCGCTGCCCGGGAGGACGAAGAACGCGCTCATCTCGCCGGCGTCCGGGACGGCCTGGAGCTGGCCCGGATCCAGGTTGACCGCGTCCCCGCAGCCGTATCCGTAGGAGGCGACCAGGTCGCACGAGGCGAACCGGTGCCGACGATCGGCCTGGACGAGGGCGACGGCTCCCGACGCGGGATCGCGCACCAGCTCGGACGCGGGGACGCCGGTGCCGAGCGCGTCGAGGTAGGACCGCGGGACGGTGCTGATGCCGCCGAGCGCGTCGAGGGACTGGTAGACCCCGAAGTCGGGGACCTGGTGCTTCTGGCCGCCGCTCACGAGGTAGACGGTGTCGTCCGTCGCCGTCTTGACGAACGACGAGACCGGTCCGTCGCTCGTGCTGCCGAACCAGTCGGTGTACAGGCGCCAGAAGTTGCGGTTGCCGTACGAGGAGCACGAGTCGCCCGTGCCGTAGAGGTTCCGCAGCGCGGCCGCGTTGGGCTGGTACGGCGTGTAGATGTAGAGGCCGGCCGTGGCCTGGTTGCGGATGGTGACCTGCGAGGATCCGCAGTCCGCGTTCGGGTGCCAGAGGATGCGGTTGCTGCGCCCGGCCTGGTAGTTCCAGCGCGTCGGCGTGGACTGGTAGACCTTGAACTGGTGCGCCGCGTTGTACACCTGGTTGAAGAAGCCGTAGTAGGTGGAGTCGCAGGCGGCAGTGTCGGGGCAGCCGTACCCCGTGGCGCTGCGGTACTGCCGGTCACCCGGCGTGCTGTCGGTGACGAGACCCTGCTCCTTCTCCAGGAGCACGAGGAGGGCGGCCTGGCTCACGCCGCACGCGCGGCCGACCCAGTAGACGATGTCGGCGCCGCTGAGGCGCGAGGCCTGCAGGTCCGAGCAGCGGCTGTCGGACGCGCGCGCGGGCGTGCTCTGGACGTAGTCCTTGAGGCACACGTAGCCCGAGGCGCAGCTGGGGACGCGCGCCTGCAGGAAGGACTGGACGTCGCCCTGGGACATCGCGTCGCCGTCGTAGAACTTGGCGTCGCTGATGATCATGCCCGGGTCGAAGTCGGCGCCGGATGCCGCCTGCGCGGGTTCGGCGGATCCGCCGATCGTGCCCGTGCCGACGAGCCCGACCCCGAGCGCGACGGCCCAGACGGCCAGGCAGGCGATCAGCCGCGAGCGTCGGCGCGCACGCCGGACCTTGTCCACCCCGTTGTCGAACAAATGCGTCCCCCTGCGTCCCCGTGCCGTGAGATGCGATTCTCACACACGAAGGGGCGTCCGCCGCACCGTGGTGCGGATCGGACGCCCCTCGAGGTTCAGCGGACGATGCGTCGGCGGTCGGCTAGCGCTTCCGACGCGGGGCCGTCGGCTGGTCGACGCCGAAGGTGCGGGCCCAGGTCTCCGGGCTCGTGACCGTGGGCAGGGCCGCGCGGTACGCGGCCTTGAGCTGCGGCCAACGGGCGAGGATGCGCCAGCGGAGCACGATGCTCGTCCACAGCATGCGGCGGAAGAGCGCCGGATCGCGGCGGTGCAGGAGCGCGGCCGACCCCTCCGCGTTGGACACGAGGACGCTGTCGAACGAGGGGACGACCCACCAGCGGGCGTCCTCGAACGAGAGGTGCGCCTCCGGACCGCGGCTCGCGGCCGGGCTGAGCGGGGCGAACGCGTGGCGCGCGACCGTGCGGGCGAGCCACAGGACCCGGGCGATCCCCGCGGGAGCGCCTCCCCCGCGCCGGCGCTGCGGCTTGTCCGGCGCGACGATCTCGGGCAGGGCAGCGCGGTCCTTGATGGGGACGCCGTCCGTGAAGCCCTGGGCGAGCTCGCGCGTGCGGGCGAGGCGCGTCACCATGTCCTCGTGGAGGCCGCGCGGCCCGCGGAGGATGTTCCGGTACGCCTCGTGGCGCGCGGCGAGCGCGAAGTACTGCATGGACACCAGATGCCGGACGTCCGTGGCGAGGTTGGCCGTGAGGAACCGGCCCCCGCGCTCGTAGGGCGAGTGCAGCAGCGCCGCGATGAGGCGGTTGCGCGCGTGGAAGAACGCCTGCCAGTCCTGCGAGTCGTCCTTGTCGACCCACGACACGTGCCACACCGCGGCTCCCGGGAGCGTGACGGTCGGCACGCCGACCTCCTTCGCCCGCAGCGCGTACTCGGCGTCGTCCCACTTGATGAACACGGGCAGCGACAGGCCGACCTGCTTGATCGTGGAGACGGGGATGAGGCACATCCACCAGCCGTTGTACTCGGCGTCGACGCGGCGGTGCATCCACCGGGTCTGGCGCAGGTTCGACGCGCTGAAGTCGTGGCGCGTGGGCGTGACGGGACCCCACATGAAGTTCCACATGTCGAAGCCCTCGGCGTACGCGTGGAGCTTGCTCTTGTCGTACATGTCGAACATGTGGCCGCCGACGATGGTGGGCGTCCGCGCGTAGTCCGCGAACTTCACGGCGCGGCGGATGCTCTCGGGCTCGAGCGTGATGTCGTCGTCCATGACGAGGACGTAGTCGCTCGCGCCCTCCTTGAGCGTCTCGTACATGCCGCGGGAGAAGCCGCCGGATCCGCCGAGGTTGGCCTGGTCGATGACGCGGAGCTTCTCGCCGAGCAGCTCCTGCGCCCGCGGGAACGCAGGCTGGTCCGCGACCTTCTGCGTGCCCTGGTCGGTGACGTACACGTGGTCGAGGAGCGCCGCCACGTCGGGCTTCTCGCCGATGTCGGTGAGGAGCTTCACGCAGTACTCGGCGCGGTTGAGCGTGGTGATGGCGATGCTGACGGATCCCGCGGCACCCGTGGTGGGGGCGGTGCCGGCTGGCGCGTACCAACCGGCCTCGACGAGCGCGAAGTCGGCCTCCTCGCCCATCAGATCGAACCAGTACCAGCCGCCGTCCGCGAAGAACGTGAACGGGAGCTCGAAGCGGGAGGTGGTGGATCCGGACACCGCGGCGCCGTCGACCTTCTGGATCACGCCGCGCGCGTTCGAGCGGTAGACGATGACCTGGCCCTCGCCGCTGGTCTCCACCTCGAGCACCACGCCGTCGAGCGTGGTGCTCGCGCGCCAGTAGGAGGCGGGGAACGCGTTGAAGTAGGTGCCGAACGACACTTTCCGGCGATGGGGCACCTGGAAGCCGCGGTCGCCGCGGATGGCGCTGATGATGCCCATGTCGCTCAGGCGGACGACGGCGTTGTGCGTGTCCGCGTCGACCACGCGCAGCGGCGAGCGCCGGCGCTTCTCGGGCGCGACCGGGATGCTCGTCCAGTAGTCGGCGTCCACGTACAGCGGGACGATGTCCGGGTCGTGCTCGGACGGCAGGATGACGCGCTGGATCAGGTCGAGCTCCACGGGAGCGCCCTCGTCGGCGGCGGCCATCAGGAGGCGTCCTTCGCGAGGACGGGCTTGAGCTTGTTCTCGTACATCGAGAGCGCCGCGCCGATGGCCATGTGCATGTCGAGGTACTGGTACGTCCCGAGGCGGCCGCCGAAGAAGACGCCCTCCTCCTGCTTGGCGAGCTCGCGGTACTTGAGCAGGCCCTCGCGGTCGGCCGCGGTGTTGACGGGGTAGTACGGCTCGTCGTCGCCCTCGGCGAAGCGCGAGTACTCGCGCATGATGACCGTCTTGTCCGCCGGGGCGTCGCGCTCCGGGTGGAAGTGCCGGAACTCGTGGATGCGCGTGAACGGCACGTCGGAGTCGGCGTAGTTCATGACGGGCGTGCCCTGGAAGTCGCCGACCGGGAGCACCTCGCGCTCGAAGTCGAGCGTGCGCCACGACAGGGCGCCCTCCGAGTAGTCGAAGTAGCGGTCGATGGCGCCGGTGTAGACGACGGGCACCTTCCCCACGACGGAGGCCCGGTTGACCTCCTGGGTCTCGTCGAAGAAGTCGGTCTCGAGGCGGACCTCGATGTTCGGGTGGTCGGCCATGCGCTCGAGCCACGCGGTGTAGCCCTCGACAGGCAGGCCCTCGTGGGTGTCGTTGAAGTAGCGGTTGTCGTACGTGTAGCGCACGGGCAGGCGGCTGATGACCTCGGCGGGCAGGTCCGTGGGATCCGTCTGCCACTGCTTCGCGGTGTAGTCGCGGATGAACGCCTCGTAGAGCGGGCGCCCGATGAGGGAGATGCCCTTCTCCTCGAGGTTCTTCGCCTCGCCGGCGTCGAGCTCGGAGGCCTGCTCGGCGATGAGGTCGCGCGCGGCCTGGGGGCCGTGCGCGGAGCGGAAGAACTGGTTGATGGTGCCGAGGTTGATCGGCAGCGGGAAGACCTCCCCCTCGTGCTCCGTGTAGACGCGGTGCACGTAGGGCGTGAAGTCCGTGAAGCGGTTGACGTACTCCCACACCGTCTCGTTCGACGTGTGGAACAGGTGCGCGCCGTAGCGGTGCACCTCGATGCCGGTCTCCGGGTCCTTCTCGCTGTACGCGTTGCCGCCGATGTGGTCGCGGCGGTCGATGACGAGGACCTTGAGGCCCAGCTCCTCGGCGACGCGCTCCGCGATCGTGAGTCCGAAGAAACCGGACCCGACCACTACGAGATCAGGGCTCATGGCACATTCCTTTGCTGGGGTGGCGCCCGACGGGCGCTCGACGGGACTGGTCAAGGGTAACGGGGGATCAGGCGCGGGCCCGCGGGACCGTCCGGTCGCGCGTGATCAGGCGCCGGTACAGCCCGCGGCGGACGGCCTCGGGGATGAGGCGGTAGCTGCCGCGGACCAGCACGTTGCGCAGGGCCTGCGAGAGCGAGGTGAAGCGGCGACGGCGGAACTCCCGCTGCAGCCGGAGCTCGGCGACGAGCTGCGCGACGCCGCCGCGACGGGCGTAGGCGCCCGCGCTCACGCGGTACATGACGAGCGGATCCGGGAGGTTCTCCACGCGGGCGCCCGACTGGATCATGCGCGCGAAGAGGTAGTAGTCCTCCATCAGCCCGAGCGGGAGGTAGCCGCCCGCGCGCTTCACCGCCTGGCGCCGGTACACGACGGTGGGGTGGTTGAACGGGTCGTGGAAGCGCGCGTAGCGGGAGATGGCGTCGGCGCCGACCGGCGGGGTGCGGCGCCCGGCGATGGTGCCGACCTCGTCCGCGAACTCGTACATCCCGGTGCCGACCAGGTCGAGCCCGCCCGAGATGAGCGCGAGCTGGCGGGCGAAGCGCTCGGGGAGGCTGATGTCGTCGGCGTCCATGCGGGCCACGACGTCATGCGCGCAGGCCTCCAGCCCGCGCTCGAGCGCGTAGGCGAGTCCCATGTTGCGCGCGAGCTCGACGGTCACGACGGGGACGGGCGACGCCTCCGCGAGCTCGGCCATGGTGCGCGCGAGCTCGGCGGACACCGGGCCGTCGCGGACGACGACGACCTCGTCCGGGCGGAGCGTCTGGTCGTCGACGCTGCTGCGGAACGCCCGGCGGAGGAACTCGGGACGGTCGCCGCGGTACACCGGGAGGAGGAGCGAGAAGGCCTCGGTGGGCATGCGCGTCCCCTCTGCTGCGGTGGCAGCGTCACGTCCGATGGATGGGCGGACCCGGCCGCCAGGGCGACGGGGGTCGAGCGGCCCAGTGTAGCCGGGGGCGGCGGGGCGCACGCGGGCCCGCACGGCCGGCCGGCCGGGACCCGGCTCCTCGGAGGAGCCGGCTGATAGCATCGACGCCCGTGCCCTCCCCCGTCTCCCCCGTCCGGATCGACCGGAGGAAGCCCGCAGGACGCCTGACGTCGGCCATCGCCGTCTCGCTCGCCGTGCTCCTCTTCCTCGTGACCCAGGTGGGCATGCTCGTGCACCGCACGGGAAGCGTCGTGACCTCGTTCCGCGACTACTTCGTCTACGACCAGCTGTCGTACCTCTCCATGGTGGTGAACTTCGCCCGCGGCGACTTCGCATCCGTGGAGCCGTTCACCGAGACCGGCCGCAACACCTACCCGCACCTGTACTACATCGTCCTCGGCGCGTTCGGCCACCTCACGGGCCTCGGACCCGTCGAGTCCTGGAACATCGTCGGCACGGCGCTGCAGGCGTGCCTCGTCGCGGCCATCGGCATAGCGTGCATCCGCGTCACCGGCCGCGCCTGGACGGGCGCCCTCGGCTTCGTGCCCCTGCTGCTCGGGACGTTCGCGTGGACGCAGGGCCCCGGCCAGTGGTTCTGGCAGATGAGCTCGCACGCCGTCCTGTGGGGCCCGTTCGGGGTGCTGTTCACCCTCAACGGCGAGGCAGCGGCGCTCTCCGTCGCGGGCATCGCGTTCCTCGGGGCGCTCGTGCCCTTCCTCCGGGGCTCCTCGCGCCGCGCGCGCCTCGTGGCGATGACCGTCGTCGCGGTCGTCGTCGGCGGGCTGCTGAACGTCCACGTCTACTCGTTCCTCGCCACCGTGTTCCTCTCCTTCTACGTCGTGGCGGCGTACGCCGTGCTCGAGCGCCCGCGCCGCCGGCTCCTCGTCCTGTCCGCCGCCCTGGTGCCGGCGTCGCTCGCGCTCGCCGTCGTCGTCGCGGGCGCGGTCGGCCCCCTGCCCGCGTTCGTGGTCGGGCTCCTCCCCACCGTGCCGGGGCTCCTCGCCACCATCGGGCGGACGCGGGGCCTCGCGCTGATCCCGATGGGCGCCGCGCTCGCCGCGACGCTGCCGCAGATCGTCACGACCGTCCTGGCGTCGGCGGCGGGCGACCCGTTCCTCTCCTACCGCGTCGCGTCGAGCAAGGACCTCGGCGTCGACCTGCCGCTCGGGCCGATCGCCGGGGCCGCGCTCATCGTGCCGCTCGTCCTGATCCTCGTGGCGGGGATCCGCGCGCGGCGCACCGTGTGGACCGCGTACGCGGGCGGCGCGATGCTCGCCTGGGCGATCACGTCGACCAACGACCTGTGGCGGGCGAACCAGGAGCCCTACCGGCTGTGGATCGACGCGTTCCTGCTCATCGCGGTGACGATCGTCCCGGTCCTCCTCGACGTGGCGGTCCGCACCCTGCGAGCCCGGGACGCGGACGCCGACGACGCCGACGCCGACGCCCACGGGGAGCCGGCCGGCCCCGGGCGCGCTCCGCGCCGGACCCGGGCGCTCGTCGCGACCTGCGCCGCCATCGTCGTCGCGATCGGCGCCACGAGCGCGCTCGACTGGGGGCGCTTCTTCTCCGCCGGGCGCGAGCTCCGGCAGATCACCTTCGCCGAGCCGCTGGACCGCGCGATCGCCGACGTCACCGCCGGCGCGACGGACGGCTCGATCGTCGCCGGGGCGTGCCTCGATCCGCAGATCGTGAAGATCGACTCGGGACGATCGGTCGCCCACTACAACCTCGGCATGGCCTGGCCCGCTGACCGCGACGCCGTCGACGACGCGCGGGCGGCGCTGGCCGCCGGCCGGGTGGACGCGGAGGCGACGGAGCGCGCGGGGATCCGCTGGTACCTCGCGCTCTCCGACTGCGCGGGCGACGCGGATCCGGCATCCGTGCCCGGCCTCGAGGAGGTCGACCGCGTCGTCTACGACCCAGCCACGGGGGCTGCCGCGGTGCTCTACCGCATCGACATAGGCTGAGCCGATCGCCCGGCCGATCGCCGACCAGGATCCGACACGACACGCACCTACGAGGGATACCGACACGTGACCGCAGAACGCCTCCCCACGCCCGCGCCCCTCGTGAGCTTCATCCTCCCCGTCTACAACGAGGAGGGCAGCATCGAGCTGTTCTCCCGCACGCTGACGGAGGCGCTGGAGTCGGCCGACCTCGGGATGCGCTTCGAGTTCGTGTACGTCAACGACGGGTCGGCGGACACCTCGCTCGAGCGGCTGCACGCCCTCGCGGCCGCCGACGACCGCGTCCAGGTGATCGACTTCTCCCGGAACTTCGGCCACCAGATCGCCGTCACGGCCGGCATCGACCACGCCTCGGGCGACGCGGCCGTCATCATGGACACCGACCTGCAGGATCCGCCCCGGGTCGCGGTCGAGCTCATCCGCCGCTGGCAGGACGGCTTCAACGTCGTCTACGCCCAGCGCCGGACCCGCAAGGACACCCTCTTCAAGAAGGCGACGGCGGGCGCGTTCTACCGCACCCTGGCGCTCGTGGCCGAGATCGACATCCCCCGCGACACCGGGGACTTCCGGCTGATCGACCGCAAGGTCATCGACGCCGTGAAGCGCTTCCCGGAGCGCAACCGCTTCCTGCGCGGCATGGTCTCCTACGTCGGGTTCCGGCAGACGAACGTCCAGTTCGACCGGGACGAGCGGCACTCGGGCGTCACGGGCTACCCGCTGCGGAAGATGATCAAGTTCGCGGCCGACGGCATCCTCGGCTTCTCGACGTTCCCGCTGAAGCTCATCCAGCTCGTCGGCCTCGTCGTGTCGGCGCTCAGCGCGCTGGCCGTCGTGTACGTGCTCGTCAGCCGCGCCATCGACCCGTCGAGCGTCGTGCCCGGATGGACGTTCACCGTCATCGCAATCCTGTTCGTGGGCGGCGTGCAGATCATCATGCTCAGCGTGCTCGGGAGCTACCTCGGGCGGGTGTACGCCGAGGTGCAGAACCGGCCGCTCTACCTGGTCGCGTCGCACGTCGGCCGGCCCGCCGATCCCGCGGACGGCACGGTGCAGACGGCGTCGTCCGAGGTGCCCTACCGACGCGACTGACCCGAGCGGGCGTCAGCGGCCGGCGGTCTCCTCGAGGCGCCGGATCCCCGCGGTGATCTCGCCGAGGCCGCCGAGGACCTCGTGCGCCGGTCGCGGAGGACGGCCGAGCCCCTGGCGGACGCCGTCGGCGAGGCCGCGCAGGAGCAGGCGCCGGTCGCGGGAGCGCCGGATGGTCCGGGTCCAGTTGACGAGCGCGGCGCCCGTGTAGAGCACCCGCTCGACGGGCGACAGCGCCCGGGAGCGCAGCAGCATCCAGATCTTGTTCCGCACCTCGAAGACGAAGCGGGCTCCCGGATCCACGTCGGTCGACCCGAACGTGCGCGTGCGGTGCTCGACCGTGCTGCCGTGCACCAGGTACCCGCGGCCGCGCCGCAGCAGCCGCGCCGAGTACTCGAAGTCGTCGTTCCAGAGGAAGTAGTCGGCCATCGGGAGCCCGTGGGCGCGGATGGCGTCGGCCTCGATCATCATCGACACGAAGGACGCGGTGCGGACGGGCGTGCAGCCGCGCTGGGCGGCGCGCGCGACGCTGGCGCGGCTCGCCGAGGGACGGGTGCGCGGGGTGTTCATGGGGTGCGGGCGCCCGTCCGTCCAGCGCACGGCGGACGCGAGCACGACGGTGCCGCGCGGTGCCGCGGCGCGCGCCCGCAGCAGCTCCTCGAGCGCGGGGGGATCCGGGACGGTGTCGTCGTCCATGAGCCAGACGAGCTCGGCGTCGTGCACCGTGAGCGCGCGCTCGATGCCCACGGTGAACCCTCCCGCGCCACCGGTGTTCGTCGGCAGCGTCGTGAGCGCGACCTCCGGGAAGCGCTCGCGGATGACGTCGGCCGACCCGTCCGTCGAGGCGTTGTCGATGACGACCACGTCGTGCAGCGGCACGGTCTGGGCGCGGAGCGCTCGCAGGGTCTCGACCACGAGGTCACGGCGGTTCCACGCGACCACGACCGCGACGACGCGCGGCGGCACCCCGCTCATCGTGCGGTCACCCGACGACGACGGCGCACGACGAGGCGGCCGAGCACCCACGCCGCGGTGAGGAGGATCACGAGTGCGGCGGACGCGACCTGCACCTGCCAGCCCGGGCTCCAGAACGACACCGTGACGGTCTTCCCCACGTCCGCGGCCGTGACGTCCACGCCGAGCAGGAAGCCGTCGACCGGCGTCGTGCGCAGCTCGGCGCCCGACACCCGATAGCCCGGCCACGGGATGAGCGCGAGGGCGACCGTGCCGCCGTCGGCCGGGGCCGCGTCCACGCGGAAGGTGGATCCCATCGGGTCGTCGTGCAGCAGGGTCACCCGCGTGCCGTCGGACGTCCACGCGACCCCGCCCGCGCCCTGCAGCGGGGTTCCGCGCACGATCGTCCGCGTGGCCGGGGTGTCCTCGACGACGCTCCAGCCGGACGGGACGTCCTCCCAGTCGCTGCGCGCGACGGTCTTCGCGGGATCGCTCCCCGGCTGGGCCTTGATCACCTGCACGGTGCTCGCGCCGATGAGGTCGACCAGGTCGACCCCGGTCTCGGAACCCTGCACCGGCTGGAACAGGCGCTCGTAGAGCGCGCTGCAGGTGAGCCCGTTGAACTGCATGCAGACCTTGTTGCCGTAGCCCGGGTAGTAGACGGACGAGTACGCGTTCTGGACCGGCTTGCCGGTGACGTACCAGGAGTTGCCGAGGAGCGTCTCCGCGTAGTCGGTCGTCTGCGGGAAGCCGACGACGAGGATGTCGCCCTCCGCGCGCGGGAGCTGCGTGCTGTAGGCGCTGACGTCCGCGGGGAGGTCGTAGGTCTCCAGCGGGGACTGGGGCGAGCGGTAGTGCTGCGGCACGAGGAGGGCGACGGTGCCCACGATCGCCACCACGGCCATGGCCGCGGACCGGGACCGGTCGGTGGCGCGCGCACGGTCGGCGATGCGACCGAGGACGGCGGGTCCGCGACGCGGTCGCCAGCCGACCGCGAGCCCGTACACGAGGAGCACGAGGGCGCCGACGAGCGCGACCGCGACGATCGCGGGCTTGAGCGCGCGCGGGTCCTGCGTCAGGAGCAGCGCCCCGTTCACCGCGACGATCGCCCACGCGGCGTAGAGGTGGCGGCGCGTGAGGACGCGGCGCATGCTGCGCGAGAAGCCGAGCGCGAGGACGACGAGGATGACCGCCGTGAGGTACGGGACGATGCGCACCGGGTAGCGCAGAGGCCCGATCTCCGACGGGGCGAGCACGCCCGCGATCGCGGCGACGCCGATGATGAGGATCGACGGCCGCCCGCGCAGCAGGGCCCACAGCCGTCGCCAGTCGATGAGCACGAGCAGCGGGAGCAGCCAGGAGATGTACGTGATGGGGGCGCCCGGGATGTTGCCCACGTAGTAGTCCATGAACGGGCTGCCCATGGGCATCCCCGAGATGGCCAGGTCGCTGAGGTCGACCGTGAGGAACCCGTCGTTGCCGATGGAGTTGGAGCGTCCCGAGACCGACGAGGTCAGCACCCCGGGCAGATGGACCAGGATCGCGAAGAGCCCGGCGACCACGGAGAGCCCGAGCGCGCGGAGCACCTCGGGACGGCGGCGGCGGATGAGCGCCTCGACGAGCAGCGCGCCCAGTGCCGCGGCCAGCATGAGCGTCGCCGCGGCGTAGCCGATGCCCACCACGGTCACGGCCGCCAGGACGGCTCCGACGGGATTGGCGCCCGCGCGCACCACACGTCGCGACAGGCCGACGGCGAGCGGCCAGAACGCCCAGGCCATGAGGCCGTTGACCCAGGAGGGGGCGTCGAAGTAGAGGGTGAAGCCGGCGAGGGGCACGGCGGTGGCCACGACAGCGGCCCAGGGGCGGGTCATGCCGTAGGCGCGCGCGAGCACATAGAGACCGGCGGAGGCGATGGCGAGGCAGACGAGCTTGACGATGGTCGAGTACAGGGCGGCGTTCGACATCAGCTGCGAGCCGAGACCGACGGCCCAGAGGAAGGGGCTGTAGATGCCCCACGCGCCCTCGGCCTGGTAGTTGCCGGACTGCCACACGGTCGGGTTCAGCAGGGACCAGTTGCCCTCGAGGATCCGCCGACCGATCTCGAACCACTGGCCGTACGCGCCCGCCTCCGTGTCGTTGACGAAGTAGTAGCCCCGGAAGAAGAGCATCGGGATGATCGCGCCCACGATCGTCGCCATGACGGCGGCCAGCGGCCAGGACAGCTTGCTGCGCATGTGTGAGAGGGGTTCCGTTCGTCGCCTGAGGTCCACCCGTGACGCGTGCAGCCGCCGGGACCGCAATCACCCTAATGCCTAGCCCCTTGCGAGCCGGCCGCGACGAGATCGCAGGTCCGCACGCACGGCAGCGGCCTCCCCCGCGCGGAGCAGCCTCCCGCACGCGGAGCGTCGTCCACGCCAGCGGGACGTCGGCGACATCCACCCGGCACGCGCCCCGGGCGGCGTCCCGGCGGCCGGTCCCGGCGTGGGCTCACGGCCACGGATCAGGTCGTCCGTCGAGATGGCGCCCCGGCCGGACGGAGGATCCGGTCGTCCAGCGGGGCACCTGCGCGAGACGGTACTACACGCCCCACATGCCGCAGATCACGAACCAGGTCGGATCATCGACGACCATCACGTCCTTCAGGTTCAACGGGGGGACATACCGCTTGCCACGGGCATCGCCCCCGGTCTGGTCGATGTTCGCGTTGTACGCATTGAGCACGATCCGCCATTTCAGGTACTCGGCCTCGCTGGCGAACTGGTGCCGACCGGCGTTGCCGTCCTCCGTGCGGAACCCGCCTCCGAACACGGCTACCGTGCCTGTCGCGCCTCTGGTTATGTACATGTCTTCCTCATCTTCTTCCGAAACGGAGATCGTCGGGATCGGCTTGGTGACCCCGAGCCGTGAATTGACGTACGGCACGGGATCGAAGTCGTCCTGCACCGTGTAGGACATCGCGTGGTCACCGGTCCGCATCTCCAGGTGCAGATGCGGAGTGTCCGTGCCGGTCGACCCCAGATAGCCGATGTGCTGCCCCAGCGCGACCCTCGTGCCGGGCCTCACCGTCGGAGCGTCTCGCATGTGCGCGTAGCTCGCGTACATGCCGTCATCGTTCTTGATGGTCACGTAGTTGCCGAACTTGTTGTTCTGGACCCCGGACGGCTGTTGCGCGTATTCGCCACGGACGACGACGCCGGAGGCGATGGAGTAGATCCGCGTCCCGATGTTGTTGTCGCCGACGTTGAAGTCCGCCCCGCCGTGTCGTCGACCGCCCTTGCGTGGAGCGTCCCATTCCTGGCCCCATCGGGTCTGCGGCAACAGGACCGTGTCGAAGGGCCATCGATAGGGGATCAGCGCCGCCGCAGCCGCACCGGTCGGCGATTCCATGAGCGGCACCGTGGCAAGACCGGCGATGGCGGTCGAGAAGCCGATGACCACCGCGCGCCGACCCACGAGCCTCGGATTGTTTTCGATTTCGATCAGGTCCTCCTCTGTCGGCCTGGAGGATTTCTATCCTCACCACGATGCGAGGACCAGTCGTCGGAAGAGACGACTTGCGGCACGGCCGGAGGGGCCCCGTCGCCATCGACCGGAGAGCAGCCAGCTCCCCGTCCCGGGTGCGCGAGAGCCCGAGGCTCGTACCAGGACGATCACCGTCCATGCCCGCACGCGCAGCACGGCGCGCCGTGGGGTCCCGGCGTCCCGATGCGCGGGGCGCGGACGCCTTCATCGCGCGACGCCCGTGGGGCTGTGGGCGGCGGCCTCCCGGGTCGCGGGCAGGCGTCGTGAGAGGATGGCCCCCGTCCGCACGCGCACCGCGGTCGCCCACGGTCTCCGTCGCACGTCGCACGATGACGTGCACCGGGTGGGGCTCGACCCGGGCGCGTCCCCTCCTGCCCTGCCGAAGGAGAGCCACGTGGCCCCACGCGTCTCGATCGTCATCCCCGCCTACAACAACGCCGACTACCTCGCCGAGACGGTGGACTCCGTGCTGGCGCAGACGTTCACCGACTTCGAGGTCGTCATCGCGGACCACTCCTCCACCGACGGCACGTGGGACGTGATGCAGCGCTACGCCGACGAGCCGCGCGTCCGCCTGCTCCGCACCGACGCGGGCGGCGGGGCCCTCCGCAACTGGAACCGCGTGAGCCAGGAGGCCCGGGGCGAGCTGATCAAGCTGGTCTGCGGCGACGACCTCCTCTACCCCACCATCCTCGAGCGGCAGGTCGCCGAGCTCGACGCGTCGCCGTCGGTCGTGCTCGTCGCCTCCCCGCGCGACATCGTCGACGCCGACAGCCGTCCGATCGTGCGCGACCACGGCGTCTCCGGATCCCGCATCGCCATCTCCGGCGCCGCCGCCGTCCGCCGCACCGTCCGCTCGGGCACCAACATCTTCGGGGAGCCGGGCTGCGTGCTCATGCGCCGGGCCGACCTCGAGGCCGTCGGCTGGTGGGACTCCCGCTGGCCCTACCTCATCGACGAGACCACGTACGCGAAGGTGCTGCTCCGCGGGGACTTCGCGTCCGTCGGCCCGAAGGCCCTCGCGGGGTTCCGGATCTCCGACTCGCAGTGGAGCGTCCGCCTCGCGGGCGAGCAGGCCAGCGCCGCCGCGGGCTTCCACCACTGGGTGCTCGACGAGCACCCCGGCGTGGTGTCCCGTGCCGACGTCCGCCTCGGGGACGCGATGGCCCGCGCCAAGGCGCTCTCCCGTCGGCTCGTGTACCTCTACCTCGGCCGGCGCATGTCCCGGTCCGCGGGGCGCGCGGCGTGAGCGGCTCCGCGCCGCAGGACGCGGTCGACGCCGCGCTGCCGCCGGACCACACCGTCTCCGTCGTCATCCCCGTGTACCAGGGCGAGCTGACGCTCGAGGCGCTGCTCGCGGAGATCCAGCCGTTCACGGTGCCGCAGATCACCCGCGACGGCCACAGCTACGCCGTCACCGAGGTGCTCCTGGTCTTCGACAACGGGCGCGACGGATCCCCCCGAGTCATCCGGGACCTCAAGCGCCTGCACCCGTTCGTCCGGCCCATCTGGCTGAGCCGCAACTTCGGGCAGCACGCCGCGACCCTCGCGGGCATGGCGTCCTCCGGCGGCGACTGGATCGTCACGCTCGACGAGGACGGGCAGCACGATCCGGGCTTCATCCCCGACATGCTCGACGTCGCCATGCGCGACCTCGCCTCGGTCGTCTACGCGAAGCCCACGAACTCCCCCTCCCACGGGCTCCTGCGGAACGTGGCCTCGCGCGGCGCGAAGGTCGTCCTCAACGCCATGTCCTCGGACCAGGACGCCGAGCAGTTCCAGAGCTACCGGCTCATGCTCGGCTCCGTCGGCCGGAGCGTCGCCGCGTACGCGGGGTCGGGCGTGTACCTCGACATCGCGCTCGGCTGGGTCGCGAACCGCGTCTCGACATGCGACATCACGCTGCGCGACGAGGGCGAGCGGCAGTCCGGCTACTCGCCCCGCCGCCTCTTCTCGCACTTCTGGCGCATGGTGCTCTCCAGCGGCACGCGGGGCCTGCGGGCCGTGAGCGTCCTCGGGGCGCTCTTCCTCGTGGTCGCGCTGATCTTCGTGATCGTCATCGTCGTCAGCCGCCTCACCGACAACTCGGTGCCGGCGGGATGGGCGTCGACCATCGTGACGATCCTCGCCTCGAGCGGCATCATCCTGTTCTCCCTCGGGATCATCGCGGAGTACGTCGGCGTCGCGGTCGGCATGGCGCAGGGCCGGCCCGCGTACCTGATCGTGCGCGACCCCCTGGACGGCCCGCACGGCCGTCCCCCGCGCGGACACGTATGACGACCGCCGTCCCCGTCTGGGTCATCGGCGCGCGGGGCCTCCTCGGCGCGTCGCTGCTCGACGCGCTGACGGCGGATCCCCGCTGGGCTCCCGTCCCCGCCGAGCCGCTGCCCTGGACGACGACGGACGAGCGCGTCATGCGCGCCGCCGCGCGGACGGGAGCGGAGCGGCTCCTCGCAGCCGGCCGCACGGCCGGCCGCTGGGCCGTGATGTGGTGCGCGGGCGCCGCGGTCACCGGGAGCACGCGCGCGCAGCTCGACCACGAGCTCGGGCAGCTCGAGGCGGTGCTCGACGAGATCGGCCGGGCCGCGGAGGACGCCCCGGCACCGGGCGGCGCGCTGTTCTACTCGTCGTCCGCGGGCGGCGTGTACGCGGGTGCGGCGAGGCCGCCCTTCACGGAGGCCACGGAGCCCCGGCCGCTCGCCCCCTACGGGGAGGCGAAGCTCCGCGCCGAGGCGCTCGTCCGCGCGTTCGGCGAGCGCGCCGGCGTGCGCACGCTGATCGGGCGCATCGCGAACCTGTACGGGCCGCGCCAAGCGGTCGGCAAGCCGCAGGGGCTCATCACGCAGCTGGCCCGCGCGAACCTCTCCCCCACGCCGGCGTCGATCTACGTCCCGCTCGAGACGGTGCGGGACTACCTCTACGCCGACGACTGCGCCCGGCTCGTGCGGGACGCGACCGCGCGCCTGCTGGAGCTGCCGGCGGACACGCACGTGGTGAAGATCCTGGCGTCGGGGCAGCCCGTCACCATCAGCGCGCTCCTGGGGCACTTCACGGCGCTCGGCAAGGCGCGGCCGCACGTGATGCTCGGCCTGTCGCCCCTCGCGGGCTACCAGGCGGTGGACCTGCGCCTCGAGAGCGTCGTGTGGCCCGACCTCGACGAGCGCGACACCATGCCGCTGCCCGCGGGGATCCAGATCACCGCGCAGGCCCTCATCTCCGGCCTGCAGTCCGGCGAGCTCACCGCGCGATGACGCGGGGCGGCCCGACCGGCGGCGACGCCCCTACGCGTCGAGCAGCGTGACGAGGTAGCGCCCGTACCCGCTCTTGATGAGCGGTCGCGCGAGCTCCTCGAGGGCGTCCCGGTCGATCCAGCCGGCGCGGTACGCGATCTCCTCGATGCAGCCGATCTTGAAGCCCTGGCGGTCCTCGATGACCTTCACGTACTCGGAGGCCTGCATCATGCTCTCGAACGTGCCGGTGTCGAGCCACGCGGTCCCGCGGTCGAGCACCTGCACGCGCAGGCGACCCGCCTGGAGGTAGTGGTCGTTGACCGCCGTGATCTCGAGCTCGCCGCGCTCGCTCGGCTGGATGCCCTTCGCGATCTCGACCACGTCGTTGTCGAAGAAGTAGAGGCCGGGCACCGCGTACGCGCTCTTCGGCTGCGCCGGCTTCTCCTCGATGGAGACGGCCGTGAAGTCCCCGTCGAACTCGACCACGCCGTAGGCCGTGGGATCGGCGACGTGGTACGCGAAGATCAGCGCGCCGTCGATCTCGGTGTTCTTCCTGAGGCTCGTGCCGAGGCCCGCACCGTGGAAGATGTTGTCGCCGAGGACGAGCGCGACCGAGTCGTCGCCGATGAACTCCTCGCCGATGACGAACGCCTGCGCGAGGCCGTCGGGCGAGGGCTGCACGGCGTACTCGATGCGCATGCCGAGGTGCGAGCCGTCGCCGAGCAGAGCCCGGAACTGGTCGTTGTACTCGGGGGTCGTGATGATGAGCACCTCGCGGATGTCCGCCATCATCAGCGTCGACAGGGGGTAGTAGATCATCGGCTTGTCGTAGATCGGCATCAGCTGCTTGCTGATGCCCTTCGTGATCGGCCAGAGCCGGGTGCCGGATCCGCCGGCCAGGATGATGCCCTTCATGGGTCAGCTCACCTTCTGCGAGTCGTGGAAGGCGCGCATGTCCGACCAGGTGGGGAGGAGTCCGGCGGCCGCCGCCTCGGCGAGCGTCGGCGCCTCGAGGTCCTTCGGGGAGAGGAGCGGCTCGCCCGCCTCCTCGGGGAAGACGAGGCCGAGCTCGGGG